>CP083650.1:0-2545000 GCA_020099315.1 Citrobacter europaeus
GTGTTCGAGTCTCTCAAATTTTTGCAGCACGATGATGAATCGAAAGAAACATCTTCGGGTTGTGAGGTTAAGCGACTAAGCGTACACGGTGGATGCCCTGGCAGTCAGAGGCGATGAAGGACGTGCTAATCTGCGATAAGCGTCGGTAAGGTGATATGAACCGTTATAACCGGCGATTTCCGAATGGGGAAACCCAGTGTGATCCGTCACACTATCATTGCGTGAATACATAGCGTAATGAAGCGAACCGGGGGAACTGAAACATCTAAGTACCCCGAGGAAAAGAAATCAACCGAGATTCCCCCAGTAGCGGCGAGCGAACGGGGAGCAGCCCAGAGTCTGAATCAGCATGTGTGTTAGTGGAACGGTCTGGAAAGTCCGGCGATACAGGGTGATAGCCCCGTACACAAAAGTGCATGTGTTGTGAACTCGAAGAGTAGGGCGGGACACGTGGTATCCTGTCTGAATATGGGGGGACCATCCTCCAAGGCTAAATACTCCTGACTGACCGATAGTGAACCAGTACCGTGAGGGAAAGGCGAAAAGAACCCCGGCGAGGGGAGTGAAAAAGAACCTGAAACCGTGTACGTACAAGCAGTGGGAGCACCCTTTGGGGTGTGACTGCGTACCTTTTGTATAATGGGTCAGCGACTTATATTCTGTAGCAAGGTTAACCGTATAGGGGAGCCGAAGGGAAACCGAGTCTTAACTGGGCGTTAAGTTGCAGGGTATAGACCCGAAACCCGGTGATCTAGCCATGGGCAGGTTGAAGGTTGGGTAACACTAACTGGAGGACCGAACCGACTAATGTTGAAAAATTAGCGGATGACTTGTGGCTGGGGGTGAAAGGCCAATCAAACCGGGAGATAGCTGGTTCTCCCCGAAAGCTATTTAGGTAGCGCCTCGTGAACTCATCTTCGGGGGTAGAGCACTGTTTCGGCTAGGGGGTCATCCCGACTTACCAACCCGATGCAAACTGCGAATACCGAAGAATGTTATCACGGGAGACACACGGCGGGTGCTAACGTCCGTCGTGAAGAGGGAAACAACCCAGACCGCCAGCTAAGGTCCCAAAGTCATGGTTAAGTGGGAAACGATGTGGGAAGGCACAGACAGCCAGGATGTTGGCTTAGAAGCAGCCATCATTTAAAGAAAGCGTAATAGCTCACTGGTCGAGTCGGCCTGCGCGGAAGATGTAACGGGGCTAAACCATGCACCGAAGCTGCGGCAGCGACACTATGTGTTGTTGGGTAGGGGAGCGTTCTGTAAGCCGTTGAAGGTGTGTCGTGAGGCATGCTGGAGGTATCAGAAGTGCGAATGCTGACATAAGTAACGATAATGCGGGTGAAAAACCCGCACGCCGGAAGACCAAGGGTTCCTGTCCAACGTTAATCGGGGCAGGGTGAGTCGACCCCTAAGGCGAGGCCGAAAGGCGTAGTCGATGGGAAACAGGTTAATATTCCTGTACTTGGTGTTACTGCGAAGGGGGGACGGAGAAGGCTATGTTAGCCGGGCGACGGTTGTCCCGGTTTAAGCATGTAGGCGGAGCGTTTAGGTAAATCCGGACGCTTACTAACGCTGAGGTGTGATGACGAGGCACTACGGTGCTGAAGTAACAAATGCCCTGCTTCCAGGAAAAGCCTCTAAGCATCAGGTAACATCAAATCGTACCCCAAACCGACACAGGTGGTCAGGTAGAGAATACCAAGGCGCTTGAGAGAACTCGGGTGAAGGAACTAGGCAAAATGGTGCCGTAACTTCGGGAGAAGGCACGCTGATATGTAGGTGAAGTGGTTTACCCATGGAGCTGAAATCAGTCGAAGATACCAGCTGGCTGCAACTGTTTATTAAAAACACAGCACTGTGCAAACACGAAAGTGGACGTATACGGTGTGACGCCTGCCCGGTGCCGGAAGGTTAATTGATGGGGTTATCCGTAAGGAGAAGCTCTTGATCGAAGCCCCGGTAAACGGCGGCCGTAACTATAACGGTCCTAAGGTAGCGAAATTCCTTGTCGGGTAAGTTCCGACCTGCACGAATGGCGTAATGATGGCCAGGCTGTCTCCACCCGAGACTCAGTGAAATTGAACTCGCTGTGAAGATGCAGTGTACCCGCGGCAAGACGGAAAGACCCCGTGAACCTTTACTATAGCTTGACACTGAACACTGGTCCTTGATGTGTAGGATAGGTGGGAGGCTTTGAAGCGTGGACGCCAGTCTGCGTGGAGCCAACCTTGAAATACCACCCTTTAATGGCTGGTGTTCTAACGTAGACCCGTTACCCGGGTTGCGGACAGTGTCTGGTGGGTAGTTTGACTGGGGCGGTCTCCTCCTAAAGAGTAACGGAGGAGCACGAAGGTTAGCTAATCCTGGTCGGACATCAGGAGGTTAGTGCAAAGGCATAAGCTAGCTTGACTGCGAGAGTGACGGCTCGAGCAGGTGCGAAAGCAGGTCTTAGTGATCCGGTGGTTCTGAATGGAAGGGCCATCGCTCAACGGATAAAAGGTACTCCGGGGATAACAGGCTGATACCGCCCAAGAGTTCATATCGACGGCGGTGTTTGGCACCTCGATGTCGGCTCATCACATCCTGGGGCTGAAGTAGGTCCCAAGGGTATGGCTGTTCGCCATTTAAAGTGGTACGCGAGCTGGGTTTAGAACGTCGTGAGACAGTTCGGTCCCTATCTGCCGTGGGCGCTGGAGAATTGAGGGGGGCTGCTCCTAGTACGAGAGGACCGGAGTGGACGCATCACTGGTGTTCGGGTTGTCATGCCAATGGCATTGCCCGGTAGCTAAATGCGGAAGAGATAAGTGCTGAAAGCATCTAAGCACGAAACTTGCCCCGAGATGAGTTCTCCCTGAGACTTTAAGTCTCCTGAAGGAACGTTAAAGACTATGACGTTGATAGGTCGGGTGTGTAAGTGTAGCGATACATTGAGCTAACCGATACTAATGAACCGTGAGGCTTAACCTTACAACGCCGAAGATGTTTTGGCGGATTTGAGAAGATTTTCAGCTTAGATTACAGATTAGTAAGTCCGAAGGATTTTGCGCTGAGGCAAGGCGGCAAGTGAAGCGACGGAAGGAGCATACATCGGTATGTGACTGACGTTCGTAAGTGCAGCCAACGCAGTATCAGCCCAAAAGACACAGGACAGAGCACAAAGAATTTGCCTGGCGGCTGTAGCGCGGTGGTCCCACCTGACCCCATGCCGAACTCAGAAGTGAAACGCCGTAGCGCCGATGGTAGTGTGGGGTCTCCCCATGCGAGAGTAGGGAACTGCCAGGCATCAAACAAGTGAAGAAGCCCATCCTGACGGATGGGCTTTTTTGCGTCTGTACGGAGTGAAAACTGCCGGATGCGGCGCAACCGCCTTATCCGGCCTGTAAAAGCTTGTCCTGCTACCCACGCTCGAGGTTGAGTAACGGGTACGGCCGTCCGAGATCGTCCACTTCTGTACGTCCCGTCACGTTAAATCCCATCTTCTTATAGAATCCAACTGCCTGCTCATTCTGTTCGTTAACGTTGGTTGTTAGCGTTGAACTCATTGATAAAGCATGTTCAATCAGCAACTTACCCACACCACTCCCACGCACATCCGGATCGACAAACAACGCATCTATATGCTTATCGGTAAGGAGCATGAAGGCGACGGGCTCATCCTGTTCTGTCACTGCAACCCATAGAGGGGCTTCAGGTAAAAATGAACGCACCAGCTCCTCCAGCTCAATCCGATAATCCGCAGAGAGGAAATGGTGTGTGGCATCTACTGAACGACACCAAATAGAAACTAACTTATCTCCTTCGTCCTGACGCGAACGACGAATGGTAATGGTCATAGCATTCTCCTTTTTTTCTTTACTCCACTATTCTACAGCAAGGAGCCGTGAAACTTTCTCAACTTGAGGATGCAGGCTCGACATTCGCATAATTCCTGGGTATCTTCAGCTATCTGGATGTCTAAACGTTTAAGCGTATGTAGTGAGGTTATCAGGTTATGCCAATTCGCGTGCAGGACGAGCTACCCGCCGTCAATTTCTTGCGTGAGGAGAACGTCTTCGTGATGACGACATCCCGCGCTTCCGGTCAGGAAATTCGTCCACTGAAGGTGCTCATCCTCAACCTGATGCCCAAGAAGATTGAAACGGAAAACCAGTTTCTGCGTTTACTCTCTAACTCACCGCTGCAGGTAGATGTTCAGCTATTGCGCATCGATGCCCGCGAGTCACGCAACACCCCAACGGAGCATCTGAATAACTTTTACTGTAATTTCGAGGATATCTGCGATCAGAACTTTGACGGACTGATTGTGACCGGCGCGCCGTTGGGCCTGGTTGAATTTAATGATGTGGCTTACTGGCCGCAGATTAAACAAGTGCTTGAATGGGCGAAAGATCATGTTACATCGACGCTATTTGTCTGTTGGGCGGTGCAAGCCGCGTTGAATATCCTGTACGGAATTCCCAAGCAAACCCGCACGGATAAGCTCTCAGGCGTCTATGAGCACCATATTCTTCACCCTCATGCGCTGCTGACGCGTGGATTTGATGATGCGTTCCTGGCCCCGCATTCGCGCTATGCCGATTTCCCTGCTGCGCTTATCCGCGACTACACCGATCTCGAGATTTTTGCTGAAACCGAAGAGGGAGATGCTTACCTGTTTGCCAGCAAAGATAAACGTATTGCCTTCGTGACGGGTCATCCTGAGTATGACGATCACACACTCGGCAGCGAATATTTTCGTGACGTCGAAGCGGGCTTAACGCCGGAAGTTCCCTATAACTATTTCCCGAAAGATGACCCACAAAACAAACCGCGGGCAACCTGGCGTAGCCACGGCAATCTGTTGTTCACCAACTGGCTCAACTATTACGTCTACCAGATCACGCCATATGATCTGCGTCACATGAATCCAACGCTGGATTAATCTTCTGTAGCAGACGATCCTTAAGCGTTTCAGCATGTTGAATCAGGCACCTTCGGGTGCCTTTTTTATTTCCGAAACGCACCTCATCATGTAATTAAATTTAATTTATATTGTTATCAATAAGTTAATTGATAATTAAATTAAAAATGGAAATTGTTTTTGATTTTGAAATTTAAATGAGTAGTCTTAGTTGTGCTGAACGAAAACCGCACAACGATCCTTCGTTCGCATTGGGGATGTGTTTGGATCAATGACGAGGAACTACGCAATGAATCAACAGGCAACGACAACCGATGAACTGGTCTTTACCAGGCCGAGTGGCGAACAGGAGCAACAAATTCTGACCGCTGAAGCGGTAGAGTTTCTTACCGAGCTGGTGACAAGATTTACGCCAAAGCGGAATAAACTTCTGGCTGCGCGTATCCAGCAGCAGCAGGATATTGATGACGGTAAGTTGCCTGACTTTATTTCGGAAACGGCTTCCATTCGTGAGGGTGACTGGAAGATCCGCGGAATTCCTGATGATTTACTGGATCGCCGCGTAGAGATAACCGGACCGGTTGAGCGCAAGATGGTCATCAACGCGCTGAACGCGAACGTCAAAGTCTTTATGGCTGATTTTGAAGATTCGCTGGCTCCTGAGTGGAGCAAAGTTATCGACGGGCAGATCAACCTGCGCGATGCGGTCAATGGCACCATTAGCTATACCAATGAAGCGGGTAAAATTTATCAGCTCAAACCCAATCCGGCTCTGTTGGTGTGTCGTGTTCGTGGTCTGCACCTGCCGGAAAAACACGTCACCTGGCATGGCGAATCCATCCCAGGCAGCTTGTTCGACTTTGCCCTCTATTTCTTCCACAACTACAAAACGTTGCTGGCGAAAGGCAGCGGCCCTTATTTCTATCTGCCAAAAACACAGGCCTGGCAAGAAGCGGCATGGTGGAGCGAAGTGTTCAGCTATGCAGAGGACCGCTTTAACCTGCCGCGCGGCACCATTAAAGCGACCCTGTTGATTGAAACGCTGCCGGCTGTTTTCCAGATGGACGAAATTCTGCACGCCCTGCGTGACCACATTGTGGGCCTGAACTGCGGTCGCTGGGACTACATTTTTAGCTATATCAAAACGCTGAAGAACCACCCGGATCGCGTGCTGCCGGACCGTCAGGTGGTGACGATGGATAAGCCATTCCTCAGCGCCTATTCGCGTCTGCTGATTAAAACCTGTCATAAACGCGGCGCGTTCGCGATGGGCGGCATGGCGGCGTTCATTCCCAGCAAAGATGCGGAACGTAACAACCAGGTTCTGACTAAGGTAAAAGCGGACAAAGCGCTGGAAGCGAATAACGGTCATGACGGCACATGGATTGCCCATCCGGGACTGGCAGATACCGCTATGGCGGTGTTCAACGACGTACTCGGTAAAAACAAAAATCAGCTATTCGTGACCCGTGAAGAAGATGCGCCGATTACCGCAGAACAACTGCTGGCACCTTGTGAAGGTGAGCGTACTGAAGAAGGCATGCGCGCCAATATCCGTGTCGCGGTGCAATACATTGAAGCGTGGATCTCCGGTAACGGCTGCGTACCGATTTACGGTCTGATGGAAGATGCGGCCACCGCCGAAATCTCCCGTACCTCCATCTGGCAGTGGATCCACCACCAGAAGACGCTCAGCAACGGTAAGCCGGTTACCAAACCGCTGTTCCGTCAGATGCTGGCCGAAGAGATGCTAGTGATTCAGGACGAACTGGGCGAGCACCGCTACAGCAGCGGGCGTTTTGACGATGCCGCGCGCCTGATGGAACAAATCACCACATCAGATGACTTAATCGACTTCCTCACCCTGCCAGGTTACCGCCTGCTGGCGTAATCCACCACATAACAATATGGAGCATCTGCACATGAAAACCCGTACTCAACAAATCGAAGAATTACAGAAAGAATGGACTCAACCGCGCTGGGAAGGCATCACCCGTCCATATAGCGCGGAGGAAGTGGTGAAATTACGTGGCTCGGTCAACCCGGAATGTACGCTGGCGCAGCTTGGCGCGGCGAAAATGTGGCGTCTGCTGCACGGTGAATCGAAGAAAGGTTATATCAACAGCCTCGGCGCGCTGACTGGCGGTCAGGCGCTGCAACAGGCTAAAGCCGGTATTGAAGCGGTCTACCTTTCAGGTTGGCAGGTGGCGGCAGATGCCAACCTGGCATCCAGCATGTATCCAGACCAATCGCTGTATCCGGCGAACTCGGTCCCGGCAGTGGTGGACAGGATCAACAACACATTCCGTCGCGCCGATCAGATCCAATGGTCAACCGGCATTGAGCCGAACGATCCGCGCTATGTCGATTACTTCCTGCCGATTGTTGCCGATGCGGAAGCTGGGTTTGGTGGCGTACTGAACGCGTTTGAACTGATGAAATCGATGATTGAGGCTGGTGCAGCGGCCGTTCACTTCGAAGATCAGCTCGCATCGGTGAAAAAATGTGGTCACATGGGCGGCAAAGTGCTGGTTCCGACTCAGGAAGCTATCCAGAAACTGGTGGCCGCCCGTCTGGCAGCCGACGTCATGGGTGTTCCGACGCTGGTGATTGCGCGTACTGATGCTGACGCAGCCGATCTAATTACGTCTGATTGCGACCCTTACGATAGCGAGTTCATCACCGGCGAACGTACCAGCGAAGGGTTCTACCGTACGCATGCGGGCATTGAGCAGGCGATCAGTCGTGGCCTGGCCTACGCACCGTATGCGGATCTGGTGTGGTGTGAAACTTCCACGCCGGACCTCGAACTGGCGAAGCGCTTTGCCGATGCGATTCACGCGAAATTCCCAGGCAAACTGCTGGCCTACAACTGTTCGCCGTCGTTTAACTGGCAGAAAAACCTCGACGACAAAACCATTGCCAGCTTCCAGCAGCAGCTGTCGGATATGGGTTACAAATACCAGTTCATTACCCTGGCGGGCATCCACAGCATGTGGTTCAACATGTTCGACCTCGCGCATTCCTATGCGCAGGGCGAAGGCATGCGCCACTATGTTGAGAAGGTTCAGCAGCCAGAATTTGCGGCGGCTAAAGACGGTTACACCTTCGTATCCCATCAGCAGGAAGTGGGTACAGGCTACTTCGATAAAGTCACCACCATCATTCAGGGCGGTACTTCCTCGGTGACCGCGCTGACCGGCTCGACCGAAGAATCGCAGTTTTGATTAATGCCCGGTGGCGCTGCGCTTACCGGGCCTACGAAGGGATGTAGGCCGGATAAGCGAACGCGCCATCCGGCATGACGTTGTGCCGGATGGGAGAAATCGATGACGCGTGGCCTGGAATTACTGATTGCTCAGACTATCTTGCAAGGTTTCGACGCCCAGTACGGGCGTTTTCTGGAAGTCACCTCCGGCGCGCAGCAGCGTTTTGAACATGCCGACTGGCATGCGGTTCAGCAGGCGATGAAAAGCCGTATTCACCTTTACGATCATCACGTGGGTCTGGTGGTGGAGCAGCTGCGCTGCATTACTGACGGTAAAAGTACCGACGCGGATTTTTTACTTCGCGTGAAAGAGCATTACACCCGGCTACTGCCGGATTACCCACGCTTCGAGATTGCGGAGAGTTTCTTTAACTCCGTCTACTGCCGGTTATTTGACCACCGCTCGCTGACTCCCGAGCGGCTGTTTATTTTCAGTTCTCAGCCAGAGCGCCGTTTTCGTACGATCCCACGTCCGCTGGCGAAAGACTTCTTTCCTGATACCGGCTGGGAGTGGCTGCTAACGCGCGTTCTCAGCGATCTGCCTCTGCGTCTACCGTGGCAGAACAAACATCGTGATATCCACTACATCATCGAACACCTGACCGAAACTCTGGGTGCGGATATGTTGCAGCGCTGTCATTTACAGGTGGCGAACGAACTGTTTTATCGCAACAAGGCCGCCTGGCTGGTTGGTAAGTTGATCACCCCTTCCGGGACGCTGCCGTTTTTATTGCCAATCCACCGGACTGACGAAGGCGAACTGTTTGTCGATACCTGTCTGACCACGACAGCGGAGGCGAGCATTGTGTTTGGCTTCGCCCGCTCCTATTTTATGGTGTACGCTCCGTTGCCTGCGGCGCTGGTGGAGTGGCTGCGCGAGATCCTGCCCGGAAAAACCACCGCCGAACTGTACATGGCGATTGGCTGTCAGAAACACGCGAAGACCGAAAGTTACCGCGAGTATCTGCTCTATCTTGCCCATTGCGATGAGCATTTTATCGAAGCGCCGGGTATTCGCGGCATGGTGATGCTGGTGTTTACCCTGCCGGGCTTTGACCGGGTGTTTAAAATCATCAAAGACAAATTTGCCCCGCAAAAAGAGATGTCTGCCGCCCATGTCCGCGCCTGCTATCAACTGGTCAAAGAGCATGATCGTGTTGGGCGAATGGCTGACACTCAGGAGTTCGAGAACTTTGTGCTGGATAAACGGCAAATCGATCCGGCGCTGATGGCGCTGTTATTGCAGGAAGCCCCGGAAAAAATTACCGATCTCGGCGATCAGATTGTCATTCGCCATCTGTATATCGAACGACGGATGGTGCCGCTGAATATCTGGCTGGAGCAGGTCGAAGGCCAGCAACTGCGCGATGCCATTGAAGAGTACGGCAACGCGATTCGCCAACTGGCCGCCGCCAATATTTTCCCCGGCGATATGCTGTTTAAGAACTTCGGCGTGACCCGCCACGGGCGCGTGGTGTTCTACGACTACGATGAAATATGCTACATGACGGAGGTGAATTTCCGCCATATCCCGCCGCCACGCTACCCGGAAGATGAGATGAGCGCTGAGCCGTGGTACAGCGTATCGCCGGGAGATGTCTTCCCGGAAGAGTTTCGTCACTGGCTTTGTGCCGACCCGCGTATCGGGCCGCTATTTGAAGAGATGCACGCTGACCTGTTCAGCGCCGACTACTGGCGGGGTCTGCAAACGCGGATTAAAAACGGGCATGTGGAAGATGTTTACGCCTACCGGCGCAAACAGCGTTTCAGCGTACGTTATGAAACCGACCGTAGGGCGGATAAGGCGTAGCCGCCACCCGGTAATCCCATCTTAGCGAATCCCGCCATACGCCAGCGTCACTTCTTTCGCCGCTTTGATCGCCATAGCGCCAAACTCGGTCACGCGATCGTCGGTAATGCGCGAAATGGGTCCGGAAATGGAAATAGCGGCGAACGGCTCGCGGTGCTCGTCATAAATGCATGACGCCACGCAGCGCAGGCCCAGCGCATGTTCCTCATCATCAAAGGAATAGCCGCGCTTGCGCGTCTGGGCCAAATCCTCTTTCAGATGCACCGGCGACACCAGCGTGGCGTGGGTGTAAGCGTGCAGGCCTTTACGGTGTAGCAGGCCAGTCACCTGTTCTTCGCTCAGTTGGGATAAAAACGCCTTACCCGCGCCGGAAGCGTGCATCGGCAGTTTGCCGCCGATAGGCGCGGACATGCGCATCAGCTGGGTGCACTGCACCTGGTCGATAATAATGGCCTGATGGTCGCTTTGATCCAGCACGGCGAGGTTTACCGTCTCACCGGAGTCTTCCATCAGCTTGCGCAGGATCGGGTGGACAATCGCCAGCAAATTACGGCTTTGTAAAAAGCTGCTGCCGACGATAAACGCATGTGCACCGACGGCCCAGTGTCCTAAGTCACCGACCTGGCGGACAAAACCCTGCTGCTGCATGGTGGTCAATAAACGGTGAGTCGTGGAATTTGGCAGGCCGGCCTGCTGTGCCAGTTCGGTTAGCGCCACGCTGCCGTTGGATTCCGCAATCCACTCCAGTAGCTTCAGGCCGCGGGTCAGAGACTGAACCTGCCCGGTTGCAGGCGCAGTAGCAGCGGCGGGTTTTCTACCGCGTTTCGCGGGGATTGTGGCAACCATGGCGGACTCCTTTTCTGTATCGTGGAAATCATTTTCGTTTTATTCAATTATAATGCAAGAATTCCTGTACTGATCGGATGAGTGAAGCTGAACATGTCTCATGTTGGCCGTTGTTCCCTTTTCCACCTCTCAGGTTTGTGCCAGTATGGCCTGTTGAGTTTTTTTCGGTCTGGTTGAGCGTTGTCGGGAGCGAGTGTGAGCAGCAAAGTAGAACAATTACGTCAGCAGTTAAATGAACGTATTCTGGTGCTGGACGGCGGTATGGGCACCATGATCCAGGGATATCGTCTGAGCGAAGAGGATTTCCGCGGCGAACGCTTTGCCGACTGGCCGTGCGATCTGAAAGGCAACAACGACCTGTTGGTGCTCAGCAAACCGGAGGTGATCGCCGCGATCCATAACGCCTACTTTGAGGCGGGCGCGGATATCATCGAAACCAACACCTTTAACTCCACGACTATCGCCATGGCGGATTACCAGATGGAATCCCTGTCGGCGGAAATCAACTTTACGGCAGCTAAACTGGCGCGTGCGGCGGCAGACGAATGGACGGCGCGCACGCCGGAAAAACCGCGCTATGTCGCGGGCGTGCTCGGCCCAACCAACCGTACGGCGTCTATCTCGCCTGACGTTAACGACCCGGCTTACCGCAACATTACCTTTGATCAACTGGTGGCCGCCTACCGTGAATCTACCAAAGCGCTGGTGGAAGGCGGCAGTGACCTGATCCTGATTGAAACCGTCTTCGATACCCTGAACGCCAAAGCCGCTATTTTTGCGGTGAAAACCGAATTCGAAGCGCTGGGCGTTGAGCTGCCGATTATGCTCTCCGGCACCATCACCGATGCTTCCGGGCGTACGCTTTCCGGCCAGACTACCGAAGCATTCTATAACTCCTTGCGCCACGCGGATGCGCTGACTTTCGGCCTGAACTGCGCCTTAGGTCCGGACGAGCTGCGCCAGTACGTGCAGGAACTGTCGCGCATTGCCGAATGCTACGTGACCGCGCACCCGAATGCCGGTTTACCAAACGCCTTTGGCGAATACGATCTCGACGCCGACACCATGGCGGCGCAAATCCGCGAGTGGGCGCAGGCGGGCTTTCTCAACGTGGTCGGCGGCTGCTGCGGCACCACGCCGGAACACATCGCCGCCATGAGCCGCGCGGTGGATGGCTTGCCGCCGCGCCGTTTGCCGGAAATCCCGGTTGCCTGCCGCCTGTCCGGCCTTGAACCGCTGAACATCGGCGACGACAGCCTGTTTGTGAACGTTGGCGAGCGCACCAACGTCACCGGTTCGGCGAAATTTAAACGCCTGATCAAAGAAGAGAAATACAGCGAAGCGCTGGATGTCGCCCGCCAGCAGGTGGAAAGCGGCGCGCAGATTATCGATATCAACATGGATGAGGGGATGCTCGACGCCGAAGCGGCAATGGTGCGTTTCCTCAACCTGATCGCCGGTGAACCGGATATCGCCCGCGTACCGATCATGATCGACTCCTCGAAATGGGACGTTATCGAGAAAGGGCTGAAGTGCATTCAGGGTAAAGGCATCGTTAACTCCATCTCGATGAAAGAGGGGGTTGAGACCTTTATTCATCACGCGAAGCTTCTGCGTCGCTACGGTGCCGCGGTGGTGGTGATGGCTTTTGACGAGCAGGGGCAGGCCGACACCCGCGCGCGTAAAATCGAGATCTGCCGTCGGGCGTACAAAATTCTTACCGAAGAAGTAGGCTTCCCGCCGGAAGACATTATCTTTGACCCGAACATCTTTGCCGTCGCGACCGGTATTGATGAGCACAACAACTACGCTCAGGACTTTATCGGCGCCTGTGAGGACATCAAACGCGAACTGCCGCATGCACTGATCTCCGGCGGCGTTTCAAACGTTTCATTCTCGTTTCGCGGCAACGACCCGGTACGTGAAGCCATTCACGCGGTATTCCTCTACTACGCCATTCGCAACGGTATGGACATGGGGATCGTCAACGCCGGACAGCTGGCGATTTATGACGACCTGCCCGCCGAGCTGCGCGATGCGGTTGAAGACGTGATCCTTAACCGCCGTGACGATGGCACCGAACGACTGCTGGAGCTGGCTGAGAAATATCGCGGCAGTAAAACCGACGACACGGCGAATGCCCAGATGGCGGAATGGCGCACCTGGGACGTGAAAAAGCGCCTCGAATACTCGCTGGTGAAAGGCATTACCGAGTTTATTGAGCTGGATACCGAAGAAGCGCGCCAGCAAGCTGCGCGTCCGATCGAGGTTATTGAAGGACCGCTGATGGACGGCATGAACGTGGTCGGCGACCTGTTCGGCGAGGGAAAAATGTTCCTGCCGCAGGTGGTGAAATCCGCTCGCGTGATGAAGCAGGCGGTGGCCTACCTCGAACCGTACATTGAGGCCAGCAAAGAGAAAGGTTCCAGCAACGGCAAGATGGTCATCGCGACCGTGAAGGGCGATGTGCACGATATCGGCAAAAACATTGTTGGCGTGGTGCTGCAATGTAACAACTACGAAATCGTCGATCTTGGCGTGATGGTGCCAGCGGAGAAAATCCTCAGAACGGCGCGTGAAGTGAATGCCGATCTGATTGGCCTTTCCGGGCTGATTACCCCATCGCTGGACGAAATGGTCAACGTGGCGAAAGAAATGGAGCGTCAGGGCTTCACCATCCCACTGCTGATTGGCGGTGCGACCACCTCGAAAGCACACACCGCGGTGAAAATTGAGCAGAACTACAGTGGCCCGACGGTTTACGTGCAGAACGCTTCGCGTACCGTGGGCGTCGTGGCCGCGCTGCTCTCAGACACCCAGCGCGATGACTTTGTCGCCCGTACGCGTAAAGAGTACGAAACCGTGCGTATCCAGCATGCGCGTAAGAAACCGCGTACCCCGCCGGTAACGTTACAGGTTGCCCGTGATAACGATCTGGCCTTCGACTGGGAAAACTACACGCCGCCGGTGGCGCACCGCCTCGGCGTGCAGGAAGTTGAAGCCAGCATCGAAACCCTACGCAACTACATCGACTGGACGCCGTTCTTTATGACCTGGTCGTTGGCCGGGAAATATCCGCGCATTCTTGAAGATGAGGTGGTAGGAGAAGAGGCGAAGCGCCTGTTCAAAGATGCCAACGACATGCTGGATAAACTCAGCGCTGAGAAGACCCTGAATCCGCGCGGCGTGGTGGGTTTATTCCCAGCCAACCGCGTTGGTGACGACATCGAGATTTACCGTGACGAGACGCGTACGCACGTCATCAACGTGAGTCATCACCTGCGCCAGCAGACGGAAAAAGTCGGTTTCGCCAACTATTGCCTGTCTGACTTTGTCGCGCCGAAACTGAGCGGCAAAGCGGATTACATCGGTGCTTTCGCGGTTACCGGCGGTCTGGAGGAAGATGCGCTGGCGGACGCCTTTGAAGCCCAGCATGACGACTACAACAAGATCATGGTGAAAGCGATCGCTGACCGTCTGGCGGAAGCATTCGCGGAGTATCTGCATGAGCGCGTGCGTAAAGTTTACTGGGGCTATGCGGCGAATGAGAATCTCAGTAACGAGGAACTTATCCGCGAAAACTACCAGGGGATTCGCCCGGCGCCGGGCTATCCGGCGTGCCCGGAACACACTGAAAAGGCCACCATTTGGGAACTGCTGGACGTGGAAGCGCACACCGGGATGAAGCTCACTGAATCATTTGCGATGTGGCCAGGCGCGTCGGTCTCCGGCTGGTATTTCAGTCATCCGGACAGCAAGTACTACGCCGTGGCGCAAATCCAGCGCGATCAGGTTGAAGATTATGCCTTCCGTAAAGGCATGAGCGTGGCGGAAGTCGAACGTTGGTTAGCGCCAAACCTCGGCTACGACGCTGATTGATTCACAAAACTGTCATCTTTTTTTACAACAAACAGGGCACTCATTGAGTGCCCTGTCTCTTTATTACGTTTAAACCCTTATACTGAAAGAAGGCTTCGGCCTCAGGAACATATAACGATAAGGAGTACCTGATTCCGTGTTAACTCTGTTACACCTGCTTTCTGCCGTCGCGATGCTGGTTTGGGGTACGCATATTGTGCGTACCGGCGTGATGCGTGTCTTTGGCGCCCGCTTGCGTACCGTCCTCAGCCGTAGTGTTGAAAAGAAGCCGCTCGCCTTTTGTGCGGGTATCGGCGTGACGGCGCTGGTGCAAAGCAGCAACGCCACCACCATGCTGGTCACTTCGTTTGTCGCGCAAGATCTCGTGGCGCTCACCCCTGCACTGGTGATTGTACTCGGCGCCGACGTGGGGACCGCGCTGATGGCGCGTATCCTGACTTTCGACCTCTCCTGGCTGTCGCCACTGCTGATTTTTATCGGCGTGATCTTCTTTCTCGGACGTAAGCAGTCCCGCGTGGGGCAACTGGGGCGGGTTGGTATTGGGCTGGGATTGATTTTACTGGCGCTGGAGCTGATTGTGCAGGCGGTCACGCCGATCACCCAGGCGAACGGCGTACAGGTTATTTTCGCCTCGCTCACCGGCGATATCATGCTGGATGCGCTGATTGGCGCCATGTTTGCGATTATCAGTTACTCCAGCCTGGCGGCGGTGCTGCTGACGGCCACACTGACCGCCGCAGGCATTATCTCGTTCCCGGTGGCGTTGTGTCTGGTGATTGGCGCCAACCTCGGCTCTGGCCTGCTGGCGATGTTGAATAACAGCGCCGCGAACGCCGCCGCCCGCCGAGTGGCGCTCGGCAGTCTGTTGTTTAAGCTGGTGGGGAGTCTGATTATCCTGCCGTTTGTTCATCCGTTGGCTAATCTGATGGATGAACTGCCGCTGGCGAAATCTGAACTGGTTATCTACTTCCACGTCTTCTACAACCTGGTGCGCTGCGTGGCGATGGTGCCGTTCGCCGAACCGATGGCGCGTTTTTGTAAGCGCATCATCCGCGATGAGCCAGAACTTGATGCGCATCTGAAGCCCAAACATCTGGACGTTAGCGCGCTGGATACGCCGACGCTCGCTTTGGCTAATGCCGCCCGTGAAGCTTTGCGCATAGGCGACGCGATGGAGCAGATGATGGACGGGCTGAAGAAGGTGATGCACGGTGAGCCGCGTGAAGAGAAAGAGCTGCGCAGGATGGCGGACGACATTAACGTGCTATACACGGCCATTAAGCTCTATCTGGCGCGGATGCCAAAGGATGAGCTGGCGGAAGAGGAATCACGCCGTTGGGCGGAGATTATCGAAATGTCGCTCAACCTCGAGCAGGCTTCCGATATTGTCGAACGTATGGGCAGCGAGATAGCCGATAAGTCGCTGGCCGCCCGCCGGGCATTCTCTGTCGAAGGGCTAAAAGAACTGGATGCGCTCTACGATCAGTTGCTCAGCAATCTGCAACTGGCAATGTCGGTGTTCTTCTCAGGTGATGTGACCAGTGCCCGTCGTCTGCGCCGCAGCAAGCACCGCTTCCGTATTCTCAACCGTCGTTATTCGCATGCGCACGTTGACCGTTTGCATCAGCAGAACGTGCAGAGCATCGAGACCAGCTCGTTGCACCTGGCGCTGTTGGGCGATATGCAGCGTCTGAACTCGCTGTTTTGTTCAGTGGCTTACAGCGTGCTGGAACAGCCGGATGAAGACGATGAGCGGGATGATTATTGAGTGAGGTGAAGCGGTAGGCCGGATAAGGCGAAGCCGCCATCCGGCATCAGACAACAAATCAACTAAAAGCAGTGGCCTGCTTCAACGGCAACCGCCTCTTCACCCGCTTTAAAGATATACGTGGTGTTCGGGCCGCCGAGCACGGACTTACCGTTACTCACCTTAATCCAGTTACCTTCCGGCAAGCCAATTACCGTCAGCTCTGGCGCCACAACCAGCAGCTCGCGAATACGCTGTTCACGCGTTTCGCCTTTGTGGCCTTCCGGCAGCGCGTTGGTGAAATGTGGGTTAATCTGCAGCGGAAACAGACCCAGGGCATCAAAGCCTTTTGGATCGACAATCGGCATGTCGTTGGTGGTGCGGATGGTCTGGCAGGCAAGGTTGGAACCCGCGCTCCAGCCGATATACAGCGCACCGCGTTTGACGACATCCACAATCGGCGCCAGCAGTCCGCGTTCGCGGCTTTCTTTCAGTAACTGGAAGGTATTACCCCCGCCGACAATCACCAGCTCTGCATTTTCAATAGCGGCAATCGGATCGACAACGGTATGAATACCCGTAACGTTGACGCCCATTGGCGCAAAGATGGCTGCCGTTTTCGCCGTGTACTCATCCCAGGTTTGCGTCACGCCAGCGAACGGAATAAACACCGCCGTACGGCGACCATTCAGTTGTTCAGCAATCAGCGGCAGCGCATGTTCCATCCAGCCTTTGCCCGGCAGCGTCGAGTTACTCAATAAAAGCAGTTCCATCATTTCTCCATGTAATCAGAAAATTACCAACCGCAGTCATGTTACCACCGTCAGTATAACGCCTCACTGATATGGCTCACGATGTTGGAAGTGAGGTTCTGGAAAGCGCCTCGCAATAGATTTTTATACCTATTTGTAGACGTTGTTGTCGGGAAGGGGGGCAATGTACCGGGCACGCTGAAAGTGAATAACTACCAGTAACCCAAATCAGTCATTAGCAACCAGCTTGTGAAACCAATCATCCCGGTACCACCGACGATATATAGAAAAACGTTAACATAAAATCCTAAGTCCCCGCGGTAATAGTAATCTTTTATAGGGGAGCTTTTTCTTGTTTCAATGATAACACCTGTCTGGAATCCTCTAATACCATGCAATAACATCCAGATCGCAGTGACGTACATAACGGTCACGAGAGCTATGTTTTTTAACTCCATGTTAATCTTTGACTGTCTCCTTTAGTCTGTTTACTCAGCCTTCAGAAAAGGTTGATGAGAATTTAGTATCACTAGACTTCAATTCCCTTCTGTTTCAGCTCTTTTCTAATCACACGTTTAATCCAGGCTGCCAACGATTCATCGCCATCCTGCCGTTGTGCTTCTTCCATCGCTTTGCGCAGTTCCGGATCCAGACGGAATTGAAACGGGGGATTACCTCTTCTTTCGTTCATGTGTGTTGATACCTTAATTACACAAGAGTAGCGTGTGTATGTGTGATGACACATTACTCTCACACACCAAACATGACAACGCCCCGAAAGTGCGGGAACACGATCAGGGCGTCTAACCACAACATTACATCAGCCAGTTGATTCCCGCGTTGGCGCAGTTGGAAGTGAAAGCTGACCAGCAATTGTTTGCTGTTGCATAGTACCTAAAATAAACAGAGCGCCCATCCCTGGCGCTCTGTTCCTGCTTTTTACCCCGCCCGCGCAAATTCTGCCGCTTCGGCGATTAGCGCGTCATCCGGGCGTACGCCGGTGTACATGGCGAACTGCTCCACGGCCTGTAAGGC
This sequence comes from Citrobacter europaeus, assembly GCA_020099315.1. NCBI lineage: Bacteria > Pseudomonadati > Pseudomonadota > Gammaproteobacteria > Enterobacterales > Enterobacteriaceae > Citrobacter > Citrobacter europaeus. The sequence goes on from CP083650.1 coordinate 18,244, forward strand.
AATCACCTCTGCACCGCTGATGGTCTTTTTACCTAATTGCTGTGCCAGTTTGATTACCGGTGTTTCCGGCGGCAGGGCGACGACGTCAAACACCACGCTGGCGGCAGCGACCATTGCTTCGCTGTAGGCCAGTTCATCGCTCTCTTTACCGCCAGCCATGCCGACGGGCGTCACGTTGACCAGAATATCGCAGGTAATCCCTTCCGGCTGAGGCTGCCACTGGAAACCGTACTGTTTTGCCAGCGCCGGGCCGCTCTCACGATTGCGGGCGGCGACGATAACATCGCGAAAACCGGCATCGAGAAACGCGGCGATAACCGCTTTACCCATTCCACCGCTGCCGCGGATCATGACGCGTGCGTGGGTATCAAGCTGGTGGCTGGCAATCAGGCTTTTTACCGCAATATAGTCGGTGTTAAATCCTGTCAGCTTACCGTTGTCATTGACGATGGTGTTGACGGAGTCAATGACTTTTGCGGAAGGATCGATGGCATCCAGAAACGGCATGCAGCTCTCTTTAAACGGCATCGAGACCGCGCAGCCGCGGATGCCTAGCGCGCGAACGCCTTTCACTGCGGCCTCAATATCCTGCGTAGTAAAAGCTTTGTAGATAAAATTTAACCCCAACTTTTCATACAGATAGTTGTGAAAACGTGTGCCGAAGTTGCCGGGGCGACCGGCAAGCGACATGCACAACTGGGTGTCGCGGTTAATCATGTTAAATTTCCTCGGCGTGAGACAATATGTACTGTTCAGCTTCCTGCGACCAAATCCCCTGATGGCGCTCCAGGATGTCACGCAGGGCTGAATCATCAATCTGGGTGAGCGCGGTTAACGGAAAGGCTTTGCCGGTGTAGACCAGTTTTTTCCCGCCACCGACTTTTGGCAGTTCCAGCGTTGTCTCACCAGCCGCATTCAGCCCCAGAATGTGCGTCACCACTTTTGCGGCCTGAACCTTCTTCTCTTCGATCAGTTTTACCGCCGTGCGCATATCGTCGGTATTGCCGCCAGATGTCCCAACATAATGGGTAAAGGCGTAGTGCACGTCGTAGAAGTTAATCGGCGCGCTAAACTGCTTATCCTGCGGACCCGCAAAGAAGTTCATGCAGCCATCGGCAGCCAGCAGGGAAGAGGCCAGCGTGACCAGCTCTTCGTTGGGTACAAATACAAAGATGTCGTCAAACCCATGGCCGCCGCTCAATGCCATCAATGTGTCATAAGCTGCATCCTGGGCGTGAAGGTAGTGGATCAACGTTTGTGGCTCTGACGGATAGTGCTTGCGGGCGTAGCTCAACTTGTCGTTATTGGTGTCGGTCACTACCAGCAGCGCCGGGTTAACCGGACCATGCAGCGCGTAGTCGATCGCCAGTAGTCCCATTGGCCCAGTGCCGCCGAGGATTAACGTACGCCCCTGCGGACGAATGCCCATCTTATGGTTATAAGTGCCTTCCTGCAGGTGATAGTTGGCGTTGAATGCGCCAATCACGCAGGACAGTGGCTCAACCAATGAACCTTCAAAATAGGTTTCGCCTTCGTAAGCCAACAAGCAGTCCTGCTCCATGACTTCATCAGGAATGATGACGTGCGTGGCTTCACCGCCCACCCATGGGAAGGAGTAGCCGGGACAGTCCGGGCGATCCGGCAGTTGCAGGTTAGCCTGAATGACATAGCGTTGGCCGGGCTGAAACTTGTGCTGCCATTTTTTCCCCACGGCAATAATATCGCCGCAGAACTCGTGGCCGATGATGATTGGGTTGGTGGCCACATCATCTGGCACCTTTTTGTGGTTCTCACCCTGATTAGCCTCTTTCCAGGAAGAAAGGCAAAGGCTGTCGGTTACGACGGAAGCAAGAATTTCATCATCCTGCATTTCAGGAAGATCGAAGGTTTCCAGGCGCAGATCGCGTTTACCATAAAGGCGTAAAGCTGTTGTTGTTTGCATTGTTACCACCTCTTCCTCTTTCGAGGACAATTTGTTGAAGTAGCCCCAGCATCGCCGGGGCGGAAAAATCAGGACAGGAAGCCCAGCGCGTTACCGATAATCCCCAGCGCAAACAAGGCGAAGATCAGCCACACCGGATTAATTTTCTTGTTGAGTAGCCGCACCATCAGCAGCGTCAGACCCAGCGCCAGCAGGCCGGGGCAGAGTTGGTCGAGAATGTTCTGCACGGTCATGGTGACGGTGGTACCGTCTGTGCCAGGCGTTTGTGATACCACCAGTGGTACGTTGATGCTGGTCCATTTGGTGACCAACACCCCCATGACAAACAGGCCAAGAATTGATGCGCCTTCGGTCAACTTTTGCAGCAGGTTGCCGCCCATGTCGCTGACGATGTTGACCCCTTTACGAAAGCCAAGCTGTAAGCCGTACCACTTCATTGCCAGACGTACTGCATTGAAAATAAAGAAGAACAATAGCGGGCCGAGAATGTTACCGGACAGTGCCAGCGATGCGCCGAGCGCGGCGGTAATCGGGCGCAGTGTTCCCCATACCAGCGGATCGCCGACGCCGGCCAGCGGACCCATCAGGCCAACTTTGATGCCATTGATTGCACCATCGTCAATTTCCGCGCCGTTGGCGCGAGCTTCTTCCATCGCGGCGGTCACGCCAATTACCGGGCCGCAAACGGCAGGTGTGGTATTGAAGAACACCAGGTGCCGTTTGAGTGCCGCAACCTGGTCCTCTTTCAGTGGATACAGGCGCTTGATGGCAGGGATCATGTCGTAGCAAAAGCCCAGCCCATGAATGCGTTCAAAGTTGAATGATGCCTGTTGCAGGTTGGAGCGAACAAACATGCTAAACAGGTCGGATTTGGTCAGTTTTTTCTGTTCCATGGCTGGCTCCATTAGTCATCAAGCTGGTCGAGAGCTTGGGAAGAGGCGGGTTGCGCCTGCGGTTCGGCTTTACGCCACTGTGGGTTTAACTGGATGTAGACCAGCGCGATGATCACGCCCACGCCACCGAAAGCCAGCAGACTCAAATCGAGATACCCTCCGGCAATAAATCCAAGGAAGAAGAAGGGCATCAGGTACTTCACGCCCATCATGCGCAGCACCATGGCGTAACCGACCACCACGATAAAGCCACCGGCAATCTGCAATCCGCGGGTGACGAATTCCGGAATGGCGTTGAGCATGCTGCTGACCATATCCGCGCTGACAAACAGCGAGACGATTAATGCAGGAATGGCAACGCGCAGCGCCTGTACGCCGAGAGCGGAAACGTGCAGCATGTCGATGGTGCGAAAGCGGGCGTCTTCGGCTGCTTTATCCGCCGCGTGCTGGAATACCACGGTAATGGTACGGGCGAATACCGTCAGTACCTGGCCTGCCGCCGCGACGGGCAGGGCGATGGCGATACCGGTAGCAATGCTTTGCTGACCGACGATAACCAGAATGGCGGAGATAATACTGGCGAGCGCTGAATCGGGAGACTGCGCTGCGCCGACGTTCATCCAACCCAGAGCGATTAACTCCAGCGTGCCGCCGAGCATAATCCCGGTTTTTAAATCACCGAGGATCAGGCCGATAACGGTACAAGCAATAAGCGGACGGTGGGTCTGGAACTCATCCAACACGCTGCCCATTCCGGCAATACAGGAAAATATAAATATGGCGATAATTTGTAGGGTACTTATTTCCATAATATGTCACCTTGTGAATGTGATCATCCCTGCCTGTTAAAGCATAAATACACAGGCATTTTTATTTATTCAGCGAGCGATTGTTCTTTTATTTTTTCAAGGATATTAACTGATGGATCCGATGCGACGACGCGTAAATCCAGCGTAACCCCCAATTTATCTAACTCACGAAAAGCTTTGATATCGTCATCATCTAAAGAGACCGCTTTGGTTAATTGTTTTTTACCCGGTCGCCAGGCCATGCCGCCAATATTTAACGTGGCGATTTTTACCCCTTGTTTTACCATTGCTAAAGCATCCTGCGGGCAGGTAAACAGATAAAAAACGGTTTCGCTCTGATATTGCGGGTTATGGTAAACAGCGACTGCTTTTTCGAGATTAACGACGTTAACCTTCATTCCGGGCGGGGCGGCCTGACGTAATAATGTGCGACGTACTTCATCGTTATAAACGTCGTCATTGCAGATAATAATTCGTTGGGCATTCGCCACCTTTGACCAGACGGTGGTGACCTGACCGTGAATCAAACGGTCATCAATACGAGCAAGGGTAATGTTCATCAGAAATCCTCTTCGGTCGTTTCCAGATGTTGCCAGACGACACAGGTTTGTTGAGCAATGGTCGTCAGGTGTTCACACAGTTCATCCACATTCATACTGCTTTGGTTATCAACCAGTTCCAGCGCCAATGGCAGCGACAACCCGCTAATAACCCGAATAGCGGGATTTTGCATTGCCAGCGTAGCGGCAGCATTCCAGGGACTGCCACACTGCAGATCGACGGCAATCAGCCATTCATCGCCAGTGTGAACGCTTACTAACTTTTTCAGTTTTTCCACGATGTTGCTGGCGTTCTCCCCAGGGACAAATGCCACCGCTTCGACGTTGGCATCGCCGTAGACCATCTGTACCGATTCCAGCATGGCGCAGGCCAGATTGCCGTGAGCGCAGAAGATTGCATTGACCATAAAACCTCCTTAGCCGCGCGTTTTTCCGCCCGCAATGTTAGTGGTTACTCCGGTGATATAACTGGCGCGCTCTGAGAGGAGATAACAAACAAAATCAGCGACTTCGCTTAAACGCCCTGAGCGACCAATCGGGATCGCGTTCCTGGTATAACCCTCACGCAGCTGTTCGACGGTGATGTTGCGGGTCCAGGCCAGCGCTTCTTCATATTCGGGGGTGCGCAAACCGGTTTTTTCCAGAATGCCAGGTGCAATGCCAACCACTCGAATGCCGTGTTTGCCCAACTCTTTCGACCAGGAACGGGTAAAGCTATTCAACGCGGCTTTAGTGGCGGCATAGCAGCTTTGGCCCTCTGAGCCTTCCAGTCCGCTTTCTGAAGAGACATTCACAATCACGCCGTTATGCTGTTTTACCATTTGGCGTGCCGCCGCTTGCGACATTAAGAACACACCTTTCTGGTTGATATTAACCATTTTTTCAAAAGCAGCTTCGTTCAGTTCGTATTGCCCGGCGGGTGCTTTTTCATCGACCAGTAGCCGCGGGAAGTTAACGCCAGCATTATTTACCAGTCCATCAATACGTCCGTAGCGTTGGATAATTTCAGCAACAGTATGATTAACCTCTTTAGCGCTGGAAATATCCGTTGGCCAGAAATGATATCCGCTATGGTTTTCATATTTACCTTCGCCACTATTAATATCTGCCATTTGCACATTTGCGCCTTGCGCTAATAACTCCTCGACAATGGCCAGACCAATTCCGGATGCACCACCGGTAACAATAATGACTTTGTCTTGCAGATTTAACCACGTTTGCATAATAAACTCCCAGTTTCAGATAAGGGGATCCCACATAAAATTAATTATGGCAGGATCAATTCAAATATATTTACTTCAACAATAATTCAGCGGTATGGCTGTTGGTGACTAAACAGTTAATATAATTCCCACGTAATGCGCCTAATATCCCAGTGTATTTTTCTTCACCCATTGCAATGCCAATGGAGTAACGCGCCTGTTTTAATTTATTGGTTTCGATGGAGAGCGTCTTTTCACTCATCCTGGTCTCTACGGTTACACCGTTGATATCGTAAAAGCGCGAGCAAATGTCTCCGGCCACATGGCGGGCATGCAGGTCATCACTCTCTTCACTGCCGTAAAAAGCGTGCCAGTTGGCACCATCGCGTATTGCCGGAGACCCAATTCCGACCAGCGCGACGTCCAGATTATCCCAGTAGGCGGAAATCGATTTAAAGTGCCGGGACTGCATAATACCGTTACGGATCAGCGAGTTTTCCAACAGCGCCGGGAAATCGGCCAGGTGCGATTCCCCCTTGAGCTTTGCCGCGGCGCCGTAGGTCAGCGTATTGACGTGGTAGCGGCTTTCAAGTTTGCCGGACGGTCCGCCGATAATCGGCACACAGATAAGCTGGCGTGACTGGTTGGCCGGGGATAATCCTTCAACCAATCCCCGTACCGCGCGACCCCATGAAAAACCAATAATGTCGCCGGGCTCCAGTAAGCGTTCCAGTAACTGTGCGCCATGCACGCCCATCATATTAAGTTGTTCATCTTCCTGTTCGCTGTCGCAGGAGACTACGACCGCTTCTTTCAGGCCAAATTTTTGTTTTAGCTGCTGTTCCAGCCACAGATTTTCGTTGTAGTCGTAATTAATGGCGATGGTGACGATACCCTGCTCGCGGCCACGTTTTAGTAACCGACTGATCGTGGTGCGGTAAATCCCCAGCTCGCGGGCGATTTGCGCTTGTGTCATATCCTGCTCGTAATAAAGCTGCGCGATTTTTACGATCAGGCGGATATCATCGCTGTTTTCCATCGCCATTTTGGGACTCCTGCACATTTGTGCAAATCACGAAATTGCCTTCTTGATCTGATATAACCCCATCTGTTTCACATCTCAAAGCTATTTTCACTTATTTCAGCGTCAATAACTGACCGATTGTGCTGCACATTTGATGTGGTGATTGCGCGTCTTTGGCACATATGTGCTTGTTGCTCTAATATCTTGATTCTGCTTGTTTTCATTCAACAAAATTGCAGATATGGATCACTGACACTTTTGTGTCAAAAGGCGGGGCGGATCACAAATAGCGCTCGGGCATTCGAACACGATTATTTTTTATCGCCCACAAGGTAGGGTATATTTCGCTTTTAATACACAAAGTCATTCAAGTTGTACCAAGGCGGCAAGGTAGCGAATCCCTGGGAGCATAGATTGCTATGCGACCTGGGTGAGTGAGGGCAGCCAACGCAGAGACAGCTTGAAGGATGAAGTGTATACAGGAGAAACTATGCTGCCCGACTCATCTATCCGATTAAACAAATACATCAGTGAAAGCGGAATCTGCTCGCGTCGCGAGGCGGATCGCTTTATCGAACAAGGGAATGTCTTCCTGAATGGCAAACGCGCCACCATTGGCGATCAGGTGATGCCTGGCGACGTCGTAAAAGTAAATGGTCGGTTGATTGAGCCGCGTGAAGCGGAAGATCTGGTTTTTATCGCGCTGAATAAGCCGGTAGGGATTGTCAGCACCACCGAAGACAGCGAGCGCGACAACATTGTTGATTTCGTCAATCACAGCAAGCGCGTGTTCCCAATCGGTCGTCTGGACAAAGATTCTCAGGGACTTATCTTTCTGACCAACCACGGCGACCTGGTGAATAAAATCCTGCGTGCCGGTAACGATCACGAAAAAGAGTATCTGGTGACGGTAGATAAGCCGGTCACTGATGATTTTATCCGTGGGATGGGGGCCGGTGTGCCAATCCTCGGCACCGTCACCAAAAAATGTAAGGTGAAGAAAGAAGCGCCGTTTGTGTTTCGCATTACGCTGATTCAGGGGCTGAACCGTCAGATCCGTCGTATGTGCGAACACTTTGGCTATGAAGTTACCAAACTTGAGCGTACGCGTATCATGAACGTTGGTTTGTCCGGTCTGCCGCTGGGTGAATGGCGCGACCTGACGGATGACGAACTGATCGATCTGTTCAAGCTGATTGAGAACTCGTCCTCAGAAGCCAAACCGAAGGCGAAAGCGAAGCCCAAAACCGCAGGCATTAAGCGCCCGGTAGTGAAAATCGAAAAATCGGCGGAGAAAGAGAAATCGCGCCCGGCGGCAAACGGTAAGCGTTTTACCTCGCCGGGGCGTAAGAAGAAAGGGCGTTAACGTCTGCCGCGCGTTGGCGTATTTGCTGACCAGGAAAACGATGCTTCCGCATCCGGTTTATAAGCCTGCTTTTTCTTCAACTGGCGGGCTTTTTTCGCTTCCGCTTCGCGCAAGGCCATCAGTTTATCGATGTACTCTTTCTTGATGCTGTTGGTTTCTGCGTTGGTCAGCAGGCGACCATGCGCAATGCGCGCGCGGTCGAGCAGCGTTTTCAGTTCACGCTGTTCGCGCTCGGTCATCTCTTTTTGGGTAATGCGGGGGAGTGCCATAGGGGTGCCCTCTGTTAGCCGATATCCTCAGTGTACGGTAATCCAGAACCTGCTGATAGCGTCATGTATTGTATTATTCAGCAATACGTAATTTTCCGGCAAAGTCCTGCTGTGTATAGCACGTTGTTCTGAATCGCTTGTCTGTGATGATGTTATCGATCTCTTTTAATGTGGCGATACACATCACACCGTCCTGGCCAAATTTTGTATGGTCGGCAAGAATTACCGACTTTTTACTCATAGCAATCATTGATTTGGCAACATAGGCTTCATCGAAGCTTTTCACCAGCACACCATGTTGAGGTGAAATACCACCCGCGCCGATGAAGCAGATATCTGCGTGAATAGTGTTTATTTGCTGACAAACGGAGACGCCGAGATTGGCGCGGAAATGGTAGTCATATTCACCACCTAATACATAAACGCGCGCTTTGAGATTATGTTCTTTGATTTTATCGGCAATCAAGGCTGAATTAGTAATAACGGAATAGGCCAGAGGAGGTAATTGTTCGGCCAGAATAAGATTGGTTGTGCAGGAATCAATGAATAGAGTGTCGTGCTCGCTGACCATCCCGGCGGCAAGTTTACCAATTGCCATTTTTTCTTCGCGGTGTATATCAATCCGCGCGCCAAATTCATCTTCCTGAACAACCTGCTTCTTGACGGCTCCACCGTGAATCTTGGTAATTTGCCCTTCAGACTCCAGGATGGAGAGATCGCGGCGAATGGTCTCTGATGTGACTTTTAGCGTTTCCGATAATTTGATAACCGTCACTTCACCGAATTTATTTAATTCATCGAGGATATGTTTTCTTCTTTTAATCGGGTTCATTATTTTCCGCCAACGTCGTGCTTTGGCGCATGGTAACTGGATGTGCAGAGCAACGCAACCACTCCAACGCACAGACAATACCCTCATCATCATTAGAGGCCGTCACATAGCTGGCTTGTTGTTTTACTGCCTCTGGCGCATTCCCCATTGCAATACCAATGCCGGCGGCGGAAAACATACTGATATCGTTTTGCTGGTCGCCAATCGCCGCAACCTTTTCTGCTGTTATATTTAACTGGCGCATTAACATGCTAATAGCATAACCTTTATTTATTTCGCTACGTTGGATATCAATGTAATTCTCCCCAGTGATAGTCGCTGTATAGCCATAAGGTAATTTATTATTCACTTCTGCAAACAGTGTGTTTATTTTTAACTGCTCAGTAACGAGTGTGATTTTATAAATATCATGCCGGTTTAAAATATTTCCAGGTGCTGCCGAAATAAGTGGTAATTCAAATAAACGGGCTTCATAAGTTGTCCATGGCGCTACCTGTTGGTCGCAACGATGATAAATAGCATCGGCGCTAAAAAAGTGATGAGGACAGAGGGAAAGCGCAATATGTCTGTCAATATCCCGAAGATTCATACAAGAGAGCGCTGCAGTATGGATATTGCGCTGCTGCGCCATCTCGAGAATCTGACCTCCGTTGAAGCCTGCGCACCAACCAAACAGTGCATCAACCTGCTGCTGCTGTAGCAGGCGCATCATAGAGGAGACCGGTCTGGCAGAACAAGCGGCCAGCAGGCCACCGCGCTGGTGGAAATCAATGAGTGCCTGACGTGTGCGTGGACTGATTGTCTTTTGCGAAGTCAGTAGTGTTCCATCCAGATCGGTGACCAGTAACATGCTTCTTTTCCCTTAATATCAATGCGCAATAAACGGTGTGACAGCCTCTTTGGCGGCGTTGCAGACCATATTGTCGATTGCCGTACCGACGACCAGAATATTGACCCCGGTATCCTTAAACGCTTTGGCATTGGCGAGGTTAATTCCGCCTTCCGCCAGCGTCGGCACGCTTACCGCGCCGACCAGTGCCCACAGGCGATCTTTAATGGCTTGCGGAATATCACCTGCGGCTACGCCTTCGTAGCTCATACCGGTCATTAAACCAATCATGTCGACGCCAATTTCCTGCATCCGTTTTGCTACGCTGGCGACCTCTTCCGGAGTGCGCGCAGGAATACCGAAGGTATGCAGGTCATCCGGGTGACCAATATAAGCATCAACGGTCAGGCCATACTGATGGGCGAGATTAACGATGTCCTGTAGATCGTCCCAGTCGGATTTATGGGTGTGTAAGCCATCGGCACCAGCACGAGCAATCTCCAGTATCTCTGTTTCCGTGAGCGGGACTGGTAACGTTTCGGTAAAGCCACCTGCGATACCGACGGTAATGAAGATATCGTCAGGGACCACATTACGTACGCCATGTACTGCTTCGGCCATCTGGCTGTTAGTAATTTCGTGGCGGATTTGTTCCGCCGCGTGCATGTTGCTCACCCCCTTATGCCCACGCGCTAATGCCAGTGCGGGATGGTTCGGTTCGAGCAGCTTAACGCCCGCCTCACATACTGCTTTTGCCAGACGCGCATCGTCGCCAGTTATCCCTGTGCTGAGGATGGTTTGCCCGCCGTGCAGCGTGATGGCATCTTTCACTTTCTGTAACGCTTTAGCGCGTTTTTTATTCATATCGCCTTTAAACATGGTGTACCTCTGGTGTTGGTGCATTAATTAATGGGCTGACGCGGTAGATTCTTTCTGTGCGACAGCCTTAAAACGGTTGGCAATAATGGTGGAAATACAGGTCAGGCCCATGACGGTAACCATCACAATCGCCATTTGCAGCGCATTGCTGGATAAGAACGGAGAGGCAAATGCAGGGACATAAGCCACGCCTTTGACGTTAAAGAAACCCAGCATCATGCCGCCCAGACCGGCCCAAACGATCGCTGAACCAAAGACAATTTTGTTGGCAAACATGAACGGATAGGCCGATTCAACGAAGGTCCCAAAGCCGAGGTTGATAAGCAGGCCGGGCGTCGCGACGGCTGCTTCGCTTTTTTCTCGTGGTGCGATGACGTTAGCCAGGTTGATACCTGCAGCAACCATCACCAGGCCCACCATATCGACAGCACCGAGGAAGCTGACGCCGGATTTTTCCATTTCCAGAAGCACCAGCGGCAGAATGACTGCGTGATAGACTCCCCCCAGAATAGCTGGCCAGATAACCAACCCAGCCAGCAGGCCGGCAAGAATAGGGCTGAAGGCCAGTGTGCTTTCGATAGCCAGTTTGATGTAATTACCTGCTGACAGCGCCAGCGGACTCAGCAGATAGTGCATGATTAACCCAGCGGCCAGGCCCGAGATCCCACCCGCTACAATGTTGACGGTGGTCATCGGAAAGCGCCAATTCAGGCATAATTCAAACAGCCAACGAACGAAAATCCCGGCCATCAAACCACCGATGATCCCTCCAATCAGACCGCCTTCTACGGAAAGTACTCCGGCGACCACCCCAGCAACAATTGAGACTTCATCCAGTTCCGAAATCTGTTTTGCTGCGAGAACCGCAACTAAAACCGGCAGGCCCTTCAGTAGAATTTCAAAGATATCGTTGAGTTTTTCCAGGCCCGGAATGTGACTGAGTGCGAGCACGATTGCCATGGCGATAAAGCCCGGCAGCGCAGGGATCATAATGCTGCGAATATTGAAGCGCTTAAGCAGGCTTTTTCCAGAACCGCCCTGTGAAGGAGAAGCGCTGCCCAACTGTGGTTTATATTTAACGCCCCAGTGCTTACACAGTGATGCGATGAAGGAGACTGCGCGGGTTCGGCTGGTGGTTCCCGTCGTGCCCGAGGTTGCGACGACATTTGCCCCTTTTGCCGCCACTAGCGCCATTGAGGTTCCGCCGGTGCCAACAATCGGTGTTTTCATCTCAACAGCGGCGGCAAAGACAGCCTGGTTGGCCTTCACCGGATCGGCGCTCATCACGATGATCCCGTCGATCTCACCGTTACGGATCATCTCAGCAATCCTGAAATCGCTCTCAACTACCGAGTCGTTCACTTCTGAAAGTTTGCCCTGAAATATCCTTTGTGGTTTTTGTTGGTTTTCTGTGGTTAGTGCAAATACAGACGCTGGCGTGTGAGGTTTGGCAGCGTCCATTGAGGCCTCTGCCGCAATGAACTGCACAGCGGCAACTTCCACACCTGCGGCTTCGCACTGCTGGTAAATTTCCTGGAGTAGCTTTTCGGGTTCAGCACCACCCAGGTTGTAGAGGTTGCCTCCACTGCTTCCAATAATCGCAATTTTTTTCATAGCGGCCTCGAAGATAGGGTAAGGGTTTATCTGTGTTGTAGTGGAATCATATTCCCAATTAAAACAAACCAAATCAACATGCATAAAATGATTAAATTGGGGTTTTAAACAAGTTTATTCGTATATTTGATTGAAATATAACAATTAAATAATTATTTTGTTTTGTGTTGATATTTGTTGTTTTGTGATGGGGTTCAAATGCAGGAAGGGAGAAATGGAGGATGCCTCCTCCATTTATGAAGATTAGTGTTGTTTTACTGCGTGTGGTTTCTCTTCAATCGGCTTGCCGGACCAGTAGCCTGCCAGCAGCGAACCGGAAAGGTTATGCCAGACGGAGAACAACGCGCCGGGCAGGGCGGCAAGCGGGCCAAAGTAGATCTTGCCCAGCGCAGCGGCAAGTCCTGAATTCTGCATGCCCACTTCGATAGCCAACGTCCGGCAGGTTGACTCGTCGAAACCAAACAGTTTTCCGCCCCAGTAGCCGCCGAGCAGGCCAATGGTGTTATGCAGGATTACGGCGATAATCACCACAAAGCCGACCGACGCAATGTGCGAGGCAGAACCCGCCACGACGGCGCTGATGATTGCCAGAATGCACACCATAGAAAATGCGGGCAGATAGGGTTCCACGGCTTTTACGACGCGTGGGAACAGGTGGTGAATGACCAATCCCAACGCAATCGGAATGACCACGATCTGCAGGATACTCAGCAACATACCCATCACATCGACCTGGATATGCGCGTCGACATACAGCCGTGTCAGCAGCGGTGTGGCGACAACGCCGACCAGCGTTGAAACCGATGAAATAGTCACAGAGAGTGCCACATCGCCTTTTGCCAGATAGATCATGACGTTTGATGCTGTTCCGCTGGCGACGCTACCGACCAGCACCATCCCTGCGGATAATTCCGGCGGCATATTAAATGCCAGCGCTAAAATCCATGCGGCGAGCGGCATCACCAGATAGTGCAGGAAAATACCCGCCGCGACGGGGGCTGGACGTGAGAGTACGCGTTTAAAGTCGTCCACCTTCAGGTGAACGCCCATGCCGAACATGATCAGCATCAGTAACGACGGCACGAATGGCCCGACAGGCGTAAAGGTGGTGGGCGTGTAATACGCAATCACAGAGAGCAGCAGCGCCCATAACGGGAACAGCCGCGTGAGAGTAGCGAGCATGTTATATTCCTTGCGATTGAAATGTGTTGTGTTGTTATAAAAAGCCGGGTTCGAGCCCGGCTATAGTTATTGTTTATCGCGTGATGAAATATTATTCAAACAAATTATGTTTATGTTCCGCTGCGAACGTTTTCCCAGCTCAGTCCGAAGCGGGCGAGATATTTGCGCAGGCGGTCTGCATCGTTAGGATTGGCTTTCTTTTGCCGTGAGACGGCAAACAGTTCGCGCCCCGCCTCCGACAGCGACGCGCTGCGGCGGCACACTTCCAACACCGTTTCTAACTGGCGGCGATCGAACAGGTCTATGTCCATGTTCAGTTCAGGTTGCGAAGCGACAATCTGCCAACTCTCCTTTAACAGCGCAATTTCTTCTTCGACAAGGGATAAGGTGATGCGCCCCTGTTCGGCAAGTGTCGCCATTCGCGCGATGGATGAACTTAGCTCGCGAAAATTGCCGCGCCACTGCGCCTGTGGGGAACAGGCAAATGCCAGATAACAAACGCGAGCCTCTTTGTCGAAACGGATCTGCATCTGTTTACGGCTGGAAAAACGGTGTAGCTCATACTCGATGTTCGGGGCGATATCTTCCCGCCGCTGCGCCAGACCGGGCAGGGCGAAGCTCCACATATTGATACGTGCATAGAGATCTTCGCGAAAACGGCCTTCAGCGACCCATTGCTGCATGTCGCGATGGGTTCCGGCTATCAGTTGAAAATCGCTGTGTACTTCTTTGTCCGATCCAAACGGGAAAAAGGTTTTTTCCTCTATCGCTTTTAGCAGCATGGCCTGCTCGTCCAGCCCTAACTCGGCTATCTCATCAAGGAACAGCACGCCGCCATCCGCTTCACGCAGCAGTCCGCTGCGCGCCGTGAGTGCGCCGGTAAACGCCCCTTTCACGTGACCGAACAACGTAGACATCGCATTGTCGCCACGCAGGGTTGCGCAGTTGACGGCGACCAGTTTCCCTGCCACCAGATGCCTCGACTGGCGTAGCTGAAAAATACGTTTCGCCAGGAAGGATTTACCCGCACCGGTGGGGCCGGTGAGCAGGATCGGGTCGGTCGAACGTAATGCTACACGCTCAATGCGATCGATCAGTTTATTGAAGGTGGCGTTGCGCGTATCAATCCCGTCCTTCAGAAAGGAGACAGACTGCTGCTGTTCGCGCTGAAAACGACTGGTGAGCGTGGCATAGCGGCTTAAATCGAGATCGATAACCGAGCAGACGCCAGCGGCGACGGCTTCGTCCGATGAACCGGCTGGTGCCGGGCTGGTTTGTAGCAGGCTGGCGGGCAGGTAGCGGGCTTCCGTCAGCAGAAACCAGCAGATCTGCGCGACGTGCGTCCCGGTGGTGATGTGCACCAGATACTCTTCATTATCCGTATCAAAGCAGTAGTGGGTGGCGAAGTCGAGGAAAGCGGCGTAGACCTCTTCAAAATCCCAGGGGTCGTTAATAGTCACGGCATGTGGGCGTACTTCGGTGTCAGGTGAGAGCAGCGCGACGTCTTCAATCAACCTTTGCGCCATGCTCTCATCGCGTGGCTGGTGCAGCAGTTCCAGTCTGTCGACAGGGAGATCAGGCTGTTGGCACAATCCAACCGTGGGTCGCCACTTTTTAAATCGATTAGCGCGTTTACCGCGCTTGTCCAGCACCGTACCCAGTACGCCAATTACAACCCGCCGCTTTTTCATGGTTTATCCAAAAAGATAAATGTCGATATAAAAAGATAAGAAAATATCTTCGCCACGGCAATCTTTAATCTAAGTGCGTAAAATAAAATGATTGTTAATCAATGAGTTAAAAATTTAATTCACGTATTTTTCTTTTTGGCACGCTTCTGGCAATAACTCTTACGTCAATCACGCTGAAAACGCAGGGGGTTAAACCTCGCCGGCACGTCAGGAACGGTACAGGCTGTTTTCCAGAAGTGTTCCGTCAGCCGATGACACACAGTGGGTTCGATTCCCAATTTCATCCTCCGAATGAAAACTGGTTGTTAATCATAGAAATAAAACGGAGCGATGCGCAGTTAGCACGCTCCAGAACAGGCTGCCGGTAAAGATGCCGTGCGACAGGCAAAAGGGAATTCCCCTGCCGCTTCGCCCCTGCACCCGCACCTGAACGACATAAAGGAATAATAAAATGGCTAAGAAAATCACGATACAAAAAGGGCAGTTAGGTCTTTTATCCCGCGAGGGCGATTACTATCAGACGCTGGAGTCTGGGCAGCACCGTTTGCCGTGGTTTAACGCCCCTGAAGTGCTGATCGTTAATAGGGATGGTAGCGAGGTACCGCAAGCGCTGGCGGAGTATTTGCGTCGTTTCCAGCCTGCATGGGTAGAGCGTTACTGCCTGGTTGTTGATACGACGGATACCGAAGCCGGAGCGTTGTATGTCAACGGTGTTTTACAGGAGATCTGCCCACCTGCCACGCGCCGTCTGTACTGGC
The DNA here is from genome assembly GCA_020099315.1 of Citrobacter europaeus. Lineage (NCBI taxonomy): Bacteria > Pseudomonadati > Pseudomonadota > Gammaproteobacteria > Enterobacterales > Enterobacteriaceae > Citrobacter > Citrobacter europaeus. The sequence goes on from CP083650.1 coordinate 34,094, forward strand.
GTGCAGAGGAAGCGCTGACGCTGGTGCGCATGGATACTCGTCAGGTTTTGGTACCGGTTGAGGTGATGAATGCGGTATTACAGCCACGACGTAACGGTACGGTGAAAGGTCGTGAAGCCATCTTAACGGTGCAAGTTCCTGCGTGGCACGTTGGTGTGCTGAAAATTGATGGCGAAACCCAGGCGCTGTTACCGCCGGGTTTGACCGCATACTGGAAGATAAACCATCTGATTGAAGTTGAAGTTGTTGATACCCGTTTACAGGTGCTGGAGGTCGGCGGGCAAGAGATCCTGACCAAAGATAAGGTCAATCTGCGATTAAATCTGGCCGCAAACTGGCGTTATAGCGATGTGTTGCAGGCTTTTGGTCAACTGACCAAACCGCTGGACCACCTTTACCGCGAGTTACAGTTTGCGCTGCGTGAAGCGGTGGGAACGCGCACGCTGGACGAACTGCTGGAAGATAAGCAGGTGATCGATGAGGTGGTGAGCGCACAGGTGAAAGCCCGAATGACGCCGTTTGGTATTGAGGTGGCTTCGCTCGGCGTGAAAGATATTGTCCTGCCGGGAGATATGAAAGCTATTTTGTCCCAACTAGTTGAAGCTGAGAAATCCGCTCAGGCCAACGTTATCCGCCGTCGTGAAGAGACTGCCGCGACGCGATCGCTGTTGAATACTGCGAAAGTAATGGAAAACAACCCGGTGGCGTTGCGCTTAAAAGAGCTGGAAACCCTCGAAAGAGTCGCTGAACGTATCGATAAAATCTCGGTGTTTGGTGGCCTCGACCAGGTACTGCACGGCCTTGTGAACATAAAAGGATAAGAATAATGAGCTACAACACAGTGGACGGCGCGATGCGCGAAAGGGTATTGCGCCAGCTAAAAGAGGTAGAGCAGCGCTATGGCGTCAGGGTGCTGTATGCCTGTGAATCCGGCAGCCGCGGCTGGGGATTTGCCTCGCCGGACAGCGACTACGACGTGCGATTTATCTATGTTCATCCGCCCGAGTGGTATCTGCGGGTCGAGGCGCCACGAGATGTTATCGAGTTGCCGATAGATGATGAGCTGGATGTCTGCGGCTGGGAATGGCGCAAGGCGCTAGGGTTACTGAAAGGCGCAAACCCCACGCTTATCGAGTGGCTGGATTCTCCAGTGGTCTATCAGCAGGATGAAGTGACCGTGTCAGCGCTGAAAGCGTTGGTGCCTAAATGGTTTTCTCCGCTACGTGCCCGCTGGCACTACTATTCGATGGCGCGGAAAAACTTCCGTGGCTATCTGCAGGGTGACGACGTACGGCTGAAAAAATACTTCTATGTTCTGCGCCCGCTGCTGGCTGTGCGGTGGGTCGAAGCGGGGAAAGGTGTACCACCGATGCGTTTTGCCGACCTGCTGGCGGGAAGTGAGCTGGATGCACCGTTGCGTCAGGAAATTGATGAACTGCTGGAACGCAAGCAGTGCGTGAGAGAAGCGGAGTATGGTCCGCGCCGCCCACTGTTGCATGCGTTTATCCGCGCCGAACTGAAAAGAGGAGAGATTCCGCCGACGTTACCGGATAGCCGGGAGGGTGATGTCAGAGAACTGGACAGATTGTTATATGAAACGGTGATGCGGTGAAAACGCCCGATGGTACAAGAGCCATCGGGCGTTGGCATCTACTCACTCAAACAAATTATGGTGCAGCTTCTGTACCACCTGTTCGGCTTCGGTACCAGGCACCAGGAAGCACAGGTTATGGCTGGACGCGCCGTAGCAAATCATGCGGATGTTGAACGGCTCCAGTACGCCGAACACCTCTTTACCCACGCCACAGGCTTTGGAAAGGTCGTTGCCAATCAGCGCCACCAGCGCTAGGCCTTCTTCCACTTCAACCCGACACAGGGCAGACAGTTCCATCAGCAGAGACTGTGTTAACAGTGTATCCCCGGTGGAGGTCGAACCGGTGGTATCCAGCGTCAGCGCCACGCTGACTTCGGATGTGGTAATTAAATCTACCGAGATGTTATGGCGTGCCAGAATACCGAAAACTTCCGCTAAAAAGCCACGAGAGTGCAGCATATTCAGGCTATGCAGCGTTACCAGCGTTTGCTTACGGCGCAGCGCCAGCGCCCGGAACAGAGGTGGATTCGCGGTTTTATTGCAGACCAGCGTACCGCCTGCTTTTGGATCCTTACTGGAGCCCACAAACACCGGGATATCGCTACGTACGGCTGGCAACAGGGTTGCCGGGTGCAGCACTTTCGCGCCAAAGGTCGCCATTTCCGCGGCCTCTTCAAAGGCGATTTCATCAATACGCTGCGCCGCCGGAACAACGCGTGGATCGGTCGTGTAAATGCCCGGAACATCGGTCCAGATATCGACGCGTGTGGCATGCAGCGCTTCGGCCAGCAGGGCGGCCGTATAATCGCTCCCGCCGCGCCCCAACGTGGTGGTGCGGCCTTTGCCTTCACTGCCAATAAAACCCTGAGTAATCACCAGACCTTCGCTCAGACGCGGTGCCAACTGGAGCGTTGCCAGTTCAGCCAGCGCCGCGACGTCAGGTTCTGCGCGGCCAAAACGATCGTTGGTGCGCATCACTTTACGTACGTCAAACCACTGCGCCTGCACGTTGCGTTCACGCAGGATCTCGACGAACAGCAGGGTAGACATCAGTTCACCGTGGCTGACCAGTTCGTCGGTCAGTGCGATTGAGGTCGCCAGTGACGCCGCTTCTGCCAGCGTGGTGATGTTTTCCAGCAGACGTTCGATCTCTTCACGGATCACGTTTGGATAACGCAGACGTTCCAGAATATTGAACTGAATTTGACGAATGGCATCGAGTTTTTCGAAGCGCGCGGTTGGCTCCAGCCCTTCAGCCAGTGCGACCAGCAGGTTGGTGATTCCCGCGGAAGCGGAAAGTACCACTACACGGACATTAGCATCAGAAAGCACTACATCAGCGCTACGATTCATGGCATCAAAATCCGCCACGCTGGTACCGCCAAACTTGGAGACAACTACATCAGTCATAACTACCTCGTGTCAGGGAATGAATAGAGCGACCATGGCACATAAGGCAGAACAGAAACCGGTGCAGGCGCAAATGCAAATACCGTATTACATTTCGTCCTTCAATCTGCCTCTTCGTTGGCTGCACCTGCTCACCACAGTCACTTACTTCAGTAAGCTCCTGTGGATTCTCAGGTTTGCCGCCTTGACGCATATCGAATGACTTTATGTATATAAATAAAAGGCATGGCTTGTACTGTCAACGCTGGGATTATGCGGATTTTTCATGCTGCAACTGCGTTGAGTAACGGTACTAATAACAACGCTGATAACCGCTATACTTTTTAGCCACGTTTGGCGGATGCCCTGGCAATGGCATTAAAACAATCACACTTTTCTGTGACTGGCGTTACAATCGATCTCAGTCACAATTCTCAAAATCAGAAGAGTATTGCTAATGAAAAACATCAATCCAACGCAGACCTCAGCCTGGCAGGCACTACAAAAACACTTTGAAGAAATGAAAGACGTTACTATCGCGGATCTGTTCGCGAAAGATAGCGATCGCTTCACTAAGTTTTCCGCGACGTTTGACGATCTGATGCTGGTGGATTTCTCCAAAAACCGCATCACTGAAGAGACGCTGGCTAAACTGCAGGATCTGGCGAAAGAGACCGATTTGGCAGGCGCCATCAAGTCCATGTTCTCCGGTGAGAAAATCAACCGCACCGAAGACCGTGCCGTGCTGCACGTGGCGCTGCGCAACCGTAGCAATACACCAATCATCGTTGACGGCAAAGATGTCATGCCGGAAGTAAACGCGGTGCTGGAGAAGATGAAATCCTTCTCTGAAGCGATCATCTCCGGAAGCTGGAAAGGCTATACCGGTAAAGCCATCACTGATGTAGTAAACATCGGTATCGGCGGTTCTGACCTCGGCCCGTTCATGGTGACCGAAGCGCTGCGTCCGTACAAAAATCACCTGAACATGCATTTTGTGTCGAACGTTGATGGGACGCACATTGCTGAAGTGCTGAAGAAAGTGAACCCGGAAACCACGCTGTTCCTGGTCGCTTCCAAAACCTTCACCACCCAGGAAACCATGACCAACGCCCACAGCGCACGCGACTGGTTCCTGGCTACCGCAGGCGACAACAAGCACGTTGCCAAACACTTCGCTGCGCTCTCCACTAACGGTAAAGCGGTTGGCGAGTTCGGTATTGATACCGCGAATATGTTCGAGTTCTGGGACTGGGTTGGCGGTCGTTACTCCCTGTGGTCTGCTATCGGTCTGTCCATCATCTTGTCCGTAGGCTTCGACAACTTTGTTGAGCTGCTCTCCGGCGCCCACGCAATGGACAAACACTTCTCCACCACGCCGGCTGAGAAAAACCTGCCAGTGCTGCTGGCGCTGATCGGTATCTGGTACAACAACTTCTTCGGTGCCGAAACCGAAGCGATTCTGCCGTACGACCAGTATATGCACCGTTTCGCGGCCTACTTCCAGCAGGGCAATATGGAATCCAACGGTAAATACGTTGACCGTAACGGCAATGCTGTAGACTACCAGACTGGCCCAATCATCTGGGGTGAGCCGGGTACTAACGGCCAGCATGCGTTCTATCAGTTGATCCACCAGGGCACCAAAATGGTTCCGTGCGATTTCATCGCGCCGGCAATCACCCATAACCCGCTGTCAGATCACCATCCGAAACTGCTGTCTAACTTCTTCGCGCAAACCGAAGCGCTGGCTTTTGGTAAATCTCGTGAAGTCGTTGAGCAGGAATATCGCGACCAGGGTAAAGATCCGGCAACGCTGGACCACGTTGTGCCGTTCAAAGTGTTCGAAGGCAATCGTCCAACTAACTCCATTCTGCTGCGTGAAATCACGCCGTTCAGCCTGGGGGCGCTGATTGCACTGTATGAGCACAAAATCTTCACTCAGGGCGCCATCCTGAACATCTTCACCTTTGACCAGTGGGGCGTTGAGCTGGGCAAACAGCTGGCAAACCGCATTCTGCCAGAGCTGAAAGATGGTTCCGAAGTGAGCAGCCACGACAGTTCTACCAACGGTTTGATTAACCGTTATAAGTCCTGGCGTTAATCTGCTTCTTCCTTCGAACCGCAGCGGTGTTGGCTGCGTACGTTAACCCCGGTCACATAGCTATCTATGTTCCCGGGGATTAACGATCTTGCCGCCTTGCTGCAATTCGAATGAATTTGCAGATTGCTTATAAAAAAGCCGATATTAATATCGGCTTTTTTTATAAGATTGCTCCAGGATATCTACGTTTTATCTTCATTACTTAATTGAGCTTAATCCTAAAATAATTTCCTAAATGTTGTTCAATATCTGGTGTTTTCGGATTTACCGGATATTGCGTTTTCTATATTTATATTTTAACTGATTGATTAAATGGATGTTATTTTATTTTATTAATCGTTATATCGCTTGTTGACTAATTATCCTAAATTCCCGTATGGCGTAATTTGCACACTTTGGCTTGTGTATACTCGATCTCGCCCGAAATTCTTTTGGGTAAATCTCCATTCATACAATGAAGGGAATTTGTGATGAAAAAAGTTCTGTATGGCCTTTGGGCTATATCTGCGCTTGCGGCGACTTCTGTCTATGCCGCCCCCGTTGAGGTGGGTGAGGCTGCAGGGTCGGCTGCCGCGTCGGTTTCGGCAGGAAGTTCCTCCGCAACCAGCGTGAGCACCGTAAGTTCTGCGGTGGGGGTTGCCCTGGCTGCGACCGGTGGCGGCGATGGTTCTAATACCGGAACCACCACCACAACAACCACCAGTACCCAGTAATACCGGTACGTAGCCCCTAAATAATTCGCGTTGCAGGAAGGCGGCAAGTGAGTGAGTCCCCGGGAACATAGATAGCTATGTGACCGGGGTGAGTGAACGTAGCTAACGCATCTGCAACGTGAAGTATGACGGGGATTAATTCTAACCACACTTCGGTGTGGTTATTTTGCCGCTGCGGAGAAACGTCGTGAAGCGACCAGCGATCATAATGGTTTGCCTGTTACTGCAGGCGTGCTCAGCCACCACCGAAGGGTTGGGTCATTCGCTATGGGAGAGCGTGTTTGGTACTCCCGGCGTACAGATGACGGACGATGAAATCCAAAACATGCCCTACGCCAGCCAGTACATGCAACTCAACGGCGGTCCCCAGTTGTTTGTGGTACTCGCGTTCGCAGAAAACGGACAGCAAAAATGGGTGACTCAGGATCGGGCCATTCTCGTCACGCAGCATGGGCGCATTGTGAAAACGCAGCTCGGTGGTGACAACCTGATCGAGATGAATAATCTGGCGGCAGACCCGCTCATCAAACCAAATCAAATAATCGATGGCGCAACGTGGACCCGTACGATGGGCTGGACTGAACATCAGCAGGTACGCTATGCCACCGCACGCTCAGTTTTCAAATGGGATGGCGCAGACACCATCAAAGTCGGCAGCGATAACACGCCGGTACGGCTCCTCGATGAAGAGATAACTACCGAACAAACACGCTGGCATAACCGCTACTGGATCGACAGCGAAGGGCAGATTCGCCAGTCGGAACAGTATCTTGGCGCACGTTACTTCCCGGTGAAAACCACGCTGATTAAGGCGGCAAAATCATGATCAAACGAGCCGTACTGGCGCTGCTGTTAAGTCTGAGCACAGCGTCCGTTTTTGCTGCGGGCAGCGTTAAGGTCTTTACCTCCGCCAGCGCAGAGCCAAAAACGCTGACCGGGGCTGAACATCTGCTCGACCTGGTTGGACAGCCGCAGTTGAGCAATAGCTGGTGGCCAGGCGCAGTTATCAGTGAAGAGCGGGCAACGACTGAGGCGGAACGTCAGCAGCAGGCATTACTGGCCCGCCTGGCGACGCTGAGCGCTGAAGAAAGCGGTGACGATGCCGCATCTATCAAGGCATTACGCCAGCAAATTCAGGCGCTGAAGGTGACCGGCAGACAGAAGATTAATCTCGATCCGGATGTTGTGCGCGTCAGCGAGCAAGGTAACCCGCCGCTGCAGGGCAATTACACGCTGTGGGCCGGAGCGCAGCCAACCGATATCACGCTGTTTGGCCTGCTAAGCCACCCAGGTAAACAACCGTTTATGCCCGGGCGTGATGTCGCCAGCTACCTCGATGGGCAAAGTCGGCTCGGCGGCGCGGATCGTAGCTACGCGTGGGTCATCTATCCCAATGGACGCACGCAGAAAGTACCGGTCGCTTACTGGAACAAACGTCACGTTGAGCCGATGCCCGGCAGCATCATTTTTGTCGGACTCTCTGATGCTGTCTGGAGCAGCACCCCGGATGAAATCAATGCCGATATTCTTCGCACCCTGACCCAGCGGATACCCGAATAATGAGAAAAACTTACCTGCTCAGCTTACTGGCGCTGGGCGTAAGCGTTGCTTGCCACGGTGAAACCTGGCCCGCGCCCATTGGACCTTCGCAGTCCGATTTTGGCGGCGTGGGGCTGCTGCAAACCCCAACCGCACGCATGGCGCGCGAGGGCGAAATGAGCCTCAACTACCGCGACAACGATCAGTACCGCTACTACTCTGCGTCGGTACAACTGTTCCCGTGGCTGGAAACCACGCTGCGCTACACCGATGTGCGTACTAAAAAATACAGCAGCGTCGAGTCGTTTTCAGGCGATCAGACATACAAAGATAAGGCTTTTGATCTCAAATTACGGCTGTGGGAAGAGAGCTACTGGATGCCGCAGGTAGCGGCTGGCGCGCGCGATATTGGCGGGACGGGCCTGTTCGATGCGGAGTATATAGTGGCGAATAAAGCCTGGGGGCCGTTTGATTTCTCGCTTGGCCTGGGCTGGGGATATCTCGGGACCAGCGGCAACGTCAGCAATCCGTTTTGCTCATACAGCGATAAATTCTGCTATCGCGATAACAGCTACAAGCAGGCCGGCTCTATTGACGGCAGCCAGATGTTTCATGGTCCGGCATCATTATTTGGCGGTGTGGAATATCAGACTCCCTGGCAACCACTGCGCCTGAAGCTGGAGTATGAGGGGAATAATTACCAACAGGATTTTGCGGGCAAGCTGGATCAGAAGAGCAAGTTTAACGTCGGCGCTATTTATCGCGTCACCGATTGGGCCGACGTTAACCTGAGCTATGAGCGCGGGAACACCTTTATGTTTGGGGTCACGCTGCGAACTAACTTTAACGATCTGCGGCCAAACTATAACGACAACGCCCGGCCGAAATATCAGCCGCAGCCGCAGGATGCCATCCTGCAACATTCGGTGGTGGCGAATCAGCTAACGCTGCTGAAATATAACGCCGGGCTGGCCGATCCTAAAATTCAGGTGCAGGGCGATACGCTGTATGTGACCGGTGAACAGGTGAAATACCGTGATTCGCGTGAAGGGATCGAACGTGTCAACCGGATCGTGATGAACTCCCTTCCCGACGGGATCCGCGCGATCCGTATTACGGAAAATCGCCTTAACTTGCCGCAGGTGACGACTGAAACGGAGGTTTCCAGCCTCAAGCGCCATCTGGAAGGCGAGCCGTTGGGTCATGAAACCCAACTGGCGCAAAAACGCGTTGAGCCCGTGGTGCCGAAAACGACCGAGCAGGGTTGGTATATCGATAAGTCACGCTTTAATCTCCACATCGATCCGGTGCTTAACCAGTCGGTGGGCGGCCCGGAAAACTTCTATATGTATCAGTTGGGCGTGATGGGAACAGCGGATTGGTGGGTGACCGATCATCTGCTGACCACCGGGAGTTTGTTCGCTAACCTCGCCAATAACTATGACAAATTTAACTACACCAACCCGCCGCAGGATTCGCATTTACCACGAGTGCGTACCCATGTGCGCGAGTATGTGCAAAACGATGTCTACGTGAATAACCTGCAGGCCAACTACTTCCAGTCACTCGGAAACGGGTTCTACGGACAGGTTTACGGTGGCTATCTGGAAACCATGTATGGCGGAGCGGGGGCGGAAGTGCTGTATCGCCCGCTGGACAGCAGTTGGGCGTTTGGTGTTGATGCCAACTACGTGAAACAGCGTGACTGGCGTAGCGCGCAGGACATGATGAAATTCACCGACTACAGCGTGAAGACCGGGCATTTGACGGCTTACTGGAATCCGTCATTCGCTCAGGATGTACTGGTGAAAGCCAGCGTGGGTCAGTATCTGGCGGGGGATAAGGGCGGAACGCTGGAAGTGGCGAAACGCTTTGACAGCGGTGTTGTGGTAGGTGGCTATGCAACCATCACCGACGCCTCGCCGGATGAGTACGGAGAGGGTGATTTTACCAAAGGGGTGTACGTTTCCGTACCGCTGGATCTGTTCTCGTCTGGCCCGACTCGCAGCCGTGCGGCGATTGGCTGGACGCCGTTAACGCGTGATGGCGGCCAGCAGCTTGGACGTAAGTTTGGTCTGTACGACATGACCAGCGATCGCAGCGTGAATTTCCGTTAATCGAGCTATCCGGCAAGTTATATGCGACGCAATAATTTTGCCGGGTTTCCCGCATATACGCCTTTCTCGGTGATCGATTTGGTCACCACGCTTCCCGCGCCGATGACCGCGCCATCGCAGATAGTGACCGCCAGAATGGTCGCTCCACTGCCGATCGAAACATCGTCTCCAATGATAATTCTCCCCCAACTGTTGCGGTCAGCGTTGGGTTTTCCTTCGCGAAACATATCGTTGGCGAACATCACGCCATGACCGATAAAACAGCGGGCGCCCAGGGTGACATATTCGCAGATGAAGGTGTGCGACTGAATTTTGCTGTCTGCGCCAATCTGCGTATTGCCCTGGATTTCTACAAATGGTCCGACAAAGACGTTGTCACCCAATGTGCAGTCGTAGAGATTGGCGGGCTCATAAATCACCACGTTCTCACCGCAGGTAACGTTGCGGACAGCGGATTGTCTTATCTGCATACTTCATCCTGTGAAATGTGTCGTGACATTCATCATTCCCCGTTGACCTGTCTTGCACAAAACATAAACAAAAAATGTAGATCTCTGTCACATTTTTGCGTTATACAGAAACCTCGTCACTGAACAGGAGGGGCCGTTATGACGTCGCTATCTCGTCCGCGCGTGGAGTTTATCTCCACCATCTTACAGACTGTGTTGAATCTGGGGCTGCTGAGTCTGGGCCTGATCCTGGTTGTATTCCTCGGGAAAGAAACGCTGCATCTGGCAGATGTGCTGTTCGCGCCGGAACAAACCAGCAAGTATGAGCTGGTGGAAGGGCTGGTGGTTTACTTCCTCTACTTTGAATTTATCGCCTTGATTGTGAAATACTTTCAGTCAGGGTTTCACTTTCCGCTGCGCTATTTTGTCTATATCGGGATCACCGCGATTGTGCGGTTGATCATTGTCGATCATAAAGCGCCGATGGATGTGCTGATCTATTCTGCGGCGATCCTGCTGCTGGTGATCACCCTGTGGTTGTGCAATTCCAAACGGCTGAAGCGAGAGTAACAGACAACACGCCGCAATCGGGCTGCGGCGTGTAGACGTGGTTAATGACTGGCGAATATCTTAATCAGGCCGATTCTATTTGCTTTCATTTACGGTTTCCATCATGAGCTGTTGCTGCTTTTCTTTGGACAAGCGAGCGATGCCAAAGCCAGTGAAACCCCATAGCGTCGCAAAGAAAATGCCACTCCAGCAGAGAATAGCCCACGGAAGATAGCTTAATGTAGCAACACCAAGCGTACCTGCCATGTAGGCACCCGCGGCAGTCCAGGGCAGAATCGGTTCAAATATGGTGGCAGAGTCTTCTACAGTCCTCGCCAGATTTTTTGGATGTAGCCCGCGCTCAATATAAGCACTTCGTAACATTTCAATCGGGATCAGGATTGAGATCTGACCATTACAGGTCACGCTAATCATTGTTAAGCCACAGGCAATAGTCGCAAGAATCATGGTTCCTGTGGAATGAACTAATTTGAGCAGATTATGGACGATGACTTCTAAAGCGCCGCTCAAGGCCAATGTTCCCGCGAATGAAAGGGCGCAGAAACAAATAAGCAACGTACTCATCATCGAGTTCATGCCACCGCGGTTGAGCAAATTACCTAATAGCGGATTAACATCTTTATCGGTAAGCATTGAAACGTTAAATCCGTCTACTGCACTTTTTACAATGTCGTGTAGTGCGAAACCCTGAATGACGCTGGCGTTGATCATGGCTACCAGTGCCGAAACAAGCATAATTGGAATAGTTGGTTTCTTGGTAATCGAACCGTACAGGACAATGGCAATGGGGAGCAATAACAACAAATTAAAATGATAAATCCCCTTTAATCCCTCTGTAATTAGCTGAACTTTGTCGGGCACGGTTGAGCCGCCGAGATCGCCATTCATTCCATAGAGGGTCATAACAACGGCTGACAGAATCAATGAAGGAAGGGTTGTGTAAAGTAAATGAGCGATGTGTTCATAGAGATCTATCTGGGCCGCCATCGCGGCCAGGTTAGTGTCGCCTGAAAGAGGTGACAGTTTGTCCCCGAAATAAGCCCCCGCCACAATAGCGCCAGCAGTTGCTGCCAGATTAGCCTCCATTCCGATGGCCACACCCATAAATGCTACACCGACGGTGCCTGCCGATCCCCAGGATGTCCCTGTGCATACAGAGACGACGGCAGTAACGAGCAGGGCGGTCACATAGATCATTGAAGGATTTATCAGATTAAGGCCGTAATAAATCATCAGCGGAATAGTACCGCCTATCATCCATGTCCCAATCAGGAGGCCCACGCTGATCAAAATTAGCAGAGCAGGCATTGTTTTGGCGATTTTCTGCGATATTGATTCAAGGATTGCATTGTAGCCGTACCCCAACCGCTTAACTAACAGCGCAGCAATGACGGTTGAAAGAACCATTAATGGCTCAGGTGGCAGATCGAAAGCTGCATAGCCAACTCCCAGCAATAGAACCATCGCTAGTATTGGTAACAATGATTCCACCAGAGTTGGTGTTCTTGGAGTATTGTTATTATTCATGGAGGGAAACTCCTGTAGTGAAGGGTATGCTCTGATAAATCCGTTCAAATGCTTGTGTAAGAGTGGTTCTCGGCGTGGCGATGTTCACGCGGAAAAAACCAAGTCCTTCATCGCCAAAATCTGATCCCCAACTCATCTCAACACCAGCGAGGGAGACAAACCAATGGCGTAGTTGCTCTTCGCTGATGTTCATCGCTCGGTAGTCGATCCACAACATGTAAGTTCCACCACCAGAGGCGACAACCCAGTCTGGAAAATGAGCCTGGCAGAATGATTGAACCCAGCGCCTGTTTTCGGCCAAATAATCTTTTAATGCTGCTAACCAAGAATCGCCATGGCGGTAAGCACAGAGAAATGCAGGAACAGAGAAATAACCAGGATTATGGATACCTGCTGCAACAAGAGCTGATTTAAACTTTTCACGATACTTATCATTAGCAATAACAATATTGGCGATTTCAAGTCCGGCCATATTGAATGTTTTTGCTGGAGATGTACAAATAAACGAGTTTTGTGCAACGTATGAACTTATCGAAGAGATTGTTTGATGTTGTTTTTTGGTGAAATTGAAGTCTGCATGAACATCATCGGAAATAATAAAAACATTATATTTCTCTGCTAATGAAGCTATTTTTCTCAGATTGTCTTCTGACCAGATTGTTCCTGTTGGATTATGCGGCGATATTAGAATAAAACAACAAGCCGTTTTAAACTTATCTTCGAGATCCGCAAAGTCTATTTCATAGCGGTGGTCACGATAAAATAACGCACTTTCCAGCAATACTCTATGGTTGACTTCAACTGCATGGCTAATAGGATGATAGGCTGGGGCCAGGCTGACAATAGCATCTCCCGGCTGGGTAAAGTTCTGGATAAATAATGAGACGGCTTGTACCACTCGTGGGCAAAAAACAATGTGTTCAGGGTTGACCTTCCACGAGTAATGGCGTTGGTACCACTGTGCTGTTACTTGCTGCCAGTCATCACTTAATAATGTATAACCGTAGATACCTTTCTGATTTGCGACTGACAATTCAGAAACTATAAAATCAGCTACGGGGATATCCATATCAGCTACAGACAGAGGGATGATGTCACGCCCCTTGTTATTATATTTAGCGCTATAGGTTCCGTCGCGTGAAATAACTTTATCAAAATTATAAACTTTCATATTTGTTACTCGCCCGATTTTATCGTTAGGGTAATGTAATATTTCGAGAGTGGAAGTGTTATTCTGTATTTTGTTTTCGTCATTATGAAAATTTGCATATGTGATGCTTATCACAAAGATGTTAACTGTCTGTCAATAAAAATAATCCAGTGAGTGTAAACGTTTTACATCGCTTAAGCGTATGGAATTTACATAAAAAAAGGGCGCTCCGTAGAGCGCCGAATAACAGTCACAGGTTGGGATAACATAAATTGAGGGTTGCAGTGGCATTGCCCGTTGCCGGGCGGTTACTTCGGTAAAACTTAACCTTTCACACCACCCGCCGTCAGGCCGTTGACCAGCCAGCGCTGCGCCAGCAGGAATACCAGAGTGATCGGAATGGCTGAAAGTACAGCTGCGGCGGCAAAGTCGCCCCACAAGTAGTTCTGTGGATTGAGGTACTGCTGCATACCTACCGCGAGGGTGTAGCTGTTCACATCACGCAGCAGCAGTGACGCGACCGGTACTTCGGTAATGGCGGCAATGAACGACAGAATAAACACGACCGCCAGAATCGGAACGGAAAGCGGTAACAGCACCAGGCGGAAAGCCTGCCACGGCGTAGCGCCATCCAGCGCGGCCGCTTCTTCCAGCGAACCGTCGATGGTTTCGAAATAGCCCTTAATCGTCCACACATGCAGCGCAATACCGCCGAGATAAGCGAAGATCACGCCGCCGTGAGTGTTCAGGCCGATAAACGGAATGTACTGGCCCAGGCGGTCAAACAAAGCATACAACGCGACCAGAGACAGTACCGCCGGGAACATCTGGAAAATCAGCATCCCTTTCAGCAGGGTTGCTTTGCCCGGGAATCGCATACGGGCAAAGGCGTAAGCACAGGTGGTGGAAAGCGTCACGATACCGATCGCGGTAATGGTGGCCACTTTCACCGAGTTCCACAGCCATAACAGTACCGGGAACGGCGGCGGGGTCACGCGGCCATCTGCGTGCTCAACGCTAAAGCCCAGCGCCAGTTTCCAGTGCTCCCAGGAGATGTTTTCCGGGATCAGGCTGCCGGTGGCAAAGTTACCTTCGCGCAGCGAGATAGCGATAACCATCAGCAGCGGGAACATGATCGCCGCGATAAAAATCAGCAGCCCTAAGTGCGTTGCGAATAAACGTAACTTTTGTGATTTCGGTTGGACCATAGCCATTGTCGTTATCTCCCTTAATCAAACTTCATACGTGTGGCTTTCAGGTTCACAATCGCCAGCGCGCCAACCAGCAGGAAGATCAGTGTGGCAATCGCCGCCGCCAGACCGAAGTCCTGACCACCGCCGCCTTCAAAGGCAATACGATAGGTGTAGCTCACGAGCAGGTCGGTATAACCGGCTGGCGTGGTGGTACCGAGCCTGTCCGGACCACCGTTGGTCAACAGTTGAATCAGCACGAAGTTGTTAAAGTTAAAGGCGAAGCTGGCGATCATCAGCGGCGTCAGGGGCTTGATCAGCAGCGGCAACGTAATCTTAAAGAAGTTCTGGAACGGACCTGCGCCATCCATCGCCGAGGCTTCGTACAGATCGTCAGGAATTGCTTTCAGCAGGCCCATGCACAGGATCATCATGTATGGATAGCCCAGCCAGGTGTTGACGATAATAATCATCGAACGCGCGGTGGTTGGGTCGCTGAACCAGGCCGGCTTGATGCCAAACAGCGCGCTCAGCATCATGTTAATTTCACCAAAGCTCTGGTTGAACAGCCCTTTGAAAATCAGAATCGAGATAAACGATGGCACGGCATACGGCAGAATCAGCAGGACGCGGTAAATCGCTTTGCCCTTCAGGGATTCCCACTGCACCAGACAGGCGAGCACCATGCCGACGGCCACGGTCAAAATAACGGTCAGTACCGAGAAGACCACCGTCCAGACGAAGATAGCGAAGAACGGTTTCTGGATGCCCTCGTCGGTAAAGACGCGGGTAAAATTATCCCAGCCAATAGTAACGGTGTAGCCCGGGCTAAGCTTGTCATCGCCCCAGTTACCGTCTGCATTCACCGACTGATAGAAACCAATGTCGTTGTTCGGACGATATTTTACACCGCTCTGGCTGTTGGTGAGCGTACCGTCATCAGCGAGCGCATAGAGTGGCTGCGTGCCGGAGAACTGGCGCAGTGAACTCATAATCACTTTGCTTTCATCCGGCAGGATGGCGGTCAATTGGGTTAATGCCTGGCGATTTTGCGTAATGATACGCAGCGTTGCATGCTCGCCCGCTGGCAGCGCTTCGGCTTCTTTCAACTGCAGTTTCTGTTCGCCGCCAAATTTAAAGGCGTCGGAGAGATAATTCTTGCCGGTTTCACCGTCGGTGAGGGCCAGTTGCCACTCATCACCCGCCGGATACAGGCCAAAATTGTAGGTTTTACCCGCCTGATAAGAACGATCCATCAGAACTTCCTGAGCGCGTTCAAAGGTCAGTTGGTTGGTGCTGCTGTAGTTGGTAAAGGCAATGGCGATCGTACAAATCAGCGGAAACAGGACAAACAGCCCCATACCGGCAACGCCTGGATAAACATAGCGCCAGGCATAGGCTTTACGGTTAGCAAAAATATACAGGCCAGCAGAGCTTAAAATCAGCGTCATGATGGCAAACAGGTACTCCCCCTGAGCGTACATCAAAACAACAAGGTAACCGACCAGCAGCCCAAGCAGACCCATCACTGACCATTTCAGCGTGTCGCTTTGCCACCAGTGTTTCTTTTTAATGACATCCATGGGGATCTTCCTCTACAACATTGAACATCTGTCGGCAAAAGTGCCTGATGGCGCTGCGCTTATCAGGCCTACGGTGAGTTGTAGGCCGGATAAGGCATTTATGCCGCCATCCGGCACGTGTGCTACAGCACTACTTGGTGATACGACCTTGTGCATCTTTCAGTGCGGCATCGACGGTCTGACGACCGCTGGCTGCGTTAATCACTGCGGTACGTACGGCATACCAGAATGCGGACATCTGTGGGATGTTCGGCATGATTTCGCCTTTCTGGGCGTTATCCATGGTGGCGGCGATGCGTGGGTCTTTTGCTAACTGATCCTGGAAGGATTTCAGCGCAACGGCGCCCAGTGGTTTGTCCTTATTCACTTCATCCAGACCCTGATCGGTCAGCAGGTAGTTTTCGAGGAACTCTTTCGCCAGCTCTTTGTTCGGGCTGGCGGCGTTGATACCCGCGCTCAGCACGCCAACAAACGGTTTAGACGGCTTGCCTTTGAAGGTTGGCAACAGCGCGACGCCGTAGTTGATTTTGCTCTTGTCGATGTTAGACCATGCCCACGGGCCGTTGATGGTCATCGCGGTATCGCCTTTGTTAAAGGCCGCTTCAGCGATGGAGTAATCGGTATCCGCGTTCATGTGTTTGTTCTTGATCAGGTCAACCAGGAAGGTCAGGCCCGCTTTCGCGCCAGCGTTATCCACGCCCACGTCTTTCACGTCGTACTTGCCGTTTTCAAACTTGAACGCGTAACCGCCGTCGGCGGCAATCAGCGGCCAGGTGAAGTACGGTTCTTGCAGGTTGAACATCAGCGCGGATTTACCTTTCGCCTTCAGTTCTTTATCCAGTGCAGGAATTTCTTCCCAGGTTTTCGGTGGATTTGGCACGAGGTCTTTGTTGTAAATCAGCGACAGCGCTTCAACCGCGATCGGGTAGGCAATCAGTTTGCCGTTATAGCGTACGGCATCCCAGGTGAACGGATAGAGCTTGTCCTGGAATGCTTTGTCAGGCGTTATTTCAGCCAGCAGGCCAGACTGAGCGTAGCCGCCAAAACGGTCATGCGCCCAGAAGATGATGTCCGGGCCGTCGCCGGTCGCGGCAACCTGCGGGAATTTCTCTTCCAGTTTGTCCGGGTGCTCAATGGTGACTTTGATCCCGGTGTCTTTCTCGAATTTTTTGCCCACTTCAGCGAGGCCGTTATAGCCTTTGTCGCCGTTAATCCAGATAACCAGCTTACCTTCTTCAATCTTGGCGAGAGCCGAGGCGGAAAACATCATCGTCGTTAATGCAGACAATGCGAGGATGCGTGCGCCAGTTTTGATTTTCATAGTTCCCATCCTGTTTGGTGATTTTGCAGAGGTGGCTTAACGGTTACTAGTTTCTTTATACGACAACCTCTTTCCATCCTCCTTACCCCTACGCCCCACCCGCTCTTTATGTGATCTGTGTTACATAAATGTGAGTATTGCGTACTGGCGCACATAAAAACCCACCGATTTTTGCAGGCTGCATCACGAAATTCCTCCGCTGCGTACGGCCCGGGTCTCAGACGCTGCTCTCTCATCCTCCCGCCTCCTCCCCCATAAAAAAGCCGGGGGGTGGAGGATTCACGCAGTCAAGGGATCACGCATAGTCAGCCCATCATGAATGTTGCTGTCGATGACAGGTTGTAACGAAGGGAGAAGGGCATGGCGAGCGTACAGCTGCGAAATGTAACGAAAGCCTGGGGTGACGTGGTGGTATCGAAAGATATCAATCTCGACATTCACGAAGGGGAATTCGTGGTGTTTGTCGGACCTTCAGGCTGCGGTAAGTCGACCTTGCTGCGTATGATTGCCGGACTTGAAACCATCACCAGTGGCGATCTGTTTATCGGGGAGACCCGGATGAACGACATTCCACCCGCCGAACGCGGTGTGGGCATGGTCTTTCAGTCCTATGCGTTGTATCCCCATTTATCTGTCGCGGAAAACATGTCGTTCGGCCTCAAACTGGCCGGAGCGAAAAAAGAGGTGATGAATCAGCGCGTGAACCAGGTCGCGGAAGTTCTGCAACTGGCGCACCTGCTGGAACGTAAACCGAAAGCACTTTCCGGCGGACAACGTCAGCGTGTGGCGATTGGCCGTACGCTGGTCGCCGAACCGCGCGTATTCCTGCTGGATGAACCCCTGTCGAACCTGGACGCCGCACTGCGCGTGCAGATGCGTATTGAAATTTCCCGCCTGCATAAACGTCTGGGCCGCACGATGATTTACGTCACCCACGATCAGGTCGAAGCGATGACGCTGGCCGACAAAATTGTGGTGCTGGATGCCGGTCGCGTAGCGCAGGTCGGTAAGCCCCTGGAGCTGTATCACTACCCGGCGGACCGCTTTGTAGCGGGCTTCATTGGTTCGCCGAAGATGAACTTCCTGCCGGTGAAAGTCACGGCAACGGCCATCGATCAAGTGCAGGTTGAGCTGCCCAACCGCCAGCAAATCTGGCTACCGGTAGACAGCCATGCGGTGCAGGTTGGCGCCAACATGTCTTTAGGTATCCGCCCGGAACATCTGCTGCCCAGCGATATCGCCGATGTCACCCTCGAAGGTGAAGTGCAGGTGGTCGAGCAGTTGGGTCACGAAACACAAATTCATATCCAGATCCCCGCCATCCGTCAAAACCTGGTTTACCGCCAGAACGACGTGGTGTTGGTAGAAGAGGGTGCCACATTCGCTATCGGCCTGCCGCCAGAGCGTTGCCATCTGTTCCGTGAGGATGGCACTGCATGTCGTCGGTTGCACCAGGAGCCGGGCGTTTAAGGTCCCCATAAAAAAAACGAAACGCAAAACCATTCGCAGTTGCAGAAGGTGGCAGCGTTTAAAGAAAAGCAATGATCTCAGGAGATAGAACGATGATTACTCTGCGCAAACTCCCTCTGGCGGTTGCTGTGGCAGCAGGCATTATGTCTGTTCAGGCAATGGCCGTGGACTTCCATGGTTATGCTCGTTCCGGTATTGGCTGGACGGGTAGCGGCGGTGAACAACAATGTTTCCAGGCAACAGGTGCACAAAGTAAATACCGTCTTGGTAACGAATGTGAAACCTATGCGGAAATCAAATTAGGTCAGGAAGTGTGGAAAGAGGGCGATAAGAGCTTCTACTTCGACACCAACGTTGCCTACTCCGTTGCACAGCAGAATGACTGGGAAGCGACCGATCCTGCTTTCCGCGAAGCCAACGTGCAGGGTAAAAACCTGATTGAATGGCTGCCGGGTTCCACCATCTGGGCCGGTAAACGTTTCTATCAGCGTCATGACGTCCACATGATCGACTTCTACTACTGGGATATTTCAGGTCCTGGTGCTGGTATTGAAAACATCGATCTGGGCTTCGGTAAACTGTCTCTGGCGGCCACCCGTTCTCAGGAAGCTGGGGGGTCTTATACCTTCAGTAGCCAGAATATCTACGACACCTCTAAAGATACCGCGAACGACGTATTTGACGTACGTTTAGCGCAGATGGCTACTAACCCTGACGGTATGCTGGAACTGGGTGTGGACTATGGCCGCGCGAATAAAACCGACGGTTACAGCTACGCGGATGACGCAACGAAAGATGGTTGGATGTTCACCGCAGAACACACCCAAAGTATGCTGAAAGGCTATAACAAATTTGTTGTTCAGTACGCGACTGACGCCATGACAACGCAAGGTAAGGGCGGCTCGCAGGGGACTTACGGCTCTACCTTCGATACTCAGGTATCTCCAGATGCACCTGTCATCCATCATGTTGACAACAACATCAATAACAATGGTAGCCTGGTACGCGTACTTGACCATGGTGCAATCTCTCTGGGCGACAAGTGGGACCTGATGTACGTCGGTATGTATCAGAACATCGACCTGGATAACGACCTGGGTACCGAATGGTACACCGTGGGTATCCGTCCGATGTACAAATGGACGCCGATCATGAGCACCTTGCTGGAAGTCGGTTACGACAACGTTAAATCACAGCAGACCAGCGATCGCAACAGCCAGTACAAAATCACCCTGGCACAACAATGGCAGGCTGGCGACAGCATCTGGTCTCGCCCGGCAATCCGCGTCTTCGCAACCTATGCCAAATGGGATGAAGAGTGGGGTTACGTGAAAAATGGCGACAAAGTTTCTAAATATGCCGCCGCAACTAACTCTGGTATCAGCACAACCAGCCGTGGCGACAGCGATGAGTGGTCCTTCGGTGCCCAGATGGAAATCTGGTGGTAATCCAGCACTAACCTGACGTAAAGACCGAAAGAGGGGCGCAAGCCCCTCTTGATTACGGTTTAGCGCGCTATTGCCTGGCCACCGCTGAACCCATGCTATCTGAGGTGATAACAATGAAAATGAAGAAAAGTCTCGTTGCCCTTTGTTTATCTGCAGGGTTATTTGCCAGCGCGCCTGGCATCAGCCTGGCCGATGTTAATATTGTTCCGCAGAACACCACCGCGGCCCCAACAATCCCCACTGCCGCGCTGCAACAGTTGACCTGGACGCCGGTTGATCAATCCAAAACCCAATCGACACAGCTTGCGACAGCGGGCCAGCGTCTTGATATCGCGGGTATTACCGGCCCGGTCGCGGCCTATAGCGTGCCGGCGAACATTGGCGAACTGACCCTGACGCTGTCCAGTGAGGTCAACAAACAAACCAGCGTATTTGCGCCAAACGTCTTAATTCTTGACCAAAACATGACGCCATCTGCGTTCTTCCCCAGCAGCTATTTCACCTACCAGGAGCCCGGCGTGATGAGTGCCGATCGCCTGGAAGGGGTCATGCGCCTGACGCCTGCGCTGGGCCAGCAAAAACTGTATGTTCTGGTCTTTACCACGGATAAAGATCTGCAACAGACCACGACTCTGCTTGACCCGGCAAAAGCCTATGCCAAGGGGGTAGGTAACGCGATTCCGGATATCCCTGACCCGATCGCTCGTCATACCACCGACGGCCTGCTGAAACTGAAAGTCAAAACCAGCTCCTCCTCCAGCGTTCTGGTCGGGCCGCTGTTTGGCTCGTCCGGCCCTGGTCCTGTTACGGTTGGTAATACCGCCGCACCAGCGGTGGCTTATGCAGCTCCGGCAGCAGCAGTTGCCGCACCTGCGCCGCAGCCGGTGAAGAAAAGTGAGCCGATGCTGAACGACACGGAAAGCTATTTTAATCAGGGCATTAAGGATGCAGTTGCGAAAGGCGATGTCGATAAAGCGCTGAAGCTGCTTGATGAAGCTGAACGTCTGGGATCCAAATCTGCCCGATCCACCTTTATCAGCAGTGTAAAAGGCAAGGGGTAAACATCTCCCCACATTGTTGATTTTGCAACAACTGGTGCGTCTCCTGGCGCACCTTTTTTTATCCTTCGGTGCTAATTGTTACACTTATGTTGCCCTACCGATCACTTAATTGTGTTTGCTCACCCCGTAATGCCTTTTCTGCGATACAATGCCTTCAGGTTATAAATCGGAGAGTAAGGCATGCCACACCCTGCGTTAACGCAACTGCGTGCGCTGCGTTATTTTGATGCGATCCCGGCGCTGGACGCCCAACTGCTCGACTGGTTGTTACTGGAAGATTCCATGACTACACGTTTTGAGCAGCAGGGAAAACAGGTCACCGTCACGTTGATTCGCGAAGAATTCGTTGGGCAAAATGAGGTGTCTGAAGAGCTGCCGCTGCTGCCTGAAGAGCCCCGCTATTGGTTACGTGAAATCCTGTTATGCGCGGATGGTGAACCCTGGCTTGCCGGACGGACCGTAGTGCCTGAATCAACCTTGTGCGGTCCTGAACTGGCCTTACAAAACCTGGGGAAAACCCCGCTCGGACGCTACCTGTTTACGTCATCAACATTGACCCGAGATTTTATTGAGATTGGCCGCGATGCAGCGCTGTGGGGGCGTCGTTCCCGCCTGCGGCTGAGCGGTAAGCCGCTGATGCTTACCGAGCTTTTTCTGCCTGCATCGCCGTTGTACTGAGAGGAAGATAAAGATGGAGTGGAGTCTGACGCAGAATAAGCTGTTGGCGTTTCACCGCTTGATGCGTACGGATAAGCCAATCGGCGCCTTACTACTGCTCTGGCCTACGCTGTGGGCATTGTGGGTGGCGACCCCGGGCATGCCGCAACTGTGGATCCTGGCGGTTTTTGTTGCCGGAGTATGGTTAATGCGCGCCGCCGGATGCGTGGTGAATGATTATGCCGACAGGAAATTTGACGGACACGTTAAACGCACCGCGAATCGACCGCTGCCGAGCGGGGCCGTAACCGAGAAAGAAGCCCGAACGTTGTTCATCGTATTGGTGCTGCTGGCCTTCCTGCTGGTTTTAACACTCAACACGATGACCATATTGTTATCCGTTGCGGCGTTAGCATTGGCGTGGGTTTACCCCTTTATGAAGCGCTATACGCATCTGCCGCAGGTGGTGCTGGGGGCGGCGTTTGGCTGGTCGATCCCGATGGCGTTTGCCGCCGTGAGCGAATCCGTACCGCTGAGCTGCTGGCTGATGTTCCTCGCCAATATCCTCTGGGCAGTGGCCTATGATACGCAATATGCCATGGTTGACCGGGATGATGACCTGAAGATAGGCATTAAATCGACCGCGATTCTGTTTGGTAAGAACGACAAGCTGATTATTGGTGTTTTGCAGGTTGGCGTGCTGGTGTTGATGGCGCTGGTGGGTTGGCTAAACGGGTTAGGGCTGGGTTATTACTGGTCTCTGCTGGTGGCGGGCGCGCTGTTTGTCTATCAGCAGAAACTGATCGTCAATCGCGAACGTGATGCCTGTTTTAAAGCGTTTATGAACAATAATTACGTCGGTCTGGTGTTGTTCTTAGGACTGGCGATGAGCTACTGGCATTTTTGAGTTTGGTCTAGTCTGCAAAATAAAAAACCGGTCAGTTCATTCCGACCGGTTTTTTTATGCTTACTCGCCTTGTGTAGCGCTCTCGATGGTCAGACGCACATCTGACGTGACCAGTTCGGCCAGCATCTGATAGATCTTCATCGTCTCTTCCGGTTCGGCATCTCCGGTGTCGCTGATGAATCCCTCGTCACGCAGCGTCAGCACCAGGGAGCTGAACACGGCTTTATCGAAGAATTCCGGCGCGTTAATGCCGTGCAGCACGGAGAGGCGTTGCGCCACGGTGCGGCTCTCTTTCTCCAGCGTACCACGGTTGATCGACGGATTGGCGCTCAGCAACCAGAAGGTAATGGCGTAGCGTTGCAACGTCTCGCGAGCGCCTGCCGCCAGCAGCTGTAGCGTACGGGAGCGGGCCGGATTGATATGCAGTTCGTCATCGGTCAGGGTGATAAGTCCCTGGCGCTGCATTTCGCTGGCCAGTTCGTCAATCACTCCGGCAAGTTCATCACGCTCCCAGCGTAAGAACAGCTCCGCTTTCAGCATCGGATACAGCGCATCAATATGCTGCTGTAGCGCGGCGCGTGAAATACGACGATGCTGAGTCACGATGGCTGCCATCAATGAAGGCAGAACCAGCATATGCGCAATGTTGTTGCGGTAGTAGGTCATCAATACCGCCTGCTCGCGCGGCAAAATGATGATGTCGCCGATGGTGTCTTTCTCGACCTCAAACTTGTTCATCTGCAAGGCGTGATCGATCAATTCACTGGCGCTCTGCGCAGGAACTGTAGCATCTGCCGCGTACGGCACATTGCGTAGCAGGCTGAGATAGCAGTCAAGCTGCTCGGTCAGCTGTTCACGGGTCAGAGAGCGCTGGCGGGAAGCCAGTAACGCAGTACAGCACAGGTTCATGGCGTTGGCCGCGCCTGCGTTGTTAATGCGCACCATTAGATCGGCGGCAATGTTATTCACCGTCGGCGTCAGCCAGGCCGGGCGGATAGACTCGATAGGATCAATCGATTCACGCCACTCCGGCACGTGCTGGTTAAGGTAAGTCATCAACGGCATTGGTTCACCAAAGTTAACATAGCCCTGACCCAGATTACGCAGCTTGCTTAAGCCACGCAGCATTTGCGGCAGACTCTCTTTTTCTTTCGTCGCGCCACGCAGCTCTTTGGCGTAGGTGCCTACTTCCATTACGTGCTCATAGCCGATGTAGATCGGTACGAGGGTAATCGGACGCGTTCCGCCGCGCAGCATCGCCTGAATAGTCATCGACAGCGTGCCGGTTTTCGGGTCGAGCAAACGACCGGTACGTGAACGGCCACCTTCGACAAAATACTCAACCGAGTAGCCGCGGCTGAACAGTTCGCCCAGGTATTCGCGGAAAACGGTGGAATAGAGCTTGTTACCCTTGAAGGTACGACGAATAAAGAATGCGCCCAGACGGCGGAAAATCGGACCCGCTGGCCAGAAGTTCAGGTTGATACCGGCAGCGATGTGCGGCGGAACCAGACCCTGGTGGTACAGAACGTACGACAGCAGCATATAGTCCATATGGCTGCGGTGGCACGGGACATACACGATTTCGTGCCCATCGTGCGCCAGTTGACGGACACGCTCCGCATTGTGAACGTTAATCCCCTGATACAGCCGGTTCCAGGTAAAGCCCAGAATACGGTCGGTCAGACGGATCATCTCGTAGGAGAAGTTGGCGGCAATCTCTTCCATCAGCGCAATGGCGTTTTGCTGCGCTTTTTCGTGGGAGATTTTTTTACTGCGCGCTTCGTCTTCTACCGCGCGAGCGATAGCTTTTGAGGCCAGCAGCTTATTAAACAGGTCCTGGCGGGCAGGGAGGCGCGGGCCAACTGCGGCCAGACGCTGACGAGCAAAGTGCATGCGCGCCACGCGAGCCAGCTTCTGAGCAATGATCTTATCCGTACCGTGTTCATCCGCCATGCGACGCAAGGAGACTGACGGGGAGAAGCGGACAAAACTGTCGCGTCCCAGCCAGGACACAGCAAAGAATTTCTGTACACCGTTCAGCATGCGCAGCGGCGGATTGACTTCGCCTTTTTCACGCCCTGGCGCACGGCCAAACATCACCGAAACCGGCACCATCTGCACATCCAGGTCTGGATTGCTGCGATGCAGATCGAGATAGTTATGGAACAGCTTGATGGACTCTTCTTTCGGCGTGTAATAGGTGAACACACGCGGGCCGCCGTGAATAAACACGTAGCGCGGCAGCAGAGTTCCGTCTATCTCCAGCGGTTCCAGGGGATCGGGGAGATCGTGCACCAGACATTGGGCACGCAGCGTCAGCAAGTCTGCTTTTGAATTGTACGGTAAGACGTACATAATGGGACGAGAAGTATCGAGTCCCAATTCCGGGGCAGGTTCTGCCGGAATAGACTTGCTTTTTACCAGGACGCTTAATGGTAAATTCAGTAATTTGTAGTAAATTCGTGGCCAGCCGGACATAAACGATGTAAAGCCTCTGGTTAATAATGCAAATGCGCTGCAAGGATATCAGAAAGTTTAGTTAATTTCTGTGGTATCCCGTCATACTTCGCGCTGCTTTGCCACACCCTGAAACAAACGGGGTAACGTTACAATGACATTGACGCTAATAATGTAAAAAGGTTCTTTTTGATGGCCAATAATACCACTGGATTCACCCGAATTATCAAAGCTGCAGGCTATTCCTGGAAAGGTTTTCGCGCCGCATGGATCAATGAGGCGGCATTCCGTCAGGAAAGCGTTGCCGTCCTGTTGGGCGTAGCCATCGCCTGCTGGCTGGACGTCGATGCGATTACCCGCGTGCTGTTGATTGGGTCCGTGATGCTGGTGATGATCGTTGAAATCCTCAACAGTGCGATTGAGGCGGTGGTTGACCGTATTGGCTCTGAGTATCACGAACTTTCCGGTCGGGCAAAAGATATGGGGTCGGCGGCGGTATTGCTGTCTATTTTTGTCGCTCTGATCACCTGGGGCATCCTGTTGTGGTCGCATTTGCGATAAAGATTCCACAACTGCATAAATCTCCTGTTTTTTGTGCAGTTTGCGGTTCCAAAATCACCTTTAGCTGTATATACTCACAGCATAACTGTATATACACCCAGGGGGCGGAATGAAAGCGTTAACGGCCAGGCAGCAAGAGGTGTTTGATCTCATTAGGGATCACATCAGCCAGACAGGTATGCCACCGACGCGTGCGGAGATCGCGCAGCGTTTGGGGTTCCGTTCCCCAAACGCTGCTGAAGAACATCTGAAAGCGCTGGCGCGTAAAGGGGTGCTGGAAATTGTATCCGGTGCATCGCGCGGTATTCGACTGCTGCAGGAAGAAGAAGAAGGGTTACCGCTTGTTGGGCGTGTGGCTGCAGGTGAGCCACTGCTGGCGCAGCAGCACATCGAAGGCCACTACCAGGTCGATCCTTCACTGTTCAAACCGAACGCCGATTTTCTGCTGCGCGTTAGTGGTATGTCGATGAAAGATATCGGTATTATGGACGGTGATTTACTCGCTGTGCATAAAACACAGGACGTGCGTAACGGTCAGGTCGTTGTTGCCCGTATCGATGACGAAGTCACCGTTAAGCGCCTGAAAAAACAGGGCAACAAGGTTGAACTCTTGCCAGAAAATAGCGAATTTAAACCCATCGTTGTCGACCTGCGTGAGCAAAACTTCACTATCGAAGGACTGGCGGTAGGCGTTATTCGTAACGGTGAATGGCTGTAATTTTCTGTTAATGCCCTGTAGGCCGGATAAGACGTTTATGTCGCCATCCGGCAACGTGCCCGATGGCGCTGCGCTTGTCGGGCATGGACAACATTTTTTTCAGTACCTCTAACTTCTTCCAGGCTCTCCTGTATGCCTTTCTTTACCTCTTCTGATAAAGCACTCTGGCACCTCGCCTTACCGATGATCTTTTCCAATATCACCGTTCCCCTGCTGGGACTGGTGGATACCGCTGTGATTGGTCATCTGGATAGCCCAGTCTATCTTGGCGGCGTTGCGGTTGGCGCCACGGCGACCAGTTTTCTCTTTATGTTGCTGCTTTTCCTGCGCATGAGTACCACAGGTCTTACCGCGCAGGCATTTGGCGCGAAAAATCCGCAGGCGCTGGCGCGCGCGCTGGTGCAGCCGCTAATGCTGGCGCTGGGAGCGGGGCTGCTTATCGCACTGTTTCGTACACCGATTATCGATCTGGCTCTGCATATTGTCGGGGGAAGTGAAGCGGTACTGGAGCAGGCCCGACGTTTCCTGGAAATTCGCTGGTTAAGCGCACCCGCGTCTCTGGCGAATCTGGTGCTGCTCGGCTGGCTGCTTGGCGTTCAGTATGCGCGTGCGCCGGTTATCCTGTTGATTGTCGGTAATATTCTCAACATCGTACTCGATTTATGGCTGGTGATGGGCCTGCATATGAACGTGCAGGGAGCGGCGCTGGCGACGGTGATTGCCGAATATGCCACCCTGCTGATTGGCCTGATGATGGTACGTAAAGTCCTGCATATACGTGGCATTTCACTGGCAATGCTGAAGCAGGCGTGGCGTGGCAACTTCCGTCGTTTGTTGGCGCTCAACCGCGACATCATGCTGCGCTCGCTGCTGCTACAACTCTGTTTTGGCGCTATCACGGTGCTGGGTGCGCGTCTGGGAGGCGATATCATTGCGGTTAATGCCGTTCTGATGACCTTGCTGACTTTTACCGCCTACGCGCTGGACGGATTTGCCTATGCCGTGGAAGCGCATTCGGGTCAGGCCTATGGGGCGCGAGATGGTAGCCAGTTGCTGGACGTCTGGCGGGCGGCCTGTCGACAGTCCGGTATTGTGGCTATTTTGTTTTCGCTGGTTTATGCCCTGTTTGGCGAGCAGATTGTGGCGCTGCTGACCTCGCTGCCGCAGATCCAACTGCTGGCCGATCGCTATCTCTTCTGGCAGGTGGTTTTGCCGCTGGTGGGGGTGTGGTGTTATCTGCTCGACGGGATGTTTATTGGCGCGACGCGGGCTGCAGAAATGCGTAACAGTATGGCCGTTGCCGCAGTGGGATTCGCATTAACGCTGCTCGCTTTACCGTGGCTTGGAAATCATGGTTTGTGGCTGGCATTAAGCGTTTTCCTCACGTTGCGTGGGCTTTCACTGGCCATTATCTGGCGACGCCACTGGCGTAATGGAACCTGGTTCGCCTGAGCAGGATGGTTAAAAATTCCGAATAGTAAATAAAACCCAGAATCCCTGACTACACTTATTCTCACGTCCAGCAAAAACAGCATGTGTCTGGACATGGCACTCTCGCTATTCACAACCTAACGATGAGGACTTGATGATGAATAAAGACGAAGTCGGCGGCAACTGGAAGCAGTTTAAAGGTAAAGTGAAAGAGCAATGGGGCAAACTGACCGATGATGATATGACGGTCATTGAAGGTAAACGTGACCAACTGGTCGGTAAAGTCCAGGAGCGTTACGGTTACGCGAAAGATCAGGCGGAAAAAGAAGTTAATGATTGGGAAAAACGTAATGATTACCGCTGGTAATTAACCCCTCCCTCCTGAGAGTACAAGGATGTACGCTCTCCTCCTTATCTAGCGCCCAACTTTCTTCTTCACCTGAATCGTATGGTCATGCTGGCATTCGCCAGGATGACGGCATGACTCAACCTCCACACAGGCCGGGCACAGCCCGTGGGCTTCAATAACGTTATGCCGCAGGGCAAAGCCCATTTTTGCCGCCAGCGTATGCATGATGTCTTCCACGCCTTCCGCACACTCTTCTTTTACCACGCCACAGCGATCGCAAATGAACATTGCGGAACTGTGGGTTGGCTGATCGAACAGGTGGCAAAGCACATAGCTGTTGGTGGATTCCACCTTATGCACAAACCCTTGTTCCAGCAGAAAGTCGAGCGCACGATACACGGTCGGCGGTTTCGCCTGTGGCTCGGTTTCCCGCAGCAGGTCAAGCAGGTCATAGGCGCTAATTGCGCCTTCCTGCAGGCTCATCAGGCGCAGCACTTCGAGGCGTTGTGGCGTAAGTCGCACGTTGCGTTGCGCACAGAGTTTTTCAGCTTGAGCCAATAACTCCTGCGTAGTGGTTTTGTCCATTTGGCGCCTCGATTTGCGTGGAAGGTTAATCCCTTACTTTAACATGTTCTGCTTAAAACGCCGAGATCCACCGTGGTGTGCTATACCTGACGCATCGCAATACTGGAAAATAAACATGAAAAGACCCGATTGTATTCGCCACTGGCGAGAAGTTGAGGGGGCTGATGACGCCACTTATCCCGACAGCAATGAGTTGTTTTCGATTGGCGCGCCGCTTGCCCGCAAGCTCGGGTTAGGGCGGCTCGGTATTCATCATGAACGCCTGCCGCCGGGGCGGCGCACGTCGTACCCGCACGCTGAAAGCGATGAGGAAGAGTTTATCTATGTGCTGGAAGGATATCCTGAGGCCTGGATTAACGGTTATTTATGGAAGCTGGAACCGGGCGACAGCGTTGGTTTCCCGGCGGGCACCGGCGTGTGTCACACCTTTATCAATAACACCAGTGAAGAGGTGCGTCTGCTGGTCGTAGGTGAAGCGAATAAAAAACATAACCGCATATATTACCCGCTTAACCCTGTCTATGCGGCTACGCGCGAGGATCGCTGGGTCGACCATCCGCCGCAGTTTTTTGGCTCTCATGACGGAAAACCCGGGCGTAAATAGCGCGCGTGGGGGCTACGGAGGGATAACCGCGAGGATGTGGCTCACTATCGTAACGGTCTATGCTATAGTAGCGCCCCTTTTTTAACCGGATGCTTGAATATTCGCCATGCTGCCTGAATCTCAGTCTACCGCTTTTCCCGCTCATCGTTTTTCTATCGCGCCGATGCTCGACTGGACGGACAGACACTGTCGCTACTTTTTGCGTTTACTGTCCAGCCAGACGCTGCTCTATACGGAGATGGTAACCACCGGCGCGATCATTCATGGTAAAGGCGATTATCTGGCGTATAGCGAAGAAGAGCACCCAGTAGCATTACAATTGGGTGGGAGCGATCCGGCAGCGCTGGCGCAGTGTGCGAAGCTCGCTGAACAGCGGGGCTATGACGAAATTAACCTCAACGTGGGTTGTCCTTCCGACCGCGTACAGAATGGCATGTTTGGCGCCTGTCTGATGGGGAATGCACAACTGGTCGCCGATTGCGTCAAAGCAATGCGCGACGTGGTGTCGATACCGGTTACGGTGAAAACGCGTATTGGTATTGATGATCAGGACAGCTACGAATTCCTGTGCGATTTCATCAACACGGTATCTGGCAACGGCGAATGTGAGATGTTTATTATTCACGCCCGCAAGGCCTGGCTATCCGGGTTAAGCCCGAAAGAAAACCGCGAGATCCCACCGCTGGATTATGACCGCGTTTATCAGCTAAAGCGTGATTTCCCGCATCTGACGATGTCGATCAACGGCGGCATTAAATCGCTGGAAGAAGCAAAAATTCATCTGCAACATATGGATGGCGTGATGGTGGGGCGTGAAGCTTACCAAAACCCAGGTATTCTGGCGTCCGTTGACCGTGAGATTTTTGCTGCTGCCACCGAAGATGCCGATCCGGTTGCCGTGGTGCGCGCCATGTACCCGTACATTGAGCGTGAACTGAGTAAGGGAACCTATTTGGGACATGTGACGCGCCATATGCTGGGGCTGTTTCAGGGGATTCCAGGGGCCCGTCAGTGGCGTCGCTATCTGAGCGAAAATGCGCATAAAGCTGGGGCAGATATTAACGTTCTGGAACATGCGCTGAAGCTGGTCGCTGACAAGCGTTAAGTTTTCGCCAAAAGTTAGTTAATTTCACCACGCCCTGCACTTTGTCGCGGGGCGTTTTCTTTATAAATCAATATATTAATTTTGGCATGTTTCTTGTAAAGCTATGGAGAGTACTTCATTTCGGGAGAGAGCCATGCTGGAACTACTTTTTGTGATTGGATTTTTTATCATGCTGATGGTCACCGGCGTATCTTTGCTGGGGGTGTTGGCCGCATTGGTGGTAGCTACGGCAGTGATGTTTTTAGGCGGACTATTTGCCTTGATGATTAAACTGCTTCCCTGGCTGCTGCTGGCCGTTGCCGTGGTGTGGGTTATCAAGGCGATAAAAGCGCCAAAAGTCCCACAGTATCAGCGCAATAACCGCCGATTTTACTAAGGTATTGAGCGGTGCGTCACAACCTGCAACATTGCCTTTAGAACCAAATAGGAATTGATTATCAAATCTGTCACTATTGCCAGGTTAACGAATTCATCGAGCTGTACCCTACATACAGCCGAACTAAAAAAAGAAAGGGCTTCCTGCGGGAAGCCCTAATTCTTTCTTTCCTCGTCATAATTCAAACTCAAGGTGTGTTGGCTGCTTTCATTCACCCCAGTCACTTACTCCAGTAAGCTCCTGGGGATTCACTCAATTGCCGCCGTCCTGGAGCTTAAATTATTTAGGGGAAAGTGATGGCGTTACGGAATGAGTAAACTCGATCCCTGCGTGGCGCGACTTTCCAGCACTTCATGGGCACGCTGTGCGTCGTGCAGCGCAAATGTCTGACCAGGTGCGACATCCACTTTTATTACCCCACTGGCAATCAATGAGAAAAGCTCATTACTGGCTTCGGTTAATTCGTTGTGGTTGGTGATGTAACCCTGCAGAGAGGGACGGGTCACGTATAGCGAACCTTTCTGATTCAGAATCCCTAAATTTACACCGGTCACTGGTCCGGACGCGTTGCCAAAACTGACCATCAGTCCGCGGCGCTGCAGACAATCCAACGAGGCTTCCCAGGTATCTTTCCCCACCGAGTCATACACCACCCGCACTTTTTTTCCGCCAGTTATCTCTTTCACTCGTTCAGCAATGCTTTCTTCACGATAGTTAATGACCTGCCATGCGCCGGCCTGCAGCGCAATTTGCGCTTTTTGCGCACTGCCGACGGTTCCAATCAGCTTCGCACCTAATGCTTTTGCCCACTGGCAGGCAATCATACCGACGCCGCCCGCAGCAGCATGGAACAAAAACGGTTCATCAGGCTGAATTTCATAGGTTTTACGTAACAGATAAAATACGGTAAGCCCTTTAAGAAATGAGGCGGCGGCTTGTTCAAACGAGATAGCGTTAGGCAGGATGGCGGCTTTATCAGCCGGAACGTTATGCACTGAGCTGTAGGCGCCCAGGGGGGACTGAGCGTAAACCACGCGATCGCCGGCTTTAATGTGCGTCACGTTGCTACCGACTTTGCTGACCACGCCTGCGGCTTCGGTTCCCAGACCGCTGGGCAGAGAAGGCGGTGGATAAAGACCACTGCGGATGTAGGTGTCGATATAGTTGATCCCAATCGCTTTGTTCTCGACCTGGATTTCGTTTTCCGCCGGGTCTACGGGCGTAAACTCCACAGCCTTGAGTACATCAGGGCCACCATGCTTGTGAAATTCAATACGTGTTGCCATGCTTCCTCCAAAAGAAATGTGGTAATCTTTCGACCCAATCATTATCTCGGTAACTCCATTCACTATGGCAGGAAATAAACCCTTCAACAAACAACAGACTGATGCTCGTGAGCGCGATCCCCAGGTCGCCGGGCTGAAAGTACCGCCGCACTCGATTGAAGCGGAACAGTCGGTGTTGGGCGGTTTAATGCTGGATAACGAACGCTGGGACGATGTCGCCGAGCGTGTGGTGGCGGAGGATTTTTATACCCGACCGCACCGGCATATCTTCACGGAAATGCATCGCCTGCAGGAGATGGGAAAACCCATCGATCTGATCACGCTCGCTGAATCGCTGGAGGTTCAGGGGCAACTGGACAGCGTCGGCGGTTTTGCTTATCTGGCTGAGTTATCTAAAAATACGCCAAGTGCGGCGAATATTAGCGCTTATGCTGATATTGTCCGAGAACGTGCAGTTGTTCGTGACATGATTTCGGTCGCGAATGAAATCGCGGAAGCTGGGTTTGATCCACAAGGCCGTTCCAGTGAAGATCTGCTGGACCTTGCGGAATCCCGCGTCTTTAAAATTGCAGAAAGCCGCGCCAACAAAGACGAAGGGCCGAAAAATATCACCGATGTGCTCGACGCAACCGTCGCGCGTATCGAGCAGTTATTCCAGCAGCCGCACGACGGCGTCACCGGAGTAAACACCGGTTATGACGACCTCAATAAAAAGACGGCTGGTTTGCAGCCGTCAGACTTAATTATTGTCGCTGCGCGTCCGTCGATGGGTAAAACGACATTTGCAATGAACCTCGTCGAAAATGCGGCGATGTTGCAGGATAAGCCGGTTCTTATCTTCAGTCTTGAAATGCCCTCAGAACAGATCATGATGCGTTCCCTGGCCTCGCTCTCACGCGTAGACCAAACCAAAATTCGTACTGGTCAACTGGATGATGAGGACTGGGCGCGAATTTCCGGAACAATGGGTATTTTGCTGGAGAAACGAAACATCTATATTGATGACTCCTCCGGCCTGACGCCAACGGAAGTGCGCTCGCGTGCTCGTCGTATCGCCCGTGAACACGGCGGCATCGGACTTATCATGATCGACTACCTGCAGCTGATGCGTGTGCCGTCGCTCTCCGACAACCGTACGCTGGAAATTGCAGAAATCTCCCGCTCGCTGAAAGCGTTAGCGAAAGAACTGCATGTGCCGGTGGTGGCGCTGTCGCAGCTTAACCGCTCTCTGGAACAGCGCGCCGACAAGCGCCCGGTTAACTCGGATCTGCGTGAGTCCGGCTCCATCGAGCAGGATGCCGACTTAATCATGTTTATTTATCGTGATGAGGTTTATCACGAAAACAGCGACCTGAAAGGGATCGCGGAAATCATTATTGGTAAGCAACGTAACGGCCCGATCGGCACAGTGCGCCTGACGTTTAACGGTCAGTGGTCGCGCTTCGATAACTATGCGGGCCCACAATACGACGACGAATAAATCTCCGTCATCCTTCATGCTGCAGATGCGTTGACTACGCCCGTTCATCCCGGTCACTTAGTTTACTGAGCTTCCGGGGATTCTCAGGCTTGTCGCCCTCCAGCAACACGAATGATTTAGAAGATTCTTTTATAAAGGAATACAAATGCAAGCGGCAACTGTAGTCATTAACCGCCGCGCTCTGCGACACAACCTGCAACGTCTGCGTGAACTGGCTCCCGCCAGCAAACTGGTTGCGGTCGTGAAAGCGAACGCCTACGGCCATGGTCTGTTAGAGACCGCGCGAACGCTCCCCGATGCGGACGCTTTTGGTGTCGCTCGTCTTGAAGAAGCCCTGCGCTTGCGAGCGGGAGGGATCACGCAGCCCATCCTGCTGCTGGAGGGATTTTTTGATGCCTCCGATCTGCCGACTATTTCCGCGCAGCGTCTGCATACTGCTGTCCATAACCAGGAGCAACTTGACGCTCTGGAAGCCGCTGAACTGGCTGAACCTGTCACCGTCTGGATGAAGCTCGACACGGGAATGCACCGCCTGGGCGTGCGTCCTGAGCAGGCCGAGGCGTTTTATCAGCGCTTAACGCAATGTGAAAACGTGCGCCAGCCGGTCAATATCGTCAGCCACTTTGCACGTGCGGACGAGCCTGAATGTGGCGCGACCGAAAAACAGCTCGATATCTTCAATAGTTTTTGCGCAGGCAAACCGGGGCAGCGTTCGATTGCCGCGTCGGGGGGGATTTTGCTGTGGCCGCAGTCTCACTTCGACTGGGCGCGTCCGGGGCTGATTTTGTATGGCGTATCGCCGTTGGAAAACCACTCTATCGGCGCCGATTTTGGCTGCCAGCCGGTGATGTCGCTGACCTCCAGCCTGATTGCGGTGCGTGAGCACAAAGCGGGCGAACCGGTTGGATACGGTGGAACCTGGCTGAGCGAGCGCGACACGCGTCTGGGCGTGGTGGCGATGGGCTATGGCGATGGTTATCCGCGCGCAGCGCCGTCCGGGACGCCAGTCCTGGTTAATGGCCGTGAAGTACCTATCGTCGGTCGCGTCGCGATGGATATGATCTGCGTCGATTTAGGCCCCGAGGCGCAGGACAAAGCGGGTGATTCGGTGATTCTGTGGGGCGAGGGCCTGCCCGTTGAACGCATTGCTGAAATGACGAAAGTAAGTGCTTACGAACTTATTACGCGCCTGACCTCAAGGGTGGCGATGAAGTATATCGATTAACAGCATGAAGTGCCGGACAGGCGGTGACGCCGCCTTCCGGCAATATTCCTCTCAACATCCTCTCGATCTTCTCCCGCTTCCGGTTTATTGTGTTCTTAACCCCTGCCTGTAAACCTGGAGAACCACACGTGTTTCAAAAAGTTGACGCCTACGCCGGCGACCCGATTTTATCGCTCATGGAGCGTTTCAAAGAAGATTCACGTAGCGACAAAGTGAACCTCAGTATCGGCCTGTATTACAACGAAGACGGCATTATTCCTCAGCTTAAAGCGGTGGCGGAAGCCGAAGTCCGACTTAATGCCAAACCGCATGGCGCTTCGCTGTATCTGCCGATGGAAGGTCTGAACACGTATCGCCATACTATTGCGCCGCTGCTGTTTGGCGCAGATCATCCGGTTCTCCAGCAGCAGCGCGTCGCAACGATTCAGACGCTGGGCGGCTCCGGCGCGCTAAAAGTTGGCGCAGACTTCCTGAAACGCTATTTCCCTGATTCTGGCGTGTGGGTCAGCGACCCGACCTGGGAAAACCACATCGCGATTTTTGAAGGCGCAGGGTTCGAAGTAGGTACTTACCCCTGGTATGACGACACGACCAACGGTGTGCGTTTCAACGACCTGCTGACCACGCTGAATACCTTACCGGCGCGCAGCATCGTACTGCTGCATCCGTGCTGCCATAACCCGACGGGGGCGGATTTAACTCCCGCGCAGTGGGATGGCGTCATAGAGATCCTGAAAGCACGCGATCTGATCCCATTCCTGGATATTGCTTACCAGGGTTTCGGCGGTGGAATGGAAGACGATGCCTATGCGATCCGCGCCATTGCCAGTGCCGGATTGCCTGCTCTGGTCAGCAACTCATTCTCGAAGATTTTCTCTTTGTACGGCGAGCGTGTCGGCGGACTGTCAGTAGTATGTGAAGACGCTGATGCCGCCAGCCGCGTTTTAGGGCAGCTAAAAGCGACGGTGCGCCGTAACTACTCCAGCCCGCCAAACTTTGGTGCGCAGGTGGTTGCCGCGGTGTTGGGGGATGACGCGCTGAAAGCTAACTGGCTGGCGGAAGTCGAAGAGATGCGTACCCGCATTCTGGCGATGCGCCAGGAGCTGGTTAAGGTATTAAATGCGGAGATCCCTGGTCGCAACTTTGATTACCTGCTGCAACAACGCGGAATGTTCAGCTATACCGGGCTTAGCGCCGCTCAGGTCGATCGCCTGCGCGATGAGTTCGGTGTGTACCTGATAGCCAGCGGTCGTATGTGCGTGGCCGGGCTGAATCACGGTAACGTGCAGCGCGTGGCGAAGGCATTTGCCGCCGTCATGTAATTGGCTTTGTGTGTTGCCGGATGGCGGCGTGAACGCCTTATCCGGCCTACAAATGGATATGGATTTTCGTTTGTAGGCCGATAAGTGTAGTGCCATCAGGCGCACTTTCCTGTGTGATCGTGCTCCTTTTCCAGGACAAAACCAGAGAAAATCCTTCCTTTCCCTTCTCCTAAGGGGTAAGGTCAGATAGTTTTTTGACCAGTTGTTAATAAAAAAATGATAACTAACTGACTACTTAGGGAAAAATATGCGCAAGTTTACGTTGGCACTGAGTGCCGTTTGTTTATTGTTCACGCTAAATCAGCCAGCCCAGGCGTTAGTTTCCTCTCCCTCTCAGCTTAATCCAGGCACCAACGTTGCAAAACTCGCTGAGCAGGCACCCATTCACTGGGTCTCCGTGGCACAAATTGAAAACAGTCTGACCGGACGCCCGCCGATGGCCGTCGGGTTTGATATTGATGACACCGTCCTCTTTTCCAGCCCTGGCTTCTGGCGCGGTAAAAAAACGTATTCCCCGGATAGTGAGGATTACCTGAAGAATCCGGCTTTCTGGGAAAAAATGAACAATGGCTGGGACGAATTCAGCATTCCAAAAGAGGTCGCTCGTCAGCTGATTGACATGCACGTGCGTCGCGGCGACAGCATTTTTTTCGTAACCGGGCGTAGCCAGACGAAAACGGAAACCGTGTCGAAAACGCTGTCCGATAACTTTCACATCCCGGCTGGTAATATGAATCCAGTCATTTTTGCCGGTGATAAGCCGGGTCAGAACACCAAAACGCAGTGGCTGCAGGATAAAAATGTCCGCATGTTCTACGGTGACTCTGATAATGACATCACCGCCGCTCGCGACGTAGGTATTCGCGGTATTCGTATTTTGCGCGCCTCTAATTCCACGTATAAACCGCTGCCGCAGGCCGGTGCGTTTGGTGAAGAGGTGATCGTCAACTCGGAGTACTGAGACCATCGATTGCTGGTTTTTTAAACAAATTTACGTTCACGGCTTTTACCTTTTGCGGACTTGCTGCACACTGAATAAAAGATGTTCTCATTAGGCAATATGCTGGTAAGGGGAATAAAGATGACGAATTCGGAGTTGCTGCAATACTGCATGGCAAAAACGGGCGCGGAGCAGAGCGTTCACAGTGACTGGAAGGCCACCCAGATCAAAGTCGAAGATGTGCTCTTTGCCATGGTAAAAGAGGTGGAAGAACGCCCTGCGGTGTCTCTGAAAACCAGCCCGGAGCTGGCAGAGTTGTTACGTCAGCAGCATAGCGATGTACGACCAAGCCGACATCTCAATAAAGCGCACTGGAGTACGGTGTATCTGGATGGCTCGCTGCCGGATTCGCAAATCTACTATCTGGTAGACGCCTCCTATCAGCAGGCCGTCAACACGCTGCCGGAAGATAAACGCCGGATACTGGCGCAGCCCTGATCCGTTTCGCCGGATGCGGCGCAAGCGCCTTATCCGGCCTACAAGCAATTATGCATATTCTGTAGGCCAGACAAGTGTTGCGCAATTACAACAACGGTTTGAGGAAGCGTGCCGTGTGTGAGGCTTCACACTCAGCGACCGTTTCTGGCGTACCGGAGACGAGAATTTCTCCACCGCCGCTTCCGCCTTCCGGACCAAGATCGACAATCCAGTCTGCGGTCTTAATCACGTCCAGATTGTGCTCAATCACCACGATGGTGTTGCCCTGATCCCGGAGCTGGTGCAGCACGTCCAGTAGTTGCTGAATATCCGCAAAATGCAGACCGGTGGTCGGTTCGTCGAGAATATACAGCGTTTGCCCGGTACCGCGTTTGGAGAGCTCGCGCGCCAGCTTCACGCGCTGCGCCTCACCGCCTGAGAGCGTGGTAGCGGACTGACCCAGTCGAATGTACGTCAGGCCAACGTCCATCAGCGTTTGCAGCTTACGCGCCAGCGCCGGAACGGCATCGAAGAACTCACGCGCTTCTTCAATGGTCATATCCAGCACTTCGTGAATGGTCTTGCCCTTGTACTTAATCTCCAGCGTTTCGCGGTTATAGCGCTTGCCTTTGCACTGATCGCACGGCACATAGATATCCGGCAGAAAGTGCATTTCGACTTTGATCACCCCGTCGCCCTGACAGGCTTCACAGCGTCCGCCGCGAACGTTAAAGCTGAAACGACCCGGCGTATAACCGCGCGCACGCGATTCCGGGACACCGGCAAACAGTTCGCGCACTGGCGTAAACACGCCGGTGTAGGTCGCCGGGTTAGAGCGCGGCGTACGGCCAATCGGGCTTTGGTCAATGTCGATCACTTTGTCGAAATGTTCCAGACCCTGAACGTCGCGATATGGCGCAGGTTCAGCCAGCGTAGCGCCGTTCAGCGCTGTCTGCGCAATCGGGAACAGCGTGTCGTTAATCAGCGTCGATTTACCCGAACCGGAAACCCCGGTAATGCAGGTAAATAAACCAACCGGCAGCGTCAGGGTGACATCTTTCAGGTTGTTGCCGCGCGCGCCGGTGAGCTTCAGCACTTTTTCCGGATCGGCTGCCACGCGCTGTTTCGGTACTTCAATTTTGCGCTTACCGCTCATGTACTGGCCGGTCAGCGACTCAGGCACCGCCATGATATCTTTCAGCGTACCTTCGGCAACCACCTGGCCGCCGTGAACGCCAGCACCGGGACCGATATCGATAACGTGGTCAGCGGCGCGAATCGCGTCTTCATCGTGCTCGACCACAATAACCGTATTACCCAGATTACGCAGGTGGATAAGCGTACCCAGCAGACGTTCGTTATCGCGCTGATGCAGACCAATAGACGGCTCATCCAGTACGTACATTACGCCGACCAGACCTGCGCCGATCTGGCTTGCCAGACGAATTCGCTGGGCTTCGCCGCCGGAGAGCGTTTCCGCTGAACGCGACAGCGTCAGGTAGTTGAGGCCGACGTTGACCAGGAATTTCAGACGATCGCCAATCTCTTTAAGAATTTTTTCTGCAATTTTCGCCCGCTGACCCGCAAGCTTCAGATTGTTGAAGAAATCCATCGCATGACCGATGCTCATGTCGGAAATCGCGGGCAGCGGCGTATTTTCAACAAATACGTGGCGGGCTTCCCGGCGTAAACGCGTCCCTTCACAGCTGGCGCATGGTCGGTTGCTGATGAATTTGGCGAGTTCTTCACGTACCGCGCTGGACTCCGTCTCTTTATAACGACGCTCCATGTTGTGCAATACGCCTTCAAACGGATGGCGACGTACGGATGTATCGCCGCGATCGTTCATATATTTAAATTCGATATTCTCTTTACCGGAACCGTACAGCACCACTTTATGCACGGCAGGGTTGAGGCTGGCCCATGGGGCTTCGACGTCGAACTTATAGTGTTCCGCCAGTGACTTAAGCATCTGGAAGTAATAGAAGTTACGACGATCCCAGCCGCGGATAGCACCGCCGGCCAGCGACAGTTCCGGATTTTGGATCACCCGGTCAGGATCGAAATACTGCTGCACGCCGAGACCGTCACAGGTCGGGCATGCGCCAGCCGGGTTATTAAACGAGAACAGACGAGGTTCCAGTTCGCGCATGCTGTAGCCGCAGATCGGGCAGGCGAAGTTGGCGGAGAACAGCAGTTCTTCCGCTTTTGGATCGTCCATATCGGCGACCACCGCCGTACCTCCGGACAGTTCCAGCGCGGTTTCAAAGGATTCCGCCAGGCGCTGGGTGAGATCGTCGCGTACTTTAAAGCGGTCAATCACCACTTCAATCGTGTGTTTCTTTTGCAACTCAAGCTTGGGCGGATCGGAAAGGTCGCACACTTCACCATCGATACGGGCGCGGATATAGCCCTGGCCTGCCAGGTTTTCCAGCGTTTTGGTGTGCTCCCCTTTACGCTCTTTAATTACCGGCGCCAGTAGCATCAGACGCTTGCCTTCCGGCTGCGACAGGACGTTGTCCACCATCTGGCTAACGGTTTGCGCCGCCAGGGGGACGTCGTGATCCGGGCAGCGCGGCTCGCCAACGCGGGCAAACAGCAGGCGCAGATAGTCGTGAATTTCGGTAATGGTACCTACCGTGGATCGCGGGTTGTGGGACGTCGATTTTTGTTCAATTGAGATGGCGGGAGACAGCCCCTCAATGTGGTCGACATCCGGCTTTTCCATCAGCGACAGAAACTGACGCGCGTACGCGGAAAGGGATTCAACGTAACGACGCTGCCCTTCGGCATACAAGGTGTCGAAAGCGAGCGAAGATTTGCCTGAGCCCGAAAGCCCGGTGACGACAATCAGCTTGTCGCGCGGGATGACGAGGTTGATGTTTTTGAGATTATGGGTGCGGGCGCCCCGAACTTCGATCTTATCCATTCATCTTTCCCGGATTAAACGCTTTTTTGCCTGGCTGCATGGTGCTACCGGCGATCACAAACGGTTAATTATGACACAACCTGACCTGAATGGATATACAGTATTGGAATGCAAAACGCAGATGCCTGTGCAACAATGTCCGTCCGGGGTTGTTTACTGGAATCGATCTCGCAACGTAGTAAAAGCGCTATTGGAAATGCTACAATCCCGCGCTTACACTTATTCAGTAACGTTTTTCAGGAGACACGATCATGGCCAGCAGAGGCGTAAACAAGGTGATTCTCGTCGGTAATCTGGGCCAGGACCCGGAAGTACGCTATATGCCGAATGGTGGCGCAGTCGCCAACATTACGCTGGCTACTTCCGAATCCTGGCGTGATAAAGCGACCGGCGAAATGAAAGAGCAGACTGAATGGCACCGTGTTGTGCTGTTTGGCAAACTGGCTGAAGTGGCCAGCGAATATCTGCGTAAAGGTTCCCAGGTCTATATCGAAGGTCAGCTGCGTACCCGCAAATGGACCGACCAATCCGGCGTAGAAAAGTACACCACTGAAGTTGTGGTGAACGTTGGCGGCACCATGCAAATGCTGGGCGGTCGTCAGGGTGGTGGTGCTCCGGCAGGTGGCGGCCAGCAGCAGGGTGGTTGGGGTCAGCCTCAGCAGCCTCAGGGCGGCAATCAGTTCAGCGGCGGCGCGCAGTCTCGTCCGCAGCAGTCAGCTCCGGCGGCGCCTTCTAACGAGCCGCCGATGGATTTCGACGACGATATTCCGTTCTAATCCCTCTGCATTTCGCTGACAATTATGGCTACCTCAGGATTGGGGTAGCCATATGCAATTCCGTTATTAGTTCAACACCATCGGCCAGTCTGGCGGTGTATGGCTCATCACTTCAACCATCACGGTTTCAATGTTCTTCCAGATTGCGGACATATCCACCAGGGTTATGCCGAGTAATCCGGTTGCAAACCAGCAGGCAAAAACCAGCCCTAAACCGCTGCTAATGACGGCCAGGCCAATATAATCTGATTTACGAAAACGGATATTGAGCGTACTGGCTAAAAACATCAGCACCGCGCTGAGTAATTGCCACCGCAGTAGAACCACACCAGTTGTTATCGTTGCCATGAAAAACGTCCTCAGAAAGTCTGGATGCCCAGGACAGCGCGGGGGTGTTCACCGAGGGTGTAGTACTCTGGCTATCGACGGGCAATAACATGAATGAAACATTGTTTCTGTTACATAATTTTTGTGAACTATATCACATATGCTCGTTTGTTCACCAGTACTGGACGTGATTTTTGCAGGATGAAAACCCTGTTTACTGTGTGGTTATATTCAACCAGGTAATGATACTAAATAACCAATCTTAAAGGTGCATTTACATTACCTGTTTAATTTATCCTAAATTAATCGTTAAAAAAATTTAATGAATTTCTTAAATCTTACCAGGATAATGCTCATAAAAAATTACTCCTTGGGGATAATAACGTTATGAAATAAGCATAACTTTAAGTTTGCCTTACGGAAAAATAATATCATCATCAACTATTATCAGACTTTTACATAGAGAAGTCTGTTGCTAATACTGATAGATTCATGCAACTTAATCAGTCGGTGTTTATTGCATCTTGCCTTAATGGGTTCTGGCATATACGAAACAGGGAAATTGGGCTGACATGAATCACAGTGCGCGTCGCAAGATGCTGAAGTTCCTGGGAACATTCATGGTGGTATTGCTCCCCGTGGTACTGGCGTTATGGTTTGCTCAAATCAGGGCAATGTCCGAAACCCGTAATCAACTTCGTTCTTTTGCTCAACTGGTGTTAAATAAAACTGAACTGGTGATCCAACAAGCCGATTTAGCGCGTGATATGGCCCAGTTGTATCAGGGTAAGATGTGTACCCCGGCACATCAGAAAAATATGCTAAATATTATTCGTGGCCGTTTATATATCAGCGAGCTAATTTATGCGCAGGGCGATCATTTTTTGTGCTCTACGTCGATGGTGCCGCCTGTCACCTATATTATGCCGACCGCCGACTATAAACGTACGCCGGACGTCTCCATCTATTACTATCGCGATACCCCCTTTTTCGCTGGCTACCGAATGACGTATATGCAACGTGGAAACTACGTTGTCGTCATCAACCCATTATCATACAGCGAAGTCATGTCAGAGGATCCGGATCTGTCCTGGGGCGTGTACGACACGGTAACGGACACCTTTTTCTCTGCCAGCGAAGGGGCGCATATTGCGCAATTACTGCCATTGGTGCGCGGTGAAGCCTCTACCTTCCAACTGGACGATCGCTTCTATACCATCGTGCATTCAGAAAAACGTCCGATTGCGATTATTGCCTCGACCTCAGATAAACGCATAAATTCGATTTTCTATCACGAGGCTGCAGTAACGATTCCTTTCGGGGTCATCTGCAGCATCCTGATGCTGTTAATATGGTGGCGCACGCGCCAGGAATACTTATCTCCTCGCCGCTTGTTAAAACGCGCAATCAAAAAACGTCAACTGCGTCTGCACTACCAGCCGATCATTGATATCAAAAACGGTCAGTGCGTTGGGGCTGAGGCTCTGCTGCGCTGGCCTGGCGGTAATGGTGAAGTGATGAGCCCGACCGAGTTTATTCCGCTGGCTGAACAAGAGGGAATGATTGAGCGGATCACGGATTATGTAGTTGAAGAGGTGTTCAACGATTTAGGATACTTTCTTGCCGCGCATCCTCAACTTTATATCTCGATAAATCTCTCGGCTTCTGACTTTCATTCATCCCGACTCATTGCCCTGATTACCGACAAAAACCGTGAGTACTCTGTGGCGCCCCGGCAAATTAAAGTCGAGGTAACGGAGCGCGGGTTTATTGATATAGATAAAATGACCCCGGTAATCCAGGCGTTTCGCCAGGCGGGTTATGAAGTGGCGTTTGATGATTTTGGCACGGGATATTCCAATCTACATAATTTATCCGCGTTGAATATCGATATCCTGAAGATCGACAAATCGTTTATTAGCACACTGTCCACTAACAGCACCAGTCACCTGATTGCCGAACATATCATCGAAATGGCGCAAAGCTTACATCTGAAGATGATTGCGGAAGGGGTAGAGACGAGTGAGCAAATCGAGTGGCTGCGCGAACACGGCGTACAGTATTGTCAGGGCTGGTATTTCGCGAAAGCACTGCCGTCGCAGGAGTTCATGCAGTGGATACAACGGTCGCCCGCTATACTGACGCAGAGCGGGCAATAATCTTACAGGCGATGGCGGTAATCGCTGGGGGTACGATCAAACTCGCGGCGAAACACGCGCGAGAAGGTTTGTTGCGATACATAACCAAGATCCATCGCGATATCGAAAATAGGTCGCTCAGTCGTTCGCAGTTCAACAGCGGCCAGTAAAAGTCGACGCTGACGGATGTAGTCACCCAACGTCTGGCGCATCACCGTGCGGAACATTCTCTGTAAATACCACTTCGAGTAACCTGATTTTTTCGCCACCGCCTCAATGTTCAGCGGCTGATCGATATGGTCGTCAATCCATTCAATAAGGGTCTGA
Organism: Citrobacter europaeus; assembly: GCA_020099315.1. Lineage (NCBI taxonomy): Bacteria > Pseudomonadati > Pseudomonadota > Gammaproteobacteria > Enterobacterales > Enterobacteriaceae > Citrobacter > Citrobacter europaeus. The sequence goes on from CP083650.1 coordinate 78,299, forward strand.
ATAATCTGCTGATGGGACATAGGGCTGCCTCTTTCTCAGTATTCGATTCGTCGTTTTGTCTGCGGGCGAGTATAATTCCTCAAGTTAACTTGAGGTAAAGCGATTTATGGAAAAGAAATTACCCCGGATAAAAGCGCTCCTCACGCCAGGTGAAGTCGCCAGGCGTAGCGGCGTGGCGGTATCAACCCTGCATTTCTATGAAAGCAAAGGGTTAATCAGCAGTATGCGCAATAGCGGCAATCAGCGCCGATATAAACGTGATGTGTTGCGTTATGTGGCGATTATCAAGATTGCTCAACGCATCGGGATCCCTCTGGCCACGATCGGTGACGCGCTCGGCGTATTACCTGAAGGACATTCACTCAGTGCTAAAGAGTGGAAGCAACTCTCTTCGCAATGGCGTGAAGAGTTGGACCGACGCATTCATACTTTGGTGGCGCTACGCGATGAGCTGGATGGGTGTATTGGTTGCGGTTGTTTGTCACGCAGTGATTGCCCGTTGCGTAACCCTGGCGATCAGCTTGGCGAGCAGGGGACCGGGGCGCGCCTGCTGGAAGATGATTGATTGGTTCAAAAATGTGACGGGTATAAAACTAAAGCGCCACAGAGGGCGCTTTAGTTTGGTTCCGGTCTTTGTCTTTCACTCTATCCCGCTGGTTCACGGGAGGGTTTCCCCCGACATCAACACCCCTCGGTCGAGCACATTAGGGGAGGTTCCGGCCTGTGTTGATAATGTAAGTGTAAGCCACCTCTCTCCATTTGCCAGTGAAATGCTGTTTTTTTAGCCAAAAAATTTTCCGCATCTTCACCGATTTTCTTGCGCAAGTTTGCGCGAAAAAGGAACTCCGATGTTGTAATAACTCCGCGAAATTTGTTGCCAGATTGCGCATTGACGATAACGTTTGCGCATCGACTGATTATTTATTGCGCGTTATAAGAAGAAATGAGTAAAAAGCGGCAAAGTTCAGTTGAAAACCAGCGTATGATCGCTGGATAATCGTTTGCTTTTTTTTACCACCCGTTTTTTATGCGCGGAGCTAAACGTTTGCTTTTTTGCGACACCCCTATTGACGCAAACCTGGCACATGGAGAAAACGTTTAGCAGGCAGTGGATTGTCCAGCACGCATAATGACGAAAAAATAAACTCTCAGGGGATGTTTTCTATGTCTACGCCTTCAGCGCGTACCGGCGGTTCACTCGACGCCTGGTTTAAAATTTCGCTTCGCGGCAGTACCGTTCGTCAGGAAGTCGTTGCCGGATTAACGACGTTCCTGGCCATGGTTTACTCCGTTATCGTGGTTCCGGGGATGCTGGGTAAAGCCGGATTCCCGCCTGCCGCCGTATTTGTGGCGACCTGTCTGGTCGCGGGCGTCGGTTCTATTGTGATGGGCCTGTGGGCAAACCTGCCGCTGGCAATTGGCTGCGCCATTTCTCTGACGGCGTTTACCGCATTCAGCCTGGTGCTGGGGCAGCATATCAGCGTGCCCGTTGCGCTGGGCGCAGTGTTCCTGATGGGTGTCCTGTTTACCATTATTTCCGCGACCGGTATTCGTAGCTGGATCCTGCGCAATCTGCCGCAAGGTGTTGCGCACGGTACGGGGATTGGTATCGGCCTGTTCCTGCTGCTGATTGCGGCAAACGGTGTTGGTCTGGTGATTAAGAACCCGCTGGACGGCCTGCCGGTTGCGCTGGGCGACTTCGATACCTTCCCGGTGATTATGTCGCTGATTGGTCTGGCGGTGATTATTGGTCTCGAAAAATTGAAAGTGCCGGGCGGCATTCTGCTGACCATTATCGGTATTTCCATCGTCGGCCTGATTTTTGACCCAGCCGTGCATTTCTCCGGTATTTTTGCCATGCCGTCGCTCAGCGACGAGAACGGCAACTCGCTGATTGGCAGCCTGGATATTATGGGCGCACTGAACCCGATCGTACTGCCGAGCGTGCTGGCGCTGGTCATGACCGCTGTCTTCGATGCGACCGGAACCATCCGCGCGGTGGCTGGACAGGCGAACCTGCTGGATAAAGACGGACAGATTATTGATGGCGGCAAAGCGCTGACCACCGACTCACTGAGCAGCGTGTTCTCTGGTCTGGTGGGCGCTGCACCGGCTGCGGTTTATATTGAATCCGCAGCGGGTACGGCGGCAGGCGGTAAAACCGGCCTGACGGCGATCACCGTTGGCGTACTGTTCCTGCTGATCCTGTTCCTTTCTCCGCTCTCTTATCTTGTACCTGTGTACGCAACGGCTCCTGCGCTGATGTATGTGGGTCTGTTGATGCTGAGCAACGTCGCGAAAATCGACTTTGCTGACTTTGTTGACGCTATGGCTGGACTGGTAACAGCCGTATTTATCGTGCTGACCTGTAATATCGTTACCGGCATTATGATTGGCTTTGCTACCCTGGTGATTGGCCGTATCGTCTCTGGCGAATGGCGCAAACTGAACATCGGCACTGTGGTCATCGCCATCGCGCTGGTGGCCTTCTACGCAGGTGGTTGGGCTATCTGATCCTCATCCGCTGAAGATCCTTAAAACGGGTGGCTTTGGCCGCCCGTTTTTATTTTCAGAACACACTCGTTGTCTTTTGCGTTACTCTCAAGTAGATAGAATTAAGGCACGACGCCTTTATCACCAATCATAAGAAACATCGCAAACAGGGAACGCATGGAAATCTTTTTCACCATACTCATCATGACCCTTGTGGTCTCGCTGTCGGGGGTATTTACTCGCGTATTGCCCTTCCAACTCCCTTTACCCCTTATGCAGATCGCCATCGGCGCCTTGCTGGCGTGGCCGACGTTTGGTTTGCATGTGGAATTCGATCCTGAGCTGTTTTTGGTTCTGTTCATCCCGCCGTTGCTCTTTGCTGATGGCTGGAAGACGCCAACGCGTGAGTTTCTCGAGCACGGGCGAGAGATCTTCGGCCTTGCGCTGGCGCTGGTTCTGGTTACGGTGGTCGGGATTGGCTTTATGATTTACTGGCTGGTGCCGGGGATCCCTCTCATCCCGGCCTTTGCGCTGGCCGCCGTTCTGTCGCCAACCGATGCCGTGGCGCTCTCCGGCATTGTGGGGGAGGGACGCATACCGAAGAAAATCATGGGCATCCTGCAGGGCGAAGCGTTGATGAACGATGCGTCCGGCCTGGTCTCGCTGAAATTTGCCGTAGCCGTGGCGATGGGCACGATGGTATTTACCGTCGGCGGCGCGACGGTTGAGTTCTTCAAAGTGGCGATTGGCGGCATCCTGGCCGGTTTTGTCGTCAGTTGGCTGTACGGGCGCTCCCTGCGTTTTCTTAGCCGCTGGGGCGGTGATGAGCCAGCAACGCAAATCGTTCTGCTGTTTCTGCTGCCGTTTGCGTCTTATCTGATTGCGGAACACATTGGTGTTTCAGGCATCCTCGCGGCGGTCGCTGCCGGGATGACGATTACCCGTTCTGGAGTAATGCGCCGTGCGCCGCTGGCGATGCGTTTGCGCGCTAACAGCACCTGGGCGATGCTGGAATTTGTGTTTAACGGCATGGTGTTCTTGCTGTTAGGACTGCAGTTGCCGGGAATTCTGGAGTCATCTTTGGCGGCGGCAGAAGTCGACCCGAACGTTGAAATCTGGATGCTGTTTACCGATATCGTGCTGATTTACGTGGCGCTGATGCTGGTACGTTTTGGCTGGCTGTGGACCATGAAGAAGTTCAGCCTGCGCTTCCTGAAGAAAAAACCGATGGAGTTTGGATCCTGGACGACGCGTGAAATCCTGATAGCCTCCTTTGCGGGGGTGCGTGGGGCTATTACCCTTGCCGGTGTGCTCTCCATTCCGCTGCTGCTACCGGATGGTAGCGGCTTCCCGGCGCGCTATGAGCTGATCTTCCTGGCTGCGGGCGTGATTCTGTTCTCGCTGTTTGTTGGCGTGGTGATGCTGCCGATTCTGCTACAGCATCTGGAAGTGGCAGACCACTCGCAGCAGCAGAAAGAGGAACGTATTGCCCGCGCAGCTACGGCGGAAGTGGCGATTGTCGCCATCCAGAAAATGGAGGAACGTCTGGCTGCGGACAGCGAAGAGAACATCGACAACCAGTTGCTCACCGAGGTGAGTTCACGCGTCATCGGTAACCTGCGTCGACGTGCCGACGGACGCAATGACGTGGAAAGCTCGATGCAGGAAGAAAATCTCGAACGGCGTTTCCGCCTGGCAGCGCTGCGCTCAGAGCGCGCGGAACTTTATCATCTGCGCGCCACGCGGGAAATCAGCAATGAAACGCTGCAAAAACTGCTGCACGATCTGGATTTGCTGGAAGCGCTGTTGATCGAGAACCAGTAAACGAGCGTGCCTGATGCGCTACGCTTATCAGGCCTACAAAACCGGCAACAGCGATGTAGGCCGGATAAGGCGCTAGCCGCATCCGGCGAAGGGTGTGCCAAATGGCGCGCAACTGGCTGCAAGAAATTATTCATCGTGTAATTTGCGAGCGGCTTTCCTGAACGAATCCATCCCTCTTGTCGATTCCCTCTTTTCTCCATACGGTTGAGGAAAGGGGGAAACATGTCCAACTATCGACGAAATTACATTAATGGGGGAACCTGGTTTTTTACGGTAAATCTGCAGGACCGTCGAAGCCATCTTCTGACTGCCAACATTCACGCGCTTCGGTGTGCAATCGCTGCGGTCAAAAAGGTTAGGCCTTTTCGCATTAATGCGTGGGTCGTTTTACCCGAGCATATGCATTGCATATGGACGTTACCTGACAATGATGCGGATTATTCCTCTCGCTGGCGGGAAATTAAGAAGCATTTCACCCACTCATTGTCTTCCCGACATATCTGGCAATCTCGCTTTTGGGAGCACACCATCCGTGATGAACATGATTATCGCCAGCATGTTGATTATATTTACATTAACCCGGTGAAGCACGGCTGGGTAAAACAGGTACAGGACTGGCCTTTTTCAACATTTCATCGTGATGTGATGCATGGTTTGTACCCGCAAGATTGGGCAGGTGAAATCATGGATTTTAATGCGGGTGAACGTGCCTGATGCGCTACGCTTATCAGGTCTACAACACTGGCATACCGATGTAGGCCGGATAAGGCGTTAAGCCGCATCCGGCATTTTACACCTCTTGGGTTAGCCAAAACCCTTCACAGCATTTGAGCCACGCCTTGGCGCTGTGCGACAAATATACGCCGTCGCGCCAAATCATACCCAACTGCCAACGTAAATCGCTCTCCAGGGGGATCCAGCGCAGCGTCTGCTTATCCAGGCGCTGGCAAATCGGCTCCGGTAAAATAGCAATCCCGACACCGGCTTGCACCATCGCCGCCAGAAAATCCCACTGCCCGCTGCGAACCGCGATGCGGGGCTTGACGTTGTGTTGGCTAAACAGCTTAAGCAATTGGCGGCTCAATGCGAAATCTTCGTTATAGATAAGCAGCGGATGCTCCGCTAACGCCTCGGGGGAAATAGATTCGCACGTTGTCCACTGACCGGAGCGGGGGACCAGCACGCAGAGCGGATGACTAAAAAGCGGTAAGGTCGCCAGACCGCTCTCTTCCTCAACTGGCAACGCAGTCATCGCGACATCCAGATCGCCGTTTATCACCGCCTGCTGAACGGTTAAGCCGCCAAATTCAGATATCTTCAGCTCAACGCCGGGATAGCGCTGGCGAAACAGGCCGATCGGCCCGGCCATCAACATACCCACCATGGGCGGGATACCGAGGCGCAGCACGCCCTTGTTGAGATGATTAATGTCGCTAAGTTCGGCTTCGAGCTGGCGAAACTCGGCAAGGATCGCCAGGCCACGTTCGAAAACGACCTGCCCGGTGTCGGTTAACAGCAGCCGCCGACCGTCGCGGATTAACAGCGTGCAGTTAAGCTCGTCTTCAAGGTTCTTCAACATCTTGCTGATGGTGGGTTGGGTGACAAAAAGCTTCTCCGCTGCGCGGGTAAAGCTCTGCTGACGAACCACCTCAACAAAATAGCGCAGCGTTCTGATATCCATGATTATTCCTTAAGACTATGCCTGCAATGAGTTTAATTCATTTCAGTCCTGGATGGGGGGTCTCTATACTGGCGCTCTCTATTTTTTAAGGACATACCCTCATGGCTGTGGCGATAAGCCGCGTGACGCCTGCTGTTATTCATCGACTTCAGATACCCGTTCAGGTTCTGTTGTACGCAGGTCTATTTGTATTTGCTCAATATCTTGTCTCCTGGCTGCATTTGCCGCTTCCTGCCAACCTGGTGGGGATGGTGCTGATGTTGGCGTTGATTGTCTGTCGGGTTATCCCGCTGAAGTGGATCCGCGCTGGGGCTCGCTGGTTACTGGCTGAAATGCTGCTATTTTTTGTCCCAGCGGTGGTGGCCGTCGTCAACTACACGCAGCTGTTGTTGGTCGATGGCTGGCGCATATTTTCCGTCATTGCGCTAAGTACGGTGATGGTGCTTGGCGCAACGGCGTGGGTGGTGGATAAAGTGTATCGCTATGAAATGAGCAGGCTAAACCGTGAGTAATTTCCAGCTAAGCGTGCTGTGTCTGGTGATTACGCTGGGCATCTATTTTGCCAACAAGCGTCTGTATCGCCGTTTTCGTAAATTACCGCTGATGCCATTGGTGCTCACTCCGGCGCTGCTGGTGCTGATGCTGGTCTTTGGGCACATCTCCTGGCAAAACTATATTGGTGAATCGCACTGGCTGCTGTGGCTGCTGGGACCTGCAACCATCGCCTTTGCCGTGCCGGTTTATGACAACCTTGCGGTGATTAAGCGCCATTGGATGTCGCTGACGGCGGGCGTAGTGACGGCTACGCTGGTGGCTGTCACCAGTTCCGTTTGGTTGGCGCGTCTGTTTATGCTGCCTGATGAAATCCAGCGCAGTCTGGCGGTGCGCTCCGTCACTACGCCGTTTGCGCTGGCGGCGGCAGAGCCGTTGGGCGGGCAGCCGGACCTGGTGGCATTGTTCGTGGTGGTGACCGGTGTATTCGGTATGGCGGTCGGCGATGTGCTGTTTTTACGACTTTCCATTCGCGAAGGGATGGCGAAAGGCGCAGGATTTGGCGCCGCATCGCATGGCGCAGGCACGGCACGCTCATATGAGCTCGGCCAGCAGGAGGGCGTGGTTGCCAGCCTGGTGATGATGCTTTCTGGCGTGGTGATGGTGCTGGTAGCGCCGCTGGTCGCAAGGCTGATGTTCTGACCAGCGGCGGTGTGCTATTTCAAGCGTGAAATCAGCGAGAATTCTTTAAAATTCACCGGCCGCTGTTGCTGCATGGAAATATTCCCGGCGATACCGGTCAAAATCGACATGGCGCCGGCGCGATGGCCGGCGGCACGCTGCAACGGATCGTGCCGCGGCTCGCCAAACAGATCCGCCAGCATGGCGTTATCACCGCCACCGTGACCGCCTTCGCCGAGGGTAAAATCAGCCTGCCACGGCGCGGCAAACATCGGGAAAACAGTGATGTCACAGGCTTCAAGGCTGCCTTCGTTGTCCCGCTCCCCTCCGGCGTTGACGTAGGATTTCTCAACGATTTTCATCTCCAGGCGGCCTTCGCTACCGTTAAACACCACGTTCAAGCCTTCCCATGGCAGCCAGGTGTTCAGTGAATAGGTAAGCTGCACCTGATTCTGATATTTCACCAGCACCGACATGGTGTCTTCAATGGTGATACCGTCGCTGAACACGCTCTGGTCGCGGAAATAGTTATCTTCGTGTTCGGCATCCAGGTAGAGCGCTTTAAGCTGAGGATTCTCGGCCATATGCAGCGCAAACGGATCGTCTTTGGCCTGCGCATAGCCGTGAGTGCGCGGGTAAAATTGCGTCACGCCCCGGCGTTCGGCGTTCTCTTTTCCGTAGAAACGCAGGCTACCTTCGGCATACACCCGCTCCGGATAACTGCCCAGCCAGAAGTTCATCAGATCAAAATGGTGAGTGGATTTATGCACTAATAAGCCGCCGCTATTCCGTTTTTCGCGATGCCAGCGGCGGAAATAATCGGCACCGTGCTCGGTATTGAGCAACCATTCAAAGTGAACCGAATAAACTTCGCCAATCGTACCGTTCATCAGCAGTTCGCGAACTTTGCTGTGGTGCGGCGCATAGCGATAGTTAAAGGCGACGCGTACCTGACGTCCGGTCTCTTCAATGGCGTCCAGAATCCGCAGGGCGCGTTGCTCATCGATGGTCATCGGTTTTTCGGTGATTACATCGCAGCCCGCGCGTAGCGCACGCACGATGTAGTCGTCGTGAGTCCGGTCCATGGTGGTTACAATGATGATATCCGGGCGAGTTTCTCGGATCATCTCTTCAAACTGCTGCGCTTTCCATGTGGAGACAGGGGCTGCGCCTTCGTTCTTCAGAAGCTGGTTAGCGTAATTCATACGCGTTTGATTGGTGTCGCAAAAGGCAACCAAACGAGCATTTTCCTTCCATTGCCCGCCAATCGCGCTGATGTAAAGTCCCGCGCGCCCGCCGGTTCCTACCAGGGCATATTTCTTCATAACATCCTCATCCTTCAAAAATGAATTGCAGTATCGATGTAATAAAAACAGTGTTTCAATTTGATTTTTGTACAATAGCGCTAATGCGGAAGATGGATACAACGTAGAGGGAAAAATGTGATCCCGACCAAAATGATCGGCGGAGGGGGCGAGATTCTTATTTTCTTAGAGGCTATGTTTAAATTTATGTTCACGCCTTAGAATAGTGATAAATGTTACTCGCCATTGTAAGGACGCGCAGCGTGAAATATTTGTGGTTATCTGCTCTCTTGTTCAGTCATGCCGTTTTGGCCTGGTGTCCTGATGAAGACCAACGGGTGACATTGCAGGGAACATTAATACAACAGACGTTACCCGGTCCGCCAAATTACGAAAGCATTAAAGATGGCGATGAGGCGGTAACTTATGATTATCTTAAATTGGATCAACCGTTTGAGTGCGATGTTACTGGTGAGCGTGAAAGTGTTCCGCTAGTACAGCTTATTTTGATGGGCAAAAATAAGCCTGGTTACGCCGATCTTGCTCCTTCTCTGGGAAAAGATGTCATCCTGACCGGGAAAACGATGTATGCCCAGACGGGTCGTCACTTTACTTCTGTGCTGCTTATTCTTGATAGCGCCAAAAACGTTACTCCCATCACCACGCCAGAACAAAAGAAAAGCGCGCTAATTCAGTTTCAACAGTTCCAACAGGCGTTGCGGGAGAAAAATGTTGTCGCGTTGAAAACATATTTTGTCTTTCCTTTGCAGGGGACGCTATTTGACTTTATTGCTTATGACGAAAATCGTCAGGAAGAAGTACTTACCGAGGCTGTATTTGATCAAAATTCGCAGCAGATTATGGCGCATCTGCAGATGCTGACCAATATCGGCGTTGATGCTGAATCCCTGATGATAAACGAGTACAGAATTAACACACTTTCGGAACGTGAGCAGCAACGTCGCTATTTTCCAGCGGATGAAGATGGCATGTTTTATTATGAAGAAAACGGTAAACGTCATACCGTTACAGGAACATGCGATACCATCGCTCAAGGGGAACTTACAGACGGTATTCTTTTTACTTCGCAGGGGACAAGTGCAAATGAGCAACTCCCCGGTCTTTCAGAAAATTGTGACGGCGCGACGTCATATATGTTCAAGCTGGTTGATGGCAAACTGCGACTGACGGGGAGTTTTACTGCAGACTAATGACGTATTACAGATGGAATGGAATAAAAATAGAAAAGGATGTTAAAAATGCTTAATGATTTATTTATGGGCTGGCAGTGGCTAAATCTTGTGTGTGCGATTGTTTTCCTGTTGCTTATCGCTGTACCTGCTCGTCGCTTTATAACGGATGAGAATCCTGGATGATTTGCTGAATGTCTTCCCCGGCCAAAATGACCGGGGAAGAGGAGGAGTTAGTGTGCGCGACCTTGTTCTACGCCGTACCCGGTCTGGGAACGGATGAACTGAGCACGGAACTGCTCGCGTTCGCGATTGCCTTCTTCTGAGTTGTCGGTAGCAGAGAAGAACCAAATCCCGAGGAATGCTACGCTAATGGAGAACAGCGCCGGATACTCATACGGGAAAATGGCTTTTTCGTGACCGAGGATCTGGACCCAAATCGTCGGGCCAAGAATCATCAGCACCACCGCCGTCAGCAGACCTAACCAGCCGCCCAGCATCGCGCCACGCGTGGTCAGTCTTGACCAGTACATGGAGAGCAGAATGATGGGGAAGTTGCAGCTGGCCGCGATAGCAAACGCCAGGCCTACCATGAAGGCGATGTTCTGGTTCTCAAACAGCACGCCGAGCAGAATAGCAATCACGCCCAACACCAGTACGGTGATTTTCGAGACTCTCAGCTCTTCACGTTCGGTTGCGCCTTTGCGGAACACGTTGGCGTACAGGTCATGAGAGACTGCCGATGCACCCGCCAGCGTCAGGCCGGCAACCACCGCCAGGATGGTGGCAAATGCCACGGCTGAGATAAAGCCGAGGAACAGGTTACCGCCCACCGCGTTCGCCAGGTGAACCGCTGCCATGTTGTTACCGCCAATCAACGCACCTGCAGCGTCTTTGTACGCCGGATTAGCCCCTACCAGCATGATTGCGCCAAAGCCGATGATAAAGGTCAGGATGTAGAAATAACCCATAAAACCGGTGGCGTAGAACACGCTCTTACGCGCTTCGCGGGCATCGCTGACCGTGAAGAAACGCATCAGGATGTGCGGCAAGCCTGCCGTACCAAACATCAGGCCGAGACCTAACGACAGCGCGGAGATCGGATCTTTAACCAGTCCTCCCGGGCTCATAATGGCTGAACCTTTCGGGTGTACCGCCATCGCTTCGGTGAACAGGTTGTTGAAGCTAAAGCCGACGTGCTTCATCACCATAAAGGCCATAAAGCTGGCGCCGAACAGCAACAGAACGGCTTTGATGATCTGTACCCAGGTGGTCGCCAGCATGCCGCCAAACAGAACGTACATCATCATCAGCACGCCAACCAGCACGACGGCGATGTGATAGTTCAGACCAAATAGCAGCTCAATCAGCTTACCTGCGCCGACCATCTGGGCGATCAGGTACAGCGCGACCACCACAAGGGAACCACAGGCCGACAGAATACGGATTGGGCCTTGTTTCAGACGGTAGGAAGCAACGTCTGCAAAGGTGTAACGACCCAGGTTACGCAAACGCTCAGCAATCAGGAACAGGATAATTGGCCAGCCAACCAGGAAGCCGAGGGAATAGATCAGCCCGTCATAACCCGAGGTAAACACCAGCGCGGAAATCCCGAGGAACGATGCCGCCGACATATAGTCGCCCGCAATCGCCAGCCCGTTCTGGAAACCAGTGATGTTACCGCCAGCGGTGTAGTAGTCATTCCGCGAACGTACGCGCTTAGACGCCCAGTAGGTAATGCCGAGCGTAAAGATGACGAAAATCAGGAACATAACAATCGCCTGCCAGTTGGTTGGCTGGCGTTGGACTGCACCACTAATAGCATCCGCCGCGTTTGCGGCGAAGGGCAGCGTGGCGGCAAGCGCCGTCAGGACTCTCTTCATGATGCTTTAACCTCGTGCAGAACCGCATTGTTCAGGCGATCGAATTCACCATTTGCCCGCCAGATGTAGATCCCGGTCAGGATGAAAGAGATGAGGATCACACCGACCCCAATCGGAATACCGCGGGTGACGCTGGTTCCCGCGTGTAGCGGAGTACCCAGCCAGCCCGGCGCAAAGGCAATCAATAATATAAAGCTGATATAAACTGCCAGCATGATGATGGACAGAATGGTGGCAAACCGTTGCCGTTTTTCAACTAACTCCCTGAAACGCGCACTGTCTTCTATCCGCTGATAAATATTGTCATTCATCACAGAGCTCTCCAGAGGTCCCCTTCGTCTTTCGCGCAGCAGGCATGACCTGACTGCTGTCGCAGCCCTGCAACGCGAAATCCTTTGGGGGAGGGTTTTTATATTTCCCTCCCGCTCAGGGGAGGGGTAGGGATAGGATTTGTAGGCCCGATAAGCAGCGCGCCATCGGGCATTTCACGGTTATGGTTATGATGGCATCGCGATGGCCTGCTTCTCTTCGAGCAGTTTCTCTACCACGCCCGGATCGGCGAGGGTCGAGGTATCGCCCAGATTGCTGGTATCGCCCGCCGCGATTTTACGCAGGATACGGCGCATGATTTTGCCGGAGCGGGTTTTCGGCAGTGAGTCGGTCCAGTGCAGCACGTCTGGCGTTGCCAACGGACCAATTTCTTTACGCACCCAGTTGCGAACCTCGGCGTACAACTCAGGTGACGGCTCTTCGCCGTGATTCAGCGTGACGTAGGCGTAGATCGCCTGGCCTTTAATATTATGCGGAATACCGACTACCGCGGCTTCGGCAATCTTCGGATGCGACACCAACGCCGATTCGATTTCTGCCGTTCCCAGACGGTGACCAGAGACGTTCAGCACATCGTCCACACGGCCGGTGATCCAGTAATAACCATCTTCATCACGGCGTGCGCCGTCGCCGCTGAAGTACATATTCTTGAAGGTGGAGAAATAGGTTTGCTCAAAGCGTTCGTGATCGCCAAACAGCGTTCTCGCCTGGCCCGGCCACGAGTCGGTAATTACCAGGTTGCCTTCGGTCGCGCCTTCCAGTGGATTACCTTCGTTATCGACAATCGCAGGCTGTACGCCAAAGAACGGACGGGTTGCGGAACCGGCTTTCAGCTCGGTGGCGCCCGGCAGCGGGGTGATCATGAATCCCCCGGTTTCAGTCTGCCACCAGGTATCGACGACCGGACATTTTTCGTTGCCGATCTTCTTCCAGTACCACTCCCATGCTTCCGGGTTGATCGGCTCGCCAACGGAACCCAGGATACGCAGCGACGAACGGTCAGTACCTTCAATCGCTTTATCGCCTTCTGCCATCAGGGCGCGGATGGCGGTCGGTGCGGTATACAGAATATTGACCTGGTGCTTGTCCACAACCTGCGACATTCGTGCCGGAGTAGGCCAGTTTGGCACGCCTTCGAACATCAGCGTGGTTGCGCCGCAGGCCAGCGGACCGTACAGCAGGTAGCTGTGTCCGGTTACCCAACCTACGTCAGCGGTACACCAATAAATATCGCCCTGATGGTAGTCAAACACGTACTTAAAGGTGGTTGCGGCGTAGACCAGATACCCGCCGGTGGTGTGCAGCACGCCTTTCGGTTTGCCAGTTGAACCGGAGGTATACAGGATAAACAGCGGATCTTCCGCGTTCATTTCTTCTGGCTGATGTTCCGGGCTGGCTTTCTCGATAAGATCGGACCACCACAGGTCACGGCCTTCTTGCCATTCCGTTTTACCGCCAGTACGTTTGAGGACGACTACATGTTCAACGGTTTTCACGTTCGGGTTTTTCAGCGCATCATCGACGTTCTTTTTCAACGGGATAGCGCGTCCGGCGCGCACGCCTTCGTCGGCTGTGATAACCAGGCGTGAATTAGAGTCGATAATACGTCCGGCGACGGCCTCCGGTGAGAAACCACCGAAGATGACCGAATGCACCGCGCCAATGCGGGCGCAGGCCAGCATGGCGACCGCAGCTTCCGGCACCATCGGCATATAAATTGCCACCACATCACCTTTTTTAATGCCTAAATCCAGTAATGTATTGGCAAAACGACAGACATCGCGATGCAGCTCGCGGTAGGTAATATGTTTGCTTTGGGTGGCGTCGTCGCCTTCCCAGATGATGGCGGTACGATCGCCATTTGCCTGCAGATGACGGTCGAGGCAGTTCGCTGCCAGGTTTAGCGTGCCGTCTTCGTACCATTTAATAGACACGTTGCCTGGCGCAAACGAGGTGTTCTTCACCTGGCTGTACGGTTTGATCCAATCAAGAATCTTTCCCTGCTCGCCCCAAAATGTGTCGGGTTCGTTAACAGATTGCTGGTACTTCGCTTCGTACTGCTCCGGATTTATCAGGCAACGATCCGCAATGTTTGCGGGAATAGCGTGTTTATGTATTTGGCTCATGGCTTTTGTTCTCCTTGTAGGATGTTAATAATATGTCTCATAAACGTTAAATGTAGGGGCATTGAGAGTTTTGTTTAGTATTTGCGCGGCAGATCACGCAATAAACGAATTGTGCAAATTAGCGACAAACTGAATTTTGAAGGGAACTAGCAAAAATTGATTAAATCTCGCGATAACATGTAGTTATCTAAAGGATTGTTGAAAAGGTGATCTGTCTCTGAATTAGACCAAAGAGTGAGAGGTTTGAGGGGTGTTATAACTCTAAAGTGGTATTTTACATACACTTACAATTGATTAAAGACAACATTTTCAGTGTGGTTTCTTGTTACAAATAGGGTGGAGCAATGTCATGACAGTATCGTGTGGTTGCTGTTGTGGAAAACAATAAAAGAACCGCCATTGCAGATAATGGCGTCATCTGGATGAGACCCCTATGGCAAGGATAAAATCACGCGTACGCCGTTTCTTCAGCCTGTTATTACCTTTATTATTTATTTCTGCTGTTCACGCTGAACAAACTTCTGTACCCGCAAAAACCGTCACCGTTGAAGCGAAAAATGAAACCTTCGCTCCTCAGCATCCCGATCAATATCTCTCCTGGAAAGCCACGTCTGAGCAATCAGCCCGTGAAGATGCGCTGGCAGAAGATCCGCGTCTGGTGATCCTGTGGGCGGGATATCCATTCTCGCGCGATTACAACAAACCGCGTGGACATGCGTATGCCGTGACCGATGTCCGTGAAACCTTACGTACCGGCGCACCAAAAACGGCAGAAGACGGCCCGCTGCCGATGGCTTGCTGGAGCTGTAAAAGCCCGGACGTAGCGCGTCTTATCCAGAAAGACGGTGAAGATGGCTACTTCCACGGTAAATGGGCGCGCGGCGGTCCGGAAATTGTTAACAACCTCGGTTGTGCAGATTGCCATAACACCGCGTCACCCGACTTCGCCAAAGGCAAGCCAGAGCTGACCCTGTCGCGTCCTTATGCAGAACGCGCGATGGAAGCGATCGGCAAACCGTTCGAGAAAGCCGGTCGCTTTGACCAGCAATCCATGGTCTGCGGCCAGTGTCACGTGGAATACTACTTCGACGGTAAAAACAAAGCCGTTAAGTTTCCGTGGGACGACGGCATGAAAGTCGAGAACATGGAGAAATACTACGACAACATTGCTTTCTCTGACTGGACCAACTCCCTGTCTAAAACACCCATGCTGAAAGCGCAGCACCCGGAGTATGAAACCTGGAGCGCAGGTATTCATGGCAAGAACAACGTGACCTGTATCGACTGCCACATGCCAAAAGTGCAAAACGCGGAAGGCAAGATCTACACCGACCATAAGATTGGTAACCCGTTCGATAACTTCCCTCAGACCTGCGCGAACTGCCATACCCAGGACAAAGCGTCCCTGCAAAAAGTGGTCGCCGAGCGTAAACAGGCCATTCATGACCTGAAAATCAAGGTTGAAGATCAACTGGTACATGCGCACTTCGAAGCGAAAGCCGCATGGGATGCGGGCGCAACCGAAGCGGAAATGAAACCGATTCTGGAAGATATCCGCCACGCGCAATGGCGCTGGGACCTGTCTATCGCCTCACATGGTATTCACATGCACGCCCCGGAAGAAGGTCTGCGGATGCTGGGTAGCGCAATGGATAAAGCCGCCGATGCGCGTACCAAACTGGTCCGTCTGCTGGCGACCAAAGGCATCACGCATGAAATCCCGTTACCGGATATCTCTACTAAAGAGAAAGCTCAGGCAGCGATTGGTCTGAACATGCAGCAAATCAATGCTGAGAAGCAGGAGTTCATCAAGACGGTGATTCCGCAGTGGGAAGATCAGGCGCGTAAAAACGGTCTGTTAAGCCAATAACCCCATTTCGCCCCGCAAGGGGCGGATAACTCAACGGAGTGAATATGAGCGTATTACGTTCGTTATTAACTGCTGGGGTGCTGGCGTCAGGCTTGTTATGGAGCCTGAGTGGAATCACTGCCACGCCAACGCCGCAGGAGTCGGATCAACGCTGGACGGTTACCCAACAGCGTAATCCGGATGCCGCTTGTCTGGACTGTCACAAGCCGGATACCGAGGGCATGCATGGTAAGCATGCGGAAGTCATCAACCCGAATAACAAACTGCCGGTCACCTGCACCAACTGTCACGGCCAGCCGTCACCGAACCACCGTGAGGGGGTGAAGGATGTGATGCGCTTTAATGAGCCGATGTACAACGTGGAACAGCAGAACAGCGTCTGTATGTCTTGTCACCTGCCTGAGCAGTTGCAAAAAGCGTTCTGGCCGCACGATGTCCACGTAACCAAAGTGGCGTGCGCCAGCTGTCACTCACTGCATCCGAAGCAAGACACGATGCAGACGCTAAGTGATAAAGGACGGATCAAAATTTGCGTCGATTGCCACAGCGATCAGCGTAACAATCCGAACTTTAACCCGGCGTCGGTTCCGTTGCTTAAGGAGCATCCATGAGTTGCTCTCGTCGCCAGTTTATCACCGGCGTCGGCGCGCTGGTGGCAGTGAGCGGGACGGCGGGACGCGTTGTGGCGCAGACGCTGAACATCAACGGCGTGCGTTACGGTATGGTACATGATGAGTCATTATGCATCGGTTGTACGGCCTGCATGGATGCCTGTCGGGAAGTCAACAACGTGCCCGAAGGCGTATCGCGTCTGACGATTATTCGCAGCGAGCCGCAGGGAACGTTTCCTGATGTGAAGTATCGCTTCTTTCGCCACTCATGCCAGCATTGCGACCACGCTCCCTGCGTTGACGTCTGCCCGACGGGGGCATCGTATCGCGATGCAGCCAACGGTATTGTGGATGTGAACCCGGACCTTTGTGTTGGCTGTCAGTACTGCATCGCCGCGTGTCCTTATCGCGTGCGCTTTATCCATCCGGTGAGCAAAACGGCGGATAAATGCGATTTCTGCCGGAAAACCAACCTGAAAGCGGGCAAACAGCCCGCCTGCGTTGAGTCATGTCCGACGAAGGCGCTGACGTTTGGTAATCTGGACGATCCCAACAGCGATATCTCCCGTTTGTTGCAGCAGAAAACCACCTACCGTTACAAGCTGGCGTTGGGTACAAAACCGAAGGTCTACCGCGTTCCCTTTAAATTTGGGGAGGTGAGCCAATGACATCCGCTTCTGCATTTCATTTTGAATCACTGGTGTGGGACTGGCCCATTGCCATCTATCTGTTCCTGATTGGCATCTCTGCCGGACTGGTCACGCTGGCGATTCTGCTACGTCGTTTCCATCCGGAGGCGGGCGGTTCGGACAGCACGCTGCTGCGCACTACGCTGGTGTTAGGGCCGGGGGCGATAATCTTCGGTCTGTTAATTCTGGTGTTCCACCTGACGCGTCCATGGACCTTCTGGAAACTGATGTTCCATTACAGCTTCACCTCGGTGATGTCGATGGGGGTTATGCTGTTCCAGTTGTACATGGTGGTATTAGTATTGTGGTTGGCAAAAATCTTTGAAAAAGAGGTGATTGCCCTGCAACAGCGCTGGCTGCCGCGGTTAGGAATCGTGCAGAAAGTGTTGACGTTGATAACGCCATTTCATCGCGCGCTGGAGACGTTAATGCTGGTGCTGGCGGTCCTGCTCGGGGCGTATACCGGGTTCCTGCTGTCGGCACTGAAATCCTACCCGTTCCTGAATAACCCGATCCTGCCGGTGCTGTTCCTGTTCTCCGGGATCTCCTCCGGCGCGGCGGTGGCGCTGATCGCCATGGCGTTACGACATCGTAGCAATCCCCACAGCACTGAAGCGCACTTTGTGCATCGCATGGAGGTTCCGGTGGTATGGCTGGAGATCTTCCTGCTGGCGGCGTTCTTTGTTGGTCTGGCGCTGGGCGATGACGGTAAAATGCGCGCGCTGGCCGCGGCATTGGGCGGCGGATTCTGGACCTGGTGGTTCTGGCTTGGCGTAGCTGGGCTTGGGCTGATACTGCCGATGCTGCTAAAACCCTGGGCCAACCGCAGTTCGACGTTTCATGGCGTGCTGGCAGTGTGCGGCGCCAGCCTGACCGGCGTACTGCTGCTGCGCTTTTTTATACTCTATGCGGGTCAGCTAACCGTTGCGTAAGGTGATATCTGGACGTTCTCCTTCCTGAAGCCGGTTTTCTGGCGTTGTTATTAAGCCTCGGGGTCAATGTGTTGACCCCGCTTGCCGTGTTGGTGGGTGTCCGCCAGCGCTGGCAAGGGGTGATGCGTCTGGCAAGCGTGGGAGTATGGGCGCAATTTGCGCTGCTGCTGCTGGCTTTTGCCATTCTGGTATTCTGCTTTTTGACCAGCGACTTTTCGGTGGTCTACGTTGCTCAGCACAGCTACAGCCTGCTGCCGTGGGGATTAAAACTGGCGGCGGTGTGGGGCGGTCATGAAGGATCGCTGCTGCTGTGGGTGCTGTTTCTTTCCGGCTGGAGCGCGCTGTTTGCTTTTCGCTATCGGCGTGATTCCGACGCGCTGTTTCCGCTGACGCTCAGCGTCCTCTCAATGATTACGGCCTTGCTGCTGCTGTTTGTGGTGGTATGGTCCGATCCGTTTGTGCGCATCTTCCCGCCGGCCATCGAAGGGCGCGACCTTAATCCGATGCTGCAACATCTCGGGTTAATCCTCCATCCGCCGCTGCTGTACCTGGGTTACGGTGGTTTAATGGTGGCGGCAGGCGTGGCGCTAGCCTCGCTGCTACGTGGTGACTTTAATGCGCAGAGCGCCTGGGTGTGCTGGCGCTGGGCGCTGCCCGGCTGGTGCGCGCTAACGCTGGGGATTATCCTCGGCTCCTGGTGGGCCTACTGCGAGCTGGGCTGGGGCGGCTGGTGGTTCTGGGACCCGGTAGAAAATGCCTCCTTATTACCCTGGCTTTCCGCCAGCGCGCTGCTGCATAGCCTGTACATCACGCGCCAGCGGGGGATCTTCCGCCATTGGTCGCTGTTGCTGGCGATCGTCACGCTGATTTTATCGCTGCTCGGGACGCTGATTGTGCGCTCCGGCATTCTCGTTTCGGTGCATGCTTTCGCGCTGGATAACGTTCGCGCCGCGCCGCTGTTTGCGCTGTTTACCGTATTGAGCCTGGCGTCGCTTGGGCTGTACGCCTGGCGAGGCCAGCAAGTCCGCCAGAGTGGGCGTTTTGGCGGCTGGTCGCGCGAGATGCTGATTCTGGTCGCGTTATTACTTTTTTGCGCGGTGCTGCTGATTGTGCTGATTGGTACCCTCTATCCGATGATTTACGGGTTGTTTGGCTGGGGGCGGCTCTCCGTGGGCTCGCCGTACTTTAACCGCGCCACGCTGCCTTTTGGCCTGCTGATGCTGCTGGTTATCGTGCTGGCAACGATCAGAAGCCGCAAAGTGTCTGTGCGTTGTCAACTTCCGGCGCTGCTGGCGCATGCCGGGGTGCTGGTGTTTGCTGCGGGGATCGTTTTCTCCAGCGGCAGTCGTCAGGAGATAAGCCTGAATCTGAGCCCGGGGCAGCAGGTGGAACTGGCGGGATACACTTTTCGTTTTGAGCGTCTCGACCTGGAAGCAAAAGGTAACTACACCAGTGAAAAAGCGCAGATCACGCTGTGGCAGGATGAGAAACGCATTGGCACCCTGCAGCCAGAAAGACGCTTCTATGCCGCGCGCCGTCAACAGATGATGGAGCCGGGGATCAGCTGGAACCTGATGCATGACTGGTACGCGGTAATAGGCGAAAAAACCGGAGCGGACCGTTACGCCATGCGCTTATACGTGCAGACTGGCGTGCGCTGGATCTGGGGAGGGGGATTGTTGATGGTGTTTGGCGCGTTGCTGAGCGCATGGCGAGGGAGGAAGCATCCTGAGTTATTGCCTGATGGCGCTGCGCTTATCAGGCCTACGAGTGAAAAGCAGGGTAGGCCGGATAAGGCGTTCACGCCGCCATCCGGCAAAACGATGTTACTTGTGGCTTTACTGATTTTTCTGCCTTTTGCCACCCATGCCCAGGTGGTGGACACATGGACGTTTGCCAACCCGCAACAGCAGGAAAAAGCGCTGTCTATTGCCAGCCAACTGCGCTGTCCACAGTGTCAAAACCAAAACTTGCTGGAATCCAATGCGCCGGTAGCGGTCAGTATGCGCCATCAGGTTTATAGCATGGTGGCGGAAGGGAAAAGTGAAGCCGAGATAACGACGTGGATGACCGACCGTTACGGTGATTTCGTGCGCTACAACCCGCCGTTGAATGAGCAAACGCTGCTGCTGTGGGCGCTGCCGTGCCTGCTGTTATTACTGGTGGGCGTGGTGGTCTGGCGGGTGAGAAGTCGTCAGCGCGTAGAGGAGGGTGAGCAATGAATCAGGGCGAACACTCCACTGCGCCGTTACGCCCAATGCCTGTGAAGCGGCTGACTGCTGTAGCGGTGCTGATGGTTGCGGTCTGCATAGGAGGTTACCTGTCGACGCCAAAATGGCAGGCGGTTCGTCAGGAGCAGGCGCGGCTGGCGGACCCTTTACATGCGTTCTCCGATGAGAACCTTCAGGAAAAACAGCTGCTTTTGCTGCAAACGCAAATTCGCGCCAATCCACAGGACGGTGTGAAATGGGCGCAACTTGGGGAGTACTATCTTTGGCAAAACGCGTACCATAATGCACTGCTGGCCTATGAGCAGGCGCTGCGTGTAGGTGGTGAAAATGCTGAGATCTATTCAGCGATGGCAACGGTATTGTACTACCAGGCCGGACAACATATGACGCCGACCACTCGCGAGATGATTGATAAGGCCCTGGCGTTGGACCCGGCAGAGGTCACCGCCTTGATGCTGTTAGCTTCAGATGCGTTTATGCAGGCAGAATACGCCCAGGCTATATCAGTGTGGCAAAAAGTTATGGATTTAAACTCGCCGAGGGTGAACCGGGCGCAGCTCATTGACTCTATTAATATGGCGAAGTTGTTGCAGAATCGGCAAAAATAAATTTGTTTTTTTTGTGATTTGTATCATTTTGTCTGTTTAAAAAATAGGCAAACGAACAATTGAGCAAAAAAAAATCATGCCATGACTTCTTCATTTTTGAACATATTAAAATTCTTTTATAACAAAAAGTTATTCATTGTTACCGCGATAAAATCGCATTTTTATGCATAAATTCAGCCAAAGGCCCTGTTCTTAGAGGGTTGCGCGGAATGCCATGCAGATGATAATGATAATAAGCGTTAAAAAACTCCATAAACGAACGCAACACAATTCATACCCTTTCAGTATGTACTATTCCCACACACCGCATGTGGAATAGCGCTCCATCGAGGAAGTCCGTTGTTATGAAAAATTTGAAAGTCAGCCTGGCATGGCAGATTCTAATCGCCATGGTGCTGGGCATTCTGCTAGGGAGTTACCTGCATTACCATAGCGACAGCCGTGAATGGCTGGTTGTAAACCTGCTGTCACCGGCGGGCGATATCTTTATCCATCTGATCAAAATGATCGTTGTGCCCATTGTCATCTCTACGCTGATTGTCGGTATTGCCGGGGTCGGTGATGCCAAACAGCTGGGCCGCATTGGCGCCAAAACAATTCTCTATTTCGAAGTGATCACCACCGTGGCGATTATCCTTGGGATCACGCTGGCCAATGTGTTCCAGCCGGGTTCCGGGATTGATATGTCGCAACTGGCGACCGTGGATATTTCGAAATATCAAAGCACGACCGCAGAAGTACAGAGCCACGCGCATGGCCTGATGGGGACAATTTTGTCACTGGTGCCGACCAATATCGTCGCATCGATGGCAAAAGGCGATATGCTGCCGATTATCTTCTTCTCAGTGCTGTTCGGTTTAGGTCTGTCGTCCCTGCCGGCAACTCACCGCGAGCCGCTGGTTACCGTGTTCCGCTCTATTTCCGAAACCATGTTTAAAGTGACTCACATGGTGATGCGCTACGCGCCAGTCGGCGTTTTTGCGCTGATTGCCGTTACCGTCGCGAACTTCGGTTTTGCCTCCCTGTGGCCGCTGGCGAAGCTGGTGCTGTTGGTGCATTTCGCCATCCTGTTCTTCGCGCTGGTGGTGCTGGGGATTGTCGCGCGTATCTGCGGTTTGAGCATCTGGATCCTGATCCGCATTCTGAAAGATGAGCTGATTCTGGCTTACTCTACCGCCAGCTCCGAGAGCGTACTGCCGCGTATTATCGAGAAGATGGAAGCCTATGGCGCGCCAGCTTCAATCACCAGCTTTGTGGTGCCGACCGGCTACTCATTCAACCTTGATGGTTCAACGTTGTACCAGAGCATCGCTGCTATCTTTATCGCGCAGTTGTACGGTATCGACCTGTCGCTGTGGCAGGAAATCGTGCTGGTGCTGACGCTGATGGTGACCTCAAAAGGGATTGCGGGCGTGCCGGGCGTATCATTCGTGGTGCTGCTGGCTACGCTTGGCAGCGTGGGGATCCCGCTGGAAGGACTGGCGTTTATCGCCGGTGTTGACCGTATCCTCGATATGGCGCGTACCGCGCTGAACGTAGTGGGTAACGCGCTGGCGGTGCTGGTTATCGCCAAGTGGGAACACAAATTTGACCGCAAAAAAGCGCTGGCCTACGAGCGCGAGATGCTGGGTAAATTTGATAAGACTGCCTTGTAGGCCGGATAAGGCAACGCCGCCATCCGGCAACCTGCTCCGGGTTGCCTGATGGCGCTATGCTTATCAGGCCTACAGCGACTACGTTCATCCGGCAATGCAAACCATTACCCGTTTGTTAACTTATCAAACTCTTCGCAGCCGGTATCGAACCCTTCTATACAGCTCAGATTCAGCCAGTGCAACGCTTTCTGTTTATTCTTCACGATAAAACCCTGTTCACCGTTTAAGAACATCATTCCGGCCCAGTACTCGGAATAACCGGTGCGGGAAATGGCTGAGCTACGCTTGAAATACCATGTCGCTTTCTCATCATCTGCGGGAATACCCACGCCGTTGGCGTAAATCAGTCCGAGCAGCATTTGCGCGTCGACGGCGGAATCATTTTCCAGGTCTTCGGAGGCGTTTTGCAGCAAGGTAATAGCTTTAGGATAATCTGTGTGTCCTGCCTGGGTGTTGACCAGAATCCGCGCCAGGGTCAGTTCTCCCGCTTTACTGCCCGCTTTGGCTGCCTTTTCCGCCAGCGTTTTGGCCTGGGGGTAATCCAGACTGACCGGATTCGTAATTTTGATTTGCGCCAGTAGCGCGCAGGCGTCGGCATCGCCGTTGTCGGCGGCTTTTTGCGCCCAATACTCGGCTTTGCTCAAATCGCCTGAACTGAACCAGCTATCGGCAAGAAAGTACTGTGCGCGACGGTCCCCTGCCTCAGCGGCCTGTAAGTACTGGCTTCCTGGTTCAGTATCACTGGCATGGGCAAAGAATGTCATAAAGAACATCAATGCAATGAGTTGTTTCATTTTGAGTTTTATTTAGGGTACGGAATGAACAGTATAAAGAGATCGTATGGATAAAAAAACAGCCTCCGGGCGGAGGCTGTTGCAGAACAGGTACGTAAACGGACTAACCCATCGCGCTTTCGCGCAGGCTGGCTTTCAGCTTAGTGTACTCATCAATGACATACTGCTCGGCAGCGCGCTGATCGGCAATGCGTTCAACGTTAACGGCACAGTACTTATACTCCGGCGTTTTGGTAATCGGGCTTAAGTTCTCGGTTACCAGCTCATTACATGCGCCAATCCACCACTGGTAGGTCATGTAAATCGCACCTTTGTTTGGACGATCGCTGACTGCCGCACGGGTGATGACCCGGCCTTTACGCGAATTAACCCATACCAGTTCTTCATCCTGGATGCCCAGGCGTTCTGCGTCGGCGGTGTTGATCTGGGCATAGCCCGGTTCATCCGCCAGCGCGGCCAGCGCCGCACAGTTACCGGTCATCGAACGGCAAGAGTAGTGGCCGACTTCACGCACTGTAGACAGCACCATCGGGTACTCCTCAGTGAGTTTGTCGATTGGTGCTACCCAGTCGCAGGTGAAGAACTGCGCCAGTCCGTTCGGGGTGTCGAACTTCTCTTTGAAGAGGTAAGACGTACCCTGATCGGCTTCTGAGGTATCGCGACAAGGCCACTGGATATAACCCAGTTCGCCCATTTTCTCGTAAGTTGCACCGTAGAAATCCGGGCACAGATGACGCAACTCATCCCAGATTTCCTGGGTGTTGTTGTAGTGCATCGGGTAGCCCATACGGGTGGCGATTTCACTGATAATCTGCCAGTCCGTTTTCAGATCCCACTTCGGCTCAACGGCTTTAAAGAAGCGCTGGAAGCCACGGTCAGCCGCAGAGAAGACACCTTCATGCTCGCCCCATGACGTAGACGGTAAAATAACGTCTGCGGCAGCGGCAGTTTTGGTCATGAAGATATCCTGCACGATGACCAGTTCCAGATCCTCAAAGCCTTTGCGCACTGCGGAGAGTTCAGCATCGGTCTGTAATGGATCTTCACCCATAATGTACGCCGCGCGTACTTCGCCATGCGCCGCACGGTGCGGCAGTTCGCTGATGCGATAACCGGTATGCGCAGGCAGACTTTCCACGCCCCAGGCTTTAGCGAATTTCTCGCGGTTTTCCGGGAACTTAACGTACTGATAGCCCGGATAGGTATCCGGCAGCGCGCCCATGTCGCATGCGCCCTGAACGTTGTTCTGGCCACGAACCGGGTTAACGCCCACGCTTGGCTTACCGAGGTTACCGGTCAGCATTGCGAGGCTGGTCAGTGAACGCACGGTTTCCACGCCCTGATAGAACTGGGTAACACCCATGCCCCACAGGATAGCCGCGCTTTTTGCCGTGGCATACATACGTGCAGCCTGACGAATATCCTGCGCGCTAACGCCAGTGATATCTTCGACGGACTCCGGCGTGTAGCCTTCGACAATCTTGCTGTACTCTTCGAATCCTTCTGTACGGGAGGCGACGAACGCCTGGTCGTACAGTTTTTCTTCGATGATGACATGACCCATGGCGTTAAGCAGCGCGATGTTCGAGCCGTTTTTCAACGCGATGTGCATGTCGGCAATACGCGCGGTTTCAATTTTGCGCGGATCGCAGACGATGATTTTCGCCCCGTTACGTTTAGCATTAATCACGTGATTCGCCACGATCGGGTGGGAATCCGCCGGGTTATACCCGAAGATGAACACTAAATCTGTATTATCAATTTCATTGATAGCATTACTCATTGCGCCGTTACCGACCGATTGGTGCAGACCTGCAACCGATGGGCCGTGTCAGACGCGAGCGCAGCAGTCAACGTTATTGGTACCAATAACGGCGCGCGCGAATTTTTGCATTACATAGTTGGTTTCGTTACCCGTACCGCGAGATGAACCGGTCGTCTGAATAGCGTCCGGGCCATACTTCGCTTTGATGGCGCTCAGACGAGTGGCGACGTAATCAAGCGCTTCATCCCAGGAAACAGATTCCAGTTTGCCGCCACGCTGGCGACGGATCATTGGGGTTTTCAGACGAGGGGTCAGGATCTGGGTATCGTTGATAAAATCCCAGCCATAGTAGCCCTTCAGACACAGGGTACCCTGATTGGTTTTCCCCTGCGCCGCTTCAGCCCGGACGATTTTGCCGTTATCGACCACCAGGTTGATTTTGCAACCTGATGCGCAATATGGGCAAACCGTGACGACTTTTTTCATCGGTCTCGCTCCAGTTAATCAAATCGCGCATACGCGCTTGTCGCTTTAGCTATGCATCTTTTATGCCATGTTTTTATCAGGGGCATTAGTTGATATTACGGGCGAATTTTGCGCAAAACCCTGACGAAAAACAGGCTGTCGTCATATTTGACGTGACGAATCTCCAATACGTGACGGCCCGGCAGTGTGACCGAGGTTATGTTTCCCACACATCCTTGTGCCTTATCGCTGTCACTCTGTGCAGAATCAATCACACTCATTTAAGTTGGCCAGAAATGGGGAAAAACAATGAAGCCAGCCATACTGGTTGTGGATGATGACATCGCTGTCTGCACACTTTTACAGGATGTGCTAAGCGAACACGTCTTTGCGGTGACCGCTTGTCACACCGGGCAGGAGGCGCTGCGCTGCATTGAGACTCAGCCGGAAATCGCTCTGGTATTGCTGGACATGATGTTGCCTGATATTAACGGTCTGATGGTGCTGCAGCAGGTGCAAAAGATGAGACCCGGATTACCGGTGGTGATGCTGACGGGGCTTGGCAGCGAGTCGGATGTGGTTGTCGGGCTGGAGATGGGCGCTGACGACTACATCGGTAAACCGTTCAATGCGCGGGTGCTGGTGGCACGGGTAAAGGCGGTGCTCAGACGCGTCGGCGTGTTAATGGCAGAGAGCGGCGGCCCTCAAACTTCGGGGCTTTCTTTTAACGGCTGGCATCTCGATACTGCCGGTTGCCAGCTACATAATCCCCAGCAATTGAAGGTGGAGTTGACGCAGGGGGAATACAGCCTGCTGCTGGCGCTGGCCCAAAACGCCCGCCGGGTGCTGAGTCGGGAACAACTGCTGGAACTGACGCGCAGCGACAGCGTCGAGGTGTTTGACCGCACCATTGATGTGTTAATCATGCGGCTGCGGCGAAAAATAGAGATCAACCCGCACCAGCCAATGTTGATCAAAACCCTGCGCGGGCTGGGTTATGTGTTTGCCGCCGACGTGCAGCATCACGATAAGGCGGCGTAAACGCCTTATCCGGCCTACAAAAGTGATAACGACCCCGTAGGCCTGATAAGCGCAGCGCATCAGGCATCAGCCATCCCGGCTTCTAACTCTGCCAGCGTTTTCGCGCCGTCTATCGCGTTGGCGCACAGCAAACTGGCCCGCGCACAGGCGTGCGCCAGTCTGACGCTGTCCGTCAGCGACCAGCGCTCATGGCAGCCATACAAAAATCCGGCGCAAAACGCATCTCCCGCCCCAACGCTGCCAACGATCTCCTCCTGCGCCAGATAGTGTGACGGGATCCAGACGCCCGGCAGGTCCGGCGCTTCACCCCAGGCACCTTCCGGACAGTGAATAACCACCCGCTGGCGTACGCCTGCATTCAACAGCTCGCGCGCAGCGGTGGCGATGTGTGCAATATGCAGTTCGCCGTTGGGCTGGCGGATCTCCAGCCCGCTGAACTCCCCGGCTTCCAGCTCGTTAATCACCAGATAGTCGAGATGGCGCAGGGCCGGCATCACCAGAGGCTGGTAACGCGGGTCACCCTTGCGTGAGACCAGATCCAGCGACGTTTCAAAGCCATTGTCGCGCATTTGTGCCAGCAGCCGGGCGCTACGCGTCCCGTACTCCTCATCCGGCATGTCCAGACTGTCGAGCAGCAGCAGATACCCAAGATGGAAGATTTTCATCGAGGTATCCAGTTGCTCAAAAGCGGGCAGATCCAGCAGTCGGTTGGCACCAGGCGAGTGGAAAAAGGTGCGCTGACCGCTGGGATCGGTCATTACCTGCGACATCGACGTGGGGGCGAATGTTGTGCGCTGCACGTGTTGGCGATTAACGTGATACTGCTCCAGCATCGCCATGATGTAGTCGCCGTCGCTGTCCTGACCGATTAACCCCACCGCCTGTAGCGGCAGTCCGGCGTGCATTTTCGCCAGCGTCAGCAGCACGTTGAGCGGCGCACCGCCCGTGGCGCGTTCGCTACGGGTGATTTCCGCCAGCCAGCCGCGTTCCGGCCACTGCACAATTTGATGTACATGATCGACCAGCATGTTGCCTGCAGCGATAACGCCTTTGCGTTCCATCAGACCCGTCCCGCGCTGCCAAAAATGCGCATCTGTTCTGAAACGGTATCGGTAATGGCTTCTTCAATACCGAGCAGCAGTTCGGCGAATTCGTCGTACAGCGGCTGACGATTCGCCATCCGCGTCTCTACTGCCGACAGCGCCGCCTGCGACATGCCGGTATAGAAGTTGATTTTATGAATGCCGAGTTCAATCGCGCGCTTGAAATCGTCGTCGCTGATGCCGGAACCGCCGTGCAGTACCAGCGGGATTGCCGCCTGCTGGCGAATAGCGTCCAGACGCGGGAAGTCGAGCACCGGTTCGCCTTTATATTTTCCGTGCGCATTGCCAATGGCGACCGCCAGTGCGTCAATCCCGGTTCTGTCGACGAAATCACGCGCCATCATCGGGTCGGTAAATAACGACTCGTCGGCATGACCATACAGCGCGCCGCCTTCATCACCGCCCACCGCGCCCAGTTCGGCTTCCACCGACACGCCGACGGCATGGCACATCTTTACCACTTCGCGGGTCTGGCGGACATTTTCTTCATACTCCAGCGTGGAGCCATCGAACATCACTGAACTGAACCCTAAGCGTAGTGCCCGAACCACCGACTCAAAGTGCAGGCCGTGGTCAAGGTTCAATACCACCGGAATGTCATGCCGCGCGGCTTCGAATTTGACCGCTTCGACCAGAGAATCCAGGGAGATATATTTAAAGTGCACCTCGGCTATGTTGATGATAAACGGCGAACGTTCCTGCTTTGCCGCGGCAAACAGCGCGCGCAGGAAGTGGGAGTCCAGAACGTTAAACGCCCCTAAGGCATAGCGATGCTCACGGGCATGGGCAAGGCCATCAGCGAGAGATATCAACGGCATAATGCGCTCCTTGGTTAGCGGAACAGGCGATATTCGTTACACAGCACCAGCTGCGCAGGTTCGTCTTCTTCAATGTCGTTATAGCGGGCGATCGGTTGCAGAAAGTGGTTATCGTGGTCGTCGTCATTAACAGACGAAACCTCGCCGACCAGCACGTCGCCAAAACCTTTTTCCGCCCAGAAGCTGTGATACAGGCCCGGTGGCAGGCAGATGCTTTCACCCGGCGTCAGGCGCAACTGACTGCCTGCCGCATGGGTTTGCCGACAGCCGTCAATCACCACGCTTACGTCGGTCTGCTCCGTTTGCTCCCGGATCCCCGCATTCCACAGTTCCACTATTAAATTGCCGCCGCCGCGATTGATAATGTCTTCGCGCTTGCGCCAGTGAAAATGCATCGGCGTGACCTGTGCATCGCGAACATGCATGATTTTCTCGGCGTAGCATTTCTCATAAGGCATACCTTTCGGCGAGCCGTTACGCAGAGTGAACAGCGTTAACCCTTGCGCGGCGAAATTGTTGCCGCCAAACGCGGTGACATCCCAACCGAGCTTAAGGTCGAACACTTCGCCCCAGGCAGAGGCATCAAGCTTGCGCCATTGGGTCGGCGGGAAACTGGCAAAAGGGGGGAGATGCACGTCGTGCTGAGAGAAAAACTGGCGCGTGTGGCCAAGGATCTCGTTTATTGCGGAGCGTTTCATTGATTCTCCTGTGGCTGATAAGATGACCTTTATGCGGCCCTCTCTCAAGGGGAGAGGGAGAAAACCAAAATCTTTCCTGGTGAACACATGGGCATAATCCAGTTACCTCTCCCCTCACAGCAGAATAGGGAATAGTTATATTTTATTGTGTTTTTTTATGGAAGGATGTGATTTATTCAATAAAATAATAAATAAAAAGGCTGTTTTTATAAATGTTATTAAAAATCATTGTCTTAATGCTTGTTTTTTTAGTCGCGCCTCAGTTTTTGGAACCATTTGGATGTGATTATTGGATTGTTGCCTTACGATGAAAAAACGAATGCTGGGCTATATAAACCGTTTTGTTAGAAAATGATGTCATTGAATCTAAATTCGCGCCAGTTAATCGTTTATTTATATGTCAGGATTATATTACACGTTTAACTAATAATAATTAATTCACTTTCCAGATTTGTTTCCAGTAAAAAAATAACCCTTTTTTTATTATTGTTGATATGCTGACTGGACTTTATTTCTTATGTATTACTTTCTTTTGGTAAGGGATGCGATAATGAAAAAAGGATCAGGGTTCTATAATCTGGAAGGTATAGTTTCAGAGGAGAGTATAAATAAGTATTTATTCTCTGTTAGGGACGAGGGTAAGTTAGGGTTGCTGGATGTTGAAACAATTGAAGGTCATGAAAATTTAAGTAAACCATACAGTTATAAAATTACATTCACATCAAAACAAAAAAACATCCCTCCTGACTCACTTCTTAACATTGAAGGCTCGCTGAAAATCAGAGCACCTAATCATAACTGGAATAAATATATTCAAGGTTCTGAGAAGTGGCTATATGAACGGCAAATTGAAGGCGTCATTACGTCATTTTCGCTTATTAGCACATCAGCGGATGAGTCACTGTACGAAATCAGGTTAGAGCATAAGCTGGCATTACTCTCACGATGCAAGCGTTCGGCTATTTACCTGAACATAAATGTGCCGAAACTGGTCACGCAGATCCTCAAAGAACATGCTTTTGCCGATTATGAAATCGACTTTGATAATCTTGTTTGTATCTATCCCAACCGGGAAATGATTGTTCAGTGGGAGGAGTCAGATTTAGCGTTTATCAGCCGCATCCTGTCAGAAGTTGGGATCTGGTTCAGGATCGCAAATCATCATGCTGTTTCGCACATTATGGTGGTTATCTTCAGTGATTCACAATGCCAATACCTCTTTGATCAAAAGATTATGCACTCATCCCATGCCGGGCTGACATCAAATGAGTATTCGATCGATCAGCTGGTATCAAAGCACAACGTTGTCTCCGCTGGCGTTAAAGTGAAGAACTTTGATTACAGGCTGGCAAACTCGCAGATGCTAAACGCTGACGCCGATGTGTCTGCGGAAAGGGCTACGGCATATGGCACAGAGTATCGCTATGCGGATATCCATCATCAGCCAGGATCGCAATTTGCCGAGGCGCAGCCAGGCGAGTCCAGCTGGTTTTACGCCAAACTGCATCACGAAATTATTCTTAATAATCAATCCATTTTAACCGGTGTGACCACCAGTCCGTCGATCGTGCCGGGGATGGTGCTGGAAATTGACGGCGCCATTCCACATGCCTTCGCCTCTGGATTTGTGGTAACGGCAATGCAGGTGACGGGGAGGCGCGATGCAGCGCTCCAGTCCCGGCTTATCGGTATTCCCTACAGCCAGAACGTTTGTTTTCGACCGCAGCCGCTACCCCGGCCACGTATTGCAGGTACTGTTCCCGCGATCGTTTCATCACCAATAGACAATGACCAATATGCTCATATCGATGTGCAGGGTCGCTATTGGGTGAAGTTTGATTTTGACCTCGACCAGCACAGGCAAGGTTATGAAAGCATGCCCGTTCGTCTGGCGCGGGTTTATGCCGGTGATACTTATGGTCATCACTTTCCGTTAATCCAGGGCACAGAGGTCGCCATTGCGTTTGAAGGCGGCGATCCGGAAAGACCTTTTATTGCGCACGCTCTGCATCATGCTCCAAAGCCTGATCCCGTTACCAGCCGCAACAATACTCGTAACGTCATCCGCACTGCGGGTCTTAATAAGCTGCGGATGGAGGACCGGCGCGGGCAGGAACACGTCAAACTGAGTACCGAGTACGGCAAAACGCAGTTGAACATGGGCCATCTTGTAGATGCTGGCGGTAAACCTCGCGGCGAAGGCGCAGAACTGCGCACCGATGACCGCGCGGTCCTGAGGGCGGCAAAGGGGATACTACTCACGACTGAGGCGCAGCCAAAAGCCCAGGGTAAGCAGCTCGATATGAGCGCAGTGGTTCAGCAGCTTCAGGCCGCGCTTACGCTGGCAACGTCGCTTCAGCAGAGCGCGCTGACGGCACAGGCGTTAAATGTCGAACTGGGACCGCAGCAGCAGCTTAACGCCGCGCTTGAACAGCTTACCCGCTCGGGGCTGGTGGCCTACGCCGATCACGGTATGGCCCTGCTGACACCGCAAACGATGGCATTATCAGCAGACAAAGATTTGTCGCTAAACGCCGCCAGCAACGGCAGTTTTAACGTCTTTAAAAAACTCTCAATGGCCGTTGGGCAGGGCCTGTCACTTTTCAGCAGAGCTATCGGAATCAAAATCATCGCCGCAAAAGATGATATTTCCGTCCAGGCGCAGCGCGGGGAAATGGGCCTGCTTTCTGATAAGCATTTTCATATTCAGAGTATGAACGGCAACGTGACCATCAGCGCCAGGAAGAATATCCAGCTTTTGTGCGGTGGTGGCGGTATCAGAATAAATGAAGACGGCTCAGTAAAAATATTCTCTCCCGCAAAAGTGCAGTTGAAAGGCACCACTCTTGACTGGAGCGGACCGGAGTCGGCAAAAGACAAAACCCCTGTCTTTCAGGAAGAACAGTTTCATCGCCGCATTAAATTACATGGCTCTGGCAACCCAGACGATGTTCTGAAAAATACAAAATTCAGACTGACTAAGGCATCAGGCAAAACCATTGAAGGCGTCACAGACGATGAAGGAATGACGCCGTTATTGGATATGACTGAAATGGACGAAATGAAAATGGAGATTTTGCCAAATGAGTAACAATCCCTTTAATCCGCAGGTGGTGGCGACAGGTGTACAGGGCGTGCCTAAATCTACGGGCGGAAAAATGGCGGTCTGCGACGTGCCCGTTAAGTATTCCATGCCCTGCATTGTGATCCTTGTGCACGGCGTCAACGATGTGGGCGAGGCCTATCAGAATCAGGAGGAGGGTATTATCGCTGGCCTGAATGAACGTATGGGTCGCACGGATATGTATCCGCATGAATGGCAGCAGTACAAAATGGATATGGGCGATGGCGAGCAGCAGAATATAAAAATGCCCGGACGCAGCCCGGTCATTCCATTTTATTGGGGGTATAAACCCGTCGATCATGCGACGTATATAGAAGACCAGCGGCGTTATCGCGAAGAACGGGCTAAATCAGGAGACGCCGCAAAACTGCCTTACAACGCCTATCAGGAAGATGACAACACAAAGCTGGAAAAACTGGGCCATATTCCCCAAACCACCTTGAAATATCAGAATGATAATTTCGGTAATGTTCTCGATGATGTGTACGCCAAAGGCGGGGGTACCTTTGCCAATGCGACAACCACTATTCCGGATATGTTAGGGCCGGGCTCCGGCGGCCTGGCGAACGGTGCGGCAGGATTTGCATCACTGTATATGAATGCCGGGGATTTTACGCACCCTATTTATGATAATCCGCACCGTATTTATCAGTTTTTTGCCGCGCAGCGGCTGGCTGATTTAATGCTGATGATTCGAAGAGAACCAGCAACAAAACTGGACCCAATTAATATTGTTGCACATTCACAGGGGACTATTATCACTATGCTCGCCAATATGCTGGTCATGCAGGCTAATGAGAAACCCGCTGACTGCGTGATACTTAACCATTCTCCCTACGCACTGGAAAAAACGGCTGCTGAAAGCATGACGCCCGGACATCATCAAACGGATCGCGCCCGGCAGCAGACGTTCCGCAATTTCTGTCATTTGATGGCGACCAACGCCAGATACGGTAAGGGGCAATATCACACGCAGGCCGAGATTGATGAATTAGAAGGCGCGCTGTGCCTGAGTAAAACCAATTCACAGTGGCGCAAGAATAAACTTTATACGCGTAATAACTTTGGCAAGGTATATAACTATTTTTGCCCCAATGACAGCGTGGTTTCATTACTTAACGTCCAGGGTTTGGGCTGGCGGGGAGTCCCCCATAACATTGCCAGCGGCATAGAAAATCTGCGCCAGCGGGTTTTCTGTGAAAATGGTCCGGAAATAGGCGGCAGCCCGCTGAGCGTGCCTTTTGAAATGCCGGCGTTAGAAAAGAATAGCTTTAATCAGGATACGGGCGCGACCAGACAATATACGTTTGCGGATGTTGTTGTGAATGGTGAGCAGCTCCCCGTCACCTTCAGACACCAGTTACAGGGTGCGGGAAGTCAGTATAAATATTCGATAGCGCCAGGTTCACCCGATCAGGACATCTCATTTTCTGCAAAAGCCACGGTTATTGCGCGCACTGAGACAGATTTCAAAAATCTCAGCAGCGCAGGTTTCGATTATTTACAGCCGGGCCAGGAATTAACGCCCACTGAACTTGCGATATTCTCCAAAAAATATGGCAAGCCTTATACCAAAGGCGTTGTTCTGGGCGGGGGATACAATAAGACCGTTCAGTTGATTTATGAAAAAACGCCGGATGAGCTGCAAAAAGAATGGATGCAATCAGAGCAGGTTGGTTACAGCCAGCATTCCTCTATTGTTATGTCGAAAGATGCCCCCGCGAAAGCGATGCCTTTCGATCTGGCGGTGGGAATATGCAGAGCATTTGATCACCGCTGCGGAGAATTCTGGACCGAGCTACTCCTGCGCGGGGACTGGCGTATGAAGCGTAATGGTCTTCAGGAAGCAGTTGAATATTATAAATCAGGAGAGCTAAACGACAGGAAAACAAAAATATATATGAATAAACCAGATGATATTTTACCGACAGGAACGTTTGGCGTGGTTAACGAATATTGCCATTCAACAACGGTTAAACCTGCCAGACATAATGAAATATATAATACCGAGACACCCAATCTGC
The DNA here is from genome assembly GCA_020099315.1 of Citrobacter europaeus. Classification (NCBI taxonomy): domain Bacteria; kingdom Pseudomonadati; phylum Pseudomonadota; class Gammaproteobacteria; order Enterobacterales; family Enterobacteriaceae; genus Citrobacter; species Citrobacter europaeus. The sequence goes on from CP083650.1 coordinate 112,731, forward strand.
AATGGGATATGCCCAAAATACTTAACGTTTAAGGATGAGTTATGATAATGGGAAATGTGGTAAGCGTAATCGTCGTAGCAATTTCACTATGTGTTATCTCTGGCTGTACAAAAAAAACACCCTCACAGGTTATTTATCGTTATGACGATAATCGTTATCTGGAGTTAAAAGGCTATTATTGTGAGGGAGCGCTTTGGTATCATGACATTAGAAAAGATATTCATAAAGAGATATATGATGGAGTATTTGCTTCCTTCAGGATATTCTCTGGGATATATATCCATCCATCGGATAAATACATCTTTATTCCTGAATGGGAACCCGGTGCATATACAATATCTAAAGACTATGGACAAACGTGGCAGGTCGCAACGTATATGTCCCCATCTCAGGGGCAAGAGAAAAATTCTGATGGGAATATGGTCGACAGACCTGAAGGAAAAGAAATAAAAAGAGTGGTGGTGGTTAATAATCAGGCATTTATTACCACGGCGAAGGGGCATTTATATCTGAGTTCATACCCTTTTGACGACCCGCGTCTGGCGCCGGGTGGACCGGGTATAGATTATCAATACTTTGATGACACGTATTATCTCTACAGACCAGGCAAGCATAAATCCAGTGGCGAGTATGTGGACGGTCATACCAGTCCTGAGTTTCCAGGTGCTGCGTGGGGAACGGTGGTGTTTATGAAAGCATCTTTAGCCCATTTAACGGAAGGTTATAAGGCCAACTATCAAAACCTGCCGGACAAAGAGCCGGAGGTGGTGGGCTATAAGGGCTGGACCCGGATGCACTGCGATATGGATGCAGGGAAATAATCTGCAATGGGATATGCCCAAACCGCTTAACGTTTAAGGATGAATTATGAAACCAGGAATTAGGGTAAGAGTAATCGTTGGGGCAATTTCACTATGCGCCATCGCTGCCTGTACAAAAAAAATACCATCACAAGTAATTTACCGGTTTGATGATAATCGCTACCTGGAGTTGATCGGTTATGATTGTGAAGGATATGTTGTTTACCATGACATAAAAAGAAAGGTCCACAAATCAATTTATGGCAATCCAATCTATAGGGTTTTCTCGGGTGAGTTTATCCATCCCTCAGAACAGTACATACTTGTGCCTGAGTGGGAGCCTGGGGCATATAAAATATCTAAAGATTACGGACAAACGTGGCAGGTCGCAACCTATATGTCTCCATTTCAGGGGCAAGAGAAAAATTCAGATGGAAATATGGTCGACAGACCTGAAGGAAAAGAAATAAAAAGAGTGGTGGTGGTCAATAACCAGGCATTTATTACCACGGCGCAGGGGCATTTATATCTGAGTTCATATCCTTTTGACGACCCGCGTCTGGCGCCGGGTGGACCGGGTATAGATTATCAATTCTTTGATGATACATATTATCTCTACAGACCTGGCAAGCATAAGTCCAGTGGCGAGTATGTGAACGCGCATATCAGACCTGAATCTCCAGGGTATGCGTGGGGTATGGTTATTTTTATGAAAAAAGGACTGGATAATCTTGTTGAGTCAGAAAAAGCGAATTATCAAAACCTGCCGGACAAAGAGCCGGAGGTGGTGGGCTATAAGGGCTGGACCCGGATGCACTGCGATATGGATGCGGGGAAATAATCTGCAATGGGATATGCCCAAACCGCTTAACGTTTAAGGATAAATTATGAATAAGGGAAGTGCGTTAAAAATAATAATCGGAACTATTTCGCTATGTGCTATCGCTGCCTGTACAAAAAAAGCTCCCTCACAGGTTATTTATCGCTATGATGATAACCGATATCTGGAATTAAAAGGCTATAATTGTGAGGGAGCGCTTTGGTATCATGATACCAGGCGGAATATACATAAAGAATTAGTGAATGGCATTTATTCAACGTATCAGATATTTTCCGGGGTATATATTCATCCGTCAGATAAGTATATTCTTATACCGCGATGGGAACCTGGAGCATATAAAATATCTAAAGATTACGGGCAAACGTGGCAGGTGGCAACATATATGGCTTCTTTCCCAGCGCTGGAGAAAAACTCAGATGGTATTATGCGTGACAGCCCTGAAGGAAAAGAAATAAAAAGAGTGGTGGTGGTTAATAATCAGGCATTTATTTCCACTGCACAAGGACATTTGTATATGAGCTCATACCCTTTTGACGACCCGCGTCTGGCGCCGGGTGGACCGGGTATAGATTATCAATACTTTGATGACACGTATTATCTCTACAGACCAGGCAAGCATAAATCCAGTGGCGAGTATGTGAACGGCCATATGAGACCTGAATCGCCAGGGCGCGCCTGGGGAACGGTGGTATTTATGAAAGCATCTTTAGCCCATTTAACGGAAGGTTATAAGGCCAACTATCAAAACCTGCCGGACAAAGAACCGGAAGTGGTGGGCTATAAGGGCTGGACCCGGATGCACTGCGATATGGATGCAGGGAAATAATCTGCAATGGGATATGCCCAAACCGCTTAACGTTTAAGGATAAATTATGAAACTGGGAAATACGTTAGGAATAATAATCGGCGCAGTTTCACTATGCGCTATCACTGCCTGTACAAAAAAAATACCATCACAAGTAATTTACCGGTTTGATGATAATCGCTACCTGGAGTTGATCGGTTATGATTGTGAAGGATATGTTGTTTACCATGACATAAAAAGAAAGGTCCACAAATCAATTTATGGCAATCCAATCTATAGGGTTTTCTCGGGTGAGTTTATCCATCCTTCAGAGCAGTACATTCTGGTCCCTGAATGGGAGCCGGGAGCATATAAAATATCTAAAGATTACGGGCAAACGTGGCAGGTGGCAACATATATGGCTTCTTTCCCAGCGCTGGAGAAAAACTCAGATGGTATTATGCGTGACAGCCCTGAAGGAAAAGAAATAAAAAGAGTGGTGGTGGTTAATAATCAGGCATTTATTTCCACTGCACAAGGACATTTGTATATGAGCTCATACCCTTTTGACGACCCGCGTCTGGCGCCGGGTGGTCCGGGTATAGATTATCAATACTTTGATGACACGTATTATCTCTACAAACCGGGCAAGCATAAATCCAGTGGCGAGTATGTGGACGGTCATACCAGTCCTGAGTTTCCAGGTGCTGCGTGGGGAACGGTGGTGTTTATGAAAGCATCTTTAGCCCATTTAACGGAAGGTTATAAGGCCAACTATCAAAACCTGCCGGACAAAGAACCGGAAGTGGTGGGCTATAAGGGCTGGACCCGGATGCACTGCGATATGGATGCGGGGAAATAATATGAAAGGTGTAATCAGGCTAAACGATCCGCTGGAAAATGGCGGATATGTTAATAAAGCTTCTGGTAGCAAGTTTATGGGAATTGCTGTCGCCTTAATGGGGGATACTGTGGTTTGTATTCTGCACAAAGGTACCTTCCCAATACTTGATTTTGAGCCAACCTGGACAATGGATGGCAAAGGCGTCGTTGTGGATGGTTGTAGGGCCGCATGTGGTTGTGCAATTAAAACCACACTGCCAACAGCGGGGACAAGCAAATGAGGAAATGGAAGATACCAAACAAGAATCCCTATGAAGAACCAGAAAAATTCCCGCTGAATATTATGCTGATCATTAGCTGTGCTATCTTTCTGTTTTTTATAACATACAATATATTCAACTGGTTGCAGGACAAGAAAGTTCCTGATGATCTGATATGGAATGCAATAGGTATCCCATCGCTAATAGTGTTGGCAATCTGGTGTGTGATGGTAATCACTTACGGTGTTATATCTTTTCCATGTTACTATGCGGGTTATCTTGAGCAGTATGGTATGAATCAGTGGAAAAACTGGGCAATACGGGCATTGCCTCTTTTAGACTATTCATCCATTCTGCCGGTACCTGAACTGGCATTAAAAATTCAGAAACTAGAGGGGGAAGCGCCAGCAGGTTCTGCAACGCCGTTACGCATTGATATTGAAGTTGACTCAATGGATGACACCAGAGTTGATAAAGTGCTAAGGCAATTGATAGAGCCCCTCAAATATTCTCTTGTCAGGGATTATCGGCCTTTTAATACCTGGCTGTACGTTAAGGGAGCGGATGACACTATCGGCAGTAGTTTCAAGGCGGTGCTGGCAAGCCTGAGCGTCCCCAACGATAAAGTCGGAAAAATTAATATCCTTCACGAGTGCCCTGATTATTTCTTAATTAATGACTGGGTTGATTTAAATATTTCTGAAAATAACCTGGTTATTGCAGTTGAACTGCATGATGAAAATAATTTTGACTTTTTTGAAAGTGCTAATGCTTTTATTTTTACCAATACACAACTGCTTAAAGATAAAGACACACCTTTATATTTATTGCGCATGATGGACAGTACCCCTTACTATCTTGATGAAATAGTGAGTACATATCTTTCTGCACAGCAAGTTGATGTGAGTAAAATTAAAAAACTATGGTTCAACTCACTGGATAAGCAGTCAAAGTTCGTATTATTTAGTGGGATAGAAAACGCAAAAACGAGCATTTTGGCCGATAGCCGATATGAACTGGAGGCCGTCACTGGGCAAAGCACAGAGGTTCAGCGCTGGGTTGTATTGGCATTGGCTGCGGATGCTGCAAAATATGGGCAAGGACATCAGTTATTCGCCAGTACATCCGCAAATGCTATTCAATCCGGCATAATAGCGGCTAAATATCCAGGATCTTATCCGGCACTTGATAAGCTGGATTTCCATGATTATTGGAGAGTCATAAAATTGTGCGCAATTATTTTATGGTGTATGGGATTTGTAAGTCTCGTACCACTGGAACTGTTCCAAAGTCACCCCTGGTATACGTTTACACCTTTGGTTATTGGTATTCTGGTTATTTACACGGCGGTTATGATTTTTTCTTTTATACTGAGTCATAATATAGAGGAGAAAATGGATATTTATTACTCTCAGTTTTTATGAGGTAAGCGCCCTGACGGGCGCTCTTACTTCTTTGACTCTTTTTGTGGCAGGAGCCTTAGTCGGTTCAGGATTTATTTCACTGTCCACCCCTTATAACTGCCGACGTTGTTTTTATCGATCATCGTCACCGGGATCAGCACGGGTTCTTTCGGGGCGGGTTTTCCCTGCAATATGTCATAGCCGATTTCGACCGCTTTGGCAGCCATCACCTGCGGATCTTGTGCCGGAGTCGCCACAAATAGTGAGTTTTCGCGCTTCAGCGCTTCTTCACCGTCTGGGGATCCATCTACGCCGACAATAAAGAATTCGCTACGCTGCGCCTGTTTTGCCGCCAGATCGGCACCGATCGCAGTCGGATCGTTAATGGCGAATACGCCGTCGATCTTCGGATTCGCCGCCAGCAACGCGGTCATGATCTCCAGCCCGCCTTCGCGACTGCCTTTGGCGTTTTGGTTATGCGACAGCACCTTGATGTCCGGGTGGCGTTTGAACTCGGTTTGGCAGCCTTCCACGCGGTTCTGGACGGCGGAAACCGGCGGCCCGTTGATGATGACGACGTTGCCTTTGCCTTTCAGGCGGTCGGTAATGTATTTACAGGCCATTTCACCCGCCTGGGTGTTATCGGAGGTGATGGTCGCGTCTGCGCCTTCCGCCGCCACGTCAACGGCCACCACCACAATCCCGGCGTCTTTCGCGCGTTTTACCGCCGGGCCGATGCCCTTAGAGTCGGCGGCGTTAAGGATAATCATGTCGACTTTGGCGGCAATAAAGTTGTCGATTTGCGACACCTGTTGCCCCAGATCGTAGCCGCTGGACACCAGCGTCACTTTAACGCTATCCCCCGCCAGTTTGCGTGCTTCCAGCTCCGCGCCTTTGGTTATTTGCACGAAGAACGGGTTGGCGAGATCGCCCACCGTAACGCCGATCGATTTCAGTTCTTTTGCCTGCACAAACGGAGCTGCAGCAAGCAGTGCGCCAGCACAGAGCGCGGTCACTAATGGCTTCAAACGCATACTCGTTTCCTCACGTAGGGTATTGTTGTTATAGGCCGGATAAGGCGATTGCGCCGCCATCCGGCAAGTTTGTCTATGCACTTTGATGGTGTCGGGTACGGTATTTGTCGATCAGCACCGCTATGATGATCACCGCCCCTTTGATCACCAGTTGCCAGAAATAGGAGACGCCCATCAGCGTCATGCCGTTGTTGAGCGTAGCGATGATCAGCGCTCCCACCAGCGTGCCGGTGATGGTGCCGATCCCGCCGACAAAGCTGGTGCCGCCAAGGATCACCGCCGCGATGGCGTCCAGCTCGTAACCCATACCTAAGTTGCCGTTGGCGCTATACAGCCGCGAGGCGCTCATCACCCCGCCAAGACCTGAAAGCAAACCGCTCATGCCGTAGACGAACAGCAGCACCAGCCACACTTTGATCCCGGTTAAGCGTGCGGCCTGCATGTTGCCGCCGACCGCGTAGATATGAACGCCGAGCGTGGTACGGCGCAGAATGAACCAGCACACCACCACCACCGCCAGCGCAATCACCACCAGCCATGGGATCGGCCCGAGATAGTTGTTACCAATCCACTCAAAGCTGATGTTGGAGTTAATCACCGTCGTACCATCGGCCAGCAGGTAGGCCGCGCCGCGTAACGCCGTATACGTTCCAAGCGTGACGATAAACGGCGGTAGTCCGGCAAAAGCGACCAGCGCGCCGTTAAACAACCCCAGCACCAGGCCGAGCATCAGCGCCGCCGGAATCGACAGTATGGCAAGCTCAGGAATAAGAGAAACGACCATGGCTGCGACGGCGGTGGTGCCGAGAATCGAGCCAACCGAGAGGTCGATCCCGCCGGTCAAAATAATGAAGGTCATGCCAGCCGCCAGCACGATGTTGATCGACGCCTGACGGGTTATATTCAGCAGGTTGCTTTCGGTAAAAAAGTTGGGCGCGATAAAGCCAAAGACCGCCACAATCAGGATGAGAATCGGTAAGATGCCGACCGTTTGCATCAGATCGCTCATCAGCATTCTTTTCGCGGAGGCGGATTTCGCCACCTGCTGGGGAGGGGTTGGATTATTCATGGGGCACCGCCTGATGGTGGGAGTCGTTCACGCCGGTAGCCAGCGTCATAATATTTTCCTGGGTAATACTTTGTCCGTTCAGCTCGCCGGCAATACTGCCTTCGCGCATGACGTACACGCGATCGCTCATGCCGACGACTTCCGGCAGTTCGCTGGAGATCATCAGGATCGCCACCCCTTTGCGCGCCATATCGTTCATGATCCGGTAGATCTCGCTTTTGGCGCCGACATCCACGCCGCGCGTGGGTTCATCGAGGATCAAAATACGTGGGCCGATCGCGACCCAGCGCGAAATCAGCAGTTTTTGCTGATTACCGCCGGACAGCCCGCCTGCGCGTACCTGCGCGTGCGGCACGCGGATGTTGAGCAATTTGATGGCGTCATCGGAAATAGCCTGCGCCTTTTTGCGATCGAGCATGCCCCAGTTGGCATCACGCTCCAGCGTCGCCATGGTGATGTTTTCTGCCGCTGCCAGCTCTAAAAACAGTCCCTGCTCTTTGCGGTTTTCCGTCAGAAAGCCAATGCCGTGGTCAATCGCCTCACGCGGGGAGTGGATCACCACCGGCTCACCGTCTACTTCAATCATGCCGCCGATGGCTTTACGCACGCCAAAAATCAACTGAGCCAGTTCAGAACGTCCGGCGCCGACTAGTCCGGCCAGGCCGACGATCTCCCCGGAGCGCACCAGCAAGCTGCACGGCTGGACTTTATGGCCGTCGGTCAGGTGGTGGACGTTGAGGCGCGCTTTCCCTAAGGGAATATCGCGTTCTTTGTTGAACAGATCGCTTAGCGGACGGCCCACCATCATGCGCACCAGCTCCGCGGCGTTGAGCTTGTCGCGGGTCAGGCTGCCAACATATTGCCCGTCGCGCAGGACGCTGACGCGATCCGAGAGTTCATACACTTCCGCCATGCGATGGCTGATGTAAATAATCGCCATCCCTTCATCGCGCAGGCGCATGATCAGTTCAAAGAGGCGGTGGGTTTCACGTGAGGAGAGGGCGGCGGTGGGTTCATCCATCACCAGAATGCGGCTGTTACGGTGCAGGGCGCGGGCAATTTCCACCTGTTGCTGTTCGGCGATAGTCAATGTCATCACACGGTCGCTGGCCTTAAACTGGGCACCGAGTCGGTCGATGACTTTCTGCGACTGCATCACCATCTCTTTACGCTGGACCAGACCGCCGCGCGACAGCTCGCTGCCAAGAAAGATATTTTCCGCTACCGTCAGGTTGGGCGCGAGCTGCATCTCCTGGTAAATCAGCGTGATGCCCGCGCTGAGCGCATCTTTTGGCCCACGAATGTGGAACGGCTGACCGTCAATCAGGATCTCACCACTGGTGGCAGTATAGGCACCCGCGAGGATCTTCATCAGGGTGCTTTTCCCCGCGCCATTCTCACCCATCAGGGCATGAATCTCACCCGGCCAGACCGTTAAATCGACCCCTTTTAGCGCGTAAAATTTGCCAAACGCTTTGGCAATGTTGCGCATCTCCAGAACCGGTGTCCTGCTCATGGCGGATCTCCTGTGGGGTGGCCGATATCAGCAGTCCATCACAGGAATGTAAATGCAAAATGTCAGAAGCCGTTCATATTTGTCATATTGCGATTTTTCTTCACGGAGCGTGATATGCCGCAACCGGGACGTCACTTTTTCGCCAGTGCGCGCGGACGATTGCTGTTCTTCAATCTGCTGGTCGTCGCGGTTACGCTGATGGTGAGCGGCGTGGCGGTGCTGGGGTTTCAGCACGCCAGTCAGATCCAGGAGCAGGTGCAGCAGCAAACCGTTGATGACATGACCAGCAGCATGAACCTGGCGCGGGATACGGCGAACGTGGCGACGGCGGCGGTGCGGCTGTCGCAGGTGGTTGGCGCGCTGGAATACAAAGGTGAAGCGGAGCGGCTGCAGGAGACGCAACGGGCGCTGAAGGATTCGCTGGAACAGTTGGCTAATGCGCCGCTGGCTCAGCAGGAGCCGGTGCTGGTTGAGCGTATTATCCAGCGTAGTCAGGAGCTACAAAGCAGCGTGGAAGGTATGCTGCAGCGCGGGCAACTGCGACACCTGGAACGTAACGCGTTGCTCAGTTCACTGTATCAGAATCAAAGTTATTTACGTCATCTGCAAAAGCTCACCGGCGCGCAGGATGACGTGCTGCTGGGACAAATAGACCGATTAATTATCGCCGCCATTGAAACACCCACGCCGCGTTCGGTGGTGAAACAACTGAATGGCGTGATGCCTGCGCTGCCTTTGCAAGCCAATAATCCGCTGATTAGCCACATCCTCAACGACTTCAACCAGGAACTGCATAAGCTGGAGCCACTCTCTTCCGCGCTGGAACAAAGCGATTTGGCGATCAACTGGTATATGTTTCATATCAAAGCGCTGGTGGCGATCCTCAACAGCGATATCAACCAGTATGCCTCGCAGGTGGCGCTGATCTCCGAACAGCGGGTGGCGCAAAGCCATCAGGAATTGCAATCTGGCGCGTTGTTTATTTTGGCGTTTGCGCTGCTGGCGGTGGTGATCACCGGCTTTGCCGGGTGGTATATCTACCGTAACCTCGGTTCCAACCTGACGGCCATTTCACGGGCGATGACCCGGCTGGCGCACGGTGAATCGGACGTCAGCGTACCGGCCCTGCAGCGTCGCGATGAGCTGGGTGAGCTGGCCCGCGCCTTTAGCGTCTTTGCCCGTAATACAGCGTCGCTGGAGCACACCACCCGATTGCTAAAAGAAAAAACCAGCCAGATGGAAATCGACCGCACCGAGCGCCAGGGGCTGGAGGAAGCGCTATTGCATAGCCAAAAGCTGAAGGCGGTGGGGCAACTGACGGGCGGATTAGCGCATGATTTCAATAACCTGCTGGCGGTGATTATTGGCAGCCTGGATCTGGTGAACCCAGACTCGCCCGATGCGCCGCGGGTCAATCGGGCGCTTAAAGCCGCCGAGCGCGGGGCGCTGCTTACCCAGCGGCTGCTGGCCTTTTCGCGCAAACAGTCGTTGCACCCTCATGCGGTGGAGCTGAAAACGCTGCTGGAAAACCTGGGCGAACTGATGCGCCACTCTCTTCCGGCCACGTTGACGCTGGAGATTGAAGCCCAGTCTCCCGCCTGGCCCGCGTGGATTGACGTCAGCCAACTGGAAAACGCCATTATCAATCTGGTGATGAACGCCCGTGACGCCATGGACGGGCAGGCGGGCACGATTAAAATCCGTACCTGGAATCAGCGGGTCACGCGTAGCGATGGGCGTAAGCAGGATATGGTGATGCTGGAGGTTGCCGACCAGGGAAGCGGGATGTCGCAGGAGGTGAAAGCTCAGGTCTTCGAACCGTTTTTCACCACTAAACAGACCGGTAGCGGCAGCGGGCTGGGGCTATCGATGGTCTACGGTTTTGTGCGCCAGTCCGGTGGCCGGGTGGAGATTGAAAGCGCGCCCGGACAGGGAACGACGGTCAGATTGCAGCTTCCTCGCGCCGTTGTGCCGGTGCAGGCTCAGGCAGAACCGGTGGCGGTACATGCGGCGAGCAGCGATGAAAAACTGGTGCTGGTACTTGAAGATGAAGCCGATGTGCGCCAGACGTTATGTGAGCAGTTACACCTGCTGGGCTATCTGACGTTAGAGGCCGCCAACGGCGAACAGGCGATGCATATGCTGGCGGCTTCATCCGAGATTGATATTTTTATCAGCGATTTAATGTTGCCGGGGGGATTAAGCGGCGTGGATGTGGTTAATCATGCGCTGGCACATTATCCGCAACTGAACATCCTGCTGATTAGCGGTCAGGATTTACGTCCGGCGCATAACCCGGCGCTGCCGGATGTGGCATTACTGCGTAAACCTTTTACCCGAGGAGAACTGGCGCAGGCGCTGCGGCATTCGCGTAATTGAGATTCCTCCGCTACCCGCGAAAATACGCTTTGATTACCGTGGAGCGAGTTTCTCGATGAGGCTGGTTTTATGCAACGCTCCACGACATTCTTACTTTTCACTCTGCTGATGACCACCGTTTCGGCGCAGGCGGATATTATCGATGACGCCATCGGCAATATTCAGCAGGCGATTAACGACGCATACAAACCGGACAACGGGCGGGATTATGACGACTCTCGTGATGAAAGCTGGCAGCGTCAGATGAGTGACGATCGTCGCAGACAATATGATGACCGCCGCCGCCAGTTTGAAGACCGACGCCGTCAACTGGATGACCGCCAGCGCCAGCTCGATCAGGAACGGCGTCAGTTAGAAGACGAAGAACGCAGAATGGAAGAAGATTACGATCGTTAGCTATAACGCTTTAAATATATGAGTATTTTGTCTCCCAGGCAGGGATTCACCTGTCAGCTAAATATTTCGCCATTTTATGTCAAGAAATGCACTTGAGCACAGTGCGTGTGTGCGTTACAATCTCTCTATGCTTATGGAAGAGGAGCTGGCAATGGAATGTCTAAATCATTAAACATCAGAAGTTTTCGGGATACATGGCTTGAAGATTTTTTTGAGCGGGCGACATCGCACAGAAAAATACCTGCGGATATTCATACTGCATTAGCCAGAAAGCTGGATATTATTAATGCGGCTGTTTCGCATCGGGATTTGCGCTCGCCACCCGGTAACAGATATGAAGAGTTAACCGGAAAGTTGCAGGAATATTCTTCAATTAGAGTAAACAAGCAGTACCGATTAATATTCAAATGGATTAACGGTAAGGCCGAAGATGTGTACTTAGATCCACACATCTACTAGAACTAGAGAAAATCTAAGGTAAAGATATGAAACAGGCAACCAGAAAACCAACTACTGTGGGTGATATCCTGCAATATGAATACCTGGAGCCGCTCGAGCTGAAAATTAACGATCTGGCTGAAATACTGCATGTTCATCGCAATACGGTGAGCGCACTGGTCAACAATAATCGCAAATTAACAACGGATATGGCGTTTCGTTTGGCCAAAGCGTTCGATACCTCCGTTGATTTCTGGCGTAACTTACAGTCGGCGGTTGACCTGTGGGAAGTTGAAAATGACATGCGGGCGCAAGAAGAACTGAACCGCATTGTTTCGGTTAAAGATTTTATCGCTCAGCGAAATGGCGAGTCTAAAAAAGTCGCCTGACTGTCAGCTTGTAGGCCGGATAAGATGTTTTCATCGCATCCGGCTAATTTCCTTACTCCAGCACAATCTCCATTCCGTCATATCCGGCTTCAAACCCTACTGGTAGCGGATTTCCCATCATCCACAGGTCAAACTGATGGCTGATATGCGTCAGGATCACCCGTGGGCAGCGGATAACTTCGTTTAAGGCGATAACGGTATTTACATCGCTGTGATTGCGCGGCGGTTCGGCGCGCGGGGCGTGGCTGCAGTCGATGATAATCACCTGAGGCTGGTTATTGTGGAGAAACTTCAGCGTCTTGTCGGGAAGTCCGGCGGTATCGGAGAGCCACGCCACGCGGCTGTGCGCGGACTCCAGCAGATAGCCAAACGTCAACTTTGAATGATTGAGCGGCAGCGGCGTGACCTGCAACCCTTGCAGGTCAAACACCACAAATGGCGCAATGGTATGGCTAAAATCGAGGATGCCGGGATGCTTAAACAGATCGTCGCAACCCTGATCATCCGGCGGTCCGTACACCGGGATAGTTGCCCCCACGCCCCAGCGCAGCGGAAATAGTCCCTGCACGTGATCCATATGATAGTGGGTCAGCAGAAACTGCTGGAAGCTGCCCGCTGGCCAGTCGTCCATCAGATGTGGGATCCCCGCGTCCAGCAATGTCACCGCATTGTTGAATTTGACCACCCCGCTACAAGGGCGTCGACGGTATTGCACCTGTAAGCGTGCTCGTTGGCAGGCCGCACAATCGCAGCCAAATGTCGGCACCAGCTGCGCGCCGCCCGTTCCCGTCAGCGTAATGGTCAGACTCATGGCTCCCCCTACACCGGTTTGGTGAAGCGAAAATGGCTCATGGTATAACCTTCGCGCTGGTAAAAACGATGTGCGTCAAGGCGTTGGGTGCTGGTGGAAAGCTCGGTGACTTCTGCGCCCGCTTCGCGCGCGGCGGCTTCGGCCCAGGCCAGTAACTGGCTGCCGACCCTTAACCCTCGCGCCTGCGGCATCACCACCAGTTCCTGGATTTCGCCAATCCAGTTAGCGTGGTGCAGATGAAACTGTAGGTGCAGACCGATCAAGCCGACGACCTGTCCCTCGATTAACGCCAACTGGTAGTGCATATTGGGATCTTGCAGATTTGCGGCGTAACCAGCGCTAAAAGCCTGCAGGTCAAATTGACCCTGCTTCAACTCGCAGATCAGCGCGTAAACCGCATCGGTATCGTAGAGCGTGGCGCGGCGTAATTCACAGACAGACATGTTTCTTCTCCTTGCGTCCCATCAGTGCGAGCAGTGTATCGACAGACTGTAGCAAACTACCATCGTTATTCAGGACGTGGCAGTCATACGGTGCGTAGCGCGCCGCGCGTTCAAGGCGGGCAGCGATTTCCGTTTCGCTCTCCCGCCCACGCGCCTGCAGGCGCTGGCGGAGAATTGCCGGAGAAACCTGTAAGCAAATGGGAAGCAAAGAAGCGCCATAACGGGCCTGCGCCTGGGGCAGATGCGCGCGCGAGCCGTTGACCACCACATCAAAGCCGGCGTGCAGCCAGAGGTCTATCTCTACGCCGACGCCGTAGTAGAAGCCGTTCGCGTGCCAGCTCAGCGCCAGCAGATTCTGCCCGGCGCGGATAAAAAATTCATGTTCACTCAGCGCGATATGGTTTTCATTCCCAGCGTTGGAGGCGCGGGTGATGTAACGGTGCGCCACCAGCAGTTGTGTCGGTTCCTGCTGGCGCAGTTCTGCCAGCAGACTGTCCTTACCGGAGCCGGAGGGCCCCATCAGCCAGATCAGTTTACCCATAGTCAGAATACCCTTTTTCCCTGACGCCAGACGTGGTCGATATGGATGTTGCCGCCTTTGCGGTGCGCCAGCACCAGATCCGCGCGTTTGCCTTCGGCAACAACGCCACGATCGTCGAGATTTAATGCCCGCGCCGGATTGTGGGTCACCAGGCGAATCGCCTGCGGGAGCGTAAAGCCGTTGGCGTTATCGTCCGCCACGCGAAATGCCGCATCGAGCAGGCTGGCGGGGTAGTAGTCGGAGGAGAGAATATCCAGCAGACCCAGCTCAGCCAGCTTATGGGCCGCCACGTTACCGGAGTGAGAGCCGCCGCGCACGATGTTGGGTGCGCCCATCAGTACGTTCATGCCATGCTGGCGTGAGGCTTCAGCCGCCGCGAAAGTGGTGGGAAATTCGGCGATCACGCTGCCAAGCTGGTGCGATTCCAGCACATGTTCGCTGGTGGCATCGTCATGGCTCGCCAGCGCAATCTGGCGCTCACGGCACATCTGGGCAATCGCCGTGCGGTTGGGCTGTGACCAACGCGCAGCCAGGGCTAATTGTTCTTCTTCATAGCGGGCCATCTGCTCGTCGGTGAGTGAATACTTGCCCTGATAATACTCGCGGTACTTCTCGCGATTGGTGAACTGACGCTGGCCTGGCGAGTGATCCATCAGCGATACCAGCGTCACCGGCTCACGACCGACCAGTTTTTCAAACAGCGGCAGGGTGGTGTGGTGCGGCAGCTCGCAGCGTAAATGCAGGCGGTGTTCGGCGCGATTGACCCCGCGCTTTTGCGTCTCTTCCACTGCATTGATCATCTTCTCCAGATTTTCCAGACGGTCGCCGCCGTCGCGCACATCGCCAATCGCCACCGCGTCCAGCACGGTGGTAATGCCGCTGGCCACCATTAGGGCATCGTGGCTGCTCATCGCCGAGTGGGCAGGCCAGTCGACCTTCGGTCGCGGGGTGAAAAACTTGTCGAGATTGTCAGTATGCAGTTCGATAAGCCCTGGCAGCAGCCAGCCGCCTTCGCCGTCCAGCGCCTGCGGCAGCTGGCTTTGACTTTCGGCAAAGGCGCGGATCGTTCCGCCTTCAATTTCCAGCGATCCTTGCACCACTTCATCTTCCAGTACCAGCTTTACGTTATTGATAATCATGCTGTTGTTCCCATCAGATGCAGACGATCCGCTACGCGGTCGCGCACGGTTTGATCGTGAAAAATGCCGACAATTGCTGCGCCGCGGGCTTTCGCTTCTTCAATTAATGCGACGACGGCGGCGCTATTTTTGGCGTCCAGCGAGGCGGTAGGCTCATCGAGTAGCAGAATTGGGTAATCAACGATAAACCCGCGGGCGATGTTGACGCGCTGCTGTTCACCACCGGAAAAGGTCGAAGGCGCCAGGTGCCACAGCCGCTCCGGCACGTTCAGACGGGTAAGCAGGTTAGCTGCTTTGGCTGCACACTCTTCACGGGATACGCCGAGATCCAGCAGCGGCTGCATCACCACATCCAGCGCGGAAATCCTCGGGATCACGCGCAGGAACTGGCTCACCCAGCCGATGGTTGAACGACGAACTTCCAGCACTTTACGCGCCGGAGCCTGCACCAGATCGACCCATTCATCGTTGTGGCGGATGTGGATGTGGCCTTCATCAGGCAGATAGTTGGCGTACAGCGAACGCAGCAACGTGGATTTGCCGCTGCCCGAGTGACCGTGCAGCACCACGCATTCGCCGTTTTTAACGTCCAGCGTGGCGTTTTGCAGCACCGGCAGACGCACGCCGTTTTGCTGATGCAGGACAAAGGTTTTACTGACATTTTCAACGCGGATCGCGTTCATTTTTAGCCTCTTTAAGCGTTTTTTCGTTTGATTGCCTGATGGCGCTTCGCTTATCAGGCCTACAACCAATGCCGCCATCCGGCACAAGCGATGCCGCTCCGTAGGCCGGATAAGGCGCAGCCGCCATCCGGCACAACAAAAAAATCAGTTCTGCAAAACCGACGACACCAGCAACTGGGTATACGGATGATGCGGGTCGTCGAGCACGCGGTCGGTTAACCCACTTTCCACCACCTGACCCTGCTTCATCACCAGCAAACGGTCGGCCAGCAGGCGCGCCACGCCCAGATCGTGGGTGACAATCACTACCGCCAGATCCAGTTCCACCACCAGGCCGCGCAGCAGGTCCAGCAGTTTGGCCTGTACGGAAACGTCCAGCCCGCCGGTGGGTTCGTCCATAAACACCAGTTTGGGGTGGGTGACGAGGTTACGGGCGATCTGCAGGCGCTGCTGCATGCCGCCGGAAAAGGTGGTGGGCAGATCGTCGATACGCGAGGCAGGGATCTCTACCTCCTCCAGCCAACGCTGCGCGGTGGCGCGGATGTCGCCGTAGTGGCGCGCGCCGGTGGCCATCAGACGTTCGCCGATATTGCCGCCTGCGGAGACCTGACGGCGCAGGCCATCCAGCGGATGCTGGTGCACCACGCCCCACTCGGTGCGCAGCAGACGGCGGCGGTCGGCCTCGTTCATGCCGTACAGTGAACGGTTCTGATACAAAATCTCACCGTTCTGCGGCGTCAGCCGTGATGAGATTGATTTCAGCAACGTGGTTTTGCCGGAACCGGACTCGCCGACGATACCCAGCACTTCGCCAGGCCACAGGTCAAAAGAGACATCGCTGAAGCCCTTGCCCGGCGCGTAGAGATGGGTCAGGTTGTTGACTGAAAGCAGCGGTTGCGTCATTGGCTGAGGGCCTCGCTCTGTTGGCGGCAGTAGTCGGTGTCGGAGCAGACAAACATGCGTTTGCCGGTGTCATCGAGCACCACTTCATCGAGATAGCTGTGGGTTGAGCCACAAATGGCGCAAGGCTCATCCCAGCTCTGCACGGTAAACGGGTGATCGTCGAAATCGAGACTTTCTACGCGGGTGTAAGGTGGAACGGCATAGATGCGCTTTTCGCGGCCTGCGCCAAACAGTTGCAGGGCCGGCATCATGTCCATCTTCGGGTTGTCGAATTTTGGGATGGGCGACGGGTCCATGACGTAGCGGTCATTTACTTTCACCGGATAGGCGTAAGTGGTGGCGATATGGCCGAAGCGGGCGATATCTTCATACAGTTTCACCTGCATGATGCCGTACTCTTCCAGCGCGTGCATGGTGCGGGTTTCCGTTTCGCGCGGTTCGATAAAGCGCAGCGGCTCAGGGATCGGTACCTGGAAGATAATGATTTGATCTTCCACCAGCGGCGTTTCCGGGATGCGGTGGCGGGTCTGGATCAAGGTCGCGTCTTCCGTACGCTCGGTGGTATTCACCCCGGTTACGCGTTTGAAGAAATTGCGAATCGACACGGCGTTGGTGGTGTCATCCGCGCCCTGGTCAATCACCTTCAATACGTCCGGCTCGCCAATCACGCTGGCGGTGAGCTGGATGCCGCCGGTTCCCCAACCGTAAGGCATCGGCATTTCACGTCCGCCAAACGGCACCTGGTAACCGGGGATGGCCACCGCTTTCAGAATGGCGCGGCGGATCATGCGCTTGGTCTGCTCATCAAGATACGCAAAGTTGTAGCCGGAGAGGTTAGTGGTCACGAGGGGCCTCCTGTTGCAGGCGTTTGAGCAGTTCCAGCTCAGCCTGGAAATCGACGTAATGGGGAAGTTTGAGGTGCGAAACAAAACCCGCCGCCTCGACGTTATCCGCATGCGCCAGCACGAACTCTTCGTCCTGCGCCGGTCCCGTGACCGTTTCATCGTATTCGGCTGCCTGTAGAGCGCGGTCCACCAACGCCATCGCCATTGCTTTACGTTCGCTCATGCCAAACACCAGCCCGTAGCCGCGGGTAAAATGGGGAGATTCGTTTTCTGGTGCGACAAACCCGTTGACCATTTCACATTCGGTCATCAGCAGTTCGCCGACGTTCACCGCAAATCCCAGCTCTTCCGGGACGGTTTCCAGTGCCACATAGCCGCTACGGATTTCGGCGGCAAACGGGTGATTGCGCCCGTAGCCGCGCTGGGTGGAGTAGGCCAACGCCAGAAGATAGCCTTCGTCGCCGCGCATCAGCTGTTGCAGGCGTGAAGCACGTGAACAGGGGTAAACTGGTGGTGTGCGGGTGACGTCGTCGGGCGTGGCGCCATCATCCTCTTCACGCTTTGCCAGTCCCTGGTTGGCCAGCAGGGAAAAGACGTGCGGGGAGGCATCCTGTGCGCCGTCTGCACTGCGCAGAGGCGGCGTTTCGCCATTAGCCAGCAGAGTAAAATCCAGCAGGCGATGGGTGTAGTCATAGGTCGGTCCCAACAGCTGTCCGCCGGGAATATCCTTATAGACCGCCGAGATTCGGCGCTCAAGGCGCATTTCTGCACTGTTAAGCGGCTCGCTGACCGCCACCTTTGCCAGCGTAGTGCGGTAGGCGCGGAGCAAAAAGATGGCTTCGACGTTATCGCCGCTGGCCTGCTTCAGCGCCAGCGCCGCCAGTTCGCGATCGGCGATGCCGCCTTCGGTCATCACCCGGTCGACGGCCAGATTCATCTGCTGTTCGATTTGCGCTACGCTCAGTTCAGCAATGGTCTCATCGCCCCGGCGTCGGTTTTCCTGCAGGGCGTGGGCGTTGGCTATCGCCTTTTCGCCCCCTTTGACGGCGACGTACATCAGCACACCTCCACATGGGTGGTTCGCGGAATAGCCAGCAGGCGTTCGCCGCAGGTGAGGATCAAATCAACCCCCAGCGGGAACGGATGCGGGCGTTCGGTGAGTTCGTGAATCAGGCATTCCGGCAACTGTGGCGCGATCATGCGTTCTTCGGCGATGCCCGCGCCGGTCAGACGCAGCATACGTCCGCCGCTTAAGCCTGCGACCTGCACAATGAGCGTGGCGCTGGTCTCTGGTGCGACGGCGGAACCGGCGGAGAGGACGTTAAGCTGTTCACTGCTGATGTGTTCATCGGCGACGGCAAAGGCCGCCAGCTGCGGCTGATCCACCAGCGGCGCGTTGGTATGAAAACGTAGGTTCTGCCGGGCGATATCGTTATCCATCGACGGCGCCAGCCAGACCGGCGTGTCGCCGTCGACCAGGGCCAGCAGCACGCTGGTGGTTGCCAGGCCCAGCGGCTGCCAGCCGTGTTTCAGTTGATGCAGGGCGACGATTACGCCCGGTTCGCTCATGGCCTTCAGCAGGCGACGAAAGCTCTGCTGAGCATCCTGAACGGGTAAATTAAAAGCGGTTTGTAAGGTCATGCGTTATCTCCGCGTACCAGCGTGAAGAAGTCGACCCGACTGGCGTTGACTTCGGCACGGCGTGCGCGAATCAGCGCATCGCGTTCCGCTTCCAGCGGGGCAATTAAGGTTTCCATTAAGTTCTGGAAATGCGTTTGTTCCTGCAGCAGCGCGTCAATCACCGCGCACTGCTCGGCATGTTGTTTGTTGCGCCCCAGCAGGTAGCTGTAACCCAGCGTGCCGCTTTTCAGGCGGACAACTGCGCGGGTAAGCGTGGTGTCACCGGCAAAGAAGCGGTTGCCGGTACCCCCCATACGGGCCTGGATCTGCATCAGTCCGCTTTCCGGTGCGCGAATAAGTTCATAGTCCGGCGTCAGTTTGAGCGCGTTGATGCGGGCGTTCAGGGCATCGGCATTGCTGTAAGCCAGCGCGCGCATCCAGCGCTGGCGGGTGGCGGTATCGAAATGCATTCAGTGCTCCATAGTGAATTCGATCATGTCGGCGCGGGTCAGGCTGACGGAGTATTCCGCCGCGTGTTCTTCGCCTTCACGGTGGTTCAGGGTGCGCACGCACAGCAGCGGCGCCATATTGGGGATTTCCAGCACCTTGCTCTCTTTGGCCTGCGCGCGGCGGGCGCTGATGCGCGTTTGCGTACGCAGCAGCGTCAGGCCGGACTGTTCGCGCAGGTAGTCGTGCAGCGAACCGTTGTTAAAGCCCTGCAGCAGCGGCCACAGCGTGAGGTCGGAAAAATAGTGGTCGATCTGGCACAGCGCGATACCGTTAACCCGACGCAGGGTGCGCAGGTGAATCACGTTATCGCCCTCGTTAATGCTGAGCGCATCGGCAATGTGGCTGGAGGCCGGGCGCAGCACCGCCAGCAGTTTTTCGCTGGTGGGGTGGCTGCCCTGGTCCAGCAGGTTCTGACTAAAGCGCGCCTGGGCATTCAGCGGGTAATCGAACGGGCGCATCAGCACCAGCACGCCGACGCCCTGGCGACGTTGCACCCAACCGCGCTCAACCAACTGGTCAATGGCGCGGCGCAGGGTGTGGCGGTTTACCTCGTAGCGCGCGGCAAGCTGATGTTCGGCGGGCAGATAGTCACCGCAGCGATAATGTTGACGAAGCTCCTGCTCAAGTCTCGCGGCAATTTCCTGATAACGCGTTGGATAACTGGTCGGATGTGTAGACAAGTGCATAGCAATCAATGCCTCGCTAATCAGATAAAGTGCTTACGCAAACGCTGGGAAAGGAAATCCAACAGGCTGACGGTGACGATGATTAACACCATCAGGGCGCAGGTTTGCTGGAACTGAAAACCGCGAATCGCTTCCCATAAGGTCACGCCAATACCGCCTGCGCCCACCATCCCGACTACCGTGGCCGAGCGAACGTTGGATTCAAAGCGATACAGCGAATAGGAAATAAGCAGCGGCATGACCTGTGGCAGAACGCCATACAGAATTTCTTCAATTTTATTGGCCCCGGTGGCGCGAATGCCTTCTACCGGACCTGGCTCAATGGCTTCTACCGCTTCGGAAAGCAGCTTGGAAAGCACCCCGGTGGTGTGGATAAACAGCGCCATCACCCCGGCGAACGGACCTAAACCGACGGCGACCACGAACAGCATGGCGAAGACCATTTCATTGATGGCGCGACAGGCATCCATCAGGCGACGCATCGGCTGGTAAATCCACCACGGCACGAGGTTATCGGCGCACATCAGGCCGAAGGGAATCGACAGCACCACGGCGAGGGCAGTACCCCAGACGGCAATTTGCAGGGTAACGGCCATTTCACCGAGATAGTCCTGCCACTGGCTGAAGTCTGGCGGGAAGAAGTCGGCGGCGAAGGTCGCCATATTGCCGGAATCCTGGATCAGCGTGAGCGGAGCCATTTCGGCACCTTTCCACGAGACCACCAGTACGGCGAGAAGAATGGCCCAGCTCAGCAACGAGAACCAGCTACGTTTGGGCGGGGCGACGGTGATGGTTTGCATGTTTAGCTCCGTTGGCACGTGTGTTTGCGTTGTAGGCCGGATAAGACGCTTTTGCGTCGCCATCCGGCATTCACGCCTTTGCCGGATGGCGCTTCGCTTATCCGGCCTACAATCCGGTCTACAAATCACTGCACCGCTTTGGTGACGCTGGTCATGGCGCCCAGTGCGGCGGTCAGACGGTCAAGGTCGTCGAGCTGCGCTTTCAGCGCCGAGGTTTTGCTGGTTTTCTCTTCCTCGTTCAGCCCTTTGTTATCCTTCACGCCCTGCATCTCTTTAAACAGCGCCAGTTGGCGAATCGGCACCAGTTGTAAGTCGCTGGAGGCGCGGAACGGTGCCCATCCCAGGCGTTCCAGTACGGTTTTCTGTTCCGGCGTTTTGCCGTAATTCATAAAGAAGTCGTACACCTTGTCCTTGGTGGTTTCGGAAAGGTTTTTACGCCAGACGATCGGATCGCCCGGGATCAGCGGTGACTTCCAGATAACCTTCAGCTCTTTCAGCTTGTCCGGCGCGGAAGTTTTCAGCTTGTCGAGGTTTTCGGTGTTGTTAGTGGCGACATCGACCTGTTTGTTGGCGACGGCCAGGGCGTTGGTTTCATGTCCGGCATTGACGGTACGTTTGAAGTCGCTGGCGGAGATGTTATTTTTGGCGAAGACGTAGTAACCGGGGACGAGGTAGCCTGAAGTGGAGTTAGGATCGCCGTTGCCGAAGGTCAGATCCTTACGTTTGGCGATCAGATCGTTCAGATTGTTGATCGGACTGTCTTTGTTAACGATCAACACGCTCCAGTAACCCGGGGATCCATCGGCGGCGACGGTCTGGGCAAACACTTGTCCGTTAGCGCGATCCACCGCTTCCATTGCCGAGAGGTTACCGTACCAGGCGATATCAACTTTGTTAAAGCGCATTCCCTGGATGATCCCGGCGTAGTCCGGGGCGAAGAAGGCGTTTACTTTCACGCCCAGCGATTTTTCCATGTCCTTCAGGAACGGTTCCCACTGTGGCTTCAGGTTTTGCTGTGATTCGGTCGAAATAATGCCAAAGTTCAGCGCTTTCTCTTGTTCTTCGGCATGCGCCGGGCTTAACAAGGTGCTGATGCTGAACATGCTGGTAAACGCCAGCGCGGCAACGGCCTTGTAATTCATGTTTATTCCTCAGTTCGGGCAAAGTTAAGCAGCCTGTGCGTTCTGTTCGACGCGGTTCATGCTGCGGTAGAGATGGTCAAAACGATCGTTATCAAAATGCTGGCTGCTGCCGTCAAAGAAGACGTTGCCCTGGCGCAGCGCGACGATGCGTTCGCAGTAGCGCAGGGCGTAATCCACCTGATGCAGCGTGACGACCACGGTGATGCCGTCGGTCTGGTTAATATCGCGCAGGGTATCCATCACGATGCGCGCGGATTCGGGGTCCAGCGAGGCTATCGGCTCGTCGGCCAGGATCACTTTGGCCTGCTGCATCAGCGCGCGGGCAATGGCGACGCGCTGCTGTTGCCCGCCCGAAAGCGTGGAAACGCGCTGGTATGCAAAGTGCGCCATGCCAACGCGGGTTAGCGCCTGTAATGCGCGCTGCTTCTGTTCCTGGCTAAACCAGCTAAAACAGGTGCGCCAGAACGGCGTGCTGCCGAGCGCGCCAATCAGGACGTTCTCCAGTACCGTCAGGCGGTTCACCAGATTGAACTGCTGGAAGATGTAGCCGGTGTGGGCGCGGCTTTTGCGGATATCCCGCGCCAGGCGGCCTTCACGTTGAACGGTGCGACCCAGCAACTCGACGTGGCTACCAGGCGATTTATCACCGGTGATCAAACCGCTTAAATGACGTAAAAGGGTGGATTTGCCAGAGCCAGACGGTCCAAGCAGAGCCACCATCTCACCGGAACAGATGTTCAGATCAACCGCATTGAGCGCCTGATGTTGATTGAAGGATTTGGAGAGTTTTTCGACGCGAATAATCGTTTGCATGATGCGGCCTCCCTAAAAAAGTGGCCCCATCGTGGCGGATCAATGTGACGTTTTCGTTAAGGGATGGTTACTCGGCGATGAAGAGTTAAGCGATTTTTGATGACAGTACGGGAGGGCGGGCCTCCCGTTGGATTACTCAGTAGGTTGCTGTTGTTTGACGACGTTGATCATCCACGGCACGCCATACTGGTCGCTCACTTTACCGAAACCGTGGGCCCAGAAGGTTTCCTGCCAGTCCATTTCGATTTTTCCGTTTGCTGCCAGGTTATCAAACCAGCGTTTGCCTTCGTCGACGTTTTGCGTGTCGAGCACCAGCGTAAAGCCAGAGTAGTGAGCATTTCCGTCGGGGGCGCTATCGCTCATCATGATGTCGCTGCCTGCCACGCGCAGATTGGCATGGGCAATGGCGGTATCGGGGAATTTCATTCCGGAAGGGCAACCTTCTTCGTTGTCCTGCGCGGATTTGGGCATTTCACCGAAGTTGATTTTGTAGAGCAGCTCTGCGCCTAACGTTTTTTGGTAGTAAGCGATAGCGTCAGCGCAGTTGCCTGCAAAGGAGATATAGGGACTTAACGGCATAATTTTTACCTCAGGTAAAAGAAGCCAGTTAAGTGTAGTTATTGTCTGCACAAATAAACCAGGCGGGAAGTATTAGCTTCCCGCCTGGCAGATGAGCTGGCGCAGCCTGATGAGCGTAGCGCCATCAGGCAATTTGCATCAGTTCTTTTTCACAAACTCAGATTTCAGCTTCATTGGGCCAAAGCCATCGATTTTGCAATCGATGTTATGGTCGCCTTCAACCAGACGAATGTTTTTTACTTTGGTACCGATCTTCAGCATGGAAGAGCTACCTTTTACCTTCAGGTCTTTCACTACGGTAACGCTGTCGCCGTCAGCCAGCAGGTTGCCGTTGGCATCTTTAACGATCAGTTCGTCGCTGTCCTGTGCCGGTTCAGCATCGTTCCATTCGTGAGCGCATTCCGGGCAGATGAACATGCCGTTATCTTCGTAAGTGTATTCGGAGTTGCATTGCGGGCAGTGTGGTAATGACATGTGGATTTCCTCAAAAGTCAGCAGGGGCAAATGCGCCCAAAAAATGGCAGATTGCCGAAAAAGGCCGCAATTATACATAAAATCCCTGCATTTGTCGGGACTACTGCGCGATTAGGCAAAATGATCTGCTGTAAAGACCCTCTGCTTTCACCCCAATGAAAGTATGGCGGAATATTTTTTAAGGGAAATTGCTACGCTTAGTTATTTAAGATAAGGTGAGGCGAAATATCTGATATTCATAGGTAACAATGCCTACGGATGCCTAAGTCATTGTGATTGAATATCACCAACCCCCTTAATTTTAGTAGGGGGATTAAACTGGCATTTTTTAAAACTGAACTACGCTGTTTATCTTTCTTACTTATTAGATAAGTGAGAGGCATCAGGCCAACGGTTATACGCCAAATTTATTTTAATAATATCAATTGGTTGTTTTGATTTTAATTATTTCTACACGTAATTATAAAAGCCAAAAAATCTATAAATAAAACGATTGGGCTAAATAAAAGCAATGCCATTTGCGTTAAGGAAAAATTTTCCATGCACACACAGACAATATATGAATTAAGTCAGGAAGCGGAACGCTTGCTGATGCTCTCACTTGAACATCTCAGGCAATTGCAAAAATTGCCCATGACGTCGTTGGATGATGTCGCGCTAAAACAAGGAGAGCATAGCCGACAGGTTGTTCAACCCATGCATTTCAGCACGCGTGGCATGGATGTCCAGCAAGCAACGCTCAATAATGAACTGCGTAAGATTACGCGCCTGGAAATGGTGCTGGCGATTGTCGGTACCATGAAGGCGGGAAAATCGACGACGATTAATGCGATTGTGGGGACAGAAGTTTTACCTAATCGTAATCGCCCCATGACGGCGTTACCGACGCTAATTCGCCATACGCCGGGGCAGAAAGAGCCGGTACTGCATTTTTCACATGTCGCACCGATTGATGCCTTAATGAAAGTTTTACAGCAGCGCGTGCGCGAGTGCGATCGCCAGCGTCTTACGCAGACCCTGGAAATTGATAAGGATATGAATGTCCTGCTGCAGCATATTGAAAACGGCGTGGCATTTGAACGGTATTATCTTGGCGCACAGCCTATTTTCCATTGCCTTAAAAGCCTGAATGACCTGGTGCGTTTGTCAAAAGCGCTGGAGGTCGATTTTCCTTTTGCCGCTTATGCCGCGATTGAGCATATTCCGGTTATCGAGGTTGAGTTTGTCCATTTGGCCGGACAGGCGAGCTATCCGGGGCAATTAACATTGCTGGATACGCCAGGGCCGAATGAGGCCGGGCAACCGCACCTACAAAAGATGCTGAATGAACAGCTGGCGCGGGCTTCTGCGGTGCTGGCGGTGCTGGATTACACCCAACTGAAGTCGATTTCCGATGAAGAAGTACGTCAGGCGATTATGGCGGTTGGTAAGTCAGTGCCGTTATACGCGCTGGTGAACAAGTTCGATCAAAAAGACCGTAATAGTGATGATGAAGAGCAGGTGCGGGCGTTAATTTCCGGCACGCTGATGCAAGGCGGCATTGCCCCGGAGCGAATCTATCCAGTTTCCTCGATGTGGGGGTATCTGGCGAACAGGGCGCGTCATGAGCTGACGACCCGTGGGCGGCTGCCGGATCATCAGGTGCAACGCTGGGTACAGGACTTTGCCGAAGCGGCGCTTGGCAGACGCTGGCGCACCACCGATCTTGAGGATAAGGAGCACATCCGCCATGCCGCCGATCTGTTGTGGGAGGATTCGCTGTTTGAGCAGCCGATTCAGAAAGTGATTCATGCCGCTTACGCCAATGCTTCACTGTATGCGCTACGCTCAGCGTCGCATAAGTTATTGAATTATGCACAAAGCGCGCACGAATATCTGGAGTTTCGCTCCCACGGATTAACGGTTGCCTATGAAAAATTGCGGCTGAACATCACGCATATTGAAGAGGATATGCAACAGTTAGAAGTGAGTCAGGGGCGGGTCAGCGATGAAGTCAGCCATGAGGTCGAGTTGGCGCTGGAGGCTGCTGCGGGCTATCTCAATGATCAACAGACTGAGATTTTGTGCGGCATCAACACGTTCTTTGTCAAAGAAAACGTCCTGATGATGTCACAACATGGCCTGGGGGCTGGCGTCTCCTCGGCAGAAATGGTCGGAGAAATGCTGGTGCTGCACGATGAAGGCCAGGCGAAAATCGTGCTGGATAAAATGCGTTCGTCCTGTGAAGTGGTCTTGCTGGCGGCGCAGGAAAGCATCAGCCGGGACTTAGCCCTGCGCTTTGAACAGCTTGAGTCGACACTGTCCCGGGCGCTTAATGATGCCATGCGCCCTATTGAACAGCGGGTGAAAGAGGAACTGAATCACGCGGGTTTTCGGGCGCGGATCCGTTTTCCGGCGTTTCATGCGGCGATGTTTAACTTCAACACCCGCCAGTTGTTTAACGAGGCCATTGAACAGGATATTCCGGCGGAGAATACACCGTCTCCTGGCGGCGTGGTGCGTGATACCTTCTCGCGTTGGCTGAATCAACCCAACTGGGGATGGAATGATTACGTTGAAACGAAAACGCGTTATCTCATTGATATGGGCGCACTGCATAATAACCTTGTGCATTACGTCACCCAGTTTTGCCAACAAATTCGTAAAGCTTTAGCCGCTCAGGTCGATATTTCCGTTACGGCAGGCATGGCCACGTTTTTTGCTGATTTTTCACAGTGTTTGACGCAATTACAGGCGAGCCTGCGTGAGAGTCTGACCGTGCGCCAGCAAAATGAATCTGCGGTGAATGCCTTGAATGAACAGTTGCAGCATCGCATTACGACTGCGGCATGGCTTTATGAAGATTCCCGCTTGCTGCGCGACGATATCAATACCCTTTTTGCAACCGAGCACACATGACTAACGTGTTACTGGAAGGCCCCGGGCGGACGCTGGAGTGTGTCTACCCGAAGTTTATGGTCGATCTGGTTCAGGGAGATGAAACCAAACGTTCCGGCGGTTTTCTGCAACAGCAGCAGCGCCTGCGTGCGCGCCTGACGCAGGAAGTATTATCCCAAACGCAACTGCGTGCGTGGGTGATGGCGGGAGTGTCCAGCGAGCATCTGGTGATGCGTCTCAAGCTGGTAGAGAAGCTGGCGGGCATGATCGACCCGGGTCATCTGGCGCTGGTGCGCATTGCCGAAGGGCTGAGGTTTTTACAACAAACCGAACAGCCTCGCGGGCTGCCCACGCCCGGCCTGATGCAGCAGGTGAGTGCGCTCACTGACTGGTTTACCCAGCGCGGTGCTTATAAAGAGAAAGCGCTGACGCAACGCGGTCTGACGGTGCAAGCTGGCGAACACAGCGAGCAAATCTTTACCCGTTGGCGGGCTGGCGCGTATGACGGCTGGTCGTTGCCTGGACGCTGTTTTGTTGCGCTGGAGGAGTTACGCTGGGGAGCCTTCGGTGACGCCTGCCGGTTAGCGAATGCCGATGTGGTGTCAATGCTAAAAGACAACCTGAGAACCATGGCTGCGCAGGCGCTGGCGGACAGCGTGAATGCGGCACCCGCCACGCGTCATTACTATCATCATTGGCTCAGCACGCCAGTTGTCGGCGGCTCGGGCGAGCACAACGATATGTTAAGCTGGCTGGGGGACTGGTGCGATGCGCAGCGTCATCCGGTGAGCTGGTCGGTGACGCAGCGTTGGCAAAATGTAGCGTTGGGAATGCCGCGATTGTGTTCGGCTAAACGGCTGGTTGATGCGATGGTTGAGGAGATTTTTGCACCGTCCCCGCTCATCAATTGAGCAGGAACGGTGAGTGGGATAAAGGCAGGTTTAGTGGTGCAGGGAGTCTGCCGGGGTTGCCGCAGCCTCATTGACGACCAGATTTTTATTAAAACGTTTGGCATACAGCGCGGTGATAATCGGCACCAGAATGGCGGTGACAATCACGCTGGCGGCAACCAGCGCCGTTGCGGATGCGGCAACCGGTTCGAACGCCGGGTTAATCTGGGCGATAATCACCGGGTTTGCTACCGCAGCGCCTGCTGCGGAAGAGGCGGCTACGCCCGCTGTACCGTTCCCACCGCCAATAACGCGGTCAGCAATAATCAGTGGGATACCGGTGATAACGATAACCGCGACACCCAGCAGGATACCCAGCAGGCCTGTATCAACGATTACGCTCAGGTTAATTGTGTTGCCCAACGCGAAGCCGAAGAACGGGATCAGCACCGGTGTGGCTTTGCTGAAGAAAGAACGCAGGTCGTGATCCAGGTTACCCAACGTAAAACCAATCAGGAAGGGTAATACCGCGCCGATAAAATGGTGTGGCTCGAAGGAGGCCAGACCTGCGGAGCCGAGGATCACCATGGTCATTAACGGACCGGACTCCAGAGACATCAACACAAATGCGCCGGACTCTTCTTTGGTTCCATA
This sequence comes from Citrobacter europaeus, assembly GCA_020099315.1. Taxonomy (NCBI): domain Bacteria; kingdom Pseudomonadati; phylum Pseudomonadota; class Gammaproteobacteria; order Enterobacterales; family Enterobacteriaceae; genus Citrobacter; species Citrobacter europaeus. Next base: position 141,293 of record CP083650.1, read on the forward strand.
CTGGTTCATCAGGCTGGCGTACAAACCGCCGTTGGTCATGTCCATCGCTGAAACAATTGCCAGTACGGAAAGACCGGCAAAGAACCCGGTTTGAATACCGGTATCAGGAATAAAGGAAGCAGCAATCATTGCCACTACCCACGCCACGGCTATTTTGGTTATTACCAACGTACCGGACTTGCGTAATACCGTGCCGGTTGCCCGTAAATCAATAGATGCACCGATACAAAAAAACCATACAGCCAGAATCGGTACCGTTCCGCTGATCATTCCTTTGGTAAACGAACCGAAATACGCACCGGTATCCGGAGCTAACGTATTTAACACTGCGCCTAATAACAGGGGAATCAACATCATTCCGCCGGGGATGCGTTCAATCGTGGCTTTAATTTTCATAAACGTCCTCATGTCTTGTCGCAGCTAATACTCGCGCAAGAAAGTAAAAATTAATAAATTCAAATGGTTACTAATGTCTTTTAACAAAGAAAATCGCTATCTCTTTGTTTTATAAAATCTAACGCGGCATACGTTGAGCGTGTTGCTGCTCCCAGGGATATTGCGTCTGGAATTAGTGTGCATTCATGGGAACGTTGATTCAATCAAAATAAAACGATGTTTTAGTTATCTTCATCACATATTCCGCGCAAAATTTCTTAAACGCTCTGATTATTAAAAAAGCTGTGATCTTTTTGTGAAGGGATTAGGTGATTTTTTTGCTAGCAGAATAATAGTGACTATTGTGATTGTTGGCGCAACAAAGCGATTTATTCTTGTATTTAATTGCCAGCAAATCGCAAGCATGACATGTAAAAAAGTTGACTCAGAATGACCTGATTTACGCAGGTTGACGAAATGGAAAACTATATGTGAAGTTGATCACAAATTTAAACACTGTTAGGGTAAAGAGGTCATTAACCGCCCAATCAGGCGTCAACAGGTTCGGTTGTACTGCGTGTTTCTCGTCAGTGTAAGTAAACCTGCTACGCTTGTTACAGGGAATGCGTCTGTGCGTTCCCCGCTCGGTGATGACCCTGACGCATGGGCGTTAGGGGACTCGAACTGTAGCGTGACAGGGCTAAGTCTATGAGGACGGGTATGTTAAAAAGGAAAAAAATAAAACCAATAACGCTGCGCGACGTTACCATCATTGATGACGGTAAATTGCGAAAAGCCATTACCGCGGCGTCGTTAGGTAATGCGATGGAGTGGTTTGATTTTGGTGTTTATGGGTTTGTTGCTTACGCATTAGGTAAAGTGTTCTTCCCGGGGGCTGACCCCAGCGTGCAGATGGTTGCCGCACTTGCTACTTTCTCTGTTCCCTTTCTGATTCGACCGCTTGGCGGATTGTTCTTCGGTATGCTTGGCGATAAATACGGTCGTCAGAAGATACTCGCTATCACCATTGTGATTATGTCGATAAGTACCTTCTGTATCGGTCTTATTCCCTCGTATGCCTCGATTGGTATCTGGGCGCCGATTCTGCTGTTGCTGTGTAAGATGGCGCAGGGGTTCTCGGTCGGCGGAGAGTATACCGGGGCGTCGATTTTTGTCGCAGAGTACTCGCCAGACCGTAAGCGCGGGTTTATGGGCAGCTGGCTGGACTTCGGCTCAATTGCCGGGTTTGTGCTGGGTGCGGGCGTGGTGGTCCTGATTTCAACTATCGTCGGCGAGGACAACTTCCTTGAGTGGGGCTGGCGTATTCCGTTCTTCCTGGCGCTACCGTTAGGGCTGATTGGTCTGTACCTGCGTCATGCGCTGGAAGAGACGCCGGCGTTCCAGCAGCACGTGGATAAACTGGAGCAGGGCGATCGTCAGGGGCTGCAGGAAGGTCCTAAGGTCTCGTTTAAAGAGATTGCGACCAAACACTGGCGTAGCCTGTTGGCATGTGTTGGTCTGGTGATTGCCACTAACGTTACCTACTACATGCTGCTCACCTATATGCCGAGTTATCTGTCGCATAACCTGCATTACTCTGAAGACCACGGCGTGTTGATTATTATCGCCATCATGATTGGTATGCTGTTTGTGCAGCCGATTATGGGTTTGCTCAGCGACCGCTTCGGGCGTCGTCCGTTTGTGATCATGGGCAGTATTGCGCTGTTTGTGTTGGCGATTCCGGCATTTATTCTGATTAACAGTAACGTCATCGGCCTGATTTTCGCCGGATTGTTGATGTTGGCGGTGATCCTCAACTGCTTTACCGGGGTGATGGCGTCAACGTTACCGGCGATGTTCCCGACGCATATTCGCTACAGTGCGCTGGCCGCCGCGTTTAATATCTCGGTATTGATCGCCGGTCTGACTCCGACATTGGCTGCATGGTTGGTGGAAAGCTCGCAGAATCTGATGATGCCTGCTTATTATCTGATGGTGATTGCGGTGATTGGTTTAATTACCGGCATGACCATGAAAGAGACCGCCAATCAACCGCTGAAAGGGGCCACGCCTGCCGCTTCGGATATTCAGGAAGCGAAAGAGATCCTTGGCGAGCACTACGATAATATCGAGCAGAAAATCGAAGATATCGATCAGGAAATTGCCGATCTGCAGCTCAAGCGTACGCGCCTGGTGCAGCAGCATCCACGTATCGATGAGTAACCTTTTTCTGTAGGTCATGCCTTAAGGTTGACTTAATCTGTGTCTGGCAAACTCTCCTCCATAGTATCGGAGGAGAGTGTTATGAAAACCCGCATTTATGAAAGTTTGACCACCGTGTGCAGCCTGCTGATCGTCAGCAGCTTTTTGTACGTATGGGTGAGTTCTTACTGACCTTTCGCTAATTCCACCCAGGCGCGAGTGCCGGTGGTTCCCTGACGATTTTGCAAATAGAAATGCCCGTGATGTAACTGGGTGATACGACTGACAATGCTCAGCCCCAGCCCAATCCCGCCAAAACGGCTGTCCATACGCACAAACGCTTTGCTCAACTCCCCGCATTTACTTTCATCAATGCCGGGTCCTTCATCTTCAACGGCCAGGACGGCATCATGCCCGGTATTCAGGCTAATCGTAATATTAGTGCCTTCCGGACTGTAACGATGCGCGTTTTCTACCAGGTTTCTCAGTAACATTCGCAATAGCGTAGCATCGCCACGTACGACAACGTCCGCCGCGCTTTGCGGCAGGAGCAACGTCTGCTGGCGCAGCTCCAGCATGGTGCTGAGTTCATCGTAGGAGGGCAGAATAACGTCCTCCAGCAGTTTGACGTGCTGGTAGCTCCCGGCCGAAAACGACTGTCCGACGCGGGCAAGTTGCAGCAGTTGCGACACGCTGTCCATCATTTGGTCAAGACGGGCAATTAACGGCGTAACGTCGACCTTATGGGCTTTTGACAGTAATTCCAGATGCAGGCGAACGCCCGACAGCGGTGTACGCAGTTCGTGGGCGACATCGGCGGTAAATAAGCGTTCGTTTTCGATAGTGGTGGTGAGCCGCGTTACCAGCTCGTTGAGCGCTGAGACGACCGCCTGGATCTCAACGGTTGAACTGTGAACTTCAATCGGCGCCAGGTTATCGGCGGCCCGCGTTTCTAACTCTTTTTGCAGATCCGCCAGTGGGCGAGTGATTCGCCGTACCGCCTGGTAACAAATCAGCAGCGTCAGGCTGACCATAAAGATGCCGGGGACGATCAGGCTGGCGATGGCTTCGCGGATTTCATGCAGGATGTGGCGATCGTTATTTCTATTTTCGCGTAACGCCTGCTCGAACAACTGTATTTGCTCGGTGCTTTCGTGCCACAACCAGAAGGTGCTTATCAACTGAAAGACCAGCAGAATAAGACCGATCGTCAGCATCAGGCGATGACGAAGCGGGAGCGGTTGTTTTAGAAATTGCAGCAGCTTCACTTAGCTTTCCTCAGTGGCAACCAGCATATAGCCAAATCCCCTGACCGTGCGGATCCGTGATTTGCCCACTTTGTCACGCAGGTTGTGAATGTGTACTTCCAGCGTATTGGTCGACGGTTCGTTATCCCAGCTGTAGATGTCGTTATACAGGATTTCCCGGTGTACCGGGCTGCCGGCTTTGAGCATCAGGCGTGACAGGAGCGCGTATTCTTTCGGCGTTAAGATGACCTCTTGTCCATCCATCCACACCTGGCGACGACCGATATTCAGCGTCAGATTGCCGACAATTAATTCACTTTCGCCCTGATTGTTATGACGACGCAGCAGCGCCCGGATGCGGGCGTGCAGTTCTTCCAGCGCGAAGGGTTTGACCAGATAGTCATCGGCACCCACGTCCAGCCCGCTGACCCTGTCTTTCACCGTGTCGCGCGCGGTGAGAATAAGCACCGGCACGGTGTATTTTTTCTGCCTGATGCGGTTCAGGAAATGCAGGCCGTCTTCATCCGGTAAACCCAGGTCCAGAACCACCAGGCTGTAATGTCCGGTCTCCAGACACTGCTCTGCTGCACGGGCCGTTGATACGCCGTCACAGGCATAACCTTCTGTTTGCGCGGCGAGTATCAGTCCCTGTAATAACAACGTATCGTCTTCAACAATCAGAATTTTCATTCGTTTAGCCTCCCCGGCAGGGTTGCAGAATATCATCTGCCGCCTGATATTTCTGTGTTTGCACGCCCGTTAATCCCAGCAGGGTGGAGAAGAGATTATCCTGCGAGAAATTCTCTGAGCTTGCCCGTTTTTGCAAACATGTCTGAGAGACCTGATAGCGTTGCTGATAATCTTCTGAGAGCCACAGCAGCATCGGCACATGTTTTTGCGTATCTGGCGCAATCGAATACGGCAGGCCGTGTAAATAGACGCCATTTTCCCCTAAGGATTCGCCGTGATCGGAAAGATAAACCAGGCTGGTGGTGAAATTATCCTGGTGCTCTTTCAGTATATTGATTGCTTTATCAACAATATAGTCAACGTAAAGAATGGTGTTGTCGTAAGTATTGACCAACTGTTGCTGTGAACAGGTCTGGATTTCGTTGGTGTCGCAGGTTGGCGTAAATTTCTTGAACTGCGCAGGATAGCGGTTGTAATAGGTCGGACCGTGGCTGCCGATGGTGTGCAGCACAATCACCCCGTCGCCTTGCAGGTTATTGATGTACTCTTCCAGCCCGTGGAACAGCACGTCATCGTAGCATTCACCGTCAATACACTGCCCTGGCAGGTTCAGCTTAGTCATATTCTGGTGCGGTACCCGATCACAAGCCCCTTTGCAGCCGCCGTCGTTATCGTTCCACAGCACGTTAATTCCCGCCCGTTGAATAATGTCGAGCACGCCTTCCTGATGCTGCGCCAGTTCCTCGTCGTAGTGCGCGCGCGGCATATCGGAGAACATGCAGGGCACCGACACCGCCGTCGCCGTTCCGCAGGAAGTGGTGTGGGGGAAATAGACCACATCATCTTTTTCCAGCCGCGGGTTGGTCTGGCGCGAATAGCCGGATAGCGAGAAGTTATCGCCGCGTGAGGTCTCGCCGAGAACCACAATCGTCAGGTTCTTACGTTTTTCTTTCACCATCAACGGATTGCGATGGGCATCTTCACCAATGCGCACCAGCGGCAGATGGGCCAGCCTCTGATGCGAATACCAGGAAGACGTCGCCACAATGCTGTTAGATGGGCTGAGGGATTTCACCAGTTCTTTATTGTTGCGAAACAGCGAGGCGTAATCTTTATAGAAGAACGCGGCGACCAGCACGATCAGCAGCGCGGAGACCAGAATGTTCGCGCCACGAAACAGTACGCTGCGCAGCGCCGGAGTAATAGGCTTGATTCTGACCCAGCAGGCAATGAGCGCGGCCAGAATGCCGCTCACCCCGAGTGTGATGAGCATTTGCGGCGTCAGCAAAGCGAAGGTTTCAGCGGGCGTGGTGTCCATCATGTTGGCGATCATCGAGCGGTCGATGATGATGCCGTAGGTCATGATGAAATATTGAGCCGATGCGCCAACCAGAATGAAAATGCACGCCACCAGGCGATTTAGCCACAGGAATGAGGCCAGCGTCAGCACAATATTCATGACGCTAAATGCGACGATCGGCATTGATAAAAACACCAGCACGTTGCGCACGGAGTCCAGTGGCAGGTCTTGCAGAACTTGTTTATAGAACGCAATGTTCAGGAAAGTCGCAAGATAAAATGAGATCAGCAGAAGCCAACTGATGAGCCCGAGAGTGGGCCTTTTAAACAGGAGCTTTAACATTAAGGGGGTTCCATCGACTAAGTGGCGCAAATCCTCTCAAAGTAAAATTAAGCCAACCTTAAGTTCTTAATGTTGATTTCAAGAATAACGGGGGGAAGGCGTCAGCCCGATGATCCTATGCCATCGGGCTGACGACTGTTTGCGTTAGTTATTGTTTACCGGGGCATCCAGTGGATACGGGTTTTTATGGATCCGATTGTAGTTCAGTGCGTACAGCGCGGTGATGATCATCAGCGTAACGAACGACCACATCACCTCTTTGGCGCCGGAACCGACTACCGCCCAGATGCAGTAGACAAAGGCGATAAAGGTCACCAGTAAGTACATCGGACGCGCTTTACCGAAGTGGCCATGGCCGAGCAGCAGCAGCGCGGCGCAGGTGTAAAGATACGGCACCAGGGTGAAGATAACGGAGACCGAAGAGACCAGACCAAACTCTTTCGCTGCGTTCGGCGACATACTGCTGAACTGGAAGATGGTCATCAGGATGCCGACGATAATTAATCCGGCAACTGGCGTACCAGCTTTGTTCACGCGGGCAAAAATGGGTGGGAACAGGCCGTCATCGGCTGCCGCTTTGGCGGTTTGCCCGGCAAGTAGCGTCCAGCCGCCCAGAGAACCAAGGCACCCGGCCGCGGCACAGAAGGAGACAATCGCCCCTGCGGTGTCACCCAGCGCCATACGTGCGGCATCACCGAACGGAGAAGCTGAAACACGCAGCGCCGCGTTAGGGATCATACCCATAATCGCCGTGGTGGAGAGCACATAGCACACGGCGGCAATCAGCACGCCGCCCATAGTGGCGATAGGCACGTTACGTTTGGGATTTTTAACCACGCCTGCCGCGACGGAGGCGCTTTCCACCCCGATAAATGACCACAAGGTGACGTTCAGAGTGCTTTGAATCGCGCCGAAGGTGTTCATGCCGCTGACGTTCCAGGCCGCCATATAGGTTTCACCGCGGAACCAGAACCAGCCGAAAACGGCAATACCGACAATTGGCACCAGCGCCAGTACCGTTGCGACGGCCTGCACACGGGTGATCATTTTCGGTCCGACAATGTTCAGCAATACGAAGATCCACAGCACCACGACGCAGGTCAGCGTCAGGACCAGCGGATCTTTTAAGATGGGGAAGAAGTAGCTCAGATAACCGACGCCAATGACCACCATGGCGATGTTACCAATCCAGCACGCCAGCCAGTACAGCACGTTGGTCTGATAGCCTAAAAAAGGACCGAAACAGCGGCGGGCATAAGCATAAGAACCACCGGGACTGGAGTCTAAGGACGACATTTTTGCGTACACCATCGACAGTGCTAAAGCACCGATAATAGTGACCAACCATCCGTAGATTGCAATCCCGCCAGTTGACGCAAGGTTTGCGGGTAGCAGGAATACACCGGAACCCATAATATTCCCCGACACCATAAGGGTGACGGGGATTAAGCCCACTTTGTGAGCATCAGCATCCGTCGACATATTTTTTAACTCCTGATAAGGATAAATGACGCTTAATCATACCTCTTCAGAAGACTATTTTATGGTGACGGACTGGGGGTATCGCTAATGCTGATATTATTATGGCTTATCGCTATCTGATTAAAAATCAGGCAGCGGATGGCTCCCTATGTTGACTGACATAATGCAGTGGCGTCATTCCATAGAACTCTTTGAATACAGAAATAAAGTATGAAGTACTGTTATATCCGCACAGTTGAGATACCTGGGAAATGTTTTTGCCGTCCATCAATAACTGATTGACGGCATAACGCATGCGACATGTGGTAATTATTTGGCTGTAACTTGTATTTTCACTTTTGAGCTTTTTCTTTAACAAACTGGGACTCAGGCATAAGCAACTGGCGACCATGCTTAAATTCCAGTCTTTATGTATATCGCTCTCAATAATGTGATAGACGCTGTCGCTGATACGACTACGTAGTATATGCATGAGCAGAGAAATAAACTTTTTGCTGCCGAGAAAACGTGATAACACCGTGAACAGTAGCGAGCGTGTGCGCTCACTTTCACCTTCGTCCACTGTGTCCATAACGCTATGTTGGGCGGCAACACGGAAGACATCCGGCGTCAGACACGCGGCGGTCATCACTGGGTTGGCACTCCGTTGCCAGAGTGGAATCTGTGAAAGGTCTTTATTTAAAAATCGCAGATAGTCTTTAATGATATCGCGACTGATATGTACGACCAGTGCGTTATTAAGTGATGAGAAATCGATAATATTATTATCGCATGCCACCAACGCCATATGATTAGTTTTTAAGCTGATGGCTTCTTTACCGTTAATCCTTAACCAAACATCCTTCTCCGCTAATACAACAACACAAGCTGCTCTGCTGCAAACCCTCATACCCAAACTCCAGGAATATGAACATAAAACACCGTAGCCCATCATCAGATGAACCATATCGGCTAAATTTAAATTGTATGATGAAACCAGGACTGCAATAAAATAACGTGTCTGAAATTAATTACAATGTTTGCGGGATTTTTCTTATGTACACAATTTTGTACGCAAGTGGAAACGTGCTATTTGCGTATAAAAAAAAGCGCGGGGTGGTCCCGCGCAAAAAGGTATGACAATGTTATTGTTTTGCAGCAATACTCAGGAATTACTCAAGAATCACATGTCTACCTTAAACATCGGACTATCTATAAAGCGACATTATGCTTTCACGCACATGACGTGATAAACACCGTCAATAATTTCCGTTCCTTCGGTTTCATGTTCAAATCCAGGGAAGTGGTGGTCCCAGGACTGCAACGAACGTAGATAACTAATCTGCGGGCTATTGGCGTCGCCAAAGTTTTCCCCGGACAGCAGCATTGGAATTCCCGGTGGGTAAGGAATCACGGAATTCGCCGCTATACGACCCGGCAGATTTTCAATGGCGACCATCTCAACGTTATCGCTGACTATCGCGTTATAGGCTTCACGCGGGGTGATGTCAGCAACAGGCAGGCCGGAGTAGGCCGCGTTGAGTCGGCTGCCAGGGTTGTTCTCTTTCAGCCAGGCAAACATGGTGTCGCCCAGATCGTGAATGCCCATACTGGCGTAAGTTTCAGGATGTTCCTCAACCAGTTCCGGCATCACCTGCGCCAGCGGTGTATTGGCATCGTAATGGTGTTTGAATGAGCACAGGGTGTTGATTAGCGTGCCCCATTTCCCACGAGTAATCCCCATTGAGAACAGGAACATAATCTGGAAATCAGTGGTTCGGGTCGGTACGATACCGTGGCGGCCAAGCCAGGCGGTGACCAACGCTGCCGGTACGCCGCTCTCTTCCAGTTCGCCATCGTCGCCCATCCCCGGCGCCAGAATGCTGACTTTGATCGGGTCCAGCATGCTCCAGTTATCCGGCAGGTCTTTAAACCCGTGCCAGGATTCACCCGGACGCATCACCCAGCAGTTCTGGTCAGTGGTCAGGAGTTGGGTTGGCGCATCGGCAAAGTCATAGGTTTTGCCGGTCTGCGGATCGGTTACCACTTCTTTGTTCCACGGTTTGAAGAACCAGTCGCCTTCGGCGGTGAATTCTTTATACAACCGTGCCATGGCCTGACGGAAATCGACCGCTTCGTCGATCACTTCCTGAGTCAGCGACAGACCGCTGTTGCCGTCCATCATGGAAACCGCCACGTCGTTTGATGCGCAAATGGCATACAGCGGAGAGGTGGTGGCGTGCATCATGTACGCCTGGTTGAAGCGTGAGAAGTTCACGGCCCCACGACCTTCACGGACGTGAATGTAAGATGCCTGAGAGAGCGCATTCAGCAGTTTGTGGGTCGAGTGGGTGGCAAAAACGGTAGGACCGTTATGATCGCCCGGCGCGCCACGCATGGCGTAGTGATCGGCATAAATTGGGTTGAAGCGGGCATAGCCGTACCAGGCCTCATCGAAGTGGATGCGATCGCTGGTTTGCGCGAGCAGGTCCTGAGCCTCTTTGGCGTTATAACAAACACCGTCATAGGTACAGTTGGTCACCACGCTGTAAGACGGTTTTTGCCCGACTTTGCCTTTGGTCAGCGGGCTTTCGCTGATTTTTTTCTGTAACGTTTCAGGCTGCATTTCCTGCGGGTAGATAGGCCCGATAATGCCGTACCGGTTGCGGCTTGGCACCATGTACACCGGTTTTGCTCCGGTAAGGATTAGCCCCTGCTCAATAGATTTGTGGCAGTTACGATCCAGCACCACGACGTCGTTGTCGGTCATGCAAGCCTGCATAATGGTGCGGTTAGAGCCGGAAGTCCCGACCACAACGGACCAGGAGCGGTCAGCGCCAAACACGCGGGCGGCATATTTTTCGCTCTCGCCAAACGCGCCGGTGTGATCCAGCAGCGAGCCAAGGGATGCGCGTTCGATACCCATGTCGCTACGGAATAAATTTTCGCCGTAATAATCATGGTAAAAACGACCGGCCGGCGTTTTGGTGAATCCGACGCCGCCCTGGTGGCCTGGCGCGGCCCAGGAGTATTCATGGATGTCGCCGTACTTCATCAGCGCGCTAAACAACGGCGGCAGAAGCTGCTGGCGGTAACGGGTCATCGCCGCAACGGCACGCCCGGCGATAAAGTCTGCGGTATCTTCCAGAATCCAGGCGAATTCATCGACAAGCTCCAGCAGGTCGCGATCCAGCGATGCGGTGGCTTTTTCGCGATCGCCCAGCAGGAAAACGGGAACGTTTTGCTGGCGCTCGTGGAGCTTGCCGATCAATTGCCTGACGTTCAGGTGCTCGTCTTGTTGTTCCATTTGATAGCTGAACATCAGGCAATCAATGGCTTCATTGGCGGCGAGGATTGCGTAACCATCGTCGAATGAGGTGGACTTAATGACGGTAACATTTTGGCGGCTTAATGCGTCAGCCAGACGTTCGACAGCGCTACCGATCCAGGTGTCCTGATGCAGAAACTCACTTTCAACAATTAATACTTTCATCATCTTTTACCCGGTTGTGGAAAGGTTGCAATTTATGGATTGCAGACACACCGTATGAATGTGACGCAGGCAAGTATTATCCTGACAAAATGAGCTGTAAAGCGGATGAAAAATAGGCTGATTTGTATTTAATTTGTTTTTAAACAATCGGTTATGTTCGCTTGTTGGCGGTTTTTCACCGCCGTTTATCGACAGGGGGAATATTTTTTTGGCTGATACTGATATTGGCGAATGATATCAGCCAGCCATTGTTTGCCGACGCTGCTGGCTCAGTTTGCGGTACTGCTGCGGCGACATGCCGACAAATTTGCTGAAGGTGTCATAAAAACGGCTACTGGATCGGAATCCGGCGGTTAACGCAACGTCGAGAATGGTTTTATCGGTATCGCTAAGCAATGCGCGGACGTGATTGATGCGCATCGCTGTGATGTACTGCTTCATGGTGAGTTGCATCACGCGCTGGAAAATCCCCATTGCGTAGTTGGCGTTGAGCTTCACGTGCTCCGCGACGTCGTTGATCGTGAGCGCCTGGTCGTAGTTATCGGCAATAAAACTCAGCATTTGGCTGACGTAAAACTGGGCGTGCCGGGACACGCTGTTTTTGTGTGTCCGCGAGGTTTTATTGACCAGGATAGGCTGCCAGCCGGAAAGGCTAAACCGCTTGAGCATCAGACCAATTTCATCAATGGCGAGCTGGCGAATTTGCTCGTTCGGGTTGCTCAGTTCCTGTTGCCAGCGCTGAACTTCAAAGGTGCTCAGCTGCTGCGACGCCAGCGATTTGATGACCATGCCATGAGTAACGTGGTTGATCAGTTCGCGATCCAGCGGCCAGGAGAGGAAAAGGTGCATCGGTAAATTGAAGATAGCCATGCTTTGGCAACTGCCTGGACGCGTGAGCTGATGCGGCGTACAGGCCCAGAATAGCGTGATGTGTCCCTGTTTTATCTGCACCACTTCGTTGTTGATAAGATACTCGACGTCGCCATCAAACGGCACATTGATCTCCACCTGCCCATGCCAGTGGCTGGCAGGCATTGCATGCGGTGAGCGCAGCTCAATGTCCATCCGTTGATATTCTGAGTACAGCGACAATGGGCTGCGAGTTTGTTCTTCATCGCTACTGCACATGTGCGGATCGGGGGGAAGAGGCGATGTCGGTAATGTACTCATGGTTGCTCCATTTCCTGAATTATCAGAATCATGTCATTTGCTGCGCATTAAGGCTGAGAATCAGGACACAAATCGGACCGATATCATTGAGCATAGCGAGATTTTGGGACCGCATACTCTGCTTTTTGGGCAATTTTGTCCCATAAACTCAGATCCACTAGCGGGCAAAGAGGCGATCTGAGTTTATGGGAATGCTCGCCAGGGAAGTCGGAAGTTTTCAGCTATGCGCTGTGCCACCATGACTGTGTTCACTAATGTTCTGGAGAGTCATGATGTCTGCACCCAAAATTACCTTTATCGGCGCCGGTTCCACGATTTTCGTCAAAAATATCCTTGGAGACGTTTTTCATCGCGATGCGCTTAAATCTGCGCATGTCGCCCTGATGGACGTTAATCCTACTCGGCTGGAAGAGTCACACATTGTTGTGCGTAAGTTGATGGACTCAGCGGGCGCGTCCGGACGTATCACCTGCTACACCGATCAAAAAGCGGCATTACAGGACGCCGATTTTGTGGTGGTGGCTTTCCAGATCGGCGGTTATGAACCATGTACCGTCACCGATTTTGCTGTGTGTAAACGTCATGGTCTGGAGCAGACGATTGCCGACACGTTGGGGCCTGGCGGTATTATGCGCGCACTGCGCACTATCCCGCATTTATGGCAGATTTGCGAGGACATGACCGAAGTTTGTCCGCAGGCTACCATGCTTAACTACGTTAACCCGATGGCGATGAACACCTGGGCAATGTATGCACGCTATCCGCATATTAAGCAGGTTGGACTGTGTCATTCGGTGCAGGGAACAGCGGAGGAGCTGGCCCGCGATTTGAACATCGACCCGGCCTCTTTGCGTTATCGCTGCGCCGGGATCAACCATATGGCGTTTTATCTGGAACTCGAGCGCAAAACGGCTGACGGTGCCTATGTGAATCTTTATCCGGAACTGCTGGCGGCTTATGAATCCGGTCAGGCGCCGAAACCGAATATTCACGGAAATACGCGTTGCCAGAACATTGTGCGCTATGAAATGTTCAAAAAACTCGGCTATTTCGTCACCGAGTCGTCGGAGCATTTCGCCGAATATACGCCATGGTTTATCAAACCCGGGCGTGAGGATCTGATTGAGCGCTATAAGGTTCCACTGGATGAGTACCCAAAACGCTGCGTGGAACAGTTGGCGAACTGGAACAAAGAGCTGGAGGAGTACAAAACGGCGGCGCGAATCGATATTAAACCGTCGCGCGAATATGCCAGCACTATCATGAACGCTATCTGGACCGGTGAACCGAGCGTGGTATACGGCAACGTTCGTAATGACCATTTGATCGATAACCTGCCGCAAGGCTGTTGTGTGGAGGTGGCTTGCCTGGTCGATGCGAATGGTATCCAGCCAACGAAGGTGGGTACTCTCCCGTCGCATTTGGCGGCTATGATGCAAACTAATATCAATGTTCAGACTCTGCTGACGGAAGCCATCCTGACAGAAAATCGCGATCGTGTTTATCACGCGGCGATGATGGATCCGCATACCGCTGCGGTATTGGGGATTGAGGAGATTTATGCGCTGGTTGATGACCTGATCGCGTCTCACGGCGACTGGCTGCCGGCCTGGTTACACCGTTAACACACAATCAAGCCGGGCAGAGCATCCGGCGTTTAACCTCTGACGTTTCCTCTTACAGAAGGCGGGCGCTGGTAACAGCGACCCGATACCCTATGAGCATCTCTCTGACAACAAAACTCAGTTATGGATTTGGAGCGTTTGGTAAGGATTTCGCCATCGGTATCGTGTACATGTACCTGATGTATTACTACACCGACGTGGTGGGATTATCGGTAGGCGTCGTTGGAACGTTGTTCCTGGTGGCAAAAATATGGAATGCGTTTAACGATCCGGTGATGGGTTGGATAGTGAATGCTACCCGGTCGCGTTGGGGAAAATTTAAACCCTGGATCTTACTCGGCACGTTGGCGAACTCGTTGGTGCTGTTTTTGCTTTTTAGCGCACACCTGTTTGAGGGGACGGCGCAAATCGTATTTGTTTGTGTGACGTATATATTATGGGGGATGACTTACACCATTATGGATATTCCATTCTGGTCGCTGGTCCCCACCATTACGCTGGATAAACGCGAGCGTGAACAACTGGTGCCGTTCCCCCGTTTCTTCGCCAGCCTTGCCGGGTTTGTCACCGCGGGCGTGACGCTGCCTTTTGTGAGCTATGTTGGCGGTGCCGATCGCGGCTTCGGTTTCCAGATGTTTACGTTGGTGCTGATTGCATTCTTCATCGCGTCGACGCTCGTCACATTACGCAACGTTCATGAAGTTTATTCCTCCGACAGCGAGGCAACGGCGGACAGCAGTCGTCTACCGCTAAAAACGATTCTCGGGCTGATTTACAAAAACGATCAGCTTTCATGCCTGTTAGGGATGGCGCTGGCTTACAATGTTGCGGCCAATATTATCACCGGATTTGCGATCTACTATTTTACCTATGTTATTGGCGATGCAGATCTTTTCCCGTATTACCTGTCATATGCCGGCGCAGCGAATTTATTAACGCTGATCCTCTTCCCACGCCTGGCGAAAGCGCTTTCTCGTCGAATACTCTGGGCTGGCGCTTCTGTGATGCCTGTTTTGAGCGCAGGCGTATTGCTGATTATGGCTCTGGCGGAGTACCACAATACCTTCCTGATCGTTACCGCGGGGATTTTCCTGAATATCGGTACTGCGCTTTTCTGGGTGTTGCAGGTCATTATGGTGGCGGACACCGTCGATTACGGTGAATACAAATTCAATATTCGCTGTGAGAGTATTGCCTATTCGGTTCAGACCATGGTGGTTAAAGGGGGATCAGCGTTTGCAGCATTCTTCATTGCAGTGGTACTTGGGCTGATTGGTTACGTACCCAATATGCCTCAATCAGCGGAAACAATCCTCGGAATGCAGTTCATTATGATTGTCCTGCCCACATTGTTTTTTATCGTCACACTGCTGCTCTATTTCCGTTTTTACCGACTTAACGGCGATACGCTGCGCAGGATCCAGATCCATTTATTGGATAAGTACCGTAAGGTGCCGCAGCACGATGAGCAACCGGATATCCCGGCTATTGCGGTAGCCGCTCCAGGCGATATGAAGGCGTAACTATGGAATGGCATTCGTGGATTGGGTATTTGGCAGCCTGCCTGACGACGCTCTCTTTCTTACCGCAAGCGATTAAGGTCATTACCACCCGCAACACGCAGGGTATCTCCGGTTTAATGTATGTGATGTTTGTGTGTGGGCTGGTTTTGTGGCTGATTTACGGATTATTGATTGAAGATACTGCCGTCAGCATGGCGAACTTTCTGACCCTGTTGTTCGCCTTGCCGATTCTGGTTATCAAATCTCGTAATGGGTAGGGCAGACTGCCGGATAAGCGTGAGCGCTATCCGGCAGTTTTTAACTGTCTGTTGTGCCAGCCAGCCAATAACAGCACCGTTGTCAATGCGCCGAGCAGAGCGCAGAACATATCTGACTGGGTATCCCACGGGTCGCCCTGCGTACCAAGAAAATCATCCGCCCCCTGGCCCATTGCCAGCGCCGCCCACCATTCGATCAGTTCATACATTGCGCTAATCGCCAGCGCTACGCAGCAGACCAAAAATGCCAGCATTTTTCGGCCACGAACAATACTACCGCGCACTAAGATCTCTCTTGCCGTCAGGGCAGGCACCAGCCCCTGGAAGAAGTGACCCAGCTTGTCATAGGGGTTACGACTGAGATCCAGCCATTCCTGAACCTGAAAACCGACGGGAACTTTAGCGTAGGTATACATACCGCCGACCATCAGAATGATGGCGTGCAAGAAAATGAGCGTGTAGAGCAACGGCGTCAGCGGGTAGCGCTTAACGGTCACCAGCAGCAACGGGACAACAATAATGACCGGCGTGACTTCCATCAGCCAGGTTATTTTCTCCGAGGCGGAGATTCCGGTGTAGATAAGAATCAACGCCAGGAACAGCGCGCCAGAGTACAAAATTGTGGGGTTCAGTGTGCGGAGCATTGCGAATTCACAAGTAATGGAAAAGGTTACTATTCCCTGTGAGCGGTAAAAATTCAACGCCAGTAAATGGGGGGATAAAGTTGGCCCGGGGGGATCACTGGACTGACGCCAAAAAAACAGGTGTCAGTCCAGTGCCGGGCCGAATGGGTTACCTGGCGCAGTTAGCGCATTGTTTGCTGACGATTTGCTGGAAGAAATCGTTGCCTTTGTCATCGACCAGAATGAAAGCCGGGAAATCTTCTACTTCGATTTTCCAGATAGCTTCCATACCCAGCTCCGGGTATTCCACGCATTCCAGATGCTTAATGCTCTGCTGCGCCAGTACTGCTGCCGGACCACCAATGCTGCCTAAATAGAAGCCGCCGTGTTTGTGGCAGGCGTCAGTCACCTGCTGGCTTCGGTTACCTTTTGCCAGCATGATCATGCTGCCGCCGTGAGACTGCAGCAGGTCAACATAGGAGTCCATACGACCCGCGGTGGTTGGCCCTAAAGAGCCGGACGGATAACCCGCAGGTGTTTTGGCCGGACCCGCGTAGTAGATCGGATGATCTTTCACGTACTGCGGCAGGCCTTCGCCGGACTCAATACGTTCTTTCAGCTTCGCGTGAGCAATATCGCGACCAACAATGATGGTGCCACTCAGCGACAGGCGGGTAGAGACCGGGTACTGAGAGAGCTGGGAGAGGATCTCTTTCATTGGGCGGTTGAGGTCAACTTTAACCACTTCACCTTCGCCCGCCTGGCGCAGGGATTCCGGAATGTACTGAGCTGGGTTATGTTCCAGTTTTTCGATCCAAATCCCTTCGCGGTTAATCTTGGCCTTAATGTTACGATCTGCGGAGCAAGAGACGCCCATACCGACCGGGCAGGACGCGCCGTGGCGAGGCAGGCGGATCACGCGGATATCGTGCGCGAAGTATTTCCCGCCAAACTGGGCGCCGAGGCCGAGTTTTTGCGCTTCTTCCAGCAGTTCCTGTTCCAGTTGTAGATCGCGAAACGCCTGGCCGTGAGCATTACCTTCAGTCGGCAGTGCGTCATAGTAATGCGTGCTGGCCAGCTTCACCGTTTTAAGGGTGCTTTCCGCTGACGTGCCGCCAATGACGAAGGCGATGTGGTACGGCGGGCAAGCTGCGGTACCCAGCGTGCGCATTTTCTCAACCAGGAAGTTTTTCAGTTTGCCGGGAGTCAGCAGCGCTTTGGTTTCCTGATACAGGTAGGTTTTGTTCGCTGAACCACCGCCTTTAGCCACGCACAGGAATTTGTATTCGTCACCGTCCACGCTGTACAGGTCGATTTGCGCGGGCAGATTGGTGCCGGTATTCACTTCTTTGTACATATCCAGCGCCGCGTTTTGCGAGTAGCGCAGGTTATCTTCGATATAGGTATTAAATACGCCTTTGGAGAGGGCCGCTTCATCGCCGCCGCCGGTCCACACGCGCTGGCCTTTTTTACCCATGATAATTGCCGTACCGGTGTCCTGGCAGGTTGGCAACACGCCTTTGGCGGCGATTTCGGAGTTTCTCAGGAACTGCAGCGCCACGTACTTATCGTTTTCGCTGGCTTCGGGATCATGGAGAATTGAGGCGACTTGCTGTTGGTGTTCAGGGCGGAGCATGAAGGAGGCATCGTGGAAGGCTTGCTGGGCCAGTAGCGTAAGTGCTTCAGGGGCTACTTTCAGAATTGTTTCGCCTTCAAACTCGCCGACGCTGACGTGATCGGATGTCAGCAGGTAGTACTCAGTTTTGTCTTCCCCCAGTGGGAAAGCCGCCTGGTAAGTGAATTCAACTTTTGACATTTGCTTCCAGCCTTTTCATTTTTCTCAGGAATTTTAAAATTCTCTGTGTCTTAACGGTGGCGTGCCGTACCAACGTGGACGGCACGCGAACTGTAATTACAAGAAACCGTACATTGCGGCGAAGATCCAACCAAAGACACAGGATACGCTTACGCCGATCAAACCTGGCAGAATAAAGCTGTGGTTGATAACGAAGCGGCCGATGTGGGTGGTACCTGAACGGTCAAACTGAATAGCCGCCAGGTCGCTCGGGTAGGTCGGCAGAATGTAGTAACCGTAACATGCAGGAGCGGAAGCCACGATGTACGCTGGATCAACCCCGATTGCCAGCGCGACCGGAACAATCGCTGCCAGCGCCGCTGCCTGTGAGTTTACAAATTTGGAAACCAGCAGCAGAACAATTGCATAGGCCCACGGATACTCTTTCACCATATTGCCCAGCACACCTTCGATTTCTGTCATGTGCGCGCCGAACATTGTTTCGGCCATCCAGGCAATACCGTACACCGCCACAATCGCGATCATACCGGAACGGAAGACTTCGTTTTTAGATATTGAAGCGGGATTGGTCTTCGTCAGGATAATAATCAGCGCACCGGTCAGCAGCATGAACATCTGGATGACCAGTACCATTGACAGCGGTTTGCCGCTGAAGGTAGGACGCAGCTCAGAGAACGCGCCGAGCACGGCAACCACGGCGATTGCGGCAAGGAAGATCCACATGGCCAGCCAGTTGCTTTTCGGCAGTTTTTTGTCTAACAGCGTGGCGGTATCGCCATACACATAGTTGTGGTTTTCAGGTACGGAAATGAACTTCTGGAACTCTTCATCTTTATCCAGATCTTTACCGCGGAACCAGCTGAAGATACCGATCGCCAGGATACCCAACAGGGTAGACGGGATGGTGATGCTGAGCAGGTCGAGGAATTCGAGATGCTTGCCTTCAAACGTGACGTTCCCCAGCATTGCCACCAGTGACACAACGGCGACGGAAACCGGGCTGGCGATAATCCCCATCTGCGCACCGATAGAACTCGCCGCCATCGGACGTTCCGGACGAATATTGTTCTTAATGGCAACGTCATAAATGATTGGCAGGATGGTGTATACCACGTGGCCAGTACCGCAGAGAATCGTCAGGGTGCAGGTCACGAACGGGGCGACGATGGAAACGTATTTTGGGTTACGACGCAGCAGCTTTTCAGCGATTTGCAGCATAACGTCAAGGCCGCCGGAGGCCTGCAGGGTTGCCGATGCGGCCACCACGGCAATAATAACCAGCATGACATCTACAGGTGGTTTACCCGGCTGGAGATGGAAAACGAAAACCAGAATGACCAGGCCGATACCGCCTAATAAACCCAGCGCGATACCGCCCTTTCTGGCACCATAAAACAAACATATTAATATTATGAGAAGTTGTATACTAAATAACATTTTATTTACCCTCGCGAAAAACCCAGTCAATTTTTTGAAAAATGGATCTGTGCCACATTCTTTTTTGCCAGAATAGGCATCAAAAAATGGTCAGTATTCGATATGTCCGTATTTGCGATTAATGTTCAAATGTCTTGCTAGAATGTTTATTTAAAGTTATGGCGATATTTTGCTTTTTTCTGTGGCTTTGATCAGAGGAGAGAATCCTCAGGCGATGGGAAGCAGAGCTGGACATAGAGAGCCGCGGTTGACGCTGTAATTTATCTGTTTTGCGTTTTCCGCTATTACGTGAACCACCGACAGAATGAGTGAGTGGGTTATTTATGTGATCACACTCACGCCATTTCATGATGTGATGAGGTTGGCGTGCGGATACTTTTATTTGCTCACAAAAATGTACGGTGTCCATGGTACGTAGCATGGTCTCCATTGCTACCAGTCTAGATTTTGTATGTCTGGTTAATTTCAGACTAATCCTTTATGGGTAAAAATACACACTCTGCGAGTTAGATAATACTTAATTAACTTTTGTTAGCGATTTTGAAATTAAAAACAGTGTGACATTAATCAATATTAAAATAACGCATTTAACATGCCGGATACAAATATATTTGATCTAACGCAAATTTATAATTCTGCAGCATGAACCAGTAAAATAGGGATTTTTCATTATTTTAATAATTGTTACCTTCAAATAACAAATAATCCCCAATTGTTTTTATTGGCAATATTGTTTAAGCAATGAGTAATGTTCCGCCTGAACGCGGTAACGATAAACCGGTCGACCGGTTACGCCATAATGGATGCTGGTAAATAAAATGTGACAATTGACGAGCCAGATAAGATATTTGCGGCAAGAGACGCGCGAGATATTGACCTCGTTGGCCAGTTCATCGGTGGAGAATTCCTGATCCTGATGCTCATCAATCCACTGGCACAGCGTGCGTAAAGTTTGTGGCGTTAATCCTTTGGGTAAGCGCCGCACTTCCTGCTCATTAGAGGAGCTACCGTGAATCAACTGGTCAAGCTCAGACTGTTCATAGTACTGATGCTTTTCCATTTCAGTTTTCTTCTGTAGCCAACCGGTCAGTGCCTCTTCAAAACGGGAAGCCTGGAAAGGTTTGATCAGGTAGTCAACGACGCCATAGTGGAGAGAGTCTTTGATGGTGGTCGCGTCGGCGGCGGAAGAGATGACAATGACATCACACTTGCAACCTTCGCTGTGCAGAACAGGTAACAGATCCAGACCGTTTTCTTTTTGCATGTAAATATCAAGCAAAATCAGGTCGATATGATGACCGCTATGAAAGATTATCTCTTTTGCTTTCTCCAGCGTGGAGGCTGTGCCGCAGCAATGAAAACCGGAGAGTTGCGCGACATAACGGCGGTTTAATTCCGCTACCATTGCATCGTCATCGACAATTAAGACATTGATCATCTGCTGGCCCTCTCACCATTCCACGGTAACTGTACAAAAAATTGGGTGAAGATCCCAGGTTCAGACTCGACGGATATATTACCGCCAACGTTTTCAACCTGTTGTTTAACAAGCGCTAAACCTACGCCCCGTTCGGTTCCTTTTGACGAAACGCCCTTCTCAAAGATGTGCTCAATGTGTTCGGGGGCGATCCCCGGACCATCGTCATTCACTTCGCAATGCAACCAGCCGTGTCGATAATGCAAGGATACGCTGATCTCACCGCCAGGTTCTTGACCTAGCGCCTCCAGGGCGTTTTCAATCAGATTCCCCAGAACGGTAATCAGCACCGCCACCTGATCTTCGTTGCTATTTTCTGGCAACTGGCTTTCATTACTGATCACCAGGCTATGGCCTAAATCAGAGGTACGATTAATCTTACTGAGTAAAAAACCTGCGATCACCGGAGATTTTATTTTTCCTAACAGTGAGCCAATCTCTTCCTGGTAATTGTTCGCGGTCTTCAGGATGTAATTTTCAAGCTGCTTATAACTTTTCAGATGCAATAATCCCAGAATCACGTGCAATTTATTCATGAATTCGTGGGATCGTTCACGAAGTGCATCGGCATAGTTGACCATGCCGTCCAGTCGTTGCATCAGTTTTCGCACTTCAGTCTTATCTCTGAACGTTGAAATGGCCCCGATGATTTTACCGTTGCTGAGTACCGGAACGGTGTTAATTAAGAGTAGCCGATCCTTAACCATGATCTCTTCATCGCGACGCGGCGTCCCGTCATGCAGTACCTGTGAAAAATCGACTACCTGTGACCACGCGTGGCTGAGCGTGGAGAGCTGGGCATCGTCTTGTGACTTGTGGTAATCGAGCAACTCCTGCGCAGCCTGGTTTATCAGCGTCACTTCACCGCACTCGTCAACGGCAATGACGCCTTCTTTTATCGAGTGCAGCATCGCCTGGCGTTGTTCGAACAGATTGGAGATTTCATAAGGTTCCAGACCAAACAGAATGCGCTTGAGGACCTTAACGAATATCCATGTACCGAGCAGCCCAACCAGCACGCCAAATAAGATGGACCAGATGATGCTGCCGCGGCTGTTATTGATCTGTTCAGCAACTCTGCTTAGCTCAAGACCGATCGCCACCACGCCAATTTGCCGGTGATGTTCGTCATATATAGGAGTGAACACCCGCAGGGCTTTAGCCAGAAATCCGCGATTAATGGCGACATTCTCTTTACCTTGTAGGGCCAGCAAAATGTCATCGCCTTTAAACGGCTGACCGATTCGCTGTGCTTCGGGGTGGGAGTAACGAATGCTTTGCATATCGGTGACGACGATGAACAAAAAATCGTTGCTCTTATTCACCGCCTGAGCAATCGCCTGAATGCCGCTTTCTGCAGGCTTTTTCATTAGCCCCTGGCGGATCTCCGGGGAGTTTGCCAACGTTCGTGCGACCGCAAGCGCTTTACCTGCTAACGCATCGCGCGTCATATTGCTGATCTGTGAGAAATAAATCAGATGAACGACAAGCAGCACGGAGAAGAGTACCGCACTGACCATGAGGATCACGGTAGTGCCGAGCTTCATCGGGCGTTTGCGTATAGCAGTACGTTGCAGAGAGTGTCTCATCACGGTCCTGGAATCACGGTTTGTACGGGTATTATCGCCTGATGGGATGCGTAATTCAAAGGTGGTAGGGATGATGGGGCATGCACTACCTGTGCATTCCTTCTTTATATATCGTAGAGCGAGTTTCTTTCTATATAGCGATTTCCTTATTCGTTTTCTCTTCTTTTCAGGGATGTTGACCGCTAATTTTCTTACGATTGTGGATAACTCTGTGTGTAAATGGGTATAAGGCGGGGTTTTGCTGTGGAATGCAGCACTCAGTCATTTTTCTGTCATTTAAGGGTTGCGGGCCGCAGGAAACTCCCTATAATGCGCCTCCATCGACACGGCAGATGTGAATCACTTCACACAAACAGCCGGTTGATTGAAGAGAAAAATTCTGAGATTCAGGGTTGACTCTGAAAGAGGAAAGCGTAATATACGCCACCTCGCGACAGAGCGCTAAAGCGCGTCGCAACTGCTCTTTAACAATTTATCAGACAATCTGTGTGGGCACTCGAAGATACGGATTCTTAACGTCGCAAGACGAAAAATGAATACCAAGTCTCTGAGTGAACATACGTAATTCATTACGAAGTTTAATTCACGAGCATCAAACTTAAATTGAAGAGTTTGATCATGGCTCAGATTGAACGCTGGCGGCAGGCCTAACACATGCAAGTCGAACGGTAGCACAGAGGAGCTTGCTCCTTGGGTGACGAGTGGCGGACGGGTGAGTAATGTCTGGGAAACTGCCCGATGGAGGGGGATAACTACTGGAAACGGTAGCTAATACCGCATAACGTCGCAAGACCAAAGAGGGGGACCTTCGGGCCTCTTGCCATCGGATGTGCCCAGATGGGATTAGCTAGTAGGTGGGGTAACGGCTCACCTAGGCGACGATCCCTAGCTGGTCTGAGAGGATGACCAGCCACACTGGAACTGAGACACGGTCCAGACTCCTACGGGAGGCAGCAGTGGGGAATATTGCACAATGGGCGCAAGCCTGATGCAGCCATGCCGCGTGTATGAAGAAGGCCTTCGGGTTGTAAAGTACTTTCAGCGAGGAGGAAGGCATTAAGGTTAATAACCTTAGTGATTGACGTTACTCGCAGAAGAAGCACCGGCTAACTCCGTGCCAGCAGCCGCGGTAATACGGAGGGTGCAAGCGTTAATCGGAATTACTGGGCGTAAAGCGCACGCAGGCGGTCTGTCAAGTCGGATGTGAAATCCCCGGGCTCAACCTGGGAACTGCATCCGAAACTGGCAGGCTAGAGTCTTGTAGAGGGGGGTAGAATTCCAGGTGTAGCGGTGAAATGCGTAGAGATCTGGAGGAATACCGGTGGCGAAGGCGGCCCCCTGGACAAAGACTGACGCTCAGGTGCGAAAGCGTGGGGAGCAAACAGGATTAGATACCCTGGTAGTCCACGCCGTAAACGATGTCGACTTGGAGGTTGTGCCCTTGAGGCGTGGCTTCCGGAGCTAACGCGTTAAGTCGACCGCCTGGGGAGTACGGCCGCAAGGTTAAAACTCAAATGAATTGACGGGGGCCCGCACAAGCGGTGGAGCATGTGGTTTAATTCGATGCAACGCGAAGAACCTTACCTACTCTTGACATCCAGAGAACTTTCCAGAGATGGATTGGTGCCTTCGGGAACTCTGAGACAGGTGCTGCATGGCTGTCGTCAGCTCGTGTTGTGAAATGTTGGGTTAAGTCCCGCAACGAGCGCAACCCTTATCCTTTGTTGCCAGCGATTCGGTCGGGAACTCAAAGGAGACTGCCAGTGATAAACTGGAGGAAGGTGGGGATGACGTCAAGTCATCATGGCCCTTACGAGTAGGGCTACACACGTGCTACAATGGCATATACAAAGAGAAGCGACCTCGCGAGAGCAAGCGGACCTCATAAAGTATGTCGTAGTCCGGATTGGAGTCTGCAACTCGACTCCATGAAGTCGGAATCGCTAGTAATCGTGGATCAGAATGCCACGGTGAATACGTTCCCGGGCCTTGTACACACCGCCCGTCACACCATGGGAGTGGGTTGCAAAAGAAGTAGGTAGCTTAACCTTCGGGAGGGCGCTTACCACTTTGTGATTCATGACTGGGGTGAAGTCGTAACAAGGTAACCGTAGGGGAACCTGCGGTTGGATCACCTCCTTACCTTAAAGAACCGACCTTTGTAGTGCTCACACAGATTGTCTGATGAAAAGTAAATAGCAAGGCGTCTTGCGATTGAGACTTCAGTGTCCCCTTCGTCTAGAGGCCCAGGACACCGCCCTTTCACGGCGGTAACAGGGGTTCGAATCCCCTAGGGGACGCCACTTGCTGGTATGTGTGAGTGAAAGTCGCCGACCTTAATATCTCAAAACTGACTTCCGAGTCATGTTTGAGATATTTGCTCTTTAAAAATCTGGATCAAGCTGAAAATTGAAACGACACACTGTTTCATTTCTCCGTAATAAGAAATGAAAAATGGTGTGTTCGAGTCTCTCAAATTTTTGCAATCAGAAGTGAAACATCTTCGGGTTGTGAGGTTAAGCGACTAAGCGTACACGGTGGATGCCCTGGCAGTCAGAGGCGATGAAGGACGTGCTAATCTGCGATAAGCGTCGGTAAGGTGATATGAACCGTTATAACCGGCGATTTCCGAATGGGGAAACCCAGTGTGATCCGTCACACTATCATTACGTGAATACATAGCGTAATGAAGCGAACCGGGGGAACTGAAACATCTAAGTACCCCGAGGAAAAGAAATCAACCGAGATTCCCCCAGTAGCGGCGAGCGAACGGGGAGCAGCCCAGAGTCTGAATCAGCATGTGTGTTAGTGGAACGGTCTGGAAAGTCCGGCGATACAGGGTGATAGCCCCGTACACAAAAGTGCATATGTTGTGAACTCGAAGAGTAGGGCGGGACACGTGGTATCCTGTCTGAATATGGGGGGACCATCCTCCAAGGCTAAATACTCCTGACTGACCGATAGTGAACCAGTACCGTGAGGGAAAGGCGAAAAGAACCCCGGCGAGGGGAGTGAAAAAGAACCTGAAACCGTGTACGTACAAGCAGTGGGAGCACCCTTTGGGGTGTGACTGCGTACCTTTTGTATAATGGGTCAGCGACTTATATTCTGTAGCAAGGTTAACCGTATAGGGGAGCCGAAGGGAAACCGAGTCTTAACTGGGCGTTAAGTTGCAGGGTATAGACCCGAAACCCGGTGATCTAGCCATGGGCAGGTTGAAGGTTGGGTAACACTAACTGGAGGACCGAACCGACTAATGTTGAAAAATTAGCGGATGACTTGTGGCTGGGGGTGAAAGGCCAATCAAACCGGGAGATAGCTGGTTCTCCCCGAAAGCTATTTAGGTAGCGCCTCGTGAATTCATCTTCGGGGGTAGAGCACTGTTTCGGCTAGGGGGTCATCCCGACTTACCAACCCGATGCAAACTGCGAATACCGAAGAATGTTATCACGGGAGACACACGGCGGGTGCTAACGTCCGTCGTGAAGAGGGAAACAACCCAGACCGCCAGCTAAGGTCCCAAAGTCATGGTTAAGTGGGAAACGATGTGGGAAGGCACAGACAGCCAGGATGTTGGCTTAGAAGCAGCCATCATTTAAAGAAAGCGTAATAGCTCACTGGTCGAGTCGGCCTGCGCGGAAGATGTAACGGGGCTAAACCATGCACCGAAGCTGCGGCAGCGACACTATGTGTTGTTGGGTAGGGGAGCGTTCTGTAAGCCGTTGAAGGTGTGCTGTGAGGCATGCTGGAGGTATCAGAAGTGCGAATGCTGACATAAGTAACGATAATGCGGGTGAAAAACCCGCACGCCGGAAGACCAAGGGTTCCTGTCCAACGTTAATCGGGGCAGGGTGAGTCGACCCCTAAGGCGAGGCCGAAAGGCGTAGTCGATGGGAAACAGGTTAATATTCCTGTACTTGGTGTTACTGCGAAGGGGGGACGGAGAAGGCTATGTTAGCCGGGCGACGGTTGTCCCGGTTTAAGCATGTAGGCGGAGGTTCCAGGTAAATCCGGTACCTTATTAACGCTGAGGTGTGATGACGAGGCACTACGGTGCTGAAGTAACAAATGCCCTGCTTCCAGGAAAAGCCTCTAAGCATCAGGTAACACGAAATCGTACCCCAAACCGACACAGGTGGTCAGGTAGAGAATACCAAGGCGCTTGAGAGAACTCGGGTGAAGGAACTAGGCAAAATGGTGCCGTAACTTCGGGAGAAGGCACGCTGATATGTAGGTGAAGTGATTTACTCATGGAGCTGAAATCAGTCGAAGATACCAGCTGGCTGCAACTGTTTATTAAAAACACAGCACTGTGCAAACACGAAAGTGGACGTATACGGTGTGACGCCTGCCCGGTGCCGGAAGGTTAATTGATGGGGTTATCCGTAAGGAGAAGCTCTTGATCGAAGCCCCGGTAAACGGCGGCCGTAACTATAACGGTCCTAAGGTAGCGAAATTCCTTGTCGGGTAAGTTCCGACCTGCACGAATGGCGTAATGATGGCCAGGCTGTCTCCACCCGAGACTCAGTGAAATTGAACTCGCTGTGAAGATGCAGTGTACCCGCGGCAAGACGGAAAGACCCCGTGAACCTTTACTATAGCTTGACACTGAACACTGGTCCTTGATGTGTAGGATAGGTGGGAGGCTTTGAAGCGTGGACGCCAGTCTGCGTGGAGCCAACCTTGAAATACCACCCTTTAATGGCTGGTGTTCTAACGTAGACCCGTTACCCGGGTTGCGGACAGTGTCTGGTGGGTAGTTTGACTGGGGCGGTCTCCTCCTAAAGAGTAACGGAGGAGCACGAAGGTTAGCTAATCCTGGTCGGACATCAGGAGGTTAGTGCAAAGGCATAAGCTAGCTTGACTGCGAGAGTGACGGCTCGAGCAGGTGCGAAAGCAGGTCTTAGTGATCCGGTGGTTCTGAATGGAAGGGCCATCGCTCAACGGATAAAAGGTACTCCGGGGATAACAGGCTGATACCGCCCAAGAGTTCATATCGACGGCGGTGTTTGGCACCTCGATGTCGGCTCATCACATCCTGGGGCTGAAGTAGGTCCCAAGGGTATGGCTGTTCGCCATTTAAAGTGGTACGCGAGCTGGGTTTAGAACGTCGTGAGACAGTTCGGTCCCTATCTGCCGTGGGCGCTGGAGAATTGAGGGGGGCTGCTCCTAGTACGAGAGGACCGGAGTGGACGCATCACTGGTGTTCGGGTTGTCATGCCAATGGCATTGCCCGGTAGCTAAATGCGGAAAAGATAAGTGCTGAAAGCATCTAAGCACGAAACTTGCCCCGAGATGAGTTCTCCCTGAGACTTTAAGTCTCCTGAAGGAACGTTAAAGACTATGACGTTGATAGGTCGGGTGTGTAAGTGTAGCGATACATTGAGCTAACCGATACTAATGAACCGTGAGGCTTAACCTTACAACGCCGAAGATGTTTTGGCGAAGACAGACACAATATTCAGCTTGATTACAGATTACATTAACCGGCTAAAGGCGGGTTAATAAACAGAATTTGCCTGGCGGCTGTAGCGCGGTGGTCCCACCTGACCCCATGCCGAACTCAGAAGTGAAACGCCGTAGCGCCGATGGTAGTGTGGGGTCTCCCCATGCGAGAGTAGGGAACTGCCAGGCATCAAACAAGTGAAGAAGCCCATCCTGACGGATGGGCTTTTTTGCGTCTGTACGGAGTGAAAACTGCCGGATGCGGCGCAACCGCCTTATCCGGCCTGTAAAAGCTTGTCCTGCTACCCACGCTCGAGGTTGAGTAACGGGTACGGCCGTCCGAGATCGTCCACTTCTGTACGTCCCGTCACGTTAAATCCCATCTTCTTATAGAGCCCAGATGTCTTCTTGTTAACAGGCATGGTTATCTTACATATGGGTTTTGTGCGGGGAAGCGCTGTGAGGATATTGAGAGATGACCGGTTGGAAAGTTTCAGAAACTATAAAAGCAAAAACCCGCCTTTAGGGCGGGTTCTTTAAATAGTGGTGCCCGGACTCGGAATCGAACCAAGGACACGGGGATTTTCAATCCCCTTGTCAAAAAGTTAGACGCCGCTTTGACTTTTTGAATTGGTAGCAGGCAGACGAACACATTCGAATAAATTTCGAGTGTATTGCATGCAAACTGTATCTCGCGTTAAGTGTTCCCCCCAGGTTTCAACCGGGGAGTCTGTAGAAAGAAAACCAGACGCCAGTATTCATTTGGTACAGCAGGTTTCACCGCATTCGTTGTTACTCCCTGATGAGCAACAATTCCCGGTAGTATTGCCAGTAGTATCCACTAAGGGCGGAGAAGGGAAGTCAACCAAGGCAGGCAATATTGCGGGTTACACCGCCGATGCTGGTCTGAAAACACTGCTAATCGATGGTGATTATAATCAGCCAACAGCCAGCAGTATTTTTAAACTTCACTATGAAGCACCCTGCGGACTGTATGAATTACTTATGCAGACTGCTGACCTTAACAACCCTGACAGCATCATTTCCCGCACGGTTATTCCCAATCTTGACGTCATCATTTCCAACGATCCTGACGATCGTCTTTCCAATGATATGCTGCATGCAGCTGATGGCAGAATGCGTCTGCGTAATGTCCTGCAGCATCCTCTTTTCAGACAATATGACGTCATAATCGTCGATTCCAAAGGCGCTGGCGGGGTGATGGTGGAGCTCGTGGTGCTCGCTGCGACTCAAAGCGTCATGGGTGTTATTAAACCGATTTTACCCGATGTACGTGAGTTCCTACGCGGCACTGTACGTCTTTTATCCAAACTTCTGGTTCTGGAACCCTACGGTATCCATATTCCCGATATTCGAATTCTCGCCAACTGTGTTGAACCCACTGTACTGGATCGAAACACCCTCAACGAACTCAAGGCAATCGTGGATAAAGGTCAGTACCCCCAGTCAGACCGTATTGCCATATCAATGCTGAATACCGAAATAGAGCAACTGGAAGTCTACAAACGTGGGCATGCGTGCGGGCAGCCAGTTCATCGTCTCGAATATAAAACTGACCGGGTAAGCCTGCCGGCAGCGGAGTCCATGCACCACCTGGTCTGTGAGTTATTTCCTCAATGGAAAGATAAGTTTGATGCGGTTCTGGTTAACCGGCCTCAGCCCGGATTTGGTCAGGGGGCGGATGAGGTATGAGCCATAAATCTGTTTCTGCAGAGTCCATGCTGTTTAATGTCGGAGCTGAAACCGGTGTTCTGGGCGGACTGATGCTCGATAACGACCGCTGGGATGAAATTGCGCCGCTTCTGAATTCCGGAGATTTTTATTATGGCCAGCATCAGACCATTTTTCGGGAGATAGAACGGTTGGTCAGTGCCGGCCTGCCCATTGACCTGATAACCCTGTCCGAATCCATGGAGCGAAAAGATCTGCTGGAGCGGTGCGGGGGGTTCGCTTATCTGGCTGAACTGTCAAAAAACACGCCCAGCGCCGCCAATATCGTTGCTTATGCCGAAATTGTGCGCGAGTACAGTCGTAAGCGACGACTGGTTAAGCTGGGGCATGAGCTACATCAACTGGCCTCAGTCGGCGATGCGGATATACCCGGTCTTATTGAAAATGCCGAAAAGCAGTTATTTAGTCTGGCTCAGCAGGCCTGTGACCCCGACATTTGTCTGAGCGTAACGACTCAGGTCGCTGACACGGTCAGCTGGCTGGAATCGGTCAGTGGGGGAAGCGGTGTGACCGGTACAGCGACAGGTTTTGCTGAACTGGATGAGAAAACCTGTGGCTGGCAGGACGGTGACCTGATTTTACTGGGGGCCCGGCCATCAATGGGGAAAACGGCAGAAGCGCTGAAACATGCCGTTGCTGCGCTGGAAGGCAGTCCCGGCAAGACCGTTCAGTTCTACAGCATAGAGATGCCAACCCAGCAGCTGATAATGCGTCTGCTTTCAATGCTGGCCAGAGTGCCCTTCGATAACCTGCGCAAAGGTCTGCTGAGCGAAGGGCAGTGGAGTTTACTTGCGGATGCCGTAGCAAAACTGACCTCCTGGGAAGGACGTTTGCTGATAGACGATACCAGTTATCAGACGCCTTCCACGTTACGTATCAGCGCGCGGCGTAATGTGCGTAAATACGGTCAGCCCTCCCTTATTCTTGTCGATTATCTACAGTTGATGAGTTGTCCTGGACGCGAGAACCGCACTCAGGAAATTCAGGAGATTTCCCGCTCGCTCAAGTCACTGGCCAAAGAGATAAGGTGCCCTGTGGCAGCTTTATCCCAGCTCAATCGCAGCGTTGAACAACGTCAGGATAAACGTCCGATGGTCAGTGACCTTCGGGATTCCGGCTCACTGGAGCAGGATGCGGATGTCATCATGTTCCTGTACCGCGATGAAGTTTATAACGAGCACTCCCCGGATAGAGGCATAGCTGAAATCATTCTGGGCAAGCAACGTCAGGGGCCGCTGGGCACTGTCAAAGTTCGCTTTGAGGGGGAGTATATGCGCTTCTCGGAGTATCACCTTGGTTATGGGGAGGTGAGCTATGGCTAAAGCACCACTGTTAAATCTTAATAATGCGCTGCTACAGGGGGCGAAGGAATCATCTGCAGCTACAACCGCTGCTCTTGCGATTATGCCTACCAGTGAAATGCCGATGGTGCTGACGCTCGATGAGGTAGCTCCTAACCCGGACAATCCTCGCACAACACGCAATCCTAAGTACGATGAAATCAAGGAATCCATCCGAGCCCGTGGTCTGGATACGGTTCCTAAAGTGACGAAAAACCCGGATATCCCCGGCTCTCCTTATATTTTCAGCGATGGTGGTAACACCCGCTACGCCATTCTGCGAGAGCTGTTTGCTGAAACACAGGATGAACGCTTTTACCGCTTTCACGCACTGTTCAAGCCATGGCCTGGCAGGCTTGAGTGTCTGGTAGGGCATCTGGCCGAGAATGATGTACGGGGGGATCTAACCTTTATCGACAAAGCGTTGGGAATAAAAAAAGCTCGCGCCATTCACGAAGAAACTCTTGGGCGAACGGTAACTCTGCGAGAGCTGGCGGACCTGCTGGGACAGCAGGGGTACCCCATTCACTATTCAATGATCAGCCGTATGGAACATACGGTGGAGTATCTTTATCCCTTTATGCCGGAGTTGCTGATTTCTGGGTTAGGTAAGCCCCAGATAGTTAATTTATTAAATCTGCGATCTGATGCTTTAAAAATTTGGCAGCAATATTCGGTGATGACTGAGACTGATAGTGATTTTAATGAGGTGTTCGGTCGTGTCTGTACTCAGTTTGACGATCCGGAGGTGTATTCCTTCGAAATGTTCAGAGATGAATTTATCGGTATGTTGGTGAATGTTTTACCACACCCTTCTCTTAACTATGATCGGTGGCTACTTGAGCTGGATCCTAAGGCACGTAACCAGAGAAAGTTATTTGGTGAGCCAGAACCTGTGGCATCTCATCTGGTGGATGCAGATCGCCAGACATGGCAGAGCACTGCATCATTGCCGGGTACTGCAAACGATGAGAATCAACAAGGCGGTTCCTCTTTAAAACCGAAGCTGAATAACGCCCCTGTCTTACCTAAACAACCAGATCCAGATAATGACGATGGGGATAACGATGATGTGGCCGGCGAATGGTTCGATTCTTGTGGATCACCTCGTTTACCTAAAACTGAAGTCCAGAACGATTTCCTCGGGGGACCCTCAGTTTTAACCGGTGATGTTATTCCTGATGGGTACCACTTTATTCCCGACGCCGGAAATATCGCTGTCAGTGCATCAGCTTTCGCTGGCGCTCAGGTGGGATTGACTGCGGATACTCCTTCTGACGCCGTTAGTATTGCCAGCGAGATGCCAGGTCTCTCACTTTTACCCACAGAACCAGCACTTTCCTCAGTTGAGTTTGCCAACGTAGGGCTCGAGCCTGTTACTGATATCTGGGCCATTCCGGCTCTGCAGGATGATATCGAACATCTGCAGGACATGGCTTACCGGCTTGCTTATGAACTTGCAGAGGCGATGGGCTGTGAGGTTCATGTCAGTGAAGATAAAAATGCCAGTGCGGCCGGGTTCTCTGTTTCAGAACACGGCGGAGAATTTGCTCTTTTTCTGGCAGGGCTTTCCGGTCACGTGCCGAATAAACAATTCAACATGTTTATGTTCTGTCTCAACTTCTTTGGCTCCCAATCAGCGGGAGATACGCCTGTTTTTGACGATGTGCATGTAGTGAAGAGTCTGCGCCTTATTCGTGTTATTCGCCGTCTGCGCGAGTTGCAGAGAAATATGGCGGCTGAACAAAATGACGGGAGGGGGCATGAGCATTGATGTTGATGATGCGATGGCTCAGAACGAATCGCAGGTAAACATTGACAGCCGGTTTGCTGAAATCCGGGCTGCTCTTCGGATTCAGGGACATGTATCACGACGACATTGTCGGGACTGTGGTGATGAAATCCCTGACTCACGCCGTGAGTCCATCCCCGGGGTAAGCCTGTGCATGCACTGTGAGGAATGGCGAGAATCAGGAGATAAAAAATCATGAAGAGTCTGAAAAAGCCCCGCTCGCATTATCAGTGGGTCGGTGCCACGGTTGTTACCACACAGGAGTTGAGCAGTGGACTGGCGGTTATTCCTGTCGGAAGTCGAGGTGTAGTGAATGCAGCAAAGCGCGGGCTGTCGGTAATATTTGATGCCTGCCCATGTTGCGGTGTTCAGCTAAGGCTGACCCGTATTCGTCCTGAGATGCTTGATATTGTGGCATATCCGGAAATTGAGGAGGTGACTCGTGTCGGCGAATGAAAAAGTTCTTTCACGTATCAAGAAGCTAATGGTACTGGCCGAAAAAACAGGTAATCCCTATGAGGCATCAGTGGCTTTACGGCAGGCCCAGGCATTGATGATGAAATACGATGTAACCCCGGCGAGCGTGGTACCGGGAGAAATAACAAGTGAGACCTGCAGGAATATCCCCAGTAATGCTCTTTCGGTACCGGGTTGGCTGAATGCTCTGGTTACAGTGGTTTGCATGACCGCGGGCTGTCGCAGCTATTACGGCTGGTATCAGCACAGTGATCATAAGAAGCGTCGCAGCGTAACATTTTACGGGTTTGGTGAACGTCCGGCGGTGGCGGGTTATTTGTTTGGCGTTGTCTCCCGTCAGTTGAAGCGTGATGCCGAACATTATCTCCATACCGCGTGCGCACATCCGTTACTGAAACTTTCCACTATCCGTCGCCGTATGGATGAATACCGCTTGTATTGGGTGGCCGGAGTATGGACGGTTCTGGAGTCATTTGAACCTGAAACATCAGAAAAAGTTCTACTCGACCGCTGGTTAACACAGCAGCAGCGCAATCTGACCCCTGCGAAAGTACGGCAGCCGGAAGGGTGTCGTAACGCCAAAAAAGTGAGGCAGGCTGCATGGACAGCTGGTAGGCAGGCTGAGATTTATCCGGCTATGGATTATCGCAGTGAGGAGCATTCGCTTCAGGAGGTATCCAATGGTTAACGTTCTGGCGTTTATTCTCGCTCCAGGGGCCTGTAATCAATTAATTGTCTTGGATAATGAAAGTGTTCACGTTCAGGAGGCGATATGACTTTTTCACTTGCACAGGGTGCCAACAGTCTTTTGTTTAATCTGGTTATGGAACTGAGAGGTGGAAACATTCGGCGATGTGAGGCGCTGGGGTTGAAACCTGAAGAAATGCGTCTCCTCAGAAGCCTGACGATGGAAGAACTGCATTATCTGTCAGGCAGCCCTGTTTCTGTATTAAATGTAGCAATACATCATGAAAATCTAAAACGAATGCTGGACCAGGCCAATCGTGAGCAAAAGCGTAGCGAACGAATTGATCGTGCTATTGCTCTTGGTGCATCAATAGAGATGATGGGGATCTTCTTTGGTCTGAATGCTTCAGATGTCAGTTCTAAACGGCGGCTAGAGGGTATCCAGACACGTCAGGGACGTTGTCAGTCACCTGATGAGGAGTGTGAAGCGAAGATATGGCGTCTCTGGCATGAGGCCAATATCAGCGATATAGAAAGTCTTAACTCTCTTGAAACTATGATGCTTATTGCGGAAGAGGCTGATGTCAGTCTCACGGTGATCTGGGGATTAATCAAAAACTGGTGTACGGGGGAGGTAGCCTGATGGATTCACTGGCACCCTCCTTTCAGTTTTACCGTACTGACCCGAGAAATGTGAGTAAAGCTGTCACGTCAAAGGCGCGTACACTGCTTTCCCTGTACCAGCAGGGAAAGCGAGTCTACAGCCAGATAGGACAGAAAGGATATCTCAAGATTGATCTGGGATTACGCTGGCGTCTGCTGAGTAAGGATGCAGGTAAAAGCTGGTTAATTATGTCTCACCAGACCTATAACC
Organism: Citrobacter europaeus; assembly: GCA_020099315.1. Lineage (NCBI taxonomy): Bacteria > Pseudomonadati > Pseudomonadota > Gammaproteobacteria > Enterobacterales > Enterobacteriaceae > Citrobacter > Citrobacter europaeus. The sequence continues at coordinate 176,287 of CP083650.1, forward strand.
GGGAACTGAAACGATGAGAGACGCATCGATAACAACAGAAAGAACGATGCAAACACCGGCTCAGGTGATGGAAGAACCCGGTACATCCGTTCACCGTTTGCCTGCAGATGATATCATTGACTACACCTTGTCGAAGATACAGGCACGGCTTGACGGTACGCCGGGTTCGTCGGGGCAGGAGCGTAACGGACTGCTGTTTACAGGTAATATTCACGACGCCTACCCGCGGGCGCTAATCCTGGATATGCGCCTTTCTCCTCTGGATAAAATGTGCTGGATAATGATACGGCAGTATGCCCTGCAGAACGACGGTGCCATCTTCCCCTCTTATGATGAACTTCAGAAACTGCTTTCTTCCCCCGGTTCCGGACAGGCGTCACGCGATACGGTGAGCCGTGCGCTGACCATGCTTCGACTAACGGGCTGGTTGAGTTTGTGCAAGCGGGTGCGTGATAACGGGGGGCGGATACGGGGAAACATTTACGCTCAGCATGATGAGCCAGTCAGTGCGAAGGATGCAGAGATGTTTGACCCGGGATGGCTGGATATGGTGGGTAAAGCCTGCCAGCACAAATACAGAGAGGTCAGCGACACGGCCTTTCATGTTCTGAACGGGATACTTGATGATCCGATGATGCGTCACAGGCATTCGCGGATGACGGAAATTGCGGAACGTCTGACCCGTCCGTCAAAGGTGGGTGATGTTGCCCGCACTCATCAAAATCCGGGTACCGGACTCAGTCTGAATAGCATAAAAAATGAGCATAAATCACTTAGTCCGGTAAACAGACCCGGTTGTGAGAGGGGGGAGAAATCACCGAGTCCGGATAGCAGACTCAGCCTGAAATCAGACAGTTACGACAGAGTCCGGCAACCGGACTGCAATAACGTACGTTCTTTTACACAAAGTGTGATTAAAAAAACGTACGTATCTCCCCAGAGCGGCAAAAATGCGGTTGCCGGAATACCCGAGGGGTTCGTGTGGCCTGATGGTCTGCAGTCCATCCTGCCGGAAAGTGAACAACCCATGCTGGCTCAACAGTTGAATCAGCTTGCACAGAAATCACCAGTTCAGGCTGAACAGATCGCCCTCAGCGTGGTGAATGGCTGGCACCAGAAACGTATCAGCAATCCGGTGGGCTACTTGCTGACTACACTCAGGCAAGCGAGGGCAGGACTGTATCGTCTGGAACCTGCTGTCACTCAGCCTGTTAAGAGCAGATCTGTCGTGCCAGCTGAGCCATCCGCTGCCGGGAAAATCCCGACATGCTCAGCTGAAGCTGATGTCCCTGCAGGTCAGGAAGTCGTGAAGGCGATGGTGGCGCAAATTCGTCAGAGAATGAACTCCTCTCAATGATTGGTTAAAAAATACACTTTGCTGCCAGTGGCAGTATGGTACAAAAAATGACCGGAGACTGTATTTGGGTCTGCCAGAAAGTGTATTGGTTGAAAAATGAGCTTTGTTGCCAGTGGCAACACGGTATAAAAAATGACCAGAGACTGTATTCAGGTCTGCCAGAAAGTGTATTGGTTGAAAAATGAGCTTTACTGCCCGAGGCTGCATGGTACAAAACGACCACTTATTGAAAACCTAATCTTTGGATTAAGAATTTTGCATTGTGACTTCTGGCTTACCTGACTAATTATCGCCCTCACTAAATACGTTTTATTCGATGGTGAGGGTTTGGTGATGAGTGAGAACGAACAGGTATCAGTGTCCAGAAAAGCGGGTGCTTTACGTTCGGCGCTGAACATAGCGTTGAATACTGATTATGCAATAAATTTGTGGCAGGGGCGTCCTCCGGAAGAAGAGGGGGAAAAGGAGGGGAAGAAAAAAGAGCGTCGTCAGAGTCTTATTTTCAGTATGCCAGCCTTCATTCAAAAAGCAGGTCGTATTAATGCCGATTCATTTAATGACAATCCGTATGCTGATCAGAAGATGCTTGAGCTTGAGACACTTTTGCAGTCCGCTTCGGTCAAGATGAATGAAGAGCTTGTTGCACTCAAGAAGTCAATGTCAATGCTACCCCCTCAGGCGACTATTTCTGAAGTCAACTGTGCTTCTCCTTTAAATATTGGAGTTTTCAGTCGTACACCTCTGGGTTATCGATGTGTATGGCTTCTGGTTGGCTTTGACCAACTGGCAATGCAGGCTTTTCAGGCTGCGCATTATGGTTTTATCTCCCGGCAAGAGCTACACCGTAGCCTTCGACGGGGAGGGCATCTAATCCGTCAGATCTATGGTGCCGCTCAGAAATATCGATTTTTTCAGGTGAACCGCCGCGATTTTGCATTACAGAATGCTCAGTACCATGAGGCAATCAGGAACGCTGGCGAAATTGACGAAGCTGTTTTGTTGGGGCAAAAACGTTCCTCTTTTTCACCCCCAGTCAGTAAGGAGAGTATTGAACTTCTACTGGCGGCAAATGCAAAAGCAGACAAAGCAGATATTGTGCAATTACTGTAAGAACCGTCAGAAGAACAGATTGTGGCTGACCCTTCTTTATTTGTCGCTGATTCGAAATGAATCGATGGTTAAGCCCGCAGAAAGGCTGGTTTTCTGAAAGGAGTGTTATCATGCGTCTGGTGTTGTGTGAAAAACCTTCTCAGGGCAGAGATATTGCGAAGTTTCTTGGCGCCACTCAAAGAGGCGAAGGATTCCTGAGTGGTCCGGGAGTTACAGTCACCTGGGCTCGCGGCCATCTGCTGGAGACAGCTGAACCGGAAGTATATGGCGAACAGTATGGTAAGCCATGGCGCACCGATGTGCTTCCTTTATTACCACAGCAGTGGAAACTGGTAGTCAAAGCGGATGCAAAAGCCCAATTCGCGGTAATTAACCGTCTGCTTAAACAGGTAGATGAGGTGGTAATTGCCACGGATGCTGACCGGGAAGGTGAAGTAATCGCCCCTGAGTTGCTGGATTACTGCAAGTTTCAGGGGCGTGTATTCCGGTTGTGGATGTCAGCTCTGGATGATGCCAGTATCCGGTCAGCGTTAGCTGATTTGTGGCCGTCTTCCCGAACTGAATCGCTTTATTATGCTGGCGTGGGCAGGAGCAGGGCTGACTGGCTGATCGGTATGAATCTGACTCGCCTGTTTACACTTCTGGGGCGTGAGGCGGGTATCGGTAACGTTCTTTCAGTTGGCCGGGTACAAACGCCAACGCTGGCGATAGTGGTAAATCGTGATCGTGAAATTGATAACTTCGTGTCGAAACCGTACTTCGAAGTTATTGCCATGCTGGCCGTGAATGGCGTGTTGTTTCCATCCAAATGGGTACCGGCTGCACAGTATTGCGATGAAGAGAAACGCTGTATCCAGCCAGGCGTGGTGGCGCAGGTGGTACAGCTTTGCCGGCAGACACCGACGGGGGCCGTGATTGATTGCCAGACAGAGAGAAAGAAACAGTCCGCGCCGCTGGCATTCAGCCTGAGTTCACTGCAACAGGCCTGCTCACGTCATTGGGGGATGCCGGCCCAGACGGTACTAGATATCGCCCAGAAGTTGTATGAAACCCACAAGCTCACCAGTTATCCCCGTACCGACTGCGGTTATCTGCCAGTCTCGATGCGGGAAGAAATTCCGCAGGTTCTGTCTGCGGTCGTGGGTACTGACCCTGCATTACAGCCTGTGGTCGCGCAGCTGGACACGCAGTTTGTGTCCCGCATCTGGAATGATAAAAAAATCACCGCTCACCACGGCATCATTCCGACAAAACACACCGGTGATTTGAGTAAACTCAGTGATGATGAACGTAATGTTTATCAACTGGTCAGGCTGCACTATCTGGCCCAGTTCATGCCGCTGATGGAGGTTGACGCGACTGAAGCCACCTTTAATATTGGCGGTCAGCTCTTTCGTACCCGTGGCAATGTGGTGGTGAAAGCCGGCTGGAAGTCTCTGTTTGGAAAAATGGCCGATGATGACGAGAAGGGGGATGAGGCTGTTCTGCCTGCCATGCAGGCCGGTCAGGTCTGTCAGGTACAGGGCGCGGAGCAGAAGGCGCTGCAGACCAAACCGCCAGCCCCTTACAACGACGGTACGCTTATTGCCGCGATGACCAATGCGGCGGCGTTCGTCACCGATGACGCGCTGAAAAAAGTGCTCAAAGAGAATGCGGGGATAGGAACTGAGGCAACCCGGGCCGGGATAATCGACACGCTGGTGAAGCGTGGATTTTTGGTGCGGGAGAAGAAGGTGCTGCGGTCAACGCCTCTTGGACGTAGTCTGGTGGATGTGTTGCCAGGAACGTTGACGAATCCGGGCCTTACGGCACTGTGGGAACAGATGCTGGATGAGGTAGCTGCAGGCAGGGTGAGCCTGGATCACTTTATGGCAAAGCAAAGTCAGTGGGTCAGTCAGCTGGTCGCTCAGGGGAGAGCACAGCCACTGAGTATGCAGGCGCCACCTTCACCCCCCTGTCCTGTATGTGGCGGCAAGACGTTGCAGCGCAATGGAAAGAGTGGTTTGTTCTGGGGCTGCCTGAAATATCCGGAGTGCAAAGGTATCGTGAACAATGGTAACAAGGGGCCCAGAGGACGCAGACGAAAACCTTCGCCAGCCTAGAAGACTAACGGGTTGTTTTCTTTCGCTGAATTCTGGTAGCCTTATATCGCTTTGATAAGAGCAGCACCCATGGCTGTGGAACGGTTCGAAAGCTTTGCATGCCTTTCGCAACTCCAGTCAGGAGAACGATCTTTACTCGAAGGATCCGTCCTCAAAGCGCAATCACTCCGTGAAAAACGCGCTGAGCCATTGACCGGCTTCGGAGATTTGATTTTACCTCATGTTCTGGTGCAACAGTTTGGTTGAGAAATGGCCTTCGCGTTAGCGAGGGCCATTTTTTTATGGCGAGACAAAAAATATTTAACGGGTTGACAGGGTTAACTAATGTTCTAAAAATGGTCGCGAATCTTATGTCGCTTAGCGACCACCAATGTTCCAGTGATCTGAGAGGAGCGCCTTCGGGTGATCACAACACCAATGTTCCGGCAATCTGAGAGGGACGCCTTCGGGTGATTGCACACCAATGTCACCGTAGCCTGAGAGGTGACGCCTTCGGGTGGTACAGCCCTTTAATCTTTGGAAACGGCTGTCGCAGCATTTTGCGATGAAGATATTTTAAACTTATTGATCATCAGCGTTTAGCCAGCGTTGATATCCCTGCGGGAATTCATCATCCCGCCAGGGTAGATGTTTTCTCCGCAACGATTTCATTCCATGGAGAAACATCATGTCTAAAGAAACTAACTACTTTAATCTGAATATCAACGGTCTGGGCTATATCACGAATGTACGTCAGGTTGTCAACGGTAACAGTAAGTTTACCTGTTGTACGCTGAATGCCCTTAGTGGTCCGACAGATAATGCAGACTACACCCGCTTTGATGTCACAGTCGCAGGCAAAGACGCAACGAGTTTAATTAACCGCTGCCAGAAGTCCTGTGATGAGGACAAAAAAGTAATGATCGGTTTTGTTCTCAGTGGGATCAAATCCGATATTTTTACCCTTGCAAAAGGTGATCATGCCGGTGAAAACCGTGTCAGCCTGAAGACTCGCCTCATCCGGGTTGACTGGATAAAAATTGACGGTGCAATTGCCTATAAGGCAGAAAAACCGGAATCCACTCCTCCGGCCCAGAGCCAGCCCGCGCAGAAGCAGTACGCGGAAGATTCGTTCTGAGTTCTCCTTAACCCTTCCTGATGGAAACACACTTTCCGTCAGGAAGGTGTGTTCCTGACTTAATGTAAAAGGAACAATCAATGTTAACTTCACCATCATCTTCTACTGGTTTACTGGCAGCAAAATTTGCCGGGTTATCCTTACCTTTACAGGTCCTTCGCAGTGGTGCCGGATATTACATCGGCACGCAAAATGAAGAAGGGCCGGTATCCCGTGAATCTGTTGAGTACTTTTCCACTCAGTCTCAGGCAGAACATGCGCTCAAACAGGGCACATGGTCACAGCGTGAACAGGCTTAAGGAGAGATACTTATGGCTTCTAAAGGTGTAAACAAAGTTATTCTGGTGGGAAATCTGGGACAGGATCCTGAGGTGCGTTATATGCCAAATGGCGGTGCCGTGGTAAACCTCAGTCTGGCAACCTCAGATACCTGGACAGATAAACAGACCGGTGACAAAAAAGAGCGCACTGAATGGCACAGGGTGGTTCTTTACGGCAAGCTGGCCGAAATTGCCAGTGAGTATCTGCGTAAGGGCTCCCAGGTATACATCGAAGGTGCATTACGCACCCGCAAATGGACGGATCAGTCTGGCGTTGAAAAGTACACCACAGAAGTGGTCGTCAGCCAGTCAGGTACGATGCAGATGTTGGGCGGACGAAATAGTGCGGGAAGTGGGCAGCAACAGGGCGGCAGGGGTCAGCCTCAGCAACCAGCAGCGCCTTCTCACAGCGGGACGCCACCTCAACAGCATCCTGCAAATGAGCCGCCAATGGACTTCGACGATGATATCCCGTTCGCGCCGTTCGGGCACAGTGTGGCCAGACATGCGCTTTATGTGCTGTCCTGAAGATTGTCGCTGAATAATGCCTTCCTGTGGAAGGCATTATGTTTTGAACATATGAAGGATACGGAATGGATAACGAAAAGGGCCATAACCGGCCCGGGCACGATGGCCTGTTTAAGCTTTTTCTGCGTGAGCCGGACACTGCGAGGGATTTCCTGGCAGTTCATCTTCCCGCAGATATCCGCGCGCAGGTTCGTCTCGATACGCTGAAGCTTGAAGCGGGTAGTTTTGTGGATCAGAAGCTTCGCGAACTGCACTCGGATGTACTGTATTCGGTGGAAACCGCAGAAGGTCACGCCGGGTACATATACTGTCTTGTGGAACACCAGTCGACCGCAGACCGGATGATGGCCTGGCGGATGATGCGTTACTCGATGGCAGTGATGGATGCCCACCTGAAAAAGGGTAACGGAACACTGCCGGTGGTGGTGCCGTTGCTGTTTTATCAGGGAACGGTGCGGCCTTACCCATACAGTACAGACTGGATGGACTGTTTCGATGTACCGGCGCTGGCGCGGGAGGTTTACTCCCGACCGTGGCCCCTGGTGGATGTCAGCGTCATGGAGGACTGCGACCTGCAGTCTCACCGTCGCATGGCATTACTGGAGCTGGTTCAGCGGGATATCCGGCATCGCGACGCTGCATCGCTGCTGCGTGATGTTGTACAGCTGATTCGACTAGCCGGAAATACCCGGGAGCAGGTGGAAGCCGTCCTGTGTTATATTATCTACAATGGCATGACAAGCGAGAGTATCACGCCGTTTTTATACGAACTGGCCGGTGAGATCCCGGAGTATAAGGAGTTGATCATGGGCACAATTGCACAGCAACTGAAAGAAGAAGGTATCCAGCAGGGTATCCAGCAGGGTATTCAGCAGGAGCGTCAGGCCAGCCTTGAGCGTGAGCAGAAGACGTTACTGGAAACTGCGTATGCCTTGCTTGACAATGGTGTCAGCCTGGAAGTGGTGATTAAATCCACAGGTCTGAGCCGCGAGACGCTGGAACAACCGCGTCATTAACATCAAGGGTTATCGACCTTCTCTACATTGAGTAAATTCATGTATGCAGAACGCCAGCAATGATGCTGGCGTTTTTTTTCATTTTTGCATAAAGAGTTGTTTATTGAGCGCTAAGCCAAATCTCCGCACGATTGCCGTAATTACGGTCATCCACGGGATTTTTCATGAACACACAAGCGCTTTTCTGCCTGAGCCTGCCGCTGGTGATTGCCGGGTGTGCACAGCAGACCTCCACCCAAACCGCTCGCGACAGCGCATTTGCACAGAGTCAGCAGCCTTCCGTCTTCTCTGATATTTACCAGCGATCACCGGAGGTGACTCGCAGCGGGCGTTACACGCTGGTCAGTATTAAAAGTGAGGATGCGCAGCGGGAACCGCTCAACCAGCTCATCGATATTACTATGCCAGGGCAACTGGTTAACTCAGTCGGTGACGGATTTCGCTACCTGCTGTTTCAGTCTGGTTATTCCCTGTGCGGACATTATGGTGCTGACTTTTCTGAGCTGCTGAACCGGCCATTGCCGGCCGTTCAGCGCAAAATTGGGCCGATGCGACTCAGTGAGGCACTGCAGGTGGTCGCCGGTCCTGCCTGGCGAATGTCCGTGGATGAAGTCAACCGGGAGGTCTGTTTCGTATTGCGTGATGCATATCGGGTACAGGCTAAAACTAAAGCACTGACATCTGTCACACCCGCCGTGACTGGCGCCGCAAGAACCTCCTCCCCGGAAACCACCCGCAATCCTTATACCGGCGTTCTGCCGGGGAATAAAGCTGAACCCGTGATCACCGGCCAGCACCTGGCGGCGAAGAAAGGTACTGAACTGAAACCGGTCAGTCAGTCACTTCCTGTCCCTGCCCTGAGACCTGGTGGGACACCGGTAACGTCAGGAGTGTCCTCTGTCCCCCCCGTGAAACAAGTCTCTTCTCCGGCTCCGCGCAATCCGTTCACAGGAAAAAACCTGACCGGGACCACCCTGGCGGCGTCTCATTCACCGGCGCCTGTGGGAGAGAAGGCTCAGGCCAAAACACCGTCTCCCTCAACCGTTAAGGCTGTAAATCCGGCGACGGCTACGGTACTGGCCACGACAACAAAACCGTTAACCGGTACGCCTGTAGCTGCAGTGGCCAGTGGCCCTGAGTGGAAGGCGGTTGTCGGCAGCACGCTCAAAGAGTCCCTGACTGACTGGGCCGGAAGAGCTGACTGTCCGGGGGGAGGACACTGGGTGGTTATCTGGCAGACCCCTACGGATTACCGCATTGACGCACCGCTGGTATTTAAAGGCAACTTTGAGACGGCGCTGGTTCAGGTGTTTGACCTTTATAAGAAAGCTGACAAGCCCTTATTTGCTGAAGCTTCCCGCCTGCAGTGCCTAGTCTCAGTTGCGGATAAACCGGCTGACCGGTCGTAGCTATGGGCTGGTTTATTGTCGCTCTGGGCTCCGTGTTTCTGCTTGTCGTCGGACATGTCCAGACCACTCAGCGAAGCGAGGTTGTCAAAGCGCAGCAGTCGGGGAGTTCGTATCTGTTGGCCCGGCAAATGTTATTGCTGGCCGCGGGAATTAATGACTGGCGCTACCGACATACCCTGACGGACGGAACGGTCGCCTTGTCAGAACTGGCCCTGCCGGTGGCTCCTGACAGCCGTATCCGACATGTCATTGTGGCTAACCGGCTGTGGGTCTGGATGCCTGAAGTCCCGGGTCTGGTGGATGCGCTGCGTGAACAGTCAGGTGGGTCGGCATTAACTGGCACGGTGACGCAGGGGCAACTGGTCTGGTTATCCGGTGTGGCTTCGGGGTTGCCTTTACCGGCAGGTATTCAGAACGGGGATGTGGTCTACCTCAATTAGGAAAATCTTTAATGATAAGAAAATATTACAAAGTCAGGCTCCGTGTTGCAGCTACAGCCATCGCCGCCGCACTTTCGCTGCCGGCCTGTACTTTTCAGGAAATGGACAGGATGTCGCGCAGTGCGCAGGCCAGCGGTGATATTGCCCGCGGTCATGTCAGTGAGCAGATGCGATCCTCACAGGGAGCGCTGGTCTGGACGGATAAACCCTGGGTCAATCTCAAACCCGTCCCGACAGTGTCACGGGGTATCACTCAGGAAAACTTCCCTGACTGTCAGATAACACTGGCACGAGACGGACTGACTCTGCCGGAAGTTGGAGAGCGAATCACTGCGCTTTGCGGTGTCAGGGTAATTTTTTCACCCGATGCGCTGGTAGCAGGTCAGTCGTCCGGTACCACGCGGGCACTGAATGGTCCATTACCGGTACCGGATAACAATGGAAGAATTCCGTTGGATCAACTGGGCGGCGCTGTTGATTCGGCACGCGCGACCGCCACTCCAGTGGTACTGAGTGGCCTGCGCTGGCAGGGCAAACTGTCCGGTCTGCTGGACATGATTTCGGCCAGGACAGGCCTCACCCCGCGTATGGATAACGGGGCAATTCTGTTTTCACTCCTGGAGACGCGTACTTTCCAGTTCACATTTCTGAATACCAATATTACCAGTAATGCCAGTGTTACCTCGGGTTCAACAAGCAGTATGGGAACCAGTGGTGGCAGTACAAACAGTTCGGTGTCAGGGGATTCAAGCTCTTCGCAGCAGACGACGGTCGACCAGAGCCGTAATGTCTATGACGATATGAAAAAGACGCTGGAAACCATGGTGACTCCGCAAAAGGGACGTTTCTGGCTGTCGGCCAGTACCGGCACTCTGACGGTAACGGATACCCCTTCTGTACTCAACAGTATCGCGGCGTATGTTGAGCAGCAGAACCGTCAGATGAACCGCCAGGTCAGGCTCAACGTTCAGGTACTGAGTGTCAGTACTTCACGTAAGGAGCAACTGGGACTGGACTGGAATATCGTTTACAAGTCCCTGCGCTCAGCCGGTGCTTCACTCAATAATGTCAGCGGTGATATCACCAACGCCACGTCGGCGTCGGTATCTATTCTGGATTCAGCAACCGGAAGTGCGGCTAAATTTGCCGGCTCCAGTCTGCTGATTAAAGCTCTGTCAGAGCAGGGCGATGTCAGTGTGGTCACCTCGCAGGGTAGCGTGACCACGAACCTTACACCTGTACCTATTCAGATGGCCGACCAGACGGTCTACGTGGCACAGAGTTCAACTACTACCACAACCGATGTGGGTGCAACCACATCCCTGACGCCGGGTATGATGACTACCGGCTTCAACATGACGTTACTGCCACTGATTCAGGATGGTGGTGACGTGCAACTGCAGGTGGCATTCAACCTGTCTGATCCACCGACTATTCGTAACTTTACGTCCAAAGACGGCAACTCGTACATCGAGATGCCGTACACGAAACTCCGCTCGCTCAGCCAGAAAACTAACCTTCGCGCAGGGCAGGCACTGGTGCTGACAGGTTTTGATCAGAGTAATACCCGGATGACCAAAAACGGCACCTTTACCCCGGGTAATTTCCTGCTGGGTGGAGGTCGGGACGGCGATGATTCTCGCAGTACGCTGGTCATTATTATCACCCCGGAGCTGATGGGGAACGGTGGCTGATATGGCAGATATTCCGTTATCCGGCAAACCCCGTACGCAGGTTTTGCGCTGGCAGCGCCAGAACTGGGTAGTGGGGCTTCGCTGGGAAGAAAAGCAAAAGTCGGTACGTCGAGCCCCTGTACAACGTCGGGGTGTTCTGAACGTTGTGTTGACGGTGAAGCAGGGCAAGAGCCGGTTGACCGCGTTGGGGCAAATTGAGGCCGGCTGGCGTCACCAGAAGCTGTATTCCCTGGCGGCGCTGTTCAGCCAGCAGTGTACGCCCAATGGCTATGGTGTGTACCAGCTTGATGATGGCAGGCAGGTCTTTCTGGCCACGGTGAAGGGGATGCCATCTCCGATGGCAGATGTGATCGGAACGCCAGATCAAATTATCCGGGCGAGAGAGCTCTTTCTGTCCTTCAACCCTGCTCCTGAGGACGGATGGACGATACCTTCATCACCGGAATTCCTCCAGTCCTGGGACACTCTGGTCGGTCAGGTATCTTCGGCACAGCTCCGGTTTGCCAGAGTGGCGGGCGTGTCTAATCCTTTGCGGGCATACGGTGCGGGAGTGCTGTCAGTGACTGCCCTGCTTGGTGGTGCAGTCTGGTGGAGCAGGTTACCCGAACCTCCGGTCGTGCCTGTCGTGCAGGAGTTACCGCCACCGGTGCAGGATGTGTTTAAAAAAGCACCTGAACCTGTTTACCTTCCACATCCCTGGGCAGATATGCCTGTGGCCAGACACTTTCTGAACCGCTGTCAGCGCTGGCGCGCAGCAGTTCCTGTAAGTCTTGACCGTTGGCGTCTCGAACGAATTCGTTGCAGTGCTGAGGGGCTGGAGACGGTGTACCAGCGGCAGCCCGGTGGGACGGCGGCAGGCTTTGCGGAGCGGGTGAAGCAGGTATTTAAGCGTACACCAGTATTCAACCTTGTTTCAGGTGGCAACGAAGGTGTGGTGTTTATTCCATGGGCGAAATTCACATTACAGGATGAGACTGCGCCGGATGTGGGGACCCAGTTGATGCAGGCGGTGTCGTGGTTTCAGTCACGCCAGGTCAGTTTTTCTCTGTCCGAAGTGAAAACTCCTCCCGCGATGCCCGGTGATGGTGCCGGCAACGATGCGCCCCAGCCGATACAGGACTGGCATGAATACACGTTCAGTATCACTGATAAACACATGCCTGAGTGGATTTTACAGGGACTCGATATGCAGGGGGTACGGCTGAGTTCTGTGGGCTACACCCTGAGTCCTCAGGGACAGTTTACTTATCAGATTGAGGGGCATCTTTATGCTTATGCCAAAAAATAGTGTTTTCATCAGTGGTGTTCTCCTGATGGCGTTCAGCGCAGGGGCATTTTCGCAACCCACACCCACACCCGCAGTTCCTCCTTCCGCAGAGGTGATTTCTGTAATGTCTGCCAGTGAACCCGCTACGGAAGCAGAGGCATCGATGTCCTCTGCAGACTTATCAGAGACAGTCCCCATTTTCCCCGGTTACAGCGTGACGGCCGGACAGCTGGAGGCGCTGCAGGGGAAAAACCTGCTCCTGGAGGCAAAGGTTCAGGCAGCCCGGCTGCTAAAAGAGCTGACTTCGGCACAAACTCTGGGGGATGTTGGCAATGTGCCCTCGACCAGTCCGTTCGTTATGGGAATGCCGGCAGACATGAATGCGACTCCTGTTCACACCTCCCCTGCAACTGGCCGAATTACGGTTCTGGAGGTGAGTGGCCGTGGTAACGCCTTGCAGGCCACGCTGTCATTTCCGGATGGCCGACAAAGTCAGGTACACACAGGCAGCCTGGTGCCCGGGACGTCGCTGAAGGTGAAGGCAATAACGCTCTCATCCGTCACGCTCAGCGACGGTCAGCAACTGACGTTTTAGGGACGAATTATGTCTGAACACAACGATGCGGTTCTGCTTTACCACAACCCGGACACCACGATCCTCGAGCTGTTGGTTGACAGCCAGCGGCGTACCGACGTGGCGGTGCAGCAGAAGGTGATGTCTCTGATGGAGGAAAACCCCGGTGTCACAATGAGGCTGGTGACCCGTTCAGAGTTGCTCAGGTACAGTGAAATGGCTCGCCAGCAGTCAGAGAAGGGAGAAAAAGGACTGCGCCTTGAGGACATCAAAAAAGAGGTCAGCAGCCGTCAGGGCGATGTTCTCAAATATTTTATGGTCGCGAAAGATATCGGCGCGTCTGATATTCACGGTACCACCCGGCCAGGACTGACGCGCATCGAGATGCGTGTGCACGGTGAACTGGAGACCGTTTCGGAACTGGCTGAAGAAGACGGAAAAGCACAGGCGGCCACCATCATTCTTTCCATGTGTGATGTGACCGAACCCCAGTTCTACGCCGGCCGAAAACAGGATGGTCGTGTGGCTGCAAAGTTTCTGCGAAAGGTGGGGTTATTTGGCGCCCGTTACAGCCACACCCCGACAGCAGATGGCCTTCACTTTGTGATGCGCGTGATCCCGGATGATGGTGATGTGGTTCCCACGCTCGAAAAACTCGGTTTTCTGCCGGAACAAATCCGCCTGATAAAGCGCACTTTGCGCCTGCCGGAAGGGATGATTATTTTGTCCGGCCCGACCGGAGCCGGGAAATCCACCACCCTGCGTGCCTGCAGCGACCTCTATCTGAAGCGTACCCGGTATAAAAAGCGCCTGCTGACGGTTGAAGATCCGCCGGAGGGACGCATCGTTGGGGCAATACAGACTCCTATTATCTGTGACAAAGCCGATGAGGCGGAAGTCAGGCTGGCCTGGCAGCGGGCGCTGACCTCAGCGTTACGTCTCGATCCGGATGCCATTTTACCTGGTGAACTTCGTGACCTTATCTCCATTCTGGCCGGGATTTTTGCCGCCCAGACCGGCCATCTGGTGCTGAGTACCCTGCATTCAAACTCGGCCTTTTCCATCCCTGAGCGAATGATAACGATGGGTGCAAATGCCGGACTGGTGGCAGATACCCAGTTGTTGGTCGGGCTTATCAGCCAACGTCTGGTTCAGGTGCTGTGTCCCGAGTGCCGTATTCCCTGGTCGGTTAAAAAAGAACATCTCACCACCGAAGAACGTGAATATCTGGAAAAGTACTGTTCAGTGGAGGGGGGTTGTCAGACCGAAAATCTTCATTTCAGAAATGAGGAGGGGTGCCCGACCTGCCGGAAGGCGGTCATTATCGGTGGCAAACAGGTGGCAACAGTCGGTAAGGGGGTGGCCGGACGCAGTGTGGTGGCGGAGGTGGTTCGCACGGATTCCACGCTTTTCAGGCTGTTATTACAGCAGGGTAAGGAAGCTGCAAAAGCTTACTGGATCCGTGAAATGGGGGGGATTACCCGTCGCATTCATCTGCTTCACAAACTGAATGACGGGCTGGTTGACCCACTGGATGCCGATTTGATTATTCCTCTTGATGAGGATGAGGTGATGCAGGTGGTAAGTGATCAGGTTGCATCGTCGAGTGACATTGATACGTCGCTGATTGAACGCCTTGCCATGGTAATTGCAGCCAGCGTCAGAGAGGGGCTGAAGCAGGGCGTTGAGGAAGCCATTAAAGAAGGCGTTGCTGCCGGGATGGCTGCGCTGAAGGAGGTTGCATGAGTCCTTTATACCGTCTTCGCCGGGCGCTGGCGCGACGTTTTTTTACGTCCGGATACCGTCTGCGTTTTTACCGCATGCTGTCGTTGCAGATGAGAAATGGCGTGAAGTTGTTAGAGGCGCTGGAGCAAATCAGCAATATGTATACCGATTTTGGGCAGCGGACTCATGGTTTCGGTTTTCTGGTGGACGACTGCCGGGCGGCACTTACTGACAACAGCGGGGATAACTCCCTTGAGCATGCTCTTGCGAACTGGGTTCCGGCGGAGGAGGCGGCGCTCATCAGCGCGGGTATGTTCAGTGGTCGGTTACCTGAGGCGCTCGCAGAGGCGGAAATCCTCATTGACTGCCGGCGGCGTATCCGACAGGCGATCATGAGGATGGCCGTTTATCCCCTGGGTTGCATTGCGATGCTCGGTGGCACGCTGGGTGTTATTCAGATGCAGCTTATTCCAACGCTGGCCGGGATGTCAGATCCGCAGACATGGACCGGAGTGCTGGGAAGCCTTAACGGCCTGCTGATTTTTTTTACTGAGCATGGCGTGGTGATGGGGGCCGGGCTGGCACTGTTGGTCGCATGGACCAGGTGGTCCCTGTCGAACTGGATACGTCCGGACCGTCTGCGTCGTCTTGCGGACAGACATGTACCCTGGGCGGTTTACAGTGATATTCAGGGCGCGATTTTTCTCATCAATATGGGGGCTCTGCTATGCGCCGGGGTCAGAACCCTGACTGCGCTGCAGGTTATCCACCGCTTTGCTTCTCCCTGGCTCGTTGTACGTCTGAACGCGGTGATGGAGGAAGTGGAGGAGGGGGCCTCTTTTGGTATGGCGCTGCGTGAATGTGGTTATGCCTTCCCCTCAAAAGAAGCCGTGAACTATCTCTCTATGGTCAGTGGAGACGGGGCCGCTCAGATGATTGCGCGCTTTGGGCAGGAATGGCTCGAGGAAACTGTGAAGCGAGTTAACCGACGGGGAATAGCCGTGATGCTGTTCTCAATGGTGATGTTATTTGCGCTTATTGGCGTTGTGGTCGTGGCGGTGATTGAGGTGACTTCGATGACCGAGAGTATGGGGCAGTACTGATGTTAAGCAATTCAATGAAAAATGAAACAGAGGGAAAGATGATGAATGAGGTATCAACATTAAATCCATGCAACAGGCCTGACCGGGGAATGTCCGCAGATGCCGGTGCCACTGCACTGTTTATTCTGGTGATCATTGGGGTGATAGCCGCGACGGTCTGGTCGATGTGGGGTAAAAAGGATGCGGGTACGGAGCTGACAAACTATCAGACCCTGGCCACGAACACCATTGGCATGATGAAAGGCGTTGACGGTTATGCTTTTACCAGTGGCGATAAAATGACTGGCACGTTAATTCAGGCCGGGGCGGCAAAAGGGATGACGGTCAGTGGAGACCCTGCTTCCGGTTCCGCGACACTTTGGAACTCATGGGGTGGCCAGATTGTGGTGGCGCCGGATACAGCGGGGGGAACCGGGTTTAATAATGGGTTCACCATTACCACGAATAAAGTTCCGCAGTCGGCCTGCGTATCCATTTCAACAGGTATGAGCCGTTCAGGCGGTACGTCCGGTATTAAAATCAACGGCAATAATCACACCGATGCGAAAGTAACGGCAGAGATCGCGAGCAGTGAATGCACGGCAGATAATGGCCGGTCCGGTACCAATACGCTGGTTTTTACCTACAACGGCTGAGGTGGCGGGATGTGTGGATATTTTTCCCGACTGGCTTTATTCATGACGCTGTGCAGTGTGCCGCTGTGGGTACAGGCGTTCTGCTTTGATGCCGCTGCGGCGAAATACCATGTCTCCCCGCTGCTGATTAAGTCCATGGCCATTGGTGAAAGTAATCTCGATCCGCATGCAACAAATGATAACCGGGACAAAAAAACGGGGAAAATCAAAAGCACGGATTATGGACTGATGATGGTTAATTCGACGCATATTCCCCGTCTTGTCTCGATGGGCGTCATCAGGGACAAAAATGATTTACTGAATAAACCCTGCCTGAATGTGCAGATTGGAACGTGGATCCTTGCGAAACATTTTCAGGTCTGTGGGGTGAGCTGGAACTGCCTGGGCTCTTATAACGCAGGTTTCCGGCCTGACCGGCATGAAACACGGGAGCGTTATGCAAACCGGATCTGGAAAATTTATCAGCGGCAAACGGGGGCTCAATGACAGTCTCTCTTATCGGTACCATTTTTCCTCCTGTGTATGCCATACCTGCTTTTATCGGGTGCGCCATTTTCGGGGCGGTACTTTTAAGGCCGGTACGTCTTTATCTGGCCGCAGCGCAGGTGGATATCTCACGCCATTGTGCCGTCGTGGTGGGTATCTCGCTGTTTGCGGTAACGGGTTTGCTGATACTTATGGCACCTCAGGTCTGGATGACACGTATCGGAATGCTGTTTATGTGCAGTTTTTTGCTGCAACTGGGAGTGATGGATGCGACCAGCGGTTGGTTGCCCCGACCGTTTACCGCAGCCTGTTTATGTAGCGGATTATTGTTCTGTCTCGCTTTTCATCGGGAGCCGGAACTTCGCTTTATGGAAACTGCGGCGATGGCGGTGGTGATGGGGTCTATTTGTCACGGTGTTAACCGACGGCGACCTCAGCTTGGCGTGGGAGATGTCTGGCTGGTTTGTGCCCTGGTAGGCTGGATGGGGGTAACGGATGCACTGCAGGCGGCGTTTTTTGGGCTGAGTGGTTTTATGTTGTGGCAGTGGATAGTCCATCGGGACTTTCTGCGTTGTGGGGTTCTGGGCCCCTGGCTGTGTGCAGGGTGCATACCAGTCATTGTGGATAGGTTGTACCAGCCTGAGTGGATACTGAGATGAAAAAACAAAAACATGATGGCGGCTTTGTGGCGATGAGCGTGGGAGCCGGGTTACTCATTGTTCTGGTGATGGCCTCGTTGGCTGCCCGACATATGGGAGATTATCTGAAATCCCGTGAGTGGCAGGTTGTAGCCATGCAAACCAATCGTTTCACTCAGGCAGTCTCATCCTATGTCGGAAAGTTTTATCCGACTGTGCTGGCATCAGCGACCACAACTACACCTGCCGTGGTAACAACTCAAATGCTGAAGAATACAGGTTTGCTGCCGGCGAGCTTTAGTGAGACCAACAGTTATGGCCAGCAGTATCAGGCGATGATAGTCCGGAATCAGCAAAATCAGGAGTTGCTTCAGGGCATGGTGGTCAGCCGCGGTGGTCATGCTATGCCCTTTACAGCGCTAAGCCAGATCTCGAAAGACATTACCGCCGGCTTCGGGGGATACGTTGAAGATGGGCAAACGGCGGTGGGAGTGATGCGCAGCTGGCGAATTGCGCTGTCCTCCTACGGAACCAGCACCGGAAAAGGTCATCTGGCCGTCATGCTGAGCACAGATGACCTGTCAGGTGCGCGTGAAGACGGGGACAGGCTGTATCGTTTTCAGGTCAATGGTCGTCCGGATTTGAACAAGATGCACACAGCTATTGATATGGGAGGAAATAACCTGAATAGCGTCGGCACTGTTACGGCCAGTAATGTAGCAGGCCAGAATGGGAATTTTGGCGTAAGTCTGGTCAGTAATGGTCCGATCACTGCGGGGGGAGATATTCGAAGCACAGGGGGATGGATTGTAACCCGCAGTGGTAAAGGTTGGATGGATGAAACCCATGGTGGTGGTTTGTATATGTCAGATAACGACTGGTTACGGATCCTGAATAACAAGGGGTTTTATACCGGTGGTGAAATTCGCGGTGGGAAGATTCGCGCGGATGGGGACTTATCGGCAGGCGGTATTTTAACGCTGTATAAGATTAATGTTGCCGGCACTGCTTGTCCTGTAAATGGTGCAATAAGTCGTGATACAGCAGGTGCCACACTTTCGTGCCAATCCGGTTTGTGGAAAGGCATGGCCGGGAGTACTGTGAAAACCGGACTGATCGCCAACGGGCAGCAGATACCTCTGCCCCCGGGATTTAGCCAGAATCAGTGCTCATGGAGTGTCAGTAATGCGCAAAACCCCCATGGCTGGAAGCCTAATTATTACGCAGGTTCAGTGGCATATGTGGATATAAACCGCATTGTTAGATGCGGCTATTATGACGAGTATAATTTCCATGTTGGTACAAATCGAACTGATTTGAGCGGACAGTGCAGTTACATCATCAGTTGTCAGTAATGGCTAGAGCACCTGATGTTTTTCTGTAGATTAATGTCAAATGTTGCTCTTAAAAACAGCTGGAGTAAGCCGCTATTCAAGGTAATCACTTGAGTCGAACTGCAAAACATTTGACATTATCCACCGAACAATCACGGTTATCTTCTGTACAGGCATCAGATCCCGTGACAATCCACCCCTGGTTTATCAAGCCTGAACTTACCAGGTACGAAGCACAAATATCACCATAGTTGCTTCCCGATGCTATATTCCAGGTCATGCGCTCCAGCGCTTTAGCACCACCCACCCAACGACCGGATTGGCACGTTTGCCCCAGTGCCAATCCGGTCTGTGGCGTTCCTCTGACCCAGAAGATGGTAGTTACGCATATCTTGGTGCTTTTAAGGGGGTTTTTAGCGGAAACAACACAACCGGAAAGCAATTTAAAATCTATGTATGGGGAGGCAACCCTCCCCCGAGAAAAATCAACTTCGGTAACTCTGATAACTGTGCAAATACGTTTTCACTGACTGCCAGTGTGGGAGGCTTGACGGTGGCAAACTCAGTAGATGGGAATTCTGAGTGGCATAAATCTGGAAGTTTTTCATTTGATGTACCTAATGGAGCATCATTTTCGATTACATCAAATGGCATGATGGCCTATGGATGTGAATACGGTACTTTCAGCGTATTTCGATATCATTAGCTTTTTAATTTTTGGCACACCATGCAATTGCGCGCAGACATGTTCCCCCCGTAACACCACCACCCGTATATATTTGCCAGGCATTCTCTGATGGTGACGGCATGGATAGATCGGGACTATTCCAGCCGCTACCACCACTCCACTTTGAAAGGATAAAACCTCCGGAGACTAGCTGTTTTCCTGTTGGGCAGTAGGCCTTTGAGTAAATGTACTTCCCACACGCATCATTACCTGTAGCCATTTCAAATAAGGACATTTTTTCGCTCGATGTCCAGATACCGGATTGGCACGAACATGTCCTTGCGTTTATTGAGGGAATTAGAGTTTTTCGTTACGGTGGAGAAAAACCTCAATTCCTCTCGCAAAGGTATCTGCAATGTCTCGCCCACAACGCATAAAAAAAATGTCTCTGTCGAAAGCCCTAGATAAGTACTACGCTACTGTGTCTGTGCATAAACGGGGGCATCAGCAGGAATTCTATCGTGTTAGGGTCATTCAGCGACATCCCCTGGCAGAGAAGATGATGGATGAAATCACAACAGTGGATATTGCGTCTTACCGCGATGAGCGGCTGTCTCAGGTGAATACGCGAACCGGACGGTGTATTTCAGGAAACACAGTCCGGCTCGAACTCGCTTTACTGTCATCACTGTATAATCTGGCCAGTGTAGAGTGGGGAACATGCAGAACTAACCCCGTTGAAATGGTTCGTAAGCCAAAAATATCAGGAGGACGGGATCGACGTTTAACATCACAAGAGGAACGGCGCTTATCCCGCTACTTCCAGGAACAGAATCCAGCCCTTCACGCTATATTTCACCTCGCCATTGAAACAGCGATGAGACAAGGAGAGATCTTGTCACTTCGATGGGAACATATCGACCTGCAGCATGGCGTTGCCCATCTGCCAATGACAAAAAACGGCAGTTCGCGAGATGTTCCCTTATCCCGCAAAGCTCGCCATTTGCTACAGGGAATGACGGTCGCACTTAGCGGCAATGTTTTTCACTATTCATCATCTGGTTTTAAAAGTGCCTGGAGGGTGGCTCTGCAGCGCCTGAATATCGCCGATCTTCATTTTCACGATCTGCGTCATGAAGCAATTAGCAGACTGTTTGAACTGGGAACACTCAACGTTATGGAAGTGGCTGCTATTTCCGGCCACCGTTCCCTGAATATGCTAAGACGTTATACCCATCTCAGAGCATACCAGCTTGTCAGTAAACTTGACGCTCGCCAAAGACAAACACAAAAGATTGCTCCGTATTTTGTCCCTTATCCTGCCTGTATTGAATCCGTTAATGAAGGATCAGATGGCTGTTGTGGTTTTCGTGTTCACCTACCCGATTTTGATAATCTTTCAGTGTCAGCGGCATCGAGGGAAAGTGCGCTGGAGGCTGCAGGTGTTCTGTTGCTACGAACGCTGGCTAATGCGGCTCAGCGGGGAGAGCGTGTGCCTCGCCCCGGCGATTTGCCGGAAGGCAAGCATGAGCGGGTAATGATCCATCCTCTTTTGAGTGCTGCCTGATAAATTTGCCGTTACGGATAGTCATTTACGTGATTTATTCTCTTCGTTGAGGAGGTACCCTGCTGCCGTTCATTATCTGCAAAAAAGGACGGAGGGGTGGAGTACGCTTTGTTTGTGATGTTCTGTCTGGCGCTGTATTGCCCGTGTTTTACGTTAATTGCGCTGTTCACGCCCTGGAAAGGGTTTGCTGTATTCAGTGTAACGCATCGTCGCCGTCAATACCGGGCTATACATCTTGCCTTGCTTGATCGGGTGGGGGAGATGGACCGCCGCCAGGCCCGACGCTATCACCAGGCATTTGTTCAGGCGCTGGAGACAGCCCTGATGGCGCGGCCGGTGTGTCCCATTTTTTTCCGTTCACACCTTATGCGGCCAGCCCAGGTAGCGCTTGCCTGTCAGGTTCTTTCACACAGGACGGGATATCGCTGTCGGATCGCTCCCATTACGCTTCCGCGCTGGGAACGTGTTGCTATTGTTGCGCAAATGCTGCTACAGGAGTGGCGGCTTATTCAACTGCCTTCTGAAGAGGGGATAATGGTAGTCATTCATCGTTTGCCGGAGTAAATCTTTTTTTCAGAATTATATTTTTCTGTCGATTTCACGTCGACATGGTTTTAATCTTCTTCATACATTAGATCAAACCGATCGAAATATTTCATTATACCTGATGAATAAATGAGATTAATCTTTCTATTACATTGGAGCGCAGAACTTGAAAAAATGAAATGAGTTGAATTTCACTCTTTTGTATCCAGTAAAATATTTAAGGTTGTCAATATGAATGCAACTTATAACGCACTAATTGCATTAATGCGATCTGGTGAAATACCACTTGAATCGGGGGCATCAGTACCTGCATCCAGTGCACAGTTTTCAGTAAGAATACGGCCGGAAACTCGGGTATTTCTGGACAGGTGCGCAGAGCATCTGGGTATATCCCGGGCCGCTATGTTTGGTATGTGTATTGATGGCATTGTAGCAGAGGCGAGAGAGAGTATAGCGGACAGAACGTCCACGCTTTATGAGCGATTCTGTCTGCTGTTGGATGCTCATGGATTAAATGTTATCGAACAGGCACAGCTACTGGCTTCCTGGGGAATAAGGGCCAGTGTATTAGCGAGTCAGGATAGGACGCTTGATCTCCTGAATAAACCTTTGCTGCAGCAATTGTCGACATGGTTTGATGTAGACGTTAACTGGCTGCTGGGAAACTCTTCCTATCCGGTAGATATGGCTGACGGGCAGCGCGACTGGGCTGTGCAGACCCCCTCTCTGTTATGCCGTCTGCAGTCAATTCAGTCAGTGGATCCGGTTGAGTTAATTTTCTTCTGGCAGCAGGGGCGTAAACCTCAAAGTGTGGGGTTGTGTCTGCGCTATCGCCCCCTTATTTCAGGTGAGCCGATCGGGATCCTCAGGGTATATCAGGCACTAAACTGGCAGGATGAGCAGGTTCAGCAGGCATATAATCAATTGCGGCGTATAACCAGTATCACTCCTGGCGGGTATACAAAAAATAAAGTAGAAAAATATCCTCCTATCCGAATGCGTTATTTCACTTTCTCAGCGCGACAAATGCAGGCATTGGATAATGGGGCGGTTATTCCTGCCATGATATTCGATAAATCTAAGGGTGAATATCCAGGTATTTCCTGATTAATCAATTTTTTATTGAAAAATGGCGCCAGTAATTTCCGACGCAGCATCGGTCAGGCGGTCTTTTTATCTTAAATATGTAGCGTTTATATTTGTGGTTAAAGATGAAAAAAGAAATTCAAATCACGGCAGTTTTAACTGAAGGAAGACCTCTGCTTGATTAGTCACCAACAGAATCGCCACCTGGCGGCTGTAACCTGATACAGTCCCTCCCTGGATTTCACGTCGCACGCAAAGTTATCAGCAAGTGAAACCACTGAAATTACCTAAAAAATGTGGTGAATCCGATAAATCGGATTGAAATCAGAAGTGATTCTGTTGAGTACATATCCAGCCATAGAGTAAATTATTAGGTCGCGTTTCTGGCGTGCATTCTTCGGGTGGTTTGTTACTGTTTTTACCGTCGAGCCGCCAGAAACGCTCTGGCCGTCTCAATAGTAGAGTGAAAGTCTGAGCTAATACCCGCAATGAGCAAGCGGAAGTTTGCCATCGCTCTCATTGATGATGATGGTCACCTCGGTGGCAGGATAGGAAGTGTTGTCATTCAATCTATCAGGTTGCATGTTCATCAATATAAGTGCGTTCAGCAGCGGTAAGTCACCTTAACGTCATTTCACGTAAATTAAGGGTTTCCCTGTTGCAGAATTCCATTCTACATTAACAAACAGACCCTGGTAATAACTGCTTTCGCTAATACAGACTATATCCTATATCCATTCGCTGATGCTCATGTCTCGAAGCCGTGGAGATTAAGTGTTACCCTCAATTTATTCTTAGACTTGTGGAAAAAAACTATGGGACATTGCATATATTGCCGTGAAGAAAAAGATGATAGTGAGTTTACTTTGGAGCACGTTGTCCCGCAGTTTCTGGGTGGGGCGTATGCTCCCGACTTTCTGAAGACTCGGTGCGTGTGCAAAAGCTGTAACAGTAACCTTGGGTTATTTGTCGATGCGTCTTTCGAGAAGAATTGGATGGTTACTAATTGGCTGCAACAAGCGTCATCAGCATTTTATGATAAGGATAATCCAGTAGGGGTGTCTCTTTCGTGCATGGGTAACACTGACCTATGTCCTCCCGATCTTCCAGAGGGGCACGTCTGTGAAATGTGGATGGGACCGCATGGTGAACAGGTGTTTTGGCTTCGCCCGCACGACGAGAGATTATCTGCGTATGTGGGCGGAAATCCGCGGACCATGAAAAGTATTGATACAAGAGCGTATTTCTTATTTTCCGAAAATACATCCAAGGATCCACTCAAGACATGGCTGTCGTTTGAGCAAGCATTTCGTGGCCGGAGGGTCAAAAAGGTTCTTTGCGGTGAGGTTGGGGGTGTTGATCCTGCCAGCATTGGATTTGAGCAACCTGATCAATTGGATATTGCACGCAAAGAATTTTTCATAGCCAATACTGAAGGTAGGCAAATGCGGAAAATGCAGGTCCCGGTTCACAAGAGGTTTGATCAGCGTTTTCTTTGTAAACTTGCAATAGGCGTTGCGTTTTGTCTTTTTGGATCTAAAGTACTGGATTCAGCTTACTGCAAAGAGTTATACAAAGGTCTCTGGCATCGAGAAGGCAATGATAAACCTGAAATTCGTGGTAGTACATGTTTCTCCAGGAAAGGCAACCCGGACTTCAATCGCCTTGTTGGTTTCCCTAATGCAGTAACCCTTGTGTTGCTTTCAAACCAGGACGGCGTCTCACTCAATCTAAATATAAACTCAGAACTAAATTGGACTATTTTGTGTGCATCCAATGAAAATCTAACGACAGATGATTTTGCAAAGATTGAGGATGGGCAGATCCTAGTGCTCGTACGCGCTCTTAAAACTGGGGTTTATCTTGATCTCCCGTTTTATCTCGCCTGTAAGTCAGGAATCACTTCACACCCAGAACTGAGTAACATTCTTGAGCGGTCGGAGACAAGCAAAACATGAATTTGGTTTAAGCTGTGCGCTGTCTACCATCAATCCCGACAAATGGCTGTGCATAACCGTCTGTGGCTCTCAGCAGATTGGCGGTTGTCATCATGTATGCTATGAGTTAGGAGCGTATTTTTTGTCGATTACCGTGCTAAATGTCAGGAGAGAGTGCTCCATAGCTGAACTATTTCGCACGATTGACAACGCCTACATACGTGCCTAAATGGTATGCCGAGGTATGGGCCGACAAAGCCAATAGAGCATATATCTGAACCGATAGAAGTCCTTGCCACTGCATGTAATAGTTAAACTCAAAGAGGCTCGCTTAATGCGGGCTTCGCAGAGCTTATTTCATCTTTCATATGTACACCACATCCAGGTTTTCTCCTTTCATCTTCTCCTCCTGGATGTATCTGACCTGCTAAATAGAGCAGTAGAAAGCATGAGTATTCGGGCGAATAATACGTGTAATATGTCTTCAGGATTTCAATATTGGTTCAGCATTTTGCTGACCCGCGCAGCAATAGTTTCGCAAGGAAATAATAAATGTTCATTGATGCTTTTATGGCATGGGTGCATCACGCCTGGGGTGTATATTTCAATAAACCTGACCCCTACGTAGGTGTTGTAACGGCAATTGGGGCGCTTGTCACTGCCCTGGCATTAGTGTATACGGCAAAAGCAGCCAGGGCGGCATCGAAGAGCACTAAAGTAGCCCAGGAAGCCCTCGACCATACGATGAATAACACGCGTCGTGATGAGTTTACCCGCCATTTCACGCTATTACTTGAACAGCATAATGACCAACTTGAGATTGTTAAGGACTATCTGGATAGTAGAGATGGTAAAGCATTTTTTGAGTCTGTAAGAGATTCGATTACCCTTAAGCAAGCTCATGAGTTAATGCATGGCCATAGTTACATCAGTCCCTACATGCGAGTTCTCTATCATTTATTGAAATACATCGATAAAGCGTTTTATAAACCAGATGCCCTTCCTGAAGAGAAAAAAGGTTTCTCATCATTGATTCGCTCGCTCATACGGAATGACGTGTTGTATCTGGTTGCATTGAACTCAGCTTTAACGAATGACCTGGGTGAGCTAAATCAATATGCTAAATATCAGAAATTACTACATGAATTTTCTTTTTTTGAACACGCGCAATTTTATAAAACACTGGCAAATGAGAGTATAAGTGTAACAAAGATATTTGAGGATATTAAATCTAAAAATAGTCAGGATATCATGTCAACAATTGAAAGGATTATTGAGGGAAAACCGGTGGGAAAAAGTAAAATACAATTTCCACTCCCGCTTGTTGTTTCCTCGCTGTATGAAAATCCATCGCATAGATTTTCTGAGGAATATTTGTTTAATTTACATAATGAATTTTCCGTAAAATATCACCATCAAAAGTCAATACTTCTTAAGAAGTTGAGCGATGATTTAAAAATTGAGAATTTTTTCAAAGGGTTCCTTGATAGGCACGCGATCCTCACTACACCCGAGGAAAAATATGAAATCTATGAAAATAATAATCTATCCTCTGACAAGTTAGAAGAGTCCCCTCTGGTTGATAAAAATTATATTCTTGAAGAGTTGAAAAAGTATAGAGAACCTCATTATAAAAGTAATGAAAATATACTGTTTTGCAAGTTAAATGAAAGAGGGTTGCCATTAGTTTACTTTTCATACTCATTTGACGAAGAATGCCGGGATTATTTAAAAAGAAATAGTCATAAAAAAGCTTTAGAAGCAGACGAATACTGGCAACAGGTTGAAATTATTATAGCTTTCTGGAAAAGTTATGAAGATGAAATAGCTTCTAAGCGTGTTTCCTGACTGTATTATGGTGCTAAAAACAATTGGGGCTTGCCCACTTTCTGGCGTATATCTTCTGTTCCCCCAATCAACAAGTTGGGCAAATACTTTTTAGGAGACAGTTTTAAGCCTTACCGGGTGGGCATCTGTTGCATTGTCCGCTTAATCCGGCATCTGGCCAGGTAACCATGCTGAGTCCTGAAAAGAGGAGGTATTTCCTGTGACCATCGACTGGGCTACACCTGTAGCGACTGTATTTGCGAGGCGAACGCATAACGTCAATACAGGGGACCACATGGAAAACAGAATATGGCCTACGGTAAACCTGATTTTTAACCAGGCCTGACGGGAGGCTTTGAGCGAGAAGTGGATGTTCGGAATGAATACTGACATTGGGGTATCTTGAGCTATGGGAAGCGGATCGGTAATAACTCACACCTGTCAGTTTCTTCTGAGTATTTTTCGCTCAGTTGATGTAGTTGTCTGAGCTCCATTCCACGTTGGGAAAACAAAACCGCTATACTGGCTTGCAATTGCGGCAGCGAGCTCTCTTCAGTTAACTGGCGTAGACAAAGTTCGACCAGTGAAGCTTCTGGCAATTGGACGCTTGGAACATGCATTATTGGGAGATAGTGTGCGATGAGTAAGCTGTTATTCCATCTGGCGGCATGGTGCGCTCGTCGTTGTTCGCAGCCTGACGTTGATGTGGCAAGGACCGAGCGACCGGACGAAGGGATTGGAGCGGAGGTGCCTATACGGACAGCATCCGAAGATCGCCTCAGAAGGGTTGAATTCGCGGCTCGTATAGCTGATGTGCTTTCGGAGCTTAGTTTGCGCGAGGGCCGAGTGTTTGCAATTCGCGGGGGATGGGGTTTTGGCAAATCATCACTGAAAAACCTCATCACCGAACGCCTCGATGCCAAGAGCAGCGGGGCTGACTGGCTCGACTTCAACCCCTGGCAATGGGGGGACGGCGATGCAATTGCCGGGGCGCTATTTAGCCAGATAGCAAATAGCTTGGGAGGCGAGCATTCAAAGGCGGCACTTGATCGTGCCGAAGCACTGCGACGCTATGGCGCGCTCCTCACCGGGGTGGGTAAGCCTCTTAAAGAGGCTGGGGGGGAAGGCTCTCTAACCTCGATGGTGCTAACAAATACCTCGGTTATAGCGATCGCGTCAGCCATTGGATTTAGCCTTCCGGCGGTCGCAAAGGTTGCGATTATTCTTGCTTTTCTCTCGGTTGGAGTAACTTTTGTCGGACGCGTGCTGTCGTATCTCGGGCGTGATCATAGTGACGAGTCACTCGATAAGGTACGTAGATCGCTTGAAGCCCGCCTTCGCGAACTTGACCGGCCGCTGGTTGTCTTCGTCGATGACATTGACCGACTCGAGCCTGAGCAGATCAGGATGCTGCTTCGGCAGGTAAAGGCGAATGCGAATCTACCGAATATTGTTTTTGTGCTCCTGTTCCAGCCCAGTATTGTAGAAAGGGCACTCGATCCGGTCGCTGATGGGGACGGCAGAGCATTCCTTGAGAAGATCGTACAGGTTAGCTTTGATTTACCGGCCTTCCCGGCATCGTTCGTGCATCGTATTTTCAAGGAAGAACTCTCTGCAATAGTGGGGCCCTACGCAACTGAGGCCAACGGGTTCTCTCAGAGACGATGGGGGAACGCTTGCATTGGCTGTATCCAGCCCCTGCTTCGTAACATGCGTGATTCACGTCGCCTCATCTCGTCCATTGCTGTACACATGCCACTGCATGTGGTTGGCGACGTTTTCGAAGTGAACATTGTAGATTTCTTGCTTCTGGAGACACTGCGGGTCTTCGAGCCAGACCTCCACGAAGCACTGTTCCGTGACCGAGGATTGGTTCTCCAGGAAAGGCGTTTTTACAATGATGGTCGGCGGGAGTTAGACCAGGCAGAGGCTAAAGCGCTCCTTGAGACAGTCTCAGAGGAGCGCCGTAATATCATTCGTGATGTGCTCAAAGATTTATTTCCTCCCCTCGAATGGGCATATGGAGGGACAAGCTATGCAGACGACTCCCATCGCCACTGGTTGGCGGAGAAACGAGTATGCACATCACGCTACTTCCCACGTTACTTTGAGCTCCAGACGATGGTCGGAGAATTATCTGAGCGCCGTTTTGTTGATTTTCTCGATGCAACAGCGACAGAGGACGAATGCTCTGCGTCAATCTCTACCATCGAAACTGACGGGCTGCTGAGTTCGCTCGTTGCGAGGCTCGACGAATCCGTCGACCGATTACCTTCCGAACACGCTGCAGTTTTGCTCCCAGGGATGTTTGGACTCGCTGAACAATTCGCAGGCACGAACAGCGGCACTTTCGACTCGCCATATATGGCAGCATGGCGAGCGACTAGTTGGTATCTGAAGCGCATACCTGAGAATGTTCGAAGCCATTTAGCACTCGATGCACTTCGTAAAACCGAAGCGCTATCCGTTGCCTCGATCCTGATTCATCTCAGTGATCCCTCCGATCGGAATGAGGCTGATAGTAGACCCTTCGATCCAGCGTTAGATCTCAATACCGTTGTGGCAATGAAGACAGAATGGCTGCGGCTGATAAGGGGCCGAGCAGCAGATGGCGACGCGCTGATGGCTGAACCGGATCTCCTATCCCTGCTCTACCATTGGAAAAAGTATACCGATTCAATTAACGAGCCACGAGAGTGGATGATGAACGCTATTCAAACTGATCAGGGCTTCGCAACCGTTGCCACACGCTTCATGAGTCGGGGCATGAGCCACACGCATGGTGATTGGGTCTCAACGCAGCACAACAGTTTCAACAGAGAGACAGTTAACGATTTTATTGGCATTGAAGTGGCGAAGGCCAGATGCGATGCAATTAATCCCGCCCAGTTTCCTGAGCATGAAGAAGCTCTGCGAACGCTGCTTAGGTACCTCGAAAAGTGGCTTGGATTGAGACCAAACGACGCTTCCGATTTCTAGAACTCTGTAACAGCAAAACCTCAATCAAGGCATTCTGCTGCAAAAATCTCACCTAAGTGGAGTATGCGATTTTAGATATCTGACCTAACGTCTCATATCGTTTGAGATGTCTGATTCTGGCATGGAGGAGATCGTCAGCTCAGGTCCGGAACTGTGCCACATTGGTGTCAGGCCAACTCTGAGCTGATGAAGCTAATATGATTTTGTCAGAGAGGCTGCAGTTTTTCTGTGTTCCTGACATTTATCTGGATCCCTTTATTTTCACTTTTCAGTTTTGATTTGTCTGTCGTATTCGCTGAACGGTTTTTTCATAGTCATGGCGAAAACCGTTTTCCGGAGAACTTTTACCATGACGACCACGACGGCATCTTCTGTCGGTATTCCGTCAGATAATGATTTACCTTTATCCGCTCACCTCACTGAACCTGCCGGACCGGCTATTGATACGTCGGAAATCCCTGTTACAACAGACAGTTCAGCACAGTCAGCTGCACACCGACTGGGGGGAAAGGGGAGTCGTCTGTGGCATCCTTCTTCAGACCGCCGTTCTTTCATATTTAAAGTGTCATCCGTTCTGGTGTACTGCGTATTACTGGGCGCTGTCTTATACCTCTGGCTGACAGTACGTCAGCAGCAGATACAGCTTACCACCCTTGATGCGGCGTTCCGCAGCGGACAGCTGCAGACACTTCCCGATCGTATGCAGGCCATAGAAGACAGGCAGCAACAATTCGTTCCGAAACTGCAGGGAGAAAAATGGCAGCTCAGCCTGAGTGAGCAGGAGCAGCGCCTTGCCGCGTTTGAGCAGCAATTTTCCACGCTGGTTACAGAGGTTAGAGAGACTCAGGCGGCGACTGCCAGGGCGGTTGCCCGACAGGATGAAACGGGCATGAAGCTCGACGCTGTTCATAAAGCGCTGACTGAGCAGACTTCGCGTATAGATACCCTCGCGTCCTGGAAAGACTCGTGGAGTAAACGCACTGTGGCGACTGCCACGAAGGCGACCCCGTCTCCCGGAGGTGGACAGTCTGCCGCAAAAAAGCCGTCAAAACCACGGGTCATTAAGCCGCCTTTCACACTGGTGAGTATTGAACGCAGGGGAGGGCAGGCTTACGCCGTTATTCTGCCAGCGGGGAACAGTGGCTGGACACAGCTGCGCATGGTAAGCCCGGGAGAGAGTCTGTCAGGCTGGATGCTGGTGAACATCAGCGGTAACCAGGCTGAGTTTCAGGTTAACGGGCAGGCACAACGTTTAACGCTCTGAATCAGGGAGAAATACTGGATGAAACCGATGAAATCAACGTTAAATTGCCCCCGACGGTGGACTGCGTCAGTCATGCTGGCTGTTATCGTAAGTCTGCCTGCTCTTGCATCAGTGAGTACGGGGCGCAGTGTAAGCGCACCCCAGCAGAAAAATACGACTACAGAAGGAAGGACGCAAACGTCGGGAACGGCATGGGGACTCAGCGAAAAAGAATGGCAGCAGTATCAACAGGTACTTAAAGGTCCCAGAGCATTTCAGTCACCAGGCATTGACCCGTTGATGGCACTGGGACTGGAGGCCGGTTCGGAAAACGAACGCCGGCGTTTTGCTGAAATGTGGGTGAAGGAAGAGTATGCCCGGGTTGAAAAGGAGCTGGCCTTTCAGCGGGAAGTGGATGCTGCCTGGAAACGCCTTTATCCCAATACTCTCTCCGTAAACATGGGCAATGCCAGCGGTATTGCCCATGATACACAGGGAAGACTGGCGTTATTTGTGAAGCGCAACTGTGTACCGTGCGATGCCAGAGTAAGTGCGGTTCTGGCAGACAACCGTCCGGTTGATATTTACCTCGTCGACAGTGGCGGCAGTGATGACATCATTCGCCAGTGGGCGCTTGCACATCATATTCCGGTCGATAAAGTTCGTAGCCGGCAGATAACCCTCAACCACGATAACGGCAACTGGCTGAAGTATGGTCAGGGAGATATGCCGGTTATGCTTCAGCAGGGAGTCTCCGGATGGCAAATCGCAGCATTCTGACAGCAGCCAGATACAGCGTCCCTGTTCTGATCCTTCTTATCGGTGGTGTTGGTAGTGCAGCTGCGGCAGAAAAGGGACGCGGTTTGCAAACAATTCCCCCGGGTTACCACCTTGTGGCAACTGAAGTTGGCGTACCCGCTGAAGCCCTGTATTCAGTTTCTCTTGCAGAAACATCCCGAAAACTACCACATGGAGAGCGACCGTGGCCGTGGACACTCAATGTTGCCGGGAAAGGGTATCGGTATAACTCCCGCCAGGAAGCGTATGACGCAATGTTGTCGTTCATGCGTCGCTATCCGTTAAAGCGGATTGATGTTGGGATCGCGCAGGTTAACCTGGGCTGGAATGGAACTTATTTCAGCAGTTACTACGAAGCGCTGGATCCATATACCAACCTTCGGGTTGCCGCCCGTATTCTTAAATCCTGTTATGACAACAATCCGGGAAGCTGGATACAGGCCGCGGGGTGTTATCACCATCCTGCAGGTGGAAAACCAGCACGAATCTATAAGTCCATCGTGAAACGCAAGCTGGCAACACTGGATTTAAACGCGCCAGTAACGTACTCCGAACTTCAGATCGCACAGATATCGCCATCACAGCGCCATTTCTCACACTACAACCGTGAATTGCAATGGGTTGAACCCAGGGAGTCCCGTCAGTGAAACTTTATTCTGTCTGTTTTTTTTTCAGGACATTCATGGTCAGTGTTTTGCTGACAACATCATCGATGGCAGCACTCAATGTGATTGCTGATCTTGGCGGAGAACCAACAGCGCCGCTTTTTGATGCCATCAATAATAAGAACAACGAGTTCACTCCGCCGAGGTCACTGAACGCCACGGGCGCGTCTGTACCCGCAGCCCCTGCGGATGTAAGTGATATGCTGCCCGTTACCACACCGGAGATGCGTGCAGGGAAAGTGGAAGCCCGTGAGTTAAATCTGAACGGCATGACACCGGTCTTTCTTGTTGGGGATGATTCGCTTTCACGCGAGTGGTTGACTATGCGGCGTGATGAGCTTAAGCGACTTCATGCTACAGGTCTGGTGGTGAATGTCAGCGATAAGGACGCATTGTCGGAACTTCAGCAAATCATACCTGATGTCATTCTGCTACCGGCATCGGCAAGCGAAATAGCGCGTCGTTTGCATCTCAACCACTACCCGGTGTTGATTACCGCCACCGGTCTGGCCCAGTAGGGGGCTCTCATGATCACAGCCATTCTTCTTTTACTTTTCTGTCTTCTCATTCCTGCCATATGGCGTAAGAAAATGCCGTCCGCACGCGACCGCCGGCACCGGCGCTACCGACAGAACGCGGAGCGTGTGCTGTGCCGTCTGACAGCGCTTGATTCAGACGGGGCCCGTCTAAAGTATCTTCGAAAAATTAACCCGTATGTGTTTGAAGAGCTGCTGTTGTTGGCGTTTGAGAGGCAGGGACTCCTGGTTGTGAGAAACCAGACCTACAGTAGCGATGGCGGACTTGACGGGCAGGTTTTTATTGACGGAAAGCGCTGGTTAATTCAGGCAAAACGCTACAGACGGACTATTTCTCCGCAGCATATACGTGAGTTCGGAGAACTGATTACCCGGGAGCAATGCTGTGGATTTTTTATTCATACAGGGCGGACGGGTAGAAAGAGCGTTAATTACCTGCAGTGCTGGCGAACAATACAACTGATCAGCGGGCAGCGACTACTTGATTTGCTGGCGGGGCGCCAGTGCTGGTACCACCGGCCAGTAACAAAGTCAGTTGCCGGGCAGCCGGTTATTACATAACAGTGTGAAAGGAGAAGCTATGAGTAACCGTTATGTCATGGAGGCGTTATTGAGGCCAGCAGTAGAACTCTATTCAGCTGCGGCTGGCGGGGCTGCCACTTTTGTTCTGGTTGTCGCACCATGGTCGATGGCGTTAGCACCACAGGTCAGTTATGTGACTGCAGCCGGTTTTGCCATTTTCACAACAATCAGAACTCGTCAGGGTTTGCGCATCTTGCGCTATCGACGCAATATCCGTCGGTTACCCCGGTATCAAATGTCCAGTGAATCCATACCGGTAAGCCGACATTTTTTGTTTCTGGGGAAAGGCTTTATGTGGGAGCAAAAGCATACCCAACGTTTGCTTGAGACGAAACGGCCGGAAGTTGCTCCCTTTCTGAAGCCGTCAGTTTTTTACTCCCTGGCTCGTCAGTTTGAACGACGGTATGAGTATACATTCCCTGGGTTATGTAGCCTGACAAGACGAGATTCATTTTTTAATCCGGTACGCCCATTACCCCCTGTTGGTGGTAA
Organism: Citrobacter europaeus; assembly: GCA_020099315.1. Taxonomy (NCBI): domain Bacteria; kingdom Pseudomonadati; phylum Pseudomonadota; class Gammaproteobacteria; order Enterobacterales; family Enterobacteriaceae; genus Citrobacter; species Citrobacter europaeus. The sequence goes on from CP083650.1 coordinate 210,067, forward strand.
TTCGGCGATACATGGTGTCGAGATGGAGGAAGATAATGTTTTGATGAGTCTGACCGAGCGCGTTGGACATCTTCTTGTATTAGGAACGACACGAGTTGGTAAGACCCGTCTGGCAGAATTGTTAATTACGCAGGATATTCGCAGAGGAAATGTCACTATCGTTTTTGATCCCAAAGGTGATGCTGATCTGTTGAAACGAATGTGGGCTGAGACGAAACGAGCTGGGCGTAGCGACGAGTTTTATATCTTTCATCTTGGCTGGCCAGATATCAGTGCCCGTTATAATGCAGTCGGCCGTTTTGGACGTGTATCTGAAGTGGCCTCACGTGTTGCCGGGCAGCTTGGGGGAGAAGGAAATAACGCTGCGTTTAAAGAGTTTGCATGGCGCTTTGTCAATATCATCGCTCGTGCTCTTGTCGTTCTTGGTTTGCGACCTGATTATTCACTTATCCTGCGGTACGTAACAAATATTGCAGAGCTTTATGAGACCTATGCCGAGAAGTTACTGACTCAACAGGCTCCGGAGTTGTGGCTGATGGTTCAAAACCAGATGGGGATCCTGACTGAGGATGATTTACCACGTACGATGCAGGGACAGGTTAATGCTATCCGGGTTATGGCCATTGAAGTGGCATTATCCAGTGAGCAGAGCAAAAAAATATATGATCCCGTACTGGATGGGTTGCGTAGCGCTGTACGTTATGATCGAACATATTTCGATAAAATAGTCGCTTCATTGTTACCTCTTCTGGAAAAACTGACCACAGGCAAAACTGCGGCACTATTATCTCCTGACTACAGTGATATGAATGATCCGCGCCCATTAATAGACTGGCAGGAAATTATACGGAAAGGCGGTGTTGTTTACGTCGGTCTTGATACTCTTTCAGATTTTGAAGTTGCTTCTGCGGTAGGTAACAGTATGTTTGCCGATCTGGTTTCAACAGCTGGATATATTTATAAGTTCGGACTGTCTGATGATATGCCCGAAGGGAGTAGCAAGCGGTTACCCATCAGTCTTCACTGTGATGAATTCAATGAGTTAATGGGAGAAGAATTCATTCCGATGATAAATAAAGGCGGTGGGGCAGGTATTGAAGTTACAGCCTATACCCAGACCTGGTCAGATATTGAGGCCAAAATTGGTAATGCAGCTAAAGCTGCCCAGGTCACAGGCAATTTCAATAATATGATTATGCTTCGTGTGAGAGAGAAAACGACAGCTGAGTTGCTGACAACGCAATTACCTGAAGTTGAAATTTATACAAAAACACTGGTTTCCGGTGTGACAGATATATCCAATCCGGATCAGGGGAGTGATTTCACATCCAACGTTCAGGACAGAGTAAGTAGTACACGTATTCCTCTTTTATCTCCTGCAGAAGTAATGAATTTACCTAAAGGGCAGGCTTTTGCACTGCTGGAAGGAGGGCGATTATGGAAGATTCGTATGCCGCTGCCGGCATCCGTTGATGATGAAATGATGCCGGTAAACCTGCAGAGTATTGTCACTACAATGCGTAAACACTACCGAACGGGAGACACCTGGTGGTCAGGGAGTGTGCTCCCCGGAGATAATCTGGTGGATGCGCTATGAGTACAGAAAAAAACAGCTCTCAAAGTTCTCCACCACCGCGCAAGCCACCAGGTCTGCTGACCCTTGTTTTGTGGATCTGGCCAGTCAGGCTTTTGGCTTTTCTGCTGGTATCCTGGATGGCTGGTGTTTTTATTGAATGGGCAGGAATGTTTTTTTTCTGGTCAGATCAGGGAGCTTTGCATTCCCAGTCCGTTATGAATAAAGAACTTGGCTATTTATCAGCAGATTTTACTCAAAGCCTTATTTTTTCTTCACCATCAGTAACTACGATGGGCTGGATTTCTTCAGCTTACCAATGGGCATTTGTGGACAGTGGATTACTCACCTGGATTCAGAAAGAACAAAGGGAGACATTAAGCAGTTCTGACTCTGTTGTTTTTTTTCTGGGACAAGTGCAGGCCTGGTTATTATCAGCGTTAAGCGATTATCTGCTTGCGCTGGTTTATGTCACCGTCGTTTTTGCCGTCAGGGTATTAATTCTTGTTTTATCCATCCCGTTATTTGTTCTGGTTATCATCGTCGCTGTTATAGACGGGTTGTGTCGTCGTGACCTGAGACGTTACGGGGCGGGTTATGAGTCGAGTTTTCTGTATCACCATGCCAAACGGTTCGTTAAACCGGCTGTTTATCTCCCTTGCTTACTTTACTTGTCATGGCCTGCGTCGATTTATCCAAATCTGTTACTTCTGCCCGGGGCATTGTTACTGGGACTGGCGGTTACTGTAGTGACATCTACATTCAAAAAATATCTGTGACCGGCCAGGGTCAACCGCTGACTTACTGTCTTCTCTGGGGGGCTGGCACCAGCCCCCCGGGAGGATATAAATTTCAAAAAAGCATAAAGAGTTTCCTGCTGCATCTCCTCCCTGATTTCGCCACTCTGTTGTGACAGACGTACTCCATGAAACAGAGGTGGTAATGCAAAGATGTCAATTATCTTCCAGACCTTTAAGGGTTTTACTCGTCCTCAGTTTGTTCTCTCTGCCAGAGATGGTCAGTGCAGCTGAAAAGGATGAACTGGCCCTCGCTCTCAGGCAGCTGGACCAGGTCCAGTCTGCGCTTGAACGCGCGAAAATTGTAGCGGTACAGGACAATTCTGACGGGCGTTTCTTCTTCGACTATGAGCGGGCAACACGTGATTTGAAAACCATGAAGCAGGGTATTGAAACTTATCTGGAGCCTTCCCGGGCACAGCCAAGAGACAAAGGTTCTCTTGTTGGACAATACAGGAAGGAGCAGCCCTGATGGCTATGAATTCTGAACAGGCAAACGCTTTTAAAGCAGGGTCAGGTATCGACCCTACGGTACTTAATAAGTTTGTTCTGGGTTTTGTTCTGAGCGTTCTTTTTTTGTGGTTTGCCTGGTCGGTATTAGTTGTGTTTCGTGGATGGCGGGCAGGAAAAGTCACTGAGCAAAATGCTCTCCATTTTTTTATCAGTACGGCCATTTTGGTTGTGTTTTCAGTATGGATGTTCGCCAGCTGAATAATTTGTTTGGTTAAAAGGAAAACATGATGCTTTCAAAGAGTAAACATGGGTTAAAAGTACCACTTCCCTGTCTTTTGATTCTGCTGTTACTGGTGGCGAGCTTCTCCTCTCATGCAGGATTACCTACGGTCAATATTCCCGGTGGGGGCGGTGGGGGTGACATGATGCAAACGATCAAGCTTCTGTTTTCTGGGTTTCTCGTCCTGATGGGGCTAATCATTTGTGCTGTCGGATTTTATATGGTTTCCGGCGCTATTCTGGCGACATTCTCAGAAATCCGCTCCGGTAAAGCAGAATGGGGTAAATTTGTTGCGATTGTCGTTGTCGGTATAGCCATTCTCGTTGTCATTGTCTGGTTGTGTACTGAAGCCGCGAAGATTTTGAATTGAGGTGGCCTCATGAAAACAATCGAGTTTTTACCGGACAGGCTGAATGCCGAAACGGTAGTTTTCAGAGGGTTTACAACACCAGAACTGGGCTATGCAGCACTTATTGGTGCCGTGTCAGGCTTAATTTTGTCCCTGATAATGATGCTTGTAACGGGGATCGGCTGGCCAATTATTCCAACCTGTACTCTTATCACTCCACTGATATTTATTTTTATCGGTGGACGCTTTCTGGTTCGTTTTAAACGTAATAAACCCAATTTTTACCTCTACCTCCGGATTCAAAAAATACTGAGCCATATTGGTATCGGGAGCAAAGTTCTGGTCCGTCATGATCGACGCTGGTCATTACGCAGGAGTAAGCCTGTACGCAAGGGGGGAATATGAGCCGATTTCGCCATGCTCTGAAGGATCGCGATCAGCATATTTTGACCCTGAGATTAGCGTGTGGAGTTCTGCTTCTCTTATTGATTCTGGTTATTACAGGATGGATGCGGGCGCCCAGTGACCTGACAATACATAACCCGCCAGATTTACGCAGCGGGAGTACGCGTAAATGGTGGGAGGTCCCTCCGAGTACGGTCTACAGCTTTGCCTTTTATATTTTTCAGCAAATTAATGCCTGGCCGAAGGACGGAGAAAAAGACTATCCGATGAAAATTGCCCAGTTGAGTCCTTATCTTACGCCATCATGCCAGGATTTTTTGAATAAGGATGCTGAGCTACGGAGTCAAAAAGGTGAGTTGCTTGATCGCGTTCGCGTCGTTTATGAGATCCCCAAACGTGGTTACAAACCTGAAAGTGTCATTATTGAGAGCGATGACAGTTGGGAGGTCAGTCTGGATTTGGTAGTCGATGAATACTATCACACAGAACCTGTAAAACGGGCACTGGCCAGATACCCCCTGCATATTGTCCGCTGGGAAGGCGATCCGGAGCGCAATGCTTTTGGTCTGGCGCTTGATTGCTATAAAGGCGTCCCACAACGACTTGAAGCTGCAGTGGTCCCTGAGCCAGAGAAAAAGGGGATGTTTTAATGGCGATGTTTAAAGTCCTTAATTTTAAGTGTAAATGGTGGCCGATAATTCTCCTTTTATGGTTTTCATCAGCACAGGCTGTGGAGCTGATGAAATGGGAACGGCTCCCTCTGCTTATTCCACTTTCTGTTAACCATGAGCGAATTGTCTTTGTCGACCGCAACGTTCGTGTAGGTTTTCCGGCAATGCTCAAAGGTAAGCTGAGGGTTCAAAGCAGCGGTGGTACGGTTTATTTACAGGCCAGCGAACCTTTTGAACAGACCCGACTTCAACTGCAGGATGTTGAATCGGGCGAGATTATATTACTGGATATTGCTGCCAAAAATGACAATAAGGCGCTTGAGCCTGTTCGCCTGGTTTATTCGGGAGAAGTGTTATCGGTGAGCGAAAAAGGAATGGAAACGGGTTCTTCGTTGCCAGTCGCCTCTTTGGATACAGAAGATAAAAATCAGACTGTCAGAAAAACGCCGGTGTACAGTGCTCCATTGCCAGTGGTGTTGACTCGTTATGCTGCACAAAGTCTATATGCCCCTCTACGCACTGTTGAAGCTGTACCCGGAATTCATCCGGTAAATTTACGCCTTCCCTCGAGACTCACAACTTTATATCCGTCTGAGAATGTAGTTGTTTCGCCAATAGGGGCATGGGGTATTCAGGAACTGAATGTTGTTGCACTGAAAATCCGGAATCGTTCTTCCTCCAAAGTGATACTTGATGCCCGGACTTTATCAGGATCGTTTGTCAGTGCGACTTTCCAGCATCGTTGGCTTGGGGCGGCTGGTACGCCTGAAGATACAACAACTCTTTATCTTGTGATCAGAGGGCGCCCTGAGAATGCCTTTATTGCTGAACCTGCAGTATTGCCGGCAGTAAAAAAAGGGGAACAGCATGCAAATTAAAGCCAATGGCCTGATGAAGGTTTTACTTCCAGTATTGATCGTGGTGGTTTGTTTTATTGGCGTTAAAGCCTGTGGTTTAAAAGATACTACTGAACCTGAACCCGCTAAAACCACTAATGCATTGACTGAGTTGAGCCAGGATGATTTGAAGGCACTGGGTATTGAGGGGGATACGTCAGCAGACACGCTACGTACACTTATTGGAGCGTTGCGTGATGTCCGGGCCCGCCAGGCTGTGCTGGATAAGCAAAATAAGGCACTCATTTCAGAAAATAATAAGCTCAAGGGTGAGAATTCATCGGTAGGACTCCAGATATCAAATGCTGTAAATGCCGCAAAACAGGAAACGAATGAGGCTCTTGAAAAACAGAAAACGTCCTTACTGGAGAAGCTCAATGACCTGACCGGAACGCTGAAATCCCAGGGACAAAACACTGACATGGTGTCGACAGGTTCTTCTTCAGGAACCGATTTCCCGGTTGGCCTTGGACTGGATCCAGAGAATGCCCCCTCTGCAAGTCAGGGGGAGGTGATCTGGATATCTCCTCAGGATGCTAAAAAGACGGAGGGTCAAAGCCAGAGTGATACTGATAAATTCACCTTTCCCACCTCTTTTCTGGATGATAACCCCGTCAGTCGTCAGCGAGCTGAGTACGATCGCGTTGTTAAAAATAAGCAGGAACTGGACGGAAACGGTGCAGAGTCCGATACACGGCCTGTTTATACATTGCCTGAGAACTCAACCCTGGTAGGCAGTAAGGCGATGACGGCATTAATTGGCCGTATACCAATTAATGACAAAGTCACCGATCCTTATCCATTTAAAGTCCTGATTGGTAAGGATAACCTAACTGCAAACGGTATCGAATTGCCCGATGTTGAAGGGGCTATTGTTTCCGGGACAGCTACAGGGGATATGGTGCTTTCGTGTGTCAGAGGAACGATACATTCGATCACTTTTGTTTTTTCCGATGGACGTATAAGAACACTTCCCAGACCCGTAGCAAACACTCAGGGCAACAATAATGACAACGCCCGAGACAGGGGCAGCATTGGCTGGATATCAGATAACAACGGAATTCCCTGTATCAGTGGTGAGCGCAAATCTAATGCTTCAACTTATCTGCCAACGGTTGCGTTACTGGGGATGGGAAGCTCCGCAGGTGATGCGTTAACACAAAATCAATATACCACTCAGAACAATGTGAATGGTGGGGTGACATCAGCCTTAACCGGCAATGCTGGGCAGGCGGTCCTGGGGCAGACGCTGGGAGGGGGATTTAAAGAAGTTACCGACTGGGTTAAACAACGTTACGGACAGACGTTTGATGCGGTGTATGTCCCACCTGGTGCAAATGTCGCTATTCATATTACTCGTCAACTGGCCGTTGATTATGAAGACCATGGTCGTAAGGTTCGATATGACTTCAGCTTGCCCGGAACAGGAGGCCATTATGGTCTTGACTGATAATCAGAAAATCACTTCACGTACAGTGAAAATAACTCCCGTTTTATTTTTTATAGCGGGCATGTTCAGTGTCGCGCTTGGCGGATGCTCATCCAGCAAAGATGAATTATTGCCTCCGGGAGACAGTTCAATGATGGAGCTCTGGCAGGGGAATGCTCCGACATCTCACGCCGTTGTCAAAGGGCGGGAGACTCTCAGGCGGAGTCTTTCGTCTCAGGAAACACTGGCTTCAGGGCGTATTGATGAAAGCTACAGCCGCACTCAGGAGAATGAGCTGAGCCAGATTTTCCCCCGGTTACCTAATCCGGATATGGTGATGTACATATTTCCGCACCTGGCTAATGGAAATACGCCTGTTCCTGGCTACAGCACTGTCTTTCCTTTTTATGCTCTAACCCAGTATGCGCTTCCTGGTGAACGGACGGAGGCACTGTGATGGTCAGTTTTTCTTTGTTTAACAAAAACAGGCTGAAGTCATCTTCTCCCCGGGAGCCTGACGAGTTACCGGAAAGTGACTTTGCTGTTCATGGCCGTGACCCACTGAAACGCCCGGGCATGATGAGTCACGCTGATGAATCCCGTTTATACGAAACCCGTCCGTCCATTATTGATTTTTTGCCCTGGGCCGAGTACCTGAGTCGCGAACAATGCCTGCTGCTTGACGATGGCCAGTCTGTCGGTGCGGTATACAGTATATCGCCAGTGGCATCAGAGGGGCGCACAGCTGCCCGTCTGGAAGAAATAAGGGATTCGGTTGAAGATGCACTTCAGGACAGCCTTGAAGAGTTTGATTCTAACCCATGGATAGTACAGTTTTTTTGTCAGGATGAAACTGACTTCAGTGCCTATATGAATCGGTTAGCCAGTTACATCAAACCGCATGCTCAGGGGACGGCATTTACGAAGGCCTGGCTGGCTGAAACAGAACAGCATCTGCGAAATATCACCCGGCCGGAAGGTTCGTTCACTGATTCACTTGTCACCGGGGTTCCCTGGCGGGGACAAAATCGTTCCGTCAGGATGGTGGTATATCGATACCTGCCAGCGAATTACAAAGATGATTCGCCGGTTGCCGCTCTCAACCAGGTTTGTGAGCGCCTGACTTCAGCCTTATCTGCAGCCGGCGTTCTGAGTGTCCGACAGAATGGCGAGCAGATACATCGATGGTTGTTACGTCACTTCAATCCTGAGCCCGACTGGATAGACAAAGATACGCTTTACCGGGAGGCTCGTTATTATGATGATGTACCTGATTCATTGCCTCTTGGCAATGATTTCACTGAGACGTTGTGGTTTAACCCTCCACGTTCTGATACCCGAAATGGTGTGTGGTGGTTTGATAATGTGGCGCATCGTGCCGTTCCTGTTGAAACATTACGTCGCCCTCCGGGACCCGGTCATCTGACGGGGGAGGTTAAGCGTGGCGACAATATTAATACTCTGATGGATTTATTGCCTGAGGGCACAATGGTATCGCTCACTATTGTGGCGCAGGCTCAGGACACGCTGGAAGCCGGGTTTGACACGCTGGGTAAAAATGCAATAGGGCAGAACACGGAATCCAGGCGGACCCGTAGTGATGTGGAGCAGGTGAAGAGTTTGCTGGGCATGCGTCACAAACTTTATCGTGCATCGATAACTTTTTTGATGCGTGCACCTGATGTCAGTGAGCTGAATAAAAAAATACAGCAACTTACCGCTACATTGCTGACTGCGGGGCTCCAGCCCACGAAACCTGAATACGAAGTGGCGCCCCTGAATGACTATTTGCGAGCGCTTCCTATGTGTTTTAACCCGCAACTGGATAAAAAAAACTGGTATACCCGCCTGACCTGGGTTCAGCATCTGGCTGGATTGCTTCCCGTGACCGGTCGCAGCCAGGGAACCGGACACCCCGGGTTTAGTTTTTTTAACCGTGGCGGAGAACTGTTGTCTTTTGATCCCTTAAATAGTCTGGACAGAACGCAGAATGCTCACCTGTTGCTTTTTGGTCCGACCGGGGCGGGTAAATCAGCCACCTTATGTAGTGCGTTATCACAGTTAATGGCCGTTCATCGTCCACGCCTCTTTATTGCCGAAGCCGGCAACAGTTTTGGTTTGCTGGCGGAGTATTTCCGGGGGCTGGGACTGAGCGTAAATGTACTGAGTATCAAACCTGGCTGCGGTATTTCTTTACCGATGTTTGCTGATGCTCATTCCTTAATGCGAGTGGATCCAAAGAAAAACGTGGTTTCTGAGGAAGCTCTACCTGAGCTGGAGCCAGCCAATACCGACAGCGCAGAAGATGATAGTGAAGAGCGTAACATTCTTGGCGAAATGGAAATTGCAGCCCGGATGATGATCACCGGTGGCGAGAAGCGGGAGGAGGAACGTCTTACCCGGGCTGACCGCGGTCTTATTCGTGAAGCTATCATGATGGCGGCGGAGAAAACATATCAGGACGGACATCAGATGCTGGCTGAGGATTTACAGGCTGCCCTGTGGAATATCTCACGTGATAATTCCATTGGTGCAAATGGCGAGCCTATGCGGAATCAGTCCCGTCGCGATCGTGCTGCTGAGATGGCAGAAGCCATGGCCATGTTCACTCAGGGATTTGAGGGAGAGTTATTCAACCGGCCGGGAACACCATGGCCAGAGGCTGATGTCACACTGATCGATTTAGGTCATCTGGCACGTGAAGGCTATGGTGCACAAATGGCGCTGGCGATGGTCTCTTTAATTAACACGATTAACAATATCGCCGAACGTGACCAGGGAACAGCCCGGGATATTGTGGCCGTATTTGATGAAGCCCATATTTCCACGACGAATCCTTTGTTGTCGCCCTATATGACCAAGGTTGTGAAAATGTGGCGAAAACTGGGGGCATGGCTGTGGCTGGCGACACAGAACCTCGAGGATTTTCCTGATATTGCGCAGAAAATGCTGAACATGGCTGAATGGTGGTTGTGCCTGGTTATGCCTCCCGATGAGGTGGAGCAGATTGCCCGTTTCAAAACCCTCAGCGAGGAGCAAAAAGTTATTTTGCGATCAGCCAGTAAGCTCAAAAACTGTTATACCGAGGGCGTCGTTTTATCAAAGCAGGTTGAGGCACTGTTCCGGGTTGTGCCTCCCAGTCTGTATCTCGCCCTGGGGATGACTGAAAAAGAGGAAAAAGCGGAACGTCAGCGGCTGATGCGAGAGTATCAGTGCAGTGAGCTTGAGGCAGCGATCCGGGTGGCCCGCAGGCTGGATGAGGCACGGGGTTTTTGTCCACAAAAAGCGGCCTGAAAAAACAATTCCTGAGCCACGGGCAATGGCCAAGCCCTGTGACCAGTTTTACCACTATCAGAGGAGTCATTGTTATGTCATCAGAGTGGTTGTCCGGGGAGGCTGGACGTGAAGGATCTCTTTTGCTCAATGATGGTATTTCAATGGGGGGATTATGAGCCTGTTAAAGCATGAGCAATGGTTAATTCTCGGTGAAGATGAATCGCATCGTATTCCGCCTGATGCGCTGCTGGGTTTGCCTCCGCAGGGTAAAGCGTGGATCCGCAAGGAACATGATGAGGATATGAGTCGTCTGACTTCTCATATTCAGGGAGCTCTTGGCAATACTTATCGTGGGGTTTGTCATCCACAGCGTATCGGGCATCGTGCCTGCCTGGCAATCCATCTTGAGAATTTACGCGGAAAAAAGCTGGATATATTAATTACGGTAAGCGGAAAGACAGCATTACCTGCGGAGGAAAGTTACGTTAATCCCCGATGGTACATCGATGTTGCCGATGCCGCAGATGCCCTTTATCTGGCGCTGTGGCTTATCAGGTAGACAGGTACACTCGCTGGCGTAAAAGCCGGCGTTTCATATTCCGCTTCCACATATTCTGAAGTGGGGAATTATTAAAAAGCAAAACAGAGTTTATTACTGCATTACCTCTGCGTTTTTCGCACGCTATCCGGATAGTTATCGTCAGGAGCGTGGCATGAAACGAATCCTCTCTTCGCTGATATTAATCAGCTCCTTTTCTGCAAGTGCGCAAATCGTTGTTTACACCGACCAGGGGCATCCTCCGGTCGGTGTAACACCGGCTATCCGGGTTGTTTATCTCGATGCCAGCGAACGCTGGCTGCAGCAACAATTTGGAGAGCTTTCTTCTGATCCTGAACAGGCTGTCAGACAGGCTCATTCTCTGCTGAATTCTCCTGACTGGAAGAGACGGCAAAAAGCGCTTATCGAACATTACAGGGGAATGATTGAAGCATGGCAGCTTGGTTTACTGAAATATCCGGCGGTGGTTTTTGACAACCGTGACGTGGTTTACGGGACTGCTGATATAGCCCGGGCAGTGGCGCTGCGCAGGGGAGAGAATCAATGAAATCTCTTCGTCTGAAGCGAGCGTTACTGTCAGTCATGCTTATCACCGGCGGCATGGAGGTTCAGGCTGCGTTGAACACTGCCTCGATTGTGGCCAGCAGTATTTCTCCGTCGTGTATCAGCTGGAGAATCAGCGGTATCTGCTACTGGCTGATGTGTACCCCCTTCGGTTGTACAGTAAAAACCTCGATAAAAGTGCATCACTTTATTCCGGAAGCTGTTGTTTCGACTTATCAGGCGTCTGGTGGAAATCCGTGGACCGAAATGTCATTAGTGAGTCAGACGGCCGGAGGGGTAGAGAATGCTGTAACGGGGGCGTTATCCGGGCTTGCTGCCGGTGGCGGAAACCAGGAACAGAAATTCCCGGGTACCCGTAAGAGTAATGTGCGTTTTAAATATGCAGATGCCATTGGCCATCCTTCAACATTGATTATTGGCGGCCAAATCCCAGGTTATTCATGCAACAGCGCAGCCACACCACTGGTACCCTATTTTCTTAGCACGCTTGATACGCTTGCCTGGCGTACTGGTGTTCCTGAATCGGTTTATCCTGAGGCACTCATTCCTGGCAGACGCGAAATCGGCTCCACATCGGCACAAAATATGTGGGGAAATCTCTATCCCCGAAGCGGCTTTGTTACTCAGCAGGATGACTACAAATCCGGGGCAATCGTTGCGCAGCGTGTAGCTGATATTATCACCCGAACTAACCAGATCCACGTCTATAAGCCCCTCACCGGAAACCCGTCTGCCGGTTACTGGCCTCCCGAACCTGTTAAAGAGAATACCGGCACGCAAAATCATAAATGGCAGCAGTTATCACCAAAGCTCTCTATGTCATGCAGCGTATTCCCGGATACAGGAAAAATTGCGGAAAACGGTAATTACGCCTGGACACTCTGGCAGCCATATAGCTGCTGTAAACGCCGTGGGCAAACGTTTCTCTATAGCACCGACATAAATTAAGTGGAGTATCGAAAATGAGATCTCAATCCATTTTATTCCTCTGTCTCATGCTGGGTATCTTCAGTTCGGGACCGTTAAGTGCTGCATTACTGGATGCCCCCACGATGAGTGGCGATGGATATGGAAAGTCAGTAAATGTCGCGGTTAGTGACAAGCTGTTTTACAGCATTGGTGGTGGTTCGGTGATTTCCACTCCCGGGACGATGTACGGAATGAAACGTATCGGGCTGGATGCCGGACTGAGCAGTGATTTGATGTGTGGCAACTTTGATATAAAGACTACTGTCGGAAACCAGCTTAATGGCATCACGAATGGTTTCAAAGATTTGATGGGAGATGTGATCACCGGTGCGACCGGGGCGGTCTCAAGTATGCCGGCGATGATCCTTCAGCGAGCAAATCCGGGTTTGTATGAAATGATCACCAACGGTGTACTTCAGGCAGGTCTGGCTTTTGATAAATCGAAACTGAATTGTGAAAGCATGGCCAACAAGCTGGCTGATTACACTTTGGGTGACAAGAGCAGCTGGACAGAATCAGCTGTGAGGGAAGAGTACAAGGAGGCGGTCAGTGCCAGTGGCGGGGATGCGCTCCGGGCAGAAGAGGCCAGAACCAAAGCTTCAGGTAAGGAGGGCGCTACCTGGGTAGGCGGGAAGAAAGCTGGAGGGAAAGGCCAGCCTGCCATTCAGCCAACGCGTGATCTGGCTAAAGCAGGATACAACATGATGAATAACCTGAGCGTTACCAGCAACAGCACGGTATCCGCTGGTAGTTGCAAGGGGTCAGCATGCCAGAAATTTAAAAACTCTGAAGAAGCTGCAGCAGCGGTCGTAAAAGTTCTGGGCGATCGGAGTATTCGCACCTGTAAAGATGCCACAGAATGCGGAAGCGGCGGGATTGATAATGCCCAGGGCACGACAATTGCCGGTACCGGTTTTGCTCCCATGCTTGAGGATACAACCAAAGAGAATCTGGAACAGCTGGTAAATCTTGTAAATGGTAATGAGGCTCCGACTCAGGCCAATCTGGATAAAATTAAAAGCGGCAGCCTTAAGGTAACGCGTGGTGTCATCGATGCCCTGAAACGCGATCCTGATGCCGGTGCGTTGGTTCAGAGACTGGCTGGCGAACTGGCCATGTCCGACACGATTGAAACCGGTCTGGCGATGCGTCGCATGTTAACGACTGGCCAGTCTGAACCCAATGCCGCTGATCAGCCTCAGGCAATGGCTGAAGCCGATCGCCGTATTGAAGCTCTCGATCGCGAGCTTAACTCTCTTAAGCTGGAGATGGAACTGCGTCGGGAAGTGGCAAAAAATACCGCGTTGGTTGTGGTTGCGCGCGAAGAAAATCGTTCGGTCACCAATCCTCAAAAAGAATCGCAGACAAATGCTGATACCCGGCTGAGTGAGCTTGAAACACGTAAACCAGGGGACAGCCAATGAAACTGAGGATCTTAATCAAAACATCTTCATTTCTGAGATTTATTCTGACGCTTGTGTTCATGCTGGTTATGTTTACGTGCCTGTCCCTTGCACTGGCTGATTTAGGGTTTCGTTATCAGTCTGAAATAGCCCAGTTTCGGATCTGGATGAAGGAAACCTGGTTGTTGTGGCTTCTGTGGCGGCTGATGCTTTACAGCGTGACTGGTTGGGGGATATGGCGTTGTTATCACTCCCCTGGCTCTTCTCAGGCTCTGCGTCAGAGTCTTCTGCGGATTGCTGTCGTTTCTGTTGGTTTTGTCGCGATTTGCGAATATTCAGTGTTGAGGTAGAAGATGACGACATCGAGCTATCTTGAGTACATCCTGACGATTCTGGGCTGGGTTGTTAATAACGGTTTGTGGGATGTTCTGACAGGCACAGGACTTTTTGCATTACCTCTGGGCTTTAAAATCATTGGTATCTGGATCAAAACACGGGAAGAAGGGGATGATGAGGGTAATAAAGGTATCCTGTCGGCCCGACGGATAGAGCACGCTATTTACGGGGCATTTATCGTTATTATCGCCTGCTGTGTCCCCACTCAGACAGTGTCACTGACAACGCTGACGTTTGATACAACCCGTGCGAAACAGTGTGGTTTCTGGACACCGGTTAAGCCCGGGGATTCAGGCTACGGTAGTGTGGTTTCAACAATGAGTGGTATGACTGCATCGGCGCCGGTGTGGTGGGCATTTATGCATATGATTTCCAAAGGCGTCACTCAGGCGGCTGTGGCAAGTTTACCCTGCCGGCCAGACCTGCGGCAGGTGCGTTTTGACGTTCAGCATACGCAGATAACCAATCCTGCTCTGGCGCAGGAGTTGCAGGATTTTACCAGTGACTGTTATGCACAGGCTTTTGCGTTATGGAAACGGCAGGATGCGGGGAGAACAACGGATATTGATGTACTCAGGGATATTGAATGGCTGGGGTCGAAAATATTTTTTAAGGATTTTTACCCGCAGCTGCATTCGAAGTTGCCCAGGTCAGCGTTCCCCTGGTCGCAAAGCCGCGATGACGGGTACGCAAATACCGGGCAGGGGGGGTATCCGACGTGTAGCGAGTGGTGGTCTCAGAACAAGAGCGGCCTGAAATCCCGTGTACTGGATACGGTAAATACCACCACGATGACACGCATGGCGGCAGCATTTAAGGGAATGGTCAGCAAAGAGGAATACACGGAAGCGTTAATTCGACGTCTGGTCAGTCCGACAAGTCTCTCTGTGTCACAGAATGGACGTACTTATGCAGGTTATGGCGGTAATGCCGATTTTACGTTAGATAATGCTGTAAATCGCATGGCTTCGGTGCTGGGGACCAGTGTGGGTGCCCTTGGGGCGTTCCCCGCATTTGATGCCATGCGCCAGGCGTTACCGATGGTTCAGGCGCTCTTATTGATGGCCATGTACGTACTAATCCCCCTTGTGCTGGTATTCGGGACGTATGAGTATAAGACAGTAGTCACTCTCACTTTTGTGACGTTTGGGATGCATTTTCTTACGTTCTGGTGGGAGCTGGCGCGTTGGCTGGATAGCTGGCTTCTGGAGATCATGTATGGCTCCGACAGTCATAGCCGATGGAATGTGGCCGGTTTTCAGAATAGTGCAGATGACCTGATCATGAACTTTGTTATGGGGACGATGTTCCTGGTGTTGCCGGCAGTTTGGATGGGGGCGCTTTCCTGGGCTGGGGTCAGGATTGGTGGAATTGTTGACACTAACTTAAATAAGGGAGTGCAGCCAGCTGGGCAGCATGGTGGCAAAATTGGTGATAAAGTAGGTTCTGGAATAGTTAAATAAGAAATCGTGCAAGCACTGTAAATATTGCAGTGCTTTATAGGTCGTCCTCATTATCTATCCTACTTGCTGGAATATGGCTATGTTCCGGGCCAGTGTAAAGACCAAATCCCTCGCTTCCATCTCTCATTGAACTCCCCCAAGAGTGATCACTCCATGAGTTCGCTGAGTTTGTGTTTTGCCCATGCAACGATGTAACCAAGATAAGTGCAAATATAAGCAAACCTAAACTCACAAAAAACAGTGAGCCAAAAATCACTGTAGTAATAAGAATCCCTGTTAGGACAGTCACCGGGAAATGACCAGTCCAGGCGGGCAGCTTATGCTCTCTGGCTTTTTGAACACAGAACTGGTCGTGTGAAATCAGTTTTGATTTAGCTCTTTTATAAAGCCTTGCAGCCCGGGCACCGCGTGCTTGTGCATTCATCTGCTGCGCTCCTGAATGTGGGTATCTTTATAATCTCAGCATCTCAACTGGCGAAGAAAACATCAAGTTCATTGTGACGATCAATGTGGAGTTATTGATTGGCTTAACATTTTTGGGATGAAGCGCCTACTATAGGGCAGGAGCGTCTAACTGAATAGGGTCAGTCCAGTTTAAGGGCTAATGACTCAACATGATCTCAATTCAGATGAAATAGTTTTATTGCGTTGACTATTTAATTTTTCTTTTTAAAGCCAAACGTTTATTTGTCAGCTCACGCATTTTACTCTCATAATCCTGTGCAGTCATGCTTCCTTTCTTCGTCCGCAATAATCCTATTTCAAGATCTATTGTCATAATTTGCTGATTTATCTTCTGTTTCTCTGCAACAGAGTCTATGATTTTTTCACTTACAGATTTACGTGAATTTGAATCATTACAATCTTTGTCGTGGGGGAACTTAGAGCTCATTTGTGTGCCTTTTGTCACAGAATTATTACTGAAACAAGGAGAGGCTGAGACATTAAAAACCACAAGGGGAAATATTAAAGCTGAAATTACCCTAAATCTGGAATACTTCCACATATGACTTATCCTTAAGACTTTCTTATGTATATGGGAATGATTACAATTTCAGATGATGACGATAATACACCTGATGAAATTAATATTACAATATCTCAAAATGCATCTTTACAAATATCAATCGATATTTTGGAACCTTTGAATTCGAAAATTTACATTCCCATTTTCGGGGCTCAGATCAAATATAAATGAGAAAACACACCTTAATATTGTCATCCCAATGACAATTGGGTTAATAGATGACATAACAGTTATTTTAACATTAACGGGCTTTGTCCTTCGGGTATTTATGTCAGACAACGTCATTATGGAACGTAATCAAATACAGAAGATCAGAACCGGGGAGGATGTGCTGTCTGCGGTCACAGACCGTGTGGAGTGGATATTTGATACCTTTTCTCAGGTTTGCCTGTCTTTTTCAGGTGGAAAAGATTCCACCGTTTTGTTTCATATCGTCGCCACCATAGCCCGCAGGAAACACCGGCGTTTCTCTGTCCTCTTCATTGACTGGGAAGCGCAGTACCAGTGCACGATTGAACATGTGCAAAAAATGAAGGTTCTCTACAGTGATGTGACGGAGACATTTTTCTGGGTGGCTCTTCCGCTGACGACGGTAAATGGTGTTTCACAGTTTCAGCCGGAATGGGTCTGTTGGGAGCCCGATGTGGAGTGGGTTCGTCAGCCACCGGCTGATGCCATTACTGATATGGCGTATTTTCCCTTTTACCGTTACGCCATGACGTTTGAAGAGTTTGTCCCAGCATTTTCGACATGGTTCACGGGCAATCAGTGTGGAGTGGCCATACTGACCGGCGTTCGTGCTGATGAATCCCTGAACCGGTTTATAGGCCTTACCAGCCAGCGAAAGCTCCGTTATGCCGATGACAAACCCTGGACCACCGCCTCTCCCGAGGGGTTCTATTACACGATGTGCCCACTGTATGACTGGAAAGCCCGGGACATCTGGATTTACCACGCCCGCACGGGGGCCATTTACAACCCGTTGTATGACCTGATGTACAGAGCCGGCGTCCCCCTGCGGAATATGCGTGTTTGTGAGCCTTTTGGCCCCGAACAGCGCCGCGGTCTGTGGCTTTATCATGTACTGGAGCCTGAGACCTGGGCGCGAATGTGTGCCCGTGTCTCCGGTGCGGCAAGCGGGGCCATTTATGCTAATGAAAGTGGGGCTTATTTTGCCCTGCGCAAACGCATCTCCAGACCAGCACATCATACCTGGCGCAGCTATGCCATGTTTCTTCTCGATGTCATGCCACAAAAAACAGCCGAGCATTACCGGAACAAGATAGCGGTATACCTGCGCTGGTATCAGACGCACGGTTACCCGGAGGATATTCCGGATGAACAGGACAATGACCTGGGCAGCAGGGATATTCCCTCCTGGCGTCGGATATGCAAGACACTGATTAAAAATGATTTCTGGTGCCGGACATTATCTTTCAGCCCGAACAAGCCCCGGCATTACGAACGTTACCAGGAGCGTATGAAACAAAGGAGGAAGGAATGGGGGATATTGTAACCAGGGAACAGGTGGCCAGTCTCATTACCCGGTATTTCAGTCAGCATATTTCTGATGACGAAAAAGTGGCAGCCCTTAATCATTTTCGCCAGACACTTCATGAACTCAGTCCCTTTTCCCGGGAGCCTGTGGACCTGGTGCTGTGGGTGAAAGCCAGCGAAGTGGTGGCCAACGATTACAACCCCAATGTTATGGCCGCCGGAGAGAAAAAATTGCTGCAGCACTCACTGCAGGAGGACGGTTTTACCCAGCCCATCGTGGTATCTGAAGATAAAGGGCAGTACCTGGTCGTGGATGGTTTTCACCGGCAGCTGCTGGGCAGACGCGAGTCAGGAGCAGGAAAACGCCTGAAAGGCTGGCTGCCCGTCACCTGTATTAATCCCGAACGAAAGGGGCAGGCTGAACGAATCGCCTCGACGATCAGGCATAACCGCGCCCGGGGGAAGCATCAGATAGCGTCGATGTCAGATATCGTCAGAGATCTGGCCCGTCTTGGATGGGCAGATGAACGTATTGGCAAGGAGCTGGGAATGGACAGGGATGAAGTTCTTCGTCTGAAGCAGATAAGTGGACTGACTGAATTATTTGAAGAAGAAGATTTCAGTCCGGCCTGGACGGTTCGATAAAGCGGACAGCATCTTATCGCAAATAAAACTATTCCGGGCGGTAACTTGTCGTCCGTTAATTCTGTAATTAAGGATGATGTATCATGTATAAAATCAGTACATTAACAGCACTCTTGTTGATTGCAGTTTCTTCTGGCGTGGTACAGGCTGAAAGTAAATTTACGTTCGGCGCTGGCGTGGGTGTGGTTGAACACCCTTACAAAGATTACGATACCGATATTTATCCTGTTCCGGTTATCGACTATGAGAGTGCACATTTCTGGTTCAGTGGATTAGAAGGCGGTTATTACCTGTGGAACGACGAAACGGATAAACTGTCGATAACGGCGTACTGGTCTCCGGTTTATTTTAAGCCTGGTGACAGTAATGATCGCCATCTGCGCCGTCTCGACAAACGAAACAGTACTATGATGGCCGGGATGACTTACGTTCATAATACCCAGTCAGGTTTTCTGCGTACTACCCTGGCGGGTGATACGCTGGATAAAAGTAATGGTATCGTCTGGGATCTTGCGTGGCTTTATAGCTACTCCACAGGGAGACTGACCTTAACTCCGGGAATCGGGGTTGAGTGGAACAGCAAGAACCAGAATAAATATTATTATGGTATTTCCCGTAAGGAATTCACTCGTAGCGGGCTACGTAACTACATCCCTAATGACAGCTGGAGCCCATATCTGGAAATGAGTGCAAACTTTAACTTTCTGGGAAACTGGAATGTATATGGTTTGGCACGCTATACACGTATGTCTGACGAAATTACCGACAGCCCGATGGTCAATAAATCCTGGAGTGGCCTGATTTCTACCGGTATAACCTATGCATTCTGATCGCGTATTGGCACAATGTTCGGGACAGAGGATGCCCTCGTGCGTCCCCTGTCCCTCTCAGTCGCGTCATACCTGCTTCTCAAACAGTTTTGGCTGGCATCTTACTTGCCTTTACCCTAATACGAGACAGCCTTAAATTCTTTGATATCCATATACTTTGACACTGAGTGGGCTAACTGGATAGCTGAGTCAGTACCCATTTTTTTCATCATATTATGGCGATGAATCTCTACAGTGCGCAAAGCCAGATGGAGACGATCGGCTATAACTTTATTTGATAAACCTTCCAGTACCAGTAGCAGAATTTGTTTCTCTCTGTCAGTCAGTTCTTCCCAGGCTTCAGTCAACCGCCGTCGACCGGCATGCCATTCATACTTTTTCTCGCTGCTCTCCAAAGCCAGATGTATGCCCCGCAACAGTTCCTCTGTGTCCACCGGTTTTTCCATCAAATCAAAAGCACCATTTTTAAAAATATGTGTGGTTGTTGGTACGTCTGCATGCCCCGTAAGGAAAATGATGCTGAGCATATTTTCCTTACATTGCAGGTGCTCCTGAAGCTCAACGCCTGTCATTCCCGGCATACAGATATCCAGCAACACACAGCCAGGAAGAGTACTGTCAGCCTGCTTTAAAAAAGATTCTGCACCCGTAAAGCAGATTAACTGAATACCCGCAGCACCCATTAACCAGGTCAGTGACTCCCGGATGCCGGGATCATCATCAACGAGATAAACACGTTTCTGTCTCATGCTGTTGCCTTCTTCATAAAGGGTAGTCTGATACAAATGCAGGCCCCTTCAGATACTGATTCTGCCCAGATTCGCCCACTATGCGCTTCAATAATGCGTTTACAGATAGCCATACCCAATCCAAGTCCGTTGTCCTTACTGGTAACAAAGGGCACAAACAAATGTTCGGCCTGTTCCTGAGTTAGCCCGACACCATTATCAAGAATTTTCAGCAATACACTGGAGTCAGACTCCGTAATCGTAAAAGTTATCTGTGGATAGGTGTCCGGAGAATTTTGTAGCTTAAGTGCATCAAGCCCATTACGAATAAGGTTAACAAGAACCTGCTGAATAAGAATTTCATCGGCAAAGATAACAACCCTGGGAGATTCTGGTATGACGACAGTGATTTTCTCGCGATGGATTTCACTGGAAAACAGGGCTAACGCATTTGAGATAACGTCATTCAGGCAGATTGCTTCCTGCTTTTCGGGGTGATGTTTAATGAAAAATCTTAAGCGCTGAATAATGTTTTTGGCATTGGCGGTATGCCGGATTGCCTGCTGTAGTGCCTGATCCAGAGACTGGATATCCAGCGGTTGTTGTTGTAAACGCATTCTGCAGCCAACTACATAGTTATTTATCGCCATAAGTGGTTGATTTAGTTCATGAGCGAGACCGGCAGCCATTTCACCTGATAACAAAAAGCGCTGTGCGGAATAGAATTTTTCCTGTTGAACACGTATCCATTCGGCTGAAGCTTTGTTTAACTCCATCATTTCTTCCAGTTTGCGTGTTCTTATTTTCACCAGGTAATTGACCCGCAGATGATAACCGATCAGAAGCAGGCCATATCCCAGTGCAATGAACAGCCACCCCCTGTATTTTTGCCATAATATCTTTATATGGTCGCTATTGTTTGACAGTCCAATATCCTGCATGAGCGCTATGACACTTTTATCATTAACGGGCACAGTCCACCCTTTATACTCACCTGTAACTGCAGGGGGATCCCCGGCCTTTATCGATAACAGGCTCATGGCTATTTCACTGGCCAGTTGCTCATGGACATGTTGCATTCTTGAAAATGTCCAGTGTGGGTATAGCGGTGTTGAACTCTGGCAGGGAAACATCGACTGTTTGTTTTGTTTAATGACTTTGAATTGTGTATTCCTGAAACGACCAGACTGTATAGCCTGCTCAAGTACACAGGTTGGTAGTACGGCAATATCCGCTTCATTATTTATCAACTGGGACAGCAGATTTTCCTGGGGTATTCCTGTAAATCTGAGGTGGGATAAATCTTTAACAGGGGTAATACCATCATTAACCCACTCGCGGGTTATGATCTGATATCCTCCAAATGCCTGGGGTGTAGTCGCAACAATACGTTTATCCTTTAGCTCACTCCAGTCCTTAATTTCAGGCATGTCGCTGCGGGCGATGACAGCTGATCCTATGGCATGCTGCGGATCCCCTGTAACTGGATTTAAACTCAGCATTCTTACTGCATTATACTCGGTCTGATACTGCAGTAATTTGACACCATTGGTTATGGCAAAATCTATCGTTCCGTTTGCAACCAGTTGATCGATACTTTTTACATCCCCCATAACAAGTATGAATTGATATTGTGGGAAAGTATGATTTAAATAATCTATTGTAGGTTGCCACCGTGAGACCCCCTTATTTATATCGTCAAAAGATAATATTCCAACCCGGATGATATGTCTCTGTTGATAAGATTCAGCGTGCAGGACGGATGAGAATGATAAGATTATCATGAAAACTATGCTGTACAGGGTATGACAGTTACTAAATCTGCATCTCATATCAGCCACACTTAACTGTTTGATGTATTAATTAAACTACCTGTAATAGCCATGGCTATTTTGATATATATCAACGATTCAAAACTTATGCGGTAAACCACTATAGGGAGGCGCGAGAAGTTAATGCAGTGTGTCAACACTTAAGCGAATTTCAGAAAGGTGTTGATATGAAAAATAACGCATCCAGACGTCGGTTTATTCAGCTCGGCCTTGCCTCCGCGACGGCTGGCTCACTGGCCACTCTTCTCCCGGTTCAGGCGAGTGCACAAAGGAAAAGTACTGGTATAAACTGGGATGAGGAGATGGATATTTTAGTGGTCGGCACAGGGATGGCTGGCTTCACAGCTGCGATAAGAGCAGCGGAAACCACGCCTGGAATGAAAATCGTGATTGCCGATAAGATGTCAAGACTGGGTGGCTCATCGCTGATATCGGGATTAAATATGGCGGTGGTCGGTTCTCAGTGGCAAAAGGAAGCGGGGATCACCGATGATTCATGGGAACTGCTTCTGGCCGATATCGAGAAAGAGGCCCGGGGATATAACCATAGTGATCTCACAAAAACCATTGCACAGAATACGTTATCTTTATTTGATTTTTTGTGCGACCACGGTGTCGAGTTTGATAAAACGATTGGTAACGGCACCGGGATTAAAGCGCTGGGAGGACATTCTCGTCCCCGTTGCGTCTGGCCAGTGAACGGTGGTAGTGGTATTGTCAAAAGTTTGCAGAAGTATGCGAAACATAATCTACCGAATATTGATATTCGCAAACAGGTACTGCTGGAAGAAATTATCCGTAACGAGACCGGCCGGGTAATAGGTGTAAGAGTCAGAGAAAACTACATATTTAATCGTGAAGTTAAAGACTTTGGCCTGAATGATTCTCCAGACTTCAACAGTACAGGTACACCAAAATATTACAGAGTCACACGCGGTCTTGTAATGGCAACCGGAGGGTATAACCAGGACAGGAAATTCAGGGGAGATGAAGTTGGAGCACTGTATAATTCGGTGTCAACAGCTAACCCCGGAGCAACTGCCGGAGCCTTAAAGGCGATGATTAAAGCCGGTCTTAAACCCATCCATATGACCCTTTTTAGATTTGCATTTCCTATTCCCACGGAAGATATTCTGTGGGGCATATTAGTTAATCCACGAACCTGCAAACGTTTTGTTGATGAATACAATAATAATGATCGCCAGGGGCTGGGGTTAAAAATACTTTCCGAGCGTATGAAAATTGATGGTGAGCAGATCATTCTGATTTATGACCAGACCGGAATTGATAATTACCATGATAAGCAGAGACTCAATCTTTCGCTTGAAGGAAAGAACGGGACTGAAGGTACCATGTGGAAATTCGATACACTAGAGGCACTGGCCAGTAATTTTAATATGGATCTTCATAAGCTCAGACAAACCATTGAAGAATACAATCGAGACATGGCCGGTGATAAGGACAAGTTTGGCAAACCACGTAGCCTGCTAAAAACTTCTGTCACTATTGGTAAAGCCCCCTTCTATGCAATGTGGTTAAACCCCCGGTATAACTACAGCCAGGGAGGAGCCATGATTAATAGTGAAGCTCGTCCACTTGATGTTGTCACTGAACAACCGATCCCGGGCATTTTTGTTTGTGGTGAAGCATCTGCAGGTAGCTATGGCTATATCCGACTGACAGCCTGCGGAAGCCTGGACTGTGGTGTTTTTGGCATGATTGCCGGAGAGAATGCGGCAAAGGAAAATCCCGAAAGTTAATCTGATAACATCAGGAAATTATAATGAAAGTGTTAACGGTATTAACGGCGTTATTATGTTTGCTTTATTCTTATTCTGTGTTAGCTGCGGATGAAAAGAATAATGCATCAGGCAGTGAAAGCCTCGTGAGTGACTCAACTATAAATTATGCACTCAAGCCACATCATAAAAAGCTCAATCTGTCTTGTGCTGCATGCCATAAAGAACAAGATGTCAGTGCCTTTAAGCCTCTCGCAACTAAAGATTGCCTTGCCTGTCATGGCAGTGCAGAGAAGGTAGCGAAACGGACAGGCTTTATGGATGTAAACCACACCAATCCTCATCGCTCATTACATGATGGCCTGGATCTGGATTGTTATGAATGCCATGCCGAACATAAACCATCAAGTAACCTTTGTGAGACCTGCCATGACAATACGCGGGACTGGTTTGGGGCTACGCCTTAAATAAGGAAATAACATGAGCAGAACACGGTTTGTAATATTATTAGCCTGCGTAACTATTCTGGTTGCCACTGGTATAAGCCTGTTGGGCGTTGAGGTCGTTAAAACAACGGGTAATGAGGAATTTTGTGGGGCATGTCATGAAATGCAGCCAATGGTAAAAACCTATCAGCAGGATACTCACGGTGGAAACAATCCACATGGATTCAGCGTGGAATGTGTGGATTGTCATCTGCCGCATACCAGTACGGTTGGTTACTTAATCTCTAAAGGGGTACAGGGCACCAATGATGTGATTAAAAAAACGTTTACTGATACGTCTGATATTAACTGGCTGGAAAACCGTAAAAAGCGAGAATCATACGTTTATGACTCTGGTTGTCTTGAGTGCCACAACCAGTTACTGGATAAGACGAAGGCTGATAACCCTAAATCACTTGAAATGCATAAACTCTACAAAGATATGAGCAATACGAACTCTGTACTCAAATGCGTATCCTGTCATGTCACAGTAGGTCATGCTGGTTCGTTACGGGGTGAATTAAACCAGACCACTCCTGAGTATAAGTTTCTTAAAGAGAGGCTTGCTGACGAAACAAGGCACATTAAATAATTACCTGATGCAAAGTTCTTTCAGGGCGGGGAACATCTGAGCGTACTGTTTGAGGCTAATTAATTTTCAGGTGGCCGGTGAAACCCCGTCCTGCAGGTTAGGGAGAATGCAAAGCCTCTCCGGCGAAGAATTATGTCCCCGGCAGTGTTCAGGTAGAGACCAGGTTGTATTGATCAACGGAGCATCATTGATCTACTATACCAATGTTGTAAATGGTGTATTACTTGCACCCACCAATGTCCCTGTGATCTGAGAGGGGCGCCTTCGGGTGATCACAACACCAATGTTCCGGCGATCTGAGAGGGACGCCTTCGGGTGATTGCATACCAATGTCACTGTAGCCTGAGAGGTGACGCCTTCGGGTGGTACAGCCCTTTAATCTTTGGAAACGGCTGTCGCAGCATTTTGCGACGAAGATATTTTTCTACGTATGTACCGTTTTCCGGTATTTTTTTTACCTGCCTCAACTGTCAGTAGACGAGTTCATCTTCTCTTTACGGTTTTATTCCGTATTTTTTAGTACTTACTTCTTTAGCCTTGTGCTCGAACAAACTTTGCATGTACGGGTATGCCAGCCATTTGGGGCAACGAACGTCGCAACATTTGGGGCATCTTCCGGACGACGCATTGAGCGTTTCGAGGACGAGCGCGTCACTTTGCTCAAGTGAAACGACGACAAAGTGACGCGCGAAGCGCCGAACTATTTAACCAGCTATATCAGGCCATACGGACCTGTTTGACAATCTGAATGATACGTAGTCCAAACAGGATAAACGTCCTGATACATCATTTAACCTCAACGTACGAAGCGGGGAACCGTAATGCCTACGTTTAACTTATTGAAAAGGAAATAATTAACGCGATATCGATGGCGATGTCATGAAAATGACGTCGGAGGCGACCTGGCGACAGGTACAGCTACGGCTGCGGTCAGTTCTCACTGATTTGGGACCTCGCAATACCTCAACATCTTGCATTCCCTGATGCACAGATATCCGTTAAGACGCTGGAAGCGCAATTCAAACCATGTCGTCGGGGGGAGGGATGTATATGTTATTAAAATTTAATTTTCAGATTCGTTCATCTGAACGCAGAACAACAGGTTTTCGTTTACGAGAACGAAAGTCTGTTGTTGTACGTTTTGTTTAAGGAGTGGTCATGTCCAGGAGAAGTAAATTGTTAAAACGTGAGCTCGTCATTCTTGCAAGAGAGGGGAAGGGTAGCTTTAAAACAGTATCCGATCGTTCAAAAATAGTAGAGCGATTATCTCATCGGTTGTTGGATTTAAATGTACAAATTCGTTCTGCGCAACAGATTAAGGTCCGGCATGTTGAATTGTATATTGAGAGTCGTAAGGCTGAAGGCATCTCTAACCGGACTTTACAGAACGAAATGGCCGGAATTCGAACCATACTTAATCTGTCTGGTAAGACTAAAATGGCTGATCCGAATCACGAACGATTAAGCAATAAATCGTTGGGTATTTCAGGTGCAAGTCGTATGGGCACTAAATTGGCTATATCAGACGAGCGCTTTCGCGAGGCGCTCACTCTGATTAAAGCGAAAGATGAAGGTGTTGCAGCGGTAATGCAACTTTCCCGTTATTTGGGATTGCGTAATGAAGAAGCTGTTCAGGCAGTGAAATCAATCAAAACGTGGAGGCAGGCAATATTACGTGGTGACGACAGAGTAAGAGTAATATTTGGCACAAAAGGAGGCCGTGCACGAGATACACGTATTGTTGATAAAGAAAAGGTATTATCGGCGATCAATAACGCGATTACATGTGCAGATAAAAATAATGGAAAATTAATAGACAAACCATCCCTTCAGCAGGCGCTTGATCGTTATATAAATATCATGCGCAGGGTAGGCGGTTTGAAATATGAAAATTCAAATCATTCTTTGCGATACGCTTTTGCTCAGGATGCGGAAAAATATTATCTTCAAAAAGGCTTTAGTCAAAAAGAAGCCAGTGCTTTAACCTCCATTGATTTAGGCCACGGTGATGGCAGGGGCGATTATATAAAGCGAGTGTATAGTCAAAAATGTCTGGAGGATGAGTAAGATGTCTAAAATAGAAAGACTATTTAATAAATGTCATAATGATTGTAGTTCGAACATGGACTATGAATTTCGATATCTTAAAAACTTCAGTTGTACTAGCTCCAACTTGATCTGACGGTTTTCACTGGCAGCACACAATCAAATCTGACAGTCTGTTTTGAGCGAGGTACGGACGTAAAACTGATTGAAAATTTTTGGAGAAAATGGTTTGATTAACCTAGGAAGAATTTACATCCGCCTGACGTTTCTCTACCAATAATGTTTTTTGTGCACAGCAACAAATGCTCGAAAAATAGAAGTCGGCGAAGTGAATAAAATGGAGATATGATGGTTGTCCCAGAGTTTTTAAATGAAGAGCGACAGTGGTTTTCTCCAAATAGCCAACCTACGTTTAACTAGAAAAAGAGTTATTCAATATGACTAATGAGAAATCCACCAAGCAGATTATCAAAGACATACGAGATGCTGTTTTATTTATTAAAAATGAAAGTGAAAATAAAAAATACAATGAACAATGGAACTCTTCCATTACGCTTAACACATTGGCCATTGTAGCAATATTGATTTTTATATTTTCTACATCCAATAGCTCTGATTCTGAATTTATTGAAACACTAAAATTACCCGCATACATTATATCAATTATGTTATCAACAATATGGATCGGAATTAATATTGAGAGAACATTAATGTTCAAGGAGCTTTGGAAGTTCAAAACAACAAAAATCATACTATCCCTATCATTCACAGGGTTAATTGTATATTGCACCGCCGAGGCATCCTCAATAATAAATGATGTATTTAATATTGATCCATCATTTTTTCCTTTTACAAGAAGTTTTCTTGTTGCTTATCTTTTCTTCAAAAAAATTTCTATTCTTGTTTACCTGCTGGCTATTGTAGGTGTTGTTTGCATAATAAATATCATTTCTTACTTTAAGTTAAAATTGGACGGAAATAGTGATGTTAGATTTCCCATTGGGGCACTCATTTATATAATCTTTACATGTATTTTTAGTTACTTTGCTTTGGGGTGGGTTTATAGTAATTTCAATGATGGTGTACTTAATAAAAAAGTATATTCATTAGCCCATCAACTGGATTTTAACAAAAAAAATCCGTGCTCAAATTTACAAGACTTTGAAGTAAGCGTGATTTTTCTTGGACCAAATCAGGAAAAAGTACTCGTTGACTTCAATAAAGAAGAAATGTTAACTGCCTCCAGTTTTCTTGAGGGGATATACTGGTACAAATATGACAAAAACGAATTAAAGATCTTACAATGCTTACATTGATGAATGGTAAACAGCCCAGATTGCTGTAAATATACCCTTTTTAGTTCTGTCCACTTTTTGAGCTCCCGGCCAGATAATGTTGTAGTATGAAGCGAATGTCATGGTGTTGCTCAATAGTTGAGGAGCAAACTATTAACAGCGACGTCCGCTCCTGGCACAGGGCTGCTGTTGCAGCCCTGACAACCTTAGACTTCAATCGATTCAGAGATCTCTAACGCATCATCGACTTCAATGCCCAGATAACGGACTGTGCTTTCCAGTTTCTTATGACCCAACAGAAGTTGGATCACCCGGAGATTCTTGGTTTTCTTGTAGATCAGGTAAGGTTTTGTTCTTCTCATGGAATGTGTGCTGTAAAGCGAATCTTCGAGACCAAGCTTTTCTACCCACCCATGAAAGATTCGGTTGTATTGCCGGGTTGAAATGTGCTGGTTAGTTCCGACCCGAGACCGAAATAAAAAGTCTTTACTGTGCAAATTGCTAAGCTTTATCAATGCAGCAACAGCTTCTCTTGTCCCTTTGGTTATCTCGAATTGCACAGGGCTACCGGTTTTCTGTTGCAACACCGTTGCTCTGCTTGAAACCGAACTACCATATGCCACATCCGATACTTTGAGTTTGACCAGATCACAGCCTCGAAGCTTACTGTCCAGGGCCATATTGAACAGAGCTAAATCGCGCGTTTTACCTTCCAGTTCAAGCCGGATTCGGATCCCCCAGATATGAGATATCTGAAGTGGTCTTTTTTGGCCGATGATACGGTCTTTGTTCCATGGTGACGTGTTCATACTCAAATCTCCTGCAATGTGGGAGATTTGAGTATGGTTGTCCCTTATGAGCGAAAAGCGGAAGTTAAATGGTTAGACGTTAGCATCGACTTACATAGGTCTAACCCAATGTGGCAGCTTTATATTTGTAAAATGCTCTTCCTCAACGACAAACGCCAGGCTGTAACGAGCTCGGGTAATGGCCACGTACAGCTTGTTTCTAGATTCCTCCGTTTTATCTTTATCGAACACGTCAAGGTCGCCACCCAGATACTTGAGATGTTTCTCCGGTGAAATAATTAGTACGCGGTCAAAACCGAGACCTTTACAGGAGCCGAAAGTGTGACAGGTGATACCTGGTGGCAAATAGCCTTTTCCCATGGGCGATGACCATCGCAAAACTTGAGGCTTGAATATATTGAGATAATCGTTCACCTGAGATGGTTTTATGAGAAAACAGCCGCAGTGATGGGCCATCTCAGCAGGAACTTCTCCCACCTCTGATTGCGTTTGTTCATAAATACCGGGATGAATGGTATCCGCGAGATCGCAGATTTCCTGGATACATCTGCGATTCTTCGCCAGCGAGAACGGACTAAAATTGAGGTCTTTGAAGTATTGAATCTTTTGCTCAGGTGTTTCCGGTGCCTTGTGGCCGAACGTGGTCGTGTAAATAGTTTGACGAAAATCGCCTACACAGCAAATAGAGTTATGCATTGCCTTACTGAGTGCTTTGATAACGTCAAAATCCCATCCAACCAAATCCTGAACCTCATCAAAAAAGATCCTCTGATAAATCTCTTTCAATCTGCTAGCGGGGGCATTCTTTGTTGAAGCGGAGATTCTTGTTGCCAGCTTCGCCAGCAGTCCAGTGTAAGCTTTGGTTTTGCACGGCGTCAGATAATGAAGAGGATTCAGCGCCCCATTAATTTTTTCCCCTCTTTTGGAATGCCATTTCCTCGTACCAGGTATCAGGTGAGGGTTATGCTCGGTGAACATTGTAGAAGTGATTCGATCTGGAAACATGGCCGTTTGATAAGGTCTCACTAAGTCTTCTAGGTAAAATGAAAACAGGCCTTTCACAACAAAATCATCGCTGTGTTTGCCGTACAATTCCACAAAGCGAGAACGGAGCTCTGCCTGGTTGTTCATGGTGTAGGTGACGACCAATACGCGTCCGCCCGCCTTTATGACTTCAATGGCATCCTCAATGACTTTTTGGGTTTTTCCTGATCCTGCACCGGCAATCCAGAATTCATTAGGCAAAGTCGAACACCTCATCGAGGAAAGGTGGATACCTGAAATTCAGAGTGCCATCGAACAGCTTGATAGCTGAATCGACTTTGCGAGCGCCCTTACCGTTTCCCTGGACGCTTCGAAACCAATCGATCAGAAAGTCGCGTCTCTTATCTAAGTCGACTAATTTATCGTAGAGGTTAAACGTCTGTGTCGATAACACCACTTTGGCGAAAGCGTCCAGCGTAACCAAGTCGGTTGCATTGGCATATATCATCGCGGGTTCAAGCGAAAACTCCTCATTTTTGGCAGAGGAGATAAGCTTGATATTAGGATAGGCCGCATAATCGGCACGCACTTTCACGACGTTTTCTTCATAGTCGCCATCGTTATCTCTGAGGACGTTTATTCGGGTACCAATTTCCATACCTACGGAGATGAACGTATCAAACCCGACTCCGCGCACGACGATGATATCAATACCATCTTGCTCGGGCAGGCGGTTGTGCTTGCGGTGGTAAATCTTCTTGAGTACTAACTCGTCTGACGGTCCCTCGACAAGGATGACTTTGTGCGAGAGTGCCACGCGCAATGTGTCATAGCCCGGTAAGCGCTTTAAGGTTTTGACCACTGCAGGGGCAAGCTTATGCAGACGTTTGTATCCCGACTGAACCAGGCAGATTTTATCAATGCTCAGCTTGTTGAGCACATACGAGCTGTGAGTGGTAAGGAAGAGTTGTTTGTCGCCCCGCTGATTTTCAATGTAGTGAACCAGCTTATTGAGGTTAGTGTGAGAAAGGTGATTTTCGGGCTCCTCCATCATCACCAAATCGATATCCTTCGACTTGTTCTGAATCGCGAGCTTGATCTGCACATTACTCTGCTCACCCTTGCCAATGAACTGGAAAGGGACATCATCTACTTCAAGTTGAAGGCTGGTCTGAATAGAGCCCGCTGGTAAAGTGCTTGCGGCAATGGACAGCTTTTTTTCTGTGATCAAGTGGTCCGTATCCAGACCGGTATTGACTGTCCTGACCTCACCTGAGTTGTTAAAAACCTGCTGATTCTCACGATAATTGAGGGTCAGCTTAACCAGTTCCTCTTTCTTTAAAGCGGTATTAAGTATGGTAGAGATGTACTGATTCTTACCCAGAGTGGGGTGGATACGAGTTGGGTCGATGTATAACGCCCGGAATTTCTTCGCTACGGCTTTAACAGGATTCCATCCGAAATCCAGCCATTCCAGCTTGTAGAATTCGATCGGGATACTCGTAATGTGTGGGTTTGTCAGTAAGTGGTCGGCGTAAACGTCCTTGAGCGTGTCATCAAAGCGCACCAGCACCGTGATACCTTGAGCATCGGCTTTAAGGAAATTATTTGTACCCCGGTATTCAGGCACTCCCTCAATGAATGCTTCTATTGCCAAGACAGGCAAGTGCATGGCCGATTTATCAGAAGCCAAAAAAAGCTGCACTGCATCCTTATTAAAAATGTCTGGCGTAAACTCGCTGTTGAAGGGGCGGCCCCGATAGCTGTAATTCAGTACGATTTCCAGGGCTTCCAGAATAGTACTTTTACCGGCGTTGTTATCACCTACAAAGATATTTACGTCATCGTTGAATTCAAAATATTCATCTTTGAATTTCTTGAAATTGGTAAGCTTAATCGATTTAACCCGCACTCTAAGTCCCTCAAGATACTGTCAAATGATACCCCTTAAAGACATTAACTCACCGATATACCTGTGTCCACATGCAGGCTCGTTGTCCCCTTAAATCCTGCAGGCACTGAAGCGGTGGTCGACATAAATAGGCCAAGATATGAGAGCTGTTCTTGGACAACTTAAAGTCTGCTTTTGGCACTCAGCAGACATTTGAATTTTCCCCTTCTCCGGATATCCGAACCTGGCTTTAGCATGAATTGCAGTAACTAAACCGAGATGTCCATCCGGGATTTGGCTTTTGACCGCATCTGCAATGATAGTTCTACACCCCGGCCATGTAAGCGGCCGGAGTATGGATTTATCCCCTGTCAGAATACTCTTTCAGCATGGCAAGGACCGTCCAATGAGCCGCATCGTCTGCGATATTTTCAGGCAGCGCATCCGCTCGCAGATTGATATAAGCATCAACAGCCATTCTGATGGCTAGGCTAACAGAATCACGATCGTGCGCTGCTAGCGTGGAAGTCAGCAGGCCATCAGGGTCAATGCCGTGGAATTCAATGCGGCGAACCCCACGTTGCGGAAGATTTGCCCGACGATACAGCATGGGTCCCAGCACCTGCTCGCGGAAAAATGACAGCATACCCATCGCTTCAAACAGTTCGCCTCTTCCCAGTTTAACCACTGCATAATGAAGCCAGACCCAGGACCGGGACTCAAACCATTCTGGCGTCATGTCAGGCCAGTGAGCACAACTTTTTGCCAGTTGTCGCTCCAGAGCAGTGGTATCACGGGTAAATAACACTACCGGTTCCTCAACGCGTTGAGTGAGCATTTCCAGTGTGACAAATTTCAGATCGACATGAAGGAGTTCAGGGCCATACAGGCATATAAGCAGGCGAGGCTCTCCGACATGTTCCCCGGTAAAAGCATGCAGCAGATGGCCTAATGTCCCGGCGAGTTCCTGACGCTGCGCCATGATTTCGTCATAGTGGAGAGGGTCGACGACAACGACAAAATCGAGATCGGAGTATTTATCAAAACCGCCATGGACAATTGAGCCGCCAGCGAGAAGGGAGTGAATCCGCGAATCAGACTGAAATTTAAGCCTGAGTTGCTCTGCAAAACTTCTGTGTAAATCGGGTAATGTACTAAGCATACTTTTTCCTGTTCACAAAAAATACAAAGCATTTCAGAGTATCGGGTAGTTTATATTCAGGCCAGATATTTTTTGCAGGAACAGTAATGTCTTAAGAAAGTTTACTTAGCCGCATGTCCACTATTGGCAAAGACCTGCCGGTCAGGATTAGGTTCAGGTCTGTGCCATAGCTGTGTCAGGTCAAATCTGAGCTAATACACTTCAGTTACGGTCTTGAATTTTCATTCTCTCTCTGGTTAATATGATAGCGCTTAAAACGTTGCCTGAGGCAACCACCAATGTTCCAGTGATCTGAGAGGAACGCCTTTGGGTGATCACAACACCAATGTTCCGGCAATCTGAGAGGGACGCCTTCGGGTGATTGCACACCAATGTCACTGTAGCCTGAGAGGTGACGCCTTCGGGTGGTACAGCCCTTTAATCTTTGGAAATGGCTGTCGCAATTTTTGCGATGAAGATATCTTCAACACTCACGCTTCGATACTCGTCTTTCAGCACTTCCGGTGGGAAATCTTCCCACTGTGGCAGGTTTTTCACCGGTTTTCCGGGATAACTGCCATGTTAAATAAACTCCTTCAGGAACTTTTCTTTTCTGTTCAACTGATTCTGGCTTTCGTTCTGCGTCTCCATTACACCTTTCCGCTGTTTGTTGCGGTGTTACGCAGAGATGAGTGGGTAGAAAGCTTCACCGGGTTGTTTCGTTTACGCACCCGAACCTGTCAGAATGAGGGAAAGTTCTATTCAACTGTTGAGCTGCAAATGAACAGGGGTCATACCCAGATACAGACTGTTGCTCATTTTGGTCCAGAGTCTTCTTTGAAGGAAGCGCAACAAAAAGCCAGTGCAGCGCTCGTTCATATCGCTCGCTTTGAAATGTTTAAACCACAAATCTGACATCCTGCCCATCGGGGAAAACCTCCCCGATACGGTGATGGTTTTCTCCGTTTTTTAAATCTGGAGAAAACCATGAACATTTTTCTGACTTCTCTGGTCAGTATCCTGAGTAAGGTATTGCCACGTATCCGTCACGGCAAAAGTGAATGGATCGCCAATCACACTGGTTATCTGCGTTTTCAGGCAGAGGTCTGGCTGGATGATAACGACCATTTTCATGCTGTCGTGAATAAACGTTCCGGCTGGATCAATCCCCGTCACGAACGGGCGGTGGATTGCGGCGAGTTTGATTCTTTTCACCGTGCCATGAACACGGCGTACCGGCAGGCTCTTGAGCTGGCGCATCTGCGCTATGCCTGGGAACTGACCGATTAGAAAACGCATTTCCTCTGAAATAACGTATCTACCCAACAGGGGATTTTTCCCTGAGGGGATAAATCCCTCTGTTGCTGTACTGACAGGAGGATTTATGAACGTCTATCAACTGAAAACCCGTACTGAGGCATTTATCTGGCTTTCTCTGATGGAAGGCGATTTGCTGAGTATCCGGGCTTCTCTGAACGCCGGTTTATATCCGTCTTATGACGACAGGTCAGAAGAGCCGGAGTTTGAATGCGCGGTTTTTAACTGCGGTACGGCTTTCGGTGAATTTATGGAAAGGCTGGAATCGGAGGATTTCGATGCTCTGTCAACAGCCGGAAATGAACTGACTGGCATGATTGACAACATGGGTAAAATGTTATGTGAGCCGGTGTGGACACAGGCTGTACTTCTGGGGCGCAATGAAGTCCGGGCTGACCGGGCTATCTGCGCCGCCGAAGCGGATGGCTGGCTGTATGGCTCCCGCATTTATCGCAGGAGGCCTGGTATGGACTGATTTTCCCGCTTTCATTACTTTCTGATCGTCACTGCTGACGGTCACGCGATTTTGTTTCATACCCGGGGCCATGCCCCGTCAGGGGCTGGTCCCTTTTTCACTACAGGGCGCCTATGTCTCACATTCACTTTCCGTCGGTTTGCGAAAAAACCGACAACACACTGACTCCGGAGCAGGAAAACCGCGTACGCCATCTGGTGCATGAGGAGTGTTATTCCCGCGACCGCGCGGCACTGATAAAGCTTATTGGCCTGATGCTCCTGCTGAAGCTGGCAGGGACCTTCATGCTGGGCATCTTACTATTGATGCTGCGACTGCTCTGATAACAGGAGGTATACGCTGATGATTATTAACCGCTTGTTTGTTTTTTTGTTACGACATCTGTGGTGCCTTGTGCGCTGGACAGGACTGTCGGTATATCACGGTATTGCCGTGCTGTACCGTCGAAGACAGGCCAGACTGCAGGCGTCCGGGGGGCGGCCGCGAACGGTGTATACCGGTCGCTGGCAGCTTGCCGATGATGTTTCATGCTGTGGGCGTGCGGTGGTGCTCCGGTCTGGCGAAACGCTCAGACCTGGGGTTGAGCTCCTGTTCTTCGGTGAGGAAAGTGCCGAGCCATACTACAGTGAACGGCAGGTTGTTGACGATAAAGAGTCCGTTCTGGTGGCAGAGCAGATGCTGTTGCGGTTTCTGGGCAGCCGGCACCGGCGGCAGAACCGGCGGAATGCTGCTGTCCCTGTTCTCGTAACTGACACCGTGACCACGGTCCCGGTTAATGATGAGGTTGCATGATGGATATGTCGGCGCTGCTTGGCAGCACGCCGCCGGCTGTCGCTATTGAGGAGCCGGTCTGGGCGCAGATGGTGAGCTATCCCCTTGCACCCGCCTGTGAGAACGAGCGGCTGCAGCGGCTGATTTATCACGGTTTTCTGGCGCTCAGTCAGGCACCTTCAGGCCAGACAGTCGTGGAGTTTGGCTATTTCTGCCTGCCATCTGATGGCGACCAGAATGCGCCACTGTGGCAGAACATCTGTATTAAACGCGATTATTCAGACGGTCAGGTGACACTTACTTTGGACCGTTAATCAGTTTTACCACCTACCCTGACGGGGGAACCCGTGAGGGGGACGCCGTCAGATTTTTTTACTCAAAAGGAGTCTGTATGAGCGTAATGACCACTAACGAAACCCCGGCATCCACGGTCACTGAGCCGGAGGTTTTTCGAAGAACCCGCAACCGTTTCAACCAGTGGTTACAGGCTGAGTTTGACCGGCACTACCACACGATGAGAGATGGCGGGTATCGCAGCTTTCTGAAGAAGAACCATCCGACGGAGCTGCTGCGCTATGACGAGGCATGTGAGGCATTACGGCGCGAGGAGTTTGCCCGCTTTGCCGAACTGCAGACCCTGGGGTTGTACCTGCATCTGCAGGTGCAACAAAAAGAGGCGCAGTTCCGGCGGCGGCGTAATCGCCTGCTGCTGGGCATGGCAGTCACCGGCGTGGTGACATCAGTATTACTGTACGCGAATTTCTATCCGGAGCAGTTACAGCTGATAAGCCATGAACTGGCAACGTTGCCTGGTCGTATCCTCGGTTTTGTTGGCCGGTTAACTCACTAGTCCACTCAGTGTAACAGTATTGATTTCCCACGGGGAGCACACCTCCCTGTGGGGTGTTCTCCCTTTTCTGACAGGAGAACTGATGAACACTTCATTACATCCGAATGATATCTGCCAGTTTATTACCGGCCGCCTTGTCAACAGTCTGGCCGCAGGCCAGGTACCGTGGTATGACACCTTGCCGGGTTTACCGGAACATGCCCTGACGGGCGTGCCATTTACTGGCATTAACGTGCTGTTGCTGTGGCAGGCCATGCAGCAGCGGTCGCTGCGTTCAGGAAGATGGCTGACGGGGGATGACCTCCGCCGTCTGGGTGGACAAGTCAGGCCCGGTGAAAAGCCGGTCACACTGGTCCGCTACCGGCCGTCGTTGATGCTGTTTAAGGTGATTAACCCTGAACAGTGTGACGGATTGCCGGAGACGTTGCAGCCCGGGTGGCCACTGCCACCCCGGCCGCAACCGTCACTGAGCGTTGTCCGTGACCTGCTCCAGAGCAGCGGGATCCCCGTTATCCACCGGGACAATATTTTACCGGTCTACCGGGCATTACATGACCGGATTGAGCTCCCGCCGGCGGCGGCTTATGCCGGGGAGGAGACATACTGGCAGGACATGCTGAATCTGCTGGTCCAGGCTACCGGACACCCGCAGCGGTTACATCGTTTCGGGTTTACGGTGGACATGCGGACTGACGAGGTTCAGGAGGCCCTGGTGGCTGAACTTGGGGCGGCATTTCTGACGGCGTCCCTGGGACTGCCCGGCAAACAGCCCTCCCGGCACGACGTGGCACCCTGGGTGTCATTTTTACACGATGACCCCTGGCTTCTTTTTAAGGCGGCGGATGCGGCTCGAAGGGCGATGACGTGGCTGTGCGGGCGAAGACCCGCGATGACCACGGTGGAGATGTGGCAGAAGATGGCCTCATTGATACTTGAAACGCATTACGGCTTTCCTCTCGACGACACCACGCTGGGCTGTCGCAGTGTGGTTGAGCACCATCTTGAGTGTGGTATTACGCCTCTGATGGCGATTAATGCGCTGGCCCGTATTTACCAGTGGGAACGTTGCGACCAGCCTCAGCGGTCGCTGTTTCTCAGCGAAGCCGGTCCGGACAGTGAAATACTGACGTTGTCTGAAATACGTCCTGAACTGCTGACCTGTTACCGCGTTCCTGCGCCCTCCGGTATGCCGGAGAAGAATGCGGATACGGAACAGGCCGACGGTTTACCTTTGTTACCGGCGCCGGTGGTGTCGGAAGGAGAGGGGGCGGCGAACGATGACGGACCAGATGATCCGGACGGTAATGACAATGTGGTGGCGCTGCCCTGGGCTGCGCGTCGGGGGAAAAATAACCCACACGTGCAGCGGTTTGTCGGCCTGTTTAACCAGATGGCACCGGATGTGAATCGCTGGCAGGTCTTCAGTGATTTTGTCCATATGGCAGCCTGCTCGTTGTATAACGCCATTCACCGGGATGCGGATTTTGAAGCTGACTATATGCAGCGCGTTGGCCGTTATTCGCAGGAGGACGCGAATAACATGTCCCGCCTGCTGGCGGAGGTGATTGAGGGGCTGGAATTCTGTCCGACAGATTTTCTCGGGCAGATTTTTATGAGCCTTGAGCTGGGTAATACCCGTCATGGCCAGTACTTCACACCGTACAATGTCTGTTACACGATGTCACGTATGACCCTGAGTGACCGGCTGTCGGTGCTTACCTCCGGTGAGCGTGACTTCATCACCGTCAGTGACCCGGCCTGTGGAGCGGGCGGCATGATTGTGGCGATGGCGGAGGCCATGCTGGAGGCGGGGTTAAATCCGCAAAAACAGATGATGGTGTACTGCGTGGATATTGACCCTGTGGCCGCGATGATGTGTTACATCCAGCTTTCCCTGATGGGCATCCCGGCCATTGTGGCCACCGGCAACAGTCTGACCGTGGCAATTAAGCGGGAAATGGCGACGCCGATGTTTGTACTGGGTCGTTGGCATCACCGGTGGCAGGCAGAACGGACGCGTAAAGCGGCCTAGTTGCGTATTTATCTTCATCCCGACAGGGTTCTCCCTGTGGGGAGAATTCCTGTTCTGAACAGGAGTCACTTATGCTGGCCAGTTTCTATATTCAACGGCAGCTCAGTAAAGCACTGGGTCTCAGTGTGAACGCTGAGGAGGTTTTTTACCAGGTGGACGATCAGGAGTCGGATTATATCAATACCGATATGGTACTGAACCGTGACCGGTTATTGTCCGTGATGCAGTTTATGCTGGATGACGTGGCGCTTAATCCGGAGCTCCGGGAAAGATGCCGTCAGGCAGAGCGTATTCTGACGCTATGGATTCGTGGTCTCGACGCGCTGGCAACAGTGTCTGAGGATATGTCGATATTGCCCCGGACGATTCCGGAGTGCAGTGGACGAGTTGATCGTCTGCTGCCGGGGGATCCACAGGCACTGCTGGCGCTTCCGGATGATGCATTCTTACGCCTGACCGCCCAGTGTCATCTGATGTCCGGAGAGCAGTTCCCCCGGGAACAGCTTGCAGCGACGATGCCTTACTGGACGCGTTTTATGGCGTGGATAGCCCGTCAACTGTATCAGGTGGAGGATCGTTGTCTGGTGCAACTCGGGCGTCTTTATCGCCAGCTGCACGTGGAGCCCAGGAAAATACGGTGCTTTAACCTGGCTTTCGGACGTATTGAGCTGCATATGTCCGGACGGGATATTGATGAATGTCAGTATCTCTACGCGTATGACGACGCATCGCTGGAAGATTATCTGGAGGAAATTATGGCCGGTAATCTGACGCCGGTTCGCTTTGAAGTGCGGGTAATATACCGCAACGATTCGGAGCTGAACGTCTTCAGGCGAGACGCCGACGTGATTGACGTGGAGCATCCCCATGTCAGCGACTGGCAGAATGTTGTCAGCGAGGCCCTGGACTGGATACGCCAGGAACGGACGTCGCAGGTTGAGATACCTTTAACCCGGCCGGCACTGAAACTGGCCGCCTGATTAACCACTATACCCTCAGGGGATTTTCCCCCGAGGGGGAAAATCCCTTTAATAAACCAGAGAGGATTTTCCCGTGAGCATTATTGACGAATATATCAGCCAGCATTTCTCAGAGCGGCTGTGTCTGGACGTAACCGAAGAGGATATTACCTGGCAGCTTCGCCGCAGCCGTTCCGACTACGTGAATACCCGGATACAGTTTGACCGGGAAAAACTGATGGCGGTGATGGATGTCATGCTGTCCGGTCTAGACAGTGATGAAACCACGCTGGCGCGCTGCCGGCAGGTACTGACGCTGTGGATAGCCGGACTGGATATGCTGTCGAAGGAGGCAGAACAACCTGACTGGCTTCCCCGGGTTCATCCTCACAGCAGTGGTCAGTGCGACCTGCTGCTGAAGGGGAATCCTGCGGCGCTGACGGAGGCGGACGAAGAAACGTACCTGCGGGTGACCGGCCAGCAGGATTTACCGGCACACCGGCGTATTCCACAGGTGACATTCAGCAAAACGGTACGATACTGGCACCGTTTTGAGAGCTGGCTGGCGCAGCAGTTGCAGGACATTACTCAGCATTGCTATCAGAAACTGAAATGCTTTGTGGCGAACTGCACGACAGAGCCCAGGCAGCTGCGCGAATTCCGTGGGGAGTACGGTTCACTGCGTTTATTTGTGGGGCCGCAGGATATCGATGAGATAGACATTCTGGAGTTCAATCCGGAATACATCGTGTCCTGGGTCGACAAAGTCGCGGACGGGCTTTTTACTCCGGTCTGCTTTGTGGTGAATGTTTACTATAAAAACGGCATTTTGCTGGAGTCGTTCACCTGGGACAGTGAGGTGAATAACATCAACAGGATGACCAGCAGCGATTATGGTGAGGCGATGAGCCAGGCCATCAGCTGGGTACGTGAGCAGTTTGAGCAGCCGGTGATTGATCAACCGGTACCACAGCAGCCACGACTGGCTGCATAAATCAACGGTAAACCCACCGGGGAGAAACTCTCCCGGTGGGGATGTTTCTCCCCTTATTTTTTACAGGAGAAACATCATGCTGAAATTCAGTGCAAAAGACTTAAAACCGGTACTGCTTGAGGCACGTAAAAACCACTGTGGCGTGGTACTGGTCAAGGATCATGGCGTTTATATTATGTCTGAAACCGGTGAGCTCACTCCGCGTGGCCGAAAAGTGGCTTATGCGAAGGGATGCCATCCGGAAAAGGATGAGGCCTGGTGGGATACCGCCCGGGCAGAAGTAGGGGGTGATGATTTTGGTGAGACGATAAATCTGACGGAAAGCATGATTAACCGCATTCTGAACGAGAGGAAACCGCTGTATATCACGGCCAGCAACGAAGAATTTAAGATCCAGTGTTAAAACTGAGCGGGTCTCCGGACCCGCGTAAAATCTTACCCTGACGGGGGTATTCCCGTCAGGGAGCGTGCACGAAAGTGTGATGAATTATCAACGACAGTATTAATCCTTCTGGATGATCAATTGTGCGTATGTTTTTGATGGATCGGTGACATCTGCCTGATCTGTCTGTTGCACAATTTTCCATCCCTCCCGGGCAAGTGACGGGATAGTACCGGAAATGTTTTCGCCACATTTAAATACCGTGTTATCAGTCAACTCGGCATTCGCTGCAGAGTTCGCTACCGTCTGTGATTTACAAACGTGAGCTTCTCCTGCCAGCGCCGGTCCAGCTACTAACAGACTGGTAAGTAATAGTACGTTTATTCTCATTTAAACCTCTTTTGTTAACATGCACATTAAAAGAATGGTTATTGGCACTACGATAGCAGTTCTTCAGATGGCAATGTATTGATTTTCAACCATGAAATTCAGCCTTTTTCACTGAGTCTCAATGAGCTGATTCAGCGCAATCGTGCAACAGGTAATTCAGCCCAGCGAGTGGTATAAGCTGGAGAGAGTAGCTCTCTTTTCATCTGCCACTCAGGGGCTATCCCTCTTCCGGCAAACCACACTTTTCCCATACCTGAATGGTTGATACTGTCGAGAACTTTCATCAACTGCTCACTTCGTTCGTGCGGCTGCACTTCATCAAAAAGATTTAACTGAGAAATCCCGGTTGGTGTGAAATCATTGAGCATGCAACCCGCTTTTGCATATCTATGCCCCTTCACCCAGATCCGATCCAGTGCTTTCACCGCTGCGGCTATGATGTCCCTGGTATCCTGCGTGGGAGTCGTCAGTTTCTCACTGGCCACATTCCCGTAATACGGTTCGTTCACAGTGAACGGTGACGTCTTCACAAATACAGCAACATGCCTGCAGAATTGCCGCTCGCCGCGCAGCTTTTCAGCTGCACGCTCAGCATAGTGACAGACTGCCTGGCGCATGGCTTCATATGTTGTGACGCGCTCCCCAAAGGATCGGCTGCAGACAATCTGCTGCTTGGGTGGCGGAGCCTCCTCCAGTGAAATACAGCTTTCCCCGTTCAGTTCACGGACAGTTCTCTCGAGAACAACACTGAAATTTTTCCTGATAAATGTTGGGTTCGCGCGCGCCAGCTGCAGTGCAGTTGTTATCCCCATTGTGTGCAGTTTCTTCGAGATCCGGCGACCAACCCCCCAGATTTCGTCTACTGGCTGCAGTGACAATAGTTTCTCCGTTCGCTTTGGATTGCCTGAAGTCAGAGCAAGCACGCCCTCAAACTGCCGCCATTCCTTAGACGCCCATTGTGCTGACTTTGCCAGTGTCTTGGTCGGTCCCATCCCAACTCCGATGGTCAGTCCGGTTCCTGAACGTACATGCTCGCGCAACTGCCGGCCGAAGTCTTCAAAATCGATACAACTGTCAATATTGCGGATATCAAGAAACATTTCGTCGATAGAATACTGCTCAACGCGAGGTGCCAGTTCTTCGAGATGCGCCATAACACGGTTCGACATCGACGCGTAGAGTTCGTAGTTACTCGAGAACGCAACGACAGGTACAGGAAATTCGGTTGTTTTCAGTTGAAACCACGGAACTCCCATTTTAATACCCAGTTGCTTCGCTTCTTTTGAACGCGCGATAACACATCCATCGTTATTGCTGAGCACCACAACGGGCTTATTACGCAAATCGGGACGAAATACTTTCTCACAGCTCGCATAGAAGCTGTTGACGTCAGCCAGGGCGAACATCAGTCTGCACTCCGGGTTTTGTGTATGAATGCGGTCACGACACCGAATATCTGCAGCTCTTCTGGATAGAGGACGGGGTATGCAGGATTCATCGGCAACAGGGCGATTCGGGGCTTTAGCTGCAGGCGCTTAACGGTGAACTCGCCATCTGTTTCCGCGATGACAATATCTCCCTGTATGGGGTTTTCGGCTTTATCGACCACCATTAGATCACCAGAATGCAGACCCATATCCCGCATTGAATCACCAATCGCCCGAACAAAGAAAGTCGAACTGGGACGACGTATACAATACGCATTCAGATCCAGCTCTTCTTCTGTATAGTCAGCTGCTGGAGAAGGAAAACCGGCAGCACATCGCTCTGTAAACAAAGGGATTTTTAGCGCTTCTTGAATGGAGGCTATGGGAATAAATTGCAGCATGTTATACCTCAAGAATAACTGTATGCATATACAGTATGCAGGTATAAATTGTTACGTTCAAATCGATGACAGGATTTTTCTGATAACTGGCTGAAGCAACGGGAATTAAAGTTTACGCTAAGGTTGCCATTAAGACTGAACCACGTGTATTGCCCGGTAAGCCTTTTTTGAACAGGCTTACCTATCGCAATGGGGTGTACTCCCACGTTATAAGGTGTTGTCAGGGATTTGACCTTTATCGGATAACCTAAATGCGATACCGCAATTTCCGATCTTCAAACTTCCCCCTCAGATAAAGATCGTGTTATGCCCAGAGAAACGCGTTGTCATAAATTCCTTGAACAGTTGTACGGTGGATGCTGCAGTGGAACTCCATGCGAAATCCTGAAAAATATAATGCCCGCAATACGGCAATATCAGTAAGGAGGCATCCGGAATAAGCGTTTTCATTTCCAGAAGCTGCTCCGGCAGCACCATATCCCTGTCCCCGCCGACAATAAGTACAGGCACACTTATGCCTGCAAGGCACTCCTGGCTGATGACACTCTCCTGGTTCCACATTCGTTTTGTTTTTGCTATATAGGTTTCCGGTACGGGGGCGGGATTGAGTTCGCCATACTGTCTGAGAATGTCCGGCATGGTTTCCTGCACAAACTCCACTGACAAGGCGTCAAACATGGCAAGGCACCCGTCTGACATGCCGGATCGTCCTTTATAATTTCCCGAGACCGCGATAAGACTTTTTACCTGCTCCGGAAAACCTGCTGCCATATGCAGGCCGATGTTTGCCCCATCGCTGCAGCCGATGATATGAACCGGGGGCAGTTTCATTTCGCGGAGAAATGCAGCCAGTTCTCTGGCCATCAGGGCACAGTCGAAAGGCGCATCCGTGTCTGCTGTTCTGCCGTGGCCACGACGGTCCACGGCAATGACGCTGAACCTGTCCTTCAGCTCTGTCAGTAAACGCGTGTAATTGACGCAGGTATCAAGCCCGCCGTGCAGAAAAAGGACTGGTTCTCCCTGTCCTGTCAGTGTGTAATACCAGTTAATTCCCTCAGTCATTATTCGCATTGCTTTATCCTTTCTGAATATACAAAATCAGTCTTACTGAATTCTGAAATGGTTAATACAGGCCGCTGTTTTTCTTTTGTTGTGCATTTGCCTCTTAGCATGAGATGGTGATCACATACGTTTAGTTTAACGTCTATCATGTGCGGAGCCGTGGGCCACTGACGGGAAACGGCCTGCGGGATGCACCGGCGATTCGCTGAGAGTTTGACTGCTTTTTAAAAAGGGGGGCAGTTACACAGAATTATTTACAAGGTCTAAGGTTTCCTTGCAAGGTAAATAGCGGTAACAAAGTTACGCCTAACCTTTCCTCCAAAATCCTTTTTCACAACTCTCTCTATCTCATTGAGCAATCGCTTGCGTTTTGCCTCACTTAGTCGCGCAACCGGTGAAAATGTTGAAATCAATTGTCTGGTCTGTCGGGCATCCATTTCTGCTTCCCATCTAAACTCATCACTAATTATTCCGGTAAACCCGGCTTTTGCCAGATCATCTTGCCTCTCTCTTTTTTGTAGTGGGTAAGGATAGTGGTGACCCGCTTTATGTGAAGGACTGGCACTAAGGGGAGCAAACAAGTGCTCTGTTCTTTTCATGAAGACATCCGCATTATGTGGGTCGCCAAAAACATTCCACCACATGGCAAACCATCCTCCGGGGCGCAGAAGCTGGAATATCTTTTTGAGTCCGCTAACGGGTTCTATCCAGTGAAAAGAGGTGGCTG
The DNA here is from genome assembly GCA_020099315.1 of Citrobacter europaeus. Classification (NCBI taxonomy): domain Bacteria; kingdom Pseudomonadati; phylum Pseudomonadota; class Gammaproteobacteria; order Enterobacterales; family Enterobacteriaceae; genus Citrobacter; species Citrobacter europaeus. Next base: position 254,878 of record CP083650.1, read on the forward strand.
CAATCCCCAGATCAAAGCAGCCCGGTTGTAGTATTGCCTCCTCAAAAGTGGAATTAATAATCGAGCATGAATCCTGAGAATACTGACTCAGCCTTTCCTTTAATCTTATAGCCAGATTATGGTCAGGTTCGACTGCTTTTACCTGATATCCCATATCGAGAAGATGTTCCGTTGCTTGTCCGGTCCCTGGCCCAATTTCGAAAGCCATCCGGCAGATTTCTGGTCCGCAATACTCTTTAAGTAATGCAAATATAGGTAACGGGTAATCAGGCCTGCCCTGTTCATAGGCATTGGTATCTCTGCCAAACAGAGCCCGCCCTTCCTTAAGGGGAATGTGCTTTTGCATCCTCTTTCTCCTGTATTTCCGACTACCGATACATTGGTGTGTGCCCGGCATACTTCGGGGTTAGCACGCGGTAATGCCTGTCGGGCGTTATCCTTTGATATGAACCTATATCCTAATCTGCATCCATATCGCGATCGGAACAACGTGATCCACTACACTCATTTTATCTCTCACTTTGCATCAGCCATACTGAAGAAAAAGAATGTTGTCAGGGTAAAGATCAGAGCAACCAGAGACATGTTTTTATGCTTTGCGGCTAAGCAAGCTCTCAGCACCAGATAACCCAACTAACACTACAGCCGCTTCTGGCTTAATCGGGTAGCCCGAACTGTAAGCTTTGGCGCTGTATTTAGAGGTCAGTTAGATATCGGAGTGACCATAGATTCTATATCCTAAATGGTCTCTTTAGTAACAAAGATTGTCATCATAAGCGCAATATTTCGTATATAAATATAAAATATTCTATATATTAATAATGTTTTATTAATATATAGATTTTTATTTTTTCTTTATGTTATTAGATCATGGTAATTACTTTTATTATGCTACTGGCGAGCCATCATCTATATGGTCACAGAAGGAGTTGTAATGTGATGTATTACTTTGTTTTTATCAAAGGGCTAATTATTATGTGTTTAATTAGTACTATTTGCTTTATCTCGTTATCTCTCTCTACAGCGGCAGAGATTCAGACTCAAAATGAAAGCACAGAATATCCAAGTATGAATAAGATATCGCCAAGACAGTTTGTGGTCAATGTTGAAAAAAAAGGAATGTATAATGTTAGAATTCTTTTTTCTGGCTGGGATGGTTTCAACCAACCTTCCGATGAAAATACGCGGAAGAAGGACTATCAAAAAATGCAGGTATTGTATAAAAAAGTTCGCAATGACCTGAAAGGCCGGATTTTAATTTATGATTTTAATACACGCAGTTTGTTTCATGAAATTAAAATTCCTCCGACAGGAGAGACCCGGTATCAAGATGAGATGTATATCATAGACAAGTATGAAATTAGTGAGGGTACTCCTAATTTTGAAATCAAGAAACCCGGGCGCTATGTGATTATTCCCGAGATATACAGCCGTTCTGACGAATTGACAGACTATACGCTGAGCTTTAGACGTATTTACAATACAAAATAATCTGTCGTATTAAAAGTTTATATTAAAGAGTGTATTATGGGATATCAGGTCACGATTAAAAATGATTCAAAACCCTTTAATAATACGGCTGAAGGATATGTCCACACCTGGCTGGAACTCGATGATGGTCAGGGAAATAAAAAATATTTTGGCTTTACCCCTGAAGATGGCTGGTTTGCAGGCAATATCACCGGAAAGGATGTGGTGGCTAAAGTTGAAGTTGATGATGATCTTAAAGGAAGAATACCCACCGAAAGTAAAACTATCCCGCTTTCGGAAGCCCAGTATCAGAGCATGCGGGATATGATCAATTCTTTTCCCAATCATAACTATTCTTACGACATCACCCCGGACGGGGACGGTGATTACAACTGTACCACCGCAGTGGACAAAGTACTTCAGAGTGGCGGGGTGGATTATCTGAATGGCTTGCAGACGCCATTTGGAGTGTCTGACCTTATAAACGGTACGGACGACCATAACGCGCTGGAAGATGCCATGGACCTGAAAGACCAGCTGGATGCGTGGCTTGGGGATAAGTATGAAGAAGGAATGGATTCTCTCCAGGATGCGGTCGGTAATATCCTCAACGGTGCGGGAGACTGGGTTCGCGATGAACTGAACCGTTATCTGGATAGCCTGACGAATACCTCCCCTGACGCCACGACCAGTGCCGGCAGTCTGGCAGATCAACTGATGGAGAGTCTGCAGAAACAGCTGGGTGCTCTGGAAAACTATTTCAGTTCAGTGGCTCAGGAGGGGGGTGAGTCAGCCCGGAATTATCTCCGTGAAGCGCTGGGGTATTTACTGAACCAGCTGGCCGGCTCTTTAGCTGATGCTCTGAAGAGTCTTCTTGGTGGTGCCATGCAGGCACCTGACGGAGTGGCTGGCGGACTGCTGTCGCTCTTTCCGGGATTTTTCGGACCTCCGGGAGGACCCAGCAAGGATAAAGCAGAGAATACCTTCAGTCCTCTCATCCTCGACCTGGATGGTGATGGAGTTGAAACGCTCCCTCTGTCATCGAATGTATTTTTCGACCATGATGGTAACAAATATGCAGAAAATACCGGCTGGGTCGCGCCGGATGACGGGTTACTGGTTATGGATCGCAATGGCGACGGCCTGATTGACACGGGGCGTGAGCTGTTTGGTAACAATACCCTTCTGGAAAATGGTAAGCGTGCAGAAAATGGTTATGAGGCTCTCAGGGAACTGGATAAAAACGGTGATGGGGTGCTCGACAACAGAGACGCGGCGTGGCAGCACATCAGGGTCTGGCGGGATACCAACAGCAACGGGAAGGTTGACGCGGGAGAATTATTGACCCTTGATGAGGCTGGCGTGGCATCCATCGGCACATCCTGGATTTCTTCGTCTTATGTTGACGGGCAGAATAACGCTCACAAACAAACCGGTACGTTTACTTTTACCGACGGTAAAAAAGGGCAGTCCAGTGATGTCTGGTTTAATACTAATCTGGGATATACACAGTATACCCCAGAAGTAACGGTGGATGAAAGTATCCGGGATTTACCCTATGTCCGTGGCTTTGGCAATATGACAGATTTACATATTGCAATGAGTCTGAACAAAGAATTACGAACACTTATTGCTGAATATCTGGCCGTTCCGGAAGACGCAAAAAAAGGAAATAAAATTGAATCCATTTTATTCGCCTGGGCTGGCGTTGAAAATATCGAACCCGGCAGCCGGGGTATTTATATTGATGCCCGACAACTTGCGGTACTGGAAGCTGCTACAGGAACAAAATATAAAAACCAGATACTGGGTGAAACAAATCCAATGGGTAATGCTGCAGCTATACTTAAAGGAGAATATCAAAGGTTTGCTCATTATGTGGAGGCGTGCATTTTATTTCAGACTCAATATAAAGCTGAGTTTGCACTAATTGTTCCAGATATAAAGTCTGATCTCAGCGGCATAACGCTGAATTTTAAAGCCTTTGAAGAACGCATATCAGCGCTTGAAAAAGCAGATGTCTATGAATCACTGAGGTTAAGAAATATCTTTTATGCTTACTTCTCCTACCTACCTTCCTTCAGTAAGGAACAGGAGCGAATTGGTTTCCCTGAAGAAAAAACATTTATCGGCGGGGAGGGGAACGACACCCTCAACGGTGGTGCCGGCGACGATATCCTGGCGGGCGGTGCCGGGAACGACATTCTCAATGGCGGAGCCGGGAACGACACCTACCTGTTTAACCGCGGAGACGGCCAGGACACCCTGCGCGGGGATTACCATAACACCCCGGAGACCAACACCCTGAAGTTCGGGGCCGGTATCACGGCGGACCAGGTGACGGTGAAGCGTTCCGGCAGCAGCGATCTGCTGCTGACGCTGGCGGGCAGCACCGACCGTATCCTGGTAAAAGACTTCTTCTACCAGGACCGGCCTGACAGTTATTACACCCCACTGCAGGTGGTGGAGTTTGTGGACGGGACGCGCTGGACGGTGGCGGACCTGGTGGCGAAGGCACTGCAGGCGACGGACGGGGCGGACACCCTGACCGGGACCAGCGGGAACGACGTGCTGTACGGGCTGGCGGGCAATGACGTCCTCAATGGCCAGGCCGGGGACGATATTCTCGTGGGCGGTGCCGGGAACGATTCTCTGAGCGGCGGAGCCGGGAACGACACCTACCTGTTTAACCGCGGAGACGGTCAGGACACCCTGCGCGGGGATTACCACAGTAAGCCGGAGACCAACACCCTGCAGTTCGGGGCCGGTATCACGGCAGACCAGGTGACGGTGAAGCGCTCCGGTTACAGTGGTCTGCTGCTGACCCTGGCGGGCAGCACCGACCGTATTCTGGTGGAAGACTTTTTCTCCTCTGACCGGCCGGATGGCACCTATAACCCGCTGCAGGTGGTGGAGTTCGCGGACGGGACGCGCTGGACGGTGGAAGACCTGGTGGCGAAGGCACTGCAGGCGACGGACGGGGCGGACACCCTGACCGGAACTGACAGGGATGACGTGCTGTACGGGCTGGCAGGCAATGACGTGCTCAACGGCCAGGCCGGGGACGATATTCTCGTGGGCGGTGCCGGGAACGATTCTCTGAGCGGCGGAGCCGGGAACGACACCTACCTGTTTAACCGCGGAGACGGTCAGGACACCCTGCGCGGGGATTACCACAGTAAGCCGGAGACCAACACCCTGCAGTTCGGGGCCGGTATCACGGCAGACCAGGTGACGGTGAAGCGCTCCGGTTACAGTGGTCTGCTGCTGACCCTGGCGGGCAGCACCGACCGTATTCTGGTGGAAGACTTTTTCTCCTCTGACCGGCCGGATGGCACCTATAACCCGCTGCAGGTGGTGGAGTTCGCGGACGGGACGCGCTGGACGGTGGAAGACCTGGTGGCGAAGGCACTGCAGGCGACGGACGGGGCGGACACCCTGACCGGAACTGACAGGGATGACGTGCTGTACGGGCTGGCAGGCAATGACGTGCTCAACGGCCAGGCGGGGAATGACACCCTGTACGGCGGGGAGGGGAATGATACTCTCAACGGCGGTGACGGGGACGATATCCTGGCGGGTGGCGCCGGGAACGACATTCTCAGGGGCGGAGCCGGGAACGACACCTACCTGTTTAACCGCGGAGACGGTCAGGACACCCTGCGCGGGGATTACCACAGTAAGCCGGAGACCAACACCCTGCAGTTCGGGGCCGGTATCACGGCAGACCAGGTGACGGTGAAGCGCTCCGGTTACAGTGGTCTGCTGCTGACCCTGGCGGGCAGCACCGACCGTATTCTGGTGGAAGACTTTTTCTCCTCTGACCGGCCGGATGGAAATTTCAACCCGCTGCAGGTGGTGGAGTTTGCGGACGGGACGCGCTGGACGGTGGCAGACCTGGTGGCGAAGGCGCTGCAGGCGACGGACGGGGCGGACACCCTGACCGGGACTGACAGGGATGACGTGCTGTACGGGCTGGCAGGCAATGATGTCCTCAACGGCCAGGCGGGGAACGACACCCTGTACGGCGGTGCCGGGAACGATTCTCTGAGCGGCGGAGCCGGGAACGACACCTACCTGTTTAACCGCGGTGACGGCCAGGACACCCTGCGCGGGGATTACCACACCACCCCGGAGACCAACACGCTGAAATTCGGGGCCGGTATTACGGCAGACCAGGTGACGGTGAAGCGTTCCGGTTACAGTGGTCTGCTGCTGACCCTGGCGGGCAGCACCGACCGTATTCTGGTGGAAGATTTTTTCTCCTCTGACCAGCCGGATGGAAATTTCAACCCGCTGCAGGTGGTGGAGTTTGCGGACGGGACGCGCTGGACGGTGGCAGACCTGGTGGTGAAGGCGCTGCAGGCGACGGACGGGGCGGACACCCTGACCGGGACCAGCGGGAACGACGTGCTGTACGGGCTGGCGGGCAATGACGTCCTCAATGGCCAGGCCGGGGACGATATTCTCGTGGGCGGTGCCGGGAACGATTCTCTGAGCGGCGGCGCCGGGAACGACACCTACCTGTTTAACCGCGGCGACGGCCAGGACACCCTGCGCGGGGATTATCAAAGTAAGCCGGAGACCAACACCCTGAAGTTCGGGGAAGGTATTACGGCGGACCAGGTGACGGTGAAACGTTCCGGTTACAGTGGTCTGCTGCTGACGCTGGCGGGCAGCACCGACCGTATTCTGGTGGAGGACTTCTTCTCCTCTGACCGGCCGGATGGAAATTTCAACCCGCTGCAGGTGGTGGAGTTTGCGGACGGGACGCGCTGGACGGTGGCAGACCTGGTGGCGAAGGCGCTGCAGGCGACGGACGGGGCGGACACCCTGACCGGGACTGACAGGGATGACGTGCTGTACGGGCTGGCAGGCAATGATGTCCTCAACGGCCAGGCGGGGAACGACACCCTGTACGGCGGGGAGGGGAATGATACTCTCAACGGCGGTGACGGGGACGATATCCTGGCGGGCGGCACCGGGAACGACATTCTCAATGGCGGAGCCGGGAACGACACCTACCTGTTTAACCGCGGTGACGGCCAGGACACCCTGCGCGGGGATTACCATAACACCCCGGAGACCAACACCCTGAAGTTCGGGGCCGGTATTACGGCGGACCAGGTGACGGTGAAGCGTTCCGGCAGCAGCGATCTGCTGCTGACGCTGGCGGGCAGTACCGACCGTATCCTGGTAAAAGACTTCTTCTACCAGGACCGGCCTGACAGTTATTACACCCCACTGCAGGTGGTGGAGTTTGCGGACGGGACGCGCTGGACGGTGGCGGACCTGGTGGCGAAGGCACTGCAGGCGACGGACGGGGCGGACACCCTGACCGGGACTGGCAGGGATGACGTGCTGTACGGGCTGGCGGGCAATGATGTCCTCAATGGCCAGGCCGGGGACGATATTCTCGTGGGCGGAGCCGGGAACGACATTCTCAATGGCGGAGCCGGGAACGACACCTACCTGTTTAACCGCGGTGACGGCCAGGACACCCTGCGCGGGGATTACCATAACACCCCGGAGACCAACACCCTGAAGTTCGGGGCCGGTATTACGGCGGACCAGGTGACGGTGAAGCGTTCCGGCAGCAGCGATCTGCTGCTGACGCTGGCGGGCAGTACCGACCGTATCCTGGTAAAAGACTTCTTCTACCAGGACCGGCCTGACAGTTATTACACCCCACTGCAGGTGGTGGAGTTTGTGGACGGGACGCGCTGGACGGTGGCGGACCTGGTGGCGAAGGCACTGCAGGCGACGGACGGGGCGGACACCCTGACCGGGACCAGCGGGAACGACGTGCTGTACGGGCTGGCGGGCAATGACGTCCTCAATGGCCAGGCCGGGGACGATATTCTCGTGGGCGGTGCCGGGAACGATTCTCTGAGCGGCGGAGCCGGGAACGACACCTACCTGTTTAACCCCGGTGACGGCCAGGACACCCTGCGCGGGGATTACCACACCACCCCGGAGACCAACACGCTGAAGTTCGGGGAAGGTATCACCGCAGACCAGGTGACGGTGAAGCGTTCCGGCAGCAGCGATCTGCTGCTGACGCTGGCGGGCAGTACCGACCGTATCCTGGTGGAGAGGTTCTTCTCCGGTGATAACTGGAATCCCCTGCAGCAGGTGCAGTATGCGGACGGGACGCTGTGGCTTGCTGACGACCTGCTCAGCTATCTCGATGACGGTATCCCGCTGCCGGCCGCGGATACCGGCTCTGACAGTGCTGTCCCGGTGAGTCTGATGCGACAGCAAATCAGTCAGTTCATGGCGGCTGCGGATGATGCTGATGTGTTGCTGATGGCACCTGAACAGTTCACGGCTCCGGTACTGGCCACCGTTCAGAAAACTTCATTCGGCTACTGAGATAACCCCCGGGCATGATGCCCGGGCTTCTTTATCAGCAAGGGAAACAGACTGAACGTGTCACCTTCAGAACAGAGTTTATGGCGGGGATTCGCCATTATTGCCCGTTACCATGAGACAGTTGTCAATATTGCCTCACTGAGATCCCGGTATTTCACTGATGAGAGCCATGATCTTACCCTGCAGTTTGTCCGGGCGGTCAGAAGTTGTGGGCTAAAATGCCGCCATGTCGCGAACCTGGAAGCGGGCTGCAGGATCCCCCTGCCGGCATTAATTGAGGTACCGGAACGGGGATATGTGGTGGTGCTGGCCATCAGGGACGGGAAATGGCTGATACAGGGAGAGGAGAGTGCAGAGATTCTGGAGCCCCTGCCGGACATACGCTATACCGGTTTTCTCTTCACGCGGCGTCTGTCCCTGGAAAACATTGAGCGGGAATTTAACCTGCGCTGGTTTGCCCGGGCGTTTATGCGTTACAAAAAACTGCTCGGCGAGATCCTTCTGGCTTCTTTTTTTATTCAGTTGCTTGCTCTGGTCACGCCGCTGTTTTTTCAGGTTGTTGTGGATAAGGTGCTGACGCACCAGAGCCTGACCACGCTCGATGTACTGGCCATCGGTATGCTGGGTGTCTGTCTGTTTGATGTGTTGCTGGGTGGACTTCGAAACTATCAGCTGGCCCACACCTCACAGCGTATTGACGTCACCCTGAGCTCCCTGCTGTACCGTCATCTTCTGGCGTTGCCGCTGGCTTATTTCCGCCAGCGGCAGGTGGGGGTGACCGTGGCGCGGGTGCATGAGCTCAGGACAGTGCGGGAATTCCTTACCGGTAATGCGCTGACTCTGTGTCTGGACCTGTTGTTCACCCTTGTTTTCTTCGTGGTGATGGCGCTGTACAGCATACCGCTGACTCTGATCGTCATCGTCTCGCTGGTTCCCTACGCCATTCTCTCCCTGACAATCACTCCTGAATTACGCCGGCGTCTGGATGTCCAGTTTCAGCAGGGGGCCCGTAACCAGGCTTTTCTGGTTGAGAGTATTACCGGGATCGAGCCGGTAAAAGCGATGGCAGTAGAAAATCAGATGGGACGCCGCTGGGATGAACAAATCGCGGCCTATGTCTCCGGGTGTTTCCGCACCCAGAATCTGGGAAATGTGGCAGGCCAGCTGGCGCAGCTTATCGGTAAAGTTACCAGTGTGGCCATTCTCTGGTACGGGGCACAGCAGGTCATTCAGGGGGAATTAACGGTGGGAGCCCTGATTGCCTTCAATATGTTTGCCGGCCAGGTCAACGCACCGGTATTGCGGCTGGTCCAGCTGTGGCAGGATTTTCAGCAGGTTTCCGTCTCTGTGAAACGGCTGGGCGATATTCTGAATGTGCCGCAGGAAAAGGCGCAGGGCAGCGCGGTGACGCTTTCCGCAATCAAAGGAGCGGTTCGCTTCAGGGAGGTGAGTTTTGCTTATCAGCCCGGCATGGCCCCTGTTGTAAACCGTGTGACACTGTCGGTCAGGCCCGGGGAGGTGATTGGCATTGTGGGCCGTTCCGGCTCCGGAAAAAGTACCCTGACCCGTCTTATTCAGCGTCTTTACATCCCGACCGGGGGGCAGATTTTTATTGACGGCACGGACAGTGCAAATATCGATCCCCGCTGGCTGCGCCAGCAGACCGGCGTGGTACTCCAGGAGACGCAACTCTTCAACGGCACTATCCGCGACAATATTGCCCTGGCCATGCCGGATGCCCCGCTGGACAGCGTGATGGCAGCTGCCAGACTTGCCGGCGCACATGATTTCATCAGCGAATTCCCGGCCGGTTACGACACCCCTGTCGGGGAGCAGGGCGGGCAACTGTCCGGCGGGCAGAAACAGCGGATCGGCATTGCCCGGGCACTGATGACGCAACCGCGGATCCTCATCCTCGATGAGGCCACCAGTGCGCTGGATTATGAGTCAGAGGAAATTATCCAGCGCAATATGGCCGATATTTGCCGCAACCGGACGGTATTTATTATTGCGCACCGTCTGTCCACCGTGCGGCAGGCCGGGCGGATAATTGTGATGGAAAAGGGCGAAATCGCAGAACAGGGTTCTCACCATCAGTTGCTGCAACGTGACGGCATTTATGCCCGTCTGCACCGGTTACAGTCGAAGAGGGATGATGAAGCATAACTATCGTGAGTTTTTACCTGCTGTACTGGAGATTCAGGATACCCCGCCCTCTCCGGCTGGACGGTTTATTCTCTGGGGCGTCATGCTGTTACTGACATTGTCCGTCTGCTGGGCCGCGCTGGGACAGGTGGATATTGTGGCCATCACACGGGGAAAAGTGGTGGTCACCCTGCTGTCACGGCCCGTCAGCAGCGCCGTGACAGCCGATATTGCCAGAGTTTACGTGCAGGATGGACAGCATGTTGAGAAAGGCAGTCTCTTGATCCAGCTCAATGATGGCCAGCTGACGACCCGGCGTCAGGAAAACCGTCTTCGCCAGCAGATTAACCGGCTCAATATCCGGCGACTCGGACTGCTGCTGATACGTGTCAGGAACGATCCTTTATCGACGGACAGGCTGGCTGACGGGATAACGTCTGTTGTGGCACCTCCTCTGGAAAATCAGGTCTCAGCCCGTCAGGAGTCAGAAGCAGAGGCGCTGCGTCGGGAGATACAGCGTTATCGTAATAATCAACAAACCCTGCATGCACAGATGGAAGGCTATCTGGCCCAACAGGATATGGCCGAAAAACAGCTGGTTATCTACCGTAAACAGTTTACCGCCCTGCAGGCACTGTTCCAGCGGGGAAGTACCAGTGAAGACAGCCTGCTTGAAATCCGTAAGCGTCTTCTGGAGGCGGATTACAGTGCCCGGGCGGCGGGAGCTAAGGTCAGGGAAATTCAGGCCAGTCTGGATCTGTCTGAATCAGAAGAGGCGAGCTACCGTGCCGGCAAAATACAGGAGTGGGAACAGGAGCGAACGGAGCTGGTGACCGAAAATGCAGTACTTGAAAGTCAGCTGGCCCAGCTTGAGGCGGAACTGAAACTGTATCAGCTGACTGCGCCGGTCAGTGGCAGGGTGGATGCCCTGGTTTACCGGGATGCAGGAGCGGCAGTGGAGGCGACGCAGGAACTGCTGAAAATTGTCCCGGAAGGCGAGAAGCTCAGCGCAGAAGTTCTGGTCAGTAATCAGGATGTGGGCTTTTTACACACGGGCCAGCGGGTTACGGTCAAGGTGGATACGTTTGATTTTACGCGCTATGGCTGGGTGGAGGGGACGTTGATTAAGGTGTCAGCAGACGCAGTGGAAGATAAGGAGCGTGGCCTGCTCTACCGGGCGGTGATTCAACTGGATGAAACCGATATGGTTGTGGACGGAAAATCCCGCCGGCTGGAGCCGGGGATGTCGGTCTCGGCGGAAATAAAAACCGGGAAAAGGACAATCCTGAGTTATCTCCTAAGCCCGGTTCTGGAGGCGATAGACGGTGTGGGGAAGCAGCGTTGAGCCGTTTTCGGTGAGGTGATGCAAGGCGTTCCCGCCCCGGGAATGAACGCAATCGTGATGCGCTTAAGACAAAAGGGAAACATTAAGCCGAACGAAAATCGTTCAGAAGAGATCCGTAATAGACTGTAGAAGCAGAACTGGTTGGGTCACTGGAGGAGATTGGCGATCTCAGTATCGGGCTTCGGGCCTCACTAAATTTTTATTATCAGCCAGGAAACATGGGATACACCACGGGTATCATTAATCACTGGGCATACACGATATTTTCCGAAGAAATGATATGAATGCCGAGGTTTAGTGGAGATATCTACCGGAAGGCTGTGGTGAAACCGTTTAATGTTTTCTGAAACAGAACGGAGAAAAATATGACGAAGAATTACCCTGCGGTGTTTGAAACGGGAGATATTGTTTTTACCTGTATCGGTTCATCCTTGTTCCGTGAGGTGTCAATGGCCTCCCGGTGTTGGTGCAATCATGTCGGGATCATCACTGGACATAACCGTGACGATTATTTCGTGGCTGAAAGCCGCATTCCATTCTCCGGAGTTACCACCCTGTCTGCTTTCATTCAGCGCTCTGCCGGTGAACGTTATTCCGTACGTCGTCTGCAGGGAGGGCTGAACGTGGAACAGAAGCTGGCTGTTATGCAACAGATGCCCGCTCATCTGCATAAATTGTACCATACTGGGTTTAACTACGATTCTTCCCGGCAGTTTTGTTCAAAGTTCGTGTTTGATATTTACAGGGAGGCATTGGATATTCATGTTGGTAGTGTTGAAACCTTTGGTCAGCTACTGAAGAACAACCCGGAAGCCGGCCTGAGATTCTGGCGGTTCTGGTTTCTGGGTTTTATTCCGTGGGAAAGGAAAACGGTCACACCCGCCAGCATATGGCAGCACCCGGCACTTGAGCGGATTTATGACAGTCCCGAAACGGTCGGGAAATGAAATAATTACATACATGTCGGTGTGCTCAAAAGTCAGGGGGGAGGCTGCCAGATTAGAGGTGAGTGGCAACTTTCAAAAGGTATCGGCTAAAGTTCAGAATGATATAATCGATTTTGAAAAGTTTTAGTTTTGTCGCTAGTATAACTTTTGTTGGCATTGCTTGTTATGAATTTTAGGTGTTTAAAAAATCATTCGAATAATGAACTCTCTTAGTATGTTCAAAATTGAGCATATCTGTGAGCTATTTATTTTTGGGGAGAATTCTCCCCTTTTTATATATTCTTTTTGGGCTTCTATTTGAACGCCATTATAATATGAGCTCTTCTGAAAGAGCTATGAAATCATAACGGTCATAAAGCCCAAGTTTTGCTATCAAGCGGTCGCGTGAGTAAAACAAGTTATGTGAACATGTATGCATTTTTATTGATAACTTCTGTATACTGTACCCTTTCATAAGTTGTTCAAGTAATATCCTTTGCCTTTTTTCAAGCCCTTTTTGCTTAATTCCATTACAGTTAGAGTAATCTTCATATTTCTTATAGATATTATCTATTCTGTCGATTAAAGACTCGAGTGAGTTATGTGAGTTTATCCAGTGCAGTAAAGTAAGTCGTGACTGTTCCTTAATTCCAAATAATACAAATGGCACCTTTCTCAGTTTTGGATTTGTATACATTATCCGTCTCAGATTCCAGACGGTGGCAAGTTGTCTTGTTCTTAATGTTCGCAAGCGTATAGTCATGTCTACAATAATTAGTGATGGCTCGGAAGGGTTGGCTTCCATTTCAATATGGGTTACGACTTCTTCGTAGCTCTCTACATTGATGATTTCCACATCTGACATTTTCTCGTGTAACTCTAGGTTACTAAAGCCTTTCTTGGTAAATGCGCAAGGGCTGATTATAAACAATTTTTTCATGTTGTATGCCGTAAGTTATTGGAATAGGATATTTTAAGTATTTGGCTTGGCAGACAATGATAGTTTTAGATAACTAAAATTTTGTATGCTGTAAATATATATAGGTTTATTGACTTGAAACCATACATGACAGGACCTTGATTTCTGGTCTTATTTTCATATTTTTATAGAATCACTTTATTTTTCCATCCAATACTTATCGTTTTAATCTATCTTTATATGTTACTCGTTTTTGCTAGATTACGAGATCGATAACATAGGGTTACAGGAGGTGGTAACATGTTACTTAAACTCAGGAAAGTAATTAGGCCAGACTTTACTTCTATCACAACTCTCATTTTTATATATTTGACATTTTTAGTTCTCACTACTATTTGATGTATATCACTTTATTGAATGCATTTGATTAGGATCAGAGGCTTCTCGCTATACGTATATGGTTTTCCCCAGTATTTTAGTTAAAATGACAGTGATTGAGGCATATGAGGATGAGTATCTTCGGGTGGCAACCAGTCTGATCTACCAGAACACCGACGTACCACACAAGCCATAGTCATTATACTGTGCTTTAATGGCATCCTTTTCATCAATATCTGGCTCAGTTTTACGCCGGTTAGTTTAGTTAATGAGCGGTGTCATTCGTACTGGTCTTAAAGTGCAGCAAGACGGCGCAGGCTGTCACTGGACAGAACGGTATCAGGTTCATAAAACTGAGGGCGGGTAATAGCGCCTTCAGGTAATGTCACCCAGGGCTGCTTACTTTCTGCATAAATATGAATATCAGGTGGCATGCGCTCGGGATGGTCCAGGGTACCTACCCGCAAAAAAGTGAGTTTGCTGCTACCAGAATAGTGGCTCCATAATGCGATTTGGCATTTAGGGCAACGGGCGATCTTCTGACCTTTTCCGCTTAATGAAGGTGTATTGATCACGGTGACTTCACCTTTTGTCAGGTGAACATGCATATTTTCAATGACTGCATTTATCACAAAAGCGGACCCAGTTTCACGCTGACACCAGTGACAATGACAACAGTGAACAATCAGAGGGGAGGCTGTTACAGCATAACGTACTGCTCCGCAAGTACATCCTCCTTTCATGGCATCATAATCGTCTGTTTTCATAATTATCCCCGTATTGACTATTTACAAATTGAGATGCTCCATCAGACCCCTGATTCCTCAGAGCGAAAAGTTGATTTCTATGGATCGGGCGCTGCGATCGCCTTCTCCATGGTAAACAACTTCAATATTGTTACCGTCGGGATCCAGAACAAACGCAGCATAATATCCGGGATGGTAGGTTCTTTCGCCAGGGGCACCGTTGTCACTCCCTCCATGAGTCAGTGCCACATGGTAAAAAGTATCCACCATTTCACGGTTCATGGCCTGAAAGGCCAGATGATGCCGTCCTGTCGGTACTCCTGCCGATTCTGAACTTTTTACTGACGAAATGACCAGTTCGTCAGCCCACATATAATTTTCATCTGTAATGGCGACAGGTATCTCAAGTACAGCCAGTACAGATATGTAAAACGCTTTGCTTGCTTCAAAGTTGTTTGTCACAAGCTGGATATGGTCGATAAGCCTGCCACGATGGAGGGTATAGTTTTCCATGGTTCATTTCCTTATTCAGATCACGCCAGTCAGGATGGCTACATACGGCGGTGGGCTAACGCATATCTCCCTGTCGTTTCCAAGTGTATTTTACCAGCACGATTAAATGAATAAGTGATCAGCACCAGAAATTGGCGTTGGTGTACACCCTCAGCCAATTCTCCCTGCTTCGGAATTGAACACCGGAAAGGGTTGGATCGTTAAGGCTGATTAACTTCAAATGAGCAATGCGTCGTATCAAACGTTAACTCTTTTGATGCAAGATAACTTTCGAATACCAGACAAACTGCATGATTATCATTTTGGAAACCTTTATAGAAAGGTAGTTAAATGAAAATAGAAAATTATGAGGCCCTAAAATTTACTTTCAATCAGTTTACGGGTGAGAAAATTTCAGGAGTGAAATTTTACTCATGCGATTTTTCGAAAACAGATCTGACTGAAACGAAATTTATCAATTGCCATTTCTGGCATCCGGATAAACAGGTAGGCTGTGACTTCAGCGGGGCCACCCTCAAGGAGGCCAGTTTTGTAAACTGTGATTTGACGATGAGCATATTTAAGAATGCAGACCTTTTCGGTGTTGAAATCAGGGGCTGTCGCGCGATGGGATGTGATTTCCGTCAGGCAAGATTTATGAAAAAAATCAGTCCCCGTCTCTGGATGTGCAGTGCGTTCATAACTAAAAGTAACCTTAGTTATGCTAATCTTTCAGGCGCTATACTGGAAGAGTGTGAACTGTGGGAAAATCTCTGGAACGGGACCATCGTCACCGGTGCCAATTTCAGTGGGTCAGATCTGTCCGGAGGGGATTTTACCAGTTTCAACTGGCAGCTCTGCTGATGTGACGAACTGCGATCTCAGGGGAGCTGTTACGGGGGATCTTGATATCCGTCGCACCAATCTTGAGGGGGTTAAAATTGATTACGAGCAGGCGTCATCATTGATGGCAGATTTAGGTATTACTGTGACTGAGTAGCAACTGTTAGCTCAACTATTCGTTCATCATTTACTGAATAGTTGTAGAGCTGCTAATCAGTTAGCGTGACTTAAACAATGATGAAGATTTTAATAAGTTAATTATTCGTGATTTATATTTCAACAGATATGCTTTTCCCGAGTATTAGGTATTCCAGCCCTTAAATTTCGGGGGTAGCCCAGTGACGTTTATCTGCATTTGCTCCATAGCCTGAATTTTGTTATTTAATTATTAAAATAACTTATATCTTTTGATTTCAAATAATTCATGAATTGTGATACTCGTCATTGAATATAATAATATCTGCCGCTATTTTTACATTTACTAGATTACAAATTTTTTATCCATCACGTTTCTGACTGAAATGAGCAAGAAAAACAGGAGCCAGTAAAAGTACGCACTTTTGATTCATTGAAGATCCATGCAGCAGTGAAATACTCCTAGGATAAGAAGAGCAAGAAGCACTGAATAACGCACTGTCAATATCTCTGCGTACCTAATAACCTTCCGTCAAGAGAAGATGTTCAGTACCGGGGTATGACAGGTGTAATGGCCAGTCATAAAGGAGCAACCAGCACCATAAGGAGAATAATATTGGAAACAGTGAATAATTATAATGAGTGACTCTACCTCCCTGTTCTGTTAATGCTTCGTGTTCCGTGCTGCGAGGCATTTTTTTTACAGAACAGCCACATAATAAGAAGGCATCTATGACAGTACCATTAAGATTTACCGCCACAGATTCGCATATCAGCGAATATCCTGTTCCTATTACTTTCCCCCGTGGTACCAGCCTGATAATTCACGAAAAGTATGAGGGAGAGGAAGGCTGGGATAACTGGTATTACTGCACAATTCCCGGTCATACTGGCGGCTGGGTGCCCGGACAGATCATCGAGAGATGTGAGGGAACGTATCGGGGCATTGCAAGGGAGGATTACAACGCCCGGGAACTGGAGGTGAAGAGAGGGGATGAGGTTTACGGACTAAAATCACTCAATGGCTGGATGTGGTGTGAGCGTTCTTCAGACGGACAGACTGGATGGGTCCCCCAGTCGCTGCTGCACAAGCATGAAGAGGAAATCTGTTTTCCAGTATGAATTTATCCCGTCAGGAACAACGTACCTTACACATGCTCGCAAAAGATGGACGTATTGCGCACGTCCGCGATGCGTCATGTCACATATTGGTCGTATTACCTCTGTTGAATGCTATAGCCGTGAAGGGCTGTTGCTTGCCGATTGTACGCTCGCCGTATTCAAAAAACGCAAAACCAAAAAACTGATCAAGTCCGTCAACGGTCAGCCTTACCGCATCAATACCACCGGGCTTAACAACGTTCGTTCACAGCCCGATAACCGCTAAGGAAAAATTTATGGATCTCAGCACTCTAATTTCTATATCCGGCCGACTTCATCTCTCTGCTGAAGAAAGCAAAATACCCTGGGACGAACCGGAGTTCAGCCAGCGAATGCTGGAAAATCATTTGTCGCAGGAGCATGACTGGGCCAGTCGCAGGCAGCCAGTGATTGAACAACAGGTAGCATGGATAGCGAGTAAGCTACCCGCGGGCGCACGCATTCTGGATCTCGGTTGTGGCCCCGGCTTTTATACCCGCCGCCTGGCAGAGCGTGGATTCAGGTGCACAGGTGTGGATTTTTCACCGGCCTCCATAGAATGGGCACGACAGCAGGCGCAGGCCGCTGATCTGAACATTGATTATATCCACCAGGATATTCGTGATTACTGGCCGGACGCCCCCTTCGATTTCATCATGATGACGTTTGGAGAGCTGAATGTATTTAGCGCTAATGATGCGCAAAGCCTTATCAGTGGTTGCGCGCAGTGGTTGAAACCGGAAGGCAAACTGCTCATTGAACTCCATACATTCGATGAAGTTAAACGTCAGGGCATGGTGCCGGCGAGCTGGCAGCGTTGTCCGAAAGGGCTGTTCCTTGCTGTTCCTCATCTGCTATTAACCGAAAATGCTTGGGATGAAGATAGTAAAGTCAGCTCGACCCAGTTCTGGGCCATAGATGAAAACAGTCGCATCACCCGTTTCGGTAGTCAAATGATGGCCTGGCGGGATGCCGATTTTGCCTGTCTCATCGGCAATACAGGCCTGAGCGTGGTGCGATGCCTGGACAGCAACGAATGGCCGGTGGGTGAAACTTTTGAGGGCAAATTTTTTGTTCTGCTAGCTGAAAAATCAATATCTTCATAAGTGGCCCCCCTGAATATGTCATTTAAGATGGAATGAATTAATACCGTTAAGGAGAGCATTATGACAACACACAGCTTTACCTTTCATATCGCCGATGAGAATGATGCATGTACTATCCGGGAAGTCGAAACCCGCGCATTTGGCTACCAAAGGAGGCCGATTTGGTAGCCTCCTTATTGGAGGACGAAAGTGCATATCCGACGTTATCTCTGCTCGACCGCCATCAAGGCAAAGCCGTCGGGCATATATTGTTTATCCGGGCTATATTCAATGGTGCAAATGAGGGGCGCTGATGCATATTCTTGCACCCCTGGCGGTCATTCCTGAATGCCAGGGCATGGGGGGATTGCTGACACGCACGGGCCTGGAGCACTTGAGGCTGATGGGAAGTCAGAAGGTTTTGTACTCGGCCACGTTACTTTTCTTGTTATCAACTTTGGAAACTGAAAAAAGGATTGCATCTGCGGAACAATGATGGGGATTTTTAGCCGTCAGGCTATGTAGCTAATGAGAAACCACTATCTTAAAAATACTTGTCAATCAAGATACATTGATAACATCTATATTTAACTTCATCTTACAAGCATCTGACTTAGCCTCCGCATACCTTCTGTTAATAGAAAGATTTGCTACCCATTGAGCCTGGTTCCACAGAATTAGTGCATGGTAATAATCTCCGTTCCACTCCGCTTCAGTCGCTGCACGATAGAGCTGAGACCATAAAGTTCTCGAATATTTAACCATATAGGTATCCATTAAGTGAGAAATTTATATCATAATAACACTGAAGTATATCGCTATTCGATATAAAGGTATTACTATGCATCACGGGAATCTGTGTGATAACAGAAGTTATATAATTATGGAATAACAAAATAAGATTGCATGCGTTCTTTTTATAAAAAGTAAAAGGGAAGAGGTAGTATGAGTAACAAGATGATTTAAAGGGAATAAAAGTAATAAAAAAATGGCTCATTTTAGATAACTTTGTTGTAAACTAAGTATAAGAATGAATGACGGCATCATACGAATGAAAAGAGCAAAATGTGTATTCGATAGTATTGTAATCTGGATTGAAAAAAATATAAAAGAAGATATTGATGTGAATGATATTGTATCTAAATCAGGATATAGTAAGAGAAATGTACAATACTTATTTAAGAAATTTCTTGGTTATGGTATACATACCTATGTAAAGAACAGGAGGCTAAGTTTATCGGCTAAACTATTAAAAATAACTAAAATGCCAATAATTGAAATATGCAACATATATCACTTCGGCTCCTATCAATCGTTTAATCGTGCTTTTAAGATTAAATTTGGAATACCACCGGCCAGGTACAGAAGATCTGAAAATTGGCTTTTAAGCAGGTATACACCTAACGCTGCGATAGAGAGACCAAATATGATATCAAGGCCAGTTTTACTTCCTTGCTTAGAAGTTATGTCAACAAGTAAGGCGTTTAAAGTAAATTTTAGTGATGGCAACTATAATAATGGCAATGATGAGGACAATATAGCTGAAATAAAGAGATACGTACGTACGTTAGTGTTGCATAATAAAAATGCTAAAAAAAGTAATATGATGATAATATACAGGATCGGTGTATGTGCAAAATCGAATTTTACTCTAAATGTCACAGTGTTTGAAGTGAAAGATGCACCCAATGATGCCTCTTTACAGAGGCAAACTATTGGCGCTGGGATGTACTACCTTTTTCATTATGAGGGAACATGGGGAGAATATAACAGTTTGTCAGACTATGTATACTTGAACGAATTACCCATGCTGAATATGAACAGGAGGAATGCTTTTGATATAGAAATATACGATATTTGTGCCATGCGAGAGAAAACAAAATTAATAGTAGATCTTTACGTTCCAGTATCTCCTGAATTTACTGGAAAGTAGGAGTAATTTGTCTGGGAGTAAGGCCAAAGTGACGCTTAAATGTTTTAATGAAATATGAGGATGAATTATATCCGACTTTATAAGCTATGGTATTGATATTGTAATCAGACATAGTAAGAAGCTTGAGACTATGCATCATCCGTGCATCGGTAAGAATATTCATAAAAGTAGTACCTTCATTTTCTAGTCGCTTACGCAAAGATATCTCACTTATAAACATCTCTTCGCTAATCATACTAATCTTCCAGGGCTTGGATAAGTCTTGTGAAATGATATCTAAAACTTTATCGGTTGTAGTGGGTTTGACTACACAAGAGATTGAACGGATAATATTAATGTCAAATTCCAGAAGAAAATGTAAAACAATTGGTAAAATTAAAGCCATGGTTTCTTTTGGCTTCGTAATACGAATACCTTCATTAATATATTTTTTTAACCGGTCAAAGAGATAGATATCCTCGGGCACAGTTTCTCTTAAATAAATTTTCTTGCCAGACATATTTTCAATGCTTTTGATATCAAAAACTTGCAAAAGAAAACCAAATACAAAACGCATGGTGCTGTCATCAAGAGAGATTATTGCTGGAAAATTTCCACAAGAAACTCTGACTTTCAGTAACATATTCTTCTCAACAAAAACAAGAGTATTTGGAGGAATTACTATTAATGTATCATCAAAAGATATCTCTAATCCCTTGCTTGATGTAAGGAAGAGGAGACAATGGTGAATTCTGATATTATTTAGTTGTATAATTTTTGTGTCGTCCATTTACTTAATCCTTGTTTAATGACTGAGTATTTAACTTACTGAAATCAAGAGCAATAACGAGATATAAAAATGTAAATAAAGTTTGATTCAGAAGAGATAGGCTCTCCCTATGCCAGAAATAGATGTAATGATGATACATAAGAAAAATCACATAAAATTATCGGATAGCGCAATGCAGCCGCGTGCAGCTAATAAAGATACTAAACTGGTAGGATGTCTGGTTTAAGGTCATACAGAGAGATAAGAGGAAAATTCATTTTTTAGTTATGAACAGTCAGATTTAATCAGACGCAGGTTAAGATAATAAGATTAGTTAAAATGTTCAGATTTTTTTGTGAGATGAATGCTGTTGATGGCAGATGATTTCTTTCTCTTAATAGTTAAATAAATACGCTTAACATCATTTGAGTAAAGAAGCCTGCGCTGATTTTGAATCTCGTTAATTTTAAAACCGGCATTATATGCACCTACGGCTTGCCATGTCCTGCCGAATTTTCTAAAAGCAATAGCTAAATAATATGCTCCGGTATAAATGTTAAGGCAACTATCATTCAGAAGCCGGTGAGGTGTAATGCCGTAAGTTTTCAGTTCCTTAAAATGCTGGGAATCGACCTGCATGAGACCCGTTCCGTATCCACCATGAGGGTTTTGACCAATTGCATGTTTGTCAAGTCGGGATTCTTTCCACGCTATGGCCAGCAGAAGGTCTGGATCAATTTTGTAATACCTGCCCGCCCTGACATAACAGCTAGTAGCATGTGCTATATCAGACAAAAAAAAGAAAGCAATAAATACGAAAAAAATAGCAATGTGAAGTTTAAAAAAAGTTAAAAGACATTTCATGAAATAGTACTGATTCGGATTATTGGTCAATCGTCTTATTATTTACCTATGCAGTGTAAAAGGAGATGTTTTTATAGAAAAAACAAAAGTGCAATAAATTTATCAAAATGTCTCAATGGGAGGGGAAATATAAAAAAATATAAATAACGGCTCGTTAACTAGAATCCTGATTGAAAGTAAGTATATTGTAAATGAAGAGAACAGTAAAACGAGGATGAAAGGCATTCTAGTACAAGATGAACTGAGCGCGAGAAGAAAGAATCGCACAGTTTGTGGCGGTAGCGTGGTTGTTTAAGTAAATAAGAAAGGAGAGGGAGAAGGAAATTATGTCAGAAAACTTGATGCTAAAAGGATATGTGACTGGCAGGATTATTGCTGAATCAATATGCAATAAATGCAAAAAATATCTTCGTACCAACGATGGAGTAACTGCTGTCGAATATGCAATTGTTGTTGCAGGTATAGCTGCTATTGTTCTATTCATTTTCGGTGATACAGGGCCTGTAAAGTCGATGTTGAATGATACATTTACAAACCTTGAAACTAAGGTTTCCAGTGCTCTGAACGGTGGCAGTGGTGGCGGTACACCGTAAGTAAGCTGTCGAGTTGAATTTAGAGTAATATTTATAACGGTTAATTACATGGGATACTGAGGATGAAACGGAAGTTTGTCATAATATATATATTGATGATTGTTGTTGGCGTAATTGGCTTATTTAGCTTCAGCAATGACTCAGTTAAGGAAGCTGGTTCCGAAGTTCCCATGAACGAGCAAGCAGTATCAGTTGAAGTTAAAAAAGCAGTGGCAACTCATGATCTTCCCAAGGGGAAGATCATCGATAAAAATGATTATAAAATTGAAATAACAAAAGTCAGTAAAGCTGATGCTGAAAAATATAAAAATGAAAATACAGAAAAGTTTATTGGTTGGGCTGTAAAAAATGTAGTATCGGAAGGTGAGGCATTAAGCATATCTTCTGGTGATCTAGCTCGTCCTGAAACACAAGAGTTTTACGAGTTATTTACAATACCAGGTAATATAATATATACGTTTACCTTAGGGAAATCAGATAGCTTTTTGCTTGATAATGTAAAGGCAGGAAGTGGAATTGATGTGTATTTGATATACGGTTTCGAGCAACGAGGTGACATTTCTCAGGAACAAATTATGTCACCTCCATCATCAGTAATGAGGCGAGGTTTAAAACGAATTATTCAGAATAAAAAAGTTCTGGGTATCCATAGAGCAGATAAGCAGAAGAAAAATGGAATAGAAAACGTTGCAGATGGAAGCCAGATCGTTGTTGAACTGAATGAACAAGATATTAAACTTCTAAAGGCATTAGAATTAAATACACATCTAATACTCTTACCAGCAAGTGATAAGGAAATTACCAATGATAACATCAATATTGATGACTACCTGCCTGTTTATGAGGGGAGTCCGCTTGAAAATCAATACTCATTACCAGAAGTTCCGATAGACGATATGCATAATAAAACAACAGGTAGTGGTGTGAATGAGTTAAGAGGCTAGGAATAAGCATATCACTCCAAAAAATTTTATGGTTATCTGATGTATATCCAGTTTAAAGGAAATAATATATGTGGACCAAATTGTTCTATGTCGTCCTGATGATGGGAATTTCTGCAGCAAGTTATGCGGAACAGCTCTATTTGAAACCAGGGAGCTCGAAGCAAATCAATACAAGGGAAAATATAAAAACAGTTTTTATTTCATCCCCTGACATTGCCGATTATAAAGTGATCAGCAAAAAATCAGTAGTTCTCTATGGCAAAAAAAATGGTATGGCCGAAATATCAGTCTATAACGGCTCTTCTAAAGTAATTTATAATGCCAATCTGAGTGTGGACCCATTCTTGCCTGATCTATCAGCAAGAATTAAGCAGCAGTATCCGAAGAGCGATGTTTCGATAAAGAGATATAATGACAATAATGGAAAGTCATCATATCTCCTTACTGGCATGGCAGAAAGTGAGGAAATTAAGGACAGCATTTACCAGATGGTTGGTAGCCTTGTTGGTACTACCCCTACAGAAGTAAAAATTAAAGCTGAGATGGAAATGGCGGTAAATAGTGATGGTATACCATTTGCCAGCTATAAAAGGTACGACAATATAATCAATAAAATTGAGTTGCCATCTTCAAATCAGGTAAATGTCAAATTAACAGTCGTAGAAGTAAGTAAAGAATTTACAGATAATTTAGGTATTGAATGGAGTAGTCTGACTTTAGATAGCATGCTTAAGAGTAACAGTTATACAGCAAATTCACCGGGAACATTTAATCTATTAGGATTCAAACATGGCTTTGATGCACGAAATATTAGCACTTTAATCAATGCCGTACAAAATGATAATATTGCAAGAGTGCTTGCACAGCCAAATTTAACAGTTCTATCAGGTGAATCTGCTAATTTTCTTGTTGGAGGTGAAATTCCAATTTTAATGCAGGACAGAGATTCAACAACTGTAACTTATAAAGAGTATGGCATACGACTGAATATAGCAGCTAAAGTGGAACGGAAGAATAAGATTAAACTATTTATTTCTAATGAGGTTAGTAGCGTCACTGGGACATACGGATATAATAATTACCAGATTCCGACATTAAAAACGCGAAAATCAAATTCTACAATAGAATTAGCGGATGGTGATAGCTTTGCTATTGGGGGCCTGCTTAATGAAGCAGATAAAGAAGCATTGACACAGGTACCTTTTATTGGGGACATCCCTATATTAGGCGCTTTAGGAAGAAGAACAAGTACTGAGCGTACCAAGACAGAGTTGGTTGTTTTTGCAACAGTGAATTTAGTAAAACCGGTTTCTTCATCACAAAGGATTGAGATTCCATCTTTTCAGAGAACATCTTCATCAAAGTTATTTTTTAATGTTGGTGTTAACGATAAGGACCGAGATAACAGGTTGGAGAATGAGGTTGTTACTTTCCTGGATAAGGTTGGATTCACGAGATAGAGAATACAAATGAAATTGTTCCGTAGTGATAATGAAACTGAAAATAGTGATCTTGAAGCGAAGATTATTCGGGATAAGAATAAAGTTGTTGTAATTTCCACAAATTCATCAATTCAGAGTGAAATTTGTAGCATTTTGAAGATGCATAATATCGGAAAGGCCGTTTCCAAGAAACAATACATAAACGAATTTCGTGAAGATGAGACTACAAGAGATGCCGGCTGGTATATAGTTGACATTGAAAGTGAGAAAGATTTATCGATAATTAACGACATCATCGTCATGGGAATACCAAATGACGTAATGTATGTTCTCATCGGTGATACCGATTCAATTACTTTCTCTTCAGAGTTATTGAAGTTTGGTGCAAGATACCTGTATAAAAATACACAACTAGGTTCTGTAGCTGATATCATTCTTAACTCAAAAGGGAAGTCAGTAGACAGAATGTCGTTATACGTCAGTATATTAGGTTGCAAAGGAGGGTGTGGTAATACCACTATCGCCAGTGGTTTATTTTCTTCGATAGATAAGTTTATTAGTGCACCTGTATTATATATACAAGGAGGTAGCGGAAGTCGAGACCTTGATTTAATATCGAGTGAAAATTTGGGGGTCAGTATACAAGAGGCTAAAATACAGAAAACTAGTTCCACAAAGTCAGTGAAGATAGACAGTGAAGTGGTTCGCTTTGATTATGATAATCCAGTGTATCAGCAATATAATATAAATATTTTTGACCATAATATCTCACGTGCTTCGCCTGAAGAACTTGAGATTGTCTTTAACAGGACTAATGTTTTAGTATTGATAGTTGGCAATAACTTCTCATCATTCAGAACAGCCAAGAAAATAATAGATGAATATAAAAAATTTGAGTTGAGAACTAAGAGTAGACCCAAAAGAATTATAATATGTGTCAATGAATACACAGTTAGAACAAGTCGTGATAAATTTTCGAGAGAAGATATTGAGGATTTCCTGGAAAGGAAAGTTGATATGTATCTTCCCCATATTAATTCTGATAAAAGAGCTAAAGAATTTAATGAAGAATTAAACACTCTTAATTCACTGATTTTTGCGAAAGAATTAAAAGATAAAGAGTCAAGAAAAGGATTATTTTCTTGGTTTAAAATTCTATCTAAAAGCTGAGCCTGAGCATTAAATGGACTTCAACGAAACATACGATATTGATGTTTTAAGATTCTTCAGAGAAAGTATTTTTAGACGTCTGGATCTTGATAAGATCGATGCTGTTAAAAATGACAGAACTGAACTGGAAGAGGAAGTTAGTAACGTCCTGCAGCTGGTTTCGCTTGATAATGGTCAGTTTATATCAAATCAAGTCCAGCAAAATATAATCAAAATGGTTTGTGATGAGATCTCTGGTTATGGCCCATTAAATGATCTCATGGAAGATGATTCCATCAGTGATATTCTGATAAATGGACCCAACCAGGTCTATGTAGAAATTGGTGGAAGACTTGAAAAATCGAATAAATATTTTCTTGGCAATCAGCAGCTTACTGATATTGCCAGAAGGCTTGTATCAAAAGTTGGACGTAGAATCGATGATTCACAACCCCTCGTTGATGCGCGCTTGCCCGATGGGAGCCGATTAAATGTAGTTATCGCTCCTGTGGCTTTGGACGGCACCAGTATGTCCATTCGTAAATTTGGCAAGGGAAAAAAAACCTTAGGTGATTTAATCAGCTTTGGTAGCATCGATGAGTTAATAGCTAATTTTCTTGTCATTGCAGCCAGTTGTAAAATTAATATCATTATTTCAGGTGGAACAGGCTCAGGTAAAACAACTCTTCTAAATGCACTTTCACAATATATTAATGATTACGAACGGATTGTAACTTTGGAAGATGCGGCTGAATTAAAACTGATTAAACCGCATGTTGTAAGACTGGAAACTAGAATGGCTGGTTCCGAGAACCAAGGCGTGGTTTCAATGCGGTCATTAGTAATCAACTCTTTGCGTATGCGACCTGACCGGGTCATAGTTGGTGAGTGCCGTGGTGAAGAAGCATTCGAAATGTTGCAGGCAATGAATACCGGGCATGATGGCTCGATGTCGACGCTTCATGCCAATACGCCGAGAGATGCGTTGTCCAGACTTGAGAGCATGGTAATGATGGCTAGTGCAACATTGCCTCTAATGGCGATCAGAAGGAATATTGCATCAGCGATCCATCTAATAATTCAGGTATCAAGAATGCCAGATGGCTCGCGTAAAGTAATGAATATTACAGAGGTAATGGGTATGGAAGGAGAGAATATTATTCTCCAGGATATTTTTACCTTTGAGCCTGCAGCAGAACGTGATGAACATGGTAAAATTCAAGGTGAATTTGTATTTCATGGTCTTTTAAAACGTTCGGTTGTATATCGACAGAGTATAGTTTACGGATTAACTGATACGCTGGTTGAATTATTTGGTGGGCGGATATTATGAAATATTTATTCCTGATGCTTATTATACTTGGTTTAATCAATATATTCGCATTTTATATCTATTTGAAAAAAGTTGAGAAAATAAAGACTGAAAAGTCACACCGAAATATATTCATAAACAAAAATAGCAAGAGCATATACATTGTACTGATAGATAGGGTTTTATTTATATTTTCTGAATATAAACGAAGAGTCAGTTCTATTATAAGAGGCGCAAAATTAAATATAGCAGTACCATATTTATTAGCGTTTTGCATAGGAATGTTTATAAATACAGAATATATTAAATTTAACAAGTTTGTAGTGGCGATTATTTTAATTGTATTTCTCCTTGTTGTTTTTTATAAAAAAGGGCAAAAAAAGTTAAGAGAAGAATTTGAGGATGGGTTTTCGGAAGCGCTTACTATCATAAATAGTTCGCTTAGTTCAGGTAATACAATATTGTATGGTATAGAAAAATGTGGCCAAAAAATTTCTGGAATTGTGGGTGAGGAATTTAAGATGATGTCACGACGTCTCAGTATTGGTGAAGAACCACAACAGATATTTCTAGATTCTTATGAACATTTACCATACCGCGAATATTATTTCTTTATACTTGCTGTGCTACTTAATATTAATGGAGGGGGACAAGTGAAAGAAGTCATGTCACGACTTAGTAAATTAATTACGGATAGCAAAGTAATGGAGAGAAAAAAATATGCTATGACTGCGGAGGCTCGTATGTCAGTCAAAGTTCTGGCTTGTATACCTGTAGGTTTTACTTTCATTCTTAAAATATTAAGTCCGGAAAATTTCGAAATATTAATTAATCATCCAACAGGACAGCTGATTTTATATTATGCAATAGCAAGTGTTTTGTTCGGACTTTTCATTGTCTGGAATATGATGAATAAAGCTGTCTGAGGTATCTATGTATACAATGATTATGTGCGGCTTCGTTATTATTGGGGTTATGCTACTTATACATAGATTACGAAATGATATTCGACAGAATATTATCAAGGAAAAATTATCTGGTGCTAAAGCCAAGAGTAAAACGAGTCAAGAAAATCCTGAGCCGGTATTAATTAAGATTCAAAAACGAACCAGTAAAGCTATTACTGCAATTGATTTTTTTGAAGAACAGTCTTTTTTAAAAATTGCTCTTGTTGTTTTAATTAATACTATCGCTGTTTTAATTCACTATTTTGGCATATTTAATTTTTCTTTTAAGACAGGAGTCCTTTTATGCACATTTTCAATATTTATGGTGATTCTAGTCCCTGCGCAGGTTAAAAAGAAAATATCTTCTCAAAAAACTAAAAAAGTCAATATAGATCTGCCCTATGCTATTGATATTATGGCAATATGTGTAAGGTCTGGTATGACTATTGAAAGTTCATTCAATTACATAGCTAAGAATATCACTAATATTAACCCTGATATCGCTATTTTATTTGAACGTACGGCCCTGAAAACAGAAGTCAACGGCATCTCGCAGGCTCTCGATCAACTGTATGAGGAGGTCCCAAGTACAGAGATTCGTATGTTTTGTTCTACCTTACAGCAAAGTGTTTCGTTTGGTTCGTCGATCTATCCCGTACTTGTTGAACTGTCGAAGGAAATAAGGGAGATGCAATTGATTGCTGTTGAAGAAAAGGTTGCAAGTTTATCAGCGAAAATGTCTGCACCAATGATTTTATTTATTATGTTTCCTATTCTTGCAATTGTGGCTGGCCCTGGGTTTATTAGGATGTTATCTATATGGTCAAATTAATTATAAGTTTATGTTTTGTTTTTTTACTTGCGGCATGTAGTACAAATAAGGGATTGAATAATGATGATAAGGAATATATTCTAACAAAAGTAAACAATTATCAGGGGCTAATTCAGTTTTATCGTGAACAATTAAGTAAAAAAGATACCGCTGAAGTAAGATTTAAACTTTGTGAAATTTATAATAAGGTAAATGATATACCTTCTTCTCAAAGCTGCCTTCGCGAGTTGCTTAATAATTCACCCACTGATAAGTCCTACTTGTTAGCTGCCAAAAATTATCTCATTCTTGAAGATGATGATAGTGCATTAGTAATGGTAAAAAAGGCACTTGAAAAAGAACCAAATAATGGAGGCGCTTATAATGTCAGAGGAGAAATTCTTGCCAGAAAAGGTGAATATGAAGAAGCAAAGAAGGATTTTGAAAAAGCCAGGTCACTATTTATAGCAGAAGAAATTGTCAATAATAATCTAGCTATGCTTGCTATTTTAGAGGAAGATTATTCATTGGCATATTCATATTTGATGCCTTTATATTCGCGAGGTTATAATTCTCCAGAAATAGTACATAACTTAATTTTTGTGCTAATTAAAAAGGGAGACTATGTTACAGCTGATTCTCTGATCCGCCAGAATTCCCTTGATGATACGACGGGGGCATTGGCTTCCAGACTGGCAAATATTAACCCAGTATTGAAATCTCACTCAGAGCAAGCTCTTAAAAGTGATGCAAGACAAGCAAGTAAAGATACGGATATTAAACCGATGCCAATAAAGAAAGATAGTCAATTGTCAAGTTCAAATTTATCAGGTTATACTGACAATGAAATCACTAATATTCTAATTGGAGATCATGGTAAATTCGTTCGTTTTGTTTTTATAAGCCCGCAGCCACTTAAAGGTATAGCTAATCAAGGGAAGAAAGATAATCATGTTTCATTAATAATTAATGATGTAAAAGATAATAAAGTAATTGATAGAGCCATTGGTGATATAAGAAAATTCACGAGGTCTGTAAATGCTATTTCTGTGAAGGAAGTCGGTGGTTCACTAGATTTAAGCTTTGATACAACACGTCAAATTAAAAGAGTACGTGTATATAATTCAGCGTTATCTAAAGTTTCTACCAATAAATTGGTGTTTGATATAATTTATAATTGAAAGGAGTTACAAAATGAGTAAGTTAACTGATTCTCTGGATTCTTTAATGACACTTGATGGCGCTATTTGCGCTGCAGTCGTGGATACACGTAATGGCATGATCTTGGGCCATGTTGGTTCGGGCATTGACATTGAAATCGCTGCGGCAGGTAATACTGATGTAATTAAAGCGAAAATTAAGACAATTAAGCTGCTCGGTATTAATGAAGTGATTGAGGATATTCTTATCACACTTGAAAATCAGTATCATATTTTACGTCCATTACAGAAGGTTGATTCTGTATTTATTTATCTGGTTCTTTCCCGGCGTGACAGTAACCTGGCTCTTGCTCGTCGAAGAGTTATGGATGTTGAGGGGACTGTCGAAAATATTTAACTGCTGGATATTTGGTTCATGAAAAATGACTATAAGATCTTGTTCATCGGTCGTACGGGCGTGGGCAAGACAACCGCTATTAATGCAGTGAGCCAAAGTAAAGTCATTGCCACTGATGTGGCAATGACAACAGGCTACAGCGAGCAAAAAAATACGACTACCGTTGGATTAGATTATGGGGAATTTACGGTTAAGCATTCCAATCAAAATTATTTAATGCGTTTGTATGGTGTACCTGGACAAGAACGATTTGCCTATTCATGGGAAATTTTACAAAAAGGTTGTTCCGGAATTATTCTACTTGCTGACGCTACTCATAAATCATTGGTTGACGATATCATTTATTATACAAACGCAATTAATAAGAGTTCTGGTGTAACGCCAATGGTTATCGCAATTATGAAGCATGATTTACTCAATACATTAGAGAAACAGCAGCTACAAAACCGCATTGATGCGACAGCAAGTAATTTTCCGATGTTCTGGATTGATGCCAGAGCTTCAGAAACGATTGAGAATGTCTTAAATAAGTTGTTGTATATGATTACAGGTTCAGGAGCTTGATATGCCCACCAAACAAGGTCTGCCGTTTCCACTGCGTACCAGATTTAATAGTACAGAAGCTGATCCTCTGTCAGAACAAGAGGTAGAGCCAGATAATTCTCTTCATCCAAGAGAAGATGAGCATGAGTATCCCCTACCTGTGGATGAGTCTGTTATCAGTGAAGAAATCAAGAATCGCCTCGATCAGACTTTAAAGATGTTTGTTAAAAAATATCCAGATATCCAGAATGTTATTTTGACAACGGTTGATGGGTTTGAGGTATCTTCGGTTTTGGAAGAGTATCAAAAAGAAAGTTTACGTCGCGTTGCTGCGATGTCAAGTTCACTACAGTCGATTGGCTCTGCAATGCTTCAGGAGATTGGTGCCCCGACTTACCAATATCTTTATCTCAACAGCGCTAAGCGTTCTGTTTTTATTTATTTAATTTCAGGTAAATCGATGGAACTTGTACTGATGGCTATTTCTGGAGAAATTGATTCTTTGGGACAGGCTTTGTGGTTAATTAATAAACTTTCCGATGATATTAAATCGTATATCTAACTTTGGAGGATATATATGGTACTCAACTATTGTATCATGAAGGTGGCATTGATTTTATGTGCAGGTGATATGAGTTCTGGTTTTATACCGTTAAAACCAGTTCTGGATAATCGTGAACAGCTAATCGAAGAACGTTTGGAATTTTATCTACGAAATATTCCGGAGAAGTATAATATATGGAATGAACAATTATCTCAACATATTTCAGACCCTTCCATTAGGGAAAGTATACTTTGTGATATCGCCTTCTTGGTTAATGCCGATATGATTTCTGGTGCAATACCACTAAATCCTGTTCTGCTTGAACGAGATGCTTTGATTCATCAGTATTTTGATTCTTACTTACACATTATCACTGAAAAATCCTCTGGTATCAATCTTAGTCAGAACAGTATATCCATGAGTAATACTGTTGAACAGATTGTTTTTTCTATTAAAAAGACTGTTACTAAAAAGAAACGTAAGGGTATAAGAAGTAGAAGACGTTAATTATGTTTTTCATTTACGGATTGATCTGCCTCTGCGTCGTTCATGCGATGATTACAGATGTTATTTATAGAAGGATATATAATTATAATTCTTTAATTATTATTTTATTATCTATATTGTTATTTTATTGTAGAGCTGAGTTATCTCTATTTGTTCCATTTATGGTGTTAATAATTGGTTTTTTATTGTTTGTATTAAATTTTTGGGGGGCCGGCGATGCGAAATTTTCTTTCGCACTCACACTGTCATTACCTTCCGATTTAATGTTCATTTTCCTCTTATTGATGTCTCTTAGCGGGGGGGTTATTGCTACATTTATGCTTGTTTTTCCTCGGTTAAAGGGAAAATTTGTGAGTGTACCTTACGCATTGTCAATCGGAACTGGTTACTTTTTAACGCTGATCATTGGGATATCAAATGACTCGATTATTATCTAAATGCAGGATGATTTTTAGTAATAATGGTACTGCTTCTATTGAGTTCTCGTTGGTGCTCATTCCTTTTTTGGCGTCCGTACTTTTTATTTTGGAATTATGCCGAATAATGTACCTCACAGCTGCTATAGATCTCGTGTTAGCAGAATCAGCTCGCTATACCTCACTTGAGCCATCAGTTACTGATTATGAACAATCTTTCAATAAAATGCTTAATGACAATATTGTGTTATGGCCATTATTAGCATCTGGACAGTCCGTTGACGCTACTGTTCTTCATTGCGATACAATTTCTGATTTGGTTAATACAACGAGTAGTTGCACTATTGATGATACAGCAGGAAGCAAAATGCTGGCACTCTATTCTTTAAAATATCATTATAAACCTTTATTTTTTATTTTTAATGATGGACATTTTGACTCACTTTTTACAAGAAAGATTATTTATATTCAGGAGGCAAAGCGTGGATAAAATGACCTTTCTTAGATCTACGTTAAATGATCTCGCATGGCGTACTCGAGGTAGTGTAACAATTGAGTTTGCAATTATTTTCCCTGTTTTAATTATGCTTGCTTTAATTTTGTTAGATTTTACTACCTTGTATGCTAATGAAAGTCGTCTGGCTAGAAGTGGTTATTCTCTGGCGTCTATTTTACGTGAACGAACGCTACTATATGGGAAAGATGAGGTTGTGACTCAGTCTCAGGTGAATATGATTTATGATATTACTAATGAGTTGCTAAACGACAGTCAGTTAGCCAACAAGGTAAGTTTAAATGTACAGGCTGTATATTTTGATAGTTCGTCAACAGAAAATAATAAGGTTATTGATAGTAGCAAAACGATTAACATCACTAAATCAAGTTCATTAAATCCAGTGATCTGTGCACCAGTTAAAGATATAGAGTCAGATACGTTAACAGATTTGTCAGTATGGTCAAGTGAAGTAGGAGGGACACTACGTTGGTTGCCAGTATATCAGATAACTTTATGTATCAAAGGTGATGAAAGCTATTTTTTAAAGGCCTTTTCATATATTGGTGTTATAACTCCATCAGTTATCTCAAGCAATGCGGTCGTTCCGCGCTGACGTGCGAGGTGAATATATAATGTATAATTTAAATTTTTTAAAGTTTTCATACATTCAAAATAATCGTGCTGCAGTATCAGTAATGTTTGCTATAGTTTTACCTATTTTGATTGCTTCTTTTTCTATTGGTATTGATGGAGCTCGTTTTTTAATTAAAAGAGCAAAATTGTCTGATGCCTTATCTCAAGGATCACTTGCTGTCGCTTTAACTGGGAACGATAATAGTTTAGATACTGATATTACGAGAAATGAACAATTACTTAAGTCATATATTGATTATTATCTTCCTTCCGATAAGATTAAACTAGGCAGTTTAAAGGTCACGTTAAGGAAAAAATATGATCCTGATGACACGTCACGTGTAGTTAGTCTTGATTACATTGCTGATGCTGCGATTCTTTCAAATCCAATTTTTGAAAGCCTGGAACATGGGTTACCAGGTTTCGGAAAGGACGTTCAAATTTCTTCTGACGGTAGTAATGGTATTGTTCGTAAAAATATTGATGAGTCTTCTGTCGAAAGTGACATAGTTTTTGCTGTTGACTTTTCGGGCTCTATGCTTGACCCTTCTTCAGAACCCTCTATGAATCGTCTTCAGTTGCTCCAAAGAATAATTGCAGATTTGACGAAGGATGTTATTAAGTCAGATTCTAATACGAAGATTGGAATCGTACCTTTTGACTTAGGTATTCCAGTTAGCTTATCTGAAAAAAATCCATTAGGTGGGGCTCGTATTGGTTGCAGTTTGCCTTATAAATTCAATTATCAGTATGACTTAGATTTTAATTTTTGGTCATATAAATATCCAGGGAACACGTCTTCCAGCTCAGCAGAGGCATTATATGATACAAACAGGCGGCAATATGATTATTATCGATATGATTTGGGTTTATCAACTGATCAACTAGTTAATTCTGGAATCTGTGTTAGCACATCATCTAAACCATTTTATTCCTGTGAGAGAATTGGTTTCAATTTAGCTATCCCATCGAATACTACAAGATTCGTAAGTGATTATAATGTTATGTCACGAATAGGTAATCAAATACACGATTCTATTGCTAGTGATGTTACAATAGATTACTCGGCGACATTAGCTCAAAAAAATTTATTTGGTGATGTTTATAAAACTTTCGAAATTCCATTTGGTTCGAGTTCTTCTTTCCAAAGCGTTTTCACGCACATGTGTACCTCTGGTTTTAATGTGAGTCCACATAATAATTATTTTTCAAATTATCCATCAATTATCTCTTCGCTATATCAGAATGCTCAAATTATTAATCTGACATCAAGTCAATCACAGTTGCAAAAATTCAATAAGATGGTAGTACATCTTGGTGCGGGTACCGATACTACGGCAGGATTATTAACAGCAGCAAGGGTGATAAAAAGCGGCACTAATCCTCAGAAAATAATAATTGTCATTACTGATGGTGAAGATAGTGGCGAACTTGTAACGGTAAGTAATCGGTTTCATACCCAGTTTAAGATGTGTAAAAAAATAGTTGATGGTTTAGAAGAACAATCCGCTAATACTAAAAGTGTGAAAATTTATTATATTTCATTATCCGCAAAAGATAATAATGAGAAAAGACTTGCTTTCTGGAGGGACAATTGTGTAGGAAGTGATGGTGCCTTTACTGCTACTGATTATACTTCTCTAAAAAATGTAATCTCGTCAATCTTACAAAAAGGCAGTCTTCATTTTGTCAATAAATAATCAGCTTGTTTTTTGATTATTTTACGGATGTCAACTAACTAATGATGGTATCAGTATGATATTCGAATTTTTAACACAACTGTTTTCAAGAGGCAGGGGTGTGAAACATGAAATTTTACCAATGGAGAATAGTGAAATGGCAAAATTTGATACTGTCCTTGACCAGTTACGTATCGACAGTTCTGTCTTGATGGTGGCATTTATTGATCTTAATAGTGGTATGAAGTTGGCTTCGTCCGGTTATATTAAAGATGCTGAAATACATACTGAATGTGCTGTAAAGGTGATCAGGTCTGAGTTGAAAACTATTAAGCTGCTTGAGGTAGATGATGATATACAGGATATTATAATTTCAACAGACAAGATTTATCATTTACTCTATCCATGTCGTGGAATAAAAGATGTGTTTATATATCTAATTGCTGATCGTTCAAGAGCGAACCTGGCGTTAATCAGGCGAGGTTTGGGTGATACTGAGGCAAACCTACTTGCTATTCTTTATAACGACAATGATGTTCAGAATCATGGATTAAATGTAAAATCTGCTCTCGATGCGCACTGTAAATGGCGCGACCGACTTATTGCAATGATTAACGGCCTGGATGAGTCATTCCCAATTGATAAAGCCTCTGTTGACAATGAATGCGACCTTGGAAAATGGCTACATTCGGTTGGAACATCTAAATATAGTGATTTACCGGAGTTTATTCAGCTTATGAATAGTCATCGAATGTTCCATTCTTGCGTAAAACAAGTTGTTGATGTACTAAAAACGCAGGGTGTTGAAGCTGCCAGATTAGAGTTAGGTACTGGTTTTCAAAAGGTCTCCGCGAAAGTGCAGAATGATATTATTACCTTTTTTGAGAAAATTTAGTATTTGTATAATGTAGTTTTAATTTTTTATTTCTTTGATGTTTTCTATAATAAAATATAACTTTTAATTCTTAATGTTGATTTTACAATGCAAGTAAATATACTTTTATTTTGTATTCTGACATTTTTAACTTTTGGAGTTTGGGGGAGTGTGGTTCCCCCATTTTTTTACAAATTACACATAGGCAGCGCTACTCTACAACCCTGCAGTAATATTTAGCTCCAGAACAATTAAGGCGGTTTTACTGTATCCGTGTTCGTGATTTGCAGGGCATCAACATGGCTATCAGGCGCATAAAGTCTACAGCGAATTACTCGATAAACCGTATCTGTCGTTTCTAATAAATTTTCCTTTCTGCTTATCCATGCAGACAGTTAAAAAAATTGATACTCATAATACAAAGGTATGAATGTTTTAAGAGCTTGTATGGTCTACAACACTGGTTGCTTTCCTTTCAGTGTTCTAACCCTTGAGACTGGAGTAGAAGGCTAACATCAGCCTGTATCGGATCATTGTTCATGCTGTGATAGAGTTCGAAGTGGGGGCCATTGCCAAACTCCAGCCCGGTAGCAACGATGTCACCGATATGCTCCTCCCCACGCGAACCATACGGACTAAGGTCAGTAATAAGATTACGGGATTGAGCGTAACGACCAGCGGGAATTAGCTGGATATCGACCGCTCCCGTCCCCACAGTACTTGCAGGCACTGTCACCCCTATGTCAGCGCGACACTTGGCTGGCGAAGTAACTTCGGGATTATCGTGATAGATTTAGATCCACTCCGCGCCTTCAAGACTGCTGGTAAGGGACCATTGATGCAACTGGCCTTAGACCGAATTATACCCCTCGCCATAGGGTTCGGTTACACGGATGTAGGCAGAGTACGGGCGTCCATCTCGAGAGTCTTCATGATATTGCTCCTTGCTGATAAGGTACCTTCAGCTTAAGGATTCGGCTGCTCAATAGCGTGTCCATCCTTGTTTATAAGGTGTCCATTCTTACTCTTATCGCGGCGAAACTCTCTCGGCGTGCAGTCATAGTAACGGCGAAATACCTTGACAAATGCCCGGGAGCTGGCTAGTCCCGCCTCCATCGCTATGGTCAGGTGATACTGGCATCGGTATAACGGAGCTGCCAGGCAGCCTGCTGAATACGCAGACGACGACACATCTCCCCGGGTGTCTCTCCTGCCACGCCCGTAAACACCCTGTGAAAATGGTAGAAGGACAAACAGGCACTGCTTGCCAGCATTTCGATGGAGAGATCAGAATTCTGCTCCAGCGCCCGGATCACCTGACGTAATCTGGCTTGACAATCTACCATATCATTAGCACTAACGCTCCCTGCGATTGTGTGTAAGTAGAGTGAACCAACATATCACCGCTGCCGGAAGGTAGGGCAATAATTTGCGATCTCCAAACTGATCCCGTTCTTGGGTTATTTTACTTTCGAATAGGCACATAGGAATCTGGCTAGTCACTTCAGTCAGCATTGTTTTTCCTCCGTCCTGAGTAGTGTGTGCATAGGATTTACCGGATAAACATAGATTCCCCCTTCAATGTCCAGCAGGGACGAGCCGATCTCATGTTAGGTGGTCTCGGAATTAATAAAGCACCGATACTACCTGGACTAATAGTTTTAAAAATTTCCACGGGTTATCTTATCTTCCGGATCTTGCCGGAGAAGCCCGAAAGGACAAATCGACACCATACATTTTCTGTAAACATTACAACATTTGTTATTTATGGACTGACTTCCCGGACAAAGGCTTTTCTCCTTCATACATATCCATAATTCTTTGTTGTATCTGGTGACATTGTAAACAGTTATGGGGTATACCTTTCCATTTATTAATACTCCCTTATCGTAAGGCTCGATCATGCTGCCCGGCGCCAAAAAAATATCTGCCTGATACCAAATTGTTAACTTCAGATTTTTAAAGCCACTTATACAAGAAAAGCAAACTCCGACTGAAGGACTTACCACTGTATCAATAACATACCATTCCATCATACGACCTTGATATTCACTTTGGTTACTAATTAGACTTCATGTCCTTAAGGAGACGATTCAGAGTAGTTCACTTTGAGAAATGCATAACCTCTTGAAAAAGATCGTTTTTTAGGTTAGTTATGGAAAAGAGTTAATTATTAATAGTTTATTCACAAATGCGTGAAAAACGACTTACAAAATATTACAAATTGCTCATTTTAATCATTTTTTGAGTGTTGAGAATTTTGGTTAAGTTATATCGTCATTATTAAACGTTGCTTCAGTCAGTATCTTGTTTGCACTTGGGTGTTAGATAGTGCTGATCATGAGAAATGCTCTTGAAATGAAGGTTAATATTCTGAATTATTAAGAGTTACTTATTTTTTGATGATGCCTGATGCCGGTTGAGATGTGATGTTGGAAAGGTATAAATATAAGTGGATCTAATTTGTATTGTGAGGAAACTATTTGTGTTGTGATCGTGGATGGGGCGGGCAATTCAGGTCGTATTTTCTGGTTTGTGCATTTAACACTGGCGGTCTGTATTTTAAATTACTACATTGATAATACTTTGAAACAGACTTTGACGTATTATTAAATCAATGTGTTATGCGCCTGCTAATTCTGTGAATCAAAGCAAATGCAGGTTTTATAAATACAGAGATTAAATTGGCATACCCGGTGATAGGAAGGTTGTGAGATTATCATAAAGTAAAATATATTGATTTTTCTGATTTCATGTCGTTAACCAGATTGTATTATTGAATCCCGGAATCAGTCTTAATAAGCATATATGCACCTTAGAGCCTTGAACAGTACAGTTTAAGTTATAAGTCACTTATTTTGTATGCGCCTTATAACGCATTAATGATAATTTCAATGCACTGTTTTACCGATAATTTTGAACTATCAATAATCAAATGCTCCTGGTCCCATTGTTCGTAATCACGTGTGATGACAGCTTCCCAGTCCGGTAGTTTTAATCCTTCTATATCTGAAACCCTGTTTTCTACACGTGATCGATGAGTATTCACGTCTGAGCAAATCACCTCAACTTCCACGAATTTT
Organism: Citrobacter europaeus; assembly: GCA_020099315.1. Taxonomy (NCBI): domain Bacteria; kingdom Pseudomonadati; phylum Pseudomonadota; class Gammaproteobacteria; order Enterobacterales; family Enterobacteriaceae; genus Citrobacter; species Citrobacter europaeus. The sequence continues at coordinate 293,952 of CP083650.1, forward strand.
GAGCCAGTTGATAAAGCAACCTCCCGATAGGCTTCGCGTGTCAGCAATAGCGGGTTAACTGAGTCTGCAATAACGTTCAAACCCAGTTTCAGATTATCCCGGGCAAGTTCGTATGCAACAAAGTATCCTGCAGGGCCAGTCTCTTTACCATGATTCTCTGCGCAACGTATTGCCTGTTCGATAGTGTCTATACGTAAGTATACGGCACCAAGTTTCTTCGCGAGAGCATGGGCTATCGTGCTTTTTCCACTTCCTGGTAATCCGGCAAAGATGATAAACATTTTCTAATCCCTTAATTTTGTTTGATGCATGGTTAGTAGATGATATCCAATGTGCCGAACTGGATTTTAAGTGTTATGCCCACAGAGGATGTAAACGTGATTGTACAGGGCTGGTTGGCAGAATTCTTTTTTTTGGATTTATAAATTGCACTGGATAACAGTCTGCCGGGTTCTCAGGATGAGCAAAATGCTTTTATCCGGAGCCCGATTATGCCCCACACTGATACTCCTGAACAGGCTGCTGTCATCGCATGGAAGGGCGAACGTCTGGTTGTCTGTGCTTTTGCCGGGAGTGGCAAAACCACCACACTTCGTCGTTATGCTGAGGAAAATCCAACGGAACGAATGCTCTATATTGCTTATAACCGTGCCATCAGAGATGAGGCGGAGCAGAAATTCCCCTTCAACGTTACCTGCAAAACATCGCATCAACTGGCCTGGCCGACGGTCGGGAAACATTACAGTCATCGTCTGATTAATTCACTACGACTGACCGATGTCGCCCGGGCGCTAAACTCCCGCAACTGGTTGCTGGCCAGACTGACGCTTAATGTTCTGAATCGCTTTATGTGCAGCGCGGCCACCGATATTACGCCTGAACACATGCCTGATACTGACGACTGTAAGGGGCTACAACCAGGTCAAATCCTGCTTTCAGCAAAGAAAATCTGGGCAATAATGTCGGCCCGCCAGGGGGATTTTCCGGTCACCCATGATACTTATCTAAAGCTTTACCAGCTGAGCAAACCGAATCTTTCTTCCCGCTATACCACGTTATTGTTTGATGAAGCACAGGATGCCAATCCTGTCATCAGCGCCATTGTGCTCAACCAGACCTGCAGGGTAGTTCTGGTTGGAGATACTCATCAGCAAATCTACCGCTTTCGTGGGGCGGATAATGCCATGCAGGCTCCGCAACTGGAGAACTCAGACCGTCTTTGGCTAACCCACAGCTTCCGCTTCGGTCCGGAGGTAGCCGGGGTGGTCAACAGGCTGCTGGCCCTGAAGGGCGAAACGCATCAGATAACTGGAAAGGGGGGCGCAGACCGTGTTCTGCTCACAATGCCGCGGAATTTTGGCCATCATGCTGTTCTTCACCGATCTGTCTGTGGTGTCATCCGGACGGCACTGCACTGGTCGCTGGCTGGCAGGAAAGTATTCTGGGTTGGTGGTATTGAAAGCTACAGAATTGAGGATTTACTGGATTTGTACTGGTTCTCAATTGATATGTCGGAGCGTATGCGGCACGACAGGCTGACCCGTGAATACCGGGACTATGATGAATATCTGCAGATAGCTGAAGATACCGGTGATGTGGAGATGAAGCAGGCGATATTTATTCTTGAACAGTTTTTTCGTTACCGGACAGACTGAATACGTTACGTGAGCAACGCGTCATCAGTGAATCTGAAGCTGATGTGACGGTATGTACAGCACACAGGAGTAAGGGGCTCGAATGGGACAGGGTGAAGTTACATGATGACTTTCCCGATATTCTGGATCCTGACATGCCGGCAAGTCAGCGGCAGGATGAAATTAACCTCATGTATGTGGCAGCCACCCGGGTGCGTAAAGTGCTTATAACCGATCCGATATTGCACGAGCTTCTGATCCAGCCCCGGGCTGAAGACATAGCCGGAACTTATGCGGATAAATCGGGTGAGTCGGAAGTGAGTACAGGAAACGATAAAAAAGGGACTGAATATGTTCCGGAAAGTTAAGTCATGGATGGAGAAGAAAAACCTCAGACAGATAGAAGAAAATAAATCGGGAAATGCGAAGAAGATACTTATTCCCTGTACGAATGGATATTTTAACCCTGCGGTCATTTCAGATTTGTTACAGCATGAACGACGGCAGCAATGGTTAAGGATTTTGTGGGAGAACAGCGCGCTACCTAAAGAGCGTTTTGAACGTTATTTTTTACTCCCTTTACACGGCGTTGTGGGTTTATGTCAGAGACTCCCGGCTTCGGCTCAGGGGAAATTTGCCTATACAGACGGCATGGTGGATTACGTCCTACAGACGACGGTCTTTGCCGTACGTTTATCAAAAGGATATATGCTGCCCCGAGGTGCATCTGCAGAGGAACAATCTGCGCAGTCAGTCAGCTGGAGTGCTGTCGTTTATTACGCTGCATTATTCCACTCGTTGGGGCGCTTATGGAATATTGAAGGCGAGCTCCGTAGTGGTGCTGTATGGCGCCCGGGATTAAGTGTTCCGGAAGAACCTTATCGTTTTCGTTTCAAAGCAGAACCCGATATAGCAGGTGCTCAGGTTTATGGTGAATTGATCGCTCTCAGATTTTTGCCAGAACCGGTTCTTCAGTGGCTGGGTAAAAACCCTGATATTCTGAGAACATTGCTGGCTTTCATTAGCGGACGTTACAGTGATGCAATGGATATTACGGATATCGTTAATGAGGCCATTGTGCATGCCGGAGGGATACCTCTTGGTTTTCCCATTGCACAGGAAGAGCAGACTTCTGAATTAGCAGAGACACTTAACCCTGCCGCGACAGTAGCTCCCGTGTTGAGGAAAGGTTCTTCTACAACTCCTCCTGATGTCCCTGTCATGGTTGATGGAGGGCAGGAGACTGCTGTCCTTTTATCTTCCCTTGATTCTGATGCTAAGCCTGAACGTGGGGAAGGGCAGCTTACTGCTGAAACAGATCCAGATGTTCTTCAGGTCATGTCGATTCTGGGAGGGCTGACGAACACTGACACACAGTCGCCTGAAAAGGAAGGCGTGAATACAGAGACCGATATGGTGGCAGGAGAATCGTTTCCGGAAGTCGCGGTTGCACTTGAGACTTCAGCAGCAGAAGAGGTTATCAATGACACTGTTACCACTGAATGCACTGGACCATCCTCGGGTGGCGTATCATCCCTTTCCTCAACGGCGCTGGGAGATTTGTTCTGGTCCTGGCTAAGGGATGGGCTTCGTGAGGGGGATATACCGGTAAATACTGCTGATGCCTGTGTTCATCTGACTTGTGGCTTCGTATTTATCAGCGTCCCGGGTGTTTTTTTTCTGTTTTTGAAATCACATTCGCGTTCCTGTTCTTCTGGTCTGAAAGAAAGCGGGAGGAAGGAGCAGGTGCAGGCGGCATTTGAGAAGATGCGAAAACATCGGGTCAGTGATTCCCGGCGATTCTGGCAATGCTGTCTTTATGAAGAGCCAGGGGGCAGGGGGAGATACAAAAAGTTAACAGGGTATCTGATAAAAATGTCAGAGATTTATGCTAATGGTAACTTTCCCGACGATAGTTTAATTCTAAAGGTCATCAATTGAAATAAAATGTAACAAATTAAATATAAGAAAAGTCTTAAAACCCCCTCAGTTCCTGTAACAAATTGAAATATTTTTCCGTTGTCATGTGCATGAAATTACGGGATTTTAAACCCACACAAGTTGTATGTGTATTAATAATAAAAGCTTAATAGCGGTGATAAAAATGGAAACAAATATTACCTGGCAACAATTGATAGATGAATACTTCTTCGCTAAACCTCTGCGCTCAGCATCTGAATGGAGTTACACCAAAGTCTTCAAATCATTTGTACATTATATGGGGCCGTTAAGCTGCCCTAATGATGTGACATATCACAAAGTGCTTGCCTGGCGCCGTTTTCTTTTAAAAGAGAAAAAGCTGTCCGGACGTACCTGGAATAACAAGGTGGCGCATATGCGGGCCATCTTTAACTACGGTATACAGCGTGGGTTACTGCACTATGACGAAAATCCGTTTAACAATTCGGTAGTTAAACCGGATAAAAAGAGAAAGAAAACGCTCACTCAGGCACAGATTGAGTATGCCTATCAGATCATGGAGCAGTATGAAAATCAGGAGAATACAGGGCTGGGACTGAAATATTCCCGCTGCGCCTTATTTCCTGCCTGGTTCTGGCTCACTGTCCTGGATACGCTCTATTACACAGGGATACGTCAGAACCAGTTATTACATATTCGGCTGAATGATGTTGATTTGAGAGAAGGGCAGATTCGGCTGATTACGGAGGGGTGTAAAAATCACAAAGAACACTATGTGCCGGTGATCAGTTTTCTGCGTCCCCGGCTGACCTGTTTAATGGAGAAAGCGCAGAGCGAAGGATTGAAAGGCAATGACCGCCTGTTCAATATTGCACTTTTTACCGGCAAAGATCCCGCCATTGGCGATGACATGGATTCTCCTCAGGTAAGAGCATTCTTCCGTCGTCTGTCCAAGGAGTGTCAGTTTGCGATTAGTCCTCATCGTTTCAGACACACGCTGGCAACGGAGATGATGAAAATGCCGGAACAGAATCTGCATATGGCGCAAAGTGTGCTGGGTCATTCAAACATGAAATCCACGCTGGAATATGTGGAGAATGATATTGCAGTGATGGGGAGGGCTCTTGAAGCGCAGTTTATGCAGATTAAGGCAGCACATGCCCGAAGCATTTACAGTGGGTTGACAAAGAATAGATAAGCTGTAACGATATTGGGTGATCGAGAAAAGGGAACTTGCCGCAAACAAGTTCCCTTACTTGAGAAACCCTAAAATCCATCTCGATGTGTAGACTGACCTGCTACATCGATTGTCCTTTCGGGTTCCACGTAACGTCCGTTAAGGTTCTCAAGCCCTAACCAACGTACTTTGATAAGAGTGGTGCCCGGACTCGGAATCGAACCAAGGACACGGGGATTTTCAATCCCCTGCTCTACCGACTGAGCTATCCGGGCAACGGGGCGCATTAAACCGTAATCCGGACACCCCGTCAACCAAATTTCTCGCTTTTTCGGTTGGTTGCTTAACTATGCAGCGATTTCGCTGTTTTCTCGAGGATTTCGCTCAAAATCATAGCGCGCCGTTATCGCCTTCGCGAAGAATCCATTCACTTTTAATGGATGCTACATGGCGTGTGCCGGTAACTGAATACTCTCCGACAATATCCTGATCTTTTGGCGAAACGAGAGTGATGAACTCTCCTCTACCAAAATAACTCTCGACAGAACCGATAAGGCACTCCCCATTTACCCAGACAGGAATAGCTGCGACAGGTTCAGACGTATAGTTCCCTGCAATCCCTGAACTGTAATTGTCCGCGTCTTCCTGCAACGTACCAGCAGGGATTGGGCAGATTGGGGAAACGCCGTCGCTTGCCTGTTGGTTTTGTAAAAGCATGCTTTGCATTTTATTCAGTTCGGTAATGAGCTTTGTTTTGTCTTTGGTATTCAATTTCGGGAGTAGGGGTTGTCCTTCTTCCCGTGGTTCGATTGAATTCATATCGTATTCATAGCGATAGTGGACGGCTACGACGGGAGCCTTCTCGTCTGGGTTAAATGGACGCAGCAGATAAAGCTTCTCTTCATTATATAAGCCGTTGTACCAGAGAGCATAAACCTTACCGTTGATGCGAACCCATTGGCTCCACTGGTTGGCGCCGCGCCCATTCTCCGAAAATAGCGCCCCGGGTACGCCAAAGTCATCGTCATCCTGTTTGCCATTAACGACGACGAAGGCATTATCACCGCGTTTGAGTACGCCGGTGTAGCTGAATAATCCTGTGCCGCCAACGTAGCTGTTGATGATGAGATCGCGTTTACCGTCGTCATCCAGATCAATGAGCGTAAAGTTCACGCCTCCATTTTCTGAATCGACACTAAACGTTGTGCGAGAAAATGCCTGCCACTCATCATCGCTAATCTCAGGGGAGGGTTTCGCGGTTGGTTCTGTTGAGTCTTCAGCGTAAGAGATCCTGAAATCAGTGATTTGACCGGTTAATGGAAACTGACTGGCGATTTTGCTCAGTTCCAAGCCCGGATCGCTTTTTTGCATGCTCTCTACAGCGCTATGTAGCGTTTTTAGGGCCGTGTTATCCGTATCTACATCAGACTGAGAACGTAAGATGCTGACGAACGTAGGGAGCGTCCAGACACCGCCAACAGAAAGGTTTCCTTGTCCGCCGCTGCGGTATTCGTCGCGCAAGGTGAAGTTGTTACCCTCCCAGACCCAGAGCTGAATGGGATCGCTGAAACGGGCTATCTCACCGTTCTCATATTCACTGGCATCACTCGTGATTAGTTTAGGCGAAGCCGTTAGTTCAGTATTGGTTAGCCAGAGGATGGTGCGTGAGCTATCAAAGCATTCGGTTTGAATGAGTACATGTTGTTTATCCACCGGGATGCGGTAATAAATGCGTTCCTGACCCTCTTCCAGTTCGCGGCAATTCATCTCGGGAGTGACCCTGATTTTGGGTTCTATTTTTTGTCGCTGCGCGGTCGTTAACGGTTCTACGTCCGGCGTGCGGATGACGGGGTGGGTGATGATAAGTGGGGCAGGCTCAGCGTTAAGCACATCATTACTGTTTTTATCTCCTGGATGCAGCACAGCGCTTTGGGTATTGATGCGTTTCTGGAATTCATCCATTTTCAGCAGCACAGCGCTCGAACCTGCATTAGAAAGCAGTAATCGTTCGCCATCTGCTGCAAACTCAATGGTATTGTCCTGACGTAAGGCGTCCAGAAACACCTTTCGCTGTTGGTAGTTGAGTTTAAAATATCCCTCTGCGGAAAACGTTAGCGCGCCTTGCTTTTGACCATCAATAAAAAGCGTGGCGTCTTTCACGGAGGGTTGATTCGCCGTACGCGGTGCAAAAGCAACCTCGACATACACGCTGGTGTCGGGGCCAGCCGCACGTGTGAGCAGTACGCTTACCGCATGGTCACTATAACCTGCCGCTCGACAGGTACCCGTATTATCACACGCAACTTCCCAGTCTTTATGTGCAAACGAAAAACCGTTTAATGGATTGGCATACAGGGGGGCTGAGATAAAACCTGCGAGGAGAATGCAGTGCGCGAGACGCATATAATTCCTTTTAATATGTCGGTATTGCCGAAATTATATGCGGTTCATAAAAGTTACGAAATCCGAATTAAGTCAGCGCCCCGCCCATACGGCACTGAGCAAAGCGCAGGATATCTTCAGCCAGGCGGTGTGCCGTTTCGACATCAGCATGGCTACGATTCACCAGCATGCGGCTCAGGCAGCCTTCCAGCACCAGTTCCATTTGTTTAGCGACCATTGCCGGGTCGTCAACTTCCAGCGTGGTCAGCAGCTCATGGGTGAAGTCATGCGCCGCCTTTTTTTGCTGATCGGCTAACTGATGGATCGGGTGCCCGGGATCGGGGTAAAACGTACAGGCGGCGATGAACAGGCAGCCTGGATAGCGATTATTGCTTACGCATTCGGACAGCGCGGTGTAGCGCGCCAGTAATTTCTGCTCGACGCTCAAGGTGTCATCCAGCAAAAGCTGACGCCGCCAGATATCCACCCGCTGGCTGAGGTAACGTAGCGCATCGTACAGAATGGCCTCTTTATCGGGCCAAAAGCGCTGCAGTTCATCCAGAGGATAATCGATACGCTCGGCCACCATTTCCAGCGTGGTATTGGCTATCCCTTGAACCTCAAGTAATTTAAGGGCTTCTCCCAGGACATCTTCACGTTGCACGGTATTCTCCTCCGTATTTCCTGTTGCAAGTGTCGCTCACGGTTGGCGATCGCGCAAATGTGCGCTGAAGGTCGCGGCATCCATAAAACCCGTTACCCGGGCATCCGGGTGCTCTTTCCCCTCAGCGTCAAAGAACAAAATAGTCGGCAAACCTAAAACCTGAAGATGTTTCAGCAGAGCAACATCCTGGGCATTGTTTGCGGTCACATCCGCCTGCAAAAGCACCGTGTCGCCTAGCGCTTGCTGAACCTGCGGATTACTGAACGTATACTTCTCGAACTCTTTACAGGCCACGCACCAGTCGGCATACAGATCCAACATTACGGGCTTACCTTTGGCTTGTGCCAGTGCCTGATTTAGCGCATCTACCGAAGCCACCGGCGTGAAGTTAAGGTGTGTCTGGGGTTGAGCATGCGGCGCACCGAACGCCCAGTCCTGCAATGGCCGTACGCTTACCAGCGCTGCAGCTAACAGGACAATCTGCACGATGCGCATCCAGGCGTGCTTTGCCTGCAGACTGGTAATGAATGCCCAGCTAAAGAACGCGACGCCCAGCAGTGACCACAGGCGCACTCCCCATTCGTCGCCGATGATGCGTTCAAGTAAGAAGACGGGAAGCGCCAGAATGACAAAGCCAAAAGCGGTTTTGACATGCTCCATCCATGGGCCGCTTTTAGGCAGCAGGCGGTTGCCGAATACGGTAATCAGCATCAGGGGTAATCCCATCCCCAGCGCGTACAGATACAGCGTGCCACCTCCCAGCCACATGTTTCCGCTCTGAGCGATATACAGCAAAATCGCGCTTAGCGGGGCTGTGGTACAAGGGGAACAGATGAGGCCGGCAATCGCGCCCATTGCAAAGACGCTGCCGGGGGAGCCGCCTTGCTGGCGGTTGCTCATCAATGTAAGGCGCGTTTGCAGCGATGAAGGGAGCTGCAGCGTGAACAAACCAAACATCGACAACGCGAGCAGGGTAAAGATGACGGCAAGGCCAATCAGAACGTAAGGATGCTGTAGTGCAGCCTGGAACTGCAATCCGGCGGCCGCAACAACCAGACCCAGTGCGGTATAGGTGAGCGCCATCCCCTGGACGTAGATAAACGTCAACAGCAGCGCGCGTCCGGTTGATAAGCGTTGTTTGCCTCCCAGCACGATGCCGGAAATCAGCGGATACATCGGCAATACGCAAGGCGTAAACGCGATGCCTATTCCGATCAGCAATGCCCACAGCGCCGAGAAAGGAAGTTGGGCTGCGGGCGGCGTTATCTCTTGCTGAGCATTGCTGGCAGGCACTGGCCCAGGCGTCGCCTGGATATCGGCAGACACTTCACTTAAGGGCACCGTTTTCGTTTCTGGAGGATAGCAAAAACCGGCGTCGGCACAGCCCTGATACGTGACAGTTAATGTGGCGCCAGATTTAGCCTGATTGACCGTGACTGGGATGGTCAGCTGTTTACGGTAAATCTCACTTTTGCCGTAAAACTCATCTTCATGCCAGACGCCAGGCGGCAGTTTTACCTCGGCAATATCGGCCTGAGATGGCGTAATGCTTATCTGTTTGCGATACAGATAGTAGCCATCTTTAACCTGCCATGTGAGGTTCAGATCGTGTTGGTTTTGCTGGAAATCAAAAATAAACGCCCGATCGGCAGGTACAAACTGCGAGCGGCCAGGCGCGTCAAATAATCCGGCAAAGGTAGATGTGCTGCACAGCAGCAGGATCAGCGTAAGGATGCGTTGAGCCATGAGCGGTAATCAAAGTCTCCGTGAGTGACGGGTAAAACCAGAAGTTCAGGCGTTTGATACGGATGATGTGACTTCAGGCAATCGAGAAGGGCTTGCTGGTGTGTAACGGTGGTTTTTAAAATCATCTGGACTTCATATTCCTGCTCAAGTTTACCTTCCCAATAATAGAGGGAGGTAGCACCAGGCAGTAGCGTCACGCAGGCAGCCAGCTTTTCCGCCAGCACTTTGGCGGCGAGATCCTGGGCGGTTGCTTCATCCGGTGCGGTACAGAGCACCACAACGGTATCGGGGATGGAAATATCCTGACTCTTAACATCAAGCATAAACACCTCGAAAGAACAGAGTAACCAGCTAAAGAGTGGTCACTATACAACGGACGAGGGAAGGATGTTAGCTAAAGCGGGGGTGATGAAGAAGAGGAACTGCAGGGCGCGAAGGCACCCTGCAGTGAAGTCTTACAGCATGAAGCTGCCCAGCAAGAAGCCGAAGCAGACAGCCAGAACCACACCCAGAGTACCTGGGATGAAGAACGGATGGTTAAAGACGAATTTACCGATGCGGGTTGTACCGGTGTCATCCATCTGAACCGCCGCAACCAGAGTTGGGTAAGTTGGCAGAATGAACAGGCCAGAAACCGCTGCGAAAGATGCAACAGCAGTCAGAGGGGAAACGTTCAGAGCCAGAGCCATCGGCATCAGTGCTTTAGCGGTTGCAGCCTGAGAGTACAACAGCGCAGAAGCAAAGAAGAAGATGACAGCCAGCAGCCACGGATGACCCTGAATTACGCTACCTGCAGTATCTTTGATCCAGTCAATGTTGTGAGATACGAAGGTATCACCCAGCCATGCAACACCCAGGATACAAATACAGGCGCTCATACCGGCTTTGAAGGTGCTGGAGTTCAGGATGGAGTCAGTTTCAACGCGGCAGACGATCGTCGTCAGCGTCGCGACGCTCAGCATGATGATCAGGATTGCGTTGGTGGTGTTCATCAGCGGTTTAGCGACCAGGCCAAGGCTTGGGCTGTTGATGATGGCGTATACAACGACGCAAACCACGCCCAGCAGGAACAGCCAAACGGAGGTTTTCGCGCCAGCTTTGATTTCAACTTGTCTTTCACCGCGCAGTTCAACCAGGCCTTCTTCCAGACGCTTACGATAAATCGGGTCGTCAGACAGTTTGGAGTTGAACAGTGCGGTGATCAGGAAGGACATCACCAGAACGGCCAGCAGGGTGGACGGAATGACCACGGACAGCAGGTGAATATAGCTGATGCCATGACCTTCCATGACGGAAGACATGTAAACCACGGCTGCGGAGATTGGCGATGCCGTAATCGCAATCTGTGCAGAAACTACTGCGGTGGAGAGCGGACGGCAAGGCTTGATACCTTGTTCCTTCGCGACTTCAGCGATAACCGGCAGAGTTGCCAGAGAGATGTTGCCGGTACCGGCAAAGATAGTCAGGAAATAGGTCACGATGGGGGCAAGGATCGTGATGTATTTCGGGTTTTTACGCAGCAGCTTTTCAGTTTGATGAACCAGATAGTCCAGACCACCTGCAATCTGCATAGCAGAGATGGCAGCGATAACCGCCATGATAATGGAAATAACGTCGAACGGAATATTACCCGGTTTTACGCCTATAGCGGCAAGAACCAGAACACCCAGCCCACCTGCAAATCCAATACCGATACCCCCAAGTCTGGCACCTAAAAAGATTGCCAGCAAAACGATGATAAGTTCTAAAACTATCATATTAGCCTTCCTTGTTGTTTAACAAGTTGATATTAAATTGTTGTTTTTAAGTAACTTCGAGTAAGAAAAAAGGCACGTCATCATGACGTGCCTTCTCCGGTACTACCCTACACGATTACTGTTCGCTTTCATCAGTATAACGTTTTGCTTTATAAGCAGGGTGCATCAGGTTCTGTGCAGAGAAGATATCGTCCAGTTCAGACTCGGTCAACAGACCGCGTTCCAGGACAACTTCACGTACGCTCTTACCTGTTTCGGCACAAATTTTACCGACGATGTCGCCGTTGTGGTGACCGATGAACGGGTTGAGGTAAGTAACGATGCCGATGGAGTTGAATACAAACGCTTCACAGACTTCTTTGTTAGCAGTGATACCACTAACGCATTTTTCCAGCAGGTTGTAGCAAGCGTTGCTCAGAATGTGAATGGATTCAAACATTGCCTGGCCAATGACCGGTTCCATTACGTTCAACTGCAGCTGACCAGCTTCAGATGCCATGGTAACAGTGATGTCGTTACCGATGACTTTAAAGCAAACCTGGTTTACGACTTCCGGAACAACCGGGTTCACTTTTGCTGGCATGATAGAGGAACCAGCCTGCAGTTCTGGCAGGTTGATTTCATTCAGGCCGGCACGTGGGCCAGAGGAGAGCAAACGCAGGTCGTTACAGATTTTGGACATCTTAACAGCCAGACGTTTCAGCGCGCCGTGCACCATAACGTATGCGCCGCAGTCAGAAGTCGCTTCAATCAGGTCTTCAGCCGGAACACAGGCGAAGCCAGTGACTTCAGCCAGTTTCTGTACAGCCAGCGGAGAGTACTCTTTCGGCGTGTTCAGACCCGTACCGATTGCAGTTGCGCCGAGGTTAACTTCCAGCAGCAGCTCAGCGGTACGACTAATGTTTTTCACTTCTTCTTTCAACAGTATGCTGAAAGCATGGAATTCCTGACCGAGGGTCATCGGTACAGCATCCTGCAGCTGGGTACGGCCCATTTTCAGGATGTCCTGGAATTCAACAGCTTTTTGTTCGAAGCCTTCACGCAGTTGGTTCAGCGCATCGATCAGTTTGATGATGGAAGCGTATACCGCGATACGGAAGCCAGTAGGGTAAGCGTCGTTGGTAGACTGACATTTGTTAACGTGGTCGTTCGGATTCAGGTACTGATATTCACCTTTCTGGTGACCCATCAGTTCCAGACCGATATTGGCCAGCACTTCGTTGGTGTTCATGTTGACGGAGGTACCCGCACCACCCTGGTAAACGTCTACCGGGAATTGATCCATGCATTTTCCGTTATTCAGGACTTCATCACACGCCGCGATGATGGCATTTGCCACACTCTTAGGAATGGTTTGCAGCTCTTTGTTGGCCATTGCCGCTGCCTTTTTAACCATTACCATACCGCGAACAAATTCAGGAATGTCGCTGATTTTGTTGTTGCTAATGTAGAAGTTTTCAATCGCTCTCAGAGTGTGAACACCGTAGTAAGCGTCCGCTGGAACTTCCCTGGTACCCAACAAGTCTTCTTCGATACGAATGTTGTTTAACATGTGAACCTTCTTTTTCAAGCTGCCAATGATTTGACTAAACACACAGGATATATGTGATTTCGATTGTTTCTCGACCGACGATTATCCCCTGCATCGGTCTGATACCCGAGATCATATGCTGGTTAAGGATTTCTACCGTAATCTGGATCACTTAAAGCGTGGAATTTACCCCTTATTTATTATTCTGTGAAATGGATCACCCCTTTGTGATTAACCCCAAATATTAGTGTACAAGCCACTTGAAATTTTGCTAACCACCACAATATCGAATCGATGCGATTAACATAATTTTTCGAACAGAAGTTGAACAAAACGGCTGTTATTAACAGGAGATCCCTTTGCGCTGGATACCATTGCTTGCCATTTTTCTCTATGTTTACATAGAGATATCTATTTTTATTCAGGTTGCCCATGTGATGGGCGTCCTGATGACGCTGATTTTGGTTATTTTTACGTCGGTTATCGGTATGTCTCTGGTTCGTAATCAGGGATTTAAGAACTTTTTACTGATGCAACAAAAAATGGCGGCTGGTGAAAGTCCGGCTGCAGAAATGATCAAAAGCGTATCGCTGATTATTGCCGGCCTGCTGTTGGTGCTGCCTGGTTTTTTCACCGATTTTCTCGGTCTTCTTCTTTTATTACCACCAGTACAAAAACATCTGACGATGAAACTGCTGCCGCATTTGCGTTTTTCGCGTATGCCGGGCGGGGGGTTTAGCGCCGGAACCGGCGGCGGTGAGACCTTTGATGGCGAATTTCAGCGCAAGGATGACGATCGTAACCGTCTTGATCATAAAGATGACGATCGCCGTGACTGACCCTGTAAGCCTGGCCAGTATGTAGGCCGGATAAGCGTTAGCGCCATCCGGCAAAAGTGTTTATATGCCGGATGATGGCGTCAACGTTGCCTTATCCGGCCTGCGGGGTAAAAACAGCCACAGCCCTGCCAGCATAATCAGCGCGTACAGGCTCTTCCAGCCAACCATCGCCAGCAGCAACAGACACAGCAGACCGCCAATGACCGCCAGCGCGCGATAATGCCCTTTCAGTAATCGACATCCCGCCAGCATGCACAGCAAATAAATCATAATAAAGATGCCGTTGGCATAGACGATTAACGCATCGAGATTGATTTGCAGCATATAGATGCACAAGGTGCTGACTACGCAGCAGCCCAGTACGGCATTTAGCGCATTGCGCGGAAGGTGGCGGGGAGACAGACGAGCCAGATAACTCTCCGGCTTATATTGCGCCTGCGACCAGACCAGCCGGGCGAAACTTTGAATATAAATGTTGAGGCTGGCAAAACAGGCCAGATAACCAATGATGCAGGCCACCCACAGTGCCTGTACGCCAAACAGCTGCACGACGATTTCAGGCAATGATGCCGCTGCCGCCATTTGCTCACCGTAAGCGCCAAAATGAAGCACCACGACGGTACATGCCCAATAAACAGACCCCGCCAGCAGCAGGCCGATCATCAGCGCGCGTGGGAAGTCTCGCTCCGGATTTTTGAATTCAGACGCCAGATGGGCAAACGCTTCAAGGCCGACAAAACACCAAAACATCACCGACAACGCGGCGAACAGACCGGGAAGCTCAATATCGGTAATCGCAGGGAAGGGGATTTCGCCAGGCTTCAGATCGCCCGCCCACCAGATAGCGACAATGAGGGCAACAATCAGTCCGGCAATGACCGTTTGCAGATTCGCGCTGGAGCTTGCGCCGCGGGAGCCGATATACCAAACCAGTCCCAGCGTACCGAGCTCTGCCAGCAGCAGTTGCTCGTCATGCCAGCCAAACATCGCCTGACCGAATCCGGCGGCGATATGTAATGCCGCAGGCAAGCCGACGGGAATCACCGACAAAAACAGCCATCCGGTGACGCGCTCCAGCCGTGAACCAAAGGCCATGCCGACAAAATGCGCCACGCCGCCCGCGCTGGGAAAATGGCGACCCAGTATGGCAAAGACGATCGCCACGGGAAAAACTAAAACAATCAGCACCGGCCAGGCCCACAAACTGTTGTTGCCGGCCACGAGCGCAGCCAGCGCAGGGACGGCGAAAACGCCTGTACCTAACAATGATGTCGACAACAGGCCAACGCCCTGAGCCAGTCCCAGCTCTTGTTTCAGTCCGCTCATAAGTTGTTATCCGGTTATGCCCAATGACGGGCTACAGCGCAGATTTTTGATGGTATCACAATCGAATTTGCTTATGACGACGCGACTGAAATCGTTATGAAATGTGAGGCGCGTCGGCGTTTTGACGGGATTTTCTGCTGATAAAAAATTTTTTTCGCTTGCCCCCTTGAAGGGACAAAACCCCATCCCCATCTCTCTGGTCACTAGCCGGGAAACCGTTTACGGGCCGGCGTCACCCATAACTGATAAAGACTTTCTCAAAGGAGAGCTATCAATGAGTATTCGTCCGTTACATGATCGTGTGATCGTCAAACGTAAAGAAGTTGAATCAAAATCTGCTGGCGGCATCGTACTGACCGGTTCTGCAGCAGGTAAATCAACTCGTGGCGAAATCATCGCTGTCGGTAAGGGTCGCATCCTGGACAACGGTACCGTACAGCCGCTGGACGTGAAAGTCGGCGATATCGTTATTTTCAACGATGGCTACGGTGTTAAATCTGAGAAGATCGACAATGAAGAAGTGTTGATCATGTCTGAAAGCGACATCCTGGCAATTGTTGAAGCCTAATCCGCGAACGACACTGAACATACGAATTTAAGGGAAAGAGAAAATGGCAGCTAAAGACGTAAAATTCGGTAACGACGCTCGTGTGAAAATGCTGCGCGGCGTAAACGTACTGGCAGATGCAGTGAAAGTTACCCTCGGTCCAAAAGGCCGTAACGTAGTTCTGGATAAATCTTTCGGTGCACCGACCATCACTAAAGATGGTGTTTCCGTAGCACGTGAAATCGAACTGGAAGACAAGTTCGAAAACATGGGTGCGCAGATGGTGAAAGAAGTTGCCTCTAAAGCGAACGACGCTGCAGGCGACGGTACCACCACTGCAACCGTACTGGCTCAGTCCATCATCACTGAAGGTCTGAAAGCCGTTGCTGCGGGCATGAACCCGATGGATCTGAAACGTGGTATCGACAAAGCTGTCGCTGCTGCTGTTGAAGAACTGAAAGCGCTGTCCGTACCGTGCTCCGACTCTAAAGCTATTGCTCAGGTTGGTACCATCTCCGCTAACTCCGACGAAACCGTAGGTAAACTGATCGCTGAAGCGATGGACAAAGTCGGTAAAGAAGGCGTGATCACCGTTGAAGACGGTACCGGTCTGCAGGACGAACTGGACGTGGTTGAAGGTATGCAATTCGACCGTGGCTACCTGTCTCCTTACTTCATCAACAAGCCGGAAACTGGCGCAGTAGAACTGGAAAGCCCGTTCATTCTGCTGGCTGACAAGAAAATCTCCAACATCCGTGAAATGCTGCCGGTTCTGGAAGCTGTAGCGAAAGCAGGTAAACCGCTGCTGATCATCGCTGAAGATGTTGAAGGCGAAGCGCTGGCAACTCTGGTTGTTAACACCATGCGCGGTATCGTGAAAGTGGCTGCGGTTAAAGCACCTGGCTTCGGCGACCGTCGTAAAGCAATGCTGCAGGATATCGCTACTCTGACCGGTGGTACCGTTATCTCTGAAGAGATCGGTATGGAGCTGGAAAAAGCAACTCTGGAAGATCTGGGCCAGGCGAAACGCGTTGTTATCAACAAAGACACCACCACCATCATCGATGGCGTGGGCGACGAAGCTGCAATCCAGGGTCGTGTGACTCAGATTCGTCAGCAGATCGAAGAAGCAACTTCCGACTACGACCGTGAAAAACTGCAGGAGCGCGTAGCGAAACTGGCAGGCGGCGTGGCAGTTATCAAAGTTGGTGCTGCAACTGAAGTTGAAATGAAAGAGAAAAAAGCCCGCGTTGAAGATGCCCTGCACGCGACCCGTGCTGCGGTAGAAGAAGGCGTGGTTGCTGGTGGCGGTGTTGCGCTGATTCGCGTCGCGTCTAAAATTGCCGGCCTGAAAGGTCAGAACGAAGACCAGAACGTGGGTATCAAAGTTGCGCTGCGCGCAATGGAATCTCCGCTGCGTCAAATCGTGCTGAACTGCGGCGAAGAGCCGTCTGTAGTAGCTAACACCGTGAAAGCCGGTGACGGTAACTACGGTTACAACGCTGCAACTGAAGAATACGGCAACATGATCGACATGGGTATTCTGGATCCAACCAAAGTAACTCGTTCTGCTCTGCAGTACGCGGCTTCTGTTGCGGGTCTGATGATCACCACCGAGTGCATGGTTACCGACCTGCCGAAAGGCGATGCGCCTGACTTAGGTGCTGCTGGTGGTATGGGCGGCATGGGTGGAATGGGCGGCATGATGTAATTTAATCTTCATACTTCAAGCCGCAGGTTCGTTGGCTGCGTTCGTTCACCCCAGTCACTTACTCATGTAAGCTCCTGGGGATTCATGAACTTGCCGCCTGCCTGCAACTTGAATTATTTGATTAAATACGTATCTCGCGAAAAATGAGAAACCCTCGGGCAGAAATGTCCGGGGGTTTTTCTTTTGGTCATCTTTTTAGTATATGATTCAGCTACGGACATAAGGTCCAACTAATTGATTATGGGGAATGACATGCACGTGAAATATTTAGCAGGGATCGTTGGTGCCGCGCTACTGATGGCGGGTTGTAGCTCCAGCAACGAACTGAGTTCAGCCGGACAAAGCGTACGCTTTGTCGAAGACAAGCCTGGCGCAGAGTGCCAACTGATTGGCACTGCAACCGGTAAGCAAAGCAACTGGCTTTCTGGCCAGCACGGCGAAGAGGGTGGCTCTATGCGTGGCGCAGCAAACGATCTGCGTAACCAGGCTGCTGCAATGGGCGGTAACGTGATTTATGGCGTCAGCAGCCCATCACAGGGAATGCTGTCCAGCTTTGTTCCTACCGCCAGCGAGATGATTGGACAGGTTTATAAGTGCCCTAACTGATTACACTTCATCCTTCAACCAGCCTCTTTGTTGGCTGCGCTGTGAAACCCCAGTCACATAGTTATCTATGCTCCTGGGGATTTTCTTGGCTTGCCGCCGCGATGCAGATTGAATGATTTTGTGTAATAAAGTGGCCTGGACAGGCTCATGCAATCGTAGGCCTGATAAGCGTAGCGCCATCAGGCATTCTGAGTCTTATGCGCAGACTGAATGCGTAAATGATGCAGCGCGCGCAGGCACTGATCCTGATTGAGCTTTTGCGCTTTATCACCCGTTAACGTCCTGACAAACACCTGACACGGTACACCAGCAAGTTTTTTCAGCCGTGGGCTGAAATCGAGCAGACGGCGAGTAATGGCTTCGGCCTCTTTGCTGCCGGAAGCGGCGCGAGTTTTTACTACCGAACCACAGAACTGGGCTTTTCCTTTATCATCCGTATAGCGGTAAATAATCGCCAGATAATGATTAAACAGGTTATGTTTCCATTCGGGTTGTGTATAAGAATCGTATTCCAGATTATCGTTTTGCTGGCAATCAACATCGTACAGCGGCAGGAAATCCAGCAGCGATGTGATTCGTAACGCTAATTCCTGCATGCCAGCGTTATTTATTGCATGAATAACAGCATGAGCCAATACCCGAATCTGAAGTTCATTAATCAGTAATTCACACGTTTGCCCATCATGCAGTGTCAGTGAAAATGTTAAGTTTTCCCCTTTGTCATCCACTAACATTAGCGAATTAATACGGCGATTAATATCCGCATTTTTTAACTCATTCTCTTGAATTAAGGGGATATTTTCGTGCATCTTTTTGCCGGCTTTCTCGCATTCCTTCTCATATTGCGCACGCTCGTCTTCGCTAAGCTGATGTTTAGCAGAGAGCCTGCTTTCCAGGGCGATAAGCAGGTCTCTTAGCCCAAGCGGAGAAAGGAAAAATAACGACTCTTTATTTCTGGGTTCTTTTATCTTTAATGCCAAAGCAATAAATTCATTCTTTTGGTGAATAACTCCGGTATTAATGCCCTTAATACTTATAGCCATAACAGGTTCTCCCTAACCATATATTTATTAATGTACTGGATTTGATTTTATTGATACAACTTGCGAATGAATAATCGCACAGCGCTAATTAAAATAGCACAGATTAAAAGCATGGCTCCACCTGTGTGGATTTAAATAATAAGTAATCGTGTTGAGTGTCCGGAATCGGACACTCAATAAAGGCTATTGTTGGCGTAGCTGCAGATCCAATGGCGTTTTACTTGGCTCTCCGCCAATTTCACGCGCCAGTTTGGGGACCATATAGCCGGAAACCAGCGTCAGCAGTTCGCGCATAATTTGACGCGCTTCATCGTCGCTGACCATAAAGTGGGAGGCACCCTGCACTTTGTCCAGTGCGTGCAGGTAATAGGGCATCACACCCGCATCAAACAACGCGTTGCTAAGGTGAGCCAGCGTTTGCGCGTTATCGTTCACGCCACGCAGCAAAACGCTTTGGTTGAGTAGCGTGACGCCGGCGATACGCAGTCTGACCATGGCCAGGCGAAATGTCTCATCGACCTCATTGGCGTGGTTAATGTGATTGACCAGCAGAATCTGCAAGGAGGAGTGCGCAAAGCGCTGGGCCAGTCCTTCTGTAATGCGAGCTGGGATCACAATCGGTAAACGGCTGTGGATACGCAGACGCTTAACATGCGGGATGGCTTCCAGTTGCGTGAGCAACCAGTCCAGTTCGTGGTCCTTGGCCATTAACGGATCGCCACCGGAGAAGATAATCTCATCCAGCTCAGGATGCGCGCTAATGTAGTCCAGGGCGACCTGCCAGTTGCGCTTATTGCCCTGGTTTTCGGCGTACGGGAAGTGGCGGCGGAAGCAATAGCGACAATTAACCGCGCAACCGCCTTTAACCAACAGCAGCGCACGGTTGCGATATTTATGCAGCAAACCGGGAACCACGCTGTGCTGTTCTTCCAGTGGATCGGTCGAGTAGCCGGGGGCGGAAACAAACTCTTCCTGGGAGGTAAGTACCTGACGCAAAAGCGGATCGTCAGGGTTGCCTTTTTCCATGCGCGCAATAAACGCACGCGGCACGCGCAGGGCGAAAAGCCGTCTCGCGTCGCGTCCGGCCAACAGTTTTTCATCTGCGTCTATATTCAAAAGATGCAGAAGTTCATCGGGATCGGTCACAACATCGGCAAGTTGCGATAACCAATCTTCTCTGGATGGGGTATTTAGGGTTACAATATGCGCCATTTTGTGGCTTAGCTACCAGTTAACAATTTTCAGAGGGCCTTATGGCAACGTACTATAGCAACGATTTTCGTGCTGGTCTTAAAATCATGTTGGACGGCGAACCTTATGCGGTTGAAGCCAGCGAATTCGTTAAACCAGGTAAAGGCCAGGCGTTTGCGCGCGTTAAGCTGCGCCGCCTGCTGACCGGTACTCGCGTAGAGAAAACCTTCAAGTCTACCGACTCCGCTGAAGGCGCAGACGTAGCCGACATGAACCTGACCTTCCTGTATAGCGACGGTGAGTTCTGGCACTTCATGAATAACACCACTTTCGAACAGCTGGCTGCAGACGAGAAAGCGGTAGGCGATAACGCTAAATGGCTGCTGGACCAGGCTGAATGCATCGTGACCCTGTGGAACGGTCAGCCGATCTCCGTGACTCCGCCGAACTTCGTTGAGCTGGAAGTCGTTGAAACCGACCCAGGTCTGAAAGGCGATACCGCTGGTACTGGCGGCAAACCGGCAACCCTGTCTACCGGCGCAGTCGTTAAAGTTCCGCTGTTCGTACAGATCGGCGAAGTGATCAAAGTGGATACTCGCTCCGGCGAATACGTTTCTCGCGTAAAATAAGATATCTATTTGATCTTATGGCGCAGGTTGCTGCGCCATACTTTTTCCAGGGCAGGAATGATGAAACGTCTTCTCGGTCTTGTAATGCTCATCCTATTTACCAGCACCCTGCTGACGGGTTGTAATACCGCGCGCGGTTTCGGTGAAGACATCAAACATCTTGGCAATTCAATCTCTCACGCCGCCAGCTAATCCTCTCTCATAATCTTAAAAACGCTTGTTTATCCATCACACTTGCAGATCTTGTCTATTATTAATTAGCTATACACAAACAATATTGGCTAGAAAAGGAAGACGTTATGGTTAAGAAGACAATTGCTGCGATCTTTTCTGTGTTGGTTCTTTCTTCAGTGTTGACTGCGTGCAATACAACGAAAGGTGTTGGGCAGGATATCTCTGAAGGCGGTAGCGCAATCTCTGGTGCAGCGACAAAAGCTCAGCAATAATCATGAACGGTACGACGCCTGTCGTACCGTTAATTCCCCTTCCCGGGTAGCGAGAGAAACGGTGAGAAGCGGTTCCCCAGGTGCAGTTTAATGCGGATATTCCGTTTATAGGTGTAGACCGTCTTGCCATGAATGCTCAGTGCGGCGGCGATCGCATTGTTACTGATCCCATCCATCCACATCGATAATACTTTCTCCTCCTGCGGCGTAAGCAGTGGAGTCGCATTTTCGACTATTTCTAATGGCGGGCGAAGCTGTAGTGCCTCCTGAATTGTGTGTGAGAGAGCGTTCAGCGTGGTGTGCTTGGTCAAAACCGAATGGACGACGGATTGAGGGGAAGTCGTTGAAGTGTGCTGTCTTTCTACTGATTGCAATAGAATCAGTGGGATGACGCCGCAGCTCATAAAAAAGGGCTTAATTGGCG
This sequence comes from Citrobacter europaeus, assembly GCA_020099315.1. Classification (NCBI taxonomy): domain Bacteria; kingdom Pseudomonadati; phylum Pseudomonadota; class Gammaproteobacteria; order Enterobacterales; family Enterobacteriaceae; genus Citrobacter; species Citrobacter europaeus. The sequence goes on from CP083650.1 coordinate 315,525, forward strand.
GACTGGAGTGTGTCTCGCTGATAAAACTGTATAAATCCGCGATCACCAGATGCGGTTTCCACTGCAAAATATGCTCTTTTGCTAACAGGAGATTATTGATCCCTGATACCAGAAATGAGGAGCTGAACCTGCCAGAATGATTAAGCAAGGCCTCAATCCCTGTACGGGTAAAGTGGCACCGGTCAATCACTAAAATTTTAAGCATAACCTTTTCGCATTCAGAAGAGAGGCAATCGACTTCCTGGATTCAGAAAGCCCCTCATCATAGAGAACTCCGATGAGTGCCAAATGCGGGAACTACGCCGCTAATTATGCTTAATTCTTGCTTTTAGTATGCAACGAATAAAAAGGTTGAAATTCATTTTCTCTCGGGCAAAAATGCCATTTCACACATTAGCTTTGCAGGACGACCTGCAAACGCTTCTTTCACCGGGGACGGCCCCATTGTTCTGGAGCCTGATATGTCCTGGATCGTTTTATTAATTGCAGGTCTGCTCGAAGTTGTCTGGGCGATTGGCCTGAAATATACCCACGGCTTTACGCGTTTGACGCCAAGCATTATCACCATTGCGGCGATGATCGTCAGTATCGCCATGCTCTCCTGGGCAATGCGCACGTTGCCTGTAGGAACCGCCTATGCCGTCTGGACTGGTATCGGCGCCGTCGGGGCGGCCATTACAGGAATTTTGCTGCTCGGTGAATCTGCCAGCCCGGCGCGTTTACTTAGCCTCGGGCTGATCGTTGCCGGCATTATTGGTCTGAAGCTGAGCACCCACTAAGCGCCGGGCTGTTTTACCCAAATCAGCTTATTCACTTCAAACCCTTCCCGGGTCGCGACGGCCAGCATTTGCTGTTTCATTTCGTCTGAAATAGTAGGGGTCCGTGAAAGGATCCACAGGTAATCGCGATCCGGTCCGCAAACCAACGCGTGACGATATTCCCGATCGAGGGCAATCACGTTATAGCCACCATAGAAAGGACCAAAAAACGAGACCTTGAGCGCAGCGCGGTTTGGGTCGCCGGTGAAGTAGGCTTTACCCTCTGTTTTCTGCCACATTCCCCTGTCCGGGTTATAGCCCTTGTTAATCACGTTGATACCGCCGTCGTCGCGCAGGCTATAGGTGGCGGTCACTTTTTCCAGTCCACGTTCGAATCGATGGTCGAAACGCGCTATTTCATACCAGGTGCCCAGATAACGTTTGGCATCAAAGTTATTGACTACGGTAACGCCTTTCGGCGGTGTAGGGGAGCTGCAAGCAACAACCAGGAATGCAGCCGTAACTGCAGCAACGACGGGCAGAATGCGCATAAGATTTTCCTTGCTGGATTTTTGTTAAGTGTAGATGACAGCAGGAAAAAAAGAGAAAGAAAGGAAGCCCGATATCCCGGGCCTCCTTATTCGTTACTGCAGTTTTTCAAGAATGCGCCAGGCGGCCTCGACGCGAGCAGGGTTTGGATAGCTCTTGTTTGCCAGCATCACAATGCCAAGGTTTTTTTCTGGAACGAAAGCAACGTAGCTGCCGAATCCGCCAGTGGAGCCCGTTTTATGCACCCATGATGCTTTCACAGCAGGCGCGGGCGGGTTTACCTCAACGGCGGGAAGCGCTGCCAGCGCCACTTTGCTGTCGCTACCGTTAATTATCGAGTCGGCTTTCAGCGGCCAGTTCAGCATCTCCCAGCCCAGACCCTGGTACATATCGCCAATACGCCAGTAACGTGACTGCGCAAGCTTGATTCCCTGCTGGAGCGTTTTCTCCTGAACCTGGCTGGCATCCATGTTGGCCTGGACCCAGCGGGTCATATCGACAACGCTTGATTTTACCCCATAGGCTTCGGCATCAAGTTGGCCAGGGGATACATGCACAGGCTTTCCTTCGCGATAGCCCCATGCATAATCTTTTTGTTCGCTTTGTGGAACCGTAATCCATGTATGCGCCAGTTTTAAGGGCTGCAGGACGCGGGTGGTCATCGCCTCTTCGTAGCTCATGCCCGAAGGTTTCACCGCCAGTGCGCCAAACAGACCAATGCTGGAGTTAGCGTAAAGACGTTTAGCGCCCGGGGCCCATTGTGGCTGCCAGTTTTGATAAAAACGCAGTAAGGCGGCTTTATCCGTGACGTCGTCGGGAACCTGAAGCGGCAGGCCGCCTGCCGTGTAGGTCGCTAAGTGCAGCAGGCTGATATCCTGCCACTGCTTACCCGTCAGCTCAGGCCAGTATTGCGTGACCGGATCGCTGAGCTTGATTTCGCCGCGAGCGATAGCATCGCCGGCCAGCACGCCGTTGAACGTTTTACTGACCGAGCCGAGTTCAAACAGCGTTTGCTGAGTGACTGGACGGTTATTGGCGATATCAGCTTTACCCCAGGTAAAGTAATAAGGTTTTCCCTGGTAGATAATCGCAACAGCCATACCCGGAATAGCCTGCTCCTGCATCAGCGGTGTGATGGTGCGGTTAACGATATCGGCAATTTGTTGTTCTGTTTTTGCGGCGGCAAAGGTGGAAAAAGAGGCTGTCAGCAGCAGCGCGCAGCATATCGATTTTTTCATCATGAAATTTTTTCCGTCATTAAAAGCGTAAGGGTGTCCGGGCCCGTCAGACGCAATCAGTGTGTTTGATTTGCATCGTGTTGACAAACGGTTAAATTTAGCAGCAGGTATAAGTTTTTCTAACAGGCCAGATAATGACGCGTAGCTATATCCCCCTAAACTCGCTGCGGGCTTTTGAAGCAGCGGCCAGACATCTTAGTTTTACCCGCGCTGCGATTGAACTCAATGTGACGCATTCTGCCATCAGCCAGCATGTAAAAGCGCTGGAGCAACAGCTGAATTGTCAGCTTTTTGTGCGTGGCTCTCGAGGATTAATGCTGACGACTGAAGGAGAGAGTCTGTTACCTGTACTTAATGACTCTTTCGATCGTATGGCCGGGATGCTGGATCGTTTTGCCACAAAACAGACTCAGGAAAAACTTAAAATTGGCGTAGTGGGGACTTTTGCGGTCGGCTGTCTTTTCCCGCTGCTGAGCGATTTTAAGCGCAACTGCCCGCATATTGATTTACATATTTCCACCCACAATAATCGTGTGGATCCCGCCGCCGAAGGGCTGGATTATACCATTCGCTACGGAGGGGGAGCCTGGCACGATACCGACGCGCAATATTTGTGTAGCGCGCCGATGTCTCCGCTGTGTTCGCCAACGTTGGCCTCGCAGATTAAAGCGCCAGCGGACATCCTGAAATTTCCGTTATTGCGATCGTATCGACGTGATGAATGGACGCTTTGGATGCAGGCCGCCGGAGAAGCGCCTCCGTCACCGACGCACAACGTGGTGGTGTTTGACTCGTCCGTCACCATGCTGGAAGCCGCGCAGGCGGGGATCGGTGTGGCAATTGCACCGGTCAGAATGTTCAGGCACTTGCTTGGCAGTGAACGTATCGTTCAGCCGTTTTTAACGCAGATTGATCTGGGGAGCTACTGGATGACGCGTTTGCAATCTCGTCCGGAGACACCCGCGATGCGCGAATTTTCCCGTTGGTTAACCGGGGTGCTGCACCAATAAAAAGGCCCGCCAATGGCGGGCCTGATAATTACGCATGCGATTAGATGGTCAGAATACCAATAGCCGTTACAACGGTCAGGATAGCTGCCAGTCCGTAGAATACCCATTTGCCAGCAGGCACGTGGATTTTCAGGTCATGCATCGCGTGGTGCATACGGTGTAAACCGCACCACAGCGGCAGAACGATCATCAGGAACAGAAACGCACGTCCGATGAAGCTCTGCGCGAATGCCAGTACGCGTTCATAGCTGAAAGCATCAGGAACAAAGCCCAGCGGCAGCATAATGCCTACCAGCAGGATCATCACCGGCGCAATGATAGCGCTCCACATACCGCCTGCACCAAACAGGCCCCAGAATACGGGTTCGTCAGAGCGTTTTGGATTTGGATTAATCATTCCGGACTCCTTACCAGAACAGGGCAACAAACAGTATTACTACTGTCGCAACCACAGTGACTGCCCAGAGACCTTTGATGATCGGCTCTGGCCCCATTTTTTCGTCTTTTACGATGATGTTGGCCGCTTTTGGCGCCAGCTCAAACCAGGTTTTGGTATGCAGCAGCGCTGCAGCCAGGGCGATAATATTAAGGATTACCACCACCGGGTTTTGCAAAAAGGCGACAAAGCCCATCCAGGACTCTGCACCATGCTTGAGTGCAAACAGGCCGATAATCAGTTCAATGCTGAACCAGACTGCCGGAACTGCCGTGCCTTCACGCAGCATGTAAAAACGATAAAATGGCAGCTTTTTCCACCAGGTGGACGTCATTGGCCGCACATAGGCTTTGCGTTTAGTCGTCATCGTGCACTCCTTAGCGTGGTTTCAGGGTAGCGATAAGAAAGTCTTTTGAACTTTCAACTTTACCCTGCTGAATGGCCGCAGCCGGATCGACGTGTTTCGGGCAGACTTCGGAGCAGTAGCCCACGAAAGTACAGGTCCAGACGCCGTTCGGGCTGTTCAACTGAGCCATACGCTCCTTCTTACCGTGGTCGCGGCTATCTTCGTTGTAGCGATGCGCCAGCGTAATCGCAGCCGGTCCAATGAACTCTGGGTTCAGGCCGAACTGCGGGCACGCGGCGTAGCACAGACCACAGTTGATGCAACCGGAGAACTGATGATACTTCGCCATCTGCGCCGGAGTTTGGGTGTTTGGACCCTGATCCGGTGTACGCGGGTTACCGATGATGTACGGTTTGATCGCTTCCAGGCTTTCGATAAAGTGCGTCATGTCGACGATCAGATCGCGCTCAATCGGGAAGTTGCCCAGCGCTTCAACCTTCATGCCGTTTGTGTAATCACGCAGGAAGGTTTTGCACGCCAGTTTCGGTACATTGTTGACCATCATGCCGCAGGAGCCACAGATTGCCATACGGCAGGACCAGCGGTAGCTCAGATCCGGTGCCAGGTTATCCTTGATGTAGCCCAGCGCATCCAGCAGCGACGTGGTTTCATCATAAGGAACTTCGTAGAAAGCACTGTGCGGCGCGGTATCGGTTTCCGGGTTATAGCGCACCACCTCAACTTTCAGGTTTTTCATCTCAGCCATTCGCCTTCTCCTTCTTATCGGCTGCTTCCGCTTCGCCACCGTAAACACGTTTAGCCGGTGGCAGAGTGGTGATTTTCACGTCGCTGTATTCCAGACGAGTCGTGCCGTCAGCATCGCGGAAGGCGAGGGTGTGTTTGAGGAAGTTCACATCGTCACGCTCGGTGCAGCCTTCATCCAGACGCTGGTGCGCGCCGCGGGATTCTTTACGCGCCAGAGCAGAGTGAGCCATACATTCTGCAACGTTCAGACCGTGACCCAGTTCGATGGTGTACAGCAGGTCGGTGTTGAAGACGCTGGAGGTATCAGTGATACGTACGCGCTTGAAGCGTTCCTGCAGTTCCGCCAGCTTATCAACGGTTTTCTGCATGAGTTCCGGCGTACGGTAGATACCGCAACCTTCTTCCATGGACAGGCCCATTTCGTCACGGATCTTAGACCAGTTTTCGTTACCTTCCTGGTTAACCAGATCTTTCAGACGTTTTTCAACGCCAGCAACCTGCGCATCGAGCGCGGCGCTGTTTGCTGCGCCAGCCGTTGCAGCGCGTTCTGCAGCCTGTTCACCGGCCATACGACCGAAGACCACCAGTTCTGCCAGGGAGTTAGAACCCAGACGGTTAGCGCCATGCAGACCAACAGAGGAACATTCGCCGACAGCGAACAGACCTTTAATGCGGGTTTCACAGTGCTGATCGGTTTCGATACCGCCCATGGTGTAGTGCGCGGTCGGACGTACCGGGATCGGTTCTTTAACCGGATCGACACCCACGTAGGCTTTCGCCAGTTCGCAGATGAACGGTAAACGTTCGAGCAGTTTTTTCTCGCCGAGATGACGCAGGTCGAGGTAAACCACATCGCCACGCGGAGTGGAAATGGTGTTGCCTTTGCGCCATTCGTGCCAGAAAGCCTGAGATACTTTGTCGCGCGGACCGAGTTCCATGTATTTGTTTTTCGGCTCGCCCAGCGGAGTTTCCGGACCCATGCCGTAGTCTTGCAGATAACGGTAGCCGTTTTTGTTGACCAGGATACCGCCTTCACCACGGCAGCCTTCCGTCATCAGGATACCGGAGCCTGGCAGACCCGTCGGGTGATACTGAACGAATTCCATATCACGCAGCGGAACGCCGTGGCTCAGCGCCATGCCCATACCGTCGCCGGTTACGATGCCGCCGTTGGTGTTGTAACGGTAAACACGACCTGCGCCGCCCGTTGCCATCACGACTGCGTTAGCACGGATTTGCATCAGCGTGCCTTCCATCATGTTCATGGCAACCAGGCCGCGAGCATGACCATCGTCAACCAGGATATCCAGAACGAAGTGTTCGTCAAAACGCTGAATCTGCGGGAACTGCAAAGATGTCTGGAACAGCGTATGCAACATATGGAAGCCGGTTTTATCCGCGGCAAACCAGGTACGCTCGATTTTCATACCGCCGAAGCGACGCACGTTGACGCTACCGTCTTCACGACGGCTCCATGGGCAGCCCCATTGTTCCAGTTGCGTCATTTCAGTTGGGCAGTGGTGGACAAAGTAATCCACGACATCCTGCTCACACAGCCAGTCTCCGCCTGCTACCGTATCGTGAAAATGGTAGTCAAAGCTGTCATGATCCTGCGCGACAGCAGCAGAGCCGCCTTCGGCAGCAACGGTATGGCTGCGCATTGGGTACACTTTTGAGATCAGTGCGATTTTAGCGTTGGGATTTGCTTGTGCGGCAGCAATTGCAGCACGTAATCCCGCGCCACCGGCGCCTATAATGGCAAGATCGGCTTGAAAGGTTTGCACGACATTCCTCCAGATTGTTGTTATTTCATTCCTGCCTGAAATCAGATGCTTCATCGGCTTCAAACAGGTTATGAACGCGTTTCCACTGCTCCTTTATAGGTACAATAGTATAGTCTTAGGGATGTGCGGGAAATTTGACGTGTTCGATTTTTTTAGCGTATCTAAGGGGGGAATTATCATTGAATTTGATTAATTTAATTACTAAACCACCCCCCGTCGCTTTTTTTATCCTATTGCCAGCGCTGATTACTGCTGCGCGAAATTTGTCTCGTTAACGCGATACGAGTAGACTTCGTGCCCTTGTCTTAAATCGGAGAAACAAACATGAGCGAAACGGCAACCTGGCAGCCGAGCGCGTCCATCCCCAATCTGTTAAAACGTGCTGCAATTATAGCGGAGATTCGCCGCTTTTTTGCCGATCGTGGCGTGCTTGAGGTTGAGACCCCTTGTATGAGTCAGGCAACGGTAACGGACATTCATCTGTTCCCGTTCGAAACGCGTTTCGTCGGCCCTGGACATTCCCAGGGAATGAATCTCTATTTAATGACCAGCCCGGAATACCATATGAAGCGCTTGCTGGTGGCAGGGTGCGGCCCGGTGTATCAACTGTGCCGCAGCTTCCGTAATGAAGAGATGGGGCGCCATCATAACCCTGAATTCACCATGCTTGAGTGGTATCGTCCGCACTACGATATGTATCGGCTGATGAATGAGGTGGACGATTTACTCCAGCAGGTGCTGGACTGTTCGCCTGCGGAAAGCCTCTCTTACCAGCAAGCCTTCCAGCGTCATCTGGAGATAGACCCGCTGTCTGCGGATAAAACCCAACTGCGGGAAGTGGCGGCGAAGCTGGATCTCAGCAATATCGCAGATACCGAAGAAGACCGGGACACCTTGCTGCAGCTGCTGTTTACGATGGGCGTTGAGCCGCATATTGGTAAAGACAAACCGACGTTTGTGTATCATTTCCCGGCCAGCCAGGCATCACTGGCACAAATCAGCACCGAAGATCATCGCGTGGCTGAACGTTTCGAGGTTTACTATAAAGGTATTGAGCTGGCGAATGGTTTCCATGAACTGACCGACGCGCGCGAACAGCAGCAACGGTTTGAACAGGATAACCGCAAACGTGCCGCTCGTGGCTTGCCGCAGCAGCCTATTGATACCAATCTGCTTGAAGCGTTAAAAGTGGGCATGCCGGATTGCTCTGGCGTGGCGCTGGGCGTTGACCGTCTGGTGATGCTGGCGCTGGGCGCAGAGAGCCTGGCCGAGGTTATCGCATTCACCGTCGATCGCGCATAACTTACGCTTCTGTAATACAAAGTGGCGGCAAAATAGCCACTTTGTAGCATATTTTTTCATTTCCCCTCTAATAGCCACAATTTACTCCTGGATATTTGGTATCGTTCAGGTATCAATTCTGTGTTGATTTTTCTATCGCTGAACTCTGCAAAGAGATCAGTGCCAATCGGTGAGCGGCGTTTGTTAAACGCTTGCCAGAGTAAGGGATGGTTTGATGACCCAAACAATAAAAAAGATGAGCCTGATTGGTCTCATCCTCATGATATTTACGTCTGTTTTCGGTTTTGCTAATAGCCCCTCCGCGTTCTATTTAATGGGGTATAGCGCGATTCCGTGGTATATATTTTCTGCATTATTATTCTTTATCCCATTTGCTTTAATGATGGCGGAAATGGGATCGGCCTATCGCAAAGAAGAGGGCGGAATCTATTCGTGGATGAATAATAGCGTTGGGCCACGCTATGCATTTATCGGCACGTTTATGTGGTTTTCTTCCTATGTGATATGGATGGTAAGTACCGCGGCGAAAGTCTGGGTACCTTTTTCAACCTTCTTATTTGGCGCAGACATGACGCAACACTGGCGTATCGCGGGGCTTGAGCCTACGCAGGTCGTGGGGCTGCTTGCCGTCGGCTGGATGATTCTGGTGACCTGCGTGGCATCCCGGGGAATTAATAAGATTGCTCGTATTACGGCTGTAGGCGGAATTGCCGTAATGTGTCTTAATTTAGTTCTGTTGTTAGTTAGTGTCGCCATTTTGTTATTAACTGGTGGCCACTTTGCACAGGATATTAATTTTATCTCTTCGCCTAACCCAGGATATCAGTCCGGGCTGGCAATGTTGTCATTTGTTGTGTTTGCCATTTTTGCTTACGGCGGAATAGAAGCCGTGGGTGGATTAGTTGATAAAACAGAAAAGCCAGAAAAGAACTTTGCGAAAGGAATTGTCTTTGCCGCTATTGTCATTTCTGTCGGTTATTCACTGGCTATATTTTTATGGGGCGTTAGCACCAACTGGCAGCAGGTATTAAGCAATAGCTCGGTTAACCTCGGGAATATTACCTATATCCTGATGAAAAGCCTCGGGATGACGTTAGGTAACGCGCTGCATCTTTCCCCTGAAACTGCGATGGCGATGGGCGTGTGGTTCGCGCGTATCACCGGGCTTTCTATGTTCCTCGCCTATACCGGCGCTTTTTTCACGCTCAGCTACTCGCCGTTGAAAGCGATTATTCAGGGAACGCCAAAGGCGCTGTGGCCCGCGCCGATGACCAAACTGAATGCGGTGGGGATGCCGACGACGGCAATGTGGTTGCAGTGCCTGCTGGTGAGCCTGTTTATTCTGCTGGTTTCGTTTGGCGGCGATACGGCTTCAGCGTTCTATAACAAACTGACCCTGATGGCGAACGTCTCGATGACGCTGCCGTATCTGTTCCTCGCGCTGGCGTTTCCGTTCTTTAAAGCCCGTGTGGGTTTGGAAAGACCGTTTGTGGTCTTTAAAACCCGGGCAGCGACGTTACTGGCAACCGGCGTGGTCGTACTGGTGGTGACGTTTGCCAACGTGTTCACCATCATCCAGCCGGTGATTGAAGCTGGGGACTGGAACAGCGCATTGTGGATGACCGGCGGCCCGATCTTCTTCTCGCTGCTGGCGATGGCGATTTATCAGAACTATAGCCGCCGCACGGCCAACAATCCTGAGTGGGCGGTGGAATAAACGACCTGCCTAATCCGGCCGACAAAGAGGCATCTTCGTAGGCCGGATAAGACCCAACGGGTCGCCATCTGGCATTTCTTGCCAGGATCATGCGCTACAAACTTCCCGCCGGGCGACTGCCTCTGCCCGCAGAACTTAATGTTCTCCCTGTTTGCTTACCGCCGAGGCTCTCCAGACGCATCTGGAACGGTGGGAACGGCATATCAATACCGTGCTCGCGGAAGCCAGCCAGAATCAGTTGGTGGATCTCGTGGCGCAGCGGCATGCGATGCCCCATTTCAGCGGCATAAATACGCAGTTCGAAGATTTGAATCCCTTGCTGCAGGTCAACCAGGAAGACTTCTGGCGCCGGATTATCGATAACCAGCGAGCAACGGTGTGCGGCAGTCAGCAAGATCTGCGTAACCTCCTCGCTGTTAGCCTCCGACGGCGCCGGGATGGTTAATACCACACGGGTGACCGAATCGGACAGCGACCAGTTGATGAACTGCTCGGTGATAAAGGCCTTATTGGGCACGATGATCTCTTTGCGGTCCCAGTCGCTGATGGTAGTGGCGCGGGTATTAATTTTCGTCACGCTACCGGTAAGATCGCGAATCGTCACCGTGTCGCCAATGCGGATTGGTTTTTCAAACAGGATAATCAGGCCGGAAATAAAGTTGGCGAAGATCTCCTGCAAACCAAAGCCCAGACCAACACCGAGAGCCGCTACCAGCCATTGCAGTTTGGACCATTCAATACCGATCATCGAGAAGCCAACCAGACCGCCAATCAGCATCAGCAGATACTTTGTGATGGTGGTGATGGCGTAACCGGTGCCGGGGGTTAAATCCAGATGTTGCAGCAGCGCCAGCTCCAGCAGTGCGGGCAGGTTGCGCACTAGCTGGGTGGTGATAATAAATACCAGTATTGCGATGAGCACCGCACCCAGCGTTATCGGCTCCAGGCTTTCCACACCCTGCACCGTGGAGGTGACATCCCACAACGAAATGTTTTCCAGAAAGCCGAAAGCGGAATGAATTTCTGACCACAGCACAATGACCGAGAGCAGGGCGATAAGCATCAGGATAGAGCGCACCAGGCGCAACGATTGCGCGCTGATCGCATCCAAATCCACTTCGCTTTCATCAACATCAATCGCGCCTTCAAGGCTGGTGGAATGCGGTGGTTCTTCCTCACCCCGCGCGCGCTGCGCCAGCATTTCGGCGCGTCGATGCTTAGCGCGGTCAAACGCCAGGCGGCGGCGCTGAATGAGCATCCAGCGGCGGATGACGTGATACACCACCAGTAATAAGAACCAAATCGCCACGGACGTTTCCAGACGCGCCAGTAAGGCTTGTGACGTGGCGAGATAACCCACTGCTGCGGCGAGAATAGCAATCAGCGGCGCGCCCATCAGCATATTCCACAGCATGCTGTTGACCATATTATCGCTGTTGCCCTCTTTATCGAGGTATAGCGGTATCCCGGCGCGTTTCAGGCTCAGGGTCACGACCGCCAACGCACCGCAAATCAGAATAAAGCACAGACGTCCCAATGAGGCGGAGAATTCCCGGTCATTGAGGTTATCAAACATAATCACCGCCATGATCAACGGGACAATCAGCCCGATGCTCATAAGGTAGTAGTGCATGGCTTTCGCGACGCGGTTCCGCGGCCAGCCAAAATGGGCAATGAACAAACCGTTGGGGCGCGCAAAGGTGGCGCAAATCATTACCGCCCACAGCATGGGCACCGTGGCGGTTACGCCATCGCCGATAGCAACAGCCAACGGATAAGGCCAGGCTTCCTGCAGTCCGTAACCGAGCGTTGCCCACAGTACCGGCAAGGGCGAGGCGACGAGTATCGACCAGAACACTGTGCGTATTGTCAGCCAGAAATGGTCCTGGGTGACTTTCCCGACCCGCGCTGATGAGCGCTCCAGAAAACGGGTAAAGTGTTTGCGAGAGTAGAGGCTAAATCCAACCAGCACCAGCGCACCGAATAGAGGTAGCAGCGTTTCCTTGCTGGTCAGCATCATGATGCTGGCTTTACCTAACTGATTAAACGTATCTAATGAGATCAGACGCCGTAGATCCTGAACGATGTCGACAGGCCAGGAGAGCGAGATAGGGCTAACGTCTGACGTCCAGAACAGATAGCGGTGCGTTGCTTCATTGACCTCTTTTAGCGCATCTTCCAGTTGGCTGTTGGAGACTTTGAGCTTGGTCAGCTCAAGGATCAACGTATCGCCGCCCTGTAACAAAGAGTTCAGCAGTTCACGCTGGGTGCGTAGCTGGGCGTTGAGAATGCTGCTCTGTTCAGCGGTCAGCGGTTGTCCATCGGCCTGATGAATCTGACGCAGTTGCGGCTGTTTGTTGAGGAGGTCCTCATAGCGCATGCGGTGTACGCGAAGCTGCGCCATTTCGGTATCCAACTGCTGAGGCTTAGGCATTTCCGGTAAACGGGATACCTGCGCTCGTAGCGCTTCACCCAGCATATTTGAGACCCCAAGCCACTGAGACTGCTCTCGCAGCGTATTCAAGGCCTGGCGGACCTGCAGCGTTTGGCTGGCAGCCTGACGCTGCTGAGAGGCGACCAGGTCCATACGTTGCGCCTGCTGGTTCAAGGCCTGAGACAGCTCGCGGTTAACCTTGAACTGATCGACAATACCTTCCGGCAGTCCCGCGCTGTTTTCCGCCAGCAGTTCGGTGCTTTCCAGCGCTCGCTCTGCTTCACGCTGACGCTGACTGTTAAGTTGGTTGCGTAATGCCTGCAGGTAAGCGTCGAGTTGTTGACTCTGTTTTTCTGCCAGTTCGGAACGCATACGCGCCAGCTCCTGGCGGTTATTGGCGGAAAGCTGCGCCAGCTCCAGCTCATCGACCTGGGCTTTGAGTTTGGCGGATTCAGCCTGCATCGCCTGATTTTGCGCGGAGTTACCGTTGGCGGTACCAATGCGTCGCTCAAGCTCATTTAGCTGGCGGCGGGCATCGGTTTGCTGTTGAGGAAGTTGGCTTAATGAGTCGGCGATTTCCCGGGCGCGGTCCTGCTCCTGTTGGGCCTGACGACTTTTTTCCAACAGTTGGCTGCTGACCTGCAGGATCTCCTGGTTTAACGCATCGGTAGTGAGTCCGGTTGGCACATTGCGCGGTTCATCGCGCAGGTTGCTAAGCTGCGCGCGTAATGTTGCGGACAGCTTGGGGAAGTTATCAATAACCTGCTGATATTGCTGGGCACGCTCAAGAGAGCCTTTACGCTCCTCAAGGGCATTCAGCGCGGACTGGAGCGCCTCGACGGTTTCTGGCTGAGCGGGTTTTGCCGCCTTTGCCTGCTCCAGTTCCTGGGTGAGTTGTTTGGCATCGGGGGCCGTCGCAGCGTACGCCCCCAGGCTGAGGCACCAGGCCATCAGAAACGTGATAATCAGGCGCACAGCAGCGATTCCTATGTTTAACTTTCGTCTTTTTTGTCGTCAACCAGCGGGCTGGCGTCGTGTTCTGCTTCGATCTCTTCTTTCGCCAGCGGGGCCGGTTCTGCCTCTGGCGTCACGAAAGTCTCGGTTGAGATGGCCATTGGCTGACCGATTTTCGTTACTGAAAGGTCCTGCAACTGCTCAACCAGATTAACTTTGCCAGGTGCGAACAGGTTGATGACGGTTGAACCGAGCTTAAAGCGGCCCATTTCCTGACCTTTCAACAGTGCCACCGACCCTTCGCTTTCGCCTTCCGGCCAGGTCCAGCGTTTGATGACGCCTTCACGCGGTGGGGTAATGGTGCCAGCCCATGCGGTTTCAATACTGCCGACGATGGTCGCACCGACCAGAATCTGCACCATCGGGCCAAATTCGGTATCAAACAGGCAGATTACGCGTTCATTGCGTGCAAACAGGTTCGGAACGTTTTGCGCAGTCAGGATGTTTACAGAGAAGAGATCGCCTGGCACGTACATCATTTCACGCAGGATACCGTTACACGGCATATGTACACGGTGGTAATCGCGTGGAGACAAGTAAGTGGTTACAAACGTACCGTTGCGGAATTTGTCCGCCATCTGGTAGTTGCCAGCCAGCAGGGCTTCAAGGGTATAGCTGTGCCCTTTAGCCTGCAGAAGCTTGTCTTCTTCGATGTTGCCTAACTGGTTAATCACGCCGTCAGCGGGCATGACCAGTACGTTTGGATCGGTGTTAATCGGGCGAACGTCGTCGCGCAGCGGGCGAACAAAGAAGTCGTTAAAGGTGCGATAGCTGGCGGTGTCCGGCTTTTGCGCCTCTTTCATATCGACCTTGTAGTATTTCACGAACAGATCGATAACCAGTTTAGTCAGCCATCCCGCTCGTTTGCTCGCACCCCAACCCGCCAGGCGAGTGAGCCATAGTTTCGGCAGAATGTATTGTAGCGAAAGCTTAAATGAGTTTAACAAGGTAGCCTCCAGGCCATAATTTGTTCCCGATCCGGCATACGGGCCGGATCCTGAAAAAAGGGGGGACGATTCTAGCGATGCTTAGCTTAGTTGTCAGTTGTCTGTATCAGAAAAGTTTTTACGCGTTTTTACCTGCGCCATGCTTTCCAGGATGCGGTGATAATTTTCAAACCGGGTTTCGGCAATGGTCCCTTTTTCTACCGCCTCACGGATAGCGCAGCCTGGATCGGTATCATGCTTGCAGTCGCGGTATTTGCAATGGCCCAGGTAGTCATGGAATTCGACAAAGCCATGCGTGATTTGTTCCGGTTCCAGATGCCACAGCCCGAACTCACGTACGCCAGGGGAGTCGATAACGTCGCCGCCGTGCGGGAAGTGATACAGGCGAGATGCCGTGGTGGTGTGCTGTCCAAGGCCGGAGTTGTCGGAGACATCGTTGGTCAGGATCTCTTCCTGCAGGCCGAGAAGATTATTGAGCAGGCTCGATTTACCCACGCCCGACTGACCAGCAAAAATGCTGATACGATCGGTTAATGCTTCTTCAAGCGGCTTCAGGCCGTCTTTAGTGCGGCTTGATACCATCAACACGCGATAGCCAATGTTGCGATAGATATCCATCTGTTCGTTAACGAAAGCCATGCCTTCGTCATCCAGCAGATCGATTTTATTCAGTACGATAATCGGTTCGACGTGTAGCGTTTCGCAGGCTACCAGATACCGGTCGATAATATTGAGTGACAGCTCGGGTAAGATGGCTGAGACAATAACGATCTGGTTGATGTTGGCGGCGATGGGTTTTACCCCGTCGTAAAAGTCGGGGCGTGTCAGAACCGAGGTACGTTCGTGTACTGCCTCAACGATGCCTTTGACATTCACGCCTTCTGCTGCCGCTTTACCCGGGCGCCAGACGACGCGATCGCCGGTAACCAGCGAGCGAATTGTTCTGCGGATGTTGCAGCGGTGAATCTCACCGTCAGCAGATTCTACGTCGGCATGCATGCCAAAACGGCTGATAACGATGCCTTCAGCGGTTTCGCCAAACAGGTTGTCGTCGTAGTCTGGCTTCTCCGCGGACGTTTTCAGACGACGCTGGTGATTGGCGTTCACACGGCGCTGTTGGCCTTTGGAGAGTTTATTCTTACTCAATCGGACTGGCTCCTGGTCGCCCATGATGGGCAAAACATTTATGATACACACAATTTTAGATCAATGTAGTCACACTGAATGTGACGCTGAAGGGTGGAAAATAGCATGAGTGCCAATGAAAACAACCTGATTTGGATCGATCTGGAAATGACAGGTCTGGATCCCGAGCGCGATCGCATTATTGAGATCGCCACGCTGGTGACCGATGCCAACCTGAATATTCTGGCTGAAGGACCGACAATTGCGGTGCACCAGTCAGACGAACAGTTGGCATTAATGGATGACTGGAACGTACGTACGCATACCGGTAGCGGGCTGGTGGATCGCGTGAAGGCGAGCACCATGGGCGATCGTGAAGCTGAACTGGCCACGCTGGCTTTTTTGAAAGAGTGGGTTCCGGAAGGGAAATCACCCATCTGTGGCAACAGCATCGGTCAGGATCGTCGTTTCCTGTTTAAATACATGCCGGAGCTGGAGGCGTATTTCCATTATCGCTATCTTGACGTTAGTACGCTCAAAGAACTGGCGCGTCGTTGGAAGCCGGAGATCCTGGCTGGCTTCACCAAGCAGGGAACGCATCAGGCGATGGACGACATTCGTGAATCTGTTGCTGAGCTTGCTTACTATCGCGAACATTTTATTAAGCTTTGATTTTGTGGATTGCCGGGTGGCGGCTGCGCCTTACCCGGCCTACGAAAATCGTTCCTGCGAGCTTGCACTAAGTCAGGATTGTCGCTAAATTAAACGACTTGCCGATAAATTCAGCACTTAAACGAAAAAACAAGAAAATCGCTTTTAGGGGGGTTGCAGCTAAACGGATTTCTCGTATAATGCGCCTCCCGTAACGACAGAGAATTACGCGTTACGGCAGCAACAAAAGCAGTACAGATTTGCGGGAATAGCTCAGTTGGTAGAGCACGACCTTGCCAAGGTCGGGGTCGCGAGTTCGAGTCTCGTTTCCCGCTCCAAAATTTGAAAGTGCTTGTTAAGCACAGACCACCAATCGCAGGATTTCGAATTGCGACAAGGCGGCAACTGAATGAGACTCAGGAGCTTACTGAAGTGAGTGACTCAGGCGAATGAAGGCAGCCAACGCAGTAGCGGTTCGAAAGACGAAGATTATGCGGGAATAGCTCAGTTGGTAGAGCACGACCTTGCCAAGGTCGGGGTCGCGAGTTCGAGTCTCGTTTCCCGCTCCAAAATTTGAAAGTGCTTATTAAGCACAGACCACCAATCGCAGAATTTCGAATTGCGACAAGGCGGCAACTGAATGAGACCTCAGGAGCTTACTGAAGTAAGTGACTCAGGCGAATGAAGGCAGCCAACGCAGTAGCGGTTCGAAAGACGAAGATTATGCGGGAATAGCTCAGTTGGTAGAGCACGACCTTGCCAAGGTCGGGGTCGCGAGTTCGAGTCTCGTTTCCCGCTCCAAATTCTTACCTCGATAAAAAATATCCACAACGAATAATCGCGTTGGGGACGTTTTGTTTTGTCATTGACATACTCTTGTAAACAGACTTATCCACAGGTTCGGGTATTATTCCTGGAATGCAAAAAACTTCGATGGGTGAATAGTATCATTTTAACTGCTTGAAATTATTGGTTTAATTATCATTTCAAATTGTTAATGCGATCACTTGACGATTTTTTCCCTCTTGAATATCAATGTGTTTTTATTTTTATACACAAGCTGTGGATGACTTAAGCGTCGCGCGGCAGACCCTTTTCAATGACCCTGACCAAACGTTGTTTCTTCGGTAACTGCACCTCAACTACGCAGGCATTTCGCTTCTCGATTTGCTGAGCAACCGCCCAGTCTATGTGTTCGTCGAGAAGTGTGTACTCACCTCTGCGACTTTCCAGCGCGTGAATAACAGCGTCATCCCAGGGGGCATTACCCAACGCAACGGCGATATTTCGCAGCCAACGCAGGTGGCCAATACGACGAATGGCAGACCCCTCTGTGACTTTTAAAAACCACGCTTCGCTCCAGCTAAACAGCTCTATTAACTCTGGAGCATGAAGCTGCTTGCGCGGGCTGAAGTCATCCTCTGCCGTCAACTGCGAATAGCGATTCCACGGGCAAATAAGCTGGCAATCATCGCAGCCGTAAATTCGATTCCCCATCAAGGGACGAAATTCTTCCGGGATCGCACCTTCCAGTTCGATCGTGAGATAAGAGATACAGCGGCGCGCATCCACCGTGTAGGGTTCAACGATGGCCCCGGTGGGACAGATGGTCATGCAGGCGACGCATTTCCCGCATCCTTCTTCTACTGGTTGGTCGACCGGCAAGGGTAAATCGATCAGTAATTCCCCGAGGAAGAAAAATGATCCGGCTTCACGATTGAGGATAAGTGAGTGCTTACCTGTCCAGCCAAGCCCGGCTTTTTCCGCTAACGGGCGCTCAAGAATGGGCGCAGAATCGACAAAAGGTCTAAAATTCAGCGAAACGCAGTGCTGTTGAATCATCTCCCCCAGCTTTTTTAAGCGGTTACGCAGCAGCTTGTGATAGTCGCGGCCAAGCGCATAACGGCTGACGTAACCCAGCGAAGGGTTTTTCAACGTACTGGCAAAGGCCGCTTTGGCAGGAAGATAGTTCATACGTACGCTGATAACTCGTAGCGTACCGGGCAATAATTCGTGAGGTCGGGCGCGCATCATGCCGTGACGGGCCATCCAGTCCATCTCGCCGTGATAGTGTTTATCCAGCCAGGCCTGCAGTTTGGGTTCCGCTTCGCTGAGGTCGGTATCGGCAATACCGACCTGCTGAAAGCCAAGCTCCAGCCCCCACTGCTTAATATTTTGCGCTAACTGATTGAGATCGAGGGGCTCTGACATGACGGACCATACAATGAAGAAAAACCCCGCAAGTATACCACACTCCATCTGGCACGCCGATGACATCAGGCGGATGGAGCGAGAGGCGGCAGACAGTTTAGGGCTGACGTTGTACGAACTGATGCAACGGGCGGGAGAGGCGGCGTTTCAGGTCACCCGCGAGGCATATCCGAACGCCCGAAACTGGCTGGTGTTGTGTGGTCATGGCAACAACGGCGGAGATGGATACGTAGTGGCAAGGCTTGCCAAAGCGCAGGGTCTTGATGTTACGTTGCTGGCGCAGGAGAGCGATAAACCGCTCCCCGGGGAGGCGCAGCAGGCCCAGGACGCCTGGCTTAACGCCGGTGGCGTCATTCATGCTGTAGATATCAGCTGGCCAGATAGCGTGGACGTCATTATTGATGCGCTGTCAGGCACTGGCTTAAAACATGCGCCGCGAGAGTCCCTTTCGGCAGTGATCGAGCGTGCCAATAGTCATCCTGCTCCTGTTGTGGCGATAGACATTCCATCCGGTCTGCTGGCGCAAACAGGGGCGACGCCGGGAGCGGTCATCAACGCTGCGCACACCGTCACCTTTATTGCGCTCAAGCCAGGTCTGCTAACGGGTAAAGCGCGCGATGTCACCGGATGCCTGCATGTTAACGCACTCGGGCTGGATGACTGGCTGGCGGGGCAGAACGCGCCGCTGCAGCGTTTTGATGCTCAACAGCTTGCGCACTGGCTAACGCCGCGTCGACCCACCTCGCACAAAGGCTCCCACGGTCGGCTGGTGATTATCGGCGGTGACCACGGTACGGCAGGCGCAATACGCATGGCCGGTGAAGCGGCGCTGCGTGCAGGAGCCGGGCTGGTCAAAGTGCTGACCCGCAGTGAAAACATTGCGCCTATTCTGACTGCCAGGCCGGAACTGATGGTTGATGCGCTGACGCCGCAGACTCTGGAAGAGAGCATGGCTTGGGCGGATGTTGTGGTGATAGGGCCTGGGCTTGGTCAGCAGGAGTGGGGTAAAAAAGCGCTGCAAAAGGTCGAGAATTTTCGCAAACCGATGCTCTGGGATGCGGATGCGCTGAACCTGCTGGCAATCAATCCCGATAAACGTCACAATCGCGTGATCACGCCGCATCCGGGTGAAGCCGCGCGACTGCTGGGCTGTTCCATTGCAGAAATTGAAGACGATCGCTTACTTTGTGCACAACGTCTGGTAAAACGGTACGGAGGCGTCGTGGTGCTGAAAGGCGCGGGTACGGTTGTTGCCGCTGAACAGGCTGAGTTGGGTATTATTGATACCGGCAATGCAGGAATGGCCAGCGGCGGAATGGGTGATGTGCTTTCCGGTATTATTGGCGCATTGCTCGGACAGAAGCTTACCCCGTATGATGCAGCATGTGCGGGATGTGTTGCGCACGGTGCGGCGGCGGATGTACTGGCGGCGCGTTTTGGTACGCGCGGTATGCTGGCGACAGATCTCTTTACCACGCTACAGCGTATTGTTAACCCTGATGTGATTGACGTTTATCATGATGAATCGAGTAATTCCACTACCTGATGAGCAGGCGACTTTAGACCTGGGACTGCGGGTAGCTAAAGCCTGTGATGGCGCGACGGTAATTTATTTGTACGGCGACCTGGGAGCGGGTAAAACCACTTTCAGCCGGGGATTCCTGCAAGCGTTAGGTCACAAAGGTAATGTAAAAAGCCCGACTTACACGCTGGTTGAACCCTATTCGCTCGATAACTTGATGGTATATCACTTCGATCTGTACCGACTTGCGGACCCGGAGGAGCTGGAGTTTATGGGGATCCGCGATTATTTTGCCAATGATGCCATCTGCCTGGTGGAATGGCCGCAACAAGGTAAAGGTGTACTGCCAGACCCGGACGTCGAAATACACATTGAATACCAGGCGCAAGGTCGAGAGGCGCGCGTAAGCGCAGTCTCCTCATCGGGTGATTTATTGCTGGCGTGTTTAGCCGATTAACCTTAAGGGTGGCGGGATGATTTATCGCATCAGAAACTGGCTGATGGCAACCCTGGTCCTGCTGTGCGCGCAGGCAGGGGCTGCCAGCCTCTCCGATCTTCAGGTATCTAATGGCGATCAACAGGCGCGGATTACGCTGAGCTTTATTGGCGATCCTGAATACGCCGTTTCGCAGGACGGGAAACGAACCGTCGCGCTGGATATTAAACAAACCGGTGTGATTCAGGGATTACCGCTGCTGTTTAGCGGCAATAATCTGGTGAAATCTATCCGTTCCGGCACGCCAAAGGATGCGCAGTCTCTGCGCCTGGTGGTGGATTTAACCGAGAATGGCAAAGCCGATGCCGTAAAACGCCAGAACGGCGGCAATTATACCGTCGTGTTTACCATCAAGGCTGATGCGCCACCGCCGCCGCCTCCACCGCCAGTGGTTGCGAAGCGTGTTGAGGCGCCGGTTATCGCCACGCGTCCTGCCGAGCCTGCGCGTAACCCGTTTAAAGCGGAAAACGATCGCACTACCGTGGTGACCAACAGTAATACCTCCACACGACCTGCGGCGCGCGCCAGCACAGGTAGCGGCGAAAAAGTGGTTATCGCTATTGATGCCGGTCACGGTGGACAGGATCCTGGCGCTATTGGTCCTGGCGGCACGCGTGAGAAAAACGTCACGATTGCCGTGGCGCGCAAACTGCGCAGTTTGCTCAATGATGATCCGATGTTTAAAGGCGTACTCACCCGTGATGGTGATTACTTTATCTCGGTGATGGGGCGTTCAGACGTCGCGCGTAAACAAAACGCTAATTTCCTGGTCTCTATTCATGCGGATGCCGCGCCAAACCGGGATGCCACAGGCGCTTCCGTCTGGGTATTGTCAAACCGTCGGGCAAACAGTGAGATGGCCGGCTGGCTGGAACAGCACGAGAAGCAATCGGAGCTGTTGGGCGGGGCGGGCGATGTGCTGGCAAACAGCCAGTCCGATCCTTATCTCAGCCAGGCCGTTCTGGATCTGCAGTTCGGTCATTCGCAACGCGTCGGGTATGATGTGGCGACCAGCATGATCGGTCAGTTAGAACGTATTGGCTCGATGCATAAGCGTCGCCCGGAACACGCCAGCCTTGGGGTATTACGTTCGCCTGATATCCCGTCAGTACTGGTCGAAACCGGTTTTATCAGTAACAACAGCGAAGAGCGTCTGTTGGCGAGTGATGACTACCAGCAGCAACTGGCCGAGGCAATTTACAAAGGATTGCGTAACTATTTCCAGGCGCACCCGATGCAAAGCGGGCCGCAGGGCGCACCGGCGCAAACCGCTAGTGCGGTATCACCTGGTAACACGTTAACAAATTAAGGATTAGCCATGCCGATTCAGGTTCTACCGCCACAGTTGGCGAACCAGATTGCCGCAGGCGAGGTGGTAGAACGGCCTGCGTCAGTGGTGAAAGAGCTGGTGGAAAACAGTATCGATGCCGGTGCGACGCGCATTGATATTGATATTGAGCGCGGCGGCGCGAAGCTTATCCGTATTCGTGACAACGGTTGCGGGATTAAAAAAGACGAGCTGGCGCTGGCTCTGGCGCGTCATGCCACCAGTAAAATTTCTTCGCTTGACGATCTTGAGGCTATCGTAAGCCTCGGGTTTCGCGGCGAAGCGCTGGCCAGTATCAGCTCCGTTTCTCGTTTAACCCTGACGTCACGGACGCAAGAACAACCCGAAGCCTGGCAAGCCTATGCCGAAGGGCGCGACATGGATGTGACGGTCAAACCTGCCGCGCATCCGGTGGGAACCACGCTGGAGGTGTTAGATCTGTTCTACAACACCCCGGCACGGCGCAAGTTTATGCGCACCGAGAAAACCGAATTTAATCATATCGATGAGATTATCCGCCGCATCGCGCTGGCGCGTTTTGATGTGACGATTAATTTGTCCCACAACGGCAAAGCGGTGCGCCAGTATCGCGCAGTGGCTGCGGATGGGCAGAAAGAGCGCCGACTGGGCGCGATTTGCGGTACGCCGTTTCTGGAACATGCGCTGGCGATTGAATGGCAGCATGGCGATTTAACGCTGCGCGGCTGGGTGGCCGATCCTAATCATACGACGGCGGCGCTGGCGGAAATCCAGTATTGCTATGTGAATGGTCGAATGATGCGCGACCGCCTGATCAACCATGCTATCCGTCAGGCCTGTGAAGATAAGCTGGGGGCCGATCAGCAGCCCGCTTTTGTGCTGTATCTGGAAATCGACCCACATCAGGTGGATGTTAACGTACATCCCGCCAAACATGAGGTCCGTTTTCATCAATCTCGCCTGGTGCACGATTTTATTTACCAGGGCGTGTTGAGCGTCCTGCAGCAGCAGCTTGAAACGCCGCTGTCGTTGGCTGACGACGACGAGCCCGCCCCAAGGCACATCCCGGAAAACCGCGTTGCTGCCGGACGTAACCATTTTGCCGATCCGGCTCCCGCGCGTGAACCTGCGACACCGCGGTACTCAGCATCCGCTGGCGCTGGAAGCGGCAGCAGTGGTGGGCGTCAGGCGGGGGCCGGTTGGCCTCATGCCCAACCTGGATATCAAAAGCAGCAGGGTGAGATTTATCAGCAACTGCTGCAGACGCCGGTTCCGCCGCGTAAAACGCCGGCCACTGAAACGCCATCGGCACCTCTGAGTGGCAACGGCCAGGGCTTTGGGCGAGTGTTAACGATTGTCGGTACGGACTGCGCGTTGCTTGAGTGCGATGGCCAGATTCGGTTGCTGGCATTACCAGTGGCGGAACGTTGGCTACGTCAGGCGCAGTTAACGCCGGGCGAGGGAGGCGTTTGCGCCCAGCCGTTGCTGATCCCTTTACGTCTAAAAGTGACCGCTGATGAAAAAGCGGCCCTGCAAAAAGGGCAGAGCCAACTGGCTGAATTGGGCATTGAATTTCAACTGGATGCGCAGCATGTGACCATCCGGGCGGTGCCTTTACCCTTACGCCAACAAAATTTACAAATCTTGATTCCTGAACTGATAGGCTACCTGGCGCAGCAGTCCGTATTCGAACCGGGCAATATTGCACAGTGGATTGCACGTAACCTGATTAGCGAGCATCCGCAGTGGAGTATGGCTCAGGCGATTACGCTGTTAGCGGATGTTGAGCGGCTCTGCCCACAACTCGTGAAGGCACCGCCGGGTGGTCTGTTACAATCTGTTGATTTACATTCGGTAATGAATGCCCTGAAACATGAGTGATACCCGTAAGGCGAGCCTGCCAAAGGCGATTTTTTTGATGGGGCCAACGGCCTCCGGTAAAACGGCTCTCGCAATTGAATTGCGTAAAGTTTTGCCCATAGAGTTGATAAGCGTTGATTCCGCCCTTATTTACAAGGGGATGGATATCGGTACAGCCAAGCCTGATGCAGATGAATTACAGGCCGCGCCGCACCGATTGCTGGATATCCGCGATCCGTCGCAAGCGTACTCCGCCGCTGATTTTCGCCGCGATGCGTTAGCCGAGATGGCCGATATCACCGCTGCGGGACGTATCCCGCTGCTGGTGGGCGGCACAATGTTATATTTCAAAGCCTTGCTTGAAGGGCTGTCGCCGTTACCGTCGGCGGACCCGCAAGTCAGGGCCAGAATTGAGCAGCAGGCGGCAGAGCTCGGGTGGGACGCGTTACACCGACAGCTTCAGGAAATCGATCCGGTGGCTGCGGCGCGTATTCATCCAAATGATCCGCAAAGACTTTCCCGGGCACTGGAAGTTTTTTTCATTTCGGGTAAAACTTTAACGGAGCTGACGCAAACGTCAGGAGATGCTTTGCCGTATCAGGTGCATCAGTTTGCAATCGCCCCGGCGAGCCGTGAACTGCTCCATCAGCGAATTGAGCAGCGTTTTCATCAGATGTTGGCTTCAGGTTTTGAAGCAGAAGTCCGGGCGCTTTTTGCCCGTGGAGATTTGCATACGGATTTGCCTTCCATTCGTTGTGTAGGGTATCGCCAGATGTGGTCATACATTGAAGGCGAAATTTCATACGATGAAATGGTTTATAGAGGTGTTTGCGCCACGAGGCAGTTGGCGAAGCGACAGGTAACCTGGTTGCGTGGTTGGGAAGGGGTGCACTGGCTTGACAGTGAAAAGCCTGACCAGGCGCGAAACGAAGTATTACAGGTTGTTGGTGCTATCGCGAACTGAATGTGTACAATTGAAACGTATCGTGCGCAATTTTTCAGAATCGAAAGGTTCAAAGTACAAATAAGCATATAAGGAAAAGAGAGAATGGCTAAGGGGCAATCTTTACAAGATCCGTTCCTGAACGCACTGCGTCGGGAACGTGTTCCAGTTTCTATTTATTTGGTGAATGGTATTAAGCTGCAAGGTCAAATCGAGTCTTTTGATCAGTTCGTGATCCTGTTGAAAAACACGGTCAGCCAGATGGTTTATAAGCACGCGATTTCTACTGTTGTCCCGTCTCGCCCGGTTTCTCATCACAGCAATAATGCCACCGGCGGCACTGGCAGCAACTACCATCACGGTAGCAACGCGCAAGGTTCATCTGCGCAACAGGACAGCGAAGAAACCGAATAAGGTTGTTAGCTGTTTTACCCACGGGGAGCCAGCGATCCTGCGTTCCCCGTTGATATATATTAAGGGGTTGACGCTTGTTTGACCGTTATGATGCCGGTGAGCAGGCGGTACTGGTACACATCTATTTTTCGCAAGACAAAGATATGGAAGACCTCCAGGAGTTTGAATCTCTGGTTTCTTCCGCCGGTGTCGAAGCAATGCAGGTGATTACCGGGAGCCGTAAAGCACCGCACCCGAAGTATTTTGTTGGTGAAGGTAAGGCAATCGAAATTGCCGAAGCCGTAAAAGCGACTGGCGCTGCGGTGGTGATTTTTGATCATGCTCTAAGCCCCGCCCAGGAACGTAACCTGGAACAATTATGCCAGTGTCTTGTTATCGACAGGACCGGTCTTATTTTAGATATTTTTGCCCAGCGTGCGCGCACCCATGAGGGTAAATTGCAGGTTGAGCTGGCGCAGTTGCGCCATATGGCTACGCGTCTGGTCCGTGGCTGGACCCACCTTGAAAGGCAAAAGGGCGGGATTGGTTTGCGCGGTCCGGGTGAAACCCAGCTCGAAACCGACCGTCGTTTGCTGCGTAATCGCATTTTGCAAATACAGTCGCGCCTGGAAAAAGTTGAAAAGCAACGTGAGCAGGGGCGGCAGTCGCGCAAGAAAGCGGATGTCCCAACCGTATCATTGGTGGGATATACCAACGCCGGAAAATCCACCCTGTTCAACCAGATCACCGAAGCCCGGGTTTACGCAGCGGACCAGCTGTTTGCGACCCTGGATCCAACGCTGCGCCGCATAGACGTAGCGGACGTTGGTGAAACCGTGCTGGCGGATACCGTAGGGTTTATCCGCCATTTGCCGCACGACCTGGTGGCGGCATTTAAAGCCACCCTGCAGGAAACACGTCAGGCGACATTGCTGCTGCACGTTATTGATGCTGCAGATTTTCGTGTGCAGGAAAACATCGAGGCCGTCGACACGGTGCTCGAAGAGATCGATGCACACGAGATCCCGACCCTGCTGGTGATGAATAAAATCGATATGCTGGATGATTTTGAACCGCGTATTGACAGAGATGAAGAGAATAAACCCATTCGCGTTTGGGTTTCAGCGCAAACGGGTATTGGCATACCACAGCTTTTTCAGGCTTTGACAGAGCGTCTTTCCGGTGAGGTTGCGCAGCATACGTTGCGTTTGCCGCCGCAGGAAGGGCGTCTGAGAAGCCGGTTTTACCAACTTCAGGCAATAGAAAAAGAGTGGATGGAGGAAGACGGTAGCGTAGGTCTGCAAGTACGTATGCCGATCGTAGACTGGCGTCGCCTCTGTAAACAAGAACCGGCACTGGAAGACTATGTTGTCTGACCTGACGGATATGGCCTGAAGATTTTTTCGCCTCTATTCCTTGTGGTTTTGTGCGGCAGGAAGGCGGCAAGTTCTGAAATATCCCGAAGCATAATCAACTATGTGACGGGAGTGAGGAACATAGCCAACGCATCTGCAGCGCAAAAGACGCAGGTATAGCATCGCATAACAAATATGGAGCACAAACATGGCGTGGAATCAGCCCGGTAATAACGGACAAGACCGCGACCCGTGGGGAAGCAGCAAACCTGGCGGCAACCCTGAGGGAAATGGAAACAAAGGCGGTCGCGATCAGGGACCTCCCGATCTGGATGATATTTTCCGTAAACTGAGTAAAAAACTCGGTGGTCTGGGTGGCGGTAAAGGTACGGGTTCCGGCGGCGGTAGTTCATCGCAAGGTCCGCGTCCGCAACTGGGTGGTCGAGTCTTTACTATCGCAGCGGCAGCTATTGTCATTATCTGGGCGGCCAGCGGTTTCTACACCATTAAAGAAGCGGAACGCGGCGTGGTGACACGCTTCGGTAAATTCAGCCATTTGGTTGAACCGGGTCTGAACTGGAAACCGACCTTTATCGACGAAGTGACTCCGGTCAACGTGGAAGCCGTGCGTGAACTTGCCGCATCCGGCGTCATGTTGACCTCTGACGAAAACGTCGTGCGTGTTGAAATGAACGTGCAGTACCGCGTGACCGATCCGCAGCGTTACCTGTTTAGCGTAACCAGCGCGGATGACAGTCTGCGTCAGGCTACCGACAGCGCCCTGCGCGGGGTTATCGGTAAATACACCATGGACCGTATCCTGACCGAAGGGCGTACCGTTATTCGTAGCGATACCCAGCGTGAACTGGAAGAAACGATCCGCCCGTACAACATGGGGATCACTCTGCTGGACGTCAACTTCCAGGCAGCACGTCCGCCGGAAGAAGTAAAAGCCGCGTTTGACGATGCCATTGCCGCACGTGAAAACGAGCAGCAGTACATCCGTGAAGCAGAAGCGTACACCAACGAAGTTCAGCCGCGTGCTAACGGTCAGGCGCAGCGTATTCTGGAAGAAGCGCGCGCTTACAAAACGCAAACCATCCTGGAAGCTCAGGGTGAAGTGGCTCGCTTCGCAAAAATTCTGCCGGAATATAAAGCCGCACCGCAAATTACTCGCGAGCGTCTGTATATCGAAACCATGGAAAAAGTGCTGAGCAATACCCGCAAAGTCCTGGTTAACGATAAGGGTAGCAATCTGATGGTTCTGCCGCTGGATCAAATGCTGAAAGGCGGTAGTGCGCCAGCAGCCAAGAGCGACAGCAGTTCAAACCTGCTGCGTTTGCCGCCAGCAACGACTTCCGGCTCTGGAGCAAGCAACACTTCGTCCACCAGTCAGGGCGATATTATGGACCAACGCCGCGCGAACGCGCAGCGTAACGACTACCAGCGTCAGGGGGAATAACGATGCGTAAGTCAGTTATTGCGATTATCATCATCGTTCTGGTAGTTCTGTTCATGTCCGTCTTTGTGGTCAAAGAAGGCGAGCGTGGGATTACTCTGCGCTTTGGTAAAGTTCTGCGTGACGATGAAAACAAGCCGCTGGTCGTTGCACCAGGCCTGCACTTCAAGATTCCGTTTATTGAATCTGTGAAGATGCTGGATGCGCGTATTCAGACCATGGACAACCAGGCCGATCGCTTTGTTACCAAAGAGAAGAAAGATCTGATCGTTGACTCCTACATTAAGTGGCGCATCAGTGACTTTAGCCGTTACTACCTGGCAACGGGCGGTGGCGATGTTTCTCAGGCTGAAGTCCTGCTGAAACGTAAGTTCTCTGACCGTCTGCGTTCTGAAATTGGTCGTCTGGACGTCAAAGACATCGTTACCGACTCCCGCGGTCGTCTGACCCTGGAAGTGCGTGACGCGCTGAACTCCGGTTCTGCGGGCACGGAAGATGAAGTCGCGACGCCGGCGGCAGATAGCGCGATTGCCGAAGCGGCTGAGCGTGTTCAGGCTGAAACGAACGGTAAAGTACCGGTCATCAACCCGAACAGTATGGCGGCATTGGGCATCGAAGTGGTTGACGTGCGTATTAAGCAAATCAACCTGCCTGCTGAAGTATCTGAGGCTATCTACAACCGTATGCGCGCTGAGCGTGAAGCGGTAGCGCGTCGCCATCGTTCACAAGGTCAGGAAGAAGCGGAAAAACTGCGTGCAACGGCGGACTATGAAGTGACTAAAACGCTGGCAGAATCTGAGCGTCAAGGCCGCATCATGCGCGGTGAAGGCGATGCGGAAGCGGCTAAACTGTTTGCCGATGCGTTCAGTCAGGATCCTGACTTCTACGCCTTCATCCGTAGCCTGCGTGCTTACGAGAAGAGCTTCGAAGGCAACCAGGACGTGATGGTCATGAGCCCGGACAGCGATTTCTTCCGCTACATGAAGACACCGAATACCGCAACACGCTAAGAGCAGTCCAGCGGTTTTAAAGCAGCAAAACCACCGGCATCTCCAGGGATGCGGTGGTTTTCTTTTTATTTAAGGGCGATGGATGAATTCAACAATTTTGCTGGCGCTTGCGCTGGTTTTGGTCCTTGAAGGCCTGGGTCCGATGCTTTACCCCAATGCGTGGAAGAAAATGATCTCCGCGATGGCCCAGCTTCCAGAAAATACTTTGCGTCGTTTTGGTGGAGGTCTTGTGGTTGCGGGCGTTGTGGTCTACTACATGTTGAGGAAAACGATTGGCTGATCAATAAGTAGCCTATTTTGCGGATTTTCGCATGCAAAAAGTGCTGTATATCTGAAAAAGCGGTGGTAGAATCCATTTTTAAGCAAACGGTGATTTTGAAAAATGGGTAACAACGTCGTCGTACTGGGCACCCAATGGGGTGACGAAGGTAAAGGGAAGATTGTTGATCTTCTGACTGAACGGGCTAAATATGTTGTGCGCTACCAGGGTGGACACAACGCAGGCCATACTCTCGTAATCAACGGTGAAAAAACCGTCCTCCATCTTATTCCATCAGGTATTCTTCGCGAGAATGTCATCAGCATCATCGGTAACGGTGTTGTACTGTCTCCGTCCGCGCTGATGAAAGAAATGAAAGGACTGGAAGATCGTGGTATCCCGGTTCGCGAGCGCCTGCTGTTGTCTGAAGCTTGTCCGCTGATCCTTGATTATCACGTTGCGTTAGATAACGCTCGTGAGAAAGCGCGTGGCGAGAAAGCGATCGGTACTACCGGTCGTGGTATCGGTCCGGCTTATGAAGACAAAGTAGCTCGTCGCGGTCTGCGCGTTGGCGATCTGTTTGATAAAGCAACCTTCGCTGAAAAACTGAAAGAAGTGATGGAATATCACAACTTCCAGCTGGTGAATTTCTATAAAGTTGAAGCAGTTGACTACCAGAAAGTGCTGGATGATGTAATGGCGATTGCCGACATCCTGACCGCTATGGTTGTTGATGTTTCCGATCTGCTGGACCAGGCGCGTAAGCGTGGCGATTTCGTCATGTTCGAAGGCGCGCAGGGTACCCTGCTGGATATCGACCATGGTACCTATCCGTACGTAACGTCTTCCAACACCACCGCGGGTGGCGTGGCGACCGGCTCCGGCCTGGGCCCGCGTTATGTGGACTACGTTCTGGGTATCATCAAAGCTTACTCTACTCGTGTCGGTGCGGGTCCATTCCCGACTGAGCTGTTTGATGACGTTGGCGAGTTCCTGTGCAAACAAGGTAACGAGTATGGCGCGACCACCGGTCGTCGTCGTCGTACCGGTTGGCTGGACTCCGTGGCCGTACGCCGTGCAGTACAGATTAACTCCCTGTCTGGCTTCTGCCTGACCAAACTGGACGTACTGGACGGTTTGAAAGAGGTGAAAATCTGTGTCGCTTACCGTATGCCGGATGGCCGTGAAGTAACGACTACTCCGCTGGCAGCTGACGACTGGAAAGGTATCGAGCCGATTTACGAAACCATGCCGGGCTGGTCTGAATCTACCTTCGGCGTGAAGGAGCGTAGCGGTCTGCCGCAGGCAGCACTGAACTACATCAAGCGTATTGAAGAACTGACCGGTGTGCCGATTGATATTATCTCAACTGGCCCAGACCGTACTGAAACCATGATCCTGCGCGACCCGTTCGACGCATAATTCTGGTTATAGCGTAGCGTCAAACGGCGCTGCGCTTGCACTAATTTAGGCCGGATGAGGCGTTTTGCATCAGGATCCGGCTTAAAATCACGTAAGTTCCTCGCTTTTTTCCTTCCCGAACTGAAATAAATTAGCGACCTGGCTGGTGGCTGGTTTATCATCAATGTAATTAATACCACCAGGTTTATCCGTTTTATCCCTTTTCCTGAGGTTGATGTGCAGTTAACAAGTTTCACCGATTACGGATTACGTGCGCTAATCTACATGGCGTCACTTCCCGAAGGACGTATGACCAGTATTTCTGAGGTGACAGAAGTCTACGGCGTGTCCCGTAATCATATGGTCAAAATAATCAATCAACTTAGCCGGGCGGGCTTTGTTACTGCTATTCGAGGAAAAAATGGCGGTATCCGCCTGGGTAAACCCGCTAAGGATATTGGTATTGGTGATGTGGTTCGCGAGCTGGAACCCTTATCGTTGGTCAACTGTAGCAGCGAGTTTTGCCACATTACCCCGGCCTGTCGACTCAAACAGGCGCTTTCTAAAGCAGTGCAAAGTTTTCTCACGGAACTGGACAACTACACACTTGCTGATTTGGTTGAAGAGAATCAACCGCTTTATAAATTATTGCTGGTGGAGTAATGAAGTCCAAAGTATTTCGCGTCGCATCGCGGCGGCAACTGAGCGACCCCAGGAGCTTACAAAAGTAAGTGACTGAGGGGAGCAAAGGCAGCCAACAAAGAGGCGTCGTGAAAGACGAAGGAATTCCATCAGAGATGACAATGGAGGAACCTCGATGTCACAAGATCCTTTCCAGGAACGCGAAGCTGAAAAATACGCGAACCCTATCCCGAGCCGGGAATTTATCCTCGAACATTTAACTAAACGTGAAAAACCGGCCAACCGCGATGAGCTGGCCGCTGAACTCAACATTGAAGGTGAAGAACAGCAAGAAGCGCTGCGTCGCCGTCTGCGCGCGATGGAGCGTGACGGACAACTGGTCTTCACCCGTCGTCAGTGCTACGCGCTGCCGGAACGTCTCGACCTGCTGAAAGGTACCGTTATTGGCCACCGTGATGGCTACGGCTTTCTGCGCGTTGAAGGGCGCAAAGATGACCTGTACCTGTCCAGTGAGCAGATGAAAACCTGCATACATGGCGATCAGGTGCTGGCGCAGCCGTTGGGCGCGGACCGTAAAGGTCGTCGCGAAGCGCGTATTGTGCGCGTACTGGTGCCGAAAACCAGCCAGATTGTGGGTCGCTACTTCACCGACGCTGGCGTCGGGTTTGTCGTTCCTGACGACAGCCGCCTGAGTTTCGATATCCTGATCCCACCTGAAGAAGTGATGGGCGCTCGCATGGGCTTTGTGGTCGTGGTTGAGCTGACCCAGCGTCCGACTCGTCGCACCAAAGCGGTGGGTAAAATTGTTGAAGTGCTGGGCGACAACATGGGAACCAGCATGGCCGTGGATATGGCACTGCGTACCCATGAAATCCCGTATATCTGGCCTCAGGCGGTTGAAAAGCAGGTCGCCGGGCTGAAAGAAGAAGTACCGGAAGAGGCGAAAGTCGGGCGTGTCGATCTGCGCTCCCTGCCGCTGGTTACTATCGATGGCGAAGATGCGCGTGACTTTGACGATGCGGTCTACTGCGAGAAGAAACGCGGCGGCGGCTGGCGTTTATGGGTAGCGATTGCTGACGTAAGCTATTACGTTCGTCCGCCGACTCCGCTGGATCAGGAAGCGCGTAGCCGTGGCACATCTGTTTATTTCCCGTCGCAGGTTGTTCCAATGCTGCCGGAAGTGCTGTCTAACGGATTGTGTTCGCTCAACCCGCAGGTGGACAGGTTGTGTATGGTCTGTGAAATGACCATTTCGTCGAAAGGCCGCTTAACCGGCTTTAAATTCTACGAAGCGGTAATGAGCTCCCATGCGCGTCTGACTTACACCAAAGTCTGGCATATGCTGCAAGGCGATCAGGAGTTGCGTGAACAGTACGCGCCGTTGGTTAAACACATTGAAGAGCTGCATAACCTCTACAAAGTACTGGATAAAGCCCGTGAAGAGCGCGGCGGTATCTCGTTTGAGAGTGAGGAAGCGAAGTTTATCTTCAATGCTGAACGCCGTATTGAGCGTATCGAGCAGACGCAGCGTAACGACGCGCACAAGCTGATTGAAGAGTGCATGATCATGGCGAACATCTCCGCGGCGCGATTCGTTGAGAAAGCCAAGGAGCCGGCGCTGTTCCGTATTCATGATAAGCCGACGACCGAAGCGATTAACTCGTTCCGTTCGGTGCTGGCGGAACTGGGACTGGAGCTGCCTGGCGGCAATAAACCTGAACCGCGTGATTATGCTGAACTGCTTGAGTCGATTGCTGACCGCCCTGACGCTGAAATGCTGCAGACTATGCTGCTGCGTTCGATGAAGCAGGCTATTTACGATCCGGAAAACCGCGGGCACTTTGGTCTGGCGCTGCAATCTTATGCGCACTTTACCTCACCAATCCGTCGTTATCCGGACCTCTCCTTGCACCGGGCGATTAAGTATCTGCTGGCGCAGGAGCAGGGCCATAAAGGTAACACCACGGAAACCGGTGGCTACCATTATTCGATGGAAGAGATGCTGCAACTGGGTCAGCACTGTTCGATGGCCGAGCGCCGTGCGGACGAAGCGACGCGCGACGTTTCTGATTGGCTGAAGTGCGACTTCATGCTGGATCAGGTAGGGAATGTCTTCAAAGGCGTGATCGCCAGCGTGACCGGGTTTGGCTTCTTTGTCCGTCTTGATGAGCTGTTTATCGACGGTCTGGTGCATGTCTCCTCGCTGGATAACGACTACTATCGTTTTGACCAGGTTGGGCAGCGACTGACGGGGGAATCCAGCGGTCAAATGTATCGCCTGGGCGATCGCGTGGAAGTTCGCGTGGAAGCGGTTAACATGGACGAGCGTAAAATCGACTTCAGTTTGATCTCCAGCGAACGTGCGCCGCGCAATGAAGGTAAAACCGCGCGTGAAAAAGCGAAAAAAGGCGATGCAGGTAAAAATACCGGTAAACGTCGTCAGATGGGCAAAAAGGTGAATTTCGAGCCGGACAGCGCTTTCCGCGGCGAGAAGAAAGGCAGAGCCAAACCTCAGTCGGAGAAGAATGCGACTGAGAAGAAAGGCGACAAAAAAGCGAAAAAGCCATCGGCTAAAACGCTTAAAATCGCTGCCGCCACCAAAGCTAAACGTGCGGCGAAAAAGAAAATCGCACAGTAACAGCCATAAACAGTAAGCCGGGCAACTTCGCGTTGCCCGCGTTACGCATAAACTATTAACGAGTACATTAATGAGTGAAATGATTTACGGCATCCATGCGGTGCAGGCTCTGCTGGAACGTGCGCCTGAGCGCTTCCAGGACGTCTTTATTCTCAAAGGTCGTGAAGATAAACGCCTTCTGCCGCTGATCCACGCACTGGAAGCACAGGGTGTTGTCATTCAGTTGGCTAATCGCCAGTTCCTGGATGAGAAAAGCGAGGGTGCGGTACATCAGGGAATTATTGCTCGCGTGAAGCCGGGTCGTCAGTATCAGGAAAACGATCTGCCGGATCTGATTGCTACGCTCGATCAACCCTTCTTTTTGATCCTTGATGGCGTCACCGATCCACATAACCTGGGGGCATGCCTGCGTAGCGCAGATGCTGCCGGCGTACATGCTGTTATCGTACCGAAGGATCGTTCTGCACAGTTGAATGCGACGGCGAAAAAAGTGGCCTGCGGCGCGGCAGAAAGCGTACCGCTGATCCGTGTGACCAACCTGGCGCGCACTATGCGTATGCTGCAGGAAGAGAATATTTGGATCGTCGGAACCGCAGGTGAAGCCGACCATACTCTCTACCAGAGCAAAATGACCGGGCGTCTGGCGCTGGTGATGGGCGCGGAGGGTGAAGGTATGCGCCGTCTGACCCGTGAACACTGTGACGAACTGATCAGCATCCCGATGGCAGGTAGCGTTTCGTCGCTGAACGTTTCGGTTGCAACGGGCATCTGCCTGTTTGAAGCAGTCCGCCAGCGCGGCTAAACTTACTTTTCAGACAAAGCCACTCGGATTTGGGTGGCTTTTTTTTATTTTAAACGAGTATGATAAAGGCTAGAAAATGATATTCATTTTATTTATTACTAATTAAATTATATATGGATAATATATGGCATGGACACCGCAGTTACTTGCTGAAGCACTACAAACTCGCCCTGAATTAAATATAGATATTGAATATGATGAGCAATCATTAATCGTTAAAATGAATGATTATGGCGATTTACCGCTCAATATTGTGTTTACTTCTCGCCAGATTATTATTGAAACAGTTATTTGTCCTGTTAGTAGTATTCATCAGCAGGATGAATTTAATATTTTCTTATTACGTAATCAGAAACTCCTTCCACTCTCTTCCGTAGGGATTTCCCGCGTTCAGCAGGATGAATATTACGTCGCATTTGGGGCTCTTTCGCTTAATTCATCGTTGAATGATGTGCTGCTCGAGATGACGACGCTTGCGGATAACGCGTTGGATCTGGCTGAAATCACAGAAGAATACACTCAAGAATAACAAGGAACGCTATTTATGGGAATTTTAAAAAGCCTGTTTACCCTCGGCAAGTCCGTACTTTCTCAGGCGGAAGAGTCAATTGAAGAAGCGCAGGGGGTCCGCATGCTGGAACAGCATATCCGTGATGCGAAAGGTGAGCTGGATAACGCTGGAAAATCACGAGTAGACCTGCTGGCGCGCGTGAAGCTGAGCCATGACAAGTTGAGCGATCTGCGCGAGCGTAAATCCAGTCTGGAAACACGAGTGCTGGAAGCGCTGAGTAAAAACGCTAACCCGTCACTGATCAACGAAGTTGCAGAGGAAATTGCCCGCCTCGAGAATGTCATTGCTGCAGAAGAGCAAGTACTCGCTAACCTTGAAGTGTCGCGGGATGGCGTTGAAAAAGCGGTGAGTGCAACCGCACAACGGATTGCACAGTTTGAACAGCAGCTTGAGGTGGTAAAGGCGACGGAAGCGATGCAGCGCGCCCAGCAGGCAGTGACCACCTCGACCGTCGGCGCGTCTTCCAGCGTGTCTACAGCCGCAGAGTCGCTCAAGCGTTTGCAAACGCGACAGGCAGAGCGTCAGGCCCGTCTGGATGCCGCTGCACAGCTGGAAAAGGTTGCGGATGGGCGTGACCTGGATGAGAAGCTGGCTGAAGCCGGCATTGGGGCGAGCAATAAAAGTTCGGCTCAGGATGTTCTGGCACGACTGCAGCGTCAACAAGGCGAGTAAACGTCGGCAAAATGCGTCAGCCTCGAAAGAAGGTTGGCTGGTCATAAAGGGAAAATGATGATGAGTTTTTTCCAGCGTTTATTTGGTAAAGCCGCTGCTGTTGCGCCGGCTCGCGGGCCGTTGGGGTTACATCTGAATGCCGGATTTACGCTTAACACGCTGGCATTTCGTCTGCTTGAAGAGTCTCTATTAATCGAATTACCCGGTGAGGAGTACACCGTTGCAGCCGCCAGCCACATTGATTTAGGCGGCGGAGGCCAGATTTTTCGCTACTACACGTCCGGAGAAGAGTTTCTGCAAATCAATACCACGGGCGGCTCAGACATTGATGATATCTATGATATCAAATTCTTTGTTTATGCGGAAAGTTACGGGATTTCGCAGAAAAAACACTGGCAGTCTGCCATTAGCCCTTCTGCAATAGGGACCCCGGCGCTGAGCTGGCAGGAAGAGCGTTGGCAGCGCTTTTTTAACGAGGAAGAACCCGGGAACATTGAGCCGGTTTATATGCTGGAAAAAGTAGAAAATCATCAGCATGCCACATGGGATGTACATAATTTTACCATGGGCTTTCAGCGACAGGTTACAGAGGATACATGGGAATACCTGCTGTTGAACGGCGAAGAGTCGTTTAATGAGCAGGGAGAGCCAGAGTGGGTATTCTCACGGGCGCTGGGTGTAGATATTCCATTAACATCACTTAATGTAATTGGTTAATTTCAGGGAAGGTTACACAATGCACATACTGGATTCATTACTGGCTTTTTGCGCCTATTTTTTTATTGGCGCGGCCATGG
This sequence comes from Citrobacter europaeus, assembly GCA_020099315.1. Lineage (NCBI taxonomy): Bacteria > Pseudomonadati > Pseudomonadota > Gammaproteobacteria > Enterobacterales > Enterobacteriaceae > Citrobacter > Citrobacter europaeus. The sequence continues at coordinate 351,938 of CP083650.1, forward strand.
TGATCGTTTTTCTGTTTATCTACTCAAAAATCACCCCGCACAACGAATGGCAACTGATTAAAAATAATAATACGGCAGCGTCACTGGCCTTTAGCGGCACGTTGCTGGGCTACGTTATTCCATTATCCAGCGCGGCAATTAACGCCGTCAGCATCCCGGATTATTTCGCCTGGGGCGGTATCGCGCTGGTGATACAACTCGTCATTTACGGCGGTGTGCGTTTATACATGCCGGCACTGAGTGAAAAAATTATTAATCATAATACTGCAGCGGGATTATTTATGGGGACTGCAGCCCTGGCGGGGGGCATTTTTAACGCCGCCTGCATGACATGGTAATGGACGATCATGGCAAGAAAACGTAAATCTGGAAACAAAAACAGGGTGCCAGGGCATTCTGCCATCACGCGAATTGGACGCCCGGCGAACCCCTTTGCAAAAAAACGCAGCCGATACAGCGGAAAATACCTGACGCTGGCCATTATGGGCGGAGCGGCATTTTTTGTCCTCAAAGGATGTGCTGATGACGGCAATACCGATAACGATGGTGACGGTACTTTTTACTCGGCGGTGAGTGAATGCATTGACGATGGCAATAGCGCCACCGTTTGTGCCGATGGCTGGAACAATGCGAAAACAGAGTTCTACTCCAGCCTGCCAAAGCAAATGAACAAGCAGAGCTGTCAGACGCAGTTTGGCGACTGCTATCTCGATAGCACCGATCAAAGCTGGGTGCCGGTATTCACCGGTTTTTTACTCAGCCGCGTCATTCGTAAAGATCGCGACGAACAGTATGTTTACAGCAGCGGTGGTTCTTCCTATGTTTCGCGCCCGGTCTGGCGTACGACTTCCGGGGATTACAGCTGGCGTTCCGGTAGTGGAAAAAATGATACCGCAACCAGCCATAGCTATACGACGAAGAAAGTCTCGACGGTTTCACGCGGCGGCTACGGACGTTCGTCCAGCGCGCGTGGGCACTGGGGAGGTTAACGATGCTGCGACATGATGTCCCTGTTCGCCCCGATCTGGACAGGATCGCCTACGATCACGGCTTCGATTTTCATATTATCGATAACGAAATTTACTGGGATGAGAGTCGGGCATACCGCTTCACGCTCCGGCAAGTGGAAGAGCAGATCGAAAAACCTACTGCGGAACTGCACCAGATGTGTCTGGATGTCGTCGAACGGGCAGTTAACGACGAACTGATTATGCAGCAACTGGCGATCCCACCGCTGTACTGGGATGTTATTGCCGAAAGCTGGCGCCATCGCGATCCCTCCCTGTATGGCCGCATGGATTTTGTCTGGTGCGGAAATAACGCCCCGGTCAAGCTGCTGGAGTACAACGCGGATACGCCAACGTCGCTCTATGAGTCAGCCTATTTCCAGTGGTTATGGCTGGAAGATGCGCGTCGCAGTGGGGTGATACCACGCGACGCCGACCAGTACAACGCCATTCAGGAGCGGCTGATCTCCCGTTTTGCTGAGCTTTATAGTCCGGATCCTTTCTATTTCTGCTGCTGCGAAGATACCGATGAAGATCGTACCACGGTGTTGTATTTGCAGGATTGTGCGCAGCAGGCCGGGCAAGAATCACGGTTTATTTACGTGGAGGATCTGGGGCTTGGCGTTGGCGGCGTTCTCACTGACCATGACGATAACGTCATTCGTCGCGCCTTTAAGCTCTATCCTCTGGAGTGGATGATGCGAGATGAGAATGGCCCCTTGCTGCGCCATCGCCGCGAACAGTGGGTTGAGCCGTTGTGGAAGAGCGTACTCAGCAATAAAGGGTTGATGCCTTTACTGTGGCGATTTTTTCCTAACCATCCCAATCTGCTGCCCGCCTGGTTTGACGGTGAAACGCCACAAGTTGCGGCTGGGGAAAGCTATGTACGCAAACCGATATTTTCCCGCGAGGGGGGAAACGTCACCATTTTTGATGGTCAGCAGCAGATTGTGGAGCATGCTGAGGGTGACTACGCCGAAGAACCGATGATCTATCAGGCATTTCAGCCGTTACCGCGCTTTGGCGACAGCTACACGCTGATCGGCAGTTGGATCGTGGATGATGAAGCCTGTGGTATGGGGATCCGCGAGGATAATACCTTGATCACTAAAGATACTTCTCGTTTTATTCCTCACTATATTGCGGGCTAACCGTACTTTTGTGATCTTCCTCCGTCGCGAATAATGTGGTTCTGGCCATACTTAAGGCGACGGCCATTGACGGAGGGAGACATAATGCACTGGCAAACGCATACCGTTTTTAACCAACCTGTACCACTCAATAACAGCAACTTATATCTGTCCGACGGCGCGCTGTGCGAAGCGGTTATCCGTGAAGGCGCTGGATGGGATAGCGATCTTCTCGCCAGTATTGGTCAGCAGCTAGGGACTGCCGAGTCGCTCGAACTGGGCCGTCTGGCCAATGCTTTTCCACCTGAACTGTTGCGCTACGACCCGCAGGGGCAGCGGCTGGATGATGTGCGTTTTCATCCTGCCTGGCATTTGCTGATGCAGGGATTATACGCCAACCGCGTACATAATCTGGCCTGGGAAGAAGACGCGAGGCAGGGAACATTTGTTGCACGGGCGGCGCGTTTCATGCTGCATGCCCAGGTAGAAGCGGGCACGTTATGTCCGGTTACAATGACCTTTGCCGCCACGCCGCTGTTACTTCAGATGTTGCCTGCAACCTTTAACGACTGGCTGACGCCGCTGCTTAGCGACCGCTATGACTCGCATTTACTGCCCGGTGGGCAAAAGCGTGGGCTGCTGATCGGCATGGGAATGACCGAGAAGCAGGGTGGGTCAGATGTGCTGAGCAATACCACCCAGGCAGAACGTCTTGCAGACGGCTCGTATCGGCTGGTGGGGCATAAGTGGTTTTTCTCCGTGCCGCAAAGCGATGCCCATTTGGTGCTGGCTCAGGCAAAGGGGGGATTATCCTGCTTTTTTGTACCGCGATTTTTACCTGATGGGCAACGTAATGCTATTCGTCTTGAGCGACTGAAAGATAAGTTAGGCAACCGCTCCAACGCCAGCTGCGAGGTTGAATTCCACGATGCGATTGGCTGGCTATTGGGTGACGAAGGGGAAGGTATACGCCATATCCTGAAAATGGGCGGGATGACGCGTTTTGACTGTGCGCTCGGCAGTCACGCCATGATGCGACGTGCTTTTTCCGTCGCGATTTATCATGCGCACCAGCGACAAGTTTTTGGCAAACCATTGATTGAACAGCCGATGATGCGTCAGGTATTAGGCCGGATGGCGCTCCAACTGGAAGGTCAGACGGCGCTACTGTTTCGACTGGCGAGGGCCTGGGACCGTCGCGCTGATACCAAAGAAGCGTTGTGGGCCAGATTGTTCACGCCAGCGGCGAAATTCTCCGTGTGCAAAAGCGGGATGCCGTTTGTTGCAGAGGCGATGGAAGTGCTGGGAGGGATTGGCTATTGCGAGGAGAGTGAGCTGCCGCGCCTGTATCGGGAGATGCCGGTAAACAGCATCTGGGAAGGCTCCGGCAACATTATGTGTCTCGATGTATTGCGGGTACTGACAAAACAACCCGGCATATACGATATGCTCAACGAAGCCTTTGCGGAGGTAAAAGGGCAAGACCGACATTACGATCGAATGGTACGTCAGCTACAGCAGCGTTTACGCAAACCCAGCGAGGAGATGGGACGGGAGATTACGCAACAGCTTTTCCTGCTCGGTTGCGGAGCGCAAATGTTGCGCTATGCCTCTCCGCCAGTGGCGCAGGCCTGGTGTCAAATAATGCTTGATACGCGTGGCGGGCTACGATTGTCTGAACAGGTGCTAAGCGACTTGCTCCTGCGGGCAACGGGGGGATTACGGTAATAATATGCCTGATGGCGACGCTGGCGCGCCTTATCATGCCTACGTTCAATGTAGGCCGGATAAGTTTACGCCATCCGGCAATCTGTTAAGCATAGAGTATGGCCTGTACGCGCCAGTTGTCGGGCTGCTGGTCTTCGTACATCTGAATGATCCGATACCATGAGGCACCCTGTTCATCCGCTTTTAACGCGACTACTCGTTCTACATCCTGCGGATTTCCTGCAATGTTACTGACAGATATCAGGCCAATTTCGTTCAGGCCCGTAACGCAGTCAGCACTGGCGAACTCGGCAGACTGCGCCGTAGTACCTACCAGTCCGGCAGAAAGCAGCAGTGAGGATAAGGCAAGTGATTGTTTCATCGTCAGCTCCATTATTCGTACCCCTACACACGGCAGGGCATTCCATCGCGATAATAAACCTCAAGCTTCCTGCTGTTGGTTTATTGTGCACAGGTAAACGCATAGGGGCGCAAAGCAATGTAAAACTGACTAAATTTCAACCCAATGTTATTTACGATACAAAATAGCTTGTGAATACCATTGGCCTGTCACGATGGTTTCATCCACTAATAAAACCACGTAGTAATCAGCTTTAGCCGCGACAGCTTTGGCACGGATTTCTGCCAGCGCATCATCCGGAGAGCCTCTTACCAGTGCACTAACCGTCCCTAATCGCTGTAACCCATTACTCTGGTCACGGCGGATCTCCTGCGGGTGGTCGGCAACGGGCGGTGCAGGTTGCGGCGTTCCCTGTAGCACGCTACAGGCGCTTAAAAACATCACCAGTAATAAAGAGGCAAACCGACGCATAACTCTATCTCGTTTCCTGATAGCCATAGTGTAGTGCCTTATCAATTTCCCTTTAGGGGAATGTTCCCGAATTGTTATCTCTCACGCGATTTTCGAATGAAAATGTTGCGAAAGCGTAACCCAGTTCTCAACATTATGAATCATTGCCGAACACATTCGCTTGCGTTAAGTATTGCTGCATGGCATACCAGAAAGAAAGAGGCGACAAATGATCGAAATTGAAACACGACAGTTGGCGGGTATCCCTGTCCTGCACGCCGTTCCGGCTGGCAAACGCGAATGTTCACTCCCTTGTATTATTTTCTATCACGGGTTTACCTCTTCAAGCCTGGTCTACAGCTATTTTGCCGTTGCTCTGGCTCAGGCTGGATTCCGCGTCGTTATGCCTGATGCGCCCGACCATGGTACGCGCTTCACGAGTGACGCCCAGGGGAGAATGTACCGCTTCTGGCATATTTTGCAGCAAAATATGCAGGAGTTTACGACGTTACGTGCGGCTCTGGTGGCAGAAAATTGGCTATCAGATGAACGACTTGCCGTCGGAGGCGCGTCGATGGGAGGAATGACGGCATTGGGCGTTATGGCCCGCCATCCCGAGGTTAAATGTGTAGCCAGCCTGATGGGGTCGGGCTATTTTACCCATCTTGCGCAGACGCTTTTTCCGCCTTTACGGGTTCAGACACCAGAGCAGCAGGCGGAGTTCGATGCCGTCATCGCACCGCTCGCCGAATGGGACGTTACGCATCAACTGCAGCGCCTGGCCGACAGGCCGTTACTACTGTGGCATGGACAGGATGATGATGTGGTGCCGGTCGTTGAAACCTTCCGTTTACAGCAGGCGCTGATTCAGGCAGGGCTGGACAGCAATCTAACCTGCCTGTGGGAAGCGGGCGTGCGCCACCGCATCACGCCAGAAGCGCTGGCTGCGACGGTAACGTTTTTCCGCCAGCACCTTTAAACGCGCATAATGCTTACGCCCTGAGCTTCAAGCTGTTGCAGAATCTCAGGGTTTGCGTTTTTACCGGTAATGAGCATATCGATTTGATCGGCGCGACTGAACAGCATCCCCGCGCGTTCTCCGACTTTGCTGCTATCGACCAGCACCACCAGTTTACCCACCACGTTAAGCATCTTTTGCTCGGCCATCGCGGTCAGCATATCGGTTTTATACAGTCCGTCCGCGGTTAATCCTTTGCCGCTGGTAAACATCCAGTGTCCGGCGTACAGGCTATTTTCACTGCCCTGCGGGCTGAGTGTGATGGACTGACTTTTGTTATATTGCCCTCCCATGATGATCACGCTGTCATGCTCCTGGTCGATCAGATAGTTTGCCAGCGGCAGATAATTGGTGATGATCTGCACCGGCTTGCCGCACATTTCGCGACCCAGCAGAAAGGCGGTCGATCCGCAGTTGATCACCACGCTTTCACCTGCATTCACAAGCTGGGAGGCCGCCTTGGCAATACGAACTTTTTCATCGTGGTTCTGTGCCTGGTGCAGATTCATTGGCGTCCAGCGCGGACGCTGTTGGGTAATGGCTTCTGCGCCGTTGCGGACTTTCTTGAGTTTGCCGCTTTCGTCGAGCTTGTTGATGTCCCGGCGCGCTGTGGCGGGTGAAATCCCCAGGCGCTCAATTACGTTCTCAACGGTAACAAAGCCCAACTGCGCCAGCATATCCAGCAATATTTGATGTCTTTGTGCTTCAGTCATGAGCTATTCCGATACAAATTGATTTGAAAAGATGATATTTGAAATAGCCTGGAAATACTAAAGTAAATGGGAAAAAAATGCCGGGATGGCCCGGCATTTTGTGTGTATCACAAGAAGGATTTAAACGGTAAATCCGGTTCAATCGTGAAGCAGTCATCAAAGCCGCGCGGATAGTGATATTCAAAGTTATCTTTGTCCAGCGGCCAGGTGAACTTGCCGCCTACCTGCCAGATAAACGGCTTAAAGCCATACTTCAGCCGATCTTTTTTCATCTCCCACAGTACACGGATCTCCTGAGGGTCGGCCTGGAAGTTTGACCAGATGTCATGATGGAAAGGGATCACCACTTTTGTATTCAGCGCTTCCGCCATTCGCAGCATGTCGGAGCTGGTCATTTTGTCCGTAATCCCACGCGGGTTCTCACCGTACGAGCCGAGCGCGACGTCGATCTGGTGCTCGTTGCCATGTTTTGCATAGTAGTTGGAATAGTGCGAGTCTCCGCTGTGGTACAGCGTACCGCCCGGCGTTTTGAACAGGTAGTTTACCGCGCGAGCATCCATACCATCCGGCAGCACGCCAGCCGCTTTTTGATCGGCTGGGAGCGTAATCAATGCCGTACGATCAAACGCGTCAAGCGCATGAATTTCAATATCTTTCACTTTCACTACATCGCCTGGTTTTACCACGATACAGCGTTCTTTCGGCACACCCCAACCGATCCATAGATCCACACAGGTTTGCGGCCCGATAAATGGCACGTCATCGGCGCAGTTCTGCATGACGGCGGCTGCGACATTGACGTCAATGTGATCGTTATGATCGTGTGTCGCTAACACCGCATCGATCTGTCGAATTGCAAACGGATCAAGAACAAACGGCGTGGTGCGCAGGTTAGGCTGCAGTTTCTTCACCCCCGCCATACGTTGCATCTGGTGACCGGTTTTCATCAGCGGGTTACCGTGACTTTGTTTACCCGTTCCGCACCAGAAATCGACGCAGACGTTAGTCCCACCTTCCGACTTCAGCCAGATTCCGGTACAGCCAAGCCACCACATAGCGAAAGTGCCAGGTGCGACCTGTTCTTGTTCGATCTCTTCATTCAGCCAGCTTCCCCACTCCGGGAATGTGCTCAGGATCCATGATTCACGCGTGATGCTTTTTACTTTACTCATCGCAATTACCTTCATGTTTGTTCAAGTTGAATCAAATTGTGATTTGTTTTGATTGATACTGACATCATTTTATCAAGAAGGCAATGCGCTGATTTTTGGTGTTGAATAGAAAAGTGTGAACAAATTACGGCGTGACAAGATGGTTTACATGAAATGTATTTTTGTATTTTATTGTTTTAAAGGGGGTTATTTTGGATTTGAAGAATTCGAAAGAAATCCACGCTGCAAGTAAGAGAATTATTTGCGTACTGCATCACATTTAATCAAATTCAATCTTGTTGTGATTACTTTTGAAAACTAGAGTGAGAGCACAACATCCTGGGCATCTGTAATGAATGTTCAGCAACTTCGTCTACTGGAGATCGTTATGGAGATCCTCTACAACATCTTTACCGTCTTTTTTAATCAGGTTATGACCAATGCACCGTTGCTGTTGGGTATTGTGACCTGTCTTGGTTATATCCTGCTGCGTAAAAGCGTCAGCGTTATTATTAAAGGCACGATCAAAACGATTATCGGTTTTATGTTGCTGCAGGCGGGATCGGGCATTCTGACCAGCACGTTTAAACCGGTGGTGGCGAAGATGTCTGAGGTTTACGGTATCAATGGCGCGATCTCTGATACCTATGCCTCCATGATGGCAACCATCGAACGCATGGGTGATGCCTACAGTTGGGTAGGGTACGCCGTACTGTTGGCGCTGGCGCTGAACATTTGTTACGTACTGCTACGGCGTATTACCGGCATTCGCACCATCATGCTGACCGGGCACATTATGTTCCAGCAGGCTGGCCTGATTGCCGTCTCTCTCTACATCTTTGGTTATCCAATGTGGACCACGATCATCTGCACTGCGGTGCTGGTGTCGCTCTACTGGGGCATTACGTCCAATATGATGTACAAGCCGACACAGGAAGTGACTGACGGCTGCGGTTTTTCCATCGGTCACCAGCAGCAGTTCGCCTCCTGGATTGCTTACAAAGTCGCGCCGTATCTGGGTAAGAAAGAGGAGAGCGTGGAAGATCTCAAGTTGCCTGGCTGGCTGAATATCTTCCATGACAACATCGTTTCAACCGCGATTGTTATGACTATCTTTTTCGGCGCGATCCTGCTCTCTTTCGGCATTGATGTGGTTCAGGCAATGGCGGGTAAAACCCACTGGACGGTCTATATCCTGCAGACCGGTTTCTCCTTCGCCGTCGCTATCTTCATCATCACCCAGGGCGTACGTATGTTCGTCGCTGAACTTTCAGAAGCGTTCAACGGTATCTCTCAACGTCTGATTCCCGGTGCGGTACTGGCTATCGACTGCGCGGCGATTTATAGCTTTGCTCCCAATGCGGTGGTCTGGGGCTTTATGTGGGGCACCATCGGCCAACTGATTGCGGTGGGCATCCTGGTGGGCTGCGGCTCTTCCATCCTGATTATCCCAGGCTTTATTCCGATGTTCTTCTCGAATGCCACTATCGGCGTGTTTGCTAACCACTTTGGCGGCTGGCGCGCGGCGCTCAAGATTTGTCTGGTGATGGGGATGATTGAAATCTTCGGCTGCGTCTGGGCGGTGAAACTTACCGGTATGAGCGCCTGGATGGGGATGGCGGATTGGTCAATTCTGGCGCCGCCGATGATGCAGGGCTTTGCCTCCATCGGCATCGTGTTTATGGCCGTCATTATTCTGATTGCACTGGCTTATATGTTTTTCGCAGGACGCACGTTGCGCGCTGAGGAAGACGCAGAAAAACAACTGGCAGAACACTCTGCTTAATAAGGAGTTCCGATTATGACCGTACGTATTCTGGCTGTGTGTGGCAATGGGCAGGGCAGTTCCATGATCATGAAGATGAAGGTGGATCAGTTTTTAACCCAGTCAAATATTGACCATACGGTGAACAGCTGCGCAGTAGGTGAATACAAAAGTGAGCTGAGCGGCGCGGATATCATCATCGCTTCTACCCATATCGCCGGTGAGATTACGGTATCTGGCAATAAATATGTTGTTGGCGTACGCAACATGCTGTCCCCTGCCGATTTTGGACCAAAACTGCTGGAAGTGATCAAGGCGCATTTCCCACAGGATGTGAAGTAAGGAGGCGGCATATGAAATTACGTGATTCGCTGGCAGACAATAATTCCATCCTTTTGCAAGCCGAAGCCAGTACCTGGCAGGAAGCGGTAAAGCTGGGCGTGGATCTGCTGGTTAAGGCTGATGTGGTTGAGCCACGCTACTACCAGGCCATCCTCGATGGTGTCGAACAGTTTGGCCCGTACTTTGTCATTGCGCCCGGCCTGGCGATGCCGCACGGCCGTCCGGAGGAAGGGGTCAAGAAAACCGGTTTTGCGCTGGTGACGCTGAAAACACCGCTGGTGTTTAACCACGAAGATAACGACCCGGTCGACATTCTGATAACGATGGCGGCAGTAGATGCTAACACGCACCAGGAAGTGGGCATCATGCAGATCGTGAATCTCTTTGACGACGAAGCCAATTTCGACCGTTTACGCGCCTGCCGCACCGCGCAGGAAGTGCTGGATTTAATTGATAACGCCACTGCGGCGGCTGTTTAAAAGGATACCAAAATGTCATTACCTATGTTGCAGGTTGCGCTGGATAACCAATCAATGTCTTCCGCATATGAAACAACGCGTCTGATTGCCGAAGAGGTCGATATCATTGAGGTGGGCACTATTCTTTGCGTGGCAGAAGGCGTACGCGCCGTACGCGATCTGAAGGCGCTTTACCCGCATAAAATTGTGCTGGCGGATGCGAAAATTGCCGATGCGGGCAAAATCCTCTCCCGCATGTGTTTTGAAGCCAACGCTGACTGGGTCACCGTCATCTGCTGTGCGGATATCAACACTACCAAGGGGGCGCTGGAGGTAGCGAAAGAATTTGACGGCGACGTGCAGATTGAACTGACCGGTTACTGGACCTGGGAGCAGGCACAGGAGTGGCGTGACGCAGGGATTGGGCAAGTTGTATATCATCGCAGTCGCGATGCGCAGGCGGCGGGTGTGGCGTGGGGAGAAGCGGATATCTGCGCAATCAAACGCCTGTCCGAGATGGGCTTTAAAGTCACCGTCACCGGCGGTCTGGCGCTGGAAGATCTGCCGCTGTTCCAGGGAATTCCGATTCACGTCTTTATTGCCGGCCGCAGTATTCGCGATGCCGCCTCTCCGGTGGAAGCGGCCCGTCAGTTCAAACGTTCTATCGCCCAGTTGTGGGGATAAGGAGCGACTATGTTGTCGAAACAGGTCCCGCTCGGTATTTATGAAAAAGCGCTCCCCGGCGGGGAGTGCTGGCTGGAACGCTTGCAGCTGGCGAAGGAACTGGGCTTTGACTTTGTCGAAATGTCGGTTGATGAAACCGACGCTCGCCTGGCGCGTCTTGACTGGAACCGCGAGCAGCGTCTGGCGCTGGTGGCCGCTATCGCCGAGACAGGGATACGGGTCCCGTCCATGTGCCTGAGCGCCCATCGTCGTTTCCCGCTGGGTAGTGAAGATGATGCGGTGCGCGAACAGGGGCTGGAGATCATGCGTAAAGCCATTCAGTTTGCGCAGGATATCGGTATTCGCGTTATTCAACTGGCGGGTTACGACGTCTATTACCAGCAGGCAAATAACGAAACGCGTCGTCGGTTTCGCGATGGGCTGAAAGAAAGTGTGGAGATGGCGAGTCGTGCGCAGGTGACGCTGGCGATGGAAATCATGGATTATCCACTGATGAACTCGATCAGCAAGGCGTTGGGGTACGCCCACTATCTCAACAATCCGTGGTTCCAACTGTATCCCGATATTGGCAATTTGTCGGCGTGGGATAACGACGTGCAGATGGAGCTGCAGGCGGGGATGGGTCATATCGTTGCCGTACACGTGAAGGATACTAAACCCGGCGTATTCAAAAATGTGCCGTTTGGTGAAGGGGTTGTCGATTTTGAACGTTGTTTCGAAACGCTCAAACAGAGTGGTTATTGCGGACCGTATCTGATTGAGATGTGGAGTGAAACGTCGGACGACCCGGCACGTGAAGTGGCGAAGGCGCGCGACTGGGTGAAAGCGCGGATGGCCAGCGCGGGTCTGGTGGAGGCGGTGTAATGCAAAAACGTAAACAGCAGGTGTTCGAGGCCAACATGGATCTACCGCGCTATGGGCTGGTGACGTTTACCTGGGGTAACGTTAGCGCCATCGACCGCGAACGCGGGTTGGTGGTGATTAAGCCCAGCGGCGTCGACTACCAAACAATGACAGTGGATGACATGGTGGTTGTGGATCTGCACGGCAACGTGGTGGAAGGACGCTATCGTCCTTCTTCCGATACCGCCACCCATCTGGCGCTGTATCGCCGCTATTCATCGCTCGGCGGCGTGGTGCACACCCACTCAACCCACGCGACGGCATGGGCGCAGGCGGGTCTGGCAATACCTGCGCTTGGTACGACGCATGCGGATTACTTCTTTGGCGATATTCCCTGTACCCGGGCTTTAACTGAAGCTGAAGTTCAGGATGAATATGAGCTGAATACCGGCAGGGTGATTGTTGAAACGCTGGGGGAGGTGGAACCTTTACATACGCCTGGCGTAGTCGTGTACCAGCATGGTCCGTTTGCCTGGGGCAAAGATGCTCACGACGCGGTACATAACGCCGTGGTGATGGAGGAGGTGGCAAAAATGGCATGGATCGCGCGTGGCATTAATCCGGCTCTCAGCCCCATTGACGGTTATCTGATGAATAAGCACTTCATGCGTAAGCACGGTCCAAACGCCTATTACGGACAGAAGTAAGGGCTAAGTCCTGGAGCCAAACTATTCAGGGGATGTTATCGATCTGGCTTCGGGACTTTTTTGCAAAAAAAGCCCCCGGTGAAGGGGGCAAATCAAACTGTGGCAATGTTCTCGTTGGTTATTTGCGGGTAGCTAGCGATAAATATCTGCACTGGCGTGCATATTTCCGTTACTACCGGGTTCCCTGGTGAGGATCACATGGTAGTAGGTTGCGCCTTGCGCATCTGTCTCTTCATTCAGGGCCTGAGTGGCTTCACTTTCAGTGGCGAAGTTATGATTTATGTAAATGACGCCTAAGCTCTGCACATCATCCATATTCCTGGCCTGATGATTGTCAATTTTGATGGCTGCCGTTGCATTTGCACTGAGCAAAAGCACAGCCAGAAGGGTCAAAACACGGGCTCGCATATGTACCTCCTCGACTGCGGTCTCTGGTTGCTTCTCTCCTGTGAGTGATTAGCTGCTGATGTAATTTTAACCGCTACTGGCGTAGTCGATAGCGACCATTTCTGATGCAGTTGTTCAAAAAATTACCGCATAGCCATCTTTTCTTTAATTAACAGTCTGCTGGTGTTTACCGCTGCGGTGAAAAATACCTGTCTTTCGCGCATAAGCTCTTACCAAATAGTCAATTTAATCGGCTGAGTACGCCGTTTATAGTGAGCTGGATAATTAATATAACTTTATGATAATAAGGCAAAAAGTTATGGATACTTCATTCATGGATTTCAGCTACTTTGTGATTATGTTCATGGTCGCGCTGGTGGCAGGCTTTATTAACGTGGTGTCAGGCGGCGGCGGTTTTCTCTCTATTGGCGCACTATTAATTTCTGGTTTACCCCCGGCTAATGCGCTGGCAACCAATAAAATTCAGGCGTTGGGCAGCTCGCTGACCTCCGGAATTTACTTTTTACGCCGGGGACATATCAACGTGCAGGAGCACAAGTATGTGTTTTTATCTGCCTTTATCGGTTCGGCGCTGGGAACGACGCTTATCCAGTTTATTGAACCGGAACTGCTGAAGAAACTGCTGCCAATCCTGATTATCGCGGTCGCCATCTACTTTATTTTTGCGCCAAATCTTAGCGAACCGAAAAGAAAGCGGCAGGTATCCCTGTTTCTCTTCTCATTGATCGGCGGGGGATGTATTGGTTTTTATGACGGCTTTCTCGGTGCCGGGGCTGGCTCCTTTTATACGCTCAGCTATATCCTGCTATGGGGATACAGTATCGATAAGGCGCAAATCCACTCGAATTTTATTAACCTGGCGTCGAACATCGCTTCGATTTTGTTTTTCATTTTCGGCGGTAAAATGATCTGGTCACTGGGGCTGGTGATGTTTGCCGGGCAGTCCCTCGGCGCACGTCTTGGCGCGACGGTCGTACTGACGCGCGGCAAGAAAGTTATCCGGCCGATGATTGTCATTGTCTCCATTTGCATCAGTATCAAAATGCTGCTGGATATGTATTAATGGCGGCATGGCAAATAATCGTACAATCACCTTGAGTTTACCTGCTGACCCCAGTATTATGACGCGTCATTTTTCAGCCGACCTTTAACACGTTCCTTGCCTCCATGGGCCTCGGCTGACCCAGACAGGAGGCTGAATAATCCGTAAGGAGCAATTCGATGCGTCATTACGAAATCGTTTTTATGGTCCATCCTGACCAGAGCGAACAGGTTCCGGGTATGATCGAACGCTACACTGCTGCCATCACTGGTGCAGAAGGCACGATCCACCGTCTGGAAGACTGGGGCCGCCGTCAGCTGGCTTACCCGATCAACAAACTGCATAAAGCTCACTACGTTCTGATGAACGTTGAAGCGCCGCAGGAAGTGATCGATGAGCTGGAAACTACCTTCCGCTTCAACGATGCCGTTATCCGCAGCATGGTTATGCGTACTAAACACGCTGTTACCGAAGCATCTCCGATGGTTAAAGCGAAAGACGAGCGCCGTGAGCGTCGCGATGATTTCGCAAACGAAACCGCAGATGATGCTGAAGCTGGGGATTCTGAAGAGTAATTTCTGATGACCAACCGTCTGGCGTTGTCCGGCACCGTGTGCAGGGCTCCCCTTCGAAAGGTCAGTCCATCAGGAATTCCTCATTGCCAGTTCGTGCTTGAGCATCGTTCTGTGCAGGAGGAAGCCGGATTTCACCGGCAGGCGTGGTGCCAAATGCCCGTTATTATTAGCGGACACGAAAACCAGGCCATTACTCACAGTATAACGGTCGGTAGCGCAGTGACCGTTCAGGGGTTCATCTCTTGCCACAAGGCAAAGAACGGCCTGAGCAAAATGGTTCTGCATGCCGAGCAGATTGAATTGATAGATTCTGGAGACTAGCCATATGGCACGTTATTTCCGTCGTCGCAAGTTCTGCCGTTTCACCGCGGAAGGCGTTCAAGAGATCGACTATAAAGATATCGCTACGCTGAAAAACTACATCACCGAAAGCGGTAAGATTGTCCCAAGCCGTATCACCGGTACCCGTGCAAAATACCAGCGTCAGCTGGCTCGCGCTATCAAACGCGCTCGCTACCTGTCCCTGCTGCCGTACACTGATCGTCATCAGTAATCGGTCACGGTCCATTAATACGACTTTGAGAGGATAAGGTAATGCAAGTTATTCTGCTTGATAAAGTAGCAAACCTGGGTAGCCTGGGTGATCAGGTTAACGTTAAAGCGGGCTACGCTCGTAACTTCCTGGTACCTCAGGGTAAAGCTGTTCCTGCTACCAAGAAAAACGTTGAATTTTTCGAAGCGCGTCGCGCTGAACTGGAAGCTAAACTGGCTGACGTTCTGTCCGCTGCTGAAGCTCGTGCTGAGAAAATCAACGCACTGGAAACCGTAACCATCGCGTCTAAAGCTGGCGACGAAGGTAAACTGTTCGGTTCCATCGGTACTCGCGACATCGCTGACGCTGTAACTGCAGCTGGCGTTGAAGTAGCTAAGAGCGAAGTTCGTCTGCCGAACGGCGTTCTGCGTACCACTGGCGAGCACGAAGTGAGCTTCCAGGTTCACAGCGAAGTGTTTGCTAAGCTGACTGTAAACGTAGTTGCAGAATAAGTTTTTATTCTGATGACCGCGTAAAAGCGCCGGCCCTGTGCCGGCGTTTTGCTTTTCTGTTCCCCCGCTTTTCTCTCTGGCTATTCTTTATCCTTTTCGGGATAATCACAAAAATAAAACATTATTTCAAAGTGGTGATGGAATGGAACCAACGCACCAACCTCTGTTTGCGCGTAAAAATGTTGTCTACCTGAGCGCGGCGTTCTGCTGCCTGCTGTGGGGGAGCGCCTATCCGGCGATCAAAAGCGGATATGAGATCTTCCAGATTGCCACGGATGACATTCCCTCAAAAATTGTCTTTGCCGGCTATCGCTTCCTGTTTGCAGGATTATTGCTGCTACTGCTGGCGGTGGCGCAGCGTAAACCGATTGGCCGGTTAAGCCCGCGTCAATATGGTCAGCTCACGCTGTTGGGGCTGACGCAAACCTCGCTGCAATACATCTTCTTCTATGTTGGCCTGGCGTTCACGACGGGGGTGAAAGGGTCCATCATGAACGCGACAGGGACCTTCTTCAGCGTACTGCTGGCGCATTTCATCTACCATAATGACAAACTGAGCTACAACAAAGCGCTGGGTTGTATCCTCGGCTTTACCGGCGTAATGGTGGTGAACTTTAGCAGCGGAATGGATTTTAGCTTCAGCCTGTTAGGGGATGGCTCAGTGGTGATGGCGGCCTTTATTCTCTCTGCCGCCACGTTATACGGTAAACGTATTTCTCAGACGGTGGACCCGACGGTAATGACAGGGTATCAACTGGGCGGTGGCGGTCTGGCGCTGGTTATCGGTGGTTACGCTTTTGGCGGCACGCTGACCGTTCACGGCGCGTCTTCGGTGGCGATTCTGGGCTACCTGACGTTACTCTCTTCGGTCGCCTTTGCTTTGTGGAGTATTCTGCTCAAGCATAATCGCGTGGGGATGGTAGCGCCGTTTAACTTCCTGATCCCGGTGTCGGGGGCGGTGCTGTCGGCGATTTTCCTCGGCGAGAACATTCTTGAATGGAAATATGCGCTGGCGCTGGTGCTGGTCTGCTCGGGGATCTGGTGGGTGAACAAGGTGAAGCGTTGACGCTTCACCTTGATGCCTTATGGCGCTATCGCTCATCAGGCCTGGAATCGCGGGGCCACGGCGGTTAACGGGCGCGAATAAAACTGCCGTTAGGCTGGCGGGTAAACAGTACCTGCTGGCCATTGCCGGTATCAATGGTTAATCCCGTCACCACGCCGCTGGCATTCTGCCTGATCTGCACCATCTGACCGTCTTTCAGGTTACTCAGCGGTTTTCCGGCGCCTTCAACCTGCGCCATCGCGTATACATCGGTTGGCGGGAGGTTATGGTCACGGAATACCTGCGCCAGCGTTTTGCCTGAATCAACGCGATAGGAACGCCACTGCTGGTCAATTCCGCTATCCTGTTGGAAAGGCTGCGTTTGCGGCTGAGATTGCTGAGCCTGAGGCTGCGCGTCAGGTTCTCCTTCCTGGATTGGTTCCGGGGCAACCGGAGCGACCTGGCCTGGATCGTTTTGCGGCGCGACGAGCTGTGCCTGCAGCTGAGCCTCGGTCGGCGGCTGCGACTGCGACTGTAAATCCAGCTGAGCAGTACGCGTAACCACAGGGGCATCGCTGGTGTCACTGGAAGGGAGCAGGAAACCTATCACCAGCACGATAGCAGCAATAATAATGCCGCGGCGGTGCATAGGCGGTAGCGGATCCATAATGCGAAAATTGTCCGGTGCATGCCAGATTTTCGCCAGGGTTGGTTTTAATTCAAAGCGCCCGGGCATGGCTTTCCTCCTGCTCCGCGTCTCGTTCCTCGATCATAGAGTATAGATGGCTAACGCTATGATGTTCGTCATATTACCCGCTTTCGTGACGTCAACGCGGGATATTCCTATTGTTTATGTTTCCTCGCGATTTGTCATCTGTTCCCGAGACAAAGTTTTACCGGATGCGGCATGGCTGATATGCTGCCCGCTACTTTACATCCGATGAAAGGAAATATGATGGCTAACCCGACTTTTGACACTATCGAAGCGCAAGCAAGCTATGGCATTGGTTTGCAGGTAGGACAACAGCTGAGCGAATCCGGACTGGAAGGACTGTTGCCTGAAGCGCTGGTAGCGGGTATCGCTGACGCGCTGGAAGGTAAACACCCGGCAGTGCCGGTTGATGTTGTGCATCGCGCGCTGCGTGAAATCCACGAACGCGCTGATGCAGTACGTCGCGAACGTTTCCAGGCTATGGCGGCTGATGGCGTCAAATATCTGGAAGAAAACCGTGAGAAAGAGGGTGTGAACAGCACTGAATCCGGTTTGCAGTTCCGTGTTCTGACTCAGGGCGAAGGTGCTATTCCGGCGCGTACTGACCGCGTTCGCGTGCATTACACCGGTAAACTGATCGACGGTACCGTGTTTGACAGCTCTGTCGCACGCGGCGAACCGGCTGAATTCCCGGTTAACGGCGTCATCCCTGGCTGGATTGAAGCGCTGACCCTGATGCCAGTAGGTTCCAAATGGGAACTGACTATTCCTCAGGAACTGGCTTACGGCGAGCGTGGCGCTGGCGCGTCCATTCCTCCGTTCAGCACGCTGGTGTTCGACGTTGAGCTGCTTGAAATCCTGTAAGCAGTGACTTCTGTTCCCCCCGAGGCCGGGGGGAACAAAAAAATAGCGAGAAAAGCTATAGTTACGCCGTTGTCGATATATTATCTTGCAAATGCCGCGCTAGCGTGTATTTTTGTGAGCTAATTCGCGCTATCAGAGTGATATGACACTCACTTTAAACATTAAATTAACATTATATCTAAATCTTAGTATTCATCCCGCCAATTCTTACCTAATATCGATGAGTCCTGATAACAGGATCGTCGTATCATAGACACACTAAAGGCCGTAGAGCCTGAACAACACAGACAGGTACAGGAAGAAAAAAACATGGTAGATCAGGTAAAAGTCGACGCCGCTGAAGAGGCATCGTCTGAACAGTCGCTACGGCGCAATCTCACAAACCGTCATATTCAACTTATTGCCATTGGTGGCGCTATCGGCACCGGCCTGTTTATGGGCTCCGGTAAAACCATCAGTCTCGCCGGACCGTCGATCATCTTTGTTTATATGATCATCGGTTTTATGCTGTTTTTCGTCATGCGAGCAATGGGGGAATTGCTGCTCTCGAATCTGGAGTACAAATCGTTTAGTGATTTCGCCTCCGACCTGCTCGGGCCATGGGCCGGGTATTTTACCGGCTGGACCTACTGGTTCTGCTGGGTCGTTACCGGAATGGCAGACGTTGTCGCGATTACCGCGTATGCGCAATTCTGGTTTCCCGAACTGTCAGACTGGGTCGCCTCGCTGGCGGTGATCGTGCTGCTGCTGAGCCTCAACCTTGCCACTGTAAAAATGTTTGGTGAGATGGAGTTCTGGTTTGCGATGATCAAAATCGTCGCCATCATCGGCCTGATTGTCGTCGGTCTGGTGATGGTGCTGACGCACTTCCAGTCGCCAACCGGCGTTCAGGCATCGTTCACGCATCTATGGAATGACGGTGGCTGGTTCCCGAAAGGTCTGAGCGGCTTCTTTGCCGGCTTCCAGATAGCCGTGTTCGCGTTTGTGGGTATTGAGCTGGTGGGAACGACCGCTGCGGAAACCAAGGACCCGGAGAAATCTCTGCCGCGCGCCATTAACTCGATTCCGATCCGTATCATCATGTTCTACGTTTTTGCGCTGATCGTGATTATGTCCGTAACGCCATGGAGCTCGGTAGTACCAACCAAGAGCCCATTCGTTGAACTGTTTGTGCTGGTTGGTCTGCCTGCTGCGGCGAGCCTAATCAACTTTGTGGTACTGACTTCAGCGGCCTCTTCTGCAAACAGCGGCGTGTTCTCTACCAGCCGTATGCTGTTCGGCCTGGCGCAGGAGGGCGTTGCGCCTAAAGCGTTTGCCAAACTCTCAAAACGCGCAGTTCCGGCGAAGGGTTTAACCTTCTCCTGTATCTGTCTGCTGGGCGGCGTGGTGATGCTGTACGTGAATCCGAGCGTGATTGGCGCGTTCACTATGATCACCACCGTGTCGGCGATTCTGTTCATGTTCGTCTGGACCATCATTCTTTGCTCGTACCTGGTGTACCGCAAGCAACGTCCGCACCTGCATGAAAAATCAATCTACAAGATGCCGTGGGGCAAGCTGATGTGTTGGGTATGTATGGCGTTCTTCGTCTTCGTACTGGTACTGCTGACGCTGGAAGATGATACCCGTCAGGCGTTGATCGTCACGCCGTTGTGGTTCATCGCACTGGGTCTGGGCTGGTTGTTCATCGGTAAGAAACGTATGGCAGGCGTGCGTTAATCGCTAGGACGTGAGATGTAGGCCGGATAAGGCGTTTACGCCGCATCCGGCACTATGCTGGCGGGATTGCCTGATGCGGCTTCGCCTTATCAGGCCTACGTTCGAGGTCGTTGTAGGCCCGGTAAGCGCTAGCGCCACCGGGCTTTTTTATTCACCTGCGAGGGCACGCGGGAACAACACATTATTTTCCAGACTGATGTGTTCCATCAGGTCGTCGATCATCTCGTTGATGCCGTTATACATGGCTTTCCAGGTGGTGCAGGCTTCTGGCGGCGGCGTCACGTTATGGGTGATGTGTTTGATCACTTCGACCAGTTCACCCGCATCGTCATGTTCGCTTTCCATCACGCTGATTGGCCCCATCGCCTGGCTACCCATGCCCTGTTTGATCATCGGGAACAGGATCTGCTCTTCTTTCATCATGTGGCTGGACAGCTCTTCATGCAGCATGGTCAGGTTTTTCGCCAGACCGCGCGGTACGTTCGGTTTGTCTGCATGAACGCGTTCAACTTTAGTGGCCTGCAGGATCAACTCCGGCAACTGTTCGCGGTGTCTGTCGTGATAACGCACGATGATATGGTCGATGATTTCAGCCAGAGCCACGGTACGCCAGTCTTTCTCCAGCGGTTGTTCAGCCAGCTGCGCGAGCTGCGCCTCAATAACGTCTAAATCCAGCTCTTTACGCGCGGCAGCGCGTGCCAGCGTTTGCTTACCGCCGCAGCAGTAATCCATATCGTATTTACGAAACAGGGCCGAAGCGCGAGGAATAGAGAGCGCCAGTTCACCTAAAGGTTGATCGCGATAAGACATTGCCGTTACCTCATTCTCAATAATATAAGATGTATTTTAAATGCAACTTATGGCGAAGGATATAACCCTTTCGGGGTGGGGTGTTTTGTGATGAACATCACGAAAATTTCTTATTTCGTTAAGGTGCTGAATCCTATTGGAAAGGAGGGAGACGGCGAAAAAAGCCGCGTCACAGGATTAAATAAGCGCACGCTGCTGCCGATAGTTAGACCTCAGACAATACCTGCATAATAAAAGGCTACAGATGTTTAAACGAATCAAAGTGATAACCTTACTTATCACCGTGTTACTCGCCCTGGGCGCAATGCAGCTCATCTCCGCGGGCGTCTTTATTGGCGCGCTCAATAACGATAAGCAAAACTTCAACGTTTCTCAGCTTTCCAGCCAGAACGTGGCCGAGTTTACCGATGCGTGGATTAGCCTGAACCAGGCTCGCGTCACGCTCAACCGTGGGATGCTGCGTTTACAGGGAACGATGGCCAGCGATATTAACGGCGGTCAGTTGAAGGAGTTGGTGAACACGGCAAATCGCCTGTTGGCCGAGTCGAAAGCGCATTACGATAAATACTACGCTCTGCCGGAAACGCCGGGGCTGGATGAGCATCTGGCCGATCGACTGGAAGAGCAATATGGCATCTATTCTGCGACGCTGGCAAAAATGAACGCGCTGCTGGCTGAAGGAAAGCTGGAAGAGATGTTCAAGCAGAATGCCGAGCAAAAGCAAACGGCCATGCAGGAAGTTTATCGGCAATGGCGTAGCGCGCAAACGGCGCTGGCCACTGCTGGAGTGCAGGACAATGAGAGTGATTACCAGAAGATAATCTGGCTGCTGTCTGCGGTGATGTTGATTGTCGTCACCGTGATTATCGCCAGTTGGCTGGCAATGCAACGAGTGCTGCTCAAGCCGCTGCATGAGGTGATGGGACATATTCGCCATATTGCCGCAGGTGATCTGACGCACCGCATCAACGCCGATGGCAGTAATGAAATGGCGCTGCTGGCAGGCAACGTCCGCGACATGCAGCGGGCGTTGGCGAACACGGTCAGCGTGGTGCGTGACGGGGCTGACACCATTTATACCGGCGCGGGTGAAATTGCTGCTGGCAGTAACGATCTCTCTTCACGTACCGAACAGCAGGCCGCCTCCCTGGAAGAGACCGCAGCCAGCATGGAACAACTCACCGCGACCGTGAAGCAGAACGCGGATAACGCGCGTCAGGCGACCAGTCTGGCAAAAAACGCTTCACAAACAGCGCAAAAAGGCGGAAACGTGGTCGATGGCGTGGTACGTACGATGGATGAAATCGCCACCAGTTCCAGCAAAATCGCGCAAATAACCAATGTTATTGACGGCATTGCCTTCCAGACCAACATCCTGGCGTTGAACGCTGCGGTGGAAGCGGCGCGGGCGGGCGAGCAGGGGCGCGGGTTTGCCGTGGTCGCCGGCGAGGTTCGTACGCTGGCGCAGCGTAGCGCTCAGGCGGCGAAAGAGATTAAGGCGCTGATTGATGACTCGGGAAATCGGGTCAATGCGGGTACGGCGCTGGTGCATGAAGCGGGCGAAACGATGGCGGAAATTGTTAGCGCCGTGACTCGCGTGACCGATATCATGGGCGAGATTGCCTCGGCCTCTGATGAACAGAGTCGGGGTATCGATCAGGTAGGCCAGGCGGTTGCCGAGATGGATCGCGTCACGCAGCAAAACGCCTCACTGGTGGAGGAGTCCGCTTCCGCCGCCGCCGCGCTCGAAGAGCAGGCTGCACGACTGAATCAGACCGTGGCGGTATTTAAAGTGTCGCGCCGGATGGCGGCGTAAACGCCTTATCCGGCCTACATGAGATCGTACAGTCCTTGTAGGCCTGATAAGCGCAGCGCCATCAGGCATCCCCTGAAACCGGCACTACCGCCGGTTTCTGCGGTTTTGACCGCACAGCAATTACCACGCCTATTACCAGCAGCGCAATGCCGCTTACCGTCAGCAACGGCGGAAATTCCTGACGCAGGATAAAGGTATACAGCAGGCCAGCCAGTGTTTCAAAGACAATCAGCGGGCCGAGGATCACCGTCGGCAGCTTCTGGCTGGCGATGTTCCAGCACAGTGCGCCAACCCATGAGCACAATACCGCAATGGCTATCATCAGGCCGATAAACACACCTGGGCGCGGGCCGAAGGGCAGAGCGAAGTCCGGCGTTTGCCCGTTCAGCCAGAGGCAGGCGGCAATATAACCGAGCAGAGAAACAGGCAGCGTCACCAGCGCCTGGGCCGTCGCCCACATCATCGGGTGCTTATCCGGATTCTCGCGCAACCAGCGGGCGTTACGCAGCGCATACCACGCCCAGCACACCACCGAAATAAGCGCCAGCACGATACCTGAGCCATAACGCCAGCCGCTAAAGTTAGGTAACCCCTGATTCAGCTCCGAGATATTCACGCACAGCAGACCTATGCCAATCAACACCAGCGCAGGCGCCAGACGCCACCATGATAATTTGCCGTCACGCTGGCTGTAGAGCAGGTTGGCGAAAACCGGGATCACCACCGGCAATGTACCGATAATCATCGTTGAAACCGGCGCGCCGGTGCGCTGAATAGCGCTTGCCAGGCAGACGTAATAAATCAGATTACCCATCATCGTTAGCGCCAGCGCCGTTATCCAGTCTTTACGCGCCAACTGGCGCAGACGCACACGTCCCAGCCAGGCAATCGGCAACGCTATCAGCCCCAGCGCCAGATAGCGCCCCATCGACTGCAATACCGCCGGGTATTCCGGTACGATCAGCGGTCCAACAAAAATTAATCCCCACATCAGCCCGGCCAGCAGGGCATATAACACGCCGCTAATCATTTTTGACATCCACATCGCTTAACAATCAGTCGAGTGTAGGCAGGAAAAATGCCGCCGTATTGTATGAGATTGCTGATCAACGCCGGACGACTTGTTTCTGATAACGCACTGGCGTAATGCCGTAGCGATGGGTAAACGCGCGGGTGAGATGCGACTGGTCGGTGAGGCCGGTTTCGGCGGCGACCTCTGCGGCGGGCATTCCGTGAGTGAGAAAACCTTTGGCTCGCCACAGGCGGATCGCCATCAGCATCTGGTGCGGCGTGACGTGGAAATGAGACTTAAACTGACGCTGAAAATGCCAGGGACTCAGCGATGCAACCCGGGCCAGTTCATCGAGCGTGACAGGATGCATATAATTATCATGCAGATACTCGCGCACCCGTTCAAAGCGATGCGCGCCCTCCGGCAATACCGGCGCATGACGGGCCAGCGGCTGGAACGTGTCGATCAGATCGAGCAGGAGTCCTTTTTGCTCCAGCGGATCCTCAGTGTTCCACAGACCGTGGATCAGCGAGCAGAGCTGGCGCGAGCGCAGCGGATCGTGACGCGTGACGTCATGAAACCACCAGTGGCGGATCCCGGTGACCTCTTCCAGAAGATCGGGTTCAAGATAAATCATTCGATAGCGCCAGCCGTCGGCAGTTTCAGCTTCGCCGGTATGCAGCTCATCGGGATTCATGGTGACGACGGAATGGGCGGGGGCCACGTACTGCGTGCCGCGATAGCGAAAACGTTCGGCGCCGGTTTCTATCGCGCCAATGCCAAACGCTTCATGAGTGTGCGGCTCAAAGGCGTAACGCGAGATGTGCGCATGATACAGCTCAACGCCCGGCACCTGCGCCAGATGGCGAAAGCGGGCGCTGTCTTTCTCATCAATAAACTGCTCAGGTACACCTTGCACGTTTTCTCTCCCCACGCATCATCCTGTCATTATCAGAGAGGATGCGCGGGGATGCCACCACAATTAACTAATTTTTAACACTTACACGATGCCTTTGACGCTGTCAGCCAACGAGGTGGTCGGGCGACCAATCAGTTTGCTCAGCGTATGGCTGTCGTCGAACAGGCCGCCTTTGGAGGCGCCAGTGTCTGAGTCAGCCAGCATGTCCGCCAGTCCGGCAGGCAGGCCCACCCCTTTTAGCGCGGCGGCAAAATCAGCTTCGCTCAGGTTCTGATACACCACTTTTTTACCGCTCTGTGTTGCCAGTTCGGCAGCCAACTGGCTCAGAGTCCAGCCTGTGTCGCCCGCAAGCTCATAGATTTTACCGGCATGACCGTCTTCACTGATGACGCGCGCGGCGGCAGCGGCATAGTCGGCGCGGGTCGCTGAGGCGATTGTGCCTTCACCAGCAGCCCCGATAAACACGCCATGTTCCAGTGCAGCCGGTGCGCTGGCGAGATAGTTCTCTGTGTACCAGCCGTTACGCAGCAGCGCGTACGCGATACCGGATTCAGCCAGCATCTTCTCGGTTGCGACATGCTCATCAGCCAGCCCCAGCGGGGAGGTGTCGGCGTGCAGCAGGCTGGTGTAGGCGATAAATTTCACGTGGGCCGCCTGTGCCGCGTTAATCACATTGCGATGCTGCGGGGCGCGTTGTCCCACTTCGCTGGAGGAGATCAGCAGTAGCTTGTCGATACCCTGTAAGGCAGTCGTCAAGGCGGCTTCATCGCTGTAATCCGCCTGACGAACGGTAATGCCCTGCTGGCTAAGCGTCGTCGCTTTCGCGGGATTACGCACAATAGCCACAATCTGGCTGGCAGGAACGGTTTTCAGCAGAGATTCAATAACGTGTTGGCCCAGTTGGCCGGTGGTGCCGGTAATCGCGATCATGGGTGACTCCTTGGTATTGGTCTTGTGTTTAATCACGCTAACACCTAAACTAACTTTTAGTAAGTACGTACAAAAAGGTTAGTATGAAAATGACAGCTACGACGCTTTCCCAGCAATTACGCGATGGCAACCTGTTTGCCGAACAGTGTCCCTCCCGCGAGGTGTTAAAACACGTCACCAGCCGCTGGGGCGTGTTGATCCTGGTGGCGCTGCGCGACGGTACGCACCGTTTCAGCGATTTGCGCCGTAAGATGGGCGGCGTCAGTGAAAAAATGTTGGCGCAATCCCTGCAGGCGTTAGAGCAGGACGGGTTTATCAATCGGGTGTCATATCCGGTGGTGCCGCCGCACGTGGAGTATAGCCTGACGCCGTTGGGTGAGCAGGTGAGCGATAAAGTCGCCGCGCTGGCGGACTGGATAGAACTGAATTTGCCGCAGGTTTTGGCGCAGAGGGACGAGCGGGCTGCGTAGTATTGTAGGCCGGATAAGACGCGAGTGCGTCGCATCCGGCACTGAAGTTACTTACTCAAATCCAACTGATAAATGGCAAAACCAATGTCATCGGTCGCGACTTTCTTCAGCGGATACTGGCCTTTCTCTTTGATAAATACAGCGGCTTTTTCAGACGGTGAGGTTTCAAAGCGAATATCCAGAGGTGTCTCGCTGTGAATCGGCGCCAGACGCCAGTTGTTATCTGCCGCCGGGTGAATTTCACCGGCACGCTTCGTCTGCGCACCAATCCAGGCCGCCAGCACCGAGCGGTTTTCATCGGGAGATGCAAACGCGATGTGGCTGTCGCCGGTTCCGGCAAATTTACCGCCGTAGGCGCGGTAGTTGTTGGTCGCGACGAGGAAGGTAGCATTCGGATCGACAGGCTTGCCGTTAAAGGTCAGATTTTTAATACGCTCCGCTTTCGGGTTAATGGTCTGACATTCCCCGTCGTAGCGGGCGGGTTGTGAAACATCAATCTGATAATTCACGCCGTCAATCACGTCGAAGTTATAGGTACGGAAACCATCCCAGTTGATCAACGACTGTGGTTTGCTGCTGTGGATGTCAATCTGATTGAACTGTCCGGCGGAACATTCCAGCCACTCCTTCACCTCTTTACCGCTGGCTTTCACCACCACCAGAGTGTTGGGGTAGAGATACAAATCAGCGGCGTTCCGGAAGGTTAACTGACCTTTTTCGACTTCTACGAAGCTTGCTGGATCGTTTTTACGTCCACCAACCTTAAACGGCGCGGCGGCGGAAAGTACCGGCAGTTTTGCCAGGTCCGGATCGCCCTGGATAAAGTGTTCCACATAGGCTTTCTGGGCGTTGTTCACCACCTGTACGGTCGGGTCATCCTGAACCAGTGCCAGGTAGCTGTACATGTTGTCGGCGGATTTACCGATCGGTTTGCTGACAAACTCACGCGTGGCGTCGTGATCGGCTTTCAGGATCTCAACGATTTTTTTGTCTTCTGCTGCCAGTGATTTTTTGCCCGCGGCGTCATAAATTGGGCGCGCCTCGGCTTTTGCCTGGGTGACCTGCCATTTACCGCTGTCATTA
This sequence comes from Citrobacter europaeus, assembly GCA_020099315.1. Taxonomy (NCBI): domain Bacteria; kingdom Pseudomonadati; phylum Pseudomonadota; class Gammaproteobacteria; order Enterobacterales; family Enterobacteriaceae; genus Citrobacter; species Citrobacter europaeus. Next base: position 378,723 of record CP083650.1, read on the forward strand.
TTCAACACAAGATCCACCACGCCCAGGTGATCGCCCCACATACCCGGCATCACCGCAGGAACCCCATTCAGCGTACCTTTTGCGATATCTGCGCCTTTAATATTGGCAAAATCTTTACCCGGGAAGACGGCGTGAGCGTGACCAAACATAATGGCATCCACGCCCGGTATTTCGCTGAGGTAGTAAACGGAGTTTTCCGCCATCGTTTGATACGGGTCGGCAGAAAGCCCGGAGTGAGCAACCACCACCACGACATCGGCGCCTTTTTCCCGCATTTCCGGGACATACTTACGCGCGGTTTCGGTGATGTCGTTCACCGTTACTTTGCCGCTGAGGTTGGCTTTATCCCAGGTCATAATCTGTGGTGGCACAAAGCCGATATAGCCAATCTTCAGCGTCTGCTTGTTCCCTTGCTGGTCGACCACCTCTGTATCTTTGATCAAATAAGGCGTAAACAGCGGCTTTTTGGTCTTAACGTCGATGATATTGGCGTTAACGTAAGGGAATTTCGCCCCGGCCAGCGCGTTGTGCAGATACTCCAGACCATAGTTGAATTCATGGTTGCCGAGGTTACCCACCGCGTAATCCAGGGTATTCAGCGCCTTATATACCGGGTGAGTTTCGCCCGCTTTCAGCCCTTTGGCCGCCATGTAATCCCCGAGCGGGCTGCCCTGAATCAGATCGCCATTATCAACCAGCACGCTGTTTTTGACTTCACCTCGCGCAGCGTTGATCAGACTTGCCGTACGTACCAGACCGAATTTTTCTGTTGGTGTATCTTTGTAATAATCGAAATCCATCATATTACTATGTAAATCAGTGGTTTCCATTATACGCAGATCGACGGTCGCGGCATTGACGCTGGCTGCAATCAGCGTTGCCAGAAGCGTTGCACTAAACTTAATCATCAGGGGCATCCTTTTAAGATCTAAGCCACAAAAGAAAATGTATATAAATCTTCTTGCTTACAGAACTGTGAATCATGACATGAATATAGCGTTTAAAACCGCAGACGCTATCACAGTTGGCGGATCCCCTGACGATCGGGTATAAGTAAAACAACGAGTTAACACCACTGATATAAACGAGGTGGAGAATGCTAGAACATGTATGCCAGCTTGCACGGAACGCGGGCGATGCCATTATGCAGGTCTACGATGGAATCAAACCGATGGAGATTACCAGCAAGCAGGACGATTCTCCGGTCACGGCGGCGGATATCGCCGCGCATACGGTGATCCTCGAAGGATTACTGGCGCTGACGCCGGATATTCCAGTCCTGTCTGAAGAAGCGCCTCCTGGCTGGGATGTTCGCCAGCACTGGCAGCGCTACTGGCTGGTAGACCCGCTGGACGGTACCAAAGAGTTCATTAAGCGTAACGGTGAATTCACCGTCAATATTGCGCTGATCGAGAAGGGAAAACCGGTACTGGGCGTGGTTTACGCGCCGGTAATGAAAGTGATGTACAGCGCGGCTGAAGGTAAAGCGTGGAAAGAAGAGTGCGGCGTGCGCAAACAAATCCAGGTTCGTGACGCGCGTCCGCCGCTGGTGGTGATTAGCCGCTCACATGCCGACAATGAGTTAAAAGAGTATCTGCAGCAGTTGGGCGATCACCAGACCACCTCGATTGGCTCATCGCTGAAGTTCTGCCTGGTGGCGGAAGGGCACGCGCAACTGTATCCGCGTTTTGGGCCAACTAACGTCTGGGATACTGCCGCGGGCCACGCCGTTGCCGCCGCAGCCGGAGCGCACGTTCACGACTGGCAGGGGAAAACGCTGGATTACACCCCACGTGAATCGTTCCTCAACCCCGGCTTCCGCGTCTCTATTTATTGAGCAATTTGTGCAGCAGGGCAATCACCTGCTGCACTTCTTCCTGCGTTAACGCCCCATCTTTTGCCCACTGAACGCGTCCGTCCTTGTCGAGTACGGCAATAGCGGAGCTCTCTTCATCCAGTTGCCAGGCCTTACGCGCAACGCCATTGCTGTCGACAATAAATTGTGACCACGGGTAGAGCTTCTTATTGCTCTCCAGACTGCTACGCACAAACATACCGGAACCGGGAATGGCGTCATCCGTGTTGACGATAGTGGTGGTCTGGTATTTGTCATGCGGCAGGTTGGCCGTCTTGATTGCCTCGATCAGCGTTGCATTTTTCTCTTTGGCGGAGGTGCGCCCGGCAATGTGTTGCACAATTCGCACTTTCCCCGGCAACTGCGCGCTATTCCAGCTTTTGTAGCTAAACTTATCGTTATCGAGAATCAGTTCGCCGCGATCGGCGATTCCCACCGGCGGTACACGCTGGTTAGTCTCAAACTTATGAGCGGAAGCAATCATCGGCAGCAGCAGACACGACAGCGCCAGCAGTTTTTGTAAGGTCATAGGTTTTCCTTCTTTCTTTATTTTGCAGGTGATCCGACCACTTGGGTCTGGAGTTTAATCATATGTGCGATTGCTGCTTTTTCCCGCAAGCGCGATGCCAGTTTGCGGACGGGCGCACAAATCCTGCGAAAATTGAAGGCTTATACTGAAGACAGCGAAGCGTTGAAAAGATAATTCTGAATAATTGTAACCTGAAGGTAAATAAACTTATACACGCTGGAAACATCAACGAGATAGTCTATAGTCATAGGGCATTAAAATTTGCGCCTGAGGATTGTCGGACCGATTGTGGTACCGCAAAGGCGTAATACTCAGCAGGAGACAACAATGAAAATTTTCCAACGATACAACCCGCTGCAGGTGGCGAAGTACGTGAAGATCCTGTTTCGTGGACGGTTATATATCAAGGATGTAGGCGCTTTTGAATTTGATAAGGGTAAGATTCTTATCCCAAAAGTGAAGGACAAGCTGCATTTTTCTGTGATGTCCGAAGTTAACCGTCAGGTCTTGCGTCTGCAAACTGAGATGGCTTGATCAAGTGCTATGCGGTAGTTAAAAAAACGGCTCCTGGACAGGAGCCGTTGATGTTTCTGTAAGGCGTTACGACGCCTTTGCCTCTTCTTTTGCATCTGGCAGCTTTGGTACCAGAACGGTAGGTTTACTGTCCAGACGCGTCACCAGCAGCTGATCGATCTTGTAGTTATCGATATCCACTACTTCAAATTTATAGCCTGAATACTTCACCGAGTCGGTGCGTTTCGGGATTTTACGCAGCATGAACATCATAAAGCCGCCGATGGTTTCATAGTTGCCGGACTGCGGGAACTCGTCGATATCCAGGACGCGCATTACGTCATCAATCGGTGTACCGCCGTCGACCAACCATGAGTTTTCATCGCGCGCCACAATCTGCTCTTCCAGACCCTGGCCTACCAGATCGCCCATCAGCGTCGTCATAACGTCGTTGAGCGTGATAATCCCCACCACCAGCGCGTACTCGTTCATGATGACGGCAAAGTCTTCGCCTGCGGTTTTGAAGCTTTCCAGCGCTTCAGAGAGCGTCAGCGTGTCCGGGACGATCAGCGTATTGCGGATCTGTACGCCGCTGTTCAACGCCATACTTTGGTTGGCCAGTACGCGGTTGAGGAGATCCTTTGAATCGACATAGCCAATGATGTGGTCGATATCTTCGTTACATACCAGGAACTTGGAGTGGGGATGTTCCGCCACCTTATTCTTCAGGCTTTGCTCATCTTCGTGGAGATCGAACCAGATAATATTCTCGCGCGAGGTCATTGAAGACGGTACGGTCCGCGATTCCAGTTCGAACACATTTTCAATCAGCTCATGCTCCTGCTTACGCAGAACCCCCGCCAGCGCACCGGCTTCGACCACGGCGTAAATGTCGTCCGAGGTGATGTCGTCTTTACGTACCATTGGGATCTTAAACAGACGGAAAATGTTGTTTGCCAGACCGTTAAAGAACCACACCAGCGGGCGGAAGACCAGCAGGCAGAAGCGCATCGGGTTGATGATACGCAAAGCCACAGCTTCTGGCGCAATCATACCGATGCGTTTCGGGGTTAAATCCGCGAACAGGATGAACAGGCCAGTAACCAGTGAGAACGACAAAATAAAGCTTAACTGTTCAGAGAGCTCTGGAGCGAAGTACTTCGAGAAAAGGCTGTAAAACGCCGGGGAGAATGCTGCATCACCGACGATACCGCCGAGAATGGCGACCGCGTTAAGGCCGATTTGCACGACGGTAAAAAACATGCCGGGGTTTTCCTGCATCTTCAAAACTCGTTGTGCGTTTACGTTGCCTTCATCGGCAAGCAGTTTAAGTTTTATTTTGCGTGATGCAGCAAGCGAGATCTCGGATATCGAGAAAAACGCACTCACGGCGATCAGGCAGAGAATGACTAAAATACTGTTTAACATATCTTATCCGGCGCTGTGCCAGATCCTCGGAAGGGAGAAATTGATAAATCCATGCGAAAACCGGCTCGTGGAGTTGAGCCGGTAAATTCAGAAGCTAGTATAGCGTAAGGTACTGTAAAGTCGCCAGAGGAGCTTTTTTGGCCTTATTCTGTGGGATTCAGCCTGCGCACCATCTGCATCTCTTTTTCGCTATAGGGCGAACCATCTGGCTTTAGCACATCATGAAACCATAGTTGCGCCGTCGTTTCGTCAAGCGGGATATCCGGCCACGGCAGCCAGGTTTGCGTTTTCCCCTGCACCAATCCCCAGTGAAAGCTGGAAACGCGCTGGGCGCTAAACAGCGGCAGTTGTTCTTCTATTCGGCTATCGACATGGCGTGCCAGCCACTCGGTACAAAAGAGCGGCCTGCCAAATTCAGCCAACTGCGACAGAAGAGACAACTGGCCAGGGGTATCGACATACGCATGGTAGCTAATCACGTCGGAAAGCCGCAGCGCGGCTATATCAACAGGATGCGTAAACGCATTCTCGCATGCCGCGCGATCGTCAATATGCCAGGCCGCTACGGTCAACGGTTGAGATGGTGACTCCTGCCGCGCCCAGCTAAACAGGTGGGTCATCAGGGTTAAGGCGTAAATTTCCAGTCTGTCGTCATAGCGGGCAAATTCGCCGGTATGACAAAAAATCCCGCCGTTGCCTGGCTCATTATATAAATCCCAGACGCTGATGCGCGAGTCATGGCGAAAGTAACGGATGATATCTCTGACGTAGGCTTCAATTTGCGGCCAACCGCGTCGGTCCAGCACGCAGGCACGGCCTGGGCTACCCGCAGCCTGGCTGTTGTGAACCCCTGGAACCGGGGATTTTTGCTGACCGATAACGGGTTCATCACCGGAAAACGCGCAGTCGTCGAGCAGCGTCAGCATCACTTTTATGCCGTGGCTATGGGCAATGTTCAGGAAGAGGTCGATGCGCTCGAGCAGCCCATCGCGATCATGCTGCCAGACGGTAAACGGTAAATTTGTTCGCAACTGGTTATAGCCATACTGGCTGGCCCAGCCGAGTTCCTGATCGATAGTGCTGCTATCGAAACTCTCTGCTTGCCACATTTCGAGCCAGTTAACCGCGGTGCGCGGCAAGTAGTTAAAACCGCAGCCCCAGGCTTGCTGTTGATACCAGCTTTGCGCCCGTGCTTTGCTCCATGGGTTATACATGATGCGCTCCTTATTCTGCATCTGAGAGACTGACGCGTCCCGTTGCACGCTGCGTGGCGCTGCCACCCCAAACCTCATCGTACTCGTAGCCGGTGAGCTGTTTGATCACCACCCGGGTTTCTTCATCGCAGTCGCGATAGTTGCCACCCAGTTTGCGGCGGGCGATCTCTTTGAGCAGGATTTTGTGGGTTTCGCGAGTCAGTTTGAATTTGTAGGTGGCGTAGAAACTCACCGCCAGCAGCGCCGCGGTAGCAAAGATCATCAATCCGATAATAGCGTGGAGCGCGCTTTCCGGCTGCGCGCCGCTGCCTTTTACAAAGCCTGATTCTTCCAGCACCATGCCGATAAGCAAAATAGCGATTGCCACCGTACTTTTACGCGTGAGTACCATAACGCCGGCAAAAATCCCTTCGCGGCGCTGCTGGGTTACCATTTCATCAATATCAGGAATAAAGCTATAGATATTCCATGGGATATAGTAAAGACCAGAACGCGCCATGCCGAGAAGAATAAAGATCGCAGAGAACAGAATATTGGATACCTGAGTTTCGGTATAATAAATAACAAATAAAAATACCAATACGCTAAATATACAAGTGTAAGAGAGGCGTAGTGCTGCTGATGGGGTTATATTGAGTTTATTCAGTAATAGCATAAATCCATAGGTGCCAAAAACTGAAGCAAAAGCGGCAATGCTTAACCAGCCAGAAACGGAGGCGGCATCCTGGCTCAAACAATAAACCACGTAATAGGTAAATACTGAACCGAATACATCCATAGCGGTAAAAGAGAAAATATAAATAATGATATGCAGGCGAAATGCCCGGATCCTGAAAGACGAGAACAGATCGAGTATCAAATATTTAAGGTGATTCAGTATCCCGCTATTGCGTTGCAGGTCAGCCTGGAATGTCTCTTCCTGAACGTCTTTAGCCTCCCACGTGCAGCGCCAGGTTATGAACACCGCGATGCAAAACACGACGGAAAAGATAAGCCCGGTTAGCGTATAGGTAAACGGATTATCTTTGCCGGTAAACTGCATCAGGATGCCGGGTACCGATACGGCCAGAAATCCGCCCAGCTGCGAGCAGATCATGCGCACGCCGGAGAGGCGGCTGCGCTCTTCGTAGCGGTTGGTCATTTCTGCGGCCAGGGTTTCCCACGGCACCAGCACCATCGCTGAAAGCAGCTCAATCGACAAATAGGTTCCCAGGTAATACCAGTAACCCATGTCGGTCAGCCACAGCAGGGCATAGAGAAACATTAAAGGAGAACTGAGTAATAAAAAGAAGCGGCGACGGCCAAATCTGCGGCCCAGCCACGTGTCGCCAAAGTTATCGGTGATATAACCCATAATTGGGCTAAGTACAGCATCAATCACGCGGGCAATGGCAAATATTGAGCCTGCTTCCAGCACGCTTAAACCGCAGTAGGTGGTGTAAAAAAATAAAAGCCATGTTCCGATAATGGCGAAAGCACCGCCGCCAAATAAATCAGTAATGCCATAGCCGATCGCTACACCATAACTGACTCTGCGTTCAGTTGGTTTGACCATAATATTTTTCCAGTATGTAGGGTATGCGTATTCCGGTATTATCCGGCTGGTGTTATTTAATTCTGCAGCGTTAAATTAATTTTAATTATTAATGGTTATCCATTGTCGGGTTTTAGATGAGTGATAAATAGCCTCAACCATCGCCAGTGATTTGCGGGCTTCATTAATGTTGATATATTCTGTCTGACCTCCATGAGTAATTGCATGATAAAACTGACGAATAGCCTGCTGGTGGCCCAGACCCCAGTAACTTTTGGCGTGACCGTCCGGTGAACCATCGCAGTCCAGTTTCAGGCGTCGGTCCGCTGTAACGCGCCACAGGGTATTGTCCGTGAGCTGGAGCATGCCTTGCTCACAATGGATCTCCAGCAGCAGCGGTGAATCGAGGGTGTTGCAGTTGCTGGCGTAAAACAGACCGCGAGCGCCGTTGGCAAAGTGCAGGGTCGCCATCGCGCTGTCTTCGGCTTCGGTGACATCTGCCAGTTCACCGCTGTCCACCACGCCTTTCAAACGCGTCACGCCGCCGGCGAACCACTGCATCAGATCGAGAGTATGAATAGCCTGGTTGATCAGTAAACTGCCGCCTTCGCTGGCGAAACGCCCGCGCCACGGGCTTTCGCTGTAATAAGCCCTGGAGCGTGACCAGGTCAAAACAGCTTTAACGCTTAGCATTTTGCCAAGCGTATTTTTCGCCAGTTCATCGCGGATTCGTAAACTGGTTGGATTAAGCCGGTTTTGATAGCACACGCCCAGAAGGCCCTGGGCGGACGCCGCTGCGTTAGCGATGTCTGCCACCTCTGTACAATTCAAGCCCACCGGTTTTTCGCAAAACACATGTTTCCCTGCGGCAAGCGCGGCGGTAATCATATTTTTGTGTTCGAAATGAGGCGTGCAGATATGGACGACGTCGATGTCATTATCCAGCAGCATCTCACGGTAATTCTGGTAATAGCGGCAGTTATAAGCCATGGCCTGTTGCAAACCGGTGGCGCTATCAATATCGACCAGCGCACGCAGCGTGACCCCCGGCAAAAGCCGGAGGGCGTTAACGTGACTGCGGTGAATAGCGCCCGCGCCGATGATGGCGGCATTTAGCGTTGTCATGTCACCTCCGGTTATGCGCGGGCATTCGCCAGCATTTGCGCCTTCACGCACAGTTCTGCGGCTTTAAAGGCGTGGGCCTGAGTCATGGCGTTTTCCGTGCGATTCAGACAATCGAGAATGAATTCGCCGAAGAAAGGAAAGCCGACTTTGCCCGCAACCGGGTAGCGGAATTCCCCGTCTTTATTTACCAGATACACCACGTCCTGTTCACCCCGGGTGATATCCACATACTTGCGGATCTCAATGTAACCTTCGGTACCCAGCAACGTCAGGCGTCCATCCCCCCAGCTACTGAGCCCCTGCGGCGTGAACCAGTCGCAGCGGAAATAGCCGGTCGCCCCGTTATCGCCCGCCAGCATGGCATCGCCAAAGTCTTCGAACTGCGGGTACTGTGGATGATTGACGTTACGCACCTGGCTGGCGACGATATGCGCCTCGCTGTTGCCGGTATAAAACAGAAATTGTTCGATTTGATGGCTGCCGATGTCGCACAGAATGCCGCCAAAATAGCGTTTGTCATAAAACCAGTCCGGGCGCCCGTGACCTTCGCGGTGCGGACCGGTGCCGAGGGTTTGCATCACGCGCCCAATTGCCCCCTGGTGGACAAGCTGACCGGCAAAAACAGCGCTTTCAACGTGCAGACGCTCGCTGTAATAGACTGCGTATTTGCGCCCGGTTTTCGCCACCATCGCTTTGGCGTCTTCAAACTGTGCGAGGGTGGTTAACGGAGCCTTGTCGGTGAAGTAGTCTTTTCCGGCCGCCATGACCTTTAGTCCCAGCGGACAGCGCTCGGAAGGAATTGCCGCTCCGGCAACCAGTTGGACCTCGCGATCGTTGAGGATTGTCTCCAGCGAATCGGCCACCTGCGCTTGCGGATACTGCTGCAGAAATTGATCGATTTTGTGCGGGTCGGGATCGTAAACCCATTTCAGCGTGGCGCCTGCTTCAATCAACCCGTTACACATGCCGTAGATATGACCATGATCGAGTGAGGCCGCGGCAATGACAAACTCGCCAGGTTTCACGACCGGCTGAGGCTTCCCGGTAGGGGCGTAGTGCATTCCATCTTGCTTGTTCATTCTTTAACTCCTGAATCTAAGTCTTTACCCAGAGGGATGGCGCCCACTTCCGTGAAATTGCTTACGGAGGCGGATTTCTCATAGAAATGCGGGGCGATGTCAATCAGGCCGCCGGTGCGATAAAACGCATCGGTGTGGTGAATGGGCAGCGTCACCACCGTGCGGGTGATGGCGGATTTATAGATAGCGGTAATCAACTCCAGCGAGCGCTTGCCCTGTTCGCCATCGACCAGGGGACGGAGCTGTTGTTCGATGGCATTAAGCAGGTTATCGATTTGCCCAGTATGTAGCGTCCATTGCAGCGGTGGCGTAGTGCGAAAAAGTGTCTCCAGATGCTGTTCCAGCTCGCCGTTATTGTCAGTTTGCGGGAAGCCGTTATCCGCCGACTGGCTGGCATGAACCTGCCACGGCGCGGAAATACGCGCTTTTTCACCCTGAATGACAATCTTTTGATCTTCACCGTGATGCACCACGGAGGCGGTCAACTGCGTCAGTGCCCCGTTCGGGTATTTGAAGATAGCCGCGCTAAGATCCTCGACTTCGGCGTTGTCATGGGCGACGTTGGTCATCATCGCCACCACTTCAGTAGGGAAACCCAGCATCCATTGAATGGCGTCAATGTGGTGTACCGCGTGATTCAGCGTGCAGCCGCCGCCTTCTTTCTGCCACGTGCCGCGCCACCATAGATCGTAATAGCAGTGTCCGCGCCACCAGAATGAATCCACCTGTGCATGGCAAATCTTGCCCGCCAGCCCGGAATCAACAACGGTTTTCAGCCGCCAGAAGGCATCGGTAAAGCGGTTTTGCGCGATGATCGATAAGGTTTTCCCGCTGGCCTTTTGCGCGGCGATCATCGCATCGCACTCTTCGAGCGAAGAGGCCATTGGTTTTTCGCACAACACATGTTTTCCGGCCTGCAGCGCATCAATGCTGATGGCTGCGTGCACGTACGGCGGAGTGCAGACATCCACCACATCGATCTCAATGTCCGCGTCCAGCATCGCCTGATGACTGCGGTAGACTCGCGCTTCGCTCAGGCCGTAGCGTGATTTCTTTTCTTCCGCTTTCTCCGGGTAGATATCAACCAACGCGACAATCCGGCAACGATCGGCAAACTGTAAATACCCCTGAATGTGGTTGTGGGAGATATTCCCGGTACCGACAATGGCAATGTTGAGCATGATTTTCTCCTGCGCGTTACCAGCTACCGGAAGCGTCCAGCGTGCGGCTGGTCGCGGTTTTTTCAACTGAGGAGGCGATACGTTGCTGGAGCAACTGGAAGTAGCGCTGCTCATCGATTGGTAGCTCAACCCAGTCATCAGTCCAGGTAGAAAGGTGCATCGCATTGGAAAGCGTCAGGCCGCGAATGCCTTCCAGACCGGGGGCGATCAGCGGTTCGCCGTGCAGAATTGCGGCGGTGAAATTGCGGGTAATGACAAAGTGCTCGCTGCATTCTGGTTCGGTAGGGATTATCACCTCCCAGCATTCCGGCTCACCAAAACCGTTTTGCCAGCGCGCATTAAAGTCGGTTTCGGATTCCCGTAGTCTCCAGAAGCGCAATCGGCCTTCTTCCACCACGACTTTTCCCCGACTGCCGACAATTTCCAGGCGGTTTGTGCCGGGCGTTTCGGCGACGGTGGTGATAAACACGCCGGTCGCACCGTTGGCGTATTCCGCGTAGGCCGTGACGTCATCTTCAACTTCAATCTGGCGGTGCTTGCCAAACTGGCAAAAAGCGCGCAAGCGTACCGGCATGCCGACCAGCCATTGCCATAAATCGAGCTGGTGCGGATCCTGATTAAGCAGCACGCCGCCGCCTTCACCTTTCCAGGTCGCGCGCCAGCCGCCGGAGTTGTAATAGCTCTGCGAACGATACCAGTTGGTAATGATCCAGTTAGAGCGACGCAGTTCGCCGAGTTCGCCGCTGTCGATCAGATCTTTAACTTTCTGATACAGCGGATTGGGGCGCTGGTTGTACATCATGCTGAACACCACATCGCATTCGCGCGCGCAGGCATTCATCTCTTGTACCTGCGCGGTATAGACCCCGGCAGGCTTCTCGCACAGCGTATGGATGCCAAGGCGCATGGCCATCATCGATAAACCCGGATGGTCATAGTGCGGAGTGGCGACGATAACGGCGTCAATAAGCCCACTTTCCAGCATCTCACGCGCGTCGCTGAATAACGTCACCTCTTCACCGACCAGCCGTTGGATAGCCGCATGTTTATCAGGATTGTTATCACACACTGCGGTAAGCACTGCTTCGTGTACCGTTCCGGCCAGCAGGTAGCGCGCATGGACGGTACCAATGTTGCCAACCCCAATAATGCCAAAGCGTATTTTTTTCATGTCGTGCCTTTTTCATGAGAAATAAGGGATATGCGGAACATAAGAAACGCCTGGAATATCGACAATGTGATTTTGTGAGAACGGTTGCAGGATGAAAAAGAAGTTCATCCGGTCATTGAAAAAGTGTTTTAGAGTCAATGAACTACGTTTGCAAAAAATTGCAAAGATTGATTGCGAGTGAGGTCACAGAATGTCTGGCAAGCTAAAAATGGATGAAATTGCTGCCCTGACGGGGTACTCGGTGAGTACAGTGTCGAGGGTGCTTAGCGGGAAGTCATATACCAGCGATAAAGCGCGTGAGGCGATCGTCAGCTGCGCGCGCAGGCTGGGTGTTCTGGACTCGCTGTCCAGTGGACGACTGTTGATCAACGGCATTGCCGTTTTCGCTCCGTTGCGCACTTTCACCGCCCGTGGCGATGCGTTTTATCTTGAAGTCACGCGCGGAATTGCGGAGGCGATAGCGCCGCATGATGTCTATCTGAGTTACTGCGGGCTGGATGAGCAACGCGCGGACATCAAGGTCTTTCAGGAAAAGGCCAACAATAAGAATATCAATGCCATTATTCTTATCGGCATTGATGACCCGACCGTGCATAAACTGGCGCAACTGCTGGATAAACCCTGCGTGTTGATTAACTCGCAGGACAAAGAAGGGTTACTGGATGCGGTATCTCCCGATCATCGGGCGATTGGCAACCGTGCTGTGCAATACCTTTTTGATCAGGGGCATCGGCGTATTCTCCATGTCACCAGCCTGCGCCGGGAAACGATGTACTGGCGTCTGGAGGGCATTAAGGAGGTCTACAGACAGTATCAGATACCGTTTGATACCGGGCGCGATCTGCTGGTGACGGAAGGGTTTTCTGAGGATGAATCAGAGCGGGCTATAGGCAACTGGCTACGTGAAACGCCGCGTGAAGCATGGCCAGAGGTGATTTTCTGCGCCGGGGCGTCAATGTCGACGGGCATTCGGCGGATCCTGGAAAACGTTGGCGTGGAGATACCCGGTGAGCTGTCGCTGATGACGACGGATGTTCAGGAACTGGACGCGCATATCGTTGCCGCGGTAACCAGTATCACTATCCCCTGTCGGGCGCTGGGCGTGGAAGCGGTGCATTTGCTGCAGAACCGTCTTAATCGCCCCTCTGCGCCGGTATTTAACCTGTTGCTGAAGGGAAAGGTGACGGATCGGGGAACCGTCACCCACGCAACGCGCCATGCCGCGCGGGTGACGGTCGCTCGTTAATTGCGGATTAACGTTCTGGCGGCAGGCAAACGCCGATGCCACCAATTCCACAGTAGCCATATGGATTTTTGTGCAGGTACTGCTGGTGATCGTCCTCGGCATAGTAGAACGGGGTTGCCGTAGTGATTTCCGTTGTAATGGCGCGCTCGTCGCCTGCGGCGGTCATTGCTGCCTGAAAACGCGCAAGGCTCGCCTGTGCCGCGGCGGTTTGCTCTGGCGTTAACGGGTAAATGGCGGAGCGATACTGCGTACCCTGGTCGTTCCCCTGACGCATGCCCTGCGCCGGGTCGTGATTTTCCCAGAACACCTGCAGCAGTTGTTCGTAGCTGATAACATGCGGGTCATAGACAACGCGTACCGCTTCGGCGTGCCCGGTATCGCCGGAACAGACTTCGCGGTAGGTTGGATTAGGGGTGTAGCCGCCGGTGTATCCGGCTGCCGTGCTGTATACCCCGGGTAATGACCAGAATAAACGTTCAACGCCCCAGAAGCATCCCATGGCGAAATACGCTATTTCCATACCGTCGGGCACGTTGGTCATCGAATGTTGGTTAACCGCATGCAGCGTTGCCACTGGCATCGGGGTGTTGCGTCCAGGTAGGGCATCTGCTTGAGTAACAAGATGCTTTCTATCAAATAAACTCATGGCCGTTCTCCCGAAATCAGTCATTTGGGTTAAGGTTGTAACGAGACGCGTCTTTGCCCACAATAAACGGCGTGAATACGTCTAGAGTTAAACATAAGAAATATTTGGGTTGTCGTCTGTTTTTCAACTCTTATTGTTGATTTTTTGTTAAGCCGAGGAACGGCATAGTATTTTTTTCCAGGGGTGGAAAAAAGGATATTCAGGAGAAAATGTGCCACATATCCGTCAGTTATGTTGGGTGGGATTACTGTGCTTAAGTGGCTCCGCCGCCGCCGCGAATGTTCGCTTACAGGTCGAAGGATTATCAGGACCGCTGGAGAAAAACGTCCGTGCGCAGCTGTCCACGATTCAAAGTGATGAAGTCACTCCGGACCGACGCTTTCGTGCGCGCGTTGATGATGCCATCCGCGAAGGGCTAAAGGCGCTGGGCTACTTTGAGCCAACCATTGATTTCGAACTGCGTCCGCCGCCGGCGAAAGGACGTCAGGTGCTGATTGCCAAAGTGAATGCTGGCGAGCCGGTGCTGATTGGCGGCACCGAGGTGATTCTGCGCGGTGGCGCGCGTACGGACAAAGATTATCTCGATCTGCTGAAAACGCGGCCGGCAATTGGCACCGTGCTGAATCAGGGGGACTATGACAACTTCAAAAAGTCACTCACCAGCGTGGCGCTGCGCAAAGGCTATTTCGACAGTGAATTTAATAAAAGCCAGCTTGGCATAGCGCTTGAGCGCCGCCAGGCGTTCTGGGATATCGATTACAACAGCGGCGAACGCTATCGCTTTGGACATGTCACCTTTGAAGGTTCGCAAATTCGCGACGAGTACCTGCAAAATCTGGTGCCTTTTAAAGAAGGTGAAGAGTACGAGTCGAAAGATCTGGGCGAACTGAACCGTCGTCTGTCGGCGACCGGCTGGTTTAATTCTGTGGTCGTCGCGCCGGAATTTGATAAAGCCCGCAAAACCAAAGTGCTGCCGCTAAAAGGCGTGGTCTCGCCGCGAACCGAAAACACCATCGAAACCGGGGTCGGTTATTCAACTGACGTCGGGCCACGGGTAAAAACCTCGTGGAAAAAGCCGTGGATGAACTCCTATGGCCACAGCCTGACCACCAGCGCCAGTATCTCGGCGCCAGAGCAGGTTCTTGATTTCAGTTATAAAATGCCGTTGTTAAAGAACCCGCTGGAGCAGTATTACCTGGTGCAAGGGGGCTTTAAGCGTACCGATTTAAACGATACCGAGCAGGACTCCACGACGCTTGCGGTTTCCCGCTACTGGGATCTCTCCAGCGGCTGGCAGCGCGCGATTAACCTGCGCTGGAGCCTCGACCACTTTACCCAGGGTAACGTCACCAACACCACCATGCTGCTCTATCCAGGCGTGATGATTAGCCGGACGCGCTCGCGCGGTGGCCTGATGCCTGTGTGGGGCGATTCTCAGCGTTATTCTATTGATTACTCCAACACGGCCTGGGGTTCAGACGTTGATTTCTCCGTCTTCCAGGCGCAAAACGTCTGGATCCGCACGCTGTACGACAGGCACCGCTTTGTGATGCGCGGCAACCTCGGCTGGATTGAAACCGGCGACTTCGACAAAGTGCCGCCGGATCTGCGTTTCTTCGCCGGGGGCGATCGCAGCATTCGTGGTTACAAATACAAATCTATTTCGCCTGAAGGCAGCGACGGCAAGCTGAAAGGGGCCTCGAAGCTGGCGACCGGCTCGCTGGAATATCAGTACAACGTGACCGGAAAATGGTGGGGCGCAATGTTTGTCGATAGCGGTGAAGCGGTCAGCGATATCCGCAAAAGCGATTTCAAAACCGGCGCCGGGGTCGGCGTACGCTGGCAATCGCCGGTCGGTCCCATCAAGCTCGACTTTGCCGTTCCTGTCGGCGACAAAGATGAACATGGTTTACAGTTTTACATCGGTCTGGGGCCTGAATTATGAGTTTATGGAAGAAGATAAGCCTCGGCGTGCTGATTTTTATCCTGCTGCTGTTAGGCACGGTGGCGTTCCTCGTTGGCACCACCTCGGGCCTGCATCTGATCTTCAAAGCGGCTAATCGTTGGGTTCCGGGTCTGGAAATTGGTCAGGTCACCGGCGGCTGGCGGGATCTATCGCTCAAAAATATTCGTTACGACCAGCCTGGCGTGGCGGTGAATGCTGGTGAAGTGCATCTGGCCGTGGGGCTTAACTGCCTGTGGAACAGCAGCCTGTGCGTCAACGATCTGGCGCTGAAAAACATCAACGTGGCGATCGACAGCAAAAAGATGCCGCCCTCAGAGCCGGTTGAAGAAGAAGAGAGTGGTCCGCTCAACCTTTCCACGCCTTACCCAATCACGCTTTCGCGCGTGGCGCTTAACAACATCAACATCAAAATCGATGACACCACGGTTTCGGTGCTGGATTTTACCTCCGGCCTGAACTGGCAGGAAAAAACGCTGACGCTGAAGCCAACGTCATTACAGGGGCTGCTGATTGCCCTGCCTAAAGTGGCCGAAGTGGCGCAGGAAGAGGTCGTCGAACCGAAGATTCAAAACCCGCAGCCGGATGAAAAACCGCTCGGCGAAATGCTAAAAGATCTGTTCTCAAAACCGGTGCTGCCGGAAATGACCGATGTCCATCTGCCGCTCAATCTCAACATTGAAGAGTTTCGTGGCGAGCAGTTGCGCGTGACCGGGGATACAGATTTAACGGTACATAACATGCTGCTGAAAGTGAGCAGCATTGACGGCAACATGAAGCTTGATGCGCTGGATATCGACTCGAATCAGGGAACGGTAAAAGCCAGCGGCACGGCGCAACTCACCGACACATGGCCGGTTGATATTACGTTAAACAGCACACTCAACATCGACCCGTTAAAAGGTGAAAAGGTGAAGCTGAAGGTCGGCGGCGCGCTGCGTGAACAGCTGGAAGTCGGCGTCAATTTGTCTGGTCCGGTGGATATGGACCTGCGGGCGCAGACGCGTCTGGCAGAAGCCGGATTGCCGCTCAACATTGAGGTGGTGAGTAAGCAGATTTACTGGCCGTTTACCGGCGACAAACAGTTCCAGGCCGATGACATCAAGCTCAAACTAACCGGCAAGATGACAGACTATACGCTGTCGATGCGTACCGCCGTGAAAGGGCAGGATATTCCTCCGGCTACCATCACGCTGGACGCCAAAGGCAACGAACAGCAGATTAATCTCGACAAACTCAGCATTGCGGCGCTGGAAGGAAAAACCGAGCTGAAAGCGCTGGTGGACTGGCAGCAGGCGATCAGCTGGCGCGGCGAGTTAACGCTGGATGGTATCAATACCGCGAAAGCGATCCCGGACTGGCCGTCAAAACTGAATGGCCTGGTGAAAACGCGCGGCAGTCTGTACGGCGGAAGCTGGCAGATGGAGGTTCCGGAGCTGAAGCTGACCGGCAACGTGAAGCAGAACAAGGTCAATGTGAACGGTTCGCTGAAGGGGAACAGCTACCTGCAGTGGACGATCCCTGGCCTGCATCTGGAACTGGGACGCAACAGTGCGGACGTGAAAGGGGAACTGGGGGTCAAAGACCTCAATCTCGACGCGACGATTGATGCGCCGAGCCTGGATAACGCGCTACCGGGATTAGGCGGGACGGCGAAAGGGCTGGTAAAAGTTCGCGGTACGGTTGAAGCGCCACAGCTGCTGGCGGATATCACCGCCCGCGGTCTGCGCTGGCAGGCGCTTTCCGTCGCTCAGGTACGTGTCGAAGGCGACGTGAAATCGGCCGAGCAAATCGCGGGTAATCTCAACGTTCGCGTAGAGCGGATTGAACAACCTGACGTGAATATTGGTCTGGTGACGCTCAACGCCAAAGGCAGTGAAAAGCAGCATGAGCTGCAGTTGCGCATTCAGGGTGAGCCGGTTTCCGGTCAACTGGACCTTGCCGGGAGCTTTGATCGCAAAGAACAGCGCTGGAAAGGGGCGTTAAGCAATACTCGCTTCCAGACGCCGGTCGGTCCGTGGTCGCTCAACCGTGCTATCGCGCTGGATTATCGCAACCAGGAACAGAAAATCAGCATTGGGCCGCACTGCTGGAACAACCCGAATGCGGAACTGTGCGTACCGCAAACCATTGATGCCGGCGCATCGGGACGCGCGGTGGTGAACCTTAACCGCTTCGACCTGGCGATGTTAAAACCGTTTATGCCGGATACAACCCAGGCCAGCGGCGTGTTCACTGGCAAAGCTGATGTGAGCTGGGACACCACTAAAGAGGGGCTGCCACAGGGGCAGGTCACGCTTTCCGGACGCAACGTGAAGGTCACGCAAAGCGTAAACGATGCGCCGCTCCCTGTGGCGTTTGAAACGCTGAATCTGACCGCCGACCTGCATAATAACCGTGCCGAGCTGGGCTGGCTGATTCGCCTGACCAACAACGGGCAGTTTGACGGTCAGGTGCAGGTAACGGATCCGCAAGGACGTCGTAGCCTGGGCGGTAACGTCAATATCCGCAACTTCAATCTGGCGATGGTGAACCCCATTTTCTCGCGCGGCGAAAAAGCGGCTGGGACGATCAACGCCAACCTGCGTCTGGGCGGCGATGTGCAAAGCCCGCAACTGCTCGGACAGCTGCAACTGAGCGGTCTGGATATCGACGGTAACTTTATGCCGTTTGACATGCAGCCAAGCCAGTTAGCCGTTAACTTCACCGGAACACGCTCCACGCTGGCGGGCGTGGTGCGCACGCAGCAGGGAGAAATCAATCTGAGCGGTGACGCCGACTGGAGTCAAATAGACAACTGGCGGGCGCGCGTCGCGGCTAAAGGCAGCAGGGTACGTATTACCGTACCGCCGATGGTCCGCCTGGACGTATCGCCGGACGTGGTCTTTGAAGCCACGCCAAGCCTGTTTACTCTCGATGGCAACGTGGATGTGCCGTGGGCGCGTATCGTCGTACACGACCTGCCGGAGAGCGCGGTTGGGGTTTCCAGCGATATGGTCATGCTTAACAACAATCTGCAGCCGGAGAAACCGCAGACAGCCGGCATTCCGATCAACAGTAACCTGAACATCCACGTTGGTAACAACGTGCGTATTGACGCCTTTGGTCTGAAAGCGCGTCTGACGGGCGATCTGAAAGTGGTGCAGGATAAGCAAGGGCTGGGGCTGAACGGACAGATAAATATTCCGAGCGGGCGCTTCCATGCCTATGGTCAGGATCTGATTGTGCGTAAGGGCGAGCTGTTGTTCTCCGGTCCGCCGGATCAGCCGTTACTCAATATCGAGGCAATTCGTAACCCGGATGCCACCGAAGACGACGTGATCGCTGGCGTTCGCGTCACCGGTACAGCCGATGAACCGAAGGCGGAGATCTTCTCTGACCCGGCAATGTCGCAGCAAATGGCGCTTTCCTACCTGTTACGCGGACAAGGACTTGATAGCGAACAGAGCGACAGCGCGGCGATGACCTCAATGCTTATTGGTCTGGGGGTTGCACAAAGTGGTCAGGTTGTGGGTAAAATCGGGGAGACATTTGGCGTAAGCAATCTGGCACTGGACACGCAAGGGGTGGGCGACTCATCTCAGGTGGTTGTCAGCGGATACGTACTGCCAGGTCTGCAGGTGAAATATGGTGTGGGTATATTTGACTCCTTAGCGACACTCACGCTACGTTATCGCCTGATGCCTAAGCTATATCTGGAAGCAGTGTCTGGCGTAGATCAGGCACTTGATTTGCTCTATCAGTTCGAGTTTTAGCAATGCGAATATTTGTTTACGGCAGTTTACGAACCAAACAAGGCAACAGCCACTGGATGACCAATGCCCTGTTGCTGGGAAATTTCAGTATCGACAACTACCAGTTGTACAGCCTGGGCCACTATCCAGGCGCCGTTCCGGGAAATGGGACAGTACACGGGGAAGTTTATCGTATTGATAACGCCACGCTGGCAGAGCTTGACGCTCTGCGTACCCGCGGCGGTGAATACGCACGCCAGTTAATTCAAACGCCGTACGGAAGTGCATGGATGTACGTGTACCAACGTCCGGTTGATGGCTTAACGCTGATTGAAAGCGGTAACTGGTTAGACAGAGACCAGTACTGATATATCGCCTACGAGAATAAACAACGCCGCCTTCGGGTGGCGTTGTTTATTAAAGGCTTAAAACTCCACGCGCGCGCCGAGGTTATAGCGGCGTCCTTCTACCTGCGCGGATTCATTCCACGCGGTTGTCAGTTTCGGATCCTCATCCAGCACGTTGTAGACCCCTGCCATCAGTTGCGTGTGCTTATTGAGCTTATAACGTACGCCTACGTCGACCATCGTGTAGTCATCGTACTTATAGTTATTGCCGCTGTTGCGGTTACTACTGCGATAATTCACCGTACTCCATACGTCCAGGTTCTGCGTTGCCGCCCAGTTCAGCGACAGGTTCGCCATATGGCGCGGATAATCATTGAGCGCGTAGCCTTTGTTCACGCCGCTTTTCTGTTCGCTGTGGTTCCAGGTGTAGTTAGCGTTGGCTTTCACATCGGCGCTAATCTGCCAGTCGGCATTAAGTTCTATGCCGTAAACGTCCGCCTTGCTAACGTTGAAGTATTTACTGACGGAATCGGCTTTGTAGCCATTCACGGAGCACTGATTCGTCGACGTGGTTTCGCAAATAGTTTGTTCGGCAATTTTGTCTTTGAACTGGGTGTAGAAGACGGTGCTATCCAGCGACAGCGCATCCCCCGTCCAGTAGAGGCCCAGCTCAGAGTTAACGCTTTGTTCAGGTTTCAGGTCGTCGTTACCGACTGTCAGGAAGGGATAAGGTACGGTCGAGCCATATGGGGTGACGAAGTTACTGGATGTCGCACGCAGCTCTGGTTTTTTATAGCCTGCGGAAACGCCGCCCTTCAGCGCCCAGTCATTGCTGAAGGCCCAGTTACCGTACATTTTCGGCGTGATATGCGTGCCAAAGTTATCATCCTGATCCATACGGGCTGAAGTGGTCAGGATGAAATCGTCAATGCTCCAGCCGTCTTCAGCAAACAATGCCCAACCGTTACGGCTGATTTTGGTCACGGGCTCAGATCCGGGCAGCGTTTTGTTGGCCACATCAAATCTGTCATTCAGCTCTTCACGGGTAAAATTCGCCCCAACGGTCAGTTTATGGTTGTCGAGCGTGAAGGTAGTTTGCGAATTGGCGACGTAGTTCTCCATCTGCACATACTGCGGCGACTGTCCGTCATAAACGTACTTCGAACGGCCTTTTTCATAATTTATGTAGTTGGTCGTCGCGATGGTGTCGTCTGCATACCAGCCGGTATGCGTCAGAGTGGCGGCATTACGATCGAACAGCCATGACCACGGTGCGCCGCGTTTCTGAGTACGGTTTTTCTCCTGCTCACCGGTGACCACGTTGAGATCAAACAGGTTATTTTCGCTGGCGGCCAGGCCCAGCGTCATATCAACGGATTTACGGTTGTGTTTGCCGAAATAGTTATTGCGATCGTCATCGCGACGGTCGAGCCAGTCGGCCGCCACGCTAAGGCCCAGAACATCGGGCACAATCGGCCCCATGGTGAACAGATTCATCTGGCTGGTATTACCCAAATACTGGTGTTCCTGAAGCCAGGTATTGGCGGCGATTGCCGTTGTCCACTCTTTTGCGCCGTACGGTTTTTTGGTAATAACGTTGACCACACCGCCGATGGCATCTGAGCCGTACAGCGAGGACATTGGCCCGCGGATAACTTCGATACGCTCAATGGCCTCCATTGGCGGTAAGAAGTTGGCTTCAGTACCGATATCATGTCCGTAAGGACGAGATTCACCGGTATTTTGTTTGACGCTGTTGACCATAAAAGCGGTATAAGAAGGGTCCATGCCGCGGATCATAATGCTGCCAGCGTTCATGCCGCTGCTGTTGGTAACCGAGACGCCGGGAAGGTTTTTAATCGCTTCACCAATGCTACGGTCCGGCTGAATATCCAGCGTTTTACGATCGATAACGGAAATGGTGGCCGGCGCTTCGCGCTTTTGCTGCGAGAACCCGGATGCGGTGATCACCATTTCATCTTCATTATTGCGTGAGGTTTCGGTGAGTTCTTCTGCCTGAGTGGGGAAAATAACACCACCTGAGAATGCAACGATCCCTGTCAGCGTAATAAGTTGACGCGTTTTCATAATATAAGACACCTGAAAAGTAAAAAAATAAAAGCATCACCTTGCAACCCGGAAAAGCTGCAAGGTGTAAGAAGCGTTTTTAATTATTAATATTTAGAGAGATCGATTTTCAGTACGTAGTCGGGCTTCACTCCGGTCATTTTTTCCGGCTGTTTGACGCTGACATACAGGGTGTTGGCATCAGCCGAGAGCGCCAGGCTGTTAGGTAGGGCATTGGTTTCAATGCTTTGTTTTACCTGATAAGTCTTGCTGTCCACAATGCTGATGCGCTTTGCATTACGGTGGGTGATATAAACTTCCTGGCGTTTTTCGTTATATATCACCGCCAGCGAATTGATAACTTTAATGGGTGCAATAACCTTACCGTTATTAATATCAACAACCAGTACATCCGCTAAATCAGGATCGGTCAGGAATGCGCGATTATTTTTTGCATCCAAAGCAATATTCAGGAAAAAATGTTTTTTGCCTGGCTCAATGCTGAAACGGCTAATAATTTGATGGTTGGTGGTATCCAGTGTAATAAGTTCGTTACGGCCATTTACGACATACAGACGGTTCTTATTTGCATCGACGGCCATGCCTGTCGGGTACTGGCCCATGTTTTCAAGGGTGGCGATTTTCTCACGCTTTTGCGTATCCACTACCCAGACAATCCCCTTTTCAGCCACGCCGGAAACGTACAGGCGGTGATGCTGTTTATCGAGCACCATTTCACGGGTATGGATAATATCTTTTGGATTTTTGGCTTCGCTCAGTTGCAGTATCGCCAGCTCTTTACCGCTGCGGGTGTCGATTAGCGTGACTGAACCTTCCAGCGTGTTGCCCACGTACAGCACCTGGCTTTCTTCATCCAGGGCAGTGGCAAAGGCACGACGGCTGGTTTCGATGACTTCAGTCGTCGTGAGCTTCTCCAGGTCAAGTTTGTAGATAAGCCCGCGGGTTTTATCTTTATCGAACGACGGCGAGGAGGCGGCAAAAAGCGCATTCTGCTGGCTATCAACCGCCAGTTCATACACGCCGTTGCCAACGTCGCGGGTCAGAAAATCTTTCTCAGGTAGCGTCTGCGCCACACTGGACAGGCTGGTAAATAACAGTGCTGTGGCGAGCGCCACGCAGGAATAGCGTTTCAGGGACTTCACATTGTGGAGGTTCATTGACTTTTATTCACATTTATTTACATGCTGAAGATGATAATGAGATCTAATCTCATTCGCAATTAAGATAAATGAAATGTGACTACCCAATCTGGTAGGTCAAAAAGAAAACAGCGAAGGGGAGGTGAAAAGAAAGTAGGAATAAAAAAACCCTTACTAACCAGAGGCTGGCGTTCAGGGCTATACGCTAACGCGAACTTACTTCTTCGCGCGCTCGAAGGAAGCAACGATTTCAGCTTTAGCAGCTTCAGCGTTGTCCCAACCGTCAACTTTTACCCATTTTCCCGCTTCGAGATCTTTGTAGTGCTCGAAGAAGTGGGTGATCTGCGCTTTCAGCAGGTCCGGCAGGTCGTTAACATCTTTGATGTGATCGTATTCTTTGCTCAGCTTGGTGTGCGGTACCGCAACCAGTTTCGCATCTTCACCGGATTCGTCAGTCATTTTCAGTACGCCAACCGGACGGCAGCGGATCACTGAACCTGGCTCCAGCGGGTACGGAGTCGGGACCAGAACGTCAACCGGGTCACCGTCCAGAGACAGGGTGTGGTTGATGTAACCGTAGTTGCACGGATAGAACATCGCGGTGGACATGAAGCGGTCAACGAACAGGGCGCCGCTCTCTTTGTCAACTTCGTATTTGATCGGATCTGCGTTGGCAGGGATCTCGATAACAACGTAGATATCTTCCGGCAGGTCTTTACCGGCAGGGACGTTGAGTAAGCTCATGTCTGTTTCCTTTAAATAAGCTATGGCAAACAAGTGGCGGGTATTATAGCCAACTCGCGCTGAATGTCTCCGCTTGTTTTCGCTTTCTCTGCGCGCATTTTCTTCTTTTTACTTCTCTGTAGTGACAGAAAAATCCATATCTTCAGCCGCATTTTTCATAGCTAGATGAAAGCGATTACAAAGTTGTGATTAACGTTTTATTTACTTTTTTGAAGTGTGATGTAACGCAATCCGTTACATGCTCAATTGTCTATAGTTTTTTCGCAACGGTTAATTAACCAACAATAATCACCCTACGAGGACGCACTTATGTGGAAGCGCTTACTTTTAGTCACAGCAGTTTCGGCAGCCATGTCGTCTATGGCAATGGCAGCCCCTTTAACCGTAGGATTTTCGCAGGTTGGCTCTGAATCCGGCTGGCGCGCCGCAGAAACCAACGTCGCGAAAAGCGAGGCCGAAAAGCGTGGTATTACGCTGAAAATCGCTGACGGCCAGCAAAAGCAGGAAAACCAGATTAAAGCAGTCCGCTCATTTGTTGCGCAGGGCGTCGACGCCATCTTTATTGCGCCGGTCGTGGCAACGGGTTGGGAGCCGGTTTTAAAAGAAGCTAAAGATGCCGACATTCCGGTCTTTTTGCTCGATCGTTCCATCGATGTAAAAGACAAATCTCTCTATATGACCACCGTCACCGCCGACAACGTGCTGGAAGGTAAATTGATCGGTGACTGGCTGATTAAACAAGTGGACGGCAAGCCGTGTAACGTCGTTGAGCTGCAAGGGACCGTCGGGGCCAGCGTGGCTATCGATCGTAAAAAAGGGTTTGCTGAAGCTATCGCTAATGCGCCAAACATCAAAATTATCCGCTCTCAGTCCGGCGACTTTACCCGCAGTAAAGGGAAAGAAGTGATGGAGAGCTTTATCAAAGCGGAAAACAACGGCAAGAACATCTGCATGGTTTACGCCCATAACGATGACATGGTGATCGGTGCGATTCAGGCCATCAAAGAAGCGGGCCTGAAACCTGGCAAAGATATTCTCACCGGTTCCATCGATGGCGTACCGGATATCTACAAAGCGATGATTGACGGCGAAGCCAACGCCAGCGTCGAGCTGACGCCGAATATGGCTGGTCCGGCATTCGACGCGCTGGAGAAATTCAAAAAAGACGGCACGATGCCTGAGAAGCTGACCATTACCAAGTCGATCCTCTATCTGCCGGATACGGCGAAAGAAGAGTTAGAGAAGAAGAAAAACATGGGCTACTAAGCCTTCATGAAAATGCCGGGTGCGCTGCGCTTGCCCGGCCTACATTACGCTCTTTTGTAGGCCGGATAAGCGTAGCGCCATCCGGCGTGATGCAGGGGGAACCATGACCACCGACCAATATCAGGAAATCCTCCGCACCGAAGGATTAAGCAAATTCTTTCCCGGCGTCAAAGCGTTGGATAACGTGGATTTCAGCTTGCGTCGTGGCGAGATTATGGCGCTGCTGGGAGAAAACGGAGCCGGCAAATCGACGCTCATCAAAGCGCTGACCGGTGTTTACCATGCCGATCGCGGTACTATCTGGCTCGAAGGCCAACCGATCTCCCCCAAAAACACCGCCCATGCCCAGCAACTGGGGATTGGCACCGTGTACCAGGAAGTGAACCTGCTGCCCAATATGTCGGTAGCGGATAACTTATTTATTGGCCGTGAGCCGCGGCGTTTTGGCCTGCTTCAGCGCAAGCAGATGGAAAAACGCGCGACGGAGCTGATGGCGTCATACGGTTTTTCCCTCGACGTACGCGAACCGCTGAACCGTTTTTCCGTGGCGATGCAACAGATCGTCGCCATCTGCCGGGCGATCGATCTCTCCGCGAAAGTGCTGATCCTCGATGAACCTACCGCCAGCCTCGATACCCAGGAAGTTGAAATGCTGTTCGGCCTGATGCGACATCTGCGCGATCGGGGCGTCAGTCTGATCTTCGTCACCCACTTCCTCGATCAGGTTTATCAGGTCAGCGATCGCATTACCGTTCTGCGTAACGGCGGCTTCGTTGGCTGCCGTGAAACCCGGGAATTACCGCAAATCGAACTGGTCAAAATGATGCTGGGCCGCGAACTGGATACCCATGCGCTACAGCGTGCGGGACGCACCTTGCTAAGTGATAAACCGGTGGCGGCATTTAGCGGCTTTGGCAAGAAAGGCACCATCGCGCCGTTTGATTTGCAGGTGCGTCCCGGTGAGATCGTCGGTCTCGCCGGACTACTGGGATCCGGGCGAACGGAAACGGCGGAGGTGATCTTCGGTATTAAACCCGCCGACAGCGGCACTGCGCTGATCAAAGGCAAACCACAGACCTTACGATCGCCGCATCAGGCTTCGTGTCTGGGGATCGGTTTCTGTCCGGAGGATCGCAAAACGGATGGCATTATCGCCGCCGCTTCGGTGCGGGAAAACATTATTCTGGCGTTGCAGGCGCAGCGCGGCTGGCTGCGGCCTGTTTCACGGAAAGAACAAAACGAGATTGCCGAGCGTTTTATTCGCCAGCTTGGTATTCGCACCCCCAACGCTGAACAGCCGATCGAATTTCTCTCCGGCGGCAATCAGCAAAAAGTATTGCTCTCGCGCTGGTTATTGACCAAACCGCAGTTCCTGATCCTCGATGAACCCACGCGCGGGATCGACGTTGGCGCACATGCGGAGATCATCCGCCTGATCGAAACGCTGTGCGCGGATGGTCTGGCGCTGCTGGTGATTTCATCCGAACTGGAAGAGTTAGTGGGTTATGCCGATCGGGTCATTATTATGCGCGATCGCAAACAGGTGGCTGAGATCCCACTGGCTGAACTGTCCGTACCGGCGATCATGAATGCCATTGCGGCCTAAGGAGACTATGGTGATGCCTCAATCTCTCCCTCAATCCAATCCACCTAAACGGCGGTTCCGTTGGCCAAAGGGGATGCCGCAACTGGTGGCGTTGCTGCTGGTGCTGCTGGTGGATAGCCTGGTCGCGCCGCACTTCTACCAGGTGATTTTGCAGGATGGTCGGCTGTTCGGCAGCCCGATTGATATTCTCAACCGCGCCGCGCCCGTGGCGCTGTTGGCGATTGGTATGACGCTGGTGATTGCCACCGGCGGTATCGACCTTTCCGTGGGCGCCGTCATGGCTATTGCCGGCGCGACGACTGCGGCGATGACGGTGGCCGGGCACAGTCTACCTGTGGTGCTGCTGGCCGCCTTAGGCTCCGGCATTCTGGCGGGATTGTGGAACGGAATTCTGGTGGCCATCCTCAAGATCCAACCCTTCGTCGCTACGCTTATTCTGATGGTGGCCGGGCGTGGAGTGGCGCAGCTCATCACTTCCGGGCAGATCGTCACCTTCAACTCGCCAGAACTTTCATGGTTTGGCAGCGGCTCGCTGTTACTGTTCCCCACGCCGGTAATTATTGCACTGCTCACGCTGGTGGTGTTCTGGCTGCTGACGCGGAAAACGGCGCTGGGTATGTTTATAGAAGCGGTGGGCATCAACATTCGTGCGGCAAAAAATGCCGGGGTGAACACTCGTATTATCGTGATGCTCACCTATGTGCTGAGCGGCCTGTGCGCGGCTATCGCTGGCATTATCGTCACGGCGGATATCCGCGGGGCAGACGCCAATAACGCCGGATTGTGGCTGGAGCTGGATGCCATTCTCGCGGTGGTTATCGGCGGCGGCTCGCTGATGGGCGGGCGCTTTAACCTGCTGCTGTCGGTGATCGGCGCGTTGATTATTCAGGGCATGAACACCGGGATTTTACTGTCGGGCTTCCAGCCGGAACTGAATCAGGTGGTCAAAGCCGTGGTGGTGTTGTGTGTGCTGATTGTGCAATCACAACGCTTTATCAGCCTGATAAAAGGAGTGCGTGGTCATGATAAAACGTAATTTACCGCTGATGATCACCCTCGGCGTGTTTGTGCTGGGCTACCTTTACTGCCTGACGCAGTTTCCCGCTTTTGCTTCCACCCGGGTAATCTGCAATATTCTGACCGATAACGCTTTTTTAGGCATTATCGCCGTCGGCATGACCTTCGTGATTCTCTCTGGCGGGATCGACCTTTCCGTTGGCTCGGTGATCGCGTTTACCGGCGTATTTCTGGCGAAAGCCATCGGCTACTGGGGCATTTCCCCGCTGCTGGCGTTCCCTTTGGTTTTGCTGATGGGCTGCGCGTTTGGCGCGTTTATGGGGTTACTGATTGATGCGCTGAAGATCCCAGCATTCATCATTACTCTGGCGGGAATGTTCTTCCTGCGCGGCGTCAGTTATCTGGTCTCAGAAGAATCCATCCCGATTAACCATCCGGTTTATGACACGCTCTCAAGCCTGGCATGGAAAATTCCCGGCGGTGGTCGCCTGAGCGCGATGGGATTGCTGATGCTGGCGGTTGTCGTCATCGGCATATTCCTGGCGCACCGTACGCGCTTTGGTAATCAGGTTTACGCGATTGGCGGCAACGCCACCTCTGCCAACCTGATGGGCATCTCAACCCGCAGCACCACCATTCGTATCTATATGCTGTCTACCGGGCTTGCCACACTTGCCGGCATTGTTTTTTCCATTTATACCCAGGCGGGCTATGCGCTGGCGGGCGTTGGCGTCGAGCTGGATGCGATTGCCTCGGTGGTGATTGGCGGAACGCTGCTGAGCGGCGGGGTCGGGACGGTATTAGGCACGTTGTTTGGCGTCGCCATTCAAGGACTGATTCAGACCTACATTAATTTTGACGGCACATTAAGTTCCTGGTGGACGAAGATCGCGATTGGTATTTTGTTGTTTATTTTTATTGCCTTACAGCGCGGCCTGACGGTGCTTTGGGAAAATCGTCAAAGCTCGCCAGTTACCCGAGTAGGTACGACGGCAACACCAAAGTAACATCCTGATTTTTCACAAAACATTTAAATATCTAAACTTTTTCCGGTTGTAGTCGATAGGTTCTGTACAGGTCTGTTTTAACCCTACAACCGGAAATATAACAATGCCAAAATCCCTTTCAATTCGATCAAGTTTGTTGGTGTTATTGTCTCTGCTGACGTTCCTTCTGTTACTGACCGGCGGAATGGGGCTATATGCCTCTACTCGTATCATTACTTCATTGATTTACCACGGTATTATGAGCGCAGCGATGCTGGCGGCTATCGCATTGCTGGCGGTTATTTGGTTTATGCTGCGAAATAAGTTCCTCAAACCGCTGGATAACATAGTTGAGCAACTGGAACGTCTGGCGACGGGAGATTTATCGTCGGTTGCTGCGCTGTCGGCCAGCGCCGAATTCAACCGCCTGAACGCAGCGATGGATGAAATGCGCCATGCGCTGGGCGACTCGGTACAACGCGTACGTGATGCCAGCTCGCAAATTGATATTGGCAGTCGTGAACTGACGGCCGGGAACCAGCATCTGGCACAACGCACTGAATCGACAGCCACTTCGCTGGAGCAAACCGCCGCCAGTATGGAAGAACTCACGGCGACCGTGAAACAGAATGCGCAGAACGCGGAACAGGCGCATCAGCTGGCAAAATCGGTGTCGGATACCGCCGATCGCGGTAGCGAAATGGTGTGTTATGTGATCGAGAAAATGCGCGATATTTCCGGTAGTTCCAGCCGAATCGCCGACATCCTCAGCGTAATCGACGGTATTGCTTTCCAGACCAATATCCTGGCGCTCAATGCTTCCGTTGAAGCGGCGCGCGCCGGTGAGCAGGGGCGGGGCTTTGCGGTCGTCGCTGGTGAAGTGCGTAATCTGGCCAGCCGCAGCGCCGAGGCGGCCAAAGAGATCCGCACGTTAATCAGCGATTCGCACACCCACGTGGGGGAAGGCAGCGAGCTGGCGCAGCAGGCGGGGGAAACCATGGATGAGATCGCCAATGAAGTGATGCGCATGACCAAACTGATGCGTGAAATTGCCAGCGCCTCCCAGGAACAGAGTCGCGGTATTGAGCAGGTAAATATTGCGGTAATTCAGATGGATGAAACGGCGCAGCAAAATGCGGCGCTGGTACAGCAGTCTTCTGCGGCTACCCGTTCGCTGGAAGAACAGTCTTCAGCGCTAATCGAAGCCATGGCCGTATTTAAACTACAAACAGCCTAACCGAACGATGGATTTTGTAGGCCGGATAAAGGCGTTTACGCCGCCATCCGGCAATATCACCGCATCGTGCCGGATGGCGCTTCGCTTATCCGGCCTACAACGTGCAGTAGACCGGGATATGGCGTTTACGCGTCCGGGAACTCGCGGATAAAGCGTTCTACATCTTCAACCATGTGGTCGTTACCCACGAAGAAGGAGCGGCGCTGGTGCAGGCTTTCCGGGGTGATATCCAGAATGCGTTCTTTACCATCGCTGGCTTTGCCGCCCGCCTGCTCGGCCAGGAAGGCCATCGGGTTGCATTCGTACAGCAGACGCAGCTTGCCTTGCGGGTGGCTGGCGGTGCTTGGGTACAGGTAGATCCCGCCTTTGAGCAGATTGCGATGGAAATCCGCAACCAGAGAGCCAATGTAGCGCGAGGTGTACGGGCGCTGGGTTGACTTATCTTCTTCCTGACAGAATTTAATGTACTTCTTCACGCCGTTCGGGAATTTGATGTAGTTGCCTTCGTTAATGGAGTACGTGCTGCCTTTCGCCGGGAAGCGCATACGTTCCTGGCTGAGGCAGAATACGCCCAGAGAAGGATCGTAGGTGAAGGCGTGTACACCACAGCCGGTGGTATACACCAGCATGGTGGAAGAACCATAAACAACGTAGCCCGCAGCAACCTGCTTGTTGCCCGGCTGCAGGAAATCCTCTTCCGTGACCGGCGTGCCGACTGGGGT
The DNA here is from genome assembly GCA_020099315.1 of Citrobacter europaeus. Taxonomy (NCBI): domain Bacteria; kingdom Pseudomonadati; phylum Pseudomonadota; class Gammaproteobacteria; order Enterobacterales; family Enterobacteriaceae; genus Citrobacter; species Citrobacter europaeus. The sequence continues at coordinate 409,093 of CP083650.1, forward strand.
TACGCGGCGATAAATAGAGAAAATCGTACCCACAGAGACGTTAACATCGATGTTGGATGAGCCATCCAGCGGATCCATCAGCACAACATATTTTGCGTGTTCACAGCCTTCGAAGACGACGATTTCATCTTCTTCTTCCGAGGCAATGCCCGCCACAATGTCGCGCGCCTTCAGTGCAGCTTTCAGTTTTTCGTTCGCGAACAGATCGAGTTTTTGCTGAACCTCTCCCTGCACGTTCTCAGCACCGCTGGCACCCAGGATATCGACCAGACCGGCCTTGTTGATATCGCGGTGGATGATCTTGGCGCCCAGCTTTATTGCCGACAACAAAGCAGTGAGTTCACCGGTAGCATGAGAAAACTCGTGCTGCTTTTCGACAATAAATTCACCTAACGTTTTCATAACACTTTCCCTGCAATTTATGTGGAGTAAAGCGACCGCAACAATATTAACAAATATTTCCATTGTTGCGCTTAGGTGAATCGCGCCAGCAAACTACGGAATATCCTGAAATGCGTTTCTCACTTGCCGGACATGTGCGTAAAATGGCCCCCAGATTAAAAAAGGATAGTGACGTATGCGCATTCATATTTTGGGAATTTGTGGCACTTTCATGGGCGGTCTGGCGATGCTGGCGCGCTCGCTCGGTCATGAAGTAACCGGTTCGGACGCCAATGTGTATCCGCCGATGAGTACCTTACTTGAGAAGCAAGGCATTGATTTAATTCAGGGTTATGACGCCAGCCAGCTCGACCCGCAGCCGGACCTGGTGATCATCGGTAATGCCATGACCCGTGGTAATCCGTGCGTGGAAGCGGTGCTGGAAAAGAACATTCCGTACATGTCTGGCCCGCAGTGGCTGCATGACTTTGTATTGCGCGATCGCTGGGTTCTGGCGGTTGCGGGGACGCACGGCAAAACCACCACCGCAGGAATGGCGACCTGGATCCTCGAAGCGTGCGGCTATAAGCCTGGCTTTGTGATCGGCGGCGTTCCGGGCAACTTTGAGGTTTCCGCGCGCCTCGGCGAAAGCGACTTCTTCGTGATTGAAGCGGATGAGTACGACTGCGCGTTCTTCGATAAGCGTTCTAAATTCGTGCATTACTGCCCGCGCACGCTGATCCTCAACAATCTTGAGTTCGATCACGCGGACATCTTTGACGATCTGAAAGCTATTCAGAAACAGTTCCATCACCTGGTGCGCATCGTGCCGGGCCAGGGACGCATCATCTACCCGGAAAACGACATCAATCTGAAACAGACGATGGCGATGGGCTGCTGGAGCGAACAAGAGCTGGTGGGCGAACAAGGTCACTGGCAGGCGAAAAAGCTCACTACCGATGCCTCCGAGTGGGAAGTGTGGCTGGACGGTGAAAAAGTCGGCGAAGTGAAGTGGGGCCTTGTGGGCGAGCACAACATGCACAACGGTTTGATGGCGATTGCAGCCGCGCGTCATGTTGGCGTTGTGCCTGCGGATGCGGCCAATGCGCTGGGCTCGTTCATCAACGCCCGTCGTCGTCTTGAGCTTCGCGGCGAAGCCAATGGCGTGACGGTGTATGACGATTTTGCCCATCACCCGACGGCCATTCTGGCAACGCTTGCGGCGCTGCGCGGTAAAGTGGGTGGCACGGCGCGCATCATCGCGGTGCTGGAACCTCGCTCGAACACCATGAAAATGGGGCTGTGCAAAGATGACCTCGCGCCGTCGTTAGGGCGTGCGGACGAAGTGTTCCTGCTGCAACCGCCGCACATTCCCTGGCAGGTAGCAGAAGTCGCTGAAGCCTGCGTTCAGCCGGCACACTGGAGTGGCGATGTGGATGCACTGGCAGATATGGTGGTGAAAACCGCACAGCCTGGCGATCACATTCTGGTGATGAGCAACGGCGGATTTGGCGGCATCCATCAAAAACTGCTGGATGGTCTGGCGAAGAAAGCTCAGGCAGAAGAAGAGTAAAAAAATGCCCGGTGGCGCTACGCTTACCGGGCCTACAAAGGATCGTAGGCCGGATAAGGTATTTGCACCGCCATCCGGCACTTTCGGCAGACGAAGAGGTTAGGCTTCGTTTTCCGCCAGTTCGCGCAGATACTGGAAGATCTGGCGGGAAGATTTTGGCGGCTTGTTGCCCGCTTTTTCTTTCCTGGCGTTACGCACCAGCGAACGCAGTTGCTGACGGTCGGCGTCAGGCCACAGGTTCATCACTTCTTCGATAGCTTCATCGTTACCGTCAACCATACGGTCACGCAGTTGCTCCAGCTTATGGAAGACAACGACCTGTTGGTTGTGGCGGTTTTTCAGCTTATCCAGCGCCTGACGGATAGGATCAACATCGCGCTGGCGCAACATTTTGCCAATCAGCTGCAGCTGACGGCGGCGACCTTCCATCTTAATACGCTGGGCCAGCTCAATCGCGGCACGTAAATCCGCATCAAGCGGGATTTTATCCAGCGCGTTTTTCCCCAGTTTTACCAGTTCCATGCCCAGGTGTTTTAACTCCTCGGCGTCACGTTTTATTTCACTTTTACTGACCCAGATAATTTCATCGTCTTCGTCTTCGATGTCATCACCGGGAACGTCGTCGAGCCAGTCTTCGGGCTGCTTAGTCATGTCAGGCTCCTTAAAAAAAGAGGCTAATGTTACCAGTTAAGATGCGCACTGAAAAACGGTTCTCTGTTAGACTTCAGAGAAACTCTCTCTACATTATGGCATTTGCGATGAAAGTAATCTCACAAGTTGAAGCGCAGCGTAAGATTCTGGAAGAAGCGGTCTCGACGGCACTGGAATTAGCGTCAGGTAAGTCGGATGGCGCGGAAGTCGCTGTAAGCAAGACCACGGGTATTAGCGTCAGCACCCGTTATGGTGAAGTGGAGAACGTAGAATTCAATAGCGATGGCGCGTTGGGGATTACGGTTTATCACCAGAACCGTAAGGGCAGCGCATCGTCCACCGATTTAAGTCCGCAGGCGATTGCCCGTACCGTGCAGGCCGCGCTGGACATTGCACGTTACACTTCGCCGGACCCGTGCGCGGGCGTGGCAGATAAAGACCTGCTGGCCTTTGATGCGCCTGATCTAGACCTGTTCCACCCGGCGGAAGTGTCCCCTGACGAAGCTATCGAACTGGCTGCCCGCGCTGAACAGGCGGCGCTGCAGGCCGATAAGCGTATCACTAACACCGAAGGCGGCAGCTTTAACAGCCACTATGGCATCAAAGTGTTTGGCAACAGCCACGGCATGTTGCAGGGCTACTGCTCCACGCGCCATTCTCTCTCCAGCTGTGTGATCGCGGAAGAAAATGGCGATATGGAGCGTGATTATGCCTACACCATTGGCCGGGCGATGGGCGATCTGCAAACGCCGGAATGGGTGGGGGCAGATTGTGCTCGCCGTACCTTATCTCGCCTGTCTCCGCGTAAGCTGTCCACCATGAAAGCGCCGGTGATTTTCGCCAATGAAGTGGCGACTGGACTGTTCGGACACCTGGTTGGCGCGATCGCCGGTGGTTCGGTGTACCGTAAATCCACCTTCCTGCTCGACTCGCTGGGTAAACAAATTCTGCCGGAATGGCTGACCATTGAAGAACATCCGCACCTGCGCAAAGGGCTGGCGTCTTCACCATTCGACAGCGAAGGCGTACGGACCGAACGCCGCGACATTATTAAAGACGGCGTGTTGACCCAATGGCTGCTGACCAACTATTCCGCACGTAAGCTGGGGCTGAAGAGCACCGGTCATGCAGGCGGGATCCACAACTGGCGAATTCCAGGACAGGGTCTAAGCTTCGAGCAGTTGCTCAAAGAGATGGGCACAGGCCTGGTGGTTACCGAGCTGATGGGACAGGGCGTAAGCGGCATTACCGGCGATTACTCGCGCGGCGCGGCGGGCTTCTGGGTTGAAAACGGCGAAATTCAGTACCCGGTGAGTGAAATTACCATCGCCGGTAACTTAAAAGAGATGTGGCGCAATATTGTGACCGTGGGGAACGATATTGAAACGCGCAGTAATATCCAGTGTGGTTCGGTCTTGTTACCGGAGATGAAAATCGCCGGGCAGTGATACTCGTCATACTTCAAGCTGTGTGAGTTATTGAGGGTATCTGGCGTTTGTTTATTTTTTAATAATAAAAAAGGAAGTGAGCAATGCGTAAACACCTGTTAGCGATCGTCGCGGCTTCAACGCTGGTTTTTGGCTCTTCAGCGTTTGCAGCCGATCTCGAAGATGACATGGGGATCCTCAACGATAACCTGAAGATCGTCGAAAAAACGGATAATGCGACTGAACTGAAAGATGCGTTAACCAAAATGCGCGCAGCCGCGCTGGACGCGCAAAAAGGCACGCCGCCGAAGCTGGAAAACAAATCCCCGGACAGCCCGGAGATGAAGGATTTCCGTCACGGTTTTGACACGCTGATCGGCCAGATTGACGGCGCGCTGAAGCTGGCTAACGAAGGTAAAGTCAAAGAGGCGAAAGCCGTTGCGGAAGAGCTGAAAACCACGCGCAACGAAAACCACAAGAAGTTCCGCTAATCTGCGCTTTCCGGCCTGCATAACCGTAGGCCGGACAAGCCATCACGCTACTGCCTCCCATAAGTAAACGCTATCCCCATCACATTTTTTCATTTTTATCGTCCATTCAATGTTCGCATTTCCTTCCATTTTTCTGCTCACTCTTGCGATCTCAATCACATTCTTCCAGTGATAAATCGTGGTCACGGCCCTTTTTGCGGCACGGATCACTATCGCTGCGCGCCTTTCCACTTCGAAGTGGAAAACAACTCGCTACAAACTTTTAACCCCCACCGCTAATTTATCCTCAGAGCCATTAGTGGGGTAAGACGAGTGAATAACGGAGCTGTAATGAATGACATGGGGGAATCGGTGGAACTGGCCGACCGCATGCTGGCGCAGGTGTATGCCTTGCTGCGTGAACGCCACATTATTCCCAACGCCGTACAGGAACAGATGCTGACATCGCATGTTCGCGCCATGGCGCACCGCTCGGTAACGGGTGAACCCTTACCAGAAGTCGATGCCAGCTTGTTTGATGAAATTTCTGCCGAATCAATGGCGCTTGCCCGCGACGTGGTCGCCGAGTTTGGCAATCTTCCCGAGGAAGAGGCCTGGCTGCTGTCGGTGCATTTCGAAGTCGCGAAAGACAACCTTTAAGGAGCAAAAGATGGAACAGATTACCGTAGTGATTGGCGATCGTCTGGGTAAAGGCCAGAAAGTGGCGGCAGGCGTTGAGAAAGCGGGCGGTCGTGCGGTTGTGGTGCCGGGCGTGGCGGCGGATATGAAGCTGGGTGACGTGATGAAAGCGGAAAACGCCACCTTTGGTATCTCGTTTTGTGGCAGCGGCGGCGCGGGTGCGATTACCGCACAGACCAAATATGGCTACAAGGCGAAATACGGCATGCGTTCGGTCGATGAAGGGGTAACCGCCATTAACGAAGGCTGCAATGTGCTGGGGTTTGGCTTTATGGACAAAGAAGAGCTCGGTGAGCGCCTGGTGCAGGCGTGGCAAAAGAAACACGGCGCTTAAGTATGAAAGAACAATTCACCACCACGGTGAGAGTCACTGGCAAGGGCGAGGCCAAAGCGCGCGCCTTTGCCGATGCCCTGAACCACGTTCAGGCGGCGGTGATGAAAGCGTCGCCGCATATCTTACTGCGTATTGAGCCACAGGATGTGCAGGTTGTTCAAGCGCGTGAATCGGTGCGCAAAGAGGCGTTTCTGTTCCTCTTTTTGCGCCGGGAAAGACGCACCTTCAGCGTGGAGCTGGACGTGACCGTCAACGTGACTGCCATCAATCTCGACAAGGTGGATTTCGTTACGCAACGCTGATTCTTTATTAAAAGGCATAATTATGTTCCTGATAATATTAATAAAATCGCTCATCATCGGCGGCCTGGTTGGCGTCGGTGTCGGCGCTGGGGCTGCACGCATGTTTCATGCGCCTACCACTCAAGGGATGGGCGCGTTTCGTACTCTGGGAGAACTGAATTCCTGCGAAGGGGATCCGGCTTCTCACTTCTCGTTCGGCCTGGGCTTCTTCTTTAACGCCTGGGCTTCCTCCGTTGCGGCAGGGGCGTTCACGCAGGACGTCGACCATCGCATCATCCCCAACTGGGGCGCCGCCGCGCTGATGATAAAAAATCGCAACGTCGGTGAAACGCTGCACGATCCTAAGCGCATGGCGATTGCCTGTGGCGTTATCGGGATGATTGTCGTGACCTTCCTGAACCTCACGGCGTCATCGGTACCGGAAGCGTTGCAAGTTACCGCCGTCAAGGTGCTGGTGCCTGCGGCTAACCTGCTGGTTAACACCGTGATGCCGGTGATTTTCTGGCTGGCGGCGATTGATGCCGGTAAGAAATCCGGTTTCTGGGCCACCGTCTTTGGCGGTGCGGCGCAGCTGATCATGGGCAACGCCGTCCCGGGGCTGGTCCTCGGTATTCTGATCGGTAAAGGTGTTGAAGAGAGCGGCTGGAACCATGTAACTAAAGTGATGATGGTGGCTATCGTCGCGCTGTTTGTCCTGAGCGGCTTCTTCCGCGGCTTCGACATGAAGATGATCGAATCCTTCCATCTGACCGTGCCTAACTGGCTCGAACTTATCCACAACTCGCTCAGCGGCAAATAACGGAGGTCATCATGGAACAGAATAAAGGTTTTTGGTTCGCTGACTGGTCGTTCCCGATCTTCGTTGGCCTGCTCTCATCCGGCGTGTTTGCCGGCACGCACATGTACTACCTGTACGGTATTGGCGCATTTAACGAAGTGGCTTTTGTGGCGATGCTGAAGGCGGGAATGGACACCGGCTCCTACGGGGCGGTGGCGGCATTTGGCGCAAGTTTCCTGTTTGCCCGCATCATTGAAGGTTCGCTGGTGGGGATTTTGGACATTGGCGGGGCGATTCAGACCGGGGTCGGGTTAGGTGTTCCGGCGCTGTTACTGGGCGCGGGCATTATCTTCCCGGTCGCCAATTTCGCAGCTTCGCTGGTTACCGGTCTGGTGATTGGCCTGGCGATTGGCTACATCATCATTCTGGCGCGTAAGTTCACCATCAACCAGAGCGACTCAACCTACGGTGCGGACGTCATGATGGGGGCTGGTAACGCCTCCGGCCGCTTCCTCGGACCGTTGATTATCCTCAGCGCGATGACGGCTTCTATTCCTATCGGAATCGGTTCTCTGGTGGGCGCGCTGCTGTTTTACCTGTGGCAAAAACCGATTACCGGCGGGGCGATCCTCGGGGCAATGATCCTCGGTTCCCTCTTCCCGATTGCCATAAGCTAACTGTTGATTTGTAGGCCGGATAAGGCGGTTGCGCCGCCATCCGGCAAAGGAGAGAGCGATGTTTGATTTACTCCTGCGCCGTGCGCGCCTCGTTGACGATACGCTGAGCGATATTGCGCTCAAAGACGGCAAAATCGCGGCGTTGGGCGACGTTGATGGCCCGGCGCTGAAAACTATCGAGCTGGGCGGTGAGTGCTACGTCAGCGCAGGCTGGATTGATTCTCACGTTCACTGCTACCCGAAATCCCCGATTTACCACGACCAGCCGGACAGCGTTGGTATTGCTACCGGCGTGACCACGGTGGTGGATGCGGGCAGTACCGGGGCGGATGACATCGACGATTTTTACACCCTGACCCGGGAAGTGGCCACTGAAGTGTATGCGCTGCTGAACATCTCCCGCGTTGGGCTTATCGCCCAGAACGAGCTGGCTAACATGGCCAATATTGACGCCGATGCGGTGCGCCAGGCGGTGAAGCGCTACCCTGATTTTATCGTCGGCCTGAAGGCGCGCATGAGCAGCAGCGTAGTCGGTGAAAACGGCATCACGCCGCTGGAGCGTGCCAAAGCGATGCAAGCGCAGAACGGCAACCTGCCGCTGATGGTGCATATCGGCAACAACCCGCCGAATCTCGATGATATCGCTGAACGCCTGAGCGCGGGTGACATTATTACCCACTGCTACAACGGTAAGCCGAATCGCATTCTGACGCCGCAAGGCGAGCTGCGGGCGTCAGTGACGCGGGCGATTTCACGTGGCGTGCGTCTGGACGTTGGGCATGGCACTGCCAGCCTGAGCTTTGCGGTGGCAAAACGCGCGATCGGCCTGGGCATTTTGCCGCACACCATCAGCTCCGATATTTATTGCCGTAACCGTATCAGCGGCCCGGTACATTCCCTGGCGAATGTGATGTCGAAATTTCTCGCTATTGGGATGTCGCTTCCGCAGGTCATTGAGTGCGTTACCGCCAATGCCGCCGATGGTCTGCGCCTGAAACACAAGGGGCGACTGCAGGTCGGTCTGGATGCCGATTTAACCCTCTTTACGCTTAAGCGCCAGCCAACCGTGCTGGTAGATGCAGAAAACGACAGCCTGCAGGCTGAGCAACTGCTGGTGCCGCTTGCCGCAATACGTGCGGGCAAGGGCTATATGACCGAACAAGGGAGCGCGGAACATGCCTTCGATTTTTGAGAAATACAACCTAAAACAGGTGATTAACACATCAGGCCGCATGACGGCGCTCGGCGTTTCCACGCCGCGACCAGAGGTGGTTGAGGCTGCAATGGCCGGGATGAATCAATACTTTGAGATGAAAGACCTGGTGAATAAAACCGGTGACTACATCGCGAAATTGCTGGAAGTGGAAGGGGCAACCGTCGTCTCCTGCGCCTCGGCCGGAATCGCCCTGTCGGTGGCTGGCGTGCTGGTTAAAGACAGCGACTGGCTGCTGGAGAATCTGCACGTTGCGCCCATCGAGAACAACGAAATTGTGTTGCCCAGAGGTCACAACGTCAACTTTGGCGCGCCGGTGGGCACCATGGTGGCGCTTGGCGGCGGCAAGTTAGTGGAGGCAGGTTATGCCAACGAATGTTCCGCGGCGCAGCTGGCAGCAGCTATTACGCCCCGTACGGCGGCCATTCTGTATATCAAATCTCATCACTGCGTTCAGAAAAGTATGCTTAGCGTGGAGCAGGCTGCGGTGGTTGCGCGTACGCATAATCTGCCGCTGATCGTGGATGCGGCGGCGGAAGAGGATTTGCAGTGCTACTACCGGGTTGGTGCGGATCTGGTGATTTATAGCGGCGCGAAGGCGATTGAAGGACCCACCAGCGGTCTGGTGATAGGTAAAACCCAGTACGTTGAGTGGGTGAAACGCCAGACGGCGGGAATTGGCCGGGCGATGAAGGTGGGCAAAGAGGGGATTCTTGGCCTGACCTGCGCCATTGAACTGTATCTGAACGCGCAGAAAGAAAGCGGTGCGGAGATGGTCGAGAAAATGACGCCGTTCATTAACGCGTTAAACCAGCTTCACGGCGTGAGCGCCCGCGTGGTGTGGGACAGCGCAGGGCGTGACATAGCGCGCACGGAAATTAAATTTGACGAAGCGGTAACCGGGATCGCCACCGGCGAACTGGTTGATGCGCTGAAGCAGGGGGAATACGCGATTTACTTCCGTGGTTACAAAGCCAATGAAGGCATTATCGAAGCCGACGTGCGCAGCGTCGATCGCGCGCAGCTGGAGATTGTGGCCCGTCGAATTGGCGAAGTGATTTCGCAGGAGAAAAACGCATGAAACTGACCCCTAACTTTTATCGCGACCGCGTCTGCCTGAACGTGCTGGCCGGCTCCAAAGAAAATGCCCGGGATATTTACGCGGCGGCGGAAGGACACGTTCTGGTTGGCGTGTTGTCAAAAAATTACCCTGATGTCGCAAGTGCGGTAGCGGATATGCGTGAATACGCGGCCCTTATCGACAATGCGCTCTCCGTGGGGCTGGGGGCGGGCGATCCAAACCAGTCGGCGATGGTCAGTGAAATTTCCCGTCAGGTGCAGCCCCAGCATGTCAATCAGGTCTTTACCGGCGTGGCGACCAGTCGCGCGCTGCTGGGCCAGCAGGAGACAGTGGTCAACGGCCTGGTCTCGCCAACCGGCACCCCGGGCAGGGTGAAAATCTCCACCGGTCCGCTAAGCAGCCAGACGCCAGACGGCATTGTACCGATAGAAACCGCGATTGCGTTGCTCAAAGACATGGGCGGTAGCTCAATTAAATACTTCCCGATGGACGGCCTGAAATGCCGTGACGAGTACATCGCGGTTGCGCAGGCCTGTGCCCGTCATGACTTCTGGCTGGAGCCAACCGGCGGGATCGATTTGGATAATTTCTCTGAAATCCTGCAGATCGCCCTCGATGCCGGAGTGAGCAAAATCATTCCTCACATCTATAGTTCGATTATTGATAAGGTGAGTGGTAACACCCGCCCGGACGACGTACGCCAACTGATGGCGATGACCCGGGCCTGCGTAGGCTAACTGAAAGATGAGGAAACTGACGTGCGATTCCCCAACCAACGTTTAGCGCAGCTGTTTGGCATGCTGCAAAACGAAGCGCTTCCACAGGACGAGCTGGCGCAGCGGTTGTCGGTTTCCACACGCACCGTACGGGCGGATATCACCGCGCTAAACGCGCTGCTCACCCAGTACGGCGCGCAGTTTGTCCTCAGCCGTGGGAACGGTTATCAACTCAAGATTGACGATCCGGCAAGCTATCACACCCTGCAAACGCAGCGGCCCGACGCGTTGCTGCGCATCCCACGCACCAGCCAGGAACGGGTATACTGGCTGGTGGTTCGTTTTCTGACGTCGGCCTTTTCGCTGAAGCTTGAAGATTTGGCTGATGAATGGTTTATCAGCCGTGCGACGTTGCAAAACGATATGGCTGAGGTGCGCGAGCATCTGCAACGTTATCATCTGACGCTGGAAACGCGTCCCCGTCACGGCATGAAGCTGTTCGGCAGCGAGATGGCGATTCGCGCCTGTTTGACCGATCTGCTATGGACGCTGGCGCAGCAGGATCCGCAGCATCCGTTAGTGACGCAAGAGGCGCTGAATGCCGGGATCCCTGAACAGCTTCAACCCGTTCTGCAGGACATTTTCGCCCGTTTTCATATTCGCCTGACCGATGAGGGCGAGCTGTTTTTACGCTTGTACTGCGCGGTGGCAGTCCGGCGGATTAGCGAAGGTTATCCCCTCCCGGAGTTTGCCGCAGAAGAAGCCGAGCAATCGGTGTGCCTGGCCACGCGAGAAATCACAACGGTACTGCACCGGCTGGCGGACAAACCGCTTTCCGTTTCTGAAGAAAACTGGCTGCAGGTGCATATCGCCGCCCGCCAGGTACAAGAGATCGCCCCCAGCGCCATCAATGCGGATGATGACGAAGCGCTGGTCAATTACATCCTGCGGTTTATCAACAGCCAGTACAACTACAACCTGTTGAATGACAAACAGTTGCATGCTGACCTGCTGACGCATATTAAGACGATGATCACCCGGGTGCGTTACCAGATAATGATCCCCAATCCGCTGCTGGAAAATATTAAACAGCACTACCCCATGGCGTGGGACATGACGCTGGCCGCCGTCTCGGGATGGGGAAAATATACGCCGTACACCATCAGTGAAAATGAGATTGGCTTCCTCGTGCTGCATATTGGCGTTGGGCTGGAACGTAGTTACAACATTGGTTACCAGAGGCAGCCGAAGGTTCTGCTGGTATGCGATGCCGGAAATGCGATGGCGCGGATGATTGAAGCGGTGCTGGCGCGTAAGTATCCGCAGATAGAGATCGTCGATACCGTAACGCTGCGCGACTACGAACAGCGGGAAAGCATTAGCGAAGATTTTGTCATCTCTACCGCGCGGGTGGGTGAAAAAGATAAGCCTGTGGTGATGATTGCGCCGTTCCCTACCGATTATCAACTGGAACAAATTGGCAAACTGGTGCTGGTCGACAGAACCCGTCCATGGATGCTGAACAAATTCTTCGATGCCGCCCATTTTCGTGTGATCGATGAGCCAATGGATCAACAAACATTGTTCAACGTCTTATGTCGCCAGTTGCAGGATGAAGGCTTTGTCGATGCGGAGTTTCTTGATTCGGTGGTTGAGCGTGAGGCTATCGTCAGCACCATGCTGGGTGACAGCATTGCCCTGCCGCACGCCCTCGGCCTGCTGGCAAAAAAAACGGTGGTCTACACCATCCTCGCCCCGCAGGGTATCGCCTGGGGCGATGAAACCGCGCACGTGATCTTCTTGCTCGCCATCAGCAAAAGCGAATACGAAGAGGCGATGGCCATTTACGATATTTTCGTCACTTTCCTGCGCGAACGCGCGATGACGCGGCTCTGCGCATGCCGGAATTTCACCGAGTTCAAAACGGTCGCCATGGAGTGCGTGAGCCGTTTTTAAAGACGCTGCAATTACCTTGCAGCGTAGTCTCCTGCAGTCGTTACCCTTAATTTCAAGGGCATAACATCACGCCACAACAGTCGTTAGCTGCCCAGGAAAGCTAATCTGGATCACGCCGCCCCACATGCAGATCAACTGCGACTGAGCGGTGAGAGCGGGCATATTTCCCACCAATACTGTGGGTGATCCCGGCATCCAGGGGGCTGGTGTGGCGGGGATGCACGGCATTGGCGTCAGCACGCCGAGCGCTGCGGCGGTTGCGGCTGCAACGGTCGGGTTGGCGAGGCTGTTGCACATGCCGAACGGCAAAATGTTCACCAACGGTTTGTTATCCATAATATTCGCCATCGGCATGTTACCAACGATTGTTCGGCTGGTGGGCAGCACGTTCAACGTACCTGGCGCGATGCCAAAGGAACACTGAAGCAATGCGCCGGTACAAACTCCGGGACAGCTCATGGTAGTACCCCCAATTGCCGCCACAGTCGGCGAGCGGATTCGTCGCTGGTGATCAGCTCATTGAGTAGTTCCGGCAGTGGCGTGTGCCCCCAGGCATAGGCGCGATACAGTAAATAGGGTACCGGGCTATGCGGTTCGGTGCGCGCCAGGTAGTCTGCGGCCTGTTTAATCATCAGATATGCCTCCTCCCGATGGGCAAATGTGGCGTTATAGCTGAGTGTTGGGGAGCTTTCCTCGCTGACAGATTGCGGCTGCACCGGCAATGCGCTGCCTCCTAACGCCTGCAGGCCGGTTTTGATCTTTTGTTCCAGTGCATTAAATGAAGGTGCAGATGCTGCAGGCCAGTTCTGACAGACGGCATTGAGACGTGTGAGCCACGCCATGCTGGATGTCAGGGATTTTATGGTGGACTCGTCTGCGCCTGGCAGCGGAACATCAGAAAATTTTCCCTGCTGCCACTGGGTCAGTGAGACGGTTTCCCCATGAGCGATAAACAGCGGGGCTTCAGCGACCAGAGTGGCGTAGTGTTGCGCCATCCAACTGAGCGGTGCGGCGCGATAGTCATAGTCACCTTCTTTAATTTGGGGATGCAATTCCTCGGGATAATGCTCCAGCGCCAGAGTCACTAATGCCAGCGCATCGGGCAGGGCCGCTAAGCCGCGAACTCTCATCCATGCTTCGCCCAACCAGCTCATAATGACCAGGTCTTTGCTGAGCGTTTTCGTCAGCACGGTGGCGATTTTGGCGACTTCATCCCAGTCGGCACGGCGCGGCGTACTTTGCCAGACGCCGGTGGGCAGCGTTTCGTCATCCTGCTGGCGGGCGGCAACCAACTGGTCGAATTCTGGTGAATAACGGATAGAGTCCCCGCACGGATTATCCGCCTGAATGGGGGCCAGTAATGCCTGAATATGTTCCATCATTTTCCTCCTGATAATCCCTGCTCGGTGAGCGGTATCCATGGTAGCGGCGCTTTGTTTTGGACATCTAACAATGTGACCTGCCAAAATACCGTCGACTGCAATGGCTTCTGACCATCGCCTACGGGGAGCGAAAAGCGTAGCTGCAGCGGTTGCGTCAACGCGCCACCGACGCGTTGTTGTTCAATCATCCTGAGCAGCGACCACGCTCCCTGCCAGCGCCAACGCCCAGTATCACCGCTTACCGTTACGCCTGTCTGTGACAGGCCTGGCATTGGACGCCAGGCGGAATTGGCTGCCCAGCGCAGGCTAAAGTTCAGGTTATCGCCGCTGCGCCAGTGCAGGTCAGTTGAGCCGTCGGGGTAGCTGATCGATTGTTGATTGCCGACGAGTCGCCAGTCGGCAATCTGATCCGCGCCAGCCTCATGGTTGCGTGAGGTGCGCCAGATAACCCGTAACGTCACGCCTTCAGGGCTGACCAACGCCGAAAGTAGCGGTTGTGCTGCTGCCAGTTGCTGAATCAGTGGCGGCTGTTCGGATAGCGTTTCGGCGGGGAGTTGCGTGAGCAAAACGGTCAGTTCGCGCACCCGATCGACATCAGCATCCGGCGCGTTTGGCACGGCGGTAAAGGGGAAGCGCCCTGCAAGCCAGGTGTTGTACAGATTGAAGATCTTCTGTACCGCGCCGATGCTGGCCTGTTGGCGTAATTGCTGACATTTTTGCAATGATGCGTTTACCAGCGCGTTGAGCGATTGACCGTAAAAATCGTTACTGCCCGCGCTGCGAAACTGCGCCAATTCACTCTGGCAGTTCTGTGCGGAGAGCGTCGGCAGCGCGGCGGCAAGGGTCGCCATCTGCATCGGCGGACTGCCAGGATCCTGTTGTTGCAGTCGTTGCATGGCCGCCAGTGAACTACTCCAGCGAACGATAAGCTGGTTATCCATTGCCGTTAGCCATGGGCGCTGCTTGTCGAGCCAGTCAATATCCTGCTGATAGCGGACCAGGACGCCAGAGATTTGCTCTGCTTGTGCGCTAGCCCACCCGGCAATTTTCTGCCCGCTAGCCTGAGCCTGTTCTGTGGTAGCGTAATTGACCGCCGGAGGGTTAATCGACGGAAGTAACGCGCCGCCGTCCTGACGTACCCGGCTAATCACCTGGGCTGCGGTTTGTTGGCGCAATGCTATAGCAAGCTGAGGACGATTGAGCTGGTTGAAAGCCTCAATGATCTGATCCGCGCTGGCGGTGCTGACATTGCTGTTGTCTGGGGTTCCGGCTGTCCCTGCGTATAGCGCCTGACGGATGGCGTTTTCCACCGCCTGTCGCGCCAGCATGGTGATTTTGGGTCGCCAGATGCTGTCTGGAAGCTGCTGTGTAAAGCGCTCAAATCCGCCATACAGCGCCTGCGCCTGCTGGAGTTGCAGATTGCCAGGATAACCGACAGGATCCCCGGTGGGCTGACTTGCTCCCTGCTGCCAGAAGGGTTGGTTAAGTAAATCACGCAAGCTTTTTTGTAATGCCAGAAGATCCGGCGATACGCTGAATTGCCCTTCCGCGGATTGCTCGGTTAGTGAGGAGAAGTGCAGCCTGGAGCCATCAACCTGCGCCAGAAAGCGTTGGCGAAGTAGGGTTTCGTGGCGAAGCAGTTCCTGAACCACGCCGTTGTCGATAAGCCTAAGGGTCCGTGCCTGCGTGAGCAGCTCATCCAGTGGCAGTCTGATTGGCGAATTTGTTGCGTCACGACTCAGGTTATTGATGGTTGTCAGCGTTGCCTGTAAGCGGCTGACCTGGCGGATAAGCGAGCGGACGAACAACGGGGTAACCCCGGAGCCGTTGCCAAATAGCGCCAGCAGTTGTTCGAGTTGCTCTTCGTTGTTATCCAGGCTGGTATTGCCATAGTTTTGCTCCAGCCAGCGCATGGTTTCGTGAGAAAAAAGTACGCTGTTGCGCTGAGTCAACTCGCTGGCGTCGGGTAATTTCAGTCGCGAGAGATTGAGCGTGGCAAACATTTCGTTGAGCTTTTCCTGTGAGGGCAAAGAGTCGGTGTCAACGGTCACGCCCCAAACGCTGGCGCTGACGTTTGCCAACGTCTGCACAGTGGGTTGCTTCATCTGCATCAATTGCAGCAACGGCAAATAGCGCGACTCCATTTGTTTTGCCTGAGTGAGCAAGTGCTGAATTTGCCGGTAACGCTCTTCGGGTAGCAGATCGTCCTGCTCAAAGCCCCTTTCATGTTGATTTTGCAGGCAGATACTGTTGGTGGCGGGCACCAGCAGGCTAACCAGGGTGACGTTGCTAAACGTCTCGCGCAATTTTGTATCGGTACGGCTGAACAGCGAGCCGGGCCAGACGATGGAACGAAACTGCCACTGTGGAATGCCGTTGAGAACCCGCCAGTACAGCGTGGTGGAACGCTCACCCGTGATATCGGCTCGGGCGGCTGTGGCGAGGACCTGCAGACGATCGTGCAATAGTACGGCGTTGGTGTGCTGGTATCGCCAGCTCCAGGTCATGGCGGCAAGCCAGAGAACGCAAAGGCAGCTATAGCAGGCGAGGGTTATGAAATGGCGGCGCAGGTTCAGGCGCAGCAGGCGGCGAACCGGAAGCGCGAGACCGCGCTCGGCGGTAATTTTTCCGCTCAGCAGCGACTGGCAAAACTGCATCTGCGGTTTGCCCTCCGCCATCGTTCGTGCAACAAACCAGATCCCGCGAAGCTGCGGCGGCTCATCGCGGGCATGACTGTTAAACAGGCCGTCAAAAGCGTCATGCAACGGTGCGGCAAGCGGCGGGAAGTTTTCTGGCAGGCGGAATAATTGCTCCGGCGTGTTGCCTCGCAGCGCGCCAAGCTCGGTTATGAACATCCGCAGCGAAGTACGGGTATTGTCCAGGGCATTGTCGATCCACTGCGGTTTCCAGATGGCTTCTCTGGCGACCGGAATCGTGCTGCCAATAGGACTGCGGCGAGCATCCTCTGGCAATAGCTCCAGTAAAGAGGTAGTGCCTTCCTGTGATTCCATGCCGCTGATGATCAGGTAAATTGGCAGGCTCAGTCCGCACACCTGCTGCAACTGCTGACAGTTATGCAACAAGCTGGCGCGGACGGTATCATCGTCGTACAGCGTCTCTAATGAAAGGGTGATAATCAGTGCGTCCAGCGGTCGCTGTGGGCGGCTTTTCACCAGTGCAGACAGCGTCTTCTGCCAGTCGTTCTGGCGAATTAGCCGCTTTTTGCCAACGGTTTGTAGCGTTTGCGGCAGGCACAGAAGGCTGCACTGAGGATTAAACCACCATTGCCCGAACCAGTATTCCTGGCCGTCGGTGAGTGACCAACTGCGGCAAAGCAGACGATTATTCTCTTCATCGCCAAGCATCAGGATTCGCATACTGTCGTAAGGATCCTGACCTGTGCAGGCTCGCTGGATCTCCTTTTGCGCACGGTTGAACGTATCGTTTCGGTATTCCCACTGCCACCAGACGCACCAGAGAGTAATCGCCAATAGCACCAGCATAATAATCAGTAGCGTAAGCCAGGGTTGCGTCACTTATCATCTCCCTGGCAAGACTGGGTTACCGGAAAATCTGGCAGCGTATTTACGCCAATGGCATCTTCAATACTCAGCCACAATCGCTGACTCAGCAGCAATAGCGCCAACAGTATGACGAGGGCGATAAGATGCAGGCGCGAATTGTCTGGCAGGCGGCGATGCGCCGGAAGCTGTAAAGGGGTGCCCAGCGCGGTCGATTCCATACGTTCGGCTATATCGCTGAGCTGAGCGTCACGCTGAAAGGCAAAATGCCACAGCAGGCGGCAGGTTTCCTGATGATTCTGCAGATTAAAATCGCTACGTCGGGAACCAAACCCCAGCGTCAGGCAGCGCAAATACAGCGCGGCTAAATCTCGTTTACCTGGGCTACGTTCATTGAGCAGGGCAGCGATCTTGCGGGGGATCTGATCCCCTGCGCTATGGGTTTGCCACAGATGATACTCCAGCGGGCAGGACTGCCACAGGGAGAGCGCGGGCCAGTCGCCGTAGAGTACGGACTCATCAATCAGCGCGACCAGGGCATAAACGGCAGCGTCAATCTGCTGCTGAAATGGCGAACCCAGTTCGCGGGTCAGACGTCGGTTGTACTCTTCTACCACCTGACTGGCATATACAACGGCCTGATTATGCAGCTCATCTGGCGGTAGCGGAGTGCTTTTCCAGCGTTCGAACTGCGCCAGCCAGCGGGTGTAAATCTCATCAAACAGACGGCTGGCAGGCATATCAGGATGCGCGGGCGTCATGGCTTACCTCCTGACGGTAGAGCATGATCTGCTGCGGCATATCCTCTGTTTCATGCAATGGGGCAATAACCAGCGGCGTCCCTTTTTCGAACCACTGGAGGGTAAGGGTGAGGGTAAACAGGGCCACATTGCCGTCGATTTCCCAGTCACTGCGCTGCTCTGCAGCCAGCGGCGAGAACGTCATTCCGTGCATCCGCTGACGACGCAGGACGGGTACAAAGGGATGGCTGGTGATAAGGCTCATTTGTAACCATTTTTCTGCTTTGGCGGCGTTGCCTCCGGGCATCAGCAGACCTATCACCACCTGCTCTCCGGCGTGGAGATCCGGCGGAAGTTGCAGTGAAAAAGCGTTATCCAGTTTGCTGAAATTTAGCCGCTGATAGCGGCGATGAATATGTGCCAACTGGTTTTTCAGTACGGTGAAAAGAGATACAAATGCGGGCAGCATGTTCTGATAATCAAAAGCTGGCAGCAGGGGCAGCGTTTTATCCTGAGTCAGTATTGCCGTTTGCCCGATAAAGAGACTCAGCGCGCGGTAAAGATCCTGTGGGTGCGGCCGCCCGCTGCTAATCAAGCTTTCCACCAGCGGCAATGCGCCCTGGATACTCTGCAGCGACAGCGTAAGCCATAGCCAGTCGTTGGTACGCTGCCCGTGTTGCGCCAACTGCATTTCCCGGCTCAGAAATAGAATTTTTTCTCTTGCCTGCAGGCAGAGTTGTCGGGTGTGGCGCGCCAGGTAACTCTCTTCGTTGACGGTGGGAGAGGGGGGAAACCACTCGCTCTGACGAAATCCGCCTTCGCTATACACAACCTGCAGCAGCGGCAGACAGACGAAATCGGCGCGATCGTGCTGGCAAACCAGACGCGGTTCGGGCTGCCATTGCGAAATGCTCTCGGGAAATTCACCGCTACTCAGGTCAGGCAGCGGGGGGCTGTTGACTGATCGACAGCGGCTATTCATCAACTGCCACTGTCCGGCACGGTTTAGCGGCGGCAGCGCCAGCCAGAGGATATGCTCACTGTCCGGCGCGGCAGGCAGCAAACGGGCGCAGTCAAACTCCAGTGATAAATCGTCGCTAATGTCATAATTGACCGGCGTGCCGTCGGGCATAATTGCTTCCAGGCGCAAAATACGTAGCGTTCCTGCACACAGCGCCGCTTCGTCAATCTGTAGCCGGTTGACGCCCCAAAACCACGGATTAGCGCACCCGGTGAGCGCTGCGCAAAGCGTTTCATTGCGCAATGCCTGCAACTGGAAATGTTGAGGTAGCATTGCCATCCCTTCATACCAGCAAACCATTGCCGGAATTGTGCTCATAGTACTTTCCTTGTTCAGGGGGCCAGGACTGCTTCATCCGTCATTAGCAGCAGATGCAATGAATCTGCTTTATCCAGTCTTAAGCGGTGTTCTCCTGCGCTGCTGTAGCGGGCAAACAGCAGAATTGCCTCTGCCTTAACGCCCTGCAGAGGGGAGTTTTTGGTCACAAAACGCGAATTCGGCACCAGCTCCAGCGACCAAACGTGCAGCCCGTCAGGGCTATCGCGCAGCAGTTGTGATTTGGCGTTAAACCATTGTGTTGCACTAAGCGTTTGTACGGTTGGCAGCAACGCGTTATCGGCAACCGCGACAATATCCACTGCGACTGGTGTGTTATCGTTTGCATCTGCTACGGTTTCAATGACCACATCATTAAATGCCACACGGTTTTGCCACAATGAACAGCCGCTACTCAGTAAAATTAAAATACTGAATAATATTATGCTGGCTGGATGGCGTAGGCCGTTTGTCATATAAAATCCTTTTATATCTTCCTTAAGAAGGTAATTAATAGCAACGGTTCTGTTTTTGACTTAAATCATTATTGGACGAATCTGAAGTAATAAAATTCGTTAACATTTAAATATTCATGTGATTTATATTTCAAGTGTAAAGTATTATTTTTAATTAACTTTTGGTGTAACTTGTTGATTTTTATTGGTTGATTTTTGGTTAATTGATTTTTATCAAATGTTTTATTTTTGTGTAAAAAACAAAAAATTAAGTTGATATTTATTTTTTGTTGTGTTTTTTATATTGCAGGTAGTTATTCATGAATATCACTTTTCGAATAATGGTGCGGCAAATATCGTACCAGGGATACTATTGCAATAAAAAAGGATTAAATATGGCCGAGAGCATACAGCATAAACTCAACCGTATTAGGCCGCCGCGCGTACAAATAACGTATGATGTGGAAACGGGTGGGGCGATTGAGAAAAAAGAACTTCCCTTGGTTGTTGGTATTCTGGCTGATTTATCCGGGCATCCAGCATCCCCACCCGCTAAATTACGTGAGCGGCGATTCGTCGAAATCGATCGTGATAATTTCGATGATGTGCTTTCCTCCATCTCACCTCGTCTGGCGGTTCAGGTAGAAAATCGTCTGGCTAATGATGGCAGCAAATTGAACGTTGAGCTGCGCTTTAACGAGTTCGACGACTTTTCGCCGCTCAATATTATCAATCAGGTTAAACCCCTCCAGCGTCTTTTCCTCGCCCGCCAACGCTTGCGCGACCTCCTCACCAAACTGGATGGTAACGACGATTTGGATGCGTTGTTACAGCAGGTGGTAAACGATAACGCAGAACTTCAGGCGTTAAGACCTGCTGCTGAAGAAAAACCAGCTGAAAACGCGTGACGGAAAAGGAGAAGAGCAATGGAGAATGTGCAAGAACAAACTGAAACGGGTGGACAGACCGTTACGCTGAGCGTACTGGACCGCATTATTCAGGAAGGACGGATGGCTCGTGATGAGCTGCAACAAACCTATGCGCGGGACATGCTGGAAGAGCTGGCGACGCAAATCCTCGATGAAGGAATGGCGATCGGAAGCGACACTGTGGCGATGATCAACCACCGTATTGCGCAGATCGATGAGCTTATCAGCGCCCAGTTGAATGAGGTGTTGCATCATCCGGATACCCAGAAGCTGGAGTCTTCCTGGCGCGGGTTGCATCAGTTTGTAATGAACACTGAAACCAGTACGCGATTGAAGTTACGACTGCTGAATGTCTCGCGCAAAGAGTTGCAGGACGATCTGGAAAAAGCGGTTGAGTTCGATCAGAGCACGCTGTTCAAAAAGCTGTACGAAGATGAGTACGGCACCTTTGGTGGCAATCCCTATAGTGTGCTGGTGGGGGATTTTGAGTTTGGCCGTCATCCGCAGGACGTGGCGCTGCTGGAGAAAATATCTCAGGTTGCGGCGGCCGCTCATGCGCCGTTTATTGCCGCTGCCAGCCCGCGCTTGTTTGATATGGGATCGTTCGCTGAGCTGAGCGTGCCACGCGATCTGGCGAAGATCTTCGAAAGCACCGAGATGATCAAATGGCGAGCATTCCGTGAAAGCGACGACTCGCGCTATGTCTCGCTGGTGCTGCCGCACGTTTTACAGCGTCTGCCCTACGGGCCGGATACGGTGCCGGTAGACGGGGTAAACTTTATCGAGGACGTTAACGGCCTGGATGCCAGCAAATACCTGTGGGGGAATGCCGCCTGGGTACTGGCCAATCGCATTACCGAGGCGTTTGCTTTATATGGCTGGTGCGCGGCGATTCGTGGCGCAGAAGGTGGCGGACTGGTGGAAGGTCTCCCGGCGCATACTTTTTCCACGCCATCCGGTGATATCAGTCTGCGCTGTCCGACGGAGGTAGCCATTACCGATCGCCGTGAAAAAGAGTTGAACGATCTTGGGTTCATCGCGCTGTGTCATAAAAAGAATACGAATACCGCCGCGTTTTTTGGCGGGCAAACCACCAACCAGGCAAAAATCTACAACACGCCTGAAGCCAACGCGAATGCGCGGATCTCGGCGATGCTGCCGTACGTCCTTGCCGCCTCCCGCTTTGCGCACTACCTGAAAGTCATTATGCGCGACAAAGTCGGCAGTTTTTTGAGTCGCGAAGATGTTGAGCGATTCCTCAATAACTGGATTGCCAGTTACGTGCTACTCAGCGACACAGCACCGCAGGAGATCAAGGCGCAATATCCGTTGCGCGAAGCACGGATAGACGTACTGGATGTTCCCGGCAAACCTGGTGTCTATCGCGCGGTGGTATTCCTGCGCCCTCATTTCCAACTGGAAGAATTGACCACATCTATCCGCCTGGTGGCGGAATTGCCACCGCCTGTATCGGCTTAATTACATAAGGGAAGATTCTATGGATGCTATTTTTTTAAAGATTGATCCGATCAAAGGTGACAGCAACGTTGATGGATATGTAGACCAAATTGAAATTATGTCCTTCAGCCATAATGTTGCGATGCAGGTTACTAATGATGTGAGTAACACCAACCGTACGTCTGGTCGGGCGCATGTGGGGGAGATGTCACTGACCAAATTTGTCGATATTTCCACTCCTGAACTTAATCTTTACTGTTGTTCCGGGAAAATGATTACGCAGGCTGTTTTAACGCTATGTCGCAATGATGGCGATTCGGTGCTGCCGTTTATTGTCTATACCCTCGACAACGTATTGATTTCACATATCAGCGTCAGCGGCGGCTCGGGCGGTAAACCTGTTGAAACGCTATCCCTAAACTTCAGCAAAATTAAATGGGAATTGAAGGCCCAAAAATTAGAAGGGGCGGAGAAAGGTGCGGCGGCGTCGACCTGGGATATGGCGATGAATAAAAATGGTGGTTGATGATGAAATCATCCATCCCGGTTGCATTGTTCGACAGACTGATGGATGAAGGTGTTACGCCGCGCGAGTCGGTGTGCCGGGAGCTGAGGCGATTGTTCAACTCCCGCGCTCCTGCGGATGATGACGCGTTGCCGCTGCTGCTTGCCTGGGGCGTCCCGGAATGGCATGGACTGAACGCGGGCGATGAACGAGTGCTTAGCTGGTATTGTCGCCGGCTACGCGCAGCCATTTTACGCAACGAGCCGCGGATCCAGGCGCTAACTATCAGTGTGAAGGATGCGCATCATCAGACGCTGGCGCTACGCATTGAAGCGATGCTGTGGAACGATGACGACCCGTTGACGCTGAGTCTGGCGTATCAAAACGGCAGTTGGCAATAACCCGCGAAAGGGGGAGATCAATGGACGATCGATTGCTGGAAAATTATCTGCAGGAATTACGATGGTTGCGAAAAGCCAGCGGGGAGTTCGCCCATCGGCACCCGCACGTAGCCTCTCGTCTGCGGCTGAGCGAATTTGATTGCCCGGATCCGCATGTTGAACGGCTTTTAGAAGGCTTCGCTCTGCAAAGCGCCAGACTGCATCAGCGCCTTGACGACGGCTTCGGCGAGCTGTGCGAATCGCTACTGGAGCAGCTTTCTCCCCATGCAATACGACCGTTTCCTTCCTCTGCTACCGCCAGTTTTACTGCGGATCCGCTGGCAGGCGATTTGAGTCGGGGTTACGCCCTTCCAGCCGGAACGCCGCTTTACGCGCTAACGGAAAGCGGTGAGACGGTCTGGTGGCGTACCGCGCTGGCGCAAACGCTGTGGCCTATTGAGATTGAAGATGTTAGCTGGTGTGATGCGGCCCAGGCCCGGCAGTTAACCGGGCTGATGCGGGCGCGCGGCGCGTTGCGGATTCAGCTACGTTGCCTGCCGCCACATCAGTTTTCAACGTTGGCGGTAACACAGTTGCGCATTCATCTCAGCGGCTCGCCGCAAATCAACGCCACGCTGTTTGATTTGTTGTACGCCCATGTCATCGGGCCGCTGCGCCCACATCCTATTGGCCTGCTGAATGCCGAAAAGATTTTGCCCTGCGAACCGGGCGTAGAGTCCAGCGTGCTGGCGCTCAGTGCCTGGATGAACTGTCCGCAGGCGCTGATGTATTTTGATTTGCCGCTGCCGCCGACGAAGGATGGCGATGGCATGACCTTGTGCATTCCTTTCGATCGCGCTCCGCCGGGGGCACAGCATATTCACTCGGGTGATATTCGTCTGGGCTGTGTGCCAATCGTTAACCTTTTCACCCGGACCTCTGAGCCACTGAGCGCCGGGCATACCCGCAGCGAGCATCGGCTGGTGGCCGATCATCACGATCACCATGTACAGATCTACCGTGTACAGACGCTGTGGATGAGCCGCCGTGAGGAGGCCTGGTGCGTGCCTGCATATTACTCGGCCCGCGGGCATAGCGAGTCCCGCTGGTTCTGGCATGCGCGGCGCAACCCCCAGCAGGGCAATGCGCTGTGGTTAACCCTGGTGGACAGCCGCTTCGACCCGTTTGCTCCGGACGAAGAGACAAGCCTGACGGCGACGCTCTGGTGCAGTAACGGTAACAAGGCTGCACAGCTTTGTGCGGGAACGCCTCTGACCTTTGAAGTCCCTGGTCCGGTCGCGCAGGTGCATTTATTGGGAACGCCGACCACGCCTTCTGCGCCCGCCTTGCAGCGAGATGCGCGTTGGAAACTGCTTTCTTCGCTGGCGCTCAATCACCTTTCATTGACCGAGGGAGAGAGGGCTCTGGACTCGCTCAAAGAGCTGCTGGCGCTGTATGCCCCTTCCTCTGCGTCACCCGCCGTCTGGCAACAGATAAATGGCATCCGCGAGATGTGTTGCCAGCGGGTTAGCGAGCACCGCGGAGGCGATGCCTGGCGCGGCTGGCATAACGGTATTCGGCTGACGCTGACCCTCGACCCACAGGCATTTACGGGCAACAGTCGGCTGTTGTTTGCGGGGATTGTCGCCCGTTTTCTGGCGCGTAACGCGACCGCTAACTGCTTTGTACGTACGGTATTGCTGGATGAAGGGGAGGAGCTGTCGCTATGGACAGACGTCGAACAGACCGCGCTGATAGCGTAATGGCGCAACTTAAGGGCGAGCCGTGGCGCTTTTCGCTGGAGCAGTGCCTCAGGATTTTACAGGCGAGCGGTGACACGCCCGAGCTGTGGGGTGAGCTGGGGCTGGCGTTTGCGCCTGCGGAACTTGGCGCGCTGAACAACGACGTTCTCCAGGTGCGTAGCCTCGGGCCGGGAGGTGCGGATGGCGTACTGCCCTATGGCTGGCTGGAATGGCTGCAGCAGGCGACGCAGGATAAAAACAGCGCACCGCAGGATTTTATCTTTATGTTTCAACAGCGTTTTATTCAGCATCACTACCGAAGCCTGAGCCTGTATCGGCTGGCTACGCCCTACGCGCGCCAGGATAACGCGCCGGGGCAGTCGGTGATGCGGGCACTGTGTGGTTTCAGGCTTGATGCCATGGAAAAGCATGAGTCTGCACAGGTGCAGAGCCTGCTGATGCAATGCGGCAGCCTGACGAATCGCAGGCGTTCTGTGGCTGGATTTGTGGCGCTGGTCGAGGCCGTACTGAACGTCACCGTGCATGTCGAAGAGTTTGTCGGCCGCTGGCAGCCTTTGCCGCAGGCATCCATAAGCCGGACGGGATGTCGGCTGGGGCGCAACAGCGTCGCCGGGCGACGGATCTGGAATCAGCATGCGGCGCTGCGGGTGCACCTGCATGCTGAAAGCCCCACCCGGTGGCGGGCGTTTTTATCCGATGGGCAAGCCTTTCTTCAGCTCAGCAAACTGGGGCAAATCTGGTTTGGCCCAGGGATAACGCTGCAACTGATGATGCGCGGGACGCTAAATCTTGACCACTGCCTGAGCCGCGATACGCCGCCGCGTTTGGGCTATACCGCTCAACTGGCAGGGCGTAAACCCGCCGTGTTTCACTGCCAACAGCAACTTGAGGAGAACAACGCATGGACTTAAAAGCGCTGGTACAACGACTGAATCCGGTTTGCTTTCGTGCGCTGGAGCAGGCCGCCGAACGCAGCCGGGCGCAGGGACACTGGTTTGTTGAGCCGGAGCATCTGCTGCTGGCATTACTCGATGATGAACACTGTGATCTCGCGTATTGCCTGAGCGGCGCGGCGATTTCCGTCGACACGCTGCGCGAAGAGATCCATAGCGCCCAGGCGCAGTTTAAATCCGGCTGCACGCGGATGCCGGTGTTTTCCGTGCAACTGGTGGAATTACTGGAAGGAGCGGTTTTGTTGGCGGCTTTCCAGCGTTTGTTGAAGGTCCGTTCAGCGTTGTTGCTGCAAGCCTTACTCACCCGAGAACGTCTGCGCGCCCAGTTGGCGCAGGGAATGCCGCTGCTGTTGCAGCTTCCGGCGGGGGTGATGGAAAGCCAGTGGCAGAGCTGGTGTCGTGGCTCTGTTGAAGAATTAAGCGATACGCATACGGGAGAACACCCGGAGCGTGAAGGCGGCGTGCTGGATCAATACACCCACGATCTGACCCGTGATGCGCGGGAAGGGCTGATCGATCCGATCATCGGGCGCGACGCGGAGATCCGCCAGTGTATCGACATCCTGCTGCGGCGCAGGCAAAACAACCCGATTCTGGTTGGCGCGCCGGGGGTGGGCAAAACCGCCGTCGCTGAAGGGCTGGCGCGACGCATTGCCGAAGGAAGTGTGCCGCCGCCGCTGCGCGATGTCGCTCTGCTGTCGCTGGATCTCGGCCTGTTGCAGGCGGGCGCGGGCGTGAAAGGTGAATTTGAACAGCGGCTGAAAGGGGTGATCGACGCGGTAAAAAAATCCCCGCAACCGATCATTTTATTTATCGACGAAGCCCACACGCTGATTGGCGCGGGCGGCGCCGAGGGCGGCAGCGACGCCGCCAACCTGCTGAAACCGGCGCTGGCGCGTGGGGAACTGCGTACCATCGCCGCCACCACCTGGCAGGAGTACAAAAAATATTTCGAAAAGGATCCGGCGCTGGACCGGCGTTTTCAGCGTATCCAGATCGAGGAACCGGACGAGAACAGCGCGGTGGTGATGCTGCGGGCGGTGGCCGACAAGCTCGAGGCACACCACGGCGTGCAGATCCTCGATACCGCCATCCGCGAGGCGGTGCGTCTGTCGCAGCGCTACATCTCCGGGCGCCAACTGCCGGACAAAGCCATCAGCGTGCTCGACACCGCCTGCGCAAGAGTGGCGCTGGCGCAGCATGATGTGCCGCCCCAGCTTGAGGAGATCCGTCAGCAGCAGGCGGCCATCGAAGAAGAGAGTGAACGCCTCAACCGCGAGCTGCTGGTCGGCGTCGATCATCACGACAGGCTGTGCGAGCTGGAGGCGCTGGCGGAGAAGTTACGCTTGCAGGCGAGAGAAGTGGAAGGGCGCTGGCAGGATGAGCGTCAGCGGGTCGGCGAACTACTGGCGACGCGCCAGCGGATGCTGGATCTCAGTGCGCGGCTGGACGATGACGAGGAACTGGAGCAAGAGCTGGTGGAGTGCGCGGCGCTGATTGGCAAACTGGAAACCGCCGCTGCCCAACTGCGCGACGAGGTGCCGCTAGTGCCGGATTGTGTCGATCCCGCCACGGTGGCGGCGGTGATTGGCGGCTGGACGGGCATTCCGCTTGGGCAGATGCTCACCGACGAAGCCCACGCCCTGCGTACGCTGGTTGAACGGATGAGTGCTCGGGTAATGGGTCAACAGGCAGCGCTGGAGACCATCGCCCAACGCCTGCGCGCCTATCGCAGCGGCCTGACTGACCCGCAAAAGCCGGTCGGCGTGTTCCTGCTGGTGGGGCCAACCGGCGTGGGCAAAACCGAAACCGCGTATGCGCTGGCCGACGCCCTGTACGGCGGTGAACGCAATCTGATCACTATTAATCTTTCTGAGTACCAGGAGGCGCACACCGTCAGCCAGTTGAAAGGCGCGCCGCCGGGCTACGTGGGCTACGGCAGCGGTGGGGCGTTAACCGAAGCCGTGCGCCGCCGCCCCTATTCGGTGGTGCTGCTCGATGAAATCGAAAAGGCGCACCCGGACGTGCTGGAGGCGTTCTATAACGTCTTCGACAAAGGCGTAATGGAGGACGGCACCGGGTTGATTGTCGATTTCAAAAATACGGTGATGCTGGCGACCAGCAACGTCGGCGCGGAATTAATTCTCGACACGCCTGCGGGGGAATTAAACAGCGAGCGGTTCAACGAGGCGCTGCGCGAGGAACTATTAACCCATTTCCGCCCGGCGTTTTTAGCAAGGATGACCACGGTGGCGTATCGGGCGTTGGATGAAGAAATATTGAAGGGAATTGTGCTGGCTAAATTAGAGAAATTAGCGCAGCGATATTTAGTGGCGACGGGAGAAAAATTAAATATGGAGGATGGATTGGTCGAAAGAGTAATGGAGAAATGTAAGGGAGTGGGGGCGAGGGATGTTGAGAATCTGGTGGTTGGGGAAGTGATGGGATAATTATTGAGGAATTAATATGCCACATAATGGAAGATGCATAGAAATATCTTGTAGCTTTGTTCACCCTTCAAGACAAGTAACAAGAACATATAATACATCTCGATACATATATTCGTATGAACAAGATGATCAGTTTACATTCATAAGAATTTTACGGCATGCAAAAAGAAAATATGCATCTGAAAATATGATTAGGCATATGTGGATTGGCGCAATTAATACAAATCAGAGAATGCGATTCCATATTCATGCAGATACAGAACTATCAGAACAACATGAAATTGTTCCCTAATCAATTGATGTGTTGTTATTTTCAAATTGAATGCAGAACTGCCGGATGGCGGCTTTGCCTTATCCGGCCTACAAAGACTGCACATTCTGTAGGCCCGGTAAGCGTAGCGCCACCGGGCATAACGTACTCGACAAATATAAAAGGAATTTCATATGTCAGATTCCACCATCATCAAGCTTACCTCCCCAACATTAACCGATCTGGTCGCCGCCACCGCGCAGACCGAATCCCAGCTTAACGGCCTGATCACCGCCACCGTCGCGGGAACCACCTCTGCGCCGTTAACGCTGGATGCCGCGCTGGCGACCCATCTGACCGCCACCATCAACGACGCCGATTACGACGGTCTGATTGCCGAGGCGCACCAGCTTCCGGCGACCAGCAACGCCGATCGCTACCAGTTTGTGCTGCGCCCATGGCTATGGTGGCTGACGCTCGCCAGCAATAACCGCGTGTTTCAGAACCTCAGTGTGCAGGAGATCGTCGAAAAGGTGTTTAAAGACGCCGGGTTTACCGACTACAAATTCCAGCTGGAAACCAAACCGGCGAAGCGTGAATACTGCCTGCAATACAACGAAAGCGATTTTAATTTTGTCTCGCGGCTGCTAGAGCAGGAGGGAATTTTCTGGTTCTTTACCCACGCAGCAGGCAAGCACACGCTGGTGCTGGCGGATGATAACAGCGCCTTCCCGCCGATTACTGGTGATAAAAAGGTCAAGTATCAGGCCGCAGCAAGCGGCGCGCGGGAAACCGGCATGATTCGTTCGGCGCAGCTAAGTTTGCAGGCCACTGCGCAGGGGTTCCAGAGCAGCGACTATAACTACGAACAGCCAAAAGCCACGCTGTTTGTCCAGGCCGGGGAGAAGAAGGGCGGGATGCAGTATCAGCATCCGGGGCGTTTTAGCGTTAAAGCCGAAGGCGACGCGCTGGCGGCGTGGAAGGTTAATGCCCTGAAGGCGCAGGCCAAACAGCTGGTCGGTGAAAGCGACCGCGCGGCGCTGATGGCCGGTCACTGGTTCACCTTAACCGAGCACGACGACAAGGCGCTAAACATCGACTGGCTAATCACCGCCGTCAGCCACGAGTACGACGGCGAGCGCTATCGCAACCGCTTTACCGCCATTCCGAAAGCGACGCTATACCGCCCGCAGAGCAACACGCCAGTACCGTTTATGCATACCCAGACGGCGACGGTGGTTGGCAAGTCGGGAGAAGAGATCTGGACCGACAAGCTCGGGCGAGTAAAGGTGCAGTTCCCGTGGGACAGAGAGGGTAAAAACGACGAAACCAGCTCCTGCTGGCTGCGGGTCGCCACCGCCTGGAGCGGCAACGGCTTTGGCGCGCAGTTTATCCCGCGCGTCGGTCAGGAAGTGGTGGTGAGCTTTATCGACGGCGACCCGGATAAGCCGCTGATTACCGGCTGCGTGTACAACGGCGCGAATGCTCTGCCGTATGCCCTTCCGGCAAATCAGACTCAGTCCGGGATTAAAACCAAAAGTGAAAAAGGTTTTAACGAACTGCGCTTCGACGACAAAAAAGACGCCGAACTGCTGGCGATGCAGGCGCAGAAAGACTTCCAGCTCACCGTGCTCAACGACAGCAAAACGACTATCAGCCATGACGACATTCAGAGCGTCAAAAACGATCGCACGCGCACCGTTGAAGAGGGCAACGAAGCGGTCACCCTGAAAAAAGGCAATCGCACGGTGAAAATCGAAAAAGGCAGCGACACGCTGGAGGTCAAAGAGAAACGCAGTGTGACGGTGAAAGGCGATCAGGAACACGCCATCGACGGCAACCAGACGCATAAGGTAAAGGGCAACTACACGCTGAACGTCGACGGCAACCTGACGATTAAGGTCAGCGGTACGCTAACCCTGGAGAGCGGCAAAACGTTGGACATCAAGAGCGGGGCGGGTCTTAACGCCAGCGCATCGGGCAGTATGAAGCTGGATGCCACCAACATCGCCAGTGAAGCGAAAGCCTCGCTGACGCAAAAAGCCGCAACCATCAGCCACGAAGCGAAAGCCACGCTCACCAGCAAAGCCAGCGCCACTCAGACCGTGGATGGCGGCGGGATGCTGATGATTAAGGGCGGGATGGTGAAGATTAACTGATGAGCGATACGCTGGAGTATCGGCAGGACAGCACCTTGCTACGAGCGAATTTCGCAAACGACCAGCTTAACGGTGAAACGCGAATTGAAGAAAACGGACGCCTGCTGGCGGTTCTGCGTTACCAGCAGGGGATGCTGAACGGGATGATGGAGCGCTGGCATCCTAACGGCCAGCTTGCCATGCAGCAGGCGTATCGTGAGGGCAAGCCGGACGGTATTGCCCGCTACTTCACTGAAGACGGAGGATTGCTGCGAGAAGAGCAGTGGCTTAACGGTCAACTGCACGGCGAATGCCGCAGCTTTTATCCTTTCGGGCAGTTGCAGCTACGTGAACAGTGGCAGCAAGGGCTGCGCCACGCTCTCAGCGAACAGTTTTACCCGGACGGCACGCTTGCCCAGCGTTTATCTTATGAAAAGGGGATAATGAAAGGTGAGGCGCAACGCTGGTTGCCGGATGGGCGCGCCATTGATGCCACGGGAAAAGCACAGTCGCGAATGAGCAAATGGACGGAGAGGCTGTGAAAAAGCCTCTCCAGATCGCGTGTTAACGCAAATGATGTACCACCTGGTTGCTGCTGCCGCGCCAGATCAGCGCCGGGTCTTTCAGATCCTGCACAAATTTGCCGTCGACCAGCACGTTGATGAGATCCACCACCTGCATTTGCGCAGCGTTGAGTTCCTCAAGCTTGTAGCCGGTCCACACCCAGATATCTTTTCCCGGACACTCAGCGCGAATACGCTGTACCAGTTGCAGAATATCCGGCACGTTTTGCGGATGCAGCGGATCGCCGCCGGACAGCGAAATCCCCTGACGGTGAATGCGCGTGTCGTTCAGATCGGCAATGATCTTATCTTCCATCTCTTTGGTAAACGGTTCGCCGGAATTGAGCCGCCAGGTGCTTTTGTTATAGCAACCGGGGCATTCGTGCACGCACCCGGAGACAAACAGGGTGCAGCGGGTTCCGGGGCCATTGACGATATCGACGGGGTAATATTGGTGGTATTGCATAGAGGATGTCCAGAAAGCATGTAGGCCGGATAAGGTGCTTGCACCGCATCCGGCAACATTGTGATGCCTGATGGCGACGCTATTGCGTCTTATCAGGCCTACGGCCTTTGCAAACGGAAATTAACCTATCTGCCCATTGCCTAAATGCTTAACGCGGCGCTTCACTTCTTCCTGCTTACCAGCGTTAAACGGACGCGCGTCCGGGCTGCCTAAATAACCGCATACGCGGCGGGTGACCGACACGCGGGCCGCGTCGTGGTTACCACATTTCGGACAGGTGAAGCCTTTGCTGGTGCATTCGAACTCGCCGGTAAAGCCGCACTCGTAGCATTCATCGATTGGCGTGTTGGTCCCGTAATACGGCACGTGCTGATAGCTGTAATCCCAGACGTCTTCCAGCGCTTTCAGGTTGTGCTGAATATTTGGGTATTCGCCGTAGCAAATGAAGCCTCCGCTTGCCAGCGGCGGGTACGGCGCTTCGAAATCGATCTTGTCGTACGGGTTTACCTTCTTCTCCACGTCGAGGTGGAAGCTGTTGGTGTAGTAACCTTTGTCGGTGACACCCGGCACTACGCCAAACTCGGCGGTATCCAGACGGCAGAAACGATCGCACAGGTTTTCACTTGGCGTGCTGTACAGGCTAAAGCCGTAACCGGTCTCGTCTTTCCACTGATCGACCGCCTGACGCAGGCGTTCCACAATGGCGATACCTTTGGCGCGAAGCTGCTCACTGTCGTACAGGTGCTTGTCGCCAAACAGCGCGTTGATGGTCTCGTGAATGCCGATGTAGCCCAGAGAGATGGACGCGCGACCGTTTTTAAAGATTTCTGACACATCATCGTCCGCTTTCAGACGCACGCCGCAGGCACCTTCCATATACAGAATCGGCGCAACGCGAGCTTTCACGCCTTCCAAACGCGCAATACGGGTCATCAGCGCTTTACGCGCCAGCACCAGACGATCGTCGAGCAGTTTCCAGAAGGTGGCTTCATCGCCATGGGCTTCCAGCGCGATACGCGGCAGGTTGAGGCTGATAACGCCGAGGTTGTTACGGCCATCGTGAACCTGTTCGCCGTTCTCGTTTTCCCACACGCCGAGGAAGCTGCGACAGCCCATTGGCGTTTTGAACGAACCGGTGACTTTGACTACCTGATCGTAGTTCAGGATGTCCGGATACATACGCTTGCTCGCGCACTCCAGCGCCAGCTGTTTGATGTCGTAGTTCGGATCGCCAAACTTGTGGTTCAGACCGTCACGAATTGCGAACACCAGTTTCGGGAAGACCGCAGTTTTACGGTTTTTACCCAGGCCAGCAATGCGGTTACGCAGAATGGACTGCTGGATCAAACGCGATTCCCAACTGGTTCCCAGACCAAAACCGAAGGTAACAAACGGCGTCTGACCGTTGGCGGTATGCAGGGTATTCACTTCATACTCGAGCGACTGGAAGGCGTCGTAGCACTCTTTCTCGGTACGGGAATGCGCATAGCCGTCGGCGTCCGGGATCTGCCACTCTTCAGCGGTTTTGCGATGCTTGTTAAAGCTCTCGGTCACGAACGGTGCGAGAACTTCGTCAATACGGTTAATGGTGGTGCCGCCATAAATATGGCTGGCAACCTGAGCGATGATTTGCGCGGTGACGGCGGTCGCGGTAGAGATGGATTTTGGCGGTTCAATCTCCGCGTTACCCATTTTAAAACCCTGCGTCAGCATGCCTTTCAGGTCGATCAGCATGCAGTTAAACATTGGGAAGAACGGAGAGTAGTCGAGGTCGTGATAGTGAATATCACCACGCTCGTGCCCCTGGACGACATCACGCGGCAGCAGGTGCTGACGTGCGTAGTGTTTGGCAACGATACCGGCCAGCAGGTCGCGCTGGGTCGGGATCACTTTGCTGTCTTTGTTGGCGTTTTCATTCAGCAGAGCAGAGTTGGTTTGCTCAACCAGACCACGAATTTCCTGGTTCAGACGGCCACGTTTTTCACGCTGTATATCACGGTCGTGGCGATATTCGATGTACGCACGGGCGAGTTGTTTATACGGGCCAGACATCAGCTGGTTTTCTACCGCTGTCTGGATCTCGTTGATATCGACCTTGCTGCGCTCATTCATCTGGCTACTAACGACTTCTGCGACGGTGGCACAGTAATCTGCGTCATCGACTCCCGCTGCTTTAGCTGCACGCAGAATGGCTTCTTTGATGCGCTCTGATTTAAACGGCACTTTACAGCCATCTCGTTTCATCACATGCGGTGTCATGATCACTCCATATTTATAAGAACAGGTTATCCACAGAGGTTGGGGAAGCGGCCATGGCTTTATTCATCTCTATTGCCAATGACTTCCCGCAATCCTGACCCACTTTATCCACAATTCCACCGTCAAGCGGTGCACTGTAGTTGTAGCAATTGTAGTCGATTAATACAACATATTGGGTCGGCGTGCATTTTAAGTTCTATATGTAGTGATTTGCATCAAGGATGTTTACGATTTTTTTGATGTAGCGCAAAGTAAAAATCGGAGCGTACAGATGACGGGCAGTACAGCCGATTGTAAATTGTAGGTAGAAAATTCTGATTATTTATTCAGCAAAAACAGAAGGGTAAGCTAAGCGCATGTAACAAAGCCCGGCAGCGCTATGCGTACCGGGCCAGAACATAATTGCAAGCTATTTTTGCACCCACCAGACGGCTTCAAAAGGACGTAGCGTCATGTCTGCAGGTTGGCTGGCGACTTCGGCATAGTTGTGCATTAGCACCTGCCAGTTTCCGTCGGTTTGGGTCGGCTGCCAGTTCTGGACGGTATCGCTCAAATTAGCAATCACCAGCAGCCGTTGCCCTTGCCACTCTCGTTGATAGCACCACAGATGCGGGCTGTCCGGCAGCAGATCCTGGTAGTCGCCCCAGGTGATAACTGGCTCCGCTTTGCGTAAGGCGATCAGCTTCTGATAGGTATAGAACACCGAGTCGGTATCACTCAGCGCTGCCGCTACGTTGATATCCGCCGCGTTGTCACACAGATCGATCCACGGCTGACCCGCGGTGAAGCCCGCGTGTTTGCTGGCATCCCATTGCATCGGCGTGCGGCTGTTATCGCGGGATTTGCTGGCGAGGATCGCCAGCAGCTCTTGCGCATCGCGTCCCTGGCCGTTCAGGGTGGCAAACATGTTATGGCTTTCCACATCGCGATAATCGGTAATCTGGCGGAAATGCGGGTTGGTCATGCCAATCTCTTCCCCCTGGTAGATGTAGGGGGTGCCCTGCATGCCATGCAGCACCATCGCCAGCATTTTGGCGGCCGGAACGCGGTATTTCCCTTCATCGCCAAAACGCGACACGATGCGCGGCTGATCGTGGTTACACCAGAACAGCGCATTCCAGGCCTGATTGTGCATGCCCTGCTGCCAGTGGCGGAACAGGGTTTTGAGCGCCACATAGTCGGGTTTTGCTAACGACCACTTTTCGCCGTTAGGGTAATCCACTTTCAGGTGGTGGAAGTTAAAGGTCATCGACAGTTCGCTGCCATCGAGTGCGGCATACTGCTGGCAGTTTTCCAGCGTGGTGGACGACATTTCCCCGACCGTCATCAGGTTGCGGGGTGTGAAGACGTCGCGGTTCATCTCGCGTAAAAACGCATGCGCGCGCGGACCATCGGTATAAAAACGCCGTCCATCGCCGTCAGGATCGTCCGGGAAGTCCTGATCTTTGGAGATAAGATTGACCACGTCGAGACGCAGCCCGTCCACGCCGCGATCGGCCCAGAACTCGCAGACTTTCTTAAGCTCGGCACGGACTACCGGGTTCTCCCAGTTAAGGTCGGCCTGCTCCGGAGCAAAGAGGTGCAGATAGTACTGCTCGCTTTCGGCGTGCCAACCCCAGGCGTTGCCGCCAAATTTGGAACGCCAGTTATTCGGCGGGCTGTCTGGCGTGCCGTCGCGCCAGAGATAAAACTGACGATACGGGCTGTCTTTATCCAGCGCTTCACGAAACCAGGCGTGCTGAGTTGAGGTGTGGTTAAACACCATATCGAGAATAATACGGATACCGCGCGCTTTTGCCTGCGCTACCAGTTCGTCAAAGTCTGCAAGCGTACCGTAGGACGGATCGACAGACATGTAATCTGCGACGTCGTAGCCGTTATCAACCTGCGGCGAAATATAGAACGGCGTCAGCCAGATGGCATCGACCCCCAGCTTTTGTAGATAGTCGAGACGCTGCGTTACGCCGCGTAAATCGCCGGTGCCGCTGCCGGTGGTGTCCTGAAAACTCTTGGGGTAAACCTGATAGATAACGCCGTTTTGCCACCAGTGGGGAATATTCATGGTTGTTTCCTGGAAATACGTTGGGGCGCAACTGCGCCCCGAAGAAAAGTTAGACAATTTGTAATGTACCCAGACGGTATTTACGCTGGTAAACGAATGAGGTCAGTACCATTGGGATAACAATCGCAATGACCATCGCCATACCAAAGACCTGCCAGTAGGTCGGCTGAATGGAGAGGATGCCCGGCAAGCCGCCGACGCCAATCCCATTCGCCAACACACCGTTCAGGCCGCACAGCAGTCCGGCGAGACCGGAGCCGATCATCGCGCATAGCATCGGGAAGCGGTATTTCAGGTTGATCCCGTACATTGCCGGTTCAGTTACCCCAAGATAAGCGGAGATTGCGGCAGGAACGGAGATTTCACGTTCGTTGTGTTTACGACTGGAGATAATGATCCCGACCACCGCAGAGGCCTGGGCGATATTCGACAGTGCGATCAGCGGCCATACCGGCGTACCGCCCATGCTCTGAATCATCTGCATGTCGATAGCCAGCGTGGTCTGATGCACGCCGGTGATCACCAGCGGTGCGTACAGGAAGCCGAACAGCGCCGCGCCGATCGGGGCAAAGCTGCCGGTCAGCAGATGCCGGACCGCAAACGCGACACCGTCGCCGATCATGCGGCCAAACGGACCGATAAAGGCGTGCGCAAGGAATACCGCAAGGATCAGCGAGCACACCGGGACGATCACCAGATACAGGTAATCCGGGACGATGCGCTTCATGCGTGTTTCAATAAACCCGAGCGTCAGCCCGGCCAACAGTGCCGGAATGACCTGCGCCTGGTAGCCCACTTTCTCAATGCTGAACAGGCCGAAGTTCCACACGTCCGGCACCTGCTGACCGAGCAAATAGGCGTTCATCAGTTGCGGAGAAACCAGGGTCACGCCCAGCACAATACCGAGGATCGGCGTACCGCCCATTTTCTTCACCGCCGACCAACAAATCCCGACCGGCAAATAGAAGAAGATCGCTTCGCCAATCAGCCACAGGAAGTCATAAAGGGTTTTCAGCGAAGGATGCATCTGCGCCAGCGTCTGCCCGTTGCTCATGGGCAGATCGCCGATCACGTTACGGAAACCTAAGATCAGGCCGCCGCTAATAAGCGCAGGCAGCAGCGGGAAGAAGATCTCCGCAAAATGAGAAATGAGCTGTTCGTGCCATTTCATATTCTGTCGCGCGGCCTTTTTCGCCTGCTCTTTGTCGGCGCTGGCCTGCCCGGTTGTCGCCAACAGCGCCTGGTAGTAATCGCCCACCTCGGTGCCAATCACCACCTGAAACTGTCCGGCGTTGGTGAAGCAGCCTTTGACCATCGGCAATTGTTCGATCTCTTTCGGCCTGGCATTCGCAGGCTGATTCAGCACAAAACGCAGGCGAGTAATGCAGTGACTCACCGTGGCGATATTGTCGCGCCCGCCTACCAGCTCAATCAGCCGGTCGATGTCTGCTTGTTTTATTTTGCTCATGATGATGTGTGTTCCCCGTAGACCGGAAAAGACGCTGTAGCGTCGTCATTCGGCAACTCTCTCGTTGTTGGCGCCAGAGTATATCGTCGATGAAATTTTAAAAATGGGAACGTTCCCGAAACGCAGCGAAGATCACAAATTAACGCTCAGAAAGCGATCAGGAGAGGGCGGAAGGTATAACGATTTGTCGTGGTTCGCTACGGCCGTTGATCTGCTCGACCAGCTGTGAGGCCGCTTGTCGTCCGGCTTCAGCGTATCCTGGATCGACGGTGATAATTTCCGGATGGAGGAATTTCATCAGCGGCGTGCTGCCCACACTCGCCAGCTGCAGGTTCTCTATTCGCTGCTCCTGCAAATATTTACTGACCCCAAGGGCGAGGGTATCCGTCGCGCAGACTAAAGCGGTGGTTTCTGGGGTGATGACGTTGGCGGCCTGCTCATAGCCCTGCTTCATGGCCAGACCCGGCAGCGCGGCGACGGGGTGCAGTTTGTGTTTCTTACAGAACGCCAGGTAGGCTTCATGGCGGCGCTTACCGGTGGTTACGTCGCTATGAGGAACGCCAAGAAAGCTGATCAGGCGATGCTCGCGATCGTATAAACGCTGCATCAGGGTGCGAATGGCGCCCTCATCGTCATAGCAGACCGAGGCAAAGCCTTTCGCATCTCTTGCCAGCAGCACCAGCGAATCCTGCCAGGAGGCGAGCATGGATTCAGTAATGCCGGTAAAACCAAACAGCACCACGCCGTCAATATTGCGGCGTCTGAGCATGCCGAGGTGCTCCTCAACCAGCTCGGGCGAGAACTGGCTTTCCATCATGATCGGGTCGTAGCCCTGCTCATAAAAGACCGGTAGCATGGTTTGCACCGCGAGATTTTCCGAAAGCGAGTCCAGACGCGTGACGATAATCGCCACCACCTTATCACTTTGACCGCGCATGGCGCGTGCGGAGCGGGAAGGGGAAAAACCGTGCTGGTTCATCACCGCTTCAACGCGTTCGCGCGTGCGTTCGCTCACGCCGCTTTCATTGTTAAGCACACGGGAAACGGTTGATTTCCCCACGCCGCTTAAGCGGGCGATGTCTTTAATTGTCAGCCGGTTTTGCATCCTGTTTTCCCGTGTTGCGTGTGAAGTTATGCCAAATAGAGAATAACTTTACTCAAGCGCGGTGCAATGGGCAAAGTCTGGTATACGTTTGGTTTAGTTTCCATGGTTTATCATATCGCCATAATTGCCACAAACCTTATGGTTTTCTGCGTATAATCCGCAGCGCAAATCATTCACTTACCGGAGGCTATATGGATCCCGATCCCACCCCTCTCCCGAGACGGAGAAACAACCCTTTCCGGTAAGCCTGTCTTTCACTGTCTTACCGGAACAGTAAGACAGTGACGTTCTGACGTCCCTGTTGTGATTTAATAATTGCCATCAGGCAAGGCCTTGCCACGCCTGAAGGATTTACTGCGCCTGTTTATACTGGTGCAGAGGGACTGCCTATGTTCAAAAATATGACTCGCCAGTTGTTTGCCCGACTAAACCGCCATTTACCGCATCGTCTGGTGCATCGCGATCCGTTGCCTAATGCCCAGACCGTTGCCAGCACGCCGATCCCGCCATCGCTGAGCGAACATTGCCTGAAAATGGCCCTGATGGACGAAGAAGCGCTGTGGAAAACGTTCGGCACGCACCCGGAAGGGTTGAACGCCGCGGAAGTGGAAAACGCTCGCGAATTACATGGCGAGAACCAGTTGCCGGCGCAGAAGCCGTCGCCATGGTGGGTGCATCTGTGGGTCTGCTACCGTAACCCGTTTAACATTCTGCTGACCATCCTCGGTGCGATTTCCTATGCCACCGAAGATCTGTTTGCCGCTGGCGTCATCGCGCTGATGGTCGTCATCTCTACGCTGCTGAATTTTGTGCAGGAGGCGCGTTCCACCAAAGCGGCAGATGCGCTGAAAGCGATGGTCAGCAACACCGCCACGGTACTGCGCGTTATTAACGAGAAAGGGGAGAATGGCTGGGTTGAACTGCCGATCGACCAGTTGGTTCCCGGCGATATTATCAAGCTGGCGGCAGGGGATATGATCCCGGCCGATCTGCGCGTGGTGCAGGCGCGTGACCTGTTCGTGGCCCAGGCTTCGCTGACCGGTGAATCGCTGCCGGTGGAGAAAGTTGCAACCAGCCGCGACCCGCAGCAAAGCAACCCGCTGGAATGCGATACCCTGTGCTTTATGGGCACCAACGTGGTGAGCGGCACGGCACAGGCCATCGTGATTTCAACCGGAGCTAATACCTGGTTTGGGCAACTGGCGGGCCGCGTCAGCGAGCAGGAAAGCGAGCAAAATGCATTCCAGAAAGGGATCAGCCGCGTCAGTATGCTGCTGATCCGCTTTATGCTGGTGATGGCGCCCATTGTGCTCATCATCAACGGCTATACCAAAGGCGACTGGTGGGAAGCGGCGCTGTTTGCCCTGTCTGTGGCAGTGGGACTGACCCCGGAAATGCTGCCAATGATCGTCACCTCGACGCTGGCGCGCGGGGCGGTGAAGCTGTCAAAACAAAAGGTCATCGTTAAACACCTCGACGCCATCCAAAACTTTGGCGCAATGGATATCTTGTGCACTGATAAAACCGGTACCCTGACTCAGGATAAAATTGTGCTGGAGAATCATACGGATATCTCAGGAAAGCCCAGCGAACACGTCCTGCATTCTGCGTGGCTGAACAGCCATTATCAGACCGGGCTGAAGAATCTGCTGGATACGGCGGTGCTGGAGGGGGTGGACGAAGAATCTGCCCGTCAGCTCTCTACCCGCTGGCAGAAAATCGATGAGATCCCGTTTGATTTCGAACGCCGCCGCATGTCGGTGGTGGTCGCAGAAGAAACCGATGTGCATCAACTGGTGTGTAAAGGCGCGTTGCAGGAGATCCTTAACGTTTGCACCCAGGTGCGCCACAACGGTGAGATTGTCCCGTTAGATGACAACATGCTGCGTCGGGTGAAACGCGTCACGGACACGCTGAACCGTCAGGGGCTGCGCGTGGTGGCGGTGGCGACGAAATACCTGCCTGCGCGTGAGGGCGATTACCAGCGTATTGATGAATCAGATCTGATCCTCGAAGGCTATATTGCGTTCCTCGATCCGCCGAAAGAGACCACTGCGCCGGCGCTGAAAGCGCTGAAAGCCAGCGGAATTACGGTGAAAATTCTCACTGGCGATAGCGAGCTGGTGGCGGCGAAAGTGTGTCATGAAGTGGGGCTGGATGCGGGCGATGTGGTTATCGGCAGCAGCATTGAGGGGTTAAGTGACGATGAGCTGGCCCGACTTGCCCAGCGTACCACGCTGTTTGCTCGTCTGACGCCGATGCATAAAGAGCGCATTGTCACGCTGCTCAAGCGCGAAGGTCATGTGGTCGGCTTTATGGGCGATGGCATTAACGACGCCCCGGCGCTGCGCGCTGCGGACATCGGTATCTCCGTTGACGGCGCGGTTGATATTGCGCGTGAAGCTGCTGATATCATCCTGCTGGAAAAGAGTCTGATGGTGCTGGAAGAAGGGGTGATCGAAGGACGCCGTACTTTTTCTAACATGCTGAAGTACATTAAAATGACGGCCAGTTCTAACTTCGGTAACGTGTTTAGCGTGCTGGTGGCGAGCGCCTTCTTACCGTTCCTGCCGATGTTGCCGCTGCACTTACTGATCCAGAACCTGCTGTACGATGTATCCCAGGTGGCGATTCCGTTTGATAATGTCGACGAAGAGCAGATCAAAAAGCCGCAGCGCTGGAATCCCGCTGAATTAGGCCGCTTTATGATTTTCTTTGGACCGATCAGCTCGATCTTCGACATTCTGACATTTTGCCTGATGTGGTTCGTGTTCCATGCTAATACGCCAGAGCATCAGACATTGTTCCAGTCTGGCTGGTTCGTGGTGGGCTTGCTGTCACAAACGCTGATTGTGCATATGATCCGTACCCGTCGCGTGCCGTTCATCCAAAGCCGCGCCGCATGGCCGTTGATGCTAATGACGCTGGTGGTAATGGTGGTGGGCATTGCATTACCGTTCTCGCCGCTGGCCAGCTATCTGCAGTTGCAGGCGCTGCCGCTGAGCTACTTCCCGTGGCTGGTTGCGATTCTGGCGGGTTACATGACATTAACCCAGCTTGTGAAAGGTTTTTATAGCCGCCGCTACGGCTGGCAGTAATCCTCAACTTCTCTTCTGCAGGATGGTGTTAATACCATCCTGCATTTCTCTTTTTCATTCGAAAGATATTCTCCGGAAATATTGGTGTTTTATTTTTATTGAAATACCAACGCGGGCAATTAGTATCAAATCCCCTTCTTTGCTTTGCTTTTTTATCAATAAAACGATCTGCGTTGCAAAAATGAAACAGTGTGCTAAAAATTATAAGCATCTGCGATTTTTTGTGAACACAGTCATCGAAATAAATTGTTACACCAGTTAGTCTGCGCAGGTAACGTCGTTAAGAAAGTTTCTCGCTGCCCGTTTTTAATTCCGGCAGTCATTTGCTCTGCAAGCTATTCCTGTTAATGGATATTATGAACTTCTGGAGAAGGACAAATGAAACTGACAAAAAACCTGTTAAGTCTGTGTATTGGCGCGTCTGTATTACTGGCGAGTCATGCCACGCTGGCACAAACCTTTCGCGCCGCAGATGTGCATCCGGCTGATTACCCGAACGTTGTTGCCGTCAAACATATGGGGGAGAAACTTAGCGCCGCGACCGACGGTCGTCTGGAGATTAAAACATTTCCCGGTGGCGTGTTAGGTGATGAAAAACAGATGATTGAACAGGCGCAATTGGGCGCTATCGATATTATTCGCGTTTCAATGACGCCGGTTGCCGCCATTCTCCCTGAAATTAACGTCTTTACCCTGCCGTATATCTTTCGTGATGAAGACCATCTGCATAAGGTTCTCGACGGCATGATCGGTCAGGAGATTGGCGACCGTCTGACGGCCAACACCAAATCGCGGCTGGTGTTCCTCGGCTGGATGGATGCCGGAACGCGTAATCTAATCACCAAAAATCCGGTGGTGAAACCGGAAGATTTACACGGTATGAAAATCCGCGTTCAAGGAAGTCCGATAGCGCTGGATACCCTGAAAGCGATGGGCGCTAACTCCGTTGTGATGGGCGTCAGTGAAGTATTTAGCGGCATGCAGACCGGCGTTATTGATGGCACGGAAAATAATCCGCCAACGTTTGTTGCGCATAACTATTTGCCGGTCGTGAAAAACTATACCTGGAGCAAACACTTTATTATTCCTGAGCTTTTTCTGTTCTCGAAAGCTAAATGGGATAAGTTGAAAAAAGAAGACCAGGATCTCATTATTAAACTCGCTAAAGAAGCCCAGGTAGAGCAACGCAAACTTTGGCAGGATTATAATGCGAAATCGCTGGAGACCATGAAAGCCAATGGTGTTCAGTTCCACGATATTGATACGGACTATTTCTATAAAGCCACGCAGTCAGTGCGGGATAATTACGGTAAAGACCACCAGGATTTGATCAAACGTATTCAGGATGTGAAGTAATTCATCAGGTGGAGGATATCAACCCTCCGCCTGAATCTTTTGATTAATTCGAGGTGATGATTATGGGTGAATGCTATTCATCGGTAATGGATTTTCTTTATCGAGTGTCAATGTGGATTGCCGGTATCGCATTATTGGTCATGGTCGCCATTATCCCTATTGGCATATTCGCGCGTTATGTTCTGAATAACGCCCTGTCATGGCCAGAACCCGTCGCCATTCTTTGTATGGTGACATTCACCTTTA
Organism: Citrobacter europaeus; assembly: GCA_020099315.1. Classification (NCBI taxonomy): domain Bacteria; kingdom Pseudomonadati; phylum Pseudomonadota; class Gammaproteobacteria; order Enterobacterales; family Enterobacteriaceae; genus Citrobacter; species Citrobacter europaeus. Next base: position 452,234 of record CP083650.1, read on the forward strand.
TTGGCGCGGCGGTAAGCTATCGTGCAGGCTCGCATATCGCGGTGAGCATGGTGACTGACCGTCTGGGTGATGCTTCCCGCCGTTATTGTTCGGTAATCGCAGACGTTATGCTGGTGGCGATAAGCTTGTTTATCCTCTGGTACGGAACCAATCTCTGTCTTGAACTGTGGGACCAGCCCGTGGCGGAATTCCCGCTTTTAAGCGCCGGGCAAAACTATCTTCCGTTGCCGATTGGCTCTGCCATAACGCTGCTGTTTATCGCAGAAAAGATTTTCCGTGGTCCGCAGTACCAACGTCCCGTTGTCATGCTGGGATCGACCAGCTAGTTACCGCCCCCATTTCAGAAAGGAAAGCAGATGGATGCATTTATTCTCGTCTTTACGCTCGGCATTATGCTGGCGATTGGGGTACCGGTAGCGTACGCGGTTGGCATTAGCGCCATCATTGGGGCCTGGTATATAGATATTCCGCTGGAAGCAGTAATGATCCAACTGACCAGCGGGGTGAATAAGTTTTCGCTGCTGGCGATCCCATTCTTTATTCTGGCCGGGGCTATTATGGCCGAAGGAGGAATTGCGCGGCGACTGGTGAACTTTGCCTATATTTTCGTTGGCTTTATTCGCGGTGGGCTGTCGCTGGTAAACATTGTGGCATCGACCTTTTTTGGCGCCATTTCCGGATCGTCCGTGGCCGATACCGCGTCCATCGGTTCGGTAATGATCCCTGAGATGGATAAAAAAGGTTATCCGCGCGACTTTGCCGCGGCGGTCACTGCCAGCGGCTCGGTACAGGCGATCCTCACGCCGCCCAGTCATAACTCGGTTATCTACTCGCTGGCAACGGGTGGGACGGTGTCGATTGCTGCGCTGTTCATCGCCGGGATCCTGCCGGGCCTGCTGTTAAGCTTCAGCCTGATGGTCATGTGCGTGGCTTTCGCGCACAAACGCGGTTATCCAAAAGGGGAACGCGTACCGTTTCGCCAGGCGCTGAAGATTTTCGTCGATACGCTGTGGGGATTGATGACGGTTGTGATCATCATGGGCGGCATCCTGTCAGGTATCTTTACCGCGACGGAGTCTGCGGCGATTGCCTGCCTGTGGGCCTTCTTTGTCACCATGTTTATCTATCGTGACTATAAATGGTCTGAGCTGCCGAAGCTGATGTTCCGCACGGTGAAAACGGTCACGATCGTCATGATCCTGATAGGCTTTGCCGCTGCGTTCGGTGCCGTCATGACCTATATGCAGTTGCCGATGCGTATCACTGAAGCCTTCACCAGCATCTCGGACAACAAATACGTCATTCTGATGTGCATTAACATCATGCTGCTGCTGATCGGTACGCTGATGGATATGGCGCCGCTGATCCTGATTTTGACGCCGGTTCTGCTGCCGGTGACCAACGCGCTCGGTATTGATCCGGTCCATTTTGGCATGATCATGCTGGTGAACTTAGGGATCGGCCTGATTACGCCGCCGGTAGGGTCGGTGCTGTTTGTGGCCAGTGCGGTGAGTAAGCAGAAAATAGAGCAGGTGGTAAAGGCGATGTTGCCATTCTACCTTGTGCTATTCCTGGTGCTGATGCTCGTGACGTACATTCCGGCGATTTCGCTGTTCCTGCCGAAACTGTTTGGTGTGATGTGATAAATGCCCGGTGGCGCTCGCGCTTACCGGGCCTGTAAACTACCCGTGCGTTGGCCGGACGAGGCGAAGCCGCCATCCGGCGCAAGGAGACTTAGCGACGAACGGCGATCGCTTCAATCTCGATTTTCACGTCTTTCGGCAGACGGGCAACTTCTACGCAAGAACGCGCAGGGAAAGTCGCGTTGTGCTCGGTGAAGAATGCTTCGTAGGTCGCGTTTACGGTTGCGAAATCGTTCAGGTCTTTAACGAAAACGGTCGTTTTTACGATGTCGCCCACTTTCAGGCCTGCTGCTTCAACGATAGCTTTTACGTTTTCCAGCGACTGACGTGCCTGAGCGGACACGTCTTCCGCTACGGCACCGGTTTTCGGATCGACCGGGATCTGACCGGAAGTGATTACCATGCTACCCAGGTCAACGCCCTGAACGTATGGGCCGATTGCTGCTGGTGCATTTTCCGTCGCGATAGTCTTGCTCATGATTTCTCCTGAATTACAGCGGTAGTAGAATGTTCCCGGCCATTATAGAGAGGCCACATTTCATAACCAACCCCAATTAGTTGGCCAGCACCACATAATGCGAAAACTCTTTTTCACAGTATTTGCATTTGAGTGCGATGTCATCAGCGCGCTTTTTCACTGCAAAACTGGAAGATACTGGTTCAGCATGGCTGATGCAGTTGCTGTTCGGGCAAACCAGCACGTTGTCGATACGATCAGGCAGGCTCGGGCGCGATTTACCCACGACATCATAATCGTCAATGCGGTTTACCGTTGCCTGCGGGGCATACAGGGAGAGCTGGTTTACCTGCTCGTCGGTCAGGAACGTATTTTCAATCTTTATCAGATCTTTACGGCCCATCTCGCCAGACGGCAGGTTCAGGCCGATGGTGATGCGTTGGTCGGTTTCCGTCAGTTTGAACAGCGTCAGCAGCTTAAAACCAACCTGTGCGGGAATATGGTCAATCACGGTGCCACGTTTGATGGCTTCAACCTGCAGTTTGTTATCGTGTGTCATCTCTTTTTCTCCCTTACAGTGCCAGTTCGCTATTCAGTACCAGTGCCAGTAACGCCTGGCGGGCGAAGATGCCGTTGCCAGCCTGCTGGAAATACCAGGCGTGCGGCGTCTTATCGACGTCGGTGGTGATCTCATCGATGCGCGGCAGTGGATGCAGCACCTTCATGTTCGCTCTGGCGCCGTTCAAATCGCTGGCGCGCAGGACAAACTGTGCTTTCACGTTGGCGTATTCGGACGGGTCCAGACGCTCTTTCTGTACGCGGGTCATGTAGAGGATATCGACCTCCGCCATCACCTCTTCGATAGTGCCGTGCAGGCTCCAGGCGATACCTTTTTCGTTCAGCATATCCAGAATGTATTGCGGCATGGCCAGCGCGTCCGGGGCGATGAAGTAGAAGCGGTTACCTTCGAACTTCGCCAGCGCCTGGGTCAGGGAGTGGACGGTACGGCCATATTTCAGGTCACCCACCATGGCGATTTGCAGATTGTCCAGGCGACCCTGAGTTTCCTGAATGGTAAACAGGTCCAGCAGCGTTTGGGTGGGATGCTGGTTGGAGCCGTCGCCAGCGTTCAGTACCGGAACGTTGCCGGAGAACTCCGTTGCCAGACGCGCGGCGCCTTCCTGCGGATGACGCATGACGATGGCGTCGACATAGGTGCTGATGACGGAAATGGTATCGGCCAGGGTTTCGCCTTTTTTGCCCAACGACGTGTTGCTGCTGTCAGAAAAACCCACCACGCTGGCGCCCAGGCGGTGCATGGAGGTTTCAAAGGATAAACGGGTACGGGTTGAGGCTTCAAAGAAGCAACTGGCGATAACCTTATGCTTTAACAGCTCCGGCTGCGGGTTAGCTTTTAATTTCGCCGCCGTCGCGAGGACCAGATTGAGGTCGTCGCGGCTGAGGTCGTTTATGGAAATGATGTGTTTTTGATAGAGCGGGTTAGCCATGTTTATCTCCTGACGCCTGGGCAAAAAAAAAGCCCCTCAATTGAGGGGCTCGGAATGGGTGATCAACGGAAAGAAAAACGGCAGGCCAGCGTCCTTTTTCAGACGCGGTAAGACAAAATGTCGTACACACTGAACCATACATCCTCCCGGCAAATTGTCCGCGATTATACTCAGCTCCGTTATGGGATCAAGCGGAAAATGCACAATTTATTCACCGCAAACGGTTCTTATGAATTTTAATTCATTTTAAATAGATAGTTAATCTGTTTGTGCACCAGCCCCGTTCGCTGCACTACTCGCGGCGCAACCCAGACAATACTGCTGCCAGCGATGACCCCCAGAATCTCTGGTAACGCGTGGTAATCGAGGATTCTGGCAACGGCACGGCCATAACCTGCTGCCGTGTGAATGAGGATAAACTCGCTATTATGTTCCACGCTGACCACCATTTCAGCAATCGATCGGGCAGCATCGGGAGCGGGTCGTGATTGCGGATTTACAGAATAAATTTTTTGCCCTTTTGTATTTCTTATTTTTATAGCCCCGAGCAGTTTCAGCAGACGGGATACCGTTGACTGGCTAATTCCGGTAAAACCATGCTGTTGGAGATCGCGGCGAAGCGCTTCCTGGGACAGGTAGCTTTTTTCAGTAATCAGGCGCTGACAAATCGCCAGTTGTTTCTGCTCTTTGGTCGAGTAATCATCGAATTCCTTCATAAATACACCCTAAATTTATCATTTGTATCAATGTGATGGCGAAATTCACCACATTTGCAGTATCAATAACGGCTCAAACGGGCGGTTGTGCAGAAAAACGAGAGTGCGCTCAAAAAAGCCGTCGGGATCCGACGGCTAAAAGGGCTACAACATCGCGCCGATACTCAGAACGGCCATGTTCAGTAACGTCAAAATGAGCAGGAGCGGGGCGACCCATTTCAGGTATCGCACGTAAGGAACGCGGGCGATGGCCAGCCCGCCCATCACAACTGCTGAGGTGGGCGTAATCAGATTCACAATGCCGGAAGCGGATTGATACGCGGTGACGACCAGATCCCTAGGGACATGCGCGAAGTCGGCCAGCGGGGCCATAATGGGCATGGTGAGGACCGCCAGACCCGAAGAGGAAGGGACCAGGAAGGAGAGCAAAACTTCCAGCCAGTAGGTCACATTGATGAAAATGGTGGTGGAAAGTCCGGAGACGACATTTTCCGCACTGTGCAGGATAGTATGGGTGATCATGCCGTTATCCATCACCACTACGATGCCACGTGCAATACCGATAATTAGCGCGACGCCAAGCAGGTCACGTGCCCCGTCAATGAATGTGCCAGTAAATTCCTCCTCACTCATACGGGCGATGACACCGACGATAATCGCAGATGCCAGAAAAACCCCGGAAATTTCTGCCATCCACCAACCGAGCACCGCCACCCCATAGATCATAACCGCAAAGGCAGCGGCGAAAATCAGCAGGATCCATTTACGCGTTGTTGTGAATTCAAGATTGGTATTGGCGCGACTACCGAGAAAATGGACGCGGTTTTCCTCCATTTTATCTGCCACGATGGAGAGTTCAGGATGGCTGCGAACTTTCCGTGCATAGCGCATGACCCACACCACGCAGATAACATAGCCGACGACCAGCAGCAGAATGCGCATCAGCATTCCCTGGGTGAAGGGGATCCCGGCGGCGTTAGCCGCGATAACCGTTGCGAAAGGGTTTATTGTCGAGCCGAGTGTGCCAATGCCCGCGCCGAGCAGAACGGTAGCGGCGGCAACCAACGGATCAAAGCGTGCGGCCATCATTACCGGAACCAGCAATGTGTAGAATGGGAGTGATTCCTCCGCCATCCCGTAAATCGTACCTCCGGCGGCGAAAAGTCCCATCAGAATGGGGATCATCCACTCCTCTTTACCGTTCAACCTGACCGTAACGCGCTCGATACCTGCGTCGATGGCGCCTGTTTTATTTACTACGCCGAGAAACCCACCAATAATCAGGACAAACAACGCCACATCAATTGCGCCTGCGGTATAGGTTTCGTGGTTGTAAAGACCGTCAATCGGGGCCAGCAGTACAGCGGTAAAACCTTGCGGGTGCGCTTCTGTGGGGGCATAAGTCCCGGCAACCGGCACTTCTTTACCCAGGGTCGCATTCATCGCCATCTGGTATTTCCCTGCCGGGACTATCCAGGTCATAACCGCGACGAGCGCAATGAGAATAAACAGGATGGTATATGCACTGGGAAATTTGAATTTGCCCATGATGTTCTCCGGATAGCTTGGGCATATGCCGTCAGGCGACATATGCCCGCTGGGGTTAGTCGCCGAGGGTCGCTACCATTACCGCTTTAATGGTATGCATCCGGTTCTCTGCTTCGTCGAAGACGATTGAATGCGCTGACTCAAAAACCTCTTCCGTGACTTCAAGCCCTTTCAGGCCGTAGGCCATTTCAATTTCACGTCCAACTTTTGTGTGCTCGTTATGGAAGGCGGGCAGACAGTGCATAAATTTCACATTGGGGTTACCGGTTGCGTTGATGACCCGTTGGTTAATCTGATAGGGCGTCATCAGACTTACGCGTTCTGCCCAGGCTTCTTTGGGTTCGCCCATAGAGACCCAGACATCGGTGTAAAGGAAATCGACGTCGTATACGCCTTCCTCGACATCCTCTGTGAGCGTAATGCGCGCGCCCGTCACGCCGGCGATTTCACGGCATTCGGCAACCAGTTTTTCATCCGGCCAGAAGGATTTAGGGGCGACGAGGCGGATGTCCATCCCCATTTTCGCTGCGCCTACCATCAGCGAATTACCCATGTTATTGCGGGCGTCACCGAGGTAGGCGAAGCTCAGTTCAGGTAAGGTTTTGCCCGGCGCGTGTTCCAGCATGGTCATCAGATCCGCGAGGATCTGCGTAGGGTGAAATTCATTGGTCAGTCCATTCCATACCGGAACCCCGGCAAATTGCCCCAGTTCCTCGACAATGTCCTGACCGTATCCGCGGTACTCAATGCCGTCGTACATGCGGCCTAGCACGCGGGCGGTATCTTTCATCGATTCTTTGTGACCGATCTGCGATCCGCTTGGACCGAGATAGGTCACCTGTGCGCCCTGATCGAAAGCGCCGACTTCAAAGGCGCAGCGGGTGCGGGTTGAGGTTTTTTCGAAGATCAGCGCGATATTTTTACCCACCAGCGTCTGTCTTTCGCGCCCGGCCTTTTTTGCCGTTTTTAACTCGATAGCCAGATCGATCAGGTACTGGATTTCCGTCGGGGTGTAGTCCAGCAGTTTGAGAAAATTGCGATTCTTCAGGTTAACAGTCATGAAAATGTCCTTATGTAGGCCGGATAAGGCGCAGGCGCCGTCCGGCAAAAAAGCCCTAAGCGTTAGCGTCGGTGGTTTCGAGCCGAATGAGCGTGCCTTTGTCTCCGGCGAGGATGGCCGAACCGTCGGCCAATGAGCCGATGCCTGCTATTCCGTGACAGCGAGAGACAAATTCCGCGCAGGCGGTGACTTTGGGGCCCATTGAACCGGCGTCGAATTGCATTTCACCGAGCAGTTCCGGCGTAACCTGGGTCAGCGGGCGCTGAGTAGGTTTGCCCCAGTCGAGGTACACGGCATCAGCGTCAGTCAGGATCAGCAGCGCATCGGCGTTGATTTGGCTGGCGAGCAGGGCAGCGGAGAGATCTTTGTCGATCACCGCTTCAATACCGTGGTAGCCATCGGCTTTTTCCACCACCGGTACGCCGCCGCCGCCGTTGCAGATAACCAAATGATCGCGGGCGATCAGTGTGCGAATAGCGTCACTTTCAACGATACGTTTGGGTTGTGGAGAGGGCACAACGCGGCGGAACGCTTGACCATCAGCTTTGAAAACCCAGCCTTTTTCCGCCTGCAGGGTGCTGGCCTGGGGGGCATCGTAAATCGGCCCGATATATTTAGTGGGATTGCTGAAAGCCGGATCGTGAGCATCGACTTCAACCTGAGTCAGCAGCACACTAATTTCACGCTGTGGAAGCTGGTTTTTCAGCGCCTGTTGCAGCATATAGCCAATCATTCCCTGACTTTCCGCGCCGAGAATGTCGAGCGGATAGGGGGTGACGCTGGCATACGCGCTGTTTTGCAACGCCAAAAGTCCAACCTGGGGGCCATTGCCGTGTACCAGGATCACGCGCCACTGCTGCGTGAGCTGAGCGATAGTTTTTGCTGCCAGCTCAATATTCTTGCGTTGGATGTCAGCTTCCAGCGGCTCGCCGCGTTTAAGTAATGCATTGCCGCCCAGAGCCACAACCAGGGTAGGTTTGTTTTCCATGACTTTTCCTTAAATACCGTCGCGTTCCAGTGGGCAGCTCATGCAGCGTGCGCCGCCGCGTCCGCGTCCAAGTTCGTCGCCAGGAATGGGTAAAACGGTGATGCCGGCTTTGTCGTATTTCTCGTTGGTCCAGATGTTGCGCTCGTAGCCTACGACCACACCGGGGCGAAGCGTCAGGACGTTGTTGGCGTCATTCCACTGTTCACGTTCGGCTTCGAAGGCGTCACCTCCGGTGGTGATCAGCCGAATTTGGTCGAGGCCCAGCGCTTTCTCGAGAGCATGGAGCAGCGTATTTTCCGGCGTCCTTTTCAGGCCGCCGCGCCCGTCAGGTGTCAGGGTCCAGCACTGCACATCAGGACGCACGACTTCCGGGTAGACGGAGAAGGTATCGATATCGATGTGGGTCATTACGGTATCGAGATGCATGCAGGAGCGATGTTTAGGCAGTTCGACCGCAATGACGCGTTCTGCCTGGCGATGGCTGAATAGCGACTGGGCAAGGAACTCGATTCCTTGCGGCGTTGTGCGTTCCGACATACCGATGAGAACCGCGCCGCGACCAATGACCAGCACATCTCCACCTTCTAATGTGGCGTGGTCGTAATTAATATTTTCATCGCCGAAATATTTAATAAATTCACCATCGGCAAATTGGGGGTGCCAACGGTAGATCGCCCTTAGGTTATTGGTTTCTCTTTGTCGCGCGGTTTTAGCCATTGGGTTAATGGACACACCGTTATATATCCAGCATGAGGTGTCGCGGGTAAATAAGTGGTTTGGTAATGGCTTCATAATGAAATCATTAATATCGTGAGTATCGACCACCATATTTTTGATTGAGGCAGGAATTTCTCCGTAGGTTAGCCCACCGCTTAAATGCCGGGCGAGTTCCCGATGCTGCATATCTGCAAGCCAGGCGCGAATATCCGTGGCGAAAGCGGGGCCAAGGCGATAATCAGAAATTTGTGTATCCAACAGCCAGTTTTTGGCATCAGGGATATCCAGGGTTTGTGTCAATAAATCAGTCAGTAACAGAACCTCAATTCCCTGTTCACGCAACGTGTTGGCGAATATGTCATGCTCTTCTCCTGCACGTTCTACCGAAAGAACATCATCAAAAAGCAGTTCCTGACAATTTGACGGCGTCAGCCTTTTTAGGCTGAGGTTAGGGCGGTGTAGCATCACGCTACGTAATTGACCGATTTCCGACCCGACATAATGCTTTTCCATCATTATTCCTTTAATACTATTTTAAAAAATAAAGAGGAGATGCCTGCAAATAATATTTATCGCAGTCATGATTTTTCAGCTGATTTCAGAATCTATATTTAGATCTTATTTGATGAGGAAACGTGATTTATTTCACAGTCAGGTCGATATTTGACTTTTGATGTTTAATTTATGATATAGCTCGGAGAATTAATAAAATAAAAATGCGAATAATTGAATTACTACGCGGGAATATGTCTTGTTATTTATTGGTGTTAATTTTATGTACACTTTTAGAGTGTTGCAATATAAGTAATATATTGATTTATTTGTACTTTTTTATGCGTGGTGAATTATTATGCGAATATATGATTTTATTATTTTCGCGGTAAAGTTTATTTCAAAATAAATATGACGATGAAGAAGGATAACGAAGGAGAGGTGAACTGTGACCGATAGCTGGTTTTTCTAATAAAACTTTCAATAACAGTAGGTTGCTGATGGGGTTGAAAAAGGGTAGCCGAAAGTTATGCAAAGTTTATGCATAACCTGTTGCTGAGAGTTAGCAATTATTTAACATCATCAGCGATAAACATGCGTTGACGCAAAATATCGGCAAATAGCAGTGGTATGGCAGAGCGTTTTTTCGTATAACAACTAAAATGAAACGATGTTTTAATTAAGGGGTTTGAGATGATTGTCGGCAATATTCACAACCTGGATGCCTGGCTGCCGGAAGAGCTACGTCAGGCGATTGAACACATTAAAGCGCATGTGACGGATGCGACGGAAAAAGGTAAGCACGACATCGACGGCGATCGTCTGTTTTATCTGATTGCTGAAGATATGACGGAGCCGTTTGCGCAGCGCCGCGCCGAATATCACGCCCGCTATCTGGATATTCAGATCCTGCTCAAAGGCCAGGAAGGAATGACTTTCAGCACCCAGCCTGCAGGCGCGCCGGAAACTGACTGGCTGGCTGACAAAGATATCGCCTTCGTGGCGGAAGGGGTACAGGAGAAAACGGTCGTGCTGAATGAAGGTGATTTCGTGGTGTTCTATCCGGGCGAAGTGCATAAACCGCTGTGCGCGGTCGGTGCCCCAGCGATGGTACGCAAAGCCGTAGTGAAAATGCGGGTGGAATAAGCGTATTTGCCGGGGGCGGCTTCGCCTTGCCCGGCCTACGGGAGCGCGGTTGTAGGCCGGATAAGATGCTTAGCATCGCCATCCGGCATTCTTTTCATCCATGCTCTCACTTCACTAATGTCGCCACCATCACCGCTTTGATGGTGTGCATCCGGTTTTCCGCCTGATCAAATACGATGCTGGCGGGTGATTCAAAGACCTCATCGGTCACTTCCATACCGCCGTGCAGACCATATTCCTGCGCCATTTGTTTGCCAAGCGTGGTTTGATCGTCATGAAACGCGGGCAGGCAGTGCAGGAACTTCACCTGCGGATTGCCGCTCAACGCCATCATCGCGCTATTAACCTGATACTTACGCAGTAGCGCAATACGTTCGGCCCACTTCTCTTTCGCTTCACCCATTGATACCCAGACGTCGGTATAGATAAAGTCCGCGTCTTTCACGCCCGTGGCGACATCTTCGGTCAGCGTAATATTGCCGCCGTTTTTCAGCGCTTGCGCTTTGCACTCCGCGACCAGGCTTTCTTGCGGCCAGCAGGCCTGCGGCGCGACCAGACGCAGATCCAGCCCTGTTAACGCGGCGGCTTCCAGCATGGAATTGCCCATGTTGTTGCGGGCATCGCCGGTGTAGACCAGCGTCATCTCATTAAACGCTTTCCCCGGCAGGTGTTCCTGCATTGTGAGCAAGTCGGCCAGCAGCTGGGTAGGGTGAAACTCGTTGGTTAATCCGTTCCATACCGGAACGCCGGCATATTCCGCCAGCGTCTCGACAATCTCCTGACCGTGTCCCCGATACTGAATACCGTCGTACATACGACCGAGCACGCGGGCGGTGTCTTTGATCGACTCTTTATGACCAATCTGACTGCCGCTCGATCCGAGATACGTTACGCGCGCGCCCTGATCGTATGCGGCAACTTCGAAAGAGCAACGGGTACGGGTTGAGTCTTTTTCGAAGATGAGCGCGATGTTCTTACCGGTGAGTTTAGCGACCTCAGTACCGTTTTTCTTCTCCGCCTTCAGCTGTGCGGCGAGCTTGAGCAGTGACGTGAGTTCAGAAGACGTGAAATCAAGCAGTTTCAAAAAATGTTTCTGATAAAACGTAGACATGGTTCCCTCACATGGCTTAGGCCATTTATTGAATTAAAATTCAATTTATATGGATGTTTATTCATTTGCAACCTTGTTTAACAAATCTTTCCTGGAAAGGTGGAGGCAATGTCAGCGGTATGTGACAATAAGAGTATCGGCAGGACATTATGAGGAACGAGCCATGGCAAACCCGGAACTACTGGAAGAACAGCGTGAAGAAACGCGCTTGATTATTGAAGAGCTACTCGAAGATGGCAGCGATCCAGACGCGCTGTACACCATTGAGCATCACCTTTCCGCAGATGACTTTGAAACCCTGGAAAAAGCGGCTGTAGAAGCCTTCAAGCTGGGTTATGAAGTGACCGAGCCGGAAGAGCTGGAAGTGGAAGAAGGCGACACGGTTATTTGCTGTGACATCCTGAGCGAATGTGCTCTGAATGCCGAGTTGATTGACGCTCAGGTTGAGCAACTGATGAACCTGGCTGAAAAATATGATGTGGAATACGACGGTTGGGGCACCTATTTTGAAGACCCGAACGGCGAAGAAGGTGAAGACGGCGACGATGAAGATCTCGTCGACGAAGATGATGACGGCGTGCGTCACTAAGTCATCTGCTGACCTACGGTGGCATTTGCTGCCGTAGGCCAAGGACTACGTATGGATTACCTGCAAATACTCTCCCCAATCCACAACTTCCTGCACTGTAAAACGCCTCAGGCCTGGCTTGATAAAGCGCGAGATCCGGCGAATCTTCCACTGTTACTGACCGATCATCTCGTCTGTGAGCTGAAAGCGGCGCAAACGGCCATGCTGCTGGTGCGTAAGTACGTCGCAGATAAACAGGGATCGCAGGCGCTGCTGGACTGGCTGAAACCCTATGAGGCGTATGCTTTCAGAGAAGGGGATGAACCGGATTTTATTGCGCTGAATAAACAGATAAGCAAAAGCGTGATGCCGCAAACCGACGACCCGTGGGGACGCAAGCTTATCGACAGTATGGTTTTGCTGATCAAAGAAGAGCTGCACCACTTCTGGCAGGTGCGTGAGGCGATGATGAGCCGCAACATTCCCTACGTCAAAATTACCGCCAGCCGTTATGCCAAAGGCATGCTCAAAGAGGTGCGCACCCACGAGCCACTAACGCTAATCGATAAACTGATTTGCGGGGCTTACATTGAGGCGCGTTCCTGTGAACGGTTCGCCGCGCTGGCGCCGTACCTGGATGAGGATTTACAGGCGTTTTACCTGTCGCTACTGCGATCCGAGGCGCGGCACTATCAGGACTATCTGGTGCTGGCGCAGCAGGTTTCGGCTGATGATATCAGTAGCCGGGTGCGGTTCTTTGGCGAAGTCGAAGCCGCGCTGATTACCTCTCCCGACGATGAATTCCGTTTTCACAGCGGCGTTCCGGCTTAGCACCCTTCTGAGACGCGCGGTGCCTATCGCCGCGCGGTTTAATCCTTCCTGTTTCTGTTAGCAAAATCTGGTGGCTGGAAATCACTCGCTGCTGCCATGATAATCAAAAGACGCGAAGGGGAAATATATCCCCATAACCGAGACGATTTGGCAAAAGGATGGTTAATGAACTGGGCACACGTATTGTTGGCAGGTTATATCGGGGCGGTGATTGCTATCGTCGTCGGCATGTTTCGCAAAAAAGGCTGGTTGGGCAAGATTTCCGGCGCGGTAATTTTTGTAGTGGCAATTATCGCGTGGAATCTGTTTGATGTGCACTACCTGATCCCCCGTGAAAGCCCGGATTATGGTCTGACTGAAGAGCAGCAGTTTGAAAAAGCGATGCTCTCTAATCCGGCGTTTCAGGTCATTAAGGAGCAGGAACCTGAACTGACACAAAAAATTATCAGCCAGGCAGCGCAGATGAAGAAAGCAGGGAGCAGTGAACAGCAGGTCATCGACGCGATACAGCCGCAAATTCTTCAGCTACAAATGGCAAGATTGCAGCAGGCGCCAGATGCCAACGTCATTGAATATATGAAAATTAACCTTGAGCAGATCGCTGCTGTGGCCAAAATAGGTGATGACGAATGCTTCCGCTTTCTGTTTCCGGCGGTAAAAGGTGGGATTAACCCGGCGCGTCTTGTTCCGCGTGAGATCATGGATCGTCGTATGGCGAGTGATATGAGCATGATGTATGCCTCACACGGCCCAAAAAAACATACGGTCACGGCAGAAGAGAAGCAGCTGGCGTTGCAGGATCTGCAAGCAATAAGCCCTGGGCTGGTACAGCGCTACGGGGATGATATTCAGATCATGGCCGATCCGACGAAAGCGATCGGCAAAGAGAAGATTGCTTGTGAGATAGTACAGGATCTCTGGTCACAGGTGCTGAAGCTGCCAACCGCTCGCGCGGCTGGCGTAATTCGCCTGATGCTTTCAGCTGAGATGCAGTAAGGCCGACATGGCCCCTCGGCGTGAAGTCAGAGGGGCTTTAACATCCGCACTTCGCAATCCACGTGCCCGGTACAGCCGAGCGCTTCGCTGATATGCTCAAAGCCTAAATGTTCATACAGGCGGATAGCCTCGGTCAGAAACGCTGTGGTCTCCAGATAGCACTGCTTAAACCCCTGCTCGCGGGCGTGATCCAGCGCCATTAGCGCCAGCTTTTTCGCCAGCCCCTGACCGCGTGCGCTCGACAGAAAGTACATCTTTTGCAGCTCGCAAATGTCCGGTTCGCTACAGCCTAACGGCGCGACGCCGCCGCCGCCCACCACCTGACCATTCTGCTCAACCACCCAGTAGGCCGCGCCCGGCTGGCTGTAAACCTGAAAAAGTTCGTCCAGATTGGGGTCGGCCACCGTGTAACCTTTATCGGCGGTCAGGCCGTGTTCGGCAGAGACCTCGCGGATGACGTGGGCGATAGCGGCGTTATCGTCGGCGGTAATGCGGCGTAGCGTCGCAGAAACAGGGGTAATGACACTCATAGCGAACTCATGACATAAACGTGGAACATATGCAGTTAATACCACTGCGGTGAGGGGAAGCGCAAGCGAGGATAATTCAATAAAAAGCCTCTGAGCGAGGACGCCAGAGGCTTTTTAATCGTCAGTAGTGTCGGATGCGCTACGCTTATCCGACCTACGTTGACGGTGCTGTAGGCCGGATAAGCGCAGCGCCATCCGGCAAACAGCTTTACAGCGCGGCGATGACCGCCTGCTGCTCAATCAGCTTCGCTTTTGCTTCTGCGTAACCGTCCAGCTTCTCACGCTCTTTGGCGATGACCGCTTCCGGTGCGCGAGCGACAAACCCTTCGTTGGAAAGCTTGCCTTCGATACGGGCAATCTCACCTTCGATTTTCGTCACTTCTTTCGCCAGACGCGCCAGTTCATCTTCTTTGTTGATGAGGCCCGCCATCGGGATCAGCAGCTCGGCGCCGTCGATGATTTTGGTCACCGAAACCGGACCTTTGTCATCGGCTGGCAGCACGGTGATGCTTTCCAGACGTGCCAGGTTAAGCAGGAAGCTGCGGTTGTCGTTCACACGACGCTCCGCATCGGAGCTCGCACCGCGCAGCAACAGCTCCAGCGGTTTGCCCGGTGCGATGTTCATTTCCGCACGGATGTTACGTACGGCAACGATCGCCTGTTTAAGCCATTCGGTATCGGCCAGCGCGGCTTCATCAACCTGTGCAGCGTTATATTCCGGGAACGGCTGCAGCATGATGGTATCTGCGGTGTTGCCGCAAATCACTTTCACGCGCTGCCAGATGGTCTCGGTGATGAACGGAATAATCGGGTGCGCCAGGCGCAGCAGACCTTCCAGCACGGTAACCAGCGTATTGCGGGTGCCGCGCAGTTCAGACTCAGAACCACCGGTCATTACCGGCTTAGTCAGTTCCAGATACCAGTCGCAGAACTGGTTCCAGGTGAACTCGTACAGGATGCCCGCGGCGATGTCGAAGCGGAAGTTATCCAGCGCTTCGCGGTACGCTTTAACGGTCTGGTTGAATTCAGCGAGGATCCAGCGGTCCGCCAGCGACAGGGTCATTTCGCCGCCGTTGAAGCCGCAATCATTTCCTTCGGTGTTCATCAGCACGAAGCGGCTGGCGTTCCACAGCTTGTTACAGAAGTTACGGTAACCTTCCAGACGCTTCATATCCCAGTTGATGTCGCGACCGGTAGAGGCCAGCGCCGCCAGGGTGAAACGCAGGGCGTCGGTACCGTGCGGCTCAATGCCGTCCGGGAACTGCTTCTCGGTACGTTTGGCAATCTTCTCTGCCAGCTGCGGCTGCATCATGTTGCCGGTACGCTTCTCCAGCAGGTCCGCCAGCGAGATACCGTCGACCATATCCAGCGGGTCAATCACGTTACCCTTGGATTTGGACATCTTCTGGCCTTCGTCGTCGCGGATAAGACCGGTCATGTAGACGGTCTTAAACGGCACCTGCGGCTTGCCGTTTTCATCTTTGATGAAGTGCATGGTCATCATGATCATGCGGGCAATCCAGAAGAAGATGATGTCGAAGCCGGAAACCATCACGCTGGTTGGGTGGAACTGACGCAGCGCGTCGGTGTTTTCCGGCCAGCCGAGGGTAGAGAAGGTCCACAGCGCGGAGGAGAACCAGGTATCGAGAACGTCTTCGTCCTGACGAAGCTGAACGTCGGCGCCGAGGTTGTTTTCCTGACGCACTTCGTCTTCGGTGCGGCCAACGTAGACGTTGCCGTTGTTGTCATACCATGCCGGGATACGGTGACCCCACCACAGCTGACGGGAAATACACCAGTCCTGAATATCACGCATCCAGGAGAAGTACATGTTTTCGTACTGTTTTGGTACGAACTGGATGTCGCCGTTCTCAACCGCTTCAACCGCCGGTTTCGCCAGCACGTCGGCACGGACGTACCACTGGTCGGTCAGCATCGGTTCGATAACCACGCCGCCACGGTCACCGTAAGGTACGGTCAGATCGTGCGGTTTAATTTCTTCCAGCAGGCCCAGCGCGTCAACGGCTGCGACGATCGCTTTACGCGCGGCAAAGCGTTCCAGCTTCTGGAATTCAGCCGGGATAGCGTTGGAGTAAATGTCAGACTCTTCGCCTTTGGTGTCGTACACTTCTGCGGTTTCGCGGATGTCGCCATCAAAGGTCAGAATGTTGATCATCGGCAGGCCGTGACGTTTCCCGACTTCGTAGTCGTTAAAGTCGTGCGCAGGCGTGATCTTCACGCAGCCGGTGCCTTTTTCCATATCGGCATGTTCATCGCCCACGATCGGAATACGGCGGTCAACCAGCGGCAGAATAACGAACTTGCCGATCAGATCTTTATAACGCGGATCTTCCGGGTTCACGGCCACGCCGGTATCGCCCAGAATAGTTTCCGGACGGGTGGTGGCGACGACCAGGTAATCTTTACCGTCTGCGGTTTTCGCGCCGTCGGCCAGCGGATAGCGGATGTGCCACATGGAGCCTTTAGACTCGCGGTTTTCCACTTCCAGGTCAGAGATGGCGGTGCGCAGTTTCGGGTCCCAGTTCACCAGGCGCTTGCCACGGTAAATCAGGTCTTCTTTGTACAGGCGAACGAAAACTTCTTTCACGGCATTGGAAAGGCCTTCGTCCATGGTGAAGCGCTCGCGCTCCCAGTCAACGGAGTTGCCGAGACGGCGCATCTGACGGGTAATGGTGCCGCCGGATTCCGCTTTCCACTGCCAGATTTTGTCGATAAACGCTTCGCGACCGTAGTCGTGACGGGTTTTACCTTCTTCAGCGGCAATCTTACGCTCAACCACCATCTGGGTGGCGATACCCGCGTGATCGGTACCGGCCTGCCACAGAGTGTTTTTACCCTGCATGCGCTGGTAGCGGATCATGGTATCCATGATGGTTTGCTGGAAAGCATGACCCATATGCAAACTGCCGGTGACGTTCGGCGGCGGGATCATGATGCAGAAGGACTCTTTGCTTTCATCGCCGTTAGGTTTGAAATAGCCCTGCTTTTCCCAGTGCTCGTAAAGCGGCTGTTCGATATCTTGTGGGTTGTATGTCTTTTCCATTATTTCCAGGTTGCCGTATTCAGGTTAAAACCAGCCACGCGGTAAGCTTTGTAGCGATCGCGTGCCGATTGTTTCAAAGAATCTTCGTAAGGAACGAAGTCTATCACTTCTGTGAAAGCGGTGGCAAAATCTGCAAAGCCAACGCGCAAACTGATCAGCAGGTCGCGCGGGCTGCTGTTGCGTTTCTCCGGCCAGGCTATTTCTACCGGCGCGCCGCCTCTGGGGCCTTCACCCGCCAGATTATGTGGAACAAAGCTTTCTGCCGGTCTTGCCCACAGGGCTTCATCCAGTCGAAGAGCCTGCTTTTCGTTTTCACAGGCGATCAGCACGCGCTTGCCAGCCCGCCAACGTTCTGCGGCAATTTCACACACCAGTTGCTCAACGGCGCTTAAGCCATCTTGTTGTGTGTCGTTGTCCAGAAGATAGAACGTCGCATTCTTCATATATGGGGCTTCTTGTGGTGGATTTAAATGCGTTGCCATGATGCACACCGTAGGCCTGATAAGGCGCAATAGCGCCGCCATCAGGCGTTTTGCCGGATGGCGCTGCGCTTATCCGGCCTACGGGGCAATCTCAAACTTACTCTTCGCCGTTAAAACCGGCGCGATTGAGCAGGAACTGCGACAACAGCGCCACCGGACGACCGGTTGCGCCTTTGGCTTTCCCTGAACGCCATGCGGTACCGGCGATGTCCAGGTGCGCCCAGTTGTACTTACGGGTAAAGCGTGACAGGAAGCAGCCTGCGGTAATGGCTCCGCCAGGACGTCCGCCGATGTTCGCCATATCCGCAAAGTTGGACTCTAACTGCTCCTGGTATTCATCACCCAGCGGCAAACGCCACGCGCGGTCGCCAGCCTGCTCGGACGCGCCGATCAGCTCATGTGCCAGCGGATTGTGGTTCGACATCAGGCCGGTGATGTGATGGCCCAGCGCAATTACGCACGCGCCGGTCAGGGTTGCAACGTCAATCACCGCCTCTGGCTCAAAGCGCTCGACGTAAGTTAACACGTCGCACAGCACCAGACGGCCTTCGGCGTCGGTGTTGAGCACTTCAACGGTCTGCCCGGACATCGTGGTCAGTACATCGCCTGGGCGATACGCGCGGCCACCCGGCATGTTTTCGCAACCCGCCAGCACGCCGACGACGTTGATTGGCAACTGAAGCTCAGCCACCATGCGCATCACGCCGTATACCGCTGCCGCACCGCACATGTCGTACTTCATCTCATCCATGCCTTCGGCAGGTTTGATGGAGATACCACCGGAGTCGAAGGTTAACCCTTTACCGACCAGCACAATCGGACGCGCGTCTTCGGACGGATTACCTTTGTACTCGATGACCGACATCAGCGACTCGTTCTGCGAGCCGTGACCGACGGCCAGATAAGAGTGCATGCCCAGCTCTTTCATCTGCTGTTCGCCGATCACGCGGGTCACAACATTTTTGCTGTAGCTGTCTGCCAACTGGCGCGCCTGAGAGGCCAGGTAGGCGGCGTTACAGATGTTCGGCGGCATGTTGCCGAGATCTTTTGCCGCTTTAATACCGGCGGCGATCGCCAGACCGTGCTGGATAGCACGCTCACCGCTGGTCAATTCGCGGCGGGTCGGTACGTTGAAGACCATTTTACGCAGCGGGCGACGCGGCTCGCTTTTGTTGGTCTTCAGTTGATCAAAGCTGTATAGCGTTTCCTGTGCCGTCTCAACGGCCTGGCGCACTTTCCAGTAGTTGTTGCGCCCTTTGACGTGCAGCTCAGTCAGGAAGCAGACGGCTTCCATTGAGCCAGTATCATTCAGCGTATTGATGGTTTTCTGAATGACCTGCTTGTACTGGCGCTCATCAAGTTCGCGCTCTTTGCCACACCCAATGAGGAGAATTCGCTCAGACAGAACGTTAGGAACATGGTGCAGCAACAGGGTTTGACCCGGTTTGCCTTCCAGTTCACCACGACGCAGCAGTGCGCTGATGTACCCGTCGCTGATCTTGTCGAGCTGCTCTGCAATCGGAGAGAGGCGGCGTGGTTCAAAGACACCCACGACGATGCACGCACTCCGCTGTTTCTCCGGGCTACCGCTTTTTACACTGAACTCCATGCACTACGCTCCTGAATCTTAAAGACAACGGCGGTGGCTACGGATAGAATTGCAAGCTTTCGTAACTCATACCCGCTGTTGCGGTGACTTCGTGTTAATCTTAACGTTATTACGGCATTGGCACGTCAGAACAATTTCTGAGAGGTGGATCCGTTGAGTATAATGATCTTAGCGACGATTTCGACGACTCAAGAGAATAAATGACGTTTAAGCCATGAAACAAGCTAAATTCCGGCAAAAGACGGGTTTTTACGGGCGTATTTAAAGTGATAATCATAAGATATCTGGTTCGGGAAACGCTCAAAAGCCAACTTGCGATCCTATTCATCCTGCTTTTGATCTTCTTTTGTCAAAAGCTGGTCAGGATCCTTGGTGCGGCGGTTGACGGTGATATCCCGGCGAATCTGGTGCTCTCGCTGCTGGGGCTGGGCGTGCCAGAAATGGCGCAACTTATCTTGCCCTTAAGCCTGTTCCTCGGGCTGCTGATGACGCTGGGCAAACTGTATACCGAAAGTGAAATTACGGTCATGCACGCCTGCGGGCTGAGCAAGGCTGTATTAGTGAAAGCGGCGATGGTGCTGGCGCTGTTTACCAGTATTATTGCGGCGGTCAACGTGATGTGGGCTGGACCGTGGTCCTCCAGACATCAGGACGAAGTGCTGGCGGAGGCGAAAGCGAACCCCGGTATGGCGGCGCTCGCTCAGGGCCAGTTCCAGCAGGCGACTAACGGCGGTTCGGTGCTGTTTATCGAAAGCGTTGACGGCAGCAACTTCAAAGATGTGTTCCTCGCGCAAATCCGCCCGAAAGGTAACGCCCGTCCTTCGGTGGTGGTAGCGGATTCCGGACATCTTACCCAGACGCGCGATGGCTCTCAGATCGTGACGCTTAACCAGGGTACGCGCTTTGAAGGGACCGCGCTGCTGCGCGATTTCCGCATTACTGACTTCCAGGATTATCAGGCGATTATCGGTCATCAGGCCGTGGCGCTGGATCCAAACGATACCGACCAGATGAACATGCGTACCCTGTGGACGACCGATACCGATCGCGCCCGCGCGGAGCTGACCTGGCGTATCACGTTAGTATTCACCGTATTTATGATGGCGCTGATGGTCGTACCGCTGAGCGTGGTGAACCCGCGTCAGGGTCGCGTACTGTCGATGCTGCCAGCCATGCTGCTCTATTTGCTGTTCTTCCTGGTGCAGACGTCGCTGAAGTCGAACGGCGGTAAAGGTAAGCTGGATCCGGTATTCTGGATGTGGACGGTTAACCTGGCGTATCTGGCGCTGGCGATTGTGCTTAACCTCTGGGATACGGTGCCGATGCGCCGCTTGCGTGCCCGTTTTATGCGTAAAGGAGCGGTATAATGCAGCCCTTTGGTGTACTTGACCGCTATATCGGTAAAACCATTTTCACCACCATCATGATGACATTGTTCATGTTGGTGTCGCTCTCCGGGATCATCAAGTTTGTCGACCAGCTGAAAAAAGCCGGGCAGGGGAGCTACGATGCGATGGGCGCGGGGCTGTATACCCTGCTCAGCGCGCCGAAAGATATCCAGATCTTCTTCCCGATGGCGGCGCTGCTGGGTGCTTTGTTGGGTCTGGGCATGCTGGCCCAGCGCAGCGAACTGGTGGTGATGCAGGCTTCCGGTTTTACCCGTATGCAGGTGGCGTTGTCGGTGATGAAAACCGCGATTCCGCTGGTGCTGCTGACGATGGCCATCGGTGAATGGGTGGCGCCGCAGGGTGAACAGATGGCGCGTAACTACCGTGCGCAGCAGATGTACGGCGGCTCGTTGCTCTCCACCCAGCAGGGATTGTGGGCGAAAGATGGCGACAGCTTTGTCTACATCGAGCGGGTGAAAGGCGACGCCGAGTTAGGTGGGATTAGCATCTACTCCTTTAACGACAAACGCCGTCTGCAGTCCGTTCGCTATGCCGCAAGCGCGACGTTTGACCCGGAACAAAAGGTCTGGCGTCTGGCGCAGGTGGATGAATCCAACCTGACCGATCCGAAGCAAATCACCGGATCGCAAACGGTGAGCGGTACCTGGAAAACCAACCTTACGCCCGACAAGCTCGGCGTCGTGGCGTTGGATCCTGATGCGCTGTCGATTAGCGGTCTGCATAACTACGTGAAGTACCTGAAGTCGAGCGGCCAGGACGCCGGACGCTATCAGCTCAATATGTGGAGCAAAGTCTTCCAGCCGCTGTCTGTGGCGGTCATGATGCTGATGGCGCTGTCGTTTATCTTTGGTCCGCTGCGTAGCGTGCCGATGGGCGTGCGCGTGGTGACAGGGATTAGCTTTGGCTTTGTGTTCTATGTGCTGGACCAAATCTTTGGCCCGCTGACGCTGGTGTACGGCATTCCGCCGATTATCGGTGCGCTGTTGCCAAGCGCCAGCTTCTTCCTGATTAGCCTGTGGCTGATGCTGCGTAAGTCGTAATATCTACCCCTCCCGCTGTGCGGGAGGGGGCTTCCTGTTAACGTTTTCTCCCGCCCATCAAACTTCCCAACATACCGCGGATTATCTGATTGGTGACCTGGCGCGCCGCGCTTTTCGCCACGCTTTGTACCACGCCATCGCGCTTGCCGCCACGTGGTCCGGTGCTGCCAAACAGAATATCCTTCAACCCGCCGAGAATACCGCTGTCCACCTCAACCGCTTTACCGTTGGCGGGAGGCGTATTTTGCTGCTCGGTGCTGGCCTGCACGCCTTGCTGCAAACGTTCATAGGCGGATTCACGGTCTACCTCTTCCTCATATTTGCCGTACAGCGAAGAGTGATTAATCAGCCCGTTGCGCTCGTCATCCGTCACCGGTCCCATCCGTGAACACGGTGCAATGACCATCGCCCGTTCAACCACTGACGGGCTGCCTTTGGCGTCCAGAAACGACACCAGCGCCTCGCCGGTTCCCAGTTCCTGAATGGCTTTTTCGGTATCAAATGCCGGGTTGGCGCGCATGGTTTGCGCCGCGGTTTTTACCGCTTTCTGGTCTTTCGGCGTGAAGGCGCGCAGGGCGTGCTGCACGCGGTTGCCCAACTGGCCGAGCACGTTGTCCGGAATATCCGACGGGTTTTGCGAGACGAACCACACGCCGACCCCTTTCGAGCGAATCAGACGGATCACCTGCTCGATTTTATCCAGCAGCACCTGCGGGGCATCGTTGAACAGCAGGTGCGCTTCATCGAAGAAGAACACCAGTTTTGGCTTCTCCAGATCGCCCGCTTCCGGCAATTGTTCGTACAGTTCGGAGAGCATCCACAGCAGGCTGGCAGCGTACAGTTTGGGCATCTGGTAGAGCTTCTCGGCGCTGAGGATGTTGATCATCCCTTTGCCGCTGGCGTCGGTACGCATCCAGTCTTTGATGTCCAGCATCGGTTCGCCAAAAAAGTGCGCCGCACCCTGTTGCTCCAGCGACAGCAGTCCGCGCTGGATAGCCCCGACCGAGGCGCTACTGATATTGCCGTACTGATTCTGGAAGGATTTGGCGTTATCGCCAATATACTGAGTGATGGCCCGCAGGTCTTTGAAATCGAGCAGCAACAGACCCTGGTCATCGGCAATGCGGAAGATAATATCCAGTACGCCGGACTGCACATCGTTGAGGTTCAGCAAACGGGCCAGCAGCAGCGGACCGAGGTCAGATACCGTGGCCCGCACGGGGTGACCTTTTTCGCCGAAGATATCCCACACTGTGACCGGATTAGCATGCGGTTGCCAGTCGGTAATGCCGATGTTTTTCAGGCGGGCGAGCAGCTTTTCAGAGGCTTGTCCTTCCTCGGCTACGCCGGTTAAGTCACCTTTCACATCGGCCATAAATACCGGCACGCCAATCTCGGACAACGATTCGGCCAGCTTCTGTAGCGTGACGGTTTTACCGGTCCCGGTCGCGCCGGTAATCAGCCCGTGACGGTTGGCCATGCCTGGCAGTAAAAACAGTTCGGTGTCCGGCGTGCGGGCAATTAGCAGGGGTGCGCTCATTGAGATTTCCTCCATTTATCCTGCCTGGAGTATAGGCAATGTCCATCAAAGAGAATATGCGATGGCGAGAGAAAATGAGTTAAAGCGTATTGCCGTGGTAAATCTGATACCCCAAATCCACGGTGTTGTGATTATGGTCGTTGTTCTTGATTTTGCTCAGCAGCATCTGTGCCGCCATACGGCCAATGTCGAAACGCGGAGTGATCACGCTGGCGAGGCTGGGGATCATCTGCCGGCCCATTTCCAGCCCGTGAAAACCAGCAATCGAGATCTGCTCCGGAACGGCCAGCTCGCGTTCGCGGCACAGCAGCAGCGCGCCCATCGCGATGTCGTCGTTGGTACAAAACACGCCGTCTAAATCCGGATGAGCGGTGAGCGCGTCCCGCATCATCTGGGTGCCAAGATGAATAGAGGAAATAGATCGCGGATTGACGCGCAGCGGCGTCAGACCCCGACGCGTCATGGCATCGCAATAGCCGCGATAGCGCTGTTCATCGCGGACATCATCTTTTGAACCAAGGTAGAGGATTTTGCGGCGCTGGCGTTTGTCCAGCATGGTGCTGACCATATCAAACGCCGCCTGACGGTTATCGAACCCTACTTCCATGTCCAGACGATCGCCCTGAATATCCATCAGTTCTACCACCGGTATGTTGGCTGAACGCAGAAATTTAACCGTGCGCAGAGTGTGATATTTCTCGGACAGGATAATGCCGTCGATATTATACGACAGCAGATTGATCACCGACTCTTCCTCGGATTCCCGGTCATAATTGTAGTTGGCGATCAGCGTCTGATAATTATGGTCGGAGGTGACCGATTCAATACCGGCCAGAATGTCGGCGAACAGTTGGTTTTGAAACGAGGGGATCAGCACGCCGAGCGTATAGCTTTGCGCGTTCAGTAGCATCGCGGGCGCGCGGTTAGGGATGTAATTAATCTCCTCCATAATCTGCGCAATGCGTTCACCGGTTTCCTTTGCGACCTTTTTCGGCGAGCGAATGTAGCGGCTCACCGTCATTTTGGTCACGCCCGCCAGCGTGGCGATGTCTTGCAAAGAAATTCTGTGGTTCCTCATCTTCTCTCCAGTACCGGGGAGCGCTGACCTGTGCTCCCCGGTGATGACCGTTTTAATGCAGGATGGCGTTCAGCGCCAGAACGCCCAGCAGACCCATAATGGAAATCAGCGTTTCCATCACCGTCCAGGTGCGCAACGTTTCCCCCACGCTGAGATTAAAATAGCCTTTAAACAGCCAGAATCCCGGATCGTTAACGTGGGAGGCAATCACGCTGCCCGCGCCGGTAGCCAGCACCATCAGCGCCGGGTCGGCGTGGGTGACGTTAATAATCGGCAGCACCACGCCTGCGGTAGTGATCGCCGCCACGGTGGCTGAACCGAGCGCGATGCGCAGCAACGCGGCTACCGTCCAGCACATCAGCAGCGGAGAAAGCGACGTGCCGGTCATCAGGTGCGAGATGTATTGCCCCACGCCGCTGTCGACCAGAACCTGCTTAAACGCGCCGCCCCCGGCGATGATGAACACAATCATCGCGATCGCGCCGATAGAGTCGCCAATGATATCCATAATTTGCTCGATCGTCCGTCCGTTACGGCGACCAAGGGTAAAAATGGCGAGCACGATAGCGATAAACAACGCGACCGCAGGGTTGCCGATAAACTCAAAGAACACCCGCACGCTGTTGGTTTTCGGCAGCGTAATTTCGCACACTGCGGCGACCGCCATCAGTATGACCGGGATTACCGCCGCAAAGATACTGTTCCAGAACGACGGCATCTCTTCTTCAGTGAACAGATGCGGGTTGAATAACCCTTCCGGCGGCGCTTTCTCAAAGCGGGTCAGCAGCTTAGAAAACAGCGGCCCGGCGACAATCACCGTCGGGATAGTAATAATAAATCCGTACAGCAGGGTGGTGCCGAGATTGGCCTCGAAAATGGTGGCAATCGCGGTAGGCCCCGGATGCGGCGGCAGAAAACAGTGGGTCACGGACAATGCTGCCACCATTGGCACGCCAACATACAGCAGCGGCAGACCGGAAGAGGCCACCACCGTAAATACCAGCGGCAGCAGCAGAACAAAGCCGACTTCGAAGAACATCGCCAGACCGACCACCAGACCGGTGATCACCAGCGCCCACTGCACACGTTTTTTACCGAACGTGCCAATCAGCGTGGTGGCGATGCGCTGAGCCGCGCCGGTATCGGAAATCAGCTTACCGAGCATCGCGCCGAACCCGAGGATCATCGCCAGCCCGCCGAGCGTCCCGCCGATCCCATTTTGTATTGAGTGCAGAACGGCCTGGGCATCCATCCCTTCGGCAAAACCAACGACCGCCGCCACCAGGACCAGAGCAATAAAGCCGTTAACTTTAAAGCCAATCATCAGGACCAGGAGCAGCGCGACGCCTGCCGCAATTATTATTAATGGCATAATCGTTTCTCTTATATCCCCGTCATACTTCAAGTTGCAGGTGTGTTGGCTACAGCTCGAATTATTTAGGGGGGAGCCAAAAATGCAGCGCCTGGGCGCTGCGTGATGTTGCGTTGTGTGGTATCAGACGGCGACCAGCATGCCGCCATCGACAAACAACAGGTGACCGTTTACAAAATCGGATGCTTTAGAAGAGAGAAATACCGCCGCGCCGATCAGCTCCTGCGGATCGCCCCAGCGCGCGGCTGGCGTACGTTTGCACAACCAGGAGGTGAAAGCTTCATCCTCGACCAGCGCTTTGGTCATTTCGGTTTTGAAGTAGCCCGGCGCGATACCGTTGACCTGGATATTATGGCGTGCCAGCTCAACGCACATCCCGCGGGTGAGCATTTTTACCGCGCCTTTGGAGGCGGCGTACGGCGTAATGGTGTCGCGGCCCAGTTCACTCTGCATGGAACAGATGTTGATGACCTTCCCGGCCTGGCGTTCCACCATGCGACGCGTTACCGCCTGCGAGACCAGGAATACCGCCGTCTGGTTAACGGCAATCACATCGTTCCAGTCCTGTTCCGGGAACTCGGTAAACGGATGGCGACGCTGGATACCGGCGTTATTCACCAGCACATCAATTTGGCCAATGTCTTTTTCGATATGCTCGATGGCGGCATCAATGTCCTGTTTATGCGTAACATTGAACGGCGCGGCAACGGCGCGGATCCCTTCCTGCTGCAGTTTGGCGACGGCGGCCTCCGCGCGCTCTGGCGTAATATCATTGACGATAATCTGCGCGCCATATTTACCCAGCCCGGTCGCCAGTAAATAACCAATACCCTGAGCCGAACCGGTGATCAGAATGTTTTTGCCGTCCAGTGAAAAAAGATCGTTCATCATGTTATTCCTTATTTTGTTTCTGCAAAAACGAGCTGGACTTTCGCCGCCTGGGTTTTATCCCCGGCGAAGATCAGCGCCTGTTCAAGCTCGGTAAACGGATATTCGGCGCTGAGTAACGGCAGCGGATCGATAACGTTATTCGCCAGCCACGACACCGCGGTGTTGAACTCGGTGGTAAAGCGGAACGAGCCTTTGAGCGCGATCTCTTTGCCGATCAGCATCATCATCGGGAAGTCCGGCACCGCGCCGCCCATGCCGACCTGCACCATCACGCCTTTTGCGCGGGTGACTTCCAGACAGGTGGTGATTGAGGATGGATGGCCGGAGACTTCGAAGCTGACGTCGAAGTAGCCTTTCTCTTTTTTCCACTCGTCGAGCGAGTCCTGTTGCGGGTTAATCAGCGTGTCAGCCCCCATCTGCTGGGCAAGCGACAGCGAGCGCGGGCTGATATCAGCACAGACAATCTCTGCTGCGCCGAGCGTTTTCACCGCGCTGACGATCAGACAGCCGATAGGACCGACGCCGGAGATAAACACGCGCTTGCCCTGCAGGTCGCCCGCTTCATGCGCGGCGTGGATCGCTACCGCCAGCGGTTCGGCAAAGGCCATGACTTTTTCATCGGCCTCTTGCGGGTAAGGGATGCACTGCGCAGTATCGACGGTTTTAAACCGGGTAAAACCGCCGTCGACGTGGGGAAAATACATGGCGCTGCCAAAAAAGCGCATTTCCGTGCACTGGTTTTCTTCGTGCTGCAAACAGTATTTACAGTGGCCACACGGCTTCGACGGATTAATAGCCACCGACTGACCTTCATGTAATTCTTTTGAATCGCTGCGCACCACTTTACCAATAACTTCATGGCCTAAAATCATCGGCGCTTTAACGGTAAAATTACCGACTTTCCCTTCCTGGTAATAATGTAAATCGGAACCACAAATACCGCCGCGAGTAATTTGTACTAATGTTCCTTTATTATCCCATTCAATATTTTGGTCGGTTATGGCAACAGTTTTCTTACCCGCAACAACGCAGGATTGGGTTTTGACTTGCATAAATGCCTCACTGGTCAGGTAGTAACCTCGGCAGCATTTAAACGGTTTTGATTGTTATTATTTGTGACGCAGGTCACGCTGGAAAATTGTTACACTACAATGTTACGCATAACGTGATGCGCCTTGTAAATCTACGCAGCCGCGGCGAAAAAAGGTGAATTCTGCAATGTGGAAGGGGTAGTATCGCGCCATGGAATATGAATCTGGAGTTTTTTGATGGCCGGGGAAAGTTATATTTTGATGGGCGTTTCGGGTAGCGGTAAATCTTTAATTGGCAGTAAAGTCGCCGCAGTGTTATCGGCTAAATTTATTGATGGCGACGATCTCCATCCGGCCAAAAATATTGATAAAATGTCTGAAGGTATTCCATTAACCGATGAAGACCGACTACCGTGGTTAACACG
The DNA here is from genome assembly GCA_020099315.1 of Citrobacter europaeus. NCBI lineage: Bacteria > Pseudomonadati > Pseudomonadota > Gammaproteobacteria > Enterobacterales > Enterobacteriaceae > Citrobacter > Citrobacter europaeus. Next base: position 480,486 of record CP083650.1, read on the forward strand.
ATTAAATGACGCCTCATACAGTTTATATAAAAAGAATGAGACCGGGTTTATTGTTTGCTCGTCATTAAAAAAACAGTATCGCGATATATTGCGTCAGGGCAGCCCGAATGTACATTTCCTGTGGCTGGACGGCGACTACGAGACTATTCTGGCGCGCATGCAGCGTCGGGCAGGGCATTTTATGCCGGTGGGATTACTCAAAAGCCAGTTCGATGCGCTGGAGTGCCCGCAGGAGGATGAACGCGATATTGCCCGCATCGACGTGAACCATGACATCGAGCATGTGACGGAACAGTGCCGCCAGGCGGTGCTCGCGTTTCGTAACGGGCAATAGGCCCAGCCCCTTGCGGGACTGAGCCCGGCATCAGAAGTCGGCTTTCAGCACCACGCGGTAGCGGGCCTTGCCATCACGCACGTGCTGGATAGCGTCGTTAATTTGCGACATCGGGTACAGCTCGGTGGTAGGCGACACCTTGCTGCGACCGGCAAACTTCATCAGCTTGCGCAGTTCGAACGGCGTACCGGTCGCCGAACCGGAGATGCTGCGATCGCCAGCTATCAAAGTGAACGCCGGCACCGGCAGCGGCTTCAGCACCGCGCCGACGGTATGGAAGTTACCGCCGTAGGCCAGCGCTTCAAAATAGGGCTGCCAGTCGAGATCGACGTTAACCGTGTTAATAATGAGATCGAACTGGCCCGCCAGCGCTTTTAGCGCATCCGGATCGCGGCTGTTGACCACCTTATCCGCCCCCATCGCCAGCACTTCCTGCTCTTTCGCTGGATTGGAGCTGAACGCGGTGACTTCGCAACCCATCGCGTGTAACAACTTAATGGCGATATGCCCCAGGCCGCCGATGCCGATCACCCCAACGCGGCTGGTGGCGGTGATATGGTGCATCAGCAGCGGTTTGAACACCGTGATGCCGCCGCACAGCAAGGGACCGGCCGCCGCAAGGTCGATGCTCTCCGGCAAGGGGATCACCCACTGCCAGTCGGCCCGCAGCTTCTCGGCAAAGCCGCCGCGATTAAGAATCGTGGGCACGGAGCCTTCCAGGCAGTTGATCTGATTGCCGCTGATACAGGCGTCGCAATGCCCGCAGCTGCGCGCCGTCCAGCCAATCCCAACGCGCTGACCAACCTTCAGACCCTTATCTTGCGCCGCGCTGCCGAGCGCCGCCACGCGACCAATCACCTCATGCCCGGCAACCAGCGGATACTGAGAGAATCCCCATTCGTTGTCGATCATCGACAAATCAGAATGGCAGATACCGCAGTAATCGACCTGCACTTCGACATCTTCCGGCTTAAGCTCGCCCGCATCATATTCATAGAGTTCGAGTTCGCTGCCCGCCGCTTTTGCAGCGTAGCTTTTTATCATCGACATCGTGTTTCCCTCAGTGTGGTGTTGAACTGGAAGTGTAGAGCATGAGGAAACGGGACGCTTCGCAGAAGGGGGGATTAAGGTGGGGGCAAACTGTGATGATGGTTACAGGTAAGAAAGGTAATGCTGAAATTTTCAACACTTAGCGAGCCGGACACACGCTGGCACTTGCATGGTGGCGCACGACAGGTATAATCCACAACGTTTTCCGCATCCCTTCCGTGCCGGAGTGGCGAAATCGGTAGACGCAGTTGATTCAAAATCAACCGTAGAAATACGTGCCGGTTCGAGTCCGGCCTTCGGCACCATTAGTACTTCCAAGACCGTCCAAGAAAGTCCAATTATCCCTTTAGAATCAATGATTGTAGCGGTTTTTCCGTCCTGATTCGTCCGAGGTAGTCCGTTGAAATCCGGATGCCATTGGGGGCATCTTAACTTCGATTAGATATGTGCCCCCAAATGAAGCTCAACGCCAGACAGGTCGAGACCGCAAAGCCAAAAGACAAAACCTATAAAATGGCCGATGGTGGCGGTTTGTATCTTGAGGTTTCGGCCAAGGGGTCTAAATACTGGCGCATGAAATACAGACGCCCCTCCGACAAAAAAGAGGATCGCCTCGCTTTTGGTGTTTGGCCGACCGTGACGCTTGCTCAGGCAAGAGCAAAGCGTGATGAAGCTAAAAAGCTGTTAATGCAGGGTATCGACCCGAAAGCAGAACACAAAGAAGCGCAGGCCGAGAACGCAGGAGCATATACTTTCGAAACTATTGCCCGCGAATGGCATGCCAGCAACAAGCGCTGGAGTGAAGACCATCGAACGCGGGTTCTCCGTTATCTTGAGCTTTATATCTTCCCGTATATTGGTTCGTCCGACATTCGGCAGCTCAAAACCAGCCACTTGTTAGCCCCGATTAAAAAAGTTGATGCCAGTGGCAAGCATGACGTCGCTCAGCGCCTGCAACAGCGTGTCACGGCTGTTATGCGTTATGCTGTACAGAAACGATTACATCGACTCTAACCCCGCTAGTGATATGGCAGGGGCTTTATCGACAACCAAAGTGCGGCATTACCCTGCTCTACCATCCAGTCGTTTCCCTGAGTTTCTTGCTCGTATTGCGGCATATCGTGGCCGCATAATGACACGGATCGCGGTCGAGCTTTCCTTACTGACTTTTGTGCGCTCCAGTGAACTACGTTTTGCGCGTTGGGATGAATTCGACTTCGATAAAGCTCTTTGGCGTATACCTGCAAAGCGTGAAGAAATTAAAAACGTGCGTTACTCGTATCGTGGCATGAAGATGAAAGAGGAACATATAGTTCCACTTAGCCGACAGGCTATGGTGTTGTTAGAGCAGCTCAAGCAAATCAGTGGTGATAAAGAGCTTCTTTTCCCCGGTGATCATGATGCGACGAAAGTTATGAGTGAGAACACGGTAAACAGTGCGTTGCGAGCTATGGGTTATGACACTAAAACTGAAGTATGCGGTCATGGGTTTAGGACTATGGCTCGTGGTGCTCTGGGTGAGTCTGGACTTTGGAGCGACGATGCTATTGAGCAGCAATTGAGCCACTCTGAACGCAATAATGTGAGGGCTGCTTACATTCATACTTCTGAACACCTAGATGAGCGTCGCTTGATGGTCCAGTGGTGGGCCGACTTTCTTTACGAAAATGCCCATGCTTTAATTTCCTCATATGAATTTGCAAAAAAAAGTTAAATACTTTAATTTACATCAATAATATTGATGATGCTTTCTTGATTTAAACTAAATTGCCCTAAGCAGAGGAATAATAATTAATGATTACTAACGATGTAGTTATTAGCGCTTATAATTGCCTTAAGTCATATGCTTACTATGAAAACCTTAATTTCTTTTTGAAAGCTGAAGTGGCTCGCTTTGAAAGTTTCAATTTTTCATCAAAAGTTGAACGAATAGTTGAGTTTTTTGAAAATGATAATGAAGATTTTATAAAATGGCTTAATAAAATAGATGTTGAGCTTTTGCCAAAGAAAATTGATAGTCATTTAGATTTTAAACAAAGAAGTGGAGCCCTTTTCTTAAGTAATAATAAAACAGCAGATGATTATAAAGTTTGTGCAGTGAATTATTTAATAACTGCCCCGGTGGAAATATATATTATCGAAACCTTATGGTCTATTTTTGTTGGGTCTATGCTTGATGATGATTTCTCAGACTCAGTTTTCGGAAATAGAATTTCTAAATCAATAAAGAAATACTCAAGGAAAAGCGATGATAGCAAAAAAATAAGTGCTAAAAACATATTCGAAAGATATATTGATAACTATAATCGATGGAGAGATGGTGGAATTAATAAAGCTATTGAGGTTATAGAAAAAGAACGCAATGATGTTGCAATTCTATCACTTGATCTCAAAGGGTTTTATTACAATATTGACATTGATTTTGATGCCATTGACAATATTATTGAAAAATGTCAACTTGCAGAGATTAAAGAGCTATCTTTATTTTTGAATGAAAAATTAAAGTTGATGCATGAAACTTATAGAAATAAAATATCACCTTTTATTGAGGAAACTCATCCGGAATCCGGTTTAAAGGGGATTCCAATTGGTTTTACATCCTCGGCGATATTGGCTAACTGGTATCTGGCTGACTTTGATAGAGATATTAAATCTAAGATTAATCCTTCTTACTATGGACGCTATGTAGATGATATTTTATTTGTCTTTTCTTCACCTAAAATTGAAATAGAAGATAGAGGTGATGAGGTTGTTAATTTTATTAACAGAAGTTTAATCGACTTTATAATTCCTACTGACGATCATGAAGGCTTCAAATTGACGTCAGCGTATCATGAGTTACCCATTCAAAAAGATAAGCTTATCTTTCATTATTTTAATAAAGATCATAGCCTTGCTGGGTTGCAGGTTTTTAAGCAAGAAATTGAAAATAGAAGTAGTGCTTTTCGTTTTTTGCCAGAAGAGCATATTTCAAGTGATCTGGATAAATTTGCATATGATATTTTGTTTGATGGTTCTGTTAATAAGTTCAGGAGTATAGTAGGTCTGGCGGAAAATGAAACAGAGCTTTCTAAGTATATATCCTCTCATATTTTAGCTCATAGATTATGTAATTTACCTTCTAACGAACATACCTTAAAGCAAATTACATTATTCTTTAAAGGTGAAAATGGGTTAAGGTTTTGTCGATTGTGGGAGAAGGTTCTTTCATATACCTTAATTACAAGGAGATATGGCTTTTCGATAATGTTTTATAAGCAAGTTATTGAATTAATACGTAAGGTTAAATGGTATAGAAAAGATGATGGTAATGTAAGCGATAGAAATAATGAAGTTAGTGGCTTGGTAGCTGATAAGTTAAAGCAGGGAATTCAGCAATATATAGACATTTCACTGTGCTTAAATCTCGCATTGCTAGATTTGGATATTTTGCTTGGGGATGAAAAACCACGAAATAGAAGTTTGGAAGGATTGTGGGATTTAATAAACCAGCATGATGAAATGCCCTTGATGATAAAAAGATTTAGGACGAGTAATATGATTCGTCATAATCTAGTTTCTTGGCCTTTAGCTAATTACACCAGTTATAAAGGTGATCTTACAGAAGAAAATTTATATAGTAAATTGCATGGCGTTTCACTGTTAAAAAGAAAGATTAATAAAACCCCAAGATATATTCATGCCGATGAAGAACAACTATTTGAATTAATCGATGCTTTGCATACCAATACTTTGAATGACTTTACAGAGGAAAATAAATATCATGAGAAAAGTTGCTCTGTAGAAAGTATAAAAGACAATAAAGCACTGGAAATAACGATTGATGTTGACGATGCTAAACATAATGACACAGTGAAAATTGCTCTTGCAAATATGAAGGTCGAATACAAAGATATTGAGAGTGCATGTAGAAAAGATCAGTCGCCAAATTTAAGCTATGAGCGACAGAAAAATCTTTATCGTATTCTTAATTCCGCTACCGATGAAAAGGTTCAAATATTACTTCTTCCTGAGTTATCGATACCTGTTTCTTGGTTGCCATTTATGGCTGCACATTCAAGAAGAAAGCAAATTGCTTTAATATTTGGTCTTGAGCACTGGGTGGTGAATGACCGTGCGAATAATATTTTGGTTGAGATGTTACCTTATACTTCCCATTTTAAGCATAAGTCCAGTATGTTGACATTCAGAGTTAAAAATCACTATGCACCAAGTGAAATTAAGATGCTGACCTCATTGAGGCTGGATGTTTCGTCTCCTGTTCCTGATGAGCAAAAATATCATTTAATAAAATGGAAAAACATATCGTTTTCAACGTATAACTGCTTTGAGTTAGCAAACATTGAACATCGGGCACTTTTCCGCTCAAAACTTGATATATTATTTGCTAGTGTATGGAATAAAGATATTAACTATTATCAACATATCACTGAATCAGCCGCTAGAGATCTACACTGCTATGTTGCGCAATCAAATACATCACATTATGGTGGTTCGTGTGTTCTTCAGCCTACCAGTAGTACAATTTCCAATAAAATATATGTTAAAGGTGGAGAGAATCATTGTATTTTAACAGCCACATTGAATATCTATGCGTTACGTGAGGCTCAATATCGCTCATTTAGGATAGATTCGGATTTTATCAAAGATAATCCTCCAGGATTTGATTATGACGAACTTTTAGCTCGGGGTGGAAAATGAGTGCTTTTTGGGAAGGGCTTCTGTCATCTAGCATTTCTTTAGCTGTTATTGGCTTTGTCTGTAAAACATTTTTAAAACATATTGATAAAAGAGAATTGGAATCCTTTAAAAATAAACTGAAATATGAAAGTGATATAAAGATAAAGGAAGAAGAACGTAATTATGATATTCGGAAGGCAAGGGATCTTGAGGTTGGTCGCTGGGGACTAACTTTACTTAGCGCTGCGAATGGTTTTTTAGGTCGATTGTGCTATATCAAAGAACGGAGGGGGCTTTCATCGAATCAATATATTATTGATAGCACAAGGTTCTATTTGTGTCAGTACCTTTTCTGGGCTCAGCTTTTTAGAAAGAATAGAGACTCTTCTGTTTTTTCCCCAACAAATGATGAGATGCTTATTACCGAGCTGATTAAAAATATTTCAATCACTTTACGAGAGAATACACTCGGTTTGCCTTGTATTCGATCTCTTGAACAGCAGTACATTGGCGATAGTCTAAATATTAACGGTGAGTGTATGACCTACAAGGAATTTATAGACGTCAACGTGTTGAGTCAATATTCAGAATTAAATGATTTTGTTGATTCTATTCTGAACGATAACAATAAAGAGTTTATCAATATAATCATTGTATCCTTTCAAGATTTGAAATCTCGATTTGAGGCTACACTGCAAAAAAAATGATTTTACTTCTGGCGCGCAATGCTCTCCCCGCCACGCCTGCCCGCTTCTGGGGCGCTTAAAATGCAGGTGCATGAAGGGACTCAGGCCGCGCCAGTGCTGGTGCGGCGGGGTGTGGAAAATTCAGGGTTTTGCATGCAAAGCCATGCAGCGAAGGCATGCATGGCTATTTTTATTAAAAAGACGGGTATTTTCGGGTCGTTTTATACGGATTTTTTGCGGGGCTGCGCGGCCTGTCTGCGCATGAAAATCTGACTCTGTTCAGGCGTATATTTTGCCCGGTTGTCGTTTCTCGATGCTCTGTCATGCCGGAAAGCGATGGTTGTCAGAATGTCGCGATCATCCTCTGCGTAATCAATGTTTCCTCCGCGGGTTACATGAACGGACAGCGCTTAGCGAACACTGACGGCCGCCCGATCGAGAGCCCATTCAACACTGTGAATAGTGCATTACGAACGATGGCTCGTGGTGCTTTAGGTGAGTCAGGCTTACGGAGTGGTGATGCTATAGAGCGCCAGTTGAGTCATTCAGAACGTAATAATGTACGTGCGGCTTATATCCATACATCTGAGCATTTGAATGAACGTAGATGATGGTTCAATGGTGGGCTGATTTTATTGATAAAATAAGGCTAAGTCGATTAGCTCATTTGGCTATGAAAAATTAAGACATAATTAATAAAAAGCCAATCAGAAAATATGATTAGCTTTTTAATGAATCAGATTAATATAAATTTCTTTTTTTCAGAACTTACGCTTAAATCCAGTGTGTCTCCATTTAATATTGAGTCATACATCTCTTGAAGTATTTCTGGACTTGTGCTTTTATCGGTAAATCTAAATACAGATGATGCTACATATTCAGATGATAGCTCAAACGAAAGCCACTTACGATTTAATTGTTCAGCAACGCTTCCAGTTGTGTTTGAACCTCCAAAAATGTCTACAACAAGATCTCCGGGTTCGGTTAACATATTAATGAAAAATTCCGGTAATTTAGATGGGAATCGTGCCGGATGCCCTTTAATGCCAATTTTTTTACAACCGGATAAATATCCGCCATTTGATTCTGAATTCGGGATCTGTAATAAGTTTGGCGGTATGGCTCCTCCATTATCTTTGCCAAAACTGCTACTTATATCATGTCCTGACGGGCGCATTTTGGGTGAATAGAATTTATCAGGATCTTCAATGAGTTTTTTCATTCGATCACTGTAAGGAACCAATACTTTCGTTATATCAGACTTAGGCCATTCTGTTTTGCTAAACCACCAAATAGTGTTTACTGAATCTTTGACACGTAGTTTTCTTTTGTTGACCCATTCAATAGGGCTCGGTAATTTGGATGGATTAAACCAATAAAAATCCTCTGCAAGATGAAATCCTATTTCATCAATCATTCTTATCATTACACGAAAATTATACACGCTCCTTACAGGAACGCCTTTCATGTACGCACCACCAAAATCAACAACAAAACTTCCATCATCTTTAAGTTTTTTAAAAACTAACTCTCCGAATTTTAGAAACCAATCAATATATTGTTCTTGATCATGATTTCCATATTCCTTTTTGCGTTGCAACGCAAAAGGTGGGCTAGTCATTACTAAATTCAGACTGTTATCGGGTAATGCCTCCAGCATTTCTAATGAGTCAGCTATGTACATAGCTCCTAAGTCTGTTCTATATGCCGGTTTTTTATCATCAAATGTCATAACTGCTACTCATAGTCTGTAGATCTATTGTCATCAAGGCTGCATTGTCTCGCGAATGGAACGAAAGATAAACCCCTCAAACGCAAGAGTAATTTTTTCCCATAACATCAGGAAGTTAAGGGAGAGACAGGGCTTGTCTCAAGAAGCTTTGGCTGATTTAGCTGGCTTGCACAGGACTTACATAGGCTCAGTAGAGCGATGTGAAAGGAACATATCCATAGATAATATCGACCGGATTGCTTCAGCTCTTGGTGTCTCTCCCAGTTCATTACTGGAGAACAGTTAGGTATGAAATTTGAGTTGCATCAAGATTGGTCAAATTTAATTGCACTTTGGCCTCAGGTTGAAGAATATCAACGGTTAGCTAATAAGCACGGTATCAATGATATATTCCAAGATAACGGAGGGAAACTTCTACAAGTTCTTTTACTTCTCAGTCTTAAAGTTCTTCCTGGGCGAGAAGGTAATGATGCAGTAGATGTCACTGGTACCGAGTTTGAGTTAAAATCAGTTAATGTTGAGCTAACCAAGAGTTTTTCAACTCACCATCATATGAATCCAACAATAATTGCGAAATACAGGCAAGTTCCATGGGTCTTCGCAATTTATAGTAATATCACCATTCGTTCAGTTTATATACTCATGCCTGATGATTTGGAAGTCTTCTATGATAAATGGGAGAGACAATGGTATGGAAGGGACGGTAGAGATATAAATAATCCTAAAATACCGGTTAGGTATGTTATGGAGCATGGTAAATTGCTTTGGTCAGATGCTACTCCAGAAGAATTACTTTGGACTCCTGAAATCGAAGAACAAATCGATCTTGGGGGATTTGAAGCGGAAAATTAATAAATTAGTTTTAATAAGCAGCGCGTAAAGCTCTCCCCGCCACACCAGCCTGCTTCATAGGGCAGTTTTCATGCAGATACATGAACCGGCTCAGGTCGCGCCGGTACTGGTGAGGGGGGATTAAATACAGGAATTTGCATGCTGCATGCAAAACTATGCACCTTTATGGAAGCATGTTTTTTTCGGGAAAAATTGAGGAATTTCAGGGGATTTTTTCGCGTGCTACCGTGCGGCCAGTTCTGCACGTCGTCGGATGTAAATCAGGTTCTGCGCTCGTGTGGATTTCTCGCGATTACCATCCCGCGCAGCCGCATCAAAACAACGATTCATGCCAGATAATCCTGTTTTATTACTTGGAGAATGGTAAAAGTGAATAGTGTGAACAGTTTTCCTGATAAACATTTTTTCTGTCTCGATTCGGGTTCGTTAAATGGATCCAAACCAAGACTGATATTTTTTTCATTTTAAACCAATAAGTTGAGATGGGAATGACCACAATAATTGATAGGGGCTACAAAAAGGGACATGTGAGAATGGTATTATGAATTATCTTCTATATTTCATTATGTTGAATTTGGTTTCGAGTCCGGCCTTCGCACTCACCCTCTAAACACCTCCTTTCTGTGCCACTCCACAAACCCTTCTTTTGGATAATTCTCGCGTATCATCGGTAGAGCAATCTCCTTCCCGTCGAAATCCCAGAACAGTCTGCCCACCATGCCGCTGCCATTTACTGCGGGCGACACTTGAACTCGCATACTCTCATCCAGCCCAATCGAACCTTTATCAAAGGCTTTATGGTGGATTGCGCACAGCGCAAGGCCGTTTGAAATCTCGCATGGGCCGCCGTGCTGTTTCCATTTGATATGGGCGGCTTCCAGGGCGACAGAGGTGCTGTCGTGGCGCATATTGAAGCCACAAATGGCGCATTCATAGTTATAGGCACGTAGAACCTGCTGGCGGAACAACGGGTCCCGCTGTTTGCGGATTTGCAGGATATCAAATCCCAGCTCATCCGCGATCTCTTCCTGAATGCTTTCGGTGAAGTGCGCCTCGAGGATCTGCTGGGCCAGGGCGTTAATGAGATTCTTGCTTCTTTTCAGCAGGGCAAAATGTTGTTCATCAAATCCTCCGGCAACGTTATATGTCACCAGTTCTCCGGCTGGGGGCTGTTTGCTGCTGCCGGATGTTGAACAATGCTCGGCGTTTTGTAGCTCCCAGAACCCATCTCCCTGTAAGCGCCAGAAGGGCATATCGGGGCGGTACTGCGCGCGCTGTGGCCCAAATCGCTCCAGCAGGCTATGCAACGGGTCGCGAACTTCCGTACCGTAGTTAAACAGGCGACCGTGACCCTGCTGATAACCCGCCAGCACATGAAGCAGCAGCAGGGGCTTGTGCGGCGCGCGCTGCTCGCCTTTACGCCAGATGGTGATGTCGGCAATTGCCTGTTGCAGGGGGTTACTGGAAGTCATTGATTTCATTATCAGGTAAATAATTGCGATGATGCTCGCAAAATATCACCTGATCAAGAAAAGACGGGTAGATGCGCTATCGACGTCACTTTTATGTTTTCTGAAAAACACATACGCCACGGCAGTTCCCGTTCCCCCATCTGGGTACGCAGGAGTACGATAAGTATGCAAATTATTGCATATTGAAGGATCTCTAGTGGACACAGTTGAGGAACTTAACGGAACATACTTTTATAAAGGGGTCTGCAACATTTCTGCAGGTGAGCTATTTTTCTGGATTTTCCTCGACAAGATTGATGAACAATTTGGGGGAATTAAAGATGTGGTAGAAATGTCATGTATCATTCTTGGGCTACCATTGTTGAAAACACGGGGTAAACCATATGGGGCAACACAAGGTACATCAATTGCCTCGAAATATTCTCGTGAGTTTCTTAATGTAAGATTGCCCGTCAGGCTTCCTACCATCACCAATGCCAGTATCAAATATTTAAAACCCATGATGACTAACAATCTGGGGGCATTCGTTGGACGAACAATTCCTGTGATTGGTTGGGCATTACTCGCAAGTGATGTCGCCCAAATTGTCTATAAAACGGTGAATACCTACAACACCATTGCCAGAGAGGAAGATCGCGTGTGGTGACTGATAACGAGGTATTAGAATTTTTTCGGGGAGAGTTATCTCTCGCGGTAACGTTTACTTTCAAGCCTATCCCGATTGAACTTGATACGCCGCTGCAAGGTTACGCTGAATGGGATGAATTACCGTATGCCATTGAAGATTTTGGAGAGAAATATAACGTTGATGTTTCTGTGATTAATTTCGAGGCCTATTACCCGTGGGAAAGAGAGTCGGTCTATCGAAAGTGGTTTACCAAAGAACCCATCAAACAAGTGTCAAAACCGCTTACTGTGCGTATGTTCGCAGAATCAGCCAGAGCAGGTTACTGGTTATATGATTGATTACAAGGAGTTTTACAAATGGCTGTACCCGTTCATTTATTTTTAAAAGATGATGGTGGCGCGATGATTCGTGGAGGTTCAGATGTCCGGGGACGTGAAGGCAGTATTGAGCTCCGTGGTCTAACACATAACCTTAGCATTCCAACAGATGGTGCCACCGGGAAGCTAACCGGCACACGCCAACATGGCCCATTTCTATTTGACAAAGAGATCGACTCCTCCAGCCCATACCTTTACAAAGCAGTTGCGACAGGTCAGACACTTCAAAGTGCGGAACTTAAGTTCTATCACATAAACGACGCAGGCCAGGAAGTGGAATATTTTAATACCCTACTTGAAGGTGTAAAAGTTGTATCAGTGACACCAATCGTGCATGACACACGTACGGTAACGGGAACCGGGCATTTGGAAAGCGTACAACTGCGCTATGAAAAAATCACCTGGTGTATTGTAGATGGCAATATTCAATATACTGACGCCTGGAACGAACGTACTACGGCATAACAAAGATGGCGCAATAACCCCTAATAAAGGCGCCCGCAGGCGCCTCAATGACAATCACACTCTCACCCCTTCGACCCTTTCCCCGCAATCACCCCGATAAACTCCAGCACCTGCTTTTGCTTGCGTGCTGACAGCTTTTCTACTTTGCGCAGGGATTGCATCAGTTCTGACTCTTCGGGTTCAGCGGCGCGGGCGGTGAGTACGATGCAGCCATGCATTACGCGTACATCAACGCGGGTGCCGGTGTCGAATCCGGCGGCTTTCAGCCACTGGCCCTTCATCACGATGGACGGAAACTGGACGTACTTCACCGGCAGACGGCTGTAATCAGGATAACGGCTCGCATAACCCACCTTCAGGCGACGGTTATCTACGGTGTGCACTTCTGGATCAAATGAAACTGCAATACAATGCGTATCAGTCATGGTGACTATTCTCCGATAATAGTTACTGTGATTAGCGATGCGCAGGTGTTGGCGCACCTTCGCATCGCGCTAATAAAACCCCTGTAAATTACCCCAGTATCTTGGGCTAAGTCCAGATGTAAATAAGATGAAATAAGCGCGAATAGCACGCTTTCGGAATAAATAGAAAACTCCCTCATCCCAATAAATCCGGTATTATTCACTGTATAAATTCATTGCCTTTTGCACGCCTGAATATCCCCTCGTTCCAGAAAACAGTGCCTGTCAGCATCTGGACAAAAATGTGATTTAACTCACTGAAGCAAATAGCAAACTCTGAAACAACGTTGATTTGTACACTTTGCTTTACACTTTTAGTGATGTGAATCACAAATATAAACCCGCGAAGTGATCTGACTCTCACAAAATGGGGTGTACTCATTGAGCAATACATTATGAGCACAGCCTGGAAAGTTAAGTTTTCAGTATTTCCCCCCTCTGTGGGCGCACTACCGCAAACGGCAAATCAACCCGCAAAAAAAAACTCGTTGAATATGAACGGGTAAAAAAAAGACGTGTGATTTGCATCACTCACATTTACAGCTTTTTAAATTATTGCCAGTGATTAATGTTGACCGGGCTATTTCCATAATCAATTAAATCTTGCATAGTGCCTCCACATTATTTCTCCCCCTGGATCAGGAGGCGAATAGTTATATTTCATCAGACTTTATTGATGAACTCGATATGCTTTACTTCACATTAATACGTACATGACCACTGTTACTGGAGAAACAAAATGAATTATCCGGCAGAACCCTTCCGTATTAAAAGCGTTGAAACTGTATCTATGATCCCGCGTGACGAACGCCTTAAGAAAATGCAGGAAGCGGGTTACAATACTTTCCTGTTAAATTCGAAAGATATTTATATTGACCTGCTGACCGACAGTGGCACTAACGCAATGAGCGATAAGCAGTGGGCCGGAATGATGATGGGTGATGAAGCGTACGCGGGCAGCGAAAACTTCTATCATCTGGAAAGAACCGTGCAGGAACTGTTCGGTTTTAAACATATTGTTCCGACTCACCAGGGACGCGGCGCAGAAAACCTGTTATCGCAGCTGGCAATTAAACCGGGGCAATATGTTGCCGGGAATATGTATTTCACCACTACCCGTTATCACCAGGAAAAAAATGGTGCGGTATTTGTCGATATCGTTCGTGACGAAGCGCACGATGCCGGTCTGAATATTGCGTTTAAAGGTGATATTGATCTTAAAAAATTACAAAAGCTGATTGACGAAAAAGGTGCCGAGAATATTGCCTATATCTGCCTGGCGGTGACGGTTAACCTCGCGGGCGGACAGCCGGTCTCGATGGCAAACATGCGTGCGGTACGTGAACTGACAGAAGCACACGGCATTAAAGTGTTCTACGACGCCACCCGCTGCGTAGAAAACGCCTACTTTATCAAAGAGCAAGAGCAGGGCTTTGAGAACAAGAGCATCGCCGAGATCGTGCATGAGATGTTCAGCTACGCCGACGGTTGTACCATGAGTGGTAAAAAAGACTGTCTGGTGAACATCGGCGGCTTCCTGTGCATGAATGATGACGAAATGTTCTCTTCTGCCAAAGAGTTAGTCGTGGTCTACGAAGGGATGCCATCCTACGGCGGCCTGGCCGGACGCGACATGGAAGCTATGGCGATTGGCCTGCGCGAAGCCATGCAGTATGAGTACATTGAGCACCGCGTGAAGCAGGTTCGCTACCTGGGTGACAAGCTGAAAGCCGCTGGCGTACCGATTGTTGAACCGGTGGGTGGTCACGCGGTATTCCTCGATGCGCGTCGCTTCTGCGAGCATCTGACGCAGGACGAGTTCCCAGCGCAAAGCCTGGCTGCCAGCATCTATGTGGAAACGGGCGTACGTAGTATGGAACGCGGAATTATCTCTGCGGGCCGTAATAACGTGACCGGTGAACACCACAGACCGAAACTGGAAACCGTGCGTCTGACTATTCCGCGCCGCGTTTATACCTACGCGCATATGGATGTCGTGGCTGACGGTATTATTAAACTTTACCAGCACAAAGAAGATATTCGCGGGCTGAAGTTTATTTATGAGCCGAAGCAGTTGCGTTTCTTTACTGCACGCTTTGACTATATCTAAATAATAATTATGGCCCCATCTCAGGATGGGGCTTTTTTGTCTTTCTTTTCCATGAACAGGAAGCCTTTGCGGTGCCCGTTACCGTGACATAACTAAAAAAAGTAAACCCTGACTCCGACATTTTTATTATCCGCATGATGTACAAATGACAGCTGTAATTATAACGAATAGTCTACAGGAACATTTATCATGGATATTAATGCCATTGAGCGACAGAGTAGTACCCCCGGACTGATTAGCGGAACCATGTTGGTTATCGCGACCGTAGTGGGTGGCGGGATGTTTTCCCTGCCGATAGCGATGGCCGGCGTATGGTTTCCCGGTGCGTCAGTTATTCTTCTCTTTATCGCCATTATGATGTTATTAACCGGTCTGATGCTGGTCGAAGTAAACCTGCATTATGGCGCTGGTGCCAGTTTTAATACCTTTACTCAGGATTTATTAGGCCGTAAGTGGAATATCGTTGTCGGTATCGCTTTCGGCTTTGTGCTGTATATTCTGACCTATGCCTATATCTCCGGTTCGTCGGCGGTGATGGCGCAAACCGTGTTCAAATACAGCGGCGTGCGATTTCCGGCGAATATCTCGGTGGTGATTGTCAGTATGCTGGTCGGGGCGATTGCCTGGTACAGTTCCCTGCTGGTTGGACGTATTACTACCGTGTTGATTATCGGTAAGTTTATCGCGTTCTTTGCCACCTTCTCCGGGCTGGTTGGCCATATTGAAGTGGCAAAGTTGGTCGATAGCGTGGCGGTGGCGCTGCCCGATTCGCAGTACCTGCCGTATATCCTGATGACGTTGCCGTTCTGCATTATTTCGTTTGGTTTTCACGGTAACGTGCCGAGCCTGGTCAAGCTGTATGGCACGCGCGGGATTTCGAATATTACGCGTTCGATTATCATCGGCACACTGTTTGCCCTGCTGCTGTATATCTTCTGGTTGGGCGTGACGATGGGCAACATTAGTCGTTCCTCGTTCCCGCCAATTATTGCCAAAGGCGGCAATATCGACGTGTTTGTCGAGGCCATTAGCGGGCTGTTCACCAGCCGTTATATGGATCTGATCCTGACCTTCTTCGGCAACTTCGCGGTAGCCAGTTCACTGCTGGCGGCGACGCTTGGCCTGTTCGATTATATCGCCGATCTGTTTCACTTCCCGGATGACGGCATGGGCCGCCTGAAAACCGCGCTGGTGACCTACTTCCCGCCAGCCGCCGTGTGCTTCTTCTTCCCGAACGGTTTTGTGCACGCGATTGGTTACGCCGGTCTGGCCTTTACCATCTGGAGCGTGATCCTGCCGCCGTTCCTGGTGAAAGCGGCACGGAAACGTTTTCCGACCGCCAGCTATACCGCGCCGTGTAATAACACCGTGCTCAACCTGGTGATTGTCTGTGGGGCGGTTGTTTATCTGACGGTTGTTCTGGACGTATTTGGTCTGCTGCCAACGTTTCGTTAGACGGAGTTAAAATGAAAAACGTGTTGTCTGTTCAGTCGTCAGTCGTTTATGGCTATGCCGGAAATAAAGCCGCCGTGTTGCCGATGCAGCTTTCGGGGATCGATGTCTGGCCGTTTTACACCGTACAGTTTTCTAACCACACCCAGTACGGGATGTGGCAGGGCATGGCGATGCCGCACGGTGAGTTGAGCGCCATCATCAGCGGGCTGGATGACCTGCAAAAGCTGACGCAATGCGATGCCGTATTGTCCGGGTATCTTGGAGATAAACGCCATTGTGAAGAGGTGAAACACGCGGTCACCACCATTCGTCAGCGTAATCCGCAGGCGCTCTATTTTTGCGATCCGGTAATGGGCGACCCGCAAAAAGGCTGTATTGTCGCGCAGGGCGTGGAGTCCTTTTTTGTCGATGACGCCATTCAACTGGCCGACATAATGGGACCGAATCTCTATGAGCTGGGCGTGCTGACGGGCAGACAACTGCGTAGTTTTGACGAGGTAGTGGAAGCGGCGCGGCAACTGGTGTCGTGGGGCGTAAAGAAGGTGCTGGTGAAGCATCTCGGCGACTGCTCGCGTGACAAACAGGCGTTTGAAATGCTGCTGGTGACGGCGGAACAGACGTTACACATCGCCAGGCCGCTGTATAGCTTTGCCAAAATGCCGGTGGGCGTAGGGGATTTGATTTGCAGCGTGATGCTGGCCTCACTGCTCAATGGTTATGAGGACAAGCTGGCGCTGGAGCGGACCACCAGTGTTGTTGACGCGGTGATGCGACTAACGAAAGAGCGCGACTCGTATGAACTGCGGCTGATAGACGCGCGTCACCAGATAATGGAGCCGCAGATTCGCTATCAGGCAACGGTACTGTAGCGCCGCAAGGAGGCTGTATGTTTCTGACATTGCTGCGGCTTCAACATCCGCTGTTCTACCGTTTTGCGTGGCTGCGTATTTGGGTCAGGGTGTTAAGAGCGTGTGGACTGCGTAAGAGAAAGGGGTGAGCATTTGCTGCTGTCGCTGCCGGATGCGGCTCGCGCCTTATCCGGCCTACAAATGAGCGTGAAACGCAGGCCTACAAATGAGTGTGAAACGTAGGCCTGATAAGCGAAGCGCCATCAGGCATAAGTGCCTGGTATTACACGCGGAAGTAGCGTGGTGGGATCAACGCGGAAAAGGCGTCGAACTTCTTCACCATCTTTTTCCAGAACAACATAACAGCAATCCTCGATTTGAAACATCGGCGCTATTTTAGTCAGCGCCGACAAATCGTAAAGTCTGTCACCCCGTTCCGTTCCCGGGGCGGTGTAAACCTTTTTGGTCACCACGTCGTCAAATACGGTTGCCGCGAATTTGACGGGGTTGACAAGGGTTTACGCCATAAACCAGTAATAAAACAGACCGACTTTCAGGCCGAGGATCACAATGTAGGCGCAGCAGTATTTCATGGTGCCAGACATTATCTGGTTGGCTTGGCCGTCCATTTTTGTGGCCGAAACCGCAATAGCGATGCTCTGCGGCGAAATCATTTTTCCGCCCGTTGCGCCAGAGGTGTTGGCCGCCGCCAGCCAGTTGGGATCGATATGCAGTTTACTGGCGGCAATGGTTTGCAGCTTGCCGAACAGAATGTTCGAGTTGGTATCGCTGCCGGTAACGAACGTGCCCAGCGCGCCAATCACCGGGGCGAGGAAGACGTATGAGTTGCCGGTCAAATCAACAATCGACTGGGCCAGCGTGGAGATAATCCCGCTGAGATCCATCACCGTGGCCAGCGCGACGATCGCCATAATCGCAACAATGGAATTTTTAAGCTGGAAAATGGTTTTGATAAACACTTCCAGCATTCCGCGCGCGGACGCTCCCTGAATGAAACCGCCGATAATGGTCGCAAAGATTATCAGCATCCCCGGCGTGGTCACCCATTCAACTTTCAGCGCCATCGTTTTGCCGTCAGCCAACGTGAAATGCAGCACCGAGGCCAGTTGAGACGCTGCGCCTTTTATTGTCGGGAAAAGTGGCGAACACAGCAGGATAAACACAAAAATAAACAGATAGATAGAGCCAACTCGGAACAACACTTTTGCCGAGCGCGGCGTGGTTTCGCGGGTATGGCTGACCTCAATGCGCCACTCGGGATCGGTTTTCCCTTTGCGCAGGCGGCTGACCATCGCCACGGCAAGCAGGCTGACCAGGCTCCCGGCAAAGGCAGGTAATTCCGCGCCAAGATGGATAGCGACAAAATACTGTGGAACCAGCGTGGTGATACCGCAAATCAGCGTGATCAGAAATACGCCGCGAATGGCTTTCAGGCCGCCGCCAATAATGCAGACAATCACAAACGGCAGCAGAATATTAAACAGCGCGAGCTGCAGAATAATAGTTCCGCCTAAGGTATAAACCGGCAGGTTAACCTGTTCCGCCAGAATAGAAACCGGGATCCCGACCGCGCCGAATGCAGTGGGAACGGTATTTGCCACCAGAGAGGCAATCGCCGCCTTCAGCGGGTTGAATCCCAGCGCAATAAGAATGCCGATCGGAATGGCGACCGCCGTACCATAACCCGCCGCGGCTTCAAGAAATCCACCAAAGCACCATGAAATCAGCAGCACCTGAATACGCTTATCTTCGCTAATGCTGGCGAGAATATCGCGCAGAATATCCAGCGCTTTGGTCGCCTGCATGACGTTATAACTGAAGATAGCGCCGAGGATCACAATCACAATCGGCCATAACCCCTTCAGTGCGCCATAGCCTATCGCGACTTTCAGATTCTGTACGGGCATCTCCCAGAATATGGCCGACAGCGCGGCGGTGAATACTAAAGAGATCAGCACGGAATAATGGATGGGCATTTTCAATTTCAATATTAAAAATACCATCAGTAGTAACGGAGAGAGTGCCAGGGCAAACATAAAATATTCGTTCATTGCTATTCCCGATTGGTTCATTAAACCTGATTTATATTTATGGCGGGGAGGCTACATTGCTGTTGTAATAAAGTATGTAAACTGAATCGCTTCAGTGAATAAAGTAATTATGATTTGTGGTTTTGTAACTATTGTAATCTTTTAATTAAAATTTAATACCGGGTAAATATACTTAAATGCCGGTTAAATACCTATAAGTAGTTATTTAATAACCTTTTTAATAATGGTAGTGACAACAGTGGTAATCACCTGAAACTGTTTTCTAAGGTGTTAATAACGCTGTGGTTTCCTATATAAAAATGTGAGCGAGGCCGAAATAAATAAACCAGGGTATTGCATGTGTGAGTCGATTAGGGGATTATTTGGTTTTGTCATACAAATGAAAATACAGACATTTGCGATTGTCCTGATATAAGAAGAGGAGAGTCGTCATCAAAGGTAAACGATCAGAGCATCACCATGAACCCAGGCGTTGGTAGAATCAAAAAACAGAAAACTGGGCGTGAATTACGGCTGAACCTTTGCTTGATATAGCGATATCAAGCGCAACAAACAGAAATGAAGCAATGGAGTAGTTATTGTGAATGTAAATTTCTTTGTTACCTGCATTGGTGACGCACTGAAATCACGGATGGCACGAGACTCCGTTTTGCTGCTGGAAAAACTGGGTTGTCGCGTGAATTTCCCTGAGAAGCAAGGGTGTTGCGGTCAGCCGGCTATCAACAGCGGTTACATCAAAGAGGCGATCCCCGGGATGAAAAACCTGATCGCCGCGCTGGAAGACAACGACTACCCGATTATCTCTCCGGCGGGCTCCTGTACCTACGCAGTAAAAAGCTACCCGACGTATCTTGCCGATGAACCGGAATGGGCGCTGCGTGCTGAGAACGTTGCCGCCCGTATGCAGGATCTCACCTCCTTTATCGTCAACAAACTTGGCGTGGTGGACGTGGGCGCCAGCCTGCAGGGCCGCGCCGTGTATCACCCCTCCTGTAGCCTGACCCGCAAGCTGGGGGTGAAGGAAGAGCCGCTCACGCTGCTGAAAAACGTGCGCGGGCTGGAGCTGCTGACATTTGCCGATCAGGACACCTGTTGCGGCTTTGGCGGGACGTTCTCGGTCAAGATGGCCGAGATATCCGGCGAGATGGTGAAAGAGAAAGTCTTACATCTGATGGATGCGAAGCCGGAATATTTGATTGGCGCGGACGTTAGCTGCCTGCTGAATATTGGCGGTCGACTGCAACGAGAAGGCCAGCCGGTCAAAGTGATGCATATTGCTGAAGTGCTGATGAGCCGCTGAGGAGAAAGAGATGTCGATAAAAACCAGCGATGTAGAATTTAAACTGCGCATCCGTCAGCAGATAGAAGATCCGATCATGCGTAAAGCCGTGGCCAATGCGCAGGAGCGTATCGGCGCGAATCGACAAAAAATGGTCGATGAGTTAGGCCACTGGGATGACTGGCGCGATCGTGCCTGCCAGATCCGCGATCACGTTCTGAGCAACCTCGACGCTTACCTGTATCAACTCTCCGAGAAAGTGACGGAAAACGGCGGGCACGTCTATTTCGCCAAAACCAAAGAAGACGCCACCCGCTATATTCTGCAGGTTGCGCAGAGTAAAAATGCGAAGAAGGTGGTGAAGTCCAAGTCGATGGTGACCGAAGAGATCGGCGTCAACCATGTGCTGCAGGATGCCGGAATTCAGGTGATCGAAACCGATCTCGGCGAGTACATCCTGCAACTGGATCAGGATCCGCCTTCGCACGTCGTGGTCCCGGCTATTCATAAAGATCGCTACCAGATCCGCCGGGTGCTGAACGAACGTCTGGGCTACGACGGCCCGGAAACGCCGGAAGCCATGACCTTATTCATTCGCCAGAAAATCCGTGAGGATTTCCTCAGTGCCGAAATCGGCATTACCGGCTGTAACTTTGCCGTGGCGGAAACCGGCTCGGTGTGCCTGGTGACCAACGAAGGCAACGCGCGCATGTGCACCACGCTGCCGAAAACGCACATTGCGGTAATGGGCATGGAGCGTATCGCGCCGACTTTTGCCGAGGTGGATGTGCTGATCACCATGCTGGCGCGCAGCGCCGTGGGCGCACGTTTGACGGGCTACAACACCTGGCTGACCGGCCCGCGTGAGGCGGATAACGTTGACGGACCGGAAGAGTTCCATCTGGTGATTGTCGATAACGGTCGCTCGCAGGTGCTGGACTCAGAGTTTCGCGATGTGCTGCGCTGCATTCGCTGCGGAGCCTGTATGAACACCTGTCCGGCGTACCGCCACATCGGCGGACACGGCTATGGCTCTATCTATCCCGGCCCTATCGGCGCGGTAATTTCTCCGCTACTCGGCGGCTATAAAGATTTTAAAGACCTGCCGTACGCCTGTTCTTTATGCACGGCCTGTGACAGCGTCTGCCCGGTGCGTATTCCGCTATCAAAACTGATCCTGCGTCATCGCCGGGTGATGGCCGAAGAGGGCATTACGCCGAAAGCCGAACGGCGGGCGATCAAAATGTTCGCCTATGCCAATAGCCATCCGGGGCTGTGGAAAGTCGGGATGATGGCGGGCGCGCATGCGGCGAGCTGGTTTATCAATGGTGGCAAAACGCCGCTCAAGGTTGGCGCGATTGGTGACTGGATGGAGGCGCGCGATCTGCCTGATGCTGACGGCGAGAGCTTCCGCAGCTGGTTTAAGAAACATCAGGCGCAGGAGAAAAAGAATGGATAACCGTACCGCGTTTTTAAACACCATCGCCCAGGCGCTGGGTCGCCCGCTGCGTTTCGAGCCGCAAGCGGATGCCGCACCGGTTAACAACTTTGCCAACGAGCGCCTGACCGAGCTTAGCCCCGAGCAGCGCTGCTCTGCGTTTATCCAGTTTGCCAGCGAAGTGATGCTGGCCCGCTGCGAACTGACCCGTGAGGACCAGGCCGCAGACGCGGCGCTGCGCCTGTGCGAAGAATTGGGTCAGCAGCCGGTGGTGCTGAGCGGCGACAGCCGGCTGGTGGAGCTGGGCATCACCCAACGCTTGCAGCAGGAATGCAACGCCGTGGTCTGGGATCCGGCGCGTGGTAGCGAAAATATTACCCAGGCTGAGCAGGCGAAAGTCGGCGTAGTGTTTGCCGAATATGGCCTGACCGAGTCCGGCGGCGTGGTGCTGTTTTCCGCACCGGAGCGCGGGCGCTCCCTGAGCCTGTTGCCGGAGTCCTCGATTTTCGTGCTGCGTAAAAGCACCATCCTGCCGCGCGTGGCGCAGTTGGCAGAAAAACTGCATCAGAAGGCGCAGGCCGGTGAGCGTATGCCATCGTGTATTAACATCATCAGTGGACCCAGCTCGACGGCAGATATTGAGCTTATCAAGGTGGTTGGGGTGCATGGCCCGGTGAAGGCGGTGTATCTGATTATTGAGGATTGTTGAGGCAGGATGGAAAACCGCTCTGGCGCTATAAGCCAGAGCGGTATCGATGTTATGCAATCATGCTGATGATCAACACGATTATCAACCCAACCACGGAGTTCACCAGCTCCAGCAGACCCCAGGTTTTCAACGTATCCTTCACCGACAGGTCAAAGTAGCCTTTGAACAGCCAGAACGAGGCATCGTTGATATGGGTCAGGGTGTTGGAGCCTGCCGCTGTCGCCAGCACCAGTAACGCCGGGTCGACGCCGACCAGTTGACCGGTAGCCGGGTCGAGTATGGCGGCGCTGATAATCCCCGCCGCCGTCATGGCGGAGACCACGCCCTGACCGGTTGCCAGACGAATAAGCACGGTTATCAACCACGCCATGATGTACGGAGAGATATTGCCGTGCGACATCAGCATGCCGATGGTATCGCCAATACCGGTATCGATAATGGTCTGCTTCAGAACGCCGCCCGCGCCGATGATCAGGATCACCATGGCGATGCTTTTCACCGCGTTTTCAAAGGCGTTCATCACCCACTGCATGTCGTGACCACGCGCGGTACCAAACAGCACGAAGGCGACAACCATGGCAATGAACATTGCGATTGGGGAAGAGCCTAAGAAGTTGACCACTTCCCACGCCTGCGTCCCTTTCACCAGCCAGATGTTGGCGATGGTGGTGGAGATCATGATGATCGCTGGGATCAGCGGCACCAGAATAGACACACCGAATGACGGCAGATTGTTCTGGTCAACCGGTACGTCGGCCTTCATGAATGACGGCGTTGGACGATCGAGGTTGCCGAGGAATTTCGGCAGGATAAGCCCGGCGCAGATCACGCTCGGAATGGTCACCAGAATACCATAGATGTAGACCATGCCCATGTCAGCGCCGTAGGCGTTAACCAGCGCGACCGGACCCGGCTGTGGCGGGAACAGCGAGTGGGCGGTGGTAGCGGCGGCAACGGCCGGAATGGCCAGCTTGAGGAACGGGATCTTCGCTTCCGCGGCAATGACGATCACCAGCGGCGCCAGCATAATAAATGCCACTTCATAGAACATCGCCAGGCCAAAGATCAGACCAATAATGATCACTGACAGCTGCACATAGCGCAGGCCGAGTCGCGCCAGTAGCGTATGAGCAATCTGATGCGCCGCGCCGGAATCAACCATCAGCTTACCGATGACCGCCCCGAATACTACGATAATCGCCAGTTCACCCAGCGTGCTGCCAAAGCCGGATTTCATGGTGTGCAGCAGTTCCATTAAATCCATCCCCGCCAGCATGCCGACCGAGAGCGCCGCCAGCAGCAGGGCGACCATTGAGTTTATTTTGAATCTTAGATTGAGCACCAGCATCAGACCGATGCCGAATACGACCCACAGAATATTGAGAACGTGCATATAACGTCTACCTTAATTTGGTTGAACTATTATGATTTTGGTTGAGATGTTACATATATTGGTTAACCATTGATGCGATGAATGTCACATTGCGTTACATGTTTACATTGAAACGGGTCTGGTTGACCGTAATCTGGCGATCTAATCAGCAGATATCGTGATTTGGTTAACCAATTTTGTGCTTCAGGTTGACATGTAATACCAAAAGGAGGAATTTATGTGCCATATCGTCGAGTCCATAACGTAAACGAGGAATAAAACATGGAACAGACATGGCGCTGGTATGGTCCTAACGATCCGGTCACCTTAGCGGATGTACGTCAGGCGGGTGCAACTGGCGTTGTCACCGCCTTGCACCATATCCCGAACGGGGAAGTGTGGACGGTTGATGAGATCCTCAAACGCAAAGCGATTATTGAGCAGGCGGGCCTGGTCTGGTCGGTCGTTGAAAGCGTGCCGATCCACGAAGACATTAAAACCCGTTCCGGCAACTATCAGCAGTGGATCGCCAACTACCAGCAAAGCCTGCGTAACCTGGCCCAGTGCGGCATTCGTACCGTGTGCTACAACTTTATGCCGGTTCTCGACTGGACCCGCACCGACCTGGAATACGTCCTGCCGGACGGCTCCAAAGCGCTGCGTTTCGATCAAATTGAATTTGCCGCCTTTGAGCTGCATATCCTCAAACGCCCGGGTGCGGAAGCGGACTACACCGCCGAAGAGATCGCGCAGGCGAATGAACGTTTCGCCACCATGAGCGATGAAGACAAAACGCGTCTGACCCGTAATATCATCGCCGGGCTGCCTGGCGCGGAAGAGGGCTACACGCTCGACCAGTTCCGCCAGCATCTGGCTCGTTATAAAGATATCGATAAAGCCGCGCTGCGCGAGAATTTTGCCGTCTTCCTGAAGGCGATTATTCCGGTGGCGGAAGAAGCAGGCGTACGTATGGCGGTACACCCGGACGATCCGCCGCGCCCGATCCTCGGCCTGCCGCGCATTGTTTCCACTGTGGAAGATATGCAGTGGATGGTCGATACGGTCAACAGCATGGCGAACGGTTTCACCATGTGTACCGGTTCCTATGGCGTGCGGGCGGACAACGACCTGGTCGACATGATCAAACAGTTTGGCCCACGCATTTACTTCACCCATCTGCGCTCCACGCTGCGTGAAGATAACCCGAAAACTTTCCATGAAGCGGCGCATCTTAACGGCGACGTCGACATGTACGAAGTGGTGAAAGCGATCGTTGAGGAAGAGCAGCGCCGTAAAGCCGAGGGCAAAGAGGACCTGATCCCTATGCGTCCGGACCACGGTCACCAGATGCTTGACGATCTGAAAAAGAAAACCAACCCAGGCTACTCCGCGATTGGTCGCCTGAAAGGGCTGGCGGAAGTGCGCGGCGTTGAGATGGCTATCCAGCGCGCTTTCTTTAGCCGCTAAAGCGAGTTGCCGGTCACCTGTCTGACCGGCGTTTTTCTTTTCTCTTCCGTTGGTCTTTCAACGGGTTCTGGAGTTCACGATGACAACGACAATTGCCAATAGCAACCTGCCGGTTGCGCGCCCAGCATGGGACAGCTCGCGCCTGCAATCCCGCATTGTTCACCTCGGATGCGGCGCTTTTCACCGCGCGCATCAGGCGCTGTACACCCACCATCTGCTGGAAACCACCGACAGCGACTGGGGTATCTGTGAAGTTAACCTGATGCCGGGTAATGACTGCGTACTGATTGAAAACCTGCGCAAGCAACAACTGCTGTATACCGTGGCGGAAAAAGGCGCGGACAACACCGTGCTGAAAGTGATCGGCTCGATGAAAGAAGCGCTGCACCCGGATCTTGACGGCTGTGACGGTATTTTACAGGCTATGGCACGCCCGCAGACGGCAATTGTCTCGCTGACGGTCACGGAAAAAGGCTACTGCACCGATGCCGCCAGCGGTCAGTTAGATCTCAATAACCCACTGATTGAACACGATCTGGCAAATCCGACCACGCCGAAGTCGGCGATTGGTTACATCGTACAGGCGCTGCATCTGCGCCGTGAGCAAGGGCTGGCGGCCTTTACCGTGATGTCCTGCGATAACGTGCGTGAAAATGGTCATGTGGCGAAAGTCGCGGTGCTGGGGCTGGCGCAGGCGCGCGACCCGCAGCTGGCGCAGTGGATTGAAGCAAATGCCACTTTCCCGTGCACTATGGTCGACCGCATTGTTCCGGCGGCGACGCCAGAAACGTTGCAAGAGATTGCCGACCAGTTGGGCGTTTACGACCCGTGCGCTATCGCCTGCGAGCCGTTCCGCCAGTGGGTGATTGAAGACAACTTTGTTAACGGTCGTCCTGACTGGGACAAAGTCGGCGCACAGTTCGTTGCCGACGTGGTGCCGTTTGAAATGATGAAACTGCGCATGCTAAACGGCAGCCACTCATTCCTCGCGTATCTGGGCTATCTCGGCGGCTATGAAACTATCGCTGATACCATGACCAACCCGGCGTACCGCAAAGCGGCGTTCGCGCTGATGATGCAGGAGCAAGCGCCGACGCTGTCGATGCCGGAAGGCACCGATCTCAATGCCTATGCGACGCTGCTGATCGAACGTTTCAGCAACCCCTCTCTGCGCCACCGCACATGGCAGATTGCGATGGACGGCAGCCAGAAATTGCCGCAGCGTCTGCTGGATCCTGTGCGTCTGCACCTGCAAAACGCCAGCGGCTGGCGTCACCTGGCGCTGGGCGTGGCGGGTTGGATGCGCTACACCCATGGCGTGGATGAACAGGGACAGGTTATTGATGTTGTTGACCCCATGCTGGCTGAATTCCAGCGTATAAACCAACAGTATCAGGGGGCCGAACGCGTGACGGCGCTACTGGGGCTGAGCGGCATCTTTGGTCACGATCTGGCGGACAACGCCGACTTTGTTGAGACGATTATCGCCATGTATCAACAACTGTGCGAGCTGGGCGCGCGTGAGTGTGTTGCCGCGTTAAACGCTGACGCTTAATTCCCCGAACTATGACGGGTCAATCAAAATACTGATTTGGTTGACCCGTTTTCTGTTTTTGACTTGCCGCAAATGCTATAGTTCGATACCTATTCACCGTATCTGATTACACGCTTCTGACGGACATAACACGATGAAATCGAACACTTCTCAACAAAGACCCTACCAGGAAGTGGGTGCCATGATCCGCGATCTGATTGTCCAGACACCGTACCAGCCCGGTGAGCGTTTGCCACCGGAACGTGAGATTGCCGAGATGCTCAACGTCACTCGCACGGTGGTTCGCGAAGCGTTAATCATGCTGGAAATTAAGGGGCTGGTGGATGTACGCCGCGGCGCCGGGATCTACGTGCTCGACAATGCGGATGCGCAGGCTATCGACAGTACGGATGTCAATCATTGCAATGATGCGGGCCCGTTTGAGCTGCTGCAGGCGCGACAGTTGCTGGAAAGCAATATCGCCGAATTTGCCGCGCTGCAGGCTACCCGTGAAGATATCGTCAAAATGCGCCAGGCGTTACAGCTGGAAGAGCGTGAGCTGGCGTCCAGCGAGCCTAACGGCTCTGAAAGCGGCGACATGCAGTTCCATCTCGCCATCGCTGAAGCTACGCATAACAGCATGCTGGTGGAGCTGTTTCGCCAGTCATGGCAGTGGCGCGAGAACAACCCGATGTGGATCCAGCTTCATAGTCACCTCGACGATACTCACTATCGTAAAGAGTGGATGGGCGACCACAAGCAGATCCTGGCGGCATTAATCAAAAAAGATGCCCGGGCGGCCAAGCTGGCAATGTGGCAGCATCTGGAAAACGTCAAACAACGCCTGCTGGAGTTTTCCAATGTTGATGACATTGATTTTGATGGCTATCTGTTCCAGTCCTGGCCTCTGGATAAAGTTAACGCCTGATTTTCCTTCCTCTCCCACGCGGGCTGTAGCGGCCCGCGCGACGCTTTTCCGCACAAGAATGTAGCGCGTAACAAACATTCTTTTCACGTCATGAACGTCACGTAAAAAATTGTTTCCATTGCCTCAGATGATGATTTTTCCTGCGCCTCTGTACGATACAAATTGATTTACATCAATTAAAAATAACTTATTTTTGCATGCGAAAAAATGCGTTATTTACCTTATTTTTACCTTTACGTGCTTATTTTTAGACAAAATGCGCCTGTGTTAAGTGAGAATCAAACTAATTTCCACAGCCTTCAGGGCGAGGCTGTCGGACATTACAGTGCGTAAAAACAAACGCTTCACGCAAATGTAGACATTAATAACGGTGCGTAACTTATTGGCTGTAATGATGTTTTGATTTGTAATCATGGTTTTTGTCAATGATTCAAGCTTTTTTAATCAAATGAATAAAAACGAATATTTGTAAAGTAATAATTACACATTATTCTATAAACAAGTTATCTTTCATTTGAAATAGCGTTCCATTTACCTGCGTTTTATTAACAGTTTCATTACTATTGTGACTGTATTTTGCCGTTGACTTGTTTTTACACTGACTGCATATTTCATCGCCATAAGCGTGTTTGCGTTCAGGAGATGACAATGCCCTCTCGAGATTACCCTGATATTAGAAAAGCCAGGGGAACCCGATCAAAAGATATGGTTCTTTTAAGTGCCCGTGTCGATACCTCTCTGTGGGAATATGTTCGAACGCTGGCATTTGAAACCCGTAAAAGTAAACAAGATATTATTGCCGAAGCATTAATGTTGTATCGCTCTGTTAATGAGAGCGTAAACGAAGAATCCAAGTAATTACTCTCTGTTCGGGTTTTATTTAAAACCCTAAATGATATGTGTCTTGCCACTTTATTATTGCCTTCATTGGTGTGTTAGAGGCTTTCCCCTTTTCCATAGGGGACTTTTTTATGCGGGTATTCTGCCTTCATAACAAAGTTGATAGCAAAATTCACAATTAAAAGTGAGTAATAACATGAAAAAGTCAGTAGTGGCATTAGCTGTAATGGCATTAGGGGTAACCTCCGTTCATGCAGCGGAAATTTATAATAAAGATGGCAACAAACTGGATCTGTACGGCAAAGTAAAAGCGGTCCATTCCTGGACTGACGGCACCGATGCCGATGGTACCTACGCGCGTCTGGGTTTTCGCGGTGAGACACAAATCAACGATCAACTGACCGGTTATGGCCAATTTGAAAGTCAGTTTGATGCCTCTAAAGCAGAAGGTTCTCAGAATGGCGTCAATACACGTCTGGCGTTTGCTGGCCTGGATTATGGCCATGACGTTAGCTTTGACTACGGTCGTAACTACGGTATCGCTTACGACGTGGGAGCTTACACTGACACTCTTTCAGAGTTCGGCGGTGACTCCTATGAAGATACTGACCGCTTCCTTACTACACGCACTTCTGGCGTTGCAACACTCCGCACCAAAAATCTGTTTGGTGCCGTTGATGGTCTGAGCGTCGGCGCGCAATATCAGGGTCAGGATGACTCTAACGCTAACCCAGCAAAACAGCACGGTAATGGCTACGGCTTCTCGCTGGGCTATGACAACATCGCGGATTCCGGCGTATCTGCCATTGCGGCTTACACCACCAACGCGGTGACGGCTCAGCAGAAACGAAGCGGCTGGGAAGGTGAAAACGCAGAGTTCTGGGGCGCGGGTCTGAAATATGATGCTAACGCTATCTACGTCGCGACCATGTACGGCGAGTCCCACAACCTGATTCAGGATGCGGACAAAGCTGAGCACTTTGAAGCGATGGCTGCGTATGTGTTTGATTTTGGTCTGCGTCCGAACGTGGCTTACGTCCACGCGCGTGATAACAACAATAATGACCTGACCGAATACGTAGCGCTGGGTACAGACTACTACTTCAACAAAAACATCGTGGCTGATGTGGGTTACAAAATTAACCTGCTCGATGGCGCTGATGGCGACAACCAGGTTGTTGCGGGTCTGACCTATCAGTTCTAAGTTTTTGTTCTGATCTGCAAAAAGGCGTCTTAGTTAAGACGCCTTTTTTACCTCTGTCGGCGTTTAAACCGGCTGACTCTCTTCCTGCTGTACACCGCTAAACAGCCATTGCCAGATGCCCACTTTTACCCATGCGACCACGCAGAGGATCAGATAAAAAAGCGGATTATGCGTAATAGTTACGCGCATGACTTCCATTAAATCCACATGCAAATTTCCGGCAATGGCCATATTGATAACAAAAATAGAGGCTACCGCGCTGGCCAGTAAAATAAATACGGCCTGTAACCTGGTTATCTCCGGTAGCCTGCCAGAAGCCCATTGCCATAAGAAAGTCGTTGTTAACAGGAAGATAATAAACAATCCTAGTGCGCCAAACAGGCCAAAGTCTTTATAATCCTTTAGCGTGCCAATTAAACCAGCCAAAATAATTAACCCCAGCAGTATTTTTTTAAACCACGACATGTACTTTTCCCGACGATGGTGTTGATGTTGAATTAATATGTCCATTTTTACGCATTTTAAATTGAGTTTATAAATGAACAGCCGGGAATTATAAATTGTCTGGCGGGTAATTACCGATTATTTGCGGTTTATTAAATGTTGACATTTAATTACGGATTAATCCGAATATATTTGTTTAGAGGCTATTGATTATACCCTTTTGGGCGAAGCGAAACGCTGTTTATATAATTGCGTGAGGCTGATAAGCGCCGCAATGAACAACGCGACGGCGCCGCACAGCGTGGCGTTAACGATCGCCTGTGCACCGCTTCCCAGCAGGCTGGTTAATAGCGGCCCGAGTATTTGTCCAATGCCGTAAGTCAGAGTGACCAGGCCCAGCAGATTAATATTACGCGGGACGCTAAGTTGACGGGCGAGCGGCATCACCAGTGAAGTGGTCCCCATAAACGTTGCGCCAAACCCCACGCTGCTTATCACCAGCAGCAGCAAGGAGTCGCTGGCGAGCGTCATCACCACGCAGGCGCTTTGAATCAGCAAATTCGCCGTCAGGCATTGCAAAACTCCCCAGCGTCGGGCGGCCCACAGCCAGGCGAAACAACCTGGAATTATCGATATGCCGACCAGCGACCAGAGATGGGCAGTCAGCAGCGGCGAACCGGCGCTTTTCGCCATTAGCGGTAGATAGGTGGCGACAATGATGTAGCCAAATCCGGCCAACCCGTACAGCAGCGCCAGCAGCCACCAGGACATCGGCTGATGTTCCGTTTTTACCGGCGCCGCGGCGGGGAGGGCATGATCGCGAGATGGCAGGAGTATAACCAGTAGGACAAAGAACAGAGCTGACGCTGCCGCTGCGCCCAGCCAGAGGGTGTGCGATGACAGCGCAAAATGCAGACCGCTAATGACATATTCATTGCCCAGCAAAATGCC
Source organism: Citrobacter europaeus (assembly GCA_020099315.1). Classification (NCBI taxonomy): domain Bacteria; kingdom Pseudomonadati; phylum Pseudomonadota; class Gammaproteobacteria; order Enterobacterales; family Enterobacteriaceae; genus Citrobacter; species Citrobacter europaeus. The sequence continues at coordinate 511,877 of CP083650.1, forward strand.
TGCGCCAACGCCGGAGAACAACGCCGCGATCACGAAGGGATGCCGGGTATGATGCAGAACGATCATTGAGCCAAAGATCATCATACCTGCACTGGCGACGCCCGCCAGAAAACGGATCAACATCACCAGCGCGGGCTGCGTAAAGCTTGCCATCGCCAGAATCAACCCCGCGGTAGCGAGCGCGGACGTTAGCAACATCGGGCGTAAGCGTGAGGGAAGATGAAAGAGCCCGAAGGAGAAGAGCAGGCTTCCTGCCAGATACCCAGCGTAGTTGGCGCTGGCAATCCAGGAGAGCTGGTCAAATGTGAACTGACCTTCCGACAGCAGCACCGGGAGCATTGGCGTATACAGAAAGCGCCCAATTCCCATACCCAGCGTTAAGACCAGCATGCCAAACAGCGCGACGCTGATAGCATGACGATTTGAATCTGGGCTTTCCTGGGACATACGGGCTCTCATTTCACGCTGCTATCTGATAATTGTTATATTACATGCGTAAATGATAATGAAAAGTAAAATAAAACGCAGTGCCCTCGCGCGTTCAGGAAGGAGGGAAAGTGGCAATGCAGCGCCAGTCTCCGTTTTCAAGGCGGTAGATAGATTCGGTATGACCCGCAATTACCCACTCATTCTCCTCGCCAGCAATGCAGTCGATGTAAATACACAGCCCGCAGCCACCGCGTAGCTCGCGGGGAATATCGGCCACCCGAAAGCAAATACCTGCAGCCTGTAGCGCTTTACGCGTTTTGATGACGCCGAGAGTAGTGTGAAACAAGAACAGGGCTTCCTTCACTCACGTTTCCCCTGACGTTGACCAATTAACGCGGCCCCAATTGCCCCGGCAAACTGCGCGTCGGGATGCGTGTGCACGGGAATACCCACGTGGCCTTCGAGCATACGAGCAAAGGCGCGGCTGTGGCTTACCCCGCCGGTAAATAACAGTGGAGCCTGTGCAGAAAGCCGCCCGATGAAGTTTGCGCTGCGTCTGGCCATCGCGTTGATTACGCCAGCTAAAATTGCCTCCGGCGCGACACCCGCAGAGCGCAGGCTGATGACCTCAGACTCGGCAAAAACCGTACACATGCTGGTGATGGCATGCGGTTCGACGCCAGCGGTGATCGCATCCAACTGATCTACGCTGGCGCCGAGCGTACGTGAGATGACTTCCAGAAATCGCCCGGTCCCTGCCGCACATTTGTCGTTCATCAAAAAATCGCTGAGGTTGCCATCATCATCTAACTGGATGACTTTACTGTCCTGACCGCCGATATCAATCACTGTGCGGGTACCGGGAGCCAGCAAGCGTGCCCCCAGCCCGTGGCAGGAAATTTCAGTGACCTGTTTGTCGGCATAATCCACGAGCTGCCGTCCGTAGCCTGTGAGGGTTAAAAATGGTTTATCGTCCAGCCCGGCCTGCAGCGTTTCCCATGCTTGCGCGATCGCTTCGGCAGGGCGAAAAGGCGTTGGGCAGAGGAAGCGACGTTTGATGACGTTCCTTTCCAGCAAAATACCTTTCGTCGCCGTGGAGCCGGAATCGATCCCTATTGAGAATCTCATTCCTGTTCCTCACAACATTTCAATGAACGCGGCGACACGGGTGCTAAGCTGGCCGATATCCGCGCTGGAGTAATCGGTTTCAATAGCGATGTAGGGAATGTTGTGCTGCTGGCGGACGTGGCGTTTAATGGCCAGTGATTCAACGGCGTAAGTGTGGCAAGCCTGTAAAATGACATCGACGACGCCGTCAGCCTGGTACTCTTCAACCATTTGGCTGAGCATTTTCAGGCGTTGATCGTTAGGGGAAATACAGGAGCAGCCGATGGCGAGGTATTTATCGGTCAGTGCGTCGTAGACGTCGCCAGTTTCCGCCACGCACTGCTCAGTGGCTTTCGCACCGGTGCAGTTTTCATAACCTACCACCCAACCGCCGTTTTCTTCAATGGCACGCACCACTTTTTCTGCCGCGCCGCCAATGGGGCAACCGGTTATCAGTATGCGTGGACGTGATGCCAGGCGTTTCCCGGCCTGCCATTCCTGATGTACCCGTTTGGCCATGCTATTAAGCTCGTCGATCAACGCTTCTTTATCAAAGCGGAAGGTTGCGCCGTAAACAACTTTCAGAATGTCACTGCCGCTGAGTGCGGGTGGATTGAGTTGGCCAACGCGGTAAAAATTCGCCAGTGCGCGACGCTCCTGATTTTTTAGAATGATGGCTTCACGTAGCGCAGCTTCGGTAATCGGGGTGCCAAAACGGGCTTCGACAGCCTGCTGCAGACGTAGGATCTCGGCTTTCCATAGCGCACGCGAAGCCGCATCGTTGGCGCTGTTGGGCAGTTGCATCACATGTACCGCTTTAAATTCAGCCATGTACTCGTACATCTTCTTTTTACCATCGCAGGTCGTTTCGCCCACCACGAGGTCAGAGAAGTAGAAGTACGGGCATTTATCAGTTTTACCAAACCCGTAGCTGCTTTTGATCAGCGGACACAGATTACGTGGTAGATCTTTTTCGGCTTCTTCTATGGTTTCATCAGAGGTTGAGCATAGCGAAACGACTACCGCGCCCGCCGCCATCGCTATCTCCTGCGGCATAAAGGTGCAATAGGTTCCAACGAGCGGGATACCCTGCTCTTTAAGATCCATTACGGTGAGAAAACCTTTCTGACGGGCGTCGGAGAACTGGTTGAAAATGGCGGGTAAATCGGTGATTAGCGACATGATTTTCCTTCCCCGTAACACGGGAGAGAGTAAAAGACGTCGCATTATAACCCTGTAATTTATCTGGCTTTATTGATGTACAACAATTGTACGCTTACAGGTTACGACTGTAGACCCGCGAGACTTCCCCCCACGGGTGATAGCCTGGCCCGTCAAAGTAAAATCCCGCTTTCTCGTATAACCCTTCCAGGTCGGTACATAAATGGAGCTGCATAAAGCCCAGTTGTCTGGCCTGACTGGCAATATGTTCAATCAGGCGAAATGCCAGACCGCGTCCACGGTAGTGAGGATCGATATAGAGCGCACATAGCCACGGCCACAGTTCGCCGCGACTGATAAAATCATTGGTGATCAATCCGGCGCAGCCAATAATGCTGTCGCCGTCCTGCAGCCAGTACCACTGCGGTAGCGGGTTCTTTGCGCCAATACAACGGTGCAACGCATCCTCGTAAACTTTCATGGAGTCTTCTGAGGCCCATTGTTGTTGAAAGTAAGCGGTGACCTCGTGCAGCTTTTCCGGCGTCTCGCGCAGGGAAAAAATGCGGATGTTGATTGTCATTGAATTTTTCTCCTTAAAAATTCACCAGCGTCAGCAGGGAAGGTATTTGCGACAACAGATATAAAACCAGCCCAATAGAACCGCCGACCAGCGTGCCGTTGACGCGGATAAACTGCAAATCTTTACCGATGTTCAGCTCAATTTGCTGCGACATATCGCGCGCATCCCAACTTTTCACCGTGTCGCTGATATGGCGCGTCAGGAAAGTGGCGAACTCCGGCGCCACTTTATGCGCGGCCTGCTCCAGATGCCCATTCAGTGAGGCGCGCAGGGCGCTGTCGGCAACCAGCGTTTCGCCGAACCACTGCCCGGCGCTGGCAATGCGCTGCTTCACGCGCGAATCATCGGCGTTTATGTCGGTTTTCACCCACTGGCGCAGGTCTGCCCACAGTTCGCCAAGATAACGGTTGAAGGCTTCGTCTTCCTTCAGATAGCTTTTCATGCTTTCGGCCCGCACGGCCATCTCCGGATCGTGTTTGAGCTTATCGATGAGCTTAAACGTAGCGCGATCGAAGGCGTGGCGGATCTGATGCGCACGATCGTGGCTGATGTCATCCAGCAACGAGTTAACGGCATCAGACACCAGTTCGGCACTGTGCTCGCCCAGCCATTCGGTCGGCAGGATCTTCGCTTTCAGCGGATGTTCGGTTTCCAGCCAGTGCACGACCTGTCTGGCGATAAACGCCCGCGAGCTGTCGCGCTGGAGCAGGGCGATCAGTTGGGCGATCAGCGTGTCGAGCAGCACCTGATGGCGATTGTTTTTAGTCATGCTTTCCAGCATCAGCGCGCTGGTACCGGAGAGATCGACCTTGTCGATGGCCTTGTGTACCGCCCGCTTGATCAGCCTCTGAATGCGCGCGTCGTCGGTCAGTTCGAGAAAACCGCTCATAATTTGCAGCAGATGCTGGCCGATGCGCTGGGCGTTTTCCGGCTGGCTGAACCAGTTGCCGATCAACAGCGCCGGTTCATGGCGGCGGATCAACGCGACCAGCGACTGGGTGTCGAGAAATTTTTCCTGCACAAATTGCCCGAGATTTTCGCCGATCCTGTCCTTATTACGCGGGATAATAGCCGTATGTTGCGAGATAAATGGGATCGGCACCCGACGAAAAAGCGCCACCACGGCAAACCAGTCCGCCAGCGCGCCGACCATCGCCGCTTCGGCGATCGCTTTGATCCCCAGCACCCAGAAGTTAGGCGGCAGAAACAGCGTGATGACGAAGGTCGCGGCGGCAATCAGCAGCAATGAAAGCGCCAGCCGCTTGGCGCGTTTGAGTTCAGCAATTTTATTCATAGGCTTAAGGATATAGCCAGACGGAGGGATCGCGCAAAAAATGTGGAGCGCCTCCCATTTTCAGGTGGGTAAAGCTTACTCCGGGATCCAGTTGTCCCAGGCGGGCAAGGGGCCGAGTTCCGCCACCAGAAAATCGATAAACGATCGCACCTTCGGATTGCTGTACTTGCTGGGAAAGTACAGCGCATACAGGGCGTGAGTTTCACAGGTGATGGTGCCGTCGAGCATCAGCGGCGTTATCTCTTCTTTTTGAATATGATCGCCAATCAGATAGGTGGGCAAATACGCCACTCCCTGATCTTCTAACACCGACTTCAGTAATACCAGGCTGCTGTTGGCCTGGATTGGCATATGCAGTTTTAACTGGTGCAGACGATCCTGTTCATCCGCCACCTTCAGCACCGGCGTGAGGCCTGGGTAAACCAGACAATCATGGTTGACCAGGTCGCTTCGGCGCTGGGGCATGCCTTTTTTGGCAAGGTAGCCGGGTGAAGCGCAGTACGCCCAACGGACTGGCACCAGCTTGCGCATCGCATAGTTCTGCGGCGGTGCGGTGGAGATGCGCAGGGCGATGTCGAAATCCGTTTCGTTCAGATTCACGAAGTTATCGTTGAGATCGATATACAGATTCACATCCGGAAACTGGGAGCGATATTTATCCACCAGGTTCACCAGTCGGGAATAACCAAACGCAATTGAGCAGGTTATGCGTAATTCACCCTGCGGGCTGTGGTAATAACCGGAAGTGGTATTCAGCGTTTCATCGAATTCTTTCAAAAGCTTATTAGCGCGGTTGAAGAGATATTGCCCGGCGTCGGTCAGGGTAATACTGCGGGTCGTGCGTTTAATTAATGTCGTGCCTAGCGTGTCTTCCATCGCGGCCAGGCTTTTGCTGACCGCAGACGGCGATACATTGAGCTGCGCCGCGGCTTCTGACAATCCTCCGCAGTCGACGATTTTAGTAAAAAATTCCAGATGCTTGAGTGAAATCGGCGTACTCATAGTTTCCTTTAATTCACAAGTGATTTGCAAAAACGGTACGAATAGGCCGTTACATTCGCCTTTTAAACATGCAACTATTGAATCACAGGAAACAACTTGCTGGCAAAATGAAAAAATAACAACTTAGGTGAGTTACGTCACAAAATAAAAGGAGGCGAAACGGAAACTCATCACATTGTGAATTTAATCTCATTAATTATTATTCTAAAGGTACCGATTATGTGGTCACGACTCGAACCCTACAGATCGTCGATTATTTTATTAGTTGCTCTGGTGATTGGCGGCTTATTAGGTATTTATGCCCCATCGTTTGCAAGTAAACTCCAGCCAATAGGTCAGATATTCTTAAACCTGTTATTTATGATTATTGTGCCGCTGGTGGGGATCAGCGTCATGTCTTCGATCGCCAGTATGACCGACCTGAAAAGGTTAGGGCGCATTATGGCGATAATCTTTATTGTTTCGATCGCCATGGCCTTTATTCCGGCCGCCGGGATCGTCGCGCTGGCGCTATGGTATAACCCGGCGCAGGGCGTCACTATCGATCTCTCGCAGTCGGTGCAGGCGGGCAGCGGCAAGATGGATTTTGTCAGTATGATCACCACCAGCGACTTTATTGGACTGTTTTCTAAGTCCAATATTCTGGCGCTGATCGTGATGGCAATCATCGCCGGTGTGGCGATTGGCCAGTCGGATCAGGCCGGTAAACGCATTGCGTCGCTGCTGGAAGATGCCAATACCGTGATCATGAAGATCGTGTCGATCATCATGAAGGTTGCGCCAATTGGTCTGGGCTGCTACTTCGCCGCCACCATGGCCAGTCAGGACTCGGCGCTGCTGTTAACCTTTGCCCGTGCTATCGGCCTGTTTATGGTCGCCACGCTGGTCTATTTTGTTTTTGGCTCAATTCTTTATTCGTATATTGGCGGCGGTATTCCGGCGGTCAGAGCCTTCTGGCGTAATGCGATTGAGCCGTCTGCCACTGCGCTGGGGACCTGCTCTTCGCTGGGGACGCTGCCGGTAACGCTGCGTGCCGGTAAGGCGATGGGGATTAACCCGGAAATCGTTGATGTCTCCATTCCGCTGCTGGTTAATCTCAACAAAGGCGGCGTGGCGATGATTGCCGCGCTAAAAATTGTCTTTATCTATTCCGTGCTGGGCATGGAGTTCACCACCGAGACCTTCTTCCTGACGATGCTGATCGCGGTGCTCTCCGCCATTATTGTCGGCGGCGTACCGGGCGGGGCATTCCTCGGTGAAATCTTTATCGTCACCACGCTCGGCCTGCCGATGGAAGCGATCCCGATGCTGGTGGTGCTGGGCACGATTACCGATGCGCCGGCCACACTGATCAACGTTATCCATGATTTGAATGCGGCGCAGATTGTCGAACGGTTCGCTGGAAAAAAGCAGACCAACACTGAAATAAACTCTACTGCTGCGGTGGTATAGGTTTCACACGGATTAAGAACAGGAGATGTTATGAAAGACGCAATGAAGCTTGAGACGCACCTGGTTGTTGCTGGTCGTGACAAACGCTACACCCAGGGAGCGGTGAATCCGGTTATCCAACGCGCCTCTTCACTGGTATTTGATACCGTGAAGGACAAGAAATTTGCCACCGCCAATCGCGCGAACGGCGAGCTGTTTTACGGTCGTCGCGGAACCTACACCCACTTTGCCTTTCAGAAGGCAATGAGCGAGCTGGAAGGCGGCGTTGGCTGCGCGCTGTACCCGTGCGGCGCTGCGGCGGTGACCAACGCGATTCTGGCGTTTGTTCAGGGTGGCGATCATATTCTGATGACGGGCGCGGCCTACGAGCCAACTCAGGATTTTTGCAATAAGATTCTGAGTAAATTCAACGTGGAAACCACGTATTACGATCCGCTGATTGGCGCTGGGATTGTCGATCTTCTGCGTCCGGAAACGAAGGTTGTATTCCTCGAGTCGCCGAGTTCGGTCACTATGGAAGTTCAGGATGTGCCGGGAATGGTGAAGGCTATCCGCGCGGTGAATCCAGAGATTGTCATTATGATCGATAACACCTGGGCGGCAGGCGTGCTGTTTAAAGCACTGGATTATGGCGTGGATATTTCCATTCAGGCGGGAACGAAGTACACCATCGGTCATTCGGACGGCATGCTGGGCACGGCGGTGTCGAACGCCCGGTGTTGGGATCGCCTGCGCGAAAACTCCTATTTGATGGGGCAAACGCTGGACGCCGATACGGCCTACAACGGCAGCCGCGGATTGCGCACCCTGGCGGTACGTCTTAAGCAGCATCAGGAGAGCAGCATCCATATTGCCCGCTGGCTGTCGGCAAGGCCGGAAGTGGCGCGGGTGAATCATCCGGCATTACCGGAATGTCCGGGCCATGAGTATTTTCAGCGCGACTTTACCGGAAGCTCAGGCCTGTTCTCGTTTGTGCTGAAAAAGAGACTGACCGACGAACAGATGGCGAATTTCCTCGATAACTTCTCGCTGTTCCATATGGCCTATTCGTGGGGCGGATTTGAGTCGCTCATTCTGGCTAATCAGCCGGAAGAGCTAAACAGCATTCGACCGGCAGGAGAGGTGGATTTCAGCGGTACGCTGGTCAGGGTGCATATTGGCCTCGAGGATATCGACGACCTGATTGCCGATCTGGACGCGGGATTTGCCCGCATTGCGTAAGGTGACGTGATCGTAGCCGGATGCGGCGCAAGCGCCTTATCCGGCCTACTACAACTCTGCAGGCCGGATAAGCGGGCAGGTTAGTTTTCAGTGGCTAACGTGGTTACCTCATGCTGGCGTACCCGTTTGAGCAAACCTGCCAGCGTGAACACGACAGCAATCCCCGCCACAACCGCCAGCAGATGAAATGAAATCCTGCCGCCGTTAAACCACAGCCAGCGTCCGATTTCGACAGAAACCGCCATGACTGTCAGGATCACCATATTCAACGACGCCGAAACCGTACCCTTCGGTAAGTTGTTGGAAAACAGCGTAAAGCGGAACAACGTGGGGAAAATCATTCCAATGCCAAAGGCATACAGGCTGGTTCCCAGCACCGACCACAGCCAGACGTGCGGCCACAGTAAATTGCCGGCAATCAGCACCGCCAGCCCGCTCAGTTGAATGGGGACCGCTCGCCAGATAAAGTGCGGCCGGGTCGGATCCTTCACAAAACGAACAACCACCATATTGGCGACGATCACCGCGCCAAATACCGGCGCCTGGGCCCAGGCAAACTCCGTTGTGCTCATACAGCCTGCGTCGATCAGAATAACCGGCGAGACCGCCACCCAGCTCATCATCGGGATATAGCTTAACGACAGCGTGGCTGCGCCAGACAGGAACACCCGATTACGGAAAACGTCACGGAAATCACGCAGTACGCCGCGTGCACTGAACGGCACTGCGCCGCGCTGGACGGTTTCCGGCATGGCTAACGCTAATCCAATCAAGGCGATAAGCCCCATGGCGGCAATAATGGCAAACAGGATCTTCCAGTGTACAAAGTGCATCAGCGCAGCCCCGGAGAGCGGGCCAATAACCGGCGCCACCAGCACTATGGAAGTGATTATCGCCATCAACTTAATGGCCTTTGTTTGCCCAAACGCCTCCTGTACCGTGACGTAGCCAACAGTCGCGATAAAGCAGATGCTGGTGCCCTGCACAAATCGGGCGACCAGAAATTGCGTCATTGAGGTGGTGAACAGTGTGGCAGTGCAGGCGAGCGTAAAGATTAAAGCCCCCGCAATCAGCACCGGTCGACGGCCAATCCGGTCGGAAAGCGGCCCCAGCAGCCATTGCAGCGCCATGCCGCCCGCCAGATAAAGGCTCACTGCAGCGGGCGCCAGGCTGACGTCGGCGTTGAAATCACGCACCACATTGATGATGCCGGGCTGGATCAGGTCCGTGGACAGATAGGCGGCGAAGTCATATAAAATCAACGCGACAGGAAAAAATAGCGTTGTGGCGCGTTGGGAGAAAAACGCGAGAATCCGTTGCATAAAACAGCTCCTTGTCGGGAGAAAACCCTCAACGGGAATAGCGAAATTCAATACCGTCTTTGAGACGTCAGACCGATGACAGAATAAAGCAGACTGCAAATGTACTGAATTTCATGTAATCAAAAACGCTGCCTGCGCGAAGCGCAAACAGAAGATACGTTCACTGACGCGGGGTCAGAAAACGTAACGATTACAGGTAACAATCAGCACATCGCACCTCAGGAAGAGTAAGTTGAACGGGTAATAACCATCCGCAGTGTAATGCGGATTGGATATTAATTAAACGAGTTTATCCGGTTTATTTGCAGAAAATCGCCGCGCAAATCAGACTACGATGCTCTGCAAAAACCGCAGCGCGATGGCACAACCGAAGATAATCAATACCCCCCCAGCGATACGCTCTACCCACAATATCCCTCTGGTTAACCATCGCTGGATCTGCGGCAAACCGATGAACATCACGATCAGCAGATCCCAAAACAGGACCACGCTGGTCATCCAGATCCCGCTCATGGTTTGTTGCAGCAGCGTCACCGACGGGCCGAGCAGGGCGGTCATCAGCGCCAGATAAAACAGTGCATTTTTGGGATTGAGCAATGATGAACCCAATCCCAGCAGCAGCTGTTTGCCAAATCCCGGACAGGTAGACCGGGCGTCCGCTCCGGTCAGCGTTTGCGGGCGGCTGCGTATCAGCAGGCTGCCAATCCACAACAAATAGAGCGCACCCAGCAGTTCAATAACCGTAAACAACAGGGGAAGCTGGCGCAGGATCCCCCAACCGATAATCGCCAGCAGGATATACAGCCCGTTGCCGAAAGCGATCCCCACGCACAGCCCGGCGCTGCCGCGCATCCGGTAACGTACGGCATAACCGACCAGTAAAAAGAAGTCCGGTCCGGGGCTGAGCAATGCGACAAAATGCGCCAGCGCCAGCGCGGGGAAAGCAGAAGGAAAAAGTTCAGTAAGCAACGACATAGCGACCTCAGAGAATGAATCTGAGATCACCGTACGTCTGGCGCAGCGCTAATTATTGTCTGATATTGATCGTCCCAACGCGTACTGGCGCGGTGTGGCTGCGGTGTAGCGAACAAAAGTGCGATGGAAATGGCTCTGGTCGGCAAACCCGCTCTGGTAGCCGACATCGGCAATCTCGTCTCCAGCCCGCAGACGCTGGCGGGCATAGTCAATCCGCAGAATGTTCAGATAACTTCCCGGCGTCAGCCCGGTGTCCTGCTTAAAAGTACGGATCAGCGTCTCTTTACGTATGTGACACTCATGTGCCAGCTCATCGAGTGAGGGCGGAGCGAGCAGGCTGGACTGCAAGCGCTCGCGCAGATACTGGCTGGTGGCGCTTAGGTTTTCTGGTGTTACCGACTGCAATGGCAGCGAGTGCAGCAATTTTCGTGCAGCATCTGTTATTAGCGTCGTTTGCCGTTGCGGCACGAGTGCCACAAGGTGCATATAACGCTGGAATATTTGCGCATCGCGGATAACGGGAGCACGCGTGCAAAGCAGTTGATTGTTGTTCTGCACAGCCAGATTAGCCAGACACCACCGGGCATCAAGGTAAAGCATGTGGTAGCTGCGAAACTGCCCGTTGACGGGATTACAGCTGTGAGGCACCAGCGGCGGGATCACAATCAGATCGCCCACCTGCAGATGGTATTCTTCGCCATCGCACAGACAGCACGTTTCCCCCTCGAGAATTGCCCCAATCGAGAGCTGAGAGTGGTGATGACGCTTATAGGCCTGCTGGCTTTGCCAGGTGCTGCGCAGCTCCAGCCACGGCAACTGCTCATCACGCCAGAACGATTGTGGAATATCCCGGGTATGCGTCACATCGAGTCCTCCATGAAAGTGATGATTTGTTATAGCACAGGCAGAGTGGTGAAAAAGTGGGAATGTGCATTGAGATAGCGATTCTGCGTGATGTGTTCCAGACAAATGCAGACGTTACATAAGGACGTATTTATCCCGGAAATCGCCTCGCAAAGAGATAAAGTTGCAGATGAGGGGACAGTTTTACGGCGCTACAGTCACGGCATCTTATTTCCAGGTGATGGATCGCCATGAACAAAGCTCCCACTTCCACTCCGCACGATGCGGTCTTTAAAACGTTTTTACGTCACCCTGAGACCGCCCGGGATTTTCTGCAAATACATCTTCCCGCTTCGCTACGCGAACTTTGCGATCTTCAGACGCTGAAAATCGAGTCAGATAGTTTCATTGAAGAGAATTTACGCGCGTACTATTCCGATGTGCTGTGGTCGGTGAAAACCACGGATGGGGATGGATATATTTATGTAGTGATTGAACACCAAAGCACACCGGATGCGCATATGGCATTCAGACTGATGCGCTATGCGATAGCGGCTATGCAGAAACATTTAGACGCCGGGCACAAGCAGTTGCCGCTGGTGGTGCCGATGCTGTTCTATCACGGCGCTAAAAGCCCGTACCCTTATTCGCTGTGCTGGCTGGATGAATTTGCCAACCCGAAGCTGGCTCGTCAGCTGTATGCTGCGGCGTTTCCGCTGGTGGATATTACGGTCATACCGGATGACGAAATTGTGCAGCATCGACGTATGGCGCTGCTGGAGTTAATCCAAAAACACATCCGTCAGCGCGATCTTATGGGGCTGGTGGAGCAAATTGTTTCCCTGCTACTTACTGGACTGACTAATGACAGCCAGATAAAGACGCTGTTTAATTATATTTTACGAACTGGCGATGCACCTCGATTCAGTGAGTTTATTCGTGGGGTTGCCGAACGTTCACCGCAACATAAGGAGCATTTGATGACGATTGCGGACAGATTGCATGAGGCCGGATTTCAAAAAGGATGGCTTGAAGGCAAGCAGGAAGGTAAACAGGAAGGCAAACAAGAAGGGCTGATAAAGGGGCGACATGATGAGGCGCTGCGTATTGCCCGCACCATGCTGGCAGATGGCATTGATATCAGCACGGTACAAAAAATTACCCGGCTATCCGCTGAAGATATTCAGGGCTTAAGCCATTAGATATGACTTAAACCGCCTAATCGCCTGCCCGGAAGCACCGGGCGCTTCGGTTTACTCTATCGCCGTTTTTACCGCCTCGCCGAGCTTTTGCATCACTTCCCGATGCTTCTCGTTTGGCGGCAATGCACAATTGATGCGCACGCAGTTGCGATACTTTCCGGATGCGGAGAACAGCGAACCCGGCGCGACCTGGATTTTCAGGCGACAAAGCTGCTTTGCGACGCAGACCATATCGACCTGGAGCGGCAGTTCGACCCACAGCATAAAGCCGCCTTTCGGGCGGGTGACGCAGATCCCGCAGGGGAAGTATTCCCGTACCCAGCAGGTATAGATTTCCATATTGCGCTGATAAATCTGGCGCATACGCCGGATATGCCGATGATAATGACCTTCGCGCACAAAGGAAGCCGCTGCCAGTTGCGTAGCGGGAACGTTAGTGCCAATGACGGCGTACTTCATGTGCAGCAGCTTGTTGTAATAGCGACCGGGCACCACCCAACCCACGCGCAGTCCGGGGGCGACGGATTTGGTAAACGAACTGCAGAGTATTACCCGACCGTCGCTGTCCCAGGAGTGGATCGTGCGCGGGCGTGGGTACTCCGTTGCCAGCTCGCCATACACATCGTCTTCAAAAATCACGATGTCGTGACGCTGGGCGAGGGCGAGCACTGCCCGCTTACGCGCATCCGGCATAATGAATCCGAGAGGGTTGTTGCAGTTGGGAACCAGCAGCACACCTTTGATCGGCCACTGATCCAGCGCCAGCTCCAGCGCTTCAATGCTGATCCCGGTATCCGGATCGGTTGGGATCTCAATCACCTTGATCCCAAGGCCACGCAGCAGCTGCATCGTGCCGTAATAGGCAGGCGATTCAACGGCGACAATGTCTCCGGGCTGGCAGACCGTCAGCAGCGCCAGCGACATTCCGCTCTGACTGCCGCTGGTGATCACAATATCATCTGCATTGACCACCGAACCGCCATCCAGCATCAGTCGCGCAATCTGCTGACGTAGTTCACGGCATCCGGAGATTTCATCGTAGCCAAGTATCGCGCGCAGGTTGTGCTGCGCCACGCGGCTGAGTTCACGCCACAGCGGCTTCAGGCTGGGTTGATCAATGTCGGGCACGCCGCTGCTAAACGGGATTATCGATTTGTCCGCGTTGCCCTTTAGCATATCCAGCACCTGATCCCATTGCGTTATTTCGACCGGACGCTGCACCGGGCGCGACATCGGCGGCACGGGCGGCTGCGCTTTTTGTGGCGCGACAAAATAACCGGAACGCGGCTGCGGTGTGATCAGCTGGCGCTGTTCCAGCGTCTGATACGCCTGCTGGACGGTGCTGATGCTCACCCCGTGCTCCTGGCTCAGGCTGCGAACCGAGGGCAGTTTTTCGCCATGGCGATACAGCCCCTGCTCAATGCGTTCGGCCAGCAAATTGGCCAGATGTTGGTAACGCGTCATGCTGTATCCCTCATGGGTACCATACAGATTAAAAAACCAGTACAGAATGGCGTGAAAAAAGCGATGCAGAACTCTTTTTAACCAATCTGTATGTTAAATAAAAGTACTTTGTGAGTCTGTATTGTTTTGGGCTAAATCCGTGAAGATAAAGCCTCTGACAAGGCGGGGAGGCAAGGTATGGAATTTCACGAGAATAAAGCAAAACAGCCGTTTATTGGGTTTGTACTGATCTGGCGGGCATACAAGGCATGGCGGCTACGGGCGCAAACGCGGCGCGTATTGCAACAGATGAGTGATGAGCGGCTGCGGGACGTCGGGCTACGACGCGATCAGGTGGAGTGATTTTCTTTTATCGACAGAGGCTGGGGGTTATCTCCCGGCCTTTTTATATTCACCGTATTTATCAATTCATGCTTCTGGATAGTCTGTTTCTTGATACTTACCCTGATAAGTATTATTTTCTTTTCAGCGATGAGGGGAAAGTAAGATGACTGAAGATGAACTGTTTGCCCGCCGACCAATGGGTATGCGCATGGCAATGGTGGTGCGCCAGTGGCGGGCCATTATTGATGCTGCCATCACCGATACTGGCCTGACGCAGTCCAGCTGGACGGTACTGATGCAGCTGTATCAACTGGGAGACAACGTCTCGGTCAGCGAACTGGCACAAATGCAGGGCATTGAATTGCCTCCGCTGATGCGCACCCTCTCACAGCTGGAAAAGCAGGGGTATCTGCTGCGTTCCACATCGCCTTATGACAAACGCATCCGCCTGCTAACGCTGACCGCGCAAGGCCGCTTAAGGCTTGAAGAACTTAACCGGGTGATTGAGACATACCAACATCGCGTCACCTGCACCATTCCTGAAGCGGAGCTTGCCTCCTTCAGCGCAACCTTAAATCAACTCGCCTGCAATTTGCGGACAATCCGCGAAGAAGACAATCAACACTAAAAAACTATGATGACCCCAGAACAAAAATTTGCCCGTTGGGTAAGGGTGAGTATTGCCGCTTTCCTGGTAATATTCGCCTGGTTTATCGTTGCCGATATCTGGATCCCGCTGACGCCGGACTCCACGGTGATGCGCGTGGTAACGCCTGTTTCCTCACGCGTTTCCGGCTACGTCTCGCAGGTGCATGTACACAATAATAGCCAGGTGAAGAAGGGCGATTTGCTGTACGAACTGGATCCGACGCCGTTTATCAATAAGGTCGAGGCTGCGCAAATCGCCCTTGAGCAGGCGAAGCTGAGCAACCAACAGCTGGATGCGCAGATAGCTTCCGCGCGCGCCAACCTGCGCACCGCGCAATTCAACGCCCATAACGATAAGACCACCCTTGATCGCTATCAGCGCCTGGGTGCCATGCAGAACGTGTCGCAATCCGATCTCGACAAGGTGCGTACCGCCTGGCAGACCAGCGAGCAGTCGGTGGCGGCGCTCAATGCCAGTATTCAGAACCTGCTGATCCAGCGCGGCGAGCGCGATGACAAGCGTAACGTGACGCTGCAAAAATACCGTAACGCGCTGGAAGAGGCGCAGTTGAACCTCGGCTGGAGCAAAGTGTATGCCCAGACAGACGGTACGGTGAGCAATCTCCAGCTTAGCCCCGGACTTTACGCCACCGCCGCCACGCCGCTACTGGCGCTGGTCAGCCACCAGACCGATATCGTGGCCGACTTTCGCGAGAAAAGCCTGCGCCACACTCGGGTAAATACCGATGCCGCCGTGGTGTTCGACGCCATGCCGGGCAAGGTTTTCTCTGCCCGCGTTACCAGCAGCGATGCCGGTATTCTGGCGGGCCAGGAGCAGGTTAATGGCCAGTTGTCGCAACCGGAACAGTCTACCCGCTGGGTGCGCGATGCCCAGCGTATGCGCATTCACGTCGCGCTGAACGAACCGCTCGACACGCCGTTACCGACCGGGGCGCGCGCCACGGTACAGCTGTATAACAGCGAGGGGATGTTCGCCCGCACCTTTGCCGGGGCGCAGATCCACCTCGTCAGTTGGCTGCATTATGTCTATTAACACGCTGGCCCACGTCTTTACGCCGCACGGGAATATTGTCTATACCGCCAATGATTTTCGCCAGACCCTGCGTATCTCCGTGGCCGGGACAATCGCACTGAGTATCTCGACATTCTACAACGTGCAGTACGGCGTATTTTTTGTGGTTTATCCGCTGATGCTGCTGTCGCTGGTGCCGGTATTCAACCGCCATGTGGCAACACAGTTCGTGTTCAGCGCAGCGGTAAACTGCGTTGAAATGGTGCTGATTGTCGGTTATCTGTCGCAGTGGCCGCTGATCATGACGCTGGTGGTATTCGGCCTGTACGTGATGCGCTTTCGTTTTATGAGCAAAGGCCCGCTGTTTCTGCTCGGTTCGATGGGCGTGGTATGCCAGAGTACGATGCTCAACTTTATGAGCTATCCCACCACCAACTGGCATACGCTGATGTTCTCCAATATGGAAGCCTGCGTCATGGCGGTGGCGCTGAGCGCGCTGCTGCATTATCTGATTCCGGACGTGGAACCCCGCCAGCCGCCGCCGCGCATTGAGAAAGATGCCGCCCGGGTGCGCCATGAATCGCTGCTTTCCGGCACGGTGGCGACGATGATTTTTGTGGTCTTCCAGATCTGCGATTTGAGTGATTCGCTGTCGGCGCTGATGGCAGGCATTTTGATCCTGTTTCCGATGCACTATCGAGGGGCGGTGATCAGCTCGATCTGGCGTGTGGTCGGCGTGGTGCTGGCCTGTCTGTATATTCTGCTGGTGCAGTTGCTTATCTATGATTTCAGCAATCATATGGTGCTGATGATGCCGCTGATTGGCCTTGGGCTGGCATTCAGCGCCCGCCTGCACGTAATGGAAAAAGTCGGCGCGGGCGTGGGGTTTGCCAGTATCACCACCATCGGCATTATGTTTGGCCAGAACCTGCACCCGGATCAGGACCTGGTGTTCAGCGATCTGTACCGCATCACCTCCGTCACCGTCGCACTGGTGGCAACGCTGACCATGGTATTTCTGGTGCATCGGGTGTTGAACTGCTTTGCCGCGACGCGGTTTGTGATTATCGAGTGAGTTGGGGGGGAAGTGCCGGATGGCGGCTGCGCCTGATCCGGCCTACGGAAAGCAGAATTTCCAGGCCCGGTAAGCGGTAACGCCACCGGGCGTTTTTCGGATTGCCTGCTGCTTCACCTTTATCTAATTATTCAGAATATGGTTTATTTGTTCGAGGAATGAAAAAATATAAATTATAAATATTCTGAATTTTAATAATTGTGACCTTATGAACAAACTTAATTTTACGATTAAATATGATAAGTGTGATTATTATATTTTAAAGGGTGTAAAATCAAATGACATGGGAATATAAAGTATCGACAGGTATACTGAGCCATAACGGTGAGTTAATTGCTTATTGCTACAGTGGTGCCGGTGAATCAAAGGATAAACCGAACTGTGAACACATACGTAACAAGGGTCCCATTCCTCGAGGTATTTATTTTATTGCAGGATGGAATAATCACAAAAGCCCCTCCGCTATCATCCTTGAACCTATTGTAGGGACCAATACTTTTGGCAGAGATCATTTCGAAATTCATGGCGATAAAAAAGGGCAGCCACCGGGAACGGCATCTGCAGGGTGTATCATTATGAATGGACAAGATAAGCGCCAAACCATTTACGATTCGGGTGATACAATTTTGGTGGTAAGATAATGAAATTTATTATTATCTTCTTTCTATTTATGCTTTCGGGTGCCTCCTGCGCTGCAGAGCATACTGCACCTCAGCTTCTGCAGATGATAAATGAAAAAGGAGCAAATGCTGTTGTACACACACTTTATAATGACAATGAATCAGAATGGTGGAACCATATTATTCCTGAAATTAGCAAAGGTAATAATGGCTGGTTAACGGTGGCAAGTGCTTTGGAACCCGGAGTTGATGCCAGTACTGCGGAAGATTTGCAGGGGGCGGTATCTGAAGCCATTCCACATAATCCAGCCGGTGTTCTGGCTATTCTCAACGATAAGAGATCATTGCTGACTATTGAGCAGATATGTGCATTTTCCTCTTTCCCTGAGTCAGAAGACGAAATGAATAAGCTATTTGTTAACTCCATCAGGGAAATGTATAAGATCAAAACGGCAGAAGGGAAACGGTGTATTGCGGTCATGATAAATACTGTCGAAAATTCTGTTCCCTTTAATAAGGATTTATAAATGGCTATCCCTGGATATATGTCACTAATCGATGATGCTGGTAATGTTATCAAAGGTAGTGTGATGGTAAAAGACCGTGAAAATCAGATCGAGGTTTTAGGTTTGTATCATAATGTGAGTTACAACTCTGACTTGCATAATGGAAGGGTATTGAGTAAACGTCAACATCGTCCATTTTTAATTGAAAAGGAAATTGATGCTTCTAGTGTGCTTTTGTATAAAGCATTAAGTACCGGAGAAACATTAAGGAAAGCGGCTATTGATCTCTATCGAATAAATGATGCTGGTCAGGAAGAGGTCTATTTCACGATAACCCTGGAAGATGTGAAAGTCGTTACGATTTTTTCACTGATGCACGATGTTAAAGATCCTTATTACGAAAAACAGACCCATCTTGAACTTGCTCAGTTCCGCTACAAGAAGATTACCTGGCACTATCATG
Source organism: Citrobacter europaeus (assembly GCA_020099315.1). Classification (NCBI taxonomy): domain Bacteria; kingdom Pseudomonadati; phylum Pseudomonadota; class Gammaproteobacteria; order Enterobacterales; family Enterobacteriaceae; genus Citrobacter; species Citrobacter europaeus. The sequence continues at coordinate 530,598 of CP083650.1, forward strand.
ATGGGAATATAGTCCACTCTGATGATTGGGATTATCGCATAGGGTCTTGAGTAAATGACTCTGAATAAAATGATGTCACCCTGAGCCGTAATGCAATCAATACACGGCGCTTATACTCCTAAGCGCCGTCTGGCATCTTAGAAGTTATCCCTGCTTGCGCGACTTCGCTGAAATCACGTTGATAAACTCCTGCACCTGCTGTTGCTTACGCGCGGACAGCTTGCACACCCGACGCAGCGACTGTAATAACGCCGGTTCTTCCGGCTCCGGCAGCTTTGTCGTCAGCAGAATGCAGCCGGGCATCACTCTGACATCGAATTTGCAGCCGGTGGTAAAACCGGCGGCTTCCAGCCACTGGCCGAGATGTTTGGCGGTGGCTTCGCCAAACATGCGCATTTTAATGAGGGTGGTGTTGGGGTCGTCGGGGTAGTTATTTTCCGCCGCGCAGGCAATGGCATAAATGAAGTCGTTAACGCCTTTCAGAAAAACGAAGTTAGATTTTTCCATTGTTTTCTATCCAGATCCTGAGCGGGGGATGAATCTATTACCCCAAATCGTAATGGGAGCTATCAGGCTTCATGGTAGCCTTCATGTTCCGTTCAATCAATGAACGATAAGAGAGTAACCGATTCTTTCTTAATGTGTTATTGAGGAATATAGTTCCTGAGAAGGTTATCTGATTTGTATCAATACAGGGATGGATTTATGGCTGTTCCAACATATGACAAATTTATTGAACCAGTGTTGCGTTTCCTGGCAACTCGACCCGAGGGCGCTTTGGTCAGAGAGGTGCGTGAAGCCGCAGCCAAAATGCTTGGGCTAGATGAGCAGCAGCGTGCTGAGACGATTACCAGTGGGCAATTGACGTACCAGAACCGCACCGGCTGGGCGCACGATCGCCTCAAACGTGCCGGGTTATCGCAGAGTCTATCCCGGGGGAAATGGTGTTTAACACCCGCGGGAATGAGCTGGGTTGCCTCGCATCCGCAGTCGATGACCGAGCAAGAAGTGAGTCATTTTGCTTTTGATTATAACGGTGTGAAGCTCAGTAAGCAGGCGGATGCGGTGGCGTTAGATCCACAGCCAGAATCGATTGAGGAGGGTGAGCTTGCCCGAAGCAGCCCGGACGATCGCCTGGAGCAAGCGCTCAATGAGATTCGTGAATCTGTTGCCGAAGAACTGCTGGAGAATCTGCTTCAGGTTTCGCCCGCGCGTTTTGAAGTGATTGTGTTAGATGTGCTGCACCGTCTGGGATATGGCGGTCATCGCGGTGATTTGCAGCGCGTAGGGGGAACCGGCGATGGCGGCATTGACGGTATTATCTCTCTCGATAAGCTCGGGCTGGAAAAAGTCTACGTTCAGGCCAAACGCTGGAAAGGTGCTGTTGGGAGCGCTGAAGTCAGGGGCTTTTATGGTGCATTGCCTGAGCAAAAAGTGAAACGTGGTGTCTTTATTACCACCTCTGGCTTTACGGCGCATGCCAGAGACTATGCTAAAAAAGTTGAAGGTCTGGTGCTGGTGGATGGAGACAGGCTGGTACATCTGATGATTGATAATGATATTGGCGTATCCTCACGTTTACTCAAGTTGCCAAAGCTAGATATGGATTACTTTGAGTAGTGGTAACACTGGAACCTGATTGCGGGTAATGGTGATGGAGCACGTTGTGGGCATCCGTGTTTCTTCTGGCCCAGAAATCAAGTGACTTTTGTGGCTGCGTATCAGCGCTAAACCCATGCCGGATGGCGGCTGCGCCTGATCCGGCCTACGGGAAAGTGCCATTTCCAGGCCCGGTAAGCGTAGCGCCACCGGGCAATTCAGCAGGGGATTACTTCTTCAATCCCGCAAACGCGGCTCTGATCTCGTCTTCCGGCAGATTAATACCGATAAACACCAGCAGGCTGTGCGGCGTTTCGTCGCCCCACGGGCGGTCCCAGTCGGCGCTGTACAGGCGCTGGACGCCCTGGAACAGCAGTCGGTTCGGCTCGCCTTCAATCCACAGCATGCCTTTGTAGCGCAGTAGCTTCTCGGCGGATTCCAGCAGCAGGTTTTCCATCACTCGCGACACGTCGCTGATGTTGACCGGGTAATCCAGCTCGACGACGATCGAGGAGATATCGTTTTGCTTGTCGGCAATAAAGTGGAAGCGCGGTTTGGCGCTGACCACGTTCTCTTCCAGCATAAAACCGTTGGTGTCGAACAGCAGGGAGAGGTCGATGTCACCATGCGTCACGGTGTAAATCGGCGCACGGGCGTTGATGCGCGCCAGGCGCTCACGCAGTTTCTCGCTAACACCTGCGACGTCGGTTTTGGTCAGCAGGATGCGGTCAGCATAGCCGACCTGCGACTGGGCGATGGTGAACTGGTTCATCTGTTCATCAGCATGTACCGCGTCAACCAGCGCAATTACGCCGTCCAGCAGGTAGCGTTCGCAAATCACTTCATGGGAGAAAAAGGTCTGAATAATCGGGCCGGGGTCGGCCATGCCGGTGCACTCGATCACCAGACGGTCGAAATTGATGGTGCCTTTGTCGAGGTTGTCGAGCAGATCTAACAGTGCGTCTTCCAGCTCACTGGAACGGGTACAGCAAATGCAGCCGTTGGTCAGGGTTTTGATCTGCGTGGCGCGATCGCCAATCAGCTGATCGTCCACCGAGACTTCGCCGAATTCGTTTTCGATAACGGCAATCTTGTAACCGTGCTGCTCGTTGAGAATATGGCGCAGCAGGGTGGTTTTACCCGCGCCAAGAAAACCGGTGAGTAGGGTAACTGCAATCGGGGTCATTCACTTCTCCTTCTAACAGCAACTGCTTCCGCCGCTACCGTAGCGGGCTTCCTGGCGCTCGCGGAAGAATTCTTCGTAGGTCATGTACGGCTTATCGGGATGGTTGGTCTTCATGTGCTCGACGTAGTTGTCGTAGTCCGGAATACCAATCAGCATCTTCGCCGCCTGACCGAGATACTTTTTTGCCTGACCTAAAGTACCAAACATTCTATCGTCCTGTTAATGAATAAAGCCGGATGGCGGCTTGCGCCTGATCCGGCCTACGTTAACTGCGGCACTAAGTGATCCTGGCCGGGTAAGCGCTCGCCACCCGGCTTCAGGTTAGTGGTGTGAAGAGGTCTTCACGCCGCCTTCCGGCACCGGTACATACGGTGTCTCTTTATCAGAGCGACCGTTGATGGCGCGGGCTTTCTGCCAGGTACGGAACCCGTAGAAAATGATGCTGTACACCACCACCAGGAACAGAATACTCAGACCTGCGTTGGTGTAGTTGTTGATGACGATGTGGTTCATGTTGGCAATCTGCTGTGCGGTCAGTTCGCCGCCGTTAGCAATCTTCTCTTTGTACTGACTCGCCATGAAGAAGAAGCCTTCCATCTGCGGGTTGGTGCTGAACAGTTTCAGACCCAGCGCCCAGGTGGTGCAGATAAGCAGCCATACTGCCGGAACCACGGTAACCCAGATGTATTTGGTGCGCTGCATTTTAACCAGCACCACGGTGCCGAGAACCAGCGCCACGGCAGCCAGCATCTGGTTAGAGATGCCGAACAGCGGCCACAGGCTCTTAACGCCGCCCAGCGGGTCAACAACGCCTTGATACAGCAGATAACCCCACAGGCCGACGCAGCCCGCAGTACCGATAATGCCCGCAACCAGAGAGTCGGTTTTCTTCAGGAACGGCACGAAGTTACCCAGTAAATCCTGCAGCATAAAGCGGCCAGAACGGGTACCGGCATCCAGTGCGGTCAGGATGAACAGTGCTTCAAACAGAATACCGAAGTGATACCAGAAGCCCATATCAGCCATCGGCAGCACTTTGTGGAACACGTGAGCGATACCCACGGCCAGCGTCGGTGCGCCACCTGCGCGGTTCAGAACGGACGGTTCACCGATGTCTTTCGCGGTCTGCAGGATCTGCTCAGGCGAAATCACGAAGCCCCAGGAGCTGACGGTCGCTGCCGCATGTGCGGTGACATCTTTCAGCTGCGCCATAATCAGCGGTGCGTTTTCGCCGCTCATTTCATGCAGGTTCGGCATGGTGATGCCAAGGCCCGCAGGCGGGGTGTTCATCGCGAAGTACAGACCCGGTTCGATGATAGACGCAGCAACCAGCGCCATAATCGCCACAAAGGATTCCATCAGCATCGCACCATAACCGATAAAGCGCGCATCGGTTTCACAGGCCAGCAGCTTCGGCGTGGTACCGGAAGCAATCAGCGCGTGGAAGCCAGATACCGCACCACAGGCGATGGTAATAAACAGGAACGGGAACAGAGCGCCTTTCCACAGCGGGCCAGTACCATCAACGTACTGCGTCATCGCCGGCATTTTCAGTTCCGGGTTGAGGATAACAATCCCCACCGCCAGACCGACGATAACGCCGATTTTCAGGAAGGTCGCCAGATAGTCGCGCGGGGCGAGGATCAGCCATACCGGTAGCAGCGCAGAGATAAACGCGTAACCGATCAGGGTAAAGGTAATGGTGGTGTCTTTAAAGGTCAGCGCCGGGCCCCAGTACGGGTCGTGCGCAATCACGCCGCCGAAGTAGATTGAGGCTACCAACAGCACAATACCAATCACCGACACTTCACCCACACGCCCCGGACGCAGGAATCGCATGTAGATCCCCATGAACAGTGCGATAGGTACGGTTGAGCAGACGGTGAACACACCCCACGGGCTTTCCGCCAGCGCTTTTACCACGATCAGCGCCAGTACCGCGAGGATGATGATCATGATTAAGAAGCAGCCAAACAGCGCAATGGTTCCTGGGATCGGGCCCATCTCTTCTTTGATCATCTCACCCAGAGATGCGCCGTTACGGCGGGAGGAGATAAACAGCACCATGAAGTCCTGTACCGCACCGGCCAGCACGACGCCTGCCAGCAGCCACAGCGTACCGGGCAGGTAGCCCATCTGCGCGGCCAGTACCGGCCCAACCAGCGGACCCGCACCTGCGATAGCGGCAAAGTGGTGACCAAACAATACGTTACGGTTGGTTGGAACGTAGTTCAGGCCGTCATTGTTGATGACCGCCGGCGTGGCACGCGTCGGGTCAAGTTTCATCACCTTTTGGGCGATATAAAGGCTGTAGTAACGATAGGCCACCAGATAAACAGAAACTGAGGCGACCACGATCCACAGGGCGCTGATGTGTTCACCCCGACGTAATGCCACTACCGAGAGGCAGAATGCACCGATGATTCCGAGAATCACCCAGGGTATGTGCTTGAATATCTTTTTCGTATCCATAGTAAAACCTGGTTTTTTACCCGTCATACTTCAAGTTGTATGTGCGTTGGCTTCATTCGCTCACCCCAGTCACTTACTTTTGTAAGCTCCTGAGGATTCCCTCATTTGCCGCCTTCTTACAACTCGAATTATCTAGGGTACCTATTAATAATTGGCCGAAGCCGCGTGGGTTTGATCTTGTGTTTGAGGAGGTTATTTGACTGCTATGTTGGGGGGATCTTGCCAGAGAATTACGCGCGTAAAGTAAGGTAAATAAGTGAACGGTTGTATGTCAGCTTAAGCGGTCCCAAATGTCAGTGAGCGGTAAGTAGTGGGGATGAGCGGGGAAATTTATGTGATTGAGATCACTAATAAACCTATTTAGATCTTTGGCTGGCGGTGGGCATCGACGAATCGTCGATGCTGAGATCGATTCAACTAGCACGAATTTCATAAAGTTTTCCCTTTCCAGGCCGAAAATTCTGACATCTGTCTAGCGGAAAGAGAAAACATGTTAAAACGAATGAAGATTGTTACCAGCTTACTGCTGGTATTGGCGCTGTTTGGCCTTTTACAGCTCGCCTCGGGCGGCTTGTTTTTTAACTCACTTAAGAATGACAAAGAGAACTTTACCGTTCTGCAAACCATTCGCCAGCAACAGTCTGCGCTGAACGCCACCTGGGTTGAGCTGCTGCAAACGCGTAATACCCTGAACCGGGCGGGCATTCGCTACATGATGGATCAGAGCAATATCGGCAGCGGCGCGACCGTTGCCGAACTGATGCAGGTAGCCAGCACGGCGCTGAAGCTGACGGAAAAAAACTGGGCGATTTACGAGTCGCTCCCGCGCGATCCGCGCCAAAGCGAAGCCGCGTTCCAGGAGATCAATCGCACCTATGACATCTACCACGGCGCGCTGGCGGAGCTGATCCAGTTATTGGGTGACGGGAAGATCAACGCGTTCTTTGATCAACCGACGCAGAGCTATCAGGATGGCTTTGAGAAGCAGTATATGAGTTACATGCAGCAGAACGATCGCCTGTATGACATCGCGGTGGAAGATAACAACAGTTCTTACAGCCAGGCGATGTGGGTGCTGATCTGCGTGCTGATTACCGTACTGGCGGCGATTATTGCGGTGTGGTTTGGTATCAAACTGACCCTTATCTCCCCAATGAACCGTCTGATCGACAGCATTCGTCATATCGCCAGCGGCGATTTGGTGAAACGTATTGAGGTGGAAGGTTCCAACGAGATTGGACAGTTGGCGGAAAGCCTGCGTCACATGCAGGGTGAGCTGATGAATACCGTGGGTGACGTACGTAACGGCGCCAACGCGATTTACAGCGGGGCCAGCGAGATTGCGATGGGGAATAACGATCTCTCTTCGCGTACCGAACAGCAGGCCGCATCTCTGGAAGAAACTGCGGCCAGCATGGAACAACTGACGGCGACCGTGAAGCAGAACGCCGAAAACGCGCGTCAGGCCAGCCATCTGGCGCTGAGCGCTTCTGAAACCGCGCAGAAAGGCGGCAAAGTGGTGGATAATGTTGTGCAAACCATGCGCGACATCACTTCCAGTTCGCAGAAAATCGCCGACATTATCAGCGTTATCGACGGCATTGCCTTCCAGACTAATATTCTGGCACTCAACGCCGCGGTAGAAGCCGCACGGGCGGGCGAGCAGGGCCGTGGATTTGCGGTGGTTGCGGGTGAAGTTCGTAACCTGGCCCAGCGTAGTGCGCAGGCCGCGCGCGAGATTAAGAGCCTGATTGAAGACTCGGTCAGCCGTGTGGATGTGGGTTCAACGCTGGTTGAAAGCGCCGGTGAAACCATGGATGAGATCGTCAATGCGGTAACCCGCGTGACCGATATCATGGGTGAAATCGCCTCTGCTTCTGATGAACAGAGCCGCGGTATCGACCAGGTCGGTCTGGCTGTCGCTGAGATGGATCGCGTGACGCAGCAGAACGCCTCGTTGGTGGAAGAATCCGCCGCCGCCGCTGCGGCGCTGGAAGAGCAGGCCAGCCGTCTGACTCAGGCCGTTGCCGTGTTCCGTATTCAGCATGACCAACAGCGCGCGCGTGACGTTGCCGCCGCAAAACCGGTTTCAACGGCCCAGCCGCGTAAAGCTGCGGTAACGGATGCCGGGGATAACTGGGAAACGTTCTAAACCTGTGATGCCGGATGGCGCTTTCGCTTATCCGGCCTGGGGGAATGTTACGTAGTTGCCATCGGGCAATCAACGCAACATCAGGCGCATGGCGCAGCGTAGTTCGTACGTCTGCCCGTGCGCCGCTTCTTCAGCTCTTTTTTCGCGCAATTCCGGCGAAAGCGTCTCGTCAGCCAGCATTTCAAATCCCAGTCGCGCGTACAATGGCGCATTCCACGGCACACCGCGGAAGGTGGTCAGCGTGAGCGACGTATAACCTTTCTCACGCGCCTGTTTGGCAACATAGTCAAGCAATCTGCGGCCAATTCCTTTTCCCTGCCACTCCAGATGCAGTGAAAGTTCAGCAATAAACAGCGATGACCCCAGCGCTTCGGCAACCAAAAAACCGACCGGACGCGCATCGACCAGCGCCAGCCAGCTCATGCCTGCGGCGGCAAATGCCCGATGTTGAGCAGCCGATATAATCTGGTCGTCAGCAATCCACGCCAGTTCGGGGATAAGTAAAAAACGTTGCCCCGCAGATCGTTCGATGGCGGGAAGAGCGGCAGTGTCTGCCAGAGTAGTCGTGCGCAAGGTGATGTTCATACGAGGAGCATAACATGCCCGATAAGCGTGGTGTTATCGGGCATCTGAAGGATTAATCTTTACGCGGATCGCTGATGGGTTGGCGAACCAGGAAGATGTAGGCGAGGGCGCCCACCATGGTGACGCAGCCGCAGATGATCAGCGCCAGACGGAAAGAGTTGGTGGTATCAACAATAAATCCGGTGACGATCGGCGCAAACGACGCGCAGATAAAACTGGCAAAGTTCTGGATACTGCCCACGGAAGCAGTCATGCGTGAGGCGACGGCGACGTGGATCAGGCCCCAGCACGAGGTGCCGGCGAAGTGGATACAGAACAGCGCCATACCGATCAGTAACACGGCGGCCATCGACGTTGTGGCCTGCGGCACGACGAAGGTGAAGGCTGCTGAGCAGAACATCCCGGCGATAATACAAATCTTACGGCTCTTAATCGGCGCCATACCGCCTTTTACCAGCCAGTCGGTGACAAAACCGTTAATCAGCATGCCGGCTGCGCCAAACAAGAACGGGATCGCCGCCATTAAGCCGGTGCTTTTTAAATCCAGGTTGTAGGAGGTCTGTAGGTAGCCCGGCAGCCAGGCCAGGTATAGCCATGCGGTATAGTTGATGCCGCTAAAGCCCAGCATCATGCCCCACATAGTACGGTTGCGAAACAGGCTGCGCCATTCGGCAAAGCTCAGCGGATCGCGGCGGGCATTGACGCTGCCGGCGTTCAGGTACGCTTGTTCCGTGGCGCTCAACTCAATTTGCTCGCGGTTGCGATACAGCATGTACCAGCCGATGGCGAGGAAAATACCCAGCACGCCGATGGTAATAAACATCCAGCGCCAGCCCATTACCAGCATCATGGCGGCCAGAATCGGCGGGCTAATGGCAACCCCGATGGTCGAGGCGGCGTTAAACAACCCCATCGGGCGACCACGCTCTTTGATGTTAAACCAGTCGTTGATCACCTTTACGCCGCATGGGTTCATCGGCGCTTCGCCAATCCCCATCCCGATACGCACCAGCACAAACTGTGTGAAGCTGTGCACCATGCCGGACATCGCCTGAAACAGCGACCAGAAGAACATCCCGAGTCCTAACATAATGCGCGGACCTTTACGATCCAGCAGCGGGCCGCAGGGCAGTTGCGCAATACCGTAAGCGAGAGAGAAGACCGACAGCAGGACGCCGATTTGCGTGGCGCTCAGCCCCAGTTCTTCCCGAATTGTTAAGTTGGCGACCGATAATGAACTGCGGTCTAGGTAATTAATCACCGCAGCAAAAAATAATAAAATCATTGCTGTGGTCTGAATACGTTTTATTCGGCTACTGCGTTGCACCATGCCCTCAGGCGGAACATTAATATCCGCAGATGACGACGTGCCAAACGAAGAACTCGGGTCGAGGGTAATATTATTTTTTTCCACGCCGGACTCCTGAACCTCAATAATTTATTTTTCACACAGCCGGGGCTGTGCAGTATTGAAAAAAATACCAGTGATGAATCAATTCGCTCATCACCGCTCACAAAAGTTTTTAATGCAGTCGACTTAGCGTGAGCATAGGCAAGAGGTATTTTTCAGGCGTTTTTATTTTTATAAAATCGTGCTCCCGGTAATGGTTTGCTGTTTTTTATCGGTACTTAATGGGCGGCGCTATGACTCTGGTTGATGGAGCGAATCATCGATTGTTTGGCTGAATTCAAATGGTTACAGAGCGCCAGGGTGGCATCCAGGTCGCTGCGACAGATCAGCGCGCTGAGGATGGTCATATGTTCATCGATGGCAATGATGTTGCGTTGTTTGAGGTCGCTCTCATCCCACTGATAGTGGAAGTGGAAAATCACGGAGATGATTTCAAGTGATTGATTGAAAAATATATTATCGGCAGCAGAGAGCAGCAAGGCATGAAACTCACGGTCTAACTGCGAGAACATACGAAAGCTGCTGCCGATGCTGTCGCGCAGGATCCGGTGGCGTTCCAGCAGCGTTTTAGCCTGCAGCCAGCGCGGGTCATCATCGGGCAGATTGAGGAAATGCTGCAGGGAATGGGTTTCCAACATTTCTCTGAGTTCAAACAGCTGCTCCGCATAGGCCTGATCGAACTGCTTCATGCTCCACTGACCGCGTTTTTCGTTTTTGATCAGGTTGTAACGTTCGAATTTTAAAAGATATTCCCGTACGACTACCGGACTGACGCCCGCGGCTCTGGCAAGCTGCAGTTCGGAGAAGCTCTCGCCTGCACGCAGCTGGCGCTGGTTGATCATGGTGAAAAACGCCTGCTCAAAAATCCGGTTTTGCTCGGTCATGGAGGCGGTGGTGCAGGCAAAACCGTCGTCATGGTCGGGTTTACGCACGATGACATAGTGGCTGCCGACCTGGGTCAGCACGCCGCACTCGCCTAAGTGGCTCAGCATATGGCGCACTGTGGTGCGGCTGATGTTGTACATCTCCGCCAATGCGCTTTGCGATGGGAGAGGGGAAGGGATATGACCACGCGCCATATCATCGATAATCTGGTTAATCACATTGTGACGTAAGTTCTGCGAACGGCTCATGGTTTCTCCTTTTTGCCTATTAAAACCCGATTTAAAACATTTTTATGCGTTGGAATTCACAGATTGTGTTTCTGCTTTCTCCGGCTTTTTTATTTTCGTTGATATCTGAGGCAACAAAAAAACAGGAGAGCAGAATCATGTCTACGATGAATACGTTGATTTGCCAGGAACCTAAAAAATTAGTCTGGAAAGAACGCGAAATACCTATTCCGGGTGAGGGCGAAGCATTAATAAAAATTAAATCGGTAGGGATTTGTGGTACCGATATTCATGCCTGGGGCGGCAATCAGCCTTTTTTCAGCTACCCACGTGTATTAGGTCATGAAATATGTGGGGAAATTGTCGGGCTGGGAAAAAATATACAGAATCTGAAAAATGGTCAGCAGGTGGCGGTTATTCCTTACGTGGCCTGCCAGCAGTGTCCGGCATGCCTGAGCGGACGTACCAACTGCTGCGAGAAGATTTCGGTGATTGGCGTACATCAGGATGGTGGTTTCAGTGAATATCTGTCCGTTCCGGTGACCAACTTACTGGACGCGCAGGGGATTGACCCGCAGGCGGCGGCGCTGATTGAGCCTTACGCCATCAGCGCGCATGCGGTACGTCGGGCGGCGGTGGCGCCAGGTGAGCAGGTGCTGGTGGTCGGTGCTGGTCCGATTGGTCTGGGCGCAGCGGCGATTGCCAAAGCCGATGGCGCACAGGTGGTGGTCGCCGATACCAGTCCCGCGCGTCGGGAGCACGTGTCTTCCCGGTTGGGACTCCCGGTTATCGACCCATCCGCTGAAGATTTTGATGCGCAGCTGCGCGCTCAGTTTGGCGGTTCGCTGGCGCAAAAGGTCATTGATGCCACGGGAAACCAGCATGCGATGAACAACACGGTGAATTTGATTCGCCATGGCGGCAGCATCGTTTTTGTTGGGCTGTTCAAAGGTGATTTGCAGTTCTCTGACCCTGAGTTCCACAAGAAAGAGACCACCATGATGGGCAGTCGCAACGCCACGCCGGAAGATTTCGCCAAAGTGGGCCGTCTGATGTCGGAAGGCAAACTGACCGCCGACATGATGCTCACGCACCGTTACGCGTTTGCCACACTGGCAGAAATCTACGAGCGGGATGTTATTAACAACCGTGAGCTGATTAAAGGCGTGATCACGTTCTGAGAGGGTAATTGCGATGAACACATTGAATCGACGTGATTTTCCGGGGGCCAGCTACCCAACGCGCGTGATCCAGTTTGGTGAAGGAAACTTCCTGCGGGCGTTTATCGACTGGCAACTGGATATCCTCAACGAGCACACCACTCTGAATGCTGGCGTGACCATCGTTCGCCCGATCAATACTGATTTTCCGCCGTCGCTGAATACCCAGGACGGGCTGTATACCACGCTGATACGCGGGCTTAACGAGCAGGGCGAAGCGGTGAGCGAAGCGCGGCTTATCCGTTCGGTGAATAACGAAATCAATCCGTACCAGGATTTCGCGGCGTATCTGGCGCTGGCGCACAATGCGGACATCCGATTTGTGTTTTCGAATACCACTGAAGCCGGAATTAGCTATCACGCGGCAGACTGCGTGAATGATGCCCCGCCGGTGAGTTTTCCGGCCAAACTGACGCGACTGCTGCTGGAGCGCTTTAACCATTTTGCGGGGGCGGTGGATAAGGGCTGGGTGATTATCCCCTGCGAACTGATCGACTATAACGGTGAGGCGCTCAAAACGCTGGTGCTGCGATATGCGCAGGAGTGGCAGCTTCCTCCGTCGTTTGCTGATTGGGTGGAAACGGCGAACACCTTCTGTTCGACGCTGGTCGACCGCATTGTTACTGGCTACCCGCGTGAAGAAGCTGCCGCGCTGGAAGCGACGCTTGGCTATCACGATGCGTTTCTCGATACCGCGGAGCATTTTTACCTGTTTGTGATCCAGGGGCCGCAGTGGCTGGCAGAGGAGCTGAAGCTGGTGCAGTGTCCGCTGAACATCCGGGTGGTGAGCGATATCAAACCGTACAAAGAGCGCAAGGTCGCCATTCTCAATGGCGCGCATACGGCGCTGGTGCCGGTGGCGTGGCTGTGCGGACTGGAGACCGTCGGTGAGGCGATGCAGGATGCCGATGTGCACCGCTTTGTCGAGCGGGCGATTGGCGAGGAAATTATACCGGTATTGGATCTTCCGGCGGATGAACTGCGAGAATTTGCCGACGCGGTAAGCGGGCGTTTTCAGAACCCTTACATTCGTCACCAGTTGCTTTCCATTGCGCTAAACGGCATGACTAAATTCCGTACCCGAATTTTGCCGCAGCTGCTGGCGGGTCAGCGAAATGGGCGCTGGCCCGTGCGGTTAACGTTTGCCCTCGCTGCGCTGCTGGCGTTTTATCGTGCAGAGCGCGACGGGGAACGCTATCCGATACAGGATGATGAACAGTGGGTAAGCCTGTATGCCAGCCTGTGGCCGCGAGTAGGCAATGATTTAACGCTGGGTGAACTGGTGGATGCCGTGCTCGGCGATACGGCGCACTGGGGTGAAGATTTAACGTTGCTGCCAGGGCTTGCCGGACAGGTGACGGCTAACCTCGAGATGATTCTGGTGCAGGGTATGCGCCAGGCGGTGAACGGTCTGGAATAAGGTTGCCATGCAGCGCCCGGTGTGGTGTTGGGCGCTGTTTTTTTTCAGGCAATAAATGGGGTTAACGATAGGCCTGATAAGCGAAGCGCTATCAGGCCTATCATGTTAAGAGCCCTGAGCTACTACTTTGATTTCAACCATCCCGATCCCCAGCTTACGCGGCGAGTGGCCGAGAATATTGCCCTCGTTGGTGGCGACCGGATCGGGTGGGACAATTACCAGCGTATTGGCATCCGCCGGGTTATCAAAATGCAAGGTGGTGGTGCTGACGTCATGGCCTAACACCAGCGTCTGTTCCTCGTTGCCAACGCGCACGGGGATCGGACGATTGGCGTTATCACCATAGGCTTTGGCGGTGATGACCAGATCGAATTTTTTCGGCAATGGCGCTTTGTATTCGATTTTTACCTCTTCACTGAGCTGCGCATTGGACCAGCGTCCCCAGGATTCGGGGCGTGATATGCCGCTAAACTGTTTGACCTCTTCAGGTGCGCCCGCCACGTTGAAGACGAAGCTATCGGCTTTGTAGCGAATGTCGTTATCGACAATTTTCAGCGTATCGACGTTACCTTTGTAGCGCTCCATGTCGATCACCGTGTCTTTAAAGACGGTTTTGCTTTTCCATTTGGCTTTGTCAACGTGCTGCACGATTTGCTGCCCACCTAACTGACCCTGCGATACGCACCAGTCGGTAGAGAGCGCCAGCTCCGGCGCCCATAGCTGCGCCATTTTGTAGCAGCGATCGACCCAGACGAAGTTATCGCGTGGGGCGAAATCCGCCAACTGGAAGCGCAGCGGGGCCGAGTATTCGCTTTCCGGCAGCGGCTCGACGCGTTTATCCGACACGCGCAGCAGCAGCGGCAGGCGGAAATGGCTACCAGAGAAAGAGATCATGTTTTTGTCCTGGTCGACGGTGAACTCTTTCATCTCTTTCGGGAAATTCCACAGACGGATAATATCGGGCTTCCACGCCAGCATTTTTTCTTTGATGTTCAGGAACACTTCCGACACGGATTCGCTCGACAAACTGCTGCGGCCAAGGCCGATAAAGTTATCGCCGCCGAGAATATCCAGTACCGTTGCGCCGTTATCCATCGTGTTACGCTTCACCGCCAGCGTGTCCTGCTGCGGCTGGTCGCCGCGCAGCACGAAGAACAGGTTGTTGCGATCCTGCTTGTTCAGATACTTCCATGCGGTGTTGTTCATCGCCAGATGATCGGAAGAAACCACGATTACGGTATCTTTAAACCATGGCGATGCTTTGATTTTATTGATAAATTCGGCAATATTTTCCTGACTGCAGCTGACCGCGCTGAACGACTGGTTGGCCTTCCCGTCGATGTCATAACGTTTACGGTTGCAGCTACGTGAGATAAATCCATCCGGATGATGGGTATCCACAGTCAGCGTAAACAGTGAAAAACGCTGGCCCGAGCGCGAAAGCTCTTCGAATTTTTTCCACGCTTCGTCCAGTACGGTATCGTCGTAGAAGCCCCAGTCGTTGCGATAGGCCGGGTCTGCCACCACGCTTTTTAACTCTTCTGCGCCGTACAGATGGTCAAAGCCGTGAGATTTCAGGAACACGTCTTTGCCGGCAAAGCGCAGGTTGGCCCCCTGCACAAAGTAGTTCTGATAGCCGGAGTTTTTCAGGATATCGCCCAGACAGATATTGTTGGGGAAAAAGCTTGAGACCGACGCCGAGGCGTTGCCTTCAAATGGCGCAAACAGCGGAATACCGCACTGGGAGGCGACCATGCCAGCGATGGTGTAATCGGTGCCCGGAAGCTGCATGGTGTTGCTGAAATCCAGACCTTCATTTTTCAACGCGCCGAGTTCTGGGGTCAGATCCGGGAACGCGTCATTGTTAAAATAGGTGCGTTCGAGGCTTTCGCCGTAGATATAAACCAGGTTCAGCTTGGGGTTGGGAATGGTTTTCGATGGCTCTTTATAATACGTTGGGAAATCCGGATCGCCATCGCGCGACTGCGACTTCACCAGTTCGGTTATCTGGTGAAACGCCGGGCTGGCGTCAACGGAGGCCAGCGCCAGCAGCAGGGCCAGCAGACTGTAACCCACATGATGCGGATGATGGCGACGGCGGCGTAGGATCCAGCCGAGAGCGACAAAAACCGTCGTCAGCGCCAGCGCGATGCCGACCCCTGGCAAAATATATTTTCCAATCCCCGCGCCGGTCAGGCTGTTGGTCAGCGTGTAGAGTACCGCGTCATTGATCCCGTCGCCGGTGAAATAGTCACTGGCGTACAGCGTGATATTCAAGACAATAAAAATCCCCAGCACCGTTAACGTGGCGGCAAACCACCAGGTGTTGCGACCCGCTTTCCAGGCGTAAATCAGCACTGAAGCGAGAAACAGAGTGATGGAGATTAATTCTGACAACGGTCGATCCTCAATAAACCGGGCACATGCCTGGCAGGCTAATCATTAGGGGAAAGCACAATGTAATAGCGATGTTATATTGCTGCAATTGTAGTGACATTAAATTACGTTGTTATTCAGAATTGGTTTAGATATGCGTGTTTTTTGCAGGGGATTTACTGGTTATTTGACGTGTGAATGTAATGGGGTAAAAAATTGATGCCGCGCAGGTAATACGCGGCATGTCGTGCATCAGGAAATGAAGTTCATACCCTGTTTTAACACCAGATCGCAGGCCTTGGTTTTTACCTGCTTCGCCAGCGAGCTATTGCCAATCGTGTTCAGGTCCAGTTGTTGACCATCTTTGGCGTTGAGCAGGCCCTGAATACCGTCCATATAGTTGGTATCTTGCTTCTGCTCAGGAGCACTGAGCCCCAGTTTATCCAGCACCTGGTTTTTGACGTTTTGCGTGTCGGTGACCGAGGCCAGCTTCTGTTTCGCGCAATATTCCAGGATCCCAGCGGCGTTATTCATACTGCTGGAAGTCAGCGACTGATTGCTGCCATTCAGCAGGCTGGTCAGGGAAGAGAGCGACGAGCTGCCCTGCGAGCCGGAGCTTTGTTTGCTCAGTTCGCTGGCCGCGCTGGAGAGTGAATCCTGCCAGGAGGCAGCAAAAACGCTGGTGGAGATGAGCGTGCTGGCGGCAAGCGCACAGCACAGCAGACGTTGGGGTGTTTTCATCATTATATGCAACTCGTGTTATGCCTTTTCAGCGCAGTATAGCGCTGGCAGTCTTAGGAGTGGTCCTAATACGTTAATACTCTTTACCGGTTACCCGACTACGGTAGCTTTCCCAGTTAAAGATTACCCACAGGCTGTTGCCAAGCCGCATGCGGTCCATTACCCGCTCGCCCAGCAGTTTGTTCATTTCATCCATATTACTGTTGGTTAACATGCCTGTTGGTCGTTTTGAAGACGAGCGGCGATCGACGATCTGATTGATGATCACTTTTTCGTAGCGCGATTCGGTTTGCATGCCGATCTCGTCGATCACCAGCAGATCCACGTTACTCAGATCGTTGAGTAACTGTTCTTCGCTGGTTTCACGATTACTGAAGGTTTCTTTCATCGCCGACATAATATCAGCCACGGTAATGATCAGCACCGACTTGCCGCGCAGCAGCAGTTCGTTGCAGATGGCGGCGGCCAGATGGTTTTTACCGGTGCCGGGCTTGCCGGAGAAGATAAAGCTGGCGATATTGCCGTCAAACTCTTCAACGTACTGACGGGCTTTGCTCAGGGCGTTCATCTGGCCCTCGCACTCCACCCGATAGTTATCGAACGAACAGTTCTGATGCAGCGGACGGATCCCGGAACGGTTGAAAGTGCGCTGCATTTTCATGGCCCGGTTTTCGCGGGCCAGGGCTGCGGCACGAATTTCACCTTGCTCTTTTTGCCATGCCAGCAGCTCCTCGCCCGTTTTAAAGGCTGGCTCGACATTAGCCGGCATCATTTTTTGCAGACGTTTCATCAGGTCGCCAACGTTTTTCATCGTTATCCTCTAAAACCCGGTGGTATATGGTTGTCAGGCTCGCTGACGCTGTTCACATCGCGCTTCGGCATTCCGCCATTGCTGGCCCGGCCAATCTGGATACTGCGCGCCAGTTTTTGCTGCCACTGAATATGGTGAAAAACTTTGCCTTCGGCCTGCCAGTAGGCAACAAATGAGGCCAGTTCTTCAGCGGTGACCGGTTCTCTTAACGCCACGCCCCACAGGGCGGCCTGGCGCTGAAAGTCAGCATCGGGCTGCCAGTCAGCGTACATCGCAAATTTCCCCATTGGTACGGCAACGGGGGCGGCTTGCGGCTCTTCATAAAATTGTGCATCCAGCGTCACATCGCTTCCCGGGCGTGACAGCTTCTCTTCAAGCGCCAACAACTCGGCCAGTCGCGCAGGCGTCACCGCGTAAAACGCTGGCGCGTTATTGGCGAAAACGGCTACGGCACCGCCTGCAGACCTGGCCAGCACCGCGTGGTGATCGTGTAGTAAAGCGTCAATGCTAGTGACGTCCGGCGTCAAAATTTTGCTGGGCATAATGTTTCTCAATACTGAACAACAACCGAGAAGGGGACTGCTTTTATAGTAACACAGAGAAGAAGGAGAGCAGCAGATGAGGGGGCGATTCCCCTCTCTGCGAGGTGCGAAAAAAGCGTGCCGCTACACGCGCGGGCGTTTGCGATACAGCCATAATCCCGGAACGGACAGCCCGATGGAGAGCGCGCCGACAATTGATGAGGCTTTGAGGAAATTGGTCAACAGGGTGATCATCAGCGCTTCGCTGTAGCCAAAATGACCGATCTTTACCGCCGAGATCATGGCTGTGTAGGCGGAGATCCCTGGGAACATAGGGATCACTGCCGCAACCGTAAAGACTTTCGGATGCGCCAGATACCAGCGTGACCACTGGATCCCAATGCAGCCGACCAGCAATGACGCCATAAAGGTCGACCATTCGATATTAAACCCTGTGCTCATCATCACCGTTCGCGAACCGTGCCCAAGCGCGCCGAGTAACGCGCACCAGGGGAGCGCCCGATGCGGTACGTTAAATACCATGGCAAAGCCGAGCGCCGGGATCGCCGACAGGATCATGTCCTGTATCAGCACCAAAATGAAATCGATCACGCCCATCCGCGCAGCCCCCATAAGGTCATCGACATGACGACGCCAATGCAGGTCGCCAGCGTCAGCAGGCTGGCAATCGCCCAGCGGGCGAGTCCGGTATTAATGTGTCCCTTAAACATATCCGCGACGGAGTTGATCAGCGGAAAGCCCGGAACCAGCAGCAGTACGCTGGCGGCCATGGCGATGGTTGGAGTGTGGTTAAACGTCGGCAACGTCAGTAGCAGGCCTGAAATCGTGGTCGCCACAAACGCGGTGATGCAAAAGTTGATTTGCGGGTGCAAATGCCGGGACGCCAGAATCTGGCGGATATACATCGCCACCATGCTGGCGAAAAAGGTGATCACCGCGCCATCCCATCCGCCGTTATTGAGTTTACAAAAGCAGGCGCAGGACAAGCCGACCATCAAGGCGACCAGCCATCTTGGATAGCGCAGCGGTTTAATCTGGCTAAAGCGTTTCTCAACGCCTTTAATATCCAGCAGTTTGTGTTCCGCCAGAATAACGATGTGCTGCACCTCCGTCACGACGTGCATGTTAATCCCGCGATCCTGATTTTTTCGCGTTGAGGTCAGGCACTGCCCATCTTTAATGGTGGTCAGGACGATAGCGTTAGAGGAGATAGCGCTTTCTACGCTGTCCATGCCAAGCGCCAGCCCGAGGCGGGTGGATAGCTCGTCAACCAGCGCGCTTTCTGCCCCATGCTGAAGTAAAAAAAGACCGCATTGAATACATAACCGTGTAACCGTTCGCTGTGACGACTGCTCTGTTTGCATGGCTCGCTCTGACTGATAAGGATCTCTTTGCATGAAGGATGCCTTCTTTTTATCATGAAGCATGATCCTGTTGGCTCTGGCTAAGATCAATCTTTGCGTCGAAAAAAGACGCAGGTCTTACGCGCCTGGACGCCTTACCTGCTTATCAATAAAGACAACGCTTATGAAAATGTAGTGTTATTTATCAGGATGGCAAATACGTAAGCAACGCTAATGTTCTATTGTAGTTCTTTTAATTGTACATAGAATGTATTTATGCGTAATTTTGTAATAATGGTTCAATAGTTTGACGCTATTGGGATTGTAGCGCCATTACTTTATATTTGAATAAAAGCCAAGGATAAACAATTCACCTCGTCTATTGTTTAGAGGTTTTCTGTTAATTAATATTTTTAATTTATCAGGAAATTTTTAATAAGTGCGAATACGGACTGGTGAGTGTGGAGGAGATATGTTGCCAGGACGCCGCAAAAACGCAATTATTATTAGTAAATTACCAATCGTACAAACCGGACTTAAAGGTGTAATGCAGGGGCAGTTCGCTGATTACGAACTTACCTACTGTCGTTCCGTTGAAGAACTGACATTGTTGCAGCTGCGGTGCGCTGATTTGGTGGTTGCTGATTTATCCGGAGACTGTAATCACCCTCGTTCAGTCTGCGAACAATATTACTCTTTATTATCTCAATACCGTGATATTCACTGGGTATTTCTCGTTTCCCGTATTTTTTATCCTCTGGCCATTGAGTTGCTGATGTGTCCTGTCAGTTCGCTGTTATCTGATGCCGAGCCGATTGAAAGTTTAGTGAATGTTATTCACGCAGGAAATACTCGTGCTGAGAGAATTAGCAAGTCGCTGCTCTCTCCGCCCGTGATGCCAGAGTTAGCAGACCATAGCGCCCGCTCAATTGTACTTACGCTCTCGGAGAGAAAAGTGCTGAGACTGCTGGGAAAAGGTTGGGGAATTAATCAGATTGCGACATTGCTGAAGAAAAGCAATAAAACAATCAGTGCCCAAAAGAACAGCGCTATGCGTCGCTTATCAATACACAGCAATGCAGAAATGTACGCATGGATAAACAGTTCTCAAGGATCGCGAGAACTGAATTTACCTTCAGTTTATGGAGAGACCACGGAATGGAAAGCAGAAGCATCAAAAGAAACGTCGCACTGGTAGAAAAGTGCGCGATGAGTAGTGTGGGTATTAAGAGTTTATTTAATACCATGCCGGATGACCGATATAAACTTCATCTTTTTTCTAATCAGCCAGCCTTTAGTCAGGCGATGTTAAAAACGCCATTTTCGGCAGTTATTTTCTCTCTCTCTGCAATCAGAACCGATCGCAGAGCTGGACTCGCCTATCTGACTGAGCTGGCGATTAATTTTCCGCGCATCAAGCGTGTGGTCATTGCCGATGATGATGCGGAGGCGCGCTTAATTGGCTCTCTGTCACCCTTGCCGCTAGATGGTGTTGTGAGTAAATCTTCCTCGTTAACGGTACTTCAGGACGCGCTATTTACGGCACTGAATTGCTCCAGCCGAGGAACCGAAGGTTCGAAAAACCATTGGTATATCAATCAAAGCCGGATGCTCAGTCCGACAGAACGCGAAATACTGCGCTTTATGTCGAATGGCTATTCAATGCCGCAGATTGCTGTGCAGCTTGAGCGGAATATTAAAACTATTCGGGCACATAAATTTAATGTGATGTCGAAACTTGGCGTGAGCTCAGATGCCGGACTGCTGGATGCGGCAGATATTCTGTTGTATCTGCGTGCAGGTGAACCGGCGCCTTTCCTGCAGGCTGCTTCTTAAGGGGTCATGTCAGATCGCCCCGTGCCGGGTTTTGCTACTGGCACGGGGCATGAAGCCTCACTGACACACATCCACCCAGGTGGCGGAAGTCAGCTCAGCCATCCTTTCCGGCGTGATTCGAACAGCGCTGTGGATGGCGCCTGCGGCGGGAAGCACTTCAGCGTAATGCTTTAACGAGACGTCGCAGTACACCGCAATCGGCGTTTCCAGTCCGAAAGGGCAAACGCCGCCAACGGGATGACCCGTCGCGTTCACCACCTCATCGCTACTCAACATACGGGCCTTGGCGCCGAACGTACTCTTTAGCTTTTTGTTATCCAGTCGGGCATCACCTTTGGCGACGACCAGAATAATGTCGTTCTTGACCTTCAACGAAAGCGTTTTCGCGATCTGACCGGGTTCGACGTTATGGGCTTTTGCTGCCAGATCGACGGTAGCGGTACTCTGATCTAATTCGATGATCTCAATATCTGGTGCATGTTGCGCTAAAAATTGGCGCACTGATTGCAAACTCATTCTTCTCTCCAAATCGCCTACAGGCAGCTGCGTACAGCAGAAAAACGCATGGCGTAATTTGTCATAGGGGCAAGCTCGCTGTAAATATTTTAATGTAACAACATGGCAACATTGGCAGTTTTTCGATCCTCTTCACAATCAAAGAAACCGGTTACAGTAACCGGTTGCAGAATGCTGAAATGACGATTAATACTGAAGTTGTCACTTCCTCTGTATCACATAATAAGAGCCAACTATGAAACTTAACTCAAAATGCAGTAGCGCTGGCGTTCCTCCCGGCACGGTTGCGAAAAGTAGTAATGGGCTTTACGTGGTGGTGTTAATGCCAGCACGGTTGCAGGGTTTTGCGAAACGGGAGAACGGCTATGTCTACTAATCATGCTGTGTTTAATGTAATTTTCCGCTTTGTTGAAAACTATGTCAGTCCTGTTGCCGGACGCATTTCTTCACAACGTCATGTGATGGCCATCCGCGATGGGTTTATTTCGGCGATGCCCTTTATGATCGTAGGCTCGTTTTTGCTGGTTTTTGCCTACCCGCCTTTTTCTCCTGATACGACCTGGGGGTTTGCCCGCGCGTGGCTGGATATGGCGAAACAGTTTGAAGGCCAAATCCTTACACCGTTTGATATGACGATGGGGATTATGTCGGTCTACATCTGTGCGGCTATTGCGTATAACCTGGGCAAGCACTATGTGAAGTCACATCAGTTAGATCCATTCATGTGCGCGATGCTATCGATCATGGCTTTTTTACTGATTGCTGCACCGAAAACCAAAGGCACGATGCCGGTTGATAGCCTGGGCGGTACGGGGATTTTCACCGCTATCCTGGTGGCCATTTACTGTGTTGAAATGATGCGCTTCCTGAAGGCGCACAACATCGGCATTCGTTTACCCGATCAAGTGCCGCCGATGATCAAAAACTCCTTCGATCTGCTGATCCCGGTGCTGGTGGTGGTGCTGACGCTGTACCCGTTGAGTCTGGTGATTCAGTCGCAGTTTGACATGCTGATCCCGCAGGCCATCATGGCCATCTTTAAACCACTGGTGTCGGCGGCAGATTCTCTCCCGGCGATACTTTTGGCAGTACTGATCGGCCATCTGCTGTGGTTTGCCGGCATTCATGGCGCGGCAATTGTGTCGGGAATGCTGCAAATGTTCTGGCTCACCAATCTCGGGATGAACCAGTCGGCGCTGGCGCAGGGGGCGCCTTTACCGCATATCTTTATGGAAGCATTCTGGACGTTCTTCATTGTGGTTGGTGGTTCCGGCGCGACGATGGGGTTGGTGATTTGCTATCTGCGGAGTCGCTCGGCCCATCTACGCTCGATCGGACGTTTGAGCGTGGTCCCCAGCATTTTTAACATTAACGAACCGGTGATTTTCGGTACGCCGATAGTCATGAACCCTGTGTTCTTTATCCCTTTCTTGCTGGCCCCGATGGTGAATGCGGTACTGGCGTGGGCGGCGATGAAACTGGATTTAATTGGGCGAGTGATTTCAGTCGTTCCCTGGACGGCCCCGGCACCGGTTGGCGCGGCATGGGCGTTAGGCTGGGATTATCGTGCGGCCATTCTGGTTGTTCTGCTGGCGCTGGTGTCTGCTGTTATCTACTTTCCATTCTTTAAGGTTTACGAAAAGCAGCTATTAGCGCAGGAAAAAGAAGAAGCGCAGCGTATAGAAGAGGAAAGTCAGCAGGTTGCATAAAGTGTTGGCGGGGGGCTACGGCTCCTCGCTTACTTCAGCGTGCAGTCACCGCACTGTTGAACATCGGGCAGGCGATAGCGCTGGCAGCAGGTTCTGCGCACCAGTAGTCCCTCGCGTGGAACAACGGTACGCCACAGGGGGTTATCCTGGCCGCAGGAGAGTTGTTTCTCAAAAAAGCAGGTCTGGCGCAACGTGTTCAACAGTTCTTCACCTAACAACGGCTTCATTTCCGTTAAGTACCAGTGAATTAAGTATCCCGTATTACTCCAGATAAGCTTCGCGTTGATCTCGCCTGTCGCTTCCAGCGCCTGCACAACCGGCGTCAGCGCTGTGAGAATCAGCGTTTCCATACGTTGTTGAGGAGACAGGGCCGTGGCCTGGTGATCCTGATGCACATCGATCCAGAAACAGGCTGCACGGCCCGTTTCGTGGAATTCTACGTGCATGTGTTCAGGAGAGACATCGATAGCCTCTTTTTGCGTCAGCAGAGCTACCATGAGCGGAGGCATCATCAGGCCGATATACCACTGGGCCCAGAGAGAAATCAGCGGCTTATTTTCGCGTGTCAGCGTGGGCTGATTGCGATAAATATGGTCTGAATAAACCGCCAGCAATGAACTTAACGTCGTGGGTTGCGTCCATTCATGCAGCGTCATCGCACCTGGCACAGGTGTTTCGTCCAGACGAATGAAGTCCAGCAGGTGCTCACGGGTTTTGGCTATCGTTGCGCGTACGGCAGCAGCCAGCGAGGGGATCTTTGCCGGGAGATGGCTACGCCAGATGACATCTTCAACGATCGGTGCGGAACGATAAGCCATGTCGATATAAGGATGTTAATCTTAATGATAATGATTGCTAATCCTATAATTGGCGTTGAGCGATGGCAAGATCTTTGTCGCCATCTCGGGCGACACCGCACAGATAGCTCAGGCAGAAGGGCAGTTTACCCGTAGTTCATCGCTGACCAGCGTGCTGTTGCGCCCAAGGTTCTTGGCCTCATAAAGGGCTTTATCCGCTCGGGCAATAGCGGCCTCAATATCCTGCTCAACAAGAGGCGCAATGCCGATACTAACGGTTACGTTAGTTGCCACGCTCTCATTAAACATGTGGGGAATTTTAAGGTCGTACACTTTCTGGCGAATGCGCTCGGCGGCTGCCTGGGCCTGTTGGGGATCGACTGCGGTCAGCAGAACCATAAACTCTTCGCCGCCAAAGCGCGCCACCACGTCCCGGGAACGCACGGAGTCACGAATCGCGGCAGAAACCCGGATCAGTGCCTGGTCGCCCATCATATGCCCGTAGTGATCGTTATAGGCTTTGAAATGGTCGATATCCAGCAGCAGGACGTAGTGCTTCGAATTACTCAGGGCCAGCAGCGTATCAAGTCTGTGTTGCAGCCCCCGGCGATTGTACAAACCGGTCAGCGGGTCGAGCATGCTGAGTCCGTTCAGGGTTTCCCGTTCTTCCAGCAGTTTATACATCAGCTGTTGG
Organism: Citrobacter europaeus; assembly: GCA_020099315.1. Classification (NCBI taxonomy): domain Bacteria; kingdom Pseudomonadati; phylum Pseudomonadota; class Gammaproteobacteria; order Enterobacterales; family Enterobacteriaceae; genus Citrobacter; species Citrobacter europaeus. The sequence continues at coordinate 555,120 of CP083650.1, forward strand.
GCGAAGCCATCGTAGCGCTTTTGTATTACATGCTGGATGGCAATCCCGGCCATGGGCAGCGCCATAAAATAGAAAATTCGCAAACCATGCTCGCTGCCGTTCAGCCATAAACAGACGGCGACGGATGGCAATGAGTGAAGCGTAAACGCGATGATATTATTGGCAAAAGCGATAGATCCAATAAACAGCACGCTGAGAAGGGCGATCAATAGAAAATAATAATCATTATGACCCAGCGCGTTATATTTCAGGAAAATATGTAACGCCCATAGCAAGCCAAAAACGATTGAAATAAAAGGGAGATTAATTCTTTTGTCCGCATATTTCCCATGCCATGCCAGCAACAATGTACTCATTACGAGCATCAGCAGTGCCGGTACAGACAGAGCTTTCACCGCAAACAGTGGGAAAAAAAGCGTAAACAGTGCAGAGATTGCATTGAGCAGCAGAAACAGTCGTAAAGAGAGTTGGTATTTTTTGGTACGCAGAGTTCGCCAGGATTGTACTGTCATAGGTAAATATTGTTAGTTATCTGCAATGTACGAAGGTGTGTTGGTAAATAAAACAAATAACGAACGGGGTAACATTCGCTGAGGTTTTTATTGTTTTTAGTTGAAAAGCTAACCGGCGAGCAATTTATCACCTTAAATTATTTATGTCATCAATCGTTAAGTAAAACTCATATAATTGATAGTGCCCCATAGCTGACAAATGAGAAAATTTATCATATGATATTGGTTATCATTATCAATTTCATAGGTGATACCATGTTGCAACGTACGCTGGGCAGTGGATGGGGGGTTCTGCTGCCGGGAATACTTATTGCCGGGATGGCATTTAGTGACCTGTCGGTCTACGTATGGAAGGCGATGATTGTATTAGGATTACTTCTGACTTCCCTCATGTTGTACCACAAGCGTTTACGGCACTTTGTGTTGTTGCCTTCTTGCGCGGCGCTGATCGGCGGCATTGTTCTGATAATGATGAACTGGAATCAGGGATGAACAAAACAGGGAAGAAAACCGAGAGGGGAATAAGATAATTGGTGCGAGGGGGGGGACTCGAACCCCCACATCCTAAGGACACTAACACCTGAAGCTAGCGCGTCTACCAATTCCGCCACCTTCGCACAGTTATCTTATTTTTTTGATATCGCCTCGTTGGTGCGAGGGGGGGGACTCGAACCCCCACATCCTAAGGACACTAACACCTGAAGCTAGCGCGTCTACCAATTCCGCCACCTTCGCCCAGTGCGAGCAATATCAACGTGGATTATGGTGCGAGGGGGGGGACTTGAACCCCCACGTCCGAAAGGACACTAACACCTGAAGCTAGCGCGTCTACCAATTCCGCCACCTTCGCATACCATCGACACTCAAAAAGTATCGTTACCACGGGGGCGAATTCTAGAGATTTTATGCAGGGCGTCAACAGTTAATTATCGAACTTAACGTGATTGCCGAAAAAAAAGGCGTTTCTTCGGGGTTTGGCGTTTTATCCAGGCCGGATAAGCGCTAGCGCTATCCGGCGTTGCTCGGTGTCACGTCGGATGGCGGTGTAAACGCCTTATCCGGCCTGGATCGGTCAGGCTTTTTTCGCCTGGCGCGTCATGACGGTGCGATAGACCTTAAAGCGCCCGGTCTGCGCGATAACTTCGTGGAAGCCAAACACTTCATCCAGTACCTTCGGATAAGGCAGGAAGGCGTTCGCCACGATACGCAGCTCACCGCCGCTGTTGAGGTGGCGCACTGCGCCGCGAATCAGCGTTTGCGCGGCATCGAGGCTGGTCTGCATCCCATCGTGGAACGGTGGGTTGGAGATGATCATATCAAAGCGACCCGTCACGTCAGAAAAGACGTTACTGGCGATGACGTCACCTTCAATCCCGTTGGCGGCAAGCGTTGCGCGGCTGGCTTCAACCGCGGCGGCGCTAACATCGCACAGGGTTAAGCGCACTTTTGGCGAGTGGCTGGCTAGCGCGACGGAGAGTACGCCCGCGCCACAGCCGACATCCAGAACTTTGCCTTTGGTGTGTGGCGTCAGCGTGGAGAGCAGCAGTTGGCTGCCAACATCCAGGCCGTCGCGGCTGAATACGCCCGGCAGCGTTTTGATGGTCAGATTTTCGGTCTGGTATTCATCCCAGTATTTTTCGGCATCAAAGACCGGCTGTTTTTCCAGACGACCATGGTACAGGCCACAGCGACGCGCGCTGTCGACTTTGTTCAACGGCGCGTATTCGGCCAGCATCTGCTCTGCGCTACGTACGCCGCTGCGGTTCTCACCTACCACAAAAATATCAGTACCAACCGGTAACAGCGAAAGAAGGTTCATCAACTGGAACTGGGCTTCCGGCTTATTCTTCGGCCAGTAGTAGATTAACGTATCGCTATCGCCGACGTCATCGGCCTGCGCGACGAGGCTGAAGCGGACGTTGTCGCCCATCTGGCGGTTAAGCACCTGCCAGTGGTGAAGCTGCTGAGTGTGCGCACGGCTGGCGGCGCTTTCAAAATGGGCAGGCAGGTCATCCTGCAAATCACCGGCAAACAGAATACGGCTTTGTTCGAAATCATCACTGTGGCGCAGCAAGACTTCACTTGCCGGGGTAAAAGCAGACATGGAGTGCTCCTTAAATTGTACAGCGGGGGATTATAGTTGTTTGATGGCGCGGATTCGACAAATTTGCTATATTTGCGCCCCTGATTACAGGAGTGTTTCGCTATGACATCCCGACGAGACTGGCAGTTACAGCAACTGGGCATTACGCAGTGGTCGTTGCGTCGTCCTGGCGCACTGCAGGGCGAGATCGCGATTTCAATTCCTGCGCATGTCCGTTTGGTGATGGTTGCTGCACAGTTACCCGTGCTAACCGAACCGTTGATGAGCGATATTTTACGCGCATTAACCGTCAGCCCGGATCAGGTTTTACAACTGACGCCTGACCGTGTCGCCATGCTGCCGCAGGGCAGCCGCTGTAATAGCTGGCGGCTGGGAACCGATGAGCCGCTGCTGCTGGAGGGCGCTCAGGTCGCGAGTCCTGCGTTTAATGAATTACGGGAAAACCCAGCGGCCCGCGCCGCGTTATGGCAACAAATCTGCGCATATGAACACGATTTCTTCCCTCGAGCCGACTGATTTACCTGCAGCATTTCAGATTGAAAAACGCGCCCACGCTTTTCCGTGGAGTGAAAAAACATTTGCCAGCAACCAGGGCGATCGCTACCTCAATTTTCAGTTGAGGGTTGGCGACGTGATGGCCGCCTTTGCGATTACGCAGGTCGTGCTGGATGAAGCTACGCTGTTCAATATCGCCGTTGATCCTGACTTTCAGCGCCGGGGCCTGGGGCGTGAGCTGCTGGAGCACCTGATCGATGAGCTGGAAAAACGTGGCATTTTGACCCTGTGGCTTGAGGTGCGCGCCTCAAATGCTGCCGCTATCGCGCTATATGAAAGCCTGGGCTTTAACGAGGCAACGATCCGGCGCAATTACTATCCGACGGCCGATGGTCATGAAGATGCCATTATCATGGCATTGCCAATCAGCATGTAAGACAAGGTGTAATGATGAAGAAGTGGGACTGGATTTTCTTTGATGCCGACGAAACGCTGTTTACGTTTGACTCGTTTACCGGCTTACAGCGGATGTTTCTCGACTATAGCATTACTTTTACCGCTGAAGATTTTCAGGACTACCAGGCTGTAAATAAACCGCTGTGGGTGGATTATCAAAACGGCGCGATTACCTCATTACAACTGCAGCATGCCCGTTTCCAGAGCTGGGCTGAACGCCTGAAGGTCGAGCCAGGCCAGCTTAACGACGCATTCATCAATGCGATGGCGGAAATCTGCTCGCCGTTGCCAGGGGCGGTTTCTCTGCTCAATGCGATTCGTGGTAAAGCGAAAATCGGCATCATTACTAACGGCTTTACGGCGTTGCAACAAATCCGCCTTGAGCGGACGGGGCTGCGCGACTATTTCGACCTGCTGGTGATTTCTGAGCAGGTTGGCGTGGCAAAACCCGATCCCCGTATTTTTGACCATGCGCTGGAGCAGGCGGGCAATCCTGACCGTTCCCGCGTGCTGATGGTGGGTGACACCGCAGAGTCCGATATTCTTGGCGGCATTAACGCCGGGCTATCCACCTGCTGGCTAAATACGCACCACCGCGAGCAGCCAGCGGGCATTCAGCCCACCTGGACCGTAGCGTCATTAAGCGAACTGGAGCAACTCCTGTGTAAACACTGATTGCCTCCCCCCCGTTGATGGGTAAAATAGCCGCAATTTTTCGTATTCAACTTGCACGGCCCGTTGCCGTGGTTACCTAAGAAGATTTGACTATGACGTTGTCTCCTTATTTGCAAGAGGTGGCCAAACGCCGCACTTTTGCCATTATTTCTCACCCGGATGCCGGTAAAACGACAATTACTGAAAAGGTACTGTTATTCGGACAGGCGATTCAGACCGCCGGTACGGTAAAAGGCCGTGGCTCCAGCCAACATGCCAAATCTGACTGGATGGAAATGGAAAAGCAGCGTGGTATCTCGATTACCACCTCCGTAATGCAGTTCCCGTACCATGACTGCCTGGTCAACCTGCTGGATACCCCGGGGCACGAAGACTTCTCCGAAGATACTTACCGTACCCTGACGGCGGTGGACTGCTGCCTGATGGTTATTGACGCCGCAAAAGGCGTTGAGGACAGGACCCGTAAGCTGATGGAAGTTACCCGTCTGCGCGATACGCCAATCCTGACCTTTATGAACAAACTCGACCGCGATATCCGCGATCCGATGGAGCTGCTGGATGAAGTCGAGAACGAACTGAAAATCGGCTGTGCGCCGATCACCTGGCCGATTGGCTGCGGTAAGTTGTTCAAAGGCGTCTATCACTTATATAAAGACGAAACTTACCTGTACCAGACGGGTAAAGGCCACACCATTCAGGAAGTCCGCATTGTTAAAGGTCTGAACAACCCGGAACTTGATGCTGCCGTGGGCGAAGACCTGGCGCAGCAGTTGCGCGACGAACTGGAGCTGGTGCAGGGCGCGTCTAACGAATTCGACCATGAGCTGTTCCTCGCAGGCGAAATCACCCCGGTCTTCTTCGGTACCGCGCTGGGTAACTTCGGCGTTGACCATATGCTGGACGGTTTAGTGGAGTGGGCACCTGCGCCGATGCCGCGTAAAACCGACACCCGCGTCGTTGAGGCTTCCGAAGAGAAGTTCACCGGCTTCGTGTTTAAAATTCAGGCCAACATGGACCCGAAACACCGTGACCGCGTGGCGTTCATGCGCGTGGTGTCCGGTAAGTACGAGAAAGGCATGAAAATGCGCCAGGTGCGCATTGGTAAAGACGTGGTTATCTCCGATGCGCTGACCTTTATGGCTGGTGACCGTTCTCACGTGGAAGAAGCGTATCCGGGCGATATTCTTGGTCTGCACAACCACGGCACTATCCAGATTGGTGATACCTTCACCCAGGGCGAAATGATGAAGTTCACCGGTATTCCGAACTTCGCGCCGGAGCTGTTCCGTCGTATTCGCCTGAAGGATCCGCTGAAGCAGAAACAGCTGCTGAAAGGGCTGGTTCAGCTGTCAGAAGAGGGTGCAGTGCAGGTCTTCCGTCCGATCGCCAATAACGATTTGATCGTGGGCGCTGTCGGTGTGCTGCAGTTCGACGTGGTGGTTTCACGCCTGAAGAGCGAATACAACGTTGAAGCGATTTATGAGTCGGTCAACGTGGCGACTGCCCGCTGGGTAGAGTGTTCTGACGTGAAGAAATTCGAAGAATTCAAGCGTAAAAACGAAATTCAGCTGGCGCTGGATGGCGGCGATAACCTCACCTATATTGCGCCGACCATGGTTAACCTGAATCTCACCCAGGAACGTTACCCTGACGTTCAGTTCCGCAAAACGCGCGAACACTAATCGCCCCTCCAGGGCACGGTATCCGCCGTGCCCTGCAACTTTCTCTGTCTTTTAAATCCCTTGCGGAATGTTCTTAAAACCTCTCGTTTTTCTTTTGTTTGCCTGTTTTTTAGTCAATCTGGACTGCGATCACGAAATCCTGAACTATATTTAACAATGTGATGACATAAATGTCGGCGTTAAATGCTTTTTAGGCTGCCTGTTGCAGCTTCTATTGCTGATATTTATTCCACTTACAAGATTAGTTGCTGGCTCAAGCCCTATAACGGCAGAGCATAGCTTTTAGCAAACATACAGGAATACATCGATGACAATGACAGGACTTAAGATTTCTAAAACGCTGCTGGCCGTGATGCTGACTTCCGCTGTTGCAACGGGTTCTGCTTTTGCAGAAAACTCCACGACGGATAAAGCGCAATCCGGCGTCGAAAGTGCGGGGCAGAAAGTCGATAGCTCTATGAACAAAGTCGGTAATTTCATGGATGACAGCACCATCACCGCGAAAGTGAAAGCCGCGCTGGTGGACCACGATAGCATTAAGAGCACCGATATTTCCGTCAAAACCGATCAGAAGGTGGTGACGCTAAGCGGGTTTGTTGAAAGCCAGGCACAAGCCGAAGAGGCGGTGAAAGTGGCGAAAGGCGTAGAGGGTGTGACCTCCGTCAGCGACAAATTACACGTGCGTGATAGCAAAGATACTTCTGTAAAAGGCTATGCGGGCGATACGGCAATCACCAGTGAGGTAAAAGCCAAACTGCTGGCCGATGATATTGTCCCTTCCCGCAAAGTGAAGGTTGAAACCACCGATGGCGTGGTACAGCTTTCAGGAACCGTTGAATCACAGGCTCAAAGCGATCGCGCTGAGAGCATCGCCAAAGCAATTGATGGCGTGAAAAGCGTCAAAAACGATCTTAAAACTCACTAATTAGACTTAATTCGTCCTCCTGACGTTTGTCGGGAGGCGTGTTGTGCACCACACTGAAAATATCGCCGATGGGCAGCCTGAGTGCTCATATCAAGCGGTGACATTAACTATGGTAAAGGAGAAGCACATGTTTCGATGGGGCATCATATTTCTGGTTATCGCGTTAATTGCCGCTGCACTGGGTTTTGGTGGACTGGCGGGTACCGCTGCAGGCGCAGCGAAAATTGTTTTTGTGGTGGGGATCATTCTGTTTCTGGTCAGCCTGTTTACCGGGCGTAAACGACCCTAGTAAGTAAACCGTAAAGATATCTTGCTACTCAGCCAGTCCAGCGGACTGGCTTTTACGGTTTTAGCGGCAGGCATTTTGCGTTACTTTGTTCTCCTATTACAAAAACAACAGGAAGGCAGAGGTGGGGCAGAGAATACCCGTCACGCTCGGTAATATCGCGCCGTTATCGTTACGTCCGTTTCAACCAGGCAGTATGGCGCTGGTGTGCGAAGGCGGGGGACAAAGAGGCATTTTCACCGCTGGCGTACTGGATGAATTCATGCGGGCGCAGTTCAATCCCTTTGATCTCTTCTACGGGACATCCGCTGGCGCGCAAAACCTTTCAGCTTATCTCTGTAACCAGCCTGGTTACGGTCGTAAAGTCATCATGCGTTACACTACCCGACGTGAGTTTTTTGACCCGGTGCGCTTTGTGCGCGGGGGAAACTTAATCGATCTCGACTGGCTGGTGGATTCGACCGCCTCCCAGATGCCGCTGGCAATGGATAACGCCGAGCGCCTGTTTGCCGCTGGGAAAGCGTTTTATATGTGCGCCTGTCGGGGCGATGACTACACGCCGGGCTATTTTTCGCCGAATCGGCAAAATTGGCTCGATCTTATCCGTGCTTCCAGCGCGATTCCCGGATTCTACCGCACAGGAGTTGCGCTCGATGGCGTGAACTATCTTGATGGTGGCGTCAGCGACGCCATACCGGTGCAAGAGGCGGCGAAGCACGGAGCAAAAACGCTGGTGGTTATCCGCACAGTACCCTCGCAAATGTACTATACGCCACAGTGGTTCAAACGTATGGAACGCTGGCTGGGCGAAAGCAGTCTGCAACCGTTATTGAATCTGGTCCAGCACCATGAAGACAGCTATCGCGCGATCCAAAGTTTTATTGAGAAACCGCCGGGTAAACTGCGCATCTTTGAGATCTATCCACCCAAGCCGCTCCATAGTATGGCGTTGGGAAGCCGTATTCCGGCGCTGCGGGAAGATTACAAGACAGGACGCCTGTGTGGTCGTTACTTCCTGGCGACAGTCGGTAAACTGCTGGCGAAAAATGCGCCGCTGCCTCGTCAGACGCCGAAGATTGTGGTGCCGGGGCCGGTGGTGGTTCCTCCCGCGCCGGTGGCCAACGACGCCCACGCGCCTGTGGTAGCCAATGCGCCTCAGGCGAACGACACGACGTTTGATAATGAGGATTTGGCGTGAGTTATCGTTTTATCGATACGCATTGTCATTTTGATTTCCCACCGTTTACCGGCGATGAATCTGCCAGCATTCAGCGTGCGGCTGACGTCGGCGTGCAAAGCATTATCGTTCCGGCCACCCAGGCGGCGAATTTTCCCCGCGTACTGGCGTTAGCGGAACATTATCCTTCATTGTTTGCTGCCCTGGGGCTGCACCCGATTGTCATTGAACAGCATGGTGATGATTGCCTGGAACAGTTGCAGCAGGCGCTGGATAAGCGTCCCAAAAAGCTGGTGGCAGTAGGCGAAATTGGGCTGGATCTGTATCGGGACGATCCGCAATTCGACAAGCAAGAGCGGCTGCTGGAAGCGCAGCTTAAGCTGGCGAAGAGTTACGAATTGCCGGTGATCCTGCATTCGCGGCGCACTCATGACAAGCTGGCGATGCACCTTAAACGCCATGCTTTGCCACGAACAGGCGTGGTGCATGGGTTTTCCGGAAGCGTGCAGCAGGCCGAACGCTTTGTGCAACTGGGGTACAAAATTGGCGTGGGCGGCACCATTACTTATCCGCGCGCCAGTAAAACCCGCGAGGTAATGGCGCAACTGCCGCTGGACTCGCTGCTGCTGGAAACCGACGCGCCGGATATGCCGCTCAACGGCTTTCAGGGACTGCCCAACCGCCCTGAGCAGGTAGTCAGAGTGTTTGACGTCTTATGCGAGCTGCGCCCGGAACCTGCAGATGTGATCGCTGACGCGCTGTATCGCAATACGACCGCGTTGTTTACTGTGTGATTGTTGCGTGCCGGATGCGACGCAAAAGCGTCTTATCCGGCCTACGGACTGACCTCATGTGTAGGCCGGATAAGGCATAGCCGCCATCCGGCATTTCACAGGTACAGCGCTGGGAAGATCATATTATTCACACCGCGTTCGCGTAGCCCTTGCGCCAGTTGCTCGACATCCTCCGGCGTTGCACTCGGCCAGTCTTTCGCTTCGCCATACACCCCGTGCGCATGAAAGGCATTCAGCCGTACCGGTACATCACCTGAACGCTTGATAAACGCCGCCAGCGCATCGATATGCTGCAGATAATCCACCTGACCAGGAATCACCAGCAGGCGCAGCTCCGCCAGTTTTCCCTGCCCGGACAAAAAGGTAATGCTCTGTTTAATCAGCGTGTTATCGCGGCCAGTTAGCTGTCGATGACACTCGCTGTCCCAGGCTTTTAAATCAAGCATCACGCCGTCGCACACCGGCAACAATTTTTGCCAGCCGGTTTCGCTTAGCATGCCGTTGCTGTCTACCATGCAGGTCAGGTGTTGCAACTGTGGATCGGTTTTGATCGCGCTAAACAGCGCCACGATAAACGGCAACTGGGTGGTCGCTTCGCCGCCGCTGACCGTAATTCCTTCAATAAACAGCACTGCCTTGCGAATATGCTCCAGCACCTCATCAACGCTCATGTTCTGCGCCATCGGCGTGGCCTGCTGGGGGCACATGTGCAGGCAGGTATCGCACTGCTGACACACGTCGGACTGCCACCATACTTTCCCCGCGCTCAGGCTCAGCGCTTCATGCGGGCAATGCAGTACACACTCCCCGCAGTCGTTGCAGCGCCCCATCGTCCACGGGTTGTGGCAATTTTTACAGCGCAGATTACATCCTTGCAGAAACAGAGCCAGGCGACTGCCCGGCCCGTCGACGCAGGAGAAAGGGATCAGTTTACTTACTGAAGCGCATCTGCTGTTCATGGCTAATCACGCGAGGTTGTCGTTCCAGAATGCGCGTATTGCGCGCGGCTTCTTCGCCAAGCCAGGTGGTGTTGGTGCGTGAACCTGCGGCACGATATTTTTCCAGATCCGACAGGCGGACCATATAGCCGGTGACGCGGACCAGATCGTTGCCGCTCACGTTGGCGGTAAACTCGCGCATTCCGGCTTTAAACGCCCCGAGGCACAGTTGCACCAGCGCCTGAGGATTACGTTTGATGGTTTCATCCAGCGTGAGAATGTCGCTGATCCCGGCGTGATAAAACGCGTGATGCGGCGCGACGGTTTGCAGATGGGTGATCGGGTCCGGCTCATCGCCGTAGGGCAGACGCGCGCCCGGCGTGGTGCCGATGTCAGAACTGATCCCTGACTGTGCATGCAGCATCGCACGCTGATTCCAGCCATATTTCACCGGGGTGCTTTCGACAAACTCCGCCAGTTGGGCGCTGATACGATAGCCGAGCTGATTGGCGAACGCATCTTTGCCGTAGCGCGCGTTCTCCCCCGCCTTATCGCACAGCAGGTTCACCGCCTCCGCCAGGCCATACATGCCGAACATAGGCACAAAACGTTCGGGATCAATCAACCCTTCCTGCACGAGGAAGCTATTCTCAAAGAAATGTGATTTTTCATAAAGGAATTCACATCGTGAATCAATGATGGCGATTTGCTGTTGGCAATAGTGCGGTAGGGTGCGCGTAAAGAAGTCATCCACAGAGGTACTGCGCTCTGCAATGGCTTTCAGATTAAGCCTGACCAGCGTGCTTCCGCCTCCGGCGAGCGGCAACGAGTTGTAACAGCTGACGACGCCATACTGACCTTTTGTGAAAATTTTATCATTTTCAGGGCCGTTGGAAATGTGCGGCTTACTGCACTCGCAGATATTTTGCGCCACGTTGAGCAGCAGATCGTCAGGGGTAATTTGCGGATCATAAATAAATGTCAGATTAGGTGAAACCTGCTTTAGCTCTGCATCTGCGCGTAAAATTGCTCGGGTGACTGGCGTATCGGCGGGGCCGATGTTGGCATGCATAAACGCGTCTGGCAGGGTTCTGTCGAGATAACGCCAGAAACGTTTTATTCGAATATCGATCTCTTCTTGTGTTAGAATTCTAACATATGGTTGCAGCAGGGCGTCGAGCTGACCGAGATAGACCGGCATTGAGGTCACTGACGGAACGTGGTGGTACAGGATGGTGAGCAAGGACAACGCATCATCAAGATTGCTGGCGCCTTCCAGCTCCAGCCACGATGAACCGTTGGCCAGAAAACGCGCGTAGTCGGGTAAGACATAGCGCGGTTTGAAGGGGGCGTGACCTTCGTACATATCGCAGATCACCCCGTCATCCAGCGCCTGGCGTGCCTCAGCAGGCAGTTGCGGATAAGGCAGCGCGTTTTCAGCCTCCAGCGCCAGAAAATGGCGTTTCTGCTCAGGGCTGAGCACCGGACTGGTCACGATTTGTTGGCAACGCTGTTGCAGCGCGAGTTCGCTTGAAGTGGGCATCGTTGATTCCTTTTTATCCCGAAGGTGTAACGCCATTGTAGAAAGCAACGCCACCACAACCTTTGATCCGGATGCGCCTGATGCCACCGCATCCCCTCAGGAAAGGTTATTTATTTGAAGTAGATCTCATTAGAGTAATGCAAATCTGTATGTGGTTTTCATTAACTGTGATGTATATCGAAGTGTAATAGCGAGCGGATGTTAGAATACTAACAAACTCGCAAGGTGAAATTTTATACGGCGATGCCGTTGGAGAATGTTATGACCGATTTAACAGCAAGCAGCCTGCGTGCACTGAAACTGATGGACCTGACCACCCTGAATGATGACGACACCAATGAAAAAGTGATCGCGCTGTGTCATCAGGCGAAGACCCCGGTTGGCAACACGGCAGCAATTTGCATCTATCCACGTTTCATTCCTGTTGCGCGTAAGACTCTGAAAGAGCAGGGCACGCCGGACATCCGTATTGCCACCGTCACCAACTTCCCGCACGGTAATGACGACATCGAGATTGCGCTGGCTGAAACCCGCGCGGCGATTGCCTACGGTGCAGATGAAGTTGACGTGGTGTTCCCGTACCGTGCGCTGATCGCGGGTAACGAGCAGGTTGGTTTTGATCTGGTTAAAGCCTGTAAAGACGCGTGCGCGGCGGCAAACGTGCTGCTGAAAGTGATCATCGAAACCGGTGAACTGAAAGAAGAAGCCCTGATTCGCAAAGCGTCTGAAATCTCCATCAAAGCCGGTGCTGATTTCATCAAAACCTCTACCGGTAAAGTGCCGGTCAATGCGACCCCTGAAAGCGCTCGCATCATGATGGAAGTGATCCGCGACATGGGTGTTTCTAAAACCGTAGGTTTCAAACCGGCTGGCGGCGTGCGTACTGCAGAAGATGCACAGCAGTTCCTGGCGATTGCCGACGAACTGTTTGGCGCTGACTGGGCTGATTCTCGTCACTATCGTTTTGGCGCATCCAGCCTGCTGGCGAGCCTGTTGAAAGCGCTGGGTCATGGCGACGGTAAGAGCGCAAGCAGCTACTAAGTTTGAATTGCCCATCGTAGGCCGGATAAGGCGCAGCCGCCATCCGGCATCAGTACGACTGCCGGGTGCGCGTTGCTTACCAGGCCTACAACGGCTTGGATTATTAAGAGTAATCATTCATTGCAGTGGGTTTTCCGCAGCATTTAACCTGATTAATCGGGGGTTACCGTGTTTCTCGCACAAGAAATTATTCGTAAAAAACGTGATGGTCATGCGCTGAGCGATGAAGAAATTCGTTTCTTTATCAATGGTATTCGCGACAACACCATCTCTGAAGGACAAATCGCCGCCCTGGCGATGACCATTTTCTTCCACGATATGACAATGCCTGAGCGAGTTTCGCTGACCATGGCAATGCGTGATTCAGGAACCGTGCTGGACTGGAAAAGCCTGCAGCTGAACGGCCCGATTGTGGATAAACACTCTACCGGCGGCGTGGGTGACGTAACGTCACTGATGTTAGGCCCGATGGTTGCTGCCTGTGGCGGCTATATTCCGATGATCTCCGGGCGTGGCCTGGGGCACACCGGCGGTACGCTCGATAAACTGGAAGCGATTCCTGGGTTTGATATCTTCCCGGACGACGCGCGTTTCCGTGAAATTATTAAAGACGTTGGTGTGGCGATTATTGGGCAAACCAGCTCGCTCGCACCGGCGGATAAACGTTTTTATGCCACCCGCGATATTACCGCGACCGTGGATTCCATCCCGCTGATTACCGGCTCCATCCTGGCGAAAAAGCTGGCGGAAGGGCTGGATGCGTTGGTGATGGATGTGAAAGTAGGCAGCGGCGCCTTTATGCCGACCTACGAGCTTTCTGAAGCCCTTGCCGAAGCGATTGTCGGCGTGGCGAACGGGGCGGGTGTACGTACCACCGCGCTGTTAACCGATATGAACCAGGTACTGGCCTCGAGCGCTGGTAACGCGGTAGAAGTCCGCGAAGCGGTGCAGTTCCTGACCGGTGAATACCGCAATCCACGTCTGTTAGACGTCACCATGGCGCTGTGCGTGGAAATGCTGATCTCCGGCAAACTGGCGAAAGATGACGCCGAAGCCCGTGCGAAATTGCAGGCGGTGTTGGATAACGGTAAAGCGGCAGAGATTTTTGGTCGCATGGTTGCGGCGCAGAAAGGACCGACCGATTTCGTCGAAAATTATGCGAAGTACCTGCCGACGGCAATGCTCAGCAAAGCGGTATATGCTGATACCGAAGGCTTTGTCAGCGCGATGGATACCCGTGCGCTGGGTATGGCGGTCGTTTCCATGGGCGGCGGTCGTCGTCAGGCTTCGGACACCATTGATTACAGCGTTGGCTTTAGCGACATGGCGCGTTTGGGCGACAGCGTAGATGGACAGCGTCCGCTGGCGGTGATCCACGCGAAAGATGAAGCCAGCTGGCAGGAAGCGGCGAAAGCGGTCAAAGCGGCAATCAGCCTTGACGATAAAGCGCCAGAAATTACACCGACAGTCTATCGTCGTATAACCGAATAACTGTATACTGATCTGATCGCTTTTTTGCGGCGCAAAAGGTACGGAGATTAATATGAAACGTGCATTTATTATGGTGCTGGACTCCTTTGGTATTGGTGCGACTGAAGATGCGGATCGCTTTGGCGACGTAGGCTCAGACACTATGGGACACATTGCAGAAGCCTGTGCGAAAGGTGAAGCTGACAATGGTCGCAAAGGCCCACTGACTCTGCCTAACCTGACCCGTCTGGGCCTGGTGAAAGCTCACGAAGGTTCTACCGGTAAAATTGCTGCTGGCATGGACGGTAACGCGGAAGTCATTGGCGCCTATGCATGGGCGCATGAACTCTCTTCCGGGAAAGATACACCGTCTGGTCACTGGGAAATCGCTGGTGTTCCGGTTCTGTTTGACTGGGGTTATTTCTCCGATCATGAAAACAGCTTTCCGCAGGAACTGCTGGATAAGCTGGTAAAACGTGCCAACTTGCCGGGCTACCTCGGCAACTGCCACTCTTCCGGTACCGTGATTTTGGATCAACTGGGTGAAGAGCATATGAAAACCGGCAAGCCGATTTTCTATACCTCCGCTGACTCCGTGTTCCAGATTGCCTGCCACGAAGAGACTTTTGGCCTGGATAAACTCTACGAGCTGTGCGAAATCGCCCGTGAGGAACTGACCGAAGGTGGTTACAACATCGGTCGTGTTATCGCACGTCCGTTTATCGGTGATAAAGCCGGTAACTTCCAGCGTACCGGTAACCGTCACGATCTGGCCGTTGAGCCGCCAGCACCGACCGTGCTGCAGAAACTGGTCGACGAGAAAGACGGTCACGTGGTTTCCGTCGGTAAAATCGCGGATATCTACGCTAACTGCGGCATCACTAAAAAAGTGAAAGCCACCGGTCTGGACGCGCTGTTCGACGCCACCATCAAAGAGATGAAAGAAGCCGGTGATAAGACCATCGTCTTCACCAACTTCGTTGATTTCGACTCTTCATGGGGACATCGTCGCGATATCGCCGGTTACGCAGCGGGTCTGGAACTGTTTGACCGCCGTCTGCCAGAGCTGATGGAGCTGGTAGGTGAAGATGACATTCTGATCCTGACCGCCGACCACGGCTGCGACCCGAGCTGGACCGGCACTGACCACACCCGTGAGCACATTCCGGTACTGGTCTACGGCCCGAAAGTTAAACCTGGCTCTTTAGGTCACCGTGAAACCTTCGCGGATATCGGTCAGACGCTGGCGAGCTACTTTGGTACGTCGCCGATGGACTACGGTAAAAACATGCTGTAATACCCGTTGTCTTTCGCGCTGTAGATGCGTTGACTTCATTCGCTCACCCCGGTCACATAGTGAATCTATGCTCCCGGGGATACACGAATTCGTCGCCTTCCTACAACGCGAAATCCTTAGGGTATTTGGATACGTTTTGTAGGCCTGATAAGGCGTAGTCGCCATCAGGCAATAACAACGAAATAAGGATAAAAAATGGCAACTCCACATATTAATGCAGAAATGGGTGATTTCGCTGACGTCGTATTGATGCCGGGCGACCCGCTGCGTGCAAAGCATATTGCTGAAACTTTCCTCGAAGATGTTCGTGAAGTGAATAACGTGCGCGGCATGTTAGGTTTCACCGGTACTTATAAAGGCCGTAAGATCTCCGTAATGGGTCACGGTATGGGTATCCCGTCCTGCTCCATCTACACCAAAGAGTTGATCACCGATTTCGGCGTGAAGAAAATCATTCGCGTAGGTTCCTGCGGCGCTGTGCGTATGGACGTTAAACTGCGTGACGTGGTTATCGGTATGGGTGCCTGCACCGACTCCAAAGTTAACCGTATCCGTTTTAAAGATCATGACTTCGCCGCTATTGCTGATTTCGACATGGTGCGTAACGCGGTTGATGCGGCAAAAGCGCTGGGCGTAGACGCGCGCGTGGGCAACCTGTTCTCCGCTGACCTGTTCTACTCTCCGGACGGCGAAATGTTCGACGTGATGGAAAAATACGGCGTGCTGGGTGTGGAAATGGAAGCGGCGGGTATCTACGGCGTCGCGGCTGAGTTTGGTGCGAAAGCTCTGACCATCTGCACCGTATCCGACCATATCCGTACTCACGAGCAAACCACTGCGGCTGAACGTCAGACGACCTTCAACGACATGATCAAAATCGCACTGGAATCCGTTCTGCTGGGCGATAAAGAGTAAGCGTTGTTTGCCCGGTGGCTCTGAGCTGACCGGGCTTACCATTCTTCTCGTAGGCCGGATAAGGCGTCGCCGCCATCCGGCATTTTCAGGCCAGTGCTTAACGCACCGCTCCGGCAATCCATGCCGACAGCTCGCGTAACTCTTTTTCTTGCTCCGGGAAATCAACCAGCAGCGCCTCGCACTCCTGTTGCAGCATATCAGCACGGTACAAGCATCCTTGCAGACGACCCGCCAGCGCTTCTAACGGCGCGGGATTGAGGCTGTCGGTAAACACCTGCGTACGGGTGATATGACCTTTTTCGACGTCGAAATGTAGCTCGACGCCGCCCCAGGTGAAACGCTCGTCAAGCAGGTGCGAGAATGCAGGTGCCTGACCAAAATTCCACTCCCAACTGCTCTGGCGGGCAAAGGTGTCGGCAAAGTTCGGCAGATCCGGCGTTTTATCCGGCGAGATAATTTCCGCTTCGACACGTTCGCCGTAGTGGGTAAAAAAGGCTTCCGTAATGGCCTGACAGACCTGTTGATGGGTAATGCCCGGCAACAGCTCCGTTAAATTCGCCACCCGCGAGCGAACCGAGGTGATGCCTTTGGCGGCAAGTTTCTTTTTATCGGGATTGAGATAGTTTGCCAGGCGGCTTAAATCCGCGTTCAACAGCAGCGTGCCGTGGTGGAATCCGCGATCTTTCGTTTCCCGATAAGCAGAGCCGGAAACCTTGCGATCGCCGTCCGGCGTTTTGACCACCAGATCGTTACGCCCGGAGGCGTCGGCCTCTACGCCCAGCGCGTTCAGAGCATTAAGGACAATCGCGGTGGAGATGGTTTTGTCGTACTCTGGCTTACCGGCCATAAAGGTAAAGCAAGTATTGCCTAAGTCATGGAATACCGCGCCGCCGCCGCTACTGCGACGGGCGAGCCGCACGTTGTCTTCCTCCATACGCCGGGTATTACACTCTTTCCACGGGTTTTGCGCCCGGCCAATCACCACCGTATCGGCGTTACGCCATAAGAACAAGACGCGCTGCGTGGCGGGCATCTGGCGAAAAATGCACTCTTCGACCGCGAGGTTAAACCACGGATCGTAAGAGTCTGAGATAAGCAGGCGTAATGTGGTCATGGTTGATTTCCCTTTATTTTACTGTTTTTACTCTTTTTTCTCGTTTTCTTCTTCCTGCACCGGTTTGTTGGCGGTCAGCAGGAAAGGGGATTGCTGCCAGCGGGTACGCTTACCTTGCAATAAGGTACGGGTCAGCACCACGCCGATTGCCAGCGACAGAAGCAGCATCAGGCGTAAGATGTTGGTGGTGTTATCCACCTGCTTGGCTTCGGTCGCGAGCGTGTGGGTATCCAGCGTCAGGCGTAGATAGCCCAGCGGACCATTTTTCCCCTGGATGGGTTCGACAATCTGCTGGTTAAAATATCCCCCGGCTTTTTTGCCGTCGAGCGCCAGCCGGTCACGAACATTGACGCTCTCACCGGTGCGCGTAATCAGGTCTCCCTGTTCGTCGTACACGCCAGCGTCCAGAATACGGCTACTCTCCGTCAGTTGCGTGAGCACCGCCTTAATGCGCTTTTCATCCGGCGTTTCGGTACGCATCAATGGGGCGACGTTTAACGCGACCTGGCGAGCCAGCGTGCGCGCCAGCTCTTCGAGCTGAGGATTACGCTGCTGCTGGTGGCTTTGACTAAACCAGGAAGCCCCCTGCATCAGAGCGACGAGCAGCGCAAGGCAGGACAATACAATCACTGCACGATGAAGTCGGAATTTCAGTTTTGTGCGAGCCATATTCCACCTGCTGAAAATTTGAGACTTAATGTTGCCAGAAGCGCTGGTTACAGGGTAGCCTCATGCGTTATTTTCCCCTGATGATTCCGACCCGAACGATTTTACAGGAGCTTTAATGCCTAACATTACCTGGTGCGATCTACCTGAAGATGTCTCTCTGTGGCCAGGTCTGCCCCTCTCTTTAAGCGGTGATGAAGTGATGCCGCTGGATTACCACGCGGGCCGTAGTGGCTGGCTGCTGTACGGTCGTGGGCTGGATAAGCAACGGTTAACGCAATACCAGAGTAAACTGGGCGCAGCGATGGTGATCGTGGCGGCGTGGTGCGTTGAAGATTATCAGGTGATTCGTCTGGCGGGCTCATTAACGCCACGCGCGGCAAAACTGGCGCATGACGCCAGACTGGATGTTGCACCGCTGGGTAAAATTCCACATCTGCGCACGCCGGGTTTACTGGTGATGGACATGGACTCGACGGCAATCCAGATCGAGTGTATTGATGAAATTGCTAAACTGGCCGGAACCGGCGAAATGGTTGCCGAAGTCACCGAACGCGCGATGCGTGGCGAACTGGACTTTACCGCCAGCCTGCGCAGCCGCGTGGCGACGCTGAAGGGCGCTGATGCCAATATTTTGCACCAGGTGCGCGAAACACTTCCGCTGATGCCTGGCCTGACTCAACTGGTGTTAAAACTGGAAACGCTCGGCTGGAAAGTGGCAATCGCCTCCGGCGGCTTTACCTTCTTTGCCGATTATCTGCGTAACAAACTGCGTCTGACGGCGGCTGTGGCAAACGAGCTGGAGATCATGGACGGTAAATTCACCGGCAATGTGATCGGTGATATCGTCGATGCGCAGTACAAAGCCAATACATTGACCCGACTGGCGCAGGAGTATGAGATCCCGATCGCGCAGACGGTAGCGATCGGCGACGGCGCCAACGACCTGCCGATGATCAAAACGGCCGGATTGGGTATTGCGTATCATGCCAAACCGAAAGTGAATGAAAAGACGGAAATTACTATCCGTCATGCTGACCTGATGGGCGTGTTCTGCATTCTCTCCGGCAGCATGAACCAGAAATAACGAGGTAAAACGTGGCAAAAGCTCCAAAACGCGCCTTTGTTTGTAATGAATGCGGGGCCGATTACCCGCGCTGGCAGGGGCAATGCAGCGCCTGCCAGGCCTGGAACACCATTACCGAGGTACGCCTTGCCGCGTCGCCGACGGTGGCGCGTAACGAGCGGCTCAGTGGCTATGCCGGGAATGCGGGCGTCGCAAAAGTGCAGAAGCTGTCTGACATCAGCCTTGAGGAACTGCCGCGTTTTTCCACCGGATTTAAAGAGTTTGACCGCGTGCTGGGCGGCGGGGTGGTACCCGGCAGCGCCATTCTGATTGGCGGTAACCCCGGCGCGGGGAAATCAACGCTGCTGCTGCAAACGCTGTGCAAGCTTGCTGAGCAGATGAAAACCCTGTACGTCACCGGCGAAGAGTCGCTGCAACAGGTAGCGATGCGCGCGCACCGGCTTGGCCTGCCGACGGCGAATTTGAACATGCTGTCAGAAACCAGTATCGAACAAATTTGCCTGATTGCCGAAGAAGAACAACCGAAACTGATGGTGATCGACTCCATTCAGGTGATGCACATGGCGGATATTCAGTCTTCGCCGGGCAGCGTGGCGCAGGTGCGCGAAACGGCGGCCTACCTGACGCGTTTTGCCAAAACGCGCGGCGTGGCGATTGTGATGGTTGGTCATGTCACCAAAGACGGATCGCTGGCCGGGCCGAAGGTGCTGGAGCACTGTATCGACTGCTCGGTGCTGCTCGACGGTGATGCCGATTCCCGCTTCCGTACACTGCGTAGCCATAAAAACCGCTTTGGCGCGGTGAATGAGCTGGGCGTCTTCGCCATGACGGAACAGGGGTTGCGTGAAGTCAGTAACCCTTCCGCTATCTTCTTAAGCCGTGGCGATGAAGTCACCTCCGGCAGTTCAGTGATGGTGGTCTGGGAAGGCACGCGTCCGCTGCTGGTAGAGATTCAGGCATTGGTCGATCACTCAATGATGGCGAACCCACGTCGCGTGGCGGTCGGTCTGGAACAGAACCGCCTGGCGATTCTGCTGGCGGTGCTGCATCGTCACGGCGGCTTGCAGATGGCGGATCAGGACGTGTTCGTCAACGTGGTCGGCGGCGTAAAAGTCACCGAAACCAGCGCCGACCTGGCGCTGCTGCTGGCAATGGTTTCCAGCCTGCGCGACAGGCCGTTGCCGCAGGACTTAGTGGTCTTTGGCGAAGTAGGACTGGCAGGCGAAATCCGTCCGGTACCCAGCGGCCAGGAGCGTATTTCGGAAGCGGCAAAGCACGGCTTTCGTCGGGCGATAGTTCCCGCCGCCAACGTGCCGAAAAAAGTACCGGAAGGGATGCAGGTCTTTGGCGTTAAAAAGCTTGCGGATGCGTTAAGCGTGTTTGACGACTTATAATCCTCTGTATGCAGTGATGTTGTATAATTTGCCGGATGGCGACGCAATGCGTCTTATCCGGCCTACGGATTGATGTTGTAGGCCTGATAAGCGAAGCGCCATCAGGCAGTGTTACGCGATTTTTCCAGCAGGAGGCTCTTGTGTCATCGTTCGACTATCTCAAAACCGCCATAAAGCAAAAAGGCTGTACCCTGCAACAGGTGGCGGATGCCAGTGGCATGACCAAGGGATACCTAAGCCAACTGCTGAATGCCAAAATCAAAAGCCCCAGTGCGCAAAAGCTGGAGGCATTGCACCGCTTTCTTGGGCTGGAGTTTCCACGCCAGCAGAAAAATATTGGTGTGGTATTCGGTAAGTTTTATCCGCTGCACACCGGTCATATCTATCTTATCCAGCGTGCATGTAGTCAGGTTGATGAACTGCATATCATCATGGGCTATGACGACACGCGCGATCGCAGCCTGTTTGAAGACAGCGCCATGTCGCAACAGCCTACGGTACCCGATCGCCTGCGCTGGCTGCTGCAAACCTTTAAGTATCAGAAAAATATCCGTATTCATGCCTTCAACGAAGAGGGCATGGAGCCGTATCCGCACGGTTGGGACGTGTGGAGCAACGGGATCAAAACGTTTATGCAGGAGAAAGGGATCCAGCCAAACTGGATCTACACTTCTGAAGAATCAGATGCCCCGCAGTATCTGGAACATCTGGGGATCGAAACCGTGCTGGTGGATCCCAAGCGAACGTTTATGAGCATCAGTGGCGGGCAAATTCGTGAGAACCCGTTTCGCTACTGGGAGTATATACCGACCGAAGTGAAGCCGTTTTTCGTACGTACTGTGGCGATCCTCGGCGGGGAGTCGAGCGGCAAATCGACGCTGGTGAACAAGCTCGCCAACATCTTTAACACCACCAGTGCGTGGGAATATGGGCGTGATTACGTTTTCTCCCATTTGGGCGGCGATGAGATGGCGTTGCAGTATTCCGACTACGATAAGATCGCCCTGGGACAAGCGCAATACATTGATTTTGCTGTTAAGTATGCCAATAAAGTGGCGTTCATCGACACCGATTTCGTGACCACTCAGGCCTTCTGTAAAAAGTATGAAGGGCGTGAACACCCGTTTGTGCAGGCGCTGATTGACGAGTATCGCTTTGACCTGGTGATCCTACTGGAAAACAACACCCCGTGGGTGGCGGATGGTTTGCGCAGCCTTGGTAGTTCGGTTGACAGAAAAGCGTTTCAGACGCTGCTGGTTGAGATGCTGCAGGAAAACAATATCAATTTTGTGCACGTTCAGGAGCCGGACTACGACGGTCGATTCCTGCGCTGCGTGGAGTTGGTGAAAGAGCTCATGGGCGAGCAGAGATAGTTTAAATGCCGGATGGCGCTGCGCTTATCCGGCCTACAAGTCGCACTAACCTCGTAGACCGGATACGGCGCTTAACGGTAATTACTTCGAAATACGCTTGTACTTAATACGCTTCGGCTCCAGCGCATCCGCGCCAAGCGTGCGTTTCTTGTACTCTTCGTATTCGGTAAAGTTACCTTCGAAGAACTCAACCTTACCTTCATCCTGGTAATCCAGAATGTGAGTCGCGATACGGTCAAGGAACCAACGGTCGTGCGAGATAACCATCGCGCAGCCCGGGAATTCCAGCAGGGCGTTTTCCAGCGCGCGCAGGGTTTCAATATCCAGGTCGTTGGTTGGTTCATCGAGCAGCAGCATGTTGCCGCCAACCTGCAGCAGCTTCGCCAGATGTAGACGACCACGCTCACCGCCGGACAGCTCGCCGACGCGTTTGCCCTGATCCACACCTTTGAAGTTGAAGCGGCCCACGTAGGCGCGGCTTGGCATTTCGGTATTGCCGATACGCATGATATCCAGCCCGCCGGAAACTTCTTCCCATACGGTTTTGCTGTTGTCCATCGCATCACGGAACTGGTCAACGGAGGCCAGTTTGACGGTTTCACCCAGCGTGATGGTGCCGCTGTCAGGCTGTTCCTGACCGGACATCATACGGAACAGGGTTGATTTACCCGCGCCGTTCGGACCGATGATGCCGACAATGGCGCCTTTCGGTACCGAGAAGCTCAGGTCGTCAATCAGCACACGATCGCCGTAGGATTTACGCAGATTGGTGACTTCAACGACTTTATCGCCCAGACGAGCTCCAGGTGGGATAAACAGTTCGTTGGTTTCGTTACGCTTCTGATATTCGGTGTTGTTCAGCTCTTCAAAGCGCGCCAGACGGGCTTTGCCCTTAGACTGACGGCCTTTAGCGCCCTGACGTACCCACTCCAGCTCTTTCTCAATGGATTTACGGCGAGCCGCTTCCTGAGAGGCTTCCTGGGCCAGACGCTGATCTTTCTGCTCCAGCCAGGAGGAGTAGTTGCCTTCCCACGGAATACCTTCACCACGGTCAAGCTCCAGAATCCAACCCGCTACGTTGTCGAGGAAGTAACGGTCGTGGGTGATCGCCACTACGGTGCCTTCGAAATCGTGCAGGAAGCGTTCCAGCCATGCCACGGATTCCGCATCCAGGTGGTTGGTCGGTTCGTCGAGCAGCAGCATGTCTGGTTTTTCCAGCAGCAGGCGGCACAGCGCGACGCGGCGGCGTTCACCACCGGAGAGATTCTCAATTTTAGCGTCCCAGTCCGGCAGACGCAGGGCGTCGGCGGCACGCTCAAGCTGCACGTTCAGGTTATGACCGTCATGGGCCTGAATAATCTCTTCAAACTTGCCCTGTTGCGCGGCCAGTTTGTCGAAGTCAGCGTCCGGCTCGGCGTACTTCGCGTACACTTCATCCAGGCCTTTCAGCGCGTTAACCACTTCTGCAACCGCTTCTTCAACGGATTCGCGAACGGTATGTTCCGGGTTCAGTTTCGGCTCCTGCGGCAGGTAACCGATTTTAATGCCAGGCTGTGGGCGAGCTTCACCTTCGATATCGGTATCAATGCCGGCCATGATGCGCAGCAGGGTAGATTTACCCGCGCCGTTCAGACCGAGTACACCGATTTTGGCGCCAGGGAAGAAGCTCAGTGAGATGTTTTTAAGAATATGACGTTTCGGCGGAACGACTTTGCCGACACGATGCATGGTATAAACGAATTGAGCCACGTGGACTTCGCCTCTTTTATAGTGATGAATAGAGTTTTCAAAGGCGAAGTGTAGCCTTTTTCATTGCTCAATCCCAGCCAGCAGATCTCACTCGCAACAAAAGTAAAAAAGTGTCCGTGACGTGGCGCATTCTGCAATGTCTGGTTAGCATGAATGAATTAAGCGGCATGATGCTGCACAGACGTAACATGAGAAGAGGAAGAGCTTGTGGACAAAGCCAATCAATTTACCTGGCGCCTGCTGGCGGCCAGCGTATGTCTGCTGACGGTCAGTCAAGTGGCGCGAGCCGATTCCCTGGATGAGCAGCGCAATCGCTATGCGCAAATTAAGCAGGCCTGGGATAACCGCCAGATGGATGTCGTCGAGCAGATGATGCCCGGCCTGAAGAGCTATCCTCTGTATCCTTATCTGGAATATCGTCAGATTACGGACGATCTGATGAATCAGCCGACCATTACCGTCACCAATTTTGTGCGCGCCAACCCGACGCTGCCCCCAGCGCGTACTCTGCAATCACGTTTCGTGAATGAACTGGCGCGACGGGAAGACTGGCGTGGACTGCTGGCATTCAGTCCGGAAAAACCGGGTACCACGGAAGCGCAATGTAACTATTACTTTGCGAAATGGAGCACCGGGCAAACCGAAGAAGCCTGGCAGGGCGCGAAAGAACTGTGGTTGACCGGGAAAAGCCAGCCGAACGCTTGTGACAAATTATTCGGCGTATGGCGCGCCTCAGGCACCCAGGATCCGCTGGCGTATCTGGAACGTATTCGTCTGGCGATGAAAGCCGGGAATACCGGACTGGTCACCGCGTTGGCCGGACAGATGCCCGCGCAATATCAAACTATCGCTTCGGCGATCATTGCGCTGGCCAATGATCCAAATTCGGTGATGACCTTTGCTCGCACTACTGGCGCCACGGATTTCACCCGACAGATGGCAGCGGTGGCCTTTGCCAGCGTGGCGCGTCAGGATGTGGAGAATGCCCGCCTGATGATCCCGTCTCTGACACAAGCGCAGCAGTTGAATGACGAGCAAACTCAGGAGCTGCGCGACATTGTTGCCTGGCGTTTGATGGGCAACGACGTCACCGACGAGCAGGCCAAATGGCGCGATGACGCCATTATGCGTTCGAATTCCACCTCGCTTGTGGAGCGTCGCGTGCGCATGGCGCTGGGAACCGGCGATCGTCGTGGCCTGAATACCTGGCTGGCGCGTCTGCCAATGGAAGCAAAAGAAAAAGATGAGTGGCGCTACTGGCAGGCCGATCTGCTGCTGGAACGCGGACGCGAAGCGGAAGCCAAAGAGATCCTGCATCAGCTCATGCAGCAGCGCGGATTCTATCCGATGGTGGCGGCACAGCGTCTGGGCGAAGAGTATGAGTTGAAAGTGGATAAAGCCCCAGCCAACGTTGACTCTGCGTTAACTCAGGGCCCGGAAATGGCGCGCGTACGCGAGCTGATGTACTGGAACATGGACAATACCGCACGCAGTGAATGGGCGAATCTGGTCACCAGCCGCACCAAGTCTGAGCAGGCTCAACTGGCGCGTTACGCGTTCAATAATCACTGGTGGGATCTGAGCGTGCAGGCGACGATCGCCGGTAAGCTGTGGGATCATCTGGAAGAGCGCTTCCCGCTGGCCTACAAGGATCTGTTTACCCGTTACACCAGCGGCAAGGATATTCAGCCGAGCTATGCGATGGCGATAGCGCGTCAGGAAAGCGCCTGGAACCCGAAAGTGAAATCGCCGGTCGGCGCCAGCGGACTGATGCAGATTATGCCAGGCACGGCGACGCATACGGTGAAAATGTTCTCGATTGCGGGTTACAGCAGCCCGAGCCAGCTACTGGATCCTGATACCAACATCAACATTGGTACCAGCTATTTGCAGTATGTTTACCAGCAATTCGGTAATAACCGCATTTTTGCGTCGGCGGCCTATAACGCCGGACCGGGGCGCGTTCGCACCTGGCTTGGCAATAGCGCGGGCCGGATTGATGCCGTCGCGTTTGTCGAGAGCATTCCATTCTCAGAGACGCGTGGTTACGTGAAGAACGTGTTGGCTTACGATGCGTACTACCGCTATTTCCTCGGTGATAAACCGGAGTTGATGAGCGACGCAGAATGGCAACGTCGTTACTGATCGCGTCGGTTGTGTTATGCTATCGTACTCGTTAAAGAGTACAAAAGGGGGAAGCAAGCACGCTTCCCCCGCAACGATGGCGATATCTTATGACTCAGCAATCACCCTATTCAGCAGAGATGGCAGAACAGCGTCACCAGGAGTGGTTACGTTTTGTCGATCTGCTTAAACACGCCTATGAACAAGATTTACACCTGCCCCTGCTCAATTTGATGTTAACGCCGGATGAGCGCGAAGCGTTAGGCACGCGTGTGCGTATCATTGAAGAGCTGCTGCGTGGCGAGATGAGCCAGCGCGAGCTTAAAAACGAGCTTGGAGCGGGGATCGCCACCATTACGCGGGGGTCGAACAGCCTCAAATCCGCACCGGTGGATCTGCGTCACTGGCTGGAGCTGGTGTTACTCAAAAACGGCTGATTCGTCGTAGGCCGGATAAGGCGAAGCCGCCATCCGGCAACATCGCCGCGAAATGCCTGATGGCGCTGTGCTTATCAGGCCTACAACGTAGCGCAAATCATTACCGATACACCGCGTTATGAAATGGGCTGAGCGCCAGAATCACTGCCTGGTGGTAGACGCTCGAGCGCGTCAGCTTGCCCGCGGTAAAGACGCCGATTGCGCCCTCTTTACGGCCAATCTCATCAATACCCGTATAGTCCGACATCACCGGGCCGAGCGCTTCACCCTGGCGGACTCTGTCGAGAATGACAGCTGGCAATGGCAGTGTGGCTGAACGGGCTTCTCCACGCTGGATGCCGTTATCAATCACCACCCAACTGAAGGTGGCGTCATCGTCAATACCCGCTTCAATAGCGACCCAGAAATCAGCCTGCGGGTGCAGGCGGCGCGCGTTATCAACGCGATTTCGTGCGCCAGT
This sequence comes from Citrobacter europaeus, assembly GCA_020099315.1. Taxonomy (NCBI): domain Bacteria; kingdom Pseudomonadati; phylum Pseudomonadota; class Gammaproteobacteria; order Enterobacterales; family Enterobacteriaceae; genus Citrobacter; species Citrobacter europaeus. Next base: position 581,834 of record CP083650.1, read on the forward strand.
GCGCGTTTCCTGGCTTCCGAAAGGTTGTTCCGGCACGCCACTCTCGACGGCGACGGGTTCAATATGGCAGGATCCTTCCCCGAAAATCTCTTCAAATGCCCGCAGAATTGCCTGAATTTTGGCAGGATTGGTGGTTGCAGAGATAACCTTGTGCATAATTAAGCTCAGTTTGAAAATTCATCGCAGAGTCTACTCAAAGTATGACGAGTATATAACGGAAAAAAAGCATGTTACAGGTATACCTTGTTCGCCATGGCGAAACGCAGTGGAACGCCGAGCGACGTATTCAAGGCCAGTCAGACAGCCCACTGACCGCTAAAGGTGAACAGCAAGCCATGCAGGTGGGAGAACGCGCCCGCTCGTTTGGAATTACGCATGTCATCAGTAGCGATTTAGGTCGTACACGACGCACCGCAGAAATCATCGCCCAGGCCTGTGGCTGTGATATCACCTATGACTCCCGTCTGCGTGAGCTGAATATGGGCGTGCTGGAGCAGCGTCATATCGATACGCTGACGCCGGAGGAAGAGGGCTGGCGTCGCCAGTTGGTGAACGGTACGGTGGATGGTCGTATTCCGGAAGGGGAATCGATGCAGGAGCTGAGCGATCGCGTCAACGCGGCGCTGGCATCCTGTCTGGAGCTGCCGCCGGGAAGTCGTCCACTGCTGGTCAGCCACGGTATCGCGCTGGGTTGCCTGGTGAGTACGATTCTGGGATTACCGGCCTGGGCTGAACGTCGCCTGCGTCTGCGCAACTGTTCTATTTCTCGCGTCGATTACCAGGAAAGCTTATGGCTGGCGCCGGGATGGGTGGTTGAAACGGCAGGGGACATTTCTCATCTGGATGCCCCTGCGTTGGATGAACTGCAGCGCTAGCGGCGAATCGGAATCAGGAATTCGCAGCGCAGGTTGATCGGGCGATCTCCCGCTTTGGCATCTTCTGCCGGGTAGTATCGCTCGATATCTTGCCCTTTACGGCGCGTCAGGTTCAGCATCGGCATGCATGTGCCGTAGACTGTCAGGATAAACTCCTGCACGCCGGTACCCAGCCCTTCATAGGTAAACATCACGTACTCGCCGCCCTGTAACAGGATAGGCTGCGCCGACGGCACATAGCCATTGGCTTGTTCCGGCGTCAGTGCCGTGGTGTAAAACACTTCCTGCTCGTCATCTTTTTCAATGCTCGGACGCGTTTCGTTCAGCCCGTACAGCACCGGCGGGATTGAAGGAGCATTAGCAAGGAAGTCGCGCCAGAACTGAATACGCATTTCATGCCGGAAATCTGAAATCTGTTCCAGCGAGCAGGAATAGCTTTGCGTGGTGCCAAGCAGTTGCGTATCTTCCAGCGTAACGAACTCGTGCGCAGGCATCGTAAATTCACCCAGTCGCATTGGCGGGCGAATACCGAACGCGCTCCATTCCGGGGAGCGGCGATACAGCGCAGGCGTCTGGGAAAACTGTTTCTTGAACGCGCGGGTAAAGGTTTGTTGAGAGTCAAAGCGATATTGCAGCGCAATATCCAAAATTGGGCGCGCAGTCAGGCGCAGCGCCACTGCAGATTTCGATAAACGACGGGCGCGGATGTAGGCGCCAATAGCATGGCCCGTCACGTCCTTAAACATTCTCTGCAGGTGCCACTTGGAATAGCCTGCTTTTGCCGCCACATTGTCAAGCGACAAAGGCTGATCCAGATGACCTTCCAGCCAGATTAATAGGTCGCGAATAATGCCAGCCTGATCCATAAAATATCCTCATCCTTTCAACAACGAGTACCTGACGTCAGGTATGTGGATAATAGCATTTTTTGCTGTTTTAGCATTCAGTGTTTTTTTTGCTCATAAATGCTTTTTTCGGACATACGAAAGCGTGATTATTGTAATCCTGTGATCTGTATACGTTTTATCTTAAAATGTCGAATAATTACACAGAGTAACTTTTAAGAATGGTAACAATATGAAATATAAGAGCTTAATCATTTCCTCAATTCTACTGATGTTGGCGCAGGTCGCCCACGCGGAGCAGATTGGATCTGTCGATACGGTTTTCAAAATGTTTGGGCCGGATCATAAAATTGTGGTCGAAGCGTTTGACGATCCGGATGTGACCAACGTGACGTGCTACGTGAGCCGGGCGAAGACCGGCGGCATCAAAGGTGGACTGGGGCTGGCGGAAGATACCTCCGATGCCGCCATCTCCTGCCAGCAGGTAGGGCCGGTAGAACTGAGCGACAGAATCAAGAACGGCAAAGCGCAGGGCGAAGTGGTGTTTAAAAAACGTACCTCGCTGGTGTTTAAATCCTTACAGGTCGTGCGTTTTTACGACGCGAAACGTAATGCGCTGGCCTATCTGGCCTATTCAGATAAAGTGGTCGATGGATCGCCCAAAAATGCCATCAGCGCGGTGCCCATCATGCCGTGGCGGCAATAACAAGGAAGCAAAATGCAACAGCCGTTGATCTGGTTAGTTGAGGATGAGCAGGGAATCGCCGATACGCTTATCTACATGCTGTCGCAGGAAGGTTTTAGCGTGGAAGCGTTTGAGCGCGGGTTACCGGTGCTGGAAAAATCTCGCCAGCGCTGTCCTGATGCGATCGTTCTGGATGTCGGTCTACCCGATATCAGCGGCTTTGAACTATGCCGACGTCTGCTGGAGCGTCATCCGGCGTTGCCGATCCTGTTTTTGACCGCGCGCAGCGATGAGGTGGATCGCCTGCTGGGGCTGGAAATCGGCGCGGATGACTATGTTGCCAAGCCTTTCTCTCCACGCGAGGTGTGCGCCCGCGTGCGTACGCTCCTGCGGCGGGTGCAGAAATTCTCCGCTCCTTCATCAATGACGCGCTGTGGGGAGTTTGAGCTTAATGAACTGGCCGCGCAGATAACCTGGTTTGGCAGGCCGTTAAACCTGACGCGCTATGAGTTTCTGTTGCTGAAAACGCTGCTGATGTCGCCGGGGCGTATTTACTCTCGCCAGCAGTTGATGGATTTAGTCTGGGCCGATGCGCAGGATACCTTCGACAGAACGGTCGATACCCACATCAAAACGCTGCGCGCCAAGCTGCGGGCTATCAACCCCGAGTTTTCCCCTATCAATACGCATCGCGGTATGGGATACAGCCTGAGGAGCGTCTGATGCGCATTGGCATGCGTTTGCTGCTCGGCTATTTTCTGATTGTTGCCGTCGCCGCCTGGTTCGTTTTGTCGATCTTTGTGCAGGAAATTAAGCCAGGTGTTCGCCGGGCGACCGAAGGCACCTTGATTGATACCGCCACGCTGCTGGCCGCGCTGGCGCGCGATGACTTGCTCTCTGACTCTCCCGCCAACGGCAAGCTGGCGCAGGCATTTTCGCAACTGCATAACCGTCCATTCAGTGCCAATATCAGCGGCATTAACAAAGTTCGTAACGAATACCATGTCTACATGACCGACGCGCAGGGCAAGGTATTGTTTGATTCCGCCAACCAGGCCGTCGGTCAGGACTATTCCCGCTGGAACGACGTGTGGTTAACCCTGCGTGGGCAATATGGCGCCCGCAGTACGCCGCAAAACCCGAACGATCCGGAAAGTTCGGTGATGTACGTTGCCGCGCCGATCGTTGACGGCGGGCGTATTATCGGCGTGCTTAGCGTCGGTAAACCGAATGCGGCGATGGCGCCGGTGATTAAACGCAGTGAACGGCGGATGCTGTGGGCCAGCGCCGTATTACTGGGCATTGCCTTAGTGATCGGCGTCGGGATGGTAGGGTGGATAAACCGCTCTATTGCCCGGCTGGCGCGCTATGCCGACTCCGTTACTGAGAATCGCCCCGTCCCACTGCCTGATTTAGGCAGCAGCGAGCTACGTAAACTGGCGCAGGCGCTGGAAAGTATGCGTCTGAAGCTTGAGGGCAAAAACTACATTGAGCAATATGTCTACGCGTTAACGCACGAGCTGAAAAGTCCGCTGGCGGCCATCCGTGGCGCAGCTGAAATTTTGCGCGAAGGTCCGCCGCCGAACGTGGTTGCGCGCTTTACCGATAATATTCTGACGCAAAATGCGCGCATGCAGGCGTTGGTCGAAACTCTGCTACGTCAGGCGCGACTGGAGAATCGACAGGACATAACGTTGATGGCGGTGGCAGTAGACGCGCTGTTTGCTCAGCTTAAAGAGGCACGCAGCGTGCAACTGGCGGCAAAAAACATCACGCTGACCATTATACCTTCATCGCTTAGCGTCGCCGCCGACCCTGCGTTACTGGAGCAGGCATTGGGGAATTTGCTCGACAACGCGATCGACTTCACGCCGCAGGACGGGACGATTACGCTGAGTTCGCATCAGCAGGAGGAGCGGGTCACGTTGCAGGTCATCGACAGTGGCAGCGGGATCCCCGACTTTGCGTTACCGCGTATTTTTGAGCGCTTTTACTCGCTGCCCCGTGAGAATGGGCATAAGAGCAGCGGTTTGGGGCTGGCGTTTGTCAGCGAAGTTGCGCGACTTCACGCAGGTACGGTGACATTGTCTAACCGACCGGAAGGGGGCGTACAGGCTCTGTTTACGCTTCACCGTCACTTCACATAACTTCAAATTCTCCGCACATAGCTGTTCTACCTTGCTGATATTGCAAAGGAGAACGCTATGTTTAAATCCCCCCTGTTTTGGAAAATCGTCACCTTAGGTGGCGCAATACTGCTGCTGTTAATTCCGCTGACGATGGTCAGGCAGATAATCGTTGAGCGATCGGATTATCGTGATGACGTCGAAGATGCTATCCGTCAGAGCACCAGCGGGCCGCAAAAGATGGTAGGGCCGCTGATTGCCGTTCCGGTGACAGAACTTTATACCTCGCTGGAGGATGGCAAAGAGGTCCAGCGTAAACGCAGCTATATCCATTTCTGGCTGCCGGAGTCGTTGGTCGTTGAGGGGAATCAGAACGTAGAAGCGCGTAAAATCGGTATTTATGAAGGCCAGGTCTGGCACAACGATGTTTCGGTGAAGGCCGAGTTTAACGCCGAGCGCTTGAGCGATTTAAACCATCCCAACGTCAGCGTCGGCAAACCGTTTATTGTAGTTGGTGTGGGTGATGCGCGCGGGATTGGCGTGGTAAAAGCGCCACAGGTCAATGGCACGTCGCTGGTCGTTGAGCCGGGGACGGGGTTGGATGGACGTGCGCAGGGAATTCACATTCCGCTACCTGACGCGGGCTGGGCGGAGCAAAATCTGAGCCTGGTGTTGTCGCTCAATTTGAGCGGTACCGGCGATTTCTCCGTCGTACCGGTTGGGCGTAACAGTGAAATGACCTTAACCAGCAACTGGCCGCATCCCAACTTTCTTGGGGACTTTCTTCCGGCTAAGCGCGAAATCAGTGAATCAGGATTCAAGGCCCAGTGGCAAAGCAGTTGGTTTGCCAATAACCTCGGCGAGCGCTTTGATGGCGAAAAAATTGGCTGGGAGGGCATGCCTGCGTTTAGCGTCGCCGTCGCCACGCCAGCAGATCAGTATCAGTTAACGGACAGGGCAACAAAATATGCCATCCTGCTGATTGTGCTGACCTTTATGTCTTTCTTCGTGCTTGAGAGCATGACCAGTCTGCGTCTGCACCCGATGCAGTATCTGCTGGTGGGGTTATCGCTGGTGATGTTTTATCTGCTTCTGCTGGCGCTGTCAGAACACATTGGTTTTACGGCGGCGTGGATAACGGCAAGCCTGGTTGGCGCGTTAATGAACGGGGTGTATTTGCAGGCGATATTGCAGGGCTGGCGGAACAGTATTTTGTTCACCGTGGCGCTACTGGCGCTGGATGGCGTGATGTGGGTGCTGCTGCGTTCACAGGACAGCTCTTTACTGCTGGGTACCGGTGTGCTGTTGTTTGCGCTGTGTGGGGTGATGTTCCTGACGCGTAATCTTGACTGGCACTCGCTGGCGCAGCCAAAACCAAAACCGTCAGAACTTCCGGCATCTCAGCCTGAGCAGAGTGACGCGTTTCGCTTATGGAAATAGACCCGTAGAGAAATGAAAAACGGCGCATAACGCGCCGTTTTTTTTACCCATCAGAATTGAATTAATCCTGCAGGTCGCCGCAGAAACGGTAGCCTTCACCGTGAATGGTGGCGATGATTTCTGGCGTATCCGGCGTTGATTCGAAATGTTTACGAATGCGGCGGATCGTCACGTCAACGGTACGGTCATGCGGCTTCAGTTCGCGACCGGTCATTTTTTTCAGCAGTTCTGCGCGAGACTGGATTTTGCCCGGATTCTCACAGAAGTGAAGCATGGCACGGAATTCGCTGCGCGGCAGTTTATACTGCTCGCCGTCAGGACCAATCAGAGAGCGGCTGTTGATGTCCAGCTCCCAGCCATTGAACTTGTAGCTTTCGACGCTACGGCGTTCTTCGCTGACAGTACCAAGGTTCATGGTACGGGACAGCAGGTTACGAGCACGGATAGTCAGTTCGCGCGGGTTAAACGGCTTGGTGATGTAATCGTCTGCGCCGATTTCGAGGCCGAGAATTTTATCGACTTCGTTATCACGGCCCGTCAGGAACATCAGCGCAACGTTAGCTTGTTCGCGGAGTTCGCGCGCTAACAGCAGGCCATTTTTCCCAGGCAGATTGATATCCATAATCACAAGGTTGATGTCATATTCAGAGAGAATCTGATGCATTTCCGCGCCATCTGTCGCTTCGAATACATCATAGCCTTCTGCTTCGAAAATGCTTTTCAACGTGTTGCGTGTTACTAACTCGTCTTCAACGATAAGAATGTGCGGGGTCTGCATGTTTGCTACCTAAATTGCCAACTAAATCGAAACAGGAAGTACAAAAGTCCCTGACCTGCCTGATGCATGCCGTAAATTAACATGATCGGCGTAACATGACTAAAGTACGTAATTGCGTTCTTGATGCACTTTCCATCAACGTCAACAACATCATTAGCTTGGTCGTGGGTAGTTTCCCTCTGGACCCGACAGTGTCAAAAACGGCTGTCATCCTAACCATTTTAACAGCAACATAACAGGCTAAGACATGCCGGACACCCAATAAAACTACGCTTCGTTGACATATATCAAGTTCAATTGTAGCACGTTAACAGTTTGATGAAATCAACGTATCCAAATGTTTGCTTTCATCACAAAATTGCAATATTACAACTAGTTGCACGAGCAAATTAATAAATGTAATGAATCCAACCAGTGCGATCCATTTTAAATTAAATTATCATGGATAAACAGAGGGATATGCAACTTTTGTTAACATAAAAAGCAATAGTACAGCCTGGAAATAGTTTAGCATTTTTTAACGTATGCGAAATGCTTTTTCAGTGATTTCTGTTAAAAATATGTAAATTCGCGCAGCGTAATATGTTGACCTACGTCACATAATCCCTTGCAGACTGGCCAAAAAGAGTATCGAAATGCGTTTAACAATTATTCTGGTTGCCCCCGCCAGAGCGGAGAATATCGGCGCGGCTGCCCGCGCTATGAAGACTATGGGGTTCACCCAATTACGGATCGTTGACAGCGAAGCCCACCTGGAACCCGCTACGCGATGGGTTGCGCATGGTTCGGGCGATATTATTGATAATATTAACGTTTTTCCAACGTTAGCGGAGGCGCTCCACGACGTGGATTTTACCGTCGCGACCACCGCGCGCAGCCGGGCGAAGTTTCATTATTACGCTACGCCGGTCGAACTGGTTCCCCTGTTGCAGGAAAAATCAACGTGGATGGAACACGCCGCACTGGTTTTTGGTCGCGAGGATTCGGGGCTGACCAACGAAGAATTGGCTCTGGCGGATGTGCTCACCGGTGTACCTATGGTGGCTGACTATCCCTCACTCAATTTGGGACAGGCGGTGATGGTGTATTGCTATCAATTAGCAGGTTTAATACAACAACCGGCTAAAAATAGTGAGGTGACGGATGAGCTTCAGCTACAGGCATTGCGCGCGCGCGTTTTACGTTTATTAGCCACGCTGAACGTTTCTGACGACATCAAGCTGACGGACTGGCTGCAACAGCGAATGGGCCTGTTAGGGCAGCGAGACACGGCAATGTTGCACCGTTTTTTACATGATATAGAAAAAAACATCACAAAATAAAATTTCAAGCAGTTTTTGTTACGTGGTTTTTTATTCTGACTTCAAGTGGGGGGAACATGCTGTTTTGGTTGAAAGTAAAAGGGCAAGCAGTCGCTCGTGAACAAATTTCGGAATGTGATCAATTTAAAAATTTATTGACTTAGGCCAGCAGATACTTTAACCCTAAAAGAATACAGCACAGACAGATAATAATTACAGAGCACACAACATCATGAAACGCATCAGCATCACTATTACCACAACCATCACCATTACCACAGGTAACGGTGCGGGCTGACGCGTACAGGAAACACAAGAAAAAGCCCGCACCTAAACAGTGCGGGCTTTTTTTTCGACCAAAGGCAATGAGGTAAACCATGCGAGTGTTGAAGTTCGGCGGTACATCAGTGGCAAATGCAGAGCGCTTTCTGCGGGTTGCCGATATTTTGGAAAGCAATGCCAGACAGGGGCAGGTCGCGACCGTACTCTCTGCCCCCGCAAAAATTACCAACCATCTGGTGGCGATGATTGAAAAGACCATCGGTGGTCAGGATGCTTTAGCCAACATCAGCGACGCCGAACGCATTTTCTCTGAACTGCTGGTGGGTCTGGCCGCCGCACAGTCGGATTTCCCGCTGGCTCCGCTCAAAGCCTTTGTTGAACAAGAATTTGCCCAGATTAAGCACGTCCTGCACGGTATCAGCCTGCTGGGACAGTGCCCGGACAGTATCAATGCCGCGCTTATCTGCCGTGGTGAAAAAATGTCGATCGCCATCATGGCAGGCCTGCTGGAAGCGCGCGGGCACAACGTGACGGTCATTGACCCGGTGGAGAAATTGCTGGCAGTAGGCCATTACCTCGAATCTACCGTTGATATCGCCGAATCTACGCGCCGTATTGCCGCCAGCCGTATTCCTGCTGACCATATGATTCTGATGACCGGATTTACTGCCGGGAATGAGAAAGGTGAATTAGTGGTGCTGGGGCGTAATGGCTCTGACTACTCTGCCGCCGTACTGGCCGCCTGTTTGCGCGCTGATTGTTGTGAGATCTGGACCGATGTTGACGGCGTATATACCTGCGATCCGCGTCAGGTACCCGACGCCCGGCTGCTGAAGTCGATGTCTTATCAGGAAGCGATGGAGCTTTCTTACTTCGGCGCCAAAGTTCTGCACCCGCGCACCATTACCCCTATTGCTCAGTTCCAGATCCCGTGCCTGATTAAAAATACCGGTAATCCGCAAGCGCCCGGTACGTTGATCGGTGCCAGCAGTGATGACGACGATTTGCCGGTAAAAGGCATTTCTAACCTCAATAATATGGCGATGTTTAGCGTCTCCGGCCCTGGGATGAAAGGCATGGTGGGTATGGCGGCGCGCGTTTTCGCCGCGATGTCGCGTGCGGGCATCTCGGTCGTGCTGATCACCCAATCCTCTTCTGAATACAGCATCAGTTTCTGCGTCCCACAGGGCGACTGCGCGCGTGCGCAGCGCGCCATGCAGGATGAATTCTATCTCGAACTGAAAGAAGGCCTGCTGGAGCCGCTGGCGGTGACTGAGCGACTGGCTATCATCTCCGTCGTTGGCGATGGTATGCGCACGCTGCGCGGCATCTCGGCGAAATTCTTTGCCGCGCTGGCTCGTGCGAACATCAACATCGTGGCGATTGCCCAGGGGTCGTCCGAGCGTTCTATTTCGGTGGTAGTGAACAACGATGACGCGACCACCGGCGTACGCGTTACCCATCAGATGCTGTTCAACACCGACCAGGTGATTGAAGTGTTTGTGATTGGCGTAGGCGGAGTGGGCGGTGCGCTGCTGGAACAGCTTAAACGTCAGCAAACCTGGCTGAAAAACAAGCATATCGATCTGCGCGTGTGCGGCGTGGCGAACTCGAAGGCTCTGCTGACCAACGTCCACGGTTTGAATCTGGAAAACTGGCAGACGGAGCTGGAAAGCGCAAAAGAGCCATTCAACCTTGGGCGCCTCATTCGTCTGGTGAAAGAATATCATCTGCTCAACCCGGTGATTGTCGACTGTACCTCAAGCCAGGCGGTGGCGGATCAGTATGCTGACTTTCTGCGCGAAGGCTTCCATGTGGTCACGCCGAACAAAAAGGCCAACACGTCGTCGATGGATTACTACCATCAGTTGCGTTTTGCCGCGGCGAAGTCGCGTCGTAAATTCCTGTACGACACCAACGTGGGCGCGGGCTTGCCGGTTATTGAAAACTTGCAAAATCTGCTCAGCGCGGGCGATGAACTGCAACGATTCTCAGGCATTCTTTCCGGTTCGCTGTCGTTTATTTTCGGCAAGCTCGATGAAGGCATGAGCTTCTCCCAGGCCACCACAATGGCGCGTGAACTGGGCTATACCGAACCCGATCCGCGTGACGATCTTTCCGGTACGGACGTGGCGCGTAAGCTGCTGATCCTGGCCCGTGAAACCGGTCGTGAGCTGGAGCTTTCTGACATTGTCATTGAGCCGGTCCTGCCAAAAGAGTTTGATGATTCTGGTGATGTTTCCGCGTTTATGGCGAAATTGTCGCAACTGGACGACGCCTTTGCCGCGCGCGTGGCGAAAGCCCGTGATGAGGGAAAAGTATTGCGTTATGTTGGCAATATCGAAGAGGACGGCGTTTGTCGCGTGAAAATTGATGCAGTGGACGGCAACGATCCGCTGTTCAAAGTGAAAAACGGTGAAAACGCGCTGGCATTCTATAGCCACTACTATCAGCCGTTACCGTTGGTTCTGCGCGGATACGGCGCGGGTAACGATGTGACGGCGGCGGGCGTCTTTGCCGACCTGCTACGCACCCTTTCATGGAAGTTAGGAGTCTGACATGGTGAGAGTTTATGCCCCGGCTTCCAGTGCCAATATGAGCGTCGGGTTTGATGTGCTCGGCGCGGCGGTAACCCCGGTGGACGGTTCGCTGTTGGGAGATGTGGTGTCCGTTGAAGCGGCCGACCATTTCAGCCTTAACAACCTCGGGCGCTTTGCCAACAAACTGCCGCCTGAGCCGCGAGAAAATATTGTCTACCAGTGCTGGGAGCGATTCTGTCAGGAGCTGGGTAAAAGCGTTCCGGTGGCGATGACGCTGGAAAAAAATATGCCGATTGGCTCCGGGTTAGGCTCCAGCGCCTGTTCCGTCGTGGCGGCGTTAGTCGCTATGAACGAACACTGCGGTAAGCCGCTCAACGATACGCGCCTGTTAGCGATAATGGGCGAGCTGGAAGGGCGTATCTCCGGCAGTATTCATTACGATAACGTCGCCCCGTGCTTTTTGGGCGGCATGCAGTTAATGATCGAAGAAAACGGCATTATCAGCCAGCAGGTGCCAGGCTTTGATGAGTGGCTGTGGGTACTGGCGTATCCGGGGATTAAAGTGTCAACGGCAGAAGCACGGGCGATTTTACCTGCGCAGTATCGCCGTCAGGACTGTATCGCCCACGGGCGACATCTGGCTGGATTTATTCATGCCTGCTATTCCCGTCAGCCTGGGCTTGCTGCGAAGCTGATGAAAGATGTCATTGCTGAGCCGTACCGTACCCGCTTGCTGCCAGGCTTTAGCCAGGCGCGTCAGGCGGTAGCGGAAATCGGCGCGCTGGCCAGCGGTATCTCCGGGTCGGGGCCGACGCTGTTTGCCTTGTGCGACAAACCGGATACAGCGCAGCGCGTAGCAGATTGGCTGGGGAAAAATTATCTGCAAAATCAGGAAGGCTTTGTTCATATTTGCCGGCTGGACACGGCGGGCGCACGGGTACTGGGATAATCAATGAAACTGTATAATCTGAAAGATCACAACGAACAGGTCAGCTTTGCGCAGGCCGTCACGCAAGGACTTGGCAAGAATCAGGGATTGTTTTTTCCGCACGATTTGCCGGAATTCAATCTGACAGAAGTTGATGAGATGCTGGACCTGGATTTCGTTAGCCGCAGCGCGAAGATCCTTTCCGCATTTATCGGGGATGAGATCCCTCAGGAAATTCTGGAAGAGCGCGTGCGTGCGGCATTTGCCTTTCCGGCGCCGGTTGCTCAGGTTGCCGCGGATGTCGGCTGTCTGGAACTGTTCCACGGCCCAACGCTTGCATTTAAAGACTTTGGCGGGCGCTTTATGGCGCAGATGCTGACGCATATCAGCGGCGACAAACCGGTCACCATTCTGACGGCGACCTCCGGAGACACTGGGGCGGCGGTCGCACATGCCTTTTATGGCCTGAAAAATGTGCGCGTGGTAATCCTCTACCCGAACGGCAAGATCAGCCCATTACAGGAAAAACTGTTCTGTACGCTGGGCGGCAATATTGAAACCGTAGCAATTGATGGCGATTTTGATGCCTGCCAGGCGCTGGTGAAACAGGCGTTTGATGACGAAGAACTGAAGACGGCTCTGGGGCTGAACTCGGCTAACTCGATCAACATCAGCCGTCTGCTGGCGCAAATCTGTTATTACTTTGAGGCCGTGGCCCAACTGCCGCAAGAGGCGCGTAATCAACTGGTAATCTCCGTTCCCAGCGGTAACTTTGGCGATTTAACCGCCGGGCTGTTGGCGAAATCGCTGGGCTTGCCGGTGAAACGTTTTATTGCGGCGACCAACGTCAACGATACGGTTCCGCGTTTCCTTGCACAAGGTGAGTGGGCGCCGAAAGCGACTCAGGCGACGTTGTCGAATGCGATGGATGTCAGCCAGCCGAACAACTGGCCGCGCGTGGAAGAACTGTTCCGCCGTAAAATCTGGCGCCTGAATGAGCTGGGTTATGCTGCCGTTGATGATGCTACTACGCAGGATACGATGCGTGAGCTGCATGAGATGGGGTACACCTCAGAACCGCATGCGGCGGTGGCGTACCGTGCGCTGCGCGACCAGTTGAACCCTGGCGAGTACGGCCTGTTCCTCGGTACTGCGCATCCGGCGAAGTTTAAAGAAAGCGTTGAAGAGATTCTTGACCTGAAGCTGGCTCTGCCAAAAGAGCTGGCGGAGCGCGCGGACCTGCCGCTGCTTTCTCATCACCTGCCTGCTGATTTTGCTGCGCTGCGTAAGCTGATGATGACTCGCGGTTAACGGTGGTGCCCGCTGGCGCTTTGCTTAGCGGGCCTACAAAACCTGCCGCCATCCGGCATGTACGCTACTGCTCGTGGCGTTTAAACACCAGTTCGCCATTCCCTGACGCTTCTTCATCAAAGAAATAGCCTTCGCTGTTAAAAGCAGTCAGTTGTTCTGGCTGCGTTAAGCGATTCTCAATAATGTAGCGACTCATCAGGCCGCGCGCTTTTTTGGCATAGAAGCTGATGACTTTGAACTTGCCGTTCTTCTCATCAAGGAAGACCGGTTTGATAAGCTCTGCGTTGAGCTTTTTCGGCTTCACGGATTTAAAATACTCATCCGAGGCGAGGTTAATCACCACGCTGTCGCCTTGCGCTTCAAGTGCTTCATTAAGTTTATCGGTGATGATATCTCCCCAGAACTGGTAGAGATCTTTACCCTTAGCATTGGCCAGACGAATGCCCATTTCCAGACGGTAAGGCTGCATCAAATCCAGCGGACGCAAAACGCCGTAAAGCCCGGACAACATGCGTAAATGCTGCTGAGCGAAGTCGAAATCCGCCTCACTGAAGGTTTCAGCCTGCAGCCCGGTATACACGTCGCCTTTAAACGCCAGAATGGCCTGGCGCGCGTTTTCCGGCGTGAAGTCAGGCTGCCAGTCATGGAAACGCGTGGCATTCAGATCCGCCAGCTTGTCGCTAATCCCCATCAGCTTGCCAATCTGCGGGGCAGAGAGCTGGCGCGCCACGTGAATCAGCTGCTGGGAGTGATCCAGCAGTTCGGGCAACGTATGACGTGTCGTTGCCAGCGGACTTTGGTAGTCGAGCGTTTTTGCAGGTGAAATCAGAATCAGCATATCCAGTCCTTGCAGGAAATTTACTGCGACTTTAGCAAAAAAAACGACTGAATTGATCGATGGTTGCGATTGCCGCGCTATTCGCGCGGCGTTTCATCCCAGCTTTCGGGCGCAAGCTGTTGTCTGATATCAGGATAACGGCGCGGATCGAATTGCGGGCGCACCCCGAGTTTACGCTGGCGCAGATAGTCGCTGGCGATGGTATGTACAACTGGAGAAAGCAGCAAAATCGCCGTCAGGTTAGTGATGGCCATACAGGCCATAATGATGTCGGCCAATTGCCAGACCAGCGGGACACTGATTAACGTTCCGCCGACCACGGTGCTAACGGTGGCGATCCGTAATAGCCAGATGACGCGCATGTTGTCCATCTTCAGGAAAACCAGGTTATTTTCCGCGTAGATGTAGTTGGCGACGATAGAGCTAAAGGCAAACAGAATCACAATGAAAGCCACAAATCCGGCTCCCCATTCCCCCGTGAGCGTTACCATCGCTTTCTGAAGCAGTTGGATGCCTTCCATTGGCACATAGCTGGTGCCATTGCCTGCCAACAGAACGATCATCGCGCTGGCGGTACAGAGAATCAGCGTATCAACTAATACTCCGATCATTTGCACAATACCTTGTGCCGCCGGATGCGGGGGCCAGGACGCTGCCGAGGCGGCGGCATTCGGAGTTGATCCCATCCCGGCCTCATTAGAAAACATACCGCGTTGAAAGCCGCTGGCAATGGCCTGGCTTAGCGTATACCCGGCGGCACCGGCCGCGGCCTCCTGCCAGCCGAATGCGCTTTTTATAATGGTCATGATAATGCCGGGAAGCTGCCCGAAATGCCAAAGGCAGATGATGATACTGCAACCGACCCACAGCAGAGCCATCATCGGAACGAACCATTGCATCAGGCGGGCAACGCCTTTAATGCCGCCGACGATTGCCAGCAATGACACGATTGCCAGGGTGATTCCGGAGAAGAGGGGAGGGATATCAAACGCAAAGGTTAGCGCACGAGAAACCGAATTTGCCTGAACGCTGTTAAAAATCAGCCCGTAGGCAATGAGTAAAAAGATGGCAAAAAGCACGCCCATCCAGCGCATGCCCAGCCCACGCGCCATATACCACGCAGGACCGCCGCGAAACTGTCCCTTGCTGTCGCGTTCTTTGTACAGTTGGGCAAGCGAGCACTCGGCAAATGACGTTGCCATGCCAATAACCGCCGAAACCCACATCCAGAAAACGGCTCCCGCGCCGCCGGCGGCAATCGCCAACGCCACGCCTGCCAGATTGCCGCTACCGATTCGTGCGGCAAGACTGGTGCATAAAGCCTGAAAGGAAGTTAAACCGCCCGGCTGCGGGCTGATGCTATTTTTAAGACTTTTGCCAAACTGGGGAATGTAGCGAAACTGAACGAACCCTGTACGCCAGGTGAACCAACATCCTGCGCCAAGCAGGAGGTAGATCATCACCGAACCCCAGAGTATTTCATTAATAAATGAGAAAAAATCAGGCATTAACATCCCTCTTGTTGATGCCGGTTAGCGCGAGGATTTCCGTGTAAGCGCTACCAATAATCGACCAGTATATACCTTGAAAGGTGATTGATTGCGGGAGTTTATCATAACAATCGTTATATCCTTAATTGCGCATCTCGGGCTTTGAGATGCGTAATCAGGGCTGAGCGGCTGGTCGGAGAATCCAGGCGGTTGCGCTGAGAGTGCGTCGTGCTATCATCAGGGAAGATCGGTTACATCCCCCTAACAAGCTGTTTAAAGAGAATCGCTATCATGACGGACAAATTGACCTCCCTTCGTCAGTTCACCACAGTAGTGGCCGACACCGGAGACATCGCGGCAATGAAGCTGTATCAGCCTCAGGATGCCACAACTAACCCTTCTCTCATTCTTAACGCAGCGCAGATCCCGGAATACCGCAAGCTGATTGATGACGCTGTAGCCTGGGCTAAGCAGCAGAGCAACGACCGTGCGCAGCAGGTCGTCGACGCGACCGACAAACTGGCAGTAAATATCGGTCTGGAGATCCTGAAACTGGTCCCGGGTCGTATCTCCACTGAAGTTGACGCTCGTCTGTCCTACGACACCGACGCGTCTATCGCAAAAGCAAAACGCCTGATCAAAATGTACAACGATGCTGGCATCAGCAACGATCGCATTCTGATCAAACTGGCTTCAACCTGGCAGGGCATCCGTGCCGCTGAGCAGTTGGAAAAAGAAGGCATCAACTGTAACCTGACTCTGCTGTTCTCCTTCGCGCAGGCGCGTGCATGTGCAGAAGCTGGCGTATACCTGATTTCTCCGTTCGTTGGCCGTATTCTTGACTGGTACAAAGCCAACTCCGACAAAAAAGAGTATGCACCGGCAGAAGATCCGGGTGTGGTTTCCGTAACGGAAATCTACGAGTACTACAAACAACACGGTTACGAAACTGTGGTGATGGGTGCGAGCTTCCGTAACATTGGCGAAATCATTGAACTGGCAGGCTGCGATCGTCTGACGATTGCACCGGCACTGCTGAAAGAGCTGGCGGAAAGCGAAGGCGCTATCGAACGTAAACTGTCCTTCTCCGGCGAAGTGAAAGCGCGCCCTGCACGCATCACTGAAGCTGAGTTCCTGTGGCAGCACAACCAGGATCCGATGGCTGTAGACAAACTGGCGGACGGTATCCG
The DNA here is from genome assembly GCA_020099315.1 of Citrobacter europaeus. Classification (NCBI taxonomy): domain Bacteria; kingdom Pseudomonadati; phylum Pseudomonadota; class Gammaproteobacteria; order Enterobacterales; family Enterobacteriaceae; genus Citrobacter; species Citrobacter europaeus. Next base: position 598,463 of record CP083650.1, read on the forward strand.
TAAGTTTGCTGTAGACCAGGGTAAACTGGAAAAAATGATCGGCGATCTGCTGTAATCATTAGCGCGTGGCCCTGATATGGGTCACGCTACCTCTTCTGAAACCTGTCTGTCCTTCCCTTCGCAGTGTATCATTCTGTTTAACGAGACTGTTTAAACGGAATAATCATGAATACTTTACGCATTGGCCTGGTTTCCATTTCTGACCGTGCTTCCAGCGGCGTTTACCAGGATAAAGGTATCCCGGCCCTTGAAGAGTGGCTGGCGTCTGCCCTTACCACCCCTTTTGAGCTGCAAACGCGGTTGATCCCGGATGAACAGGCGATCATCGAACAGACCTTATGCGAGCTGGTGGATGAAATGAGCTGTCATCTGGTGCTGACTACCGGCGGAACGGGTCCGGCCCGTCGCGACGTGACGCCTGATGCCACGCTGGCCGTAGCCGACCGCCAGATGCCGGGCTTTGGCGAGCAGATGCGCCAGATAAGCCTGCATTTTGTGCCAACGGCTATTCTCTCCCGCCAGGTTGGCGTGATTCGCAAGCAGGCGCTGATCCTGAATCTGCCTGGACAGCCGAAGTCGATCAAAGAAACGCTGGAAGGTGTGAAAGATGCCGACGGTAAAGTTATCGTACCGGGTATTTTTGCAAGTGTACCGTATTGTATACAGTTGTTGGATGGGCCGTATGTGGAAACCGCACCGGCTGTTGTAGCATCTTTTCGCCCTAAAAGCGCAATTCGCGATACAAACCCCTGAAAGTAGCGCGATCGTGACATAAGTGCCAATGATAGTGGAGTATTGAATTGTTTACGATATAGTAATTTTTGCTTTACATGTATCGACAGACAGATTCAATTACTCCACTGACTCATGGTTTGCTATGTCACAACACACTCGATCGCTGAATCGCCAGGATTATAAAACCCTTACGCTTGCTGCCCTCGGCGGTGCGCTTGAGTTTTATGATTTCATTATCTTCGTCTTCTTTGCCGCTGTTGTTGGCGAACTCTTCTTTCCGGCAGACATTCCTGAATGGCTACGCCAGGTGCAAACCTTCGGCATTTTTGCGGCCGGATATCTGGCGCGTCCGCTGGGTGGCATTATCATGGCGCACTTTGGCGATCTGGTCGGGCGCAAGAAAATGTTTACCCTGAGCATTTTGCTGATGGCGATACCAACGCTGGCGATTGGGCTATTGCCTACTTACGCCTCAATGGGGATCCTCGCGCCGCTGCTGTTACTGCTGATGCGCATTTTGCAAGGCGCTGCCATCGGCGGAGAAGTGCCGGGCGCGTGGGTGTTCGTGGCGGAGCACGTACCGGAGCGCCGCATCGGCATTGCCTGTGGCACGCTAACCGCCGGGCTGACGGTGGGAATTCTGCTGGGGTCGGTAGTTGCGACGCTGGTGAACACCAGCCTGACGCAGCAGGCGGTGCATGACTACGGCTGGCGTATTCCATTCCTGCTGGGGGGTGTGTTTGGGCTGGTGGCAATGTACCTGCGCCGCTGGCTGCAGGAGACGCCTATATTCCTCGAAATGCAGCAACGTAAAGCGCTGGCGCAAGAGCTACCGGTGAAGTCGGTGGTGAGCAAACATAAAAAAGCGGTGGTCATTTCCATGCTGCTGACCTGGCTGTTGTCGGCCGGGATTGTGGTGGTGATCCTGATGTCGCCAGTGTGGTTGCAGAAACAGTATGGCTTTGCGCCGGCGTTGACGTTACAAGCCAACAGTGTCGCGACTATTATGCTGTGCGTGGGTTGTCTGCTGGCCGGGTTTATTGTCGACCGGGTCGGCGCCAGCAAAACCTTTATTGTCGGCAGCCTGCTGTTGGCCTGTTCAAGCTGGTTTTTCTATCACCTGACCGGCAGCCATCCTCAGCACTTGTTCCTGTTGTATGGGCTGGTGGGGTTGTGCGTTGGCGTGGTGGGGGCTGTGCCTTATGTCATGGTTCGAGCGTTTCCGGCGGAAGTCCGCTTTACCGGAATATCCTTCTCTTACAACGTGTCGTACGCCATTTTTGGTGGTCTGACGCCAATCGCCGTGACGATGTTAATGAGCGTGTCGCCAATGGCTCCGGCCTGGTATGTGCTGGCGCTATCGCTGGTGGGGTTAGGTCTGGGAATTTGGCTGCGACAGGATATTTATCATCGCGATTCGAACGTGCAGGCAGAGTTACAGCGCTTGTAAGGAATATCCCCCCGTCAGGGGGGATAACGTCAGATTAGTGCGCTTCACCAATCGGCAGGATGGTACGGCCAAACTGTTCGTTCAGCACTTCACCCATCGCCAGGTAAATGGCGCTTGCGCCACACACTAAGCCAACCCAGCCAGCAACGTGAATGATCGCTTCGTTACCAGCAATGTTGCCAACGGCCAGCAGCGCGAACAGCACCGTCAGGCTCAGGAAGACAAACTGCAACGCACGAGCCGCTTTCAGCGTGCCGAAGAACATGAACAGAGTGAAGACGCCCCACAGACCCAGATACACGCCCAGGAACTGACCATTGGTTGCATCCGCCAGGCCCATTTTCGGCATGATCAGGATCGCAACCAGCGTCAGCCAGAACGAACCGTAGGAGGTAAAGGCGGTTAAACCGAAGGTGTTGCCTTTTTTATATTCCAGCAGACCGGCAAAAATTTGCGCGATACCGCCGTAGAAAATGCCCATCGCCAGAATAATAACGTCAAAGGCGAAGAAACCCGCGTTGTGCAGGTTAAGCAGAATGGTGGTCATGCCAAAGCCCATCAGGCCCAGCGGTGCCGGATTAGCCAACTTAGTGTTGCCCATAATTCCTCAAAATCATCATTGATTGAATGGTGAAATAGTTTCCCCGAATAACGATCGCAGTCTTCGGGGCGCGGCATGATAATCAGGGGAAAGGGCACTGTCTATGATCTAACGAAGGGAAAATGAATTATTTTCCCTGTGATGGGCATCACGCTTGCGCGTGGGCGATCATTCTGCGCAGGCAGGCGATTTGAAGTACCGCCGGAATCGTCACGCGATAGGCGCTGCCGCTCACCGCTTTAACTCCGTTTAATGCGGCGCCGACCGGGCCGCCAAGTCCGGCTCCACGCAGTAATCCGTGTCCGATGACGCTGACGGCGGCGTGTGTTCTTAGGATCTTGCTAAGCTGGCTGGAGAGCAGGTGAGATACACCTGTCGCCAGATGACGGTCCTTCATTAATAGTGGCAAAAGTTCTTCCAGTTCAGAGACTTTTGCATCAACGGCCTGTAAAAAGGTCCGCTTGTGTTCCGCATCCATTTTTTGCCAGGCATTACGTAAAAAGTGTTCCAGCAGATATTGTTCAATTTCGAATGTGGACATCTCTTTGTCGGTTTTCAGCTTCAGACGCTTCGAAACATCCAGCAAAATCGCCCGATACAGTTTTCCATGGCCGCGGAGTTTATTGGCAATGCTGTCGCCGCCATAATGCTGAAGCTCGCCGGCAATCAGCTGCCAGTTGCGGCGATGTTGTTCCGGGTGTCCTTCCATCGATTTAAATAAATCGTTGTGGTTTAGTACGCTCGACAGACGGGCTTTCCCTTTTTCATTATGCGTGAGCAGGCGGGTAATATTGGCGAGTTGCTCCTCACTACAATGCTGAAGAAAGTCGAGGTCGTCGTCATTCAAATACGTGACATTCATGTTTTCTATGGCTTCTGAATAAAAGTGTGCGGAATTAGTCGTCGCCGATGATTTTCAGCGTTGCCATATCAGAGGAGTTCACCGTATGGCCGGAGAAGGTGATTTTTTTGACGCAGCGCTTATTGTCGTTGTCACTATTAATGTTGATCCAGTTGGTCGTTTGCCCTTCTTTGATGGAGGAAGGCACATTCAGACTTTGGCTGGACATGCGGGCAGCCTTGAAATAAACAGATGCGCCACTGAGCTGTAAATCACCATGATCGGCCGTGAGTTGAATGCGTTTCACCACGCGACAAACGGGAAGTTTTAGGGTCAGATCGTTGGTTTCGTTACGGGGCATGGCAATCATACCCAAAACTTTATGATCGTTAGCGTGCGCGGCGCTGCTCAGCAGCAGGCCCATAAACAGGCTGGCGGAAAGGGTTAACGAGGATTTCATGGGATTTCTCTTTGACGGCTGCAAAAGTGTGTGACTTCAGACCATCTTACCGCCGTCGGAAAAATGATTCATGCTCGTAATCTTTTCTTTTTATTACAATTTTTATGTGAATGGCTTTATTTATTTAATTGCTGGTGTGAATTAATTCTGGTTGGCAACTATTCATTTTTTATCTTTTAGCCTTTTTTCTGTGATTTTATTGCCACAAGGCTAAAAAAAATTTTCATTCCCCCCTTGATGAAGTGGGTTACGACCCCATCTTGTAGACAACCGCAGTGGTGAGTCTGAAAAAAAACGATTCAGGGTAGTTGAAACCGCACGTTTCGCCCTTATTACAGATTCACAACCACATGATGACCGAATTTTTAGTGGAGACGTTTAGATGGGTAAAATTATTGGTATCGACCTGGGTACTACCAACTCTTGTGTAGCGATTATGGATGGCACTACTGCACGTGTGCTGGAGAACGCCGAGGGCGATCGCACCACGCCTTCTATCATTGCTTATACCCAGGATGGTGAAACTCTGGTTGGTCAGCCGGCTAAACGTCAGGCAGTGACAAACCCGCAAAACACCCTGTTTGCGATTAAACGCCTGATTGGCCGCCGCTTCCAGGACGAAGAAGTACAGCGTGATGAAGCCATCATGCCGTACAAAATCATCGGTGCTGACAACGGTGATGCATGGATTGACGTAAAAGGTCAGAAAATGGCACCGCCGCAGATTTCTGCTGAAGTGCTGAAAAAAATGAAGAAAACGGCTGAAGATTACCTGGGTGAACCGGTAACTGAAGCGGTTATCACCGTACCTGCATACTTTAACGATGCTCAGCGTCAGGCAACCAAAGACGCCGGTCGTATCGCAGGTCTGGAAGTAAAACGTATCATCAACGAACCGACCGCAGCCGCGCTGGCTTACGGTCTGGATAAAGAAGTCGGCAACCGTACTATCGCGGTTTATGACCTCGGTGGTGGTACTTTCGATATCTCTATTATCGAAATCGACGAAGTTGACGGCGAAAAAACCTTCGAAGTTCTGGCAACCAACGGTGATACCCACCTGGGCGGTGAAGACTTCGACAGCCGTATGATCAACTACCTGGTTGACGAATTTAAGAAAGATCAGGGTATCGACCTGCGTAACGACCCGCTGGCGATGCAGCGTCTGAAAGAAGCCGCTGAGAAAGCGAAGATCGAACTGTCTTCCGCTCAGCAGACCGACGTGAACCTGCCGTACATCACTGCAGACGCGACCGGTCCGAAACACATGAACATCAAAGTGACCCGTGCGAAACTGGAAAGCCTGGTTGAAGACCTGGTTAACCGTTCTATCGAGCCGCTGAAAGTCGCTCTGCAGGACGCTGGTCTGTCTGTTTCCGACGTTCAGGACGTTATCCTGGTCGGTGGTCAGACTCGTATGCCGATGGTACAGAAGAAAGTTGCTGAGTTCTTCGGTAAAGAGCCGCGTAAAGACGTTAACCCGGACGAAGCAGTGGCAATCGGTGCTGCCGTTCAGGGTGGTGTATTGACCGGTGATGTGAAAGATGTGCTGCTGCTGGACGTTACCCCGCTGTCTCTGGGTATCGAAACCATGGGTGGCGTAATGACTCCACTGATCGCGAAAAACACCACTATCCCGACCAAGCACAGCCAGGTGTTCTCTACCGCTGAAGACAACCAGTCTGCGGTAACCATCCACGTGCTGCAGGGTGAACGTAAACGTGCCGCTGATAACAAAGATCTGGGTCAATTTAACCTGGATGGTATCAGCCCGGCTCCGCGCGGTATGCCGCAGATCGAAGTGACTTTTGACATCGATGCCGACGGTATCCTGCACGTTTCCGCGAAAGACAAAAACAGCGGTAAAGAGCAGAAGATCACCATTAAGGCTTCTTCTGGTCTGAACGAAGAAGAAATTCAGAAAATGGTTCGCGAAGCAGAAGCGAACGCAGAATCTGACCGTAAGTTTGAAGAGCTGGTTCAGACCCGTAACCAGGGTGACCATCTGCTGCACAGCACTCGCAAGCAGGTTGAAGAAGCAGGCGACAAACTGCCGGCTGATGACAAAACTGCCATCGAGTCTGCACTGACCGCGCTGGAAACTTCTCTGAAAGGCGAAGACAAAGCAGATATCGAAGCGAAAATGCAGGCGCTGGCACAGGTTTCCCAGAAACTGATGGAAATCGCTCAGCAGCAGCACGCACAGCAGCAGGCTGGCGCAGCAGGCGCTGATGCTTCTGCAAACAACGCGAAAGATGACGACGTTGTCGACGCCGAGTTTGAAGAAGTGAAAGATAAAAAATAATCGCCCTTTGAACGGGTAATTACTGGCACGGGCGAAGAGGTTTCCTCTCCGCCCGTGCACGCATGTTAGGGGCAGATAAAAAGAGATGGCTAAGCAAGACTATTACGAGATTTTAGGCGTTTCCAAATCAGCGGAAGAGCGTGAAATCAAAAAGGCCTACAAGCGCCTGGCCATGAAATATCACCCGGACCGCAACCAGGGTGATAAAGAGGCCGAAGCCAAGTTTAAAGAGATCAAAGAAGCGTACGAGATCCTGACCGATGCGCAAAAACGTGCGGCTTACGATCAGTACGGCCATGCAGCGTTTGAGCAAGGCGGCATGGGCGGCGGCGGCGGTTTTGGCGGCGGGGCTGACTTCAGCGATATCTTTGGTGACGTGTTTGGCGATATCTTTGGCGGCGGTCGTGGTCGTCAGCGCGCCTCACGTGGTGCTGATTTACGTTACAACATGGATCTCACTCTGGAAGAAGCCGTGCGTGGCGTCACCAAAGAGATCCGTATTCCGACGCTGGAAGAGTGTGATGTCTGCCACGGCAGCGGTGCGAAGGCAGGGACTCAGCCGCAGACCTGTCCAACCTGTCACGGTTCCGGTCAGGTACAGATGCGTCAGGGCTTTTTTGCCGTACAGCAGACCTGTCCACACTGTCAGGGTCGCGGTACGTTGATTAAAGATCCGTGCAACAAATGCCACGGTCATGGTCGCGTTGAGAAAAGCAAAACGCTGTCCGTTAAGATCCCGGCAGGGGTTGATACCGGCGACCGTATTCGTTTAGCGGGTGAAGGTGAAGCCGGTGAACATGGTGCGCCAGCGGGTGATTTGTACGTTCAGGTGCAGGTAAAACAGCACCCAATTTTCGAACGTGAAGGCAATAACCTGTACTGCGAAGTACCGATTAACTTTGCGATGGCAGCGCTGGGCGGCGAAATTGAAGTCCCGACGCTGGACGGTCGCGTGAAGTTAAAAATTCCGGGCGAAACGCAAACTGGCAAACTTTTCCGCATGCGTGGAAAGGGCGTCAAGTCTGTACGCGGTGGCGCTCAGGGCGATCTGCTGTGCCGCGTGGTGGTTGAAACCCCAGTGGGCCTGAACGACAAGCAGAAACAACTGCTCAAAGATCTGCAGGACAGCTTTGGCGGCCCGACCGGCGAGCAAAACAGTCCGCGCTCTAAAAGCTTCTTCGATGGTGTGAAGAAGTTCTTCGACGATCTGACGCGCTAAGCTTCAGTGTTGAACTCCTCTGAACCTGGGCAAATAGCCCAGGTTTTTTTATCCTCAACGTAATGCCTAATTCGCTATCGATTTTCATGCCTTAATGCCGTGCATGAGAAATATCATTTCTCTTCTTTGATACGCTGTGCTGACAGATGATGCACTGTGATTTTTCTCATCTTGTTAATGCGCATAAACTCCAGCTGTAAACACTATTTCACCTATAAACTGGAGCGTTAATCATGGCTATTTCAAATCATTTAGCTACGTCTGAAGTTGTGCTGCTGGAACTGGAAGTGTTATTGACGGTAATTGCAATTGGCGCCTGGGGAGGTGTAGTCAGCTTTCTGCTGAGAAAAGAAAATAGAGAAAAACGAAGTATTTTCGATAAAATCAGGTATTGCTTAACACAGATGGTTATTTCGTGTTTTACCAGCTTCCTGTTGAGTGCTCTGGCGATTGAAAAAGAGCTCAGCTTTAATATGGTGTTATTGGCCGCTGGCCTTGGTGGTGTCTTTGCTGGACCCATTCTGAAGGTTCTTGGAGATAAGATAAAACGTATGCTTGATAATGCGAAAGCTTAAATATTCTTTTATTCTTTAAGCAGGCTCTTCCATGAGCCGGGGGATAACATAATTGAGTATGTTATGAGACTCGATTTTTCATCCAGCCATAAATAAATTCTTCATTTTGTTGGTTTTTCTCGGCGAGACTCAGATACCAGGCCCCCTGGCTACAATTTAGCGCTTTCACCAATACCTCCTCACCTTCTTTGCCACGTACGGTCAGGTAATATTGCAGCGTTGCCATGGTGTATGGGCCGATTTTTCCGTCCACGACAATATCCTGATAGCTTCTCTCTTCTCGGTTGAGAACATTTAACCAGCGCTGTAACCATAAAACAGGATGATGTTGTCCAATGTTGACTGCCGCATCACATAGCTCAAATGCAATAGATTCGGATAGGTTTGCAACATCTTTAAACCCTGGTTTAATCCAGTAATCCTCTTCGAGGATAGCGTAGGCTTCGCTGCGAGTTAAATCTCGCATATCATTCAAGAACCCATGTTTACGGGCGGTTGCCTCAGTAATTCCCCAGTTGGTTGCACCACCTTTGTCTTTCGGGTTATCAACATAACCCCCTTCCAGTATCAAAATGTTCTCCAGAGTCTTATTCATGATGCGTTTTCCCCAATTGGCCTACATATATCTGACAAGTGCGAATGAAATTGTGAGCAATAAAGTGATTAGAAATATTGCCTGTAATGTTTTATTTTTTATTGCTGGTGAGGTATAGCTGGTTGGGGTATCATTGAATGTGATATTAATATCATCATTAATTTTTAATCCTTGGCGTGGCAATGTTGTGAACAATTCGTCCAAACCAATTTGTTTTAAATCACGACGTAACAGATAAAGCAGCTGGGTCAGGCTGGCGTCACTGATAAATTTCCCTTTTTGCCCCCAGACGGCTTCTGTGACCATCTCGCGCGTAATCAGATCTCGCTTTGCATTGCGAAGCAAAAAGCTTAAGCATTGTGCCCGCATATGCGTCATTTTTATTATCGTTTTATCTTGTAATGATGTGATTTCTCGTAATGACTCATTATAAATAATCGTATCGTTGATTTTATACTGTTTCATTAATTTATTGCGCCTCACTAACATAATAAGAAAATACAGGTTATCAGTATTTAATATGCCGCCTGTAAATCCACTCGTTGGTTAATATCAGACTTTAGGCTAGATTAAGTCCTGAGTGTTGAGAAATCATTTATTGTTAATTTAGATAAACAACAATTGTGATAATGTTTTTATCTTTTTTTATTACGGTTGATGTGCGTTTTTTGTACATGCATTTACGCTATGAATCTTGATGGCGAGTCTGATACTTATAAAGTAGGTAATTACAATAGTATTGTTTATTTATAACTTGTTATCTGGTAATTTTATTGTAATAAATTATCCCCGAAGGTAATCTGTTGCCGCGATAAAATTTTCATATTGATACAGGGATACGTGAATGGTTGTTGGAAAGAAACATTACCAAAATCTTGATTTCAACCTGATTAAAGTATTTGATGCTGTTATCACGGAGGGAAATGCAACCCGGGCAGCTCAAAAATTGGAGGTGACGCCAGCGGCGGTTTCTCATGCTCTTGTCAGGCTGCACACCATCTATGACGAAGATCTCTTTATCAGAACCCGAGATGGTCTGGTGCCAACTGTGGCAGGAAAAGATTTGCACCAGGTGTTTCGGCAAGTTATTTCTGCTATCGATGCAACCCTCAATAGCCAACATCACGCCAAAGAAGATAATGAGATCATTATTTTAGGGGGTGATATTATTGAGAGTTACTACTTTTCTGTATTTAATGATTGCGATTTATTCAGTAATTATATTATTAACCACTACTCAGCCAGGAAAAATGAAAAAAACGCGTTAAGTACGATGCTGATAAAGGGACGTATCGATATTTCTTTTGGTCTCACAGCCATTGAACATCATTTGGTAGATGTTCATCTTATTGATTATATTGAAGACTATGTGTGCATATGTGGTAGTCATAATTTACTGTATGAGTTAGATGCACTGTCGCTGCATAATTTCTATGCCAGTAAACATGCAATGTATCATACGGATATCTTTACCCCAGCAGCGGCGGACGTGGTTGATTTGTATGAGAACACAGTTTTTTGCAAAGGACGCAGGAATGCGGGTTATCATAGTGATTCATTAGTTGGGGTTTTTAATGTTGTGGAACGAAGCGATATGATTGCGCTGGTACCTTTAAATTATGCTTTGTATTTTCGTGATGTCAGAAATTACAAAGTGAAAATTATGCGACCACCCAGTGAGTTTTCATTTAAAAAATTGCCTGTCTATGCCTGCATATCTGTTAAAAGTGAGCGTTATCAAGTAGCAAAAGATTTTATTCTATTACTGCAATCTATTCTTGATAAAAATAAAATGTCATGACATATCCCTATGTCCATTATGAGATGCCTGTTATAGGTTCTAATGATTGACCCAGTGATTAATGAATGAATATGAATGCCAGAACGGAGAAAATAATTAACACAGTAATAAATAGTATGTTTTTACACAACCGCTGATGAAGCCATAATTTTTTCACCGGTTTATTGATAATGATGTCAGCATTAACTTTTACACCTAGCCTCGGGATGGTAGAGAAAAAATCATGCAGACCACATTCTCTGAGATCTCTACGCAATAAATATAATAGCTGAGTCAGGTTTGCGTCGTTCACAAACTGGCAGCGTTCTCCCCATAGAGCCTGCGCAAGCTGTTTCTTGTGAATAACTTCCTCGTGTGAATTTTGGATCATATATCTTAGACATCTTACCCTCATACTTGTCATTATTAATCTATCTGAGCTTTTCAGATTTTTGATTTCATGAGTTTTATCATCATAAGTACATTGATTGTTGATTGTATATATGGTCATGATTCTATTTACCATTGGTTTCCTGTGGGTTCTGCATCGTAGGCGGAGATTTTGTATTCTTCAATAGATGAGAATTGTCTGCACTATGAATTATTTTAATATAGAGCGTTTAATCACGGTTTATGGCGGGAGTTGAGCGTAGCTAATATTCTGTTTTTAGTGGAAGTTGTAATAAAAAGCAATTGCTGTGCTTTTAGTTGTCGTTATTGATTGTGCCAACTTGCCTATACTCTCTATGGCAAATGACCGATATTAAATATTATTAATAAATAGTCGATATCAAGAATAGGTTGATGTTCTGTTGAAACGACGCAGAGCTTCACAAACTCATGGCCAAGGCCAGGTGAGATTTGAAGCATGATCTCGCGCATTGTCCTGCCAGGCACGTTGCCTGAGCAATGAAGATATCATCGTAAAAACCGACCTATTCATCATGAATAATCTAATTTTAACGAGCTTTTTGAGGGTGTAAGATAGTATTTACGAAGTATTCACCCAATAGAGAGAATAAAAGTGAAACATCTGCATCGTTTTTTTAGTAGTGACGCCTCGGGGGGCATCATTCTGATCATCGCTGCCGTGGTCGCTATGCTGATGGCAAATATCGGGGTGACCAGTGGATGGTACCACGCCTTTCTGGAAACGCCCGTTCAACTAAGGGTTGGCGCGCTTGAGATCAACAAAAATATGCTGCTGTGGATCAACGACGCGTTGATGGCGGTGTTTTTCCTGTTGATTGGTCTGGAAGTGAAGCGCGAGTTGATGCAAGGTTCACTGGCCAGCCTGCGTCAGGCGGCGTTTCCGATCATTGCCGCAATCGGGGGCATGATTGTCCCGGCGCTGCTGTATCTGGCATTCAACTATGCCGACCCTGTCACCCGTGAGGGGTGGGCTATCCCGGCGGCAACGGATATCGCTTTTGCATTAGGCGTGCTGGCGCTGTTGGGCAGTCGTGTTCCACTGGCGTTGAAAATTTTCCTGATGGCGCTGGCGATTATCGATGACCTCGGCGCTATCGTCATCATCGCGCTGTTCTATACCAGCGATCTCTCGCTGCTGTCGCTGGGCGTAGCCGCGTGCGCGATCCTCGTTCTGGCGGCATTGAATCTGTGCGGTGTAAGACGCACCGGTATTTATATTCTGGTTGGCGTAGTGCTGTGGACGGCTGTACTGAAGTCAGGCGTGCATGCGACGCTGGCGGGCGTGATCGTCGGCTTCTTCATTCCGTTGAAGGAAAAACACGGGCGTTCACCGGCGAAGCGACTGGAGCATGTTCTGCACCCGTGGGTGGCATACCTGATCCTGCCGCTGTTTGCCTTCGCTAACGCGGGCGTTTCACTGCAGGGCGTTACTGTTGATGGACTGACCTCGGTATTACCGCTGGGGATCATTGCCGGCCTGTTGATCGGCAAACCGCTGGGTATCAGCCTGTTTTGCTGGCTGGCGTTACGCCTTAAGGTGGCGCAATTGCCGGAGGGAACGAACTTCCAGCAAATTATGGCGGTCGGCATTCTGTGCGGCATTGGCTTTACGATGTCAATTTTCATCGCCAGCCTGGCGTTTGGGAACGTCGATCCTGAGCTGATTAACTGGGCGAAACTGGGGATCCTGATCGGTTCCTTGCTGTCGGCGATAATAGGTTACTGCTGGTTACGCACCCGGTTGAACGCGTCAGCCTGACGGGATAACCCTTTTGTGACAATTTTCAGGGAGTGAGTATGTCTCATATAAACTACAACCACCTGTACTACTTTTGGCATGTCTATAAAGAAGGTTCGGTGGTTGGCGCTGCAGAAGCGCTTTATCTGACGCCGCAGACCATTACCGGACAGATTAAAGCGCTTGAGGAACGTTTGCAGGGAAAGCTGTTCAAGCGCAAGGGGCGTGGGCTGGAGCCAAGCGAGTTAGGCGAATTAGTTTTTCGTTATGCGGATAAGATGTTCACGTTAAGCCAGGAAATGCTGGATATCGTGAACTACCGCAAAGAGTCGAATTTACTGTTCGATGTCGGTGTGGCAGATGCGTTGTCCAAACAGCTGGTCAGCAGCGTGCTGGATGCCGCAGTTGTTGAAGATGAACAAATCCATTTGCGCTGTTTTGAATCAACGCACGAGATGCTGCTTGATCAGCTGAGCCAACATAAGCTGGATATGATCATCTCCGACTGCCCGATCGATTCAACGCAGCAGGAAGGGTTATTCTCTGTGCGGATTGGCGAATGCAGCGTGAGTTTTTGGTGCACCCAGCCGCTGCCTGAGAAACCATTCCCGGCTTGTCTGGAAGAGCGTCGATTGTTAATCCCCGGGCGTCGTTCGATGCTCGGGCGTAAGCTGCTGAACTGGATTAACTCACAAGGACTGAACGTTGAAATCCTCGGCGAGTTTGACGACGCCGCGCTGATGAAAGCGTTTGGCGCAACGCACAACGCTATATTTGTTGCGCCTACGCTCTATTCGCACAATTTCTATGCCGATGATTCTATTGTTGAAATTGGACGCGTAGAGAATGTGATGGAGGAGTATCACGCCATATTTGCGGAAAGAATGATCCAGCATCCGGCGGTGCAGCGTATTTGCAATGCGGACTACTCGGCATTATTTAAGCTGCAGTAAGCCAGAACGTCATAATCCTTCCGGCTGCGGTGGTTGCCCGCAGCCGGAATCAATCTACAGCCTTAACAAACCCCGGTACTGACCATCTTCGCGGATAAATACCGGTATTCTGTTCAGTGGTGCGGCATAGCGCAGCGTTTGCCCTCCAGAATAACTTTCGCCGGTCGCAAGATCCGTCCATGTTTCCCCTTCTGGTAGCCAAACGTCACGCTCGCGCATACCTTCATGCATGACCGGCGCAATCAGCAGGTCGGGGCCAAAACAGTATTGATCGGTAATCTCCCAACTTGTTGTCTGTTCTGGGAATTCAAAAAACAGGGTGCGCATTACCGGCGCATTGCGTTCGTGCGTTTCCGCCATTACCGCTTTGATGTACGGCTTTAACTTTTCACGCAACGTCAGACAGCCGGTCAACACTTCGCACACCTCTTCACCATAGCTCCACACTTCGTTCGCCGCACCGGTCGGACACTGGGCAATACCATCACGGTAAGGATGTTCTGGTAAAATCTGCGGATCGCGGTTGCCGTGCAGGCGCATCACCGGGCTAAAGACGCCCCACTGGAACCAGCGAATCAGCAACTCATGGAATTTGGGGTCGTGAATATTACCGCCATGAAAACCACCGATATCCGTTGTCCACCACGGTATCCCCGCGATCCCCATATTGAGTCCGGCGGCAAACTGATTGCGTAGCGATCGAAACGAAGAGTGAATATCACCGGACCAGACCAGCGCGCCATATTTCTGGCTGCCGGCCCAGGCGCAGCGCAGCAGGTTGATAACCTGGTCTTCGCCATCGGCTTTCATACCATCAAAAAAAGTTTTGGCGTACATTCGTGGGTAGATATTACCCACTTCCAGTACCGGCCCGGCGTAATAGCGATAGTTGTCGTAATCGTAAACGCTGAATTCAGGTTCGGCTTCATCTAGCCAGAAGAGCGTTACGCCTTTATCGTAATAGTTGCGCTTAGCTTTACCCCAGACGTAATCGCGCGCACCAGGATGGGTGGCGTCAAAAAACGTCGTGTTGCCGAGGAAATCCATATTGATCGGCAATCCGCGTTCCGTTTGCACCAGCCAGCCGTTTTCGCGCATCTCCCGATAGCTCTCGGTGCGATTATCCACCGTCGGCCAGACGGAGACCATCAGCTCAATACCCAGTGATTTTAGTTCGGCGATCATGGCGTCGGGATTGGGCCAGTCGCGCGGGTCAAACATCCAGTCACCCTGGTTAGGCCAGTGGAAGAAATCAATAACGATAACCGAGATGGGCAGGTTGCGTTGTTTATATTCGCGGGCGACCGCCAGCAGCTCTTCCTGGGTTCGATAGCGGAGTTTACACTGCCAGAAACCCATGGCGTAATCCGGCATCATCGGCGGTGTGCCGGTAGCGAGCGCGTAAGCCTGGCTGATTTCCGCGGGGGTATCGCCAGCGGTGATCCAGTAGTCCAGTTGTTCGCTGACCTGAGCTTCCCATTCGGTTACGTTGTTAGCGAACGTTACGCGACCCACTGCCGGGTTGTTCCATAAAAATCCGTAGCCCAGGCTTGAGAGCATAAACGGTACAGAGGCCTGGGAGTTACGCTGTGCCAGTTCCAGAACGCATCCTTTGAGATCCAGATTGGCCTGCTGATACTGGCCCATGCCATAGATTTTTTCCCCTTCGGCGGCTTCGAAGCGGGCTTTAATCGAATATTTTCCTCCCGGAATAGGGCGGAACTCGCGCCCCTCCAGGTTTAGCGCGCTGACGTACTGCCCGTGTGAAGACTCGTCCTCGCCGATTTCACCCCGCAGACGCCAGAACTCCTGTAACAGAGGCTTATGCGGATGGCGGTAAAAGGAGACCTGTCCTTTTTGATTGACGATAGCGGTGATTTTACCGTTGGTCAGCGTCGCCTGGTGGTGCTCATAAACTATGTGGCAGAGGCTTTCTGCGACGGGCTCATTCAATGCCCAGTCTTCATTTCTCATTACCGCGAGATGACGACCGCTGCGTACGCGCAGACTGTTCTCGCCCCAGGGTTCAATCCACAAATAGCGATCGTTTTGCTGCCAGACCAGACGACGCGGATCATGTTGCACAAATGGCATGGTGGTGCCTCCCGTATTTCGAGGGTGAAGGTAAGTTATTGGTTGATAGTTTCCAGATCGTGGCGAATCTTCTCTTCCATCGCTTCGTATTTACGGAAGAAAAGCAGCGGGATCGCCGCGAGAGCGAAGAGCAGGGCGGGCGCCCAGATAAAGGCCCAGGTAATTCCCTCCAGACCTGCAGCATTCTGGGCGTGGTTCGGAACATAGCCAAAACTGTTCATGATCCAGGCGGCGAATGCAGTACCCAAACCACTGCCCATCTTGATGCAAAAAGTACTGCCGAAGGCGATAAGAATGCCGGTAGCCTTGATACCCGTCTTCCATGCGCCGAAGTCGACGGCGAAGCCCAGCATGGCAAACGGCATTGAACAGGCGATACCGCTGCCTATATTGCCAAGTACCCAGGCGGCGATGAGGAAAGGAATGTTGTCCGCAGCCAGCCACATCATGACGCCGCCAAGCGTGGCGACCAGCAGACCACCTACCCATATCCAGGTTTTAGCGAGGTATTTGCTAAAGAATGGAATGGCGATGATAAACAGGATCTGAATTGTCGCCAGGCTGTTAATCAGCGGAACCAGATCTTTGCGGTCGAGGTTGTAGGTCAGATAGTAGACAATGGTCGTGGAGCGCTGTTGTAGGGCAATCCAGAAGATCAAATTTGCCAGCACCATTAAGATCCATGGCCAGTTACCTTTCATCGCCGCGAAGCTTTTTTTCATCGGCAATCTGGGTTCTTGCTGAATTTTATCCGCATCCATTTCGCGGATATTTTTAAAGGCGAAAAGCGTTAACGAACAGGATATGACGGCAAACAAAATTGCCGTATAAATAAAACCTGCATGGTCGTTTCCATTACCTAAAAATGCAACCAGGGGCAACGCAGTGGCATTCATTAATAACACCCCAATTTGCCCGCCGGTCATTCTCCAGGAATTTAATACCAGACGCTCATTAGGGGACAGGGTCATCAAGGGTAATATTGCGCTGAGAGGTGTATTAAGTCCGGTAAATAGAATACTGGCGATCATGTAGGATATTGCTGCATAGATGGCTTTTCCTGTCATACTGATATCAGGAGACCAAAATGACAGCGCGCTAAATACACCAAAAGGCAGCGGTAACCATAAAAACCAGGGGCGGCATTTACCGTAACGCGAACGCGTTTTATCGATGATGATCCCCCAGATGGGGGCGTCTATGCCGTCTACAATACGCGCCAGCAGTAGGATAACCCCGGCTACGGCGAGGCTGATACCCGCAACATCGGTGTAGAAATATAAGATGTAGGTTGAACCGAAACAGTACAGCAGATTACCCGCTACATCCAAAGAGCCGTAGCTAATACGCTGCAGTAAAGATAATGATGCTGACCCGCAAGACTGGGTATCCTCAATAACAGAACTCATAATGATAACTCCGATATTGGTGTGATACGCCCAGAAAAACAGCTTTTACTTTCTAAGCAGTAGGGTGTTTTTTATTTTTTGTTGCCAGGAAATGTTCACCTTTGGATTGAAATAGTGGTTAATTGGTTTTGTGAAAAATAGTTAACCCAGGCATCGCGATCAATTATCAAATCTTACTTCAGGATTGCGTTTATTCGTTTTTGGCTAAGTTATTATGTCATTTGTTATGGTGGTCACAATTTCCCCTACAATGAAATTAAAAAAGTTAAACAGTGAAAGAAAATAACTTTCATGTCTCTGGTGGGACGGCTGGCTGACAGGAGAAACGGGCAGGAGTGGGGATGAACAAGTTCAGCAAATGAGGGGGCTGTCGAAGCGGGCTGCAAACGACAGACATAAAAAAACCCGCTTGCGCGGGTTTTTTCACAAAGCGACAACAAGCAGGCGATTAAGCCAGTTTGTTGATCTGTGCAGTCAGGTTTGCTTTATGACGTGCAGCTTTGTTTTTGTGGATCAGACCTTTAGCAGCCTGACGGTCCACGATTGGTTGCATTTCGTTAAATGCTTTCAGTGCAGTAGCTTTGTCGCCAGCTTCGATAGCTGCGTATACTTTCTTGATGAAAGTACGCATCATAGAGCGACGGCTAGCGTTGTGCTTGCGGGCCTTTTCAGACTGAACGGCGCGCTTCTTAGCTGATTTGATATTAGCCAAGGTCCAACTCCCAAATGTGTTCTATATGGACAATTCAAAGGCCGAGGAATATGCCCTTTTAGCCTTCTTTTGTCAATGGATTTGTGCAAATAAGCGCCGTTTAAATTGCAGCACTCGTTGCGTAGTGATGGCGCAGGATTCTACCAGCTTGCGTGGCGTGAATACAGCTTTTCCACGAGAAAAATTGCATTAGCGTGCCGTAGAAGGTCTGCAATTTGTTTCATAACAATGAAAACAATCCTCTTTCTGTTTCGTAGAAACAATCGCCGGTTAACGTTGACCGCGGTACAGGGTATACTTTCACGATTTTCACTGTTTTGAGCCAGACATGAAGCTGATACGAGGCATACATAATCTCAGTCAGGCCCCGCATGGGTGTGTGCTGACTATTGGTAATTTCGACGGCGTGCACCGTGGCCACCGCGCGTTGCTGCAGGGCTTACGGGAAGAAGGACGCAAACGCAATTTACCGGTGATGGTGATGATTTTCGAGCCGCAGCCGCTTGAGCTGTTTGCGACGGACAAGTCACCTGCGCGCCTCACCCGCCTGCGGGAAAAACTGCGTTATCTGGCAGAGTGCGGCGTTGATTACGTGCTGTGCGTGCGTTTTGACAGGCGCTTTGCGGCATTAACGGCGCAGACCTTCATCAGCGATCTGCTGGTTAAGCGCCTTGGTGTACAATTTCTTGCCGTTGGCGATGATTTCCGCTTTGGCGCTAGCCGTGCGGGCGATTTCTTGTTATTACAGGAAGCGGGCGCTGAGTATGGTTTTGATATCACCAGCACCCAAACCTTCTGTGAAGGCGGTGTGCGCATTAGCAGCACCGCGGTACGTCAGGCGCTGGCAGAAGATAACCTGCAACTGGCCGAAAGCCTGCTTGGGCATCCTTTTACTATCTCAGGACGCGTCGTTCACGGTGATGAGTTAGGGCGCACCATTGGTTTTCCGACGGCAAATTTACCGCTTCGTCGCCAGGTTTCTCCGGTGAAAGGGGTTTATGCGGTTGAAGTTATGGGACTGGGTGACAAACCGTTGCCCGGCGTCGCCAATATCGGTACCCGCCCGACGGTAGCAGGGGTACGCCAACAGTTGGAAGTGCATCTATTGGACGTTGTAATGGACCTGTATGGTCGCCATATAGATGTAGTGCTGCGTAAAAAAATACGCAGCGAACAGCGATTTGCCTCGCTGGATGAACTAAAAGCGCAGATTGCGCGTGATGAGTTGACTGCCCGCGAATTTTTTGGGCTTACAAAACCGGCTTAATGCCTATACGAGTTTTAAATACGGAACCGAGAATCTGATGAGTGACTATAAATCAACCCTGAATTTGCCGGAAACAGGGTTCCCGATGCGCGGCGATCTCGCCAAGCGTGAACCGGGAATGCTGGCGCGTTGGACTGATGATGACCTGTACGGCATCATTCGTGCGGCCAAAAAAGGCAAAAAAACCTTCATTCTGCATGATGGCCCTCCTTATGCGAATGGCAGCATTCATATTGGTCACTCGGTTAACAAGATTCTGAAAGACATTATCGTGAAGTCCAAAGGACTCACGGGCTATGACTCGCCCTACGTTCCGGGCTGGGACTGCCACGGTCTGCCAATCGAGCTGAAAGTAGAGCAGGAATACGGCAAGCCGGGCGAGAAGTTCACCGCCGCGGAGTTCCGCGCCAAATGCCGTGAATACGCTGCTACGCAGGTTGACGGTCAGCGTAAAGACTTTATCCGTCTTGGCGTGCTGGGCGACTGGTCACATCCGTACCTGACCATGGACTTCAAAACTGAAGCCAACATCATTCGCGCGCTGGGTAAAATCATCGGCAACGGTCACCTGCACAAAGGTGCGAAGCCGGTGCACTGGTGCGTTGACTGCCGTTCCGCGCTGGCGGAAGCGGAAGTTGAGTATTATGACAAAACCTCCCCGTCCATCGACGTGGCGTTCCACGCTGCCGATCAGGACGCGGTGAAAGCGAAATTTGGTGTTTCTGACGTCAACGGCCCGATCTCACTGGTTATCTGGACCACCACCCCGTGGACGTTACCCGCGAACCGCGCAATTTCTCTGGCGCCTGATTTTGACTATGCGCTGGTGCAGATTGACGGGCAGGCCGTGATTCTGGCGAAGGATCTGGTTGAAAGCGTCATGCAGCGTATTGGCGCGGCTGAATACACTGTTCTTGGCACGGTGAAAGGCGCTGAACTGGAACTGCTGCGCTTTACCCATCCGTTTATGGGCTTTGACGTGCCGGCAATTCTTGGCGATCACGTTACGCTGGATGCGGGTACCGGTGCGGTCCATACCGCTGGCGGTCACGGTCCGGATGACTACGTCATCAGCCAGAAATACGGTCTGGAAATCGCTAACCCGGTTGGCCCGGACGGCGCATACCTGGCGGGTACCTATCCGGAACTTGACGGTGTGAACGTCTTTAAAGCTAACGACAAAATTGTTGCGCTGCTGAGCGAAAAAGGCGCGCTACTGCACGTTGAGAAGATGCAGCATAGCTATCCGTGCTGCTGGCGCCACAAGTCGCCGATCATCTTCCGCGCGACGCCGCAGTGGTTCGTCAGCATGGATCAGAAAGGTCTGCGTGCGCAGTCGCTGAAAGAGATCAAAGGCGTGCAGTGGATCCCTGACTGGGGTCAGGCGCGTATTGAATCGATGGTTGCCAACCGTCCTGACTGGTGTATCTCCCGTCAGCGTACGTGGGGTGTGCCGATGTCTCTGTTTGTTCACAAAGACACTGAAGAGCTGCATCCGCGCGCTGTCGAACTGATGGAAGAAGTCGCCAAACGCGTTGAAGTTGACGGCATTCAGGCGTGGTGGGATCTCGATCCGAAAGATATCCTCGGCGACGAAGCTGACCAGTATGTCAAAGTCCCGGATACACTGGACGTGTGGTTCGACTCTGGTTCAACCCACTCATCCGTCGTGGACGTGCGCCCTGAGTTTGCAGGCCATGCGGCCGATATGTATCTGGAAGGCTCTGACCAGCACCGCGGCTGGTTCATGTCCTCTCTGATGATCTCCACCGCCATGAAAGGCAAAGCACCTTATCGCCAGGTACTGACCCACGGTTTCACCGTTGATGGTCAGGGCCGTAAGATGTCCAAGTCTATCGGTAACACGGTTTCTCCGCAGGATGTGATGAACAAACTGGGCGCGGATATTTTGCGTCTGTGGGTCGCTTCAACCGACTATACCGGTGAAATGGCCGTTTCTGACGAAATCCTGAAACGTGCTGCCGACAGCTATCGTCGTATCCGTAACACCGCGCGCTTCCTGCTGGCGAACCTGAACGGGTTCGATCCGGTAAAAGATATGGTGAAACCGGAAGAGATGGTGGTACTGGACAGGTGGGCGGTAGGCTGTGCGCAAGCGGCGCAGGAAGAAATCCTGAAAGCTTACGAAGCCTATGACTTCCACGAAGTGGTACAGCGTCTGATGCGCTTCTGCTCTGTAGAAATGGGTTCGTTCTACCTCGACATCATCAAAGACCGTCAGTACACCGCGAAAGCGGACAGTGTGGCGCGTCGTAGCTGCCAGACTGCGCTGTTCCATATTGCAGAAGCGCTGGTTCGCTGGATGGCGCCGATCATGTCCTTCACCGCCGATGAAATCTGGGGCTACCTGCCGGGCGATCGTGAGAAGTACGTCTTTACCGGGGAATGGTACGAAGGTCTGTTTGGTTTAGGTGAAACCGAAGCGATGAATGACGCCTACTGGGACGAGCTGCTGAAAGTGCGCGGCGAAGTGAACAAGGTCATCGAGCAGGCGCGTGCGGATAAGAAAGTCGGTGGTTCTCTGGAGGCGGCAGTGACCCTGTACGCTGAACCAGAACTGGCGGCGAAACTGACCGCGCTGGGCGAAGAGTTGCGTTTTGTTCTGCTGACCTCCGGTGCGACGGTTGCGGATTATGCAGCGGCTCCTGCTGATGCTCAGCAGAGCGAACTGCTCAAAGGTCTGAAAATCGTTCTCGGCAAAGCCGAAGGTGAGAAATGCCCGCGCTGCTGGCATTACACTACCGACGTCGGCCAGGTGGCGGAACACGCAGAAATCTGCGGACGCTGTGTCAGCAACATCGCCGGTGATGGCGAACAACGTAAGTTTGCCTGATGAGTAAGCCTCTTTGTTCAACAGGACTACGCTGGCTGTGGCTGGTGGTAGTCGTGCTGATTATCGATTTAGGCAGCAAATACCTGATCCTCCAGAACTTTGCTCTGGGGGATACGGTGTCGCTGTTTCCGTCGCTTAATCTGCACTACGCGCGTAACTATGGTGCGGCGTTTAGCTTCTTAGCTGACAGCGGCGGCTGGCAACGTTGGTTCTTTGCCGGTATCGCTATTGGTATCTGCGTTATCCTGATGGTGATGATGTATCGCTCGAAGGCAACGCAGAAGCTAAACAACATCGCGTATGCATTAATCATTGGCGGTGCGCTGGGCAACCTGTTCGACCGCCTGTGGCACGGCTTCGTGGTTGATATGATTGACTTTTACGTCGGCGACTGGCATTTCGCGACATTCAATCTGGCCGATACAGCTATCTGTATCGGGGCGGCATTGATTGTTCTCGAAGGCTTCCTGCCGTCGAAAGAGAAAAAAGCCGCATAAAAAAATGCCGGATGGCGCTATGCTAATCCGGCTTACAATATACTGCGATGCTTGTAGGCCCGGTAAGCGTAGCGCCGCCGGGCAAACAGGCGGCAGCAATTTTAAAGAGCAACCTGCATGTCTAAATCAGTACAGAGTAACAGTGCGGTGCTGGTGCACTTCACCCTTAAGCTCGACGATGGCTCCACCGCAGAGTCAACCCGCAATAACGGCAAGCCTGCGCTGTTTCGCCTGGGCGACGGTTCTCTGTCTGAAGGACTGGAACAACACCTGCTGGGGTTAAAAGAAGGTGATAAAACCACTTTTGCTCTGGAACCGGATGCCGCCTTTGGCGTGTCAAGCCCGGACTTAATTCAGTATTTCTCGCGTCGGGAATTTATGGACGCGGGTGAGCCAGAAATTGGCGCTATCATGCTCTTTACCGCAATGGACGGCAGTGAGATGCCTGGCGTGATCCGCGAAATTAACGGTGACTCGATCACGGTTGATTTCAACCATCCGCTGGCCGGGCATACCGTTCATTTTGATATTGAAGTGCTGGAAGTCGAACCGGCACTGGAGGCGTAAAATGCAGATCCTGTTGGCCAACCCGCGCGGTTTTTGCGCTGGTGTAGACCGCGCTATCAGCATTGTGGAAAACGCGCTGGCTATTTACGGCGCGCCGATTTATGTCCGTCATGAAGTGGTGCATAACCGCTATGTGGTGGATAGCCTGCGCGAGCGCGGCGCTATTTTTATCGAGCAAATCAGCGAAGTGCCGGATGGCGCGATCCTGATTTTCTCCGCTCATGGCGTATCTCAGGCGGTACGTAACGAGGCCAAAGGCCGTGACCTCACGGTTTTTGATGCGACCTGCCCGCTGGTAACGAAAGTGCATATGGAAGTTGCCCGCGCCAGCCGTCGCGGTGAAGAGTCGATTCTTATCGGCCACGCTGGTCACCCGGAAGTCGAAGGCACAATGGGCCAGTACAGCAACCCGCAAGGGGGAATGTATCTGGTTGAATCACCGGAAGATGTGCTGAAACTGGACGTCAAAAATGAAGGCAAATTATCCTTCATGACGCAGACCACGCTCTCCGTTGACGACACCTCTGACGTCATTGACGCGCTGCGCCAACGCTTCCCGAAAATTGTCGGGCCGCGCAAAGACGATATCTGTTATGCCACCACCAACCGTCAGGAAGCGGTTCGCGCGCTGGCGGAACAGGCTGATGTTGTGCTGGTGGTCGGCTCGAAAAACTCCTCTAACTCCAACCGTCTGGCTGAACTGGCCCAGCGAATGGGGAAAGCAGCGTATTTGATTGACGATGCGACCGACATCCAGGAAGCGTGGGTGAAAGAAGCTACGTGCGTAGGCGTGACGGCCGGAGCCTCGGCGCCGGATATCCTGGTGCAAAACGTGATTGCTCGTCTGCAAGAGCTTGGCGGTGGAGAAGCTATTCCGCTGGAAGGCCGTGAAGAAAACATTGTTTTCGAAGTACCGAAAGAGCTGCGTGTGGATGTTCGTGAAGTAGAGTAAGTCTTTCCGGTTACGATTATGAGAAGATGCCAGACTTAACGTCTGGCATTTTTTTATGGAGAAACCATGCGCTTACCGATCATTCTTGATACCGATCCCGGCATTGATGATGCCGCCGCTATTGCCGCCGCGCTGTTTGCCCCTGAGCTGGATCTGCAACTAATGACCACGGTAGCAGGCAATGTGTCGGTGGAAAAAACCACCCGTAATGCGTTGCAACTGCTGCACTTCTGGAATGCGGATGTTCCGCTGGCGCAGGGAGCATCGATGCCGCTGGTGCGACCGCTGCGTGATGCCGCTTCCGTACACGGCGAGTCCGGTATGGAAGGGTATGAGTTTGTCGAGCACGATCGCCAGGTGATGGCAAAACCCGCCTTCCAGGCGATTCGCGATGCGCTGATGCATGCCCCGCAGCCCGTGACGCTGGTGGCGATTGGCCCGCTGACCAACATTGCGTTGCTGCTGACCCATTATCCTGAATGCGTATTCAACATTCAGCGTCTGGTGATTATGGGGGGGTCAGCCGGGCGCGGGAACTTCACGCCAAACGCCGAGTTTAATATTGCTATCGATCCCGAGGCTGCCGCGAAAGTTTTCCAGAGCGGGCTGGAGATTGTGATGTGTGGGCTGGATGTCACTAATCAGGCCATGCTCGCCCCAGACTATCTGGCGACGTTGCCTCAGCTTAACCAGACGGGAAAAATGCTGCACGCGCTGTTTAGCCATTACCGTAGCGGCAGCATGAATACGGGGCTGCGAATGCACGACCTGTGCGCTATTGCCTGGCTGGTGCGCCCAGAACTGTTTACCCTGCAGCCGTGCTTCGTGGCGGTTGAAACCCAGGGCGAATATACCTCGGGTACGACGGTGGTGGATATTGAAGGGCGTTTGGGTCATCCGGCAAATGCCCAGGTCGCGCTGGGCCTTGACGTTGAGGGGTTCCAGCAGTGGGTGGCAGAGGTGCTGGCGCTGGCGCCATGAGGCTGTGATCCGGCCCGCAATATGCAAACAGAATTAGCAGGTTAATCGATTAATCTGCTAATCTTACCCTGTTGTTCTCCTCGGGCCGGAGACACATATGAACCTTTCTTTTATCCAGCCACCGCAGGTGGCGTGGGCAAGCGGCGCTTTGGCCGATGGCCCGTTATTGCGCAAATCCACCCGTATTCAGGATCTTACTCACGTTTTTGCCGATGAAAACGCCCGTCAGCAACTGGCTGGCGAGCAGGTCGTGTATGACGTTGAGATGCTGGATACATCTCCCGCAGATGGTGAACTCTACACCGGCGTTACTCATCTTTATCCTGGCCGGGTCGGCTGCGAATATTTTATGACCCGCGGGCATTTCCATGCGCGCCGCGAACAGGGGGAAGTCTATTTCGGCTTGCGTGGCACCGGTTTGCTGCTGTTGCAAACCGAACAGGGCGACGCGAGGCTGGAAAAGGTATTCGCCGGATCCGTCCACATTATCCCTGGCTTTACCGCACATCGGCTAATCAACACCGGGGAGGAGGTGCTGTCGGCGCTCGCCGTATGGCCGGGGATTGCGGGACATGATTATGCGGCGCTTGCCAGGGGCTTCAGAATAAGAGTCTTTGAAGAAAATAAGAGGGTTCAGGCGAAGGAGGTACAGAATGGCTGACTTAGCGCATTCTTACGGCCTCGATATGACGGTTCATCATTGCCCGCTTGGTTTTAGCTATGGGGATGAGGTTACCGGGCCGATGCCGGAAATTCGTCAACTCGATGACATCCGCGCCTCGCTGCGCGATCCATACTGTGAAGGGCCGCAAGAGGTGTATGCCATTGCGATGGATGTGGCGCGAATGCAGGATCGCGAAGAGTTGAAAAAGCGGATGCTGTTGTTTGGCGTGGTGACCTATGCGGCGGGACGGCTGGGGGAGGAGCCGGTGCGTAGTCAGGGACATATTCATCGTATCAGTCAGCACAGCGGCTGGTCCCCGCCGGAGCTTTACGAAATCTGGCAGGGAAAAGCGATAATCTATATGCAGGAGTATGTTGAGGACGACCCGGGCCGCTGTTTCGCTGTGATCGCTGAACCCGGTGAGAAAGTGCTGGTACCACCCGGTTGGGGACATGCGACCATATCCGCAGACCCGAATGTACCGTTAACTTTTGGCGCGTGGTGCGATCGTGAATATGGTTTTGAGTACGAGGCCGTTCGTGCGCATAAAGGGTTGGCGTGGTATCCGTTACTGCAGGGAAACAACGTTATCTGGCAGCATAATCCGCGTTACACTCCTGGACGACTGCAGGCCGTAACGCCCCGACAATATACCGAGCTTTCGATTACTTCCGCACCTGTTTACCAGCAATTCATCGAGGACCCGGCGCGTTTTCAATTTATCTCGCGCCCGGATAAGCACTCTGAGTTGTGGCAAAACTTTCATCCATAAAGAGCCGGGGCATAGCCCCGGTACTGATATTGCCGGATAAGCGGATGCGCCATCCGGCAAATGACAGGTTACCCTGCAAACAGGCCCGTGGCGACGCCGATGGCGGCCAGTATCAACAGTAAAATCATCGCCTTCACTGGCGACACACCACGTTTGGCCATCAGATACCAGGTGCCAAGCACCACAATCAACGGTAGTAACTGTGGGAAGATACCGTCCAGCATTTGTTGAACGTGGATATTCACCCCATCTTTGGTAATAAATTCCAGCCCGGTACCCAGTTTAACGTAGCTTGCCGCCACGCCTCCCATAACAAACACGCCCAGCAGCGATAACGCTTCTCGCAGACGGGCAGACTTGCTGCTCACCAGCATTTCCACCGAGCCGGAACCCATCTTGTAGCCTTTCAGGAACAGGAACCACGAACCGGGAATGATGATAGCCAGCCAGGCAACGGTATAAAACAGCGGCCCCAGAATGTTACCGCCGGCCGCCAGGGCCATACCGATGCTGAGCAAGATAGGGATCAACATGCCAGGGATCATTGAATCGCCGATCCCGGCAATAGGGCCCATCAGACCAACCTTCAGGGTATTGATGGTCTCCCCATCGATCGGCTCACCGTTCGCTTTTTTCTCTTCCAGCCCCAGCACCATGCCATTTACGATCGCGCCTATCTGGGGTTCCGTATTATAGAACGAGGCGTGGCGGCGCAGCATCTCAGTACGCTGGGCTGCGTCGGGATAGAGCTTTTTCGCCACCGGGAGCATACTCAGGCAAAAGCCAAAAGATTCCAGACGTTCAAAGCTCATCGATGACAAGTTGTGCATCATCCATGCGCGCCAGCAGCGGCGAAGATCTTTACGTGTAAGTGTACGTTCTTCCATCAGAATTCATCCTCATCATCATCGGCTACCGACTTTGCATTCGCGGCCTGCGGCGGTTCCGGTTTGTAGTTGTAATGGATCAACGCCAGCAGCGAACCGACGATCACCAGCGCGACCATGTTGAGTTTTAAAAAGACGATGCAGACAAAACCGACGAGGAAGTAGATCAGCATGGTGTAGTTTTTGATGATCTGCTTGAGCAAAATCGCGATCCCGACGGCGGGTAAAATGCCGCCCAGTACGTTCATCGTCGACAGAACAATTTTCGGTAAACTGTCCATAAAACCGCTGATGTATTGTGCCCCGAAGTAGACTGCAATAAAGGTCGGTACAAAGCGCAGGACAAAGTTTGTCACCTGTGGCCAGATGGCGCTGTTCAGGTAAATGCCGCGTTCGTCGCCCCGTTCCAGCGCCACATCTGCCCGGTGATTCCAGAAGGAGTTCAGTACCATCATCGCGTTAAACAAAATGGTTCCGGCGATACCGATGGTGGCTGCCAGCGCAACCGCGACCTCGGGGCCTTTTCCGGAAAGGATCCCTAAAGCAATTGCCGGATAAGCCACAAAGTTGAGGTCGGCGGGCATCGAACCGCCGGGTGTAACCATCGCGATATACACCGCCTGAACCGCAACGCCAATCATGATCCCGGTTTTAATGTCGCCGAGGATAATCCCGACCAGCATTCCGGAAATCAGCGGGCGGGTGATCAGGTACCAGCCGCCGGTCAGTCCCAGCAGCCAGGGGCTGCTGAGGGCGCCGAGATAGCAAAGTATGCCAATCAACGTAGCTTCGATAATCATCGTGCGCTCCTTATTTCAGCTTCTGACGTGCGTCCTGCCAGCTGTAGCAACTGGCATCAGGAACCAGGCGAAACTCAACCAGATGCCCATGCTGCGTCAGCCAGTCAAAGGCGGCAATTTCATCCCCGTTGACCGACTGATTCGGGCCGATGGTGGTGGTATCAGCACGGGCACTCATTGGGCCCACATTAATCTTGCCGTTGGCATTTTTCAGGCTGATACCGGCTTCTTCAATGCGTTTGAGCGTCACGGGGGATTTGCCAATGACGAAATAACGCTTCTCGCTGGCAATGACTTTCGGCAGTTTTTCAATCGCGGTGGCCGTATCAAACAACCAGACTTTGGTGTCCTGCACGGCGCCTTTCATCACCGAAGAGAGCAGAGGGTCGGCCGCGACGGCGTCGTCTATCGCGACAATTCCGTCACAGGGCAGCTCTTTGGCCCAACGTGTCACGAGCTGCCCATGGATTACGCGGTCATCGATACGTACAAAAGAAATACTCATAGTGGTTTCCTTTAAAAATCGTCGGACTGAACGGATAAAACCGGGGCGGCTTTAATCAGCGTGGGTACCGTCAACGCCAGCAGCTCGACGGCTGCGGCGTGAACGTCCGTTAAATGGCAGATCTCCTCGCTTTGTAACAGCATCGGGAAATTAACTCCCGCTACCACGGCAACGGGAGGAACCGTTTGTGCAGAAAACGCATGATGGCAGGCGACATTCCACGGCGTACCGCTTTGCATGTCACACAGCACCAGAACGCCGTCAGCGTCTTTCCCGGCACTTGCGAGAACCTGAGAGAACGTCTGTTTAAACCCTTCGATACCTGCCTGTTCGCTCAGCGTGACGGGATAAACATGTGGTAATTCTCCGTAAACCATACGACCGCTGGCGAGAAGCGCGTCCGCCAGGGGACCATGGGTGGCAACAATAACGTTAATCATGCGCTTATCCTCTAACCCAGGCCTTAATCGTGGCGAGCTGTTGTCCTATGCCTTTGCCAAACGGCGAAATGCGATACTCTCCAACGGCGGCTGGGATGATAAAGGTCTCTGCATAGTTGACGACAAACGGGGCAAACGCGCCGCTCGGGCTTTCGACAACGGCCTGCGCGCCTTCGACCAGGTTCAGGACGTTTACGCCGCCATGGGTATGGTGAGTGACCGGTGCCGTAAACCAGTGGCGACGCGTTTCGATAAATTCGCGTTCGTGCATTCCGGTTCTTTCTTCTCGCCAACCTTCTCCTTCAGCGAGGGGTTCAATACGGTTGACCAGGTTGTCGTGCACCCATTGCGTGTCACGCTGCCAGTCAATAACCTGCTGACCGTGATCCAGATGTACCGGGCGCGGTAAGCCGTCTAACCCTAAGCGACCCCAGTCCCACAGTTTGAAGGTGAAAATATACGGCGTTGCGCTGATCTCCAGCACCATGGTACCTGCTCCCGAACAGTGAACGGTTCCGGCGGGGATCAGGAAGTGATCGTGTTTATGCGCAGGGATCTGATTCACGAATCGTTCATCATCAAACGTTTTTTCACCACGACCCGCGGCACGCAGATCGTCGAGCATATCCTGCGGCGCGATCCCGGTTTTGGTGCCGAGATACACCATGGCGTCCGGCTCGGCTTCGAGAATGTAATAGCTCTCATCCTGGGTATAGTGCATGCCAAACTGCTGCTGAATGTATTCGGTGAGCGGATGAACCTGAAAGCTCAAATTCTGACCGCCAATGGTGTCAAGAAAGTCAAAACGGATCGGGAATTCCGCGCCAAAGCGCGCATGGACTTTTTCGCCTAACAGGGGGCGGGGACAGGTCAACACCAGATCCTGAGAGGGGATCTCGATCCGCACGTTGCCAAAACGCAGTAACAGGCTGTTTTCCTCGGGCACGCAATCAAAACACCACGCGTAATTGGGGGCTGAGGGATCGAGATCGAAGCGTTGTTTCATCCATTGCCCGCCCCAGACGCCGGGGTCAAAGAAAGGGGCAACGCGAAACGGTTGTTGGGTGGTTTGTTGCAGACCGGCGCGTAGCGCGTCGCCGCTGACCATCGCAGGACTATTTTCTACCGTGGTATCGAGCAAATAATCGGCGCGTTTGAGTAACGGCGTTTTGTGTTTGTCGAAGACCCGCCATTCAATGAAAAAAGCACGTTTGTAACGACGAAGAATATCTTCATCCTGGTTTTCTGCCCCCCAGTTACCCAGCCCGTTATGGCGCATGCGTTGCTGAATTTCCCAGCGCGGAAGGTCAGCATAAACCAGCACGTCACCCGGGTGCGCCAATGCAGCGCCAGAGCCGTATACCACGACCAGTCCTTCACTAACGGCATCAATCTGTTGGCGGAGCTGGCTGAGTTTGTCGCTATCAAAAAATTCATCCAGGTGATGACAGGAAAGCACGCCGAATACGCGATCGTCGGTCAGGTTACGTGCCAGTAAATCATGCAGGGCCTGCTCATCGCGACGAGCGGATTCAATATTCAGTACCAGAGCGGTATCAAACGTCCTGATAAGCTGTTGCTCCAGCTCCTCAAGCCGCACGCCCGGATAGCAATCCACGATCAATACGGTTTTGGCTGCGCCAGAAACCCTGGTGTTAAGCACAGAATGGATTGACGACCAACCCTGCCAGGCGTGGTTGTCATAGCCCTGAACGTTAACCTCAGGGTATTTATTATAGGTTGTACGCATTTTCTTTCTCCGTGTTGGCTTATTTAAGATTAATCGATTAACCTTGTTTTCATAGTGTGGTTAACGCGATTAACCCGCCATAATCAGAATCCAGTGCGGTGAAATACGCGTTAGCGTGATGTGAATCACAGGTAAAAAGACAAGATTTCGGTTATTCGATTAACCTTCGTAATAAATCAGGAGAAGTCATGACAACAGTCACGTTGGCGCAGGTAGCTGAACGCGCGGGAGTCTCCACGGCAACCGTTTCAATGGTGTTGCGTAACCGGGGGCGCATTTCTCAGGCCACGCGTGACCGGGTGCTCAAAGCGCTGGATGATGCTGGGTACGTTTATAACCAAACTGCCGCCAACCTGCGTAACCGGAGCAGTAATCAGGTCGGATTGTTGTTACACGATATCACGAACCCTTTTTACGGTGAGATGACGGCAGGGCTAAGCCACGAGATGGAACGGCATGACCTGCTGTTGTTTCTGGCAAACAGCGAAGAGTCAGGAGAGCGGCAGCAAAAATTTGTTGATTCGTTGATGCGCAATAATGCCTGCGGCATGGTGCTCTGTGCGGCGCGCGAAACGCCGACATCCTTCTTTGAAGCGCTGAAAAGGCGCAATATTCCCGCCATCATGGTGGTCCGTCCCCTTAGCGATCCTGATTTTGATTTTGTGGGCACCGATAACTTTCTCGGCACGCAAATGGCGACCACCCATTTAGTCAAAATGGGGCACAAGAATATTGCGTTTATTGGCGGGAGCCCAAGTTCCGGCAGCCGGGCGCAGCGTATCGGCGGATTCACCAGCACATTGCTGGAGCATGGAATATCGCCGAACCCGCAATGGATAGTGGCGACGCAGGCCAGCCAAATTGACGGCGCAAAAGCGGCGGAGTCTCTTCTTCTGCGTTTCCCGCAAATTACCGCCGCCGTTTGCTATCAGGATATCGTGGCGCTTGGGGTCATGCAGGCATTGCGTAAGATGGGGCGTGAACCAGGACGCGATTTTGCGTTGGTGGGGTTCGACGACATCACCGAAGCGGCGCTGGTTCAACCTGCGCTCACCACCGTGTCGGTGGCGGCAAAAGAGATAGGTCGTAAGGCTGGAGAGCTACTTTACAGTCGCATTCAGGGAAATGACGAGCCACCGAAACGTATTATTCTGCCGCCTGCGCTGGTGGTCAGAGAATCATGTGGTTTTAGCTGATCGTCATGCCTTTTACTGATATCTCTGCCTGTTTATCATTAAATTCTAATTATCGACGTTTTCGGCTGGCGGCGCAGCGTCGCGCTGGTTAATCTGAAAACGATTTACGTAAAATTAACAAAAGAGAATAGCTATGCATGATGCACATATCCGCGTTGCCATCGCGGGAGCCGGAGGACGCATGGGGCGTCAGTTGATTCAGGCCACTCTCGGCATGGATGGCGTACAGCTCGGCGCGGCGCTGGAGCGCGAAGGATCTTCCTTACTGGGAAGCGATGCTGGAGAGTTAGCGGGAGCCGGGAAAACGGGCGTTACCGTACAAAGTAGCCTTGAAGCGGTGAAAGATGATTTCGATGTTTTCATCGATTTTACCCGCCCGGAAGGCACGCTGGCGCATCTGGCGTTTTGCCGCCAGCACGGTAAAGGGATGGTGATTGGCACCACCGGCTTTGATGACGCAGGTAAACAGGCTATTCGCGATGCCGCGCAGGAGATTGCTATCGTTTTCGCCGCGAACTTTAGCGTTGGCGTCAATGTCATGCTTAAGCTGCTGGAGAAGGCGGCGAAAGTGATGGGTGATTACACCGATATTGAGATTATTGAAGCCCACCACCGCCATAAAGTGGATGCGCCGTCAGGCACTGCGCTGGCGATGGGCGAGGCGATTGCCGGGGCGCTGGATAAAGATTTAAAAGAGTGCGCGGTCTATTCGCGTGAAGGTTACACCGGCGAGCGCGTACCGGGCACGATCGGTTTTGCCACGGTGCGGGCGGGGGATATCGTCGGTGAGCATACCGCGATGTTTGCCGATATTGGCGAGCGTATTGAGATCACGCATAAAGCGTCCAGCCGTATGACCTTTGCCAATGGCGCAGTGCGATCGGCGATTTGGCTGAAATCAAAGTCAAATGGTCTTTTTGATATGAAAGATGTGCTTAATTTACGCAATTTATAGCTTTTATTACCCTTCGTGATGTGGTTATTGTAATCATAATTACTTGATTACATAGGGCAATATTTTATTGCCCTTTTATTTTTTGCTTTTGAGTGTGTTTTTTCTTTTAATCTGGCGTTTGTCTGTATTTTGTTGGATGATTTTGTTATCTCAATGTAAATTTTGACCAAATGGTCCACTTTTTTCTATCATGCTTCATGTTTTTACACTCTTTGCCTGCCGCAAGCGTTTTCCACTCCGAGTTAGCTGATCTTTTTGCCTGTTAAATCGTGTGATTTATCCCAGTGGCGTAAAATAATAATAAAAAATGCCCTTTTGGGTAGACTTTTACGTGGGCTATCTCTAGAATGCCGCCGTTTGCCAGAAATCCATAGGTAAGCAAATTTGCATTGATTCATGAGGTGTTAATGAATTAATATGCAAATAAAGTGAGTGAATATTCTCTGGAGGGTGTTTTGATTAAGTCAGCGCTATTGGTTCTGGAAGACGGAACCCAGTTTCACGGTCGGGCCATAGGGGCAACAGGTTCGGCGGTTGGGGAAGTCGTTTTCAATACTTCAATGACCGGTTATCAAGAAATCCTCACTGATCCTTCCTATTCCCGCCAAATCGTCACTCTTACTTATCCTCATATCGGTAATGTCGGCACCAACGAAGCCGATGCAGAATCTTCTCAGGTACATGCGCAAGGCCTGGTCATCCGCGACCTGCCGCTGATTGCCAGCAACTTCCGCGATACTGAAGACCTCTCTTCTTACCTCAAACGCCATAACATTGTGGCGATTGCCGATATCGATACCCGTAAGCTGACGCGTTTGCTGCGTGAAAAGGGCGCACAAAACGGCTGCATCATCGCGGGCGATAACCCGGATGCGGCGCTGGCACTGGAAAAAGCGAAAGCCTTCCCGGGTCTGAACGGTATGGATCTGGCGAAAGAAGTGACCACCGCGGAGCCTTATAGCTGGACGCAGGGGAGCTGGACGCTGGCCGGTGACCTGCCGGAAGCTAAATCCGCCGATGAACTGCCGTTCCACGTTGTGGCTTACGATTTCGGCGCCAAACGTAACATTCTGCGTATGTTAGCGGACCGCGGCTGCCGCCTGACGGTGGTTCCGGCGAAGACCTCCGCAGAAGACGTGCTGGCGATGAATCCAGATGGCATTTTCCTGTCCAACGGCCCTGGCGACCCGGCGCCGTGCGACTACGCGATTACCGCGATTCAGAAATTCCTCGAAACCGATATTCCGGTATTTGGCATCTGCCTCGGCCATCAGCTGCTGGCGCTGGCGAGCGGTGCGAAGACCATTAAGATGAAGTTTGGCCACCACGGCGGCAACCATCCGGTAAAAGATATTGATAACAACACCGTGATGATCACCGCGCAGAACCACGGTTTTGCGGTCGATGAGGCTTCCATGCCTGCCAACCTGCGCGTGACCCACAAGTCACTGTTCGACGGCACCCTGCAGGGGATTCATCGTACCGACAAACCGGCGTTCAGCTTCCAGGGTCACCCTGAAGCGAGCCCTGGCCCGCACGATGCCGCACCGCTGTTCGATCACTTCATCGAACTTGTAGAGCAATACCGTAAGACCGCTAAATAATCAGGAGCTGAGAAGACAATGCCAAAACGTACAGACATAAAAAGCATCCTGATCCTCGGCGCGGGTCCGATTGTTATCGGTCAGGCGTGTGAGTTTGACTACTCCGGCGCGCAGGCGTGTAAAGCGCTGCGTGAAGAGGGTTACCGCGTTATTCTGGTGAACTCCAACCCGGCAACCATCATGACCGACCCGGAAATGGCCGATGCCACCTACATCGAGCCGATTCACTGGGAAGTGGTGCGTAAAATCATCGAAAAAGAGCGCCCGGACGCGGTGCTGCCAACTATGGGCGGTCAGACGGCGCTTAACTGCGCGCTGGAACTGGAACGTCAGGGCGTACTGGCTGAGTTCGGCGTGACCATGATTGGCGCGACGGCGGATGCCATTGATAAAGCGGAAGACCGTCGTCGCTTCGACATCGCGATGAAAAAAATTGGTCTTGATACCGCGCGTTCAGGCATCGCCCACACCATGGAAGAAGCGCTGGCGGTTGCCGCTGACGTTGGCTTCCCGTGCATTATCCGCCCTAGCTTCACCATGGGCGGCACCGGCGGCGGTATCGCCTACAACCGCGAAGAGTTCGAAGAAATCTGCGAACGTGGTCTGGATCTTTCCCCAACCAACGAGCTGCTGATTGATGAATCGCTGATTGGCTGGAAAGAGTACGAGATGGAAGTGGTGCGTGATAAAAACGACAACTGCATCATCGTCTGCTCCATCGAAAACTTTGACGCGATGGGTATCCATACCGGTGACTCCATCACCGTAGCACCTGCCCAGACGCTGACCGACAAAGAATATCAAATCATGCGTAACGCCTCGATGGCGGTACTGCGTGAAATCGGCGTGGAAACCGGCGGTTCTAACGTCCAGTTTGCGGTAAACCCGAAAAACGGCCGCCTGATTGTCATCGAGATGAACCCGCGCGTATCCCGTTCTTCTGCGCTGGCATCTAAAGCCACCGGTTTCCCGATTGCGAAAGTCGCCGCCAAGCTGGCGGTGGGCTATACCCTCGACGAACTGATGAACGACATCACCGGCGGCCGTACTCCGGCTTCATTTGAGCCGTCCATCGACTACGTTGTGACCAAAATTCCACGCTTCAACTTCGAGAAATTCGTTGGCGCTAACGACCGTCTGACCACGCAGATGAAATCTGTCGGTGAAGTGATGGCGATTGGCCGCACCCAGCAGGAATCGCTGCAGAAAGCGCTGCGCGGTCTGGAAGTGGGCGCGACCGGCTTCGACCCGAAAGTAAGCCTCGACGATCCGGAAGCATTGACCAAAATCCGCCGCGAGCTGAAAGACGCGGGCGCTGAGCGTATCTGGTACATCGCCGATGCCTTCCGTGCGGGCCTGTCCATCGATGGCGTGTTCAACCTGACCAACATCGACCGCTGGTTCCTGGTGCAGATTGAAGAGCTGGTGCGTCTGGAAGAAAAAGTCACCGACCTTGGCATTAACGGCCTCGACGCTGACTTCCTGCGCGTACTGAAGCGTAAAGGCTTCGCTGATGCGCGTCTGGCGAAACTGGCCGGCGTACGCGAAGCGGAAATCCGCAAGCTGCGTGACCAATTTAATCTGCACCCGGTCTACAAGCGTGTGGATACCTGTGCGGCAGAATTTGCCACCGATACCGCCTACATGTACTCCACTTATGAAGACGAGTGTGAAGCGAATCCGTCCGTCGACCGCGACAAGATTATGGTGCTGGGCGGTGGTCCAAACCGTATCGGCCAGGGTATTGAGTTCGATTACTGCTGCGTACACGCCTCGCTGGCGCTGCGTGAAGACGGTTACGAGACCATTATGGTCAACTGTAACCCGGAAACGGTTTCTACCGACTACGACACTTCTGACCGCCTGTACTTCGAGCCGGTCACGCTTGAAGACGTACTGGAAATCGTGCGCATCGAGAAGCCAAAAGGCGTCATCGTGCAATACGGCGGCCAGACCCCGCTGAAGCTGGCGCGTGCGCTGGAAGCGGCAGGCGTACCGGTTATCGGCACCAGCCCAGATGCCATCGACCGGGCGGAAGACCGCGAGCGTTTCCAGCAGGCGGTTGACCGTCTGAAGCTGAAACAACCGGCGAACGCTACCGTAACCGCCATTGAGATGGCCGTTGAGAAGGCGAAAGAGATTGGTTACCCGTTGGTGGTGCGCCCGTCCTACGTACTTGGCGGCCGCGCGATGGAAATCGTCTACGACGAAGCCGACCTGCGTCGCTACTTCCAGACTGCGGTCAGCGTTTCTAACGATGCGCCAGTGCTGCTGGACCGTTTCCTTGATGATGCAGTTGAAGTGGACGTGGATGCTATCTGCGACGGCGAAATGGTGCTGATTGGCGGCATCATGGAGCACATCGAACAGGCGGGCGTGCACTCTGGCGACTCCGCATGTTCTCTGCCAGCGTACACCCTGAGCCAGGAAATTCAGGATATGATGCGCCAGCAGGTGCAGAAACTGGCCTTCGAGCTGCAGGTTCGCGGTCTGATGAACGTCCAGTTTGCCGTGAAGAATAACGAAGTTTATCTGATTGAAGTGAACCCGCGTGCGGCGCGTACCGTTCCGTTCGTCTCCAAGGCAACTGGCGTACCGCTGGCAAAAGTCGCGGCGCGCGTGATGGCCGGGAAAACGCTGGCACAGCAGGGCGTAACTAAAGAAGTTATCCCGCCTTACTACTCGGTGAAAGAAGTGGTGCTGCCGTTCAACAAATTCCCAGGCGTTGACCCGCTGTTAGGGCCAGAAATGCGCTCTACCGGGGAAGTGATGGGCGTGGGCCGCACCTTCGCGGAAGCGTTCGCCAAGGCACAACTGGGCAGTAGCTCCACCATGAAAAAGCAGGGTCGTGCGCTGCTCTCCGTTCGCGAAGGCGATAAAGAGCGCGTGGTTGACCTGGCGGCGAAGCTGCTGAAGTTTGGCTTCGAGCTTGATGCGACGCACGGGACCGCGATTGTGCTGGGCGAAGCGGGTATCAATCCACGTCTGGTGAACAAGGTGCATGAAGGCCGTCCGCACATTCAGGACCGTATCAAGAATGGCGAATATACTTACATCATCAACACCACCGAAGGTCGTCAGGCGATTGAAGACTCCAAGCTGATTCGCCGTAGCGCACTGCAGTATAAGGTGCATTATGACACTACCCTGAACGGTGGTTTCGCGACGGCGATGGCGCTAAATGCTGACGCTACCGAGAAGGTGACCTCGGTTCAGGAAATGCACGCGCAGATCAAAAAGGCATAAAAAAAGGGTCCGGTGATAATTGCGTTAACCGGACCAGCAATATAATTTTGAAAGGGTTTCTGTAAAGAAACCCTTTTTTAATCTCGTGTAAGGTCATTCCTGGCCAAATGCGCTTTCATAACCACATTTTCAATGTAATAAGCACGATGTTGCTCACACTAATCAACATTCAAGTCGCATACTATCTTTTATATCCACAATTTTAATATGGCTTAGTTTTTATTAATTTGGACAGGCCGTAGCCAGATTTTTAATTTGTGAAATGGTGTGCTTATGTGTGAAAAATATGTTGAAAGACCGCTTTATTTGTTAATCGCTGACTGGATGATGGCTGAGGATCGTTGGATCACCGCAAAGGAAATTTCCCGCCATTTTGATATTGAACACTGCAAAGCAATTAATACGCTCTCTTATATTCTGTCGGAAGTGGGAGAAATTGTTTGTGAAGTTAAGATGATCCCTAATCAGATTGCGGGCCGTGGTTGCCAGTGCCAGCGTCTGGTGAAAGTCATCAGTATTGATTCTCACCTCTACAGACGATTGAATCACAATTTGCAGGAAAAAAAGGTGAGCATGGCGAAAACGCCGCGCCTGTCAGCGGTTCCTCCAACAGAGCTCAACCGTGAGCAGAAATGGCAGATGATGCTCTCCAAGAGTATGCGTCGCTAATTGTCAGTTTGCCTGATGGCGGCATAAACGGTGATTGACTCACAGGCCGGATAAGCGTGAGCGCATCCGGCATCAATTACTGTGCTGATTTTGGTTTCACGTCCGTCGTGCCTTTCAGACGCGGCCGGTTTTCTTCGACCCGCGTTAAAGGCAGCGTTTCGTGTAGGCCTGTCTGGCAGCGGATAGCAAGGTCCTGATACTCTTTCGTGTTCAGCCGTTTCCAGTGAAGTTCCTGGTCCGTGACTTCGCGTAGAACGCGAACCGGTGAGCCAACCAGCATCTGCCTTGCCTCCCCCTGAAATCCGGCTTTGACAAAGCTCATGGCGGCGACAATGCTCTCTTCGCCAATCACCGCGCCGTCCATAATGACGCTGTTCATACCGATCAGCGAATCTCTGCCCACCACGCAACCGTGCAGGATCGCGCCATGGCCGATGTGTCCATTTTCATGCACGACGGTATCTGTGTCGCAGTAGCCATGCATGATGCAGCCATCCTGCAGATTAGCGCCTGCCTCCAGGATCAAGCGTCCATAGTCTCCGCGCAATGACGCGTGCGGACCAATATAAACTCCAGCCCCCACAATGACATCGCCAATCAGCACGGCGCTGGGATGGACAAAAGCATCCGGATGTACCACCGGAATCAAACCCTCAAAGGCGTAGTAGCTCATCGTTTTATCTCGGTTTTATGGCCGGATAAGCGAAGCGCTATCCGGCATTGGCACATTAACGACCTTTCCATACCGGATCGCGTTTTTCGGCAAACGCCTGCGGCCCTTCGAGCGCATCTTCCGAGTGCAGCACCGACGGATAGTGCTTTAGCACGCCGCTGCGGATGTAACGGTAGCCTTCTTCCACCGGCATTTCGCTGGTCGCACGGTAAATCTCTTTCAGTGCGGCAATAGCGAGCGGGGCGCTATTTACCAGCTGCTGCGCCAGTTCGCGTGCGCTATCCATCAGTTCGCTCTGGCTGACAACGCGGTTGACGATACCCCAACGCAGCGCTTCTTCGGCGCTCATTCGCCTGCCGGTCATCACCATTTCGTTGACAATAGCCGGTGGCAACAGTTTAGGCAGACGCAGTACGCCGCCGCTGTCAGGCACGATCCCGAGCTTGGCTTCCGGCAGCGCGAAGCTGGCGTTTTCCGCGCAGACGATAAAATCCGCCGCCAGCGCCAGCTCAAAACCACCGCCAAACGCATAACCGTTTACCGCGGCGATGACTGGTTTATCGAGGTCGAAAATTTCGGTTAAACCGGCGAAGCCGCCTGGGCCAAAATCGGCATCCGGCGCTTCACCTTCAGCCGCCGCTTTTAAATCCCAGCCCGCAGAAAAGAATTTCTCGCCACCGCCGGTGATAATCGCTACGCGTAATTCCGGGTCGTCACGAAAATTAAGAAAAGCTTCCCCCATGGCAAAGCTGGTTTTCGCGTCGATGGCATTGGCTTTAGGCCGGTCGAGGGTAATTTCCAGGATCGAGCCGTTACGGGTCAGATGTAATGATTCACTCATAGTTCATCTCCAGATAAATAGGTTTCCCGGCAGGAGGAATTCCGGCCGGAAGGCTTATTTCAGATTTTTTTTGATTATTTTTCCTGAACAATTACGCGGCAGGTCGGCTCTGATCTCCATAAAAGAGGGAACCTTGAATTTCGCCATATTGTTTTCACAGAAGCTGAAGAACTCAGCTTCGCTTAATGTTTCACCTTCATTAAGGACGATAAACGCTTTGATGGCTTCATCACGGATCGAGTCTTTAATACCAACCACCACAATGTCCTGAATTTTCGGATGCGCAGAAATAATATTTTCCAGTTCGACGCAGGAGACATTTTCCCCGCCGCGTTTAATCATGTTGCAGCGCCTGTCGACGAAATAAAAAAAGCCGTCTGCATCCTGGTAACCTGAATCTCCGGTATGTAACCAGCCCTCAGGTTCCAGCGCTTTGGCGGTAGCCTCCGGCTGGGCGTAGTACTCTTTGAAGATTGTTTTGCCCGGCACGCCTTTAATGCAGATTTCGCCAATTTCTCCGGCGGGCAGGGGACGGTTGTGATCGTCACGGATTTCGGCTTCATAGCTAAAACCTACGCGACCAATAGAGGGCCAGCGCCGCTTGTCTCCGGGACGGTCGCCAATAATACCGACGATGGTTTCAGTCATGCCGTAGGAGGTCAGCAGCCTGACGCCAAAGCGTTCGGTAAAGGCGTCTTTTTCCTGCGCAGATAAATTGAGATAGAACATGACTTCGCGCAGGTGATGCTGTCTGTCGGTTGGTGCGGCAGGTTGTACCATCAGCGTTCTGATCATCATCGGAATGCATTCGGTGACCGTCGCCTGATATCTACGCACCTGATCCCAGAACGCTCTGGCGCTGTACTTCTCCAACAGCACAAAGGTGCTGCCTGCGGAGAATGCCGCCATAGCCGCCGTACACTGGCAGTCGATATGAAAAGCGGGCATCACCGTCATATAGACGTCATCATCGCGCAGAGCGATTTGCCAGGAAGTGTAGTAGCCTGCAAAACGCAGGTTGTAGTGGGTAATCACCACCCCTTTAGGCCGCGAGGTGGTGCCTGAGGTAAACAGAATTTCCGCCGTATCGTCAGTGGATAACGCGGGCGTATAGCACAGCGTGGTCGACTGGCTGGCCTGCAGTTGGGTAAAGTGGCTCACGCCGTCGTCAACCGGAAGCTGCTCGCCAATCAGACAGATATGATTCAGCGGAGTGGTATTTTCCAGCCGTATCTGGCGGTACATAGGATAAAACTGGGCGCTGGTGACCAGCATGCTCACCTGGCTGTTTTGCAGGATCCAGGCGCTTTCTTCGCCCAGTAAGCGGGCATTAATCGGCACCATAATGGCGCCAATTTTTGCCAGCCCAAACCAGCAAAAGATGAATTCCGGACAGTTATCCAGATGCAATGCGACCTTATCGCCCTTGCGGATCCCTAAGGAATGGAAAAGGTTTGCCGTGCGGTTAATCTCTTCATTGAGCGAGGCATAGCTAAACTGCCGAACGATTCCTTCGCAGGATTCGAAAATTAACGCCGTTTTATTTCCGTACACCCCGGCCAGGTCGTCCCACATCTGACGTAAGTTTTGTCCGCCAACGATATCCATATTGCTTTATCCACTGAAATCAGGCGTGAGCGCCAACCAACGAGCGGGTCAGCGCGTCGCGTTTATTCCTCAACTCTGGCCAGGCCTTTGCCGACCAGCTCATTTATGTCTGCTTCGCTATAACCGATGTTTTTCAGAATGGCGGCGGTATCCATGCCGTGTGATGGCATGCCACGCCAGATTTTCCCCGGGTTGTTTTTAAATTTCGGCATGATGTTCGGCCCTTTGCAGGTGCGACCGTCCATCGTCTGCCACTGAGTAATGGATTCACGGGCAACGTACTGCGGGTTGCCTTCCAGTTCCGGAATGGTCAGCACCTTCGCGCAGGCGATGTTCAGCTCAGCAAAGCGCGCCTGGACTTCGGCGATGGTGTGCGTTGCCAGCCAGGCGTCCAGTTTCTCTTCCACGAGCGGACCGTATGGGCATTCCACGCGATGAATAAGCTGGGTACCTTCCGGGACTTCCGGTGTGCCAAGAATGTGGGCGAGGCCAATATCCTTGAAGCACTCGTTGATTTGCGTGATGCCGACCAGCTCCATGACGATATAGCCATCGGCGCATTTATACAGGCCGCAGCCAGCGTAATACGGGTCTTTGCCTTTGGTCATGCGTGGGCAAATTTCGCCGCCGTTGAAGTAGTCCATCATGAAGTATTGCCCCATGCGCAGCATTACTTCGTACATGGCGATATCAATGCTTTCGCCTTTACCCGTTTCGCGTACTTTGTGCAGGGCCGCCAGCGCAGCCGTCGTTGCGGTCATCCCGGAGAAGTAATCGGCGGTGTACGGGAAGGCGGGCATTGGCTGATCAACGTCGCCGTTTTGGATCAAATAGCCGCTGAACGCCTGCGCGATGGTGTTATACGCCGGAAGATTGGTGTACTCCTCGGTACCATACTGGCCAAAGCCGGAAAGGTGGGCGATAACCAGCTTCGGGTTATGTTCCCACAGCACTTCATCGGTAATACCGCGGCGGGCAAAGGCCGGGCCTTTACTGGCTTCAATGAAAATATCGGTGGTTTCCATGAGCTTCAGAAACGCTTCCCGGCCTTCATCTTTGAAAATATTCAGCGACAGGGCGTGCAAGTTACGGCGTGAGAGCTGCGGATAGTTAGGCTGTACGCGGATAGTATCTGCCCATGCGACGTTTTCAATCCAGATAACCTCCGCGCCCCATTCGGCGAACATTTGTCCGGCGAACGGACCGGCAATTTCGATCCCTGAAAAAACGACGCGTACCCCGGCAAGTGGGCCAAAGGCTGGCATGGGTAAATGATGCATAATTTTTCTCCTGGCATTTATGGGTGTCCATGTAGGCCGGATAAGGCGCTCGCGCCGCCATCCGGCATTGATTGCCTGATGGCGACGCTAAAGCGTCTTATCAGGCCTACAGGTTGCGTCGTTCTAGCGGTATTGCTTGAGTACCGCACGACCCAACGTCAGGATCTGCATTTCGTCAGAACCACCAGAAACACGGTCAACGCGCAGGTCGCGCCAGAAGCGCGTGATGCGATGGTTGCCCGCGATACCTACTCCGCCCAACACCTGCATGGCGGTATCGACCACTTCAAACGCGGCATTGGCGCAGAAGTATTTGCACATTGCCGCATCGCCTGAAGTAATGGTGCCGTTATCCGCTTTCCATGCGGCTTCCAGCAGCATGTTTTTCATGGAATTCAGTTTGATCGCCATGTGCGCGAACTTCTCCTGAATCAGCTGGAAACGGCCGATAGTTTCGCCAAACTGTACGCGCTGATTGGCGTAGCGTGCCGCATCTTCAAAAGCGCACATTGCCGTACCGTAGTTGGTCAGCGCGACGAGGAAGCGTTCATGGTCAAACTCTTCTTTCACGCGGTTGAAGCCATTACCTTCCCGACCGAACATGTCTTTCTCGTCCAGTTCAACGTCGTCAAAGGTGATTTCACAGCAGCTGTCCATGCGCAGACCGAGTTTCTCCAGCTTGTTGACCTTGATACCCGCTTTGCTCATGTCAACGAACCACTCGGTGTAAACAGGTTTATCCGGCGATGCGCCATCCCTCGCCATCACCACGATGTACGGGGTATAGGCGCTGCTGGTGATAAAGCACTTACTGCCATTAAGATAAACCTTACCATTTTTGCGTGTATAAGTGGTTTTCAGGCTACCAACATCCGATCCCGCTCCCGGTTCGGTGATAGCAGAGTTCCACATCTGCTTACCGGTACCCTGGAACGCCATGATTTTATCAATTTGCTCCTGGGTCCCTTCACGCAGGAACGTGTTAAAACCGCCCGGCAACTGGTACAGCACGTAGGTTGGTGCGCCCAGGCGTCCGAGCTCCATCCAGACGGCGGCGACGGTGACAAAACCCGCTTCCAGTCCACCGTGTTCTTCCGGAATCAACAGGCTATCAATGCCCATATCCGCCAGCGCTTTTACAAAGCGCTCAGGGTAGACGCTGTCGCGATCGCACTCGGCAAAATAAGCTTCCCAGTTCTCACTGGCCATCAGTTCACGAATACCAGCGACAAACAGTTCCTGCTCGTCATTTAAGTTGAAATCCATCTTTCAGCCTCTTGATCAATTGGGTTAATAAGAATTACTTGTCTTTCCAGTGCACTTTGGCGTCTTTAATAAAGGACAGCGTCACCATGATGTTGACGAAGAACAGCGGACATCCTCCGGCGATAATCGCGGTCTGTATCGGCTTCAGCCCGCCCAGCGCCAACAGA
This sequence comes from Citrobacter europaeus, assembly GCA_020099315.1. NCBI lineage: Bacteria > Pseudomonadati > Pseudomonadota > Gammaproteobacteria > Enterobacterales > Enterobacteriaceae > Citrobacter > Citrobacter europaeus. The sequence goes on from CP083650.1 coordinate 642,803, forward strand.
ACGATACCGATGATGCCGACCAGAATGGACCAGCCGATACGCACTAACAGCGGCGGTTCTTCGCCGTCGCGAACTTCGCGACAGGTGGACATCGCCAGGGTGTAAGAGCAGGCGTTAATCAGCGTTACGGTGGCAATGAAGCAGAGGATGAAGAAGCCCCACATGGTGGCGGTGCTGAGCGGCAAGGCGGCCCAGGTTTCGATAATGGCGCGCGCCACGCCGTGTTGTTCAATCAACTGCGGAATGTTGAGGATGTTTTTATCCATCAGCAGCAGCGTGTTACTGCCAAGGACAGTCCACAGGATCCAGGTAGACGCGGTCAGGCCCAGTACCATCCCGAAGCACAGTTCACGTACGGTACGACCCCGAGAAATACGGGCCAGGAAGATACTCATCTGGATGGCGTAAATAACCCACCACGCCCAGTAGAAGACGGTCCAGCCCTGCGGGAAACCGCCTTTGCCGATGGCATCGGTGTAGAACAGCATGCGCGGCAGATACATCAGCAGCATGCCGACCGAGTCGGTGAAGTAGTTCATGATGAAGCTGGCGCCGCTGACGATAAACACCCAGCCCAGCATCAGGAAGCTCAGGTAGCTACGCACGTCGCTGGCGATTTTGACTCCCTTTTGCAGCCCACAGGCCACGCAAATAGCGTTCAATATGATCCAGCAGGTAATGATGATGGCGTCGAGTTGCAGCGTATGCGGAATACCGAACAGCCATTGCATACACTCGGTGACCAGCGGCGTCGCCAGACCGAGGCTGGTACCCATCGCAAAGATCAGCGCCACCAGGTAGAAGTTATCGACGATGGTACCGAACAGCCCTTTCGCATGCTTTTCGCCCACCAGCGGCACCAGCGTGGAGCTGGGGCGGATGACGTCCATCTTGCGCACAAAGAAGAAGTAGGCGAAGGCTACGGAGAGGAAGCTATAGGTTGCCCACGGCAGAGGTCCCCAGTGGAACAGGCTGTACGCCAGGCCCAGTTCCTTTGCGCCCGTGGAGTTAGGGGCGAGGGCAAACGGCGGGGTGGAGATGTAGTAGTAGATCTCGATGGAACCCCAGAACAGCACCGCGGCGGATGTACAGGAAGCGAACATCATAAAAATCCAGCTGGCGGTACTAAACTCGGGTTTTTCGTCGCCGAGTTTCTTTTTCGAATACGGCCCAAAAACCAACCAAAACCAGCCGAAAAGCATGACGACCATATACCATTCAAATGCCCAACCCCAGACGTTGGTGACATAACTGAATACCGCATTAATAACGACGTTAGCCGCGTCCAGATCTCTTACTGTTAGCCAACAAAGTATTCCGACAATTATTAATGGCGGAAAAAAAACCTTCGGTTCAATTCCCGATTTTCTCTTTTCATTTTTCATAAGTGAATTCCAGTGTGAAAACGAAATTTATTTAGCGTACCCGTGCATGATCGTTTGTTTATTTATTATTAATGATTTGTTGATAACTTTTTAACCTCTGGGAGCGCCTCAGTGAGTAACTCATAATGGGTATTCATTTCCGGCTATTCCGTTATCGCGGTCACACTTTTTTATGCTGGCTATTTTGTTGGTGTTTTCTTGTTTTTTCTTTATTAATTATATGCTTAGTGTTGATTTTTTAACTTTTTTAAGTGACCGGCGTTCAATATTGTTGAACCAGTAAACAATATTGAAAATTTTCGTGTTTGACATGATTCTTTCAATATTAGTGAGGCATGTAACACTATTGAAAGTTACGAATTTCAATGTGTGACATTTTCAATATTGGTGATTAATGTTTTATTTCCGAATTAAAGAGCGTGATATCTGTATTTAACACCGCCGATATAAATACGTTTCCTTCATGATTTCTGGAGATGCAATGAAGATAATTACTTGCTACAAATGCGTACCTGATGAACAGGATATTGTGATTAATAATGCTGATGGTTCTCTCGATTTCAGCAAAGCAGATGGCAAAATCAGCCAATACGATCTGAATGCGATCGAAACGGCCTGTCAGTTGAAACAACAGGCAGGAGAGGCCCAGGTTGTCGCCATGAGCGTTGGCGGCAAAGCGCTGACTAATGCAAAAGGGCGCAAAGATGTGCTCTCCCGTGGCCCGGATGAACTGATTGTTGTTATCGACGATCAATTCGAGCAGGCGCTGCCGCAACAAACGGCCAGCGCGCTGGCTGCCGCCGCGAAAAAGTCAGGTTTCGATCTGCTTATTTGCGGTGACGGTTCTTCCGATCTTTATGCTCAGCAGGTTGGTCTGCTGGTGGGCGAAGCGCTGAACGTTCCGGCGATTAACGGCGTGAGTAAAATCCTCTCTCTTACCGACAGCACGTTGACGGTAGAGCGTGAACTGGAAGATGAAGTTGAAACGCTAAGCATCCCGCTCCCGGCGGTGATCGCAGTTTCTACGGATATCAACACCCCACAAATCCCTTCTATGAAAGCCATCCTTGGCGCAGCGAAAAAACCGGTTCAGGTCTGGTCGCCTGCAGACATTGGGTTGAACAGCGCGCAGGCGTATTCCGAACAACAGGTTGCTGCGCCGAAGCAGCGCGAGCGTCAGCGCGTTGTCATTGAAGGCGACGGTGAAGAACAGATTGCCGCGTTTGTCGAGAATCTTCGCAAAATCATTTAATTATCAGGGGATGTTATGAACAAATTTTCCAGTATCTGGGTATTCAGCGATACCCCTTCTCGTCTGCCGGAACTGATGAATGGTGCGCAGGCTTTAGGTGAAAAAGTTAACACGTTTGTGCTCAGCGATGAGGACGGCGCGACGGCATGCCATTTAGGCGCGGAACATGTCTGGCTGCTCAGCGGCAAACCCGAAGACCGTATGGTTGAAGACTACGCCGATGTGATGGCCGAGACCATTCGTCAGCACAGCGAGGACGGCGCGGTGCTGCTGCCGAATACGCGTCGGGGCAAGCTGCTAGCGGCAAAGCTGGGCTTTCGCTTGTCGGCTGCGGTCTCAAATGACGCCAGCGCAGTTGCAGTGCAGGACGGAAAAGCGGCGGTCAAACATATGGTCTACGGCGGCCTGGCGATGGGAGCAGAAACAATCGCCTCACCGTTTGCCGTGATCACGCTCAGCAGCGGAACATTTGATGCGCAGCAACCGGATACCGCCCGCAGCGGCGAGGTGCACACCGTGCAGTGGCAGGCTCCGGCCATTGCCGTGACGCGTACAGCCACTCAGGCGCGTCAGAGCAACAGCGTCGATCTCGACAAAGCCCGTCTGGTGGTCAGCGTGGGGCGCGGTATCGGCAGTAAAGAAAATATCTCGCTGGCAGAAGCGCTGTGCCAGACGATTGGCGCTGAGCTGGCATGTTCCCGCCCGGTGGCGGAAAACGAGAAGTGGATGGAGCATGAACGCTACGTCGGCATCTCCAACCTGATGCTTAAGCCTGAACTGTATCTGGCCGTGGGGATCTCCGGGCAGATCCAACATATGGTCGGCGCTAACGGCGCACAGACGATTTTCGCCATCAACAAAGACAAAAATGCGCCGATTTTCCAGTATGCAGATTATGGCATCGTTGGCGATGCGCTGAAGATCCTGCCTGCGCTGACGGCTGCCTTAGCGCGTTAAACCATTCGGGCAGGATGCGAAGGTATCCTGCCGCTGACAGGAGTACGTATGTCCGAAGATATCTTTGATGCCATCATCGTGGGTGCAGGTCTGGCGGGTTCGGTTGCGGCGCTGGTGCTGGCTCGGGAAGGCGCACAGGTGCTGGTTATCGAGCGCGGCAATTCTGCTGGCGCGAAGAATGTCACCGGTGGGCGCATGTATGCGCATAGCCTGGAGCGCATCATTCCCGGTTTTGCTGAGCAAGCTCCCATTGAACGCATCATCACCCACGAAAAACTCGCCTTTATGACCGACAAAGGGGCGATGACCATCGATTACTGCAATGGTGAAGAGGCCGCATCGTCGCAAGTTTCTTATTCCGTCTTACGCAGTAAATTTGACGCCTGGCTGATGGAGCAGGCCGAAGAGGCGGGCGCTCAGCTCATCACCGGTATTCGCGTGGATAACGTTGTGCAGCGCGAGGGTAAAGTCGTGGGCGTGGAAGCCGACGGCGATATTCTGGAAGCTAAAGTGGTGATCCTCGCCGACGGGGTGAATTCTCTGCTGGCTGAAAAGCTGGGTATGGCAAAGCGCGTGGAGGCATCGCATGTTGCCGTCGGCGTAAAAGAGCTGATCGAACTGCCAAAATCGGTAATTGAAGATCGTTTCCAGTTACAGGGGAACGAAGGCGCAGCCTGCCTGTTTGCCGGTTCGCCAACCGATGGATTGATGGGCGGTGGCTTTCTTTATACGAATGAAACGACCCTTTCTCTGGGACTGGTCTGCGGCCTTCATCATCTGAAAGACGCGAAAAAATCGGTCCCGCAAATGCTGGAAGATTTCAAACAGCATCCGGCAGTAGCCCCGCTGATCGCTGGTGGCAAGCTGGTGGAATATGCCGCGCATGTTGTTCCGGAAGCCGGTATCAATATGCAGCCAGAACTGGTGGGTGACGGCGTCCTGATTGCCGGTGATGCTGCCGGAATGTGTATGAACCTCGGCTTTACCATCCGCGGTATGGATCTCGCCATATCCGCAGGCGAAGCGGCGGCGAAAACAGTGCTCTCCGCAATGAAGCGCGATGATTTTAGCAAGCAGTCGTTGGGCGAATATCGTCAGCATCTCGACGAGGGTCCGATGCGCGATATGCGCATGTATCAGAAGCTTCCCGCTTTCCTTGATAACCCACGCATGTTTACCGCCTATCCTGAAATGGCGGTCAGTATCGCGCGCGACCTGTTCACCGTGGATGGTTCCGCTCCGGTGCCAATGCGCAAAAAAATCCTGCGCCATGCGAAGAAAGTGGGCTTCATCAACCTGATGAAAGATGGCCTGAAAGGAGTGACCGTATTATGACATCTCCCGTCAATGTGGACGTCAAACTGGGCGTCAATAAGTTCAATGTGGATGAAGACAGCCCGCATATCATTCTCAAAACCGAACCTGATAAACAGGCGCTGGAAGTGCTGATTAAGGCCTGTCCGGCTGGACTGTATAAAAAGCAGGACGACGGCAGTGTGCGTTTTGATTACGCCGGGTGCCTGGAGTGCGGAACGTGCCGCATTCTCGGACTTGATACCGCGCTGGAAAAGTGGGAATACCCGCGCGGAACCTTTGGCGTGGAATTTCGCTACGGCTAATAAGTACGAGGTTGTGCCCCCGTAGGCCGGATAAGATGCGGTAGCATCGCCATCCGGCAATCATGTGGCGCCAATGCCGGATGGCGGCGTAAACGCCTTATCCGGCCTACAGATGACGCTTTGCCCGTGTTGAAACAGGAAGTCGCTATGCAGCAGCCCAGGAACTTTGATGACATCAAATTTACCTCTATTCACCGCCGGATAATGCTGTGGGGAAGCGGTGGGCCGTTTCTGGATGGTTATGTGCTGGTGATGATTGGCGTGGCGCTGGAACAGCTCACGCCAGCATTGAAACTGGACGCACAGTGGATTGGTCTGCTGGGCGCTGGCACGCTCGCCGGTCTGTTTGTGGGGACGTCGCTGTTTGGCTACATTTCCGATAAGGTCGGGCGGCGCAAAATGTTCATCATCGATATTATCGCCATTGGCGTGATATCGGCGGCAACAATGTTTGTCTCCTCGCCCGTTGAGCTGTTGGTGATGCGCGTGCTAATCGGCATTGTGATTGGTGCTGATTACCCGATCGCTACCTCGATGATTACCGAGTTCTCCAATACCCGCCAGCGCGCTTTTTCCATCGGTTTTATCGCCGCGATGTGGTATGTCGGCGCCACCTGTGCCGACCTGGTCGGTTACTGTTTGTATGATGTTGAGGGTGGATGGCGCTGGATGTTGGGCAGCGCGGTGATCCCTTGCATTTTGATCCTGATTGGACGTTTCGATCTTCCTGAATCCCCGCGCTGGCTGCTGCGTAAAGGGCGGGTGAAAGAGTGCGAGGAGATGATGATCAAACTGTTCGGCGAACCGGTGGTGTTCGACGAAGAAGCGCCGCAGGAGACGCGCTTCTTACAGCTGTTTAATCGCCGTCATTTCCCGTTTGTCCTGTTTGTCGCCGTTATCTGGACCTGTCAGGTGATCCCGATGTTCGCCATCTATACCTTCGGTCCGCAGATTGTTGGGCTGCTGGGGCTTGGTGCCGGGAAAAGCGCCGCGTTGGGCAATGTGGTGATAAGCCTGTGCTTTATGTTGGGGTGCATTCCTCCCATGTTCTGGCTCAATAGCGCGGGCCGCCGACCGCTGTTGATTGGCAGCTTTATTATGATGACGCTGGCGCTGGCCGTGCTGGGGTTAATCCCTGATATGGGGGCGTGGCTGGTGGTGCTGGCGTTTGCCGTATACGCGTTTTTCTCGGGGGGACCAGGAAACCTGCAGTGGCTATACCCGAACGAACTGTTTCCTACCGATATTCGCGCGTCTGCCGTCGGGGTGATAATGTCGTTAAGCCGCATCGGCACTATTGTTTCAACCTGGGCCCTGCCGGTATTCATTAGCAAATACGGCATCAGTAATGTCATGCTGATGGGGGCGGGAATTTCGCTGATTGGCCTGCTGGTGTCGATTGCTTTCGCGCCGGAAACGCGGGGGCTGACGCTGGCGCAAACCAGTCAAATGACGATTCGCAGTAAGCCCGTGACCAGGACAGGCTATTAGGAGTGTTCTGTATTTTTCCTGCAACTCAGTCAGTTAGCCTACAGTTAATTGGGTATTTTACTGAAAACAACTGAAAAGCAGGGAGAACACCATGCAAAAACATATCCTGATCACGTCTATTTTTACCGCAGCAGCACTGTTTACCGTAGCCGGTTGTTCCTCAAACCAGGCGGTTAAAACCACCGATGGCAAAACCATCGTCACTGACGGCAAACCGCAAGTCGATGATGATACCGGCCTGGTATCGTACAAAAATGCGCAAACGGGTAAGACGGAGCAGATTAACCGCGACCAGGTTAAAGATATGAGCGAGCTGGACAACTAACTCAGATTTTTCCATTTATCTACTCAATAATATTGACTGTTAGCCTGTGGATTAACTGACTAAACTCACTGTTATTACAATAATGCAGTGAAACAGGCTAATCATGATCCTCATCATTTATGCGCATCCCTATCCGCAGCACTCGCATGCGAATAAGCGGATGCTTGAACAGGCAAGGACGCTGGAGGGCGTGGAGATCCGCTCGCTCTACCAGCTCTACCCCGACTTCAATATCGATATTGCCGCTGAACAGGATGCGCTGTCGCGCGCTGATTTGATCATCTGGCAGCATCCGATGCAGTGGTATAGCACACCTCCGTTACTCAAGCTGTGGATGGATAAGGTCCTTTCGCACGGTTGGGCGTACGGTCACGGTGGAACTGCGCTCCACGGCAAGCATTTGCTATGGGCAGTGACCACCGGCGGCGGTGAAAACCACTTTGATATTGGCTCCCATCCTGGATTTGATGTGCTCTCCCAGCCCTTACAGGCAACGGCGCTTTATTGTGGCCTCAAATGGCTGCCGCCGTTTGCGATGCACTGTACGTTTATCTGCGATGATGAAACCCTGCAGGCGCAGGCGCGTCATTACAAACAACGTCTGCTGGAGTGGCAGGAGGTTCATCATGGATAGCCATACGCTGATACAGGCGCTGATTTATCTCGGCTCGGCGGCACTGATTGTCCCCATCGCCGTGCGGCTGGGGCTGGGGTCGGTGCTGGGGTATCTTATCGCCGGATGTATTATCGGACCCTGGGGTCTGAGGCTGGTGACGGACGCCGAATCAATCCTGCATTTTGCGGAGATCGGCGTGGTGCTGATGCTGTTTGTTATCGGCCTGGAGCTGGATCCGCAACGTTTGTGGAAACTGAGAGCCTCGGTGTTCGGCGGCGGCGCGCTGCAGATGGTGGTTTGCGGTGGTCTGATTGGTTTGTTCTGTATGTTCCTTGGCCTGCGCTGGCAGGTAGCGGAACTGATCGGCATGACGCTGGCACTTTCCTCCACGGCCATCGCTATGCAGGCGATGAATGAACGTAACCTGATGGTGTCGCAACTGGGGCGTAGCGCATTTGCTGTGCTGCTGTTCCAGGATATCGCCGCTATTCCACTGGTCGCGATGATCCCATTACTGGCGGCGAGCGGCGCATCAACAACGCTTGGGGCGTTTGCATTGTCTGCCCTTAAGGTGGCGGGCGCGCTGGTATTGGTGGTAGTGTTGGGGCGTTATGTGACACGTCCGGCCTTACGTTTTGTCGCCCGCTCGGGCCTGCGGGAAGTATTCAGTGCCGTTGCGCTGTTCCTCGTGTTTGGCTTCGGTCTGCTGTTGGAAGAGGTTGGACTGTCGATGGCGATGGGGGCATTCCTGGCCGGTGTGCTGCTGGCGAGCTCTGAGTATCGCCACGCGCTGGAAAGCGATATTGAGCCGTTTAAAGGGTTGTTGCTGGGACTGTTCTTTATCGGTGTGGGGATGTCTATCGACTTTGGTACGCTGATTGATAATCCCTTGCGTATTATCATCCTGCTGGTCGGTTTCCTGGTTATCAAAACCGTCATGCTGTGGCTGATAGCGAAACCCTTACAGGTACCGAACAAGCAGCGCAGATGGTTTGCCGTATTATTAGGGCAGGGAAGTGAGTTTGCTTTCGTGGTGTTTGGCGCGGCGCAAATGGCAAACGTGCTTGACCCTGACTGGGCGAAATCTCTCACGCTGGCGGTGGCGCTGTCGATGGCGGCCACGCCGATTTTACTGGTGATTTTGACGCGTCTGGAAAAATCGGCGACCGGTGAAGAGCGGGAGGCCGATGAAATTGACGAGGAACAGCCGCGGGTGATCATCGCCGGGTTCGGGCGTTTTGGCCAGATAACCGGTCGTCTGTTGCTGTCGAGTGGGGTCAAAATGGTGGTTCTTGACCATGACCCGGACCATATCGAAACGCTGCGTAAATTCGGCATGAAGGTATTCTATGGCGATGCGACCCGGATGGATCTGCTCGAGTCTGCCGGGGCGGCTAAAGCCGAAGTCATTATTAACGCTATTGACGATCCGCAAACCAGCCTGCAACTGACCGAAATGGTGAAGGAGCATTTCCCGCATCTGCAAATTATTGCCCGTGCGCGCGACGTGGATCATTACATCCGGCTGCGCCAGGCGGGCGTGGATATGCCGGAACGTGAAACCTTTGAAGGCGCACTGAAGACCGGACGCCTGGCACTGGAAGGGCTCGGGCTTGGCCGCTATGAAGCGCGAGAGCGGGCCGACGTATTCCGCCGCTTCAATACGCTGATGGTTGAGGAGATGGTGAAAGGGGAAAATGACGCGACTTCCCGCGCGGCGGTTTATAAACGCACCAGCGCAATGCTGAGTGAAATTATTGCGGAAGATCGTCAGCACTTATCGTTGATTCAACGCCATGGCTGGCAAGGCACGGATGAAGGTAAGCATACGGGCGACGTCGCCGATGAGCCGGAAGTGAAACCGTCAGCATAGGGTAAAAAATGTGATGTTCTGCAAACTTTACTGCTAATTGGCTGTTTTTGAACTACTGTAATGCTGGCGTACCACCTTAAATAGGTCGGTTCGCCAGCAGAACGGAAAATTTTCATGCTCATCCTCTTTCCGCCAGTCGACGAAAGATTGCGCTTTCCGTATAGTGGCGACAATTTTTTTGTATCCGGGAAACATTCAATGATCAGTCTGATTGCGGCGTTAGCGGTAGATCGCGTCATCGGTATGGAAAACGCCATGCCGTGGAACCTACCTGCCGATCTCGCCTGGTTTAAACGTAATACCTTAAATAAGCCGGTTGTCATGGGACGCCACACCTGGGAATCCATCGGGCGACCGTTGCCTGGGCGTAAAAATATCGTCATCAGCAGCAAGCCAGGCACCGACGATCGCGTGCAGTGGGTGAAGTCTGTTGATGAAGCGATTGCGGCCTGCGGCGATGAACCTGAAATTATGGTGATTGGCGGTGGACGTGTGTATGAGCAGTTCCTGCCGAAAGCGCAGAAACTGTATCTGACGCACATCGATGCGGAAGTTGAAGGGGATACGCATTTCCCGGACTACGAACCGGATGACTGGGAATCGGTGTTCAGTGAATTCCACGATGCCGACGCGCAAAACTCCCACAGCTATTGCTTCGAGATTCTGGAGCGTCGTTAATTTGGGTGCCTGATGGCAGATTCGTAGGCCGGATAAGGTGCGAGCACCGCATCCGGCAGACGACTATCAGGCGTTGACCGCCTCGCCGGGATCCAGATTCAAATGGCGATTTGATGGCTGCACGAAGTACTGTTTGTCTTCCCAGCGCAGACAGGTGAGATCGCCTCCCCAGCAACACCCCGTATCCAGCGCGTAAATACCTTCTGGCGTGCCTTTGCCCTCCAGCGATGCCCAGTGCCCGAAAGCAATGCTATAGGCTTCACTGACTGGGCCTGGAATGGCAAACCACGGCTTCAGCGGGGCTGGCGCATCTTCTGGCGACTCTTTGCTGTACATATCCAACTGACCATTGGGAAAGCAGTAACGCATGCGGGTAAACGCATTGGTAATAAAACGCAGGCGGGCCAGACCGGTCAGTTCCGGGGTCCAGTTGTTTGGCATGTCGCCATACATCGCATCCAGGAAGAAGGGATACGAATCGCTCGACAATACGGCTTCAACATCGCGAGCACAGTCCTTCGCCGTCTGCAGGTCCCACTGTGGGGTAATCCCTGCGTGCGCCATCACCAGTTTCTTCTCTTCATCTACCTGCAACAGTGGCTGGCGGCGGAGCCAGTTAAGCAATGCATCAGCATCCGGTGCTTCAAGCAGCGGCGTAAGCCGATCTTTTGGTTTATTCCGACTGATGCCGGCAAACACGGCCAGCAGGTGTAAATCGTGATTGCCGAGGACTAACCGTACGCTGTCGCCCAGCGATTTAACGTAGCGTAAAACGTCTAACGACCCTGGCCCACGGGCGACCAGATCGCCGGTGAGCCATAAGGTGTCTTGTTCTGGATTAAAGTCTACCTGGTGCAGCAAGGCTACCAGTTCATCGTAACAACCGTGAACGTCGCCAATGAGGTATGTTGCCATAGCTATTGTTTTAATGAATGAGTGTAGGAACGGCGAGTCGGAACACGGGAATGTCGATGGTAAAGGCGATTCCTTGCTCATCAATCATTTCGTAATGACCCTGCATGGTGCCCAGCGGCGTTTCAATCACTGCACCGCTGGTGTACTGGTACTCTTCGCCAGGTTCGATGTGGGGCTGAACGCCAACCACACCTTCGCCCTGAACTTCGGTTTCGCGACCATGACCATTGGTGATCAGCCAATAACGCCCCAACAGCTGCACAGGCGCTCGCCCCAAATTGCGGATAGTCACGGTATAAGCAAAAACGTAACGTTCATCATCAGGTGAGGATTGCGCCTCAATGTAGACGCTTTGTACCTGAATGCACACTCGGGGCGAATTGATCATGTTTAACTCTCCTTCGATGGCGCGTTTTCTGACAGATAGTTAGCCATCCGGCAGTATTGCGCGACAGAGATATTTTCCGCTCGCATCGCCGGATCAATGCCCAGCTCTGTCAGTACTTCAACGCTAAACAGGTTACCGAGGCTGTTACGCACCGTTTTACGGCGCTGATTAAACGCTTCGGTGGTAATACGGCTCAGCACACGGACATCTTTAACCGGGTACGGCATTGTCGCGTGAGGGACCAGACGCACGACGGCGGAATCGACTTTAGGCGCAGGCGTAAATGCAGATGGCGGCACTTCAAGTACCGGGATCACATTGCAGTAATACTGCGCCATGACGCTTAATCGACCATACGCTTTACTGTTTGGCCCTGCAACCAGACGATTGACCACCTCTTTTTGCAACATGAAATGCATGTCGGCAATGGCATCAGTATAGGTAAAAAGATGGAACATCAGCGGCGTGGAGATGTTGTACGGCAGGTTGCCGAATACGCGCAGCGGCTGACCCATCGTTTGTGCCAGTTCGCCAAAGTTCATGGTCATGGCATCTTGCTGATAAATCGTCAGCTTTGGCCCTAAAAACGGGTGTGTTTGCAGGCGCGCGGCGAGATCGCGGTCCAGCTCAATGACCGTGAGCTTGTCCAGGCGTTCGCCAACGGGTTCGGTCAATGCTGCCAGGCCCGGGCCGATTTCGACCATAGCCTGACCTTTCTGCGGGTTGATAGCAGAGACAATACTTTCGATCACAAATTGATCGTTGAGGAAGTTTTGCCCGAAACGTTTACGGGCTAAGTGGCCCTGATGGACTCGATTATTCATTAGTATTAACAATCATTTTGATGGCGAGATTAAGCGCCGTAATAAAACTGCCGACATCTGCTTGCCCACGACCCGCAAGTTCAAGTGCGGTGCCGTGATCGACGGATGTGCGAATAAAGGGCAGGCCCAGCGTGATATTCACACCGCGACCAAATCCCTGGTATTTTAGCACGGGGAGACCCTGATCGTGGTACATTGCCAGCACGGCATCCGCGTGGTCGAGATATTTGGGCTGAAACAGCGTATCTGCGGGCAGCGGACCGTTTAATTTCATCCCTTGCGCACGCAGTTCATCGAGTACCGGAATGAGGGTGTCTATCTCTTCCGTTCCCATATGACCGCCTTCACCGGCATGCGGGTTTAGACCGCACACCAGGATATGCGGATCGGCAATGCCGAATTTGGTGCGCAAATCATGATGCAAAATGCCGATCACTTCCTGAAGCAGGGCGGGCGTAATGGCGTCGGCAACGGCTCTGAGCGGCAAATGCGTGGTTGCCAGGGCAACGCGCAGCTCTTCCGTCGCCAGCATCATGACGACTTTCTTTGCCTGTGAGCGCTCTTCAAAAAACTCGGTATGCCCGGTAAACGGGACGCCTGCGTCATTGATTACACCCTTGTGAACCGGACCGGTGATCAGCGCCGCAAACTCACCTTGCAGACAACCATCGCAGGCGCGAGCCAGCGTATCCACTACATATTGCCCGTTCTCTACCGCCAACTGACCCGCGACAACAGGTGCCCGCAGCGCAATCGGTAACAGCGTCAATGTGCCTGCTGATTGCGGTTTGGCTGGGATATCTGGAGAGTATGGGAGGAGTGAAAGCGGTAAACCGAGCATCGCTGCCCGGTCACTGAGGAGTGCTGCATCCGCACAGACAACGAGTTCTACAGGCCACTTGCGCTGGGCGAGCTGAACCACCAGGTCCGGGCCAATCCCGGCGGGTTCGCCGGGAGTGATAACAACGCGTTGAGTACGAGTCATTAGTTGCTCAGAACTTTAACGTAGGCGCTGGCGCGCTGTTCCTGCATCCAGGTTGCTGCTTCTTCCGAGAATTTACGGTTCATCAGCATACGGTAAGCTCTGTCTTTCTGCGCCGCGTCAGTTTTATCAACGTTACGCGTGTCCAGCAGTTCGATCAAATGCCAACCGAAAGAGGAGTGCACCGGGGCGCTCATCTGGCCTTTATTAAGTTTGGTCAGCGCATCGCGGAAAGCAGGGTCAAAAATATCCGCTGCAGCCCAGCCCAGATCGCCGCCCTGGTTAGCAGAACCGGGATCCTGAGAAAACTCTTTAGCCGCTGCCGCGAAGGTAGTTTTACCGCTCTTAATATCTGCCGCGATTTGTTCCAGCTTCAGACGCGCCTGTTGATCGGTCATGATCGGCGACGGCTTAAGCAGAATGTGGCGGGCGTGAACTTCAGTCACGGAGATGCTCTGGCTTTGGCCACGCATGTCGTTCACTTTCAGGATGTGGAAGCCGACACCTGAACGAATTGGGCCGATGATATCGCCTTTTTTCGCGGTACTTAACGCCTGGGCGAAGATACCCGGCAGCTCCTGAATACGTCCCCAACCCATCTGGCCGCCTTTCAGCGCCTGTTGGTCGGCTGAATAAGTGATGGCCAGTTTGCCGAAATCGCTACCGTTACGCGCTTCATCAACAACCGAGCGCGCCTGGCTTTCAGCCGCGTTAACCTGGTCGGAGGTTGGGTTTTCCGGTAATGGGATCAGAATGTGGCTCAGGTTCAGCTCGGTGCTGGCATCGTTCTGGTTGCCGACCTGCTGTGCCAGGGCATCCACTTCCTGAGGCAGGATAGTGACGCGACGGCGAACTTCGTTGTTACGCACTTCAGAGATGGTCATCTCTTTGCGGATCTGGCTACGATAGGTCGAATAACTTAAGCCATCCTGTGCCAGACGGCTGCGCATCTGATCCAGCGTCATGTTGTTCTGCTTGGCGATATTGGCGATAGCCTGATCCAACTGCTCGTCAGAGATTTTCACACCCATCTTCTGACCCATCTGCAGGAGGATTTGATCCATGATCAAACGTTCCAGGATCTGATGACGCAGCGTGGCATCGTCCGGTAACTGCTGACCAGCCTGACCTGCATTAAGTTTTACTGACTGCATTAAGCCATCGACGTCGCTTTCCAGAACGACGCCGTTATTGACGACGGCTGCGACTTTATCGACTACCTGTGGGGCAGCGAAACTGGTATTCGCGATCATGGCGATACCGAGAAGCAGCGTTTTCCAGTTCTTCATACTTTTTCCATTTCAATTAACCGCAATGCGGATTACGTTGTAAATCAATCAGATCATAAAGAGCTTTGATACGGCAAAATGTTCGAACGCAACATTTGGTTGGTGCCGAGACCGTAGTTGGAGCTCAGGCCGCGCAGTTCGATATTAAAGCCGATCGTGTTGTCATAAACTGCATGTTTCTGAGTGTCATCCCAACCGTTCAGCTTACGTTCGTAGCCGAAGCGAATGGCGTAACAGCAGGAGTTGTACTGCAGGCCCAGCATGGAGTCCGCTTCTTTGTTCACGTTGGTGTCGAAGTAGTAAGCTCCGACAATCGACCAGCGATCGGCGATCGGGAAGCTTGCCACTGCGCCCACCTGCGAAATCCCGTTTTTATACTGCTCTGCCGTGGAGTAGTAAGACGGCAGAGTGGCCTGGATATACTCCGAACTGGCGTAACGGTAGTTCAGCTGCAGCATACGGTTTTCGTCGCGACGGTATTCGATACTGCTGCTGCTGGTTGCGACGCTGTCCAGACGCGTGTCGTACTGGATCCCACTGCGTAAACCCCAACGATCGGAGATGCGCCAGTAGGTGTCGCCCGCCCATACCAGTGAACCTGTTTTGTCGTCATTCTCCCATTTAATGTTGTCATCGCCGGTGCGAGACTCGGTGAAATAGTAGATTTGACCCACAGAAATATTAAAACGTTCAACGGCTGCGTCATCATAAACGCGAGATGTGACCCCGGTCGTCACCTGGTTGGCGGAAGCGATACGGTCCAGGCCGCCATAGGTACGGTCACGGAACAGGCCGCTATAGTCAGCTTGCAGCAGGGACGAGTCATAGTTATAGATATGACTTTGGTCGCGATACGGGACGTACAGGTACTGAGCGCGTGGCTCCAGCGTCTGGGTATAACCCGGCGCCAGCATTTGCATGTCACGCTCGAACACCATCTTGCCATCAACTTTAAACTGCGGCATGACGCGGTTGGCTGAATCATCGAGCTTGTTAACGTTACTCGGGTTATTGTTGTACCAATCCAGGTTGGTCTGCTGATAGTGCGTTGCCAGCAGTTTCGCTTCGGTATTGATACTTCCCCAGTTATTCGATAACGGCAGGTTGATAGTCGGTTCCAGGTGAACACGTGTGGCTTCCGGCATGTCGTCATTGGTGTTAACGAAATGCACCGCCTGGCCATAAATGCGGGTATCAAACGGACCAACGTCATTTTGGTAGAAGTTGACATCTAACTGCGGCTCAGCGGAATAACTACTTGTATTCTGATCGTCAAAGACCTGGAACTGCTTGGTCGAAACCGTGGCGTCAAAGTTCTGTACCGCGTAGCCAACGCTGAATTTTTGCGTGGCGTAGCCGTCGGTACTGGAACCGTATTTGTTATCGAAATCATTAAAGTAGCTGGAGTCGCTGACTTTGGTGTAGTCGACGTTGAAACGCCACACCTGGTCCATTACACCGGCGTGTTGCCAGTAAAACAGCCAGCGACGTGAATTGTCATCTTTCGGATGTTCATCCTCGTACACTTTATCGGAGTTCAGATAATCGAACTCCATCAGGCCCGCACCAGCCTGAGTGAGGTAGCGGAATTCGTTCTCCCACATGATCCCGCCACGACGGTGCATATAATGCGGCGTGATAGTGGCGTCCATATTGGGCGCAATGTTCCAGTAGTACGGCAGGTAGAACTCAAAATAGTTCTTGGTAGAATATTTTGCGTTCGGGATCAGGAAACCGGAACGGCGCTTATCACCAACGGGCAACTGTAAATAAGGACTGTAAAAGATCGGAACCGGACCCAGTTTAAAGCGGGCGTTCCAGATCTCCGCGACCTGTTCTTCACGGTCATGAATGACTTCGCTACCGACAACGCTCCAGGTATCGGAACCAGGCAGACAGGAGGTGAAGCTACCGTTTTCCAGAATGGTATAGCGGTTTTCCCCACGCTGCTTCATCAGGTCGGCTTTTCCGCGCCCCTGACGGCCTACCATCTGGTAGTCACCTTCCCAGATGTTGGTATCTTTGGTATTCAGGTTAGACCAGCCCTTCGGCCCCTTCAGAATAACCTGATTATCATCATAATGGACATTGCCCAGCGCATCGACGGTACGTACTGGCTCCGGTTGGCCATCGGCTTGCTTCTGGTGAAGCTGCACTTCGTCTGCCTGCAGGCGGCTATTACCCTGTGCGATGTCCACGTTGCCGGTAAACACCGCGTCATCCGGGTAATTCCCTTTGGCGTTGTCGGCATTGATGGTGACGGGTAATTCATTGGTCTCGCCCTGTACCAGAGGACGGTCATAGCTTGGCACGCCCAGCATACACTGTGAGGCGAGATCGGCTGCCAGGCCCTGATGGCTATAGAGGGCGCTGGCAATCATGGTGGCCAGAAGAGTGGGAATACGTTTTTTCATACGTTGTATTTATTGTTCCATCATCAGTAGCGTCGCGCGTGACAAACGGTCACAGCCTAACTTATCTCATCTTCACTTCGCTAGTATTAATCCTGCCCATTTTATACCCGCCACCTTTCAAGCTGCATCGTCGTTGTCTTCCTCGTTCACACCAGTCACTTACATGAGTAAGCTACAGGGGACTCACTACGTTGCCGCCTTGCTGCAACTCGAAATCCAACGGGTATAGCGTTTGTGGTGTTAGGCACGGCATTGAATGACAGGTATGATAATGCAAATTATAGGCGATGTCCCACAATTGACCGCAGCCGCAAATCGGTAAAAGCACCTTATATTGTGGGACATAGCCTGGCTGAGAGCATAAAGGTTTGGGGAGTCTATGCAGTATTGGGGAAAGATAATTGGTGTAGCCGTGGCCTTAATGATGGGCGGCGGCTTCTGGGGTGTGGTTCTGGGCCTGTTAGTTGGCCACATGTTCGACAAAGCCCGCATGCGCAAAATGGCTTGGTTTGCCAACCAACGTGAACGCCAGGCGCTGTTTTTTGCCACCACCTTTGAGGTGATGGGGCATCTGACCAAATCCAAAGGTCGCGTCACGGAAGCCGATATTCATATCGCCAGCCAATTGATGGATCGGATGAATTTGCACGGAGATTCGCGCACCGCCGCGCAACACGCCTTCCGGGTGGGAAAATCAGACAATTACCCATTACGTGAAAAGATGCGTCAGTTTCGCAGCGTCTGTTTTGGTCGATTCGATCTGATCCGCATGTTTCTGGAGATTCAGATCCAGGCGGCATTTGCCGATGGGTCGTTGCATCCTAACGAGCGTGAAGTGCTGTATGTGATTGCTGAAGAGTTGGGGATCTCACGTACCCAATTTGATCAGTTCCTGCGCATGATGCAGGGCGGCGCGCAGTTTGGCGGCGGGTATCAACAGCAGTCCGGCGGCGGCGGCTGGCAGCAAGCGCAACGCGGCCCGACGCTGGAAGATGCCTGTAATGTACTGGGAGTGAAAGCGACCGATGATGCGACCACCATTAAGCGCGCATACCGTAAGCTGATGAGCGAGCACCATCCGGACAAACTGGTGGCGAAAGGCCTGCCGCCAGAAATGATGGAAATGGCGAAGCAAAAAGCGCAGGAAATTCAGAAGGCGTACGAGCTGATTAAGGATCAAAAAGGATTCAAGTGATTGAATTGCCGGATGCGGCTAGCGCCTTATCCGACCTACGTTGATGAATGTAGGCCGGGCAAGCGAAGCGCCCCCGGCATAAATTGGCTCAGAATTTAAAAATCCGCCGGGACTTTAAACGTCATACTGTTGCCGTATTCGGGATGCGTGATGGTTAACATCTCTGCGTGCAGCAGCAGGCGCGGTGCTAACGCCAGGGCTTGTGGCGGGGCGTAGAAGCGGTCGCCCAGGATCGGATGCCCTAATGCCAGCATATGCACACGCAGCTGGTGGGAGCGTCCGGTAATGGGTTTGAGCACAACCCGGGCGGTGTTATCCGCCGCGAACTCCACCACCTCATACTCGGTCTGCGCCGATTTTCCGGTCTCATAACACACTTTCTGCTTTGGCCGGTTCGGCCAGTCGCAAATCAGCGGTAAATCAACCAGTCCCTCGGCAGGAGCGGGATGCCCCCACACGCGCGCAACATACTGTTTCTTCGGCTCACGTTCGCGAAACTGGCGCTTTAGTTCGCGCTCTGCCGCTTTCGTTAGCGCCACTACAATCACGCCGCTGGTGGCCATATCCAGACGATGTACGGATTCAGCTTGCGGATAATCGCGCTGAATGCGCGTCATCACGCTGTCTTTGTGCTCATCCAGACGGCCCGGCACGGACAACAAGCCGCTCGGTTTGTTGACCACCATAATGTGCTCATCCTGATACAGGATAACCAGCCAGGGTTCCTGCGGCGGATTATAGTTTTCCATCCCCATGTATGGCTCCGTTACTGATGCGTCACGACGATCAGGCGCAGGGCATCCAGACGCCAGCCTGCCTGATCCAGGCTTTCCATCACCTGTTGACGGTTGCTTTCAATTGCGCTGAGTTCGTCATCACGGATATTCGGGTTAACGGCGCGCAGCGCTTCCAGACGGGAGAGTTCTGCCGTCAGCTTCTCGTCCGCTTCTTTACGCGCCGCGTCGATCAACGCGCGGGCCGATTTTTCCACCTGCGCTTCGCCGAGCTGCAGAATGGCATGAACATCCTGCTGGACGGCGTTGACCAGTTTGCTACCGGTATGGCGGTTAACGGCGCTGAGCTGACGGTTAAAGGTTTCGAATTCAACCTGCGCGGCAAGGTTATTGCCGTTTTTGTCCAGCAGCATACGTACCGGCGTTGGCGGCAGGAAACGGTTTAACTGCAGCTGTTTCGGCGCTTGCGCTTCCACAACGTAGACCAGTTCAACCAGCAGAGTACCGACCGGTAACGCTTTGTTTTTCAACAACGAAATGGTGCTGCTACCGGTGTCGCCGGAGAGGATCAGATCCAGACCATTACGGATCAACGGATGTTCCCAGGTAATAAACTGCGCGTCTTCACGCGACAGAGCGACATCGCGCTCAAACGTAATGGTGCAACCATCTTCCGGCAGCCCAGGGAAATCTGGCACCAGCATATGATCGGACGGTGTGAGCACGATCAAATTGTCGCCACGGTCATCCTGATTAATACCAACGATATCAAACAGGTTCATCGCGAAGGCGATCAGACTGGTATCGTCGTCCTGCTCTTCAATACTTTCAGCAAGCCGTTGAGCTTTTTCGCCGCCGTTCGAATGGATCTCCAGCAGGCGATCGCGCCCTTGCTCCAGCTGTGCTTTCAGCGCGTCATGCTGTTCGCGGCAGGTCTTGATCAGATCGTCAAAGCCATCGGTGTTTTCTGGCTCAGCCAGGTAGCCGATTAGATTGTTATAGACTGTGTCATAGATGGTGCGTCCGGTCGGACAGGTGTGTTCGAACGCATCCAGACCTTCGTGGTACCAGCGCACCAGCACGGATTGCGCGGTTTTTTCCAGGTATGGAACGTGGATCTGGATATCATGCGCCTGACCAATACGGTCCAGACGGCCAATACGCTGTTCCAGCAGGTCCGGGTTGAACGGCAGATCAAACATCACCAGATTGCTGGCGAACTGGAAGTTACGTCCCTCGGAGCCGATTTCAGAGCACAGCATCACCTGGGCGCCGCTATCTTCTTCGCTAAACCAGGCCGCCGCGCGGTCACGTTCAATGATCGACATCCCTTCATGGAACACGGCGGCGCGGATACCTTCACGCTCGCGCAGTACCTGCTCCAGTTGAAGCGCGGTGGTGGCTTTCGCGCAGATGACCAGTACTTTTTGCGAGCGGTGGCTGGTCAGGTAGCCCATCAGCCATTCCACGCGTGGGTCAAAGTTCCACCAGGTGCCAGTGTCGCCTTCGAACTCCTGATAAATCTGTTCCGGGTAGAGCATGTCGCGCGCCCGGTCTTCCGCACTCTTACGCGCGCCCATAATGCCGGAGACCTTAATCGCCGTCTGGTATTGGGTTGGCAACGGTAATTTGATGGTATGCAGTTCGCGTTTCGGAAAGCCTTTCACACCGTTACGGGTATTACGGAACAGCACGCGGCTGGTACCGTGGCGGTCCATTAGCATCGAAACCAGTTCCTGGCGTGCGCTCTGGGCGTCTTCGCTGTCGCTGTTTGCCGCCTGCAATAACGGCTCAATGTCCTGTTCGCCAATCATGTCGCCTAACATGTTCAGCTCATTGTTGCTCAGCTTGTTGCCGGCCAGCAGCATGGCGACGGCGTCGGCGACCGGACGGTAGTTTTTCTGTTCTTCAACAAACTGGGCGAAATCGTGGAAACGGTTTGGATCCAGCAGGCGCAGGCGTGCAAAGTGGCTTTCCAGGCCCAGCTGTTCAGGCGTTGCGGTCAGCAACAGGATACCCGGCACGCGCTCTGCCAGTTGTTCAACGGCCATATATTCACGGCTGGGCGCGTCTTCGCTCCACACCAGGTGGTGGGCTTCATCGACGATCAGCAGATCCCATTCGGCGTCACACAGGTGCTCCAGACGCTGTTTACTGCGACGGGCAAAGTCCAGCGAACAGATAACCAACTGTTCGGTTTCAAACGGGTTGTAGGCGTCGTGCTGCGCCTCTGCATAACGCTCATCATCGAACAGCGCAAAGCGCAGGTTGAAACGGCGCAGCATTTCGACCAGCCACTGGTGCTGTAGCGTCTCCGGGACGATGATCAGCACGCGTTCTGCAGAGCCGGAAAGTAGCTGTTGATGCAATATCATCCCGGCTTCAATGGTTTTACCTAAACCAACTTCATCAGCCAGCAGAACGCGAGGAGCATGGCGGCGGCCAACATCATGGGCAATGTTGAGCTGGTGGGGGATAAGGCTGGTACGTTGACCACGCAAACCACTCCACGGCATACGGTACTGTTCGCTCTGAAATTTACGCGCGCGATAGCGCAGCGCAAAGCGATCCATACGGTCAATCTGACCGGCAAACAGGCGATCCTGCGGTTTGCTGAATACCAGTTTGCTGTCGAGCAGCACTTCACGCAGCGTTACACCGGTTTCTTCTGTATCAAGGCGGGTTCCGATATAGGCAAGCAGGCCGTTTTCTTCTTTTACTTCATCGACATGCAGTTGCCAGCCTTCATGGCTCGTTATCGTATCACCAGGATTGAACATCACGCGGGTCACGGGGGAATCACTGCGCGCATACAGACGGTTTTCGCCCGTCGATGAGAAAAGTAAAGTGACGGTTCGCGCATCCATGGCGACAACAGTACCAAGTCCCAATTCGCTTTCTGTATCGCTGATCCAGCGTTGACCAAGTGTAAAAGGCATATATGTTCGGCTCTATATCTTTAATTGCAGGCAATACTCGTCATTTTCCGGGCTAATCCCCGTTATTGAGAGCATACGACCCCGCTACCAGGCTAATAAATCAGTGGTAGTGGTGTTAAATGGGTCCAGGAATGGAAAGGGCGCTATGGTACTGGATGGCGGCGGTTTCGTCACGCGTCAAAATAACCCCAGTTGTCCTGTGAGTAGTGTAGCAAAATTATCGTCAATAAAGGGAAGAATTCCCTCGGCGACCGGCTGGATCTGACGGGTCAGATAATGCTCATAATCGAGAGCAGACTGCTGATAATCAACAGGTTCTGGACCATTAATCGTCCAGACATATTTAATCGTACCGCGATTCTGATACTGCGGTGGACGCCCCAGTTTGACATTCTGCTCATCGGCTAGCCGCGCAGCGCGCACGTGTGGCGGAACATTGCGCTGGTATTCGCTCAACGGGCGGCGCAGACGCTTACGGTACACCAGTTGTTCATCCAGTTCACCCGCCATCAGACGGTCGATAGTCTCGCGAACGAACTCCTGATAGGGCTGGTTACGAAAAATTCGCAGGTACAACTCCTGCTGAAACTGCTGGGCCAGCGGTGTCCAGTCGGTTCGTACCGTTTCCAGCCCCTTAAACACCATGCGCTGCTCAGCGCCCGCCTGAATCATCCCGGCGTAGCGTTTTTTGCTGCCGGTATCTGCACCGCGAATGGTTGGCATCAGAAAGCGGCAAAAGTGGGTTTCAAATTCCAGTTCCAGCGCGCTGGTCAGGTTTTGTTGCTTCAGCGACTGCGCCCACCAGTCGTTGACATAGCTCACCAGCTCACGGCCAATCCGGGCGGCATCCTCTTCTGAGTGCGCCTTTTTAAGCCAGACAAAGGTCGAGTCGGTATCGCCATAGATAACGTCGTAACCCTGAGCTTCAATCAGCGCTTTGGTCTGACGCATGATCGCGTGACCGCGCATGGTGATAGACGAAGCCAGCCTCGGGTCGAAAAAACGGCAGGCGGTGGTGCCAAGCACGCCGTAAAATGCGTTCATGATGATTTTCAGCGCCTGCGAGAGCGGTTTATTGCCATGGCGTTTGGCTTCATCGCGCCCATGCCAGATCTGGGTAACGATTTCCGGCAGGCAATGTTTTTCGCGTGAGAACCAGGCGTCAAGGAATCCTTCGGTGCTGTGCTCCGGATCCGGATGCGCCATCCCTTCAATAAGTCCCACCGGATCGATCAAAAATGTACGGATAATTGACGGATACAAACTTTTGTAATCCAGCACCAGTACGGAGTCGTACAAACCCGGGCGTGAGTCCATTACGTAGCCGCCGGGGCTGGCGTGCGCGGGAACCTCCCCCAGATTTGGCGCCACGTAACCCGCCCGATGCATTCGCGGCAGGTAGAGATGGCCGAAGGCGGCAACGGAGCCGCCGTGCCGGTCGACCGGCAGGCCATTGACCGTCGATCGTTCCAGTAGGAATGGCATGATCTCGGTTTTATGAAAAATACGCGTGACCAGTTCACAGTCTTTGAGATTATAGGTAGCGAGCGCGGGCTTATCCTGGGCAAACCGGCGATCGATTTCGTCCATCCTGTCCCAGGGATTATCAATTGACTTCCCTTCGCCCAGCAGCTCCTGCGACACCGTCTCCAGCGAAAATGACGAGAAATTCCAGAATGCGGATTTGAGCGCCTCGATGCCGTCGATAATCAGGCGGCCTTTAGCCTGTGCGAAAAACACGCCGTTTTTGAAGCCATGCTCGCGCCACTCCAGCTCGCTATGATCACGACCAAAACGCAGAGGAATACGGTAACGTTCGGCATGCTTTTGCAGGACGCGTAAATCGAATTGCACGACGTTCCAGCCGATTATCACATCGGGATCGTGACGGGCAATCCAGTCGTTAAGTTTTTCCAGCAACAGCGGGCGGCTTGCGACGTACTCGAGTTCAAAATCCAGCGCTGAGGCGTCGCCGTTTTCCGGGCCGAGCATGTAGACAATACGCTGCCCACAGCCTTCAAGACCGATACAGTAGAGTTCGCCGTGGCGCGTGGTTTCGATATCCAGCGATACCCATTTCAGCGGCGGTCGATAATCCGGGTTCGGCTTCAGCCGGGCATTAACCAGCGTGCCATTATGTCTGTCGCCTTCAACCCAAACAGGGGACGTGATAAAGCGCTCCATCAGATACCGCTCCGGCGGGCGCACGTCAGCCTCATAGACAGTAACCGCGTTTTCGCGCAGCAGTTTTTCCAGGCGCATAAGCTGGCGATGTGAGCGGCAATACAGGCCGGAAACGGACTGGCGGTGGAAGTCTTGCAACTGAAGCGGCGTCAGGCGATAGCCGTTTTCAGTGCGTAATAATGATGTTACGCGAGGAACCTGACTGCCAGGAATAAACGCCACCGACTCCTGAGGCGCGAGCGTGACTTGCAGCGGCCCGTCGTCTGTAGCCAGCCAGAATGAGACCTCAGTTCCCTGCGGGGTGTCCCGCCAGTGCCGGGTTAAAATAAAGCCTGCCTGCGCCACGCTGCGTATCCATTAAAAAACCAGGCATTATTATAGCCTGGTTTACATGATTGTACTGTTATTTTGTACAGGTATGAGGCGTATAAGATGGTATCCGCTGTAGTAAACTGATTCCCTAAGTAAAAAGCGCGTTTGCAACCACCAGGATTGATAACGGGTTGAAGGCGTGGGCGATGACCAACTGTTAATTCCGTTATCTCTTGCAATTGTTTGTAATCGCAACATATGCAACGGATCGCTGACTAGCAATGCCGTTTGCCAGTGTTGATGCTTCAGTATTTTTTGCGCATAGCGGATGTTTTCGCGAGTTACCGTAGAACGTTCTTCAAGAAAAATGACGTTTGCAGGGATGCCTTGTGCCATTACATATTGACGGGCTATCGAGGCATCGGAAGTGGAAGCCCCAGCGCTGTAACCGCCGGTGAGTACCAGTGCATTAACTAATTTATGTTGGTAAAGCCAGACAGCATGATCCAGTCTTGCCTGAAAGACCAGGGAAGGGCGATCTCCGTTAACACCAGCACCTGCTACGATTGCGCAATCCGCCTTTCGCGTGTGATCTTCATGGCTGAACTGGTAAATGGAGAATGCGTTGTGAGCTATCACTGCGGTAAACATAGTGAAGGACAACGTGATTATGCGTTGAAATTTCATGGGTAATACCCGCGCACCGTTAAAAAAACGAACACTATTTTACCAGC
Source organism: Citrobacter europaeus (assembly GCA_020099315.1). Taxonomy (NCBI): domain Bacteria; kingdom Pseudomonadati; phylum Pseudomonadota; class Gammaproteobacteria; order Enterobacterales; family Enterobacteriaceae; genus Citrobacter; species Citrobacter europaeus. The sequence continues at coordinate 667,909 of CP083650.1, forward strand.
ATAACGGTCAATTGCGTAAAAGCTGTAGTTATATTTTATTTGTGAATATGGTTAATTAAAGTAACGCTGGAAAGTTATTCTATTCACATGATTGAGACGTTTTTTTATGTTATTGTGATTCGATTATGTATTTTTCATAAGTTGGAAGTCCGCATCAGGATTTTTATGTCATTTTCGGAATTGTGCTCATCCAGTTTTGTTACTTATCCCTCGGTTCAGAGAAAATTGTCCCTATTTTTATTTGTTTTTATTCATGGTTAGTGTAACTATTTTAATCGAAACATTCGGGTTATCAGGTTGAATATAATATATTTATATGGCTTGCTATTGTCTGGATAAAAACGGATTTTCAGTTCGATTTCGTCGGGAATATCTCTCTGTATAATTTGATTTTTATCGCTTAATATAATTTTATTCATCTGATAGCTCGAGTGTTTTATATCAATAGCTTGGGTGTGTTGTATGATGGAGAGGTATTATGAATGTTTATACTCAGGCGTTACAGGTAGGATATGATCACTATCTCTTCGTGAATACTCAGTTATCTAATCCTACAATTAAGTCGGTAAGTCGATACATTGAGTATAGAACGTGGTCAGGGCAAATCTGGCGTACTGAGGTTATTGAACGAGGGAATGCTTTTTTTCACTGGCAAGGACATGACAGAATAAATGGGCATCGTGATACGGTTATTAATTATTTATTGAACGGACAACGCTGGCAATCAACAATTGCAGATTATATTTTCTTTCATTCACTGGATGGGGAGGATACTCTGGGACATTATGATAACGTGATTAAATACGTTTGTGCTAATAATTGTATGTATCGCAGTTCGTTTGCAGAATATATAACGGAATAAAAAGAAAGCGCGCCACTCTTTCCGGGCGCGCTTGTATTAATTTCACTGCCCATAGTAGGCTTTTGCGCCGTGTTTGCGCAGGTAGTGTTTATCCAGCAGGGTTTGTTGCATATCCGGCAACTGTGGCGCGAGTTGACGGCAGAAGATCCCCATATAGGCGACTTCTTCCAGCACAATGGCGTTATGCACCGCATCCTCGGCATTTTTTCCCCAGGCAAACGGACCGTGAGAATGCACCAGCACGCCAGGCATCTGCGAAGCGTCAATGCCTTGTTTCTCAAAGGTTTCAACGATCACGTTACCGGTTTCCCACTCATATTCGCCGTTGATTTCGTCCTCGGTCATTTTCCGCGTGCAGGGAATAGAACCGTAGAAATAATCCGCATGGGTGGTACCCGTGGCCGGAATCGACTGACCGGCCTGCGCCCAGATGGTTGCATGGCGTGAATGAGTATGAACAATACCGCCAATGGTTGGGAATGCCTGATACAGCAGACGGTGCGTCGGGGTATCGGAAGAGGGTTTCTTCGTACCTTCTACAACTTCACCGGTAGCGATACTGACGACGACCATATCTTCTGCGGTCATTACGCTGTAATCGACCCCGGAAGGTTTGATCACAAACACGCCGCGATCGCGATCGACAGCGCTGACGTTCCCCCAGGTCAGGGTGACCAGATTGTGCTTAGGTAACGCCAGATTGGCTTCCAGTACCTGACGTTTGAGATCTTCTAACATGATGCTCTCCGATGAATCTTGCCGGATGGCGCTACGCTTATCCGGCCTACAAATCGCACAGCCCTGTAGGCCGGATAAGGTGTCTACGCCGCCAACCGGCAGTTGTTAACGTTTGAAGCCGTAATACACTTCGTTCCAGCGCAGTGCGTCCTTAAAGGCCGGCAGACGGGTATCGTTGTCGATCACTGCGATCTCGATATCGTGCATTTCAGCGAACTGGCGCATATCGTTCAGATCCAGCGCGTGGCTGAACACGGTGTGGTGCGCGCCACCGGCGAGGATCCAGGCTTCAGATGCGGTTGGCAGATCCGGCTGTGCCTTCCACAGCGCGTTAGCCACCGGCAGTTTCGGCAGGGAGTGCGGCGTTTGCACCGTGTCGATGCAGTTAACCAGCAGGCGAAAACGATCGCCGAGATCGATCAGGCTGGCAACCACTGCCGGACCGGTTTGGGTGTTGAAGATCAGACGTGCAGGATCGTCTTTACCACCAATGCCGAGATGCTGTACGTCGAGGATCGGTTTCTCTTCCACCGCGATGGTCGGGCACACTTCCAGCATGTGCGAACCGAGCACCAGATCGTTACCTTTCTCGAAGTGGTAGGTGTAATCCTCCATAAATGAGGTGCCGCCCTGCAGACCGGTTGACATCACCTTCATGATGCGAAGCAGAGCGGCGGTTTTCCAGTCGCCTTCGCCCGCAAAGCCGTAGCCTTGCTGCATCAGACGCTGTACGGCCAGACCCGGAAGCTGTTTCAGGCCGTGCAAATCTTCAAATGTGGTGGTGAAGGCGTGGAATCCGCCCTGTTCCAGGAAGCGCTTCATCCCCAGCTCAATACGGGCCGCTTCCAGTACGTTTTGACGCTTTTCACCGTGGACTTGCGTCGCCGCCGTCATGGTGTAGGTGCTTTCATATTCATCGATTAGCGCGTTGATTTCGCCATCGCTAATTGCGTTCACTACCTGCACCAGATCGCCTACGGCCCAGGTATTTACCGAGAAGCCGAACTTGATCTGCGCAGCGACTTTATCGCCATCGGTGACCGCAACTTCGCGCATATTGTCGCCAAAACGGCAGACTTTCAGATGGCGGGTATCCTGTTTGGACACGGCCTGGCGCATCCAGGAGCCAATGCGTTCGTGCGCTTGTTTATCCTGCCAGTGACCAGTGACCACGGCATGCTGCTGACGCATACGCGCCCCGATGAAGCCGAACTCGCGACCGCCGTGTGCGGTCTGGTTCAGGTTCATAAAGTCCATATCAATGCTGTCCCACGGCAGGGCGGCGTTGAACTGGGTGTGGAACTGCATCAGCGGTTTGTTGAGGATAGTCAGACCGTTAATCCACATTTTGGCCGGGGAGAAGGTATGCAGCCAGACCACCAGGCCTGCGCAGCGATCGTCATAGTTGGCATCACGACAGATAGCGGTAATTTCGTCAGGTGAAGTACCCAGCGGTTTTAATACCAGTTTGCAGGGCAGTTTAGCTTCAGTATTCAGTGCGTTAACAACGTGCTCGGCATGTTGGGTTACCTGACGCAGTGTTTCCGGGCCATACAGATGCTGGCTACCAATCACAAACCACACTTCATAGTTATCAAAAATTGTCATTGTCGTGTCCTTAATGAGTCAGGGTTGCCAGGTCTACCGGGGCTTGCTGCGCCGGTGCGGCAGTCGGAAGGTACTGTTGTTCAGCGCTTACCGCCCACAGCTGGTAGCGGCGGTAAAGCTGTTCAAAGCGTTGAGCCTGTTCTGGACGAGGTTGCATCGTCTTTTCTACTGCACTTGCCATGTGCTGCTGGGCGGCTGGAATGTCTGCATGGACCTGCGCGGCAACAGCGGCGAAGATAGCCGCACCGAGCGCACAGCACTGGTCTGAAGCGACAATCTGCAGCGGACGGTTTAGCACGTCACAGCAGGCCTGCATGATGACCGGGTTTTTACGCGCGATACCGCCAAGCGCCATGACGTTGTTAACCGCAATGCCTTGTTCGGTGAAGCATTCCATGATGGCGCGTGCGCCAAAGGCTGTGGCGGCAATCAGACCACCGAACAGCGCCGGCGCGTCGGTTGCCAGATTCAGATCGGTGATTACACCTTTCAGACGCTGATTGGCATTGGGCGTACGTCGACCGTTGAACCAGTCGAGCACTACCGGCAGATGATCAAGCGATGGATTTTTCGCCCAGGCCTCGGTTAGCGCTGGCAGCAGCTGTTTTTGGCTGGCTTTAATCTGGGACTGCAGCTCCGGGTGTTGCGCGGCAAGCTGTTCCAGCGGCCAGCTCAGCACGCGGCTAAACCAGGCATAAATATCGCCGAATGCAGACTGACCTGCCTCGAGGCCAATAAAATGCGGCACCACGCTGCCATCAACCTGGCCGCAAATGCCTTTCACCGCGCGCTCGCCGACGCTGTGCTTGTCGGCAATCAGAATGTCGCAGGTCGACGTGCCGATGACTTTCACCAGCGTATTGGGCTGTGCGCCCGCGCCGACCGCACCCATATGGCAGTCAAAAGCGCCGCCGGCAATCACCACGCTTTCCGCTAACCCCAGACGCTGTGCCCACTCGGCGCACAGGGTGCCAACCGGCAGGTCGGCCGTGAAGGTATCGGTAAACATTGGGTATTGCAGATGGCGGTTGAGGATGGGGTCAAGTTCGTCAAAGAAGCTGGCTGGCGGCAGACCGCCCCAGCTTTCATGCCACAGGGATTTATGCCCGGCGCTGCAGCGACCGCGGCGAATATCCTGCGGGCGTACGGTGTTGGAGAGCAGGGCCGGAACCCAGTCGCATAGCTCAATCCACGAGACCGCAGCTTCGGCAACCGCATGGTCCTGGCGAGTCACATGCAGGATTTTGGCCCAGAACCATTCACTGGAATAAATACCGCCGATATAGCGGGAGTAATCGCTCTTGCCCGGCGTGTGGCACAGGCGGGTGATTTCTTCAGCTTCTTCTACTGAGGTGTGATCTTTCCACAGAACAAACATTGCATTTGGGTTTTCCGCGAACTCCGGACGCAGCGCCAGTACGTTGCCGTCGGCATCGATGGGGGCCGGGGTTGAACCGGTACTGTCAACGCCAATGCCGACCACTTCCGCGCGTTGTTCCGCGCTCAGTTCGGCCAGTACGGTTTTCAGCGCCGCTTCCATGGATTCAATGTAGTCGCGCGGATGATGGCGAAACTGGTTGTTCGGGCCGTCGCAATACTGCCCTTGCTGCCAACGTGGGTACCACTCTACGCTGGTGGCGATTTCTTCACCGGTGGCACATTCCACTGCCAATGCGCGTACTGAATCACTGCCAAAATCGAGGCCAATTGCAATCGCCATCGTCTTACTCCATCCAAAAATACGGGTATGGATAAACAGTAGTGAGTGGGGATAAAAACCGTCAGGCAGGATCCGCTAATCTTATGGACTAAAATGCTGTGGGATCACAAAGTGTGACGCTGTGCAAATAATCAATGTGGACATTTCTGCCGTAGTTATAGACACTTTTGTTAGCTGATTTTGACGTTGGCCCAGTACATGTTTTTTACAAATTGCTTTTCACAAGCGGGGTTGATGGTCCATTACCGCAAACACTGCGGCACGCAGGGGCGACGCCGATGATGTCTGGCGTTATATGGACAAATTGTTTCTTAGCAGAATATAGGGAGTATTGAAATTATGGCTGAAACGCAAAACGATCCCTTGCTGCCAGGCTATTCGTTTAACGCGCATTTGGTGGCCGGATTAACCCCCATTGAGGCAAACGGGTACCTGGATTTTTTTATCGACAGACCGCTGGGGATGAAGGGTTATATCCTCAATCTCACCATCCGTGGCGAAGGGGTTATTAATAATCAGGGCAAGCAGTTTGTCTGCCGGCCTGGTGATATTTTGCTATTTCCACCTGGAGAAATTCACCATTATGGACGTCATCCTGACGCCAGCGAATGGTATCACCAGTGGGTTTACTTTCGCCCGCGCGCTTACTGGCAGGAGTGGCTGGCCTGGCCGGCCATTTTTGCCCAGACCGGTTTCTTTCGTCCGGATGAAGCGCATCAGCCGCATTTTAATGAACTGTTTGGGCAGATAATCAACGCCGGGCAGGGAGAAGGCCGCTATTCCGAACTGTTAGCGATTAATTTACTGGAGCAGTTATTGCTGCGACGGATGGAAGCTATTAACGAATCGCTGCACCCGCCCATGGACAACCGCGTACGCGATGCCTGCCAGTACATCAGCGATCACCTGGCGGACAGTAATTTTGACATCGCCAGCGTCGCGCAGCATGTCTGCCTGTCGCCCTCCCGCTTGTCGCATCTCTTCCGCCAACAGCTTGGAATTAGCGTATTAAGCTGGCGTGAGGATCAGCGCATCAGCCAGGCAAAGCTATTGCTGAGTACCACACGTATGCCGATCGCCACCGTCGGGCGCAATGTTGGCTTTGACGATCAGCTCTATTTTTCTCGTGTTTTCAAAAAATGTACCGGCGCCAGCCCGAGCGAGTTTCGCGCTGGATGTGAATAAAAAGTGAATGATGTGTCCTGACAGTTGTCATAACTCGCAATCTATTCAGACAATTGATGGCTTGACGAAGTTGAGAAGGGTTATCAAAATCCCTGATTCGTAAATCTGACGGACACATTATGCAAGCATTGCTTGAACACTTTATTCTCCAGTCCGCCCTGTACTCTCTGATCGCCGTACTTCTGGTGGCCTTTTTGGAGTCGCTGGCGCTGGTTGGCCTGATTCTGCCCGGGACCGTGATGATGGCGGGGCTGGGGGCGCTGATTGGCAGCGGCGAACTGAACTTCTGGCATGCCTGGCTTGCGGGCATCATTGGTTGCCTGTTGGGGGACTGGATCTCCTTCTGGTTGGGTTGGCGCTTTAAAAAGCCGCTGCACCGTTGGTCGTTTATGAAAAAGAACAAGGCGTTGCTGGATAAAACCGAGCACGCGCTGCATCAGCACAGCATGTTTACTATTTTGGTGGGCCGTTTTGTCGGGCCGACGCGTCCGCTGGTGCCAATGGTGGCGGGCATGCTGGATCTGCCTGTCGCTAAATTTATCGTCCCGAACATTATTGGCTGCATCCTGTGGCCACCGTTCTACTTCTTGCCGGGGATCCTGGCGGGGGCGGCAATCGATATTCCTTCTGATATGCAGAGCGGAGATTTCAAATGGTTGCTGCTGGGGACGGCGCTGCTGCTATGGGTGGGGGGTTGGCTGTGCTGGCGGCTGTGGCGCAGTGGCAAAGCGGCTGTCGATCGCCTAACCGCGTATTTCCCCCGCAGCCGTTTGCTGTATCTGGCGCCGTTGACGCTCGGGATCGGCGTGGTCGCGCTGGTGGCGTTACTGCGTCATCCGCTGATGCCGGTGTATATCGATATTCTGCGTAAGGTTGTGGGTTACTGACGAATCTTTTGCCGGATGGCGGCTTCGCCTTATCCGGCAACGCACTATGCTTTAATGCCCAGCAGCGCCGAGGCGCTGACCTGACCGCGTAATAACTCATCCGTTTCGCCCTGCCAGGCGATGCGCCCGTCGGCGACCACAACCGATCGGGGCGCAATTCGCGCCGCATCTTCTACGCTGTGAGAAACCATCAGCAATGTAAGCTGTTTCTCGCGACAGACCTCGGCGACCAGCGTTAGCATCTCCTGGCGCAGCGCAGGATCGAGCGCAGAGAACGGTTCATCGAGCAGCAAAATGGGTTGTTCTCGCACCAGGCAACGCGCCAACGCCACGCGTTGTCGCTGTCCGCCGGAAAGCTCACCGGGGAGGCGCTCCAGCAGAGAGTCGATCCCCATTTGCTGGGCGATGTGGCGCATTTTCTCCCGCTGAAGCGCGTTCAGCTTCAATCCCGGATTAAGGCCCAGGCCAATGTTTTGCTGCACGCTCAGGTGGCTGAACAGGTTATTTTCCTGAAACAGCATGGAAACGGGGCGGCGTGATGGCGGCGTGGCGGTGTGATCTTCACCTTCAATCATCATCGTGCCGCTGGCTGGCGTGAGAAAGCCGGCAATCAGATTCAGCAACGTACTTTTCCCGGCGCCGCTGGGCCCGAGGACCGCTACCTGCTCGCCGCGCGTGACCGACAGCGTAAAGCGCATGGGCAAATGGTGATAAAGCCATGTGATATCAATCAGTTTTAACATTTCGACCCGGCAATTTTTCAATAACGGTAAACAGCGTAAAGCACAGGATCAGCAGTAATAACGCCGTAACCGCGCCATCCTGACTGCGATAAGAGCCAATCTGCTGATATAAATAAAACGGCAGGGTGCGGAAATCCTCATTACCAAATAACGCCACCACGCCAAAATCGCCAATCGACAGCACGCAGGCAAAAGCCATCGCCTGCGCTAGCGGACGCTTCAGGGCGCGCAGTTCAACCACTTTCAGGCGCGACCATCCCTCTATTCCCAACGACTGGCACAACATACTGTAGCGCGCAGTGACGTCACGCATTGGGTTTTCCAGCACTTTCAGCGCGTAAGGGATCGCCATCAGCGCATTGGTAAAAATGACAATGCCGTCGGCAGATTCGGGGAGCCCAATAGTATTATTGAGCAGCAGAAAGAAGCCGGTAGCTAGCACGATACCCGGCATGGCGAGGATCATCATGCCGCTCAGCTCCAGCATTTGACCTGCCAGCACCTGCTGTCGGGCACGTAGTTCACGGCTGCTCCATAACAGCATCATGGTGAGTACAATGCACAACGCTCCTGCCGCCAGCGCAATGCGCAGCGAGGTTCCCAGCGCCTGCCACAGTACAGGTTGCCTAAGAACATCCAGCATATGGCGGTTAAAGCCATCGACAATCACCGCCAGCAGCGGCGGCAACAACAGCAGCAGGGCCAGAATAATCAGCAGAGCGTCTGTCAGGCGGCTGTGCAAACGATCGTCGGGATCGCGCCAGCCCTGAACCAGCGTGGTGCCGGGAGCAATAGCGCGGCTCAGACGTTGGCTGAGCAGTACCAGCGCTAAACAACAAACCATCTGGATCAACGCCAGCATGGCTGCACGACCGGGATCGTAATCAAAGTTAAGCGCCTGATAAATCGCCAGCTCGATGGTGGTGGCCTGCGGCCCGCCGCCCAGCGACAAAACGGTGGCGAAGCTGGCGAAACAGAGCATAAAGATGAGCGCCGCAACGGGAAGGATCTGACGGCGTAGCCATGGCCATTCAACAAAGCGGAAGAAATGCCAGCCGCGCATACCCAACTGAGCGGCTAACTGTCGTTGTTCGCCGGGAATATTTTCCAGTGATTGCAACAGCAGACGACTGGCCATCGGCAGATTGAAAAAGACGTGCGCCAGCAGAATGCCCTGTAAACCGTATGGCGAAAAGGTCCATTCCAGCCCCAATGTATGCCAGAGCGAGGCCAGCCAGCCCTGACGACCATAGACGCTAAGAATACCGAAGACCGCCACCAGCACTGGCAGGATTAACGTCATCGCGCACAGGCGCAGCAGCGCCAGACGTCCAGGAAAACGACGACGATAGAGCGCTCTGGCCAGGAAAATCGCCGGGATGACCGACAGCACTGCGGATAAAAAAGCCTGCCAGAAAGAAAAGAGCACCACGTGCCACAGGTAGTCGTCCTGCCACAGCGAGATCCATTCTCCCTGCGGGGCGTTAAACCACAGTGCCAGAAACGCGGCCAGGGCAACGGCCACCATCAGCGTGGCGGCGGTAAGCCCTGGAACCAGCCAGCCGGGAATTAACGGCTGACGGCGCGTTGCCATTCGCTAATCCATACCTGGCGTTGAGCTGCAACCTGCTGCGGCGTAAATTCCAGCGCGGTGGCTGGTTTATTCAGTTGCTCGAATCCTGGCGGCAGGGCGACCTGCGTTACCGGATACATCCAGTTGCCGGTCGGAATTGCATTCTGGAATGCTGGAGACACCATAAACTTCAGGAATTTCTCGGCCAGTTCCGGCTGCTTGCTGGCCGCGGTACGGGCGGCGACTTCCACCTGCAAATAATGGCCCTCGCTAAAGTCGGCTGCGGCGTAGTTGCCTTTTTTCTCGGCGATGATGTGATAGGCCGGAGAGGTGGTGTAACTGAGCACCAGATCGCTTTCACCTTTCAGGAACAGGCCGTAGGCTTCGCTCCATCCCTTGGTGACGGTGACGGTTTTGGCTGCCAGTTTCTGCCACGCCTCTGGCGCTTTATCGCCATAGACTTTCTGCATCCATAGCAGCAGACCCAGACCAGGCGTGCTGGTGCGCGGATCCTGATAAATGACGCGCCATTTCTGGTCGCTTTCTACCAGTTCTTTCAGACTTTTGGGCGGATTCTTCAGCTTGTTCTTATCGTAAACGAAGGCGAAATAGCCGTAGTCAAACGGAACGAAGGTATCGTTTTTCCAGCCGCCGGGCACGTTAACGGCGTCACCTGGTACACCGCTTTTGGCGAACAATTTGGTTTGCGTTGCGGCTTCCAGAAGGTTGTTATCCAGACCCAGCACGACGTCGGCCTTGCTGTTTTTTCCTTCCATGCGCAGGCGGTTAAGCAGTGAGACGCCATCTTCCAGCGCGACCAGTTTCAGCTCGCAGTTGCAGTCAGCTTCAAAGGCTTTTTTGATTGTCGGGCCCGGGCCCCAGTCAGCTGCGAACGAGTCGTAGGTGTAGACGGTCAGTACCGGTTTAGCGAAGGCAGGCGCTGCGCACAGCAGTAAAAGCGGAAGACATTTTTTAAACACTTTGCACCTCAAGAGTTGGGTGGCAAAGGACTTGAGGAACTGACTCAAATCCCTTCGCCGGCATTATCCGGATCAGGTTCGACGGGTATCTCTCAGCCCATACGCAGATCGAATGATTTTGTGTATGTTTTTTATTTAGCACCCCGTTGAGAACGGCGTTAGTGTAATGATTTTGTTGCTCAGCAGCAATTAAGGATCCGGCGGTGCAAACCACGCCGATTTAAAATCAAACCAGCCTAGAGTATTCATGCGTAGCCCGCGCATACTGCGCTGGCCCTGAATGATCAGCCAGTGGTGGATCAACGGCACAATGGCCTTTGTGGCGAGCAGTTGTTGGCACCATGCCGCCAGGCTCATTTCGCCCGTTCGCCAGCGGGCGGCATCGTTTTCCCAGTCCCGCGAGATACAGTTTTGCAGTAATGGGACTTCGCAGAGATGCGCGAACAACGAGAAGTCCAGCGGTAGGGTAAAGTTGGCGCTGTTGAGCCAGATATCACTGACTATTTCACCCGCATGCCATTGATCGTAGTCGATCTCCTGAATATTCAACTGTACCTGATGTTCCGCCAGCAGCGTTTTCATGATCTGCGCGATAATCCGGTGTTCGATGTGATCGCGATAGTAAGTGAGAGTCAGCGTTTCCAGTCCGGCTGGTTTTTCACCATGGCCGGGCCTGGCATGGTGCCAGCGGGGAAGCAAACCGTAGGCGGGGAACCACAGTCGCTGGTACTGTTCGTCGGCGTGGCAGATTAAATGGGTTGGCGAGAGAACGCGGCTAGCCCACTCGCGGACCTCCTGATTAGCGCCACGGTGGGTGCGCGTATCAAACAGCAGGTAGTAGCAGCCTTCTTCGAGACGGCTCTCGATCGCCTTTTCATCCTCCGTGGGGCCTTTTAGCGTCAACCCGCCGCCAGGCTCTTCGCCGATGTCGGGCAGCACCCAAACGTTAACTTCGTCGATCAGCGCCCGGTAGCCAAAGTAATCATCAAATGCGTGAATCTTCAGTTGATTATTGGTATTGCGAATCACCGCATATGGACCAGTGCCAATCGGGTGACTGGAGAAGTTATTTAACGTTTCCCATTCTCGCGGCAGGATCATGGCGGGGACTTGCCCCAATAACCAGGGAAGCCAGCGGTCAGGCTGGGACAGATGGATATCCAACGTCCAGGCCGTGGGCGAGACGATTTGCGTGATGTGTGAGTACAGCGGCAGAGCGTTAATGCGCATCAGCGAGGCGATGACATCTTCCATTTCCAGTTCGCGGCCATGATGGAAATGGATCCCCGGGCGCAGGAAAAATCGCCAGTGTAAAGGTGAAATCTGCTGCCAATGATGGGCGATGTCCGCTTCCAGTTCCCCATTTTCCTCATTTACCCGTATGAGGGCGCTGAAGATTTGCCGGGCGATATGGGTTTCGGAGCGGCGCAATGCCGTACCCGGAAGCAGGTTGTGCATGGGACGATAATAGAGAACGCGCATGATGTGTCGACCCTGGCGAAAACTGCGGCCGAGGTGGGAAACCAGCATCTGCCGTACGGCCGTTTTGTCACCGACCAGTTGCACCAGTTGATCGATGCGATCCTGTTCCAGCAGGTCTTCTGCCCGCTGTTGCTGGAGCGCCAACCCGGTATAGAGGAATGTCAGGCGCGAGCGTTTACCTCGTCCAACTTCGGCTTCCCACGTTAACCAGCCACGTTCCTGCATGGTATTAAGCAGCGTACGCATATGGCGGCGCGAGCAGCTCAGAAGCTCCGCCAGCTCGTTAAGCGTTGTGTCTTGCGTTTTGCCGTCGCAGCATTGCCACAGACGGATGAACTGTTGTTGCAAACGACCAGAAGACATAAAAGGGGAACTCCTGCGGAAAACTCAGCAATTTTATAATCCCTATATTAAGCCAATAATAGATTCCGATGAAGCGATGAGACAACGAAGGGGTCATCTATGCGTCAGTTCTGGTTGGAGTACTTTACCGCGACGGAAAAATCGTCCTGGTTGGCTTGCCTGAGCGCACCGCAGCGCTTAAAGATGCTCGAAGAGCTGATGCAGTGGGAGGTGACAGCCTGACTCCTGAATTGGGAATTGCAGACATCATGTGTGACTGAGTATTGGTGTAAAATCACCCGCCAGCAGATTTTTTCTGCTGGCTTTTTTCGTTTCAGCTGCGCTTAAAAGGAAAGATATGCTCTGGATTATGACCATGGGACGGCGCCTCAACGGCGTTTACGCGGCATTTATGCTGGTCGCTTTTATGATGGGCGTGGCGGGTGCATTGCAGGCTCCCACGCTGAGCCTGTTCCTGAGCCGTGAAGTCGGGGCGCAGCCATTTTGGGTCGGGCTGTTTTACACCGTCAATGCGATTGTCGGGATCGTTGTCAGCCTGGGTCTCGCGAAACGATCCGACAGCCAGGGCGATCGGCGCAAGCTGATCATGTTCTGTTGCCTGATGGCAATTGGCAACGCGCTGCTGTTTGCGTTTAATCGCCACTATCTTACGCTGATCACCTGCGGTGTGCTGCTGGCCTCGCTGGCGAATACCGCGATGCCGCAGCTGTTTGCGCTGGCGCGAGAATATGCTGATAACTCCGCGCGTGAAGTGGTGATGTTTAGCTCGGTGATGCGTGCGCAGCTTTCACTGGCATGGGTGATTGGACCGCCGCTGGCCTTCATGCTGGCCCTGAATTACGGCTTTACGGCGATGTTTTCCATTGCCGCAGGGATTTTTGCCATTAGCCTGGTGCTAATTGCGCTGATACTGCCGTCCGTCGCGCGGGTGGAGCAGCCTGTAGATGTGCCGCTCGAACACACTGGTGGTTGGCAGGACAAAAATGTGCGCATGCTGTTTATTGCCTCCACGCTGATGTGGACCTGCAATACCATGTACATCATCGATATGCCGCTGTGGATAAGCCTTGAGCTGGGCTTGCCGGACAAGCTGGCCGGGATCCTGATGGGAACGGCGGCTGGGCTGGAAATTCCGGCGATGATTCTGGCGGGCTATTACGTGAAGCGCTTTGGTAAACGGCGAATGATGATCGCGGCAGTTGCGGCGGGCGTGCTGTTTTATCTGGGTTTAATCTTCTTTCACAGCCGTACGGCGCTGCTGGTGCTGCAACTGTTTAACGCGGTATTTATCGGTATTATCGCCGGGATAGGCATGCTGTGGTTTCAGGATTTGATGCCCGGACGAGCGGGGTCAGCGACCACACTATTTACCAACAGTATTTCAACGGGAGTCATCCTGGCGGGAGTGATTCAGGGAGCTGTTGCGCAAAGCTACGGCCACTTTGCCGTCTATTGGGTGATTGCGGCAATTTCTGTCGTTACGTTGGTGATGACCGGGCGGGTGAAGGACGTCTAATCATGTTGCCGGATGCGCTGCGCTTATCCGGCCTACAGTTGGAGTGCGTTTGTAGGCCGGATAAGCGCAGCGCATCCGGTATCGCAATGACTAGCGCATAAACGCTGGCTGCTTGTCTTCATACTCGGTGATGGCCGCTTCATGCTGCAGCGTCAGCCCGATGCTGTCCAGACCATTCAGCATGCAGTGGCGGCGGAAGTCGTCGATTTTAAAGCTGTAGGACTTATCGCCTGCTTTCACCACCTGCGCCTGGAGATCCACTTCAAATTTAATCCCCGGGTTGGCTAACACCAGCGCGAACAATTCATCTACCTGCGCGTCGCTCAGGGTCACCGGCAACAGTTGGTTATTGAAACTGTTGCCGTAGAAGATGTCGGCGAAGCTTGGCGCGATCACCACTTTAAAGCCGTAATCGGTCAGCGCCCATGGCGCATGTTCACGTGAAGAGCCGCAGCCAAAGTTTTCCCGTGCCAGCAGAATTGAGGCGCCTTTATATTCCGGGAAGTTCAGCACAAACTCTGGATTAGGCTGTTGCCCCTTTTCGTCCAGGAAACGCCAGTCGTTAAACAGATGTGCGCCAAAACCGGTGCGCGTAACCTTCTGCAAAAACTGTTTAGGAATAATTGCGTCGGTATCAACGTTGGCGGCATCCAGTGGGACAACCAGGCCGGTATGCTGGGTAAATTTCTCTGCCATGGTAGTTTCCTTATTTGATGCTGCGAATGTCGGCAAAATGACCGGTGACGGCGGCAGCGGCAGCCATGGCCGGACTGACTAAGTGCGTACGACCACCGCGGCCCTGACGACCTTCAAAGTTACGGTTGCTGGTGGATGCGCAACGCTCGCCAGGGTTCAGGCGGTCATTGTTCATGGCCAGGCACATGGAACAGCCAGGCAAACGCCATTCAAATCCTGCTTCGATGAAGATCTTGTCCAGACCTTCCGCTTCCGCCTGCGCTTTCACCGGACCAGAACCCGGCACTACCAGCGCCTGAACGCCAGGCGCGACTTTACGTCCTTTGGCGATTTCCGCCGCGGCACGTAAATCTTCAATACGCGAGTTGGTGCAGGAACCGATGAACACTTTATCGATAGCCACTTCAGTTAAAGGAATGCCCGGTTTCAGCCCCATATACGCCAGCGCTTTTTCAGCCGATGCGCGCTCAACGGGATCGGCAAATGAAGCCGGATCGGGAATATTATCGTTCACTGAGATGACTTGACCCGGGTTCGTACCCCAGGTGACCTGCGGCGCGATCTCTTCTGCCTGCAGAGTAACGACGGTATCAAACGTTGCATTGTCGTCGGTTTTCAGCGTTTTCCAGTACTCTACCGCGTGGGCGAAATCCTCGCCTTTCGGTGCGTGTAAACGACCCTGCACATAGTTAAAGGTCGTTTCATCCGGTGCGACCAGACCCGCTTTGGCGCCCATTTCAATGGCCATGTTGCACAGGGTCATGCGGCCTTCCATGCTCAGCGCGCGGATGGCTTCGCCGCAAAACTCAACGACGTGTCCGGTACCGCCTGCGCTACCGGTTTTACCGATAATCGCCAGTACGATATCTTTAGCGGTAATGCCAGCCGCTGCTTGACCGTTGACTTCAATCTTCATGGTTTTGGCGCGCCCCTGTTTCAGGGTCTGCGTTGCCAGAACGTGTTCAACCTCAGAGGTGCCAATACCAAAGGCCAGTGCGCCAAATGCGCCGTGTGTGGCGGTGTGGGAATCGCCGCAGACGATGGTCATACCCGGCAACGTTACGCCTTGCTCAGGTCCCATCACGTGGACGATACCCTGATACGGGTGGTTCAGGTCGTACAGTTCGACGCCAAATTCATTGCAGTTTTTGATCAATTCCTGCATCTGAATACGCGCCATTTCGCCGGAGGCGTTAATGTCTTTGGTCTGCGTGGAGACGTTGTGGTCCATGGTGGCGAAGGTTTTACCGGGCTGGCGCACCTGACGTCCATGCGCGCGCAGGCCATCAAACGCCTGCGGAGAGGTCACTTCATGCACCAGATGCCTGTCGATATACAACAGCGGGGTTTCGTTTTGCGCTTCAAAGACAACGTGCGCATCAAACAATTTTTCGTATAACGTTTTAGCCATGATTACACCCCTTCTGCGACGTAACGGGCAATGATGTCACCCATTTCATCAGTACCGACTGCGGCAGCGCCACGGGCTAAGTCACCGGTGCGAATGCCTTCTTCTAATGCGCGATTGATGGCGCTCTCAATAGCGGTGGCCGCATCATTGGCATCCAGGCTATAGCGCAACAGCAGCGCCAGCGACAGGATTTGGGCGATAGGGTTGGCAATGTTTTTCCCGGCGATATCCGGGGCGGAACCGCCTGCGGGTTCGTACAGACCAAAGCCCTGCTCATTCAGGCTGGCGGACGGTAACATACCCATTGATCCGGTGATCATGGCGCATTCGTCAGACAGGATGTCGCCAAACAGGTTGGAGCACAGCAGCACGTCGAACTGGGACGGATCTTTAATCAACTGCATTGTCGCGTTGTCGATGTACATATGCGCCAGTTCAACGTCTGGATATTCATTCGCAATTTCATTGACGATTTGGCGCCAAAGAATCGATGTTTGCAGTACGTTGGCTTTATCAATCGATGTGACTTTGCGGCGGCGCTGGCGAGCGGATTCAAACGCGATACGCGCAATACGCTCGATCTCAAAACGGTGATAAACCTCGGTATCAAATGCTTTTTCATGTTGACCGCTGCCTTCGCGGCCTTTTGGCTGACCGAAGTAGATCCCGCCGGTCAGCTCGCGCACGCACAGGATGTCGAAACCGTTCGCGGCGATATCTGCCCGCAGAGGGCAAAATGCTTCCAGACCCTGGTACAGCTTAGCCGGGCGCAGGTTGCTGAATAATTTGAAATGCTTACGTAATGGCAGCAGCGCGCCGCGTTCAGGCTGCTGGTTTGGCGGCAGATTTTCCCATTTCGGACCGCCAACGGAGCCAAACAGAATGGCGTCAGCTTGCTCACAGCCTTCAACCGTTGCAGGCGGCAGCGGCTGACCGTGGTTATCAATAGCGGCACCACCCACGTCGTAGTGGCTGGTGGTAATACGCATGTTAAAACGGTTGCGGATTGCGTCCAGTACCTTCAGGGCTTGCGCCATCACTTCCGGGCCAATACCGTCACCCGGCAAAACAGCAATATGATAATTCTTCGACATCACACGGTTTCCTTGTTGTTCTCGTTGTTCTGAGCTTTGCGTTGCAATTCTTTTTCGACTTCTTCGGCGCGCCAGATGTTATTCAGCACATGAACCATTGCTTTAGCAGAAGATTCGACGATATCCGTAGCCAGACCGACGCCGTGGAAACGACGACCGTTATAGTTGGCCACGATATCTACCTGACCCAGCGCATCTTTACCGTGCCCTTTGGCGGTCAGGCTGTATTTCACCAGTTCGATGTTGTATTCAGTCACACGGTTGATGGCCTGATAAATGGCATCGACCGGACCGTTACCGTTCGCCGCTTCGGCTTTGACTTCTTCACCGCAGGCCAGCTTGACGGAGGCGGTGGCAATGTCATTTGAGCCGGACTGTACGCTGAAGTAATCCAGACGGAAATGCTCCGGCTCTTCCTGCTGTTTATTAATAAAGGCCAGTGCTTCCAGGTCGTAATCAAATACCTGACCTTTTTTATCCGCCAGCTTCAGGAACGCGTCGTACAGGTTGTCCAGGCTGTATTCATTCTCTTTATATCCCATCTCGTCCATACGGTGTTTAACCGCGGCGCGTCCGGAACGGGAAGTCAGGTTCAGCTGCACCTGGTTCAGGCCGATGGATTCAGGCGTCATGATTTCGTAGTTTTCACGATTTTTCAGCACGCCGTCCTGATGGATGCCGGAGGAGTGGGCAAACGCCCCGCTACCGACAATGGCTTTGTTGGCCGGAATAGGCATGTTGCAGATTTGGCTGACTAACTGGCTGGTGCGCCAGATTTCCTGGTGATTAATACGAGTCTGTACGTTCAGGATATCTTTGCGCACTTTGATCGCCATGATCACTTCTTCCAGTGAGCAGTTACCGGCGCGTTCGCCGATGCCGTTCATCGCACCTTCCACCTGGCGAGCACCGGCGTGGACGGCTGCCAGCGCGTTGCCGACGCCAAGGCCTAAGTCATCATGGGTATGTACGGAGATGATGGCTTTATCGATATTCGGTACGCGTTCATACAGACCAGAAATGATTGCCCCAAATTCGAAAGGCATAGTGTAGCCAACGGTATCGGGGATATTAATGGTTTTGGCACCCGCATTAATCGCCGCTTCAACCACGCGGGCCAGGTCGGCGATAGGGGTTCGACCAGCATCTTCGCATGAGAACTCCACGTCATCCGTATAATTACGCGCACGCTTAACCATGTAGACAGCGCGCTCGATTACTTCATCCAACGTGCTGCGTAATTTCGTCGCGATATGCATCGGCGAAGTGGCGATAAACGTATGAATGCGAAAAGCCTCGGCGACTTTCAGAGATTCTGCGGCGACGTCGATATCTTTTTCTACGCAGCGTGCTAAGGCACAAACGCGGCTGTTCTTAACCTGACGAGCGATGGTTTGTACGGACTCAAAGTCACCCGGTGAAGAGACCGGGAAACCGACTTCCATCACGTCAACGCCCATTCGTTCGAGGGCCAGCGCAATCTGCAGTTTTTCTTTCACACTCAGGCTCGCCTGTAACGCCTGTTCACCGTCGCGTAAGGTGGTATCGAAAATAATGACTTGCTGGCTCATGGTTTAGGTCCTTGGTCTTTAGGGCGCCTTGCTTCGAGCATAAAAAAACCCGCGCAACGGCGCGGGTTTTTTGTCTTAACTGGAGCTGACTTAATGCTGAATGTCGTCCACCAGTCTACCGCGCAACGAAGGTGCGTTTAGTAGTAGTAGACCGTTGAAACGAGCAATGTAAGTCATCAATCAAGCTCCAGGCGAATGCGATATGCTTTTAGTGGTACTGGATATGAAGACTGATGTCAACCCCATCCCTCGGGAAGGCTCTGATTGAGGGATGAAATTTCTGCAAAACTTAAGCGAATTGTGCTGAATTTTTCTGGGTATATAAAATTAATCCGCTGATGGCTGAACATACTTTTCACGGTTTGACATATTTGAGCATATTTATTTGCATTTATTGTAACGATGAATCGAAGAAAACTACTCTATTGAGATTTCATATCTTTATGATTTGCCTGTTCTTATAGTAACTCTGAATGTGTTAAGCCAGCCTGACGCCACATAATTGATAAATTAATGTTAACTTTTAATGTATTAATAATATAAACATTTAATTAAAACTTAAATATACATTCATAATACGTATGATTGTGTATTCGTCGTGCTTATGGTTATATTGTTTTTGAAATTTAAACATATGAATCATCGTGCAGTGACCTCTGCCACACTGCGCTCGCATTGGTCTTTTGTTCATTTAGGTTTGTGCCTTTATGTTTTCCTAATTTTAATGTTTTTTCTTTTTCTCATTTTATATGCATGGTAAATCATATTAACGGAGATTATTTCTTCACTCCGTCTGGGAAAAGGGAGTTTAGAGTGACAGTGGAGTTAAATATGCCAGAAGTAAAAATAATAGATAAAACGAATCTTATAGAGATGGGTAAGCCACAGCTTCGTATGGTTGATCTCAATCTATTAACCGTTTTCGATGCGGTGATGCAGGAACAAAATATTACCCGTGCCGCGCATACGTTGGGGATGTCGCAACCCGCTGTCAGTAATGCGGTCGCGCGCCTGAAGGTCATGTTTAACGATGAGCTTTTTGTTCGATATGGACGCGGGATACAGCCTACAGCAAGAGCTTTTCAGTTGTTTGGCTCTGTTCGCCAGGCATTGCAATTAGTGCAGAATGAACTGCCTGGTTCCGGCTTTGAACCTGCCAGCAGTGAGCGTGTTTTCAATCTCTGTGTATGTAGCCCGTTGGATAATATTCTTACTTCATTGATTTATAATCGAGTTGAGCAAGTCGCACCGAATATTAATGTCGTTTTTAAATCTTCACTCAATCAAAATACTGAGCATCAATTACGTTATCAGGAAACTGAGTTTGTTATTAGCTATGAAGAGTTCCGTCGTCCAGAATTCTCCAGTATTCCATTATTCAATGACGAAATGGTGTTAGTGGCGAGTAAAAAGCATCCGCGTATTAGTGGCCCATTGCTGGAAAGCGATCTCTATAATGAACAGCATGCCGTGGTTTCCCTCGATCGCTTCGCATCATTCAGCCAGCCGTGGTATGACACACCGGATAAACAATCCTGCGTGGCTTATCAGGGAATGGCATTAATTAGCGTGCTTAATATTGTGTCGCAAACGCATCTGGTTTCTATTGCGCCGCGTTGGTTGGCAGAAGAGTTCGCCGATTCTTTAGAACTGCAAATATTGCCTTTACCTTTAAAATTGAATAGCCGCACATGTTATCTTTCATGGCATGAGGCTGCGGGTCGCGATAAAGGACATCAATGGATGGAAGAGCTGTTGGTCTCCGTCTGCAAGCAGTAGCAGTTGGCAGAATAAATCGGGGGATACATCTGGTTTATTCTGCTTTTTTCTTTATGTCTGAAATTTTATGCTGAACTCTACTTTTTATATATACCCTGACCTGTAAAAAAATAGAGTAATTGCTGTAAGTCTCCCTTTTTAAGCGATTATTTATCATATCAATTGCTTATGATGGTTTAATTCTCCATTTATTCGATTCTTTCCTCCGTTTTATTCTAATTTACTCCAGTGCCACCCCTTCGGAGTCAATTGCCATGCGTCATCGTCAGCGGTTAATGTGTTGTTAAACCGTAATTCATTATAAGAGTGAGGCAAGCCATGGAGATGTTGTCTGGAGCCGAGATGGTCGTCCGATCGCTCATCGATCAGGGTGTGAAGCAGGTATTCGGTTATCCCGGGGGGGCCGTCCTCGATATTTATGATGCGCTACATACGGTCGGCGGTGTTGATCATGTGCTGGTCCGTCATGAACAGGCCGCGGTACATATGGCTGATGGCCTGGCGCGCGCCACGGGGGAAGTCGGCGTTGTTTTGGTCACTTCCGGACCGGGGGCAACCAATGCAATCACCGGGATTGCAACGGCATATATGGATTCCATTCCACTGGTGATCCTCTCCGGACAGGTTGCCACCTCCCTGATTGGCTACGATGCCTTTCAGGAGTGCGACATGGTGGGCATATCCCGCCCGGTGGTAAAACACAGCTTCCTGGTTAAACAAACGGAAGACATCCCGCAGGTGCTGAAAAAAGCCTTCTGGCTGGCGGCAAGCGGTCGTCCGGGACCGGTGGTAGTGGATTTGCCGAAAGATATTCTGAATCCGGCGAAAAAACTGCCTTACAGCTGGCCGGAGTCTGTAAGTATGCGTTCATATAATCCGACAACGACCGGACATAAAGGTCAGATAAAACGTGCTCTGCAAACGCTGGTAGCGGCGAAGAAACCGGTGGTCTATGTGGGCGGTGGCGCGGTGAATGCCGCCTGCCACCAACAACTGGGGCAGATTGCCGAAGCACTGAATCTGCCGGTTGTTTCCTCGCTGATGGGGTTAGGCGCGTTTCCGGCCACGCATCGCCAGGCGCTGGGTATGTTGGGCATGCACGGTACTTACGAAGCCAATATGACCATGCATCATTCCGATGTGATCTTTGCCGTCGGCGTTCGCTTTGACGATCGAACGACCAATAACCTGGCAAAATATTGCCCGAATGCGACCGTACTGCATATCGACATCGATCCGACCTCCATTTCAAAAACCGTCACGGCGGATATTCCGATTGTGGGCGATGCTCGCCTGGTGCTGGATCAGATGCTTGAGTTGCTGGAGCAGGAAAAATCACAGCAGCCGCTGGATGATAACCGTGACTGGTGGCAACAGATTGAACAATGGCGCGCCCGTCAGTGCCTGAAATACGACACGCAAAGCGAAAGTATTAAACCACAGGCGGTAATAGAAACCATCTGGCGTCTGACGAAAGGGGAGGCATATGTGACCTCTGATGTTGGTCAGCATCAGATGTTTGCCGCACTTTACTATCCGTTCGATAAACCACGCCGCTGGATTAACTCAGGCGGCCTCGGCACCATGGGATTCGGTTTACCCGCGGCGTTGGGGGTGAAAATGGCGCTGCCCGATGAAACGGTGGTGTGCGTGACCGGAGATGGCAGCATTCAGATGAACATCCAGGAGCTGTCGACGGCGCTGCAATATGAACTGCCGGTGCTGGTGCTCAACCTTAACAACCGCTATCTCGGCATGGTCAAACAATGGCAGGACATGATCTACTCCGGGCGCCACTCCCAGTCTTACATGCAGTCGCTGCCCGATTTTGTACGCCTTGCCGAGGCTTATGGGCATATTGGTATCCAGATTAATCATCCAGATGAACTGGAGAACAAGCTGGGCGAAGCGCTGGAACATGTGCGTAACCATCGTCTGGTGTTTGTCGATGTCACCGTCGATGGCAGTGAGCATGTCTACCCGATGCAGATTCGTGGGGGCGGGATGGATGAAATGTGGTTAAGCAAAACGGAGAGGACCTGATTATGCGCCGGATATTATCAGTATTGCTGGAAAACGAGTCGGGTGCATTGTCGCGTGTGATTGGCCTCTTCGCCCAGCGCGGATACAACATTGAAAGCCTGACCGTCGCGCCGACTGACGATCCGACCTTATCGCGGATGACGATTCAGACGGTTGGGGATGAGAAAGTCCTGGAGCAGATCGAAAAGCAGCTTCACAAGCTGGTGGATGTTCTGCGCGTCAGCGAACTGGGGCAGGGCGCGCACGTTGAACGAGAAATCATGCTGGTGAAAATCCAGGCCAGCGGTTATGGCCGGGAAGAGGTGAAACGTAACACGGAGATTTTCCGCGGGCAAATCATCGACGTTACGCCGTCGATCTACACCGTACAACTGGCGGGCACCAGCGATAAGCTGGATGCGTTTCTGGCAACCCTGCGTGAAGTCGCCAAAATTGTGGAGGTTGCCCGTTCCGGCGTGGTGGGACTTTCTCGCGGCGATAAAATTATGCGCTAACGTGCAGGGATAACGTAGGCCTGATGAGGCGCGCTAGCGTCGGCATCAGGCAATAATACCTTGCCGGATGGTGCTAATGCTTATCCGGCCTGGGCGAGAAGCATTGGCTATCGGTTGCTTTTTTTTGCGAAATCAGCAGTAACCAGAGACAAAAGCGGTTGCCGCAGTCATTATTCTGCGCTTAGATGTTAAGAAGTTTAACCCATGCCATCTAAAAGGTTATGGTTTGTACATTTTACGCAAGGGGCAATTGTGAAACTGGATGAAATCGCTCGGTTGGCCGGCGTTTCGCGAACGACTGCAAGCTACGTTATTAACGGCAAAGCAAAGCAATATCGCGTAAGCGACAAAACGGTCGAAAAAGTCATGGCGGTGGTGCGTGAGCATAATTACCACCCGAACGCCGTGGCGGCCGGGCTACGTGCTGGACGCACACGTTCTATTGGGCTTGTGATCCCGGATCTCGAGAACACGAGCTATACTCGGATCGCAAACTATCTGGAGCGCCAGGCGCGTCAGCGCGGGTATCAACTGTTGATTGCCTGCTCTGAAGATCAGCCGGATAACGAAATGCGTTGTATTGAGCATCTTTTACAACGCCAGGTTGATGCCATTATTGTGTCGACCTCCTTGCCGCCTGAACACCCGTTCTATCAGCGCTGGGCGAACAGTTCATTCCCGATTGTGGCGCTGGACCGCGCGCTGGATCGCGAACATTTCACCAGCGTGGTGGGCGCAGACCAGGATGATGCCCAAATGCTGGCGGAGGAGTTACGTAAATTCCCTGCTGAAACCGTGCTCTATCTGGGGGCGCTCCCTGAATTATCCGTCAGTTTCTTGCGCGAACAGGGTTTCCGTACCGCATGGAAAGACGATCCGCGTGAAGTGCATTTCCTCTATGCCAACAGCTATGAACGTGAAGCTGCCGCGCAGTTGTTTGATAAATGGCTGGAAACGCATCCAATGCCTCAGGCGCTGTTTACCACGTCGTTTGCTCTGCTGCAGGGAGTGATGGATGTGACCCTGCGTCGCGACGGGCAGTTACCGTCTGATTTGGCGATTGCGACGTTTGGCGACCACGAACTGCTCGACTTCCTGCAGTGCCCGGTACTGGCGGTAGCGCAGCGTCATCGCGATGTTGCTGAGCGCGTGCTGGAGATTGTGCTGGCAAGCCTGGATGAGCCGCGAAAACCAAAACCAGGATTAACGCGTATACGGCGTAATCTGTACCGTCGCGGTATACTTAGCCGTAACTAAGAGCCTCAATTGATGATGTCGGCGGGATAAGCCTCTGACGTCATCAATTATTCCATTCTCAGAAATAACCGCATTATAATTAAGAATATTCTTTAGAATTATCTGAAATTGATTCTTAAATTATGCCGAATTAAAAATGCAACTCTCCATTTTGGGGTTATTGAGAAGTAACGACGCGTTACGGTTGTATTATTTTGTTACATGCTTGTAGGGATTTGCCGAATTAACAAACACTTTGCTGCTGCGTTGTGGCAATCTCACCTTCACCTCGCTCCTGTGCGGCGTACAGACTGATTAACTGGTACTGTTATCTCGCTGCATATTGTCCTAAAATGCCGCTCGCGTCGCAAACTGACACTTTATATTTTCTTTTGATGATATTCAGTTGTTTTAAACAATCATGAGTTGTTGGATTTTTTTCTTACAAATATTCATGACGTTAATTTGCTTCGTTTGCTGTACGGAATTTGTTCAACGCTGATATTAGCCGTAAACAATGTGTTTTTTGCTCCGCTAAGCGCCGTGACTTGCTTGACAAGGTTTTCCTCCGCTCCGTAAACTCCTTTAAGTGGGAATTTGTGGGATAAAGTGGTAATCGGGGGTGAGGCTGGCATGTTCCGGGGAGCAACGTTAGTTAATCTCGACAGTAAAGGGCGCTTATCCGTGCCTACCCGTTATCGGGATCAACTGCTCGAGAGCGCTACCGGTCAAATGGTTTGCACCATTGACATCCATCACCCGTGCCTGCTGCTGTACCCCCTGCCTGAATGGGAAATCATCGAACAGAAGTTATCGCGTCTGTCTAGCATGAATCCAGTTGAGCGTCGCGTACAGCGCCTGTTGTTGGGTCATGCCAGCGAATGTCAGATGGATAGCGCTGGTCGCTTATTGATAGCGCCCATTCTGCGGCAACACGCAGGGTTAACGAAAGAAGTGATGCTGGTTGGGCAGTTCAATAAGTTTGAGCTGTGGGATGAAACGACCTGGTATCAACAGGTCAAGGAAGATATCGACGCTGAGCAGTCTGTTACCGGCGCGCTGTCGGAACGATTGCAGGATTTGTCTCTATAAAATGATGGAAAATTATAAACATACAACGGTGTTGCTGGATGAAGCCGTAAACGGCCTGAATATTCGTCCAGACGGCATCTACATTGACGGGACATTTGGTCGCGGTGGTCACTCACGTCTGATCCTCTCCCAGCTTGGCGAAGAGGGACGTTTACTGGCCATCGATCGCGATCCGCAGGCTATTGCCGTTGCACAGACGATTACCGATCCCCGTTTTTCCATCGTCCATGGACCTTTTTCTGCGCTGGCTGACTACGTCGCCGAGCGCGGACTGACCGGTAAGATCGACGGGATTCTTCTCGATCTTGGGGTTTCTTCTCCGCAGCTTGACGACGCTGAGCGCGGATTCTCATTTATGCGTGACGGTCCGTTAGATATGCGAATGGACCCGACACGCGGTCAGTCAGCGGCCGAATGGCTGCAAACCGCCGATGAAGCAGACATTGCCTGGGTGATCAAAACCTTTGGCGAAGAGCGCTTCGGCAAACGCATTGCTCGCGCCATCGTGGAGCGCAACCGCATCGAACCAATGACCCGCACTAAAGAGCTGGCAGAGGTGATTGCGGCGGCAATGCCGGTGAAAGACAAATTCAAACATCCCGCGACCCGTACCTTCCAGGCGGTGCGCATTTGGGTGAACAGTGAACTGGAGGAGATAGAGCAGGCGCTAAAAAGCTCGCTCAGCGTGCTGGCACCAGGTGGTCGCCTTTCGATAATCAGTTTCCATTCGCTTGAAGATCGCATTGTGAAACGCTTTATGCGCGAACAAAGCCGTGGTCCTCAGGTTCCGGCTGGAATACCGATGACCGAAGCGCAGATCAAAAAACTGGGCGGCCGTGAGTTAAGAGCACTAGGCAAGATGATGCCGGGTGAAGAAGAGGTAGCTGAAAATCCTCGTGCCCGTAGTTCAGTTCTGCGTATTGCAGAGAGGACGAACGCATGATCAGCAGAGTGACAGAAGCCCTCAGCAAAGTTAAAGGATCGATAGGAAGCAACGAGCGCCATGCCTTGCCTGGCGTGATCGGTGACGATCTTTTGCGGTATGGGAAGCTGCCACTCTGCCTGTTCATTTGCATTATTTTGACGGCGGTTACCGTCGTGACAACAGCACACCATACGCGGTTACTGACCGCGCAGCGTGAGCAGCTGGTTCTGGAGCGAGATGCGCTGGATATCGAATGGCGTAACTTGATCCTAGAGGAGAACGCGCTCGGCGACCATAGCCGTGTTGAACGGATCGCAACGGAAAAGCTGCAAATGCAGCATGTTGATCCCTCACAAGAAAATATCGTAGTACAAAAATAAGGATAAACGCGACGCATGAAAGCAGCGGCAAAAACGCACAAACCAAAACGCCAGGAAGAACAAGCCAACTTTATCAGTTGGCGTTTTGCGTTACTGTGCGGCTGTATTTTGCTGGCACTGGGTTTTCTGCTCGGGCGCGTTGCCTGGCTGCAAATCATCGCGCCGGACATGTTGGTGCGTCAGGGCGACATGCGTTCTCTGCGCGTCCAGGAAGTGTCTACGTCACGCGGGATGATTACCGACCGCTCAGGTCGTCCGCTGGCGGTGAGCGTTCCGGTGAAGGCGATTTGGGCCGACCCGAAAGAGGTGCATGATGCAGGCGGCGTGAGCGTTGGTGAACGCTGGCGGGCGTTGTCGACTGCCCTGAACCTCCCACTCGATCAACTGGCTTCCCGCATTAACGCCAACCCGAAAGGGCGCTTTATCTATCTGGCGCGTCAGGTAAACCCTGACATGGCTGACTACATCAAGAAACTGAAGCTGCCAGGTATTCATCTGCGCGAAGAATCCCGCCGCTACTATCCTTCCGGAGAAGTGACCGCTCACCTCATCGGCTTTACTAACGTCGACAGTCAGGGGATTGAAGGCGTTGAGAAGAGCTTCGACAAGTGGCTCACCGGGCAACCGGGCGAACGTATTGTACGTAAAGACCGTTATGGCCGCGTCATTGAGGATATTTCCTCTACCGACAGTCAGGCGGCGCATAACCTTGCGCTAAGCATTGATGAGCGTTTACAGGCGCTGGTTTACCGTGAACTGAATAACGCGGTGGCGTTTAACAAGGCGGAGTCAGGCAGTGCGGTACTGGTGGATGTGAACACCGGTGAAGTGTTGGCAATGGCCAACAGTCCGTCTTACAACCCGAATAATCTCACCGGTACGCCGAAAGATGCGATGCGTAACCGTACCATTACCGACGTGTTTGAGCCGGGTTCTACCGTCAAACCGATGGTGGTGATGACGGCGCTGCAGCGTGGTGTGGTACGTGAAAATACCGTACTTAACACCATCCCTTACCGAATTAATGGTCACGAAATCAAAGACGTGGCGCGTTATAGCGAATTGACCCTCACCGGGGTTTTGCAGAAGTCGAGTAACGTCGGTGTTTCCAAGCTGGCGTTAGCGATGCCGTCCTCAGCGTTAGTAGACACTTACTCACGTTTTGGGCTGGGAAAAGCGACCAATTTGGGGTTGGTCGGAGAACGCAGTGGCTTATATCCTCAAAAACAACGGTGGTCTGACATAGAGAGGGCCACCTTCTCTTTCGGCTATGGGCTAATGGTAACGCCGTTACAGTTAGCGCGAGTCTATGCAACGATCGGCAGCTATGGCGTATATCGTCCGCTGTCGATCACCAAAGTTGACCCTCCGGTTCCTGGCGAGCGTATCTTCCCGGAATCAACCGTGCGTACCGTGGTGCACATGATGGAAAGCGTGGCGCTGCCCGGCGGCGGCGGCGTGAAGGCGGCGATTAAAGGCTATCGTATCGCCATTAAAACCGGTACGGCGAAAAAAGTAGGCCCGGATGGCCGCTACATCAACAAATACATTGCTTATACCGCAGGCGTTGCGCCTGCGAGTCAGCCGCGCTTCGCGCTGGTTGTTGTTATCAACGATCCGCAGGCGGGTAAATACTACGGTGGCGCCGTTTCCGCGCCGGTCTTTGGTGCCATCATGGGCGGCGTACTGCGCACCATGAACATCGAGCCGGATGCGCTGACAACGGGCGATAAAAATGAATTTGTGAATAATCAAGGCGAGGCAACAGGTGGCAGATCGTAATTTGCGCGACCTTCTTGCTCCATGGGTGCCGGGTGCACCGGAGCGAGCACTGCGGGAGATGACGCTTGACAGCCGTGTGGCTGCATCGGGCGATCTCTTTGTCGCAGTATTGGGTCATCAGGCGGACGGGCGTCGGTATATCCCGCAGGCGATAGCGCAAGGTGTGGCTGCCATTATTGCAGAAGCAAAAGATGAAGCTACTGACGGTGAAATCCGTGAAATGCACGGCGTGCCGGTTATCTATCTCAGCCAGCTTAACGAACGTTTATCTGCACTGGCAGGCCGTTTTTACCACGAGCCTTCTGAAAAAATGCGTCTGGTCGGCGTGACCGGGACCAACGGTAAAACCACCACTACCCAATTGCTGGCGCAGTGGAGCCAACTGCTTGGCGAAACCAGCGCGGTAATGGGAACAGTAGGCAATGGCCTGCTGGGCAAAGTGATCCCGACGGAAAATACTACCGGCTCAGCCGTTGATGTCCAGCATGTGCTGGCGGGGCTGGTTGCGCAGGGCGCAACGGTTGGCGCGATGGAAGTGTCTTCACACGGTCTGGTTCAGCATCGCGTGGCGGCGCTGAAGTTTGCCGCATCAGTATTTACTAACTTAAGCCGTGATCATCTTGACTACCACGGCGATATGGAACATTACGAAGCCGCGAAATGGCTGCTGTATTCCACGCACCAATGCGGTCAGGCCATCGTCAACGCGGATGATGAAGTCGGTCGTCGCTGGCTGGCCAAACTCCCGGATGCGGTTGCCGTTTCGATGGAAGACCACATCAATCCGAACTGTCACGGTCGTTGGTTAAAAGCGGTTGACGTGAATTATCACGACAGCGGGGCAACGATTCGTTTTACCTCCTCATGGGGTGACGGCGAAATTGAAAGCCACCTGATGGGCGCGTTTAACGTCAGCAATCTGCTGTTGGCGCTGGCGACGCTGCTGGCGCTGGGATATCCGTTAGCTGATTTACTGAAAACGGCGACACAATTGCAGCCGGTTTGCGGGCGTATGGAAGTGTTCAGCGCGCCGGGTAAAACCACCGTTGTGGTTGATTATGCCCATACGCCAGATGCGCTGGAAAAAGCGCTGCAGGCGGCACGTCTGCACTGTGCTGGCAAACTGTGGTGCGTCTTTGGTTGCGGCGGCGATCGCGACAAAGGCAAACGCCCGTTGATGGGCGCGATTGCTGAAGAGTTTGCTGATGTTGTCGTGGTGACCGATGACAACCCACGTACTGAAGAGCCGCGCGCCATTATTAACGACATTCTGGCGGGGATGCTGGATGCCGGACAGGCGAAGGTAATGGAAGGTCGCGCAGAAGCGGTGACAAACGCCATTATGCAGGCGAAAGAAAATGACGTGGTGCTGGTGGCCGGTAAAGGTCATGAAGACTACCAGATCGTTGGTTCACAGCGCCTCGACTATTCTGACCGCGTCACGGCAGCGCGTCTGCTGGGGGTAATCGCATGATTAGCGTAACGCTCAGCCAACTGGCGGAGATCCTCCGTGGCGAATTAAAAGGGGCCGATCTGACCCTTGATGCGGTGACAACCGATACGCGTAAAGTGACGCCGGGCTGCCTGTTTGTGGCGCTGAAAGGCGAACGCTTTGACGCCCACGATTTTGCCGACAAAGCGCAAGAGAGCGGGGCGGGTGCGCTGCTGGTCAGCCGTCCGTTGGACACCGATCTGCCGCAGTTGATTGTTAAAGATACGCGTCTGGCGTTTGGTGAACTGGCCGCGTGGGTTCGCGCCCAGGTTCCGGCGCGCGTTGTTGCGCTGACCGGCTCTTCCGGGAAAACATCCGTCAAAGAGATGACGGCGTCCATTCTGAGTCAATGCGGCAACACACTATATACCGCGGGCAACCTGAACAACGACATCGGCGTACCGATGACGCTGCTGCGCTTAAACAACGATTACGACTATGCCGTAATTGAGCTCGGCGCCAATCATCAGGGGGAAATCGCCTGGACCGTTGGTCTGACACGTCCGGAAGCGGCGCTGGTGAACAACCTGGCCGCCGCGCATCTGGAAGGCTTCGGCTCTCTGGCCGGTGTTGCAAAGGCAAAAGGTGAGATTTTTACCGGCCTGTCAGCGAACGGTATCGCCATTATGAATGCCGACAACAACGACTGGCTGAACTGGCAAAGCATCATCGGCGATCGCAAAGTCTGGCGCTTCTCGCCGAATGCGGCTAACAGCGACTTTTCGGCGGATAACGTTCATGTGACCTCACACGGCACAGAGTTTTCGCTGCAAACGCCAACCGGAAGCATTGATGTTCTGCTGCCGCTGCCGGGGCGTCACAACATTGCTAACGCCCTTGCGGCGGCTGCGCTCTCTATGGCGGTAGGCGCGACGCCAGAGGCGATCAAAGCGGGCCTGAAGGATCTGCAAGCGGTGCCGGGGCGTCTGTTCCCGGTTCAACTGGCAGAAAATCAGCTGCTGCTGGACGACTCCTACAACGCTAACGTCGGCTCAATGACCGCAGCGGTACAGGTGCTGTCCGAAATGCCCGGCTACCGCGTGCTGGTGGTTGGCGATATGGCAGAGCTTGGCGCGGAAAGCGAAGCCTGCCACGTACAGGTAGGTGAGGCTGCAAAGGCTGCAGGTATCGACCGGGTGCTGAGTACAGGGAAACTGAGTCAGGCAATTAGCCATGCCAGCGGCGTTGGTGAGCATTTTGCGGATAAAACCGCGCTGACCGCGCATCTTAAGGCGCTGATTGCAGAACATCAGATCATGACGATTTTAGTGAAGGGTTCACGTAGTGCCGCCATGGAAGAGGTAGTACGCGCATTACAGGAGAATGGAACATGTTAGTTTGGCTGGCCGAACATTTGGTCAAATATTATTCCGGCTTTAACGTCTTTTCCTATCTGACGTTTCGCGCCATCGTCAGCCTGCTGACCGCGCTGTTCATCTCTTTGTGGATGGGCCCGCGCATGATCGCCCGCTTGCAAAAAATGTCCTTTGGACAGGTCGTACGTAACGACGGTCCGGAATCACACTTCAGTAAACGCGGTACGCCGACCATGGGCGGGATTATGATCCTCACCGCGATTGTTATCTCCGTACTGCTGTGGGCATACCCGTCGAATCCATACGTATGGTGTGTGCTGGTGGTATTGGTCGGTTACGGCATTATCGGTTTTGTCGATGACTACCGTAAAGTGGTACGCAAAGACACCAAAGGCCTGATCGCACGCTGGAAATACTTCTGGATGTCGGTGATTGCGCTGGGCGTGGCTTTTGCGCTGTATCTGGCCGGTAAAGATACCCCCGCCACCGAACTGGTGGTGCCATTCTTTAAAGACGTGATGCCGCAACTGGGACTGTTCTACGTCCTGCTGGCGTACTTTGTGATTGTGGGGACTGGTAACGCGGTTAACCTCACCGACGGCCTTGATGGTCTGGCGATTATGCCGACCGTGTTTGTGGCCGCGGGTTTTGCGCTGGTGGCCTGGGCGACCGGTAACATGAACTTCGCCAACTATCTGCACATTCCTTATTTACGTCATGCCGGCGAACTGGTGATCGTCTGTACGGCGATTGTCGGCGCGGGCTTAGGCTTCCTGTGGTTTAACACCTATCCGGCGCAGGTCTTTATGGGCGACGTCGGATCGCTGGCGCTGGGCGGCGCGCTGGGCATTATTGCCGTGCTGCTGCGTCAGGAATTCCTGCTGGTGATCATGGGCGGCGTATTTGTCGTAGAAACCCTGTCAGTCATTCTGCAGGTTGGTTCCTTTAAGCTGCGCGGACAGCGCATCTTCCGTATGGCGCCGATTCACCATCACTATGAACTGAAAGGCTGGCCGGAACCGCGCGTAATTGTGCGCTTCTGGATTATTTCGCTGATGCTGGTGCTGATTGGCCTGGCAACGCTGAAGGTACGTTAATCATGGCTGATTACCAGGGTAAAAAAGTCGTCATTATCGGTCTGGGTTTGACCGGGCTGTCCTGCGTGGATTTCTTCCTGGCGCGTGGCGTGACGCCGCGCGTAATGGATACCCGCGCGACGCCACCTGGTCTGGACAAATTACCGGAAGCGGTTGAGCGTCATGTTGGCAGCCTGAATGATGACTGGCTGCTGGCCGCCGATCTCATCGTCGCCAGCCCTGGTATCGCCCTGGCGCATCCTTCACTGAGCGCCGCCGCCGATGCGGGAATTGAAATTGTTGGCGACATTGAGCTGTTCTGTCGCGAAGCGCAGGCGCCGATCGTTGCGATCACCGGTTCCAACGGGAAAAGTACTGTTACTACGTTGGTAGGCGAGATGGCGAAAGCGGCCGGTGTGAACGTGGGTGTTGGCGGTAATATCGGCCTGCCCGCGCTGATGCTGCTGGACGACGAACGTGAGCTGTATGTTCTGGAACTGTCGAGCTTCCAGCTGGAAACAACCTCCAGCTTACACGCCGTAGCCGCCACCATTTTGAACGTCACCGAAGATCATATGGACAGATATCCGTTTGGCTTGCAGCAGTACCGTGCGGCCAAACTGCGCGTCTATGAAAACGCGAAAGTCTGCGTGGTCAACGCTGATGATGCGCTGACCATGCCGATTCGCGGGGCGGATCAGCGTTGCGTGAGCTTTGGCGTCAACATGGGTGACTACCACCTGAACCGTCAGCAGGGCGAAACCTGGCTGCGGGTGAAGGGGGAAAAAGTCCTCAACGTGAAAGAGATGACGCTTTCCGGCCAGCATAACTATACCAATGCCCTGGCCGCGTTGGCGCTGGCGGATGCTGCGGGTCTGCCGCGGGCGTCGAGTCTGAAAGCGCTGACCACGTTTACCGGTCTGGCGCACCGTTTTCAGACCGTGCTTGAGCACAATGGCGTGCGCTGGATTAACGATTCTAAAGCCACCAACGTGGGCAGCACTGAGGCCGCGCTGAATGGCCTGCATGTTGATGGTACTTTGCACCTGCTGCTGGGCGGCGACGGGAAATCCGCTGACTTTATGCCGCTGCAACGTTACCTGACCGGCGACAACATTCGTCTGTACTGCTTTGGTCGTGATGGCGCGCAGCTTGCCGCTCTGCGACCTGACGTTACGGAACAAACTGAAACCATGGAGCAGGCAATGCGCCTGCTCGCACCGCGCGTGAAACCGGGTGATATGGTGTTGCTGTCGCCCGCCTGCGCCAGCCTCGACCAGTTCAAAAACTTTGAGCAACGCGGTGACGTCTTTACCCGCCTGGCGAAGGAGTTGGGTTGATGCGCTTATCTCTCCCTCGTCTGAGAATGCCGCGCTTACCGGGACTGGGTGTCCTGGCGTGGGTCTTCGCGGCACTTAAAGGCTGGGTGATGGCTTCGCGTGATAAAGACGCGGACAGCCTGATCATGTATGACCGCATGCTGCTGTGGCTGACCTTTGGTCTGGCAGCGATCGGCTTTGTGATGGTGACATCGGCATCGATGCCCGTAGGGCAACGTCTGGCGGGCGATCCTTTCCTGTTTGCCAAGCGTGACGCGCTGTACATCTTCCTCGCGTTCTGTCTGGCGATGGTGACGCTGCGTCTGCCGATGGAGTTCTGGCAAAAATACAGTACGACGATGCTGATAGCCTCGATCATCATGCTGTTGATCGTGCTGGTGGTGGGTAGTTCCGTTAACGGTGCGTCGCGCTGGATTGCGCTGGGGCCGCTGCGTATTCAGCCTGCGGAATTTACCAAGTTGTCGCTGTTCTGTTATCTCGCCAACTACCTGGTGCGTAAAGTTGATGAAGTGCGTAACAACCTGCGCGGCTTCTTAAAACCAATGGGCGTGATCCTGGTGCTGGCTATTTTGCTGCTGGCACAGCCTGACCTGGGTACGGTGGTGGTGCTGTTTGTCACTACCCTGGCGATGCTGTTTCTCGCCGGTGCGAAACTGTGGCAGTTCATTGCCATCATCGGCATGGGGATTTCTGCGGTTGTGCTGCTGATCCTTGCTGAGCCGTATCGTATTCGCCGCGTAACCTCCTTCTGGAACCCATGGGAAGATCCGTTCGGCAGTGGCTACCAGCTGACGCAATCGCTGATGGCTTTTGGCCGCGGTGAGGTTTGGGGGCAAGGCTTAGGTAATTCGGTCCAAAAGCTCGAGTATTTACCGGAAGCGCACACCGACTTCATCTTCGCCATTATTGGGGAAGAGCTGGGTTATATCGGTGTGGTATTGGCACTTTTAATGGTATTCTTCGTCGCTTTTCGCGCGATGTCGATTGGCCGTAAGGCGCTGGAAATTGATCACCGTTTTTCAGGCTTTTTAGCCTGCTCCATTGGGATCTGGTTTAGCTTCCAGGCACTGGTAAACGTCGGCGCTGCAGCAGGTATGCTGCCAACCAAAGGTCTGACGTTGCCGCTGATCAGTTACGGTGGTTCCAGTTTGTTGATTATGTCGACGGCCATCATGTTTTTGTTACGTATTGATTATGAAACGCGTCTGGAAAAAGCCCAGGCGTTTACACGAGGTGCACGATGAGTGGTCAACCGAAGCGGTTAATGGTGATGGCAGGCGGTACCGGCGGGCATGTGTTCCCGGGGCTGGCGGTCGCGCACCATTTAATGGCCCAGGGCTGGCAGGTTCGTTGGCTGGGCACCGCCGATCGTATGGAAGCGGACTTAGTGCCGAAACACGGCATTGAAATTGACTTTATTCGCATCTCCGGATTGCGTGGCAAAGGCGCCAACGCGCTGCTAGCCGCGCCCGTGCGTATTTTTAACGCCTGGCGTCAGGCGCGCGCCATCATGAAGCAGTTTAAGCCTGATGTGGTGCTGGGAATGGGGGGATATGTGTCCGGCCCTGGCGGACTGGCTGCCTGGTCATTAGGCATTCCGGTTGTACTGCATGAACAGAACGGCATTGCAGGGTTAACCAATAAATGGCTGGCGAAGATTGCAACGAAGGTGATGCAGGCCTTTCCCGGTGCTTTCCCAAATGCGGAAGTGGTGGGCAACCCTGTACGCACCGACGTGCTGGCGCTGCCGTTGCCCGAAACGCGTCTGGCCGGTCGTGAAGGTCCGGTTCGCGTGCTGGTGGTCGGTGGATCGCAGGGCGCACGTGTTTTGAACCAGACGATGCCGCAGGTTGCCGCAAAGCTTGGCGATGCGGTAACTATCTGGCATCAGAGCGGCAAAGGCGCGCAGCAGACCGTCGAGCAGGCGTATGCCGACGCGGGACAACCGCAGCACAAGGTTACTGAGTTTATTGATGATATGGCAGCGGCCTACGCGTGGGCGGATGTCGTGGTTTGTCGCTCAGGGGCGCTGACGGTGAGCGAGATTGCCGCCGCAGGTTTACCCGCGCTGTTTGTGCCGTTCCAGCATAAAGACAGACAGCAGTACTGGAATGCGCTGCCGCTGGAAAAAGCGGGCGCCGCCAAAATTCTCGAGCAGCCGCAGTTTACTGTGGATGCCGTCGCCAGCACCCTTGCCGGGTGGTCGCGAGAAACCTTATTAACCATGGCAGAACGTGCGCGCGCCGCATCCATACCGGATGCCACTGAGCGCGTGGCAAATGAAGTGAGCCGGGCTGCCCGGGCGTAATTGTGGTGATGCCTTTTGCATCGCATGAACTAAGAAGTTAATGGCTAAAGAATGAATACACAACAACTGGCAAAACTGCGTTCCATCGTGCCCGAAATGCGTCGCGTTCGGCACATCCACTTTGTCGGCATCGGTGGTGCTGGTATGGGCGGTATTGCCGAAGTTTTGGCCAATGAAGGTTATCAGATCAGCGGTTCTGACTTAGCGCCGAATCCGGTGACGCAGCAGTTGACGAATCTGGGCGCCACGATTTTCTTCAACCATCGCCCTGAAAATGTGCGCGATGCGAGCGTAGTGGTGGTCTCCAGCGCCATTTCAGCGGATAACCCGGAAATTGTTGCGGCGCATGAAGCGCGCATTCCGGTGATCCGTCGTGCGGAAATGCTGGCGGAGTTAATGCGTTTTCGTCACGGCATCGCTATTGCCGGTACGCATGGTAAAACCACGACCACGGCAATGGTCTCCAGCATTTATGCGGAAGCGGGCCTGGATCCCACTTTTGTCAACGGCGGTCTGGTGAAGGCCGCGGGCGTTCACGCGCGCCTGGGACATAGCCGTTATTTGATTGCGGAAGCGGATGAAAGCGATGCATCGTTCCTGCATTTGCAGCCGATGGTGGCGATTGTCACCAATATCGAAGCCGACCATATGGATACCTACCATGGCGACTTCGAAAATTTAAAGCAGACGTTTATTAATTTCCTGCATAACTTGCCGTTTTATGGTCGTGCGGTGATGTGCGTTGACGATCCGGTGATCCGCGAGCTGTTACCGCGAGTTGGTCGTCAAACCACAACCTATGGTTTTAGTGATGATGCCGATGTGCGCGTTGAAGATTACCAGCAGATTGGCCCACAAGGGCACTTCACGCTGGTGCGTCAGGGGATGGCCGATTTACGTGTGACGTTAAACGCGCCGGGCCGCCACAATGCGCTGAACGCCGCGGCTGCGGTGGCGGTTGCGACGGAAGAAGGTATTGAAGATGACGCTATTCTGCGTGCGCTGGAGAGCTTCCAGGGTACCGGACGTCGTTTCGACTTCCTCGGCGAATTCCCGCTTGAGCCAGTGAACGGTAAAACCGGGACCGCGATGCTGGTCGATGATTATGGTCACCACCCAACGGAAGTGGACGCCACGATTAAAGCCGCGCGTGCGGGCTGGCCCGACAAAAATCTGGTCATGCTGTTCCAACCGCACCGGTTTACGCGTACACGTGATCTGTATGACGACTTTGCCAACGTGCTGACCCAGGTCGATGCGCTGTTGATGCTGGACGTGTACGCCGCGGGCGAAGCCGCGATTCCGGGGGCCGACAGCCGCTCGCTGTGCCGTACGATTCGTGGTCGCGGTAAGATCGATCCGATTCTGGTATCCGATCCGGCCCTGGTGGCAGAAATGCTGGCACCAGTATTAACCGGCAACGATCTGATTTTGGTGCAGGGCGCTGGAAATATCGGCAAAATCGCGCGTTCCTTAGCTGAAATCAAACTGAAGCCGCAAAACCCGGAGGAAGAACAACATGGCTGATAAAATCGCGGTCCTGTTAGGGGGAACCTCCGCAGAACGTGAAGTTTCGCTGAATTCCGGCGCGGCCGTACTGGCAGGGTTACGCGAAGGTGGTGTTGATGCCCATCCGGTTGATCCTAAAGAGGTCGATGTCACTCTTCTGAAATCAATGGGTTTTCAGAAGGTGTTTATTGCGTTGCATGGTCGTGGCGGGGAAGATGGCACGTTGCAGGGCATGCTGGAGCAAATTGGCCTGCCATATACCGGCAGCGGCGTCATGGCTTCCGCAATTTCGATGGACAAACTGCGCAGCAAGCTGCTGTGGCAGGGCGCAGGTTTACCCGTCGCGCCATGGGTGGCATTGACCCGCGCTGAGTTCGAAAAAGGTCTTAGCGATGAGGCAGTTACAAAAATTTCTGCGTTAGGTTTGCCGCTGATTGTGAAGCCAAGCCGTGAAGGCTCCAGCGTAGGGATGTCAAAAGTTGAAGAAGAAAATGCTTTGCAGGGTGCATTAGCATTGGCTTTTCAGCATGATGAAGAAGTACTGATTGAAAAATGGCTCAGTGGCCCGGAATTTACAGTTGCGATACTCGGCGAAGAAATTTTACCGTCAATACGTATCCAACCCGCGGGAACCTTCTATGATTATGAGGCGAAGTATCTCTCTGATGAGACACAATATTTCTGCCCTGCAGGTCTGGAAGCCGAACAAGAGGCCCGTTTGCAGGAATTAGTCCTGAAAGCATGGACCGCATTGGGCTGTAAAGGTTGGGGTCGCATTGACGTCATGCTGGACAGCGATGGCCAGTTTTATCTGCTGGAAGCCAATACCTCTCCGGGTATGACCAGCCACAGCCTGGTGCCGATGGCGGCACGTCAGGCAGGCCTGAGCTTCTCGCAGTTGGTGGTAAGAATTCTGGAGTTGGCGGACTGATATGTCGCAGGCTGCGCTGAACACGCGAAACGGTGATGAAGAAGAAGTAAACTCCTCACGCCGCAATAATGGAACGCGTCTTGCAGGAATACTGTTCCTGCTGACAGTGCTGTGCACCGTGTTTGTCAGCGGCTGGGTAGTGTTGGGGTGGATGGAAGATGCGCAGCGTTTGCCATTGTCAAAACTGGTGTTAACCGGCGAACGGCATTACACGCGCAATGACGATATCCGTCAGTCCATCCTGGCGCTGGGTGCTCCGGGTACCTTTATGACTCAGGATGTGAACATCATCCAGAGCCAGATTGAACGTCTCCCCTGGATAAAACAGGCGAGCGTCAGAAAGCAATGGCCTGATGAATTGAAGATTCATCTGGTTGAATATGTGCCAATAGCGCGTTGGAATGACCAACACATGGTGGATGCAGAAGGAAATACGTTCAGCGTCCCAACCGGTCGGGCCAATAAGCAGGTATTACCTATGTTGTACGGACCGGAAGGCAGCGCAAGTGAAGTGTTGCAAGGGTTCCGTGATATGGGGCAGGTGCTGGCTAAGGATAGATTCACCCTGAAGGAAGCGGCGATGACCGCGCGTCGTTCCTGGCAGTTGACGCTGAATAACGATATTAAGCTCAATCTGGGCAGGGGCGATACGATAAAACGTTTGGCTCGCTTTGTGGAACTCTACCCGGTTTTACAGCAGCAGGCGCAAACCGATGGCAAACGGATTAGCTACGTTGATTTGCGTTATGACTCAGGAGCGGCAGTAGGCTGGGTTCCCTTGCCTCCTGAGGAATCTAATCAGCAACAGAATCAGGCACAGGCAGAACAACAATGATCAAGGCGACGGACAGAAAACTGGTAGTTGGACTGGAGATTGGCACCGCGAAGGTAGCCGCTTTAGTAGGGGAAGTTCTGCCCGACGGTATGGTCAATATCATTGGCGTGGGCAGTTGCCCATCGCGAGGTATGGATAAAGGCGGGGTGAATGACCTTGAGTCAGTGGTGAAGTGCGTACAACGCGCCATTGACCAGGCTGAACTGATGGCAGATTGCCAGATCTCCTCTGTGTATCTGGCGCTTTCCGGTAAGCATATTAGCTGTCAGAATGAAATTGGTATGGTGCCCATTTCCGAAGAGGAAGTGACGCAGGAAGATGTGGAGAACGTGGTACATACGGCAAAATCCGTACGCGTTCGCGATGAACATCGTGTTCTGCACGTTATTCCGCAGGAATACGCCATCGATTACCAGGAAGGTATCAAAAATCCGGTCGGTCTTTCCGGCGTGCGTATGCAGGCAAAAGTCCATCTTATTACCTGCCACAACGACATGGCGAAGAATATTGTCAAAGCCGTTGAACGTTGTGGCCTGAAAGTTGACCAACTGATTTTTGCCGGGTTGGCAGCCAGTTATTCCGTGTTGACGGAAGATGAACGTGAACTGGGTGTCTGCGTGGTGGATATTGGTGGTGGTACAATGGACATCGCCGTTTATACTGGCGGGGCGTTGCGCCACACTAAAGTGATCCCTTATGCAGGGAATGTCGTGACCAGCGATATCGCGTATGCCTTCGGTACGCCGCCGAGCGATGCAGAAGCTATCAAAGTGCGCCATGGTTGCGCACTGGGTTCCATCGTCGGTAAAGACGAGAGCGTTGAAGTGCCAAGCGTGGGGGGGCGTCCACCGCGTAGCCTGCAACGTCAGACCCTGGCAGAGGTCATTGAGCCGCGTTATACCGAGCTGCTCAACCTGGTCAACGAAGAAATTTTGCAATTACAAGAACAGCTTCGCCAGCAGGGTGTGAAACATCATCTGGCGGCGGGGATTGTGTTAACCGGCGGTGCTGCGCAAATTGAAGGTCTTGCGGCCTGCGCACAGCGCGTGTTCCATACGCAAGTACGTATTGGCGCACCGCTGAATATTACCGGTCTGACGGATTATGCTCAGGAGCCGTATTATTCCACGGCGGTGGGGCTGCTTCACTACGGGAAAGAATCCCATTTGAGTGGTGAAGCTGAAGTTGAAAAACGCGTAACGGCATCAGTTGGCTCGTGGATCAAACGACTCAATAGCTGGCTGCGAAAAGAGTTTTAATTTTTAAAGAGGCCAACGCACATTCACGGTCTCAGGCGACAGGCACAACGGAGAGAGAAACTATGTTTGAACCTATGGAACTTACCAATGACGCGGTGATTAAAGTCATCGGCGTCGGCGGCGGCGGCGGTAATGCCGTTGAACACATGGTGCGTGAGCGCATCGAAGGTGTTGAATTCTTCGCTGTGAATACCGACGCTCAGGCGTTGCGTAAAACGGCGGTTGGACAGACCATTCAGATTGGTAGCGGCATCACCAAAGGTCTGGGCGCGGGTGCAAACCCGGAAGTCGGTCGTAATGCGGCAGACGAAGATCGTGAAGCTCTGCGTGCAGCGCTTGACGGCGCAGACATGGTGTTCATCGCAGCTGGCATGGGTGGCGGTACCGGTACCGGTGCAGCGCCAGTGGTGGCTGAAGTAGCAAAAGATTTAGGTATCCTGACCGTTGCCGTCGTGACTAAGCCTTTCAACTTTGAAGGCAAGAAGCGTATGGCATTCGCAGAGCAGGGTATCACCGAGCTGTCCAAACATGTGGACTCTCTGATCACTATCCCGAACGACAAGCTGCTGAAAGTGCTGGGTCGCGGTATCTCCCTGCTGGATGCGTTTGGCGCAGCGAACGACGTGCTGAAAGGCGCGGTTCAGGGTATCGCTGAACTGATTACTCGTCCGGGTCTGATGAACGTCGACTTTGCAGACGTGCGCACCGTGATGTCCGAAATGGGCTACGCGATGATGGGCTCCGGCGTGGCAAGCGGTGAAGACCGTGCAGAAGAAGCGGCTGAAATGGCTATCTCTTCTCCGCTGCTGGAAGACATCGATCTGTCCGGCGCGCGTGGTGTGCTGGTCAACATTACTGCGGGCTTCGACCTGCGTCTGGATGAGTTTGAAACCGTGGGTAACACGATCCGTGCATTTGCATCGGATAACGCGACTGTGGTTATCGGTACCTCTCTGGATCCGGATATGAACGACGAACTGCGCGTGACCGTTGTGGCGACTGGAATTGGTATGGACAAGCGTCCTGAAATCACTCTGGTGACCAACAAGCAGGTACAGCAGCCGGTAATGGATCGTTACCAGCAGCACGGTATGGCGCCGTTGACGCAAGAGCAGAAACCGGTAGCGAAAGTGGTTAACGACAATACGCCGCAAACCACGAAAGAGCCGGATTATCTGGATATCCCAGCATTCCTGCGTAAGCAAGCTGATTAAGAATTAGCTGGAATTTGGGAATTGTGGCTCTTTGTGCTAAACTGGCCCACCGAATGTATAGTACACTTCGGTTGGATAGGTAATTTGGCGAGATTATACGATGATCAAACAAAGGACTCTTAAACGTATCGTTCAGGCGACTGGCGTCGGTTTACATACCGGCAAAAAAGTCACCCTGACATTACGCCCTGCGCCGGCCAACACCGGGGTCATCTATCGTCGCACCGACTTGAATCCTCCGGTAGATTTCCCGGCCGATGCCAAATCTGTGCGTGATACCATGCTCTGTACGTGTCTGGTCAATGAGCATGATGTGCGGATTTCAACCGTAGAGCACCTTAATGCTGCTCTGGCGGGCTTAGGTATCGATAACATCGTTATTGAAGTTAACGCCCCGGAAATCCCGATTATGGATGGCAGTGCCGCTCCGTTCGTTTATCTGCTGCTTGATGCAGGTATTGAAGAACTGAGCAGCGCCAAAAAATTTGTTCGCATCAAAGAGACCGTTCGTGTCGAAGATGGCGATAAGTGGGCTGAGTTTAAGCCATACAATGGTTTTACGTTGGATTTCACCATCGACTTTAACCATCCGGCAATCGACTCCAGCACGCAGCGCTACGCGATGAACTTCTCTGCGGATGCGTTCATGCGCCAGATCAGCCGCGCGCGTACTTTCGGCTTCATGCGTGATATCGAATATCTGCAGTCCCGCGGCCTGTGCCTGGGCGGCAGCTTCGATTGTGCCATCGTTGTTGACGATTATCGCGTATTGAACGAAGACGGCCTGCGTTTTGAAGACGAATTCGTTCGTCACAAAATGCTCGACGCGATTGGTGACTTGTTCATGTGTGGTCATAACATTATTGGTGCATTCACCGCGTATAAATCCGGTCATGCATTGAATAACAAACTGTTGCAGGCGGTCCTGGCAAAACAGGAAGCCTGGGAATATGTGACCTTCCAGGACGATGCAGAACTGCCACTGGCGTTCAAAGCACCTTCGACCGTACTGGCATAATAACTATACACAAAATCATTCAAGTTGCATCAAGGCGGCAACTGAACGAATCCGCAGGAGCGTACACTAGTACGTGACTGGGGTGAGAGAAAGCAGCCAACAAAGGGGCAGCTTGAAAGATGAAGTGTATACCTGTCGCATAAATTCGACTGGTTAATCTGGCACTCTCTCCGGCCAGGTGAGCCAGTCGTTTTTTTATCTTCCGATTGCAAACCACCTTCTCTGAAGCGACTTTTCCCACAGGTAGATTAAAATACCGTTCGATCGCTGCTTTCTTAAGCATATTTACCCGCGACTTGCGTCATTACTGCTGTGGTGCGAACGCATTAATGGTAATATTTGTGCGCAAAAATGGTTTTGCATTTGTAACCCCAAACGCAGGGTATATCAGGTGGCAATAACGTGAGTGGAATACTGACGCGCTGGCGACAGTTAGGCAGACGGTACTTCTGGCCGCATCTCCTGTTGGGGATGGTCGCGGCTAGTTTTGGCCTGCCCGCGCTCGGTAATGCTGCTGAACCTAATACCCC
Source organism: Citrobacter europaeus (assembly GCA_020099315.1). Lineage (NCBI taxonomy): Bacteria > Pseudomonadati > Pseudomonadota > Gammaproteobacteria > Enterobacterales > Enterobacteriaceae > Citrobacter > Citrobacter europaeus. The sequence goes on from CP083650.1 coordinate 710,897, forward strand.
TGCGAAGGCGACCGCCAGCAATCACGATCAAGGCGCTAAAGTTAACTTTAACCAGCTTGCTTTGCTGGAAGCGACCAATCGCCGCCCGAATTTTACCGTCGACTACTGGCATCAGCATGCTATTCGTACGGTTATTCGCCATCTTTCTTTTGCTATGGCCCCTCAGGCGCTACCCGTTGCCGAAGAGCCGTTGCCAATCCAGGCGCACCATCTTGCGTTACTGAATACGCTCAGCGCGATGCTGACGCAAGAAGGCAGACCGCCCGCGACCGTGAGTCGCGTGACATACGCCCATTTTACCTCTCAGGCCGCGTTTAGCGTTCCGGTCTGGATCAGTCAGCTGCAGGGAATCCGCGCTGGCCCTCAACGCCTCAGCTAAAAAAGAACCTTCCAACTTATAATTTTTGACTCCGCAATGCGGGGCGTTTGAGATTTTATTATGCTAATCAAATTATTAACAAAAGTATTCGGTAGCCGTAACGAGCGTACGCTGCGTCGTATGCGCAAAGTGGTCAATGTCATCAACGCAATGGAACCGGAGATGGAAAAACTCTCCGATGATGAGCTGAAAGCGAAGACCGCTGAATTCCGCGCCCGTCTGGAAAAAGGCGCCAGCGTTGAGAGCCTGATCCCGGAAGCATTCGCGGTGGTCCGCGAAGCGAGTAAGCGTGTGTTCGGCATGCGCCACTTCGACGTTCAGCTGCTGGGCGGTATGGTCCTGAACGATCGCTGCATCGCGGAAATGCGTACAGGTGAAGGTAAAACCCTGACCGCCACGCTGCCTGCCTACCTGAACGCATTAAGCGGGAAGGGCGTACACGTGGTTACCGTGAACGACTACCTGGCTCAGCGTGACGCCGAAAATAACCGCCCGCTGTTTGAATTCCTCGGCATGACCGTGGGTATCAACATGTCTGGCCTGCCTGCGCCAGCCAAGCGTGAAGCCTACAATGCCGATATTACTTACGGTACCAACAACGAATACGGCTTTGACTACCTGCGCGACAACATGGCGTTTAGCCCGGAAGAGCGCGTTCAGCGAAAACTGCACTATGCGCTGGTCGATGAAGTCGACTCCATCCTGATCGATGAAGCGCGTACGCCGCTGATCATTTCCGGTCCGGCTGAAGACAGCTCGGAAATGTATAAAAAAGTGAACAAAATCATCCCGCACCTGATTCGTCAGGAGAAGGAAGATTCCGACACGTTCCAGGGTGAGGGCCACTTCTCCGTTGATGAGAAAGCGCGCCAGGTTAACCTGACTGAACGTGGTCTGGTGCTGATTGAAGAGCTGTTGGTTAACGAAGGCATTATGGATGAGGGCGAGTCGCTGTACTCTCCGGGCAACATTATGCTGATGCACCACGTGACTGCCGCGCTGCGCGCACACGTACTGTTTACCCGCGACGTTGACTACATCGTGAAAGACGGTGAAGTGATCATCGTCGACGAACACACCGGTCGTACCATGCAGGGCCGTCGCTGGTCCGATGGTCTGCACCAGGCCGTTGAAGCCAAAGAAGGCGTAGATATCCAGAACGAGAACCAGACGCTGGCATCTATTACCTTCCAGAACTACTTCCGTTTGTACGAAAAACTGGCCGGTATGACTGGTACAGCAGACACTGAAGCCTTTGAATTCAGTTCCATCTACAAACTGGATACCGTGGTTGTGCCGACCAACCGTCCGATGATCCGTAAGGATTTACCGGATCTGGTGTACATGACCGAAGCGGAAAAAATTCAGGCGATCATTGAAGATATTAAAGAACGTACCGCAAATGGCCAGCCGGTGCTGGTGGGTACTATCTCCATTGAAAAATCGGAAGTGGTCTCTAACGAATTAACTAAAGCCGGTATCAAGCACAACGTCCTGAACGCTAAGTTCCACGCCAGCGAAGCGGATATCGTTGCTCAGGCGGGTTATCCGTCAGCCGTGACTATCGCGACGAACATGGCGGGTCGTGGTACCGATATCGTGCTGGGCGGTAGCTGGCAGGCGGAAGTTGCCGAGCTGGAAAACCCGACTCCGGAACAAATTGCGCAGATCAAAGCAGAGTGGCAGGTTCGCCATGATGCGGTGTTAGCCGCCGGTGGTTTACATATTATCGGTACTGAGCGCCACGAATCTCGTCGTATCGATAACCAGCTGCGTGGTCGTTCGGGTCGTCAGGGTGATGCGGGTTCTTCCCGTTTCTATCTGTCGATGGAAGATGCGCTGATGCGTATTTTTGCCTCTGACCGCGTGTCCGGCATGATGCGTAAACTGGGCATGAAGCCAGGTGAAGCGATTGAACACCCGTGGGTAACTAAAGCGATTGCAAACGCGCAGCGTAAAGTGGAAAGCCGCAACTTCGATATTCGTAAGCAACTGCTGGAATATGATGACGTTGCCAACGACCAGCGCCGTGCAATCTACACCCAGCGTAACGAACTGCTGGACGTAACTGACGTTAGCGAGACCATCAACAGCATCCGTGAAGATGTCTTCAAAGCGACGATTGATGCCTATATTCCGCCGCAGTCTCTGGAAGAAATGTGGGATATCCCGGGTCTGCAGGAACGTCTGAAAAACGACTTCGATCTGGACATGCCGATTTCAGAATGGCTGGATAAAGAACCTGAGCTGCATGAAGAAACGCTGCGTGAACGTATTCTGGCAAACGCTATCGAAGTTTATCAGCGTAAAGAAGAAGTTGTGGGCGCGGAGATGATGCGTCACTTCGAAAAAGGCGTGATGCTGCAAACTCTCGACTCTCTGTGGAAAGAGCACCTTGCGGCGATGGACTACCTGCGTCAGGGTATTCACCTGCGTGGTTATGCGCAAAAAGATCCGAAGCAGGAATACAAGCGTGAATCCTTCTCTATGTTTGCATCAATGCTGGAATCACTGAAGTACGAAGTGATCAGCACCCTGAGCAAAGTTCAGGTACGTATGCCTGAAGAAGTAGAAGCGATGGAGCAGCAGCGTCGTGAAGAAGCTGAACGTTTAGCGCAGATGCAGCAGTTGAGCCATAAAGGTGACGATTCTGCCGCGGCAGAAGAGCTGGCAGCACAAACCGGCGATCGTAAAGTGGGTCGTAACGATCCGTGTCCTTGCGGTTCTGGCAAAAAGTACAAACAGTGCCATGGCCGTCTGAGCTAATAAAATAACTTACTGAAAAGGCGCAGAATTCTGCGCCTTTTTTATGGACGATGAAGATGAAAATATTGCAGATCGCCGTCGGGATTATTCGTAATCAGCACCATGAAATTTTCATAACTCAGCGTGCGGCTGATGCCCACATGGCAAATAAGCTGGAGTTTCCCGGCGGAAAAATTGAAGCGGGTGAAACGCCAGAGCAGGCACTGATTCGCGAGTTACAGGAAGAAGTGGGCATTACGCCGACCCATAGCTCGCTGTTCGAAAAGCTGGAGTATCAGTTTCCGGACCGGCATATCACTCTGTGGTTCTGGCTGGTTGAAAGCTGGGAAGGCGAACCATGGGGAAAAGAGGGGCAACCAGCGCAGTGGATTGCGCAAGCTGCTCTAAATGCGGAAGATTTTCCGCCGGCGAATGCGCCGGTCATTGAAAAGCTGATTGCTGGCTAATGGTGTTCGTAGGCCGGATAAGGCAACGCCGCATCCGGTAAATTATTAACGGGGCGCAATGCTTGCCCGGCCAACCGTTTTAGCGCAATTACTTCTGCTCTTCACTCCAGTCATCGCTTTCCGACAGATCGCCAGAGCTTGGGATGCGTTTCTCTTCCGCGGCCCACTCACCCAGATCGATTAACTGGCAGCGTTTGCTGCAGAATGGGCGAAACGGACTGACTTCAGCCCATATCACGGGTTTGCCACAGGTTGGGCAGTTGACGATAGTTTGTTCAGACATGTTGACTCCTTAACAGCACGCCAGCTCAAAATCGAGACGCTCAGGCACCTGGCCATTTTCGCTATCCAGCGGCATAAAGCGAATGGCAAAACGGCTCTTATGACCAGAAATTTGCGGATAAAGCTGCGAATCAAGCGGCAGCTGCAAGCGCAGCAGATCGGCATCTTCGCCGTTGTCCTGGTAAAAACCATTCAGGCTGGTTTGCTTACGGAACGGCGCAGAGTTGCGAATCAAATCCAGCACCAGTGCTAGCGCCTGATTGAGCGGATTCAGGCTGGCAAGCCAGGCTTCAACCTGCGCGTCGCGTTGCGGCTGTGGTAAATGCAACCAAATATGCAGGGTTGGCAAATCGAAACTACAGCACCCGCCAGGAATGCTTAAACGCTGACGCACGAGGCCAATCAGACGATCTTCGCGTAGTGTCTGTCCAATACGCGGGGCCGAAATCAGAACGCTGCCCGCGCTTTTTAACTGCTGGCGCAATGCGTCGATCCTGCTTTGATCGACGCCGGGAACTTCAACCCAGGCCTGGAGTTTTCGCTGTTGTCGCTCTAACTCTTTGAGGAGTTCGGTGCGGACTTCACCGCGTTCAAAGACATCCAGTAAATCGCCGATATTACGGAAAAAATGCAGTGCGCCTGCATGGTCTGTAATAGGTAAATTAACGGAGAGCTGTTGGATTAAAAACTCAATGCGCAGCCATGTACGCATCTTCTCATTGAGAGGGTGTTCAAAAAGGACCTGGGTGTACATTACGGTTTTTCCTGTGAGACAAACTGCAACGCGCATTGCAAATAGAGCGCGTGCAGGCGGGCGACATCCGAGGCGATGGCTTCCGGTGCGCCATTATTATCAATAACATCGTCTGCCACGGCCAGACGCGCTTCACGCGTTGCCTGGGCAGCAAGAATTTGTTCAACATGCTCACGCGTGACGTCATCGCGCTGCATCGTGCGTCTGAGCTGTGTCTCGGGGGTAACATCCACCACGAGTACACGGTTGGCTTTTTTATACAGCGAATTTTCTACCAGCAAAGGTACAACCCACAACACATAAGGGGAGGTCGCTTGCTGAAACTGGCGCTGTGTTTCCTGCTGAATAAGCGGATGAAGCAGGGCATTTAGCCAGCTTTTCTCCTCAGGATTGGAAAAAATGCGTTCGCGTAAAATGCGCCGCTGCAACGATCCGTCCGCGGCTATAACCTCGGAACCAAAATGTTCTTCGATCGCCTTAAGGGCAGGTGTGCCGGGTTCAACCACCTGGCGCGCAATAATATCTGCATCGATGACGTTTATTCCGAGGTCAGCGAACGCATTTGCAACGGTACTTTTACCACTGCCAATGCCGCCGGTTAAGGCTACCGTATACCTCATAGATGCAGATCCTGGAGTTTGAGTTTGATTATCAAACAGTTAAAAGTTAAGCGTGCGAAGGCGAGGCTGTTGCAGGATTAACCTACTATTCGCCAGGTAAATTTATGGGATTGTAGCGTAAAAAAAGAGAATTTCGCAGTCTTGCGCGGCATTGATTAGTGCGTATGATAGCGTCACTGGAGTTGTGAGTTTCGATTTTTCGCCATTAACCCCAGGAATCCGCACATGCGTATCGAAGAAGATCTGAAGTTAGGTTTCAAAGACGTTCTTATCCGCCCTAAGCGTTCTACTCTCAAAAGCCGTTCCGATGTTGAGTTGGAGCGTCAATTTACCTTTAAGCATTCAGGTCAGACCTGGTCCGGCGTCCCCATTATTGCGGCGAACATGGACACTGTCGGGACGTTTGCCATGGCAACGGCACTGGCATCCTTCGACATCCTGACCGCTGTGCACAAACACTATTCTGTTGAAGACTGGGCTGCCTTTATCGCGCAGAGTTCTGCCGATGTGCTCAAACACGTGATGGTTTCAACCGGTACCTCTGACGCAGATTTCGAAAAAACCAAACAGATTCTGGCGCTTAACCCAGCGCTGAACTTTATCTGCATTGACGTGGCAAATGGCTACTCAGAGCATTTTGTTCAGTTTGTGTCGAAAGCGCGTGAAGCATGGCCGACAAAAACAATTTGTGCGGGCAATGTGGTCACCGGCGAAATGTGTGAAGAGCTGGTACTTTCCGGCGCGGACATTGTTAAAGTCGGCATCGGCCCGGGTTCTGTATGTACCACGCGTGTAAAAACCGGTGTTGGCTATCCACAGCTTTCGGCGGTTATTGAATGTGCCGATGCAGCCCACGGTCTGGGCGGCATGATTGTCAGCGACGGCGGCTGCACAATGCCGGGTGACGTGGCAAAAGCGTTTGGCGGCGGCGCGGACTTCGTGATGCTCGGCGGCATGCTGGCCGGTCATGAAGAAAGCGGCGGCAAAATTGTCGAAGAGAACGGTGAGAAATTCATGCTGTTCTACGGAATGAGCTCTGAATCAGCCATGACGCGTCACGTTGGTGGTGTTGCGCAATACCGTGCAGCGGAAGGTAAAACCGTTAAGCTGCCTCTGCGTGGCCCGGTTGATAATACCGCGCGTGATATCCTCGGCGGCCTGCGTTCTGCCTGTACCTATGTTGGTGCTTCTCGTCTGAAAGAACTGACCAAACGTACAACGTTTATTCGCGTACAGGAACAAGAAAACCGCGTTTTCAATAGCCTGTAAAAACAGGTCGTTCTGTGAAATGCCTGATGGCGTTACGCCGCCATCAGGCATTTGAATCTATCCCACCCCGCTCATCGCATCTCCCAAATGGAAAATCGGTAAATACATCGCGACGACCAGCGTACCGATGATAAGCCCCGTAATGACCAGCAACGCAGGCTCAAGCAGCGCGGCCAGATTCTCCGCCTGAGACAACGTTTTCTCGCCGTGGTGATGTGCGAGATTGCGCAGCATGGCATCCAGTGAGCCGGAAGCTTCACCTGTTCTGACCAGTTGTATACACAATGGGCTGAATTCACCGCAATTTTTAAGCGCTAACCAGACCGGTTTTCCGGCGCTGATGTCGTGGTGTGCCCGCGCTAAGCGCTGTGACCAGAAAGGGTTGTCCAGCGTTTCAGTCACGCTCTCAAGACCCTGCAAAAAGGGAATTCCTGCATTTTGCGTTAACGCCAGCACGGTGAAGATCTGCGTGAGTTTTTGGCCTCTCACCATCGGCCCTATAACCGGCAGACCGAGCAGTAATGTCTGGCGCAGAATAAGCCAGTACTGTTTCTGCTTTATCAAATAATATACAGCAACCGCGACCAGGCTGAATGCTCCGATCAGCCCTCCCCATTGGCCGCTAAAGTGCGCGATGGCAATAATCCACTGAGTGAGTGCTGGTAGCGGAGTGTTAAACGTCCGGTAAATGGCGGCAAACTCAGGGAGTACAAATTGCAGCATCGCAAACACGACCATTACCGCCATCGTGATAATGATAATCGGATAGCGCAGGGCTTTTTTTACTTTATCGGCAAGTTGCTGTTGATTCTTCTGCTGACGGGCGAGTTCAAAACAGCAGTCGTCCAGCTTCCCCGTAAGCTCTCCGGTGCGGATCATTGCCTGATAAAGAGGCGGAAAAACGTGGCGCCATTGCGACAGAGAGGTGGAGAGAGAAATGCCCTGCTCCATATCGTGAGCCAGCGTGCGCAGTAGCGCCTGCCACTGACGGCTGGGATGCTGTTCAGCCAGCAGGGTTAGGCCTGTCGAGAGCGTTAACCCGGCTTTTAGTAATGTTGCCAGTTGGTGTATGGTTTCGGCGCTTCGTTCACGGCTCCAGTGTGAGGTTTTGACGCGCATACGGTTTATACGTAGCGGTGTAATACGCTGTTGCTCGAGAGCAAGCATTAATGAGGGGCGGGTATCGGCCCACAATACACCTTCCAGCGGTTGACCTTCGTTGTTAATGCCTTGCCAGCGCCAAAGCTGTTTAGCTGACATGAGGCATGCCCAGTACGCGTATCAGCTCTTCAAATGTCGTTAGCCCTTGTTCGACTGCCTGGCAACCAGTTTCGAAAAGCGTACTCATCCCCAATTGCTTTGCATCTGACTCCACTTCTTCTGCGGACGTACCGTTGGCGATGCTCTGGCGCAATGCCGGCGTAACGGGGAGTACTTCAAACAATGCCGTACGACCATAAAATCCTTGATAGCAATGTTCACAGCCAGTGGCCTGCCAATGTGGCAGTGGCGCAGGCCATATCGCTTCCGGGAGCGCGATCGGCGTTTCCAGTCGTTGTCGGCAATGGGGACACAATTTTCTCACCAACCGCTGCGCAATGACGAGCGTCAGCGCGGAGGCGATCATCCAGCGTGCGACCCCCATTTGCTGCAGGCGTATCAGCGTTTCAGTGGTGGAGTTAGTGTGCAGTGTTGATAGAACCAAATGACCGGTTTGTGCGGCTTTTAGGGCTATTTCAGCCGTTTCGCCATCGCGGATTTCACCCACCATGATAATGTCGGGATCCTGGCGCAGCAGCGCGCGTAATACGCCCTGAAAAGTGAGACCGGCGCGAGGATGAATTTGCGTCTGGTTAAGACCTGCGATCGGGATTTCTACCGGATCTTCTACGCTACAAAGATTCATATCCGGGGTGTTTCGGGTTTGCAGCGCACTGTACAGCGTGACTGTTTTACCGCTCCCGGTCGGTCCGGTGACCAGAATCAACCCCTGAGGCTGCTGTAACGCGTGCGAAAATGCGCCCAGTTGCGCGTCCTGCATTCCTAGCGCGGCGATCTCCAGCGTTTGATCGACCTGATGCAGTAGCCGCAGCACTACTTTTTCGCCATAGCGACAGGGCAGGGTGGCGATGCGAAACGAGACCGGCTCTCCAGAAATCTCAACGGTAAATTGTCCGTCTTGCGCAAGTCTGTGCTCGGCAATATCCAGACTGCCTAAAACTTTTAGTCTTGCAGTGATAGCGATGCCCATCTCAGTTGTGACTTCCGGTAAAGCATGCAGTACGCCATCTACACGTAATCTGATTCGGTAGTGATTTTCCGCTGGCTCAATATGAATATCAGAAGCCCGTTGCACCAGAGCAGAATGAAACGTCTGATTCAGCAGGTCTGCTGCGCTGGCGCTGCTTTTGGTAACTACAGCCGGGAGCATGTTCCGCGGCGTATGCGTGTGGCCTTCCATTTGCTGACGCGTCCAGCAGACAATGTCTATACGTCGGGTGGTGGCAAAATGCAGCGCGTCCAGAAGTTCGTGGGACGGGGCATCCACGACGGCGATGTGCACCACTTCATTGTCTGCATCCAGTAATATTCCCTGATAACGTTGGCACAGTGCCGTAAGTTGGGTGGTATTCATCTCTTTTCCTTAATTGGTGTCGAAACGGAAAACGTCTTCACAGGCTTGTTGCAGTGCGCTGTCATTCTGGATGACGCAGTTACGACTCCAGCCAGTAATGCCGTTGGCATTGTCCCAACCTGGCGTCATGGTGATGGTTAGTCCGTTCAGACTTTCTTGTCCGCTGAGGCTGACCACCCCTTTTTCAACGCTCATGGCGGAGACATAACGGGTAGTGGCTGGAGAAGGGATGCCATTCGTTCCGGCATCGCAGGTTGCTGTTCCGCCATGCTCAAGCGCACAAAGCTCAACCGCCGTGCGATAGGGAACAAAGGTTTGCAGCATGTCTGTCAGCGCAGCTTTGCGCAGATAGTTTTGATAGGCCGGAATGCCGATGGCGCTAAGGATGGCAATAATGCCAATGACCACCATGAGTTCGATAAGCGTGAAGCCGCGTTGCTTGTCCATCGTTCGCTCCTTGAGTTAGCTGGCGCTACTTTGGCAAACGGTCGGGGTCACGGCGAGAGGCAAAAAACAGAATGGGAAGGCGGGTTCCGAGGATCTTTACGAGATTACAGAATCAAACAACGTATTTGCGAAGAGGCTCGAAGAAACTGCCGGATAGCGGCGAAAACGCCTTCTCCGGCATGCAGAATGGCCCGATAAGCGAAATCACTACCGGGCTAAACCATCAGTATTTAGCGAAAACGCATCGAGAGATCGAGTGCGCGAACATGCTTGGTCAGTGCGCCAACAGAGATGAAATCCACGCCGGTTTCGGCAAATTCGCGCAGCGTTTCATAGGTGACGTTACCCGACACTTCCAGACGCGCCTGGCCGTTGGTGCGTTTGACCGCTTCACGCATTTGGTCAGTTTCGAAATTATCGAGCATGATGATGTCGGCCCCGGCTTTCAGCGCGTCATCAAGTTCATCCAGGCTTTCCACTTCGACTTCAACCGGCACATCCGGGTGCAGCCAGAAGGCTTTTTCAACGGCCTGACGTACTGAGCCAGAAGCAATAATGTGGTTTTCTTTAATAAGGAAAGCGTCAGAAAGCCCCAGGCGATGATTCGCGCCGCCGCCGCACAATACGGCGTATTTCAGGGCGGTGCGCAGCCCAGGCAGGGTTTTACGCGTGTCCAGCAACTGGGTTTTTGTTCCCGCCAGCAGGTCGACGTATTTACGCACTTCGCTCGCCACACCTGAAAGGGTCTGCACAAAATTAAGCGCGGTACGTTCGCCGGTCAGCAGCACGCGGGAAGGGCCGTCCAGTTCAAACAGCGGCTGATTGGCCTTGATGCTGTCGCCATCTTCAACATGCCAGGTGATGTTGACATCATCGCCAGCCAGTTGAATAAAGACTTCCTCCACCCAGCGTTTCCCACAAAAAACGCCATCTTCGCGGGTGATCACGGTGGCGTGGGAGCGCATATCTTCGGGCAAAAGCTGTGCGGTGATATCGTTATTGGCATCAACTTCTCCGCCTAAATCTTCACGCAGCGCCTGAGCTACAGCGGCAGGGATATCCAGATTTATGCGTTCCAACAGCGCGTCACGTCGGTAGTCAGGGTTATAGCGGCGAGGCGGCATGATAAAACTCCAAATTGCTAACGAATCATAAGGTGGAAACATGCTACCCTGAACCTGATATGAGCACCACCAATAAGGAGATTCTGCATGTTGTTAGACGAGGGCTGGCTGGCAGAGGCGCGACGCGTACCCTCTCCTCATTACGATTGCCGCCCGGATGACGAAAACCCTTCTCTGCTGGTGGTGCATAATATCAGCCTGCCGCCCGGCGAGTTCGGCGGACCGTGGATTGATGCGCTGTTTACCGGCACGATTGATCCTAATGCCCATCCTTATTTTGCCGGGATCGCCCATCTGCGCGTGTCGGCCCATTGTTTAATTCGCCGTGATGGTGAAATCGTGCAGTATGTCCCCTTTGATAAACGCGCTTGGCATGCTGGCGTGTCGAACTATCAAGGGCGCGAACGCTGTAATGATTTTTCAATTGGTATTGAGCTGGAAGGGACGGATACGCTGGCCTATACCGACGCGCAGTACCAGCAACTTGCAGCCGTGACCAATGCCCTGATTACGCGTTATCCGGCTATTGCTAACAATATGACAGGACATTGCAATATTGCGCCCGAGCGTAAGACCGATCCCGGGCCCTCTTTTGACTGGGCAAGGTTTCGCGCCCTGGTCACCCCCTCGTCGCAAAAGGAGATGACATGACGCTGTTTACAACATTACTGGTGTTGATTGTTGAACGCCTGTTTAAGCTGGGTGAGCACTGGCAGCTTGATCACCGGGTTGAAGCATTTTTCCGCCGGGTGAAGCATTTCTCAATGATGCGTACCGTAGGCATGGCCCTGATTGCGATGGGGGTGACGTTTCTGCTGTTGCGCGCACTTCATGGACTGCTGTTTAACGTGCCCTTGCTGGTGGTGTGGATCTTAATTGGCTTGCTGTGTATTGGGGCTGGCAAAACGCGTCTTCATTATCATGCCTATCTGAACGCGGCGGCTCGCGATGACGCTCACGCCCGTGAGGCGATGGCCAGCGAGCTGACGCTTATCCATGGTGTTCCGCCGGACTGTGATGAGCGTGAGTTCCTGCGCGAACTGCAGAACGCGCTGTTATGGAACAACTTTCGCTTTTATCTGGCGCCGTTATTCTGGCTGATTGTCGGTGGCCCGTGGGGACCGGTAACGCTGGTGGGTTACGCCTTTTTACGTGCCTGGCAGTCCTGGCTGGCGCGCTATCAGACCCCGCACCAGCGTTTGCAATCGGGTATTGATGCGATCCTGCATGTGCTGGACTGGATCCCAGTGCGTCTGGCGGGCGTGGTCTATGCGCTGTTAGGACACGGCGAGAAGGCGTTGCCAGCCTGGTTTGCATCGCTTGCCGATCTACATACTTCGCAATATCAGGTACTAACGCGCCTGGCGCAGTTCTCTTTGGCGCGTGAACCCCATACCGATAAAGTCGAAACGCCAAAAGCGGCTGTTTCAATGGCGAAGAAGACTTCGTTTGTGGTGGTGGTGGTCATTGCGCTGCTGACAATTTATGGAACACTGATCTAGCGATTGTTGCCGGATAGCGGCATAACCGCCTTATCCGGCCTGGCGCATATGTAGGCCGGATAACGGCGCAATGACTCAATACGTATCCGCTGGCGGCACGCCAAAATCAGGCATCCCGTTTTCGTCCCAGCGCACGAGCTTCAGGCGAGTGTGGCGGTTTGGATCGTACAACGGATCGCCTTCAATTTCGGTGTAATTTCTCGCGTGGTACACCAGCACATCCTCACCTTCCGGCGTTTGCGTAAAGCTGTTGTGTCCCGGTCCGTACTGGCGGTTTTCGTAGCTGGTGGAAAAGACCGGGCGTGGTGATTTGTGCCAGTTCTGCGGGTTGAGCGGATCGGCGTTGAGGTCAATCCACAATAATCCCATACAGTAGTTCTCATCGGTGGCGCTGGCCGAATAGCTGATAAACAGCTTGTCGCCGTGAACCATGACAGCCGGACCTTCGTTGACCCAAAAACCCCGGCATTCCCAGTCATACTCTGGATGGCTGAGCATGACTGGCTCGCCTTTAATCGTCCATGGATTTTCCAGCTCAGCGAGATAGATATTGGAGTTGCCGGCGATATCGGGAGATTTTTGCGCCCACAGATACCACTGTTTTCCCTGGTGATGAAAGGTGGTGGCATCAAGCGCAAAGGTATCAAACTGTGTCTTAATCTGGCCTTTCTCTGTCCACTTGCCTGCCAGCGGATCGGTGTCCGCACATTCGAGCGCAAACATACGGTGCTGGAACATCCCCAGCTTGTCGAGCGCCTGTGTGTGGGTGGCGGCAAAATAGATGTACCATTTACCAGCCAGATGATGGATCTCAGGCGCCCAGATGAGTTGGCTCATGGGGCCGCTTTCTGGTTTGCGCCAGACGACAACCGGGACGGCGGTGCGCAGCCCTTCCAGCGTGTCAGCGCGACGGAGCTCCAGTCGATCGTATTCGGGCACTGAAGCAATGAAATAGTAGTGGCTACCGTCACGTAAAATAAACGGGTCGGCACGCTGTTCAATAAAGGGATTAGGCCACTGATTCATTAGGCTTTCCTTACGGTTTCAGTCGTTTTTATATCGTGGTATTCATTCAGTTCACGGTAGTTGGCGCGACGCTTTTCTAAATCTGCCTGGATTTGCTGCATAAACTCGCGGTCAACTTTCAGCAGACGAACCACGCCTGCGGTAATCAGGTAGCCTACGCCTGGTATGATGGTAAACAGCAGCATAATACCGTTAATGGCGGAGTCGCTTTGCGCTTTCGCCCCTGCGTCGTAGCCGTACCAGGAGAGCAGGAAGCCAACCATCGCTCCGGCAATCGCCAGGCCCAGTTTCAGGAAGAACAGGTTGCCGGAAAAGCTGATTCCGGTGATGCGTTTACCGGTTTTCCACTCGCCGTAGTCATCGACATCCGCCATCAGCGACCAGTGCAGTGGGGAAGGGATCTGATGCAGAATGTTGAGCAGGAAGTAGAGCACCATAATCATCATGGTGGCTTTTGGATCGAAGAAGTAAAATGCGCCGGAGAAAATCGCCAGGATGATATTGGTCCAGAAGAAGACTTTCAGTTTGCACCAGCGATCGGTTAACACCTTTGCCAGCATGCTGCCGATCATCATGCCGACAACGCCAAGGCTGATAAACAACGTGGCAAACTGCGTGCTTTGCTGCATAACCCAGGTCACGTAGTACATAGTGGCGGCCATGCGAATAAAGCCCGGACAGACGTTGCACAAGGTTAACAGCAGAATTTTTACCCACTGATCGTTCTTCCACACGTCCTTCAGGTCTGCTTTTAAGTCGTCGTTAGTCGGGACCGCAGGACGGACGCGCTCACGCACAGTTGCAAAGCAAAACAGGAACATACACATACCGATGAAGGCAAGGACCGCCATCGCCATCTGATAGCCTTTGGCTTTGTCTTCTCCACCAAACCAGTCCGCCATGGGCAATAGGGTGAGGGACAGCAGCAGGGTTGCAATACCGACCAATACAAAGCGATATGACTGGCAGGCGACGCGTTCCTTTGGATCGTTGGTGATGACGCTGCCGAGCGAGCAGTAAGGAATGTTGATTGCCGTATAGGTGATAGAGAGCAGGAAGTAAGTGACGAACGCATAGATAACTTTGCTGTTATATGTCCACTCAGGGGTGGTAAACATAAGTACGCTGAATAATGCGTAAGGGAAAGCCATCCACAAAAGCCATGGACGAAATCGACCATATTTGCTGCGGGTGCGGTCGGCCATCGCGCCCATTATAGGGTCAGTAACGGCATCGATAACGCGTACTGAGAGCAGTAATACGCCGACCAGGGCAGGCGCCAGACCAAAAATATCTGTATAAAAATAGTTAACAAACAACATGATGGCGCCAAAGATGATGTTGCATCCGGCGTCGCCCATTCCATAGCCGATCTTTTCTTTCACCGTGAGCTTACTGGTTTCCATCAACTGCACTCCATTAATGAGATATGGAGAGAATTATTGTCTGGCACCGTTGTTTTTGCGTTGCAGGATAACGCCGCTGATATGGACTAAACAGTCGTGAGTGGGAAAGTGTGAGGCAGGTAACAACCCCCACCCGATGCAGGTGGGGGGAGGGAGAATTAATGCGCTTTAACCGCGCCAGCGGTTTTCTGCTTGCACAGGTAGCCGATGCCAAGAATGGCAATCCATACCGGAATTAAGTATACCGAAATCGCCATACCCGGCGTCATCAGCATAATCACCAACACCGCAGCCATGAAAATCAGGCACACCCAGTTACCCAGCGGATAAAGCAGCGCCGGGAAGCGTGTGGTAACGCCCTGCTGCTGTTTGGCTTTGCGGAACTTCATGTGCGCCAGGCTGATCATTGCCCAGTTGATCACCAGTGCGGAAACCACCAGCGCCATCAGCAGGCCAAAGGCGGATTCCGGCGCCAGGTAGTTGATCAGTACGCACAGCGCCGTAACCAGTGCGGAGACCAGAATGGTGTTTACTGGTACGCCGCGTTTGTCGACGTTCATCAGCGCTTTTGGCGCATTGCCTTGCTGTGCCAGACCGAACAGCATACGGCTGTTGCAGTATACGCAGCTGTTATAGACAGAAAGGGCGGCGGTCAACACTACGATGTTCAGGGCATTAGCAACAAAGGTGTCGCCCAGCTCGTGGAAAATAAGGACAAACGGGCTGGTATCTGCCGTGACGCGCGTCCACGGCATCAAGGAAAGCAGAACCGCCAGCGAACCTACATAGAAAATCAGGATACGGTAGATAACCTGGTTGGTTGCTTTGGGAATGCTTTGCTCCGGGTTATCGGCTTCTGCCGCGGTGATCCCGACCAGCTCCAGCCCACCGAAAGAGAACATAATAATAGCCATCATCATCACCAGACCGGTGAATCCATGCGGTAGGAAGCCCCCCTGGTCCCACAGGTTACTGACGCTGGCCTGCGGACCGCCGTTGCCGCTAAACAGCAACCAGCCGCCAAACAGGATCATCGCAACCACGGCAATGACTTTAATAATGGCAAACCAGAACTCCATTTCGCCAAACACTTTCACGTTGGTCAGGTTGATGGCGTTGATCAGCACGAAGAAGGCCGCCGCAGAAACCCAGGTTGGGATCTCTGGATACCAGAATTGGATATATTTACCCACGGCTGTCAGTTCAGCCATGGCAACCAGCACGTACAGAACCCAATAGTTCCAGCCAGAAGAGAAGCCTGCGAAACCGCCCCAGTATTTATAAGCAAAGTGGCTAAAGGAGCCTGCAACCGGCTCTTCAACCACCATTTCACCTAACTGACGCATAATCAAAAAGGCGATAAAGCCGGCAATAGCGTAACCCAGAATAATACCCGGTCCTGCAGACTGGATAACGGATGCGCTACCGAGGAATAACCCGGTACCAATCGCGCCACCCAGTGCGATTAGCTGTATATGGCGGTTCTTAAGACCGCGCTTGAGCTGATCGCCATGCTGTTGACTTTCCATCATTAAACCTCGTGTGTGGTTTTACTCTTCATATTTCGAGTACTTATTTTTTGAACTACGCAGTAATGCGTGTGTAAGTTTGCAATTCCGTTTGTTGTATTAATTAGTTTACAGATGCTTTAGATAAAATGTTGCCTTAAGACTTTTGTCTTGATCAGAATAATGATATGCGAGCGCGAATGCACCTGCTTTGTGCGGGGAAGATGACGAGTTGAATAAAAAGAAACCATTTGTAAATACGAGTTTATCTACCACAAAATTTCCGTTTTGAATTTCTATTCATTAATTGTGGTTGATACGTCGATAAATAAGCAGGTGAATCGGTTCAGATGAGATAATATTTCGTTTCAATTCCGTTAAAACTACCCCGTGGTGGGTAAATTTAACATTTGTGCATAGTTACATGTTTGAAACGTTATTTCTGTAATGTTGTTAAAATATGCCCCCTTTACTGATTTCAATCAAAACCTGTATGGACAGAAGGTGAATACTTTGTTACTTTAGCGTCAAGAACATGAAATTGGTAAGACCAATTGACTCCGGGCAAATGGCTTAAGACAGGAAATCATGGCCTACAGCAAAATCCGCCAACCAAAACTCTCCGATGTGATTGAGCAGCAGCTGGAGTTTTTAATTCTTGAGGGGACACTTCGCCCCGGAGAAAAACTCCCACCGGAACGCGAGCTGGCAAAACAGTTCGACGTCTCCCGCCCCTCCTTACGCGAGGCGATCCAACGCCTTGAAGCGAAGGGGTTACTGCTGCGTCGTCAGGGCGGTGGCACTTTTGTTCAGAGTAGCCTGTGGCAGAGCTTTAGCGACCCACTGGTAGAGCTGCTCTCCGACCATCCTGAATCCCAGTTTGACCTGCTTGAAACGCGCCATGCGTTGGAAGGTATTGCAGCTTATTACGCTGCACTGCGCAGCACGGATGAAGACAAAACGCGTATCCGTGAACTCCACCATGCAATCGAGCTTGCGCAACAGTCCGGCGATCTTGACGGCGAATCTGATGCGGTACTTCAGTATCAAATTGCTGTCACCGAAGCGGCACACAATGTAGTGCTGCTCCATTTGCTAAGGTGTATGGAGCCGATGTTGGCCCAGAACGTTCGGCAAAACTTCGAATTGCTGTATGCGCGTCGTGAGATGCTGCCGCTGGTAAGCAGTCATCGTACCCGTATCTTTGAAGCAATCATCGCCGGGAAGCCTGAAGAAGCGCGTGAAGCGTCTCATCGTCACCTGGCCTTTATCGAAGAGATTCTGCTGGACAGAAGCCGTGAGGAAAGTCGTCGTGAACGCGCCTTACGCCGCCTGGAGCAACGAAAGAATTAGTGATTTTTCTGGCAGAACGTTAACCAGAAGATGTTGTAAATCAAGCGCTAATAAAATGCGCGGCAACTAAACGCAGAACCTGTCTTATTACGCTCTCTGACGAGAACGTAATGGGACAGGTTCCAGATAACTCAACGTATTAGATAGATAAGGAATACCCCCATGTCAGAACGTTTCCCAAATGACGTGGATCCGATCGAAACTCGCGACTGGCTACAGGCGATCGAATCGGTCATCCGTGAAGAAGGTGTTGAGCGTGCTCAGTATCTGATCGACCAACTGCTTTCAGAAGCCCGCAAAGGCGGCGTGAAAGTAGCGGCAGGTGCAGGGGCCAGCAATTATGTAAACACTATTGCCGTTGAAGATGAACCGGAATACCCGGGCAATCTGGAGCTGGAACGTCGTATTCGTTCTGCTATCCGTTGGAACGCCATCATGACCGTACTGCGCGCGTCTAAAAAAGACCTCGAGCTGGGTGGCCACATGGCATCCTTCCAGTCCTCCGCAACGGTATATGATGTTTGCTTCAACCACTTCTTCCGTGCACGCAACGAGCAAGATGGCGGCGATCTGGTGTACTTCCAGGGCCACATCTCTCCGGGCATCTACGCACGCGCATTCCTGGAAGGTCGTCTGACTGAAGAGCAGATGAACAACTTCCGTCAGGAAGTACATGGCAAAGGCCTGTCTTCCTACCCGCACCCGAAACTGATGCCGGAATTCTGGCAGTTCCCGACCGTATCTATGGGTCTGGGCCCAATCGGTGCCATCTACCAGGCTAAGTTCCTGAAATATCTGGAACACCGTGGCCTGAAAGATACCTCTAAACAAACCGTTTACGCCTTCCTGGGCGACGGCGAGATGGATGAGCCAGAATCTAAGGGCGCTATCACCATCGCGACCCGTGAAAAACTGGACAACCTGGTCTTTGTTATCAACTGTAACCTGCAGCGTCTTGACGGCCCGGTAACCGGTAACGGCAAGATTGTTAACGAACTGGAAGGCATCTTCGCGGGTGCTGGCTGGAACGTTATCAAAGTCATGTGGGGCGGTCGTTGGGATGAGCTGCTGCGTAAAGACACCAGCGGTAAACTGATCCAGCTGATGAACGAAACTGTTGACGGCGACTACCAGACCTTCAAATCCAAAGATGGTGCATACGTACGTGAGCACTTCTTCGGTAAATACCCGGAAACTGCAGCCCTGGTTGCTGACTGGACTGATGAGCAGATTTGGTCTCTGAACCGCGGTGGTCACGATCCGAAGAAAGTTTACGCTGCACTGAAAAAAGCGCAGGAAACCAAAGGCAAAGCAACTGTAATCCTCGCCCATACCATTAAAGGTTACGGTATGGGTGACACCGCTGAAGGTAAAAACATCGCTCACCAGGTTAAGAAAATGAACATGGACGGCGTGCGTTATATCCGCGACCGTTTCAACGTTCCTGTGACCGACGAGCAGGTTGAAAACCTGTCTTACATCACCTTCCCGGAAGGTTCTGAAGAGCACACTTATCTGCACGCTCAGCGTCAGAAACTGCACGGCTACCTGCCTGCTCGTCAGCCGAACTTCACCGAGAAGCTGGAACTGCCAGCTCTGGAAGACTTCGGTGCGCTGCTGGAAGAGCAGAACAAAGAAATCTCCACCACTATCGCTTTCGTTCGTGCCCTGAACGTGATGCTGAAGAACAAGTCGATCAAAGATCGTCTGGTTCCGATCATCGCTGACGAAGCGCGTACTTTCGGTATGGAAGGTCTGTTCCGTCAGATCGGTATCTACAGCCCGAACGGTCAGCAGTACACCCCGCAGGACCGTGAGCAGGTTGCTTACTATAAAGAAGACGAGAAAGGTCAGATCCTGCAGGAAGGTATCAACGAACTGGGTGCTGGCGCATCCTGGCTGGCTGCTGCGACCTCTTACAGCACCAACGATCTGCCGATGATTCCGTTCTACATCTACTACTCCATGTTCGGGTTCCAGCGTATCGGCGACCTGTGCTGGCAGGCTGGCGACCAACAGGCTCGCGGCTTCCTGGTAGGGGGTACTTCTGGTCGTACTACGCTGAACGGCGAAGGTCTGCAGCACGAAGATGGTCACAGCCATATTCAGTCTCTGACTATCCCGAACTGTATCTCTTACGATCCGTCTTACGCGTACGAAGTTGCAGTCATCATGCACGATGGTCTGGAGCGTATGTACGGTGAGAAACAAGAGAACGTTTACTACTACATCACCACGCTGAACGAAAACTACCACATGCCGGCAATGCCAGCAGGTGCCGAGGAAGGTATCCGTAAAGGTATCTACAAACTCGAAACCCTCGAAGGTAAGAAAGGTAAAGTTCAGCTGCTGGGCTCCGGTTCTATCCTGCGTCACGTGCGTGAAGCAGCACAGATTCTGGCGAACGACTACGGTGTAGGCTCTGACGTTTACAGCGTAACTTCCTTCACTGAACTGGCGCGTGATGGCCAGGATTGTGAGCGCTGGAACATGCTGCACCCGATGGAAACTCCGCGCGTTCCGTACATCGCTCAGGTGATGAACGACGCTCCGGCAGTAGCATCTACTGACTATATGAAACTGTTTGCCGAACAGGTTCGTACTTATGTACCGGCTGATGATTATCGCGTACTGGGTACTGACGGTTTCGGTCGCTCTGACAGCCGTGAAAACCTGCGTCACCACTTCGAAGTTGATGCTTCCTACGTGGTTGTAGCGGCCCTGGGCGAACTGGCTAAACGTGGCGAAATCGATAAGAAAGTGGTTGCAGACGCAATCATCAAATTCAACATCGATGCAGATAAAGTTAACCCGCGTCTGGCGTAAGAGGTAAAAGAATAATGGCTATCGAAATCAATGTACCGGACATCGGGGCTGATGAAGTTGAAATCACCGAGATCCTGGTCAAAGTGGGCGACAAAGTTGAAGCTGAACAGTCGCTGATCACCGTAGAAGGCGACAAAGCCTCTATGGAAGTTCCGTCTCCTCAGGCTGGTATCGTTAAAGAGATCAAAGTCTCTGTTGGCGACAAAACTGAGACCGGCAAACTGATCATGATTTTCGATTCCGCCGATGGTGCAGCAGCCGCTGCACCTGCTCCGGCAGAAGAGAAGAAAGAAGCAGCTCCGGCAGCAGCACCTGCCGCCTCAGCAGCGAAAGAAGTACACGTACCGGACATCGGTGGTGACGAAGTTGAAGTTACCGAGGTCATGGTTAAAGTCGGCGACACCGTTGCGGCTGAACAGTCTCTGATCACCGTAGAAGGCGACAAAGCCTCTATGGAAGTTCCGGCGCCGTTCGCAGGTACTGTTAAAGAGATCAAAATCAACACCGGCGACAAAGTGTCTACCGGCTCGCTGATTATGGTCTTCGAAGTTGCGGGCGCAGCGCCTGCTGCAGCACCGGCTCAAGCGGCAGCTCCAGCAGCAGCGGCGGCTCCGGCAGCTTCTGGCTCGAAAGAAGTTAACGTACCGGATATCGGCGGTGACGAAGTTGAAGTCACTGAAGTGATGGTTAAAGTGGGCGATAAAATTGCCGCTGAGCAGTCACTGATCACCGTAGAAGGTGACAAAGCCTCTATGGAAGTTCCGGCACCGTTCGCGGGCACCGTGAAAGAAATCAAAATCAGCACCGGCGACAAAGTCAAAACCGGTTCTCTGATTATGGTCTTCGAAGTTGAAGGCGCAGCGCCTGCTGCCGCTCCTGCGCAAGCCGCAGCTCCGGCTCCGGCCGCTGCACCGGCTCAGGCTGCTAAACCAGCCGCGGCGCCAGCAGCGAAAGCGGAAGGCAAATCTGAGTTTGCTGAGAACGACGCTTACGTTCATGCAACGCCGCTGATTCGTCGCCTGGCGCGCGAATTCGGTGTGAACCTGGCGAAAGTGAAAGGTTCTGGCCGTAAAGGTCGTATCCTGCGTGAAGACGTTCAGGCTTACGTGAAAGACGCTATCAAACGCGCCGAGTCTGCTCCGGCTGCTGCTGGTGGCGGTATCCCGGGCATGCTGCCCTGGCCGAAAGTGGACTTCAGCAAGTTTGGTGAAATCGAAGAAGTGGAACTGGGCCGTATCCAGAAAATCTCTGGTGCTAACCTGAGCCGTAACTGGGTGATGATCCCGCACGTTACGCACTTCGACAAAACTGATATCACCGATCTGGAAGCGTTCCGTAAACAGCAGAACGCGGAAGCTGAAAAACGTAAACTGGACGTGAAATTCACCCCAGTGGTCTTCATCATGAAAGCCGTTGCCGCCGCTCTGGAACAGATGCCACGCTTCAACAGCTCCCTGTCTGAAGACGGTCAGCGCCTGACCCTGAAAAAATACATCAACATCGGTGTTGCGGTGGATACGCCGAATGGTCTGGTTGTTCCGGTCTTCAAAGACGTGAACAAGAAGAGCATTACCGAGCTGTCTCGTGAACTGACCACCATCTCCAAGAAAGCACGTGATGGCAAGCTGACCGCTGGCGAAATGCAGGGCGGTTGCTTCACCATCTCCAGCATCGGTGGCCTGGGTACTACCCACTTCGCGCCGATTGTGAACGCGCCGGAAGTGGCTATCCTCGGTGTCTCCAAGTCCTCTATGGAGCCAGTGTGGAACGGTAAAGAGTTTATGCCGCGTCTGATGATGCCGATTTCGCTCTCCTTCGACCACCGCGTAATCGACGGTGCGGATGGTGCGCGCTTTATCACCATCATCAACAACATGCTGTCTGACATTCGCCGCCTGGTGATGTAAGCGAAAAAGCCGGCCCGACGGCCGGCTTTTTTCTGGTAATCTCATGAAGTCAGTGAGGTTATTGTGCGAAAGACAAATCGGTTGCCGTTTGTTGTTTCAAAATTGTTAACAATTTTGTAAAATACGGGCGGATAGAACGACCCGGTGGACGACGGGTATAAATTAAGAGGTCATGATGAGCACTGAAATCAAAACTCAGGTCGTGGTACTTGGGGCAGGCCCTGCAGGTTACTCTGCTGCCTTCCGTTGCGCAGATTTAGGTCTGGAGACCGTCATCGTAGAACGTTACAGCACCCTCGGTGGTGTTTGTCTGAACGTCGGCTGTATCCCTTCTAAAGCGCTGCTGCACGTAGCAAAAGTTATCGAAGAAGCCAAAGCGCTGGCTGAACACGGTATCGTTTTTGGCGAGCCGAAAACCGATATCGACAAGATTCGTACCTG
This sequence comes from Citrobacter europaeus, assembly GCA_020099315.1. Lineage (NCBI taxonomy): Bacteria > Pseudomonadati > Pseudomonadota > Gammaproteobacteria > Enterobacterales > Enterobacteriaceae > Citrobacter > Citrobacter europaeus. The sequence goes on from CP083650.1 coordinate 733,588, forward strand.
GAAAGAAAAAGTTATCACTCAACTGACCGGCGGTCTGGCTGGTATGGCCAAAGGCCGTAAAGTGAAAGTGGTTAACGGTCTGGGTAAATTTACCGGGGCTAACACCCTGGAAGTTGAAGGCGAAAACGGCAAAACCGTGATCAACTTCGACAACGCGATCATCGCGGCGGGTTCCCGTCCGATCGAACTGCCATTCATTCCGCATGAAGACCCGCGCGTGTGGGATTCCACCGATGCTCTGGAACTGAAAACTGTTCCTAAGCGCCTGCTGGTAATGGGCGGCGGTATCATCGGTCTGGAAATGGGTACCGTGTACCATGCGCTGGGTTCAGAGATCGACGTGGTTGAAATGTTTGATCAGGTTATCCCGGCTGCCGATAAAGACGTGGTTAAAGTCTTCACCAAACGCATCAGCAAGAAATTCAACCTGATGCTGGAAACCAAAGTGACCGCCGTTGAAGCGAAAGAAGACGGTATCTACGTTTCCATGGAAGGCAAAAAAGCGCCTGCTGAAGCTCAGCGTTACGATGCGGTGCTGGTGGCTATCGGTCGTGTACCGAACGGCAAAAACCTCGATGCGGGCAAGGCTGGCGTGGAAGTTGATGACCGTGGCTTCATCCGCGTTGACAAACAGCTGCGCACCAACGTTCCGCACATCTTTGCTATCGGCGATATCGTCGGTCAGCCGATGCTGGCGCACAAAGGTGTTCACGAAGGTCACGTTGCCGCTGAAGTTATCGCCGGTAAGAAACACTACTTCGATCCGAAAGTTATCCCATCCATCGCCTACACTGAACCAGAAGTTGCATGGGTTGGCCTGACTGAGAAAGAAGCGAAAGAAAAAGGCATCAGCTACGAAACCGCCACCTTCCCGTGGGCTGCTTCGGGCCGTGCTATCGCTTCTGACTGCGCAGACGGTATGACCAAACTGATCTTCGACAAAGAATCTCACCGTGTTATCGGTGGTGCGATTGTCGGCACCAACGGCGGCGAGCTGCTGGGCGAAATCGGTCTGGCGATCGAAATGGGTTGTGACGCTGAAGACATCGCGCTGACCATCCACGCTCACCCGACTCTGCACGAGTCCGTGGGCCTGGCGGCAGAAATCTTCGAAGGTAGCATCACCGACCTGCCAAATCCGAAAGCGAAGAAAAAGTAATCTCCCGCTTTTGTGAATACGCCTCTTCGGAGGCGTTTTTTTTGCCTGAAAGCTACCAGTTTTGGTAGTCATGTTATTGATATTTCCACTAAAAAAAACTGCGCAACTGCCGATACTTTTTTCGCCATTGTGTGGCTACTGGCTGCACGGAGAAGAGGCTCTGGACTCTCTATTACACGAAAAAAGGAAAATACATGTCTTTAAAAAAAATCGCGGTTGTTGGCATGGTTGTCGCGACAATGACGCTGACCGGTTGTGGCGCGATGACCACTGCCGTTAAAAAACGTAACCTCGAAGTGAAAACGCAGATGAGCGAAACCATCTGGCTGGAGCCTTCCAGCGAGAAGACCGTCTACATTCAGGTAAAAAACACTTCTGATAAAGACATGAGCAACCTGCAAACCCTGCTGGCAAACGATTTGTCCGCGAAGGGCTATAAAGTGACCAGTTCACCGGACAGCGCCTACTACTGGGTGCAGGCGAACGTACTGAAAGCAGACAAAATGGATCTGCGCGAAGCTCAGGGCTTCCTGAAGACCGGCTACGAAGGGGCGGCGGTGGGCGCTGCGTTGGGTGCGGGGATTACCGCCTATAACAGTAACTCTTCCGGTGCGGCGCTGGGTGTTGGCCTGGCGGCGGGACTGATCGGTATGGCTGCTGATGCTATGGTGGAGGATGTGAACTACACCATGGTTACCGACCTGCAAATCTCTGAGCGCAGCAAAGCGAAAGTGACAACGGATAACGTTGCCGCTCTGCGTCAGGGCACGTCTGGCATTAAGCTGCAAACCAGCAGCGCGCAGGGCGATCGCGCAAAATACCAGACCCGCGTGGTGTCGAATGCTAACAAGGTGAATCTGAAGTTCGAAGAAGCGAAACCGGTTCTCGAAGCGCAGCTGGCGAAATCCGTCGCTAACATCCTGTAATCTGTTGAAAGTTGCCGGGTGGCGGTTTCGCCTTACCCGGCCTCCTAACTTTTCGCCTCTGGGGATCAGGGTGCTACGGGCTGCCAGTTTTTATCCGGATGGTATGCGGTTAACGCCTGAGCTTTCTGCTGCGACTCCTCGCCAAGATCCGCCTGGTAGACCTTGTCTTCACCGTTAATGATAAAACTCATGACACCGGTGTGATCGTAGCTGACGGGCCAGGCAACCATCGCAAAGCCGCTGGCTTTATCGGGAAGGATACGGAAATGATAGCCGTGATAGCCCGTACCTGGCTCCGGTGGGCTAAAGGCCGGGCCTAGCGGGCTGGGGGCTTCGCCGGGCGAAACAGGCCAGTACAGACCGTCTTTTTTCCCTTCAGAACTGACAATCTTTTGCGCGTATTTTTGGTTCATCGCAAAGTAGCTTTGCTGAGCATCTACATAGGCGTGTAATGCTTCAATCGCGGAAAGTTCGTTGCGCCCAATCTCACGAGTCAGGATCTCTTCCGCCGCTTCCTTGATATCAAATTGCCAGCCAGAAGCGGTTTTAACAACGGGGATCGGCAGTTGCCAGTCGCTATCCCCGACCACCAGATGCGCGGTATTGCCGTCGACGATGGTGTTATGGCGAACCTTCCAGTCTCGCAGGAAGCGATCAACCGCATCAGGATCAACGCCTTCCGGCGGCAGAAACTCGCGCCAGTTTTCCCCAAGCAGGTTGTTCATCGCGCTTTCATTTTGCTCGCTGATAGCGCTTGCCAGGGCATCGGTCGCCTGGTCTGGCGTACTGAAGGATTGCTGTGCCATCGCGGTGGCCGAAACCATGAACAACACCATTCCACTGAGTAGTTTATTTTTCATGTCGGCTCCCTTAACGATGACGGAATTCACGGTGTTCAGCACGACCGCCGGAAAGCTGGCGAGATGGCTGGTTGCGGGCGACCTGTCTGCTTTGAGCACCTCGCTGCTGCTGCGCCTGCCAACTGGCGGAGCGACTGTCGTTGCCGCTCAGTGCATTAGCGCGTGGCTGGCTGGTCCGCTGTTGAAGATTACGCTGCTGCACATTGCGTTGCTGCGCTGGTTGCGTGATCCGTTTCTCCTGGCGTTGGGTCGCGGCCTGGCGATTTTCGCGCTGCTGAGTGTTCGCCCGTTTCGCCGTTTGCGGTTTGGTATCGTAACCCCGGTAGTTATTACGCTGGGAAATTTGCTTCAGCTGTTGGCTGGATGCCTGACGCTGGGCGTCTTTCGTGCCTGGACGCGCCGTCTGCGGGAATGTTTTCCCCGTTGATTTTTCCATCTGGCTCAGGGCTGCCTGACGCTGGCTATCACGGTTGACCGGTCTTTGCTGGGTTGAGCTTAAACCCGTTGCCGTGTTAGTGGGGTGAAAGCGGTTATTAAGCTGGTTGTTAGGGTACGGCACGCCCTCGCGATAGGCCGGGTTATGCTGCCAGGTACGGTTAGCGTCCGTCAGCCGTTGTCCACTGATTTTATTGAAGTTATCAACGTTGATATTAATGTTGTTATCACCATTGCGGTTATAACCGCCATGGTTATCCCAGTCATCGTTATGATGGTGATCGTCGTCATCCCAGTCGATATTGCTGAAGATGGCATAGGTTGTGGCAACACCGAGGCTGAAGCCTAAACCGTTCACGAAGCTGTTGCCAAACTGCTCACCGGGCGTTGGCGGCAGATAGGTTGGCGGATAGGCGGTGTTCGGCCAGGTACCGTAAACCGTATTCGGGTTATAGGTGGGAACGTACACTACCTGTGGATCGGCGGATTCAATTTTGATTACCGTTGGAGCCGGTGGGGCCGTCGATTGAACTGTTACTCCTTCTTGAGTTTGGGTACGAGGAGGAGGCACATTTTTCACACTCGTGGTGACTGTCTGCTGCGGTGTCGATTGCAACGCACCGGTCTGTTGCGCCAGCGCACGCAGGCGTTGCACGGAATCCATAACATCTTTCGGCTGCGCAAGGAAAGCATCGCCCAGGCTTTGTACCCACGGCGGATTTTCACCCATCAGCGACATCAGTTGCGGAAATGCGACCAGTGATTTCACGCTGGGATCCCAGGGTTGGCTGGCAACGGCCTGAATGGCGGCATCACCCTGCATTTTGGGGTTGTCTTTTGACCACTGCGCGGCCTGGATGACGTTGGCCGGGTAGGTTGAGGCCATCAAAATCTGCGACAGCAGTGAATCCGGATAGAGCGCGATAGGCGCAACCCACTGATCGATTTGTGCCGCCGTGTACGTAGGTGTTGCAGCAGGTGCTGGGGCGGCTGGGGCAGGGGCCTCTACGGGAGCCGGAGCCGGCGCTGACGGTTGTTGTGCGACGGGGGCTGGAGCTGCGGGCTCCGTTGCGCGACTTTTAACGAACATCACGCCAGAGGCGGCAAACAGCCCGGCACTGCACAGAAGGACAAGCAGGTGTGGCTTAAAGGGCAACTTCATAAAATGACTCCAACGAGACAAGTGCTGTGCCGTGAGGCGTTCCTGTTGCCGCGAGTATTATTCACCCGTGTTAGACAGTTTTGACTTTTATTGGGGATTCACCCGGCAGGTCCGGAAAAAGAGTGTGAAGATTTATTACACAATTATATCTGATGGCTGAAAAGTCGCTGGAATATTCAGCAGGTCACGCTTGAAAATCAACCGTTTCAGGGCGGTTTCAGGTAGCCTTAATGGCCTCCCGCCTTGTCGCTATACCATTCTTAACGATTCAGCCAATTTTTTATGTTGCTTTTTTGTAAACGGATTAACACTTAATGAAAATCCTGTTATTGTGCCTTATGCGGTACCGGGCATTTACCCTACTAACTACTGTCTCACAGGAGCGTGAAGAGAATCGCCCATCTACAAAAGCGCCGCATTATGACAATGAGAGCGAGGAGATATCGTCGTGCTAGAAGAATACCGTAAGCACGTAGCTGAGCGTGCTGCCCAGGGGATTGTGCCAAAACCTTTAGACGCAACCCAAATGGCCGCACTTGTCGAGCTGCTGAAGACCCCGCCTGTGGGCGAAGAAGAATTCCTGTTAGACCTGTTGATCAACCGCGTTCCTCCTGGCGTAGATGAAGCCGCGTATGTTAAAGCTGGTTTTCTCGCTGCCGTCGCGAAAGGCGACACTACCTCCCCGCTGGTTACGCCAGAAAAAGCCATTGAACTGCTGGGCACCATGCAGGGTGGTTACAACATTCATCCGCTGATTGACGCGCTTGACGATGCAAAACTGGCGCCGATTGCCGCCAAAGCGCTCTCTTCAACGCTGCTGATGTTCGATAACTTCTACGATGTAGAAGAAAAAGCCAAAGCGGGCAACGAATATGCGAAGCAGGTAATGCAGTCCTGGGCCGATGCCGAATGGTTCCTGAACCGTCCAGCTCTGGCTGAAAAAATCACCGTTACCGTCTTCAAAGTGACCGGTGAAACCAACACCGATGACCTCTCTCCGGCTCCTGACGCATGGTCTCGCCCGGATATCCCTCTGCACGCGCTGGCGATGCTGAAAAACGCCCGTGAAGGTATCGAACCGGATCAGCCGGGCGCGGTAGGTCCGATCAAACAGATCGAAGAACTGCAGAAAAAAGGCTACCCGCTGGCTTATGTGGGTGACGTTGTCGGTACCGGTTCTTCGCGTAAATCCGCTACCAACTCCGTACTGTGGTTCATGGGCGATGATATCCCGCATGTGCCGAACAAGCGCGGCGGCGGTCTGTGCCTCGGCGGTAAAATTGCACCTATCTTCTTCAACACCATGGAAGATGCGGGCGCGCTGCCAATCGAAGTGGATGTGTCGAACATGAACATGGGTGACGTGATTGACGTTTACCCGTTCAAGGGCGAAGTACGCAACCACGAAACCGGCGAACTGCTGGCAAGCTTTGAGCTGAAAACCGACGTGCTGATCGACGAAGTGCGCGCCGGTGGCCGTATTCCGCTGATCATCGGTCGTGGCCTGACCACTAAAGCGCGCGAAGCGCTGGGCCTGCCGCACTCAGACGTCTTCCGTCAGGCGAAAGACGTGGCGGAAAGCAGCCGCGGCTTCTCTCTGGCACAGAAAATGGTGGGTCGCGCCTGCGGCGTGAAAGGTATCCGTCCGGGCGCGTACTGCGAACCGAAGATGACCTCCGTGGGTTCTCAGGATACCACCGGCCCAATGACCCGTGACGAACTGAAAGACCTGGCATGCCTGGGCTTCTCTTCTGACCTGGTGATGCAGTCCTTCTGTCACACCGCCGCGTATCCGAAGCCGGTTGACGTGACCACGCACCATACGCTGCCGGACTTCATTATGAACCGTGGCGGCGTGTCGCTGCGTCCGGGCGATGGCGTTATCCACTCCTGGCTGAACCGCATGCTGTTGCCGGATACCGTCGGCACCGGCGGTGACTCCCATACCCGTTTCCCGATTGGTATCTCCTTCCCGGCGGGTTCCGGTCTGGTGGCATTTGCCGCGGCGACCGGCGTGATGCCGCTGGATATGCCGGAATCCGTTCTGGTGCGTTTCAAAGGCAAAATGCAGCCGGGTATTACCCTGCGCGATCTGGTACACGCCATTCCGCTGTACGCGATCAAACAGGGTCTGCTGACCGTTGAGAAGAAAGGTAAGAAAAACATCTTCTCTGGCCGCATCCTTGAAATCGAAGGTCTGCCGGATCTGAAAGTCGAGCAGGCGTTCGAACTGACCGATGCCTCCGCTGAACGTTCCGCTGCCGGCTGTACCATCAAACTGAATAAAGAGCCGATCGTTGAGTATCTGAACTCTAACATCGTGCTGCTGAAGTGGATGATCGCTGAAGGCTATGGCGATCGCCGTACGCTGGAACGTCGTGTGCAGGGGATGGAAAAATGGCTGGCGGATCCGCAGCTGCTGGAAGCCGATGCTGACGCAGAATATGCGGCGGTGATCGACATCGATCTGGCGGATATCAAAGAGCCAATCCTGTGTGCGCCGAACGATCCAGACGATGCGCGCCTGCTGTCTGACGTGCAGGGCGAGAAGATCGACGAAGTGTTCATCGGCTCCTGTATGACCAACATCGGCCACTTCCGTGCCGCCGGTAAGCTGTTGGATGCGCATAAAGGCCAACTGCCGACGCGTCTGTGGGTGGCGCCGCCAACCCGTATGGATGCGGCACAGCTGACCGAAGAAGGCTATTACAGCGTGTTCGGTAAGAGCGGCGCGCGTATTGAGATCCCGGGCTGTTCCCTGTGCATGGGCAACCAGGCGCGTGTGGCTGACGGCGCAACGGTAGTGTCCACCTCTACCCGTAACTTCCCGAACCGTTTAGGTACCGGAGCGAACGTCTACCTGGCTTCTGCTGAGCTGGCGGCGGTTGCGGCGCTGATTGGTAAACTGCCGACGGCGGAAGAGTATCAGACCTATGTGGCGCAGGTGGATAAAACTGCCGTAGATACCTACCGTTATCTGAACTTCGACCAGCTGTCTCAATACACCGAGAAAGCCGATGGTGTGATTTTCCAGACCGCGGTGTAATGCGCTAACGCGTTTTGTCTAAAAACGCATCAATGCCCGGAGAAGTCTGCTTCTCCGGGCATTTTTATTTCTATTCCTTATACCCGCTACGCTTTTTTTCTGCCGCGCTGCTGCGATAATTACAGCAAGGCGCAATGCGGTATTGGCGCATTGCCGGGAGCAGAGGAAGACATTATGGATTACGAATTTCTGCGCGATATTACCGGGGTGGTAAAAGTGCGTATGTCCATGGGCCACGAGGTGGTGGGGCACTGGTTTAATGAAGAAGTGAAAGAGAACCTGGCCTTACTGGATGAAGTGGAACAGGCGGCGCGTGCGGTGAAGGGCAGTGAGCGCTCCTGGCAGCGAGCAGGGCATGAATACACGCTCTGGCTGGATGGTGAAGAGGTGATGGTTCGTGCTAATCAGCTGGAGTTCACCGGAGATGAAATGGAAGAAGGGATGAACTACTACGACGAAGAGAGCTTTTCACTTTGCGGCGTAGAGGATTTTCTTCAGGTCGTGGCCGCATATCGTGAATTTGTGCAACAGCGTTAATTCATGCGGAGCCAGCGGGCTCCGCTATGCCTGTTACTTCACGTACGCCAGCAGGCTTAACGAGTCACGCGCCAGCGCTTTGCATTTTTTTGCCGTTGGGATACCGATACCGCTGAGATCGCGGTAGCTGTCTTCACCCAACGCTTTCATATTGAAGGTGTCGTAATTACTCAGGTCCCACTGGTTTTGCTGGGCAAAAAAGACCAGTGCGCGACGAATCTGCCCGTTAGGCAAATTCTGGTATCCACAGTCATTTTTCAGAAAAACAAAAACTGCCGTTAAATCGGCCATATCTTCGGCTTCGGACTCACTCAGCGCGTAGCTATTTGCGCATACGGCCATCAGGCTGCCGAACAAAACTGTTCTGAAAAACGTCTTCATTGCTTCTACCACTGCATCACGGAATTTAAACGTTAGCACACTGCGAGCGAAGCGACGACCTTTATTATTAGCCGTTCACTTGACCTTCCCGTAAGGGGAAGGCTTATGCTTAAAAGATAGCCTGCTTAAGCTGCTGAATATAAGGAAGTGATTATGCAACGTCGTGATTTTTTAAAGTACTCCGTGGCGCTGGGCGTCGCGTCAGCGTTACCTTTGTGGAGCCGGAGCGTATTCGCCGCAGACCGTCCCGCATTACCCATTCCAGACCTGTTAACCGCCGATGCTTCTAATCGCATTCAGTTGATTGCACAAGCCGGGCAGTCGAGCTTTGCAGGTAAAACCGCCACCACATGGGGATATAACGGCAACTTGCTCGGGCCAGCGGTCAAGCTGAGCAAAGGGCAGGCGGTCACGGTGGATATCCACAACCAGCTTGCCGAAGAAACGACGTTGCACTGGCACGGGCTGGAAATCCCCGGAGAGGTCGACGGTGGGCCGCAGGGCATTATCCCGGCGGGCGGGAAACGTTCAGTGACCTTCACGCCGGATCAGCGCGCGGCAACCTGCTGGTTCCACCCGCATCAGCATGGGAAGACTGGTCGCCAGGTGGCGATGGGTCTGGCCGGACTCGTGTTGATTGAAGATGAAGAGATTCGCAAGCTGCTGCTGCCTAAGCAGTGGGGCATTGATGATGTGCCGGTGATTATTCAGGACAAACAGTTCTCTGCTGATGGTCAGGTTAACTATCAACTCGACATCATGACCGCTGCCGTCGGCTGGTTTGGCGATACGCTGCTGACCAACGGGGCGATTTATCCTCAGCATGCGGCACCGCGCGGCTGGCTGCGCTTGCGTCTGTTGAATGGTTGTAACGCGCGCTCATTGAATATTGCAGCCAGCGACAATCGTCCTTTGTACGTTATTGCCAGCGATGGCGGACTGTTAGCGGAGCCGGTAAAAGTGACCGAACTACCTATGCTGATGGGCGAACGCTTCGAAGTGCTGGTGGATGTGAGCGACGGTAAAGCATTTGATCTGGTCACTCTGCCTGTCAGCCAGATGGGCATGGCGATTGCGCCATTTGATAAGCCGCACCCAGTGATGCGCGTTCAGCCGCTGCTGATTACCGCTTCCGGCACGCTGCCGGATACGCTGACGTCTATGCCCGCGCTGCCATCGCTTGAGGAGCTGACGGTGCGAAAACTGCAATTGTCTATGGATCCGATGCTCGACATGATGGGCATGCAAATGCTGATGAAGAAGTACGGCGCTCAGGCTATGGCGGGTATGGATCATGGGAAAATGATGGGCCATATGAACAATGACAATATGGGTCACGGGAATATGAATCATGGCAATATGAACCACGGTGAGATGGGGAATATGCAGCATGGCGACATGGGCAACATGAAGCATGGAACATTCGATTTCCATAATGCCAATCGGATTAATGGCCAGGCGTTTGATATGAATAAACCGATGTTTGCCGCGGCGAAGGGGCAGCATGAGCGCTGGGTGATTTCCGGTCAGGGCGACATGATGCTGCATCCGTTCCACATTCACGGCACGCAGTTCCGCATTTTGTCTGAAAATGGCAAAGCGCCTGCCGCGCACCGCGCGGGATGGAAAGATACGGTACGGGTAGAAGGCGGTGTGAGTGAGGTTTTGGTGAAGTTTGACCACGACGCGCCAAAAGAGCATGCCTATATGGCGCATTGTCATCTGTTAGAGCATGAAGACACCGGGATGATGCTCGGTTTTACCGTATAAACAGCGGCGGATAGCGGTGGCGCTATCCGCTAAATGTTTATTCCAAAAACGGATTATTACCCTATCGTCCAGTAGAAGCATGCATATACTGATGAGGTTAATCACTCATCACGAGGTATTCATGACCCTTTTGCGTAAAATACTGACGGCATCTTTTATTATGCTTCTGGCTGTTTCGGCACAGGCTGCGATGAAGATGGAACGCCAACAGATTTCAAAACTGAATTTAAGCCTTGAAATTCCGCAGACGCTCACGCCGATGCCGGACGAAATGGCAAAAATCAAATACCCTTCTGAAAACCGTCCACAGGTGATTTACGGTGACGAACGCGGTAAGGCGTCTTTAGGTATTACCGCCGGGCGCAACGCGTTGCCTGCCGCTCAGTTGGATGTGGCAAAGGATGCGACACTGAAAATGCTGACCAACTTCAACCCGCAGGCCGAACCTGTCACGGTTGACGGACATAAAGCGTGGCTGATTACCTTCCGTTCTCAAGCGCCGGATACTGAAATTCTCAATATGCTGCTGATTACCTCGCAAAACGAGAAAGCGGTGCAGGTCTCCTTCAATATGACCAAAGATCTGGTGGCTCAGTATCAGGAAGCCGCAAAAGCGTCGTTACTGTCACTGAAGTTTGAATAAAAAAACGCCCGCTGAATAGCGGGCGTTTTCCATTTTACTTCGCGTCGTCCGGCAAGGCATATGCCACGATATAATCGCCCATCTTCGTACCAAATGAGCCGTGGCCCCCAGCGGAAATCACCACATACTGCTTACCGTTCACTTCATAGGTCATCGGCGTTGCCTGACCACCGGCCGGCAGACGGCCCTGCCACAGTTTTTCACCGTTACTCATGTTGTACGCACGCAAATAGTTATCCGCCGTCGCAGCGATAAACAGCACGTTCCCCGCGGTGGAGATAGGTCCGCCCAGCATCGGCATCCCCATATTGAACGGCACCGGAACCGGCATTGGGAACGGCATGCTGTCTTGTGGCGTACCTATACGTTTTTTCCACACCACGTGATTGGTTTTCAGGTCCACCGCGGAGATATAACCCCATGCTGGCTGCTTACACGGCAGGCCAAATGGTGAAAGGAACGGATTGAGCGTTACGCCGAACGGTACGCCGTATTGCGGCTGAATACCGGACTCCGTGCCTGTACCTTTGGCGTCTTTTGGCGGTTCCATTGGGTTGCCGGGACCGCGTGGGATCAGCTTCGAAACAAACGGCAGCGCCATTGGGTTGGCAATGGCGACCTGACGGTTAGGATCAACAGAGATGCCGCCCCATTCGAACATGCCGAGATTACCCGGGAACACCAGTGTGCCCTGCTCTGAAGGTGGGGTAAAAATGCCCTCATAGCGCAACTGATGGAACATTACACGGCACACCAGCTGGTCAAACATGGTTGCGCCCCACATATCCGCGCCACTGAGATCTTTATGCGGACGGAAGCTGAGGTCGGAGAACGGCTGGGTTTTGCTGACATAATCACCTTTGGCTGCCCCTTGCGGCACCGGTTTTTCCGGGGCTGGCACCACCAGTTCACCATTACGGCGATCGAGCACAAAGATATTCCCGGTTTTTGCCGGGGCATAAATGACCGGAACTTTCTCTCCGTTGACGTTGATATCCGCCAGAGTTGGCTGCGCCGGTAAGTCCATATCCCACAGATCGTGGTGAACGGTCTGATAGCTCCAGGCCAATTTCCCGGTAGTGGCATTTAACGCCAGGATGGAGCTGGCATAACGTTCCTGCTCCGGTGTGCGGTTACCGCCCCAGATATCCGGCGTGGTGACGCCCATGGGCAGATATACCAGATCCAGCTTCGCGTCGTAGGCCGCAGGCGCCCAGGAGTTCGGCGAGTTAAAGGTGAAGGTATGTTCATCCGAAGGGATGAAATTAGGATCTTTGGCGCCTGGGTCGAACGCCCACAGCAGCTTACCGGTATTCACATCGAAGCCACGGATAACGCCGGAGGTTTCGCGGGTGGAGAAGTTATCAGTCACCGACCCGGCAATCACAATGGTTTTATCAGTGATGATGGGCGGTGACGTTGGCTCATACAGACCCGGCGTGGTATCCGGCATATTGGTCTGCAGATTCAAAATGCCTTTATTGGCGAAGGTTTCACACAGCTTGCCGGTCTCGGCATTCAATGCAAACAGTCGCCCATCATTGACCGGTAAAAGGATACGGCGCGGACAGTCGGCCATCACCTCTGCTGAAGCCGTATCCGGTCTGGCTTCATGATAGGAAACGCCGCGACAAGTTACGTGCTGGAAGCTGGTATTGGTATTAAGTTGAGGATCGAAATGCCACTTCTCTTTACCGCTGGCCGCGTCCAGGGCAAACAGTCGCTGGTGGGCGGTACACAGAAAAAGGGTATCGCCTACTTTTATGGGCGTAACTTCATTGGTGATTTCACCGGGATCGTTGGGTTGTTTTAAATCCCCGGTACGAAATACCCAGGCTTCTTTCAACTGATGAACGTTGTCTGCGTTGATTTGTTTCAACGGAGAGTAGCGTTGACCTTCCTGATTGCGACCGTAAGCCGGCCAGTCTTCATCGGCAACCGGAGAGATAGCCTCAGCCTCGGTGGCATCAGCACTCAGCATACCGTGAACCTCTTGTGGGTCGTTGAAGCCAGCCCAGGTCAGGATACCGCCGCTAATCAGCAGGGCCACCACCAGCCCCGCTACTGCGCCACTGGAAGGGATAATCAGGCGACGCCAGACGAAAGGCAGGATAAGCCAGATACCAAAGAAGACCAGGATGTCGCTACGCGGCGTCAGCGCCCAGAAATCAAAGCCGACCTCCCATACGCCCCAAATCATGGTGGCGAGAAGCAGGGCGGCATACAGCCAAAGGGCAGAGCGTTTACTGCGCCATAACAGAAGCGCCACACCGAGCATGGCGAGGCCCGCGATCGGGTAATACCAGGAGCCGCCAATGGCGACGAGCCAGCCTCCGCCAATCAGGAGATACAGTCCACAAAGTGCCGCGAACACGGCGCTCAGGGTCACGATAAGCCGTTGAGAACGTACGTTGTTATTTGCCATAAAAAATACCATCACATGTGTTATTTCTTTAATAGCAGTTAATTATAGGAGCTAAAACGCGTGACCATTGTCACATTATGAACTTTATCAACAGATGCCGCGTATGAATGCTTTTGCTGGTATACTGCGTGCCTTGCGCTTAGATGCTGGCTTATTAAAAGTAAGCATTAAGTGATTTGTTTTTAAATCATATGGTTAGAGATATGAAACATACTGTTGAAGTCATGATCCCGGAAGCGGAGATCAAAGCGCGTATTGCTGAACTGGGACGTCAGATTAACGAACGTTATAAGGACAGCGGCAGCGATATGGTGCTGGTTGGTCTGTTACGCGGCTCATTTATGTTTATGGCGGACCTGTGCCGTGAAGTGCATGTCTCCCACGAAGTCGATTTCATGACTGCATCCAGCTATGGCAGCGGCATGTCTACCACGCGTGATGTTAAAATCCTGAAAGACCTGGATGAAGACATTCGTGGCAAGGACGTGCTGATTGTCGAAGACATCATCGACTCCGGCAACACGCTGTCTAAAGTGCGTGAGATTCTGAGCCTGCGCGAGCCGAAATCCCTGGCTATCTGTACGCTGCTGGATAAACCTTCCCGTCGCGAAGTGGATGTTCCGGTTGAGTTTATCGGATTCTCTATTCCAGATGAGTTTGTTGTCGGCTACGGCATTGACTATGCCCAGCGTTATCGCCATCTGCCGTACGTTGGCAAAGTGGTGCTGCTGGACGAGTAATGATAAACCGCGCCATTCCGGCGCGGTTTTAGACTATTTTATTCTGCTACGTAGGATATATGGCCCTGCAAATCGTCAGGCAGGTCATTCATGCTACCTCCATACCACTGTTCGCCCCAGACCACCACCGTGTTGTCTTCTTTGATTGCGCAGAAACTGTTGCCGTTGGAATAAACGCCGCACACGTTGGTTAACTGTTCTTCCAGCCCTGCGGTGGTGTAGATCCCCCAGCCGGTGACGGTGCCGTCGCTTTTCAGCGCGGCGAAGGCGCCGCGAATCCCGGAGAGGGCGACCACATTATTCAACCCCTCAGGAACTTTACCCGAGGTGGGGCCGCCCCAGGCCATTACGGTGCCGTTTTCGCGTAAAACGGCGACGGCGGTTTCACCGGCCACCTGGACATCGACAATGTCGGTAAGGGCGGCGATGTCGGGGGGAACCTGCTCGCAACCATAACCACTCTCCCCCCAGGCTACGACAGAGCCATTGGCTCGCCGCGCAGCATAAAATGTAAGAGACCCTTTTATGTCGTCAATATCCTCCAGTGCGGCAATTTCGTCGGGGAGATCCATGCCACTTTGATAGTTTCCCCAACTCACTACTTTGCGTACTTTAAACTCCCGGATGGCGGCGAATCCATAACCTGAAGCTGCAACATCGACTATATCGGTCATGGCGGCAATATCTGGCGGCATGGGAGTAGTTCTGTTTCCCCAGGACGCTACCTGTCCGGTATTTCTTAATACGGCAAAATCAAAGCCCGAATAGATGTTTTTGACATCCGTTAACGAGGCGATATCTGCCGGAGGTAAAAAGGCGTCTGCGCCCCAGGTGACGATGTTCCCTTGCTTCCCAAGAGCGCAAATGGCGTCAGCGGCTCCTTTGACCTGCTGGATATCCAGTTCTTGTATATTATCCGGGACATTAAGTTCATTTTTCGCATTGCTGCCCCAAGCAACCACCTGATTCTCGCCGTTAACGGCTAACAGGACCTGGTCTGTGCCAGCGGCTAAACGAATATTATGATTTTTAGTGTCGTCAGGTGATACTCCTCTCGCTACACCTCCCCAGGATGTCACCTGTCCATTATTTTTGATGGCAACAACAGCATCTCCATTACTTGATATATTGGCAATATTGAGGATGACCGTTTCATTATTCAGGGTGGCAATAATACGCTGGTTGGGATCGGTATCGGTAAAATATTTAGCTGTGATAGTATTTGTTTCATTTTCATATCGCCACTGAATGTCTATCGGTTCTAGCGTGCTGCTGTCCAGCGCTACGATCTTTTTTCTGGCATACAGCCACGTACTGGTATTATTGGTCCTGGCACCCATAATTTTAAATGCTTTTACCGGTTTGGTCGTCATCTTTTACTCCATTGCTTATATTGGATGGAATTGCTTTATTAAGGAAAAAAATTCAAAGAAACAATCTCTTTGCGGTGGGAGGACTGTAAGCTAAAAGAGTTAGAGGGTTACGTGACAGGAAACATGAAAATGCTATGCGAGCGCATAATTAAGAATATATTAAAGCGCACCGAATGTGCGCTTAAGAACGTTATTTATGATTCACATGCTTGAGCTTGAGATTGGCAATTCCCGAGCGGTAACGCTGCTCCAGTGTTTCGCGGTTGGTGGCGGTCACTTCCAGATTGCGCAGCAGCCCGTCGTGAATACCATACGCCCAGCCGTGAATGGTAACTTTCTGGCTGCGCTTCCACGCGGATTGCATGATGGTTGAATGGCCCAGGTTATATACCTGCTCCATGACGTTGAGTTCGCACAGGGTGTCCATGCGACGTTCCTGCGGCATTTCGCCCAACAGTGAGCTATGTTTGAACCAGATATCCCGGATGTGCAGTAACCAGTTATCAATCAGCCCCTGTTCTTTATTTTCAATCGCTGCCTGGACGCCGCCGCATCCGTAGTGGCCGCAAATAATGATATGCTCGACTTTCAGAACATCAACGGCATACTGAACGACAGAAAGACAGTTAAGATCGGTATGGATCACCAGGTTGGCCACGTTACGGTGAACAAACAGTTCGCCAGGCTCAAGGCCGGTCAGGCGTTCGGCTGGTACGCGGCTGTCAGAGCAGCCAATCCACAGAAAGCGCGGGTTTTGCGCTTGCGCGAGTTTGCCAAAAAATCCGGGATCCTCTTCTACCAGCATCTTTGACCATAGTGCATTGTTGCTGATGAGTGTATCTATGTCTTTCATGGAGTTGTACGACCCGAAGCCAGATAAATTCGATGGGCTAATATAGGGTAACTCCAGCATTAATTAAACTATATATAAAATGTCAGAACGTAAGGTAAGTAAAAAACCATGACCATTGCTCTGGAACTTCAACAACTTAAAAAAACCTATCCCGGTGGCGTTCAGGCGCTACGCGGCATAGATTTGCAAGTCGAAGCGGGTGATTTTTATGCGCTTTTGGGACCGAATGGCGCAGGTAAATCTACCACCATCGGCATTATCAGTTCGCTGGTGAATAAAACTTCCGGACGGGTAAGCGTCTTCGGCTACGATCTCGATAAAGATACGGTTAACGCTAAACGTCAGCTTGGTCTGGTGCCACAGGAGTTTAACTTTAACCCGTTTGAAACCGTGCAGCAGATCGTGGTCAACCAGGCAGGCTACTACGGCGTTGAGCATAAAGAAGCCGTTAAGCGTAGCGAAATATATCTAAAACAGCTCGACTTGTGGGAAAAACGTAACGAACGTGCGCGTATGCTTTCCGGCGGGATGAAACGTCGTCTGATGATCGCGCGGGCGCTGATGCATCAGCCAAAACTGTTGATTCTCGATGAGCCGACGGCGGGCGTCGACATTGAGCTGCGTCGTTCAATGTGGGGCTTTTTAAAAGATTTAAACGACAAAGGCACCACGATTATTCTGACCACCCACTATCTCGAAGAAGCGGAAATGCTGTGTCGTAATATCGGTATTATTCAGCACGGCGAGCTGGTGGAAAATACCTCCATGAAGAGCCTGCTCTCTAAACTGAAATCCGAAACTTTTATCCTCGATCTGGCGCCGAAAAGCCCGCTGCCAAAACTGGAAGGTTATCAGTACCGGCTGGTGGATACCTCCACGCTGGAAGTGGAAGTTCTGCGTGAACAGGGGGTCAACAGCGTGTTCTCACAGCTGAGCGCCCAGGGGGTACAGGTATTGAGTATGCGCAACAAGGCGAACCGACTGGAGGAACTGTTTGTTTCCCTGGTGCATGAAAAACAAGGAGATCGCGCATGATGCAGCTTTACTGGGTAGCGCTGAAAAGCATCTGGGCGAAAGAGATCCACCGCTTTATGCGGATCTGGATCCAAACGCTGGTTCCTCCGGTCATTACCATGACGCTCTATTTTATTATCTTCGGTAATTTGATCGGCTCGCGTATCGGTGAAATGCACGGTTTTAGCTACATGCAGTTTATCGTGCCGGGGCTGATTATGATGGCGGTGATCACCAACTCGTACGCTAACGTGGCATCGTCATTCTTTAGCGCCAAGTTTCAGCGCAATATTGAAGAACTGCTGGTCGCCCCGGTGCCGACGCACGTGATCATCGCCGGTTTTGTCGGCGGCGGCGTGGCGCGCGGCCTGTGCGTAGGCATTCTGGTCACGGCTATCTCACTGTTCTTCGTGCCGTTCCAGGTGCACTCGTGGGTCTTTGTAGCGCTTACGCTGGTGCTGACGGCGGTGTTGTTCTCGCTGGCCGGATTGTTGAACGCGGTTTTCGCTAAAACCTTTGACGATATCAGCCTGATCCCGACTTTCGTGCTGACGCCGCTGACCTATCTGGGTGGCGTGTTCTATTCGTTAACGCTGCTGCCGCCTTTCTGGCAGGGACTGTCGCATCTGAACCCGATTGTCTACATGATTAGCGGTTTCCGCTACGGCTTCCTGGGTATTCATGATGTTCCGCTGGTCACCACGTTTGGCGTGCTGGTGGTGTTCATTGCAGCGTTTTACCTGCTGTGCTGGTACCTGATTCAGCGCGGACGCGGCCTGCGTAGCTAATTCTTTCTTCCTCTCCCTGGCCGGGAGAGGAAGACTTTTGATGCTTATCACCATTACCGATTTATCACCCTGATAAACTACTTGCCTGCTAAGGAGGTAGGCAATGTTAGGTTGGGTAATTACCTGTCATGACGATAAGGCACAGGACATGCTGCATCGTCTGGAGAAAAAGTACGGCCCGTTGGTCCAATGCCAGGCGGTAAGCTTTTGGCGTGGACTCAGTTCGAATATGCTAAGCCGCATGATGTGTCATGCCCTGCATGCCACCGACTCAGGCGAGGGCGTGATCTTCCTGACGGATATGGCCGGGGCCGCGCCTTACCGCGTCGCTTCGTTAATGAGCCACAAACATTCCCAGTGTGAAGTGATTTCAGGTATCAGCTATCCATTGCTTGAGCGAATGATATCGTCGCGGGAATCGATGAGCAGTTCTGCGTTTCGCGATTGCATCGTCGCGCTTGGCGGGCCTGAAGTCTCTAGCCTGTGGCACCAACAACAGAAAAATCCCCCGTTCGTGTTGAAGCATGATTTGTATGAGTATTAATCATTGGTATTGATGGCGCTTTTGCTACAATAGCCGGGGTTTCTCGCCTCGGTTATCTCATATGGTTATGCGCGTTCTGCTTGTTGTAGTGCTCCTGTTCTCTGGCAGCGTCGCCGCGGCTTTGCCTGCTCGCTATATGCAAACCACCGAAGCGGCCGCCGTATGGGCGCAGATTGGCAATAAGATGGTGACGGTCGGGAATATTCGCGCCGGGCAGATCCTTGCCGTTGAGCCCATCGCGGCAGACTATTACGAATTTACCTTTGGCTTTGGCACCGGATTTATTGATAAGGGACATCTGGAGCCGGTTCAGGGGCGGCAGAAAGTTGACGATGGTCTGGGCGATCTCAATAAACCCCTCAGCAATCAAAGCCTGGTGACCTGGAAAGATACGCCGGTGTATAACGCTCCGGATGTCGGTAGCGCTCCGTTTGGCGTGCTGGCGGATAATCTGCGATATCCGGTTATCAGCAAGCTTAAAGACCGTCTCAACCAGACCTGGTACCAGATCCGCATCGGCGGCAGACTGGCCTACATTAGCGCGCTGGATGCGCAGGAAGACAACGGTATCCCGGTGTTAACCTATCACCATATTCTGCGCGATGAAGAGAACACCCGCTTTCGTCACACCTCCACGACAACCTCCGTACGCGCCTTCAGCAACCAGATGGCCTGGCTCCACGACCGCGGCTATACCACGTTGACGATGTACCAACTGGAAGGCTATATCCGCAACAATATGAACCTCCCGGCGCGGGCGGTGGTGCTGACTTTTGATGATGGGCTGAAGTCGGTGAGCCGTTATGCTTACCCGATTCTGAAGCAGCACGGCATGAAGGCAACGGCGTTTATCATCTCCTCACGCATCAAGCGCCACCCGCAGAAGTGGGATCCGAAATCGCTGCAGTTTATGAGCCTCTCTGAACTGAACGAGATCCGCGACGTGTTCGACTTCCAGTCGCATACTCATTTTTTACATCGGGTGGATGCCAGTCACCGGCCAATCCTGCTGAGTCGCAGCTATCACAACATTCTGTTTGATTTTGCCCGTTCGCGCCGGGCGCTGTCC
Source organism: Citrobacter europaeus (assembly GCA_020099315.1). Classification (NCBI taxonomy): domain Bacteria; kingdom Pseudomonadati; phylum Pseudomonadota; class Gammaproteobacteria; order Enterobacterales; family Enterobacteriaceae; genus Citrobacter; species Citrobacter europaeus. Next base: position 753,313 of record CP083650.1, read on the forward strand.
CAGTTTAATCCTCACGTCCTGTATCTTTCCTATCCGTTTGGCGGTTATAACGCTACGGCGGTAAAAGCGGCAGGCGACGCGGGATTCCATATGGCGGTCACCACGGTGAGAGGGAAGGTTAAGCCGGGGGATAATCCGTTCTTATTGAAAAGGCTTTATATTTTAAGAACGGATTCGCTGGAGACGATGTCGCGGCTGATAGTCAATCAGCCGCAGGGGTAAGGGCTGTCAGGCAACCTGTACCGGAATGGCTTTCGCGGTACGCTTCATCTCGTTGTCGCCTTCAAAGTAGGCGACTTTCGGACGCCAGGTACGGGCTTCTTCATCAGACATGGTGACGAAGCTGGCGATAATCACAATGTCGCCAACTTCAGCACAGTGCGCCGCCGCGCCGTTCACCGAGATGATTCTGGAGCCGCGTTCAGCCGCAATCGCATAGGTTGAGAAACGTTTACCGTTGGTCACGTTCCAGATATCAATAGCTTCGTTTTCCAGAATACCAGAGGCATCGAGGAAATCCTGGTCGATGGCGCAGGAGCCTTCGTAGTGCAGGTCCGCCTGCGTAACTTTTACGCGGTGGAGCTTGCCTTGCAGCATGGTGCGAATCATAACTTCTATACCCTGTCGTTTACCTTGGCTAAGCAGGCGCGAGTGGCCTGCTTTGAGAAATTCTCAGGCAGTATTGCCTGATTTTTAACCCGTGTCTACTGGGCTAATGTAACGCTTTGATTATCGATCAGGCGCGCCTGACCCAGCCAGGCGGCGGCCAGAATCACCGCGCGTTTACTGGTTTCCGTCAGTTCCTGTAGCGTGTCGGCATCACGGATTTGAATGTCGTCGGCACGGAAGCCTTTTTCATTCAGTTCCTGCTCGGCAATGGCAATAATCTCTTGCAGCTCACGATTACCCGCAATCAGTTTTTCAGCGATGCCGTTCATCACTTTGTGCAGACCTGGCGCAATTTTGCGCTGCTCTGTGGTCAGATAACCGTTACGTGAGCTAAGCGCCAGACCATCTTTGGCGCGGATAATCGGCACGCCAACGATCTCAATGTCATAACCCATATCCGCCACCATTTTGCGGATCAGCGCAAGTTGTTGGAAATCTTTCTCACCGAAGCAGGCGATATCTGGCTGGATCAGGTTAAACAGCTTGCTGACGATCGTGGCAACGCCACGGAAGTGGCCTGGACGGCTGGCGCCTTCCAGCATGGTGGAGAGGCCGGGAACATCAACGAAAGTCTGGCCTTCCAGACCCTGCGGATAAATTTCTTCCACGGCTGGGGCAAATACATAATCGACTTTGCGTTTGTTCAGCTTTTCGCAGTCTTCCTGCAGCGTGCGCGGATAACGTACCAGATCGTCCGGCCGGTCAAACTGCATCGGATTGACGAAAATGCTGACGATGACCACATCGGCCCGGGCTTTTGCCTCATCGACCAACTTCATATGGCCGTCGTGCAGGTTGCCCATAGTGGGAACCAGGGCGACGCGTTTGCCTTCCTGACGCAGACGGCGAATATGCTGGCGCAGCAGCGGCAGGGTTTCAATAATCAACACAACGAGACTCCTTAATGGAAACTGTGTTCTTCGCCCGGATAAACGCCGGACTCCACTTCAGCCATATACTGCCGTACGGCGGCGCGCATGTCGCCCGCTTCGGCAAGGAAATTTTTCGCGAATTTTGGAACATGACCGCCGGTGATGCCAAACGCATCGTGCATCACCAGGATCTGACCGTCGGTGACGTTGCCCGCGCCAATGCCGATTACCGGAATCGACAGCGCCTCAGTGACGCGCTTCGCCAGTTCCACCGGCACGCACTCGAGTACCAGCAACTGAGCGCCCGCGGCTTCTAAGGCCAGCGCATCATCCAGCAGTACCTGTCCGGCGTCGCCGCGGCCTTGAATTTTATAGCCGCCGAAGATATTCACCGACTGGGGGGTTAATCCCAGATGACCGCAAACCGGCACCGCGCGTTCGGTGAGCATTTTTACGGTATCCGTAAGCCAGGCGCCACCTTCGATTTTGACCATATTCGCGCCCGCGCGCATCACGATGGCGGCATTTTCAAATGTCTGCTCCGGCGTGGCGTAAGCCATAAACGGCAGGTCGGCGAGCAGCAGACAGTTGGGCGCGCCACGGCGTACGGCGCGGGTGTGATAGGCGATATCTTCCACGGTGACCGGCAGGGTGGAGTCGTGCCCCTGTACCGTCATGCCCAGCGAATCGCCAACCAGCATCACGTTGAGACCAACGTCGGCGAACAGTTTGGCAAAGCTATAGTCGTAGGCGGTGATTGTTGCGAAGCGCTTTTTCTCTTGTTTGCATTTCTGCAGCACAGCGATAGTAGTGGGTTTGCTCATAACCTCTCCGGCCATAATATTGATGAATAGAATGGGCGCATTGTAGGGGAATGAAGCAGAAAAGCGTTAGCCCTTTGTGGGAATTCCCGACGGTGCTCCGTCGGGAATATGTTCAGTGAGCATACCGTTGTGAAGGGACCGTGGGGTTATTCGTATTTTACATTCACCAATACGCGACTGTTTAACTCACCTGGCGTCACCGTGCCGCTATCAAGAATTTTTTGCATTCTGGAGTAAAAGGTCCAGGTGGTATCGCTGTAGGCCGTTGCGTTAAAGGTTGCTCGCGATGTGCCATCCGTATTCAACACATTCTTACGCGGGGCGTCCGTGGTAAAGATCACCACGCCGACGTTGTCTGCTCCGCCTGCGCTCTGGGTGAGCTCATTGGCAAACACCTGCTGATTACCCGCGGCAAACTGCCCGCTTTGCGGCGTGAATTCAAACGTCACATTGGTCATGGCCCCGTCGCTGACCGGGCAGCTCAGGAGCTTAATGGAGAACTCTTCTCCCCCCTTATAGTCGCTTTCGGCGGAAATGCCGTCAGCGAAATAGGCGGGACCTACGGTTGCGAAATTTACCGTTCCACTGCCATTAATTTCTATCTGGCAGGTATCCTTCTGCACGGTGGCGGTGAAATCCACGTTGGTGTCGGCATACAGCGGCGCGACAACCAGGGCTGTTGCCAGCCCTGGAATTAACGCGGAGAGTGTGAATCTACGCAAACGCATCATGGCGATTACCGTTACTGATAAGTAATGGTGAAAACAGTATTACTCAGGAAATCACCCGCAGTCAGTTGAGAAAGGAGTGTTGTCCCCCCGGATACCGGCACCAGACGCGCGCTTAACGGATAATCGACAGGCGTAGTAGAGGTCGCGGCTGAGAGATCGATAGTTTGCTCGCTTGTATCAGGGTGACCGCAGTTGAACTGGACGCTACCTGAGCCAGCGGGCGTTGCTGTTGACCATATTTCAATACCGGTTTTAGCCGCTTTGGTTTCTGACGCTGAGTTGTTGGCAAACTCAGGATTGTTGGAGCTTCCGCCGGTGCACAAGGTATTTGACGGAGTAATCCGCAGTTTTGCCGTTTTATCTTTTAACCCGGCGCAGTCGCTAAAGCGCAGGCTAAAAGGTTTTGATTTGCTTTTGGCCCAGACTTCCGAGATGTACACGTTGCCCAGGCCAATCGTAGCGGTGGCGGTCTCGCCGTCAACCACCGATGCCGAACAGGTGCCGGCGGTGATATTAGCCTCTACGGTTAAATCCAGGCTTGCCGTGCCGTCGGCCTGCGCCAGGGTAGAAACGCCCGTACCCATCGTTGCCAGTGCGCCAAAAATTAACCCGCGCAAAAATTGTTTTTTCATTATCATCGTCCCTGTTATTGATAAGTGAAGGTAAAGGTCGCTTTGGCGCTGAATGCGCCGGTGGTGCCCGCGCCATCCGTCAGTTCACGCAGCGCCACGGTCATTTCAAGGGCGTTGTTGGTGCGCTCTTCAGGAGTCCAGTTGAGGGTGCCGGACCCCGGCGTTAAATAGGTTTCGCCGCTGGCGCTTTTACGCTTAAAGCCCATACCGATATTGGTGGCCGCACCGGTTTCGGCGGATTCATTTTTAATAAAATTGCCGCTGGCGGAGGCCGAGGTGGCCAGCGAGGTGGCGATATTGGTCATTGAGCCGGCACATTCGCTGGAGACAAACTTAAAGTTCTTCTGCGATTCCGCCGATTTTTTGACGATCTTATCCAGACCGACGTCGCCCACCGTTAACTTAAAGCCGTTGGTGGCGTCGCCGGAAACGGATGAACCATCCAGCGCGGCAATGGTCATGTTACAGGTGGTGCCCAGTACGGTCGCGGTGAAGTCGACGTTCACTGTTTCCGCCTGGCTGGTCAGCGGAAAAAGTACCGCGAGTACGGAGGCAGCTAAAAAGCGCTTATTCCTTTTCATTGGGGATTCCATTTACATTGTGGTTGATGACACGACACGTAATGTTGTCTAACAGTAGGGTCTGGCTGGCGCCGACCGTTTGTTGTGTTGCCGGCAACTGGAAAGTTGCCTGACAACGGGTTGGCTGGTTATTTTCGAACCAGTTCACCGAAAGTTCGCCGCTGTCGCTAATGCCGCGAACAAATGCCTGGCCGCCCTGGCCCATATTGCCGATCTGCACGTCGTTCTCGTAGACTTCAGCGCCGAATGGAATGGTTTTACCATCGTCGCGCGTCATGTTGAGAATGGCTGAACGCCCTTCATCGGTTTCAAAACTGGCGAAAACGACCGCGCCATCGCGTGGAACCAGGGTGGCGCTGGTGCTCTTGAGCTCGACGTCGTTATCCATTGTGTCAATGTCGAGGTTGACCTGGTTTTCACGGTAGGCCGTCAGCGAGTTCGTTGCGCCGTAACCCCAGCGGTCAATGGTGCTGCTGCCGCCGTTAATTTTGGCGCCTTTGGCGCCAGGGGCTTTCACCAGCACGATGGCATCGTTGTTGCCGAAGCTGTCGCTGGAGAAGGTCAGACCGCCGCTGTGCAGTACAAAGCCGCCATTGGTGGAAAGCGAGTACTGACGGTTGCTGTCGTTATTCGCCGAAGCGGATGCCGAAATATCACCCCACGGCGACTGGTAGCTGGTGTAGCCGCCGACATCAGAGATGTTCTTACCCTCTTTTTGCATGGTGTAGCCGGTGTTGACGCTGTAGTTGAACTTGTTGTCTTCACTGCTGCCGCTACTGTTCATGCTGAGCTGATGCCCACCGTTAAAATCGGTACGCATCTGGGTGCTCAGGTTATTGAAGCCTGAGCGGCGATGTTCACCGCCCAGCAGGTTTGCCAGCGGTATGTTGAAGTTGATATAGAGCGAATCATCCTTCTGACCTTCTTCATCCCAGGTGCGCTGCAGGTTGATGCTCATGCTGCCCCAGGAGAAGCCTTTTCCGTAGCCCATGCTGTAATCGCTGCGGCTCTCGTTGCTCGCCCAATAGTCGGTCCAGGTGGCTGACAGATAAAATGAACCGTAATCAACCTCAGCCGACTGCAAAGGCTGGTTCATGCTGACGGTGACCTGATTCTTCATGCGCGAGAAGTTATTCATGGTGTCCTGCTCGGCATCTTCACCTTTGAATTTGGCGTCGTCGATAAGCTCGATAGCATCATTCAGGCCGAGATAGTTTTGCGTCGAATAGCGGTATGCCGCGACGTTGAACGACGTATCGGTCGCTTCAATCAGTTTGTTCCACGTTACGCGATAGCTTTGTCCCTGATAGGTTTTGTCGTCCGGGATTTCCGCGCGCGAGTGGGTTACGTCGACCGCCAGCGCGCCAAAGGACGTGTTCAGGCCGAGGCCGAAGAGCCCTGCAAGGTAGTTATTATCCGTGGCCTGAACGCCGGTGTAGGCCGTCAGCACGTTGTTCAGACCGTAGTAGTACGAACCCTGCGCCATATTGGGCTTGTCGTGAAGTTCGTCGTTATTGACTTCCCCGACGCTCAGATCCCAGCGCCCGACGCCCGGACGCTGCATCTGCATGACTGAAGAAAACGGCTGAGAGAAGGTGCGTTTGCTGCCGTCGGCTTCTTCGATGGTGACGACCAGATCGCTACCGTAGCCGGACGGGCTGATATCGTTGATTTCGAAAGGTCCCGGCGGGACGGTCGCTTCATAAATCTTGTAGCTGCCCTGAGTGATGGTCACTTTGGCGTTGGTGTTGGCGACGCCACGGATGATCGGCGCGTAGTTAGCCAACTGCGAAGGCAGCATGCGCGTGTCGCTATACAGACGCGCGCCGCGAATACTCACCGAGTCGAAGGTTTCGCCGGTGGTATAGGCTTCGCCGACGATCAGCTGTGAGCGTAGCGCCGGCAGGTCGCGCTGCAGATAACGGTTCTGATAGTCGAAATTACTGTCGCCATCTTTCGTCCAGTTATAGTTGCCGCTGGCGCGCAGGCGCCATGCGCCGAGGTTGATACCGGTGTTAAATGCGGCGTACAGGCTGTCGTTGTCAGTACCACTGCTGGTGCTGTGGTAGCCGTTAAGGTTATAGGAAAATAACGCCGCCGGAATACCACTTTCCCACAGGGATGGTTCAACATAGCCAGAATAACCTTTGATCAGCCACGCCTGCGGAATGGAGACATCCAGACGTTGTTCGCCCATATCAAAGCTCACGTTTGACTGATCGATGAGCGCCGGAAGGTTTAAACAGTCTTCCTCTTCTTCATTGCCTTTCTTCAGAATGGCCTGCTCACCGGAGAGTTCAGGCTGTTTGATATGCAACTGCGCCAGGTTTTTTGACGTCAGGCAGGCTTGCGCACTCTTTTTACCGGTATCAATAAACGGTATCGACAGGGTGGCAACCGCTTTTTCGTTAACGTAAACCTTTACATTGTAGATCCCCGCTGGCGTTGGGTTGCCATCGGCATATTTACTGATATCAATCGTTGAGGCACTGCTCCCCATCAGGAAGGTGCTGTCATATTCAACGCTTTCGGCGGTTAAACCCGACTGGCTATAAAACAGTGCGCAGCAAACCGCCAGCAGCGTTTTTTTCGGCATCTTATTTTTATGAGGAACGTTTTGCACCGTCTTTTCATCCTGCGTTTTGATTAATTGATTACAGAGAAACGGAACCTTCGATCATGCCGCCGTAATCATTAATGGCGTGGTAGTCCAGCTTGCCTGAGGTGGCGTTTTGCAGACCTTTAACGCTGAAGGATGCTTTACTCAGAGGTGCAACCATGGTGGCGTCGACGGTGTAGCGTTTTCCGCCAACCGTAACGACGGCATCATTAAACGAAACGTAGTAAGGGGTTGGGTTATTCACCTGCACGGCTGCTTTGCCTTGTTCATTCCCCATCTGCCACTTCAACTGTTTGGTGGCTTCGGCAGGTGAACCCTGAAGACCCGCAGGGCGGTAAAACAATTTGATGCGAGTGCGGAAGGCCAACTGCAGCAAATTTTTGTTTTCTTCTTTGCTGGTGTCGGCTTTAGGCGGTACTTCCAGCACGTTAAACCAGAACACGCTTTCGCGGTCTTTTGGCAATGCGGTGGCCTGGGTATACATGATTTTTACGGATTGACCGCGTTTGGGTTCAATACGTGAAACCGGAGGTGTGGAGACGAAAGGCGCCTTAATACTGCCCGGATCGCTGTTTTCATTCCCCATATCAATCCAGTTTTGCACCAGTAATGGGCGAGTCCCTTTGTTTTCCAGGCGAACACTGACATCTTTTTTATTTTCATCATAAATGATGCGCGTGCCGGAAATAATGATATCGGCATAGCTGATATTACTAAATAAGCTTCCTGCAAGTACCAATGTGGTAAGCGTTTTCTTAAAATTCAACATGAGTATTCCTTGCCTGTAAATAGTTGGATGTTTATATATAAATGACGGGGGAGTGATTGCTGTAGTCATCACTACCCCGTTATTACACGACGTGTTAATAGAAATGAATCCTGAATACTACATGGTGCTATTAACGATCGTCTTATTACCTGTTTATTTCATCGTTAAAAAAAACGATTACTGATAGGTAAAGGTATACATTGCGTTGGTGGTAACGTGACCTGGGGTTACTGTATCAGTACCGTTCGCTTTAACGTAAGAAGCTACGAAGTTATAGGTCGCGATTTTGCCTTCATTGAAAGTAGCTTCGTGAACGTCTGCACCATCAACTTTCATCAGCGTTTTGCTGACGTCGTCATGGATAGCGATGTTTACGTTCTTCGCAGCAGCCATGCCAGCAGCAGTCAGGTTGGTGTCGTTATCCAGAGTCCCTTTGGTGTTACCAAAAGCAGAGACCATTGACAGACTAGCCTTAGTGGTGGTGGTCACTTCGGCAGCATCTTTACAGTTCAGAATGATGGAGAAAGGTTCTGCTTTTGCGCCGTAAGTAGAATCAGCGACTTCAGTGGTGATATCAGCAGGTGTTGCGGTCTCCAGATAGACGTTGCCATCGGTGGACTCGTCACCACGGCTGGTGGAAACGACTTTAGAACAGGTTGTTGCGCTCACTAAACCGTGAAAATTAATCTGGCCGCCTTCTGCATCCGCTGCCATTGCTGAAGTTGAACCCATTGCCATAACCATGGCTGCTGCCAAAATTGCTTTTTTCATTACTGTATCCTTACAGGATTTGAAATATTAGATAATTGCTACTTTTGCTATGTTAAATAGCAGGGGCATATTTTAGTTGTTGGTAATGTTTTGTAAAATAATTTGTGTTTATGAATTTGGGGGAATCATTTTATTTTGGCATTATTTTGGGGAAAGTCTTATTTTGTTCTTTTTGTCATATTATTACAGGATATGGTTTTTTGTAAGAGCGCATGGAAACTAATCAATAATTATTCATTAATAATAATTATTTTACATGGGTTGTGGCGGATGAACGTGTATAAATTAGTTTTGCTAAAAACAAATTGTAGTTTAATTTATATGGAAGGTGTTTTTCCGTAATTAACTTTGTTATATAACGCTGCTACCAGCGTGCAGGGCAGGGGGAGGTTTGCTGGACGAGCAACGCAAGTGATTGTTGATCATCCGGGAAGATAAGCTCAGGCGCAATTTCGAATAACGGCCACAGCATAAAACCACGGTTTTTCATGTCGTAGTGCGGCACGGTCAGACGGTCGGTGTTAATCACTTCATCGCCAAACAGCATAATGTCGAGGTCCAGCGTACGTGGCCCCCAGCGTTCAGCTTTGCGCACGCGGCCCTGTTGCAGTTCAATACGCTGAGTATGGTCCAGCAATGCTTCGGGGGTGAGAGTGGTTTCCAGCGCCACGGCGGCGTTCAGGTAGTCTGGTTGATCCTGAGGACCTAACGGTGGTGTACGGTAAAACGAGGAGATTGCCACGATGCGGCTGTCGGGAATGTCGCCAATCGCTTTGACGGCAGCATTAACCTGCTCCAGTGGGGAAGCGAGGTTACTGCCGAGGGCGATATATACCCGTCGTGTTTCAGGCTGCATCTGCGTCGCCGCCTTGATGCAACCCGAAATCCATTGGGTATACGTGATGGGTCATGCGGAACCTTCACGACGCGGCGCGCGTTTACGCGGGCGACGATGACGACGGCGTACGTCTGGCTCTTCATCCAGTTCGTTCAGCATGCCTTTTTGTTCTGGCGGCGCTGAAACCTGGAATTCACCCCACCATTTCGCCAGTCGTTGCAGTTCGGCATTGTTTTCTACTTCGGCGCGCAGGGCCAGCAGATCGTAAGCGGCGCGGAACTTCGGATGCTCCATCAGCTTCCAGGCGCGTTTACCCTGACGACGAGACATGCGTAGCTGCAACTGCCAGATATCGCGGGTCAGCGAGGTCAGACGTTTTGGTATAGCCAGCGAGCGGCAGGCTTCGTCCAGCACGTCGTTCATTGCCAGCGCGAATGCGTCGTAGTAGGCCAGACCGCTTTCCTGCGCAATTTTCTGTGCGGCTTCCAGTAACGGATACCAGAACATGGCGGCGAACAAGAACGCCGGGTTAACGCGCATATCATTGTGAATGCGGTTATCGGTATTCTTCAGTACCTGGGCGATGATGCGTTCCATCGGGCTGTCACCGTCTTCGGTGAAATAGCGCGTAATGGTTGGGAACAGCGGCTGGAACAGGCTGTACTCACGCAGTTTTTTATAGGTTTCATACCCATAGCCCGCTTGTAACAGCTTAAGCGCTTCTTCGAACAGGCGTGCGGGGGGAATATCGTTAAGCAGCGTTGCCAGACGCGGGATCGGCTCTGCGGTTTCCGGGCTGATACGCATGTCGAGCTTGGCGGCAAAGCGCACGGCGCGCAGCATACGCACAGGGTCTTCGCGATAGCGCGTTTCCGGATTACCGATCAGGCGAATGATGCCCTCTTCGAGATCCTGCATGCCGCCGACGTAATCGCGCACGGTGAAATCGGCCACGCTGTAATATAGGCTGTTAATCGTGAAGTCGCGACGCTGGGCATCTTCTTCAATGGAGCCGAAGATGTTGTCGCGCAGCAGCATGCCGTTTTGTCCGCGCTGGGAAGTTGTGCGATCGGACTCGCTGCCTTCATGATGACCGCGGAAAGTCGCCACTTCGATGATTTCCGGGCCAAACATGACATGGGCCAGACGGAAACGGCGACCGACCAGGCGACAGTTACGAAACAGTTTTCGCACCTGATCTGGCGTAGCGTTAGTGGTGACATCAAAATCTTTCGGCTTTTTGCCCAGCAAAAGATCGCGTACGCCTCCGCCAACCAGCCATGCCTCGTATCCGGCCTTATTGAGCCTGTACATTACCTTCAGGGCATTTTCACTGATATCTTTGCGGGAGATAGAGTGCTGCTCACGCGGGATTACCGTCATATGTGGACGGGCGACGGCAAGCTCGGCCTCGCGCTCCTCGCGGCTTAGCACCTTGCGGCAAAAATTAGCGACTCGGGTAAAAATAGTGCACCTCGGTAGTGTCAAACTTCAATCAGAACAAGTGTTGCTGTGTAAAAATAGCGGCTAATCATAGCTCAGCATGGCGCATTTGAGAATGGCGGATTTAATATCGCCGATTCTGGCACTGCTTTCAGGCTCCAGTTTTCCACTGCAAACGCCAGGATCTGCTCCACGCGCATCTCCTGCCACGGAAGATCGGCGCGCTGGCCGAGAAAGCGCAGCGCGGCGACAATCACCGGACGCGGATCGCCTTTCGGCAATGCAGGTGCATGATTTTGCTTGGAAAGTTTAGCGCCTTGCTCGTTAAGCGCCAGCGGCAGATGAATATAGTCTGGCGCCTGCCAGCCAAACTGCTGATACAACGAAATCTGCCGTACCGTTGGCTCGATAAGATCGGCGCCGCGCACAATCTCGGTTACGCCCTGGAAGTGGTCATCGACGACCACCGCGAGGTTATAGGCAAACAGTCCGTCGCGCCGGTGGATAATAAAATCTTCGCCTGCAAGCTGTGGGTCGGCCTGAATCACGCCGCGCAACTGGTCCGTAAACTGCATTACCGGATGGCGTTGCTTAATGCGAACTGCGGCCTGTTCAGGCCCGTGGCGCAGCTCACGGCAGTGACCATCGTAAATGCCGCCGACGCTTTGAATACGCGCGCGCGTACAGGTGCAGTAATAGCTCAGATCCTGTTGATGCAGCCAGGCGAGCGCTTCTCTGTAGGCGTCATGGCGCTGGGATTGCCACAAAATGTCGCCATCCCAGTGCAGTCCGTAATGTTCCAGCTGACGCAGAATCGTATCTGCAGCACCGGGAACTTCACGAGGGGGGTCAATATCTTCAATGCGTACTCGCCAGATTCCGCGCCGGGCACGAGCCTGCAGGTAACTGCCGAGGGCGGCAATCAGTGAACCGAAATGCAGTTCGCCGGAGGGGGAAGGGGCGAAGCGGCCAATATAATGTGAATCGCTCATTTTGCGGACTAACAAATAATAAGGCGGGAGATGCTCCCGCCTGTAGTAAACGTGGTAAAAATGACCGGAATTAACCTGCCATTTGTTTTTCGCGGATTTCTGCCAGCGTTTTACAGTCGATGCACAGATCGGCTGTCGGACGCGCTTCCAGACGGCGAATACCAATTTCTACGCCGCATGATTCGCAGTAGCCGAAATCTTCGTCTTCCACTTTCTTCAGCGTCTTCTCGATCTTTTTGATCAGTTTGCGCTCACGGTCACGGTTACGCAGCTCAAGGCTGAATTCTTCTTCCTGTGCGGCGCGGTCCACCGGATCAGGGAAGTTAGCCGCTTCGTCTTGCATATGAGATACGGTGCGATCAACTTCATCCCTAAGTTGATTACGCCATGCCTCAAGAATACGCCTGAAGTGCGACAGCTGGGCTTCGTTCATATACTCTTCGCCCGGTTTCTCCTGGTACGGCTCCACCCCAGCGATGGCGAGAATACTCAGGGACGATGTTTTACGGTTTTGCCCTTCTTGCATGTTGCTTCTCCTTAACACGCACTATCGATCCCCATGTTCGGGGGAAAAATCAGGTCGCTATAAATAGCAGATGCTTTTCCGGATAGCAATTATCTAAACGTAACACTTGACAACCCTGTGAGGAAAAGCGTATTTGCCCACGCGCCCAGAATACTAATTAACCAAATGTTTACACCATTACAAGGTAATGGGCAACGGCTCTTTAAGAGTCATACCATGGGCAGAAAGTTCCGCTTTATAAACCAGAATTTCTACCCCCTTAAGCTGTGCTTCAACTAATAATTGCGCATATTTTGCATCGATATGGCGCGCGGGTGAAAACCGTGTAATGGCTGAATGCAGCACCGCGAAAAATATCACCGCCCGCTTGCCTTCGGCCGCTACGCTCATCAATTCCCGAAGATGTTTCTGACCTCGTTCAGTGATGGCATCGGGAAAATAACCCTGATCTTTTTCCGCCAACGTGACTGATTTCACTTCAATATAGCAGTCTGGTCGGGAATTCGCCTGCAACAAAAAGTCGATGCGGCTCCCTTCGGCGCCGTATTTTACTTCGCTTTTCAAGACGCTGTAGCCTGAAACTTCCGAAATTAACGCCTGCTGAATCGACTCTTTCGTTAATCTATTGGCCCACAGTGTGTTAACACAAATAAATGCCCCGGATTGGGTTTGCGTTAATTCCCAGGTATGTGGATATTTCCGTTTAGTATTTTCTGATGTCGAATACCAGACGGTGTCACCCGGGGTTGCGCATCCGGTCATCGCGCCGGTATTTGGGCAGTGTAGCGTTAACTCAGTGCCATCCGGTGTGATCACATCCGCTAAAAAGCGCTTGTAGCGCTGTATGAGCGTAGCCGGTTGTAAAGGTGGAGAAAATTGCATCAGCAGTCCCTTTAATTATTCAGTCAGCGTCCAGCGTTGCAGCTGTGTATAACGCGTGCGTCCTCGTGCAAATGAGGAGGAGTAAAGCGCAAATTCCGTGACCGGAAACGACCAGCCAAAGCCCGGTGGGGGGATGAGAACCGCGTGGCCGGCATCGCGCAGCAGCGTGATATGCGGATGAAACGGCTGCGGGCTTTGGTAGCACCCACTGCGCGCGGCCTGCGCCCGCAGCATATTCGCCAGTTGCAGCAGCCCGCGCGGCGGCTGACGCATTCCCAGCCACACGACTCTGGATCGCAGCCATTGCCCGGCATCATCGAACTTGAGCGTAAAACCCGGCTGGCGAATACGCCCCGCGAGCTGCGACAGCGCCTGCTGCTTCTCCGCGCTGACATCGCCTAAAAAGGCCAGCGTCAAATGCAGATTATCGGCGGCGACGGGACGACCCGCTTCTGAGGGGAACTGCGCGGCCCGCCAGTGGATTAACTGCTCCCGAACCTCGCCTGGCAATTCAATCGCAAAGAACAGCCTTTTTGGCTCAGACATGATGGATACTCGGTTATGAATTAACGCGATGCTACAATGCAGCGCGAAGAATGTTAACCCTCTGGAGCCATTTGTGACGTCGTTGCCCGTTGCCGCCGTAGTGCCTGAACTGCTTACCGCCCTTGATGCCTCGTCGCAGGTTCTGCTGACGGCGCCGACCGGGGCCGGGAAATCGACCTGGCTGCCGTTGCGGCTTCTTGAGCATCGCGGGATCAAGGGACGGATTATTCTGCTGGAGCCGCGCCGTCTGGCTGCGCGCAACGTGGCGCAGCGGTTAGCGGAATTGCTGAATGAAAAGCCGGGCGAGACTGTGGGGTATCGCATGCGCGCGCAAAGCTGCATAGGGCCGCAGACCCGACTGGAGGTGGTAACGGAAGGTGTGCTGACGCGCATGGTTCAGCGCGATCCCGAACTGGCGGGCGTTGGGTTAGTGATCCTCGACGAATTTCACGAGCGGAGCCTGCAGGCCGACCTGGCGCTGGCGCTGTTGCTGGATGTACAGCAGGGACTGCGTGACGATCTGAAACTGTTGATCATGTCCGCAACGCTCGATAACGGGCGCTTGCAGCAGTTATTGCCCGATGCGCCCATGATTATCTCTGAAGGCCGCACATTTCCGGTCGAGCGACGGTATCAACCGTTAGCGGCACATCTGCGTTTTGATGAAGCGGTGGCGATAGCAACAGCAGAGCTACTGCGCCATGAAAGCGGGTCGCTGCTGCTGTTTTTACCGGGAGTGGGCGAAATCCTGCGCGTGCAGGAGCAGCTGGCAACGCGAGTAGGCAGCGATGTGCTGCTGTGCCCGCTGTATGGCGCATTGACGCTTGCCGAACAGCGTCAGGCGATTTTGCCCGCGCCGCAAGGTAAGCGCAAAGTGGTGCTGGCGACCAATATTGCCGAAACCAGCTTAACGATTGAAGGTATCCGGCTGGTGGTGGACTGCGCCCAGGAGCGCGTGGCGCGCTATGACGCACGTACCGGTTTGACGCGGCTGATTACCCAGCGCATCAGTCAGGCTTCAATGACCCAGCGAGCGGGTCGTGCAGGGCGTCTGGAGCCCGGTATCTGTTTGCATCTGCTTGCTAAAGAGCAGGCGGAAAGAGCGGCGGCGCAGGGAGACGCGGAGATATTACAGAGCGACCTGTCCGGGCTATTGATGGAGTTGCTGCAATGGGGATGCACTGACCCCGAGCAACTGAACTGGCTGGATGCGCCGCCCACTATCAACCTGCAGGCGGCAAAACGGCTGCTGGAGATGCTGGGCGCGCTTGCAGGCGACAGGCTCAGCGCCACGGGGCAGAAAATGGCGGCGTTGGGTAACGACCCCCGTTTAGCGGCTATGCTGGTTAGCGCCAACAATGACGATGAAGCGGCAACGGCGGCGAAACTGGCTGCGATTCTGGAAGAGCCGCCGCGCGGCGGCAGTACCGATCTGGCTGTGGCGTTTTCACGAAATCAGCCTGCCTGGCAGCAGCGCAGTCAACAATTGCTGAAACGGCTTAACGTTCGCAACGGACAGCCCGACAGCGCGCTGCTCCCCTCATTGCTGGCGCAGGCGTTTGCCGATCGGATCGCGCGTCGACGCGGGCAGGAAGGACGCTATCAACTGGCCAACGGTATGGGGGCAATGCTGGATGCTGATGACGCCTCAGGACGCCATGAATGGCTGATAGCACCGTTGTTACTGCAGGGCAGCGCTTCGCCGGATGCGCGTATTCTGCTGGCCTTGCCGCTGGATATCGAGGCGTTGATGCAGGCATGTCCTGAACTGCTGCAACAGTCCGACACCATCGAATGGGATGAGACTCAGGGAACGTTAAAGGCATTGCGTCGGTCGCGCATTGGTCAGCTAACGGTAAAAGTGCAGCCGCTGGCCAAACCCTCGGAAGAGGAGTTGCACCAGGCGATGTTGAACGGCATTCGCGATAAAGGACTCAGTGTGCTCAACTGGACGCCGGAAGCCGAGCAGTTTCGCCTGCGTCTGCAATGCGCGGCAAACTGGTTGCCAGAGTATGACTGGCCCGCGGTAGATGAGGACTCTCTGCTGGCGTCGCTGGAGAGCTGGCTGCTGCCGCAAATGAGCGGTGTGCACTCGTTACGCGCGTTAAAAGCGCTAAATGTGGCCCAGGCGTTGCGCGGTTTGCTGGATTGGTCAATGCTGCAACGTCTGGATAGTGAACTGCCGGCGCATTACACTGTGCCGACGGGAAGCCGGATCGCCATTCGCTATCATGAGGATAATCCTCCGGTACTGGCGGTGCGGATGCAGGAAATGTTTGGTGAAGCGAAGACCCCAACCATCGCCCAGGGACGCATACCGTTGGTGCTGGAACTGCTGTCTCCTGCCCAGCGACCGCTACAGGTGACCAGTGATTTGAGCGCGTTCTGGCAGGGATCGTACCGCGAGGTGCAAAAAGAGATGAAAGGGCGCTATCCCAAACATGTCTGGCCGGACGATCCGGCGAATACCGCGCCAACGCGGCGCACCAAAAAGTATTCGTAATGAAACGGTAGGCCGGATAAGGCGTTTATGCCGCGTCCGGCGAAAGAGCGGTAATAATTGAGAGATTTCTTCTTCTGTCGCAGGACGGAAGAACAGAGAATCGGGCCCTTGCGCCTGAATGTTGCGGAGAAAAAGCATGGCGGGGAATGACCGCGAGCCAATTGGACGTAAAGGGAAACCATCGCGTCCGGTGAAACAAAAGGTGAGCCGTCGTCAACTCAGAGATGAAGAGTATGACGACGATTATGATGATGATGACTATGAGGATGAAGAACCGATGCCGCGTAAGGGTAAGGGCAAAGGGCGTAAGCCTCGTGGTAAGCGCGGCTGGTTCTGGCTGCTGGTAAAACTGTCGATTGTCTTTTTGGTGCTGATCGCCATTTACGGCGTGTATCTGGACCAAAAAATCCGTAGCCGTATTGATGGCAAAGTCTGGCAGCTTCCTGCGGCGGTATATGGCCGTATGGTTAACCTTGAGCCAGAAATGCCTATCGGTAAGAACGAGATGGTGAAGCTGCTGGAGGCCACGCAGTATCGTCAGGTGACGAAGATGACGCGTCCGGGCGAATTTACCGTGCAGGCGAAGAGCATCGAGATGATCCGTCGTCCGTTTGACTTCCCGGACAGCAAAGAAGGGCAGGTGCGCGCGCGTCTGACCTTTGACGGCGATCATCTGGACACCATCGAGAATATGGATAACAACCGCCAGTTCGGTTTCTTCCGTCTCGATCCGCGTCTGATCACCATGCTTTCTTCGCCTAACGGCGAGCAGCGCCTGTTTGTTCCGCGTAGCGGCTTCCCGGATCTGCTGGTGGATACGCTGCTGGCGACCGAAGACCGTCACTTCTATGAACATGACGGTATCAGCCTCTATTCCATTGGTCGTGCGGTGCTGGCGAACCTGACGGCGGGTCGTACGGTACAGGGTGCCAGTACGCTGACTCAGCAGTTGGTGAAAAACCTGTTCCTCTCCAGCGAACGCTCTTACTGGCGTAAAGCCAACGAAGCCTATATGGCGCTGATTATGGACGCGCGTTACAGCAAAGATCGCATTCTTGAGCTGTACATGAACGAAGTCTATCTCGGTCAAAGCGGTGATAACGAGATCCGCGGCTTCCCGCTGGCGAGCCTCTATTATTTCGGTCGTCCGGTGGAAGAACTGAGCCTCGACCAGCAGGCGCTGCTGGTGGGGATGGTTAAAGGGGCGTCGATCTACAACCCATGGCGTAACCCGAAGCTGGCGCTGGAGCGTCGTAACCTGGTTCTGCGTTTGCTGCAACAACAGCAGATTATCGACCAGGATCTGTATGACATGCTGAGCGCGCGTCCGTTAGGCGTACAGCCGCGCGGCGGGGTGATCTCCCCGCAGCCAGCGTTTATGCAGATGGTGCGTCAGGAGCTACAGGCGAAGCTGGGCGATAAAGTTAAAGATCTCTCTGGCGTGAAAATCTTCACCACCTTTGATTCCGTGGCGCAGGACGCCGCAGAAAAAGCGGCGGTGGAAGGTATTCCGGTGCTGAAGAAACAGCGTAAGCTGAGCGATCTGGAAACGGCGATTGTGGTGGTTGACCGCTTTAGCGGTGAAGTTCGCGCCATGGTCGGCGGAGCAGAACCGCAGTTTGCGGGCTATAACCGTGCGATGCAGGCGCGTCGTTCGATTGGCTCTCTGGCCAAGCCTGCGACCTATCTGACCGCGCTCAGTCAGCCGAAGCTGTACCGTCTCAATACCTGGATTGCCGATGCGCCGATTGCGCTGCGTCAGCCGAACGGCCAGGTGTGGTCGCCGCAGAACGATGACCGTCGCTATAGCGAAAGCGGAAAAGTGATGCTGGTGGATGCGCTAACGCGCTCGATGAACGTGCCAACGGTAAATCTGGGGATGGCGCTGGGCCTGCCTGCTGTGACCGACACCTGGCTGAAGCTGGGCGCGCCGAAAGATCAGCTTAACCCGGTTCCGGCCATGCTGCTTGGAGCGTTGAACCTGACGCCAATCGAAGTAGCGCAGGCGTTCCAGACTATCGCCAGCGGCGGAAACCGCGCGCCGCTGTCGGCGCTGCGTTCGGTGATCGCTGAAGATGGTACGGTGCTGTACCAGAGCTTCCCGCAGGCCGAGCGCGCCGTTCCGGCGCAGGCGGCGTATATGACGCTGTGGACCATGCAGCAGGTGGTTCAGCGTGGTACGGGTCGCCAGCTTGGCGCGAAGTATCCAGGGCTGCATCTGGCAGGGAAAACCGGGACCACCAACAACAACGTGGATACCTGGTTTGCCGGGATTGATGGCAGCCAGGTGACCATTACCTGGGTGGGCCGTGATAACAACCAGCCAACCAAGCTGTACGGCGCCAGCGGCGCGATGTCGATTTATCAGCGTTATCTGGCGAACCAGACGCCGACCCCGCTGGTGCTGACGCCGCCGGAAGATGTGGTAGATATGGGCGTGGACTACGACGGTAACTTCGTATGTAGCGGCGGGATGCGTGCGCTCCCGGTGTGGACCACCGATCCGGATTCGCTGTGTCAGCAGGGTGAAATGCTGCAGCAGTCGGGTAATCCGTTCGATCAGTCAACGCCGTCGCAGCAGCCACAACAGCAGCAACAGCAGCAACAGCAACAACCGCCGCAGCAGGAGAAGAAAGATAGCGACGGTGTCGCTGGCTGGATTAAGGACATGTTCGGCAGTAACTGATTTTGGTTTTAACAGTTCTTCCCCCGCATCGGCACAGGCCGGTGTGGGGGACTTCCCCCTCGTGTTACTGGCACCTTTCCCTCTCTTTTCATTTTCTCTCTGTGTGCTGAATATCTGCGCTTGTCTTTGCGTATGCGACTAATTTGCTTTAGATCACATTTCTTGGTTACTTGCCGCAGTAAGTAAAATTGATCTGCTGCGGTATTTGTGGCCCGCACTTGGGCTGTTAATCATAGACTCAATATATTACTTTTTTGTATATATTCGGTATTGACTAATTTTGCTCGCCTTTTTGTGCTTGTTTTTTCGCTATTCTTATTTTTTGGGGATCATAAGGTGGTATTTAATATTCCTTTATTGAATTGATTAAAGTCTTCTTAATTCAAATTTAAGAAAATATTGTGTCTACTCTTATCGTTATGAATTTTAAGGGATTGTCAGCATTCGGCATCATCTTTGGTGAATATGTTAGTTCGCTTTTATAGGTTATGAACCGTAGAATAGATCACGCAAAGGAATGTTTTGGATTGAATGAGTCGATAAAGATATATTATATATCAAGTGATGTTGTTGCATCCGTATCCCCAGCCAGTCTTAAGTTCCTTTCGTTAAAATTGCTTTTTTCTTTGTTACTTTTTGTGAGCATATGTAAGGAATACGTTATGTGCAAAAAAATTCTCACCTCGTTGTTTGTAAGCAGTGTGCTGGCGGGTGCCGCAATGCCTGCGTTAGCCGTTGATACGGGAACCGTAACCTTTAACGGAAAGATTATTCCTGATAGCTGCGTAGTGGATGTTAACGGTACAACGACAAACGGTACGGTGACGTTTAATAATCTTTCACAAACCGCATTTGGCGCAGATAAGAAAGTGGGGGATTCACAATCTTTTGCTATCACGCTGACGGAATGTGATGACGCGATTGCCAACCTCAATATCAAATTTGATGGTACGCGTATCGCCGGATATAACGAGGAAGTATTGCAACCGACGGGAACCGCGACGAACCTCGGCGTGCGTATGTTGCCGGAAGGCAGCAGTAATTACGTAAAATTTGATGGCTCAGATCCTGATGCATCGCTGAATAAAGCCAATGGCGACAGCGTAGTGTTCAATTATAAAGCTGAAGTTATTCAGGTTGGCAGCACGGTACCGACCACCGGTGATTATACCGCGCAAGCGACTTATACCCTGATTTATCGTTAATTGTCATACAACCTGGCCCAGGCTGGGCCAGTATTTCAATGGAATGGAAAAATGAAACGACTCATTACCACATTAGCCCTGGTGTTAGCTACTGGCATTAATATTGCTCATGCTGGCGTAGTGGTTGGCGGAACGCGAATTATTTATCCTGCCAACCAGTCTGAAGTACAGGTAACATTAAAAAATAAAGATAATGATAAACGTTATCTGGTGCATAGTTGGGTCAGTAATATTGATGACAGTAAAGCGCCATTTATTATCACCCCACCGATTTATAAACTGGATGAAAATCGCCAGACGCTGCTGCACGTAGTTTATACCGGTAATAAAACGGCCTTGCCGCAGGACCGTGAATCGCTGTTTATGGCGAATATAAAATCTGTTTCTGCGATCCCGGAAGAATTACGCGATAACAATACGCTGCAATTTGCGATTAAGACCAAATTAAAGCTGTTCTATCGCCCGGCTTCGCTGAAAGAAAGTGAGGCGAAAACGGCCTGGCAGTCATTGCAGTTTAGCCGCAGCCAAAACCAGTTAGTGGTGAAAAACCCTACGCCATTCTATGTCACCTTCGGACAGCTAAAAGTCGCGGGAACAGAGATTAAAGCAGCATCAGAGCAAAACTCTCCCTCGGCATTAACCATGATGGTCGCGCCGTTTGCTGAGCAGCGTTTTCCGTTGCCATCGGCAGTAAAAGGTAACGTTGTCTGGACCGCAATTAATGATTACGGATCAGAAACCGGACAGCGGAAACAGTCGCTGTAAATGAGCTATCGATTTCTTACGGGTGGCGTTTATGTCTTCTCATCGTACTGTCCGGCTTTTTGCACTCAATACGCTGACATTCGCGATATTAACGGCGAGTGGTTCCGTTTGCGCTGACGATTATTTCAATCTCAACGCGCTGGAAACGGGGACGCCGCTGGAGAATACCGGCGCGCTTGAAGCCTATTTACGCCATAACGGATTATCTCCCGGGCGATATTTAACGTCCATTGTCTGGGATCAGGATCGCATCGATAAACGAAATTTAAATTACCTCCTTTCAAAAGATAACAGCAAACTGATTCCGCAATTCACCAAAGCGGAACTGCGTGAATTAGGCGTCAAAGTCGATACCGTCCCGGCATTAAATAATATTAATGAAGATACGCTGCTGGGCGATATCAGTGATTATATTGCTGATGCGCGCTATGACTTCAGCCCGGAAACTCAGGTACTGCAATTACGTATTCCGCAAATCTACCGCGACAAACAAATTTCGGGCGAAAGCAATCCTGCTTCCTGGGACGATGGCATTCCGGCGCTGTGGACCAGCTACTATGTTTCGGGTTCGCATCAGCAGTCGAATGGGGACAACAATGCTTCTAACTGGGCCAGTCTCAATTCGGGTATGAACATCGGCCCATGGCGGGTGCGCAATTCCAGCAACTGGGGGAATGACAGCGGCTGGCAATCTATAAGCACAACGCTGGAGCGTGATATCAAACGCCTGCGCAGCCAGCTTCAGCTTGGGCAAACCTACACCAACGGCGAACTGTTCGACAGCGTGCAAATGACCGGGGTGAAGCTGGAGACCGATACCAGCATGCTGCCCAGCGGATTACAGGGGTTCGCCCCGGTGGTGCGCGGCATTGCCAACAGCGATGCCAAAGTGACCATCAAACAAAACGGTTACACCATCTACCAGACCAACGTCTCGCCCGGCCCGTTTGAAATCCGTGATTTAACCCAGGTCACGGCAGGGGCGGATCTGGAAGTCACCGTCACGGAGGCCGACGGAACGGAGCGCAGCTTTATTCAGGCCAGCTCCTCGGTGCCGATTATGCAGCGCGAAGGCGCGCTGAAGTACAGCCTGGCGGCCGGGAAATATCGCGATGTGGATAACGGTGAAGAACCGGAATTCGGCCAGGCGACGGCCATTTACGGCTTACCTTACGGGATTACCGCCTACGGCGGTCTGCAGGGCGCGTCGATGTATCATGCCGGGCTGGTCGGCATCGGGGCCGATTTACGCGATTTTGGTTCCGTGTCGATGGATTTGACGGCGGCGAGAACCGCGTTTGACGACGGTCGTGCAGATGCGAACGGCCAGTCGTGGCGCGCGCAGTACGCAAAAGATTTTCCGCTGACCAATACCACGGTCACGCTGGCCAGCTATCGTTATTCCACCTCCGGGTTTTATACCTTTCAGGAGGCGCTCGATCAGCGCAATAACACCTATGATGACGACAGCATTTATAGCTATCGCAATGCTTTTAACCGCCGGAGCCGCTTACAGCTAAACCTTTCACAGTCGTTACATAGCTGGGGGTCGGTATATGCCAACGCCTATCAGCAGGACTACTGGGGAATGGAAGGCCATGAGCGCAGCGTCAGCCTGGGTTACAGCAGTAGCTGGCAGGGCGTTAACTGGTCGCTGAACTACAGCCTGACGAAAACGCCTTCAACCGATAACGACCAGCAGGTTTCGATTTCGATTAACGTACCGCTCTCGCGCTGGCTGGCGAACTCCTGGGGCACCTACAACCTGACCAGTTCGAAAAAAGGTAACACTTCACACCAGGCGGGCGTCAGCGGTACGCTGCTGGAAAATAACAACTTAAATTACAATCTTCAGCAGACCTACACCGATAACAACGTGGGCTACGGCGCCTATCTCTCCTCGCGCTATCGGGCCTCGGTGGGGGAATTCAGCGCGAATTACAGCTATCAGCAAGACAGCAAGCAGTGGGGCTATAGCGCGCAGGGATCCGTGGTCGCGCACTCGCAGGGAATCACGCTGGGACAATCAATCCAGGACGCTTTTGCGGTGGTGCATATCGCCGATGGCGATAACGTCAAAATCCAGAATTCACAAGGGGTGTATACCGACCGTTGGGGCAATGCCATTGTGCCGACCTTAACCAACTATCGGCGCAATACTATCACCGTGAATACCCAGGGGCGCGATGATTTAGATATTCAGGATGCGTCTCTGGACGTGATTCCGACTAAAGGTGCGGTGGTGGCGGCTGACTTTACCGCGCGCGCGGGTAAACGCGCCTTGCTGACGTTGCGATATGGCCAGGGCGTAGTGCCTTTTGGGGCCGTGCTGAGTATGGACGGCGCGACGTCAATCGTAGGCGATGCCGGTGAAGTGTATGTCACCGGGTTAAAAGGGACGCAGCGTGTGACCGCACAATGGGGCGATACGGCGCAGCAGCGCTGCTCGGCGGAGGTGACGGTTCCGGCACAACCGGAACCGGGTATTTTTACCGCAACGCTCAACTGCCATTGATAAAAGGAGGCAATATGCAAAGGATGATAAAACGCGGGTGTCAGGTGGTGGTATGCGGTGGATTGTTGATGTGCTACCAGACGGCAAGCGCCAGTTGTTCAATTTTAAATGGTAAGGAACCTTCGACTGCGGTAATCACGCTGCCAGCATTAGTGGTGAATGCCGATGCCGAACCGGGAACCGTGCTCTACTCGCAAGAGTCATTAGGGGATGCGATTTCTGTTTCATGTACCAGCGATGGAGAGATCAAGACGGGCTACACCTTTTTAACCGCCAGCGATGAGCGTACCGATAATCCATTGTCCCGGGTTTATCAGACCAACGTTCCCGGGATTGGCGTACGCATGGCGTGGGTTAAAGACATCCAGGCGATAACGCCAGGCTCGTTGGTAACACCGATGCATACTGGGTCATCCCGAACCGAACCGAAGAGTATTTATGCAATGGACTCACACGCTGAGGCACAGTTTGTCGTGACCGGAGAGGTGAGTTCAGGGGACATTGATACTTCACAGTTAAGCGCTGATTGGATCTACGACGGCGTTACTGTGGCGAGAATCAGAGTTTCACCGACTACCGTAATCGTTCAGTCAAACAGCTGTAACCTGGTTGAAAAGAATGTTCTGGCGCCGCTCTCTACGATTGTCGCCAGCGAACTGGCTAATGGCGTGTCCAGAACGGTGTCCGACGACAGCTTTAAAATTCAGCTTAATAATTGCAGCGCGGGCATTCAGGTTGACTATCAGTTCACTACCGCGGGTTCGACCGGCGTCACGGATGGCAATATCCTGAATATTGCTACGGGCGATCACGCTGCTGACGGGGTCGGCATTCAAATTATGGACAGTAACGACAACGTGCTGCAGTTTGATCGCAACTATACGGCGGTCGCGCAAACGACACAGGATCAGTCGGTGACCATTCCACTTAAGGCGCGCTATATCAAAACGGGTAACGTAAAGGCGGGTCAGGTTGATGCGGTGGCGACGTTTGCCGTTTATTACCGGTAATCCACTGGGGAACGCACCCAGGGATGTTGTTTAGCAAACAGGGAAGTTAACCAATGAGTAAAGGGAAAAAGGGATTTTCCAGGCTCTTCATGATGTTGGTTTTAGCCTTGGTGAGCGTCTGTTTTCAGCAGGCCAGAGCGGACTGCTCGTTTACCAATCCGAATGCGAATCCAACGATTACGTTTACCATGCCCGCGCAGATTGTGATTGACTCCGATGCCGCCGTAGGAACCATTGTTTATTCCGGAGAAACGGTCGGAGAATCACACGGATTGACCTGTAATACAGATGTACAGGTTCGCGAAGGTTACACGGTATTGACCGATGCCGATTACTCGGGAGTGTTAAGCGGCGTTTATAAAACCACTGTGCCGGGCATCGGGTTTCGCGCCGCCCGCGCGGAAAATAAAACCGCCACGTTTATCGATGAAAACCTGATTACCCCCTGGCATTACATTGGCATGACGGGCAACTGGTCCTCTTACGATTCAACTTATCATGTTGGCGTTCAGTTAGTGGTTATCGGGACGGTCCAGTCTGGCACGCTGGATACCAGTAAATTTAACGCCGATTATCAAATGGGAAGTTTAACCGTAGCGAAATTACGCTTTGCGCCTGCCACGGTTGATGTGATTGCTAATACCTGCAATCTGAAAAGCAAAAATATCAATGTGTTGCTGGATACGGTGACAGCCGGTGGATTATCTCAGGGATATTCATCCGTGCTCACCGATGACAGCTTTAAAATTGAAGTCGCCAATTGTACTGCCGGAACGCACATTGATTATAAGTTTACCAGCGCCGGTTCAACCGGTGTTACCGACGGCACTATTCTGAACATTGCCCGCGGAGAAGGGGCCGCCAGCGGCGTCGGGATCCAGATCCTCGACAAAGACAATCATGTGCTGAATTTTGATCAGGAATATACGGGGATCGAAAGCGCGACCGGGCAGGGAACAGAGGCGATCCCGCTGAAAGCGCGATACGCTAAAACCGGAACGGTGAAGGGGGGCCAGGTTGATGCGCTGGCTACCTTTGAAGTGTATTACCGCTAATGTGGATCTATGCAGACGCGATACCCCTACGGGGTTCTTTTGGAGCCCTAACATTTCAGCCTAATTTATTAACCCTTTCTTTTCATCTGGTTATTTCTTAACCCCTCAGTTTTAGTAGGGACGCGTATTGCTTGCTATCTCGCCAGAGTTTCGAATATTATGCTGCCGTTATAATAATAATTCTCGTTTACGTTATCATTCACTTTCATCAGAGAAATACCAATGGCGCGTCTTAAAACTGCTCAGCCAAGTTCATCGCTGCGTAAAATCGCAGTAGTGGTAGCCACAGCGGTTAGCGGCATGTCTGTCTATGCACAGGCGGCGGTTGACCCGAAAGAAGAAACCATCACCGTAACTGCTGCGCCTGCTCCGCAGGAAAGCGCATGGGGGCCAGCGGCAACCATCGCTGCACGACAGTCTGCTACGGCGACCAAAACCGATACTCCGATTCAAAAAGTTCCTCAGTCTATTTCCGTGGTCACCGCCGAAGAGATGGCGTTGCATCAGCCGAAATCGGTTAAAGAGGCGCTCAGCTACACCCCTGGCGTTGCCGTGGGTACGCGTGGTGCGTCCAATACCTATGACTATCTGATTATTCGCGGATTTGCCGCCGACGGCCAAAGTCAGAATAACTATCTGAATGGCCTGAAGATGCAGGGTAACTTCTATAACGATGCGGTAATCGACCCCTATATGCTGGAACGCGCTGAAGTGATGCGCGGTCCGGTTTCCGTTCTTTACGGAAAGAGCAACCCTGGCGGGTTGTTGAACATGGTCAGCAAGCGTCCGACGACGGAGCCGCTGAAAGAAGTTCAGTTCAAGATGGGCACTGACAGCCTGTTCCAGACCGGTTTCGACTTCAGCGATGCGCTGGATGACGATGGTGTGTACTCATACCGCCTGACCGGCCTGGCGCGTTCCGCGAATGCGCAGCAGCAGGGTGCGGAAGAACAACGCTACGCCATCGCGCCATCGTTCTCATGGCGTCCGGATGATAAGACAAACTTCACCTTCCTCTCCTACTTCCAGAACGAGCCGGAAACCGGCTATTACGGCTGGTTGCCGAAAGAGGGGACCGTATCTAAGCTGCCAAACGGTTCGCGTCTGTCTACCGATTTCAACGAAGGTGCGAACAACAATACCTATTCTCGTAACGAGAAGATGGTGGGCTACAGCTTCGATCACGAATTTAACGACACCTTTACCGTGCGTCAGAACCTGCGTTATGCGCAAAACAAGGTTTCGCAGAATAGCGTGTATGGCTACGGCATGTGCTCCGATCCGCTCTATACAAAAGACCAGGCAGCACTCAACGCTAGTCCTTGTAAAAGTATCCCTCAGTCAGATTGGGATCACACGCTAACTCGTCAGTACGTTGACGATAATGAAAAATTGCAGAATTTCTCTGTTGATACCCAGTTACAGAGCAAATTCGCTACCGGTTCCCTGGATCACACGCTGCTGACCGGCGTTGACTATATGCGTATGCGTAACGATATCAACTCCTGGTTCGGTTGGGCTGGTTCGGTTGCGCCGTCTGATATCTATAACCTTGACCGTAGCGACTTTGATTTTGGAGCGCATAATGGGCCAGGCGCACCTTATCGCGTTCTGAATAAACAGGAACAAACGGGCCTGTACGCTCAGGATCAGATGCAGTGGGATAAGGTGCTGGTCACTCTGGGCGGCCGTTACGACTGGGCAAAGCAGGACTCCCTGAACCGCGTTTCTGGCGTGCTGGATTCCCGTGATGACAGACAGTTCACCTGGCGTGGCGGTGTTAACTACCTGTTCGACAACGGCGTGACCCCGTATTTCAGCTACAGCGAATCGTTTGAACCTAGTTCTCAGGTCGGGGAAAGCGGTAATATCTTTGCGCCATCTAAAGGTAAGCAGTACGAAGCGGGCGTGAAGTACGTGCCGAGCGATCGTCCGATCGTATTAACTGGTGCCGTTTACCAGTTGACCAAAACCAACAACCTGATGGCCGACCCGAATGGATCGTTCTGGTCAGTTGAAGGCGGTGAAATTCGCTCACGCGGTGTGGAAATCGAAGCGAAAGCGGCGCTGTCTGCCAGCGTCAACGTAGTGGGTTCTTATACCTACACCGACGCGGAATACACCACCGACACCACCTACAAAGGCAACACGCCTGCTCAGGTGCCAAAACATATGGCATCACTGTGGGGGGACTACACCCTTTATGACGGCGCGCTTTCCGGGCTGACGTTGGGTACGGGTGTTCGTTATACTGGCTCCAGCTATGGCGATCCGGCAAACTCCTTTAAAGTGGGGAGCTATACGCTGGTGGATGCGTTAGTACGTTACGATCTGGCGCGCGTCGGCATGGCGGGCTCCAACGTGGCGCTGCATGTGAACAACCTGTTTGACCGTGAATACGTCGCCAGCTGCTTCAATACCTATGGCTGCTTCTGGGGCGCAGAACGTCAGGTCGTTGCAACCGCAACCTTCCGTTTCTAATTTCTTTTTGGGCACGCTTTGCGTGCCCGTTTTACAAGTTGGCTGCTATGCAGGAAAACAGATCCCATCCCGACACTACTTTTGCGTTGCGTAATGTCTCCTTTCGTGTGCCTGGCCGCACGCTTTTGCATCCTCTCTCATTAACTTTTCCTGTGGGGAAAGTGACTGGTCTTATCGGCCACAACGGTTCCGGAAAATCGACGTTATTGAAAATGCTGGGACGTCATCAGCCGCCGTCAGAAGGTGAAATCCTGCTCGACGAACAGCCGCTGGAGAGCTGGAGCAGTAAAGCGTTTGCCCGCAAGGTCGCCTATCTGCCGCAGCAGCTGCCGCAGGCCGAAGGGATGACGGTGCGCGAACTGGTGGCGATTGGTCGTTATCCGTGGCACGGGGCGCTGGGACGTTTTGGCGTTGCCGACAGAGAGAAAGTAGAAGAAGCGATTTCGCTGGTTGGCTTAAAACCGCTGGCGCACCGTTTGGTTGATAGTCTGTCCGGCGGAGAACGCCAGCGCGCGTGGATAGCCATGCTGGTTGCGCAGGACAGCCGCTGTCTGCTGCTTGATGAACCGACTTCCGCGCTGGATATCGCCCATCAGGTTGACGTACTGGCGCTGGTGCATCGCTTAAGCCAGCAGCGCGGGCTGACGGTGATTGCAGTGCTGCATGATATCAACATGGCGGCCCGCTACTGTGATTACTTAGTTGCGCTGCGCGGCGGTGAAATGATTGCGCAAGGGACGCCTGCTGAACTGATGCGCAGTGAAACTCTGGAACAGATTTACGGTATCCCGATGGGCATTTTGCCGCATCCGGCCGGTGCCGCACCCGTGAGTTTTGTCTATTAATGATTGAATTACATCATATTACCCGTCGGCGCTTGCTTACGGCGATGGCGCTGTCGCCGCTGCTGTGGCAGATGAATACGGCGCACGCCGCGGCGGTTGATCCACAGCGCATTGTGGCGCTGGAATGGCTGCCGGTAGAGCTATTGCTGGCGCTGGGTATTACGCCGTATGGCATTGCCGATATCCCTAACTACAAGCTGTGGGTCAATGAGCCCCCGCTGCCGGACTCGGTGATTGATGTCGGGCTACGCACGGAACCCAATCTCGAACTGCTGACCGAAATGAAACCCTCGTTTTTGCTCTGGTCGGCAGGCTATGGTCCTTCTCCCGAAAAGCTGGCGCGGATTGCGCCTGGCCGGGGATTT
This sequence comes from Citrobacter europaeus, assembly GCA_020099315.1. Classification (NCBI taxonomy): domain Bacteria; kingdom Pseudomonadati; phylum Pseudomonadota; class Gammaproteobacteria; order Enterobacterales; family Enterobacteriaceae; genus Citrobacter; species Citrobacter europaeus. The sequence continues at coordinate 782,439 of CP083650.1, forward strand.
AACTTCAGCGACGGCAAAAAACCGCTGGCGGTTGCGCGACAATCGCTGCAGGAAATGGCGCAATTGTTCAATCTGCAGGCCTCTGCTGAACGCCATCTGACCGAATACGATCGTTTTATCGCCAGCCTGAAGCCGCGCTTCATTCAACGCGGCGCGCGCCCTGTACTTCTCACTTCCCTGCTTGATTCGCGACATATGCTGGTGTTTGGCCCAAACAGCCTGTTCCAGGACGTGCTGGACGATTATGGGATCCCCAACGCCTGGCAGGGAGAGACAAACTTTTGGGGCAGCACTGCCGTGAGTATTGACCGTCTGGCTGCCTTTCAGGATGTTGATGTATTGTGTTTTGACCACGGCAACGATAAAGAGATGACTGCACTGATGTCTACGCCGTTGTGGCAAGCGATGCCGTTTGTCCGTAGCGGACGTTTTCAGCGCGTGCCGGCCGTCTGGTTCTATGGCGCAACGCTCTCGGCAATGCATTTTGCCCGTATTCTGGATAATGCGCTGGGAGGCAAAGCGTGAGTAAACGTATTGCGCTGTTCCCAACGCTTCTGCTGGCGGTTCTGTTTGTTGCTGCCTGCTGGCTCACGTGGGCTAACTTCTCCGTTGCGCTACCGCGCAGCCAGTGGCAACAGGCTATCTGGTCACCGGATATCGACGCCATTAAACAGATGGTTTTCCACTATAGCCTGCTGCCGAGGCTGGCGATTTCGCTTCTGGTCGGTGCCGGGCTGGGGCTGGTCGGCGTATTGTTTCAGCAGGTGCTGCGTAACCCGCTGGCGGAGCCAACCACGTTGGGCGTGGCGACCGGTGCGCAGTTGGGCATTACGGTTACCACGCTGTGGGCTATTCCCGGTGCGCTGACCACGCAATTTGCGGCGCTGGCGGGGGCATGTGTCGTTGGGGCGTTGGTGTTTGGCGTAGCCTGGGGCAAGCGTCTTTCCCCGGTGACGTTAATCCTTGCCGGGCTGGTGGTCAGCCTGTACTGCGGGGCAATTAACCAGTTGATGGTTATCTTCCATCACGATCAGCTGCAAAGCATGTTTTTATGGAGCAGCGGTACGCTAACGCAAACCGACTGGAGCGGCGTACAGCGCCTGTGGCCGCAACTGCTGGGTGGCGTGATGCTGACTCTGTTGCTGTTGCGGCCTATGACGCTGATGGGACTGGATGACGGCGTGGCGCGTAACCTTGGTCTGGCGCTGTCGCTGGCGCGTCTGGCGGCTTTATCGCTGGCGATTGTTCTCAGCGCCTTGCTGGTGAACGCCGTGGGGATTATCGGCTTTATTGGCCTGTTTGCGCCGCTGCTGGCGAAAATGCTCGGTGCACGTCGTCTGCTGGCGCGTCTGATGCTGGCCCCGCTGATTGGTGCGTTGATCCTCTGGCTCTCCGACCAAATCATTCTGTGGCTGACCCGCGTATGGATGGAAGTCTCCACCGGATCGGTGACGGCGCTGATTGGCGCGCCATTACTGCTGTGGCTGTTACCGCGCCTTAGGAGTATGAGCGCGCCGGATATGAATGCCAGCAACCGCATCGCCGCTGAGCGTCAGAATGTGCTGATGTTTACGCTGGCGGGTGGGGCGCTCTTGCTGTTGACCCTGGTGGTGGCGCTGTCGTTTGGCCGCGATGCGCACGGCTGGACATGGGCCAGCGGCGCGATGCTGGATGAGCTGATGCCCTGGCGCTGGCCACGTATTATGGCGGCGCTGATTGCCGGGGTAATGTTGGCGGTAGCGGGCTGTATTATTCAACGTCTGACGGGCAACCCAATGGCCAGCCCGGAAGTGCTGGGCATTAGCTCCGGTGCAGCATTTGGCGTAGTGCTGATGCTGTTTCTGGTCCCAGGAAATGCCTTTGGCTGGCTGATGCCTGCCGGGAGTCTCGGGGCTGCGGCCACCTTGCTTATCATTATGATTGCCGCCGGGCGCGGTGGTTTTTCGCCGCACCGTATGCTGCTGGCAGGGATGGCGCTCAGCACGGCGTTTACAATGTTGCTGATGATGCTGCAGGCCAGCGGCGATCCGCGTATGGCGGGCGTACTGACCTGGATCTCCGGCTCAACCTATAACGCGACGGGTGAACAGGTACTGCGCACCGGGATTGTGATGGTTATCCTGCTGGCGATGACGCCGCTGTGCCGTCGTTGGCTGACGATTTTACCGCTCGGCGGTGATACGGCGCGGGCGGTGGGGATGGCAATCACGCCGTCGCGCGTAGGGTTACTGCTCCTGGCAGCAGGGCTGACGGCGACAGCAACCATGACCATTGGACCGTTGAGCTTTGTCGGGTTGATGGCTCCGCATATTGCCCGAATGATGGGTTTTCGTCGGGCGATGCCGCATATGCTGATTTCGGCGCTGGCGGGAGGCGTACTTCTGGTCTTTGCTGACTGGTGCGGCAGAATGGTGCTGTTTCCGTATCAGATCCCGGCGGGGTTATTGTCGACGTTTATTGGCGCGCCGTACTTTATCTATCTGCTGAGAAAACAGAGTCGCTGAGGCTGATTCTTTTCATGTAGGTCGGATAAGACGCTTTGCGTCGCCATCCGGCAATAAAAAAGCCGGGTGGCGGCTTCGCCTTACCCGGCCTACGTTGTTTCTGTACGTTCTCTTTTACAGTTTCGCAAACACCCGGCGCGCGGCGTCGATGGTGTTATTGATATCGTCTTCGCTGTGCGCCACGGACATAAAGCCCGCTTCGAAAGCAGAAGGCGCCAGGTAAATCCCTTCATCCAGCATCATGTGGAAGAAACGCTTGAAGCGTTCAACGTCGCATGCCATCACATCCTGATAGCAGGTTACGGTTTCTGCATCGGTGAAGAAAATCCCGAACATTCCGCCCACATGGTTAACTACCAGCGGAATATTCGCTTCTTCGGCAGCTTCCAGCAGACCTTCCGCCAGACGCGTCGTCAGTTCGTTCAGCGTTTCATGAATACCCGGTTGGGCTACTTCGGTCAGACAGGCAAAGCCTGCTGCCATCGCAATTGGGTTACCGGAAAGCGTACCCGCCTGGTAAACCGGACCGGTCGGCGCCAGCGCGTCCATCACATCGCGGCGGCCGCCGAATGCGCCAACGGGCATCCCGCCGCCGATGATTTTACCCAGGCAGGTCAGATCCGGAACGACGCCGTAATAATCCTGTGCACCGGCCAGCGCTACGCGGAAACCGGTCATGACTTCATCGATGATCAACAGCGCGCCAAACTCATCGCACAGCGCGCGCAGGCCCGGCAGGAATTCCGGCAGCGGCGGGATGCAGTTCATGTTGCCCGCGACCGGCTCAACGATGATGCAGGCGATCTCTTGTGGGTACTGTTCAAATGCCGCACGTACTGAAGAGAGATCGTTGTAGGTGCAGGTGAGGGTGTGTTTCGCAAAATCGGCCGGAACGCCCGGTGAGTTAGGCTGGCCCAGCGTTAATGCGCCGGAACCGGCTTTGACCAGCAGGCAGTCGGCATGACCGTGATAGCAGCCTTCAAATTTGATGATCTTATCGCGTCCGGTGAAACCGCGCGCCAGACGGATTGCGCTCATCGTCGCTTCCGTACCGGAGTTCACCATACGTACCATGTCCATGGTTGGCACGAGTTCAGTGACCAGCGCCGCCATTTTTACTTCCATCTCGGTCGGCGCGCCGAAGCTTAAACCGCGCTCCGCAGCTTCAATCACCGCATTACGGATTGCCGGGTGGTTATGGCCCAGTACCATCGGTCCCCAGGAACCGACGTAATCGACATAGGCTTTACCATCAACATCGTACAGATATGCGCCGTCCGCTTTTTCGATAAACAGCGGAGTTCCACCCACGCCAGTAAAGGCGCGAACAGGGGAGTTAACGCCGCCAGGGATAAGTTCGCGTGCTGCGCTGTAGAGATTTTCAGACTTACTCATGGATGGGGTCCTGGTTCGTAGAAAAAGTAAATGCCCGCTATTCTAGTTATTCAGAGAAGGTTATGAAAGTTTTACGCAATTGAAACAATGCGATTTGCAGGGGATTTTCGTGAAATGTGCGAGTAGAATGCCGATTCCGTATTTGTATTACCAATTAATGATCATCTGATGAAGACTGACTCTCCCTCTTTTGAAGCACAACAAATTGTGCGTTTACGCCGCAGGGATCAAATCCGTCGACTCCTGGAACGAGACAAAACGCCGTTGGCGATCCTGTTGATGGCCGCAGTTGTCGGTACCGTGACGGGACTGGTTGGCGTGGCATTTGAAAAAGCGGTGACCTGGGTACAGAACCACCGTATTGGCGCGCTGGCTCAGGTTGCGGACCATGCCATTCTGCTGTGGCCGCTGGCGTTTATTCTCTCCGCGCTGCTGGCGATGGTCGGCTATTTTCTGGTGCGTAAATTTGCGCCGGAAGCGGGAGGTTCCGGGATCCCTGAGATTGAAGGCGCGCTGGAAGAGCTACGGCCTGTGCGCTGGTGGCGCGTTCTGCCGGTGAAATTTATCGGCGGTATGGGGACGCTGGGGGCCGGGATGGTGCTTGGGCGAGAAGGGCCGACCGTGCAGATTGGCGGCAATATTGGGCGCATGGTGCTGGATATTTTCCGCATGCGCAGCGCCGAAGCGCGGCATACCCTGCTGGCCACCGGTGCGGCTGCGGGGCTGTCGGCGGCGTTTAATGCGCCTCTGGCCGGGATCCTGTTCATTATTGAAGAGATGCGCCCGCAGTTTCGCTATAACCTTGTCTCGATCAAAGCTGTGTTTACCGGCGTTATTATGTCGAGCATTGTGTTTCGCGTGTTCAACGGCGAAGCGCCGATTATTGAAGTTGGGAAGCTCTCCAATGCGCCGGTAAATACGCTGTGGCTGTATCTGGTGCTCGGGCTTATTTTTGGCTGTGTCGGGCCATTGTTTAACACCATGGTGTTGCGTACCCAGGATATGTTCCAGCGCTTCCACGGTGGTAAAATTAAAAAATGGGTGCTGATGGGCGGCGCGATCGGCGGCCTGTGCGGGATCCTCGGGTTAATTCAACCGGAAGCGGCAGGCGGCGGGTTTAACCTGATTCCTATCGCCGCGGCAGGCAATTTTAGCGTTGGTCTGCTGCTGTTTATATTTATTACCAGGGTCGTCACCACGCTGCTGTGCTTCTCGTCCGGCGCGCCCGGTGGGATTTTTGCCCCGATGCTGGCGTTGGGCACGTTGCTTGGCACCGCGTTCGGTATGGCTGCGGCAGCCTCTTTTCCGCAGTATCATCTGGAGGCCGGAACCTTTGCCATTGCCGGAATGGGGGCTTTGTTAGCGGCTTCGGTGCGTGCGCCGTTAACCGGTATTGTGCTGGTGCTGGAGATGACCGATAACTATCAGCTCATTTTGCCAATGATTATTACCTGTCTTGGCGCAACACTATTAGCCCAATTTATGGGCGGAAAGCCGCTATACTCGACTATCCTTGCCCGCACGCTGGCAAAACAGGAAGCGGAGCAGGCGGCAAAAAGTCAGGGTACTGCCGCTGGCGAGAATACTTGAACGAAATACCAGGGTATTAGATAATGGCCTTAACCATTGGGTTATAATTTGCCCAATTGCCAATGTCGTTTGGAGCAAAATATGAGTGATGACGTAGCGCTGCCACTGCAATTTACAGAAGCAGCAGCCAATAAAGTAAAAAGCCTGATCGCTGACGAAGATAACCCGAATCTGAAATTACGCGTGTATATCACCGGCGGTGGTTGCAGCGGTTTCCAGTATGGTTTCACCTTTGATGATCAGGTGAACGATGGTGATATGACCATTGAGAAACAAGGTGTTGGTCTGGTAGTTGATCCGATGAGCCTGCAATATCTGGTGGGCGGCGCGGTTGACTATACCGAAGGTCTGGAAGGTTCCCGCTTCGTTGTGACTAACCCGAATGCGAAAAGCACCTGCGGGTGTGGCTCTTCTTTCAGCATCTGATTGCTGTCTGTAATACCGATGGTCTGATGGTGTAGGCCCGGTAAGCGTAGCGCCACCGGGCAATGTGCCGGATGGCGGCGTAAACGCCTTATCCGGCCTACATGTTCTGTATCGTCACATCAACGTCCGTTATCATCCAGCGCAAACGTCGGCAATTTCAAATGCCAGCGAATGGCGGCAAGCCGAATCAGCAGGGTAACGATCATCCCCATCATACTGGCGTTTTCCAGCGATACATTAAAGGTATAAAACGCTGTCGCATGCACGATGCCGCCGATAATACACGCCGTGGCGTAGATTTCGGTGCGCAGAATCATTGGGACTTCACGCGCTAACACGTCGCGAATGATCCCGCCGCCAACGCCGGTAATCACCCCCATACAAATCGCCACTAGCGGTCCCGTCCCTGCAAGAAATGCTTTATTGACGCCAATCCCTACGAACACCGCCAGGCCCACGGCATCCAGCACCGGAAGGATCCACTTCGGTATTCGTCGTGGCTGACGTACCAGCAGGATTGTCAGCATGCTGGTGATCATCGCCACCACCAGATCGGTCGGATCCTTAACCCAAAAAACCGGTCCGTGATCCAATGCCATATCGCGGATCGTACCGCCGCCAACGGCGGTAACCACGCCGAGGACCAGGACGCCAAACGGATCCATACGCAATTTTCCGGCCAGTAAGACGCCAGAGATAGCAAATACCGCGGTGCCGACAATATCCAGCCAATAGACGAGCATTTTTAAATCCTCACAACAGACCTGGTGGGGGCAGGCGCTAATTTATCTGTGAAAGCGCATTACAGAGTTGTTTTGCGGCGAGGATAATACGCGGGCTCGCGCGTTCGAACCAGTCACTATTAAGTGTAATAATGGGTATTTTTAGCTGGTTTCCCCAGTATTGCTCAATTTTCAGAGTTTCGCCCGGGCCTCCGGTTGCAACAATCGCCTGGGGCGCTCGTGCCAGGACCTGCTCACGGCTAACCTGTGGCCAGGGAACCCGACTGCTGGCAAAGATGTTTTCTCCGCCGCATACCTCAAGAACCTCGTGCTGAATGGAGCCTTTTCCACTGGTAAACAGAGGATTAGCGCCAAACTGGAGAAACACGCGTTTTTTCGGTTTGTTGGCATATCGAGATTTAAGTAAAGCATAGTCATCAAGCAGGGTTTGCGCCGCCTGTTTGGCTTGCTCAGGCTTAGGGCTCCATGCCGCCAACTGGCGGAGCGCATCGGCAACCTGCTCGATGGTAACGGCGTCTACCCAGATGACCTTAATTCCCAGGGCGGTCAGTTGATTCACCTGCCGCTCTGCATTTCCCCCGCGCCAGGCGATGACTAAATCCGGTTTGAGCGCCACAATGCGTTCCAGATTCATGCCTTGCCAGGTGGAGACCTCCTCGATATTTTTGGCCTCTGGCGGGTAATTTGAATAGCTACTGACGCCTACGGGGGTAATGCCAGCGGCAAAAGCGAGTTCAGTATTGGCAGGAGAAAGCGTCACAACGCGCGGTGCGGCGTAAAGGAACGCCGGGAGAGTGAAAAGCAGGGCGACCAGCGCCCTGGAGAGTAATTTAGCCATGCGCCAGTTTCTGTACCAGCGTTTCAACCATCAGGCTTGACTGTTTCGCGGCAACGACCAGGAACTCGTCAAAGCTGAGATGGGACTGCTGATCGGCGACGTCAGAGATGGCGCGAACCACGACGAACGGCACATTAAAGTTATGGCAAACGTGCGCAATTGCGGTCGCTTCCATCTCAACGGCGATCGCCTGCGGGAAGTTATGCTTGATTTTAGCCAGGCCCACAGAGCCATTAATAAAGGCATCGCCGCTGACGATAAGACCGCGAACGGCGTTCAGATTAAGTTCTGCAATGCAGGATTCTGCTGCAGCAATCAGCGCCGGGTCGGCTTTAAAACCAGCCGGGCAGCCCGGGAGTTGGCCAAATTCATAGCCAAAGGCGGTAACGTCAGCATCGTGATAGCGCGCTTCGTCAGAAACCACGATATCGCCGACTTTCAGCGTTGAGGCCAGGCCGCCCGCTGAACCGGTGTTAATAATGGCGTCCGGCTTGCAGCGTTCAAGCAGCAGCGTAGCGCCCAGCGCTGCAGCCACTTTACCGATACCTGATTTCAGTAGCGCAACCTCTGTACCGTTCAGTTGGCCGGTGTAAATTTCACAACCGCCGAGAGTGATGGTCTGACGGTTTTCGATTTTGTCACGCAGCAGCGTAACTTCTTCTTCCATTGCACCAATGATGCCGATTTTCATAGATTTACTCGCGATAAGCCAGATTTGAGGGCATAGTCTATCATGCGCTTAAGGGGTAGCGCATTTCTCAGGCGGGAGAGGATATGGTACAGATCGATTTCCGAAAAAAAATAAACTGGCATCGCCGTTACCGTTCGCCGCAGGGCGTGAAGACGGAGCATGAGATCCTGCGAATTTTTGAAAGCGATCGTGGACGTATTATCAATTCTCCGGCAATTCGCCGACTGCAACAAAAAACCCAGGTCTTTCCGCTGGAGCGTAACGCGGCGGTGCGTACGCGCCTGACGCACTCGATGGAAGTGCAGCAGGTTGGGCGCTATATCGCGAAAGAGATCCTCAGCCGGCTGAAAGAGCTAAAGCTGCTGGAGCTGTATGGTCTGGATGAACTGACGGGACCGTTTGAGAGTATTGTCGAAATGTCGTGTCTGATGCATGACATCGGTAATCCGCCGTTTGGTCATTTTGGCGAAGCGGCGATTAATGACTGGTTCCGCCAGCGACTGTATCCGGCCGACGCGGAAAGTCAGCCGCTTAGCGATGACCGCTGCCTGGTAGCGGCGTTGCGTTTGCGCGAAGGTGAAGAGTCGCTGAATGATATTCGCCGTAAGGTGCGCCAGGACCTGTGCCATTTTGAAGGCAATGCGCAGGGTATTCGTCTGGTGCATACTTTGATGCGTATGAATCTTACCTGGGCGCAGGTCGGCGGTATTTTAAAATATACCCGTCCGGCGTGGTGGCGAGGCGATACGCCCGCGACGCATAACTATTTAATGAAGAAGCCGGGCTATTACCTTTCCGAGGAACCGTATATTGAGCGGTTACGTAAAGAATTATCATTAGCACCTTACAGTCGTTTTCCATTAACCTGGATTATGGAAGCTGCCGATGATATCTCATATTGCGTGGCCGACCTGGAAGATGCCGTTGAGAAAAGAATCTTTAGCGTCGAGCAACTTTATCACCATCTGCATGAGGCGTGGGGGCATCACGAAAAAGGCTCTCTGTTTAGTCAGGTTGTTGAGAACGCCTGGGAGAAGTCACGTTCAAATACATTAAGCCGGAGCACCGAAGATCAGTTCTTTATGTATTTACGCGTTAATACGCTGAATAAACTGGTGCCGTATGCGGCCCAGCGGTTTATTGATAACTTACCGCAGATATTTGCCGGCAGCTTTAATCACGCGCTGTTGGAAGATGCCAGTAGCTTTAGCCAGTTGCTGGGTGTCTATAAAAATGTGGCGGTAAAACATGTCTTTAGTCATCCTGACGTAGAGCAGCTGGAATTGCAGGGCTATCGGGTGATCACCGGGTTGTTGGAAATCTATCAGCCTTTATTAAAAATGTCCCAGTCAGATTTTACTGAACTGGTCGACAATGAAAGAGTAAAACGTTTTCCTATCGAATCCCGATTATTTCAGAAGTTGTCAACTCGCCATCGTCTTGCTTATGTTGAGGCGGTTAGTAAAATATCAACGGGTTGCGCCGAGTTTCCGGTTCTGGAATATTATTATCGCTGTCGGCTGATTCAGGATTATATCAGCGGGATGACAGATTTGTATGCATGGGATGAATATCGTCGCTTGATGGCCGTAGAACAATAAATACTCATTTGTAAAGACGGCCAATAAAATTTTACTTTTTCCTTAAACTCAATTCTGGAACTTAGCGCTATAAAACGACTCTGACGTATACAGCAATTTTGCGTTATCTGTTAATCGAGAACGAAACACATGAAAAAAACCACATTAGCAATGAGTGCACTGGCTCTGAGTTTAGGTTTGGCGTTGTCCCCCCTGTCTGCCACAGCGGCTGAGACGTCGTCTTCAGCAATGACCGCCCAACAGATGCCAAGCCTGGCCCCGATGCTCGAAAAAGTGATGCCATCGGTGGTAAGTATTAACGTCGAGGGGAGCACGACGGTAAATACGCCGCGTATGCCGCGTAATTTCCAGCAGTTCTTTGGTGATAACTCACCGTTCTGCCAGGACGGTTCTCCGTTCCAGAGTTCACCGTTCTGTCAGGGCGGCGCGCCGGGCGCTGGTAACGGCGGCGGCCAGCAGCAGAAATTTATGGCGCTGGGTTCTGGTGTAATTATTGATGCCGCGAAAGGATATGTCGTAACCAACAACCACGTGGTGGATAACGCTACGGTGATTAAGGTTCAACTGAGCGATGGCCGTAAATTTGACGCGAAGATCGTGGGTAAAGATCCGCGTTCCGATATCGCGCTGATCCAAATTCAGGATCCGAAAAATCTGACGGCGATTAAGCTGGCAGATTCCGACGCGCTGCGCGTGGGTGATTACACCGTAGCAATCGGTAACCCGTTTGGCCTCGGTGAGACCGTGACCTCCGGCATCGTTTCTGCGCTGGGTCGTAGCGGCCTGAACGCGGAGAACTATGAAAACTTTATTCAGACGGATGCTGCGATCAACCGTGGTAACTCCGGTGGCGCGCTGGTCAACCTGAACGGTGAGCTGATCGGCATTAACACTGCGATCCTCGCGCCGGACGGCGGTAACATCGGTATCGGTTTTGCAATCCCAAGCAACATGGTGAAAAACCTGACTTCGCAGATGGTTGAGTTTGGTCAGGTTAAACGTGGTGAGCTGGGTATTATGGGGACCGAACTGAGCTCTGAGCTGGCGAAAGCGATGAAAGTTGACGCTCAGCGCGGCGCATTCGTCAGCCAGGTAATGCCGAACTCTTCCGCAGCGAAAGCCGGTATTAAAGCCGGGGATGTGATTACCTCCCTGAATGGCAAACCTATCAGCAGCTTCGCCGCCCTGCGTGCGCAGGTGGGTACGATGCCGGTAGGCAGCAAAATTAACCTTGGCCTGCTGCGCGACGGTAAGCCGGTCACCGTGAATCTGGAACTGCAGCAGAGCAGCCAGACTCAGGTTGATTCCAGCTCTATCTTCAAAGGCATTGAAGGTGCGGATATGAGCAACAAAGGCCAGGATAAAGGGGTCGTGGTCAGCGACGTGAAACCGAATACTCCGGCTGCACAGATTGGCCTGAAGAAAGGTGACGTGATTATCGGTGCTAACCAGCAGCCGGTGAAAAACATCGCCGAACTGCGCAAAATCCTCGACAGCAAACCGGCGGTGCTGGCGCTGAACATTCAGCGTGGTGACAGCTCCATCTATCTGTTGATGCAGTAATCTCCCTCAACCCCTTCCTGCACAGGAAGGGGTTTCTTTTTGTGATATTTGCCACAACTCCATACTTCTCCCTTCTGCTTTGTGCATTTGCACAATGTCGGCGCTTATTATCTTCCCTATGCTTGAGCTCTGCTCACAGGAGGGATTTATGGCTGGCTGGCATCTTGATACCAAAATGGCGCAGGATATCGTTGCGCGCACCATGCGCATCATCGATACCAATATCAACGTAATGGATGCCCGTGGGCGGATAATCGGCAGCGGCGATCGCGAGCGTATTGGTGAATTGCACGAAGGGGCGCTGCTGGTGCTTTCGCAAGGTCGAGTGGTCGATATTGACGATGCGGTAGCCCGGCATCTGCACGGTGTGCGTCAGGGGATAAACCTGCCGCTGCGTCTGGAAGGCGAAATTGTTGGCGTTATCGGCCTTACCGGCGAACCGGAACATCTGCGCAAGTATGGCGAACTGGTGTGCATGACCGCCGAAATGATGCTGGAACAGTCGCGTCTGATGCATCTGTTAGCGCAGGATAGCCGTCTGCGTGAAGAGCTGGTGATGAACCTGATTCAGGCGGAGGAGAATACTCCGGCGCTGATGGAATGGGCCCAGCGACTGGGCATTGATTTGAACCAGCCGCGCGTGGTGGCGGTGGTGGAGGTCGACAGCGGCCAGCTTGGCGTTGACAGCGCGATGGCAGAGCTACAGCAATTGCAGAACGCGTTGACCACGCCTGAACGTAATAATCTGATTGCGATTGTTTCCCTGACCGAGATGGTAGTGTTGAAACCGGCGCTCAATCAGTTTGGTCGCTGGGACGCTGAAGATCATCGCAAGCGCGTTGAGCAGCTTATTACCCGTATGAAAGAGAATGGACAGCTGCGTTTTCGCGTGTCGCTGGGCAACTATTTTACCGGGCCTGGCAGCATTGCCCGTTCGTATCGTACGGCGCGCACCACCATGATGGTCGGCAAGCAGCGGATGCCGGAAAGCCGTAGCTATTTCTATCAGGATTTGATGCTGCCTGTACTGCTGGACAGTCTGCGTGGCGGCTGGCAGGCCAATGAGCTGGCGCGCCCGCTGGCAAGGCTGAAAGCGATGGATAACAACGGCTTGCTGCGTCGGACATTAGCGGCATGGTTTCGGCATAACGTTCAGCCGCTGGCAACCTCAAAAGCATTGTTTATTCACCGCAATACGCTGGAGTATCGTCTGAACCGTATTTCAGAACTAACCGGGCTGGATCTGGGGAATTTTGACGATCGGCTGCTGTTGTATGTGGCGTTGCAGTTAGATGAGCAGCATTGATTAATTGCCTGATGGCGGCAAGCTTATCAGGCAAAATGCCGGGTGGCGGCATCGCCTTACCCGGCCTACAAATACATCCACTCACGGTTATTTACGCGTTAGTTTTTCCAGATCGGCTTCAATTTCGCTGATCTTGTTGGTCACAACGCTTTCCAGATGACGTAAATCATCGAGGATCTTGCGTTTAAGATCGACTTCGCTGCGATCGCGCTGGCAGATCTGATCCAGTTCGTCGATCACGTAGCGCAGGTTGGGGCTGATCTCCTGCACCTCTTTGTAACCCTGGCCGACGCCATCGGCGACAACCGTTTTACGCTGACGGGGATATTTGAACTTCACGCTCTTGGCAAAAAACTCGCCTTTATCCTTCTGGAAATAGATTTTCAGGATATCGTTGTTGGCTTCTTGCCGCAGGCTGTAACGATCGATTTCTTCAGGATTAGTAATGCCCAGACTTTTCAGATTGTCATACATAGCGGTACCCTTAAGCTCACTATAACCATTGAATAATTAACGAAAAGCCTTGTTTATGCCACTCGCAGATGTAAAAAAAGCGGGCTAAGCCCGCTTTTTCAAATCGCTGTTAGTCGATGGTGCGTAACAGTTCGTTGATTCCCACTTTGCCGCGCGTTTTGGCATCGACTTTCTTCACGATGACCGCGCAGTACAGGCTGTACTTGCCATCTTTCGACGGCAGGTTGCCGGAGACAACCACGGAGCCCGCCGGAACGCGGCCGTAGAAAACTTCGCCGGTTTCGCGGTCATAGATTTTGGTGCTCTGGCCCAGGTATACGCCCATAGAAATAACAGAGCCTTCTTCGACGATTACGCCTTCAACCACTTCAGAACGTGCGCCGATGAAGCAGTTGTCTTCGATGATGGTCGGGTTAGCCTGTAACGGCTCCAGTACGCCGCCGATGCCAACGCCGCCGGACAGGTGAACGTTTTTACCGATTTGCGCGCAGGAACCCACGGTCGCCCAGGTATCAACCATCGTGCCTTCATCCACATAAGCGCCGATGTTCACGTAAGACGGCATCAGCACGGTGTTACGGGCGATAAACGCGCCCTGACGCACGGCAGCTGGCGGAACCACGCGGAAACCTTCTTTCTGGAAGCGCGCTTCGTCGTAGTTGGCGAATTTCATCGGCACTTTATCGAAGTAACGGCTTTCCGCACCCTCGATAACCTGATTATCGTTAATACGGAAAGAGAGCAGGACCGCCTTTTTCAGCCACTGATGCGTGACCCACTGACCCTCAATCTTTTCTGCGACGCGCAGTGCACCGGAATCCAGTAAGGAAATAACCTGATTCACCGCTTCGCGGGTTACGGTATCTACATTTGCCGGAGTAATGTCGGCACGGCGCTCGAAAGCGGACTCAATAACGTTCTGTAACTGCTGCATTGTTAAACTCTTTCCATAATAAATAAAAACATTACCCTTTATCGTTTGGATTGAGGGCCTCTGTCAACCGTTGATGCACTTCCTGCTGCAGCTCATTATTAAGAGCGCGCCGGTCGGCGGTGGCGATTATGAATAAATCTTCTACTCGCTCGCCAATAGTTGTAATTCGGGCGCCATGCAGCGAAATTCCCAGATCGGCAAAAATCTGCCCGACCCGCGCCAGCAGCCCAGGCTGGTCGAGAGCGATAAGCTCAAGGAATGATTTTCGGTCGGTATGGGTCGGCAGAAAGGTGACCTCGGTATCGACGGTAAAGTGACGTAATTTTGCCGGCTGACGACGCGGTTGCGGCGGCTGCCAGCTACGCTGGGTGATCGCCTGTTCCAGTCCAAAACGGATCGCTTCGTGTCGGTCTGACGACAGCGGACTGCCGTCCGGTTCCAGTACGATGAACGTATCCATCGCCATCCCATCGCGTGTGGTGAAGATCTGCGCGTCGTGGACGCTAAGATTACGCCGGTCCAGTTCGGCGCAAACGGCGGCAAACAGGTAAGGGCGGTCAGGGCTCCAGATGAAAATCTCCGTCCCGCCGCGGGTGGCCTGCGGGCTTAGCAGGATCAGCGGCTTGCTGAGATCGTGTTGCAGCAGATGACGCGCATGCCAGGCCAGCTGATTTGGGCTGTGACGCACGAAGTAGTTGGCGCGACAGCGTGACCAGATGTGGTGCAGCGCTTCTTCATCGATGTTGTCCATGCGCAGTAGCGCCAGCGCCTGAAGCTGATGATGGCGCACGCGCTCACGCATATCTGGCGTGTTTTGCATCCCACGACGTAACTGTTTTTCCGTGGCGAAATACAGCTCACGCAGCAGGCTTTGCTTCCAGCTATTCCACAGCGTTTCGTTGGTGGCGCAAATATCCGCGACGGTCAGGCACACCAGAAAGCGCAGACGATGTTCCGTTTGCACTTCTTCGGCGAATTGCTTGATCACTTCGGGATCCTGAATATCGCGACGCTGAGCGGTAACCGACATCAGTAAATGCTGGCGCACCAGCCATGCGATCAGCTGCGTTTCGCGGGAGTTCAGACCGTGCAGTTCGGCGAATTTGAGCACGTCCTGAGCGCCGAGAACCGAATGATCGCCGCCGCGACCTTTGGCGATATCGTGGAACAGCGCGGCAATCAGAATCAGCTCCGGCTGTCGCAGACGCGGCCACAGATCCACACACAGCGGATGGCGCTGGCGGGTTTCTTCATTGGCAAAACTTTCCAGCTTGAGCATTACGCGGATGGTGTGCTCATCCACCGTATAGGCATGAAACAGGTCAAATTGCATTTGGCCGACAATATGCGACCATTGCGGCATATAGGCCCACAACACGCTGTGGCGATGCATTGGCAGCAGGCCGCGACTCACCGCGCCTGGATGGCGCAACATACTGAGAAACAGCGAACGCGCTTCCGGAATGTAGCATAGCGGCTGGGTTAAATGACGGCGGGCATGGCGCAGATGGCGCAGCGTGGTGGAGTAAATCCCGCTGATCGCGCTGTTACGTACCATGATGTAAAACATCCGCAGTATCGCTTCGGGTTTGCGGATAAACAGGTCGTCGTTGCGCAGATCGATCAATGTGCCGCGCAGTTGAAAGTCATCATCAATCGGACGCGGCTTTTCGTCGGCGGGCATGGCGAGGATCGCCTCGTCGAATAGCTGCAACAGCATGTGGTTCAGCTCGCTGACCCGTCGGGTGACGCGGAAATAGTCTTTCATCATCCGCTCGATAGGCTCGTTGCCTTCGCCGCCGTAGTTCAGGCGTTGCGCCACGCTGAGCTGACGGTCAAACAGCAGACGATTGTCGTAACGACTAACGACCAGATGCAGGGCAAAACGTATGCGCCACAGGATATGCAAACATTCATTGAGCTCGGCACGTTCTGCCAGCGTCAAAAAGCCGAAACCGACCATTTCGTCCAGCGAGGTGGCGCCAAAATGGCGGCGGGCCACCCACTGCAGGGTATGGATATCGCGCAGGCCGCCGGGACTGCTTTTGATATCTGGCTCGAGGTTGTAGCTGGTGCCGTGATAGCGCTGGTGGCGCTGATTTTGTTCTTCCACTTTGGCGGCGTAAAACTTATCGGAAGGCCAGAAACCTTCGCTAAAAATATGTTTTTGTAGCTCAAGAAACAGCGCCACGTCGCCAATCAGCAGGCGTGTTTCAATCAGGTTGGTGGCGACGGTTAAATCTGACAATCCTTCCAGCAGACACTCTTCCAGCGTACGCACGCTGTGCCCCACTTCCAGCCTTACGTCCCAGAGCAGCGTTAACAGTTCGCCGACTTTTTCGGCCTGCGCGTCAGGTAGCTTTTTACGACTGAGGATTAGCAGGTCGATGTCGGAAAGCGGATGCAGTTCGCCGCGCCCGTAACCACCAACGGCAACCAGCGCCAGGTCGGCAATTTGGCCGAAACCGGCTTCAATCCACAGGCGCTGAAGCAACTGATCAATAAATTCGGTGCGGGCTTCTATCAGCTGCTCTGCGGAAATTCCACTGTCAAACGCGTCACCTAACCAGAGCTGGAACGTGTCGATATGCGCTTTAATGCCGGGGCAGTTGAGATCGTGCTGTGGCCAGGTGCCGGGGTTTTGCGGTTGGCCTGGCAGGGTGGGGAGGGCCGTATTTGCGTGCTGTTCAGGAAGAGTATTCATTGTTACCACCCATTAAAAAGCCGGATGACGCTTACGCTTATCCGGCCTACGGGAGAGTGCCATTTGTAGGCCTGATAAGCGACAGCGCCATCAGGCAATAAGTTATTCGTCGTGCGTAATAATCGCCGGGATGGTGTCATCCTTGCGCAGCGTCAGAATTTCACAACCATTTTCCGTCACCACAATAGTATGCTCGTACTGAGCAGACAAGCTCCGGTCTTTGGTTTTCACCGTCCAGCCGTCTTTCATGGTGCGAATACGGTAATCACCAGCATTCAGCATGGGTTCTACGGTGAAGGTCATACCCGGTTGCAGAACCACACCGCCGTCGTCTGCATCGTAGTGCAGAACCTGCGGCTCCTCATGGAAGCCGCGACCAATGCCATGACCGCAGTATTCGCGGACTACAGAGAAACCTTCGCCTTCCGCATATTTCTGAATCGCAGCGCCCAGCGTGCGCAGGCGAATGCCCGGTTTTACCATCCGCAGCGCCAGGTACAGGCTTTCCTGCGTGACGCGGCACAGACGCTCGCCCAGAATGGTTGGTTTGCCGACGATGAACATTTTCGAGGTGTCGCCGTGGAACTCGTCTTTAATTACGGTGACGTCGATGTTAACGATATCGCCGTCTTTCAGGAGTTTGGCGTCGTCCGGGATCCCGTGGCACACCACCTCATTAATAGAGATGCACACGGATTTCGGATAACCGTGATAGCCCAGGCAGGCGGAAATGGCCTGTTGCTCGTTCACGATGTAGTCATTACAGATGCGATCCAGCTCGCCGGTGCTGACGCCCGGTTTAACAAACGGTTCGATCATTTCCAGAACATCGGCGGCCAGGCGGCCAGCGACGCGCATTTTTTCGATTTCTTCAGGGGTCTTGATTGAGATAGCCATGAATTCTGTCCATCAGTGTCGATTATTTCGACAATAATTGTGTAAGTGCGGTCAATGGTATCAGTCTGGGGTGTACCCTGCCAAATTGAGAATCATTCTGAACTTCGCCTTTCGTGCCACAGATGCGTTGGCTACATTTTTTCACCCCGGTCACTTACTGGTCGTAAGCTCCCGGGGATTCAAAAATTTGCCGCCTGCCTGTAACACGAAATTCATTGTTCAATCCAGCACGGACCGCCAACAATTATTGGTGTCGGTGGCGTATTTGTGGTATAAAGCGCGCCGGACTTCCGATCCATTCGAAGACTACACACGATGGACGGGAGCGACAAATCTCACTTTGTGTAACAACACACACGTATCGGCACATATTCCGGGGTGCCCTTTGGGGTCGGTAATATGGGATGCGTGGAGGCTTAACCCCAACTTTTATATATAGAGGTTTTAATCATGGCAACTGTTTCCATGCGCGACATGCTCAAGGCTGGTGTTCACTTTGGTCACCAGACCCGTTACTGGAACCCGAAAATGAAGCCGTTCATCTTCGGTGCGCGTAACAAAGTTCACATCATCAACCTTGAGAAAACTGTACCGATGTTCAACGAAGCTCTGGCTGAACTGAACAAGATCTCTGCTCGTAAAGGTAAAATCCTTTTCGTTGGTACTAAACGCGCTGCAAGCGAAGCGGTGAAAGAAGCTGCTAACAACTGCGACCAGTTCTTCGTGAACCATCGCTGGTTGGGCGGCATGCTGACTAACTGGAAAACCGTTCGTCAGTCCATCAAACGTCTGAAAGATCTGGAAACTCAGTCTCAGGACGGTACTTTCGAAAAGCTGACCAAGAAAGAAGCGCTGATGCGTACTCGTGAGCTTGAGAAACTGGAAAACAGCCTGGGCGGTATCAAAGACATGGGCGGTCTGCCGGACGCTCTGTTCGTAATCGATGCTGACCACGAGCACATTGCTATTAAAGAAGCAAACAACCTGGGTATCCCAGTATTTGCTATCGTTGATACCAACTCTGATCCGGACGGTGTTGATTTCGTTATCCCGGGTAACGACGACGCAATCCGTGCTGTGACCCTGTACCTGGGCGCTGTAGCTACTACCGTTCGTGAAGGCCGTTCTCAGGATCTGGCTTCCCAGGCGGAAGAAAGCTTCGTAGAAGCTGAATAATAAGGCTTGATAACTTCCCTGAGATAGTTCGAGTTGCAGGAAGGCGGCAAGCTCGAGAATTCCCGGGAGCTTACATAAGTAAGTGACTGGGATGAGCGAGCGAAGGCAACGCACCTGCGGCTCGGAATATGAAGGGGAAGAGCCCTTATAAACCAGGTAGTATCATGTTTGGTTAGGGGCCCTTTAGGCCCCTTTTTCACTTTTAAATCTGTGCGGTTTCATGCCGGGCAGATCAAATCTTCCGAGGATTTTAGAATGGCTGAAATTACCGCATCCCTGGTAAAAGAGCTGCGTGAGCGTACTGGCGCAGGCATGATGGATTGCAAAAAAGCACTGACTGAAGCTAATGGCGACATCGAGCTGGCAATCGAAAACATGCGTAAGTCTGGCGCAATCAAAGCGGCGAAAAAAGCAGGCAACGTTGCTGCTGACGGCGTAATCAAAACCAAAATCGACGGCAACATCGCTTTCATTCTGGAAGTTAACTGCCAGACTGACTTCGTTGCTAAAGATGCTGGTTTCCAGGCATTTGCTGACAAAGTACTGGACGCTGCCGTTGCTGGCAAAATCACTGACGTTGAAGTTCTGAAAGCACAGTTCGAAGAAGAACGTGTTGCTCTGGTTGCTAAAATCGGTGAGAACATCAACATCCGTCGCGTTGCTTCCCTGGAAGGCGAAGTTCTGGGTAACTACCAGCACGGTGCTCGTATCGGTGTTCTGGTTGCTGCAACTGGCGCTGACGAAGAGCTGGTTAAACAGCTGGCAATGCACGTTGCTGCAAGCAAACCAGAATTCGTTAAGCCGGAAGACGTTTCTGCTGAAGTGGTAGAGAAAGAATACCAGGTTCAGCTGGACATCGCGATGCAGTCTGGTAAGCCGAAAGAAATCGCAGAGAAAATGGTTGAAGGCCGCATGAAGAAATTCACCGGCGAAGTTTCTCTGACTGGCCAGCCTTTCGTTATGGATCCGAGCAAATCTGTTGGTCAGCTGCTGAAAGAGCACAACGCTGACGTAACAGGCTTCATCCGCTTTGAAGTGGGTGAAGGTATCGAGAAAGTTGAGACTGACTTTGCAGCAGAAGTTGCTGCGATGTCCAAGCAGTCTTAATTTTTAAAGGAGCCGCCTGAGGGCGGCTTCTTTTTGTGTCTGGCTTGTAAATTCAGCGAACCGCTATAGTGGTCATGCTGAAAAGCGACATACAATGTCGCCGGAATTAACTCATCTCATTCGTTGACAGTCTCAGGAAAGAAACATGGCTACCAATGCAAAACCCGTCTACAAACGTATTCTGCTTAAGTTAAGTGGCGAAGCTCTGCAAGGTTCAGAAGGCTTCGGTATTGATGCAAGCATCCTTGACCGTATGGCTCAGGAAATCAAAGAGCTGGTTGAGCTGGGTATCCAGGTTGGCGTAGTGATTGGTGGTGGTAACCTGTTCCGTGGCGCTGGTCTGGCGAAAGCAGGGATGAACCGTGTTGTGGGCGACCACATGGGCATGTTAGCCACCGTCATGAACGGTCTGGCGATGCGCGATGCGCTTCACCGCGCCTATGTGAACGCTCGCTTGATGTCCGCAATTCCTCTGAACGGCGTGTGTGATAACTACAGCTGGGCGGAAGCGATCAGCCTGCTGCGTAACAACCGCGTTGTTATTTTGTCTGCGGGTACTGGCAATCCGTTCTTTACTACCGACTCTGCGGCCTGCCTGCGCGGTATTGAAATTGAAGCGGATGTGGTACTGAAAGCCACCAAAGTCGATGGCGTATTTACTGCTGACCCGGCTAAAGATCCAACCGCGACCATGTACGAACAGTTGACCTATGCTGAAGTACTGGATAAAGAGCTGAAAGTGATGGATCTGGCGGCGTTCACGCTGGCTCGTGACCACAAATTACCGATTCGTGTCTTTAACATGAACAAACCGGGTGCACTGCGCCGCGTTGTTATGGGTGAAAAAGAAGGCACGTTAATCACGGAATAATTCCCGTTGCGGCTAAATGCAGGTAATATTCCGCTTTAATGTCGCGGGATACGTCCCTCAAAATTAATCAAGACTATACTTGTCACATCTTACGTGGTGGGTATGGTCTGACTGAAACAAGCTTTCAAGGATTCGTAACGTGATCAACGATATCAGAAAAGATGCTGAAGTACGCATGGAAAAATGCGTCGAAGCATTCAAAAACCAAATCAGCAAAATTCGCACGGGCCGTGCTTCTCCTAGCCTGCTGGATGGTATTGTCGTGGAATATTACGGCACGCCGACCCCGCTGCGCCAGCTGGCAAGCGTAACGGTTGAAGATTCCCGTACCCTGAAAATCAACGTGTTCGACCGTTCTATGGGTCCAGCCGTTGAGAAAGCAATTATGGCTTCCGACCTCGGTCTGAATCCAAGCTCTGCCGGTTCCGACATCCGCGTTCCGCTGCCGCCGCTGACTGAAGAACGTCGTAAAGATCTGACCAAGATCGTGCGTGGCGAAGCAGAAGGCGCGCGCGTTGCCGTACGTAACGTTCGTCGCGATGCCAACGACAAAGTGAAAGCGCTGTTGAAAGAAAAAGAGATCAGCGAAGATGACGATCGCCGTTCTCAGGACGACGTGCAGAAACTGACTGACGCAGCTATCAAGAAAGTTGATGCGGCGCTGGCAGAGAAAGAAACGGAACTGATGCAGTTCTGATTCGCCTGTACGCTAAAAACGCCGCTTAGAAGGCCTGAGAAGGCTGGATGGCGGCGTTTTGCTTTTTTCTGTCTATATACCTTAAAGGGTAAAATTCTTCTGGATGTCTCATGAAGCAATTAACCATCCTGGGATCAACCGGTTCCATTGGTTGCAGTACGCTGGATGTAGTACGCCATAACCCGGAAAAATTTCGTGTTGCTGCGTTGGTGGCGGGTAAAAATGTCGCCCGCATGGTAGAGCAGTGCCTGGAGTTTTCTCCTCGCTATGCGGTAATGGACGATGAAAAAAGCGCTGCGTTGGTAAAAGCAGCTCTGCTGGAGCAGGGCAGTCGCACTGAGGTCATGAGCGGTCAACAGGCTGCCTGTGATATGGCTGCGCTGGATGAAGTTGATCAGGTGATGGCGGCGATTGTTGGCGCGGCGGGCCTGCTGCCGACGCTGGCGGCAATTCGTGCGAGCAAAAGCATTTTACTGGCGAATAAAGAGTCTCTGGTGACCTGTGGGCGTTTGTTTATGGACGACGTGAAACGCCACAAAGCGCAGCTTTTGCCGGTAGATAGCGAACATAACGCGATTTTTCAGAGTTTACCGCAACCTATCCAACACAATCTGGGATACGCTGACCTTGAGCAAAACGGCGTTATGTCAGTTCTGCTTACCGGGTCTGGTGGCCCTTTCCGTGAAACGCCATTGTCCGATCTGGTTTCTATGACCCCCGATCAGGCATGTCGTCATCCGAATTGGTCGATGGGACGAAAAATCTCTGTCGATTCCGCCACTATGATGAATAAAGGTCTGGAATACATTGAAGCGCGTTGGCTATTTAATGCCAGCGCAAGCCAGATGGAAGTGCTGATTCACCCGCAGTCGGTTATTCATTCGATGGTTCGTTATCAGGATGGTAGCGTTCTGGCGCAGTTGGGGGAACCTGATATGCGTACACCAATTGCTCATACCATGGCATGGCCAGAACGAGTGACGTCCGGCGTTAAGCCTGTCGATTTTTGCCAACTCAGTGCGTTGACGTTTTCCGCACCTGATTACCAGCGTTATCCGTGCCTGAAACTGGCGATGGACGCGTTTGAGCAAGGGCAGGCGGCGACGACCGCGTTGAATGCTGCGAATGAAATTACCGTTGCCGCGTTCCTGGCGCAGCAGATCCGATTTACCGATATTGCTGACCTGAATTTATCCGTGCTGGATAAGATGGATTTGCAGGAGCCGCAGAGCGTTGATGACGTGCTGAAGGTTGATGCCATCGCGCGGGACGTCGCCAGAAAAGAAGTGATGCGACTCTCAAGCTGATGATAATCCCTCTACGGAGAATCGCGCTATTTGTTAGCGTTGGGCTTCAGTGATATAGTCTGCGCCACTCGATCGCGGGTATTTGCTTTTTTCCGGTCGGGTAAGCCGTGGTTTGACACGGCTTTTTTGTGGATGGGCTTCAGTATTCCTGAGTACCGTAAATCCTTTCAGGGACTAAAAACGCGTTATGTTGTCTGCAACTAAACCATTAAGCGAAAATTTGCCAGCACATGGTTGTCGCCATGTAGCAATTATCATGGATGGCAATGGCCGCTGGGCGAAAAAGCAAGGGAAGATTCGCGCCTTTGGGCATAAGGCCGGAGCAAAATCCGTCCGCCGGGCTGTCTCTTTTGCTGCCAATAACGGTATTGATGCGTTAACGCTGTATGCCTTTAGCAGTGAGAACTGGAACCGACCTGCGCAGGAAGTGAGCGCGTTAATGGAACTGTTTGTGTGGGCGCTTGATAGCGAAGTGAAAAACCTGCACCGCCATAACGTACGCCTGCGTATTATCGGGGATATCAGTCGATTTAACTCACGTTTGCAAGAACGGATTCGCAAATCAGAAGCGATTACCGCCCAGAATACCGGGTTGACGCTGAATATTGCAGCGAATTACGGTGGACGGTGGGATATAGTCCAGGGAGTCAGGCAACTGGCACAACAGGTGCAGGATGGTTTGCTGCGTCCAGAGCAAATCGATGAAGAGATGCTTGGGCAGCAAATTTGTATGCATGAACTGGCTCCTGTGGATTTAGTGATAAGGACTGGGGGGGAGCATCGTATTAGTAATTTTCTGTTGTGGCAAATCGCCTATGCCGAACTTTACTTTACGGATGTTCTCTGGCCCGATTTCGATGAACAAGACTTTGAAGGTGCGCTGCATGCCTTTGCTAATCGTGAGCGTCGTTTCGGCGGCACCGAGCCCGGTGATGAAAAAGCCTGATGGGGGTCGCTTTTGCTGAAGTATCGCCTGATTTCTGCTTTTGTTTTAATACCCGTTGTCATCGCGGCGCTGTTTTTGCTGCCGCCGGTGGGGTTCGCCATTGTTACGTTGGTCGTCTGTATGTTGGCCGCCTGGGAATGGGGACAGTTAAGCGGTTTTACCACGCGTACGCAGCGAGTCTGGCTGGCGGTTTTGTGCGGGCTATTGCTGGCACTGATGCTATTTTTGCTGCCAGAATATCATCGCAATATTCATCAACCGCTGGTTGAAATATCGCTGTGGGCATCGCTGGGCTGGTGGGTTGTGGCGCTGTTACTGGTGCTGTTTTATCCCGGCTCTGCGTCGGTCTGGCGTAATTCCAAAACATTACGCATAATTTTCGGCGTGTTAACCATTGTCCCATTCTTTTGGGGAATGCTGGCGCTACGCGCATGGCACTATGATGAGAATCATTATAGTGGCGCGCTATGGCTTCTGTATGTCATGATCCTCGTTTGGGGAGCGGACTCTGGTGCCTATATGTTTGGTAAGCTGTTTGGCAAACATAAGCTGGCGCCGAAGGTTTCTCCCGGTAAAACCTGGCAGGGTTTTATTGGCGGACTCGCCACTGCGGCCGTGATCTCATGGGGTTATGGCATGTGGGCGAATCTTGAGGTTGCGCCTGTCACCTTGCTCATTTGCTCCATCGTTGCAGCCCTGGCCTCCGTGCTGGGTGACCTGACCGAGAGTATGTTTAAGCGTGAAGCAGGTATTAAGGACAGTGGTCACTTAATCCCAGGACACGGCGGTATTCTGGATCGTATTGATAGCCTGACGGCTGCGGTACCGGTCTTTGCCTGCCTGTTGTTACTGGTATTCAGGACGCTCTAACGGATGGTCTTATGCTGAGTATTCTCTGGAATCTGGCTGCATTCATTGTCGCACTTGGTGTGCTTATCACCGTGCATGAATTTGGTCATTTCTGGGTTGCACGGCGCTGCGGAGTCCGCGTCGAACGCTTTTCCATTGGCTTTGGAAAAGCGCTTTGGCGGCGTACCGATAAATCGGGTACGGAATACGTCATCGCCCTGATTCCCCTCGGCGGTTACGTCAAGATGCTGGATGAGCGCGCTGAACCGGTCGCACCGGAGCTGCGCCATTACGCTTTCAACAATAAAACGGTTGGACAACGCGCAGCCATCATCGCCGCAGGTCCGATTGCAAACTTCCTTTTTGCTATTTTCGCTTACTGGCTGGTGTTTATCATCGGTGTCCCTGGCGTTCGTCCGGTTGTTGGTGAAATAACGCCCAACTCGATTGCCGCACAGGCGCAAATTCAGCCGGGTACGGAACTAAAAGCGGTTGATGGTATCGAAACCCCTGATTGGGATGCTGTGCGATTGCAACTGGTATCCAAAATCGGCGATGAGCGTACGACTCTCAGCGTGGCGCAGTTTGGCAGCGACCAGCGGCAGAACAAAACGCTGGATTTACGCCATTGGGCATTTGAGCCAGACAAAGAGGATCCCGTCTCCAGTTTAGGGATTCGTCCGCGCGGTCCGCAGATCGAATCGGTGCTGTCAGAAGTGCAGGTTAACTCCGCTGCAAGTAAGGCGGGTTTGCAAGCTGGCGACAGGATCGTTAAAGTCAATGGTCAGCCGCTTACGCAATGGATGACGTTCGTGACGCTGGTGCGCGATAATCCGGATAAGCCGTTAGCGCTAGATATTGAAAGACAAGGAAGTTCCTTGTCTTTAACGTTAACCCCAGATTCAAAACCGGTTAACGGAAAGGCAGAAGGTTTTGCGGGCGTGGTGCCTAAAGTTATTCCTCTGCCTGATGAGTATAAGACTGTACGCCAGTATGGGCCATTCAGCGCCATCCTCGAAGCCTCGGATAAAACGTGGCAGTTGATGAAGCTGACGGTCAGTATGCTGGGAAAATTGATTACCGGTGATGTAAAACTGAACAACCTCAGTGGGCCGATTTCTATCGCCCAGGGGGCTGGGATGTCAGCGGAGTTCGGGGTTATTTATTACCTGATGTTCCTTGCGCTTATCAGCGTGAACTTAGGGATAATCAACCTGTTTCCGTTGCCCGTTCTTGACGGGGGGCATCTGCTGTTCCTGGCGATTGAAAAGCTGAAGGGCGGTCCGGTATCCGAGCGGGTTCAAGACTTTAGTTATCGCATTGGCTCTATCTTGCTGGTGTTGTTAATGGGGCTTGCACTTTTCAATGATTTCTCTCGGTTGTAAGAGAGTGTTAGGAAGAACGCATAATAACGATGGCGATGAAAAAGTTGCTCATAGCGTCGCTGCTGTTTAGCAGCGCCACCGTATACGGTGCTGAAGGGTTCGTAGTGAAGGACATTCATTTCGAAGGCCTACAGCGAGTCGCCGTTGGTGCGGCTCTCCTCAGTATGCCGGTGCGCACAGGCGACACGGTTAATGATGAAGACATCAGTAATACCATTCGTGCTCTGTTCGCCACCGGTAACTTTGAGGATGTCCGCGTCCTGCGCGATGGTGATACCCTTCTGGTTCAGGTAAAAGAACGTCCGACGATTGCCAGCATCACTTTCTCCGGTAACAAATCGGTGAAAGATGACATGCTCAAGCAAAACCTCGAGGCGTCTGGCGTACGTGTTGGCGAGTCTCTGGATCGCACCACGCTTGCCGATATCGAAAAAGGGCTGGAAGATTTCTACTACAGCGTCGGTAAGTACAGCGCCAGTGTGAAAGCGGTGGTAACGCCGTTGCCGCGTAACCGCGTTGACCTCAAGCTGGTCTTCCAGGAAGGCGTTTCGGCGAAGATCCAACAGATCAACATCGTCGGCAACCATGCCTTCTCGACCGACGAACTGATCTCTCACTTCCAACTGCGTGATGAAGTGCCGTGGTGGAACGTAGTGGGCGATCGTAAATACCAGAAACAGAAACTGGCGGGCGACCTCGAAACCCTGCGCAGTTACTATCTGGATCGCGGTTATGCTCGCTTCAATATCGATTCTACCCAGGTCAGCCTGACGCCGGATAAAAAAGGTATCTATATCACCGTTAACATCACTGAAGGCGAACAGTACAAGCTTTCTGGGGTACAGGTGAGCGGTAACCTGGCCGGGCATTCCGCCGAAATTGAGACCCTGACTAAAATCGAGCCAGGCGAACTCTATAACGGCACCAAAGTGACCAAAATGGAAGATGATATCAAGAAGCTTCTGGGTCGCTATGGTTATGCCTATCCGCGCGTACAGTCGCAGCCTGAAATCAACGATGCCGATAAAACCGTTAAATTACGTGTAAACGTAGATGCGGGTAACCGTTTCTATGTGCGTAAGATTCGTTTTGAAGGTAACGACACCTCTAAAGATTCCGTTCTGCGTCGCGAAATGCGCCAGATGGAAGGTGCCTGGTTGGGTAGCGATCTGGTCGATCAGGGTAAAGAGCGTCTGAACCGTCTGGGTTACTTTGAAACCGTTGATACCGATACTCAGCGTATACCGGGCAGCCCGGATCAGGTTGATGTGGTCTACAAGGTCAAAGAGCGTAACACCGGTAGCTTTAACTTCGGCGTCGGTTACGGTACTGAGAGCGGTGTGAGCTTCCAGGCCGGTGTCCAGCAAGATAACTGGTTAGGTACCGGTTATTCTGTCGGAATTAACGGCACCAAAAACGACTACCAGACCTATACTGAGTTGTCTGTAACTAACCCGTACTTCACCGTTGATGGTGTGAGTCTCGGTGGCCGCGTCTTCTATAACGATTTTGAAGCGGATGACGCAGACCTGTCTGACTATACCAACAAAAGTTATGGTACTGACGTAACGCTTGGCTTCCCGATTAACGAATACAACACGTTGCGTGCGGGTGTCGGTTATGTACATAACTCCTTGTCTAACATGGATCCACAGGTTGCGATGCAACGTTATCTGGAATCCATGGGTGAAAATCCTGACGCTGATAGCTTCAAATCAGACGACTTCACCTTCAACTATGGTTGGACATATAACAAGCTGGACCGTGGCTACTTCCCAACGGAAGGTACGCGTGTCAACCTGAACGGTAAAGTGACCATTCCGGGTTCTGACAACGAATACTACAAAGCGACGCTGGATACCGCGACCTATGTACCGATCGATGACGATCACAAGTGGGTTGTTCTGGGTCGTACCAAGTGGGGTTACGGTGATGGAATAGGCGGCAAAGAGATGCCGTTCTACGAGAACTTCTATGCCGGTGGTTCCAGCACCGTGCGTGGCTTCCAGTCCAATACCATCGGTCCGAAGGCTGTCTATTTACCGGCTAATCGTTATCACGACGATGACAATTATGATAACGAGTGTGACGCCAGCAATACTTCACCGTGTGAATCGGATGATGCGGTGGGCGGTAACGCCATGGCTGTCGCCAGCCTGGAATTCATCACCCCGACGCCGTTTATCAGCGACAAGTATGCCAACTCGGTCCGTACCTCGTTCTTCTGGGATATGGGTACCGTTTGGGATACGAACTGGGATTCAGCTAAGTACTCTGGTTATCCGGACTACAGCGATCCAAGCAATATCCGTATGTCCGCGGGTATCGCTTTACAATGGATGTCCCCATTGGGGCCGTTGGTTTTCTCCTACGCCCAGCCGTTCAAGAAGTACGATGGAGACAAAGCGGAACAGTTCCAGTTTAACATTGGTAAAACCTGGTAATTGTTCTTCGCAAAGGAATGTAGTGGTAGTGTAGCGCTGACTTTAGGCGATCTTGCATGGGATCGCCTGGCCACGCAAAGAACTGTACCTTCGGGTGCAAATGGGATGGTAAGGAGTTAATTGTGAAAAAGTGGTTATTAGCTGCAGGTCTCGGTTTAGCGATGGCAACGTCCGCACAGGCTGCTGACAAAATTGCAATCGTCAACATGGGTAGCCTGTTCCAACAGGTTGCACAGAAGACGGGCGTTTCTGCTACGCTGGAAAACGAGTTCAAAGGCCGTGCCAGCGAACTGCAGCGTATGGAATCCGATCTGCAATCTAAAATGCAGCGTCTGCAATCCATGAAAGCGGGTAGCGATCGTACCAAGCTGGAAAAAGACGTTATGGCTCAGCGTCAGACTTTCTCTCAGAAAGCTCAGGCTTTTGAGCAGGATCGTGCGCGTCGTTCCAACGAAGAACGTGGCAAACTGGTTACTCGTATCCAGACAGCTGTGAAATCTGTTGCTAACAGCCAGAGCATCGATCTGGTTGTTGACGCTAACACCGTTGCATACAACAGCAGCGATGTAAAAGACATCACCGCTGACGTACTGAAACAGGTTAAATAAGTAATGCCTTCAATTCGACTGGCTGATTTAGCAGAGCAGTTGGATGCAGAATTACACGGTGATGGCGATATCGTCATCACCGGCGTAGCGTCCATGCAATCTGCGCAAACTGGCAATATCACGTTCATGGTGAATCCTAAGTACCGTGAACACTTAGGCGTATGCCAGGCCTCTGCCGTTGTGATGACGCAGGACGATCTTCCTTTTGCTAAGTGTGCAGCGCTGGTAGTGAAGAATCCCTACCTGACCTATGCACGCATGGCGCAAATCTTAGATACCACGCCGCAGCCCGCACAAAACATTGCACCGAGTGCAGCGATCGATGCGACGGCGAAGCTGGGTAATAATGTCTCTGTGGGCGCAAATGCGGTCATTGAGTCTGGCGTAGAACTGGGCGATAACGTCGTTATCGGCGCAGGCTGCTTCGTCGGAAAAAATACAAAAATCGGCGCAGGTTCTCGCTTGTGGGCGAATGTGACGATTTACCACGATATTCAGATCGGTGAGAATTGCCTGATCCAGTCCAGTACTGTCGTCGGATCTGATGGATTCGGTTACGCGAACGATCGCGGTAACTGGGTGAAGATCCCACAGCTTGGTCGGGTGATTATCGGCGATCGCGTCGAGATCGGCGCTTGTACCACTATTGACCGTGGTGCTCTGGACGATACTGTGATCGGCAATGGTGTTATCATTGATAACCAGTGCCAGATTGCGCATAACGTTGTGATTGGCGACAATACGGCGGTAGCCGGTGGCGTCATTATGGCGGGTAGCCTGAAGATTGGCCGTTACTGCATGATTGGTGGCGCCAGCGTGATCAATGGGCATATGGAAATATGCGATAAAGTCACGGTTACTGGCATGGGTATGGTGATGCGTCCTATCACTGAACCTGGCGTCTATTCCTCAGGCATTCCGCTACAGCCCAACAAGGTATGGCGTAAAACAGCTGCACTGGTGATGAATATTGATGATATGAGCAAGCGTCTCAAAGCGATTGAGCGCAAGGTTAATCAACAAGACTAAAACACCTTTTTTGCATGTCTGACTTTTCGGCCTGTCCCATTCATACGATTGCGACAGGCCGTGTTATTATTGCCTTTTAGTATATTTTGACAGGAAGAGTATTTTGACTACTAACACTCATACTCTGCATATTGAAGAGATTTTAGAACTTCTGCCGCACCGTTTTCCGTTTCTGCTGGTTGACCGCGTGCTGGATTTTGAAGAAGGTCGTTTTCTGCGCGCAGTGAAAAATGTATCCGTTAACGAGCCTTTCTTCCAGGGCCACTTTCCGGGTAAACCTATTTTCCCAGGCGTACTGATTCTGGAAGCGATGGCGCAGGCCACCGGTATCCTCGCGTTTAAAAGCGTAGGAAAGCTGGAACCAGGCGAACTGTACTATTTCGCGGGTATTGACGAAGCGCGCTTTAAGCGTCCTGTCGTGCCAGGCGATCAGATGATCATGGAAGTGACTTTCGAGAAAACGCGCCGCGGCCTGACCCGTTTTAAAGGGGTTGCGCTGGTCGACGGTAAAGTTGTGTGCGAAGCAACGATGATGTGTGCCCGTAGCCGGGAGGCCTGATACGTGATTGATAAATCCGCCTTTATTCACCCAACCGCCATTGTGGAAGACGGCGCCAGCATTGGCGCTAACGCTCACATTGGCCCATTTTGTATTGTTGGACCCCATGTTGAAATTGGTGAGGGTACCGTACTGAAGTCTCACGTTGTCGTGAATGGCCATACAAAAATTGGTCGCGATAACGAGATCTATCAGTTTGCCTCCATCGGCGAAGTTAACCAGGATCTGAAATATGCTGGCGAACCGACCCGCGTGGAAATTGGCGATCGCAACCGCATCCGCGAAAGCGTCACCATTCATCGTGGCACAGTGCAGGGCGGTGGAGTGACGAAGGTGGGCAGCGATAACTTACTGATGATTAATGCGCACGTCGCGCATGATTGTACGGTAGGCAACCGCTGTATTCTGGCGAATAACGCCACGCTTGCCGGACATGTTTCGCTTGATGATTTTGTTATCATCGGTGGCATGACTGCGGTGCATCAGTTCTGCATCATTGGCGCGCATGTGATGGTTGGCGGCTGTTCTGGCGTAGCCCAGGACGTGCCTCCATACGTTATCGCCCAGGGCAACCACGCGACGCCGTTTGGCGTCAATATCGAAGGTCTGAAGCGTCGTGGATTCACCCGCGAAGCGATTACCGCGATTCGTAACGCCTACAAAGCGTTGTACCGTAGTGGTAAAACGCTGGAAGAAGTGAAACCAGAAATCGCGGAACTGGCGAAACAGTATCCCGAAGTTCAGGCTTTCAGCGACTTCTTTGAGCGCTCAACGCGTGGCCTGATTCGTTAATGACTGAGCAGCGTCCTTTAACGATTGCCCTCGTCGCCGGAGAAACCTCCGGCGATATTCTTGGTGCAGGGTTAATCCGTGCGCTCAAGGCTCGCGTTCCGAATGCGCGTTTTGTTGGCGTGGCGGGTCCGCTGATGCAGGCTGAAGGCTGTGAAGCCTGGTACGAAATGGAAGAGCTGGCGGTAATGGGCATTGTTGAAGTGCTCGGACGCCTGCGCCGTTTACTGCATATTCGCGCCGATCTTACTCGCCGGTTCACCGACTTAAAGCCGGATGTTTTTGTTGGTATTGATGCGCCTGACTTCAACATTACCCTTGAAGGGAACCTGAAAAAGCAGGGCATTAAAACCATTCATTACGTCAGCCCTTCTGTTTGGGCCTGGCGACAGAAACGCGTTTTCAAAATAGGCAGATCCACCAATATGGTGCTGGCCTTTCTGCCTTTCGAAAAAGCGTTTTATGACAAATTTAACGTCCCGTGTCGCTTTATCGGCCATACCATGGCGGATGCCATGCCGTTGGATCCGGATAAAAACGCGGCACGCGATGTTCTGGGCATTCCCCATGACGCTCACTGCCTGGCGCTATTGCCTGGAAGCCGTGGCGCAGAAGTGGAGATGCTCAGTGCCGATTTTCTGAAAACGGCGCAGCTGTTACGTCAGCATTATCCGGATCTCGAAGTGGTGGTGCCGTTGGTGAATGCCAAACGTCGCGAGCAGTTTGAGCGAATTAAAGCTGAAGTAGCACCGGAGCTTTCTGTTCATCTGCTCAACGGGATGGGACGTGAAGCAATGGTGGCCAGCGATGCTGCACTGCTGGCTTCAGGTACCGCCGCGCTGGAATGTATGCTGGCAAAATGCCCGATGGTGGTTGGCTACCGAATGAAACCTTTCACCTTCTGGCTGGCGAAGCGTCTGGTGAAGACCGACTACGTTTCGCTACCTAACCTGCTGGCGGGAAGAGAACTGGTTAAAGAGCTGTTGCAGGAAGAGTGTGAACCGCAGGCGCTGTCGCAAGCGCTGTTGCCGTTGTTGGCGAATGGTAAAACCAGCCATGCAATGCACGACACATTCCGTGAACTGCACCAGCAGATCCGTTGTAATGCTGATGAGCAGGCGGCGGATGCGGTCCTGGAGTTAGCGCAATGATTGAGTTTGTGTATCCACATACGCATTTAGTGGCGGGTGTGGATGAAGTTGGACGTGGTCCTTTGGTCGGCGCCGTTGTCACCGCCGCCGTCATTCTGGATCCGGCTCGCCCTATTATCGGTCTTAACGACTCAAAAAAACTGTCAGAAAAACGTCGCCTGGCGCTGTTTGATGAAATTAAAGAAAAAGCGTTAAGCTGGAGTCTGGGGCGTGCAGAACCGCATGAAATCGACGAACTGAATATTTTGCATGCCACCATGCTGGCCATGCAGCGTGCGGTTGCGGGTCTGCATATTGCGCCGGAATACGTATTAATTGACGGCAATCGTTGCCCGGCATTACCGGTGCCATCGATGGCGGTGGTCAAAGGCGACAGCCGCGTGGCGGAGATTAGCGCGGCGTCGATACTGGCAAAAGTCACCCGTGACGCTGAAATGGCGGCCCTGGATACGGTGTTCCCGCAGTATGGCTTTGCACAGCACAAAGGCTATCCAACCGCTTTTCATCTGGAAAAGTTGGCAATGCATGGTGCAACCGAGCACCATCGCCGTAGTTTTGGCCCCGTCAAACGCGCACTGGGACTCACGTCCTGATTCTTGTGTCGAAGGAATCTGAAGATGTCTGAACCTCGTTTCGTCCACCTGCGGGTGCACAGCGACTACTCCATGATCGATGGGCTGGCGAAAACCGGGCCGCTGGTGAAAAAGGCGGCCGCGTTAGGCATGCCTGCGCTGGCGATCACCGATTTTACCAACCTGTGTGGTCTGGTGAAGTTTTACGGAGCGGGTCACGGTGCGGGTATCAAGCCGATAGTTGGCGCAGATTTTCATGTCCGCAGCGAGCTGTTGGGCGATGAACTCACACAGCTCACCGTGCTGGCCGCAAACAATACCGGCTATCAGAACCTGACGTTGTTGATATCGAAAGCCTATCAGCGTGGTTATGGCGCAGAAGGGCCGGTCATCGACAGGGACTGGCTGGTCGAGCTTAAAGAAGGTTTGATTTTGCTTTCCGGCGGTCGCATGGGCGACGTCGGGCGTAGCCTGCTGCGCGGTAATAGCGCACTGGTTGATGAGTGCGTGGGGTTTTACGAAGAACATTTTCCCAATTGCTACTTCCTCGAACTTATCCGCACCGGCAGGCAAGATGAAGAGAATTATCTGCATGCCGCAGTAGAACTGGCTGAAACGCGTGGTCTTCCGGTGGTGGCGACCAACGATGTTCGCTTCCTTGAAACCGGTGATTTTGACGCGCATGAAATCCGCGTGGCAATCCACGACGGGTTCACCCTTGATGACCCGAAACGCCCGCGTAACTATTCACCGCAGCAGTATATGCGCAGTGAAGACGAGATGTGTGAGCTGTTCTCGGATATTCCGGAAGCGCTGCAAAACACCGTCGAGATAGCCAAACGTTGTAATGTGACGGTGCGTCTGGGCGAGTATTTCCTGCCGCAGTTCCCGACTGGTGATATGACCACTGAGGATTTCCTCGTGGCAAAATCACGCGAAGGTCTGGAAGAACGTCTGGAATTTTTGTTCCCTGACCCAGAAGTTCGCGCGCAGAAGCGCCCACCTTATGACGAACGTCTGGAGATTGAACTTAAAGTTATCAACCAGATGGGATTCCCAGGCTACTTCCTGATCGTTATGGAGTTTATCCAGTGGTCGAAAGATAACGGCGTACCGGTAGGCCCGGGACGTGGTTCCGGCGCCGGCTCGCTTGTCGCCTATGCACTGAAAATTACCGACCTGGATCCGCTGGAATTTGACCTGCTGTTCGAACGTTTCCTGAACCCGGAACGTGTCTCAATGCCCGACTTCGACGTTGACTTCTGTATGGAGAAACGCGACCAGGTCATCGAGCACGTGGCAGAAATGTATGGTCGTGATGCGGTTTCGCAGATTATTACCTTCGGTACCATGGCGGCTAAGGCGGTTATCCGTGACGTGGGCCGTGTGCTCGGTCACCCGTACGGCTTCGTTGACCGTATTTCGAAACTGGTGCCGCCCGATCCGGGCATGACGCTGGCCAAAGCCTTTGAAGCCGAACCCCAACTGCCGGAAATTTATGAGGCAGATGAAGAGGTTAAAGCGCTGATTGATATGGCGCGTAAGCTGGAAGGCGTCACGCGTAACGCCGGTAAGCACGCCGGTGGCGTGGTTATCGCGCCGACCAAAATTACCGATTTTGCGCCGCTGTACTGCGATGAACAGGGGCTGCACCCGGTTACTCAGTTTGATAAGAACGACGTGGAATATGCCGGCCTTGTGAAGTTCGACTTCCTTGGTCTGCGTACGCTCACTATCATCAACTGGGCATTGGAAATGATCAACGCGCGCCGTGAAAAGAACGGCGAGCCGCCGCTGGATATCGCCGCGATCCCGCTGGATGACAAGAAAAGCTTCGACATGCTGCAACGCTCGGAGACCACGGCGGTCTTCCAGCTTGAATCCCGCGGCATGAAAGATCTTATCAAACGTCTGCAGCCTGACTGCTTCGAAGATATGATCGCACTGGTGGCCCTGTTCCGTCCTGGTCCGCTGCAGTCGGGGATGGTAGATAACTTTATCGACCGTAAGCATGGTCGCGAAGAGATTTCCTACCCGGATGTACAATGGCAGCATGAGTGTCTGAAACCGGTGCTGGAGCCGACCTACGGCATTATCCTGTATCAGGAACAGGTTATGCAGATTGCCCAGGAGCTGTCCGGATATACCCTTGGCGGCGCGGACATGCTGCGTCGTGCGATGGGTAAGAAAAAGCCGGAAGAGATGGCTAAGCAGCGCGGCACCTTTGAAGAAGGAGCGAAAAAGCGCGGCGTCGACGGCGAACTGGCGATGAAAATCTTTGACCTGGTGGAGAAATTCGCCGGTTACGGATTTAACAAATCGCACTCCGCTGCCTATGCGTTGGTCTCTTACCAGACGCTGTGGCTGAAGGCGCATTACCCAGCCGAGTTTATGGCGGCAGTAATGACGGCCGATATGGATAACACCGAGAAAGTGGTCGGGCTGGTGGATGAGTGCTGGCGTATGGGGCTCAAAATCCTGCCGCCGGATATCAACTCCGGGCTTTATCATTTTCACGTGAATGATGATGGTGAGATTGTCTACGGCATTGGCGCGATAAAAGGCGTGGGTGAAGGGCCAATTGAAGCTATTATTGAGGCGCGCAACGAAGGCGGTTATTTCCGCGAGCTGTTTGATCTCTGTGCCCGCACGGATATCAAAAAACTCAACCGTCGGGTGCTGGAAAAGTTAATCATGTCCGGGGCGTTCGACCGCCTTGGACCACATCGCGCGGCGTTGATGAATTCGCTCAACGATGCGCTCAAAGCCGCCGATCAGCATGCGAAAGCCGAGGCTATTGGTCAGGCTGATATGTTTGGCGTGCTGGCGGAAGAGCCGGAACAAATTGAACAGTCTTATGCCAACTGTACTCCATGGCCGGAGCAGGTGGTATTAGAAGGGGAACGTGAAACGTTAGGGCTTTACCTGACGGGACACCCCATCAATCAGTATCTAAAAGAAATTGAGCGCTATGTTGGAGGCCACAGGCTGAAAGACATGCATCCGACAGAACGTGGTAAAGTCACCACGGCTGCGGGGCTCGTCATTGCTGCGCGGGTAATGGTCACCAAGCGCGGCAATCGTATCGGCATCTGTACCCTGGATGACCGTTCCGGGCGTCTGGAAGTTATGTTGTTTACCGATGCCCTGGATAAATACCAGCAATTGCTGGAAAAAGACCGCATACTTATCGTCAGCGGACAGGTCAGCTTTGATGACTTCAGCGGCGGGCTTAAAATGATGGCCCGTGAAGTCATGGATATTGACGAAGCCCGGGAAAAATATGCTCGCGGGCTTGCTATCTCGCTGACGGACAGGCAAATTGATGACCAGCTTTTAAACCGACTCCGTCAGTCTCTGGAACCCCACCGCTCGGGGACAATTCCAGTACATCTCTACTATCAGAGGGCGGATGCACGTGCGCGATTGCGTTTTGGCGCAACGTGGCGTGTCTCTCCGAGCGATCGTTTGCTAAACGATCTCCGTGGCCTTATTGGTTCGGAGCAGGTGGAACTGGAGTTTGACTAATACAGGAATACTATGAGTCTGAATTTCCTTGATTTTGAACAGCCGATTGCAGAGCTGGAAGCAAAAATCGATTCTCTGACTGCGGTTAGCCGTCAGGATGAGAAACTGGATATTAACATCGATGAAGAAGTGCATCGTCTGCGTGAAAAAAGCGTAGAACTGACGCGTAAAATCTTCGCCGATCTCGGCGCATGGCAGGTAGCCCAGCTGGCGCGCCATCCACAGCGTCCGTACACCCTGGATTATGTCCGCCTGGCATTTGATGAATTTGATGAGCTGGCGGGCGATCGTGCCTATGCGGATGATAAAGCTATTGTCGGCGGCATCGCGCGTCTGGATGGCCGTCCGGTGATGATTATTGGTCATCAGAAAGGCCGTGAGACCAAAGAAAAAATCCGTCGCAATTTCGGCATGCCAGCGCCGGAAGGCTATCGCAAAGCGCTGCGTCTGATGGAAATGGCCGAGCGTTTCAATATGCCGATCATTACCTTCATCGATACCCCAGGGGCTTACCCGGGCGTGGGCGCGGAAGAGCGTGGTCAGTCTGAAGCGATCGCACGCAACCTGCGTGAAATGTCGCGTCTGAGCGTACCGGTAATCTGCACCGTCATCGGTGAAGGTGGTTCCGGCGGCGCGCTGGCGATCGGCGTAGGCGATAAAGTGAACATGCTGCAATACAGCACCTATTCCGTTATCTCCCCGGAAGGTTGCGCCTCCATTCTGTGGAAAAGCGCCGACAAAGCGCCGCTGGCCGCAGAAGCGATGGGGATTATCGCGCCGCGTCTGAAAGAGCTGAAGCTTATCGACTCTATCATCCCGGAACCGCTGGGCGGCGCGCACCGCAACCCGGAAGTCATGGCTGCGTCCCTGAAGGCACAGCTGCTGGCCGATCTCGCCGACCTCGACGTGTTAGGCAAAGAAGATTTGAAAAACCGTCGTTACCAGCGTCTGATGAGCTACGGTTACGCGTAAACTGCATTAATTCTGAAAAGGGCCACTATGCTGTGGCCCTTTTTTTTACCTGTGGTTTGGCCAGGCTATGATTAACTAAGGTTTTTCCAGGAGGAACGCATGAATATCATTGCCATCATGGGACCGCATGGCGTCTTTTATAAAGATGAGCCCATCAAGGAACTTGAGCGTGCGCTGCAACAGCAGGGGTTTCAGATTATCTGGCCGCAGAACAGCGTCGACCTGCTGAAGTTTATCGAACACAACCCGCGAATTTGCGGCGTCATTTTTGACTGGGATGAATACAGCCTGGAGCTGTGCAGTGATATCAACCAGCTCAACGAGTATCTCCCACTCTACGCCTTTATTAATACCCATTCGACGATGGATGTCAGCGCGCACGACCTGCGCATGGCGCTGTGGTTTTTTGAGTATGCGCTGGGCCAGTCTGAGGACATTGCCACCCGCATTCGCCAGTACACCAGCGAATACCTCGATAACATCACGCCTCCTTTCACCAAAGCGCTGTTTACCTATGTGAAGGAAGGAAAGTATACCTTCTGCACGCCAGGACACATGGCGGGAACGGCGTATCAGAAAAGCCCGGTCGGCTGCCTGTTCTATGATTTCTTTGGCGGCAATACGCTGAAAGCCGACGTGTCAATTTCTGTGACCGAGCTGGGCTCGTTGCTGGATCATACCGGGCCGCATCTGGAAGCGGAGGAGTATATTGCACGCACTTTTGGCGCCGAGCAGAGCTATATGGTGACCAACGGCACCTCGACGTCGAACAAGATTGTTGGCATGTACGCCGCGCCTGCAGGCAGTACGCTGCTGATCGACCGCAACTGCCATAAGTCGCTGGCGCATTTGCTGATGATGAACGATGTCGTGCCCATCTGGCTGAAACCTACGCGTAACGCGCTGGGGATCCTGGGCGGTATACCCCGCCGGGAATTTACCCGCGTAAGTATTGAACGCAAGGTAGAAGAGACCCCTCAGGCGCAATGGCCGGTACATGCGGTGATCACCAACTCCACCTATGACGGCCTGCTGTATAACACCAACTGGATCAAGCAAACCCTGGATGTGCCCTCCATCCATTTTGATTCTGCCTGGGTGCCGTATACCCATTTTCATCCGATCTATCAGGGGAAAAGCGGGATGAGCGGTGAACGGGTACCGGGAAAGGTGATTTTTGAGACCCAGTCCACCCACAAGATGTTGGCGGCGTTGTCACAAGCTTCTCTGATCCACATTAAGGGCGATTACGACGAAGACACGTTCAACGAAGCCTTTATGATGCATACCTCCACGTCTCCGAGCTACCCGATAGTGGCGTCGATAGAAACGGCGGCGGCAATGCTGCGTGGTAATTCAGGCAAGCGGTTAATCAATCGTTCGGTGGAACGAGCACTGCATTTTCGCAAAGAAGTGCAGCGGCTACGCGAAGAATCAGATGGCTGGTTCTTTGATATCTGGCAGCCGGAAAAGGTAGATGAAGCGGAGTGCTGGCCAGTAGCGCCTGGTGAAGACTGGCACGGATTTGTCGATGCTGATGCCGACCACATGTTCCTCGACCCGGTGAAAGTCACGATTCTGACGCCGGGGATGGATGAACAGGGAAATATGAGTGAAGAGGGGATTCCTGCCGCGCTGGTGGCGAAATTCCTTGATGAACGCGGCGTCGTTGTCGAGAAAACAGGACCGTATAATCTGTTATTCCTGTTCAGTATCGGCATTGATAAAACCCGGGCGATGGGGCTGTTGCGCGGCCTGACGGAATTTAAGCGCTCGTACGATCTGAATTTACGCGTGAAAAATATGCTGCCGGATCTGTATGCCGAGGATCCCGATTTCTATCGCAATATGCGTATTCAGGATCTGGCGCAGGGGATCCATAAGCTCATCCGTCAACACGATCTCTCCGGGCTGATGCTGCGGGCATTTGATACCTTGCCGGAGATGAAAATGACGCCGCACCAGGCCTGGCAGCGGCAGATCAAAGGTGAGGTTGAAACCGTCGCGCTTGATCAACTGGTGGGGCGCATTTCCGCTAATATGATCCTGCCTTATCCTCCCGGCGTGCCGCTCCTGATGCCTGGGGAAATGATCACTGCCAATAGCCGCGCTGTACTCGATTTTCTGCTGATGTTGTGTTCAGTGGGCCAGCATTATCCTGGATTTGAAACCGATATTCATGGCGCTAAACTGGGTGAGGACGGCGTGTATCGCGTGAGAGTCCTAAAATCGGCCGAACGGCTTGCGTGAACCTATTACGTACGAGTAACGTGCTGACAGAAAAACGAAAGAGGCGATGACCCTATGCTGGGATTAAAACAGGTTCACCATATTGCTATCATTGCGACGGACTACGCGGCGAGTAAGGCATTTTACTGCGATGTGCTGGGCTTTACGCTAATCAGCGAAGCCTACCGGGAAGAACGTGACTCGTGGAAAGGCGATCTGGCATTGAACGGTCATTATGTGATTGAGCTTTTTTCTTTTCCGTTTCCACCTTGCCGCCCGAGTCGACCGGAAGCCTGCGGTTTACGCCATCTGGCGTTCAGCGTGGACGACGTGGAAAAAGCGATTGCGCATCTGGAAGCTCACCACGTGAAGTGCGAATCCGTGCGTATCGATCCGTTTACCGGCAAACGCTTTACGTTTTTTAACGATCCTGACGGATTACCGCTCGAACTGTACGAGCTGTAAGGCTTGTCATTGTGGCGTTAGCCCGGTAACGTGCCGGGCAATGCCCTTGTAAGTAACCATCATGACGACACTCACGCTGAACACTTCACTGCTGAATTCTCAATCGATTCTGGTCGCCTTTAGCGGCGGGCTGGACTCTACCGTACTGCTGCATCAACTGGTGCTGTGGCGAGCGCAAAATCCTGAGCTCGCTTTACGCGCAATCCATATTCATCACGGATTAAGCCCGCAGGCAGACAGTTGGGTGCAGCACTGTGAGTCGGTATGTGCGCAGTGGCAGGTGCCGCTGGTGGTTGAACGAGTCCATCTTGAGGATGATGGTCTGGGCATCGAAGCTCAGGCGCGACGCGCGCGCTATCAGGCATTTGCGCAGACCTTACTACCGGGCGAGGTGCTGATGACCGCCCAGCATCTCGATGACCAGTGTGAAACCTTTCTGCTGGCGCTTAAGCGCGGCAGCGGTCCTGCCGGACTTTCTGCCATGGGCGAAAACTCACCGTTCGCCGGAACCCAACTGATTCGACCGTTGCTGGCGCAAACGCGAGAGGCGCTTGAAACATGGGCGCGGCAGCATGAATTATGCTGGATCGAAGATGAAAGTAATCAGGATGATGCCTACGATCGCAATTTCCTGCGTCTGCGCGTTATCCCGCAACTGCAACAGCGCTGGCCGCACTTCGCGCAAGCCGTTGCCCGCAGCGCCGCGCTGTGCGCCGAGCAGGAAAGTTTACTGGATGAACTGCTGGCCAACGATTTAGCGCAATGTGTGACTGTCCAGGGCACACTGTTACTGACGCCGTTAATGACAATGAGCGGCGTACGGCGTGCCGCTCTGCTTCGTCGCTGGCTGGCGGGGTTAAATGCACCGATGCCTTCCCGTGATGGACTGGAACGTATCTGGCAGGAAGTGGCGCTGGCGCGGGAAGATGCTTCTCCCTGTTTTCGACTTGGAGAATACGAGGTCCGTCGCTATCAGTCACAGCTATGGTGGGTCAAACCGGTCGATGGGCAAAGTGAAACCGTCATCCCGTGGCCATGCTGGGAAACGCCGTTGACGCTGCCAGTTGGGTTAGGCTCTGTGCAGCTCATCTCTGCTGGTGAATTGCGTATGCCACAAGCGGATGAAGCCGTCAGCATTCGTTTTAAAGCGCCAGGCGTATTGCATATTGTCGGGCGTAACGGTGGGCGTAAATTAAAGAAAATCTGGCAGGAGCAGGGGATCCCACCCTGGCGTCGAGATACCACGCCGCTGTTGTTTTATGGCGAAACGCTGATAGCGGCTTCGGGTGTCTTTGTGACGCGTGAGGGTATAGCGGAAGATGGGGCTGGTGTGAGTCTGGTTTGGCATGCCTGATGGCGCTGCGCTTATCAGGCCTGGTCATTTAGGCCTGATAAGGTACAAGAAAGTTAAGATTCGCTGACCACCACGGTACCGATTTGCGGGTGGCTGAAGCTGGCAATTTTGTCGAGACGAAGCTCCCGGGTTTCACCCGCGACATCGGCGACCAGATATTCCACGTTTTTACGCGAAACCAGGTCATTCGCCTTCGCCTGCAAAACTTCGCCATCTTTTAGCGCCAGCGTCAGTAACAAATGGTGCTGGCAGGCGAGTTCAAGATTGTCGTAATCATCGCAGTTGATGGGTTGATACGTTTCATTCATTGACATAATCGCTCACCAGTAAGTTCGCGGCAGCATACGCCGCTTTTTCCCTGACCGACTCTGGAAGGGCGCTGTCTGCCGCCACTTCATTAAGCACCTTCAATACGCAACCCAGCGCATCCGGGATATACCCTAAGTCTCCGCTGGCGATTTCCGCGTACCGCTTGCGTATTAACTCACAATATTTTTCCACATGCCCTCCTGTCAGCATTCTGACTTAACCGTGGATGCAAGTCTAAGCCTACGAAGATAAACTCTGTTTAGCAAGGTGACTATACCATACTCATTCAAGCAATATCAGCGCCTTGATAGAGGAGCAGTTAGCAGCCT
Organism: Citrobacter europaeus; assembly: GCA_020099315.1. Lineage (NCBI taxonomy): Bacteria > Pseudomonadati > Pseudomonadota > Gammaproteobacteria > Enterobacterales > Enterobacteriaceae > Citrobacter > Citrobacter europaeus. Next base: position 824,781 of record CP083650.1, read on the forward strand.
TTTGCCGCAGTTTTCGCTACAATGTGCGCCTGATTCGAAAGGAGTTCTCTCATGGCGCTTAAAGCGACAATTTATAAAGCCGTTGTCAACGTAGCGGATCTCGACCGCAACCAGTTCCTTGACGCGGCCTTGACGCTGGCGCGTCACCCCTCTGAAACCCAGGAGCGCATGATGCTGCGCCTGCTGGCATGGATTAAATATGCCGATGAACGGCTGCAGTTCACGCGTGGCCTGAGCGCGGAAGACGAGCCTGAAGCATGGCTGCGTAACGACCATCTGGGCATTGATCTCTGGATTGAGCTGGGTTTGCCGGATGAGCGCCGTATTAAAAAAGCCTGTACCCAGTCTGGTGAGGTTGCCCTGTTTGCTTACAACAGCCGTGCGGCCCAGATCTGGTGGCAGCAAAACCAGAACAAGTGCGCGCAGTTTAAAAATCTGACCGTGTGGTATCTGGATGATGAACAACTGGCGCAACTGAGTGATTTTGCTGGTCGTACAATGGCGCTGCAGGCGACTATCCAGGACGGCGCTATCTGGTTGTCTGACTCTCAGAACAATCTGGAAATTCATCTGACCGCGTGGCAGCCGCGTTCATGATTGTTATCTCCCGAAACGTCTCTATCCCTGACAATGAGCTGGAAATCACGGCGATTCGGGCGCAGGGCGCGGGCGGTCAGCACGTTAACAAGACCTCGACGGCTATCCATTTGCGCTTTGACATTCGGGCCTCTGGCCTGCCAGAGTATTATAAGGAACGACTGCTTGCCGCCAGCCATCATCTGATTAGCGGTGATGGCGTGATTATCATTAAGGCACAGGAATACCGTAGCCAGGAGCTTAATCGGGAAGCGGCAATCGCCCGACTGGTCGCGGTAATAAAAGAATTAACCGCAGTGCAAAAAAGCCGACAGGCAACTCGCCCTACGCGCGCCTCGAAAGAGCGCAGGTTGTCATCGAAGGCGCAAAAGTCCACAGTGAAAGCACTGCGCGGGAGAGTTCGTCGAACACAAGACTGACGAGCAGGAATAAAAATTTATAAGGAATTCATAGTGAAAACAGCAATATTGTCCGTAGTCGCTGCATGTACGCTTTTTTCCTTGATCGGCTGTAACAACCGTACTGAAGTCGAAGTACTACAGCCGACGCGGGCGGCAGAATTAAAACCGATGCAGCAAAGCTGGCGTGGCATTTTGCCTTGCGCGGACTGCGAAGGAATTGAAACTTCTCTGTTCCTGGAAAAAGACGGCACATGGGTGATGAACGAACGCTATCAGGGCGTGCGGGATGAACCGTCCTCTTTTGCCTCTTATGGTACATGGGCGCGCACTGCCGACAAACTGGTGCTGACTGACAGTAAAGGTGAAAAGTCGTACTACCGGGCAAAAGGTGAAGCGCTGGAGATGCTCGATCGTGAAGGTAACCCGATTGAGTCACAGTTCAACTACACGCTCCAGCCGGTTTCCGCCAGCTTACCGGTGACGCCAATGCCGATGCGGGGGATGTATTTCTATATGGCGGATGCCGCAATCTTTACCGACTGCACAACGGGTAAGCGTGTTTCTGTCGCGAACAATGCACAACTGGAGCGAGATTATCTGGTTGCGCGTGGCGCAACGGATAAGGCGGTGCTGCTCACGGTGGAAGGGCACTTCACGATGGAAGCAAATCCGGATACGGGCGCGCCCGTGAAAACGTTAATAGCGGATAAAGAAATTAAGTTTATCCCTGGGCAGAGTTGCGAAAATTAATTTGTCGCTTATAAAAACTGTCCGGTGATTTCCCGGACAGTTTTCCTGTTTTCGGCTGATAAGGTTTTATCGGATCAATCCAACAAAACGACTCGTTTTGATATAAATACCTAACTTCAGATGGCCGACATACTGCAGCTTCGTTTCAGACTTAAACGCGGAAATGTCGCCTTCGCGCATATGCATCAGGTCGGAAGGGCTAATCCAACCCGACTGCGCCATCGTTAGCGGGTGCCCGGCTTTGGCAAACGCATCAGTCACGAATTCGGAGCAAAACCACGCCTTCTTTTCTCCCTCGCTGGCATTGCTCAGTTGTGCTTTCGCCAGTCCACTGACGCACTGCTGGCGAAAATCCTCTGAGAAAGGATTTAACGAACATATTTGCCTGGTCATCATAAACGGAATAAATTCTGCGATGCCGCGATAGTTATAGCCGCTGTCCTTGATTTTATAGGCAAATATTTTGATTTCTTCGGCCTGCAGTGGAGTGAGGTCGGGGACCCTCAGGGCAAAAAGCTTATCGCTGTGCTTTTCCACCTGCTCAAGAGAAATGATTTGCACACCCGCCCCGGTTGCTTCTGCAACTTCATTATTACCCAGGTAAACGGCAACATGGCTGACAGAAGAAGTACTGAACGCGCGGATACTGAATGAGGTAACCCCAAGGCTAGAAGAAAATAACAGATCGCCAGGCTTGAGTTCGGTATCTGTAATCTCATGCAATGCCTTAGCAGTAAAGGAGCTTTGTCGCTGGAATTTTATCGCCCATTTTTTTGCCTGGGCATCGACGGCGGTTGCAGATGAATTCTGTTGACTGACGTCAAGCGTGCAGGCTGAAAGCAGAAAAAAGAAGGGGAAGAGCAGGCGATAATACGCCGCTGGTTTAGCCATTTTATACAATCCATGTAAAAAAGGCCCTGATAATCAGGGCCTTTTGTCGGTATTAGCCTTTAATGGCTTTGACCAGGAAGTCGACGATGTCGCCGGTTTTAATCAGCTCTTTCTCGCCGTTACGACGGTATTTGTATTCGATATCGTCGTTGTCGAGGTTACGGTCGCCCAGCACGATAGTGTGTGGAATACCGATCAGTTCCATATCGGCAAACATCACGCCCGGACGCTCTTTACGATCGTCCATCAGTACTTCAATACCCTGCGCGCGCAGCTCAGCATACAGCTTCTCAGCCAGCTCCTGCACACGGTAGGACTTGTGCATGTTCATTGGCAGAATCGCCACCTGGAACGGGGCGATAGCGTCTGGCCATACAATGCCGCGATCGTCAAAGTTTTGCTCAATAGCGGCAGCCACCACGCGAGTAACCCCGATACCGTAGCAGCCCATGGTCAGCGTTTGGTTACGACCATCTTCGCCCTGAACGGCGGCTTTCATCGCTTCAGAGTACTTGGTCCCCAGCTGGAAGATGTGGCCCACTTCGATACCGCGTTTGATCATCAGCGTACCTTTGCCATCCGGGCTTGGGTCGCCGGCGACGACGTTACGAATATCAGCAACTTCTGGCGTAGCCACGTCGCGATCCCAGTTGATACCGAAATAGTGTTTACCGTCGATGTTGGCACCGGCGGCAAAATCACTCATTACCGCAACGGTACGGTCGATAACCACAGGAATCGGCATGTTCACTGGCCCCAGCGATCCTGGACCTGCTTTTACCAGCGCACGAATTTCTTCTTCGGTGGCGAAGGTCAGCGGGCTGGCAACCTGCGGCAGTTTTTCCGCTTTGACTTCGTTCAGCTCGTGATCGCCACGAACCAGCAACGCAACCAGCGGGTAGCTGCTGCCTTCAACCGCTTTCACCAGCAGGGTTTTCACGGTTTTTTCGATAGGCAGGTTGAACTGCTCAACCAACTCGGCGATGGTTTTAGCGTTCGGCGTATCGACCAGCGTCATTTCCTGGGTTGCTGCCGCACGCGGCTCTTTCGGCGCCACGGCTTCGGCGAATTCGATGTTTGCTGCATAGTCGGAGGAGTCGGAGAAGATCACATCGTCTTCACCGCTCTGCGCCAGCACCTGGAATTCGTGAGAGGCGCTGCCGCCGATAGAACCGGTATCCGCTTGTACCGCACGGAAATCAAGACCCATACGGCTGAAGATTTTGCTGTACGCGGCGTACATCGCGTCGTAGGTTTCCTGCAGGGATTCCTGAGAGGTGTGGAAAGAGTAGGCATCTTTCATCAGGAATTCGCGGGAACGCATCACGCCGAAGCGCGGACGGACTTCGTCACGGAATTTGGTCTGGATCTGATAGAAGTTCAGCGGCAGCTGTTTGTAGGAGCTCAGCTCGTTACGGATCAGGTCGGTGATCACTTCTTCATGCGTTGGGCCGAGTACGAACGGACGATCGCCACGGTCAGCAATACGCAGCAGTTCCGGACCATATTGTTCCCAACGGCCGCTCTCTTCCCACAGTTCAGAAGGCTGAACGACCGGCATCAACACCTCGATCGCACCGGCGTTATTCATCTCTTCACGCACGATGTTTTCGACTTTTTTCAGGACGCGCACGCCGGTCGGCAGCCAGGTATATAACCCGGAGGCCAGCTTGCGGATCATCCCGGCGCGCAACATCAGCTGGTGGCTGATGACCTCGGCGTCGGCAGGTGTCTCCTTCAGAGTGGAGAGCAAATATTGGCTAGTACGCATGTTGTTACGGTTCCAGTTGAACGATCGAACAGGCTCAAAATGAGCCTGGCACAAAACAAAAGTGGTTTAGTTTACCAGCGAGAAAGGGATGTCAAAAGAGTAGGCGACGCAAATTAGCGGGCTTCCAGCGCAAAGACCTCAAATCCTGACGGCGTGACGCGCCAGCGAACGTTAAAGTCCAGCAGCCAGACGGCGTAGGTTTTGCCTTCTTCCTCGTTTTTGCGGTAGGCAGGGCGTGGATCCTGCGCCAGCACTTCGGCAATAAACTGACGAAGATGCGGGTAACGTTGTTCGAGCTTTAATAGCTGCTCAGTGAGCTCTTTACTGAACGTCACATCTACACTGGCCTGCGGCGCGTCCTGAGCATAGCTGGCGCGAGCATCAGGCAGCGATTCGGCAAACGGCAGATACGGTTTGATATCCACTACTGGCGTGCCATCAACAAGATCCAGCCCGCCAAGCTCGAGGATGACGTGCTCTTTATGGCAGCGGATGCCCCGCAGCTCAACCAATGACATGCCAACAGGGTTAGGGCGAAACGTTGAACGCGTGGCGAAAACACCCATTCTGGCGTTGCCGCCCAGACGGGGAGGGCGCACGGTTGGACGCCATCCACCTTCCATCGTCTGGTGAAAAACAAAAATCACCCACAAATGGCTGAAGGCTTCCAGGCCGCGAACGGCATCGGCCTGGTTATAAGGTGCGAGCAAATGCAGTTCACCGCTGGCGCTTTTCACCAGACCTGGCTGGCGTGGCACGGCGAACTTTTCTTTATAGGGTGAGCGGATAACGCCTATTTGCTCGAACTGAAAATGGCTCATTTCGCCGAAATGTTCAGTGCAGAACCGATGCAAACCGCCTGGCGATAGCAACCCGGCGTTCCGCTGGTCACTTCGCAACTGTGCAGCAATACCGCATTCGCTTTCATTTTAGAGGCGTTAATCTGCATGCGTTTGCGTGCGGTTGGAATGCTCGGAGGGGAATCCTGGTTGGATGCCTGGCAGGATTCGCCGCTAACTTCGCCGAGATCGCGGAACGGTTTACCCACTAAATCTTCAGCGTTAGTAATGATTCTTACCGGCGTCGCGCGCGGTGCTTTTGGTTTTTCCGGCTCCGCTTTAGGCGGGGTAGCGGTGCTTTGAACGGGTTCAACAGGGGATCTGCTTAACATAGAACAGCCGCTCAGCATGAGTGCTACTAAACAGATCGGTAAAGCACGCATAATATTTCCTCAATGAATGATCTAAACGTCAGATATTGAATCAGGTGCTTGCATAAATGACAAGACGGGCAAGCGCCCGTCCTGATGATATTACAGATTCTGTAAACAGCCTAAAATTACCAGCCCTTAACAGCACCGCCGTTGAAGACTTTGTTTGCTGCTTCGTACACTTCATCAGACTGGTATGCCTGAACGAATTTCTTCACGTTCTCAGCATCTTTATTGTCTTCACGAGTCACGATCAGGTTTACGTACGGAGAATCTTTATCTTCAACAAAGATACCGTCTTTTGCCGGGGTCAGGCCGATCTGGCTGGCGTAGGTGGTGTTGATGACCGCCAGGGCGATTTGCGCATCGTCCAGAGAACGCGGCAGCTGCGGCGCTTCCAGTTCAACCAGCTTCAGGTTTTTCGGGTTTTCAATCACGTCCAGTGCGGTCGGCAGCAGGCCAACACCGTCTTTCAGTTTGATTAAGCCCACTTTTTGCAGCAGCAGCAAGGAACGGCCAAGGTTAGTCGGGTCGTTTGGAATCGCGACCTGAGAACCTTCCTGCAGCTCATCCAATGATTTGATTTTTTTGGAGTAACCCGCAATCGGGTAAACAAAAGTATTACCTGCGGCAACCAGTTTGTAACCGCGATCTTTGATCTGCTGATCCAGGTACGGTTTGTGCTGGAAGGCGTTAGCATCGATATCGCCTTTGCTCAGCGCTTCGTTAGGCAGAACGTAATCGTTAAACGTGACCAGCTCAACGTCCAGACCGTATTTTTCTTTAGCCACTTTCTGCGCGACTTCTGCAACCTGCTGCTCTGCGCCAACAATAACGCCCACTTTGATGTGGTTAGGATCTTTTTCATCCTGACCGCAACCCACAAGTGCCAGAGAACCGATCAGGGCTCCAACTGCCGCAAAGGTTTTGAATTTGAACGCCATGCTTATTTCCTTTTCTTAATGAGTTTTTAGTGTTGTGTGCAACGTTATTTGTGCGTGACAGCCCGAACGATACGATCGCCGGATAACTGAATTAAATAAACCAGAACGACGAGCAATACCAGTACTGTATTCATTACGGTAGCGTTGTAACCAATATAGCCGTACTGATAACCAATCTGTCCAAGACCACCTGCACCGACGGCACCGCCCATCGCCGAGTAACCAACCAGCGTAATGAGGGTGATGGTGGCCGCATTTACCAGTCCTGGCAGTGCTTCTGGCAGTAATACCTTACGCACAATCTGCAGCGGAGTAGCGCCCATTGCACGCGAGGCTTCAATCAGCCCGGTCGGGATTTCGAGCAGTGCGTTTTCCACCATACGGGCGATAAAAGGCGCGGCGCCAACGGTCAGCGGGACGATAGCGGCCTGCAGCCCGATAGAGGTACCCACGATCATGCGGGTGAACGGAATCATCCACACCAGCAAGATGATAAATGGGATGGAACGGAAAATGTTCACTAGCGCAGAGAGCGTACGATAGAGCTTCGCGTTCTCAATGATTTGCCCAGGGCGGGTTACGTACAGCAACACGCCAACTGGCAGGCCAATCACAAAACCAAAAAAACCGGACACAAAGGTCATTGCCAGCGTTTCCCATACGCCGCGAACCAGCAGCCACATCATCGGCTCAGACATAACCCAGTACCTCTACTTTTACATGGTGTTCCTGCAACCAGTTAATGGCCGCTTGTGTATCTTCTTGTGTGCCGTGCATTTCAGTCAGCATGATGCCGAACTTCACGCCGCCGGCATAATCCATCTGCGCACTAATAATGTTGTTATTCACATTAAAGCGACGGGCCGTCTCAGAGAGTAATGGTGCATCGACCGAATGACCGGTGAATTCCATACGCAGCATCGGCACGCTGTCGGCTTCCGGCTCCGCTTTTAAACGTTCCAGATAATCTTCCGGAATATCCAGGTGCAGCGTGGACTGGATAAATTTCTGTGCCAGCGGCGTTTTCGGGTGTGAGAACACTTCACTGACGGTGTCCTGCTCAATCAGTTCACCATTACTGATGACCGCCACGCAGTCACAAATACGTTTTACAACGTCCATCTCGTGGGTAATCAGCAGAATGGTGAGTCCCAGGCGACGGTTAATGTCTTTCAATAATTCCAGAATCGAACGGGTTGTTGCCGGATCGAGTGCGCTGGTGGCTTCATCGCACAGCAGCACCTTGGGATTACTTGCCAACGCACGGGCGATCGCCACACGTTGTTTTTGTCCACCGGAAAGGTTGGCCGGATAGCTATCGTGCTTGTCGCCAAGACCGACTAAATCAAGCAACTCTGTTACACGGCGTTTGATCTCTTCCTTTGGCGTGTTATCCAGTTCCAGCGGCAGCGCGACGTTGCCAAACACGGTACGGGAAGATAGCAGGTTAAAGTGCTGGAAAATCATGCCGATTTGACGGCGAGCTTTAGTCAGTTCTGACTCAGAAAGCGTCGTCAGCTCCTGACCGCCAACCTGAACGCTGCCTTCGGTAGGGCGTTCAAGTAAGTTAACGCAGCGGATGAGCGTACTTTTACCGGCACCCGAGGCGCCAATGACGCCATAAATCTGCCCGGCAGGAACGTGCAGGCTGACGTTATTAAGCGCCTGAATGGTGCGAGTCCCCTGCAGGAACACTTTGGTGATATTCGAAAGTTTAATCATTGGTTATTTATTATCGTAATTAAGTTAGCCGTGGCATTTTCGTCTGTCTGGTACGGTCGAAGCCGTCAACAAGATGGATGTTAAGGCATCCAGACGTCTAAATCAATCTAGCTTTGCACGATGAGCACTTTCTTGCCCGCCGAAACATGCGATACTAGAGCCACATGCCTTATTCAGGAGCTATAAAAGGTGGCAAAATCTGTACCCGCAATTTTTCTCGACCGTGACGGCACCATTAATGTGGACCATGGTTACGTACATGAGATTGACGAGTTCGAGTTTATCGACGGCGTTATTGATGCCATGCGTGAACTTAAAAGCATGGGTTACGCACTGATCGTCGTGACCAACCAGTCTGGTATCGCTCGCGGTAAATTTACTGAGGCACAGTTTGAAACGTTGACCGAATGGATGGACTGGTCGCTGGCGGATCGCGACGTTGATCTGGATGGTATCTACTATTGCCCACATCATCCGCAAGGAACTGTAGAAGAATATCGTCAGGTCTGCGACTGCCGTAAACCGCATCCTGGAATGTTGATCTCCGCCCGAGACTTCCTGCACATCGATATGGCCGCTTCTTATATGGTAGGCGACAAAATAGAAGATATGCAGGCGGCGGCGGCTGCGAATGTTGGCACCAGGGTACTGGTGCGCACGGGTAAACCTGTTACCCCGGAAGCAGAAAATGCGGCAGATTTGGTCATAAACAGTCTGGCAGACTTGCCAATGGCAATAAAAAAGCAGCAAAAGTAAGCGTAATGGATAAAAGGTGAGCGGTTGAAGCAAAAATGCATTTTTCCGCTTGTCTTCCTGAGTCGACTCCCTATAATGCGCCTCCATCGACACGGCAGATGTGAATCACTTCACACAAACAGCCGGTTGATTGAAGAGAAAAATTCTGAGATTCAGGGTTGACTCTGAAAGAGGAAAGCGTAATATACGCCACCTCGCGACAGAGCGCTAAAGCGCGTCGCAACTGCTCTTTAACAATTTATCAGACAATCTGTGTGGGCACTCGAAGATACGGATTCTTAACGTCGCAAGACGAAAAATGAATACCAAGTCTCTGAGTGAACATACGTAATTCATTACGAAGTTTAATTCACGAGCATCAAACTTAAATTGAAGAGTTTGATCATGGCTCAGATTGAACGCTGGCGGCAGGCCTAACACATGCAAGTCGAACGGTAGCACAGAGAGCTTGCTCTCGGGTGACGAGTGGCGGACGGGTGAGTAATGTCTGGGAAACTGCCCGATGGAGGGGGATAACTACTGGAAACGGTAGCTAATACCGCATAACGTCGCAAGACCAAAGAGGGGGACCTTCGGGCCTCTTGCCATCGGATGTGCCCAGATGGGATTAGCTAGTAGGTGGGGTAACGGCTCACCTAGGCGACGATCCCTAGCTGGTCTGAGAGGATGACCAGCCACACTGGAACTGAGACACGGTCCAGACTCCTACGGGAGGCAGCAGTGGGGAATATTGCACAATGGGCGCAAGCCTGATGCAGCCATGCCGCGTGTATGAAGAAGGCCTTCGGGTTGTAAAGTACTTTCAGCGAGGAGGAAGGCATTAAGGTTAATAACCTTAGTGATTGACGTTACTCGCAGAAGAAGCACCGGCTAACTCCGTGCCAGCAGCCGCGGTAATACGGAGGGTGCAAGCGTTAATCGGAATTACTGGGCGTAAAGCGCACGCAGGCGGTCTGTCAAGTCGGATGTGAAATCCCCGGGCTCAACCTGGGAACTGCATCCGAAACTGGCAGGCTAGAGTCTTGTAGAGGGGGGTAGAATTCCAGGTGTAGCGGTGAAATGCGTAGAGATCTGGAGGAATACCGGTGGCGAAGGCGGCCCCCTGGACAAAGACTGACGCTCAGGTGCGAAAGCGTGGGGAGCAAACAGGATTAGATACCCTGGTAGTCCACGCCGTAAACGATGTCGACTTGGAGGTTGTGCCCTTGAGGCGTGGCTTCCGGAGCTAACGCGTTAAGTCGACCGCCTGGGGAGTACGGCCGCAAGGTTAAAACTCAAATGAATTGACGGGGGCCCGCACAAGCGGTGGAGCATGTGGTTTAATTCGATGCAACGCGAAGAACCTTACCTACTCTTGACATCCAGAGAACTTAGCAGAGATGCTTTGGTGCCTTCGGGAACTCTGAGACAGGTGCTGCATGGCTGTCGTCAGCTCGTGTTGTGAAATGTTGGGTTAAGTCCCGCAACGAGCGCAACCCTTATCCTTTGTTGCCAGCGGTTAGGCCGGGAACTCAAAGGAGACTGCCAGTGATAAACTGGAGGAAGGTGGGGATGACGTCAAGTCATCATGGCCCTTACGAGTAGGGCTACACACGTGCTACAATGGCATATACAAAGAGAAGCGACCTCGCGAGAGCAAGCGGACCTCATAAAGTATGTCGTAGTCCGGATTGGAGTCTGCAACTCGACTCCATGAAGTCGGAATCGCTAGTAATCGTGGATCAGAATGCCACGGTGAATACGTTCCCGGGCCTTGTACACACCGCCCGTCACACCATGGGAGTGGGTTGCAAAAGAAGTAGGTAGCTTAACCTTCGGGAGGGCGCTTACCACTTTGTGATTCATGACTGGGGTGAAGTCGTAACAAGGTAACCGTAGGGGAACCTGCGGTTGGATCACCTCCTTACCTTAAAGAACCGACCTTTGTAGTGCTCACACAGATTGTCTGATGAAAAGTAAATAGCAAGGCGTCTTGCGATTGAGACTTCACGTCCCCTTCGTCTAGAGGCCCAGGACACCGCCCTTTCACGGCGGTAACAGGGGTTCGAATCCCCTAGGGGACGCCACTTGCTGGTATGTGTGAGTGAAAGTCGCCGACCTTAATATCTCAAAACTGACTTCCGAGTCATGTTTGAGATATTTGCTCTTTAAAAATCTGGATCAAGCTGAAAATTGAAACGACACACTGTTTCATTTCTCCGTAATAAGAAATGAAAAATGGTGTGTTCGAGTCTCTCAAATTTTCGCAATCAGAAGTGAAACATCTTCGGGTTGTGAGGTTAAGCGACTAAGCGTACACGGTGGATGCCCTGGCAGTCAGAGGCGATGAAGGACGTGCTAATCTGCGATAAGCGTCGGTAAGGTGATATGAACCGTTATAACCGGCGATTTCCGAATGGGGAAACCCAGTGTGATTCGTCACACTATCATTACGTGAATACATAGCGTAATGAAGCGAACCGGGGGAACTGAAACATCTAAGTACCCCGAGGAAAAGAAATCAACCGAGATTCCCCCAGTAGCGGCGAGCGAACGGGGAGCAGCCCAGAGTCTGAATCAGCATGTGTGTTAGTGGAACGGTCTGGAAAGTCCGGCGATACAGGGTGATAGCCCCGTACACAAAAGTGCATATGTTGTGAACTCGAAGAGTAGGGCGGGACACGTGGTATCCTGTCTGAATATGGGGGGACCATCCTCCAAGGCTAAATACTCCTGACTGACCGATAGTGAACCAGTACCGTGAGGGAAAGGCGAAAAGAACCCCGGCGAGGGGAGTGAAAAAGAACCTGAAACCGTGTACGTACAAGCAGTGGGAGCACCCTTTGGGGTGTGACTGCGTACCTTTTGTATAATGGGTCAGCGACTTATATTCTGTAGCAAGGTTAACCGAATAGGGGAGCCGAAGGGAAACCGAGTCTTAACTGGGCGTTAAGTTGCAGGGTATAGACCCGAAACCCGGTGATCTAGCCATGGGCAGGTTGAAGGTTGGGTAACACTAACTGGAGGACCGAACCGACTAATGTTGAAAAATTAGCGGATGACTTGTGGCTGGGGGTGAAAGGCCAATCAAACCGGGAGATAGCTGGTTCTCCCCGAAAGCTATTTAGGTAGCGCCTCGTGAACTCATCTTCGGGGGTAGAGCACTGTTTCGGCTAGGGGGTCATCCCGACTTACCAACCCGATGCAAACTGCGAATACCGAAGAATGTTATCACGGGAGACACACGGCGGGTGCTAACGTCCGTCGTGAAGAGGGAAACAACCCAGACCGCCAGCTAAGGTCCCAAAGTCATGGTTAAGTGGGAAACGATGTGGGAAGGCACAGACAGCCAGGATGTTGGCTTAGAAGCAGCCATCATTTAAAGAAAGCGTAATAGCTCACTGGTCGAGTCGGCCTGCGCGGAAGATGTAACGGGGCTAAACCATGCACCGAAGCTGCGGCAGCGACACTATGTGTTGTTGGGTAGGGGAGCGTTCTGTAAGCCGTTGAAGGTGTGTCGTGAGGCATGCTGGAGGTATCAGAAGTGCGAATGCTGACATAAGTAACGATAATGCGGGTGAAAAACCCGCACGCCGGAAGACCAAGGGTTCCTGTCCAACGTTAATCGGGGCAGGGTGAGTCGACCCCTAAGGCGAGGCCGAAAGGCGTAGTCGATGGGAAACAGGTTAATATTCCTGTACTTGGTGTTACTGCGAAGGGGGGACGGAGAAGGCTATGTTAGCCGGGCGACGGTTGTCCCGGTTTAAGCATGTAGGCGGGTGTTTTAGGTAAATCCGGAACACTGTTAACGCTGAGGTGTGATGACGAGGCACTACGGTGCTGAAGTAACAAATGCCCTGCTTCCAGGAAAAGCCTCTAAGCATCAGGTAACACAAAATCGTACCCCAAACCGACACAGGTGGTCAGGTAGAGAATACCAAGGCGCTTGAGAGAACTCGGGTGAAGGAACTAGGCAAAATGGTGCCGTAACTTCGGGAGAAGGCACGCTGATATGTAGGTGAAGTGGTTTACCCATGGAGCTGAAATCAGTCGAAGATACCAGCTGGCTGCAACTGTTTATTAAAAACACAGCACTGTGCAAACACGAAAGTGGACGTATACGGTGTGACGCCTGCCCGGTGCCGGAAGGTTAATTGATGGGGTTATCCGTAAGGAGAAGCTCTTGATCGAAGCCCCGGTAAACGGCGGCCGTAACTATAACGGTCCTAAGGTAGCGAAATTCCTTGTCGGGTAAGTTCCGACCTGCACGAATGGCGTAATGATGGCCAGGCTGTCTCCACCCGAGACTCAGTGAAATTGAACTCGCTGTGAAGATGCAGTGTACCCGCGGCAAGACGGAAAGACCCCGTGAACCTTTACTATAGCTTGACACTGAACACTGGTCCTTGATGTGTAGGATAGGTGGGAGGCTTTGAAGCGTGGACGCCAGTCTGCGTGGAGCCAACCTTGAAATACCACCCTTTAATGGCTGGTGTTCTAACGTAGACCCGTTATCCGGGTTGCGGACAGTGTCTGGTGGGTAGTTTGACTGGGGCGGTCTCCTCCTAAAGAGTAACGGAGGAGCACGAAGGTTAGCTAATCCTGGTCGGACATCAGGAGGTTAGTGCAAAGGCATAAGCTAGCTTGACTGCGAGAGTGACGGCTCGAGCAGGTGCGAAAGCAGGTCTTAGTGATCCGGTGGTTCTGAATGGAAGGGCCATCGCTCAACGGATAAAAGGTACTCCGGGGATAACAGGCTGATACCGCCCAAGAGTTCATATCGACGGCGGTGTTTGGCACCTCGATGTCGGCTCATCACATCCTGGGGCTGAAGTAGGTCCCAAGGGTATGGCTGTTCGCCATTTAAAGTGGTACGCGAGCTGGGTTTAGAACGTCGTGAGACAGTTCGGTCCCTATCTGCCGTGGGCGCTGGAGAATTGAGGGGGGCTGCTCCTAGTACGAGAGGACCGGAGTGGACGCATCACTGGTGTTCGGGTTGTCATGCCAATGGCATTGCCCGGTAGCTAAATGCGGAAGAGATAAGTGCTGAAAGCATCTAAGCACGAAACTTGCCCCGAGATGAGTTCTCCCTGAGACTATAAGTCTCCTGAAGGAACGTTAAAGACTATGACGTTGATAGGTCGGGTGTGTAAGTGTAGCGATACATTGAGCTAACCGATACTAATGAACCGTGAGGCTTAACCTTACAACGCCGAAGATGTTTTGGCGGATTTGAGAAGATTTTCAGCTTAGATTACAGATTAGTAAGTCCGAAGGATTTTGCGCTAAGACAAGGCGGCAAGTGAAGCGACGGAAGGAGCATACATTGGTATGTGACTGACGTTCGCAAGTGCAGCCAACGCAGTATCAGCGCAAAAGACACAGGACAGAGCACAAAGAATTTGCCTGGCGGCTGTAGCGCGGTGGTCCCACCTGACCCCATGCCGAACTCAGAAGTGAAACGCCGTAGCGCCGATGGTAGTGTGGGGTCTCCCCATGCGAGAGTAGGGAACTGCCAGGCATCAAATTGCAGTAAACCGGGATGAAGAATCCGGGTAGTGACAAAGAAATTCGGTGGAGCGGTAGTTCAGTTGGTTAGAATACCTGCCTGTCACGCAGGGGGTCGCGGGTTCGAGTCCCGTCCGTTCCGCCACTTATTAAGAGCCCTGAGCATTAGCTCAGGGCTTTTTCTTTTCCTGCATTTAATTATTGCTGAATCCGCAAAAATCCTCTGCATTTATCACTCTTTTTCTATAAAGAACTGATGGTCATAATCCTCTTAGTTAACGAACATAGTGATTAAAAAGAGGAATTCTATGACTATCCCTGCATTCGGTTTAGGTACTTTCCGCCTGAAAGACGACGTAGTTATCGCTTCCGTTAAAACGGCGCTAGAGCTGGGCTACCGTGCTGTCGACACTGCGCAAATCTATGATAATGAAGCGGCTGTTGGTCAGGCGATTGCTGAAAGCGGCGTACCGCGTAACGAGCTGTATATCACCACCAAGATCTGGATTGAAAATCTTAGCCAAGACAAATTGATCCCAAGCCTGAAAGAAAGCCTGAAGAAACTGCGTACAGATTATGTCGATCTGACGCTGATCCACTGGCCATCTCCGGGCGATGCGGTATCTGTTGAGGAGTTCATGCAGGCGCTGCTTGAAGCCAAACACCAGGGGTTGACTCGTGAAATTGGTATCTCAAACTTCACCATTCCGTTGATGGAAAAAGCCATTGCCACAGTAGGCGTAGACAATATCGCGACCAACCAGATTGAGCTGTCTCCGTATCTGCAGAGCCGTAATGTGGTCGACTGGGCGAAGGCGCACGGTATCCACATCACCTCTTACATGACGCTGGCTTACGGTAAAGCACTGAAAGATGAAGTGATTGCGCGCATTGCCGCTAAGCATAACGCAACCCCGGCGCAGGTTATTCTGGCATGGGCAATGGATGAAGGTTACTCCGTTATCCCTTCATCTACCAGGCGTGAAAATCTGGCAAGCAACCTGCTGGCGCAGGATTTGCATCTGGATGCCGAAGATAAAAAAGCGATCGCGGCACTGGATTGCAACGATCGCCTGGTTAGCCCGGAAGGCCTCGCTCCTGCCTGGGATTAATTGCCCAATCCTTTGTACTCTTTAACCCTCTTTCACAGCTCCTTCGGGAGCTGTTCTTATATATTCACTTAAAAAATCTATAAATGCCCGAATACGTGTACTGACCGCACGATCGCTGTAGTAAACGGCGCTGAAAGGCATTTCTACTGGCAGACGCTTATCCGCCAGCAGTTCCACCAGTTCTCCCTGCGCGATCTCTTTATCAATCATATAATCTGAAAGACATGCGATACCGTTACCACTCAGACAAAGCTGTTTTAACGTTTCCCCACTGTTGGAAGAAATCCCACACTCGACCTCATGGAGCTGTCCGTCACTACAGGCAATCGGCCAGGTATTGAGTGAAACGGGTTCGGAAAATCCCAGACACAGATGCTGTTTTAACTGTTCGACGGTCTCTGGCTTGCCAAAACGGGCAATATAGTCCGGTGAAGCGATAATCTTACGATAGCTGGTAAATAAAGGACGTGCACGCAGACTCGAGTCAGTCAGCGTACCTGCTCGTATCGCGACATCCACTTTTCGTTCAATAAGATTGATGAACGTTTCTGAGGAGACAAGAGACAATGTCATCTCGGGATACCGCTCACGGAACGGTTTGATCAACGGCATCAGGAAATGCAGCATTACCGGCGTTGCCGCATCAATACGCAGCAGACCGCGCGGGGTATTGCGTGACTCCATGATTTCTGTTTCTGCTGCTGCCATCTCTTGCAGTATCTGCTGCACACGCCTGAAGTAACGCTCTCCTTCTTCAGTGAGGCTCAGTTGTCGGGTCGTGCGATTAAGCAGACTTACGCCCAGCTTCATCTCCAGCTTTTTTACCGCCCGACTGACCGCGGAATTAGCCTGACCGAGCTGTTCTGCCGCCCGACTGAAGCTGCCGCTTTCCACAACGGCCACAAAAATCGCAAGTTCTTCTGAGGTTGCCTTCATTTTTGCACCTGACGCAAAATTATATTGAGATTTTGAATATTTTTGTTATTAAAGCATCCCGGCATACTGCGTGTCATCTGATTACTGATGTTACGGAGTTATTTATGCCTCTCGCTTTATTTGCACTAACAATAAGTGCCTTCGCTATAGGCACGACTGAGTTTGTGATTGTTGGCCTGGTGCCGACCATCGCTCAACAACTGGCGATCTCGTTACCTTCCGCCGGGATGCTGGTTTCAATCTATGCGCTGGGTGTGGCGATTGGTGCACCGGTACTGACCGCTCTGACTGGCAGCCTGCCACGTAAACAGTTGCTGGTTGCGCTGATGGTTCTGTTTACGGCGGGGAATTTGCTGGCATGGCAGGCACCCGGGTATATGACACTCATTGTCGCTCGTCTGCTGACTGGGCTGGCACACGGCGTATTCTTCTCGATTGGCTCTACTATCGCGACAAGTCTGGTGCCAAAAGAGAAAGCGGCTTCCGCCATCGCCATTATGTTCGGCGGCTTAACGGTGGCGCTGGTAACCGGTGTACCGCTGGGTACGTTTATCGGTCAGCACTTTGGCTGGCGTGAGACTTTCCTGGCAGTATCAATGTTAGGCGTGATTGCGCTGATTAGTAGCCAGCTACTGATCCCGGCTAACATTCCCGGTCGGGCTGCCGCCAGCATTCGCGACCAGGTGAAGGTGCTGACTCATCCTCGTCTGTTGCTGATTTACGCCGTTACGGCGCTGGGCTACGGCGGCGTGTTTACTGCATTTACCTTTCTGGCACCGATGATGCAGGATCTGGCCGGATTCTCCCCGGCAGCAGTAAGCTGGATCTTACTGGGTTACGGTGTATCAGTCGCTATCGGCAATATCTGGGGCGGTAAGCTGGCGGATAAGCATGGTGCGGTTCCGGCGTTGAAATTCATTTTCGCCGCGCTGTTTGTTCTGCTGATGGTCTTCCAGGTGACAGCCTCCACACAGTACGCCGCGCTGGCTACCATTCTGGTTATGGGGATCTTTGCCTTTGGTAACGTACCGGGACTACAGGTCTACGTGGTACAGAAAGCGGAACAATTTACGCCTAATGCTGTTGATGTGGCCTCAGGGCTGAACATTGCGGCGTTTAACATCGGTATTGCACTGGGTTCAGTGATTGGCGGACAAACGGTCGAGCATTATGGTTTGGCGCAGACACCGTGGATTGGTGCACTCATTGTTCTGGTGGCTTTCCTGCTGATGGGGCTCAGTGGTCGTCTTGATAAGCCCACGCGCGTTGCTCTGGGGTAAATCACTGATGTAAGCGCCCACTTACAAAACAAACTGCAATTGTTCGTTGAAAGTGAGTGCTAAAATCCCTATAACAGAAGAACCAGTCCGGCTGCGGACTGGTTGACGTTACAGAGGTTTGAAAGTCTAAAGTGCGAAAAAACACCTATGCCATGCGTTATGTTGCCGGACAACCCGCCGAGCGGATTTTACCGCCGGGGTCGTTTGCGCATATTGGCCAGGCATTACCTGCAGGCGTACCGTTAAGCAGTGAAGATCGCATTCGCGTGCTGGTATGGAATATTTTTAAACAGCAGCGCGCAGAATGGCAGTCGGTGCTGAAGAATTTTGGCAAAGACGCGCATCTGGTGTTATTGCAGGAAGCACAAACCACGCCTGAACTGGTGCAGTTTGCGACCGCTAACTATCTTGCTGCCGACCAGGTTCCCGCCTTTGTGTTGCCTCAGCATCCCTCTGGCGTCATGACGCTCTCTGCTGCCCATCCTGTTTACTGTTGTCCATTGCGCGAGCGTGAGCCTATTTTACGGCTGGCGAAATCGGCTCTGGTAACGGTGTATCCGCTGCCTGACTCTCGGTTATTAATGGTGGTGAATATCCACGCGGTTAACTTTAGCCTTGGCGTTGATGTTTATAGTAAGCAGTTACTTCCCATTGGCGATCAGATTGCTCATCACAGCGGTCCGGTGATCATGGCCGGTGATTTTAATGCCTGGAGCCGCCGACGGATGAATGCGCTGTACCGCTTTGCGCGTGAAATGTCGCTGCGCCAGGTGCGCTTTACCGACGATCAGCGCCGCCGCGCGTTTGGTCGTCCTCTCGACTTTGTGTTCTATCGCGGTCTGAACGTGAGTGAAGCCTCTGTGCTGGTCACCCGCGCCTCCGACCACAACCCGCTACTCGTTGAATTCAGTCCCGGCAAACCTGAACAATAACGGTGTGTCAGGTCTGCCGTAGGGCAGGCCTGTGATGGTTGCCCTTCCTATTTCACAACAACCGAAGGACAACACAATGACAACACGCTCTCACCATGACAATGTCGAAAAACAGTTTGGCTCTCAGGCGAATGCCTACTTAACCAGTGCGGTGCACGCCTCTGGCCGTGACTTGCAACGTCTGGGGGAAAGGTTGTCGGCATTTCCGCGAGCCCACGTTTTGGATATGGGATGCGGAGCGGGGCATGCCAGCTTTGTGGCCGCGCAACACGTAAAGCAGGTAGTGGCGTATGATTTATCCTCGCAAATGCTTGAGGTGGTCGCTGAGGCGGCAAAAGGCAGAGGTCTGGATAATATCGCCACGCGGCAGGGATATGCCGAAAGTCTGCCATTTGAAGATAACGAATTTGACGTGGTGATTAGCCGTTATTCTGCGCATCACTGGCATGATGTCGGTCGCGCCCTGCGGGAAGTGAACCGCATTCTGAAGCCCGGCGGTGTGCTGATTGTGATGGATGTGATGTCGCCGGGCCATCCTGTGCGTGATATCTGGTTGCAAACTGTAGAAGCGTTACGCGATACCTCACACGTACGCAACTATTCCAGCGGAGAGTGGCTGTCGTTAATCAACGACGCTAATCTGATTGCCGATACAGTGTTAACCGATCGTCTGGCACTGGAGTACAGTTCGTGGGTGGCGCGGATGCGCACGCCTGCAGCGTTGAGCGACGCGATTCGCGTATATCAACAAAGTGCTTCTGCACAAGTGAAAGCCTACTTTGCGTTACAGGAGGATGGCTCATTTACCAGCGACACGATAATGGTTGAGGCACATAAAGCGGGATAAATAAAAAAGGCACTGGGGGGGAACCAGTGCCTTCATTTCTACAATGCGATCAGGAGTCCGGCATGTCGTTGTTTTTCACAAACAACGTTAGCTGATCGCCAGGCTGTAGATTATTCGTATCACTATTCCAGCGCATCACATCCTTGATGTTAACCCCGTGGCGTTTGGCAATGCTCGAGAGCGAGTCGCCTTTACGCACACGATAGGTGATGCTATCGCTGTTGTTCGCCAGACGCTGTGCGCTGGTACCTGCGCCCACGGTCAGATTCTGGCCCACTTTCAGCGACGACCCGCGCAGATTATTCCACTGCTTAAGGTCATTGGTGCTCACGCCAAGACGTGAAGCGACGCCAGAAAGCGTATCGCCAGAGCGAACTTTGTAGCTACGGCTGTTCAGCGGCGTGTTATCCGCAACCAGCGTTGACTGCACGGCTGCAATTTCGCCTGAAGCCAGAGACTCACGCAGCTTCTCTGCATGCTTCTTTGGCACCATCACATATTGCGGGCCGCTGGCACCCAACGTGGAGCCTTTCACGCCGGCATTAAAGGTCTTCAGCTTGCTGACGGAAATCCCCGCCATATCCGCAACCTGAGCCATTTCAACCGGGCTACTCAGGCGAACACGCGCCAACGCGCGGCTTTCGTCTGTTGTTGGCAGACGCACGCCATAGCGTTTGCTGTTTTTGAGTATATCGCTCAATGCCAGCATTTTGGGCACGTATAGCTTCGTTTCCTGAGGCAATGGCAACGACCAGAAGTCAGTGGGTTTTCCACGGGCTTTGTTCGTTTTAAT
Organism: Citrobacter europaeus; assembly: GCA_020099315.1. Classification (NCBI taxonomy): domain Bacteria; kingdom Pseudomonadati; phylum Pseudomonadota; class Gammaproteobacteria; order Enterobacterales; family Enterobacteriaceae; genus Citrobacter; species Citrobacter europaeus. The sequence continues at coordinate 845,210 of CP083650.1, forward strand.
TGCCTTCATGACACGACCTTCACCGCTATTATAAGCAGCAACGGTCAGCAGCCAGTCGCCATCAAACATCTTGTTCAGACGCTGCATCATGTCCAGTGCGGCGGTGGTGGAAGCCACAACGTCGCGACGTGCATCATAATTGCGGGTCTGTTTTAAACCATAATTGCGCCCCGTGCTCGGAATGATCTGCCAAATACCTGCGGCATTGGCGCCAGACGTTGCGTGAGGATCAAAAGCGCTCTCCACTATGGGTAGTAGTACCAGTTCCATTGGCATGTTACGTTTCTTAACCTGCCCGGCTATCCAGTACATATACGGCTCTGCCCGTAAAGTTACATCGTGGAGATAGCTCTTATTGCGTAAATACTTCTGTTTCTGTTCGCGAATCCGGTTGTTTTCCGGAATTCCCATCTTTAGCTCGTCACCAATGAAAGCCCACAAATCTTGATCAGCAGCGATAGATGTTCCGTCGTCCATCCATCGCGCCTGACTTGTAAACTTTCCTGCTTCCCCTTGACCAGCTGCAGAAAGGCTCTGTGCGTGTTGTTGGACGTTACCAGTATTCTGGCACCCAACAAGCAGGACAGAGGCGAGTAATATCGCTTTTGCCTTCATGTGTGTGTCAATAGTTGCTTAAAAGACGACCGATCATAACGGCGAAGTTTTCAAAAGGCAACCCGGAATTGTCAGAACGTATCTTTCTTTGACCTTAACCAGGCAAAACGCTCTTCAGGTTGTTGCAATATTGTTTCTTTGTTGATTTCATCAATTAAATCAACATCTTCTGTTCTCAAAAAAAGATTAATTCGTCGCTCATTTTTCAGAATTACGGGTAGTGTCATTTGTTTTTTTACGCGTAACTCATTAACTTTACGATAATATTCATTTATGAACGAATCGTGCGGCAGAATGCTTAAAGCAAACTTCATATTTGCTAATGTGTATTCATGTGCGCAACAAATCAATGTGTCGTCAGGAAGTGAGTTTAGTTTTTTAAGTGATTGATACATTTGGGATGGTGTGCCTTCAAAAAGCCGGCCGCAGCCTCCAGAAAAGAGCGTGTCGCCACAAAATAGATAAGGCTGACTAAAGTAACAGATATGTCCTAAAGTGTGACCCGGAGTGGCAATTACCGTAAATTCATGCCCCAAAACGAGTGCAATATCGCCATCTTCGACTATATGCGTCGTTCCCTTATCTTGCGTTTCAGCCGGTCCGTATACCACTATGTGTGGGAAATGTTGCAGTAGCTCTTTTACGCCGCCCACGTGATCCTGATGATGGTGGGTCAGCAGAATGGCTTCGGGAACCCAGTTATGTTCTGCAATGGCTTTCAGCACGGGAGCTGCTTCACCCGGGTCCACAATCAGACAATGTTTGTCATTATTCGACAGGACCCAGATGTAATTGTCCTGAAATGCAGGAATACTGTTAAGATTCATAGATTACCTCTCAATGCGTAACGGAAGGTTGTGATGAAACCGGCAAGGATCCCTCAAACTGTCGTAGCGCCCGTTAGCTGGGGTGATTTACCCTGGGGCGAACACTATCGTCAGGCGCTGGAGCATCAGCTTAACCCGTGGTTTGCAAAAATGTACGGATTTCATCTGCTTAAGATTGGTAATTTAAGCGCAGAAATCGATTCTGAAGCGTGCGCGGTTTCTCATCAGGTAAATGTTTCTTTGCAAGGCTCTCCCATACAGGTAACGGCCGATCCTTTACATCTTCCCTTTGCCGATAAGTCCGTAGATGTCTGTTTGTTAGCGCATACGCTACCGTGGTGTTCCGATCCGCATCGCCTACTGCGTGAAGCCGATCGCGTGCTGATTGATGACGGTTGGTTGATTTTGAGCGGCTTTAACCCGTTAAGCCTGATGGGATTGCGTAAACTGGTACCCATATTGCGCAAGACATCACCCTATAACAGCCGGATGTTTACCCTCATGCGCCAGTTGGACTGGCTCTCATTGCTGAACTTTGAAGTGCTGCATTACAGCCGTTTTCATGTCCTGCCCTGGAACAAGAAGGGGGGGAAAATGTTAAGCGCCCATATTCCTGCACTGGGCTGTTTGCAACTGGTGGTTGCGCGTAAGCGAACCATTCCGCTTACGCTCAATCCGATGAAACAAAATAAAAGCAAAGCGCCTATCCGCCAGGCCGTTGGCGCTACCCGGCAATACCGTAAACCGGACGCTTAAGCCTCAGCCTGATATCCAATATCATCCTGAGAGGGACGCATGGCTGCGGCGCGCGCAAGCTCATCGCAGCGTTCGTTTTCCGGATGGCCCGCATGGCCTTTAACCCATTCCCATTTGATTTGATGCGGCCCCAATGCGGCATCAAGACGTTTCCACAGATCGACGTTCTTCACCGGTTTTTTATCTGCTGTTTTCCAGCCGCGCTTCTTCCAGTTGTGGATCCACTGCGTTATGCCCTGGCGCACATACTGGCTGTCCGTGCTGAGTATCACTTCACACTGTTCTTTCAGCGCTTCCAGCGCAACGATTGCCGCCATCAGCTCCATGCGATTATTGGTGGTGAGGTTGTAGCCTTCGCTAAAGGTTTTTTCGCGCCCGCGATAACGTAAAATCGCCCCATAACCACCTGGCCCTGGATTTCCCAGGCAAGAACCATCGGTGAAAATTTCTACCTGTTTAAGCATCTCTGGTAGACTTCCTGTTTTAGCAAATCGAAATCAAACGATAAGTCTGACATAAATGACCGTTATGAGCACTGGAATTACACGACAGATCGTCCTCGATACCGAAACCACCGGTATGAACCAGATTGGCGCCCACTACGAAGGCCACAAGATCATTGAGATCGGTGCGGTTGAAGTGGTCAACCGCCGCCTGACCGGAAATAACTTCCACGTTTATCTGAAGCCGGATCGGCTGGTGGATCCGGAAGCGTTTGGCGTACACGGAATCGCAGACGAATTCCTGCTTGATAAACCTACGTTTGCCGATGTAGCCGATGAGTTTCTCGACTACATGCGCGGCGCGGAACTGGTCATCCATAACGCATCGTTCGATATCGGCTTTATGGATTACGAATTCGCTAAGCTCAGGCGGGATATTCCGAAGACGAACGAATTCTGCAAAATAACCGATAGCCTGGCGCTGGCGAGGAAAATGTTTCCTGGCAAGCGAAACAGCCTTGATGCGTTGTGCTCGCGCTATGAGATAGACAACAGTAAACGAACCCTGCACGGCGCATTGCTCGATGCCCAGATTCTGGCCGACGTTTATCTGATGATGACCGGTGGGCAGACCACGATGGCGTTTTCAATGGAAGGTGATAGCCAGCAGCAGAATGACACGGGGATCCAGCGCATTGTCAGACAGTCCAGCAAACTACGCGTTGTTTTTGCCACTGATGAAGAGTTAGCGGCCCATGAGTCACGTCTTGACCTGGTGCAGAAGAAAGGCGGAAGTTGCCTCTGGCGGGCATAGTTTGTACGTTTACCGTAGGAAAATGGCCATTCGGGCGATTTTTGCAGCAAACGATTAAAAACGTGAGAAAAAGCGTTGACGAGGCGCGAGGCAATCCGTAATATTCGCTTCGTTCCCAAGCGGAACACAACGCGGAGTGGTAGTTCAGTTGGTTAGAATACCTGCCTGTCACGCAGGGGGTCGCGGGTTCGAGTCCCGTCCATTCCGCCACTATTCAGAAAGCCTGAATCAGAAATGATTCAGGCTTTCGTCGTTTCAGCCCGCAAAAAAATTCCATTATCATGCCTTATATCGACCGCGCCTGTGCTTTCGGGCGGGCAACACATCAGGTCATCCTTAACCCGACGCATATCCAGAAGGCGATCAACCCGCGAAGTGATTCATCACGCAGGCGAAGCGGGGTGAAAAGTTATCGCCGATAAGAACCGTTTCCTCATTCAGGTGTTTTAGCATATACAGCTTGTCAGCACGTTCGTAAGCGTCGAAGAAAAGATAATCGATGGCATCCGTTGCTTCATCATCCGGGGATTTTTCGCGTCCGTCGGGGGTGAGCATAAAAACGCCGGCGGTATGGCCGAGCGGACGGGCATAGCGAAAGAATAGTTTACGGTTAACAGCAAACTCGCCGTCATCACTTTTGAGTTTCCCTTGTACTGACAATGAGAGGTGCCCGGAGTTGTAGCTGGTAATCAGCATTATTCCGTGGAGTTCCTTTTTGGTATTTTGGATGTCGAGTATCGACGTGAATTCCGAAGAACAGGAAAAACTGATTTCTTGTTTTTTCGCATTCCCGATAATAATAAAAAAAGCGATAGCCGCCAGCCCAAGAATGGCAATTACGACTGACCATAGTAAAGGAGAGTGATCGCTTTCCTGCTTCATATCATTCCTCATGGTGGCGATACTGGCTGATGCAATGGTAATAGCCGAGGTTTAGCCCGCATTCAGCGGCAAACGACCACTCAACCAGATTATGGTTGCTCGCCCAGGTATTAAGGTACAGATCTTTTGGGTGCGAACAGTCGGGGTTGATACCTACGGACTTGAAAATATCCAGCGCTTTTTTTTCGGTTATGGTGTCAGTGAGAGCGTTTCCTAATATATGTACACGGCATTGCTCGTAGTCAATTGTTCGCAGGATCGCCGCGTCCGTCATGGCAATTTCATTGGGTATCCATGTTAACCACGCTGTCGCTACTACGGCGATGCCGGTAATTAACGCTGTTATCGCGACAGGCCACCGGTTTCGTTTCTTTTTGCTGGGCGTCGATGCAACATGGGCAATTCTGGTAGGCGCTTGTGCTTCTTCCAGTAGCTGAATATTGATATTGGCGTCGCCCATCCGAAATCCCATACGCGGAATGGTGACGATGAGTTCTGCAGGATGGCCCGTAGACGTTATTGCTTTGCGCAGAAATGAAATGTGCTGGTTGAGATTCGCATCCGTCGCTCTGGCGCCATTATGCTGGAAAACATTCAGCAGAATTTCATCGCGTGAGGATATCTCTTTACCATTTTGCAACAGATAGAGCAGTAATTGTGTTGCCGCATTGTTCAATGTGGCCATTTCACCAGATGCCAGGTCTTTTAGGGTATTTTTATGTGGTCTGAAAACTAAGCCATCACCAATAATTACGGATTTAATTTTGTTTATTGGTATATGAGAAATCACTGATGTCTCCTTTAAAGCAGGATATCTCGCATTCGAGTGGGGGAAGCAATAGCATAACATAATTCATTTATAAAAAATGGTTGTACCATAGATCGCTTTATTAATATTTATATAACAATCCTTTAATATCTTTTATAGACACCGCCAATCTCCTTCCCCTCATTCACTATCTTATTGTCATTACTCGCTTTTGATATCCAATTTCATTTTTACAAAACTTTCATAAATACATTTTGCCCATTATTTGGCATAAATAAAAAAATATTTGATAGATAAAAACTCTATAAAAACTATTAATAGTAGATATTAACACTGACTTTTGCGTGTTTTATGGCGATTTTTTAGGTAAACGATCGGTCCTAAGACAGTGTTACAACACGATTCCCTGAGTTTGATTAATACCGGATTTTTGCATTGTGTCATTTTTTCGTCGACTTAATATAAGCCCCGAAACAGCGTAAACACCTGTGGACGGTATTTCGGATGGAATACCAATGAAGTTCAAAATACGGGGTGGCTTGAGATGGATTGTTTGCAAGGATATGCACTACCGCCGCCTGCAGATCAGGGTTTCCCTTGCATAAATTGTTTGCGGAAATAGATCGTCGGAATAACCAAAAAACAGATATAAGGTTAAGTAGTAATATGAAAATGAAAAACGTGGCTGTGGCCTGTGCGCTGATGGCGGGAATGACTTTTACTGCATCTTCTGCTTTCGCTGCAAAAAATGTTGAACCGACTAACGGTAAAATTCACTTCACTGGTTCTCTGGTTAATTCCGCGTGCGGTCTGGCCCCAGAATCCAGCCCGGTGCAGGTAAATTTTGGCGAAATCCCAACTTCTCAGTTAAAAGACAACCAACGTGCTGGCGTTAAGCATGCCAAAATCGTTCTGCAGGGCTGTGATACGACCGTTGCAAAAACGGCTACCGTGACCTATACCCCGGCAACAATTGATTCCGATAACAACGCGCTGGCTGCGTTCACCTCGGGTACTGCAAAGGGCGCGGGCATTGGTATGGTTGACAGTGGCAACCAGGACGTGGAATGGGGCAAAGCGGCCTCTCAGGTCAACATTACCGATGGCGAAACCGACATTGATTTCGTCGCTTACCTGCAGGCAAACAACGCATCTGCAGCGGTAACGCCGGGTGATTTCGAATCCACCGTTAATTTCCAGATCGACTACCAGTAACGATCTGCTGCGGGCGCAATTATGCGCCTGCTTAACCCTTCCTGCGAATAACTGAAAGGAAATGCGGTGATGCCTGGATGGCGTATTTTACTGCTTTTTATCTTCATATCGCCTGCATGGGTTTTGGCTGACACCCATCGTCTTGTCAGTACGCCCGGCAAAATGCGCATGCGGGGAAATATTATTGAGGCTGCCTGTTATGTCGATCCACGCGACCGGTCGCTACTGGTTGAATTTGATGACCTCTCTGCCAGAGATATTTCCGGAAAACCTGAAAAAGTATCTGCGCATGATTTCAGCATTCATTTGCTGGGATGTTCATTAGGGGATTCTCAACACCCCGGGAATCTGTTCCAGCGCGCCAATATTACCTTTTCCGGCGCAGCGGATAATGACAATCCTGATTATCTGAGCGTGCAATCGGAAACTGAAAATTTAGCAATAGAAATATATGACGGCAAAGGACAGCAAATTCATCTGGGCAAGCCATCACCGGACTATCTGCTTAACCCAGGAAAAAACACGCTCAACTTTACGGCTTATTTGATCTCGCGCGACGGAAGAATGACATCCGGCGAATTTACTGCGGTCACGCATTTTGTTGTGAATTATCTCTGAGCTGCACTGCAATTCGGGTATCTGAAGGTTTGCGAACGAAAATGATCACGCTGAAAACAGATAAAAAACGTCTGGCGCTTTTTATTGCTCTGGTCTGTGCCTCTTCATTGGTTGAAGCGGATGAGGCCATTGAATTTAATACCGACGTGCTGGATGCCAGCGACAGGCACAATGTCGATTTGCAGCGTTTTTCCGAAGGCAACTTTGTGACTCCCGGAGAATATCTGCTGGATGTTCGTATTAACAGCCAGGAGATTCCTCAGCAGTCGATCCGTTATATCGTTGATCCTGCCAACCCGCATAAATCCATGGCGTGTCTGACGCCGCAACAACTCGAATTACTGGCGCTCAAGGAAGAGGCGCTAACCTATATTCATCCGATTAGCGCGACCTGCTATGACATTTCCCGTCTGCCGGGTGTGGTGCTGAATAATAGCGCAGGCGTGCTGGATATTACCGTGCCTCAGGCATGGATGAAATATACCGATCCTGACTGGACGCCGCCAGAACGCTGGGATAACGGCGTCGCGGGGCTGATTTTTGACTACAGCGTCTCGGGCCAGGCCACACATTACGAGCAGGGCGGGGATCGCTATCGCTCTCTGTCCGGCTATGGGCAGACAGGCTTTAACCTCGGCGCGTGGCGTTTTCGCGGCCAGTATCAGGCCAATTACGCTTCGGATGATAATCGTGGCCGTATCGACTGGGATCAGATTTATGCCTATCGCCCGTTACCGATGCAGGCTGCAAAACTAACGGTCGGCGAAATCTATCTGAATTCTCAGGTTTTTGATTCGGTGCGTTTCACCGGGGCGAACCTCGCCAGCGACGAGCGTATGCTGCCACCGAATTTGCAGGGCTACGCGCCCGAAGTGCACGGCATCGCCCGCAGTAATGCGAAGGTCACCGTCAGCCAGCAGGGCCGTGTTATCTATCAAACTACCGTTCCTGCGGGGCCATTCAACATTCAGGATCTGCATGGTTCGGTACGCGGCACACTGGATGTTCGCGTCGAAGAGCAGGATGGCAGCGTACAAACCTTTCAGGTTAATACGGCTGATATACCTTACCTGACGCGCCCGGGCTATGTTCGCTACAACGCCGCGGTCGGTAAGCCATCGCGCTATAACCATGATGTTCAGGGGCCTGCGTTTTATAGCGGTGATTTCTCCTGGGGGGTCAGCAATGCGTGGTCGCTGTACGGCGGTGCGTTGCTCACTGGCGATCGTTATAACGCCTGGTCGATGGGAATTGGTCGGGATTTGAGCTGGCTGGGTGCGCTGTCGGCTGATGCGACGCAATCCGTGAGTCGTGTGAAGCATCAGGATGAACAAAAAGGGATGTCCTTTAAGCTAAGCTATGCCAAAACCTTTGATGAGTACAACAGCGCCATCACCTTTGCCGGTTACCGCTTCTCACAGCGTAACTTCCGCACTTTTTCGCAGTTCCTCGACGAGCAGTATGAAAATAACAATAGCGCTGGCAGCGAAAAAGAGATGTACACCATCACCGGCAACAAAACCTTCTTTGCCGACGATACGCACTTAGCGACCACGCTGTACCTGACCTATACCCACCAGAACTATTGGGATCGCGGTTCGCAGGATCGTTATGGGTTATCGATGGGACACAGTTTTTCGTTCGCTGGCATTCAGGGCGTCAGCGCCAACCTTGCGGCTTACCGCTCTGAGTATCAGGGCAAACGGGACGACAGCCTCTCGCTTTCAATTTCGGTGCCATGGAGCGATGGCCGCTCTATGGATTATGAATTGCAGAACAGCGGCAACCAGACCAGCCAGATGGTTTCGTATTCAGATAACCGCGACCGTAACAATCCATGGCGTTTGCGCGCAGGGGTTTCCGGTGAAGGACACACGGCGTTTGATGGTTATTACAAGCACCGCAGCATGATGGCGGAACTGGAATCTAACGTCAGCTGGCAGCAATCACGCTATTTCTCCGTTGGCGGCACGATGCGCGGCGGCTTTACCGCGACGCGTCATGGCGCGGCGCTGCACAACAGCCAGGCGTCAATGAACACTGCCAGGGTGATGGTTGATACCGATGGTGTGGCGAATGTGCCGCTGAACGGCGAACAGGCGCACTCAAACCGCTTCGGTATTGCCGTGGTACCGGACGTTGTCAGTTATCACAGCTTTGATACCCGTATCGATGTGGACGCAATGGACGAGGACATTTCCGCGACCAAAGCCATCATCACCAACACCCTGACGGAGGGGGCGATTGGCTACCAGCGTTTTGCCGTGGCGCAGGGGCAAAAAATGATGGCGCTGCTGCGCCTGAAGGATGGTTCGGTACCGCCGTTTGGCGCCGAAGTGTTTAACGCCAACGGCGTCAGCGTCGCCATGGTGATGGAAAACGGCATGGCCTGGATTGCGGGTGTGAATCCGGCCGAGCGTCTTTCTGTTGCCTGGGCTGGCCGTGCGCAGTGTCACTTACAGGTGCCGCAACAAATCAACCCGGAAGGTAACGTGCTGTTGCCTTGTGAATAATTTCAATAACCTGAATGAATTTTGTCATGAATAATCAAGCTTTTTACTCCGTGCAGCGTTGGCTGAAACCCGTGGCCTGCGGCCTGCTTTTTATTGCAGAGATCAACGCCTCATGGGCAGGTATCGCGCTCGACCGTACCCGCATGATCATCACCGGTGATGCGCGATCTGTCAGTGCGAACTTAACCAATACCAGTCCGAGCATTCCATTCCTGGCCCAGTCGTGGGTGGAAGACGCCACCGGAACAAAAATTACCTCGCCGCTGATGGTCTTACCGCCGCTGCAACGAATTAACGGCGGGCAAAAGGGGATTGCCCGGGTGACGAAAACCAGCGGGATTAACGCTCTGCCCCAGGATCGCGAGAGCCTGTTCTACCTGAACGTTCGTGAAATTCCGCCAAAGCCGGATAAGCCGAATGTGCTGCAACTGGCGATGCAGTCGCGCATCAAATTGTTCTACCGTCCGACTGCTATCGTGCCGGAAACACCTGGCGCCGTGTGGCAAAACCAACTGGTCTTTCACAAACAGGGCCAGCGCTGGAGTGTGGACAACCCAACGCCTTATTTTGTCACCTTAATCGGCTTAAGCCGCAAGCCAGAAACGCAGGGCGGCGGCAGATTGACCGACTTCCCAGGCGTTATGGTTTCACCAAAATCCTCTCTCGATTTCAGCGTGAACGACGGCAGCGTCAGTCAGTTCAGCATGATGTACGTGAACGATTTTGGCGGCCATCCCGAACTGAAATTCAGCTGCACAGGCAATGTGTGTAAAGCATTGCCGATGGAGCAGCAGCCCCGGTAACAGGAATCGTAAATGAAAAAGATGCTTTGCGCCCTGCTGATGGCGGGTATGGCCTGCCAGGCTCAGGCTACCAGTGGTCGCCAGGATATGAGCAACGTGTCCGGCGAGTATGGCAACGTCCGCTTTCATGGCCGGGTCTATGTTTCGCCGTGCGTGCTGGATATGGCTTCACGCGATCAGACCATCAATCTTGGTGATATTTCCGCCAGTCGGTTTCGCCAGGGCGGCGATCGCAGCGAGCCGGTGCTGGTTACGCTGTATCTGAACGGCTGCTTAAAAGGTTCCGGCCACACCTTCAGGGATTTCCCCGGACAGACCAGCGAAATGCCTGAGCTGGCGCACAGCACGGTGGAACGCGGCGTTTCGATGACGCTGATGGCTGAAGGCGCACCGGAAAACAGCGATCTGGGTCGTATTCGCGGTGATGTGCGCGGCGCGGGCATTCGGTTACTGACCGAACGCAACCAGTTGCTTCACCTGAACCAACCGCAACGCATGTGGATCCTCAAGCCGGGCGATAACGCGATCCACTTTCTGGCCGCGCTGGAATCTTTTGGTCCAGAGGTGACCGCCGGAGAATTTAACGGCCTGGTCAGACTTAAGCTGGAGTATCTATGAGCATATTGCGCAACACACTGCTGTGGACGGCCCTGGCTGGTTGTCCGCTGGCCGGGCAGGCATTCACACAGGGGGAAGGTGAGCCGCAGGGAGGATCGCCGCATCAGTACGATATTGAACTGAACTCGCTGGATGTCAGCAAAAACCACGTGGGCGGCAGAACGGAGCCGTTCCCGTGGAATCTGGGCAGTTGGTATGTAGTGGATTTTCACTGCGAACAGGCTGACATCTCCCGACAACCGATTTACTACACCACCACGACCACGATGCCGCCTTCCAATCAGGGGGCGAACCGTTTTCGTCTAAACGAGTATCTGGATGTGGAAGTACAGGTGTGGGTCGCCGGGCGTTATAACAACTACGTTCAGGCGCCTTTTACCAATTTTTCAAATCGTTACAACGATCATAGCTGCAAAAAGCGCAAAGGCTACGAGCGGGCTACCAACATAGAAAGTGGTTCAAAAGGGAAAGTGACGTTTATTGTCACTAAACCCATTATTAATGGCATCAATATTACCTCCCAGTCGCTGGTGGAGGTTGCCGGGCGCCTGGGGGATGCTGGCCCTACGCCGACAACGCCAATTTCCCGCGTGGTGATTAAATCCGGGCTGATTACCGTACCGGACAAATGCACCTTCAATCGGGGAGACAAAATCAGCATTGAGTTTGGCGATCTGCCTGGATCCGCTACAAAGCTCAACGGCACCAACTACAGCAAGCCAATCCCTATACATGTGGTGTGTGAAGGCGGCAGCTTCGATCAGGGCGCGCTGAATATCAATCTTGGCGTGCAAACGACCACGGCCTCAGGCACGGCGGGATTTAACGGTAATCTCCTCGGCACGTTAAGCGGCGGACAAAAACGCGACGATCTCGGCATTATGCTTAAAGACGAGAGCGGCGGCGCCGTCGTGCCCAATCAATTCTACAACGTGAAGGGGTTTTACCAGAATCAGGGCGACTGGAATCTCACCGCCGCACCGGTGGCTAAGCCGGGCGTGGGAAGCGTTAAGGAAGGTGAGTTTGAAGCCTCAGCCACCGTTGTTGCGCAGTTTCAGTAGGGGGATGCCATGAGATTTACGGCGTTAATCGCGACCGGTGTGCTACTGCTTGGCGGCACGGCGCAGGCCGATACCAAACTGGTCGGCGGCGATATGTATTTTCACGGCACCATCAGAGCGCTGGCCTGCAGCCTGGTCCCCGGTGGCGACAAAATCGAGGTCGATTTCAAGCAAATCGCGACGCAGGATCTCTATCTCTCGGGGCGCAGTAAGCCAGAAAAATTCAGTATCCAGTTACGCGACTGCAACCCTGAGGTTTTTCGCGGGATCTCGGTTACCTTCAGCGGTCGTGAGGATGCGGAGCTGGCCGATCATCTGGCGCTGGATAGCAGTGAACAAGGCGGCGCGTCAGGGATCGGTATTGGGATGAGCGAAGAGGACGGCACGGCAATCCGCCTTGATGAGAGCACGTCAGTCAAAGAGATAACGGAAGGCTCGATGACGCTGAATTTTTTGGCGTGGGTCGCGGCGGAGCCATCGGCGATAAAAAATCAGTCTCTCGAATACGGTCCGTTCAGCGCCAGCGGGACCTGGATACTGAACTACCAGTAGCATGATGAACGCACTGAATCGTATTGCGCCGCTGCCTGCGCAAAAATTATTGCTCGGTATTAGTCTGTTTTTCTGGTGCGGGGCAATGCATCTCTACTGGCCGAATAACGGCGGCAGCGGTCTGTCGTTACCGCTTAATATCACGAGCTGGATCTACGCCGTTGTGCTAGTTGCATGCGCATCAGTGCTGGTGCCTCATCAACGCTGGCGCATCACTGTACCTGCCACGGGGTTTACGATGGGGGCGCTCACTCTGACGCTGTTATGCCTGCTTACGCCTGGTGTCTGGCAGTCCGAGGCCCTACTGGTCGCGGGAGCCTTACTGGGAGGCGTTCTCGTCTATCTGGTGACGGTGCAAATTCCGCTCACGGCACGATCCCTGACGACACTGCTGGCCCTGCTCTGGGGGGCGTGCGTCATCGAATGTCTGGCGTTTATCTATCAGTACTGGCATTGGCCGGGCGTTGATTACTGGGAGTTTGCCTGGCGGCGCAGCACGCGGCCCTACGGTATTTTTCAGCAGGTTAATCTGATGGCCAGCTTCACGGCTTGTGGCGTACTGCTGTCAGCCACGCTCTTTTTACGCCTGCGCGACGGGTATCGAATTGTCATCGGGGTTGGCCTGGTGATGATGGGATTTGTGCTGCATGAATCCCAGTCGCAAACCGGTTACCTCTCTGTGGCGATCGGTGAGGCGCTGCTGTTGATGGTTTTCCCGACGCAGCGCCGTCCGTTGTTGCTACTCCTGTTGCCGCTGGCGTCAGGCATGGCGGCGGGGTCGCTCGCCCGCCATTTTTTGTCCGTCGCTACGGTCGATCACTTCACCACTTCCCAGGTGCGCTGGACGGTGCTCAAAACGTCGCTGGCATTATTTACCGAACGCCCGTGGACGGGGTGGGGCGTGGGCAGCTTTGCTTCTGTGTTTCTCGAACGCGCGGGGCCATTGGGGCTGAGCAGTATCTCGCATCCGCACAACGAACTGGTGTTATGGCTGGTGGAGGGCGGTCTGGTTGGGCTGGTGGGCGCGCTGTGTTTTATTGCGAGTGGTTTCTGGCTCTGGAAGCATGGGAATCGTTGGCGTCGCGCCTGTCTGGTGGCGGCGCTGCCGGTGGTGATTCATATGTTGACGGAATACCCCGTCAGGCAGTCAACGCCACACTGGTTACTGCTGATCCTGCTGCTTCGTTGCGCAGACCTCCCGTTAAAAGGGGCTCGCCTGACGCTTACGTCAACGTCGTTGTTGCGCGGACTGGCACTGATCTCGTTTTTGGCCTTCACACCATTGTTGCTTCTCTCGCTGCGCACGCAACAGCAATTGACGCTGGCGGAGCGGCAGTCAGCGCAGTGGCGTCTGGCTGAGCCGCTCCCTGTGGGAGGCTGGCTCCTTGCCACTCGCTACCGGTTTGATGTCCAGATGGGATATCTGCAGCGCTATCAGCGCTCCCGGGATGCTCGCTGGCTTGAAGCGGTCCGCCGCTGGGCGCCTGACTATGTGCTCGTTCACCCCGATCCGAACGTCTCTTTCACGCAAATCTTACTGGCGTTGCAGCAACGCGACCTGGTCGAGGCGCATCGTCTGGCGAGGCGCTTTTACCTGACGTATCCGAATGATCGCCGTATCCCGTGGCTGCAGGATGCACGACGTCCTTTTAATCAAAAAATGGAATGATATGAACAGACTCAGCGAACAGGCCCGCTATGTACCAGAGCTTCCCCGCAACGCCGAACTGCTGCGGATCACCGGGATCCGTTTGCAACGCATTCATTTTTTTGATGATCCATCGCTGGATGTCTGCGAAGTGTTAAGCCAGGTACGTACGCCGCTACCACTGGATCTTTTTTTCAAGCATCTTTCTATCACGGCAAAACAGCAGCTATTCCTGTGGCAAATGCGGCGGGTGTTGGCACTCTCAGGAAGCTTTTCGCTGAATTTATCCGTCAGGATGTTGACCTGCCTGCCATGGATTGCGCAGCTCGCCCGGCAGGCGCATCAGGGGCGGATTGTTATCGAGATTCAGGATCCAGGCACCATGATGCGCCTGGAAAAGGCAGAACAGCAGACCGTATGCATGGCCGTAAAAACCCTGATACGCCATGGTTTTCGCATGTGGCTGGATGACGTTTCACCCGAGCTATTTTTTGTCTGGCGGCTGTCTGGCATCCGTTTCGATGCCATCAAAATTGAAAGCGAAATGTTTCATCAGTTCAGGACATCAGAGTGGCAGTTGAGGGTACTGGTCAATCAATTTCGCGGGCTGGGAGACCGAGTTGTTGTCGAGGGAGTGGAAACGCCGCAGGATTATGCCATTTGCCGCATGAGCGGCGCAGACGCGGTGCAGGGATTTCTGTTTGAGCAGGAAGTTTTACCGAAAAGCCTGAACCATTGCTGATTCAGGCCCTGGTCATTACTCGCTCAGCGTCTGTGCGATATCTTTTTGCACCTGCTGGCGCTGTGCTGGGGTCAGCACTTTGTTCAGATCAAAATAGTATTTCACGCGATAATAACGTGCCTGTTGTTCGATGTTGCTGAAAGCAGAAAGCTGTTTCTTGACGGCAGCTTCATCCCATTTCCCGGACTTGATGACGTCAATCAACGCGCCGTCTTTAACATCTTTCACCGAAATCTGGCTAACGTTGGTTTCAAGCTGCTGGTGCAGTTTTTTAATCTGCGCAACCTGGTCGGTGCTTAACTTAAGGTGCTGAACTATCGGATCCTGGGCGGGAGCCGGAACATTAGATGTCGTTGCTGCAAGCGTGCTAAAAGAAGCGCCAGCCACGGTAACTGCCAGCAAAGTCATGCGTATGAAGTTCTTCATTATTGAAATCCTGATAAGGGAATTATCGACATTGTCTGCCACTCGCTGGTTACGAGTGATTATCCTTTGCAGAATACGATGCCCGCCGCATGTCGCCACGCGAATTTGTTTTGCGGTTGGTTACGGAGTGAAACAATCCCGCCACGGAAAATGTTGTGCAGCGGGAGTGAAGGCGAGAGTTATAGCGTGAACGGGTCGGCGTCTTGCCAGGCGGGAAACTTCTCGCGATACTCGCGCAGCGCCGAGAGTGACAGTTCTGCGTCAATGCGTGTGGCCTGATGCGGCTCGGCGGTGGCAATAATCTCACCCTGCGGATTAATCACCCGGCTGTCACCGCGATAATGATGGCCGTTCCCGTCAGTGCCCACGCGGTTACATCCTGCTACATAAGCCTGGTTCTCAATCGCCCGTGCTGTGAGCAGAACCTGCCAGTGCAGCGAACGCGGCGCCGGCCAGTTGGCGACATACAATGCCAGGTCGTAATCGTTGCGGTTGCGCGACCACACTGGAAAACGCAGGTCATAACAGACCAACGGCAGAATACGCCAGCCGCGCCATTCAAAAATATCCCGCGCGTCACCTGCCTGGTAATACTGGTGCTCATCCGCCATGCGGAACAGATGGCGCTTATCATAGAAATGGACATGACCTTCGGGTTCGACCAGTAAAAAGCGGTTGACCGGGCCGCGTTCAGACTGGAGAGCGGCGCTGCCTGCAATGAGGGCGTTGGTCTGCTGCGCCTTAGCGCGCATCCAGCTTACAACCTCTTCCTGCGCCAGCGATTTACTTGCCGCTTCCATGGCAAATCCACTGGTAAACATCTCGGGCAACACAATGACATCACGTCCTGTGACGGTTTCCAGTTGACGGTCGAAATGGCGCAGGTTGGCCGGGCCATCCATCCAGATCAGCGGTTGTTGCAGCAGAGTAATTTTCAAACCAGGCACGATCAAGGCTCCTCGTTGAACAACATTTTGACACTGTAACATGAGCTTTAACGAAAATGTGGCAATAAAAAGCCCCGCATTAAGCGGGGCCCGGCATTGTGCGTGTGTCGTTATGCGGCTTCGATTTTACGCACCTTCTCTGGCAACTTTACCGGCTGAGTTGCCAGCTCCTCGGGTTCAAAGTCATCCACGTTGATGCTGCGCAGACGGCTCGCCTCGGCTTTCACCAGAATCGCGGCTTCGTCTTTATCAATCAGTCCTTTAGCCAGCGCATTGTGCGCCAGTTCATCCAGGCGGGTAAACGGCAGGTTCTTACCCAGCTCTTTGCAGATCCGCTGGTGGATAGGGTCAGCTGCAATCACATCCAGCAGAGCCTCTTCCAGCAAACCAACCGGGTTATGCTCGCTTGGCGTCAGGTATTGACCACGACCAAGACGAGAACGGGTGGCGCTTGGAACCTGCAAAATCTTCGCGACTTTATGATCCAATTTGTCTGACGGTGCATGGTAGTGGCGACCGGTAGGGAAGATAACCACATTCAGCAAGCCAGCGACCAGACGGTTCGGGAAGTTTATCAGCAGGTCGTCCATCGCCTGTTCCGCTTTGTACAACGCATCCTGAACGCCCCAGTGAACCAACGGCAGGTCGGCTTCATTACGGCCTTCATCGTCATAACGTTTCAGTACCGCGGAGGCCAGATACAGCTGACTTAACACATCGCCCAGACGCGCGGAGATACGTTCACGGCGCTTCAGGCTACCGCCCAGTACGGCCATGGATACATCTGAAAGCAGCGCCAGGTTGGCGCTCAGACGGTTCAGGTGCTGGTAGTAACGTTTGGTCGCATCGCCGGTTGGCGTGCTGCTGGTTAAGCCGCGCGTCAGGCCAAGCCAGAAGCTGCGTACTTTGTTACTGCCGACGTGACCGATGTGTTTGAACAGCAGCTTATCGAACGCATTCACATCGTTACTCTGTGCCGCAGCCATCTCTTCCAGTACATACGGATGGCAGCGAATAGCACCCTGACCGAAGATCATCATGCTACGGGTCAGAATGTTGGCGCCTTCAACGGTAATAGCGATTGGCGCGCCCTGATAAGCACGGGCGAGGAAGTTGCTTTCGCCAAGCATAATGCCTTTACCGCCAGTGATATCCATGGCATCGATGATTGACTGCTGCCCACGGTGGGTACAGTGATACTTCACGATAGCCGACAGCACCGCCGGTTTTTCACCCAGCATAATACCGTAGGTAATCAGCGACGCCGCAGCATCCATCACGTAGGCGTTACCCGCAATACGCGCCAACGGCTCTTCAATACCTTCCATCTTGCCGATAGAGATTTTGAACTGGCGACGAATGTGCGCATACGCGCCGGTTGCCATCGCGACGGATTTCACGCCGCCCGTCGAGTTAGACGGCAGGGTAATACCGCGTCCCACGGACAGACATTCCACCAGCATGCGCCAGCCCTGACCGGCCATTTTCGGGCCACCGATGATGTAATCAATCGGTACGAACACATCTTTACCGAGGGTCGGACCGTTCTGGAACGGTACGTTCAGCGGGAAGTGGCGACGCCCAATTTGTACGCCCGGCGTTGAGGTTGGGATCAGCGCACAGGTAATACCGAGATCTTCTTCACCACCCAGCAGTTTTTCCGGGTCGGAAAGTTTAAATGCCAGACCCAGTACGGTAGCGATAGGGGCCAGCGTAATATAACGTTTGTTCCAGGTCAGGCGCATACCCAGCACCTGCTGACCCTGCCAGTCGCCCATACAAACCACGCCGGTATCAGGGATAGCACCTGCGTCGGAGCCTGCTTCCGGGCTGGTCAGAGCAAAGCATGGGATCTCCTGACCACGAGCCAGACGCGGCAGGTAATGATTTTTCTGCTCTTCGGTGCCGTAATGTTGCAGCAGTTCGCCTGGACCTAATGAGTTAGGTACGCCAACGGTGATCGCCAGGATCCCGGATACGCCGGAGAGTTTCTGCAGAACGCGTGCCTGAGCATAGGCGGAGAATTCCAGCCCGCCGTACTCTTTCTTAATAATCATCGCGAAGAAGCGGTGTTCTTTCAGATACGCCCACAGTTCCGGGGGCAGATCCGCGAGTTCATGGGTTATCTGGAAGTCGTTCGCCATGCGGCACGCTTCTTCAACTGGACCATCAATAAACGCTTGTTCTTCAGCGGTCAGATGCGGCTGAGGATAGTTATGCAGTTTTTTCCAGTCAGGCTTGCCCTGGAACAGGTCGCCTTCCCACCAGGTCGTACCGGCATCAATCGCTTCTTTCTCGGTGCGGGACATCGGCGGCATGACTTTACGGAAACCGCGGAACACCGGCGCAGAGATCATGGATTTGCGCATCGGCGTAAAGTTAAACGGTACGAGGATAATGGCCAGAGGAACCAGCAACCAGACTGACCACAGGCCAGCCACGCCAAGCGCAGCCGTCCAGGCGAGCAAAATTAAGCTGCTGAGGAATAAGCTCACGCGGTGATAAAACAGAACGCTGAGCAGAACAACCGTAGCGATAATACTCAAAATCATCATAACGAAAAGCTCCCTTGCTTGTAGGAGGTCTGACCACTTGTGATGATATGGTTGTAGTGGATGTAAATTCTTTTAGCAATGTGTTTACAAAATAATTACAACAAAGCTCACATTGTTGCCGTTTTAACCGGCACAAAAAATCAAAAGCCGTAGCCATTCCTGTGGCTTGTACTTCTCGCTGGTAGCGCTATCCGGTACACTGCATCTTGTCATTTACATTCATGCTGAAGGATATCCTCATGTACCAGGATCTTATTCGTAACGAACTGAGCGAAGCGGCGGAAACGCTGGCTAATTTTCTTAAAGATGACGCCAATATTCACGCCATTCAGCGCGCGGCGGTCCTGTTGGCAGACAGCTTTAAAGCCGATGGTAAGGTACTTTCTTGCGGTAACGGCGGTTCCCATTGCGACGCGATGCACTTCGCCGAAGAGCTGACTGGACGCTATCGTGAAAACCGCCCAGGCTACCCGGCGATCGCTATCTCTGACGTCAGCCATATCTCCTGCGTTAGCAACGATTTTGGTTACGATTATGTGTTCTCGCGCTACGTTGAAGCCGTGGGCCGCGCGGGCGATGTCCTGTTAGGCATCTCTACTTCGGGTAACTCCGGTAACGTAATTAAAGCGATTGCCGCAGCGCGCGAGAAAGGGATGAAAGTGATCACCCTGACCGGGAAAGATGGCGGCAAAATGGCGGGCAGCGCAGATATCGAAATTCGCGTGCCGCACTTTGGCTACGCTGACCGTATTCAGGAAATTCATATCAAAGTGATCCATATCCTGATTCAGCTGATCGAAAAAGAGATGGTTAAATAAGCCGATAATTTTTGCCGGTCTTATCGGGCCAGGAACTTGTAGGCCCGATAAGCGAAGCGCCATCGGGCATTGTGCCGGATGGCGACGCAAGCGTCTTATCCGGCCTACAAGCTGTGCTTTGCCGGTCTTGGCAGGCAATTAACCGTTTTAAGGTAGGTGATGTATGTGCGAACTGCTCGGGATGAGCGCCAATGTGCCAACCGATATCTGCTTTAGCTTCACCGGGCTGGTCCAGCGCGGCGGAGGCACCGGGCCGCACAAAGACGGCTGGGGTATTACGTTTTATGAAGGTAAGGGCTGCCGTACGTTTAAAGATCCGCAACCCAGCTTTAACTCGCCTATTGCCAAACTGGTACAAGACTATCCCATCAAATCCTGTTCCGTGATTGCCCATATTCGTCAGGCGAATCGCGGTGAAGTGGCACTGGAAAATACCCATCCCTTTACGCGTGAGCTGTGGGGACGTAACTGGACGTACGCCCATAACGGACAGCTCAGCGGCTATAAATCGCTGGAAACCGGTAATTTCCGCCCGGTTGGGGAAACCGACAGCGAAAAAGCCTTCTGCTGGCTGCTCCACAAGCTGACAGAGCGTTATCCGCGCACGCCTGGCAATATGACGGCAGTGTTTAAGTATATTGCGATGCTGGCAGGAGAATTGCGGGAGAAGGGCGTCTTCAACATGCTGTTGTCTGACGGGCGTTATGTGATGGCCTTCTGCTCGACCAATTTGTTTTGGATCACGCGCCGTGCGCCGTTTGGCGTAGCGACACTGTTGGATCAGGATGTGGAAATCGATTTTAGCTCAGAGACCACACCCAACGATGTGGTCACCGTGATTGCCACTCAGCCGCTAACCGGCAATGAAACCTGGCAAAAGATTATGCCAGGCGAGTGGGCATTATTTTGTCTCGGGGAGCGTGTAGTTTGATGCCAGCTGCGGCTGAACCACTTCGTGACTCAACGGCTTGCTGATAACGTAACGGCCATCGACGACGGAAACGGTCGGTGGCTTACGCGTCTGTTCAAAGTAATCGTATCCCGGCTTTAGCTGCGACCAGAACTCTTTGTAATACGAGAACTTATGGCGCTGCATGTTGGCGTCGGTCATGCGGAACGGGTAAATGCTAACCTGGACGCTGGACTGTCCAAACACCAGCGCGCCGGTGACAAACTGGAAAATCTCATCAATGCCGTTGTCGGTCATCGCGTAGCAGCCGACGGAAACACAGGCGCCGTGGATCATCAGGTATTTACCTTCATAACCGTGGGCGCGGTCGTAGGCGTTAGGAAAACCAATGTTAATCGCTTTATAGAAGCGGCTATCCGGTTTCAGCTGTCCACGCTGTACGCTGTAAAATCCTTCCGGGCTTTTGAAATCACCCTGACGCTGTTTCGGCCCTAAGCCGCCGGAATAATTGCAGATCTTATAGCTGTCGAGCAATTGATACTGTTCGCCCATCTTGACGTACAGATCCAGCGTGCGCTCTTCTTTGAAGATCTGGATATAGACGGGGGAGCCCATTAATTGCTGCTTATATTCTTTGCTGACAGGCGTAGTCGGGCTGCTGCTCAGCAAACCGGCAAATGAAACGCACGGCAATAAAAGCATCGCAAGAAAAAATGCGATTTTACGCATACTGCTTATTCCTTGATAAAACGATTACACACGCCAGGACGGCAAAAAGAGTCCCCAAATCGGATAAATCTGGATCTGGAGCGCTCACATTATCACCCAGAGAGTTTTTCGCAAGTCTCTCGTGCGGCGTTTACACTTTAGATTTTCTTTATACGGAAAATTGTACTTAAAGGCAGTCAGACAGCGGCGTATTTTGCGCGTGAGCGCATTTCATTTAGTCTTATGAGTGCAGAATTCCTAATGTATTGAATTTAAAAAATTAATAATTTAATAATCGAATATTAAAATGGAATACCCGGCAACAGCGGTAGACTGCGGCGAACGTGTTTGATTAGGTATTTTTGTTTTCATGTCTTTTGTCTCTGCACCCCGACGCTTTTTGCCGGGTCTGCTGTCTTTGTGTGTTGTGTTGTCCTCACCGTCTGTCGCCAAAGTTCAGCCCCTCTTATCTGACGCCCATTTAAGCTATGCGGCGCAAATGCGCATGCGTAACCGCGCCCGGCTGCTGAAGCAGTACCACGCGCAGGTAAAAAAGCAGGCAAGTTATGTGGTGGAAGGAAATGCGCAAAGTAAAAGCGCGCTGCGACAGCAGAACAGGACGCTGATTAAACAGCACCCGGAGTGGTTCCCGGGGCCGCTGAAAGCGAGCGATCATCGCTGGAAAGAGCTGGCTGAGAATGACCATTTTCTCAGTAGCGATCATCTGCATAACATGACCGAAGTGGCAATCCACCGTCTCGAGCAGCAGCTGGGTAAACCTTATTTGTGGGGCGGGACCAGCCCGGATCAGGGCTTTGACTGCAGTGGGCTGATTTTTTATGCCTACAACAAAATCCTGGCGGCAAAATTGCCGCGTACGGCGAATGAAATGTATCACTATCGGCGGGCGACCATCGTCGCCAATCGCGACCTTCGTCGTGGGGATTTATTGTTCTTTCATATTCACAGTCGGGATATTGCCGATCATATGGGCGTCTATTTGGGGCAGGGACAATTTATTGAATCGCCGCGTACGGGAGAAACCATTCGGGTGAGTAATTTATCCGATGACTTCTGGCAGGATCATTACCTCGGCGCCCGTCGTATTCTTACGGAGAATACCATTCTGTAATCAACAAGGCGGTGCGAATGACACCGCCTCGTCAGGGGTTAACTCAACGCCCCCATGATCTTTAATTCCAGCTCGTCCGGAACTTCGTTATAAGACAACACCTGCAAACCCGGAGCGAACAGGCGCGCATAGCGCGCGAGCAGAGGACGTAGCTGCGGTGCGACCAGCAGGACCGGCTCTTTACCCGCGGCTTTCATCTGTTCTTTAATCTGCGGCATATTGGTCTGGAATTGATTGAGCATATTCGGATCGACCGGTACGCTATCGAGCACCACTTTGCCGCTTTGCTGCGCCTGATTCACCACATTTGCCAGCAGATTCTCCAGCTCATTATTCAGGGTGTACACCGCCAGCTCATCTTTGCGTACAAACGGATGGGTAATGCTGCGACGAAGCGCCAGACGCACATCTGCCGTTAACAAAATATGATCTTTGGTGACGGCGCTACTGGCGACCAGAACGGTAGCAATAGTGACGATATCGCGCAGCGGCACACCTTCGACCAGCAGTGCCCGGTAAACCTTCAGGAGCTGGCTGTAATTCAGCGCCGCGCTCAGATCCTCCGCCAGACGGGGCGCCATCGAAGAGAGGCGGTTATGCAGTTGCGTAATATCGTCGTAGTTAAACAGGTCGGGAATATAGTTGCGAATGATCTTATTCACGTGCGTTGCAATAACGCTGGCGCTATCAATGACCTGATACCCCATATTTAGCGCTTTGGCTTTTTGCGCCGGGACAATCCACGTGACCGGCATACCGTAGGCCGGATCGTGACCTAAAACACCATCGATCTCACCGTAGGTTTCACTGGAAGGCAGCGCCATCAGCTTATCTGAGGGAATATCGGCCTCATCAGCCTTGATCCCGTTGATAAAAATGGCGTACTGGGTCGGTTTTAGACGGAAGTTTTCGCGAATGCGAATTTCCGGTAGCAACACGCCGTTCGTGTCTGAGATAACCTGCCGCACACCGCGAATACGTTGGGTGAGCGGATTCCCTTTAGATTTGTCCACCAGCGACACCAGCTTGTAGCCCAGGCTCAGGCTGATTGGCTCAATCAAGGGGATCGTTTCCCAACTGACCTGTTGCTCAGTGGTTTCAACGATAGTTTTGGTCAGCGTCTCAAGGTTTTTCTCTTCGGTCTCAGCCACCTTCGGGCGCTTGCTCATACGCCAGGCGGTGAACCCCAGCAGGGCGCTGAACACCAGGAATGGGAAATGCGGCATTCCCGGCACCACAGCCAGTACAAACATAATGCTGGTGGCGGTATAGAGCACGGAGGGGCTGGCCAGCAGCTGGCTTCGCACGTCAGTGGCAATATCGCCGCTGTCGCTCACGCGAGTAACGATAATCGCCGCCGCCGTTGACAGCAGCAGAGACGGGATCTGGGCGACCAGACCGTCACCGATGGTCATCAGTACGTATTGCTGGAATGCAGCTTCGGCGCTTAAATCGTATTTGAAAATACCGATACAGACGCCGCCGATCAGGTTAATGGCCAGGATCATCATCCCGGCGATGGCATCACCGCGCACGAACTTCGACGCACCGTCCATTGCGCCATAGAAATCCGCTTCGCCCGCCACGTCTTTACGTCGCGCCTGCGCCTGGGCCTGATTAATCAACCCTGCGTTCAGATCGGCGTCGATCGCCATCTGCTTGCCGGGCATGGCGTCGAGGGTAAAGCGGGCCGAAACTTCGGAGATACGCTCGGCGCCCTTGGTCACCACGATAAAGTTGATGATCATCAGGATGATGAACACCACAAAACCGACGACAAAGTTACCGCCGATCACCACCTGACCGAAGGACTCGATCACTTTACCGGCAGCGCCTGCGCCCATATGACCGTGCAGTAACACCACGCGCGTTGACGCCACGTTCAGCGTCAAGCGCATTAGGGTGGTGATCAGCAAAATGGTCGGGAACAGGCTGAATTCGAGCGGGCGTTTCGCGGAAACGGCCACCAACAGCACCATCACCGCCAGCACGATGTTAAAGGTGAACAGAATATCCAGCAGGGCCGGTGGTAACGGCAGGATCACCATCGCCAGAATACACAGTATTACCAGCGGAATGCCGATGTTACCGTTGCGCAGCAATGCGAGGAGTTGTTTAGTTGTTTTCGGCATCCAGTTTAAGAACCTCTTTTGGAATGGAAATATGTCTGTTCAGCGAAGGGCGTGCCTGTGAACCGTCACGCCAGTGTTTCATTTGCAGTACATAGGTCAGGACGTGTGCAATCGCCCGATAAAGTTGAAATGGGATCTGTTGATTGACCTGGGTGGTGTAATAAACCGAGCGCGCCAGCTTAGGAAATTCAACAATCTCAATGTTGCTTTCTGCCGCTACCTGACGGATATACAGCGCAATTTCATCGGTGCCTTTGGCGACAACAAAAGGCGCGGCGGCGCGCGACTGGTCATACTGCAGCGCCACGGCATAGTGGGTTGGGTTGGTGATCACCACATCGGCTTTCGGCACGACCTTGCGGATTTGCCCCATCGCCATTTGCCGTTGCAGACGACGGATCCTGGCCCGTACTTCTGGTTTACCTTCCTGATTTTTATACTCTTCTTTCACTTCCTGTTTGGTCATCTTCAACCCTTTGGTGAACATTTTCTTCGCCAGAGGAACATCGATCACCGCGAAAAAGACAAACAGGATGACAAAGTTGCGCATGATGCTGCTGTACAGCGCCAGGCCATCGCTGACGGCCTGCTTGAAATACAGCTCCTGCAGCCCCAGGAAGGCGGCAACATTATTGCGCACGCTAATCCACAGCATCACCAGCAGCACAATCGCTTTGAGCGTCATCTTGCCGGTGTCCACCAGATGGTCGGTGGAAAACAGACGGCCAATTCCTTTGAGCGGGCTTAATTTGCTAAAGTCCGGCAAAATTTTCTTTGGCAGGAATAACCAGCCTCCGGGAATCAGCGAGGCAAACAACGCGGCGACCGGCATGGGTAACAGCGTCAGGATGAACTTGGCTAAAATCAGCAGATGGTGCTCGAGGAACTGGCCGATGATGTCCGGGTCATTAATGTTCTGCGCATACTGATGCACGCTAATGAAGCTTTCGCGGACAAAATCCTCATACCAGGGGAAGCTGCTGGAAATCACCATAAACGCGGCAAACAGACTGGCGGCAAGTCCCATATCTTTTGAGCGCGGAATTTGCCCCTCTTGCCTGGCTTTGCGAAGTTTTTGCGCCGAGGGTTTTTCTGTTTTTTCTTCGCTGCTGCTATCCGCCATAGTGCCCCTTGAGCGCGTCAAGCTGCTGCAAGACGAAATTCGCCAGGTGCAGATAGTGGTCGGGCAGGTTGTAAAGCAGAGTCGCAAAGCAGATAAGACCTGCCAGCATGTTGATCGGAAAACCTAACGAGTACAGGTTGAGCGGAGGTGCAATGCGGTTAAGCAAACCAAAGCAGCCCTGGACAATCAGCATGATAAAGGTTGTCGGCAGCGCCAGCAGCGTGGCCGCGGCAAACACCCAGCCCAGCGCCAGGGAAATGGTGCGCAGAGATTGCGGATGCAGCGCATTGCCAATCGGCCAGTAGGTAAAGCCTTTGAATAAAATGCTTACCAGCAACAAGTGTCCATCCATCGCAAAGAACAGTATCACCGCGTAGATGTTGATCATCTCCGCCAGTACCGTCGTTGACGCGCCGCTGCTGGGGTCGTTCATCACCGCCATGCTCATCCCCATATTGAATGAGAGGATCTGGCCCGCCAGCTGCAGCGCCAAAAATAAAAACTGCAGCATCAGGCCGAAAAGCATGCCCCACAAAAACTGCTCTGCGGTCAAAATAATGCTGTTGATCGACAGCAGGCTGTCAGGAACCGGATGGGGGATAAGCGGCGTAATGATAAAGGCCAACGCCAGAGACAAAATAATGCGTATCCGCACCGTGAGCGCCGCGTTGTCCAGCACCGGCGCGTAGTGAATAAACGCCATAATGCGCACGAATGGAAACCACATGCCCAGTATCAGGTTACTTAACTGTGTAACGTCTGTTTCGCGCATGTCAGTGCACCAGAATGGCGGCCTGAGTGAACAGATGCACGCAGAGATCGCTCAACTGGACGATCATCCATTTTCCGCAAATACCTAATACCGCGAGGGTGACGATCAGCCTGGGTAAAAAGCTGAGCGTTTGTTCGTTAATCTGCGTCACAGCCTGAAAAATGCTGACTAACATACCGACCAGCAGGCTGGGAACGACCAACACGCAGACTAAAATGATCACGACTTTTATGCCGCTGGCGACGATATCTGCGGCTACATCAATGGTTAACATATCCGATCTCCGTTAGCCCAGTCCCAGACCGCGAATGCTGGAGGTCAGCGTGCCGACGGTTAGCGCCCAACCGTCAATAAGTACAAACAGCATCAGCTTAAAGGGCAGCGAAACGATCAGCGGCGACAGCATCATCATCCCCATCGCCATTAGCACGCTGGCGACGATCAGGTCGATCACCAGGAACGGGATGTAAATCATGAAGCCTATCTGGAAGGCGGTTTTCAGTTCGCTCAGCACGTACGCCGGTACGATAATGGAGAGATCCTGATCGGCTGCATTCCCTTTCGCGCTGGCGATAGTCATTATCTGCGCAATCGCTTTTTTGTTGGTCTGCGCCAGCATAAAGCGCTTCAATGGCGAGGCAGCGGTGCTCAGGGCGTCAGGGAGCGTGATCTGATCGTTTTCAAAAGGCACAACCGCGTGGTCGTAAATGTTGATCCAGACTGGACGCATCACCAGCATGGTTAACGACAGCGCAATGCCTATCAGTATGCGGTTAGGCGGCGTTTGCTGCAGCCCTAACGCCTGGCGCAGCAGGGAAAGCACAATAATAAATCGTGTAAAGCAGGTCATCATCAACACCAGCGTAGGCAGGATGCCCACCAGGGTCATCAGGATCAGGACCTGGATTTTTACGCTGTATTCCTGGCTATTACCGTGCGAAATCACATTCAGCAACGGGATATCTCCCCCTTGCGCGCAGGCAAAGGGAGAAAGGATGAGTAACGAGATACCCAGTATGAGCGTGAGTGTTGGTGCGCGTTTCATGGTGCCAGGTCGTTGATTTCATGCGTGTTGAATTCAAGAACGCGCAGGCCATATTTTTCATTGACCACCACCACTTCAGCCTTGCCTAGCAGGATGTTATTGACCTTAATATCCAGCGGTTCACCGGCGAGTTTGTCCATCTCAATGACGGTGTCGTCATCAATGTTCAGTAGATCGGACAGCATCACTTCCACGGATGACACTTCCAGCGTTAGCGTGACCGGAATACGTTTCAGCAATGACATCGACTCGGAAAAACGGTCTTCTAAACGCGCTACCAGCGTCTCTGTTACCGACGGTGCGGCCGGCGTGGTTGTTTCGGGTGCTAACTCGAAACCTTGCTCTAAAATATCTTCTGGCTTACTCATAGGATTTCTCCGTCTTGCTCGTTAATTCGGACAAAAACAGTTTGTCTTTGTCCTCTACGATCAGGGCATTAAATAATTCGGATTTCCCGATATAAACAGGGAAAGTATCAGGCATGGCGATAGGTAAAATATCCCCTGGCTTAATTGTCGTCAGGTCGGCGACATTAAGGGGGATTTCTGCAATTTTGACGTTCATGGTCAGTGGCAGCGTATGAATAATTTCTTTGATCAGCGTTTTTTTACGCGTCTCAATGCTGGCTTTATCAACCTGCTTTTTCTTCTCGCCGTGTTCGCTGCGGCGGATTAAATTCAGAATGTAATCAGTATGGGAA
The DNA here is from genome assembly GCA_020099315.1 of Citrobacter europaeus. NCBI lineage: Bacteria > Pseudomonadati > Pseudomonadota > Gammaproteobacteria > Enterobacterales > Enterobacteriaceae > Citrobacter > Citrobacter europaeus. Next base: position 873,354 of record CP083650.1, read on the forward strand.
TCGTCCAGTAAGATGCGGAAACTGCAATTTTCCTCATCACCTAAAACGAATGTAAGCTGATATGCCCAATGTGTTTGTACGGTACTGCTGTCTGGTTTTAGCGTCAGCGGAATACCCGATATATTTTTATTAAAAATAATATTGCTAATATCCAGCGCAAGCCTGCTTCGCAGTCGGGTTTCTGTTTTGGTCGGTAAATCATCTTCTGACTTTTCGTCTGCAAGCGATGATGTCAGACCATAAAAGTTGCCCAGCAACATTAACAATAGCGCGCGATCGATATCAAAAGCCAAATGCCCAACCTGCGAGACTAATAACTCGGCGCTTTTATTGATAACATCCATCTCGCATTGTATTTTTCTGAGTGTTATATTTGTGCGATGTTTTTTCAGGAAATAGTTTCCGAGATGTGATTCAATTGTATCAAAATTACCCGTAAACATAGTCGGCAGACGATGATAAGGACGCCCAAGCCGGTTTCCTTCAAGTTTAAAGATTCCGGGCGTTTGACTATATTTCAGCATGGTACGCTTTCTCAGCTGTAATTTCTGGGGCGGATGAGTTGATATCAAATCCCGCGGTTATCAAAGAAAAAACAAATCCATTTAATTTATGGTTCATCCTTGACGCTATTCTCATATTGTTGAAGTCCATTAGATATGAAATGCAGTACCTACTCTCGTCTCTGATGTAGGGCTGGATATTAGATATTTTACCTCTCTCCTCTGCAAGTTATTAATGGCGTCAGGCTATAATTAAAAAATAATTAATTACGTATACGTGATGCTCACCGCTAATCCGCTCACCCACTTAAGGTATGTCTTATGTGGCTGGTTTTTGTGCTGCAATCAATGTAAATCATTGTTTTTGAATGAATAATATTTTTATTATCTTTTAATTTAAGATTGTTAATGGCTCCGGTGTTAGTATTTTTTTTAGGAAAAACCCTATTTGAAAATAGTCTTCGATAGGGCTGCCCTTTGAAGGGGCGGTAAAACATGAGCAAGGATGGGATTAAGACATGGCACGGGCGATATCTATTATTCGATGATTGTGCTTTGGAATGATTTGTATATTTCTCGTAACGGATGTTAACTTTACTTCTAAGTGTAAAATAATCATGTTTGAACTTATTGCCGAAGCAGCCTCCAGTATCAATGTGTTTTCAATGGCAAGGCGTATTGCTGCGTTTAATGTACCAGTCCTTATCCATGGTGAAACCGGTACTGGTAAAGAATGTGTCGCCAAATTTATCCATTCAATTGCGTTTGCGCAGGAGCCTCAGGCACCTTATATCGGGGTAAACTGTGCCGCTATCCCTGAAAATATGCTCGAAGCCACGTTGTTTGGCTATGATAAAGGTGCATTCACCGGGGCAGTGGCTACCGTGCCGGGGAAAATGGAATTAGCCAATAACGGCACATTACTGCTGGATGAGATTGGCGATATGCCTTTAGCGCTACAGGCTAAAATATTGCGTGTATTGCAGGAGCAACAGGTTGAGCGCTTAGGTAGTAACCGTTTAATCAAACTGAACTTCCGTTTAATTGCCTGTACCAATAAGAATCTTGAAGAAGAGGTGGCTGCAGGACGCTTCAGAGAAGATCTCTATTATCGGTTATCAGTTATTCCGTTGACCATGCCGCCGCTGCGCGAGCGCATGGAAGACATTATTCCGCTGGCGGAGTCCTTTATCAAAAAATACTCCACGGTGCTGGTTAAAAATATCAAGCTTTCTGAATCATCGCGCCGGGCATTACTGAGCTACGAATGGCCGGGTAACGTGCGTCAACTGGAGAACGCTATACAACGGGGAATGATCCTGAATCGTGATGGCGTCATTTACCCCGATACCTTAGGTCTGCCATCCATTGAGTCTGATTCCTGGAGCGAGCCGCAATGGCAGCCAAAGCCCAGTATGCCAATAACGACCAGCGATAATCTGGGTCAGCATGGCCGTAGCGCGCAGTATCAATATATCGCTGACCTGATGCGTAAATATCAGGGCAATAAAACCAAAATTGCTGATTTATTAGGCATTACCCCACGTGCGCTTCGTTATCGTCTGGCGTCAATGCGAAAACAGGGAATTGAGATCTTTTCCTGAATCAGTCTGTGGTACCGAGAACGCTTTTTTAATTTTAAGAGTAGGTCATGAGCATAAATACGATAGCCCCAGCCAGTACGATGCAGACGCAAATGATGCAGGACATGCAGCAGATGAAAGCGGTCGCGCAGGCGCCCGTCCTTTCGCCGATGCAAATTAACGCCGTGGGCACCCAACTGGCATCTTCTCCGGTTTCGTTCGACCGCGTCATGCAGGGCGCGTTGAATCATGTTGATCAATTCCAGCAGGTCGCGGAGCAAAAACAAACGGCCATTGAGATGGGAAAAAGTGACGATCTGGCGGGGGCCATGATTGCCAGTCAGCAGGCATCGTTATCGTTTTCTGCGCTGGTACAGGTCAGAAATAAAGTCGCTTCCGGATTCAATGACCTGATGAGCATGTCAGTCTAACGCTATGAATGAATTAATAAAAAAACTCACTCAGTTTTTACCCTCGTTCTCTTTCAGACTGGATGGTAATAAACGCCTGATGCTGGTGGCGGCTGCGGCGCTTGCGGCTACCGCCATAATTGTCAGCGTGCTGTGGAACGGTAACCATGGCTATGTTTCGCTGTACGGTAGCCAGGAAAACCTCCCGGTTTCACAGATAGTCACCGTGCTGGACGGCGAAAAGCTGGAATACCGTATTGACCCGCAGAGCGGGCAAATTCTGGTTCCGGAAGACGCGCTGTCGAAAACGCGGATGACGCTGGCGGCGAAAGGCGTGCAGGCCATGCTGCCCAGCGGTTACGAGCTGATGGATAAAGACGAAGTGCTGGGCGCCAGTCAGTTTGTGCAAAACGTCCGTTACAAGCGGAGTCTGGAAGGCGAACTGGCGCAGAGCATTATGACGCTGGACGCCGTCGAGAGCGCCCGCGTGCATCTGGCGCTGAATGAAGAGAGCTCATTTGTCGTCAGCGATGACCCGCAAAACAGCGCCTCGGTCGTGGTGCGTCTGCATTACGGCAGCAAGCTGGATATGGACCAGGTCAATGCCATTGTGCATCTGGTGTCCGGCAGCGTGCCCAATCTGAATGCGTCGAAGGTTAGCGTTGTCGATCAGGCGGGGAATTTACTGTCCGACGGTATTGGCGCGGGAGAGGCCGTTTCTGCGGCGACGCGTAAGCGCGACCAGATCCTCAAGGATATTCAGGATAAGACCCGTGCCAGTCTTGCAAATGTCCTCGACTCGCTGGTCGGCACTGGCAACTACCGGGTGAGCGTGATGCCGGATCTCGATCTGAGCAATATCGACGAAACCCAGGAGCATTACGGCGATACGCCGAAGGTAAATCGTGAAGAAACGGTACTCGATAGCGATACCAACCAAATCGCCATGGGGATCCCTGGCTCGCTAAGTAACCGTCCTCCGTTGGCGGCAAACCAGGTAGGAAACGGCGCCGCCGGGACAACGCCAGAAGAATCTCGCGAGCCAGCCGCGCTGTCAAAACATAGCGAGAACAAACGCGACTACTCCTGGGACCGTAGCGTTGAGCATATCCAGCATCCAGGATTCGATATCAAACGTTTAAATGTGGCCATCGTACTCAATCAGAGCGCGCCTGCATTAAAGAACTGGAAACCGGAACAAACCACCCAGTTGACGGCGCTGTTGAATAACGCCGCCGGGATTGATGCTAAGCGTGGCGACAATCTGTCCTTATCGCTACTTAATTTTGTGCCGCAGTCGATCCCCGTCGAGCCGAAACTGCCTTTATGGAAGGATGACAACATTCTGGCCTGGGTTCGCTTAATTGGCTGCGGCCTGCTGGCTTTACTGCTGCTGCTGTTTGTCGTGCGCCCGGTGATGAAACGATTGACCGCCGAGCGCCGCAGGACCTCTTCGCCTGAACTGGCGCTGGACGCTGTACCAATCGCAATTCCTGCGGATAAACCCCATTTTGCGGCCGCAGAAGATGAACGCAAAAATATCGAACTGCCTTCTTTCCCTGGTGACGACAGCCTGCCTTCGCAGAGCTCCGGTCTGGAAGTGAAGCTGGAGTTCCTGCAAAAACTGGCGATGAGCGACACCGATCGCGTAGCTGAAGTTCTCAGACAATGGATTACCAGCAATGAGCGAATTGACAATAAATAACGGCAGTAACAACAGCTACCTCGAGCAGGCCGCAATTTTATTGCTGTGTCTCGGCGAGGAGGCGGCAGCCACGGTGATGCAGAAGCTCAGCCGCGAAGAGGTCGTTCGTCTGAGCGAAAACATGGCGCGTCTGTCTGGCGTAAAAACCAGCATGGCGAAAAAAGTGATCAATAACTTTTTTGATGAGTTCCGCGAGCAGAGCGGCATCAACGGCGCCTCGCGTTCCATGCTGCAAGGGATCCTCAATAAAGCGCTGGGAACAGAAATCGCCAGCAGCGTGATCAACGGCATTTACGGTGATGAGATCCGCTCGCGGATGGCGCGTTTGCAATGGGTCGAACCGCGCCAGTTGGCGATACTGATCTCAGAAGAACATTTGCAATTGCAGGCCGTATTCCTTGCCTTCCTGACGCCGGAGATCTCGGCCACGGTACTGTCTTACATGAATGAGTCGGTGCAAAACGAGATCCTCTATCGGGTTGCCAAACTCAACGATGTGAACCGCGACGTGGTGGATGAGTTGGATCGGTTGATCGAACGTGGGCTGTCGGTGTTGTCCGAACATGGTTCGAAAGTGAAAGGGATCAAGCAGGCCGCAGATATCGTAAACCGCTTCCAGGGGAATCAGCAGGTGATCCTCGATCAGCTGCGCGAACGCGATGAAGATGTCCTCGAACAGTTGCAGGACGAAATGTACGACTTCTTCATCCTGAGCCGCCAAAGCGATGAAGTGCGCCGTCGTCTACTTGATGAAGTCCCGATGGAAGACTGGGCGGTCGCGTTGAAAGGTACCGAAGCGCTGTTGCGCCGCTCGATTTATGCCGTGATGCCTAAGCGTCAGGTACAACAGCTGGAGGCGATAACGTCGCGCCTGGGTCCGGTTCCGGTGAGCCGTATTGAGCAGATCCGCCGTGAGATCATGGGGATTGCCCGCGAGCTTGAGGAAGCGGGTGAAATTCAGCTTCAGCTGTTTGCTGAACAGACGGCGGAGTAACGCATGGCGATTGAAACCATTCGTGGTCGTTACCGACTGCACCGCTTTCCTCCTCGCCAGCGCCATTTGCAGGCTGAACAGCTCACGCCGGGGATCACGCCGGCGGATTATCAGCGCCAACTGATGGACGGCTTCCAGGAAGGTCTGCAAAAAGGCTTTGAGCAAGGGATGACCGAAGGCCAGGAGCAGGGCTTTCAGGAAGGCCATCAGAAAGGACACGATGAAGGCCGTCGTCAGGGATACACTGAAGGCAGCCTGGCCGGGCAGCAGGAAGGGCGTAAACAGTTTGAGCGGGCAGCGCAGCCGCTGGAAGCTATCTCGGGCAAAGTGAACGATTACCTGGCGCACATTCAGCGTAAACAGCGGGAAGACCTGCTGCAACTGGTTGAAAAGGTTACACGTCAGGTGATTCGTTGCGAGCTGGCGCTGCAACCGACGCAGTTGCTATCGCTGGTTGAAGAGGCGATTTCGGCCTTTCCGGCGATGCCTGAGTCGCTACAGGTTCTGCTGAGTAATGAAGAATTTAACCGCATCAAAGATGCTGCGCCGGAGAAGGTCGCTGAATGGGGGTTGACCCCATCTCCCGATCTACAGGCGGGCGAGTGTCGGGTGATTACCGATAAATCCGAGCTGGATATTGGCTGCGAGCATCGTCTCGACCAATGCATGTCGGCGCTGAAAGAGTCGCTGCTGCCGGAGCCGACGGGTGAGTGACCTATCCTGCTTTGACAACGCGCTGCGCTCCATTGAGTCGATCCCTTTAGCCCGGGTTGCCGGGCGACTGGTGCGCGTGAACGGCATTTTGCTGGAGAGCGTGGGCTGTCCGCTGGTGACCGGCCAGCTGTGCCGCGTCGAAAGCGCCAACCATACGTTGATCGATGCGCAGGCGGTGGGGTTTAACCGCGATATCACCTATCTGATGCCCTTCAAGCACCCCGTCGGGCTGATGGCGGGCGCACGCGTTTTTCCCGAAGAAAAAGCGCAGGAGATCCTGATAAGCGAAAGCTGGCTGGGGCGGGTGGTTAATGGTCTGGGCGAACCGCTGGATGCTAAAGGGCGTCTCACGGGCAATGACGTGCTGCCGCCCCAGGCACCTTCCATCAACCCCCTCACGCGCCGGTCGGTGAATCAACCGCTGGATGTCGGCGTGAAAGCAATCAACGGACTGCTCACTATCGGCAAAGGCCAGCGCGTGGGATTAATGGCCGGCAGCGGCGTGGGAAAAAGCGTGCTGCTGGGGATGATCACCCGTCAGACCAAGGCCGACATCGTGGTGGTGGGGTTGATTGGCGAGCGTGGTCGCGAGGTGAAGGAGTTTATCGATCACTCGCTGGGCGCGGAAGGGTTGGCAAAATCTATTATTGTGGCGGCGCCGGCGGATGAGTCGCCGTTAATGCGCTTGAAAGCCACCGAGCTGTGCCATTCTATCGCCGCCTGGTTTCGCGATCGCGGACATCACGTTTTACTGCTGGTGGATTCGTTAACCCGTTATGCCATGGCGCAGCGTGAAATTGCGCTGTCACTGGGGGAACCTCCGGCGACGAAAGGCTACCCGCCTTCAGCGTTCGGCATGATCCCAAAGCTTGTGGAAAGCGCCGGCAACAGTGAAAGCGAAGGGTCGATGACCGCCATTTACACGGTCCTGGCTGAAGGGGACGATCAGCAGGATCCGATCGTCGACTGCGCGCGTGCGGTGCTGGACGGGCATATCGTGCTGACGCGTAAACTGGCGGAGGCCGGACACTATCCAGCCATTGATATTGGGCAGTCGATCAGTCGATGTATGACTCAGGTTACGCCCCACGCTCACCAACAGTCGGCTCGTCTGCTGAAACAAAACTATGCCGCCTATATGGAAATTAAGCCGCTGATCCCGCTGGGCGGATATGTTGCAGGGGCCGACCCCAGCGTGGATAAGGCTGTCAAAGTGTTCCCCGCCATCGAGCGTTTTCTGCGCCAGGAAGTCAGTGAACCGGCCTCTCTGGAGCTGGTGCAAAGCCGCTTACAGGCCCTGTTTCCGCTGGCGAAGAAAACGGAAGGTAAATAATCATGCGGCAAATTATCGATACCCTGGCGCAGTTGCAGCGCCTGCGGGATAAATCGGTCAAAGACATGACGGTACAACTGGCTAAACAGCAGCAGGTTTGCACTGGTTTTGACAATAACATTAAAGCGCTGGGCTACCTGATCCAAAAAACCGGCACTGGCGTTGAGGCGCCTTCCGTTGAATCGCTCAAAAACGTCACCGGATACAAGGGCACGCTGCGCACAGTTATTGCCTGGCAAGAGCAGGAGAAAACGCTGGCTAAAATCAAAGAGCAGCGTATTCAGAAAAACCTCGTCGCGGCGGCCTGTGAAGAGAAAATCGTCGCCATGACGCTCGATGATAAGCGCTACGAGTTGAGCAATGAGGCGCTGATAAAAGAGCAAAAAGCCGTTGATGAGATTGCTGCACAATGCTGGCTTAGACAGAAGACGCTGGGGCTGGTATGAAAACGATCATTACTTTCGGCACGTTTGATGTTTTTCATATCGGGCATCTGCGTATTCTGCAACGCGCCGGGCAGTTGGGGGGACGACTGATCGTCGGTATCTCTTCAGATGCGCTAAATATGCAGAAAAAAGGCCGGATGCCGGTTTACAGCCAAAGCGATCGTATGGGGATTGTGGCCGGACTTAAATGCGTGGACAGCGTGTTCCTCGAAGAGTCGCTGGAGAAAAAAGCGGACTATATTCGCCAGTTTAATGCCGATACGCTGGTGATGGGCGATGACTGGGCAGGACGCTTTGATAGTTTGTCGTACCTGTGCGAAGTGGTCTATTTTCCCAGAACGCCATCAATCTCCACCACCTCGATTATTGAGGTGGTGAAAAGTATTAATTTTTAGAGGATATAGATGATGGTACAGGAACGGGACCAAAATGGTAATGTCATATACTACCGTGGCCTGGTTAAGCATCGTGTAAATGTAGAGTTTGTAGGCAATAATAATACTCTGTTGATTCATGACGAGGCCAAAGAACTAAGCGGAAGTGTCAAGTTTTATGGTGACTTCGGACATTTCTCTCTTGGGGCAATGTCCTCTTTTCGTGGACAGGTAATTGTTGGTGATAAGTGTAGGGTCAATATTGGTAACAAGACAACAGTGACCAAAAACTGTTTCATTAATACAGCGGAAGAAACGGATGTCATCATTGGTGATGATTGTATGATTGCTTCTGATACCATATTCAGAACCCATGATTCGCATCCTATTTTTGATGTTGTTACGCAAACCAGAATCAATATTGCACAATCGATTATTATTGGTAATCACGTCTGGCTCGGCGATCAAGTTATCGTACTGGGTGGAGCCAGGGTAGAAGATGGCAGTATCATAGGCATTAGAGGATTAGTAACAGGAATAATTACTAATAACAGTATTGCTGTTGGTGTTCCCGCCAGGGTAATAAGAAAAGATATCGCCTGGGAGAGACCTAATCTCAATAAAACAAAGTTGAATGTTCTTCATGATGCCAGTGAAATTGAATGCAGTGATTATTGGAATAAAACTAAATAGCAATGCTGATTGTTTGAAATTGTGGTTTGAGGATGGTTATGAATCAAAAAGTATTTCTTATTAATGATACCGAAGATGTATATCACTGGGGGTGTAACGGAACCTCGCTGCAAATAAAAGAACAGTTAACTCGTATGGGCGTGGTAAATATTTTTACCTTACCCGTTTATACCATTCCACGGTTACCCAACATCCCAGAAAAAGTGAGTGATATCGGTACTCGGGAAGATTTTATTCAGCATTTTACGCCCATCGCGAATGCTATGAATGCCAGTGACTTCATTGTGGTAAATGGTGAAGGTACGATTCATGATTTCAAGCCCGGTGTCAGAGCATTACTTTTTTTGATCATCGCAGCGAAAAAGTTTTTCAATAAAAGAGTTTATCTGATTAATCACTCTTGTTATCCTAATTCAACAGAGGAAACCATTCTCAACTATTATAAAGAGGCATATCGTTCCTGCGAGTTTATTGCTGCCAGAGAAAGTCTGTCTTGTTTAATTATTAGAATGGTATTAGGTGTTCCTTGTAATGAGTCATTTGATAGTTTACCGCTGACAATCAGAAATATTCAGAATGATATTCCTGGGCAGTTAATTATCGGTGAGTATGTTTGTATCTCAGGGGCGGTTAATTATAATTTATTAAAAACGGATTTTATTATTGCGAAAATAAAGAAGAATTATCCAAGGCATAGAATTGTCTATTTAACAGGCTCGAAAAAAGAAGGCATCCATAAGAAAGAGCAAACAGTTATAAATCACTACCTGGAAAAGTTTCCTGAGATAATAGTCTTTGATGCGAAAACGCTTGAGGATTGGTTGTCTATTATCAAGCACAGCGCAGCACTGATTTCTGGACGATACCACTATACAATTGCTGGTGCATGTTTTGGTACACCTATGGTCTATTTTTCTTCAAACACGCCTAAAATTGAAGCCATTGCTTATGATAATGGACTTCCTCCTGTTGTTGCTACTCAGGAGGAGTACAATGAACGGCTGGATTCGTTACACAAAATACAATGGCATAGTAAATTAGATTTATTATGTAAAAAGGCTGAAGAAAACTATACTTGGCTAAGTATCAACGACTAAAAGCTTTTTTAGACGTCCCTGAAAGATTTATTGGTGTTTTTTTAGGGACGTATTAAAAATAAAGTGATATTGCTAATCAAGCCATCCGCCAATAAGGCCTTGTTTAATAACTCTGGATTTTATAAGTTCATTAAGTATCGGGTTCTTTAATGATTCGGTGGTGGTGTCAGCATCCCCTATGACGTGCCTGAAAGTTTCAGGTTTCATGGTGAATAGCAGGGTGCTGAAATTACATATAATAGCCGTTGGTGCTAAATCAATCACCGGTAAAATTTCAAAAGGAATGTTGTTAGGTAGAGTGTATATATTATCTCTGGAAAATGCGGAAAGTATTTTTGCTCTGTTCTCTGGATGGTTAATAGGATGGGCTTTGAATATAATCCTGTCATCTGGTTTGATGATCCCAGCAGTTCTCATTTTATGAATCTTTAGGACTTGTTTTTCTGTGATAACGTTATCTTTTTGACGATTGTAATATCCAGAACCCATGTACAATAAACTATTTTCCTGTTTGATTTCTTTCTTTATTTCATTGATGGATGAGTTTGTTAAGTTCAGCAGCGAGAGGCAAAATGCAAGCTGTTTGGGTGAAATGGTTTTAATATTCGCAGTCGTTAATGCGGTAGTGTTTTTCTGTATAGATTTATGGAAAGATGAAGTGGATAATAATTTCCACTTTTGTTCGTGCTGAACCATTAAATGATAAGTGACATCAAAAAAATGATGCCACAGGTAATTCATTAGTAATGGCCAGGATTCTCTAAGGTAACCAGAGAAGGGATTGATTTCATTTTGCAGGATAGTCTGTAAATATTTAATATGAACAGCACTTACTTCTGGAAAAAGAGTACTGCGTATTTCACTAAGTTTTAGCCTCTCACCTATACTGCGGATGCCATCGTCATATAAATGTATCTTGATTTGTTCTTTTTTCAACAATTTAGATATGGCGGCGATTACGGGATATAGTTCAACATTGGTAAATACAATATTAGAGTGAACCTCAACTATTTTAGGTTGAGTTCGTTGAATGACATTGATTAGTTTAGCTATAAAGTCAGGAGTGACAGCATAAGGTTGCTTAATGTAATAAGTATTTGTATCTTTTAACTGAAATGGAGTCACTTCATTGCGGTACCAACATATAATTTTGAGAATATTAAGATCATATGCGCACTCCGCAAAATTCAACATCTGCGGGATGACGGGGACGGAACCGGATGAAAGGTATATTTTTAAAATATCCATGTTTTTAATTTTTAGTCATAGTTGATGTAGGCTGTATTGTTTATATGACATGTTAACTAACAATGCCTTTAAGTATGTCGATGATTATTGACTCCAGTTTCTGGCTGGCGTTGATATTATCTTTGGGGAATAATCTGGCTACGGCCTGTTCTCTGTCTTTTGCTTGTTCGTCTTTGAATAGTGCCTGATGCAAAATATTGGTAATATTGTCTCGCGTAAATTTATAGCGATAATTTCCTTCTATTGGCAAGAGCTCATAGTTAGGCTCAAAGTTGCTATGTTCACCTTGCTGGATATCTAACGTTAAAATTGGTTTTTGTGTTAACAGGAAATCAAACATGATAGATGAATAGTCAGTTATCAAAATATCAAATTTATTAAGGAACGGATAAACGTCCGTGTCGGCATCAATAAAATAAAAATTATTTATTTTTAGTGTATTGCTGTTGAAATTAACGGCACGGTATGGATGTGTTTTAATAAATACATCTATATTATTTTTGCTGGTATAGTGAAGAAGGTTTGTGAGCATTTCCCTGCTTAAGAGGTCAGTACTTTCAAATCGTTGCCAGGTAGGGGCAATGAATATCTTCTTCCTTTTGCTGGCCAGTCCTCTTAGTGTTCTGGCGTCAAGTTTTGCACCCAATAGTTCTAATGGCATCGCATTACGAAGCAACACCTCATTACGAGGGTACCCAGCATTTATAAGGTTTTGGCAGCCAAATACTTCTCTCCAGTAATTGTTTAAAATCTCTGTGGTGCTTAATACATAATCCGCACGGGATGCCCAGGCTAAAGATGTGCTAAAACCAAGGTCTGTCATACTGAAATAGGATGTTAACTGCAGTAATAGATTTTTAACCGAGATGCCATGCCATAGTTGAATATGTTTTGCGCCCTCCAGACATGCAAAGTATGACCAGTTTCTATGTAAACTATGATGAGGGTTTACGCAGAAAATAGCTACCTGGGCTTCCAGTAATAAATTTATAGTTTCATCATTGTTTTTACCTAACAGATGCACAGGAAGTTGATGTTTTTTCAACATGTCATAAACGGCTTCATTCCATGTACACCATATACATTCTAAGTGCGGGTTCTTTACCATATGCAGATATAGATATTTAGTATTATCTGCAAAGGCATCACGATCAAAGAACAAGATTCTATTTTTATTTTTGGTTTTTTTTAGCGAAGTCTGTGCCAGTACCTGGCACAGACGATGATCTACAACAGGGTAATTATTCATAGTCATGTTGATATTCTCTTTAATAACTTTGAATTGATGCTCAACTAAACATTTTTTTTTGCAAACTGTGTAGCAACGTATTTGTTATTAGCGGCAGTGGCGCTTTTACCAGCCTCTCGATCTCCAACGCCGCCCGTTTCCCCGCCTGACCATCCATAAACGCATCGCAATAGTGGTGGCGAATCTCAGCCAATGGCGCTTCCAGCGCAGCCCAGTCAAACTCGCAAGAGAGTGCGTGGCGTAAGCTCTGTATATCCTGGGCCACCGGAAGGAAGTTACGGATACGCTGATCTGCGCTATCGGGGGTCGAGAAACTTTGCTGGCCATCCAGCAGAGAACTCATCTCCGGCCAGCTCAGTAAAATGACGCGTTTATTCATGTGGATGGCGTCAAAAATAAAGCCGCTGCTGTCCGTCAGCACATAATCCGCCTGCGCAATAAGCGCCAGCAGATGCTGCGGATCGTCCAGTCTGTTTTTTAAGTAACGTTGCGCGAGTGCCAGCGAGGCGGCTTCTTCCGGCCTGTGCTGGGTGCCATGATGCAGTTTGGTAACGACATTATATTCATGGCTTAACCGGCTGAGCTGCTCCGCCCAATGGGGGAGCGAGCTTAGCGCGCCGTAGGTTGGTGCATACAGGATGGTCTGCTTTTTCGCATTCAGCTTCAGGCTGTTGGGCAGCGCGGTATCGTAAGTGCGGTTATGCCATTCATCGAAACGGGGATTACCCACCACTTTAGCGCTACCGCCGATGTCAAGCGCACGCTGGCTATAGTGGCTGTAGCACAGGATGCGATGATAAAAGGCGTTCCACCAGGCATGATTCCACTCTTCTTTCGCCAGCCCATACAGGGTACGAACATGGGTATCCGCCAGCCCATTCAGCAACGGTGTGTAGTAAGGGCTGACCAGGCACCGGAAGCGCTGACGCTGTTCAATGACCGCAGAAAGACGCGTTCCGCCGAGAGCAGGATCGTTAATGGTTTTAATCGTCGCGGTCATCTCATCCAGAAATGATTTGGATATTTTGTCACTGACCAGCAGCGAGCAGGTATGGCCCATCGCCTGCAGTTCGGTAATGATGGGGCGATAGACCGCGTAATGCAGCGAGGTTTCCATATAGAAGCCAATGGCATCTATCGGCGTGGATGTCGTAGCAGGCGAGTGGCTTACCAACGTATTGACGGTCTCGGGTTTCTTATTGATTTTGTTGAAGTAGTACCCGATGTTATCGGTTTCTTTTTTCTCGATATCGCTGTATCCCGCACGCTGATAGCAGATGCTTGGATAACAAGAGAGCCATTTCCCTTCACGCAGCAGCGGCTGCCATTGCCCTTCGAGCGTATCGGAGAGGTCATGTTCCATCTGCTGAGCCAGCGCCGGGTAATAGCTGCTGTTGACCAGATAGGCGCAAACCTTATTGCAGTCGCGGGCATGGATCATGCCATTGAGGCTTTTGAGTTCGCGGCCCTGTTTAATTTCCCCGCCGAGGATAACCACCTCCCACGGAAAGCCAGGCAGCGCGTTCAGAAGCGAATTGAGTACCCGGATATGCTTTTCCTGCTTCAGGATCACGCTATCGTCTTCAAGTAGCAGGTAGTTTTTCCAGCCGTTACGCTGTGCCAGCTGCAGCGCCTGCATATGAGACTGGCGGCGACCCGTCTGGCCGTTAGTGGCAACTGACGCCGCAAGGCGGGTAACCTTTTGCGTAGGGAAATTGAGAAACGCCAGCTCTTGCTGGATGTGTGCTAAACGATCCGGACGAGATTCCAGATTCACGATCACCACCTGATCGATGTAATCCCACTGGATCGGCTGATGATGGGTGGCGTTATGCAGACTCTGATACCAGTTTTTTAGCATCGGGTCGGTAATCGCCTGGGCCAGCGAGGTGTTGAGCGGCTCGCTGCTCCCCAGCACAAAGTCTTTATCGAACGTATTTTGGCTGTGCGAGATACAAATAATGGTGCGCTCGCCCGGCAATTGCAGCGGGTTGGCGGTGAATTGGTTGGTGAATCCTTCTTCTTCGCCTAAGTTGCAGTCATCATCGTAACGGTGCTTTTTTAAATAATTGCGGTGGTAGCAAAAGGTACCGTTGAGAATGTTCTGCGGGCCAAAGCTGCGGCTTTTAAACAGGCGGTTGATATGGCTGTACCAGATGGGGATCTGATCGGAACCCGAAATCAACGCCCGGTGGCGCTGCATCATATCGATGGTGTAAGAGATCTTATCCGCCGGATAATAATCATCGTCGTCCATACAGAGAATATATTCACCTAACGCCAGCGCATTGAGCATATTGCGCTTTTTGCCCAGCGTCAGTTTTTCCGCATGGTAGATGTAACGAATATTAAATTTCTCCGGGTGATTCTGCGTCAATCTGTCAATGATCGACTGATGGCTTTGCGGGGAATCATCCAGGATAACCAGCTCCCGGCGGTCGGCAGGGTAGTCCTGATAACGGAACATATACAGCAAATAGGGTAAGAAAGCGGCGCGGTTCCACGTGGGTGTAATGACGCTGACAAACGGTTTTTCGCGGCCAGTGTCGAGCGTTTTAACGATGCCGGTCAGGGCGGAACGTGCTTTGGAGGATTCAGACATGGTGATGTGTATTCGCGATTCGAAAAAGGACCGGGCATTCACCCGGCCAACAGGCACTAACGTGTTATCAGGGAGAACGCCGAGAGCAGAGGATCGCCCGGCAACATGTCCAGAATATGCTGGCGCAGCGAGCGGGCATTCTCGCTGTTGCGCCATGCTTCAAACAGCGCGAAAAGAGCATAGATTTCGTCATGATTCAGCGGAGAATCATCCATCGTCCACAGGCAAAACAGTGTGCGCAGCATAAAGACGTCAGCCACCAGCCAGAAGAAGCGCTGCAGCACGCTTTCACTCTCGTGCTGTGGGAATGTGTCGTGATACAGACGATAAATCAGATAGTTACTGAATATCCATGCGTCATGGGCAAAGTAGCGCTCAAAGGTATTTAACCACTGAGCCTGCAACTGCTGCTGAAGCATAGCCTCACTGTTTGCATCCTGGAGCATCAGCAGGCTGACCTGCAGAGGTAAGGTCAGCTTGCGCGTACTTTCCGGCAACAGATCCCAATTGAACTCGCAACTGCCCATTTGGGTGATCAGTTCCCGCTGCAGTTGGGGCAGGCTGGGCAGTTGCGCGAACTGCTCCTGCAGTTTTCCACTTTGCGCATGATCAGCCAGAACCTGCGGCAGCGAGGCCAGCTTCTCAAACGTAGAATCGCTGTCGCCCGGGCATTTCTCGGAAAAAGAGAGCATGATGCCCAGCGCATACAGGCGCAGCTCCGGCGACAAACCGGGGAGCGTGATGGTATGCAGAGCAGATTGATTAAGTACCTGATCGCGTGGGGATAACGCCGGGCTATTCGCATCGGCTGCACATTGCGAGGTATGCAGCACAAAGGCGTTGGGATTGCCTAATGCCGCCTGGCAGCAGGCCGGATCGGTTAATACCAGACTCTGACGTACTTCCGTTTTCCAGCGTATGTTGGCCAGTAATGCGGAATCCGGGTGGTGGGATAAAAACAACCGGACAAAGTCAGGTTCATAACAATCAATCATACTCATAATCTGTTCTCAACAATCCCAATATTCAAATCTGGTTGTATCAATGCAATATCCATGCCTGAATTTTTATTGCATTTATATCAATTAGTTAGGTTGGGCGCGGAAAGCAGGTTTCCGCGTCAGGGAAGGAAGTTTTAGCGCTGGTAAATAAAATCCGGCTCGGTGCCTAAAAAAGCCTGAATAAATTCATACTGGCGGATCAGCAGATCGCCATTTTTTTCGTTGTACGCCTTGCAGCGTTTCGCTTTCTGCTCAAGGCTCTGCCACCAGCCCTCTGCGGCACTTTTCTGTACGCCCGGCAACCAGCTAAATACCTGTTCCATCCCTGCACGATCGACGCTTACGCCCAGTAATTGCAGGATTGATCGACGCTGCTGGCTGCTGTTTTGCAACTGCTCATAATGCTGTTGGATTGTGTCATTGACCGCCAGCAGCTCTTCACTGGCGCGACGGATCATGCACAGACGTTGTTGTTCCAACTGCTGTCTGAGCGCGTCATATCGCGTCCCGTCTTCCCGGATGCCCTGAAGCAGAGTTTTCACCTGCTGTAGCCTGGTACTCACAATTTTGGCCTCTTATTTCTGGAAAAAGCTGAGCATGTCGCCAGCCAACTGCTGGGTATCAACCTGCATGTCGCCTGCGGCCAGCATGGCCTGCATTTGCGCTACTTTGTCGTAATCAACGTCGCTTTGCGGATCGCTGTTCAGCGTTTGCTGTGCCGTTTGCAATCCTGCCTGAGTAATATCGTCGGCAGAAAGCGTTGCGGCGCTGGAGGTTGTGGTCTGCGCGCTGCTCTTGTCTGAACGCGTTTGCCCGGTTGTTGATGCAGGGCGATTGCCTGGCAGAGTTGGGGTAATTTTCATAGCAACCTCGTACATATTTCGTTGGGTTGGTTATCCGTTATTGGCTAAAAGCGACGGCAATAGAGGAAAACTTTAATCCCATCACAAAAAATCCCTTCACTGCTCAGCAGTGAGCGTAGTGACCACGCCGGTATCGTCCACCATCCCGCTAATGATCCGCTGGCTGCTGCTGTTGCGAATTTTTATCACATCCCCTTTACGACCGTTCTTCAATGCCACGCCCGGCATCGAGGCGGTAATCCCGGCCGTATGGGAGACGATCATCACCGGCTGGTCGCGTTTAACCAATACGGGCTGAACCAACTCGCTACGGGTAATCGGTTTACCCGGCTGCAGGGCGCGTTTGCTGGTGAGACCAATCGCCTCATCCATATTTGTCATCAACCCTTCCCGCTGGTTGCTGATATTGAATTTTTTAAGCTGCAGGTCGTCGGCCGTAATCACCGTATCTCGGGCAATCAACGACTTTGGCATCACTACCGGCACCGACACGTCGGGGCGCACAGCAACGTTATATTGCCAGCCCGCGCTGCCTGGGCAGCTCACCACAAAGTTCATTCGTGAAAGGGCCATTTCCGCAGAGGTGCTGGAGGTGACCTGAGGCGCGATTGCGCATAGCGCGCTGGTGCTGACGGCGGAGGGAATATAGATATTGAACGTGTAGCGATAGTCCTGCCACTGCTGCTTTTGTGCCAGCGCGTCAATTTCATGACCAGCCGCTGTCAGGACCAGCGCGTTGATCTGTTCCCGGGCGCTGTGCTGTATGGGATGGACGGCGGCATGTACGGGTAAGACGCAGCATAAAGCCAGCAATATTTCCGCGGCAAAGGGGAAAGATGGCTTCCTTACACAGGAGGGTAGTTTCATAAAGTCATTTCTCATCAATCACTTAAAAGTTGGCATACATATTGCTAATAACAGCGATATCTACGCAGGAGTGATGCAAGAAATGGGAATCAGTTTTCAGCAGGCATTGGGTGTACATCCGCAGGCAGTGAAGTTACGTCTTGAGAGGACCGAGCTACTGACCGCGAATCTGGCAAACGTCGATACACCAAATTTCAAAGCTAAAGATATTGATTTTGCCGCTGAGATGCAACGGGCAAGTCGCACAAATGTGCTGCCCGAGGCTGACGTGAAATACCGTGTGCCGATGCAGCCCTCAGAGGATGGCAATACCGTAGAGCTGAATACCGAGCAGGCCCGGTTTTCACAAAATAGTATGGATTATCAAAGCAGTCTGACCTTTTTGAATCTGCAGCTTAGCGGTATCAAAGAGGCCATTGAAGGGAAATAACCATGTCGTTTACTGATATTTACCAGATTTCCGGCTCGGCGATGACGGCGCAAACCATCCGTCTGAATACCGTCGCCAGCAACATGGCGAATGCGGAATCTCCCGCCAGCAGCGAGGCGCAGGCCTATAAGGCGCGTAGCCCGGTTTTTGCCGCGGTTTACAACAATAGCCTGATAGGCGCGCATAACCGCCATGCCATTGATGGTGCCAGCGTACAGGTACAGGACGTCATGCAAAGCGGCGGGGCGGTGAAGCGTTATGAGCCGCACCACCCGATGGCGGACCAGAACGGTTTCGTCTGGTATCCGGACGTCAACGTGGTCGAGCAAATGGCCGACATGATGTCCGCCTCACGTGATTTTGAAACCGATGTTGATGTGCTGAATAACGTCAAAAGTATGCAGCAAAGCTTACTCAAACTGGGAGAAGTGTAATGAATACCCTGGCTCTGTATGCCCAATCTCAGGCGCTGGCCTCTTCTTCACAGAAGACGGCGGTGGCTGAAAATAACGTCGGCGCTACGGCGCAAAGCACCAATTTGGGAGACAGCAGTTCTTCTGCCGCGTCGTCAACCACGGATACCAGTGACAGCAGCAGCACCCCGACAACCACAACATCTACTGAAACGTCGGCGGTCGACACGTTTCTGACGCTGTTTGTGGCTGAAATTGAAAACCAGGACCCGACCGATCCCACCGATCCTACGGCCTATATCGATCAGCTCTCCTCAATGGCGCAGGTTGCCATGATGGAAGAGATGAGCGTCCAGGCCAACACCAACGCCGTACTGATGAGCAACATTCAGGTGATGGCGCTGGGGAATATGGTCGGCGACGACATCATGGTGCAAACCACCTCGCTGGATATCGAAGACAACAGCCAGGAGATCCAGGGGCGCGTCACGCTGGATGACAGTTGTACCGATGTGGATCTGCACTTTACCGATGAAGCGGGTGACGACTACACCGTGTCGCTGATCCCGGAAGGTGAAACCTCCGTTGGACCAGGCCAGGTGGATTTCGATATTAATCCTGCCGATTACGGCATCCCGCCGGGTGATTACAGCGTATCTGTGGTGACCAATACCGGAGAAGAGGAAGTGCCGATTGAGGTGACGGGTAAGGTGGAAGATGTGCGTATTCCGCTCGATGGCAGCACGCCGGTACTCAACGTTGACGGCGTTGGCGAAGTGCCATTCACCATGATCACCCAGTTTGGCGTACCGGACAGCACTGATGACACCACGCCGCCTGATACTGATGACGGCAGCGACAACGCCGACAGCAATACGGTGCTCTGATTTAGTTTACATTACAGGAAGAAACAATGAGTTATGAAATTGCAGCGACGGGCCTGAACGCCGTCAACGAACAGCTTGATGGCATCAGTAACAACATCGCGAACTCCGGTACGGTCGGATATAAATCGATGACCACTCAGTTCTCCGCCATGTACGCCGGAACGCAGGCGATGGGCGTGAGCGTGGCGGGTTCTGCACAAAGCATCTCCACCGGCGGCTCAATGGTTTCAACCGGTAATGCGCTGGATTTGGCTATCAATGATGATGGTTTTTTTGTTATGTGCGACAGCGCCGGGAACATCTCCTATACCCGCGCCGGTTCCTTCGTGACGGACAAAAACGGCTATATCGTTAATGCCTCCGGCGATTACCTGCAGGGTTATCCGGTTGATGACAGCGGCACGCTGCAAACCGGTACCGTTACGGATATCCAGATTAAAACCGGCAACATCCCGGCGCAGGCCACGGACAGCATGACCTTCACGGCAAACTTTGACGCCAGCGATGAAGCGATCGATCGCGCCAGCGTACCGTTTGACGCGAATAACAGCGATACCTACACCGACAGCTACACCACCACCGTGTATGACTCGCTGGGTAATGAGCATTCGGTTAGCCAGTACTTTACTAAAACCGGGGATAACACCTGGGAAGTGCAGTACACCTTTGATGGTGAAGCGCAAAGTGGCGTACCGCCGACCACGCTGACCTTCGAT
Source organism: Citrobacter europaeus (assembly GCA_020099315.1). NCBI lineage: Bacteria > Pseudomonadati > Pseudomonadota > Gammaproteobacteria > Enterobacterales > Enterobacteriaceae > Citrobacter > Citrobacter europaeus. Next base: position 893,482 of record CP083650.1, read on the forward strand.
CCGAATACCGGTAAGCTGACGGATCCCACCACGCCGCAAACCATTACCTTCACCACCGATGAAGCCGCACCGATTTCGATGACCATTGACTACTCTGACTGTACTCAGTACGGCTCTGATTTCTCGGTCACCACCAACTCCGCGACTGGTTATGCCTCCGCGACGCAAAACGGCGTGCAGGTTGATGACGACGGAAAAGTTTACGCCACCTACAGCAACGGCGAACGCATGCTGCAGGGGCAGGTGGTGCTGGCCACTTTCCCGGATGAGAACGGGCTGGAAGCGGTAAGCGGGACTGCCTGGGTGCAGACGGGCGAATCCGGTACGCCGCTGATTGGCACGCCAGGCTCCGGCTCCTGCGGCACGCTCTCCTCCGGCATGCTCGAAAGCTCCAACGTGGATATTACCAACGAGCTGGTCAATCTCATGACCGCCCAGCGTAACTACCAGGCGAACACCAAGGTGATCTCCACCAGTACGCAGCTGGATCAGGCTCTCTTCCAGGCGATGTAAGGCTAAGAAATGGATCGGTTGATTTATACCGCGTTGAGCGGCGCCACCCAGACGCTACTGGAGCAGCAGATTAGCGCCAATAACCTTGCCAACGTCAACACCAATGGTTTTCGTGCGGATATGGCGATGGCGAGCAATGACAAAGTGAAGGGCGGTGGCTTCGACACGCGTTTTATGGCGAAGGAAAGTCCCAGCGGCGTCAATGACAGCACCGGCGTGGCGGAAAAAACCGAACGCCCGCTGGACGTCGCCATTCAGGGTACCGGCTATATCGCCGTGCAGGATAAAGCCGGAAACGAGGTCTATACCCGCAACGGCAATATTCAGCAGGACGATCAGGGGCAACTGACCATCGACGGTAACGTGGTGCTCGGGGATAACGGCCCGATTATTTTGCCGCCGAATGCGATTGCCTCTTTCGGCAGCGACGGCACGCTGTCAGTTACGCCCGACGACGGTGATGTTACCGCCACCATGGATATCGATCGTCTGAAGCTGGTGGATATTCCGGTTGCTAATCTGGCGAAGAATAGCGAGGGGATGCTGGTGACAGTGGATGGCGTACCGGCGCAGCGCGATGAAAACATCAAAGTGAGCGGCGGCTTTCTGGAAGGCAGTAACGTGTCTGCGGTGAGCGAAATGATGTCGTCCATTGCGATGAACCGCCAGTTTGAAGCGCAAATCAAGATGATGAAAACGGCTGAAGATCTCAGCGACTCCGGCAACAGGCTGCTACGCGGCTCCTGAGTCGTTGCCTTTAATCAGGAATAAAGTTTTATGAACGCAGCGTTATGGATCAGTAAAACCGGCCTGTCGGCGCAGGATGCTGAGATGAGTGCGATTGCCAACAACATCGCTAACGTCAACACCACGGGCTTTAAGCGTGACCGCGTGATGTTCCAGGATCTGTTTTATCAGACTCAGGAAGCGCCGGGCGCCATGCTCGATCAAAACAACATCATGCCGACCGGAATGCAGTTCGGTAGCGGTGTGCGCATTGTTGGAACGCAAAAAACCTTCACCGAAGGGAATGTGGAAACCACCGACAACGCGATGAACGTCGCCATCATGGGGCAGGGGTTCTGGCAGGTGCAAAAGGCCAACGGGGATATTGCGTATACCCGTGACGGCAACATGCAGATTAACGCCGACGGTGTGCTAACCAACTCCGAAGGCTTACCCCTCCAACCGGAAATTGACGTGCCATCCGGCGCAACTAACGTGGCATTTGGCGAAGACGGCACCGTGACGGCGATCCTTCCCGGCGATAGCGACCCGACCGAACTGGGGCAACTGACGCTGGTGAACTTCGCTAACCCAGCGGGGCTTTCAGCCGAAGGCGACAACCTGTACCTGGAAACGGCAGCCAGCGGCCAACCGACGGAAGGTATCCCAGGGGAAGATGGCCTGGGAACATTGCAGGACAGCGCACTGGAAGGCTCAAACGTCGACATCGTCAATGAAATGGTGGCGATGATCACCGTACAGCGTGCCTATGAGATGAACGCCAAAATGGTCTCCGCGGCAGACGACATGCTGCAGTTTATTAGTCAGACGCTGTAACGCAAGAACGTGATATGCCGGGTGGCGCTACGCTTATCCGGCCAATAAGCAACACCCATTTGTAGGCCGGATAAGCGTAGCGCCATCCGGCAGAATATAGGCAGAACGTGAAAAAATATCTCTGGCTGGTGGTCCTGCTTCCCCTGTTAAGCGGGTGCGAATCGCAGGCTATTCTGGTCAAAAAAAATGACGAATTCTTTGCTCCTCCCAAAACCGAGGCGCCGCCAACGGCGGATGGCCGTGCGGGTGGCGTGTTTGAAACAGGGTATAACTGGTCGCTGACGGCGGACCGCCGTGCCTATCGGGTGGGCGACATCCTGACCGTGATGTTGGAAGAATCTACCCAGTCGAGCAAACAGGCGAAAACCAATTTCGGTAAGAATAATACTGTCGATATCGGCGCACCGACTCTGTTTGGGCATACCAAAGATAACCTTTCCGCTTCCGTGGACGCCAATCGCGATTTCAACGGAACGGCGACCTCGCAGCAGCAAAACAGTTTGCGCGGCGAAATTACGGTGTCGGTACACTCGGTACAGTCGAACGGCATTCTGGAAATTCGCGGCGAAAAATGGCTCACCCTCAATCAGGGGGATGAGTACATCCGCCTGAGCGGTCTGGTGCGTGCCGATGATATTCAAAACGACAACTCCGTCTCATCGCAGCGCATTGCCGATGCGCGTATCTCCTATGCGGGCCGCGGTGCCTTGAGCGATGCCAATGCGGCGGGCTGGCTGACGCGTCTGTTTAACCATCCTCTCTTCCCGATCTAATGCAGGATTTTGATATGCAACACTTAAGCGGGCGCTGGATGAAGGCGTTAAACGGCATCGTTATCGCCCTGAGCCTGGCGCTGCCGGGCACCACGCAGGCGCAATCTCTGGAGTCGCTGGTCAACGTCCAGGGCGTCAGGGAAAACCAACTCGTCGGCTACAGCCTGGTGGTGGGGCTGGACGGAACCGGGGATAAAAACCAGGTCAAATTCACCAACCAAACCATTACCAACATGCTGCGCCAGTTTGGCGTACAGCTGCCGAGCAAAATCGATCCGAAGGTGAAAAACGTCGCGGCGGTGGCGGTCAGCGCGACGCTGCCGCCAATGTATTCGCGCGGACAGACTATTGATGTCACGGTCTCCTCGATCGGTGATGCCAAAAGCCTGCGCGGCGGCACGTTATTGCTCACTCAGCTACACGGCGCGGATGGGGAGGTTTATGCCCTCGCACAAGGGAGCGTGGTGGTCGGCGGGATGAACGCGACCGGGGCGAGCGGCTCCAGCGTGACCGTGAATACGCCCACTGCCGGGCTGATACCGAACGGTGCGTCGGTCGAACGTGAAATTCCCAGCGACTTCCAGATGGGTGACACCATTACGCTTAATCTGAAGCGTCCCTCCTTCAAAGATGCCAATAACATCGCGGCGGCAATTAACGCCTCGTTTGGCGGCATTGCCACGGCACAAAGCTCAACCAATGTCAGCGTCCGCGCGCCAACCAGCCCCGGGGCGCGCGTCGCCTTTATGTCTCAGTTAGACGACGTTCAGGTTCAGGCCGAGAAAGTACGCGCCCGCGTGGTGTTTAACTCGCGTACCGGCACGGTGGTGATGGGTGATGGCATTGCCCTGCACGCGGCGGCGGTATCGCATGGCAGCCTGACGGTTTCCATCAATGAAAGCAGCAACGTCAGCCAGCCGAATGCCTTTGCCGGCGGTCGTACGGCGGTAACGCCGCAGAGCAATATTTCGGTGAATCATGCCCGACCGGGGATGATAACGCTGCCTGAATCCAGCAGCCTGAAGACGTTGGTTAATGCGCTCAACAGCCTGGGGGCCACGCCGGACGACATTATGTCCATTTTACAGGCCCTGCATGAAGCCGGGGCGCTGGATGCCGATCTGGAGGTAATTTAATGGCCGACATCAAAGTGAATCATAGCGGGGGCATTGACGGCAGCGATGCGTTAATGGGCCCGAAAATTAAAGATAACGATTTGCAGAAAGCCGCTCAGCAGTTTGAAGCCATTTTCTTACGCAACATGCTGAAAGAAATGCGTAAAACCAATGAGATCTTCGACTCCAAAGATAACCCGTTTAACAGCGATTCGGTGCGCATGATGCAGGGGTTTTACGACGATCAGCTATGCAACAGCCTGGCCCAGCAGCACGGCATTGGGATTGCGGCGATGATCGTCAAACAGCTCTCCCCGCATCACAAAGGATAAAGGTTGCGCGGCGGCTTAAGAACTGCGGTTTTTTCGCCGCTTTTAATCGGCAAGGTTGTTAACGACAGACCGGGGAACTGACCGGCGAGGACTCTTTGATGGACATGATTAACATTGGCTACAGCGGCGCATCGACAGCGCAGGTTGAGCTTAACGTAACGGCGCAAAACACGGCCAACGCCATGACCGACGGTTACACCCGCCAGGTGGCCATTACCAGTACCATAGGCGCCAGCTCCGGTTCTGCGAACAGCGCGGGTAACGGTGTGCAGGTGGACAGTATTCGCCGGGTATCTAACCAGTATCAGGTGAACCAGGTCTGGTATGCCGCCAGCGATTACGGTTATTACAACACCCAGCAGGAGTATTTAACTCAGCTGGAAACCGTGCTCAGCGATGATAACAGCAGCCTGAGTGGCGGCTTTGACAACTTTTTTGCCGCCCTCAACGAAGCGACTACCAGCCCGGATGATTCCGCTCTGCGTGAGCAGGTGATCAGCGAGTCCGGGGCGCTGGCGCTGCGCGTGGATAACACCCTCGATTACATCGACTCGCAAAGCAGTGAGATAGTCAGCCAGGAACAGGCGATGGTGGCGCAGGTGAACACCCTGACCAGCGGCATTGCCAGCTATAACCAGCAAATCGCCGAAGCTGAAGCCAATGGCGATAACGCCTCTGCGCTGTACGACGCCCGCGACCAGATGGTGGAAGAACTGAGCGGCATCATGGATGTCCAGGTCAATATTGATGATGAAGGCAACTATAACGTCACGCTGCAAAACGGTCAGCCGTTAGTCAGCGGGCAGGAGAGTTCCACCATCGAACTGGATACCAACGCCGATGGCACGCAGAGCATGTCGCTGACGTTCGCCGGAACCACGTCATCCATGAACACCGATACCGGCGGCTCGCTGGGTGCGCTGTTTGATTATCAGAATGAAGTGCTGACGCCGCTGACGGGAACGATTAACAGCATGGCGGAGCAGTTTACCGATGCGGTGAACACCCAACTGGCGCAGGGCTACGACCTGAACGGAAATCCCGGTGAACCGCTGTTTATCTATGATGAAAACTCATCGGATGGCCCGCTGGAGGTGAACCCTGATATCACCGCCGATGAGCTGGCATTTTCCAGCTCGCCGGACGAAAGCGGCAACAGCGATAACCTGCAGGCGCTGATCAACATCTCTACTGAACCGCTGGATATAGAGGGGCTAGGCAGCGTAACCGTGGGCGAAGCCTGTTCGTCGATCATCAGTAACATCGGTATTTACAGCCAGCAAAACCAGACGGAAGCGGAAGCAGCGGCGAACGTGTACTCCGAAGCGCAGAACCAGCAGAGCAGCGTTAGCGGCGTCAGCATGGATGAAGAAGCGGTGAACCTCATTACCTACCAGCAAATTTACGAGGCCAACCTCAAAGTTATCTCAACGGGCGCAGATATTTTCGACTCTGTGCTGGAAATGTGTAGCTAACCGGAAGAGGAATCAATATGCGAGTCACTACACAACAGTCCTATGTGTCCATGACGCAGAGTTTTAACGACCTTTCCAGCGATCTTTCCCACGTCGTCACGCAGATGGCGACGGGGAAAAGTATTCTGCTGCCGTCAGACGATCCTATCGCTGCGACACGCATCACCCAGCTTAACCGCCAGCAATCGGCACTCGATCAGTATCAAACTAATATTGATTCCGCCTCAGCGGGGATGAGCCAGCAGGAGTCTATTCTGGATGGCGTCAATAACGATCTGTTAGCGATTCGTGACGATCTGCTGGAGGCCGCCAACGGCACCAATACCGCCGAGTCGTTGTCCAGCCTGGGGCAGGATATTCAGTCGATGACCGAAGCGATGGTCTCAGCGCTGAATTATCAGGATGAAGACGGTCACTATGTGTTTGGCGGGACGGTGAACGATCAACCACCAATTGTCGCGGTGGATGAGGATGGCGACGGGGTGACCGACAGCTATACCTATCAGGGTAACGACGATCATCGCCAGACCACGGTGTCTAATGGCGTCGAGGTTGATACCAATGTTGCGGTCAGCGATTTCTTCGGCGACAGCCTCGACGTTCTGAACACCCTGACATCGCTGTCAAAAGAGTTGCAGGATCCGTCGGTGGACCCTGCCGATCCGCAGGTACAAAGCGATATTCAAAATGCCATCGATACGGTTGATGTGGCCTCTGACGCGCTCAACGCCTCTATCGCTACCATTGGTGAAACGCAGAATACGATGACCATGCTGAGCGGCGCTCAGACGGATATCACCACCTCCAACGATCAGTTGATCAGTCAACTTAGCGATCTGGATTATGGCCCAGCCTCCATTACCTTTACCGGTCTGGAAATGGCGATGGAAGCCACCTTAAAAACTTACTCCAAAGTGAGTGAGTTGAACCTTTTCAGTGTGATTTAACAGTTAGCAGTAGCTCAGGAATAGTATGCAGGTCGGTTTAAATACAACATCACTCTCCGGTAGCGGAGCGCTTAATCCTTCTGTGCAGCAGCATACCGTTGCGCAGAATGCCCCTGTCCGTCAAAAGTTACCCGCAACGGCGAGTGATTATCCGGCCTCACCACTCATTACCACCCGGCCTCAGCGCTACAGTGTGCAGCTTAACGATCAGCTCACCACGCTGCAGCAGGCTGACCACTACCTGGGACAACTGGAACAGCATTTGCTTGACTATCGCCACGCATCGCGCCGCGGCCCACAGGCGCAGCAGCAAAAAGGGACCGAGCTGTCACAGTGGCTGGATAAAAGAACGGCGTTATCCGGCGGCGCGGTGGACAGGCAATTGCGTCCGGTTTTGCAGGGCGAGGCGCGAGTGACATTTCACTCACCTGAACTGGCGCAAATGCTGCAAAAAAACGCCATAAGTTCACGTATGTTCAGCGTCTCTGACGGGCGGCAAACGCAGCACTCGGCGGTGGTGGTCGGTGAAGATCTGGATCCCGGTCAGTACAAAATGATGATGAGCAACGCGCTGCGTCGTGTCGGGGTGCAGGTGCACGATCAGCAGGGGGCGCTGAGCTTTTCCACTGCGGAAAAGCAGTGGCCACAGATCCAACAAACCCTGAGCGTACGCGATGTTGATGCGAAGTCATCGGCGTTTACCCTACTCAAAACGTTTGCCGATCCGTCCCGTTCAGAAGACCTTCTGCAACATATCGCGCAGGGCGGTTCCCGTTCTCAGGATGGCTTACAGCAGACGCTGGATGTCATTGGCGATCAGCGTGCGCAAATGGCCGCGCAGCAGGAGAAGGCCCGACAGCTGATTGACGGTATGGCGCGTTTTCCGCAGGCAGAAAGTGCGGTTAAAGCTTCGGAATCACTGGGCGGGATATTGGATCATGCTAATCACAATTATCAGGTTTTAGCACAGGCGGTAAACGGACAAGCCCGGCTTTCCAGCCAGACGGTCCGTAGTTTATTAAGCTAATCCTGATGGCATGCTTTTGTTGAGAAAGTAAAAGCAGAGGGGTCTGTGATTAACAGACCTCCTACATCCTGTGTAAAAAGCAAATTTTGCTGCGCGTCTAAATGAATCCACCACGTATGCAGGTTGTGTTCTGTCACAAACGACCCGAAATTCGCCAGCCGAGAATCGTTTTGATCGGTTTTGGTCGTACTAAAATGAAACTCCCCCTGTTTCGACGTGCCAGCATAATGGTTAATACAGGCGGCGATCTTAAACGTTGATGGCGTTTTGTTACTTTGCTCCAATGGGACGAGAGTAACGGTCGTGTTTTTATTCAGTGGACTCGTAATGAGTTCATAATGTACGTTTTTGCCAGAATTAAGATCGTAATTAACAATAACCGTATTTTCAATGTGGGCTTGGGCCATAAAGGTACAAAATAACGTTAAAGCGGACAGGCAGGGGAAAAAGTAATTATTTGCATTTTGGCATTTCATTTAACATTTTCTCCACTTCTTTAATTAAAATACCATTCATTTCATTATCTTTATTTAGCCAGTTATCAAAGCTCAGCGCTAACTGCCAGTTGTCATTGCATTGATTGCTTAGCACAATATCAAGGGCAAGCTTGTTGAGTGACACCCGATAATACAAGGTCATCGAGGCGCTATGCGTGACCAATAGTTGATTGATCTGCTCGACACCAGGAAGAATATGTTGTGAAACGAGTGATAATGATTTCTTATTCTCACCTGGATCATAAAGTTGATAAGCCGTAATACGATTGGCGTTTTCCAGCGTCTCTTTAACCAGTTGCGGGGCTTCTGGCGTTTTTGTTTCTGACGGCGCTTTAAAATAAGAGATCAGGGCAAACAGCGACAAGGCGACAACGATAACGGGTAACGTAATCAGTACGGCCCGGTAAGGGTGACGTCTGGTTGCCAGTTTTTTTTTGCTGCTTGCGTTTAAATGACTATTATTTAGATATATTTTTTCTTTTGTTGTTGATGGTAGACGCTCTTCAGATGCAAGGGTTTCAGCCACCTCAGCATTCTCTTCGGTTACCTCAACGGCGCTGTCATCAGCTTTATTTTCATTAGGATCAATGATTTCAGTCAGATAGTTTTTATTAAATAAATACCCTTTTTTAGGTATGGTTTTAATAATCTCCTGCTGTTTACCATCATCATCGATAGCAACGCGCAGGGCATGAACGGCTGTCGGCAGACTATTTCCACCGACGATGCGATTCTTCCATACTGCGGTCATTAAAAATGAACGAGATAAAACAACATCGGCATTTTTAGCTAATGTTTCTAACAGAATAAAATGGTATTCGCCCAGACGACGTATCTCGCCTGTTTCACAATGGATTAGCGCATTAAGCGAGGAATCCATCCGCCAGTTGTTGACTACAATACTCATGGTTTTATATACCCGCGCAAGATTTTTATATCCCTGGTGTCACACCGTTAAAAATCAGTGCATTAAAATTCTGGAGAAATTGAAATGTCTTTTGGCTGTGAAACAGCAGCCGAATCGCTATTGAGTGTTTTTTATGCTGTGCAAAAAGGGATTTGAAATGTAACGAAAGTGCCTGAGACTCACAATATAAAAATACAGGGTATTTGCAACTAAATGTAAAATAAGGTCAGGGAGTGGGTGATTAAAGCGCTTTTGATTGAGTATAATCTCATTGGTATCATGATGTTAGCCCTGTTGGTGTGTAAGCAATCAACCCATTATTAGATATTTCTAATAATCTTTTAATTAAATCTTGATTGAGATCTCCTTTATGTAGTGGGTGTTGGTGAAAGGGAAGCACGGAAAGCTAAAATAGAGTTGAGGTTTATCTCTCTGGTTAATGAGGTGGTGAGGAGCGTAAAAATTTTTTTTGCAGCGCTTTAAGTTTTCCAGACGGGTGGTCGTTTTTACAGAGTATCGAAACGAAAACGATTATTCCCAAGGAGCTGTACCATGTTATCGATTAATACTAATACCGCATCAATGTCTGCTGTTAATGCTATCAACAAAAGCAGCGCATCACTGTCTACTTCTATGGAACGTCTGGCGACAGGTAACCGTATTAACTCTTCTGCAGATGACGCTGCGGGCAAACAGATTGCCAGCCGTCTGACTGCGCAGTCCAGCGGTATGGGCGTTGCGCTGAGCAACATCAACGATGCGACTGCGATGCTGCAGACTGCAGACAGCATGTTTGATGAAATGACCGACGTACTGGGCCGTATGAAAGACCTGTCCACTCAGGCAGCGAACGGAACCTACAACGACGAAGATTTGCAGGCGATGCAGGACGAATACGACGAACTGGGTCAGCAGATGTCCGATATGCTGCAGAACACCACTTACGGCGGCACCAACCTGTTCGGTGTTTCCGGTACCAGCAACACCGGTAAAAATGGTCTGTTCCAGGGTGCGGTAACCTTCCAGGTTGGTGCTGAGTCTTCTGACACCATGACCGTTGATATCTCCAGCCAGCTGGGCGATCTGGTTAATGCGCTGGATGATGTTAGCGCCTCTTTCAAAGCTGACCAGTCTGGTGCTGCCGGTATCTCTGGTGGTACTGAGCTGACCACTTCTGGTTCTGCAAACCAGATGATCACCACTATTCAGACTGCAATGGATGACGTGTCTAAGATCCAGTCCAAACTGGGCGCATCTATCAACCGTCTGAACGATACCGCAGCTAACCTGACCAGCATGCAGGATAACACTGAAGTGGCGATCGGTAACATTATGGATACCGACTACGCGACGGAAGCGTCCAACATGACCCAGCAACAGGTGCTGATGCAAACTGGCATCACCATGCTGAAGCAGTCCAACAGCATGTCCAGCATGGTTTCCAGCCTGCTGCAGTAATTCCTGACTTAACGTCATTCACAACACCGCCATCCGGCGGTGTTGTGCTTTCAGCGACCTGGCTTTTACCTGGAAACCTTCCTGGGGAAGGGAAAACGCCTTTCCGCCACTAAGTTAACTTACTGAATCTGAATAATAAAAAATTTTGGCATGCTTTTTGCTATTACATAAATAACGTTGCACGGAGTCATCGATTATGAGCTTTACGAGTCCGATCCAAAAATTAGCACAAGAGTTTGCCTACGCCGATATTGCTACCCAGGCGGCGAATTTGCAGAACGAACAGAACGAATTGAATGCAGAGAGCAGCGGTCTGGACTCGCTCAGTACCGCGCTGACGAATTTTCAGACGGCCATCGATGCGCTGAACAGCAACACAGACGGCCCGCTGACGTTTTCTGCTACCTCTAATAATGACGCGAATACCGTATCGGCGAACTCCGAGGCGCAGGCCGGGACTTACTCGTTTTATGTTTCGGCGCTTGCGCAGGCGCAACAAACCACCTTCAGCATGAGCGATGACCAGTACAGCGCATCCGGTACCTTTACGTTATCGATGGATGACGGCACGACCATGGATATCGATCTTGCTGCTGCCGATGAAGATGGCGACAGTTTCATTGATGCCAGTGAACTGGTTGACGCGATCAATGACTCGGACGACAACCCCGGCGTGTCGGCGGCATTGGTTAAAACCGATGGCACCACCACCATCATGCTGACCTCTGATACTACGGGAAAGCAAAGCGGTTTTTCGGTGAGCGTTTCTGGCAACGACGATCTTGCTGCGGCGGAGTCATCTAGTGAGCAGATGTTAACGAATCCACAGGACGCCGAAATCCATTTGGGTAACGAGGACGGCCCTGCCATTACCAGCAGCTCCAATACGTTTGATGATGTTATCCCCGGCGTGACGATGACCTTTTCTGAGGTCAGCGACCCTACCGATCCTGACGATGTGACCACGTTTACCGTCGCGGAAGACTCCAGCGGATCGCAGGCCAAAGTGCAGACCTTTGTGGATGCCTACAACACGTTAATCGACACCATCGATTCGTTGACCAGCTATGGCGATGACGACACGGCTGCCGGGGTTTTTGCCGGTGACGCCGGGATGAATTCGCTGGCAAATCAGATGGATGATATTGCTCACGCCTCCTATGGCGGTGTTTCGATTGTCGACTATGGCATCACGCTGGATTCCGACGGTCACTTACAAATTGACTCCACCCAGTTCAGCGAAGAAATGGAAGAAAATCCGGACGGTTTGACCTCTATTTTCGTCGGGGAAGACAGCATGGTCGCGCAGATGGACGACCTGATGGAAAGCTATCTGGATTCCAGCAACGGCATCATCGCCATGCGTCAGGAAAACATTGATGACCAGCAGAGCAAAATTCAGGACGAAAGCGATCAACTGACTGAAACCTATAACACCAACTACGAGCGCTACGTGGAAGAGTACACCAATACGCTGGTTGAAACGTACACCATGAAAGTGAGTATGGCCGCGTTTATGTAACCGGCTGGTTTAAGAGAAGGACTGAGAATCAACATGTACGACACGCAGGATGGTTATTCGCAATACAAAGAGATGGATCTTGCTGCGCGTACCGCAGCAGCATCGCCGTTAGAGCTGGTGCTGGTGCTGTTTTCGGGGCTGATGGACGAGCTGGAACGCGCCAAAAGCCACATTGAGAACAAACGCTATGAGCGTAAGGCGCAAAGCATCAACAAATGCATTGATATTCTCAACGCCTTAACCAGCTCGCTGGAGTTTGAAACCGGCGGCGAGCTGGTGGTGAATTTGTCCCGGCTGTATGACCACTGCGTCTACCGCCTGTACGAAGCCAGCGGCGAATTGTCGCTGGAAAAAATTGATGAAGTGATCCTCATCCTGACGAATCTGCGCACGGGCTGGGAAGGTCTGTCGGCAAAACTGGGATAAGGCGATGCAAAGAGAGCGTCTGCAACAGCAACAGCAGCTTTATGCCCTGGTACAAGAGATGAACGACGCGCTGGATAACAAGCGTTGGCGACGATTACCCGGCCTGCATCAGCAGGTGATGCGCGTTTTTCATGACTATGCCGCCTGGGAAACTGATGCCGGGGCGCTGAGGGAAGTGAAAAGCAAAATGCATGCGGCGTTTGAGGCGCTAATAACCCGGCGAACGCAGCGTGCGGAAGAACTCAAAGCGCGCATGGATCAACATCAGCAAAATCAGGAAGGAATGTTGGCGTACTCAATGGTTAATTTAATTTCGGAGAAGGCATGAATCCTGTATTACTGGCCTCGGCCAGTGCGTTGGCAGAGGCCACACCGGAAAAGGCGGCTATCTCAGCCCCAACAACGTCAACGAGCGGCAGCACGTTTTCTTTGCCGCAGGCTGGGCTTAACGCGGTGGCTGAACGTTTGATCGGCGCAAAAGTCAACCAACAGCAGGCGTCGGCGGCCGGGCATCAGCGCGATGATGCAGATCCTGCGGCTATGCAGGCATTGCTGGCGATGCTGCTGGCGCAACCGGCTCAGGCGTCAGCGTCTGCACCAACCCAGAAGCAGCCGGACGGTGAGATGCTGAAAATGCTGGCGCAGGTGCAAACCTCCCAATCAGGTTCATCGCTGCTGCGTCAACTGGCGGGCGCGATGGCTCAACAAGGAAAAACGTCCTCGCCGTCGGCTGAGCAGCATGCCACTGATTTATCGTCACTGCCGCCAAAGCTGCAAACGTTGCTGGCGTCGATCGGCGAGGATTTGCCTCAGGCAACGCCGGATCAGCAGGCCAAACTGGCGACATTCTCCTCCCAGGATCTGCGCGCGATCGCGCCTGAACCTGCTTCGCTTTCGACGTCACAGCAAATTTCCGCCCGCGTGAAGTCTGAGGATCATAGCGTTCCTCGCCCGATGGCGGTGAGAAAAACGGATAGCGTGGCGGTTAACCCAACGCTTGCGACGCAAAGTTTGCTCAATACGGCGGCACAGGGAAATCAGCCGGTGAATGCTCTGAGCGATCATAGCGTGGTGTCGACGCAAGTTTCGACGCCGACCACGCTGTCAACAGAGGAACTCGGAGAGAAGCTTACCGCGCTGCTCAAAGACAGAATTCAATTCCAGTTGGGCCAGCAACAGCAGGTGTCGACTATTCGTCTTGATCCTCCTTCGCTTGGCAAACTGGAAATTGCCGTGCAGCTGGATGCCGGAAAGCTGATGGTTCACATCGGCGCAAATCAGAGTGATGTCTGCCGCTCGTTGCAGCAATTTAGCGAAAACTTACGCCAGCACCTCACGGCGCAAAACTTCATGGAAGTGAACGTTCAGGTCTCTTCCGAGGGGCAATCGCAACAGCAGCAACAGCAGTCAGATCATCAACAGGAGGAGGTTACGTCGGCGCTAACGCTTAACGATGAGCCTCAATTTCAACAGAACGAATCCGTTCTGATCAAAGTGTAAAAGCAAGATGAAGAAAATTGTTATCGCGTGTCTGATTAGCTCCGTCGTGGCGCTGGGTATTGCAGGGGGCGCAGGATGGGGCATTTATCATTCTATGACTAAAGGAACCGCAACAGCAGCAGATAAGCCTGCGCATGAAGCGGAAGATAGCCAGGATGAGTCCAGCAGTATTTTTGTCTCCCTGCCGGAAACGGTGGTTACGCTTCATGATAATGAAGGGGAAGACAGATACATGGTGGCAGAGCTGGTGATGGTCGTTGATTCAGAGAAAGACGCTGAAAAAATTAAGAAAGACGAACCGCTCTATCAAAGTATTACAGTAGATGAACTCTCGAATATGAAATATGAGGATATTCGGGCGCTGAAGATCTCCGATATCAGAAAGAAAGTTTTTGAAAATCTGAAAATTGAATTAGCGAAACGCAAAATGGCGACACCTTATAAGGACATTTTGGTGAAAAAAGTCGTGTTTCAATAAGCGACACGCCAGGAAATAACATGATCCAGGATGCTTACGAGTCAGAAGACTTTAATGCGACGCCCGTGCTAACGCCAAAGCAAGAGAGCCATTATTTACAGGCCTATCTTCCTTTGGTGCGCAAAGTGGTGCGTCAACTTGCGCCGCAATGTACCTGCGTTATGGACAGGCAGGATATGGAACAAACGGCGCTGATGGGATTGCTGAATGCGATTCGCCGCTATGGTCAACCGGATGAAGGCTTTGCCGGTTATGCCGTCCACCGTATTCGTGGCGCCATACTCGATGAGCTGCGCAGCCTCGACTGGCGGCCTCGTCAGCTACGACAAAAATACCATCAGATTAAAGATTTGATTCGTGATGCGCGTACCCGGCTCGGGCATGAACCCTCATGGGAGGAGCTTTCCCGGCTGGGGTTGTCGTCTGAAGATTATCAGGAATACCAACAACTGGAGGGCGCCGAATCGCTGGCCAGTCTGGATGAGTTACTGAATGGCGATATACCGATTGCGCCGCTCGAAGGGCGGGGGCTTGAGGAACAATTCGTCACGCAGGAAATGCTGGGTTATGCCCTGAGCCAACTCAGCGAAAAAGAGGGACTGGTGCTCTCAATGTATTACCAGCACGATATGAATTTAAAAGAGATTGCGCTGGTATTAGGGCTGACTGAAGCCCGTATTTGTCAAATGAATAAAAAAATCACGCACAAGATTCGTGATTGTTTATATCCAGATTAACAATTCCGAATCAACATGCGGAGGACGTAATGCAAAAGATTTTTGGTTTACTGGTGGTTTTAGGCTGCGTATTTGGTGGCTACTTTGAGGCTGGCGGACAATTAATTGCCATCTGGCAGCCGGCAGAAATTATTATTATCTTTGGTGCGGGTCTGGGGGCGATGATCATTGGTAACCCGGTGCACGTACTCAAAGAGATCGTCCACCAGATTAAAGGGGTGATCAGTAAAAAGAAAATGGGACCGGAGTTCCAGCGCCAACTGCTGATGTGCCTGTATGAGCTACTGGAAATGGTGCAAAACGGCGGTCTGCGCATGCTGGATCAGCATATCGAACAGCCGGAAGAAAGTACTATTTTCCAGAAATACCCGCTGGTACTGACTCAAAAACGCCTGGTGACATTTATCGCCGATAATTTCCGTCTGATGGCGATGGGGAAAATTGATGCCCACGAGCTGGAAGGGATCCTCGATCAGGAACTGGATACGGCGGAAGAATCGCTGTTAACCCCATCGCGCTCCCTGCAACGTACCGCCGAGGCGATGCCTGGCTTCGGGATTTGCGCGGCGGTGTTGGGTATCATCATCACCATGCAGTCTATCGACGGTTCCATTGCGCTTATCGGTCTGAAAGTCGCGGCGGCGCTGGTGGGGACATTCCTGGGGGTATTCATCTGTTATTGCCTGATGGACCCATTGGCAAACGCCATGGAACAGCAGGCGCGGGCAGAACACTCATTGCTTGAATGCGTACGTACCGTGCTGGTGGCGCAGGCGGGCGGTAAGCCGACGCTGCTGGCGGTCGATGCCGGACGTAAACTTCTTCATCTGGCTTCCAAACCCACATTCGCCAATCTGGATGCGTGGGTGAATGCGATGCTGGAGCAAGAATAAGCATGAGGAAGGGGCCAAATCGTCGCGATCGCGGCGCGAAAACCACCATTATCCGCCGACAAATTAAAAAGAACCATGCAGGTCATCATGGTGGAGCGTGGAAAGTGGCATTTGCTGACTTTACGCTGGCGATGATGGCGCTGTTTATGACGCTGTGGATCGTGAACAGCGTCAGTAAAGCTGACCGTGAAAACATCGTGGCAGCGCTGCATGGCCAATCAATCTTTAACGGTGGCGGTATGGCGCCGTTAAACAAGCTGGGCAAGCAGCCGATAGCGCCGGGTGCGCAGAAGAAAAACGTCACGCGTAACAAACTCGATAAAACCGCCAACCCGCAGGAGACGGCGAAGATCACGGAAGAAAACGCGAAAAAGGCGTTAGACGTGAACGAGAAAACAACGTTACTGAAGCAAAAATCAGCCCGTGAATTGGGCGAGCTGGCGACCGACATTAACGTCATCGCCCGCAACGCGCATATGGAAACTAACCTCGAGATGGAGATTGTTCCTCAGGGGCTGCGCGTACTGATTAAAGATGACCAGAACCGCAATATGTTTGAACGCGGTAGCGCCAAAATTATGCCGTTCTTTAAATCTCTGCTGGTTGAGCTGGCTCCCGTGTTTGACTCGCTGGATAACAAGATAATCATCACCGGGCATACTGACGCGATGAGCTATAAGAGCAATATTTACAACAACTGGAACCTCTCCGGCGACCGCGCATTGTCGGCACGACGCGTACTGGAAGATGCCGGAATGCCGCAGGATAAAGTTATGCAGGTCAGCGCGATGGCGGACCAAATGTTGCTGGATGCGAAAAACCCGGAAAGCGCCGGTAACCGTCGCATTGAGATCATGGTGTTGACGCAAAGCGCTTCCGATACGCTGTATCAATATTTCGGCCAGCAGGGAGAGAAGGTTGTGCAACCGCTGGTTGATAAGCTGGACAAGCAAAAGCAGGTGACTTCTTTACGTCAACAATCTGCTCCCGTCACTCATTAATTCTGTTCCCGTCCCCCACGCAACGTGGGGGCAAATTATCCCTCAGGAAGGCAATGTGATAGATGTAACCCATATTATTCCCTTGGATATTGATACTGATAACGTCACCGATGTGGCCTGTCAGGGCGCGCATTTCGACAAAGTTTCAGGTATCTGGTACACCGAACCCCATGAGTTAAACGGGGCGCTGCGTGACTATGTTTATGATACCGACAGTTTCAATATCGTCGCCCCGTACTATCTGGTGATTACCTCGAAGATGCACTGCTGGAGCTGCCACCAAATTACCCGTATTCATGGCGTGATGTTTACCCGCTTTATTAAGAAAAATCAGGATGGTCAGGGCTGGCAGTCGGTCAGGCGTAACAGCTTTTTGTTCCACATTAATTCTCTGCCTGAAGAGATAAAAAAGAACATCAAAGCCAGCAATTACTATCTCGATAAAAGTAAAACCACCGGGCTACGCTACTGGATGAACCATTGTGAAATTTGTGGCGAACGTCTGGGCGATTACGAGCTTTTCTGCGTTGAGAATGATGCCTTTCGCCTGATGACAATCGAAAAACTGCTGCGGGCAAATATTCGCAAAGTAAATAAACTGTTTGTCAGTACGGCGGGCAATCCAGCGGAACATACGAAAACGGATATTGTGCGTTACCTGTGCGATGCGCGCTTCGTCATGAATGGTCCGGCATAAGGTATAATCATACTTCTCACACTATAAAAATACTGTATACTTAAACAGTGTTGTGGGAGGCGAGTGATGCGCAAAATCATACATGTTGATATGGACTGCTTTTTCGCGGCGGTGGAAATGCGCGATAACCCCGCCCTGCGAGACATTCCCATTGCCATCGGCGGCAGCCGCGAGCGCCGGGGAGTTATCAGCACAGCCAATTACCCGGCGCGCAAATTTGGCGTACGTAGCGCGATGCCAACGGGAATGGCGTTAAAGCTGTGCCCGCATCTCACTTTATTGCCTGGTCGCTATGAGGCTTATAAAGAAGCTTCCCGGCAGATTCAGGCGATCTTCTCTCGCTATACCTCACTGATTGAACCTCTTTCGCTGGATGAAGCCTATCTGGATGTCACCGACAGTACCCACTGTCACGGTTCTGCTACGCTGATCGCCCAGGAGATCCGCCAGACGATTTTTAACGAGCTGCAGCTCACCGCCTCCGCCGGAATTGCGCCGGTTAAATTCCTGGCAAAAATTGCCTCCGATCTCAACAAGCCTAACGGGCAATATGTGATTACTCCTGCCGACGTTCCTGAATTTCTCAAAACGTTACCGTTAGGCAAAATTCCCGGCGTCGGCAAAGTCTCCGCCGCTAAGCTGGAAGCAATGGGATTACGTACCTGCGAGGATGTTCAAAAATACGACCTGGCAATGTTGCTCAAACGTTTTGGTAAGTTTGGTCGCGTGCTGTGGGAGCGTAGCCAGGGCATTGATGAGCGGGACGTCAACAACGACAGGCTGCGCAAATCCATCGGCGTGGAGCGCACGCTGGCGGAAGATATTCACGAGTGGCCAGAGTGCGAGGCAATTATTGAGCGGCTGTATCCCGAACTGGAACGGCGTCTGGCAAAGGTAAAGCCGGATCTCCTGATCGCTCGCCAGGGGATAAAACTCAAGTTTAATGATTTTCAGCAGACCACGCAGGAGCACGTCTGGCCGCGCTTAAATAAAGATGACTTGATTGCGACGGCGCGCAAAACCTGGGATGAACGTCGGGGAGGGCGTGGTGTGAGGCTGGTGGGATTACACGTCACGCTGCTGGATCCACAAATGGAAAGACAGCTACTGTTGGGGCTGTGACTCAGAACAATTACCGGATGGCGGCGTAAAAACTTTCTCAGGCCTACAAATTAGCGTGTAGGCCGGATAAGCGTAGCGCCATCCGGCATTTAGCGCAGAACCTTACTTCGCTGGAATCGACTTCAGCAGTTCAGTCAGAAGCGTCCAGTAGTGGCCGACGCTTTCAATATGAACCTGCTCATCCGGGGAGTGCGGACCCGTGATGGTTGGCCCAATGGAAACCATGTCCATTTCTGGATACGGTTTCTTGAACAGACCACATTCCAGACCGGCGTGGATAATCTGGATGTTCGGCGTTTTGTTGAACAGACGCTGATAGGTTTCGCGCACCAGGTGCATAACCGGGGAGTTAGCATCCGGCTGCCAGCCAGGATACGCGCCTTTGGCTTCCGTTTTGGCACCCGCGAGCTTGCCGAGTGAATCCAGCATGCTCACCACGTAGTCTTTACCGCTATCGATCAGCGAGCGAACCAGACAGTGGATCTGTACATTATCGTCAGTCATGGTGACCACACCGACGTTCAGGGAGGTTTCTACCACGCCTTTTGCTACGTCGGAATTGCGGATAACGCCGTTCGGGGTGGCGTTCAGCAGACGCACGAAGCTGTCGCGAGACTGAGCGGTCAGCGCGGCTTTATCTTGAGTCACGGCATCCAGCAGCAGAGCCAGGTTCTTCTCTTTGGCTTCCAGTTCGTTTTTCAGGATTTCCTGGTAAGTGCCGACCAGCGCTTTTAACGCATCAACTTTATCTGCAGCTACGGCGAGGGTAGCAAAGGCTTCACGCGGAATCGCGTTGCGCAGCGTACCGCCGTTGAAATCAACCAGACGCAGATCCAGCTCTTGGGCGTGACCCGCCAGGAAGCGGACCAGAAGCTTGTTGGCGTTACCAAGACCCACGTGGATTTCGCCGCCGGAGTGGCCGCCTTTCAGGCCTTTCAACGTCAGCTTAAAGCTCTGGAAGCCAGCCGGGATTGCTTCACGGGACAGCGGCAGGTTAGAGGTAAAGTCGATACCGCCTGCGCAACCCATGTAGATCTCACCTTCTTCTTCAGAGTCGGTGTTGATCAGAATATCTGCCTGCAGCCAGTTAGCCTGCAGACCAAACGCGCCATCCATACCCGCTTCTTCGGTCATGGTGAGCAGGACTTCTAACGGGCCGTGTACCACGTTGTCATCAGCCAGAACGGCCAGCGCAGACGCCATACCGATGCCGTTATCCGCACCCAGCGTGGTGCCACGGGCTTTTACCCATTCGCCGTCAATATAAGGCTGGATAGGATCTTTAGTGAAGTCGTGTACGGTGTCGTTGTTTTTCTGCGGGACCATATCCAGGTGCGCTTGCAGAACGACCGGCTTGCGATTTTCCATGCCTGCGGTAGCAGGTTTGCGAATCAGGATATTACCGACTTGATCGCGCTCGACGTGGAAACCTTTCTCCTGGGCCCAGCTCAGAATGTGTTCAGCGAGCTGTTCTTCATGGTAAGACGGATGAGGAATAGAACAGATTTTGGCAAAAATATCCCACAGCGGTTGCGGGGATAACTGAGACAGTTCAGACACGTTGAGTCTCCTTGGCGATGTCCTACAAAACTTGCTTGCAGGCCACGGGGTTAGCAGAATTAAAAACATCACAAGTCAGGCTTGCGCGATGCGATTGAGAATACCACTTTCTCCGCTGACGGCTAGCATAAAGCATGCAAAAAGAGGCGGGGATTCCGCGAAACACTGGTTTTTAGTGCTTCAGATCTCTATAATCTCGCGCAACCTATTTCCCCCTCGAACACTTTTTAAGCCGTAGATAAACAGGCTGGGACACTTCACATGAGCGAAAAATACGTCGTCACCTGGGACATGTTGCAGATCCATGCACGTAAACTGGCAAGCCGCCTGATGCCTTCTGAACAATGGAAAGGCATTATTGCCGTTAGCCGTGGTGGTCTGGTGCCGGGCGCATTGCTGGCGCGTGAATTGGGTATTCGTCATGTCGATACCGTATGCATCTCCAGCTACGATCACGACAACCAGCGCGAACTGAAAGTGCTGAAGCGTGCCGAAGGCGACGGTGAAGGTTTCATCGTCATTGATGACCTGGTTGACACCGGTGGAACTGCCGTTGCGATCCGCGAAATGTACCCTAAAGCGCATTTCGTTACTATTTTCGCTAAGCCGGCTGGTCGCCCGCTGGTGAATGATTATGTTGTTGATATCCCTCAGGATACCTGGATTGAGCAGCCGTGGGATATGGGCGTAGTGTTCGTCCCGCCGATCTCTGGTCGCTAATCTAAAAAGTTTTCAACGCCTGGCAACTGCCGGGCGTTGTTCTTTTTGCACTGTGTCAGGTTACACTATGCCTTAGTGAGTACTCATGGAGGCTGCAATCATGTCACAGGCTAACCTCAGCGAAGTCCTGTTTAAACCCCGCTTCAAACACCCTGAAACGTCAACGCTGGTTCGTCGTTTTAATCACGGCGCGCAGCCATCCGTACAATCCGCCCTGGATGGCAAAACCGTTCCACACTGGTATCGCATGGTGAATCGCCTGATGTGGATCTGGCGTGGCGTCGATCCGCGCGAAATCCTCGAAGTCCAGGCTCGTATCGTCATGAGCGAAGCCGAACGCACGGATAAAGAGCTCTATGACACGGTCATCGGCTATCGCGGTGGAAACTGGATCTACGAGTGGGCGAAGCAGGCGATGGACTGGCAACAGAAAGCGTCTATGGAGGAGGATCCGCAGGTGAGTGGACGCCACTGGCTGCATGCTTCCACGTTGTACAACATTGCCGCGTATCCACACTTAAAAGGCGATGAGCTGGCAGAGCAGGCGCAGGCTCTGGCCAATCGCGCTTATGAAGAAGCTGCGCAGCGTCTGCCGGGCACGCTGCGTGAGATGGAGTTTGCCGTAACCGGCGGCGCGCCGATCACCGGTTTCCTGCATATGCCAAAAGGCGACGGTCCGTTCCCGACGGTGTTGATGTGCGGTGGCCTCGACTCCATGCAAACGGATTATTACAGTCTGTATGAGCGTTACTTTGCCCCGCGCGGTATTGCTATGCTGACGCTGGATATGCCGTCGGTCGGGTTCTCATCAAAATGGAAACTGACCCAGGATTCCAGCCTGCTGCACCAGCACGTATTAAAAGCGCTGCCGAATGTTCCATGGGTGGATCACACCCGCGTGGCGGCCTTCGGTTTCCGCTTTGGTGCTAACGTGGCGGTACGCCTGGCGTATCTGGAATCATCGCGTCTGAAGGCGGTTGCCTGTCTTGGTCCGGTAGTGCATGCGCTGCTAAGTGACCCACAACGTCAGGCAAGCGTCCCGGAAATGTATCTTGACGTTCTGGCCAGTCGCCTCGGGATGCACGACGCATCCGATGAAGCGCTACGCGTTGAGCTTAATCGCTATTCATTAAAAGTGCAGGGCCTGCTGGGTCGACGCTGCCCAACGCCAATGCTGTCGGGGTTCTGGAAAAACGATCCATTTAGCCCGGAAGAGGAGTCGCGTTTAATCACATCTTCATCTTCCGACGGTAAGCTGCTGGAGATTCCATTCAACCCGGTGTATCGCAATTTTGACAAAGGCCTGCAGGAAATCACTGGTTGGATCAATCAGAGATTGTGTTAAAAGTTTGCTAAATTTTATCGATTTGGTAAAACAGGTGCTTCACCTAAGGAGATCGTAATGACGTTACCGAGTGGGCATCCGAAAAGTAGATTGATCAAGAAATTCACCGCGCTTGGCCCGTACATCCGGGAAGGGCAGTGCGAAGATAATCGGTTTTTTTTCGATTGTCTGGCTGTTTGCGTCAATGTGAAACCCGCCCCTGAAAAACGCGAGTTTTGGGGCTGGTGGATGGAACTGGAGGCGCAGGAAAAACGCTTCACCTACAGCTACCAGTTTGGCTTGTTTGATAAAGACGGGAACTGGACGGCGGTGCCGGTGAAAGAGACTGAAGTGGTAGAGCGACTGGAATACACCTTACGTGAATTTCATGAAAAATTACGTGGGTTGTTAACCTCGCTGAATCTGGCGCTGGAGCCTGCTGACGATTTTAACGATGAGCCGGTTAAATTAACGGCGTAATGAACAGTAAAATGCCGGATGGCGGCGCAACCCCATCCGGCATTTTTTTATGCTATATCAGAACTGGTAGACCATACCGACAGCGACGATATCATCATCGTTGATGCCCAGCTTATTATCGCTATCGAGCTGGTTGATTTTATAGTCGACAAACGCGGACATATTTTTGTTGAAATAGTATGTTGCGCCCACGTCGATATAATTCACCAGATCCTCATTACCTACGCCTTCAATATCTTTACCTTTTGACAGCACATAACCCAGTGACGGACGCAGACCAAAGTCAAACTGGTACTGAACAACCGCTTCGAAGTTCTGTGCTTTATTGGCGAAGCCGCCGGAAATCGGCGTCATATTGCGTGTTTCAGAATAGAACGTCGCAATATAAATATCGTTAGCATCATATTTTAAGCCGGTTGCCCAGGCTTCTGCTTTATCGCCTGTACCACGAGTTTGCAGATTCTGCTGATTGGTACGATCGGAGTTAGTATAAGCGCCGCTGACCGCGAAATCGCTGCCGCCAAAGTCATAGGTAACGGAGGTACCAAAACCGTCGCCGTTCTGTTTTTTCACATCGCGATCCTGGTTTTTACCCTGATACTGCAGGGTCAGATCCAGTCCATCCACGACGCCGAAGAAGTCGGTGTTACGGTAAGTCGCCAGGCCGCTGGCGCGTTTGGTCATAAAGTTATCGGTCTGCGCAGATGAATCGCCACCGAATTCCGGGAACATATCGGTCCACGCCTCTACATCGTACAGCGCGCCGAGGTTACGACCATAATCAAACGAGCCAAGATTTTTTAATTTCAGACCGGCAAAGGCCAGACGTGTTTTTTGCTGGTTGGAATCACTTTCAGCTTTATTGCCTGCGAACTCTGCTTCCCAGCGACCATAACCCGTCAGTTCATCATTAATTTGCGTTTCGCCCTTAAAGCCTAAACGGATATAGCTTTGGTCGCCGTCCTTGCTGTCATAATCCGTCATGTAATGCATGGCTTTTACTTTACCGTACAGGTCCAGTTTATTACCGTTCTTGTTATACACTTCCGCTGCCTGTACGGATGCCGACGCAACAATACCCATCACCACTAATGCCAGAGTGCTCTTTTTCATTTTCATTCCTGATTAAAAGTACGCGCTAATATTCACTGGGTGTGATCCCCGTTAAAAGACAGGAAGGTTTTTAACGTCTGGCAATGAACGTTTTATGACAAAGTAAGAATATTTTTAAAAAAGGATGTTTTTTTGTTTCTGTAATAAATGCGTCAAAATCTGCCGTTACGCTTGCTGATCCTGCGCAATAAATTTTCATGCTTTGTGCGCTGGTTGTTGGCAACCGGGGCCAGTCCTGCTAAAACGTTCGTTTGATATCATTTTCCCCAATTTTGAATGGCAGAGAATCATGAGTGACAGCCAGACGCTGGTGGTAAAACTTGGCACCAGTGTGTTAACGGGCGGATCGCGCCGCCTGAACCGCGCCCATATCGTAGAGCTGGTTCGCCAGTGCGCACAGCTCCATGCCGCAGGGCATCGTATTGTTATCGTTACCTCGGGCGCGATTGCCGCCGGACGTGAGCATCTTGGTTATCCTGAGCTCCCGGCAACGATAGCCTCGAAACAGCTGTTGGCGGCGGTAGGGCAGAGCCGACTGATTCAACTGTGGGAACAGCTTTTCTCGATTTACGGTATTCATATCGGCCAGATGCTGCTGACGCGTGCGGATATGGAAGACAGAGAGCGCTTCCTCAATGCCCGCGATACGCTACGTGCGCTGCTGGATAACAACATTGTTCCTGTCATTAATGAGAATGACGCCGTAGCGACCGCCGAGATTAAAGTCGGTGATAACGACAACCTATCTGCGCTGGCGGCGATTCTGGCCGGGGCCGATAAGCTGCTGCTGCTGACCGATCAGCAAGGGCTGTTCACCGCCGATCCACGCACCAACCCGCAGGCTGAGCTGATCAAAGACGTGCACGGTATTGATGATGCGCTGCGCGCCATTGCCGGAGATAGCGTTTCGGGTCTGGGAACCGGTGGCATGGGAACAAAACTGCAGGCTGCCGATGTCGCGTGCCGCGCCGGGATCGACACCATTATTGCCGCTGGCAGCAAGCCTGGCGTTATTGGCGATGTGATGGAAGGCGTTTCTGTCGGGACGCGTTTTCATGCTCAGGCCTCTCCGCTGGAAAACCGTAAACGCTGGATCTTCGGCGCACCGCCTGCCGGGGAAATTACCGTCGATGAGGGCGCGACCGCAGCGATTCTGGAACGCGGTAGCTCATTACTGCCAAAAGGCATTAAAAGCGTGACAGGCAACTTCTCTCGTGGTGAAGTGATCCGTATCTGTAATCTCGAAGGGCGCGATATTGCCCACGGTGTTACACGCTATAACAGCGATGCGCTGCGCCGTATTGCCGGACATCACTCACAACAGATCGACACCATCCTGGGCTACGAATACGGTCCGGTTGCTGTCCATCGCGACGATATGATCACCCGTTAAGGAACAGGCATATGCTGGAACAAATGGGCATTGCTGCCAAAGCTGCGTCATACAAGCTGGCGCTACTCTCCAGTCGTGAAAAAAATCGCGTACTGGAAACCATTGCTGATGAGCTGGAAGCGCAAATGGAAAGTATCCTTAGCGCTAACAAGCAGGATGTAGAACAGGCGCGTGAAAATGGTCTGAGCGAAGCGATGCTCGATCGCCTGGCGCTGACTCCTGCGCGTTTGAAAGCGATTGCTGACGATGTGCGTCAGGTCTGTAATCTCGCCGACCCGGTCGGGCAGGTGATTGACGGTGGTCTGCTGGATAGCGGCCTGCGCCTTGAACGTCGTCGCGTTCCGCTGGGTGTGATTGGCGTGATTTATGAAGCGCGCCCAAACGTCACCGTTGATGTTGCTTCCCTGTGCCTGAAAACCGGTAATGCGGCAATTCTGCGCGGTGGGAAAGAGACGTACCGGACCAACGCCGCGACCGTGGCGGTGATCCAAAAGGCGCTGGAAGCCTGCGGTTTACCCGCAGCAGCGGTGCAGTCGATAGATAATCCGGACCGCGCGCTGGTCGCTGAAATGCTGCGTATGGACAAGTACATCGATATGCTGATCCCACGCGGTGGCGCGGGCCTGCATAAGCTGTGTCGTGAGCAGTCGACCATCCCAGTCATCACCGGCGGCATTGGCGTATGCCATATTTATGTTGATGATTCTGCTGAGATAGCCCCGGCGTTAAAGATTATCGTTAATGCCAAAACTCAGCGTCCAAGCACCTGTAACACCGTAGAAACTCTGCTGGTGCATCAGGATATCGCTGAGCGTTTCCTGCCTGCATTAAGCCAAAAGATGGCGGATAGCGGTGTTACGCTGCACGGTGACGAAATCGTGATGCAGGTACTGTGTGGCCCGGCCAAACTGGTGCCGCTGAAACCGGAAGAGCTGGATAACGAGTTTCTGTCTCTGGATCTGAACGTAGTGGTGGTCGAAAATATGGATGGCGCAATCGCCCATATTCGCGAACACGGCACCCAGCACTCGGATGCTATCCTGACGCGCACGCTCAGCAACGCCAACCGTTTCGTGAATGAAGTGGACTCTTCTGCCGTGTACGTGAACGCTTCTACTCGTTTTACCGATGGCGGTCAGTTCGGACTGGGGGCGGAAGTGGCAGTTAGCACGCAAAAGCTGCACGCGCGTGGCCCAATGGGGCTGGAAGCGCTGACCACATATAAGTGGATTGGCTTCGGTGACGACACGATCCGGGCGTAATTGAAAACGGGCGATGCCATAATAGTGCTCTTAATTTTAAAGCTATTAAGGCATCTCCCGCTTAATTCTAAACTTCACTTCGCTGCCGCATTTATTTTTCTATCCTGCGTTTTAACATCATCCGCATCAGTCTGTTTTTGACCTACGCTCTCACCGGAGGCCGAAAGGCGACGTATCACAGAATTTTCCCTGCCAGCATGAATTTTCCTGGTCTGCCGTTCACGTATTGTTCCTATGGTTCGATCTATTAGAATCAGTCTCATTTTTATGAGGAGTTGTTGCGTGAAATCGGATATTCACAAACATCGTATTCCTGTTGTGCCGCTCGGCAACCCGTTTCCCCCCCGCCATTGTTCGCTGTGTCCAAAGGGAGCGGCAATTGATCGTGATAATCAACACCGATTAATAGACAAAAGAAGAAGGTTTAAAGCAGGGGAGATACTCGCCCGGCAGGATGAAGCCGCAAACATGCTTTTTGTGATTCATGAGGGGTACTGCAAGTCCAGCGTGGAATGTGGCGATAACGATTTTATCAGTCGCTTTTATGTTCCGGGAGATATCATGGCGCTGGATGCTGTCGAAGGGGGGAAGTACCTGACAACGATTAAGGCGGCAACGGCTGCGGAGGTATGTCATATCGATATTGCGCGGTTGTTCAAAGTAGCAGAAAAGGATCCGTCGGTTGCTGCCGCAGTCATCAAGTTTCTCTGCAGGGACAATGGATTCATTGTTGAAAAACTGCGGCGCTATGCGAATAAACAGGCTGAGGCCAGGATCGCTGCTTTTCTGGTGGAGTTTTACGAGATGCATTTACGTATTGGCAGGCCAGAAACGACGCTTCACTTGCCATTCTCCCGGGAGGAAATTGCCAGTTATCTCGACCTTAAAATTGAAACCGTTAGCCGGTCATTTAAATCTCTCGAACAACAAAATTTGATTACCCTACATCGGGTGCGTACGGTAACACTTAATAGTTATTTGGGATTAAAAGGTTTCAGCTAAATCTCTCCTGGTTGAACGTTATATAACACTTGATATTCCAGGAATATTCTTTTTATATGGAAAATTCCTGGTTTTATTTTTGTGAAATAATTATCAATTCGAATACTAATCCTCCAACTTAATGATTATTTTATAAGAATATTCCCCCTCATATGAATATTTTATGAGAATTTTCTTGTGAAGTTAAAAATTTAGCATAATTGCAACAAATAATAAGCATTATAGAGAAAATATGGAGGCGTTAATTATCTTTATGTTTTGTAAGGGTTTTGCTTAGGTGGTATTTGTATGATCTTTTTGATATTTATCAAAAACATAAAAAAGATGAATTGTTTGGTATTACTTATTTGTGTGGGTGATAATTCTGTAACAAGGCGTATTTCAAGTAATTTTATCTTAGGAAACTTCTTAGATAAATTTTTTTGTGGGAAAATTCTTAGTTTTTTGTAATTTTTGCGTTTCAGGGTTTGTTGAGATGTTACTTAATTCAAATGATAATTTTTTGGCGCGGCAATTCTGGCTCGCAATTAATGGAACCGCTGGAGTGACTTAAAAATAAGACTCGGTGGTGAGTTTGTTCTTAGGAGAAGATAAAAATGAAAAAATTATTATTAGTAACCTCTCTGGCTTCTGTATTTGTTGCAGCAAATGCAATGGCAGACGTTACTGCTTCTGCAACTGCCTCGTGGGACGCGACGGCAACAAAAGATACCACCAGTATGTTGGTTGTCACCCCGCTGAACTCTTTGACTTTCCAGTATGCTGAAGGTCTGAAAGCCTTCAACTCTCAGGACGGTGCTTTTGATGTGACTATTCAGGGTCAGGAAACGGCAACTGATTTTGAGCTGACTGCTCAGATCATTAGTAACACGCTGACCAACGCCAGTGGCGATGCGTCTACCCTGAACGTAGGGGTGGCATGGAATGGCACCGCGCTGACTAACTCATCAGATACTGTCCTGGTTAACTCCAGCTCGACTTCTGGTCTTGAAAGCCTGATGGCTGATGGCGCTTATAACGGTGCTGCTCGTGTCAGCGATCAATCCAACTTCAAATTCACCATCGCGTCAGCGACTTCTGATGGTAGCCAGGCAGTAACGGATTACTCTGCTCTGCCAGACGGCTATTGGACTGGAGATGTAAAAGTACAGTTTAATGCAACCTGGACGACTCCGTCTGCCTAAGTAATAAAAATTCGGGAGAATTTTTTCTCCCGAATTTATCAGGAATGGCGTCATGAAAAAATATTTACCGACAGCGATGTTGGTAGGGTTAGTAGTATCTTTTCCCGGATTGGCAATTAATGTGGGTGAAATCACATCGATAATGACTTCTGCTGAGAGTTCATTATCGAAAGAAATTACTAATACAACTGATGCAGCGCGTTATGTCAGTGTTTCGGTAAAACAATTGTCATCACCTTTGGCGGGGGGAGTCGAAATAAAACCTGTCAATTCCGGAGAGTTACTTTCTACACCTGCCAATCTTATTCTTCCTGGTCAGGCAAAGGATGTTTTTCGCTTCTTTTATAAAGGACCTGCAGATGATCTCGAACGTTATTATCGTCTGCAATGGATAGATGAGCCGGTCACCGAGAGCGCGGAAACTCGGGCGAATAAAATGGCGGTTGCAACAGCGTCGGCTGAAATTGGCACTATTCTGGTGGTCGCGCCGCGAAAAGAGCGTTTTGAATATAGCCGAAATGGCGATGTTATTACCAATACTGGCAATGTTTCGTTTCGTGTGATCGCCTATGGCGCGTGTAAGGATAAGGCTCGCGATCAGGGACGAGGTTGTCGCGAACGTTATTACATTATGCCGGGTACGAAAATAAAATTACAGTTTACCGACATCAGCAATAGCCGTTCACGCATTGGTATTTGGCACGGTAAGCAGTTTATTACAGTGAAGTGATGGTCGATTGCAGCCATCTGTACGGGATAAATAAAAATACCGGAATGTAAGGATGCATATGACAACAACAAATATTGTCGGCGGTAGCATTTGTTTTTTTCTTGCGCTGACACCAGGATTTTCACATGCAGCCCCAGTAAAAGTGGGTAATTACGTTATTCCCAGCGCTTTCGCCCGTTCACTGGAGCAGGGAATGACGGTGCCGGTATATATTCGTTACAACGAGACTGACGAGAAAAGTCAGCAAAAAATTGCCGATGCGGTGATTTCACTTGTTGATGGCAATATTACAGTTAAAGCCCTGACTCTTGCTGAATTGCCTAATAATGCCGTGTTATCTGGAAAAACTCGTGCGTTGGTAGAAAAAATTCGTGATGTGAAATTTCACGATAACACCAATATCGAGCTATCGGACAATGCACGCCTGCAGCTCAACGTTTCTTCATTTCACCTGGAGATGATTGTCAGCAAAGATGCGTTAACTGAGGCGATTGTCGCACGCAGCAGCCTGCTTGGACCTTCCAGCGTGGAGTCTCTCTCTAACGTCCTGAACTATAACTTTGGTACCTACTACAACGATTATCATAATGGCAGCAGTACCCGCAGCTATCTGACGGTGGACAATACTACATCGCTGCGCGAGCACCATATCAACATTAACGGTTCGTTTTACGGCATCGGCGACAGCAACGGCACCAGTAAACTCTATCGTGCGATGTATGAGCGTGATTATGACGGTTATCGACTGGCGCTTGGGATGCTCGACACCTGGAATGTCCAGTCTATTGCCAGCCTGAATGCGCTGAATGGCGGGAAAATTTACGGTGTGAGCTACGGAAACAAAGGAAGTACGGTTGTTGAGAATACCGCGCTTTCACTCACGCCGATTACCGTATTTTTGCCAGCCGCTGGCGAGGTTCATGTCTTCCGTGATGGGCGTTTGCTCAGCGTCCAGAACTTTAATATGGGCAGTTATGAAATTGATACCAGTCGTTTTCCGTATGGAGTTTATGACGTCACGGTAGATATCGTGGTCAATGGCCGGACAATTAATAGTCGTATCAGCAGGGTTAATAAAATCTTTGCCCGCCAACAAGCTGCCGGGATTGATCAGCTCTCGTGGCAACTGTTTGGTGGCTCACTGGATTATGACCGTGTGAGTTATAAGCGAAATCATTATCAGGATTTGGGCAGCGAGCAGACCTGGATTGCCGGGGGGGCCGCATCGGTGACGCTGGCAATATTGTCGGGGCTGGGCCTGAAGTCCACGCTCTACGGTTTTGACAACAATGCGGTTAATGAAACGGATGTCACGCTCAATGTGAATGAATACGTAAGCATTGGCAATCAGACGCTGGTGGCGAACGATTCGTCATGGCGAAATATCAGTAACATCAACCTTAATGTACCTGAGGGATACGGTTCCCTTTGGGCATCTCGTGAAGACAGTAAAATTGGCGATCGTCTGCCCATGCAGGAGCGTGATAATTATTCCATTGGCGGGACTCTTAACCTCGGAAAGTTTATTCCTCATGGCGGCTCGCTCACCGTGAGTCAGACGGAGAATCGCTACTCGGGAAATAAATATCGTAATCTGGACTACAGCACGACCCTTTATTCAGGCAGGTATGCCACGGTTGGGTTGCGTGCAGGTATTCAGCGTTATTACTACAACAACCGGAATGACGATGGGCGGCAGGAACGTTATGTCAGTCTGGATTTATCGTTGCCGTTGGCATCCTGGTTGAGTATGGGCGTCTCCCGCGATCGCTATGGCAGTACTCAGGGTAATCTCAGCGCGCGCAAGCAGTATGCTGAGGGCCCGATTAAATCGGTCGGATTGTCGGCATCAACGCGTCTGAGTGGCGAACAGTATTACGACAATAATTATTCGGTAAACGGCAATTTGAGTTATGACACGAAATATAACGCCGGCACCGTATCGGTAACGCGTTCTGCTGACAACTCCACCAATATGAACTTCTCTTCCCAGGGTTCTCTGGCGTGGGCAGGTAAAGATTTCGGCCTGAGTAAAGAGCGACAGCGGTCTGGCATCATTGTGAAAACAGATTTGACCGGCGAGGGGAAACTGGCTGCGAAGATTAATAACCGCAATTATCTTCTCAGCGGTAAATCAAATTTCATTGCACTGCCGCCCTATGCTCAGTACAAGCTGGAAATCCTTAATGATAAAAACTCTGAGGACAGCTTCGATATTGTTTCAGGACGCAAACAGGAGCTGACGCTATATCCGGGTAACGTGGGTGTTATCAACCCTGAAGTGAAAAGCATGGTCACCGTATTCGGGCGCATTCGTTATCCCGATGGACAGTTGGCTACAAATACCGATATCCATAACCACATCGGTAAAACGCGTACGGATGAAAAGGGTGAGTTTGCTATCGATATCGATAAAAAGTATCCGGTCATCACGTTAATTTCAGCCAATGGCAATATATGCGAAGCCGATCTTGATTTGGAAAAAGCACGCGGCGCAGCGTGGGTTGGTGATGTGAAATGTGCAACGCAAACCACGATGGCGCAGAGGTAATAAAATGAAAGTATTAATTAAATTAGCTACTGTAATCTGTGCCGTAGGGAGTTTTTCACCTGTACCTGCTTTGGCGTTGAATGCAATCTCTTCCGGCTCAGTCAGTAATAACTATTTGTTTATCGAAAATGCCATTGATAGTGAATACTTTATTACCCCATCGGCACTTGATCCGCGTTTCAGCGGGTCAAACACGTGGATAAAATACGGTACCTCTCAGGTGAGTCTCGGGTATTTAGGTTTTGTCGGCTGGACTGCGCCTGGAAATTATTATCAGGACATGTGGATTGATAACTCCCCGATTAACGGGCCTTTCCGGGGAATCCGTTGTTATAGTGGCACCCAGTGCCCATCAACCGGGTTTATTGCCGGATTGGGCACTGACAAAAACGGTTTTTATCATGCGCAGGTCGGCTCTGTCGCAGGCGTTATTGGTGGCGCCTACGGATTCGCTTCCCTGACCGATACTGCTTATGAGTACTTCCGCAATGTGCCTACCGGTAGCAGCGAAACCTATGTGTTCAACCGCTGTTATACTTCTGTAAATTATGATTATTCTTCCGGGCAACGGTGCAAAGACCAATCGACAGGATCATGGAATTACGTCAATTACACGTTAACTAAACGCGGTCATCTGTCACTTGTCTCGACTAACGCATTTCAGGAGCTTTGGGTTGCCAGCGATGGTACGCCGAGCATCACCAAAGACTCTGGTTATTGCGAACTTGGCGTGGTGGGCGGTACTGACGGTGTGATTTGCAAAATGGTGAGTTATAACTTGCAACAAACGGCCAATCTGACCGGCTCCTTGACATTTCGCGCTTTTGTCGACACGGCGATGCTTGGTTTTACGCCTGGAGCGGCCACCGTGAGATACTCCGGGAATGGTTCAAACTGGTATAACTATGGTACTTCAACTGCTTATTACAACGTTTTTACCACCTCTGGAGAATACATTTATATTTTTCTGTCAAAAGCATTTTTGAAGAAGCTTGTTGATTCAGGGATCAGCATTACTAACAGTCAGCCGTTTACCTTCGGCTTTTATAATGGCTTAACACCAGAGTCAGGACACTACCAGTTTACCCCTTCGCTACAGCTCAATATTGTGCCGAAGGAGTATGGGATCAGTATCGTCTCTTCGGACAACACAGCTTCTGCGAGCGGTAGTGGCACGATTGGCAATGCCGCTCCTATAGAAATGGATTACACCGTAACCGTCTCAGGCCCCCGTCAGGCCGACAGTATTACCGCGCAAGTTATTGGGGAAAGTACGACGATAAACAGTGTCCCTTACTGTCTGTTTACGTCTGCGCAAGGCGGGCTGTCCGTCCCAATTCCCGCTTTTCTGCAGTACAACAGTCAGTCGGGGGGCGTGGTGCAAAAACGAAATAGCTGCAGTGAAGCGGCAGTCAGTATGAGAGATGCGCAGTGGCAACAGACGCCCTGGGACGCAAATAACAATGACGATGGAAGCTATTATGCTACTGATTTAAAGTTGCTTTTCCCAATGAATGATTCACGTTCGATGTTAACCGTTTCCGGCGCTGACTGGGAAGGTGTCGTCAGCGCCAGTGGAGAGATAAAAGTCACGGCGAATTGGGTGGGAGTGACGCCATGAACCGCCGCCGTCTGGCGCTTAGATGGGTATTTATTCTACTTTCCGGTCTGACAGCATTCTCTACACAGGCAGTCTACCTGGAGTCGACCATTTATGAGATGCCATCGGATAAATCATTTATCAGTAAACGAATCTATAACGATAGTCAGAAACAGAATTTATACAGTATCGGCGCAGTAAAAATTGATAAGCCGGGAGCGGGAGGTGAAAACAGAAGTGCTATTGCTGAAGGCGAACTTCTGTTTACTCCGCTGAATTTTTCACTGGCTCCGCAGGCGAGTGAGTTTTTTAAGATTTTCTACCGTGGGCCGCAGGATGATAAAGAACGCTATTACCGAATTCTGTTTCGTGAAATGCCGATCACGCTGTTTACCGAACGTAATCAAGGGAAAGGCGGCCAGGCTCTCCCGGTGATCGCTATGGACACCATATTGGTTGTTCGCCCGAGAAACATAAATCTGGCTTACACCATTGATGAGGCTAACGGAACACTGAAAAACACCGGGAATACTTTTTTTAAAATCATCGTACACCAGGGGTGCAACTCAACCGATGATGAAGCCACCATGCGTTATGTGTTGCCGGGTGAAACCTGGCGTAGTAGTGAGCTGAAAACAAAAAACCGAAAGTTTATCGTAGCGTTGCAGAAATACATCCCAGTAGGCCAGGGGTGCTTCAAACTCAATCAATAGTAAGCATTGAGTCTGATCCGATATGTCATGGTTAGATATCGAACCTATACTGTAACTATCTTTATACAATGCAGTAATCAGCTCGGCACAGATGAAACTTTGGTCATTTGTACTCCATGTCACGGTATTTAAGAGTCAGGTAGTATGAAAAGTATAATTAATGATCAGGTTGAGTACGATTCCACCAGAAAAAGCCTGAAACATCGCGATACTACAATAATCCTTTCGGCATCTACAGCGAGATTACTTGAGCTATTCATTGCCCATAAAAATCAACAACTCCACCGTGAGTTTATCATTGAAGAAGTATGGAAAAAGCATGGTATGGCCCCATCGGGTCATAGCCTTAATAAAAGTATCAGTATATTGCGAAAAGCATTTAGTGAGTTGGGGGCAGAAAATCCCATTGAAACGTTGCCCCGGCAGGGATTTTTGTTCCATGCTTCGGTCAATGATGAACAGTCATCTTTCAGTGGAGATGTACCTGTTCGTTCGGTAACAGAAACGGTGAACTCACCCGCAACACCGAAACGCAAAAACATTCTTCTATTTATTTTATTGTTTGCCTTTCTTGGGAGCGCGGTTTTGATATTGCCAACTCTTAACTCAGGTACCACGAATTTTATCTATATTAGGGCAATAGGTGATTGTGAACTTTATACAGCCGATGACAATAATGCTGATAAAACGAAAGCGTTTTTATCTTCTGATATGTGGAGAAAATTAAACGCGACCTGTCATGATGGCAAGAAAACAATAGTTTTTTATGATGATAATAATTTATCGGCAGGTAATGATCTTAAAGAGAATTTTTTGGGGATCTGTACGCTGGATAAAGGAGGTGCTGCCCGTGAATGCGAAAATTATATTTATTAGCGGGGCGATCTTTCTTGCTGTGATAACAGCATACTTTTTTTATCGCCATCAAGAACCTGAGACGCTGACCTGCTCTGCCAAGAATTACCTTCATCTGCAAGCGCAAACTCAGGGCGTAAAAATTGAAGGTGAAGTTCTGTTGGTTTTTCGTATTTCATCTGCTACCGAAGGGCGGGTATCCCAGGTAGGGAGCCTTAATATTCAGGGTAAGCACTATGCCGTAGATCGTAATGTTGTCCTGAATTTTATTGGCAAAGACCGCGACGGATATGTGCAGACTCGTCGCTTGGCTATTGTCAAAAATAAAAACGATAATGTTCCCGATGAAATTACCGAACTGCTTATGTCTCAACAGGATATTTTCTATTATAAGGTCATCCGTATCGCCGGGAATGTCTATGCGATAAGAGATCTGCGACGTACGCTCATGGTTTGTCGGGCAGCATGAATCGAGGTAATGTGTTAGTATTTTGATTTTAGTGGTTGTATGTTTTGCTGTTAATAGTATTTGTGGTCTTTTATTTTGTCTTGTGGTGAAAATGAGTAAAAGGATTTGTACTGGTGAAAATTAGGAATTTTCCTTTTTCGATATTTAAAATGGATTTACCATTTAATGGGAATACGCATATGGATAATTGTGATTATAAACTCTGAAACTACGTGATATGACTTATGGATAAAGTTAATTCACGAACCGCCTTATAATTGCTGGAGGCTGAAGGTGTTGTATATTCTCTCGTGTATATAACGAGGGACCTGCTATGCCATAAATTTAAGTTGGTGGTAACTATGAATACGAAAAAGATTTTTCTGCTCAGTTATGATATTTTTCTTTTCTCGGGAATAAAAGCGTGGCTGCCTAATTTGGTACTGGTTGATGCGCGATCATTTATTTCTGGTACCCAATCAGTTATTCCACGATACCCGTCCTGTTTGCTGGTGATCGATAACCGGTTACCATTGCTACTGGTCAGAAAATGGTTTCAGAGAAATAGCACGCAGTTTATCAACATAAACTGTATTGTTCTTCGGATGAATGAAACTCGTTCTGTTAATCGAGGATATGAGGAGTATGCATTCATTAATGGAAGAGAATTATCTGATCAATTGATTTCTCAGCTCAGAGCCAATTTAATGGCACCCAATGAGGTTGTGGAGGTCACTAAAGGTTCGACGATGTTTACTTTTCATTTGACTGAATTTGAAGAGGAAATGTTGTATGCATCATTCACAAAAGAAAAATTGCACGATTTTTGTATTGCTAACTCACTAACAACTAAGTCAGTGTATCGATATCGGGAAAGGATAACCGCTCGACTGGGATTTTCTCATTTTAATGAAACCATCATTTTTTTAACCAGGAATAATTTATTGCATGAAGGTTACCCGACAAACAATCATTCTGGTGAGAATGTAATTTACGGCGATGCATATGATGTCTCAGATTCTGGCCGACTGAGTATGGCAATAAGGAATGAAGAAATCATTCCTTATTTTCAGCCCATCGTAAATATCAGTGGGGATGTCTGTGGTGTTGAGGTTTTAGCTCGATGGCCACAGGGCCATAATTATGCGATTTCTCAGCGTGAGTTTATACCTCTGGCTGAAAAAAGTGGCTTAATGAATGAGTTAACGAGCTATTTAATGACCACCGTTGCGCGTAATCTGGTCGACGGAAGCGAGGGTATAAATAAAACGCTATTCGTCTCCTTTAATGTCAGTCCATCAGGTTTAAGTAATCCCGTTTTTTATTGGGAATGCCTTAATTTTATGGAGATAACGCAAAGGCTACCGATAAAATTAATGATTGAAATAACCGAAAATCAGACTCTCACTATCACTCCAGCCATCAAAGAGCTGATACGATCGTTGCGAAACCGAGGGGTTCTGTTTGCTTTAGATGATTTTGGGACGGGATACGCTAACCTCTGCTATCTCAATGAGTTAGACCTGGATGTTATCAAAATTGATAAAACGTTCATCAAGGCTATTAAAGAAGCTGAGCAAC
The DNA here is from genome assembly GCA_020099315.1 of Citrobacter europaeus. NCBI lineage: Bacteria > Pseudomonadati > Pseudomonadota > Gammaproteobacteria > Enterobacterales > Enterobacteriaceae > Citrobacter > Citrobacter europaeus. Next base: position 930,981 of record CP083650.1, read on the forward strand.
ATATCCCTATGCTCGAGTCAATCATTCATCTTTCCGGGCTCCTGGGATTACGCATGGTGGCGGAAGGCGTTGAATACGGCTATCAGCAGCAATGGTTGGGGAAAAATAATGTGGATTACCTGCAGGGCTATCAATTTTTACCGCCAGTGATGTTTGATGATTTTATGCGTTTTTACAAGCAGTCTGTAGGGCTGTTTGAATCAGCGTCGGATTCAACTTTTTCAGCGTAAACCTGTCGGGAACATCAGGGGCGGATGCCTCTGATGCCGGTATTTTTGCAGAGGTTGGTACTACAGATCCTGCCTGTCTGGTGAAGGCGATAGCCTGTTGTGAGGGAAGCATCGTTTGTTTATGTGTCTTTTACAGGGTATTTATAGCGGTATCAGCGTTAATCAAACTGCTTCCGAGGTTAGTCCATAGCCATGCGTCATTTCCTGCAAAAATTAAGAGTCTGGTTTCCGCCGCCATTCATCTTAGTACTTTTCCTCGTTGCCGATGCGTTGACGGCGAGCCCACGTTTCACATTTGGCGCGGTAAATATCGTGATAAGCGCATTACTGGCCAGCGTCAGTTTGTGGATGATACTGCATACCGCATGGCAGATGCGGATGAAACGTACGACCCTGAACCCGCTTCATGCAAATAAATCGACCACGCTGGTTACCGGCGGATGTTACGCCTGGAGTCGCAACCCGATCTACCTTGGTATGAGCGGGCTCCAGCTTGCCTTTGCTCTGTTCGTCGGCAGCCCGGCTGGCGTAGTGGCAGTACCGCTGTTTATGCTGGCGGTTGCCAAATTGCATATTGATTTTGAAGAGGAACAATTGCGAAAACACTTCGGGCTGGAATGGGATCGCTTTGAGCGGCAGGTTCGCCGCTGGCTATAGTCTTACCCGACCGGGTACAAGCATTCCTGTCACGACACGATTCGTGCGTTATTGAAACCGGATGATGCAAAATTAGGCGTTTGATTCACAAGGCCATTGACGCATCGCCCGGTTAGTTTTAACCTTCTACCCCGTGCTCACATTCGTGGACATGTCCTTTTCAGGGCCGATATAGCTCAGTTGGTAGAGCAGCGCATTCGTAATGCGAAGGTCGTAGGTTCGACTCCTATTATCGGCACCATTTCACATTTCTCCCTGGTTTACCGAAATCAACGTAAAGTTCGTATACTGCGGTTTCTGGCCCGTGTCTTATCTCCTGTTATCAACTGGACTCACCGGAATCAAGTCACCGTTGGGGGCATAAGTGGGGGCATTCTGTGTTCGGTTTAGGGAGATACCCCCAATGAAGGTTAATGCGTGACAGGTAGACGTTGTTAAACCCTGAGATAGGCCTATAAGCTCGCAGATAATGCTGGTTTGTATTTGGAGGTCGTTCTTTCTATTCTCGATAAGTGCACTGGTTTAGGTTATGGTAATAGTTTATGAGCGCTAAAATTGACTTCGAGTGCAAATCGGAGGAAATTTCGATTGTGAATAATTATACTTAATAACCAATTTTAAAAGAGGAGAAAATGAAAAAGGTTATTATTATCAATGGTGCGATGGGGGTTGGTAAGTCGACAGTTTCAAGAGCTTTATGTGAAATCTTACCCTCTAATGTTTTTTTAGATGGTGACTGGTGTTGGGATAGCCACCCCTTTATAGTCAATGATGAAACGATTGAGTTGGTTAAAAAAAACATAACAACATTACTTAATAATTTTATTGGTTGTTCCGCCTATCAGTTCGTCGTTTTTTGTTGGGTACTGCACGACAAGCTACTGTTAAATGATATTTGTAGCAAGATAGATAAAGAATCATGCAATATACATATTTATACTCTTACTTGTTCTGAAACGGAGCTGCTGAAGAGATTAAATAAAGATATATCTTGTGGTGTTCGTAAAATCGATATTATACCGCGAGCACTTTCTCGGCTAAAGTCGTGTAACTTATTGGAAACGCAGAAAGTTGATGTCGAGGGCCAAACTGCAGAACAGGTAGCCGCTTCACTCAAAAAAATGATTATGAAATAATATGACAGGACCGCATTGTTGAAAATAACGTTGAGAACATGTCATCGCTGTAGACAATTTCTCTCAATTTTCATGATGTTAAACAGACGACCCAACGCCACCTTCTTAAAATACGCGCAAGCCAGACGCAGAATATTGATACTGCTGCGCAGCTCGTAGTTTTTTCCCGCTCTGGCATCTTTCGAGTGCTCACGTTCATTGGTGTTTAGTCAGCCTGCCAGTCCCATTTCTCAATGAGTTTAATTTCCAGGATTCCCCCGACAAAGCCGGGGGTTACCAAATTTAATTATCAATTATCATAATTTAGTTAAGTTTGAATCCTCCGTTGAGGACAAGGGTTTTATCGCTCCCTCAAATATACCACGCGCATCTATAGCTGTCCCAGTATAATCAGTAAACACCCCATCAATACCAGCCTCATAAAAGTCAAGAAGTTCATTAATTGGTTGGTTATGGTAAATACCTGCCAAATACTGTTTTTCATTCCTGAAAGTAAATGAATGTACTAATAATCCTAATATATGTGCATTAGCAATTACTTCATTAGGCTTAACTGAGTTCACTAACTTTATATCATTGCGATTACCTGTTTTTTTTGTGTTGAGAAATGTCATGACTTCCATTTTCCATGGCCCAATAATATCAGCGTATGTAGCAATTTCTTTTAATCCTGCGGGTGTAAACATACTTCCAAAATAATCAGGGTTTCCTTCAATAGTCCAGCTGTATGGACGACCAGAGACAAACGTAAGATAGTTATTTGTATTATAAATAACTTTCCCTGTGTAATAATCTACATTATTTCCATCCATTAACTGAATAACCCTGGTCTTTAGCCCTTTAGACCTTAAATATTTTAGGCTTTGTGGATCAAAACTTTGTACTATAATTGGAGATTCTTTTGAGTTTAAGTTGTTTTTTTCAATGACTTTCAAGATAGAATCTTCGAATGGATGTGAACCTAATGTCCCACATCCATTTGCGATAGCCTGACCATTATTCCAGATCGGGTTTTTTGATTCAGGGTAAATACCAATTGTACGTCCTGTACGCTTTGTTTCTTCCTTGGCTATATCAATAACTTCCTGGAAAGTTAAAATTGGGAATTTACCATTTAAAGAAGATGGTCTATCAGTAGCAGCATCAAATGATGTACCACCTATCCAATCTTTTAATTCTTTAAGCGTAAAGTCACTAACAGCCCAATCATTAGTATGATCTTCACCGTCTACAATTAACGCTTTTAAGCGTGATTTATAATCGTTAGGATCAACTAAATCAGTCAAGTATTTATCCGGACCATGATCTTTAACTTCACGCTGCCATTTTATGTCTACATAACGTCCTGGAGTGGTTCTTTTCCTTTTAGCAACCTCTGGATTAGTTTTAGCAACTTCCTCAATATTTGTATTATCCTTCATCCAGGGATTATGACGTGCAATTAATTGACAATCCTTTGTCATGTGCAAATCAAGTTCAAGGTAATCAGCACCGTTTGTTGCTGCTGACTCATAAGAAGGTCTTGTCTCTTCTGGCATTATACCAGGATAACCACGATGTCCTATAACTAAAATATCATGACCGATTTTTGTCTTATTAAATGCGATATCATCTTTAGTAGTAACCTCTTGTGCCAATAGCATTTTAGGTAACAATGCCATCATTAAAATGCTTAAAATTTCCTTTTTCATAAATATTATGCCTTATATATTGTTAAATGCCTTTTGGTGCCAATAATTTGGCTTCTTTTTTTTGAATTTCTAAATGATGCCTTTTCTCAATCAGCATGGTCCACGCAAGTAAAATGATTGCAATGATACAACCTATTATCATTGTTAAAAAACCGCCATTCCAACCAAAATGGTCAACCATTATACCAACTATAGCGTTTGCAGCAGTAGAACCCCCTAAATAACCGAACAGGCCTGTAAACCCTGCCGCGGTACCTGCAGCTTTTTTAGGAACAAGTTCTAACGCATGTAAACCAATCAACATTACAGGCCCATAAATTAAAAAACCTTCTGCTGTAATACACGCAACATCTATACCATAATGGCCTGGAGGATTAAGCCAGTAAATAATAGTACAGATAAGTACTAAAATCATAAATACTACTCCAGCAGCTCCCCTATTTGTTTTAAAGATTTTATCTGATACCCAACCACAAATTATAGTGCCCGGGATGCCTGCATATTCAAAGTATGCATAGGCCAGAGATGATTGCGTTACCGTAAAATGTTTAACTTCCTGTAAGTAGGCGGGTGACCAGTTTAGTATTCCATACCGCATCAGATAAACGAAAATATTTGCCAGTGCAATCAACCATAATGCTTTATTTTTCAGAACATAAGTGACGAAAATCTCCCTGGCACTGAACTCTTCCTCATCTCTTTTAGCATCGTAATCTTCAGGGTATTCGTTTTTCCATTCCTCTACCGAAGGCAATCCACAGGACTGCGGGGTATCACGTACCAGTATGAAAGCAATAATTGACAATACAATGGCCGCAAATGCGGGAAGGTAAATAGCAGATCGCCAATCTTTTAACCACCACATACCTAAAATAAATAGCAGAGAAGGTACGGCACCACCAACATTATGTGCACAGTTCCACACAGCGACAATTCGTCCTCGCTCCTTCTTCGTCCACCAGTGAACCATAACTCGTCCACAGGGCGGCCATCCCATTCCCTGCAGCCAGCCATTAATAAACAGCAAAATAAACATAACTGTCACGCTTGACATGGCCCAAGGGACAAATCCCATAAATAACATGACAAGCCCGGACAACAGCAACCCGAAAGGAAGGAATATTCTGGCATTGGCCCGGTCAGAAATGTTGCCCATAAAAAATTTCGACAGTCCGTATGCTATCCCTACCGCAGATAGCGCAATTCCCACATCGGCATGCGAAAATCCCTGCTGAATAAGATGTGGCTCAGCCAATGCAAAATTATTCCGTACGAAGTAATAACCAGCATAACCAAGAAAGATACCAATAAACAGTTGAAAGCGCATTTGTTTATATTCGCCATCAATTTTCTTATCGGGGATTTTTTCTTTGTGCTTAGGTGGTTCAAATAATTTCCACATAATTGATGCTCCATCAAAAAATCACTGATTTCTCTAACGACTCCCAATTGACACCATAGTCTTGTAATAATGCGTAATGCTCAGAAAAATGATTTGCCTTGTCTCAAGACGATAGAATGCATGACAGGAAAAGCAATTCATTCATATCCAGAAACATAAAGTTCCTGGGTAAGAAATATTCCCCTGCCATAGATTAGAAGTCGAGACTTAATACTGCAGGTAGACCTTATAGCATGCAATATGTGCTATGTTGTGACCACATTCACATTACATTATTAATTTCGAAATTAACTACAAAAATAAATTAAGTTCTGGTGTGAATTTAATCAGTTAAATCAATCAATTAAATCATAACTTGATGTCAACACTCTAATTCGGAATTTTAATATTTAAATGTATGTACAATTTTCACCGTGATACAAAATGTAATATCAAAAGTGAAATGATTTATTTCGACTGTAAGTTGTGTAAGTACCTATATCTGTGTTCATTGGAGCTGCTTGATTTAGGATGGGGAGATCATTAACGTTGAACTTTTCCCTGTGCAGGTTGTGGCCCTTGAGATCCGCCACAGACAGAATTTGTTGTGTAATGTTGTCGGCTCTGGGCTGTTCAATGACAACGATTGCGCAGTACCAGATTATTAGTGAAACGCCTGCTCTTTGCCATATATGGGATTACCCTAATAAAGGTAAACTGCCTTCTGAAAATAGAGCCCGCAGGCATCTCAGTTCTATGCAATTCACATAACTTACTCGTCTTTTGACCGACAACGTTCATCTTACAACTGTGAGTATCGTTACCTTTGTCATGTAACGATTACCACGTTTCACCCCTCGTGTCGTATTCATGTCTTTTCATCTTAGGGGAAGGATTTAATCCGCTGTTTGGTTCTAAGTTTTTTGAACATGTCTTGCGTGCAGTCGTAGAGCAGCAACTTTTTATAAGGGATCACCTGGGCTGAAATAGTGATCTCGTTAAGTATCCCCGTAGACAGAACTGCTGAGTAATGCATCCGTCCGGGTACTGCCGCATAATAGATAGACGCGAGCTTATTGCCATCCGGATCACATACTTAGGTACTACTGTAGTAGCCCTGACCATACTGCGGGCCCATGCCCCGGCGCGCCTTCATCTTTGTTGCCCAGGCTTAGTGCGAGTAGGTACAACTGCTTAGTATGCTAGACGGAATGCGCTTTCAGCGCCACCAACGTGCCGTTACCAGGTCTGGCAGGTTGTCAATCAAAGGGGCAGCCGATGCACAGGCCAACGGAGTGGTTGCCGTTGAACGTTCCTCACGGCACACCTTCTTCATCACGCCTGGCCTGCGGTTGCCCAAGTAGTTTTATTCTGATTAATAAACATACAATTGATGGCGAGAGGACTTAGGGGGGGAACGATTTTTGAGCACTGGTGAAATCAAGACTCGAATTCAACTCAATCGCTATGGCAACGGCCCGATATCAGGAAAGAGGAATATAAAGATGAGTTTCAGGTCATAATCATAGCCTGCGCCAGCAGTACCTGATGGTTATCCCGTCATAATGACGTAAATGGGGGAACCTGTCGGCATGTTCAAAATGATTCTCGTTGTAGCCAGGGGCTGTCGACCAGAATTTTCTCCCGGTGGCTGTCGCCATTGATAATGTGCAACGTACTTAACCGACCAATCTCATAATGTGGTAACTGGACTGTGGATAGCGGCGGTAAGAATAAATTTCCAATCCCGACGAGGTTATCATATCCCAGAACGGCAATGTCCTGTGGGATGCGGATCCCCTGTGTTAACAGGGTCTGATATACCATAAATGCGATACGGTCATTACCACAAATTACCGAATCAAATTGTGGTATGCCCTGAACTATATATCTCAGCAAAATGTCCGGAATATCACGATAGTGTTCATCTCCATATTGCATATAGCAGTGATTGAGCGTGTCAGGATTAATATTGGCTTCACGGCAGGCACGATCAAGCCCCCGACGGCGGCGTCGTGTTGCTAAATGGTTGACCGGTAAATGCAAGCAAAGAGGGCGACAGTACCCCGCTGATAATAGCGCCTTTACTGCCGTATACTGCCCTTGTTCATCATTGGGAATATAGCTGGCAACGGGTTCTCCTTTATTCTCACAGTTGGCCAGTACGCAAGGATGCTTCAGCAGCCTGGAAGGAACGTTCACCTCACGTAATCCCATCGTGGTGAAAATGATCCCTCCGGGTCGGTGTGCGAGTAGTAGATCAACAATATCGTCAGGATTGTCATCAGCAAACATGTTAACCACGAAGCTATTCCAGCCGTACGCGCGTGCGGTTTCCTCGATAGACAACGTAATGTCCACTGAAAAAGGGGTTGTGACAGTATCCAACGCGAGCACGCCAATCGTTTTATTCCTGGAACCGACACGACGAACCTGGCGGGCAGAGAGGTCCGGTACATAATTGAGCTGTAATATAGCCTCCTGTACCCTGGACAGGGTTTCTGGCTTCACACGTTTCGGATCGTTCAGCACCCGAGATACGGTCATTAGCGATACATTGGCCAGTCTGGCCACATCCTTTAGAGATGCCATAGTCTTCCGTAAAAATACTAACTACCCAATCCAGATTTTGTACCCAATCCATCTATTAACGGGTTGTGAACAAAGACAAATACCTATTCTAGGCATCGAACCATGAAGAATTGCAAGCGACGATAAAAAATGTGAGCTTGATCCTAACATAATAATGTTAACGTTAACTTTTGTGATTAACATCGATTATCGCGCCAAAATCAAGTGTACCTGCAAAATGTTAACGTTACCATCCTGACATGTCATTTCCCTGAGATTACGTAAATGAAAAAAAGACCTTCTCGCAGCTATCTGCTGCTCAGCGCGCTGTTGTTCTTTTTCTTTGTGACCTGGTCCTCATCAAGTTCACTCCTCTCTATTTGGCTGCATCAGGAAGTGGGACTAAAGGCGTCGGAAACCGGAATTATCTTTTCCGTGCTATCCGTCTCCGCGCTGTTTGCTCAGGTTTGTTATGGCTTTATTCAGGACCGACTAGGCTTACGCAAACATCTGTTATGGTGCATCACCACATTACTCATTCTCTCCGGTCCCGCTTATTTGCTGTTTAGCTATTTACTGAGTATCAACATTTTGCTTGGGAGCGTATTCGGCGGTTTGTTTATCGGGCTGACATTTAACGGCGGTATTGGCGTTCTGGAGTCCTACACCGAGCGTGTTGCGCGTCAGAGTACCTTTGAGTTTGGTCGGGCACGCATGTGGGGGTCTCTGGGCTGGGCTGTGGCTACGTTTTTTGCCGGGCTACTGTTTAACATTAACCCTGACCTTAACTTCCTGGTGGCTTCTTGCTCTGGGATAATTTTCTTCTGTCTGCTGGCCCGCTTAAAAGTCGCGGCTCCGGCAAGCATGGAAAAACTCGAAATCGGTGCTAAAAAAGTCTCTCTGGAAGATGCTCTGAATCTCCTTACTCTTCCACGTTTCTGGGCGTTGATATTCTTCGTGGTCGGCACCTGCATTTACGGCGTATACGATCAGCAATTCCCTGTCTATTTCTCTTCACAGTTCCCGTCATTAAGAGAAGGGAATGAAATGTTTGGCTATTTAAACTCTTTCCAGGTTTTTCTGGAGGCCGCTGGCATGTTTTGCGCCCCCTGGTTGGTTAACCGTATTGGCGCTAAAAATGGCTTGATATTCGCAGGAATGGTGATGGCGATGCGTATGATCGCTTCCGGGCTGGTGGAAGGGCCACTGCTTATTTCCATTACAAAATTACTTCACGCTGTCGAACTGCCGATATTGTTAGTCGCCATTTTTAAATACAACAGTCTGAATTTTGACAAGCGTCTGTCCTCCACGATTTATCTGGTTGGATTCGCCTGCACCAGTTCAATTATTGGCACCGTACTGTCCCCACTGGCAGGCTTTAGCTATGAAAAATTTGGCTTCGCCCAATCCTATCTAATCATGGGAATTATGGTGTTTTGCACCACGTTTATTTCCATTTTCCTTTTGCGCTCAAATAAGTCCTCATCTGAGCCATCCTTTTTGCAGCAAAACGTTGCGTAATGTACTGAGAGTAAAGACGATGACATCCTTGTTAGAACAGACCGAACAGATGCTTGAAAAAGCACAAGCCGATATTAATCCGCGTTGGTATCCGCGGTATCACCTCGCTGCTCGCGCAGGCTGGATGAACGATCCTAACGGCCTGGTATGGTTTGATGGGTGGTATCATGCGTTTTATCAACATCACCCTTATTCTCCTGAATGGGGACCAATGCACTGGGGGCATGCTCGCAGCAAAGATTTGGTGCACTGGGAACATATGCCAGTCGCGCTGGCGCCGGAAGGTCCAGCAGATGTGGACGGCTGTTTCTCCGGCTCCGCCGTGGTGGATGGCGATACGCTGGCGCTGATTTATACCGGACATAAATTTCACGGTTCGCCAGACACAGACGACAATCTCTACCAGGTGCAGTGCCTGGCAACCAGTCGTGACGGTATCCATTTTGAGCGACATGGTATGGTCATTGATACACCGTCAGGGCTGCATCATTTTCGCGATCCGAAGGTATGGCGCGAAGGTGAGCGCTGGTACATGGTGGTCGGTTCCCGTGTGGAAAATACGGGGCAGGTTCGTCTGTATAGTTCATCCGATCTCCGTAAATGGCAAGACGAAGGGATATTTGCCGAGGCTGATGAAGGAATGGGATATATGTGGGAATGCCCTGATTTCTTTACTCTGGAAGGGAAGCGGGTGCTGATGTTTTCTCCGCAGGGGATCGCGGCGGAAGGTTATCGCAATCGCAACCTTTTTCAGAGCGGTTATTTACTTGGTGAATGGCAGCCCGGTCAACCATTCACCCATGATGGACAATTTATTGAGCTGGACCACGGTCATGACTTTTATGCTCCGCAAAGCTTTCTGACTCCGGATAATCGTCGCATTGTTATCGGTTGGTTGGATATGTGGGAATCGCCGATGCCTGAGCAGCAGGACGGCTGGGCCGGAATGTTGTCTCTACCGCGTGAACTGAGCCTTGGTGATGACTATCGGGTGAGGATGAAACCCGCTGACGAAGTCACCGCGCTGCGTGGCAGCTATTATCCAACACCCGCGTGTTGCCTGCGTAATCAGAAAGTCCTTATTACGGCTGATGCCGAAGCGGTCGAGGTACAACTGGTATGGGATCTGAACGCCTCTACGGCTGAACAGTTTGGTATGGCATTAGGGGATGGACTAAGAATTTACGCCGATAATCAAGCCCAGCGTCTGATAGTGGAGCGTCGCTATCCAGAATATTCGCTGGTAGGAACTCGCAGTATTCCGTTGCCAGCAGACGGTTTACTGACATTACGTATATTTATCGACCGCTCATCAGTAGAGGTATTTGTTAATGATGGTGATGCGTGCTTAAGTAGCCGAATATATCCTCACCCGGCCCAGCGCGATCTTTCACTGTTTGCGAATCATGGAGTTGCCACATTACAGCAAGCCGGATACTGGTCTTTAGATAAATAATATAGTCCCGATTCGCTTTACCTCTTACATTGTGAGCTTTTATTTGTGCCAGTCTTTGGCTGGCATATTTTGCCTAAAATAATGAGATAACGAAATGGATGAAATATTAATGCCTCACTATCGCGTTTCTGCGATGAATATCAAAAGGCTTATTTTAAAACAGAAGATACTAGCCTGTGTTATAACGTCAGTCACAGCGTTTTCCGCTATCGCTGAGGATAATACAGAACAACCAGTTACTTATACAGGAAACTATCAAAGCTATTTTCTGGATGAATCTGAAACCAACGTAACGAGTACATCGTCAACAATTAAAGGTAATGAGCAAACGTCACGTAACGCTGTAGGTAAAACGGCGCTGCCAACGACGTCGTCCAAGCCTGCAACGTTATCCGCAGCAACTGAAAATAAAACCTATGAGGTGAATGCGAATAATAAAGGAGATTCCCCAGAAGATGTCAGTCTGTTGCGTTTAAGGCAGGAAGATCCTCCTGTTCACTGGAACAGTATTGGCCGCAATATGGAGGCTGGTGGTCTACACGGAAATATTGGAACTCAGATAGAGATTGATGATGTTCGTTGGAGCGATAATAGGAAAAATAGTGGCAAATTCAAACTTGCCACTATTCAGGCTTTTTTAAGGCATGATGAGTTACCAAACTGGTACTTTGGTTTCTGGAACGCCCGCGAGGATAGCTATAAAGGTCAATTTAGTAACCAGGATTACAAGGGCACAAATACGATCAATGAGTTTTTTGTCGGTCATATTTTTGAAACCTGGCGCGGTAATATCGGTACGGAGGTTATGGTTGGTTCGGAAACAGCAACTAAACGTTGGAAAAATAGGTACAAAATCTGGCAAGATCTGCGACTGAGCAACAAATGGAGCCTGGCCGGTTACGCCTATGGTGAATACCAGCCGCAGGGCAACGAGCCGGGGAATGGCGATCTTGAGCAATATATTTTTGAAATCGAGCCTGCTATTCAATATCGCGTGAATCCCGATCTTGGTCTGTATTTGCGGCCCTATTATTACTATAACCGGCAGGAACGCGAGAGCTGGGGCGATATTGTAGAAGAAGAATGGAAGGTTACGGCTGGACTCTGGCGAAACTGGTATCCTCTGTTAACCTCCCTGTATTTAGGCTTCGGTCAGGACAAAATAGATAACGCCAGCAATGCTAAAGAAATTTTTTATGACGGTCGTTATAAATTCATTGGCGGTACCATCAGCTATCCAGTCTTTGGTGAAGTTCGATTATATGGTGAATTCAAAGCACAATTCACAAAAGAGTCCGGGCTCTGGACTTCTACCGGCCATTCGTGGAATCCCTTTACCGTGGTTGGCGTGAATTATAACTTCTGATATTCAGGTGTGATATGAAAAAAATAATATTAGTGGTATCTGCCGCTCTGTTGGCGCTTTCGCTTATCAATATGCCAGCCTGGTCGCAGCCGTCTAAAGAAACATTACACAATAAAAGTATTAGCTATGTTAATGATTTTTTTCCGCGGGTAGAAGGTTCTTTTATTGGTGACCCAATGCCTGTTTATAATGATGGTGAATTTGATATTTTTTATCTTAATGATGTGCGCGGTGGTAGCGATTTGGGGGTCCATGCTATTCATTTGCTATCGAGTACCAATTTATATAACTATCAGAACCATTCCGAGGTGATTCCTTACGTTAATGACGTTGACGACCCTGAACTATTATTAGGAACCGGTTCGATTGTGAAAGTTGGCGATACCTGGCATGCCTGGTATACCGCGCACAATGAAAATGTGTTTCCGGTTGAGTCCATTATGCACGCGACCAGTAAAGACCGTCTTCACTGGGTGAAACATCCACAAGATACGATCCTGCCAGGCGATAATTATCGCGGGAATGACTTCCGGGATCCTCATGTTGTTTGGGTCGAAGAAAAGAAAGAGTACTGGATGTTAATTACTACCCGTCGCGACGGGCGCGGTGTCATTGCCCGGTACAGTTCAACCGATTTGAAGAACTGGGAAGACCGTGGTGTATTTTTTGATAATGACACGATTACCAGTAACTCTAACCTCGAATGTCCGACACTGGTTTTCTTTAACGGACGTTGGTATCTCAGCTTTAGCGACCAATGGCCGCTACGCTTGACCCAGTACCGGGTTGCGGATAATCCTGATGGGCCGTGGCGAAAGATGGACAATTATGCGGTCGATGGCTCGGGGTTTTATGCGGGAAAACTGGCGCTTAAAAACGATCGTTTGTTTGTTTTTGGTTGGATCCCAACTAAGGCAGGAAGCAGTGACAGTGGTAACATTGATTGGGCTGGAAATTTGGTTGTTCATGAGCTCATCGCGGATGAGCAGGGGCAGCTCAAAAGCATCCTCTCGCAGGAACTTCAGACAGTCATTAATGACAACCCCGGTCCGGTGACCACCTTAAAAAGCGGTAAAATGCTAAAAACAGCAACACAGTTTGGTCCATTACAATCTGCGGTATACCCACCGCTGCCCAAACGAGGTGAGTTAAGTGCAACGATAGATATCCCCTCTGCCGGAATGGTGATGAGTTTTGGTCTGATTGACGACAGGGTGAGCGACGCAAAGCTCAACGTTGTGTTCAATAAGAGCAAAGGCAAGGTCTATTTTTTCAATGCACCACTTGCCTCTATTCATCAGGCGAACGCGGAGTCATGGGTAAATGTTTCTCTTGATGAGAAAATAGAGTTACGTGTTTTGCTTCAAGACTCAGTTGCTGTTTTTTATATAAATAACAAAGCCGCATTCAGTACCCGAATGTATTCCATGCCGGAGAAACCATGGAGTATTAGCCTGCCGCAAAATGATAATTTTCACGCCACATTGAAAATAAAAGAAATAATATAACGAGATATTACTATGAAAAACTATCATGCCCTGTCTGTTATTTTTGTTCTTCTGTTTCCGTCGCTGGCGAATGCGAGCATGAGCATCATGAAGGATGCATCGGGAAAAGTTATTGCTGTGGATCCATGGTCTTATCTGGATGAAGACGTGATGTGGACCTCAACCCGTTCCTCCAACCCCGCCGGTGGTCGTGTTCATGGTCAACTGAAAATGAAATATGCCATTGAGGACAATAACTGGCGTAACAGCCATTTCCACAGCGGAAATGATTCACTGACATTTGTACAAGGGGTGATGCGCCATGATGCGTTACCCGGCTGGTACTTAGCATTTTCTGAAGGTAGAACCACCAACTATAACGGGACATGGGAGGATCAAACATACCTCAGCCAAAATCAGTGGACTCAGTTGATTATCGGCCATGAATATTTCTACAAGCGTCTACGCTATGGCTGGGACGTCATGGGAGGAAGTTCTTCCATCGAGGATCGGTGGCAGGGACGTATCAAATTCTTTACCGATCTGCGTGTTACGGACAGCTTCTCATTCTTTAATTACCTGTATCAGCAGATTGACCATCGTCGTAATGGGGGGGCACAAAATGATCGGGATATACGTTCTTTTCAGATTGAACCTGGCGTTCAATACATTATTAACAATACCACCGGAGTTTGGTTCCGCCAGCAATTCGCTTCTGCAATTTTAGACCGCGCGCAATGGGGGGATATTGATGAAAAAAGTTGGACAACATCAGTCGGCGTCTGGCGTAACTGGGGTAAATTATCCACAACATTTAGCGGTGGATATGGGCATTATAAGAAAAATAATGCGCGGGATGAAGATGGAGAGGTATTCCAGAATACCCGTAACCGTTTTCTGAAATTGTCAGCAAATTATCCATTGACCTCTCGGTTTACGGTGTCCGGGGAGATTACCGGTTCGTTAATAAACCAGAGTGGCAGTTGGGTCACTAATGGTGATGCCATAACGACCGACTATAAGCTGATGCTGGATTATAACTTTTAACAGTCACGTTTAAATAAATGCGTTAATTATTGTTGAGGAAATACCATGAATATCTGGACGCTTGGCGATGCGGTGGTGGATCTTTTACCGCTTGCAGACATGCAATATCAAGCTTGTGCAGGAGGAGCGCCATTCAATGTGGCAATTGGTACTGCGCGTTTAGACAGACAAAGTGGTTTTATTGGCCGGGTTGGTGATGACGATTTTGGCCATTTTCTGAAAAAAACATTGTTCGATGCAGGCGTCTCAACCACAAGCCTTCAGTTGGATAATCAGCACCAAACCAGTACGGTGCTGGTCTCGCTGGGTAACGGCGGAGAACGCGGATTTACATTTTTAACTAATCCCTCCGCGGATCAATATTTAACACCCGCTGCGCTTCCAGACTTCAGCGACGATATTCTGCACTTCTGTTCCCTGGCTCTGGTTGCCGAGACTTGCCGTGATACATTGGCTACCGCAATCTGTCAGGTTAAGAAATGCGGCGGATTACTGAGTTTCGATGTGAATTTACGCGAACAAATGTGGCCTGATAAATATGAAATGCTCAAGGTGGTGCGCCAGTATTCTTCACAGGCTGACATTCTTAAGCTTTCAGAAGAAGAGTGGTACTGGATGACGGGTACACACGATTTTGCCCATGCGCTCGACGGCCTTAAAGCGCTTCCTGCACAATTGAAAGTTGTGACCTACGGAGCGCAAGGCGCAATGGTGCTTTGGCAGGATAATGTGATCCATTTCAACGGCTATACCGTCGATAGCATTGATACAACTGGGGCAGGGGATGCTTTTGTCGCCGGTTTGCTGGCATGGCTTGCAGACAACCGGATGCCAGAGTCCGTTGAGCAGCTCCACCAGGCTATCGCCTGGGCCAGTGGCTGCGGTGCGCTCGCGACAACCCGCAAGGGGGCGCTGACCGCACTGCCGAATATCGAAGCGCTGAATGCTTTTATTACGCAATGTCATCTACCGGACTACGAAATAAAAGACGTTTAAGCATAATAACGGCGAGTTTAATAATTTTAACTCTCTATGATCTTTGTGAATGTCCCCGCATCCATCATCGGATGGCGGGGATTTTTACTTTATTTTTGCCATACCGGCTCTTTACCTTTTTGATGCTTGATAGATACATCCTCTGAGTATATCTACTCAGAGGCTAATCTTTTATTTTTTAGTATTGAATAATTAATATTTGTCCTGAGTATTACTTTCCTCACATACGATATTCGATCATCCCGCTCTTTTTGGCAACCCAGTCATACAGTCGTTGTCCACGCAGGTTAGTTTCATGCGTGTGCCAGTATAATCTTGATGCGTGGTGATTCTGTGCTTGCTGTTGAACATACTCGATAAGTTGTTTCCCGATATGTTGACCACGAACCTCTTCACTAACAAATAGATCTTCGAGATAGCAATAATTTGATTCTGCCCAGGTTGAGCGGTGAAAGAGATAATGCACCAGACCTACTATTTTGCCATCATATTTCGCGACAGCACAATAAAGAGGTTCACTCGGCGTAAGGAAACGCTCCCATGTTAATTTTGTTACTTCATCTGAAATTTTAGTACGATAAAATGTTTGGTAATTTATCCATAAAGGAAGCCAGTTGACGTAGTCTTGCTGTTTTGCGGCTTCAATAGTAATACTGTTTTTGTTGTTCATATATCTCTCCTGATATTTTATAAGAATAATGTGTTAGGATGATGATCCTAAGGTTTTTATAAATTATCGTAAAGAGACACTTTTCATCTATTGATAGGATCCACTTTTAGCGTAAAGGTTAATACAATGAAAAAAAATAATGCACCTTTATTTCAAGGATTTGTTTTAGGAAAAGGTGTCGTGAAAGAACAAGTCTACCACACTCTTCGTGATCACATTCTTGCAGGCCGATTACCAGCAGGAACGAAGATGCCTTCAACCCGGGCGTTGTCCGAGATGATGTCAATTTCACGAAACTCAGTGATTGCCGGTTATGACCGGCTATTAGATGAAGGGTATATCCTGACCCGCAAAGGGTCTGGAACGTATGTCGCACACAATATTCCGGATCGGAGTATCAGCAATAGCTACCCAAATGTGCAGTCGGGGGGCGTCGTCGCGCCTGATGAACAGGTTCACAGCCGAGATAATCCTGTTCACGATTTATGGTCAAATGAGTATGAAGGGCGCGGCATGAACCGTCTATTCGCGGTTGGCGTTGGCTGTACGGATCTCTTCCCGCATGCATTATGGGGAAAGCTACTGCAACGGGTCTGGAGACAATCCCGACATCAACTGGGGGCTCATACTCATCCTTGCGGATACCTTCCTTTGAGAAAAGCAGTTTGCCACTACATTAAAACAACGCGTGGAGTGAACTGTAACGAAGAACAGATAATCATCGTAAATGGTATTCAACAGGCATTGAACATCACTGCACGAGCGCTGCTGTCGGCAGGAAATGAGGTTTGGCTGGATGACCCGGGTTACAAAGGCGCCCGAGGGGCTTTTATGTCTGTTGGCGCAATGGTGAGGCCGGTACCGGTAGATAGCGAAGGAATGAACGTCCGCTATGGTATTGATCATTTTCCTGACGCTAAGCTCGCCTACGTTGTTCCGTCGGATCAATACCCTTTAAGTGGAGCGTTAAGTTTCTCCCGGCGTTTTGAGTTGCTGGAATGGGCGAGGTCTAACCGGGCATGGATATTTGAAGATGATTATAATAGTGAATTCCGTTATGCCGATCGTTCTTTACAAGCATTGCAGGGATTAGATCAGAACCAACGGGTAATTTATGCCGGAACGTTTTCTAAAATGATGTATCCAGAGTTTCGTTTAGGTTTTTTAGTTGTCCCGCCAGGCTTACAAGAACAGATTATGGTGACGAAATATTTTACCGATCTCGGTACCAGCTATCTTGAGCAGGCAGTGATGGCCAATTTTATAGAGGATGGATATTATGCCAGCCATGTGCGTCGAATTCGCAAGGCGTGTTATGAAAGAAGAACTACGCTGGTCAGCGCCATTCACCAATATCTGGCTGATAAAATGATTGTCCAACCTTCGGACTCTGGGGTTCATATTGTGTGCTGGCTTCAAAACGGATTGACCGGAAATGAAGTCGAGGAGAAAGCCAGATCTCTCGGAATGGGGATACTATCACTGAGTCGTTATTATCAGGGAGATGTCTCGCGACAGGGAATTTTGATTGGTTTTGCTAATCATCCTTCTGAAGCAATTATTGATGGAATACGCCGTCTGGCTCAGGTTATTTAAATTATAGTGTATTCGGCTCTTATCATTAATGCTGTCGTGCGCTTTTTTGACTACGCCTAAAATATGATGTCTGTTTTTTGCACAATGAAATACTGTGGATCCGTAAAAAACACGCATTGTGGTTCTTTTGGTCGGGTTGGTTTGATCATATTCTGCGCGGGTTTAGTCCTGTTTTGTAAGAGGTGTGGATATGTCGGGCAGCTTTAATCAATTCCATCAACCCGTAGGTCAGTCTTTGTCTGACTGGAAAGGTGCTCCCTTTCCACTGGTTCAGCAAATGGCAGGTCGCTATTGCAAGCTTGAACGTATTAACGCCGAACGCCATGCAAAGGATCTTTATGAAGCGTACGGCGAAGCAAGCGATAATCGTGACTGGACATATCTGCCAGTTGGGCCTTTTGAAACATTTGATGCCTTCCTGGTTAATGTAAAAAAGATGGAAGAACAGACAGATCCAATGCATTTTGCTGTGATCGATTTAGTCAGTATGAAGCCTGTTGGTACGTTTGCACTGATGCGTATTGATCCCGCAAATGGTGTGATTGAGGTAGGGCATGTTTCTTACTCCGTTCGCATGAAGCGCACGCGAATTTCAACGGAAGTCATATCCTTGCTTTTAAAGTACGTTTTTGAGGATCTGGGCTATCGCCGTTTTGAATGGAAATGTGATGCCCTCAATGCGCCTTCCCGTAGGGCGGCAGAGCGCTTTGGCTTCAGTTTTGAAGGTATATTTCGGCAGGCTATCGTTACCCGCGGACGAAATCGTGATACCGCATGGTACTCAATCATTGACGGCGAGTACCCGATACTCCGTCCTGCCTACGATTTGTGGCTCGATGAGGGTAATTTCGATAGCCAGGGACGGCAGATTAAACGTCTTGGGGAACTGATGGAAAGGGGATAAAAGGCTCCCCGAATAAACGGGGTGATTTTGGCGGTGAAGATCACGCTGGCCAGGGTCAGTGAAGCGCACAAAAATCGCCACTGTTTTTCGCTTCCCAGGAATAAAAAAACGCACAGGGGGACCGCCCTGTGCGTCGGGTTTATCGCGGAAGAACTTAAACCCCAAGGCGATCGCGTAAGCTGTAGTATGCCGCCCCCATGGCGGTAAACGGAATGCGCAGGCTGCGGCCTCCCGGGAACGGGTAGTGCGGCAATTTGGCGAACGCGTCAAAGCGCTCGGCGTCCCCGCGCAGCAGTTCCGAAATCAGCCGTCCTGCCAGGTGGGTACAGGTCACGCCGTGACCGCTGTAGCCCTGCATATAGTAGATGTTGGTATCAAGACGCCCGAACTGCGGCATGCGAGACAGCGTTAACAGGAAATTACCGGTCCAGCGGTAATCAATTTTTACCCCCTGCAATTGCGGGAAGGTCTTCAGCAGTTTCGGCATCACCAGACGCTCAATATCGTCCGGATCGCGAGCGCCGTAGACTACGCCACCTCCGTACAGCAGGCGGTTATCGCCGGTCAGACGGTAGTAATCCAGCAGGTAGTTACAATCTTCCACACAGTAGTTTTTCGGGATTAGCGAGCGCGCCATCTCCGCAGACAGCGGTTCGGTGGTTAACACCTGCGTGCCGCACGGCATGCTGCTTTTTGCCAGCGCAGGCTCCAGTTTGTCACCGAGGTAGGCATTGCCCGCGACGATCACAAAGCGTGCCGTCACCTGACCTTTTTCCGTGCTGACCACCGCCGGGCTGGTGTGTTGAATTCGGGTAACCGGCGACTGTTCGAAGACGCGTCCGCCGTTCAGACGAATGGCGTTAGCTTCGCCAATCGCCAGGTTCAGCGGATGAATATGGCCACCGCTGTGGTCAAGCAGCGCGCCGACATAACGATCGCTGCTGACTTCGCGGCGAATTTCACTGCTGTCTAATAGCTCAAGCTGCGTGTTGCCGTAGCGTTCCCAGTTCGACTTCTGTTCTTCCAGCGTTTCCATCTGTTTGTGGTTCAGCGCCACAAACAGCCCACCGGGACGATAATCGCATTCGATCTGATAACGCTTGATGCGTTCGCGGATGATATTGCCGCCTTCAAACATCATGCTGCCAAGCATTTTGGCAGCATCCGGGCCGTAGGTGCGTTCGATGACGTCGATATCGCGACTGTAGGAGTTCACCAACTGACCGCCGTTGCGCCCGCTGGCCCCAAAGCCAATCCGCGCGGATTCCAGTAACACCACGTCGTAACCCATCTCGGCTAAGTGCAGGGCTGAGGAGAGACCGGTATAGCCACCGCCCACGACGCAAACATCACAGCTCACCGATTCGCTGAGGGTGGGAAACGGTTCGTACTGATTGGCGCTTGCGGCGTAATAACTGCTGGTATGTTCAGTCATGATTAAGACTCCAGGGAGATCCAGATGGTTTTCAGTTCGCTAAATTTTTCCAGCGCATGCAGGGACTTATCGCGTCCGTTACCGCTTTGCTTATAGCCGCCGAACGGCACGGTCATATCACCGTCGTTGTAGTTATTCACGAAGACCGAACCGGCCTTCAGGCGCCGGCTCATACGGTGGGCGCGCGACAAATCGCGGGTCCAGACCGCAGCGCCCAGGCCGTAGTCACTGTCGTTGGCCAGCGCCAGGGCTTCGGCTTCGCTGCTAAAACGGGTGACGACCAGTACCGGACCGAAGATCTCATCGCGGCTGACGTGGGTTTGCGGCGCGGTATCGACAAAAATAGTCGGGCCGATAGCCGCCGGATGTACGTGGCTGCGGCCATCCAGCGCCAGCGTGCCTTGCGCTTCACCGTCGCGAATAAAACCGTGCACGGTGTCGGCATGCGCGTTGTCGATAAGCGTGCCCATCGTGGTTTCCGGATCCAGTGGGTTGCCGGGCTGCCAGTTTTTCGCCTGCTCTTTCAGCAGCGCGATGAACTCATCGGCAATACTCTCTTCCAGCAGCAGACGCGTACCGGCGATACAGACCTGACCCTGGTTATAGAAGATACCTGCCGCAGCATTCGCGGCGGCTTTCGGTAGATCCGGACAGTCGGCAAACACGATGTTGGCGCTTTTACCTCCGGCCTCCAGCCAGACGCGTTTCATATTGCTGTCGCCAGCGTCTTTGAGCAGTTGCTTGCCGGTACGGGTCGAGCCGGTAAAGGTGATCACATCGACATCCGGATGCAGCGACAACGCCTGGCCCGCTTCGTGACCATATCCGCTAACAACGCTGAGAACGCCATCGGGCAAACCTGCTTTTTTAGCCAGCGCAGCAAGGCGAATGGCGGTCAGCGGTGATTTTTCGGAAGGTTTGAGGATCACGCTATTGCCGGCAGCCAGTGCCGGGCCAAGTTTCCAGCAGGCCAGCAGCAGGGGAAAATTCCACGGGACGATAGCCGCAATCACGCCCACCGGTTCGCGCACAATCAGCGCCAGATCGTTCACCGAGGTGGTGGCAACTTCGCCATAGACTTTATCTATCGCCTCGGCGTACCAACGGATGGCACGTGCGGCGCCTGGAATATCATCACGCAGGCTATGGCGAATCGGTTTACCGGTATCGAGCGTTTCCAGTAGTGCCAGTTCCTCGTGATGCTGCTCCATTAAATCGGCGAGTTTGTGCAGTACCGCTTTGCGCTCCGTGGGTGAGGCTTGCGACCAGTCCCCGCGTTCAAATACGGTACGGGCTGCGGTGACCGCGCGGTCCACATCCGCTTTTTTACCGCGGGCGACTTTAGCCAGTGGACGTTGTCCTGCCGGATCCAGCGTAATAAAGGTTTCGTTATCGGCGGCGGTACAATATTCGCCGTTAATAAATAAACGGGTTTCCGGCGAATAATGGTTGGCTTTCTCACGCCAATATTTAAGATTCTGAAAGTTCATAGCTACTCCTTTTATATCAATAAGATAAAGTTCGTTGCTGTTCTTTTTCAGGCAAAATCAGGCTGCACGATGCCCCAGGGATGTACCCTGTTAATGCGCGTTACTTAAGAAGGCCTGAGAAACTCAGGCCGCTACTTATTAGAAAGTGGTGGGAGTGTGGGCACTGATGATGCGGCAGATCCCTGCCGAGGTGTTGCTGAAACTATGAGGTATGCCGGTGTTTATGGCATAACTTTGTCCTGCAACCAGAGGATACGTTTGACCATTGACGGTCAGTATCACTTCACCTTCCAGTATTGTGCCAATCTCTTCACCCTGGTGTTTAATTCTCTCCCCGGTTGTCGTGCCTGGCTGATAGGTTTCAAACATCATTGCCAGCGTACGATTCGGATTTCCGTTGTGTACCAGCTTCATGGATACTCCCTGACTCCCGATCTCAATCAAATCTTCCTGATTGATAACCACCTGCGGTTCGTCAGGCTTTTCCGGTTCCGCGAAGAACTCGGAGAGCGACAGCCCATATACTTTCAATAGCTTTTGCAGCGTACTGATGGCAGGACTGACTTTATCCTGCTCTATGGTGCTGATGGCGCTATGCGTTAACCCAGACAGTTCGGCGGCACGACGCTGCGAAAGACCCAATTGCTGGCGGATCTCTGACAAACGTTTACCCGGCGCCAGGCCGTCATCGCTCATAATTGCATTTCCTTAACAGTAGTGGTCAGAGTCGCTGTTTTTCAGCGAGGTGGTTCTGACAAGCGGTGATAAAACCTTCAAGTAACAAACGCGACAGGGCGTATTCGCTACTGTTCCATTCCGGGTGCCACTGCACGCCGAGCGCGAAAGGATGGTCATGGACGCTGGCAGCTTCCACTAATCCATCCTGCGAGCGTGCTTCCACGCGCAGCAGCGGGCCAAGGGTTTTTGCGCCCTGTCCATGCAAGGAGTTAACCCAAAATGTGCTGCAACCTGGTATTAACTGAGATAGCAATCCTCCCTGTTGAACCTGGACTTCATGAGATGGCGCATATTGCTGCTCCACCGGGAGTTCTGCATCTTCACGATGTTCCAGGAACTGTGAGTGATCGCACAGGCGACGATACAGAGTCCCGCCAGTGGCGACAACTAATTCCTGTAAGCCCCGGCAGATGGCGAAAATGGGAATGCGCCTTTCGAGCCCGGCGGTAATTAGCGCCATGCTCAGAAGATCACGCCCGGGATCGGCGTCAGACTCATCGCCATTTTCACCATAGAGGTGCGGCTGCACATTGCTTGGGCTTCCTGGCAGGAAGATACCATCCAGTTTCGGTAACAGTGCGTTTAGCAATTCGGGTTCCGCGAGCGCATGGGGAAGCGCTATCGGTAATCCACCGGCATTTAATACCGCATTCAGGTACTTTTCTTGCAGAGTCTGGGTCTGGTGACCCTTAAGCCTGTTCCTGCACATCACGACACCAATAACTGGCTTGTCAAATATATTGCCCATGATCGACCTCACGTTTTGGAATAAATTATTGCCAAACGGTTCCTTGTTGCGCCATTCCGTTCATTATTTTCTCAATCTAGCAGCGGAATAACCTTCTAGCAAACTTAATTTAACATTTGGCAAACAATTTGTTTGCATCCAGAGTCGAAGAGTGGACATTATATTTAACAGTCAAATCACAGAACAGCTTACCAGGCCAACGGCGGTGAATCATGGAAACCAATATCGTAGAAGTTGAGAATTTTGTTCAGCATTCTGAAGAGAGACGAAGTAGCGCGTTTGCGCGTGAAGTTAAACAGTATCTGGAACGGTATCCCAATACGCAGTATGTGGATGTGCTGTTAACCGACCTTAATGGCTGTTTTCGCGGTAAGCGCCTTCCGGTTGCAGGATTACATAAGTTAGAGAAAGGCTGCTATTTCCCGGCATCCGTTTTCGCGATGGATATTCTTGGCAATGTGGTCGAAGAGGCTGGATTAGGCCAGGAGCTTGGCGAACCGGATCGGACCTGTGTTCCGGTGGCCGGCACGTTAACCCCTTCGGCCGCCGATCCGGAGTTTATTGCGCAGATGATGCTGACGATGCTGGATGAAGATGGCGCTCCCTTTGACGTTGAGCCGCGGAACGTACTTAACCGACTCTGGCAGAAACTACGCCAGCGCGGTCTGTTCCCCGTCGTAGCGGTAGAGCTGGAGTTCTATTTACTCGATCGTAAGCGCGATCCCGAAGGTTATCTGCAGCCGCCGTGCGCGCCGGGAACGGACGATCGTAATACCCAAAGTCAGGTTTACTCTGTTGATAACCTGAACCACTTTGCAGATGTGCTCAACGATATCGATGAACTGGCCCGTTTGCAGCTGATCCCGGCAGACGGCGCGGTAGCTGAAGCCTCCCCGGGGCAGTTTGAAATCAATCTCTACCATACCGATAACGTACTCGACGCCTGCGACGACGCGCTGGCGCTGAAACGCCTGGTACGGCTGGTGGCAGAAAAACACAAGATGCATGCCACGTTTATGGCAAAGCCTTATGAGGAGCATGCCGGTAGCGGGATGCATATCCACATCAGCATTATGAATAACAAAGGCGAGAACGTGCTGGCAGATGCGAATGGCGATGATTCCGCATTACTTAAGCGTGCGCTTGCCGGGATGATTGATCTGATGCCCGCGTCAATGGCGTTGCTGGCGCCGAACGTGAACTCTTATCGCCGTTTCCAGCCGGGGATGTATGTTCCGACCCAGGCTTCCTGGGGGCACAACAACCGTACGATGGCGCTGCGTATTCCCTGCGGCGATCGTGATAACCATCGGGTTGAATATCGCGTGGCGGGGGCGGATGCTAACCCGTACCTGGTGATGTCGACCATTTTGGCCGGGATCCTCCACGGTCTGGATAACGAACTGCCGTTGCAGGATGAGGTGGAAGGCAACGGACTGGAGCAGGAAGGGCTACCGTTTCCTATCCGCCAGAGCGATGCGCTGTGGGAGTTCATGCAAAATGACAATCTGCGTGAATTGCTCGGGGAGCGTTTTAGCCATGTGTATCACGCCTGTAAAAACGATGAGCTGATCCAGTTTGAACGCCTGATAACCGACACCGAAATTGAGTGGATGCTGAAAAACGCCTGACCGTTGTACAGGTCATTGAAAAAGAAGTCGCATCATGCGGGCTGAGCGGAGCCAGCCCGTAAAAATTGCAGGATCACCTGCCATTTCCCGGATGTCGCGTAACGGAGCGCGGGCGACAACGGGTCTTCAGATAACCGACAGAGTTTGTGACGAGGAAATGTGATGATGCCTATGTTTAAAAAACAGCCCCGCGTGAGCATCCATGGCTCCCGCAGTAAGTACGGACCGCTCCTGTGCGGTGCAACATTGACGCCTTTCTTATGGCTCTCCTCCCCGACACGACCCAGGTCTGCTGTACCCACGTTTCGAACGCAGATCAGGGCTCGTCGCGGGGAGGAACGCTATGTCGACTAATCCTTCTGCGGATCATGCTGCCCAGCCGGGCAAAGCACAGCTGCGAAAATCCCTGAAGCTGTGGCAGGTGGTGGTGATGGGGCTGGCCTATCTCACGCCGATGACGGTGTTTGACACCTTTGGCATTGTTTCGGGTATCAGCAACGGCCATGTTCCGGCCTCTTATCTGCTGGCCCTGGCGGGAGTACTGTTTACCGCCATCAGTTATGGAAAGCTGGTGCGCCAGTTTCCACAAGCCGGTTCGGCCTATACCTACGCGCAAAAAGCGATTAATCCGCATGTGGGGTTTATGGTCGGCTGGTCGTCACTGCTTGACTATCTTTTCCTGCCGATGATTAACGTCCTACTGGCGAAAATTTACCTTTCCGCGTTGTTCCCGGGGGTTGCGCCATGGATTTGGGTAGTGATGTTCGTGGCGATCCTCACCGCGGCCAATTTGAAAAGCGTTAACCTGGTGGCGAACTTTAATGCGCTGTTTGTCCTGGTACAGGTGGCGATAATCGTGGTGTTCATTTTCCTCGTGGTACAGGGGCTGCATAAAGGCGAGGGGGTAGGGACCGTCTGGTCGCTGCAACCGTTTATCAGCCAGAATGCGCATTTGATCCCGATTATCACCGGGGCGACCATTGTCTGTTTCTCGTTTCTCGGTTTTGATGCGGTAACGACGCTCTCTGAAGAGACGCCGGATGCCGCACGTACCATCCCAAAAGCTATTTTCCTCACCGCGCTGTACGGCGGACTGATCTTCATTGCCGCTTCGTTCTTTATGCAGTTGTTCTTTCCAGACATTAGCCGATTTAAAGACCCGGATGCGGCGCTGCCGGAGATTGCGTTGTACGTCGGCGGTAAACTGTTCCAGTCAATTTTCCTGTGTACCACCTTTGTGAATACGCTGGCGTCAGGTCTGGCGTCGCATGCCAGTGTTTCGCGTCTGCTGTACGTGATGGGCCGCGATAATGTCTTCCCGGAGAAGTACTTTGGCTATGTTCATCCGAAATGGCGTACACCCGCGCTGAACGTCATTATGGTCGGGATTGTGGCGCTGTCGGCCCTGTTTTTTGATTTGGTGACCGCTACGGCGTTGATTAATTTTGGCGCGCTGGTGGCCTTTACGTTCGTTAATCTCTCCGTGTTTAACCACTTCTGGCGTCGTGAAGGACGCAAGCATACCTGGCAAGAGAAGCTGCATTATCTGGTATTGCCGATGGTCGGTGCCGCCACCGTTGCCGTACTGTGGGTGAATCTGGAGGTGACATCGTTGACGCTGGGACTGGTATGGGCCGGGTTAGGGTTGGTGTATCTCGCCTGGCTGACCGGACGTTTTCGCAAACCGCCGCCGCAGTTTGATGCCGCGAAATCTGAGCGGGCCTGGGAGTGATGGGGAATAAATCAGACGACGAACCACATTGCTATTTCGGGTATTAACAACAGGGCGTGCCGTCAAGGGCGCCCTCGGCCGTAAAAAGAGATCCGGTATCGTTATTTCGTCGTAGAGAGATATAGCAGCAGGTTGGATAAACTTTTAATGCCATCCTTTTTCTCTTCGAGGTTCACATGCCAAATCATATTGATTTAGCACAAGTCAAAGCGATGAAAGTGGTTAATTATGCCACGTTGCGTGAAACGTTAAAATCAGGTGACCTTTTTTTCGCCTCCGGAGACTACCTGGTATCAAAAGCAATTGAAAAGATGACTGATTCACCATGGAGCCATGTGGGGATTGTTTTTGTTTTACCGCAAATAGATCGCGTGTTGCTCCTGGAAAGCGTGGAAGATATGGGGGTACGACTTGCTCCATTATCAAAATATCTATCTGATTATGATGATATTGGGAAACCTTACAAAGGCCGGGTTGTTCTCGCCAGGTATGATGCGTTGTCTAAGTCTGCCGTTGAGCAAGTAGCCGCTTTTGGTCTTAATGAACTAACCCGTCCATATGATAAAGAAGAAATAGCACGCATCCTTGCGAGGATAGCACTTGGGAAGGGAAAATCGAAAAAGGACAGGGAATACATCTGCTCCGAACTCGTCTACGCTTGCTTCAACAATGCCGGAATTAGCATTGCATATAATCCGAAAGGATTTATTAGCCCTGAGGATGTATGGCAGGATTCTCATATTTCTTTGATAAACAGAATATTGTAAAGGCCGCCATTATTCAGAATAGTATCTAATACTGGTGCAATCACGGCATCATTATAGAGATTAAAATGGGTTCAGCCGGCGGTGAATCATCACATGCCTGTATCTGATGGAGGGACAAGGATAACTACTTTCTGACGTCGGTTACGGCGTGTTCTGTTGTATTTATTAATGCCGTGAAATGCGTGGGCTATAGTAAAGATGGCCGTTATTTCTCATCATTAATAATCGAGAGCGGGGGATGTGAATGAAGAAGATACTGATGCTGGTCGGAGATTATGTCGAAGATTATGAAACGATGGTGCCTTTTCAGGCACTGCAAATGCTGGGCCATCGTGTTGATGCTGTCTGTCCGGATAAAAGCCAGGGTGACTACGTTCAAACCGCTATTCATGATTTTGATGGGGCGCAGACCTACAGTGAAAAGCCCGGGCATCGTTTTACGTTGAATGCGAATTTTGCCGAGGCGCGGGCCGCAGATTACGACGCGCTGCTGATCCCTGGCGGACGTGCTCCGGAATATCTCC
The DNA here is from genome assembly GCA_020099315.1 of Citrobacter europaeus. Taxonomy (NCBI): domain Bacteria; kingdom Pseudomonadati; phylum Pseudomonadota; class Gammaproteobacteria; order Enterobacterales; family Enterobacteriaceae; genus Citrobacter; species Citrobacter europaeus. The sequence continues at coordinate 958,758 of CP083650.1, forward strand.
GATTGAATCCGGATGTCATCAAGCTGGTGCAAGATTTCAACGCAGCCGGTAAACCTATCGCCGCGGTTTGTCATGGGCCTCAGCTGTTAGCGGCGGCGGGGGTGTTAGAAAATCGGACCTGTAGCGCCTATCCGGCCTGTGCGCCAGAGGTTCGTCTGAGCGGTGGACATTACGCAGACATCGGTATTGACCAGGCCCACGTTGATGGCAATCTGATTACCGCGCCGGCATGGCCCGCGCATCCGCAATGGCTGGCTAAATTTGTTGAAGTATTAATGAAGTAAGCCATGAGAAAGTCGGTACAACCTGCCTGGCTATACCGACTTTACCTATTACCTCTGCATAAGTGCGAACACGCCCCAGCCAATGTATTCACGGGTGAATGCAACGTGGCGTGCTGGTGAACCTCTCAGTTGTTCTCTGACTTCCGGGGCAAAGTCATCGTTCGGATTTGCCTCCAGCCACCGGCGCATCGTTAACCATTTTGCCGCCTCGTATCTGTCCCAACCCTCCTGGTCAGCCAGTACCATTTCAACCACGTCATAACCGAGCTGGTCGAAAGACGAAACGAGTTCCGGCAGAGAGAGGAAATCAGTCACTGACGTCGCGCCGCAAGTCTGGGCAATCTCCTCCGTTGCGGGCATCTGACGCCAGTATGGTTCGCCGATGAGTATGATCCCGCCGGGTTTGAGACTTTGTTCCAGCTGTCTGACCGTTCCGGCAACGCCGCCTGCAATCCAGGTTGCGCCAACGCAGGCGGCAATATCGAATTTTTCTTCAGCGATATAACCTGTTGCATCGGCATGAATAAAACGCACGCGCTCAGTGACGCCCAATTCTTTGGCTCGTAGAGTGGCTTGCTCACTGAACAGCATGCTCATATCGAGACCTACGCCGGAAATATTATGATCGCGTGCCCAGGTGCACAACATCTCACCCGATCCGCTGCCAAGGTCCAGGATGCGGGTGCCTGAGGCCATTCGCAAAGCCTGACCTAACGTGGCGTATTTCTGCGCGGTGAACGGATTATGAATGCGATGTGCGCTTTCGCTGATTGTAAAAATCTTCGGGATATCCATTTCTCTCTCCTTAGCGATTATCCAGTTGGGCGCGAACGTTGTTCAGCCCGGTAGTATTGATACGGTAGGGCTGACCATTGACGGATTTGATCAGCTTTTTGGTTCTGAGCTTTTTGAATACGTCGAGTGTGCAGTCGCAGAGAAGCAATCCTTCGCGGCTATAGCATTCGACGGAAGTGACGCGGCCTGAGGCATCGCGGACGTGAGCAATACGACCACCTTTGGCGAGAACGTGTAAGGTACGTTGTTCCTGACGGGATAAATTCATACTGGAAAACCTGTTTAATCATCATGTGCAAAACGTGCAAACACACAGCGGTGTCCGCATTCGATTTCGGCGCATTGATAACCAGTCCGGCCTGAAAAGGTCGGGAAGCTGATTATCAGATGATTACATTCTCCAGCATCAAAGCCTCGGGTTGAGTTAGAAGGTATTTACCTGCTGAATCATACCAGCAAGGAACAGCAGGGGGAATCTCCCTGTGGACGAAGTGTGATCAGTAACGAAAAAGTGTATTTTGCTTATTTAACGACTTTTTAATTCTTGTTATGTGAAAATGCGTTGATGTATCAATATAATTTAATATTTGAACATCGTAAATATCGTCATCGTTAGCCACGCAGCGTTGCTGTTTAATTATTATGACATCATTGATTAATGCGATTAAAGTTTTCTGTTGCTTGCTTTTTTGCTTTGATAAATACTTCTTGATTATAAAAGTGGTTTTAAATTAAATTTTTAATTTCATTGCTTTAAGAATTTTCTTAATGTTGCTAAGTGTGTATACTCGATCCTGCAAGAAGCTCTTCTGTTATCATTAAAACTATAAATATGTCCTTAACACCCGTATTACCTCTGCCATGAATCTCTTCTCAGGGGAGAGGTTTTTTTTGTATGTGGATAAATTTGTTAAGCACTTTGAATAAAATATTAATATTGTTGTTGGAGCCTTTTTAATAATGTCTTGTGAGATCTTTGCTTAACGGGTCTTGTAATATTGAAATAGTACCACTATGAACATATTCCATTGTGAATAGTATGGATCCACCTTAATTTATAGAGGTATTATATGATTTCTCTTATAACTAACTGTTTTTCATGATAATGAGAAAAGCGTGATTTTGAAGTAATTGTGATTTTGTTCACGGATTTTAGTGCGCTAACTGGCTATTTGTAGAGAAGTGCAAACGGTTGCATGTAGCTGTAACAGTATTCGTTCATTAAAAAAATATAGCGATGGTACGTCTTATACCGGTGCAGAATACAGGAATCTAAATGATTTCTATTATCTCTTAGGTATACGGATACTATTTATGACTTCTGTTAGCTCAACACCATGGGAAATAGCAGTAAAAACAGACAGGGAATATGATTTCATCAATCAGAAAGGAGTTTTTAATCACAGGTACAACCACTGGCCTTTTTATCTTCCTTTATATAAATCGTTGTCGTAGTGCCCATAAAATCAGCGTTCTGGGATGAACGCTGATTTTATTCGGTTCTCAGATTCATCAACCCGCGCTGCATGCTGGTCTTCTCTCGCAGTACCTCTTAAATGATACATTAAGGATCACCTGGAATGGATATTGTTGAACGCTTTATAAACTACACGAAAATCAATACCACGACATCAAGGGAAAACGGCGCTAATGGGATAATGCCTTCTTCCCCAGGTCAAATGGAACTGGCAAAACTGCTTGCAGCAGAACTTGAAGCATTAGGAATGGAAAACATTGAGGTCAGGGATACCGCTATTGTGACGGCAACCTTACCTGGCAATACCGATGACGCGATCCCGGTGGTCTCCTTTTTTGGTCATCTGGATACCAGTGCGGAACAGACCGCAGACACCAAAGCACAGCGTCTGCATTATCGCGGGGGGGATTTATGCCTGAACAAAGAGCTGAATATTTACCTGCGCGAAAGTGAATTTCCAGAACTGAAAAATTATATCGGTGATGACCTGTTGGTAACGGATGGAACCAGTCTGTTAGGAGCAGACGATAAAGCCGCCATCGCCGCAATTATGAATGCCCTGGAGTATCTGATTACGCATCCGGAGATTAAACATGGGCCGGTGAAAGTCGGTTTTGTCCCGGACGAGGAACAGGGCCTGCGTGGCGCAAAAGCGTTTGATGTTGCGGCATTTGGTGCTGATTTTGGCTATACCCTGGACTGCTGCGGTATCGGTGAGTTTGTTTACGAAAACTGGAATGCGGGTGATGCGGAAATCATCTTTACCGGGCAGTCCGCACACCCGATGTCGGCCAAAGGTAAGCTCAAGAACTCGCTGCTGATGGCGCATAAGTTTATTGCGATGCTACCAGGGGGAGAAGCGCCTGAGTATACGGAAGGGCGCGAAGGTTATTACTGGGTAAAACAGCTACAGGGTAACAGCGCCCGTACGGTCCTTAAGCTGGATATCCGCGACTTCAGTGAAGAAGGTTATAAGGCGCGAATGGCGTTTATCCGTCAGCTTGCCGTAAGCACCTGTGCGCTGTGGGGAGAAAACAGCGTGGTCTGTCATTTAGCCGATCGCTATCAGAATGTGTTTAATAGCCTGCAGGGTGATGCGCGCTATCCGATTGATATTGCATTACGCGCTTATCAGAAATGTGGCATTACCCCAGCCCCTGTCGCTATGCGTGGCGGGTATGATGGCGCGGTTCTGTCGCAAAAAGGATTGCCGTGCCCAAATATTTTTACCGGTGCTCATAACTTCCATTCAATTTATGAGTATCTGCCGGTACGTTCCTTACGGGCTGCCAGCGATGTCGTGGTGGCGGTCATTGAGGAAACGTATACTGAGTTCTCGCAGCGGAGAGCTCAGCCATGATTCAGGTGTTAATCGCGCTTCTGGTTATCGTGATGGTGGCGCGTCTGATTCTGAAAGGTTATCGCGCTGAACCTGTGCTATTTATTGCGGGCTTAGTTCTGATGATTTGCACCGCGTTAACCGGATGGGGGACGGTATTACCGAAGGGCGTTGCCAGTACGGGGATTTCCTTCCTTGATCCTTTCGAGGTGATGCGCGATCTCTTCAGCACCCGTGCCGCCGATCTCGGCCTGATGATCATGGCGTTAATGGGATTTGCGCATTACATGGACCACATCGGGGCAAATGAAGCGGTCGTGCGCGTCGTCACGAAACCCTTACGGACGCTGCGTTCACCCTATGTGCTGCTCTTTTTCTCCTACCTGCTCGCCAGCCTCCTGCAGTTGGCCATTCCTTCAGCAACCGGGCTTGCCGTATTGCTGATGGGGACGATGTTCCCCATTATGCTGGGATTAGGGCTTTCTGCGGCTTCGGCTGCCGGGGTTATTGCCACTTCGCTTGGCGTGGCTTACACCCCGACGGCAATCGATGCTATCCGGGGCTCTAAAGCGGTCAATATGGATGTGGTGGAATATGTTGTCTACCACCAGGGACCCGCCGCGCTGGCAACGGTTCTGGTCGTCGGCGTTTGCCATTTTTTTTGGCAGCGACATTGTGACCGTAAAGCGGGGACGTTACCACGGGAAATCAGTAGCGCTGAGGTGACTGACTCAGGAAAAGCTCCGGCATTTTACGCGCTGCTTCCGATGCTACCAATTCTGATGGCAGTGGGATCATCCGAGATGTTCGTCAGCGGTATTAACCTGAATATTATCACCATTGTCCTCATTTCAATGGCAATCTGTATGCTGATCGAGTGGTTGCGGGTGCGTGATTTAAAGTCGGTATGCGAAGGATTCAGCCATTTCCTTAAGGGAATGGGCACTGCGTTTACTGGCGTGGTTGGACTGTTGGTGGCGGCGGGGGTTTTTGCTCATGGCATTAAGGTTATCGGTGCGATCGACCAACTTATACTGATGGCTGAACACGTGGGGTTACCACCGTTTGCCATGGCGGTGGTATTTGCGTTGGTGACGCTGGCCGCGGCTATCATTATGGGCTCGGGAAATGCGCCATTCCTCGCCTTTGTTGAGCTCATCCCGCAAATCGCCGCCAGCATGGGGGCTAATGCTGTTGCCATGATCCTGCCGATGCAGCAGGCATCGCATATGGGACGGGCAATTTCACCGGTATCCGGCGTGGTGATTGCCGTTTCCAGCGGAGCCAAAATAACCCCATTTGATGTGGTGAAACGGACCGCCGTGCCGTTGATCGTAGGTTTTGTTACTCATACTCTGATCATCGGTATTTTCTATTAACAATTGCAGGCACAGGCAAACCTCCGATTCATTGAATCTGGAGGTTTTCTGGTTTGATATGTTGTTGCATTGATTGCTGGTAATTATTATTAGCTTTCAGCTTTATTGAGCTATTCTTATTATTTGTGGTCAACCTTTCAACTATTAATGATTAATAAAGATAATGTGTTTCAGGGTTCTTTTTTTACATTGAAATATATTAATCTGGATCATATTTTGAGGTTTTTAGTTGTAGTACTTTTTAAATGGAATGATGCAAGGTTGACATGAAATAATGATTTATTTGGGCAGGTTTCAGTGGTAAAAGATTCAGGAAAAGTTAGTACGTTACGACACCATTATCAGGATGACCTGGAAGCGTTTACCTGGAGTGCATTAGTTGCAATCGGTATTGCAACACAGGATCGTAAGATTAACTCTAAAATGTCAGAACATCTTTTTATTATGCATTGGCTGGCCATCGCTAAAAAAAGAAAACTCTTTTCAAGGAGTATCGTCAATGAGCTTCAGTGGTTAATTGATGAAGGAAAGAAAAAAAGCATCAATGCACAGCTTAAATTTAAAATAGAATACCTGTACTCGACTTCGAGTGGTGATGTAACAATGCAAAACGACTATTTTAAGTTTACTCATACGATCGAGGTATTGAGAAATAATGGCTGGGAAAGTTTTTTGCTTACGCCGGAAAAATGGCGAGATCTGCATGAAAAAATTAAGGTAAGAGACGGTAATTTTATTTTTATGGATGACACCAGACTTCAGGAGTGCTTTGGCATTCAGGGAGAGATTGTTAACCCCTTCTGTATCCGGGTGTATGGTGATGTTGAGTTTGCAAAGTTAACTTTCATCAAACATAACCTCGCAGTTGAATTTGTAAAGCACATATCGAATGAGTTTTACCACTTCCATTTTCTTCAGGTAAGTAATGCTTAACTGACGAACTGAGCAGTGTGCTGATAATTCGAACAATGTATTGTTCTACATATCAATGTATCGGATATAAACCACGCGCCAAGGATAGCGAATGTTTACGCGAAAGTTAGCGATCGGCAGTGAATGGATTAGGTTGTCTAATATTCCAGACAACGTATCCATTTCTTTTCGGGGCGTTCTCGAGATAGCGGAAAGCACAGGTACGCCAGATGGCAGTACGCCTTTATTACGCTTAGAAAATGAAATGGCGCCAATCACCGTTGATTCGTTGTCCTGGGTGCGGGTTCCGGGCGATAGACAGGCAGAGGTTACCGTCTATATTCGCTGCCTGGTTTAAGTCAGATAACGCCAACTCAGCTATTCTCAATGGCTTGTTGGCGTTCAATTTGCGTATCATTTTATTATCCATAAATAATATTAATGTGGGTTTGTTCTGGTTTTATTTATCCCTGCTTGAGATATATGCGGCCGGCCGCAGAGTGTGGGATCGTGCAACTAATTTATGACGAGAAAGCCAGCAAAAATACGTTCTGATAATTAACCATTTTACAGGTTAAGGTATTTCTTTGCGGGTCGATAACAATTAGGTCGTGGATGAACTTTATTGTTATGGAGATGTTCAAATGTTAAAGGATATGAGGATTAAAACCAGTCTGTTATTATTGCTGTTGTTATTCACTTTTATGCAGTTTTTTTCTAATGGATTTGAGCTCATCGATCTCAAAGAGAACCAAAAAAGTACACTTTTACTGCATAATGTCATTAAGGAACAGGATGCATTGCATCAGGTTGCTGAGGCTGTTTATAAAATAAGAGGGGGACTTGATAATATTCAGTTGAATAATGTGTCTGATACCCAACAAACATTGAGCCAGGCGCAAGAGGAGATTGGTAAAGCCAGAAAACAGTTCAATAATTTCTGGGACATACCAGGTTTAACCGCTGATGATCCGCAGATCGGTAAAGCTATCAGGGCAGCATTTGAACAACAAATGAATGCGGCACAAAAACATGTTGATAAATTAAATGAGATGATTTCTACCGGCAGTATTGTGGATACACAGGTAACTATCGAGCCTGAACTGCTTGCTATTCGCAAAAACTTTGATAGCCAGGTGGAGAATTATTACAAATCAACACTGTTGGTCGGTGAAAAGATCGTAGAACAGACCCACGTTCAGTTTAATAATTCAGTACTGAAGGTATCTGTGATCCTGATGGTAACAGTACTTATCTTTTTTATCTGCAATATCTGGATGAACCGGACAATCATTCGGCCATTAAATATCGTGTCTGAGCATTTTTCACGGATTGGCAAAGGCGATCTGAGTCATCCGGTTAAGGTATCGGGTAATAATGAGATAGGTCTGTTGTGTTTGAATTTACAAAATATGCAGAACGGTCTGCGTGAGACGGTCAGCACCATTCGCGATGGCGTCGAATCGATTAATACGGGTATGCAGGAAATTGCTTCCGGTAATTCAGACTTATCGACCAGAACGGAGCAGCAGGCGGCGGCAGTAGTGGAAACAGCTGCCAGCATGGAACAGATTTCGGTAACGACAAGAAATAACTCCGATAAGTCCCACCAGGCATCTGCCATGACCAGTGAAAGCACAGAAATGGCCCTGCGCGGCGAGCGTTTGATGAGTGAGATGGTCGAGAAAATTCACCTGATCAGCATCAATGCGCAAAGCGTAAACGAAATATCACATGTTATTGATAGTATTGCGTTCCAGACCAATATCCTGGCGTTAAACGCCGCGGTTGAAGCAGCACGCACAGGTGAATCCGGGCGTGGGTTTGCCGTTGTAGCCAGTGAAGTCAGAACCCTTGCCCAGCGTAGCGCCGCCTCGGCGAAAGAGATCAGTGAACTGGTAGCCAAAGCGGCAATCAGCGTCAAAGAAGGCGTTGAGATAGCTGAAAATAGTGGGGTCATGATGGCGGATCTCGCCAAAGCGATACGCAACATCAACGTATTAATGGAAGATATCTCCGGCGCATCAGGAGAACAAAGCCGTGGTATTGAACAGATCCGGGTCGCGGTAACGCAGATGGAGCAAGTGACTCAACAGAACGCATCGTTGGTTGAGGAGATTGCCGCCACGACAGGCAGTGTGGAAGAGCAGTCGGCCATGCTGTCCGAGGCGGTGGCTGTGTTTCAGGTGGAAGAAAAATCGTAGCATAGTGTTCAGGGCGTTAACCCGGCGCTGCTCATCTCATCAGTGGGTTATTCCGCCTGATGAGATGGCGGGTTGGCGAGAGACTGCGTTATTATTTAATTGATAATAGTTCTCATTATTATTGTCGTGTTGTTCAGGGAATGGTAATGTTGCTTCAGTGATAAATCGTTAATCCCATTTCCTGTGCAGAAGACAGCATGAAGAACACCACCGCCCTGAATGCCTCCAGACGCGTTGCTCGCACCTTTTCCGTCAGCGAGTTTATGGATTTTGGTGAACGCTACGGGATTGATTACCGTTTTCCCCTGTTGGCGCAAAAGCCGGATTTACCGTCCTGCAGCCCCGTTCTGCAAGGTGAGGTGGAGGAGATGACGCTCCCCTGCGGGATGTGCGTGACGCACTCCGACGTACAGGTATTGCAACCTTACGAAACCACCTCCCGCCACAGCAGCCCTCTCTATATGCTGGTAGTCATGGAAGGTTGCGTGATCCTGACGCTCAACGGGCAGGAGCATATGGTGCGTTCCGGGATGGCGTTTAGCTCACGCCTGAGCGAGCACCAGACGATGCGTGCCCGCCATCATGCCGACTGCAAACTGCGAACCTTATCGCTTGGTCTGTATCCCGACGGCGCGTGGCGCACGGGGTTGCTTGAATCATTGATGCGTGAGTGGGAAAGATGCCAGACACCGACGCTTATATGGCAGGTACCGGGGTTTTTACTCAGCGGACTGCAGTACGCGCAGCAGAGCACGATTAGCCATGTTTCTCGCCAGTTGATGCTGGAAGGGCTGATATTACAACTGTTCGGCCATGGCCTTAGCGTGTGTCAGGTTGAGAGCGGCAAACGCCTTGCGGCCAGCGGTGAGCAACAACGGCTGGAGGTCGTTCGCCGTCTGCTGGAGCAGAGTCCCGAAAATGACTACACCCTTAATGAACTGGCCCAACGCGCGGCGATGAGTCCCAGCAGCCTGCGCAGTAAGTTTCGCGCGGCCTATGGCTGTTCGGTATTCGACTACCTGCGCGATTGCCGTCTGGAACGTGCGCGCGGCTATCTACTGGAAGGATACAGCGTACAACAGGCGGCCTGGATGTCGGGTTATCAGCACGCCACCAACTTTTCTACCGCTTTTCGTCGCCGTTACGGCTTTTCGCCGGGCGATTTGCTCAAACCTTGCTAATCCATATTTGCGTTTTACGCACGTGATTTCCTGACAATTTGGCACTGCGCATAGGCAACCTGGCATCCGGCATAGCTATCTCCGTCAGCAAAAAGGTAATAATTCTCAATTACAATTAGACATGCCTTTGGAGATATTCATGTTCGCGAAGACTCGCTTGGCGCTGCTGGTGGGATGGGTTACCGGCAGCGTGGCTTTTCCTCTGCTGGCGCAGGAAACAACAAAAAACGATACGGTGGTTGTCACCTCACAGATGCAGAGCGGGGCCACGAAGCTTGCCACGCCGGATATTGAAACGCCGCAGTCGGTATCGATCGTTACCCGTGAACAATTTGAAGAGCAGGGCGCAACCAGCGTGCGCCAGGCCGTCAGCTATACGCCGGGGGTGTACAGCAATCAGATTGGCGCTTCCAATCGCTTTGACTACATCGTGTTGCGCGGCTTTTCTGACGGCAGCCTGGACAACGTCTATCTCGATGGTCTGAAGATGATGGGCGACACCAACTCTCACAGCTCGCTGGTGGTCGATCCGTGGTTCCTCGAAGATATCGAAGTGGTGCGCGGCCCGGCTTCCGTACTGTATGGCCGCTCCTCTCCGGGCGGTATTGTGGCGCTGACCTCACGTAAGCCATCGTTTGATGCGGGTGGAGAAGTAAAGCTGTTTGCCGGCAACAATAACCAACGCGGCGCGGCGTTTGACGTCACCGGGGCGCTGGATGATAACGATCGCGTGGCGGCGCGACTGAGCGGAATGACGCGTTACGCGGACTCGCAGTTTGGTCCATTGAAGGAAGAACGTTATGCGCTGATGCCCAGCCTGACCTGGCGCATCACCGACCAGACGCGTTTGGATCTGATGGCCTATCTGCACCGTGACCCGGAAGGCGGTAGCCATTCTGGTCTGCCGTATGACGGCACCGTGGTTCCGCATTACGGACAAAAGATCTCCAACACCTTTTACGAAGGCGAGGATGATTATGATAAATACGATCGCCGTGAAAACATGGTGGGCTACAACATTGAGCACCTGTTTGATAACGGCTGGTCGGTGCGGCAAAAGCTGCGCTACCTGCATACCGACGTGGAGCTGAACCAGGTCTATGCGGCGGGCTGGCTGAATGAAACCGAACTTAATCGCGGCTACTCCGGCTCCGATGAAAAAATGTCGGCGATTACGTTGGATAACCAGCTCGACGGCAGCTTTGATACCTGGCAGGTTAACCACCGTCTGCTGGTGGGGATCGACTATCAGGATCGCAGCAATAATACCACTGGCTACTACGGCGCGTTCCCGCCGATTAATGCCTTTAATCCGGTGTACGGCGCGAAGCCTGATTACATCGACATGTATGCGCGCGAAAAGCACAAGCTGCGTCAGACGGGGTACTATTTACAGGATCAGATGTCATGGGATCGCTGGCGTATTACGCTTGGCGGTCGCTACGATCAGGTCAGCGTCTCTAACATTGATAAGATCAACGATACCCGCAGCGATCTGGATAAAAACAACTTCAGTACCCGCGCCGCGCTGCTCTATTTATTCGATAACGGCTTTGCGCCGTACGTGAGTTATTCCACTGCCTTTACGCCAACCAGCTTTGCCGATGAGAACGGTAATCTGCTGGATCCGATGAAAGGCAAGCAGTGGGAAGCCGGGCTGAAATATGAGCCGGAAGGGCTCAACAGCCAGTTCAGCGCATCGGTATTCCGTATCAATCAGACGAATATCGCCACCAAAGAAGAGCCGACCGATCCGTACCGCTCGATTGGGGAAATTGAATCTGAAGGGGTGGAACTGGAGGCAATTAGCCAACTGACGGATAGCTTCCGTTTGCAGGCGGCGTATACCTATACCGACATTCGCTATAAGAAAAGCAGCCCGGAAGAGCAGGGTAAGCGCGCAGTGTATGCCCCGCGTAACCAGGCCAGTACCTGGCTGAGCTACGAGGTGAAAAGCGGCCCGCTGGACGGCCTGACGTTGGGCTCAGGCGTACGTTATGTGAATGGTATTGCCAGCGATCGCCTGAATACTCACACTCTGCCGTCCTACACGCTGGTGGATATGGCAATTGGCTACGACTTAACGAATATCGGCATTAAAGGATTGAGCGCGCAGTTGAACGTCAACAACCTGACCGACAAGCGCTACGTTGCGGCCTGTAACTCGCTCTCGTACTGCTACTTCGGCGCCGAGCGCAGCATTGTTGGTAGCGTTTCGTGGAAGTTCTGATGCTTTAGCCGGATGCGGCGCTGGCGCCTTATCCGGCCTCCGGCAGTGCGCAAAATGTATGCCTGATAAGCGCAGCGCATCAGGCATAGTGGATTGCGGCTATTTTGTAAAACCGTTTTGCATACAAATTTGCGCGCTGGTTCTCAGCGTAAAGGCGACCTTGTCCGGGTACTGACTGTAGTAGTTATGCTCTTCTTCCAGCCCTTTGGCCTGCGCCAGGCGTACCGTTTCCAGCGAGCAGGTACGGTAGACCAGGTCTTTATTCATATTGGTCTGCTTTTCGCGCTGTTTATCTGCAGACAGCGCCAGCCAGCTTTCGGACAGCGAGTAATCGTAGACCACCCGATTTCCTTTCGCCTGCACGTTCTCAATGGTAATGAATTCGTCGATTTTCAGCCTTGGCTGCCCACGCATTTTTTTCTTGTCTTCTGCGGCGGCGTATTGGGCCAGCGCATTAATATCCATGCTGGCTATTTTCTGCTTATAAATATCGACATAGGCGGCGGGTTGCTGATAATGCTGAGCGTAGGCGTTTCTTAATTCTCCGTCGCTCATCGTACAGCCCGCCAGAAATAAAGGTAATAGCAGTGCCAGTTTTATTTTAGTCATGATGTTATCCCGTTCATTATTGTGGTCCCAGTCGCCCATAACAGAATAGAGAAATGATTACGGGTGATAGTTAAGGTTGTATAAACGAGGACACGATGACACAAGTTCAATAGTCTTAAAATGATGTAACAGGCGGGAAACCCTGCCAGAATTGGCAGGGTTTTTGAACAGACTGATAAAGAATTAATGGCCGATCATGTTTGCTTTCGGGATCAGCTGGAAATACATGTGATCGGGTACCGGTGTATCCCAGACATTGGCATATACAGCGTAACCAATAGTGGCAAACAGAATTCCCAGCACCAGTATTGTCATAGCAACACCCGACAGCGCCGTCTGGCGCCATAATGGTTTACCACCGTTGCCTTGCGCACCTGGCGGTGTCTGCAGGGAAAAGCTCAGCGTTGAGGCTACCGGGCAGGATTCAACGCAGGTCATGCAGCCAGTGCATTCCACGGTTCGCACCTGAATCAGTCTGTCTACCGGGATATTCGACGGGCAGTTTTTCGCGCATTTCCCGCAGTCGATGCAACTGTCGGCATTGCGGCGGATTTTAAACGGTGAGAGCAGCGAGAAAAGCCCAAGCAACGCGCCGTAAGGGCACAGATAACGACACCAGGCGTTGCGAATAAACAGACTCAGAATGCTGATAACCACCACGGAGATAAGCGTGGCGGAGCCAATATGGCGAAAGAAATCCAGCATCTTGACATCGATAATGATGCCATAGGCTGAGGTCAGAAAATATTGGATCCCCTGGGCGGGCATCGACAGGGCGATATACAAGAAGAAGCTCAGCAGCAAATACTTCAGGCTGAGCAGCGGGATATCCAGCCAGCGCGGCAACGTGAAGTTGCGACCGAATAATTTTTTGCCCAAATTGCCGAGCTGTTCGGAAAGCGTGCCCACCGGACATAACCACGAACAGAAGGCTTTTTTTAACAACAGGCTGATCAGGATAAACGCAACTAACAGCAGCATGGAGGCGGCATGGATGGGCGGAAGAAAACCGGTCTCCAGCGTATAGCGGATATTCATTAAGCCCGCTATCGGTAGCCATCCCTCAATACCGCCGGGCCTTGGTACATAGACGCTGGTACCGGCGGTTTCGAAATAGCGGACCCAATACCAGAACGTCACGCCAATATAAATATTGATAGCCAGCAGGAGAAATTGGGTGGCTTTTCGCCAACTGCTGGCATTGCGCCAGTCATTCCAGGGCAGTTTGCCTCCGGTCGTGCCTGGGCGGCGCTGCCAGCGCGTTCTCTTCTTCCCGTTCATGATTTTATACTGTCCCTCATATTTCCCCTTCTGCATTCAGAAGGCGTCATCACCGGGATATGCTAGCGCTATTCAGATTTGGTGTATTTGATTTGCATCTTATTACGCGGCTGTTATTTTTATCATGCGAAAATACCTGAATAATAATAACAGCCTGATATTTATCACAGGTCAGATAAATACCCTGAACGGGGTATTTATTTCTCTGCAGCGCAATGGTTATTCCTGATAAACCTCAACGCGGTCACGACCATTACTTTTTGCCTGATAAAGTGCGCGATCGGCTTTATCAACCAGTTGTTTGTAGTCGGGATGATAGTCATATTCGGCAATACCGATACTGACGGTAATGGAAAACGTTTCTGTCGCAGAGGCGGCCATGCGCATCCCGGCAATTTTCATACGCAGCGTTTCCAGAATAATACTGGCCTGCGATTCATCTGACTCGACGAGCAGAATCATAAATTCTTCACCACCGTAGCGGAACACGTAATCGCTGCTACGGATATGATCATAAATAACCGCCGCGACGCTTTTGAGCGTCAGATCACCGGTATTATGTCCGAAGTTATCGTTAATTTGCTTAAAGTAGTCGATATCCAGCATTGCCAGGCTAAAAGGCTTACGCGCATGTAACGCCAGCGAGATTTCGCGTCGCATGATGGTCGGAATAAAGCGGCGGTTAAGCAACTGGGTCAGCGAATCTTTACCATTTTCCTGCTTAACCAGCGCCTCAAACATTGAGGCGAGCAGGAAATGGATTTTTGCTGAGAGCTGGCGAACATCCTGTAATAAGCTCATCCGTTCGGGCTCTGTCGGTTGATGCTGAGGTGACAGGGTGGTCGTCAGACGAGTGTCGATCTCTGCAATCAGTGATTCCATTTCGTTGAGCAAATTGCTGTTGCCAAGAATATGTTTTCCCTTATGCGAGAACCACATACCAAAATCAGAGTTCGCCAGAAATACCATTTCACCGAAAGGCATTGCGGTGGCAATGTTATAGATAAACTGGTTTTCCCAGTCAGTAAACGAACGGATTTGCCGCTCACGCTCGACGTTAACGTCATCGTAAATAGTCTGCAGACGATACTGCTCCTGAGTATGCAGCGAGTTTTGATGGCTTGGGGAATAGGAGACGGTCATGGCCTCCAGTGCGGTATCCATTGCCAGACTGCTGAAACAGATAGCATCGCTCAGCAGAGAGGACGAATAGTCCGCTTTGGTTTTCAACACCCGATACAGCTCATCTTTGAGCTTACGCGCGCCGCGGTTCACCAGATCGATGGGCAGACCGATGCGGGCATGCACCACGCCAATTTTGCGTTGTTTGGCCAGCAGTTGCGAGAGATCTTCATGCGCGCTGCCAAGGACGCTGCGCAGCCAGTCAAACATGCTGCCGCTGAGGCGGGTACTGACCTGTTCTGTATTGAGGAATAATGCGCTCTGGGCGTGGGAGAGCATATAGTCATAAAAAACGGTCACTAAATGGCGGATCTCTTCATCGCTTAACGATGTCAGGAGCGTGTGAACTTCAGGCGATGTTTGTCGTATCAGCGCCTGCCATTCTGTAAGGAGTAATGTGTCGTTTACCGGTTCAACCTGTTCCATCTCACTGCCACTCAACGTGCGATTAAAAATTCAGGCGGTATTACGGACAATTACCTCACGATGGTCAAGTTAAACTCTCTTATCGATGGCTAATACCTTCATAAATAAGCCTGAGCGCGAAGACACCGATAATGGCGCCAATCACCCGGCTGGCAACCCGCTGGATTCGGCCATAAGCACGGCGCACGGCGGGCAATGAAAACGCCTGACTGAGAAAAATACGCCAGATAACGGAAGACAATATAATGCCTGCCCAGGCCATCAACCTGGCCCACGTTGGCGTGTCAGCGCTTAAGGTGACCGAGAAGATACTAATAAAAAACAGCACGGTTTGCGGATTAGATAAATCCGTTAATAATCCACGGCGGAAAAACACATACCACGGGGCGGAAAGCGGCTGTTGTAACGTTGCCATTTGCGGCGTAGCCTGATGCCGGATGCTGTTCCAGGCGAACCACAGCAGATAGGCGCCGCCGACAATCTTAATCAACGAAAAGATCTCTTCACACTGGGTGATAAGCGTCGCCATACCAAAGAGCCCGAGGCCGGAGTAAAACGCATCGCCTAAGGCCACGCCCAGACCGGTCATGACGCCTGCGCGTCGTCCTGACGCCAGGCTGGTTTGCACCACCACAAACAGATTCGCGCCGGGATTAAAAAAAGTTAAAACAAACAGGCTGACGGTGAGTATGACGGCGTGCAGAGGTTCCATAGACAACGTATCCATTAGTGAGGGCGGAAGCAGGGTCAGCTAACACTATAATTTTAGTATCCACGTCATTCTGCGTATTCACTCACACTGCGCGTTTTGCGTATTTAACGATTAGCAAAATATCTTTATATTTCCGCCTGCTCTGGATCTTTTTATCAGCCTGAACTACTTATTAATCATCCTTGACTCGCGTGTCGAATGTTCAGGGGGCGATGATGGCATATATAACAAAACCTGGAGCTTTTATATGAAAACTGGATATAAAGTACTTATTGGTGCGTTAGCTTTAGTTTTTTCCAACGCCTATGCTGCGGAATTTATGACAAAACTTGAGTTTGAAAAGGTTGAGTCGCAGTACACAAAAATCGGTGATATTTCAACGAGTAATGAAGTTTCTGTTGCAGATGCTAAAGAAGAGCTGCTGAAGAAAGCTGAAGAGAAAGGCGCTGATGTGGTGGTATTAACCTCCGGCCAAACGGATAACAAAATCCATGGCACAGCTAATATTTACAAGAAAAAATAACGTGCTGCTGTGAAAAATACGCCACCCGTCGGTCATTGTACTGGCGGGTTTTCTTTTAATCTGCGCCAGAACGTGGTTCTGCTAATTCCGAGATAGCGTGCAGCCGCGGTTTTATCACCATTGAATTGTGCCAGCACCTGCTGCGGCGTCAACGATGTGGATAGCTGCGGGGAGTCAGCAGCAACGACCAGTTCCGGTAACAACTGCTGCAGGAATTGTACATTCAGCTCAGGCTGCGGCTCGACGCTTAAAAACAGCGCCAGACGCTCCATCATATTACGCAGTTCGCGGATATTTCCCGGCCAGCCATAATTGAGCAACGTCGGTTGACTCAGTCCCAGCCCCTTACGCACGGGTTCAGAAAACGGCACATCCAGCTCCGCCAGCGACTGTTTTAAAAAGCCTTCCGCCAGCGGCAGGATGTCGGGCAACCGCTCGCGTAGCGGCGGCAGCTTAAGGCGTAAAATGCTCAGGCGATAAAACAGATCGGTACGAAACTCTCCCTGCTTCATCTCCTGCTCCAGATTACAGTGAGTGGCGCTAATCACACGTACATCGACCGGAATCGGCTGATGTCCACCGACCCGGGTAACTTCTTTTTCTTCCAGCACGCGCAGTAGTCGGGTTTGTAACGGCAGCGGCATCTCGCCTATTTCATCAAGAAACAGCGTACCGCCGTGGGCGATTTCAAACAGGCCCGCACGTCCTCCCCGACGGGAGCCGGTAAAAGCGCCATCTTCATAGCCAAACAGTTCAGCTTCCAGCAATGATTCAGTGATTGCCCCGCAGTTGACAGCAACAAACGGCGGCGAGGGCTTCCCGCGGCGATTGTCCTGACGGGTGAAAAACTCACGGTGAATGGCCTGCGCCGCCAGCTCTTTGCCCGTGCCGGTTTCGCCCTGAATCAGCACCGGCGCACGCGAACGGGCGTAGAGCATAATGGTGTGCCGCACCTGTTCCATTTGCGCAGATTGACCGCGCATATCCCCCAGCGCATAGCGGGTGCGTAGCGTATCGCCAGAGGCGTACTGACCGTTTCTGCGCAGCGTCAGCCGGGTCATATCCAGCGCATCGACAAAAGCCTGGCGCACGGTAGCTGCTGAATAGATAAAAATACCGGTCATGCCTGCTTCTTCCGCCAGGTCGGTGATCAACCCCGCGCCGACCACTGCCTGCGTGCCGCTGGCCTTCAGCTCGTTGATTTGCCCACGGGCATCTTCTTCGGTGATATAGCTGCGCTGTTCAAGCTGCAAATTGAAGGTCTTTTGAAAGGCGAGAAGCGCAGGGATGGTTTCCTGATAGGTAATGACGCCAATCGACGAGGTGAGCTTTCCCGCTTTTGCCAGCGCCTGTAGTACGTCAAACCCGCTGGGTTTAATCAGGATCACCGGAATCGATAAACGGCTTTTCAGATATGCTCCGTTGGAGCCCGCGGCAATGATGGCATCACAGCGCTCGGTGGCCAACTTCTTGCGGATATACGTCACCGCCTTTTCGAAACCAAGCTGAATAGGGGTGATGGTCGCCAGATGGTCGAACTCGAGGCTGATGTCGCGAAACAGTTCGAACAGACGCGTGACCGAAACCGTCCAGATAACCGGTTTGTCATCGTTCACCCGCGGCGGAAGATGCGTATCAGCCATAACCAACCCAAAAAGTAAGGAACCGAGTATTAGGGTTTAGTTGTGTTTCATAAATGTTGCAATGAAACGTGAAGGAACGTTTCTTGAAACGATAGCTGACACGCTTTTGTGCAACACAGAGACAATGATTGACCTTAACATATTGTTTTTAAATTAAAATTCATAAATTAATTTAAAATTAAGGTCTTTGGCATACCCCTTGCTTTAAGTAAATCAACGAATGCTAACAAGTTGATAACAAGAGGACGAGATATGTCTCTACACTCCCCAGGGCTGGCGTTTCGCGCCGCGCTCAGCAAAGAAAATCCATTACAAATCGTAGGCACCATCAACGCCAATCACGCTCTGCTGGCCCAACGCGCCGGATATCAGGCCATTTACCTCTCTGGCGGCGGCGTCGCGGCGGGCTCTTTGGGTTTGCCGGATCTCGGTATTTCTACCCTTGATGACGTGTTGACCGATATTCGTCGCATTACTGACGTTTGCCCGCTGCCGCTGCTGGTGGATGCAGATATCGGTTTTGGATCGTCAGCGTTCAACGTGGCGCGAACCGTGAAGTCGATTGCCAAAGCCGGTGCCGCCGCGCTGCATATTGAAGATCAGATCGGCGCCAAGCGTTGCGGTCATCGCCCGAACAAAGCGATCGTCTCGAAAGAAGAGATGGTCGACAGGATCCGCGCCGCCGTGGATGCGCGTACCGATCCCAACTTTGTCATCATGGCGCGAACCGATGCGTTGGCGGTGGAAGGGTTAGAGGCGGCTATCGATCGTGCCCAGGCATACGTTGAAGCGGGTGCGGACATGCTGTTCCCGGAAGCCATTACCGAACTTGCGATGTACCGCCAGTTTGCCGATGCGGTACAGGTGCCGATCCTCGCCAATATTACCGAATTTGGCGCTACGCCGCTGTTCACCACCGATGAACTGCGCAGCGCGAACGTCGCGATGGCGCTGTATCCGTTGTCAGCCTTCCGCGCCATGAACCGCGCGGCGGAAAAGGTTTATAACGTGCTGCGCCAGGAAGGAACGCAAAAGAGCGTTATCGACATTATGCAGACGCGCAACGAACTGTACGAAAGCATCAATTACTACCAGTTCGAAGAGAAACTCGACGCGCTGTACACAAAAAAGTAGCCACGTAGGCCTGATAAGGCGAAGCCGCCATCAGGCAATGCCGGATGGCACTGCGTTTATCCGGCCTGCGTAGCTACTCGCACACCCTCAGCACCCTACATATTATAAAAATGACGAGGACAACATGAGCGACACAACGATCCTGCAAAACAGTACCCATGTCATTAAACCTAAAAAATCGGTTGCGCTGTCAGGCGTCACCGCCGGAAATACCGCGCTGTGCACCGTAGGAAAAAGCGGTAACGACCTGCACTATCGCGGCTACGATATTCTCGACCTGGCGCAGCAGTGCGAATTTGAAGAAGTTGCGCACCTGCTGATCCACGGAAAATTGCCTACCCGCGATGAACTCAACGCCTACAAGATTAAATTAAAAGCGCTGCGTGGATTGCCCGCTAACGTGCGTACCGTGCTGGAAGCGCTACCTGCCGCCTCGCATCCGATGGACGTGATGCGCACCGGCGTCTCCGCGCTGGGCTGTACGCTGCCGGAAAAAGAGGGGCATACCGTTTCCGGCGCACGCGATATTGCCGACAAGCTGCTGGCGTCGCTCAGTTCAATCCTTCTGTACTGGTATCACTACAGCCATAACGGCGAGCGCATTCAGCCGGAAACCGACGATGATTCCATCGGCGGCCACTTTCTGCACCTGCTGCATGGCGAAAAGCCGTCGCAAAGTTGGGAAAAGGCGATGCATATTTCGCTGGTGCTGTATGCCGAGCATGAATTTAACGCTTCCACCTTTACCGGTCGCGTGATTGCAGGGACAGGCTCCGATATGTATTCCGCCATTATCGGGGCGATTGGCGCACTGCGCGGGCCGAAACATGGCGGAGCGAATGAAGTGTCGCTGGAGATCCAGCAGCGCTACGAAACGCCGGACGAAGCTGAAGCGGATATCCGTAAACGCGTTGAAAACAAAGAGGTGGTGATTGGCTTTGGCCACCCGGTTTACACCATCGCCGACCCGCGTCATCAGGTGATTAAACGCGTGGCGAAACAGCTTTCACAGGAAGGCGGTTCACTGAAAATGTACAACATCGCCGACCGCCTGGAAGAGGTGATGTGGGAAACGAAAAAGATGTTCCCGAACCTCGACTGGTTCTCGGCGGTTTCCTACAACATGATGGGCGTCCCCACTGAAATGTTCACTCCGCTGTTTGTCATCGCCCGCGTCACTGGCTGGGCGGCGCACATCATCGAACAGCGCCAGGACAACAAAATTATCCGTCCTTCCGCCAACTATACCGGCCCGGAAGATCGCGAATTTGTCGCGATTGAAGAACGTTGCTAATACCAAACCTCGAAAGATAAAAAACAGGAAATGTACCCTATGTCTGCACATATTTCGAACGTCCGCCCGGAATTTGACCGTGAAATCGTTGATATCGTTGATTACGTCATGAACTACGAAATCACCTCGAAGGTGGCGTATGACACCGCGCATTATTGCCTGCTGGATACCTTAGGCTGCGGCCTGGAAGCGCTGGAATATCCGGCCTGTAAAAAACTGCTGGGGCCGGTCGTCCCCGGGACTGTGGTGCCGAACGGCGTGCGCGTTCCGGGCACCCAGTTCCAGCTTGACCCGGTGCAGGCGGCGTTTAATATCGGTGCGATGATCCGTTGGCTGGACTTTAACGACACCTGGCTGGCCGCGGAATGGGGCCATCCTTCCGATAACCTCGGCGGTATTCTGGCTACGGCTGACTGGCTGTCGCGCAATGCGGTGGCGGTGGGGAAAGCGCCGTTAACCATGAAAAAAGTGTTAACCGGAATGATTAAAGCCCATGAAATTCAGGGCTGTATCGCGCTGGAAAACTCTTTTAACCGCGTAGGTCTCGATCACGTCCTGTTGGTCAAAGTGGCCTCGACGGCGGTGGTTGCCGAGATGCTTGGCCTGAGCCGGGATGAAATTCTTAACGCCGTGTCGCTGGCATGGGTCGACGGCCAGGCGCTGCGTACCTATCGTCATGCGCCAAATACCGGCACGCGTAAATCCTGGGCGGCAGGCGATGCCACCTCGCGTGCGGTACGTCTGGCGCTGATGGCGAAAACCGGTGAGATGGGATACCCGTCCGCACTGACGGCGAAAACCTGGGGCTTTTATGACGTCTCTTTTAAAGGTGAGTCGTTCCGCTTCCAGCGCCCGTACGGTTCTTACGTAATGGAAAACGTGCTGTTTAAAATCTCCTTCCCGGCCGAGTTCCACTCGCAGACTGCGGTAGAAGCGGCAATGACGCTGTACGAGCAACTGCAGGCCGCAGGTAAAACGGCGGCGGATATCGAAAAAGTGACCATTCGTACGCACGAAGCCTGTATCCGCATCATCGATAAAAAAGGTCCGCTCAATAACCCCGCAGATCGTGACCATTGTATCCAGTATATGGTTGCCGTTCCGCTGCTGTTCGGACGTTTAACGGCGGCAGATTATGAAGACGGCGTGGCGCAGGACAAACGCATTGATGCCCTGCGCGAGAAGATCACCTGCTTTGAAGATCCAGCCTTCACCGCCGATTACCACGATCCGGAGAAACGCGCCATCGCCAACGCCATCACCCTGGAATTCACCGACGGTTCACGTTTTGAAGAAGTGGTAGTGGAATACCCAATCGGCCACGCGCGTCGCCGTAACGATGGCATGCCGAAGCTGGTCGAGAAGTTCAAAATCAACCTGGCGCGTCAGTTTCCGACCCGTCAGCAGCAGCGCATCCTGGATGTCTCCCTGGACAGAACTCGCCTGGAGCAGATGCCGGTCAATGAATATATGGATTTATTTGTTATCTGAAACCCGACTCATCAGGCGTAAGTTCAACAGGAGAGCATTATGTCTTATAGCGAGTTTTATCAACGTTCGATTACGCAGCCGGAGTCGTTCTGGGCCGAGCAGGCCCAGCGTATTGACTGGCAGCAGCCGTATACGCAGGTACTGGATCACAGCAACCCGCCGTTTGCCCGCTGGTTTTGCGGCGGCACGACCAATCTGTGCCATAACGCCATCGATCGCTGGCTGGACAAACAGCCCGAGGCTCTGGCGCTGATTGCGGTGTCATCAGAAACCGAAGAAGAACGCACGTTTACCTTTCGTCAGCTGTATGACGAAGTAAACGTCGCGGCGGCGATGCTGTTGTCGCTGGGCGTACAGCGCGGCGATCGGGTACTGGTTTATATGCCGATGATCGCCGAGGCGCACATTACGCTGCTGGCCTGCGCGCGCATTGGGGCGATCCATTCGGTGGTGTTCGGTGGTTTCGCCTCGCACAGCGTGGCGGCGCGCATCGACGACGCCCGACCGGTAGTTATTGTTTCGGCGGATGCCGGGGCGCGCGGCGGCAAGATCCTGCCGTATAAAAAGCTGCTCGATGATGCGATCGATCAGGCGCAGCACCAGCCGCGTCATGTGGTATTGGTCGATCGCGGTCTGGCGAAAATGGCGCGGGTCGAGGGGCGTGACCTCGACTTTGCCGCCCTTCGCCAACAGCATCTCGGGGCGCGGGTGCCAGTTGTCTGGCTGGAATCAAACGAAACGTCCTGCATTCTCTACACCTCCGGGACAACCGGCAAACCGAAAGGCGTCCAGCGCGACGTTGGCGGCTATGCAGTCGCACTGGCGACCTCGATGGACACCATTTTCGGCGGTAAAGCAGGCGGCGTGTTCTTCTGCGCGTCGGACATCGGCTGGGTGGTTGGACATTCCTATATCGTGTACGCCCCGCTGTTGGCGGGGATGGCGACGGTGGTTTACGAAGGGCTGCCAACGTATCCGGACTGCGGAGTATGGTGGAAAATTGTTGAGAAGTATCAAGTCAGCCGGATGTTCTCGGCTCCGACCGCTATTCGCGTACTGAAGAAATTCCCGACCGCGCAAATCCGTAATCACGATCTTTCCTCGCTGGAAGTGCTGTATCTGGCGGGTGAGCCGCTGGACGAGCCGACCGCCAGTTGGGTCACGGAAACGCTGGGCGTCCCGGTTATCGACAACTACTGGCAGACCGAATCCGGCTGGCCGATTATGGCGATCGCCCGCGGGCTGGACGACAGACCGTCGCGGTTGGGCAGTCCTGGCGTGCCGATGTATGGCTATAACGTGCAGTTGCTCAATGAGGTGACCGGTGAACCTTGCGCGGCGAACGAGAAGGGGATGCTGGTGATTGAAGGGCCACTGCCGCCGGGCTGTATTCAGACCATCTGGGGGGATGACGCGCGGTTTGTAAATACTTACTGGTCGCTGTTTTCCCGCCAGGTGTACGCCACCTTTGACTGGGGGATTCGTGACGCGGACGGCTATTACTTTATTCTTGGTCGGACAGATGACGTCATCAACGTGGCCGGGCACCGGCTGGGGACGCGCGAGATAGAGGAGAGTATTTCCAGCTATCCAAACGTCGCCGAAGTGGCGGTCGTCGGCGTGAAGGACGCGCTGAAAGGGCAGGTAGCGGTCGCGTTTGTCATTCCGAAACAGAGCGACAGCCTGGAAGACCGCGACATTGCTCATTCGGAAGAGAAGGCGATTATGGCGCTGGTGGACAGTCAGATTGGTAACTTTGGCCGTCCGGCGCACGTCTGGTTTGTATCGCAACTGCCGAAAACACGCTCCGGCAAAATGCTCAGACGAACGATTCAGGCGATCTGCGAAGGCCGCGATCCTGGCGATCTGACGACCATTGACGATCCCTCGTCGTTACAGCAAATCCGTCAGGCGATCGAGGAGTAGCGTCGTGTTATGCCCGGTGGCGCAATGCTTACCGGGCCTGCGTTTTAATCCGCTTTCTTATACGGTCCGTGATAGTAATCAAACGGCGCATACACCGTATCGGCCACGAACGATAACGGCACATCAACAAATAACAGTGCTAAATCGAAATAGTTATAATCGTAAGCGCCCGGGTTTTTTAGTTTATCAATATCATGGTGCATACCCACGTAATACGTATCTGAATCCTCACCTGCCGTGCGTGCATCAATGCTGCCGCATCCTGAAAGTAATACGCTGATAAAGAGCGCCATTACCGCAACCGTCTTTTTGCTCATGCTATGACCTGGCTTCTCGCCCCGTTTTATCATAACGGTAAAAAAGCGGCTGGTTGTCTTAGGAACTTAAGCCCAATGATGGGGGCAAGTAGGCTGCGGCGAATGCTGTTCTTGTTGGTGGTCTGAATATGGTCTATATTTAAACCGAGATATGTCCAACGACGGCCAGACAATGAAAGTAGAAACTATCAGCTTCATTAAAAAAAATGCGGCGACGCTCGAACTCTCGGAACCTATCCTGGTGACACAGAATGGCGTACCGGCATATGTTATTGAGTCTTATGAACAACAGCAGGAGCGGGAGAATGCGATCGCACTGCTGAAATTGCTTACCCTGTCGGAAAAAGACAAAGCTGAGGGACGTGTATTCACCAAAGATCAACTGCTGGATGGCATTACTGATTGAGGGGGAAACTCTTCATTGAAAAGGGTCTTAAATGGAACACAAGATTACTTTTGAGTACACACTGACGGTAAAGCTCTGCATTGACGATATTGTGATTCATCTTCGTCGGGCGCAGGTCGATCCGCGCCCGGTTGTCGCAGATATCCTGACACATTTTGAGCGTACAGTCGGGCAGTTTCCGCTTGGATGTCAGATTTGCCCGGAATTGCTCAAGATAGGATGCGCAAAATATCGCGAGTTTAATCATGCCGGAGGCTATCGGGTGCTCTATACCTTTGAGGGCGCGGTAGCGACGGCTCATGCAATTCTGGCCTATCGACAAGACATCCAACAGTTGTTGTTCAAACGGCTGATTATGGTGTGAGGATTGCACATCGTAGGCCGGATAAACCACGTGAGTGGTGCATCCGGCATGACGGTTTAAATTGACGGATCCACTTTATAATTTTGGTAATAGTACTCTCTATCTCGTTCGTTAATGTTTCTTATTACCCTGCAAGGAACCCCCACGGCTACGACATCTGGCGGAATGTTTTTTGTGACCACGCTCCCCGCGCCAATAACGGAATTATCGCCAATCGTTATGCCCGGGTTGATGACTACGTTACTGCCAATCCATACGTTATTGCCGAGGATGACCGGAAAGGAAAACATCTCTCCGGATTTCCTTAATTCGTGGTGAACAGGGTGACCCGTTACCGTGATCGTGACGTTTGGCGCAATTAAAACGTTATCGCCAATGGTGACCGTGTAATCATCCACAATGGTAAAGTTAAAATTGGCATAGAAATTTTTGCCAATGTGAATATTGCTGCCGTAGGAGAAATAAATGGGGGGCTCGATCCACGCATTCTCTCCCACGGTGGCAAACATTTCACGAATCAGTCTTTCCCTCTTTTCAACCTCCGATGGACGCGTATGGTTAAATTCATACATTAACTCTTTTCCGCGCAGTCTCTCCTGCGGCAGTCCCTCGCCCATATCGGTAAACAGCTTGCCTGCTTTTATTCGGTCTCTTATCGACATGCTCATCGAAGATATTCCCTCTGTGTCATTGGTCTTCAGGCTTGTTTACTTGCTGGAGTGAAAACGCGGGAAAACGGTCCCGGCCCGCTAAGGGTGAATACGGAAATTAGCGTGAAGCTCAGCGCAATGATCCCCAGCACCAGATACGCCCCCTGGAAACCAATGCTTTCATACATTTTTCCGGCCAGAACTGACATGAAAATCATGGCTAACTGTTTGAAGAAGCAGAAACACACCAGGTAAATCGTGGCCGAGAAACGCACTTCAAACTGACTGGTGATGTATTTGAAGCAACCGACAATCAGGAACGGTATCTCGAACATATGCAGCGTTTTGAGGATCACGACCTCCAGCGCAGTGGTGGCAAATGATGAACCAATGATCCGCACCGACATGATCGTACCGGCCAGCAGCAGGGCGTTCTTTCCGCCGATGCGGTTCACAATCAGCGGCGCAAAGAACATGATCGAGGCGTTGAGCAATTCCCCCATCGTCGTGACGTAGCCAAACACGCGGGTACCCTGTTCGCCGGTGGCAAAGAATGAGGTAAAGAAGTTGGCGAACTGCTGGTCAAATACGTCATAAGTGCAGGAAACGCCGACCACGTACAGGGAGAGGAACCAGAGTTTCGGTTGTTTGAATAATTCCAGCGCCAGCTTAAGGCTGAATGCCGAGTTGTTGGCGCCTACCGCATCCGCGACTTTTGCTGAAGAGGGGGCATCTGTTTTTGAAAAGAGCAGCAGCAATGCCAGAATGACCGCACAGCCAGAACCTAACCAGAAGACAAACTGGTTATTGATGGTGAACATAATTCCGGCAATTGAGGCGCACAGCGCCCAGCCCACGCAGCCAAACATGCGCGCGCGACCAAATTCAAAGTTGCTTCGGCGGCTGGCCTTTTCAATATAGGCTTCAATCGCCGGAGCGCCGGCATTGTAAATAAAGCCAAGATAAATCCCGCCGACAATCGAACCCAGTAAAATATTAACCTGTAATAACGGGCCAAAAACGTAAATAAAGAACGGGGCAAACATTACCAGCATTCCGGTAATGACCCACAGCAGGTGTTTACGCAGGCCAAGCTTATCGGAAAGCAGTCCGAAAATTGGCTGGAATAATAACGAAAACAGTGAAATACAGGCGAAGATTATCCCGGTGTCACCTTTACTGATCTGATTTACATCGTGTAACCAGATAGGGAAGAAGGGGAAATAGGCACCCATAATGAAAAAGTAAAAGAAGAAGAAAAAGCCGAACATCCAAAAGTTAGTGTTTTTTAAATAATACATAACAGACTTCCTCAGGAAAAATAAGGGCAGGTCATAACCTGCCCATTATTATTATGTTTAACCCCAGATAACCCGGTAGTGATAACGCCCGGCGCTCAGCTGAAATTCCGGTGACACGGAAGGACTCCACGAATCATCGCCGCCGACGCCCATATGGAAGCCATCAATATTGAGCCAGGTGCCCGCCTCAGGTTGCAGCAGATGGCGGTGGCTGGTTTCCATCAGTTGCTGCTGGCTAAAGCGGCTGATGTTGAACAGGAAGTCTCCGCGCCATTGGTGCGCGCCGTAGTGCAGTTCACGCGTGCCGCAGCGCAAACCGTTTTCGCCCGGGAAAACATACGGGGTGTACATCTCATCTAGCGACAGATCCCAGCGATCGAAACAGGCGGCACTCAGGCGATCCGGGTAGTTCTCATGCGGACCGAGACCTAACCAGTTCACTCGCTCTGCGACCTGCGACAGTTGGCAGCTCAGGCCGATACGGGCCGGATGCGGCGTACCGCTGGCAACGTCGACATCCACCGTTATTTGCATTTCACCCTTGCCGTCGATGCGGTAGCTTTTTCGGCTGACGAACAGCGTTTCACCCTGATACTGCCACGCATGTTCGGTGGCGATCAGTACCGCATTGCTCAGCGTGTCGGCAGCACAGTGCAGTAACGTTGCTTCGACCTGATAATGACCGGCAGCCTTCCAGCGTTCAATCCAGGCATTAGGGTCGATGCGGGTTGATTCGCTCACGCCGATATCGTTATCCAGCGGCGCGCGGGTGAACTGGTCGGTCAGTGGGGTTAACAGTTGGGCTTTATCGCCAATCCAGTACTGTGTCAGCAGGCCAGACTGACGGTCGAATTGCCAGCGCTTGTTATCGTTCTCAACGGTAAAGATGTTTTCGCTAACGTTAAGCTGTGGCGCGAAACAGTGAGTTGGCAGCCGTGCCAGGCTGAGTTTTTCTTCCAGCTTCCACTGCTGCCAGGCGCTGATATGCCCGGCGTCTGACCACGCGGTTGCCTGAGGTTGTTCTACGCGCACCGTCAACCACAGCTGGCCAGCGGTTTCCGGCATCGGGACATCAGGCAGGGTAATCACCTGGCGGCCCTGTGGGGCGATATCCAGAACGATTTCTCCGGCGGCCAGCGGATTGCCGTCCTGAGCTATCGACCAGTGCAGAACTTCGTTATCGCTGCGGCGGAACAGGTATTCGCTGGTCACTTCAATCTGGCGTTCAGCGCCCGGCAGTAACGTGAACTGGAAGAACTGCTGTTCATGTTTGGCCTCGTATAACGCCGGATGCGGAGTGCGATCGGCGAATACCAGTCCGTTCATGCAAAACTGACGATCGTTAGGTGTGTCGCCAAAGTCGCCACCGTAGGCTGACCATGCCTTGCCGTTATCATCATATTTAATCAACGACTGATCCACCCAGTCCCAGACAAACCCGCCCTGCAGGCGCGGATACTGACGGAACGCTTGCCAGTATTTGGCGAAGCCGCCAAAACTGTTGCCCATGGCGTGGGCGTATTCGCAGAGGATCAGCGGACGCTGCTCGCCGGGCATCGACAGCCATTTTTTAATCGACCATTTGGGGACAGCGGGGAAGGGCTGATCCTGATCTACGCGGGCGTACATCGGGCAAATAATGTCGGTCGCCGCGGTATTTGCGCCGCCGCCTTCATATTGTACCGGGCGTGACGGGTCTGCTGATTTTATCCAGCGGTAGAGTGCGTCGTGATTGACGCCATGGCCGGATTCATTGCCCAGTGACCAGATGATAATGCTCGGATGGTTGCGATCGCGTTGTACCATGCGCGTGACGCGCTGGCTCATGGCAGGCAGCCAGGCGGGATCGTCGGTGAGGCGGTTCATCGGCACCATGCCATGGGTTTCAATGTTGGCTTCGTCGACGACATACAGACCGTAGCGATCGCACAGGGTGTACCACAACGGATGGTTCGGGTAATGGGAGCAGCGCACGGCGTTAAAGTTATTCTGCTTCATCAGCAGAATATCCTGCACCATCGTCGCCTCGTCCATCACCTGGCCGTTGACCGGATGGTGCTCATGACGGTTGGTGCCGCGAATCAACAGCGGCTTACCGTTAAGTAACAGCAGGCCGTTTTCAATACCAACCTGACGAAAGCCTACGTCACAGGCTTCCGCTTCAATCAGCACTCCGTCCGCGGTGCATAACTGCACAACGCCACGGTACAGATTGGGCGTTTCGGCACTCCACAGCGCCGGCTTTTCGACGTTCAGACGCAGGGTAACCCGGTCATGATAAGCGCCGCGTTCATCAATAATCTCGCTGCCGAGTGGGGAGGTCGTTTCGTGAGTGAGCGTTTCACCTTCCCACAATTGCAGGGTGACGCGTAACTCTTCGCTCGCGTTGCCCGCCACTCTGACTTCCGCCTCCAGCACGGCGCGGCTGAAGTCGTCGTTAAAATGGGTGTTAATACGCAGGTCGCAGATTTGCACAGTGGGCTTATGCAGCAAAGATACGTCGCGAAAGATCCCGCTCATGCGCCACATGTCCTGGTCTTCCAGATAACTGCCGTCGCTCCAGCGCAGCACCATCACGGCCAGACGATTTTCGCCGCGTAACAGATAATCGCTAAGATCGAACTCCGATGGCAGGCGGCTATCCTGACCGTAGCCGACCCAGCGGCCGTTGCACCACAGATGAAACGCGGAATTGACGCCGTCAAAAATAATGCGTGTCTGACCTTCATCTAACCACGCGTCTTCAATATTGAATGTGAGCGAGTAACATCCTGTCGGGTTCTGTGCCGGAACGTACGGAGGATTAACCGGGATTGGGTAGGTGACGTTGGTATAAATTGGCGCATCGTAACCGTCCATCTGCCAGTTAGAGGGAACGTTGATAGTGTCAGCCTGTGGCAGATCGCTTGTCAGCCAGCTTTCCGGCACTGCTTCCGGCGCGGGAAACCAGGCGAATTGCCACTGGCCATTCAGCGAACGTAACTGAGTCGAGCGCTGATTAGTACGCGCATCATCCGCTGAGCGCCAGCAACAGAACGGCGGGTGCGCCTCCAGACGGTTGAGCTGCGAGACGCCGGGATTTTCCCAGTCGCGACGTTTCAGAACAGCGGAGAGTGAATCAGTGTTCAGGTTCATAACGGTATCCTGTTTGAATTTGTTATTCGCTCACAATTTCAATCAAAATACGAATAAGCGATCCCAACTGTAAAGGATAGGGCGTTCAATGAGTGAACTGACTCACACAATTGTTATGCGTTCACAATTTTGGTGTGAGCTGAGAAACTTGCCGTGCCAGCTGGATCAGTGAATCTGCCAGCGCCTGGGGAGAGGTGGTTTGGGTATCGGGTGGCAGAACCGTTTTGCGCTTAACCAGGGTTACGGGCAGCAGTTGGTTGCCCACGGTCGATT
Organism: Citrobacter europaeus; assembly: GCA_020099315.1. Classification (NCBI taxonomy): domain Bacteria; kingdom Pseudomonadati; phylum Pseudomonadota; class Gammaproteobacteria; order Enterobacterales; family Enterobacteriaceae; genus Citrobacter; species Citrobacter europaeus. Next base: position 989,226 of record CP083650.1, read on the forward strand.
CGCCACGGGGAAGTTGCAGAAGCCTGTCGACGCTGGTTTCACCCAATAACGGAAAATCTTGCCTGATGGTGGTCAGCGGTGGAATGTAGCAGGCGCTGTCCTCAGTGTCATCGTAGCCGATCACTGAGATATCCACCGCCACCCGCAGACCAAACTCGCTGATTGCCCGCATCGCGCCCAGCGCCATCTGATCGTTCGCGACCAGCATGGCAGTGGGGAGGTTACCGTCATTAAGCATATGCAGCGTTTGCTGAAAACCAGACATCGCGCTCCAGTCGCCTTCCAGCTCCGCGGTGGGTTGCAGCTGGTAGTGCGCCAGATATTTGTGCCACCCCGCATGCCGAAGCCTTGCCGAAACCGAAGTGTGTGGCCCGCTCAGCAGGGCGATCCGTTGATGTCCGTGCTGCACCAGATGCTCAACACCGAGGCGCGCGCCGTCGTCATGGGAGAAAATCACGCTGTTAATTGGCGTCTGGTCAGAGACATCAAGAAACAGCACCGGCACCGTACCGCAGGCGGCAGCCACGGCAATGGCGTCTTCTTCATCCAGTGGATAGTTGATGATAAGCCCGGTTACGCGTTGAGAAAGCAGGTTATGAACCGCGGCTTTGCATGCCTCAACGCCGCTGCGCTCGACCATGGCGATCACCACGCTGGCACCCGACTGGTCGGCGCGGGATTTTATGGCGGCAACGATTTGCGACGGGGCATGCAGGGCAAGGTTCGCCGTCACGACGCCAATCAGCGGCGTCTGTTTTCCCGCCAACTGTTGTGCGACGCGGTTAGGGATGTAATTGAGCTCCGCCATCGCGGCCTCAACTTTCTGTCGGGTTTTTGCGGAAACGTGGCTGGCCTGATTCACGACGCGCGAGACGGTCTGGTAAGAGACTCCTGCATGGTCTGCCACATCGTATAGCGTTACCGGTTTCACGTTTATCACCCCTTTCATGACGTTATCTGCGCGCTATGATGCCACAGCGGGACGGTTTTGGGGGATTTGCGCATGGGTTCTGCGAGGCGCATTCCAGGGTTGCGCCTCGTGTGCTGGAGGATTTATCGTCGTTGTGCTTAACAGAATAAAAAAGTGAGGACATTGTGAGCGATTCTGCGGCAAATAATATTCTGTCCATCTACCGACGCCATGCGGATGCCTTTGCCAGTCAGCGCTCACGCGCCCTGTTCGAGAAAAGCTGGCTGGATAAGTTCATCACCGTGATGGGCGGGCAGGGCAGCATTGTGGATATTGGCTGCGGCAACGGTCAGCCGATTGCCGGTTATTTTATCCAGCAAGGCTTTCAGCTTACGGGCATTGATGGTTCTCAGGCGATGCTGGCCCGCGCCCGGCACTCATTTCCCGCACAGCGCTGGCTGGAGCAAGATATGCGCGAGCTGGTGCTTAACGAGACGTTCGACGGCCTGATCGCCTGGGACAGCTTTTTCCATCTAACCCAGCAGGACCAGCAAAAGATGTTCCCGATCTTTGACCGCCTCAGCCATCCCGGTAGCGCGCTGATGTTTACCAGCGGTACGGACAACGGCATTGCCATGGGGCAATTTGAGGGCGAGCCGCTGTTTCACGCCAGCCTCGCGCCGGACGAATACCGCGCATTGCTGTCAGCGTATGGCTTTGCGGTGGTCGAGATGATGATGGAAGATCCGCATTGCGCCGGACATACCATCTGGCTGGCGCAAAAAACAGGCTAAATCTCAAAGTATTATTCTGAAGTGTTTTTTTAAATCTACCGGAACTTGAGGGCTAGTAGGTTGTTTATTGTTTTATCCAGCGCTGATCCTTTTATTGGAGGGCATATTTCAGCATACTCTTTTACGTATTTCTGGCATGTGTTGACGACTTCTGGCTGGGGGAAAAAATATGCGGCGACTGAGAAATGGGAAAAAATTATTGAATAGAAAATAATGCCAAGCCCCTGCGTCAAATATTCAACATCTTTGATACGCTCTGTTCCACAAACTGAGGGGATTTTTTTTATAACAGTGTCGTATCTGTCACGAAATTGTTCGTTAATAGTAGGGCAGGTTTCAGGGGAGGAACTGTTAAATGCCGCTATATCTATTTGCGCTGAGTAATCTTTCCCTTCTATTTTGGTTAGGACCATTAAAACAAAAGGTATGATTGTTAGAATAATTGAGGTGGTTGCTAAAAAAAGTTGGTATTGACTGTATTCATCGGAACGAAATTTATTGATGGTATAAATAGACAAGAAAAAACTCAGGGTTGCAATAAAACCATTGAACATGGCCAGAGTAAGGAAGAAAAGAACGATCGCGGAAGGCTTAATTATACTGATATTCATTTTTAATTATTCCATGTCTTTCAATACTATTACTTTACGACAATTAAGTTAAGCGATAATAGTACAATTTCCAGGTATTGCGTATTCCTCTTATTTAGTTTCAGGGGAGGGGGGACTTTTGGCACGATGCGTGTGGTGTCATCCTGGAGCGTTGTCCAGAAGATGAATGTGGGCAATTGGGCGACTAGCGATGGGATTGGGCCAACAGAATAAGAATAATTTAATTTAAAGTTATAAAAAATCCTAAAATGCAATAGGAATGAAGTGAAACAGCACTTAATGTCTTTACTTTTGTTTACATTTTGTGCTTTTTTAAAACAGTCGACTGTGCTTTGCAGTCAAGTTCGCTTTCGTACTTTTTGGGGGGGTGGGGTGAAGTTCAGGGATGAAAGAAAGTTGGCATTACTGATTGGGATGTTAATTTTGCCGTTCACAACTGTTTCTGCCGCACCACTCTCTCCTGCGGATCGTAATACCATTCAGCAGCAACAGCAGCAGCTACTTAATGAAAACCAGCGTCAGCGTGAAGAGCTGGAGCGTAGCGTTACGTTGCCTGAAACCGTAACGCCGAAAACACCAGCCCGGGCTGAAGGGCCGTGTTTTATGATTTCGCGCATTGATATTGACGGCGCAACGAAGTTGTCCGCCGCTGCCTCGGCAAAGCTTATCGCGCCGTGGGTGAATCAATGCCTGGATATTCCCCGGCTGACGGAACTGACAAATGCAATTTCCGACTGGTATATCAGTCGAGGCTATATCACCAGTCGTGCCTTTTTAACCGAACAGGATCTCTCATCCGGGGTGCTGCATATCGCGGTGCTTGAGGGGAAATTGCAGCAAATACGTCTGGAAGGCGTCCCATCGCGCACTCTGCTGATGACTTTTCCCGGAATGGAAGGAAAAATTCTCAATCTGCGTGACATTGAACAGGGGATGGAGCAGTTGAACCGCGTTCGCCAGACTCCGGTGGAAATTGAAATTTTGCCGGGCAGTCAGCAAGGGTTCTCAATAGTTAACCTCACCGCCACGCCAGAATTTCCACTCAATGGTTCAGTAAGTTTTGATAACAGCGGGCAAAAGAGCACCGGAACCGGGCAACTCAGTGGTGCATTATTTTTCAATAATATGCTCGGCCTGGCAGATAAATGGTTTATCAGCGGCGGACGCAGCAGCGATTTTTCCAGTAGCAAAGATGCGCAGAACTTTGCAGCCGGTGTGAGTATTCCTTATGGCTACGGACTGCTTGATTACAGCTACAGCTGGAGTAACTACCTCAGCACTATTGATAACAATGGTTATGCCTGGCGTTCCACTGGTGATAGCGAAACCCATCGGTTGAACGGATCCTGGGTTTTGTTTCGCAATGGTGATGTCAAGACCGCTGCATCGCTGGGTCTCACGCATCGAATTAACCGTAACAGATTGAATGATGTCCTGCTGGAAACCAGTAGCCGCAAGCTTTCCAGCGTTTCGCTGGGCATCAACCATACGCAAAAAATTGCTTCTGGCGTTGCGACGTTTAACCCTTCATTCACCCAGGGCGTGCCGTGGTTTGGCGCAGAGGATGACAACGATAAACAGGGGGATGTGCCAAGGGCGGAATTTCGCAAATGGAGCGTCAATGGCAGTTTTCAGCGCCCGTTGGCAGAAAGACTGTGGTGGCTTAGCAGCGTCTATTTTCAATGGTCTGTGGACCGACTCTACGGCAGTGAACGCCTGACGCTGGGCGGAGAAACCTCCGTTCGCGGTTTTAAAGAACAATACATTTCTGGAGATAACGGCGGCTACTGGCGCAACGAAGTGAATTATTCGCTGTTTACGCTGCCGGTATTCGGACAGATTGGCGCGATGGCGGCATTCGACGGCGGCTGGCTGAAACAGGATAGCGTTGACAGGTATGCCTCCGGCACGTTGTGGGGGGCTGCGCTGGGATTAACCAGTTCAGGTCGCTGGTTTTCCACTCAGTTTACCGTAGGAACGCCAGTTAACTATCCGGACTGGCTGGCCCCGGATCATCTCAATGTGTATTACCGCGTTGCGGTGGCATTTTAAGGAACAAGGGTGATGAAAAAGGATCCGGTTCGTTTTTCCCAGCGTTTGCTAAGCGGCATGTTGAGTTTCCTGCTGGCTACCCAACCACTGCTTCCGGCGATGGCTGCCGTCATCACGCCTGAAGGCAATACGCAGATGGATAAAGCCGCCAATGGTGTTCCGGTGGTGAATATTGCCACGCCGAACCAGTCCGGGATTTCACACAATAAATATAACGACTACAACGTGGGAAAAGAGGGGCTGATCCTTAACAACGCGACCGGGCAATTTACCCAAACTCAGCTCGGCGGCATTATCCAGAATAACCCAAACCTACAGCCAGGAAAGGAAGCTTCAGGGATCATCAACGAAGTTACCGGCGCTAACCGTTCGCAACTGCAGGGCTATACCGAAGTTGCGGGGAAAGCCGCCAACGTCATGGTCGCTAACCCCTATGGCATTACCTGTAATGGTTGTGGATTTATCAACACGCCTAACGCCACCCTGACCACTGGTAAACCTGTGTTGGACGCCAATGGCAACCTGCAGTCGCTGGATGTAAGCAAGGGCAGTATTACCATCGAAGGTAAGGGGTTGGATGGTAGCCAGAGCGATGCAGTGTCGATTATTGCTCGCGCCACGGAAATCAATGCTGCGCTACACGCCAAAGATTTGACAGTTATCGCTGGGGCGAATCGCGTTGCGGCGAATGGCCAGACGAGCCCGCTAAATGGCGAAGGAGAAGCACCGAAAATCGCGGTTGATACCGGCGCGTTAGGCGGCATGTATGCTAATCGAATTCATTTGGTCTCCAGCGAGAAAGGGCTGGGGGTCAACCTCGGGAATCTGAATGCCCGTCAGGGTGATATCACCCTCAATGCTAACGGGAAATTAACGATCGGCAACAGTCTGGCAAATGGTGGTCTTTCTGCCAGGGGCGAAGGCGTCACGCTAACCGGTAGTCATAAGACCGCAAGCGGGATGACCATCAACAGCACCGGGGCGTTAGCGCTACAGGATGCAAATCTCTCCAGCGGCGCAAACGTGCAGTTGGGTAGCGATGGCAAGGTGACGATCGATGGTGGCGGGATTGCCGCAGCTGGCGAGTTGCAGGTGGCTGCTAAACAGGATGTAGCCGTTGCTGCAACCACTCTGGTTAGCCAGAAAAACACCTCACTGCGCAGTGACGGCTCGCTGACAGTCACCGACGGCAACCTGACCAGCAAAGAAAAACTGGATGTCGAGGGTACTCATGGACTGACGCTGACCCGTTCCACGCTGGGTAGCGATGCTGATGTTAGCCTTAACAGTAACGGCGATCTGTCGGCGAAAGGGGGATTGCTCTCAGCAGGTAACGGATTAACGCTGAAGGCGCAGCGCATAGCACTGGATAACGCCAGTCGGGCCGATGCGAAAGGCGCATTAAGCCTGACCGGTAGCGAAATGAACAACCAGGGACAGGTTAATGCGGGAGATGCTTTATCTCTCTCCGGTGACCTCCTCGTTAATGGTGGTCAACTGGCGGCAATCGGCAGTCTTGATACTTCTGTCAGCAGCCTTAGTAACACAGGTCTGATGCAGGGTAACAGCGTATCGGTCCGCAGCGGGTCGCTGGATAATATGGGCACGCTGGCGAGCGGCAGCCAGCTTTCAGTTCAGACGGCATCGCTCAACCAGCAGGGGATCCTGAGCGCGAAAAACGATGCGGATATCCGGGCAGATGTCACGCTGCGTAATAGTGGAAAGTTGCTCTCTGATGGCACTCTAACGGTGCAGGCCGCGTCAGTTGAACAATATGGCGTCCTCTCTGGCAACCAGGGGGTAACGCTCAATGCTGAAAACCTCACTGCCGCGAAAGATTCGCTGATCGCCGGGCAACAAGACATACGGTTAAACGTTACGCAAAACCTTAACCTGAACGGTCAGGTTAATGCCGCCGGTGCGCTTAACGTCGGTGCAAAGCAACTGACTACCGGCAAAGGCGGTCATTTACAGAGCGGTCTGGACCTTGCGATTACCGGCAACAGCGTGATGCTGGACGGCGTACAGGCGGCGAAAGGTTCGCTGGATGTGACGGCTGACAGGCTCAGTCATGGCGGGAAATCCACCGGGGCACGCGTTGGTTTCAGCGCACAGCAGTCAGTTGATAACCATGGCGAACTGTTGGCAGACACCCTGACGCTCAGCGCGGCGACGCTGACTCATAGCGGCAGCGCCAGCGCTGAACGCATCTCGATTATTGCACCTGAACTGCTGACCAGCAGCGGCTCTCTGATAGCCGACACGCTAACTCTCCACAGTCAGCATGTTGTGAATAGCGGTCTGATGCAGGGCAACGCGGCAATGGACCTGCAGATTGATAAGTTAGATAACCTTAGCGGCGGCTCGCTCTATGCCAGGCATTCTCTGGCGTTGGATATTCCGTATCTGACCAACCATGGGCTGATTACCACCGACGGTTCATTGCATCTCAACGGCCGCCAGTTGGTTAACGGCGGAGAAATTAACGGCGTTAATCTGCAAAGTGAATATGCGACGGTAAAAAACGAGGCCGCGGGGCGCCTGCTGGCGGACACGTCATTATCTGTTAACGGACAGCAGACAGATAACCTCGGACTCATGGCTGCTGATACTCTCGCGCTGAACAGTCAGGACGTGAAAAACGACGGGAATGTGTTGTCGGTGGGTGAATTGAGCCTGAAGAGTCAGACCCTGCACAACACCGGCTTGCTGCAGGGCGGCACGCTGAATCTGGAAGCAAATACGTGGCAAAACAGCGGTAATGCGTTGGGTGAAACGGGGGTAACGGCGACAGTACACGACGCGTTCACTAACCAGGGCAAGGTACTCAGTCAACAAGGTATGACCGTGCATGCCGCCAGTGCGAATAACAGCGGAATGCTGGCGGCGAAGGTGCTGGCATTACACGGCGATCTCAGCAACAGTGGGATCCTGCAGGGGAATCAGACGCTCGCCTGGGATGGCAATCGCTTCACTAACCTTGCGGGTGGGCAGGTGACCAGCGGTGAAGATCTACAGCTTAGCGGAAAACGTTTCGAAAATGATGGCCAACTGGAGGGCCGTACGGCGGCGATTAGACTGGATAACCTGCGCAATAGCGGCAGCGTTCAGGCACTGGATAGCCTGAAAATTGAGGCTAACGGGCGACTGGATAACCAGGGATCGCTGCGCAGTCTCAACCTGTTCGAGTTGGCTGCGGCGCAGTTGTTTAACGACAAAACGATTGCAGCAAAATCCCTTAGCATTTCCGCGCCGGAGCTTATGAATAACGGCATTGTGCAGGGTAATTCGGCGCTACAGCTCACCACCCGCAATCTGTTCAATGGCCAACAGGGGCAACTGGTTAGCGGTGCGGGGCTGGATTTAGGCCTCGATTCGCTGGAAAACCACGGTCTGCTGCTGACAAATACCAACTTCACGCTGCGCAGCAACACATTAATTAACGCCGGTGATATTCAGGCCGATTCCCTGGACCTGACGCTGGCAAACTCAGTTGAAAACCAGGGTAACCTGGTGGCGAAACAGGGGGCGTCGATAAATACTGCATCCCTGGATAACCGCGGTACGCTGGCGGCGAAAAGTGTCACTCTGGATGGAAAATCCATCCGTAACAGCGGTCTGGTTCAGGGTAATGACAGTACCTCGGTTTCTGCGAATAACTTCACCACGGATGCTACAGGTAAATGGTTGGCCGGTAATGCGCTGTTGGTGCATACCGGTGCGATGGAAAACGCCGGCGTACTGCAGGGAAATACCCTGACATTCACTGCCGACTCGCTGAATAACAGCGGCGTGCTTAACGGTTTACATGGCCTGGAAGGCAAGCTATCCGGGCGACTTACTAACCCCGGACACATTCAAAGTGGCGGCGCGCTGGCGCTTACGGCTGATGATATCAACAGCGCCGGACGTATTGCCGGTGACAGGCTGACACTTGCAGCCTCGACGTTAAACAATTCAGGCCTGTGGCAGGGGACGAACGGGCTTGCGCTGTCTGGCGATGTACTCACGACGGGTACAACCTCCCGTACGCTGAGCGGCGGCGCGTTGACCTTTGATGCTGGCAATATAACGACGCAAGGAACGCTGCAGGGGCAGCAGCTTACGCTGACCGCTGATAACTGGCTGCACAAAGGATCGCTGATAAGCCTGGGTAATCTGACGGCTACTGTAAACAACGGCCTTACCACATCAGGCGATGTGATGAGTCATGGCGGAATGTCACTAACCGCGCAGCAGCTTGATAACAGCGGAAAACTGCTCAGCGAGAGCGACGTAACGCTCGACGGCGCACAGTTCGATAACAGTGGCACGGTACAGGGAAATACCCTGACCCTGCAGCAAAACCGGATCCACAATCAGGGCACGCTGACCGGCCTGCAAAGCCTGACGCTGGAGGCTCGTCAGCGTCTGATGGCGCGAATGGCGATGGCTTCACCGCAACAGGAATTGATTAACGCAGCAGGTGGTTCACTGCTGACGCAGGGGGCGCTGAAACTCACTTCTGGCGATGTGACGAATAATGGCACGTGGCAGGGACAGTCCGTTCTGCTCAGTGCGCAAACGCTGACAAACAATGGGGCAATACAAAGCGCCGACGCCCTGCAACTTACGCTCGCAAATAACCTGACTTCTGCGGCTGGCAGCAAAATTACCGCCCTTGGTAACGCGACGCTACAGGCGCTTTCTCTGACTAACTCCGGGCAATGGACGGCGAAAAATCTTACGCTGAAGGGGACAACCCTTGATAACAGCGCGGCGATTAGCGGCGTAAATGCGCTCACGCTTGCCATGAACGGCGCGGTCAGGCAGCAGAAAGCGGGCAGTATGCTGAGCGGCGGCGCGTTGGATCTGACTGCGGCGTCAGTCACCAACGAGGGTAAAATTCAGGGTGCGACGCTGGGCATGACGACCGGCGCATTGACCAACAGCGGAAGACTACAAGGGGATAATGGCGCAACGCTGTCGCTGAGCGGTGATTTGATAAACCAGGCTTCCGGGGAGATTGTCAGCCGCCAGGGGCTGACGCTTTCTACGCCAGTGCTGTCCAACTACGGTTTGATGCAGGGCGGTGGAGAGACTCATCTTAACGCCACAACTCGCGCGCTCAATGACGGCAAACTACTTTCCGGCGCGGGGCTGACGCTGACCACGGCGCAGTATTCCGGCGCAGGCTGGTTACAGGCGACAAATCTCATTCTGAATGCGACAACGGCCACCAGTGACGGTAACTGGCTGGCCGATAGCGCCACGCTTGCAGGGACCCGGTTTACCAACCAGGGAACCGCGCAGGCCGGTCAACTGTCGGTGAAATACGAGCAACTGACGAATAACGGTACGCTGTTAGGGAACTCGCAGCTGAGTGTGAATGCTAGTGAAGTTAATCAGAATGCGGCCGGGAAACTGTTCAGCGGCGGCGACCTGTCCGTTGAAAGTCGCGGGCTGGGTGCGTTGGGACAGGTGGTTGCGCTGGGTAATCTGACGCTGAAACTGGTGAATGGTTTTACTGCGCAAAGCGCGTTTGCCGCGGGTAAAACGCTGACCATTACCAGCGATGGCGCTATCGACAACCGTAGCGTGCTTCAGGGGCAATCGCTCAACCTGGCTGCGGGCGGACAGCTCAGCAATAACGGGCAAATTACAACGGGCAACGGTGCGAGCCACCTCAGTGGCAGCAACGTGGCGCTCAATGCCGCCGGAACGTTACAGGGCGGTGGCGATATTACGCTGACCAGTCGCGGTAATATTTCAGTCGCTGGTTTCACCGGAACGCGTGGCTCTCTGACGCTCAATGCACCGGGCGCCATCGTCAATACGGCGCTGTTGTACGCGGCAAATAATCTGGCGCTTTATGCTAACACTATTACCAACCAGCGCGGCGATATCCTCGCGGGCAACAATCTGTGGATGCAGCGAGATGCTGCGGGCAATGCCAACAGTGAAGTGGTCAACTCTTCCGGCAATATCGAAACCCAGAACGGTGATATCACCATCAAAACAGGACATCTGCTGAACCAGCGGGATGGGTTGAAAACAAACCAGACACAAATAGCTGGATCAAACAGTATTCCAGGGATAGGTGATGCGACAATAAAAGTTGATATAAGCGAATTACCGTCAGGCTCCTATGGTGTTAATGGTTATTCCTACACAACAGAATCAGGAGCCTGTAACGCACATGGAGCCTGTAGCTACCACCATTATTATCAGTATTACTACGCGCCGTTCAAAGATACCGCGACGCAAAAATTCATTTCCAGCCAGGTAAAAACAGAGGTTTCCAGCTCTGGCGGCGCAGCTCGTATTTCATCAGGGCGAAATCTGTCAATTGGCGCAAACACGCTGGATAACGCAGCCAGTACTATTCTGGCAAATAATAATATCGACCTTTCAGGAAGCACATTAAATAACCAGAGCTGGCAGTCCGGGACGCTTACTGATTATCTGGTTTATACCTATACCCCAGAGAAATACTCACGTCAGAAATTTGCCGTAAATAATATAGATGTGTTACCTCCGCGTTATAACGAGGGGAGAAACAGTAAAGGTGAAACTATTGTGCTTCCTAAAGAACGCACAATAACATTTACCCTGGAAGGGCATGACCGGGTTCAGGAAGGGGGAGAAACGTACCGTTCTGTGATTCAGGCGGGCGGTAATGTAAACGCCAGGTTTACTGCTTCTATTGGCAACGAAAACGCAACCTCTGGTGGGGGACGGGTTAGCAATACCATCGTTACCCCGACCCTCAACACCCTCAGCAACCAAACTATCAGTAATGGGGTGCAAAAGCAGGCACTGGCTGGCAATGACACGGTGAGCGTCAGTTCCCCACAGTGGAACGATCGACTGCATGACGCATTGCAGCAGATTAACGGCGGAGGCGCGCTGGAAAGCGGTGGCGTATCAGACTCTACGCTCAACCCTGTTTCTACCACGCAGAAAGGTAACGCCAGCCTCGGTCAACTCAATGGCCTGATTAACCCAGGCGAGAAGGGCGTGAATACCGCCGGGCAAAATCAGGGCAAAACGGTGGATACCAGCTCGTATCCGTTACCTTCCGGAAAGAACGGGTATTTCGTCGTCTCTGACGATCCGAAAAGCCCGTACCTGATCAACGTTAATCCGAAACTGAACGGTCTTGGTCAGCTCGATCCCAGCCTGTTTGGTGAATTGAATGCAATGCTGGGTATCAAACCTGGCGAAGCGCCGCGTGAAACCAATATTGCGTATACCGATCAAAACCAGTTCCTGGGATCGGCCTATATGCTCGATCGTCTCAAACTGAACCCGGAATATGACTACCGCTTCCTCGGTGATGCGGCGTTTGATACTCGCTATGTCAGTAACGCCATGCTGAATCAGACGGGAAGTCGATATATCAACGGTATTGGTTCTGACCTTGATCAGATGCGTTATCTGATGGATAGCGCTGCCAGCACCCAGCAGTCGCTGGGACTGAAATTTGGCGTGGCGCTGACGGCCGATCAAATAGCGTCCCTTGAGCACAGCATGCTGTGGTGGGAAGCCGCGACCGTCAACGGTGAGACAGTAATGATACCGAAGCTGTATCTCTCGCCGAAAGATATCACCGTGAACAACGGTAGCGTCATTGCCGGGAATAATGTCCAACTGACTAGCGGGAATATCACCAACTCCGGCAGTACGCTGTTGGCGAGAAACGATCTCACTCTCGACAGCCAAAACAGTATTAACAACCTTAACAATAGTCTGATGCAGGCCGGGGGTAATCTCGACCTGAGCGCGAGGGGTGATATTAATAACGTCAGCTCCGCCATCAGCGGAAAAACGGTGGCGCTGGAAAGCCTGGGCGGCAACATCAATAACCTGACGCTGGCGGAACAGATTGATGTGAGTGCCAGGGACAAATACCGCAATGTGAGCTTTAAAGATACGTTGCTGGGGTCTACGGCATCCATTACCGCGCAGGACGGATTGTCGCTCTCGGCAGGCAAAGATATCACCGTTACGGGCGCCAATCTCTCTGCGGGCGGTTCATTGTTGATGGAGGCGTGGGGAGATATTGCGGTAAATGCCAACCAGATTAACGATGCACGGAGCCACTCCGGACGCTGGATAACCGAGACTAGCCGTTCGTCAGTGGACTGGCAGGGTAGCACCATCAGTTCGGGCGGTAAGCTCGGTATCAATGCCGGGAATAACCTCAACGTCACCGCCAGCGATGTTAACGCGGGGGGGAATGCTCAGCTTACATCGGGTAACGATCTTAATCTGAATGCGGCCACCACTCAGCAAAGTAGCCGTAACGGCGGCAGTGAATCGCACAGCACAGGACTTTCCCGTACCACCGTGTCAGCGGGTGACAATCTGGTGTTAAAAGCGGGCCAGGATATTAATTCCCATGCGACCGGGCTGGCTGCGGAGAATGATGTCGGTCTGCTGGCCGGGCGAGATGTCAACCTGCTGGCTGACGCAACGACAGACGGCGACAGTTATCGTGCGAAGAAGAAAACCGTGGTCAATGACGCCGTACGCCAGCAGGGAACGGAAATTGCCAGCGGCGGCGACGCCGTCATTATTGCCGGGCGTGATGTAAACGCACAGGCAGCGGATGTTACGGCGCAGGGCGATATCGGCGTAACGGCAGGCCGGGATGTGAATCTTACGACCGCCACAGAGAGCGATTATCACTACCAGGAAACCACGAAAACCAAAAAAGGATTCCTCAGTAAAAAGACTACCCATACGATTGAAGAAGACAGCGCTACGCGGGAAAAAGGCGCGCTGCTGAGTGGGAACAATGTGACGGTCGCCGCCGGGAATAACATTCTGGTACAGGGCTCAGCCGTTGCCGGTGACGGCAATGTGGCGCTGGGGGCTGGCAACAATGTGGATATTGTTGCCGCCACCAATACGGATACCTCATGGCGCTTTAAAGAGACTAAAAAGAGCGGTCTGATGGGGTCGGGCGGGATCGGTTTCACCATCGGTAGCAGTAAAACGACGCACGATCTGCGCGAACAAGGCACCACCCAAAGCGAGAGCTTCAGCACTGTCGGCTCAACGGGGGGCAACGTCAGTATCACCGCAGGCCAGCAGGCACATATCGGCGGAGCGGATATCATCGCCCAGAAAGATATTGCTGTTCGCGGCGACAGCGTACTTATTGAACCGGGTCATGACAAACGCACCCGTGATGAGAAGTTTGAGCAGAAAACCAGCGGACTGACGGTGGCGCTGTCGGGGGCTGCTGGCAGTGCGGTGAACAGCGCGGTTTCAGCAGCGCAGGGGGCAAAACAAAGCAGCGATTCCCGACTGGCGGCACTGCAGGGTACGCAGGCAGTGCTCTCCGGAGTACAAGCCGGCCAGGCCGTGGCTCTGGATCAGGCGAAAGGGACCGCTAAAGACAATACCAATACGATAGGTATTAGTGCCTCTCTGGGCTCACAGTCCTCAAAATCGACCTCCCATAGTGAGCAGGATTCAACGACGGGAAGTACTCTGAACGCAGGCAACAGCGTCAATATCACGTCCACAGGTAGCGATATTACTATTGCTGGTAGTGAAGTGAAGGCCGGTAAGGATGTGGCACTGGATGCCGCCCGGGACGTGAATCTCATCGCTTCACAGGATACGCAACTGACAACCGGTAAAAACAGTAGCAGCGGTGGCAGTATTGGCGTGGGTATCGGCGTGGGCTCTGGTGGTGCGGGGATCAGCGTCTCGGCGAACGCCAACAGCAGCAAAGGGCATGAGAAAGGCAACGGTACCTGGCAGAATGAAACCACGGTGGATGCGGGTAATCAGGTCACGATACACAGCGGGCGGGATACCACGCTTGCTGGTGCGCAGGTCAATGGCAAACAGGTGACGGCGGATGTAGGCCGCGATCTGACGATAACCAGCACACAAGATAGCGACCACTACGACAGTAAACAGAACAGCGTGAGCGGAGGTGTGGGGTACACCTTCGGCGCGGGGACCGCTTCCGCAAGTCTTAATGCCAGCCGCGACAGGATGAAGAGCGACTTTGATTCAGTGCAGGAGCAGAGTGGCATCTTCGCGGGTGACGGTGGCTTTGATATCACAGTGGGCAAGCATACCCAACTGGATGGCGCGGTCATTGCTTCTACCGGTTCGGCGGATAAAAACAGTCTGGATACGGGCACGCTGGGCTTTGGCGATATCCACAATAAGGCAGATTACAAAGTGGAGCACCAGGGGGGAGGGATCAGTACAGGGGGCAGTATTGGTCAACAGTTCGCGGGTAATCTGGCGAACGCCCTGATTGCCGGAGGTGGCAGCAGTGGGCATGCGGAAGGAACAACGCAGGCGGCGGTGAGTGAGGGGACGATAACTGTTCGCGACACGGAAAATCAGAAGCAGGATGTCGCCGGTCTGAGCCGTGATGCGGAGCATGCAAACGGCAGCATCAGTCCGATTTTTGACAAGGAAAAAGAGCAGAAGCGCCTGCAGGAAGTGCAACTGATAGGCCAGATAGGTAACCAGGCGGCGGATATCGCGAGGACGCAGGGTGAGATAAATGGCCTGAATGCGGGTAAAAAAGCGCTGGCAAAGGAAGGTATTCCTGAGCCGGATGTGAACGCCAGTGATGAAGAAAAAGCAAGATACCAGACGCAACTACGGAACTCAGCGGCATATAAGACCGAGCAGGCAAAATACGGCACGGGTAGCGATATTCAGCGGGGGATTCAGGCTGCAGTAGGCGCTCTGCAGGGGCTGGCTGGCGGTGATATTGGCGCGGCGCTGGCGGGTGCATCGGCACCGGAGCTTGCCAATATCATAGGCCATAAGGTGGGCCTCGATGAGGATGATATCGCGGCTAAAGCCATCGCGCATGCGATACTGGGCGGTGCTGCGGCGGCTATGCAGGGGAACAATGCAGCAGCCGGAGCGGCTGGCGCAGCGGCAGGAGAGCTTGCTGCGAATGCGATACTGAAAACGATGTATCCGGGCAAGCACGTCAGCGAGCTGGATGAAAGTGACAGGCAGTTAGTCAGCAATCTTGCGACTATCGCATCGGGGCTGGCAGGTAATCTGGCCGGTGGTGATTCGAAAAGCACGACAACGGGTGCGCAGTCTGGTAAAAACGCAGTTGAGAATAACTATCTGAGCAGTAAGCAGTTAGATGCCTGGTCCGCTGAAATGAAGTCCTGTCAGGCGAAAGGCGGTGACTGCGGCGGTATTATCAAAAAGTACGAAGAGTTGAGTACGGCACAGCAGAAGCAACTGATCAGCGACTGTGCAGCTAGCCCGGCAACCTGCCAGCAGAAATACGGTGATGTACTGACTGACAGTCTGGCGGTGAAGCAGGCAATAGATCGTGCTCTGGGTGAAGATATCCCGATCAAGATGGTCTACGATCTGACGGCGACTTTTGCGCAGCAAATGCAGGCCGAAGGGGTTGTCGCGACCAACAAAGTCTCGGAAGCACTCCAGAAAGAATACGGTCTGGATGAAGTTCAGGCGGGAATAGTCGCGAGCGCTGCGGCGTCAGCATTTGGGGGAATTAGTAAGGCTAAAGGGAATTCCCAGCCTAAAATTGAACAAATCCTCAAGCCAGAGAAAAACTGGGAAACGGCTCGAAACAAGGCATTGGATCTTGTAGGTAATTTAGGAGCGGACTCTAAGCCAGTTATCGGACGTTTGGAAGTCAGCGCTGGTAATGGGAAAGTCATAGGGCGGCAATCCAGCGACGGAAAAGTTGGTTGGCGTGTTGATTATGATCCTG
This sequence comes from Citrobacter europaeus, assembly GCA_020099315.1. Lineage (NCBI taxonomy): Bacteria > Pseudomonadati > Pseudomonadota > Gammaproteobacteria > Enterobacterales > Enterobacteriaceae > Citrobacter > Citrobacter europaeus. Next base: position 1,005,327 of record CP083650.1, read on the forward strand.
AAAAAGGCACACACATCAATATATGGGATTACTCGCAGGGTAAAGGCCCTGGAAAAGCGGTGAAGCAAGTCATACCTTTTGAAGGCAATGAAAAGTCTTTTGAAACAATATTGAAACAGCTAAACAGGTAGAGCAAATGACTTTATTTGATGAGTGTCGGGAAGCACTGAGTGCTGATTTTAATATAGTAGAGGGGCTGGCTCAGCAGGAGGCTCTGGGCATTTTAAATAAGTATCCTCTCGCGAAAGGAAGTGTTACTTGGTCAGAGATCAGGCATTCTGATTATGAGAGTTTTGATGAGCTATTGAGTGCAAACTCTGTAAAAAACGATGACATGTTTGTCTTTGCAGATGATGCAAGTATTCCAGTTTTTAGGTCAAATCTAAGATTAATCGCTGAAAATATCTATGACGTAACAGCTTTATCGCCCAAATTATTCATTTTTAATGATGAAGTGATAATACAACCTTTATTCCCAACTGATATGTTCCGTTTAGGAATCAAGAAATAGTGGGAAAGCTTGCAAATCCCGGCCATTATGCCGGGATTTTTTTGCGCGTCATCTGCCATAGCTTTACACGGTTTTCCTCTCAACAGCGGGACAGGGTAACAACGCAAAAAAAAACGTGGAGAAAATGCAACAGGGAAAAACCGCTGTAACTCACGGAAAGCACAGGGCAAAACTGTTTCATCACAGCAATGTGCACAGGATCGAGTTGTTGTTGAGAATAATGCGCTGGCAATCCCAGCTCCGCCGCCACCGGTCGCAGGCAACAATACCGGCGATGCGGTGAATGATGCCAACAGCAACGGCCCTGGACAAGAAGCTGAAAGAAATGAAGGAGGCGCTGGATAAAGCGACCCAGTGTTCCTTCGGTCGGGCCTGTTCTGCTGATGATGTAGGGCAGACAGAAGGGCCGAATGCGGGCAATAACCTGACGGATGCTGAGAAGGCTGAATTTGGTGGTGCAGGTTCAGGAACGCCGGGCGGCTGGGAGCCGCAGGATGAGGAGAATGCGCAGAACAGTCAAAAGCAAAATATTACTGTTGAGGATTTAACCTCGACATCATCGAAGGGGCCTGAAACTACAGGGCGTTCAAAACTTTTCGAAAGAACAGGTGGTAGTAATGCTGCTAATAAAGAGTTCGATGCCTTATCTCCCACAGAAATTAAAGAAATACCAAGTGGAAGGGGCGGTAAACTACCCGATGGGCGAACGGTTAGCGATATTCAGCGGGGTATTCAGGCTGCCGTAGGCGCTCTGCAGGGGCTGGCTGGCGGTGATATTGGCGCGGCGCTGGCGGGTGCATCGGCACCGGAGCTTGCCAATATCATAGGCCATAAGGCGGGCCTCAATGAGGATGATATCGCGGCTAAAGCCATCGCGCATGCGATACTGGGCGGTGCTGCGGCGGCTATGCAGGGGAACAATGCAGCAGCCGGAGCGGCTGGTGCAGCGGCAGGAGAGCTTGCTGCGAATGCGATACTGAAAACGATGTATCCGGGCAAGCACGCCAGCGAGCTGGATGAAAGTGACAGGCAGTTAGTCAGCAATCTTGCGACCATCGCATCCGGTCTGGCAGGTAATCTGGCCGGTGGTGATTCGAAAAGCACGACAACGGGTGCGCAGTCTGGTAAAAACGCAGTTGAGAATAACTCGCTCAGTGGTGATCGGGCCCGCGAAGCGGCGAAACAGGCTGCTGAATCCCTGAAAAATCAGGTCAGGGAAAAGCTGGCTGAAAGCGGAACTGTCCTGCGCTGATTACGTTCGTGGGTGAATACTAGCCGTACCTGTCAGCATACTGTGCAGGGGGAAAGCGGTTTTTTGCGTAGTAGCTCGTGGTTTTACGGGTCATCTGGTAAAACACCTGAATCTGCTTGGGCAACGGCGGGTTCTGGCATAAAATTTGTGTCAGCGAAAATCAACTTCTTGTAAATAGTCATGTGCTAAGCGGAATAAAGGTGTTTGTGCTCCTTTGCTTCTACACTATTTAACCTATGGCTATCACACCGTAATTAATAAAAATGTCGTCATTTAAAAATGGCATGTTTATTAAATGCAAAGTGGCTCCAGAAAATAGTGTTGATATATGTAATGTGTTACAGCCAATAAAACAGATCGCGAACCATGAAATAAGAATGCTATCATTCACATCAGACGCGGCAGGCAACTGCTGGCACACGCATTCACCCCGGAGCACCTGATGAACAACGACATTCCGCTAAAATATTATGATATCGCCGACGAGTACGCGACCGAGGCCGCAAAGTCGGTGAGCGATGCCGAACGCGACGCGCTGGCGCATTACTTCCAGCAGTTGATCACTCGTTTGATGAACAACGAAGAGATCAGTGAAGAAGCGCAGCAGGAGATGGCAACCATGGCCGGCGTCGACCCACTGCGTATCGATGATATCGCGGAGTTCCTCAATCGCTGGGGTAACGAGTAGCCAAAGACATGGCCTGTGTTTTACACTGCGCGCAAATTGAGTAGATATACTCTACGAGTATTAGGTTTAATCAGGCGGAAACAGCAATGAACGGAACAATCACAACGTGGTTTAAAGATAAAGGCTTTGGATTTATCAAAGATGAAAACGGCGACAACCGCTATTTTCATGTGATTAAGGTTGCTAACCCTGAGCTGATCAAGAAAGACGCGGCGGTGACCTTCGAGCCTACCACCAACAACAAAGGCTTGTCTGCCTATGCGGTAAAAGTCATACCAGACAGCAAATATATCTATATCGCAGGCGAGCGTCTGAAGCTCACGGCGATCAAGTCATACCTAGTCTACAGCGAAGAAGTCCCTGCTGAGACTCGTATCGACAAAGAAAATGCGGTGCTGTCTGTTGGCGTGCTGATGAACAGCATCCGACCGAAATCAGACGTCAAGCCTGGCGAAATGCGCACACTGAAAAAACTGGCGATCACCACCTTCCAGGGGACGACGCTGATTTTCTCGGAAGATGAAATCGATATCGACGAGACGGTGAAACTGCTTAAGGTCTGAAGCCCTGCGGACTGAATGAATACCGAAATCCTGCTCTTTATTGAAGCGGGGTTTCGGTATTTTTATTTCGGGCGTGGGAAGAACAACGTTGTGCCAGAAACAGACATCCAGTTGAGTTGGATACGTCTAATGACCACATATGGCGTTTACTTTCTCTGTAATAAATCCCATCGATTACCATAGAGGTCCTCAAAAACAACAACGGTACCGTATTCTTCTTCTCTGGGGGCTTCGCAAAACTGAACGCCAGCCAACTTCATTGCATTGTAATCATGCCAAAAATCATCGGTTTGCAGAAACAGGAATACGCGTCCGCCACATTGGTTACCGATGAATGCTTCCTGAATCTCATTAGCCGCTCTGGAAAGTAACAAATGACAGTCACTGTCGGGGTTCGGTGATACCACAACCCAACGTTTCCCCGGTTGCGGAGTATCTTCAATCAGGGTAAAGCCGAGCTTATTTGTGTAGTAATCGATAGCTCTGTCGTAATCATCGACAACAATCGAAATATATCCCAGACATTTTTTATTCATTTTTAATAGGCCACCCAGTTTCAACTTACTATTTGTACTTGCTATTTTATCATTAACAGCAGCGCTTTTAAGCATTCTGCCAAAAAGTTATTTCCTTACTTTCGTTATTACCCTCCTGACCATATTCCTCTATTTTTAAGCAACAGTCGGATTTACCACGTCATCCATCAGTATGTAACGTGCTTCCTGGCGTGAGTATTGATCGATTAACGGTACAAGTCGTCGGAAATGTTCGCTGGCACAATGTTCATCGAGAGCCGCGTGGTTTGGCCATTCTTCGATAAAAACAAAATGGCCCGGATCTTTTTCATCAATATAGAGGTCATATGCAATGCACTGCGGTTCTTTCTTCGTTGCCGATATTAGCTCACGATACAAAGGGAGAACGGTTTCAATGAACTCAGGTTTGATGAAATCTTCGGCAATGACCTTTAACATGCAGCCTCCTGGCAGAAAATGAATGCACACTATGCGATGAAGATATATTTAGGGCAAGACGTCACAGTGTTATTTTGGTCAGCGAGTGAGTTATTCCAGCTATCAATCAGATGATCCGCAAATCGTAAAGGCCGATCCCGGCCAGCGGTGCTTAAGCACTCATTCGGTTGTATGAGCGGGGAGATACGGTTCCCACTTCCGGGTGAGCGTCAGCCGACGACCACGTTGCCAGAGTTTATATAAAGTCTGGCAACGGAGGTGTTATGAGCTGGCGGCCCTTTTTGTATTTGATTATTAATCCTCACCCGATATTAAGCGCCCGGCGTGGTCATCTGCGTCTGGTGCAGGGTTGACTTTGCATTCTGTTAACAAACGCGGTATAACAAACCTTCTTTGGATGTTTAGATGTCCATACGTTTAGAAGGTCATATGCAAACAACACAACAAAATGCGCCACTGAAGCGCACAATGAAAACGCGTCACCTGATTATGCTCTCCTTAGGCGGCGTGATTGGCACAGGGTTATTCTTTAATACCGGGTACATCATCTCCACCACCGGAGCGGCGGGAACGCTGCTGGCCTATCTGATTGGTGCGCTGGTGGTCTGGCTGGTTATGCAGTGTCTGGGCGAACTGTCGGTGGCGATGCCGGAGACGGGGGCGTTTCACGTCTATGCTGCGCGCTATCTTGGCCCGGCAACGGGGTATACCGTGGCCTGGCTTTACTGGCTGACCTGGACCGTGGCGCTGGGTTCGAGTTTTACCGCCGCCGGATTTTGTATGCAGTACTGGTTTCCACAGGTGCCGGTATGGGTTTGGTGTGTGTTGTTCTGCGTGATTATTTTTGGCCTGAACGTTATCTCCACGCGCTTTTTTGCCGAAGGGGAGTTCTGGTTCTCGCTGGTAAAAGTTGTCACTATCATCGCCTTTATCATCCTCGGTGGGGCGGCGATTTTCGGTTTTATCCCGATGCAGGATGGTTCCCCCGCGCCGGGGCTGAGTAACATCACGGCAGAAGGCTGGTTCCCGCACGGCGGCTTACCGATCCTGATGACTATGGTGGCAGTGAACTTTGCTTTTTCGGGCACCGAGCTTATCGGCATTGCCGCGGGTGAAACAGAAAACCCGCGCAAGGTTATCCCGGTGGCGATTCGTACCACCATCGCGCGGCTGATTATTTTCTTTATTGGCACCGTGTTTGTGCTGGCAGCGCTGATCCCGATGCAGCAGGCGGGCGTGGAGAAAAGCCCGTTTGTGCTGGTGTTTGAGAAAGTAGGGATTCCGTACGCCGCCGATATTTTTAACTTCGTGATTCTGACGGCCATCCTGTCTGCGGCGAACTCCGGGCTGTACGCTTCCGGGCGCATGCTGTGGTCGCTGTCGAATGAACGTACGCTGCCAGCCTGTTTTGCCCGAGTGACGAAAAACGGTGTGCCGCTGACGGCACTGTCGGTCAGTATGCTCGGCGGCGTGCTGGCGTTGTTTTCCAGTGTGGTGGCTCCGGATACGGTATTTGTTGCGCTGTCGGCAATCTCCGGATTTGCGGTGGTGGCGGTGTGGCTGAGCATATGCGCCTCGCATTTTGTTTTTCGCCGCCGTCATCTGCAACAAGGTAAGGCATTGAGTGAATTACATTATCGTGCGCCGTGGTATCCGCTGGTGCCGGTATTAGGTTTTGTGCTGTGCCTGGTGGCCTGTGTAGGGCTGGCATTCGATCCAGCGCAGAGAATTGCGTTGTGGTGCGGGTTACCGTTTGTCGCGGTGTGCTATGGTGCTTATTTCCTTACTCAACCCCGTAACGCAAAACAGGAGCCAGAACATGTCGCAGAATAATCCGTTACGCGCTCTCCTTGATAAACAGGATGTCCTGTTGCTGGATGGCGCGATGGCGACGGAGCTGGAAGCGCGAGGGTGTAACTTAGCCGACAGCCTGTGGTCAGCCAAAGTGCTGGTAGAAAACCCGGAGCTTATCCGCGAAGTTCATCTTGACTATTACCGGGCGGGGGCGCAATGCGCGATCACCGCCAGCTATCAGGCGACGCCGGCGGGCTTTGCCGCGCGAGGTCTGGATGAAGCGCAGTCGAAAGCGCTGATTGGCAAAAGCGTGGAGTTGGCGCGTAAAGCCCGTGAAGCATATCTGGCAGAGAACCCGCAGGCGGGCACGCTGCTGGTGGCGGGATCCGTCGGGCCTTACGGCGCGTATCTGGCGGATGGCTCTGAATACCGTGGCGATTATCAGTGCAGCGCCGAGGCGTTCCAGGCGTTTCATCGCCCGCGCGTGGAAGCCTTGCTGGATGCCGGGGCCGATCTGCTGGCCTGTGAAACCCTGCCAAATTTTGCCGAAATTCGCGCACTGGCTGAGTTGTTGACCGCGTATCCGCGTGCGCGGGCATGGTTCTCGTTTACCCTGCGCGACAGCGAGCACCTGAGCGACGGTACGCCGCTGTGCGACGTGGTCGCTTTCCTTGAGCAATATCCGCAGGTGGTGGCGTTAGGCATTAACTGCATTGCGCTGGAGAACACCACTGCCGCGTTGCAGTATTTACACAGCTTAACGACGCTGCCGCTGGTGGTGTATCCGAACTCGGGCGAGCATTACGATGCGGTGAGCAAAACCTGGCACCATCACGGTGAGCATTGCGCGCAGCTGGCGGATTATCTGCCGCAGTGGCAGGCCGCAGGCGCAAGGTTGATTGGCGGATGCTGTCGCACCACGCCTGCGGATATTGCCGCGCTAAAAGCGCGAAGCTGAGAGTTTATCGGGCCTACATCGTTCACTGTAGGCGCTGATAAGCACAGCGCCATGCGGCACAAATCATGCCGCATCCGCCAGGACAAACATGCCGTACGGGTGGATTTCGAGGTAATACTGCTCGCCGACGTCCGGCTGCAGACGCGTAGCATTGACCTGCAATAAAATCTCCTGCCCGTGCCACTCCACCGTGACCTCATACTGGGGTCCCATATACGCGACGTGGCGGATCACGCAGCGCTGACTCTCTTCACCGCGATCGCTGAGCGTGATCGCTTCCGGACGCACGCCGACCATGCCTTCACCTTGTGTACCAAAGTGCAGCGGGCGCGGCAGATGATAGCCGTAGATATCAACGTATTTGTCGCTGAAGGTAGCCGGGAACAGGTTGGCATCGCCCATAAAGCTCGCCATAAAACGGGAGGCGGGCTGGCGATAGAGATCCTGCGGTGAGCCGATCTGCATGATGTGTCCTTTGTTCATCACCAACACGGTATCAGAAACCGCAAAGGCTTCGCTCTGATCGTGGGTGACGTACAGCGAGGTGATATCAAACTGCTTTTGCAGTTCGCGGATCTTGTCGCGCATGCTGCGACGCAGGTTGGCGTCGAGGTTACTTAACGGCTCATCAAACAGCAGCACTTTCGGTTTGAGGATCAACGCGCGGGCCAGCGCCACGCGCTGTTGCTGCCCGCCGGAAATCTGATCGACAAAGCGGTCTTCGAAACCCTCCAGATCCACCATCGCCAGTGCCTCTTTGACGCGAGCTTTCACCTCTGCGCGCGACACGCCGAGCATCTTCAGGCCATAACCGACGTTCTCCCCCAGCGACATATGCGGGAACAGGGCATAGGACTGAAACACCATACAGATATCACGCTGCTGAATAGAGCGATGAGTGACGTCTTCGCCATCAATGTAAATCTGTCCTTCGCTCGGTTTTTCCAGCCCGGCGACCAGGCGCAATATGGTGGTTTTGCCGCAGCCGGATGGGCCGAGCAGGGTCACCATTTGCCCCTGCGGGATGGTGAGGTTGATATTGTCTATTACCGTATTACTGCCAAATCGTTTAGTGACGTTGCGCAGTTCAACGAAATTTTTCTGAGTCATAGTGCGCTCCATTACGCCTGGTTTTTGGCTTTTGAACGGGAGGTACGTGATTCACCGATCAGCCAGTCAAAGATGAAAATAATCGCCAGCATCACCACGATCAGAATGGAACCGTAGGCAATCGCCACGCCGTATTCGCCGTCTTCCACGCGGTTCAGGATGTAGGCCGTCGCCACGCGGGTATCCGGGGTGACGAGGAACACAATGGCGCTGACGGTGGTAATGGCGCGCACAAAGCTGTAAATCAACGCCGAGAGGATCGCCGGGCGCAGCAGCGGCAGCAGAATGTGTGTAATGGTGCGCAGAGAACCGGCGCGCAGGCTGAGCGAGGCTTCATCGAGCGATTTATCGATTTGGCCTAAGCCCGCGATACCCGCCCGGATACCGACCGGGACGTTACGCATCACCATCGAGATGATCACGATGGCGGCGGTGCCGGTGAGATACACCGGGGCGCTGTTAAAGGCCAGAATGTACGACACGCCCGCGACGGTGCCCGGAACGGCAAAGCACAGCATAGTGGTGAACTCGATGGTCTTTTTGCCTTTAAACTGCTGGCGCACCACAATCCACGCGATCAGCAGACCGAAAATCGCGGTGATCGGCGCGGCAATCCCGGCGTAGAGCAGGGTGTCGAGCAGTGAAGGCCACGCGCCGTCGCTCATCCCCTGACCGAACAGTTTGGTAAAGTTCGCCAGCGTCAGGGTGTAGTCCACGCCCCAGTTGACGGTGAAACTGCCGTAGAAAATGCTGCCGTAGAGCAGGGCGTTAAAGGCAATCCACACCGCCAGCAGTGCGACCACGCTCCACACCAGCGTGACTGGTAGCGGCTGCACGTCGCCCCGGTAGGATTTACCGGAAACGGTGACGTACGAGCGTTTACCAATCCACATATACTGCACGCAGAACACCAGCAGCGAGAACAGTAGCAGGAAGGCACCCAGCGTACTGGCGGCCTGGTAGTCGAGCTGCGAACCGGTGATGTAGAAGTAAATTTGCGTAGCCAGCACGTCGAAGTTACCGCCGAGCACCAGCGGGTTGCTAAAGTCGGCCAGCGACTGCACCACCACAATTAAAAAGGCGTTCGCCAGCGCCGGTTTCAGCAGCGGGACAAACACGCCGTTAAAGGTCTGCCAGCGGCTGGCGCGCAGGGTATATGACGCCTCTTCCAGCGATGGATGAATAGTTTTGATTGCTCCATCGAGGATCATAAACGCCATTGGCGTAAAGGCCAGCACCTGCGCCAGCCAGATACCAGTAAAACCATACAGCCAGTTGGTGTTGGTTAAACCAAACCATTCGACCATAAATTCGGTGATGTAACCGGAGCGTCCCATCATCAGCGTGACGCCTAAACCGACGACAAACGGCGGAGTGACGATCGGCAAAATCGAGAAAATACGTCCGATGATGGCGCTGCGTCTGGCGATACGAGTGGTATAGATAGCCAGTACCAGACCAAAGAAGGTACAGCCGACGCCGACGGCAATCGACAGCATAATTGAGTTGAGGATCACCTGAATGATATGCGCTTGCGACAGCACATTCATAAACGCCAGCGGGGCAAATTCTCCGGCGTCGTTGGTGAACATCGGAATGAAAATGGCGATGCTCGGCCAGACGATAAAAATACCGATCAGAGCGACTATCGCGGTGAGCGAGCCGATGACGAAACGGTCGCCGCCCAGCCATTCCAGGCGAGTGAGCGCCAGGGTCATGATTGCGCCAAGTGCCACAAACAACACGATGGTGGCATAGCCTAAGCCGCGGCCCTCGAGGGTGGCGCTGGCGACGATAAAGGCCATACAGAAAAATGCCCATCCCGCGTCAAGATAATGGCGGTTGCGCTGCTCGCGTCTGGCTTCATGGAATGGACGCACCAGCAACAGGCTTGGCAGCAGATACCAGAGCCAACTGATATTGAACTGTGACCAGCCGTAGGCGGCGAGTATTTCTTCGCGCGTGGACTCCAGCAGACCATAGTCCAGGCTCCAGCTCGGAAGCAGGGCAAACGCCAGCCAGCCGAGCAAAACCCAAAGGAATATCGCATCCCGTTTTTTCACGGGATGGAGTGCAAGTGTGTGTGACATAGCGTTTCCGGTAATCCAGGCCGGGTAAGGCGTTTGCGCCACACCCGGCAAATGAACGTAACGTGGGCTTATTTACCCATCTTAACTTCGCTAACCCACTTATTGATCAACGCCTTACGTACGTCGGTCGAGCCGTACTTATCCATGTCGTAATTGATAAGCTTCAGGTCGTCGAGCTTCAGTGAGTTAGGAGAGGTCTCGGCGGTGGTGTTGGTCAGGATCTGATAGGATTTGCCTTTCTTCCACGCCAGCTCCTGTGCGTCTTTCGACAGCACCCAGTCAACGAACAGTTTGGCGTTGTCGGCGTTGCGCGCGCCTTTCAGGATGCTTACGCCGCCAATTTCATAGCCAGTACCTTCGCATGGGGAGATTAGCTCCAGCGGCGCGCCCTGTTCTTTCTCCAGCGAGTAGTCGTGCAGGAAACCGATGCCGATAGCCGTTTCGCCACGAGCGGCGTTACGCGCCGGGGCAATGCCGGATTTGGTGTACTGGGAGACGTTGGCGTTGAGCTGTTTCAGGTAGTCAAAAGCCTGATCTTCACCCCATAGCTGGGCAAAGGTCGCCAGCGCGGTGTAGGCGGTACCAGAGCTTTGCGGGTCAGCAATCTGAATTTCGCCTTTGTATTCCGGTTTGGTCAGATCCTTCCAGCATTTTGGTACCGGCAGGTTTTTCTCTTTCAGGCGCTGGGTATTGACGCCAAAGCCCAGAATCCCGACGTAAACCGCCGAAGAGAGGTTACCTTTTACCTTCGCGGGATCGCGGAATTTCTCCATAATCTGCTCGAGGTTTGGTGATTTATACGGCTGCAGCAGGCCCATTTCACCGGCCTGAGACTGCGGATCCAGCGTACCGCCGTACCATACATCCGCCTGCGGGTTTTTCTTCTCGGCATCGACTTTCGCCAGCGTACTGCCCGAGCCGTTACGAATGAATGAAGTTTTCACATCATATTTTTCACCGAAGGCTTTGGTTTCGGTTTCGCACATCTCGTTGGTGGCGCTGCAATACACCACCAGACGACCCTGTGCCTGGGCTGCGTTGCTGAAAGCCGCCAGCGTCAGAGCGGAAGCAATCAGGGTAGAGGTAAGCGTCAGTTTCATTGTTTTATCCTTTGACTGAGAGAAGGGGTAATGCCCGCAATGAGCAGAGGCATCAGCAATAAACCCATAAAGACAGCGGCAACCGAGAGCAAACTGAACATTCCCGACCAGCCGTAATGTTCTATGACCAGCGACAGCGGCCAACCCGCCAACGCGGCCCCCAGATAGGCGAACAGCCCGAGAAAACCGGTAATTGAACCTGCCGCCGCTTTGTGTCCGCATTCAACGGCTGCGAGGCCAATTAGCATCTGTGGGCCAAACACAAAAAAGCCCACGGTAAAGAAACACACTGCCAGTAGCGCGTAGTGGTGTACCGGCGCCAGCCACAGCGCGGCGACGGACACCATCAGTCCCAGCGTGAACAGTAAAATCATCGGCGCACGCTGACCGCTGAACAGCAGATCCGATCCCCATCCGGCAAACAGCGCCCCCAGCAAGCCGCCGACTTCAAACAACATCACCGTGGCATTGGCGCTGAGCAGATTCACGCCGTGGCTTTCCGTCAGCCAGATGTTGCCCCAGTCGTTGAGCGCAATGCGAATCAGATAGACCAACACATACGACACGCCGAGCAACCAGATCATCGGGTTTTTCAGCATGGTGGTGCGTAACATTTGCCACAGCCCCATCGGCGGGCTTTGCTGCTCCTGACGCAGTTCCAGCGGGTCATGACGCCATTCCCCAACCGTAGGTAATCCTTCTTCCCGGGGAGTGCCTTTCAATTGCAGAGTGAGCCAGATTCCCAGTGCCATGCTGATTATCCCCGGTGCCAGCATGGCTGCCTGCCAGCCCCACCAGTGGGCGGCAAAAGCGCTAATCAGCGGGATAATGGCGCCACCGATATTGATCGACATATTCCAGCAGCCCCACCAGAATCCGCGTTCGTTGCGCGAGTACCAATGGGTCAGCAGGCGGGCGCAGGGCGGCCAGCCCCAGCCCTGAAAAAATCCGTTCAGCGTCCAGACCACCAGCAGCAGCGTCAGTGATTCACCAAAGGCGAACAGCACGTTTAAAACGCCGGTGGCAAACAGGCCAATCCCCATAAACGCGCGCTGTCCGTGGCTGTCGTGCCACAGCCCGGCAGTAAATTTCGACAGACCATAGGTCAGATAAAACAGTGACCCGAGCAGGCCGATATCGCCCTTATCCAGACCCAGGTCCGTTTGTAGCGCCGGGAGGACGTAGTTAACGCTTTTGCGCGTCAAATAAAATGCGGCGTAGCCTATCACCATACACATCAGCAGCCGGGGGCGTAGCGCTCGGTATTGTTGGTCTGTTTCGCTGGTTGAGCGTGCGTGCATGGCAGTCTCCGTTTGTGCTGACTATAGGAAAGTGAAAGCAAAAGGGGATGAGAGAAAGTCCGCAGTGACTAAGACTTTTTCCTGGTTAGCGGCTGATTTGTTGCAAATTTGTGGGCAGGTTAACAATTACGTGCGTGCCGTTGTTTGATTCGAGCGTCAGTTCGCCGCCAAGGGCGCTCACCCGCTCACGCATCCCCTGGATACCGAAACCGGGAATTTTTTCAGGCAGAATACCAACGCCGTTGTCAGCGACATCCAGAAACAAACGTTGTTCCCGCTGGCGCAGCGTAATCGACACGTCGCTGGCGTTCGCATGTTTACAGACGTTATTGAGTAACTCCTGTAGCAGGCGATACAGCGTGAAGCGCACCGTTTCGTTTTCTGGCGTATTCTCTAGCTGATAATCAAAGCGACAGCGAATACCGCGTTCAGCAAAAGCAAATTCATTCACCAGATGATGTAGTGCATCTTTAAAGGCCAGTTCATCGAGCGCGGGTGGGCGTAGCTGGCGCAGCAACTGGCGGGTGGAATGGTGAATGCGCCGGGCAAGGTTGTTGATCTGATTTGCCGCTTCGAGCGTTTGCTCAGGGCCTGGCGCGCGTTTGACCAGTTGCGACTGAATTTGAATGGCGGTGATGTTCTGCCCAATTTCGTCATGCAGCTCCCGCGCCAGGCTTTTGCGCGTATTTTCTTCGGTGCGGATCAGCTGTTCGGTCAGCGCGCGTCGTGCCGCCAGTTCGGTTTCCAGACGCTGGCGATAATGGTGCAAATTTTGCGCCAGATGCTGCTGGCGGCTGATGGCGATCCCCAGCCCTATACCCAGTAGCGCCTGGGTGGCGAGAAAAATTTCCAGCTCCAGTAAGTTACTGAACCCGACGCCGATTTGCCGGGCGATGGTGATCATCATACTGCCGAGCAATCCGGATAACACGCCGCCCTGCCAGCCAAATTTCCACGCCATCACCACGTTCGGTAAGAACACCACGATCAGCAACAGGCGCTCGATCTCCGGCGACAGAACCATCTGAGTGCCGATGCCAATAATAAAAAACAGGCTGCACCAGATGATAAGCGAAGTGCGCAGCGGGGGATTGGTGGTATCCAGTCCGAGCAGATGATAGCGGTGCTGCTGGCGCAAAAATTCATAGATCAGATAGACAAACGGCGTTAGCAGCACGCCGCCGGTAAACGACGCCAGACCTATTAACGTCGCCGGGCTTTGAATAAACGGTGAAAGTAGGGCGGTATTGAGCAATGAAGTGAGCGTCACGGCGGCTAGTAGCAGGGTTAAGCGCTGCCAGTAAAGGGGGAATCGGTGCCAGTATGACTGGCCGATGCTCGCCGGAATCAGGCTAATTAATGGTGCAGCCAGCAGGATATAGCCATTCAGTAATTGCTCGCTGTGCAGCCAGAGCAACATCAACACCGGCGGCAGAACCAGCGCGGGCCAGTAACGGCGAGAAAGCAGGATTAACAGCGCGAGATAGACGCCGTGCGGTAGAAATAGCGCCGCTTGCTGGCCGTTGTGGGTCAGATAAAACCCCAGCGTCCACAGCATCAGCCAGCCCGATCCCCAGGCCAGCAGAATAAACAGAGAAATAACCCAATGCCGAAGGTTACGCGACATTAATGCCCCGTCAATAGCTGGTGGTCGAGCGCAAAATGCACCAGATCGATGGTGCTATGGCATTGCAGTTTGCCCAACACGTTCGCCCGATGAACGTGCACCGTCTTGTGGCTGAGATCGAGTTTGAAGGCGATCTCTTTCACGCTGTCGCCTTTGACCAGCAGATCAAACACTTCGCGCTCGCGTGGGGTCAGTACCTCCAGAACCTGCGCGGGCTGTTCGCCGCCGCGTAGCGCACGCAGCGCATCGGCGCACAGGTAATGCCCGCCCATACCTACCGAACGTACCGCCTGCACCAGTTCCTCCGGTCCGCAGCGTTTGGTCAGGTAGCCGCTGGCGCCGGCATCCAGCGCGCTTTGCACAAACGTGGGCGAGTCATAAATGCTGAGAATTATGGCGCGAAAACCGGGCTTCTGCGCCCGCAGTCGTTTTAACAGGCTCAGGCCATTTTCATCCGGCATGGCGATGTCCATCACCGCCACGTTGACGTCATCATGCAGTAACGCAGGCCACGCCAGGGCCGCGCTGCTGAACTGGCCGATGACGTTGAGATCGTCTTCGAGACTGAGTAATTGCGCAAAGCCGGAACGCACCACCACATGGTCATCCACCAGCACAACATGAATCATGATATTACTCTCTTACCTGATAATGGCGTCTATGATGCCTGTCAGCGCCGCACTGGCAATCACCGTGGCGCGGATATGTAACGAATGTAACAAAATCGCAATAATTTGCCGGGTGTTATAGCGAGTGTAGGCCTGATAAGCGCAGCGCATCAGGCATATGATTACCGGATGGCGGCGCAAGCGCCTTATCCGGCCTACGTTCTGTAATGAGCGAAATAGCTAACTATTGCCGCTTTTTTTCTAAAAACGCTTTGTTCTTAGCCAGAATTTTTAATTCCTTTATCAAATTGTGCCGCAACGAAATACTGCCCTCATAACAAGACAGGGGAGCAGACAATCATGGCTATTTCATCGCGTAACGCACTTCTTGCCGCACTGGCATTCATCGCATTTCAGGCGCAGGCGGTGAACGTCACCGTTGCTTATCAGACCTCCGCCGAACCCGCCAAAGTGGCGCAGGCAGATAACACTTTTGCTAAAGAAAGCGGTGCTACCGTTGACTGGCGCAAATTCGACAGCGGCGCGAGCATCGTTCGTGCGCTGGCATCCGGTGATGTGCAGATCGGTAATCTTGGCTCCAGCCCGCTGGCGGTCGCAGCCAGTCAGCAGGTGCCGATTGAGGTTTTCCTGCTGGCGTCAAAACTCGGCAACTCCGAAGCGCTGGTGGTGAAGAAAAACATCAGTAAACCGGAAGATTTGATTGGTAAGCGCATTGCCGTGCCGTTTATCTCCACCACCCATTACAGCCTGCTGGCGGCGTTGAAACATTGGGGTATCAAAGCGGGGCAGGTTGAGATTGTGAACCTGCAACCACCGGCGATTATTGCCGCCTGGCAGCGCGGAGATATTGATGGTGCGTATGTCTGGGCGCCTGCGGTCAACGCGCTGGAAAAAGACGGTAAGGTGTTAACCGACTCCTCGCAGGTTGGCGAGTGGGGCGCGCCGACGCTGGACGTGTGGGTGGTGCGCAAAGATTTTGCCCAGAAGCATCCTGAAGTGGTGAAAGCCTTTGCCAAAAGCGCTATCGATGCGCAGCAGCCTTATATCGCTAATCCTGATGAATGGCTGAAGCAGCCGGAAAATATCAGCAAACTGTCGCGTTTAAGCGGGGTACCGGAGGCGGATGTGCCAGGGCTGGTGAAAGGAAATACTTATTTGACGGCGCAGCAGCAAACCGCGGAGTTAACCGGGCCGGTGAATAAAGCGATTATCGATACCGCGCAGTTCCTCAAAGAGCAGGGCAAAGTTCCTGCGGTCGCGACGGATTACAGTCAGTACGTGACCGATCGCTTCGTGCAATAAATAAGGAGGCGCTGATGCTGCAAATTTCTCATCTTGCTGCCAGCTACGGTGGAAAATCGGCGCTGGAGGATATCAACCTGACGCTCGATAGCGGTGAACTGCTGGTGGTACTCGGACCTTCCGGTTGCGGGAAAACCACGTTGTTAAATCTGATTGCCGGGTTTGTGCCGTATCAGCATGGCAGCATTACGTTGGCGGGTAAAAAAGTTGAAGGTCCAGGCGCTGAGCGCGGGGTTGTATTCCAAAACGAAGGACTGCTGCCCTGGCGCAACGTGCAGGATAACGTAGCCTTCGGGCTGCAACTTGCGGGGGTGGAGAAGTCCCAACGCCAACGAATCGCTAAGGAGATGTTGCAGAAAGTCGGGCTGGAGGACGCGGGGAAACGCTTTATCTGGCAACTTTCCGGTGGGCAGCGTCAGCGCGTCGGCATTGCGCGGGCGCTGGCGGCCAACCCGCAGCTATTGCTGCTGGATGAACCCTTTGGCGCGCTCGACGCTTTTACCCGCGAGCAGATGCAAACCCTGTTGCTGAAGCTGTGGTATGAGACCGGCAAACAGGTGCTGCTGATTACCCACGATATCGAAGAAGCCGTGTTTATGGCGACGGAGCTGGTATTGCTGTCGCCGGGCCCAGGCCGGGTGCTGGAGCGTCTGCCGCTGAATTTCGCCCGTCGCTTTGTGGCCGGAGAGTCGAGCCGCAGCATTAAGTCCGACCCGCAGTTTATCGCCATGCGCGAGTATGTGTTAGGTCGGGTCTTTGAACAACGGGAGGCATTCTCATGAGCGTGGTCATTAATGATAAACCCCGCCGCCAGCGCGCACTCAACTGGCGCTGGCCGTTCTCGCGGCAGATTACCTTAAGCCTCGGTACGCTGGCCGTCATTCTGGCGGTGTGGTGGACGGTGGCGGCGCTGCAGTTAATCAGTCCGCTGTTTTTACCTCCACCGGGGCAGGTTTTGCAAAAATTGATAGTCATTGCCGGTCCGCAGGGATTTATGGATGCCACGCTGTGGCAGCATCTGGCGGCGAGTCTGACGCGTATTGTTATCGCGCTGCTGGCGGCGGTGCTGCTGGGCGTTCCGGTTGGGATCGCGATGGGGCTGAGTCCGACGATGCGCGGCATTCTCGATCCGATCATTGAGCTGTATCGTCCGGTTCCGCCCCTGGCCTATCTCCCGTTGATGGTCATTTGGTTTGGCATCGGTGAAACCTCCAAGATCTTGCTGATCTATCTGGCGATTTTCGCCCCTGTAGCGATGTCGGCGCTGGCGGGAGTGAAAAGCGCGCAGCAGGTGAGAGTGCGCGCCGCGCAGTCGCTGGGGGCCAGCCGTAAGCAGGTGCTGTGGTTTGTTATTTTGCCGGGGGCATTACCGGAGATCCTCACCGGGTTACGTATCGGACTTGGCGTGGGCTGGTCGACGCTGGTGGCAGCAGAGCTGATTGCCGCCACGCGAGGCTTAGGATTTATGGTGCAGTCTGCCGGTGAGTTTCTGGCAACGGATGTGGTGCTGGCGGGGATCGCGGTGATTGCCGTTATCGCGTTTATTTTAGAACTGGGTCTGCGCGCGCTTCAGCGCCGCCTGACGCCCTGGCATGGAGAATTACAATGAGTGAACGTCTGAGCATAACCCCGCTGGGACCGTACATTGGCGCACAAATTAGCGGCGCGGATTTAACGCGTCCGCTGAGCGATAATCAGTTTGAACAGCTTTATCACGCGGTATTGCGCCACCAGGTGGTGTTCCTGCGTGAGCAGGTGATTACGCCGCAACAGCAGCGCGCACTGGCGTTGCGTTTCGGCGATCTGCATATTCACCCGGTCTATCCGCATGCCGAAGGGGTAGAAGAGATTATCGTACTGGATACTCATAACGACAATCCGCCGGATAACGACAACTGGCACACCGATGTCACCTTTATTGACACGCCGCCTGCCGGGGCGATTCTGGCTGCAAAAGAGCTGCCATCGACCGGGGGAGACACCCTGTGGACCAGTGGGATTGCCGCTTATGATGCGTTGTCTGAGCCGTTTCGCCAGTTGCTGAGCGGCCTGCGGGCAGAACATGATTTTCGTAAATCATTTCAGGAATATAAATACCGCAAGACGCCAGAGGAGCATCAGCGCTGGCTGGAAGCGGTGGCGAAGCATCCGCCCCTGTTGCATCCGGTGGTGCGTACGCATCCGGTGAGCGGGAAGCAGGCGCTGTTCGTGAATGAAGGATTTACCACGCGAATTGTCGATGTCACGGAAAAAGAGAGTGAGGCGTTACTGAGTTTTTTATTCGCGCATGTCACTAAACCGGAGTTTCAGGTGCGCTGGCGTTGGCAGCCCAACGATGTGGCGATTTGGGATAATCGCGTGACGCAGCATTATGCGAATGCGGATTATCTGCCACAGAGGCGCATTATGCACCGGGCGACAATTTTGGGAGACAAGCCGTTTTATCGGGCGGGATGATTGCCGGCGGCGATTGACTTACCGGGCCTACGATCTGTAGGCCGGATAAAGCGAAACCGCCATCCGGCAACAATGTGATTAACGCAGGATTTTTTTCTCAGCCAGATCCAGTGCGAAGTAGCTGAAGATCAGATCCGCGCCAGCGCGTTTGATCGAGCCTAAGCTTTCCAGCACCACTTTCTCTTCATCTATAGCACCCGCCATCGCCGCGAATTTGATCATCGCGTATTCACCGCTGACCTGATAAGCGCCAATCGGCAGCTCGGTGCGCTCGCGGATATCGCGCAGAATATCGAGGTAGGCGCCAGCCGGTTTGACCATCAGGCAGTCTGCACCCTGGGCTTCATCCAGCAGCGATTCGCGGATCGCCTCCCGACGGTTCATCGGGTTCATTTGATAGGTTTTACGATCGCCTTTCAGCGCGGTGCCTGCGGCTTCACGGAACGGGCCGTAGAAAGAAGAGGCAAATTTGGTGGAGTAGGACATGATCGCGGTATCGGTGAAGCCCGCGGCGTCCAGCGCCTGGCGAATAGCCTGCACCTGGCCGTCCATTGCGGCGGAAGGGGCGATGAAATCTGCGCCCGCTGCGGCGGCAACGACTGCCTGTTTGCCGAGGTTAGCCAGGGTTAAATCGTTATCAACGCCGTGCTCGCATAACACGCCGCAGTGACCGTGCGAGGTGTATTCACAGAAGCAGGTGTCGGACATGACGATCATTTCCGGTACGGTCTGCTTACAGATACGCGACATGCGCGCCACCAGACCGTCTTCTTTCCAGGCATCGCTGCCGGTGTCATCGGTGTGATGAGAAATGCCGAAGGTCATGACCGAGCGGATGCCTGCATTAGCAATGCGTTCAATCTCGCGCGCCAGGTGCTTCTCCGGAATGCGCATCACGCCGGGCATGGCGTCAATAGCTTTGTAATCGTCGAGTTCTTCTTCAACAAAGATCGGCAACACCAGGTCATTTAAGCTCAGTGTTGTCTCTTCAAACATAGCGCGCAGCGCAGGTGATTTGCGCAGGCGGCGAGGGCGTTGGATTAGGTCTGTCATGGTATGCCTGATGTTTGTGGAATCGAAGGCCGTAGTATACCCGAACCTGAGGGCGGGTGGTTTACGAAAGTTGGCGTTATATCTGGATTTTACGTGGTGCAAGGCTGAATCATTAGAGCAATTTATTCACATGCATAGCAATTTATTCATATTCATTATTTTGTTTGTTCTTGTTTTTATTATTTTAAATATCGATGTATTTATTTGTTTAGCGCGAAATATAACTCTCGAATATTTATTTTTTATTTATTTGAATGCTAGGTGAATCATTTGATAATTATATGTGTTAGATGTCGTGTGTTCCATATCTGATTGAAAGTTATTGTGTTTTTGTTAACTCCTTTTGGCTGGCGTAATTCATGGCGTTGTCCGGTTTCGGACAGCGGACAAAGAATAATTGAACCTTTCCGTTGTGAAACCGCATAATCGGTCCTGCGAAACATAAAATGTTTTCTTTGCATTGATAATTGATGGATCAACTATATTACGTCCCTGAGGAGGGATGACAAATGCACACTTGGAAAAAGAAACTTGTAGTCTCACAATTAGCATTAGCCTGCACTTTGGCAATCACTTCTCAGGCGAATGCTTCTACTGATATTTCTGGAACCACGTACACAACGTTCACCCATTATAATGACGCATCTTATGCTGATGGCGTTTACTACGATGGATATGTCGGTTGGAACAATTACGATACTGATAGTATTTATAACGGTGATATTTATCCGGTAATCAATAACGCTACTGTTAACGGCGTTATTTCTACTTATTATCTGGATGATGGACTGTCAACTAACAGCAATAACAACAGCCTGACGATTAAAAACAGTACCATTCACGGTATGGTGACTTCCGAGTGTATGACCACGGATTGTACTAACCGTACGGGTACCGACTATTACTACGATCGTCTGGCGATGAACGTCATCAACTCCACTATCGATGACAACTACGAACATTATACCTACAACGGTACCTATAACGACGCAGCTGATACACACGTTGTCGACGTTTATAACTTGGGTACGGCGATCACTCTCGATCAAGAAGTTGATCTGTCTATCTCCAATAACTCTCACGTTGCGGGTATTACGCTGACTCAGGGTTATGAGTGGGAAGATATTGACGATAACACCGTCAGCACCGGCGTAAACAGCGGCGAAGTGTTTAACAACACCATCGCAGTTACCGATTCTACCGTTACCTCTGGTTCATGGTCTGATGAAGGAACATCAGGCTGGTTTGGTAATACGTCTAACGCCAGCGATTACAGCGGTTCTTATACTGCTGACGATATTGCCTTAGCGGTTATTGCGCATCCAGATGCCGACAACGCGATGCAGACCACTGCCACGTTTGATAACTCTACGCTGATGGGCGATGTGCTGTTCTCCAGCAATTTTGACGAGAACTTCTTCCCGAACGGTGCTGATACTTATCGTGATACCGATGCCGATCTGGATACCAACGGCTGGGATGGTACTGACCGTCTGGATCTGACCCTGAACAACGGCAGTAAGTGGGTTGGCGCGGCCATGTCCGTACATCAGGTTGATGTTGATGGTGACGGCGTTTACGACAGCTATGCTGCAGGCACTGAAGCCACTGCAACGCTGATCGACATCGCTGCCAACAGCCTGTGGCCTTCTTCAACCTACGGTATCGATAGCGACACAACCTCTTATGACGAAAATGGTCATGTGGTTGGCAACGCTGTTTACCAGAGCGGTCTGTTCAACGTCACGCTGAACGGCGCTTCACAGTGGGATACCACCAAAACGTCTCTGATCGACACCCTGAGCATCAATAGCGGTTCCGTCGTCAACGTGGGTGATTCTTCCCTGATTTCTGACTCTATCTCTCTGACCGGTGCTTCTGCACTGAACATCAACGAAGATGGTCATGTTGCGACGGATACGCTGTCTATCGACAACAGTATCGTCACGATTGCTGATGATGTTGCTGCTGGCTGGGGTGTCGGTAGTGCTGCGCTGTATGCCAACACCATCAACGTTACCAACAACGGTGTTCTGGATGTGGGCAACAGCACGGGCGATGCACTGCAGGTTGATACGCTGAATCTGACCAGCTACACCGACGCTTACAACCATGTTAATGCGGGTGTTTTCGACATCAACAGCACTAACTATGTACTGAATGCTGACCTGACCAACGATCGTACCAACGATACGACCCAGGCTAACTACGGTTATGGCGTGATCGCGATGAACTCTGATGGTCATCTGACTATCAATGGTAACGGCGATTCCGACACCTCAGGCGATCAGTCTGAAGTTGATAACTACGGTGACCACGTAGCGGCAGCAACCGGTAACTATAAAGTTCGCATCGATAACGCGACTGGCGCGGGTTCTGTTGCGGATTACAAAGGTAACGAGCTGATCTACGTTAACGACACGAACAGCAACGCGACCTTCTCTGCAGCTAACAAAGCTGACCTCGGCGCTTACACCTATCAGGCTCAGCAGCAGGGTAACACCGTTGTTCTGCAGCAGATGGAACTGACCGACTACGCGAATATGGCGCTGAGCATCCCGTCTGCCAACACCAATATCTGGAACCTGGAACAAGACACCGTTGGTACTCGTCTGACTAACGCGCGTCATGGTCTGGTTGATAACGGCGGCGCATGGGTGAGCTACTTCGGTGGTAGCTTCGATGCAGATAACGGCACCATTAACTACGATCAGGACGTTAACGGCATCATGGTCGGTGTTGACTCCAAAATTGATGGTAACAACGCTAAGTGGATTGTCGGTGCCGCAGCAGGCTTCGCGAAAGGTGATATGAGCGACCGTACCGGTCAGGTGGATCAGGACAGCCAGACTGCCTACATCTACTCTTCTGCGCATTTCGCCAACAACATCTTTGTTGACGGTAACTTGAGCTACTCTCACTTCAACAACGATCTGTCTGCCAACATGAGCAACGGTCAGTATGTTGATGGCAGCACCTCTTCTGATGCCTGGGGCTTTGGCTTGAAACTGGGTTATGACCTGAAGCTGGGTGATGCAGGTTACGTAACGCCTTACGGTAGCGTATCCGGTCTGTTCCAGTCTGGTGATGACTATAAGCTGAGCAACGACATGAAAGTTGATGGTCAGTCTTATGACAGCATGCGTTATGAACTCGGTGTAGATGCAGGTTATACCTTCGCCTACAGCGACGACCAGGCGCTGACCCCGTACTTCAAACTGGCCTACGTTTACGACGACTCTAACAACGATTCTGATGTAAACGGTGACTCTATCGACAACGGCGTAGAAGGTTCTGCAGTACGTGTTGGACTGGGTACTCAGTTCAGCTTCACCAAGAACTTCAGCGCCTACACCGATGCTAATTACCTCGGTGGCGGTGATGTCGATCAAGACTGGTCTGCAAACGTTGGTGTTAAATATACCTGGTAAGTACTTTCTCACTGAGAAATATAAGGTAATTTAATTCAGAATAATGCCCGTCACGGATTTGACGGGCATTTATTGCAAGGAATGCGCTCATGCTATCTACAAATAAACCTCTTCTTGAATTTGGTAAGCTTGATAAATGTTTGGCAAAATATGGCAAACACTTTGAGTGTGATAACGATAAAGAAATAATATATTCCAGTGATATAAATAGCGACGATACTTTTGTTATTTTAAGTGGTGTAGTTTCCCTGCGTAGAGGGGAAAACGTGCTGGTGGGGATTGCACAGGCGCCTTTTATTATGGGCCTTTCCGATGGCGTGATGAAAACAGATGTACAATACAGATTAATGACCGAAAGTAATTGTACGGGATACCACCTACCTGCTTCGCAAACGATAAATATAATTGAACAATGCCAGCTTTGGCGGGAAGCCTTTTGCTGGTTAGCCTGGCAAAACTCCATCCTTGAATTGCGCGATCTGCAGCTGATCGGCAATAACTCCTACGATCAGATCCGCGCGACGCTGATATCCATGACGAAATGGGACGATGTGCTGCGTTCACGTATCGGCGTCATGAACTATATTCACCAACGCACTCGCATTTCACGCTCAGTTGTTGCTGAGGTTCTCGCGGCACTGCGTAAAGGTGGTTACATTGAAATGAATAAAGGCAAACTGGTAGGCATTAACCGTTTGCCTTTTGAGTATTAAGTCAGGATGCGGGAATAACCTGCGGTTTGTTCCCGCTCAACTCTGCAACCAGATCGTTGATACCGTCGCTCATATTGGTAAAACGGGTTAGCGGAGAACGGGTAACCACGATAAACGCCCCGACGTTTTGCTGCGGGATCATCGCCATATAGGTAATGAATCCGCCGCCGCCACCGGTTTTTTGAATAATGCCTGGTCGCCCATTCTTCGGCGCCATATAGACCCAGCCCAAACCTAGCGCATCGGCTCTGCCCGGCACATCCATCCCTATCACTTTGGTTAGCTGCGTACGCTGATAAATCAGCGTCTGCATACGGTCAGCCTGCTGGCTACGATGGTAAAAATCAGAAGAGAGATACTGCTGCATCCAGCGCATCATATCGCCAGGCGTTGAATAGACGCCGCCACTGCCCATCGCTGCCAGCGTATTGTTACAGGGGCTGGCGCCCTTTTCCGCGACCATCAGGCGTTTGCACTGATCGGGGGACGGGGTGAAGGTGGTGTCTTTCATCCCCAGCGGACGGGTGATTTTTTCTTCAAACAGCTGCGGATAAGGCTTACCGGACGCGGCTCCCAGCGCATCAGCCAGCAGGTCAAACGCCAGGTTGGAATAAGAAGCCTGCGAGCCTGGTGCAGCTTTAAGCGTGGCGGTTGAGAGATAGCTCCAGCGCTGTTCGCGGGTTGGCCAGACAAACACCGGGCGCTTGGCCGCGCCGCCAGGCTGTTCGCGTGGCAGCGCGCTGGTATGCGTTGCCAGATTCACCAGCGTAATCGGCGTGCCCTGATAAGTCGGCACGCGCGCGCCAGGTGGCGCATATTTACTCAAAGGATCGTTGAGTTTAACCGTACCCTGATCGAGTAATTTTACCAGCATTTCGCTGGTCATTAATTTAGTGATTGAGGCAATTCGAATTACGGAATCCAGCTGCGGATGTACGTTATTGCCGGGGCGTGTTTCGCCGAAACTGCGAAATACGCGCTGATTACCATCAATCACCACCAGCGCCATCCCCGTAGCACCACTGCCGTAAAATATATGGTCGGCATAGCGATCGACGATATCAGAGGCGAAGACCGGATCGGTTATAGGCTGCGCCGCCTGGACAGATGTCAATGACGCCGCACACAGCGCGGCAGAAAAAAGCAGACTACGTTTCAACGGTGGTGTCCATGAGTTAGAGAAAGTGAAAAAGGATGTCGTGCGTATGCGTATTTATACTACTCATCGGCGTATTGCAAAGCGCTTATCAGCCAATGATAGTGTGAAAAACGTAACGATGAGTAAACGCGAGCGTTTCCCCGATTATGGATGTTCGCTTTTGTGATCTCACGCTGTGATAATCTGCACTTGCTGGAACGTTGTCGAGTGTGAAAACCACAGAAACAATTCTTCATAACCCAGGTGCGAACTAAGCGCTGCGGTTCTGGTCACACTTGTCGGTTTCAGCTTGTGTTTTTGGGCGTAAGCCGTCTTGCCGCCGCACTCCACGGTGGCAAATACACAGCAGTCGTCATAACGATAAGAAGTTAGCAGGAGAGCATTATGTTTAAGTCTTTTTTCCCAAAGCCGGGGCCGTTCTTTATTTCGGCATTTATTTGGGCACTGGTCGCTGTTGTATTCTGGCAAGCAGGTGGGGGAGCCTGGGTTGCACACATTACCGGCGCGTCGGGAGACGTACCGATTAGCGCGGCCCGTTTCTGGTCGCTGGATTACCTGATTTTTTATGCGTACTACACTCTTTGCGTTGGAGTGTTCGCGCTGTTCTGGTTTCTCTACAGCCCGCACCGCTGGCAGTACTGGTCCATACTCGGCACGTCGCTGATTATTTTCGTGACCTGGTTTCTGGTTGAAGTTGGCGTTGCCGTCAACGCCTGGTATGCGCCATTTTATGATTTGATTCAATCCGCGCTCAGCGCACCGCATAAGGTGAAGATTGAGCAGTTCTATCATGAAGTGGGCATCTTTCTTGGCATCGCGCTGATTGCCGTGGTCATCGGCGTGATGAACAACTTCTTTGTTAGTCACTATGTGTTCCGCTGGCGTACAGCAATGAACGAACATTATATGGCGCACTGGCAGCATCTGCGCCATATCGAAGGTGCGGCGCAGCGTGTGCAGGAAGACACCATGCGTTTTGCCTCCACGCTGGAAGATATGGGGGTCAGCTTTATCAATGCGATTATGACGCTGATCGCCTTCTTACCTGTACTGGTCACACTCTCTGCCCATGTTCCGGACCTGCCGATTGTTGGGCATGTTCCTTATGGCCTGGTGATTGCCGCAATTGTCTGGTCGCTGATGGGAACCGGCTTGCTGGCGGTCGTTGGGATTAAACTTCCGGGACTGGAGTTTAAAAACCAGCGTGTGGAAGCGGCCTACCGTAAAGAACTGGTATACGGCGAAGATGACGCTAATCGTGCGACACCGCCGACGGTGCGTGAGCTGTTTCATGCGGTGCGCCAGAACTACTTCCGCCTCTATTTTCACTATATGTACTTCAATATCGCCCGTATTCTTTACCTGCAGGTTGATAACGTTTTCGGCTTGTTCCTGCTGTTTCCGTCGATTGTTGCCGGTACGATTACGCTCGGCCTGATGACGCAAATCACCAACGTGTTTGGCCAGGTGCGCGGTTCGTTCCAGTATCTGATTAACTCCTGGACAACGTTAGTGGAACTGATGTCTATTTATAAGCGTCTGCGCAGCTTTGAACGAGAGCTTGATGGTCAGGATATTCAGGAAGTTACCCATACGCTTAGTTAATAAGGAGATGTTATGTCGACGGTTTCCCGTCTTTACCCCTTGTCTGGTCTTGCTGCACTGGTGCTGGTGGGATGTAGTAGCCAACCCGCGCAGCCGCTAAAAAAAGGGGAGAAAGCCGTCGATGTGGCGAGCGTGGTGCGCCAGAAAATGCCCGCCAGCGTAAAAGACCGGGACGCGTGGGCGCAGGATTTGGCGAAGACCTTTGAAAGCCAGAAGCTGGCGCCGACGGTTGAAAATATCTGTTCGGTGCTGGCGGTCGCGCAACAGGAGTCAAATTACCAGGCGGATCCAGCCGTGCCGAACTTAAGTAAAATCGCCTGGAAAGAGATCGATCGTCGTGCCGAGCGTATGCACATCCCGCTATTTGTGGTGCATACCGCGCTGAAGATTAACTCGCCAACGGGGAAAAGCTACAGCGAGCGCCTGGATACGGTGAAGACGGAAAAACAGCTTAGCGCGATATTTGATGATTTTATCAACATGGTACCGATGGGGCAGACGTTATTTGGTTCGCTTAATCCGGTGCATACCGGTGGGCCGATGCAGGTCAGCATCGCCTTTGCTGAGCAGCATGCCAGCGGCTACCCGTGGAAAATGGCGGGAACCGTGCGCCAGGAAGTATTTAGCCGCCGCGGTGGGCTGTGGTTCGGTACGTATCATCTGCTTAACTACCCGGCGAATTACAGTGCGCCAATTTTCCGCTTCGCCGATTTCAATGCCGGGTGGTATGCCAGCCGCAATTCAGCTTTCCAGAATGCGGTCAGTAAAGCCAGCGGCGTGAAGCTGGCGATGGACGGTGATTTAATTCTCTATGGCAGCAGCGAGCCGGGCAAAACGGAGCTGGCGGTACGTAAACTGGCCGGGAAGCTGGACATGAGCGAGAGTGAGATCCGCCGTCAGCTGCAAAAAGGCGACAGCCTGGCCTTTGAAGAGACCGCGCTGTACGAGAAAGTCTATAAGCTGGCGGAAGCGAAGGCCGGGAAAACGCTTCCCCGTGAAATGCTGCCTGGCATTCAACTTGAAAGCCCGAAGATCACACGTAATCTGACTACCGCGTGGTTTGCTAAACGCGTGGACGATCGTCGGGCGAAATGTATGGGTCAGTCATCGTTATGATGACGGCGGCGCCAGCGCACGAATGCCGCGATGGCGCCAAGAATCAGGCTTCCGGCGAGAAAAGGGACCAGTCCAAAAAGAGTTCCGACACCCAGGCCGATTTCAACTCGCGGGCGCCCTGTCTCTTGCATTTGCAACTGCATCAACTGCTCATAGATGCCGGGAGCGTGGGCCAACAGATTTAAAATCTGCGCGCCCGCCCAGAAGCAAAACAGCACAAAAACGGCATACGCAATATTGCCGGGCAGGGAGGAGGTATCCCGATGCTTGCCCTTAAAAAGGGATTTAGAGAGCGTAAAATCAGCCATAAAGACCTCCGGAAATAACCTGCTTTTTTGACGTATTGCCTGGAACTGACAGTGAGTCTGACAGGTGATCGGCAATGTCAATATCAGAATGATGGTAATTTCAGGTAGAGATTATTCCTGGATTTCGGTTTTTTGCTGATCGTCACAATTGCGCAACCTTAAGTGAAATTAATTTACATTTCAGAAATTCCGCACAGGCCACAGACGTGTATGAGGAAATGTGCGAGGATGCGTTGTCATGTTGTATATCCACCGGAGCCGTTATGAACCTGCCTGTTAAAATCCGCCGAGACTGGCACTATTATGCCTTCGCTATTGGGCTTATCTTTATTCTCAACGGCGTGGTGGGCTTACTCGGTTTTGAAGCGCAGGGGTGGCAAACCTATGCGGTAGGGCTGGTCACCTGGGTGATTAGCTTTTGGCTGGCCGGATTAATTATCCGTCGCCGCGTGGAAGATGAAGAAGAAGCAAAGGATGCCCAATAGAGGTCTATCAGGCATCCTGGCGGGATTACATACTGGTTTTCAGCGCGCTATCCGCCGCATGGCGTTCCAGCGCCAGTTCGATCAGGCGAGTGATCAAATCGGTATAGCCTAAGCCGCTCGCCTGCCACAGTTTTGGATACATGCTGATGTTGGTAAAGCCAGGCAGCGTGTTGATCTCATTGATCACAACCTCGTTCTCTGCGGTTAAGAACACGTCCACGCGCGCCATGCCGGCGCAGCCCAGCGTTTGATAGGCCTGAATAGCAATATCACGGATCTTATCGTTAATTTCCGGTGCGATCGCTGCCGGAACCACCACTTTGGCACCGTTATCGTCAATGTATTTGGTGTCGTAAGCGTAAAAATCACTGTTCAGCACGATCTCGCCACAGGTACTGGCCTGCGGATGATCGTTGCCCAGCACCGCGCATTCGATCTCGCGGCCTTTGATCCCTTGCTCCACCACGACTTTATGATCAAATTCAAATGCCAGCGCGACGGCCTGTTCATATTGCGCTTCGCTGGTCACCTTACTGACCCCAACGGACGATCCCTGATTGGCTGGTTTCACAAACAGCGGCAAACCGAGGCGAGATTCGACTTCGGCAAAGCTGATGCTGTTGCGATTGGCGCGAGTGAGCGTAATAAATGGCGCGATGTTTAATCCGGCATCGCGCAACAGACGTTTGGTCACGTCTTTATCCATACAGGCCGCAGACCCCAGGACATCAGAACCGACGAACGGCAGATTCGCCACCCGCAGCATGCCCTGCAGAGAGCCATCTTCACCCAGCGTGCCGTGAACGATCGGGAAAATAACATCAACCGTTGGCAGCGGCTGACCGTTTTGCGCATCGATCAACTGGTGCGCTTGTTTACCCGGTACCTGAGCCAGGCTGGTCGCGGAAGGACGCAGCGCTATATGCGCCGGATCGTCTGAATTAAGCAGATAGTTACTGGCATCGCTGACGTGCCATTGCCCTTGTTTATCAATACCTAACAGCACAACGTCAAAGCGAGTCTTGTCGATGGCATCGACAATATTTTTTGCCGATTGCAATGACACTTCATGTTCCGCTGATTTACCACCAAATACGATTCCTACCCGCAACTTTGCCATCTTAAAAACCCATTCCATGAATGCAAAGCACATACATTACCACGACAAAACGCAGGTTTCCTCGGCTTCTGGCAGATTGTTTTGCTGGGCCACAAGGGAATAGATTCGCGCAAACGTGCGTTTCGCCTGTGAAGCATAATTCCCTGCTAGTATTGTGGCTTTCATGTGAGGCGTATCACAAATACGATGAGCGGGAAGATAAAATCCTGAACTGTGATTTATCGCACCTGTGAACCCTTATTTGGCTAAGTAATTTGTTAAGCTGCTCGCAGTTTTCAGCTGCTTATCGTTATGAGTCCCTATGGAATCCTGGAGAGTAAACCTTATTTCCGTATGGTTCGGTTGCTTTTTCACCGGCCTGGCAATTAGCCAAATCCTGCCTTTTTTACCGCTCTATATCTCCCAACTGGGGGTGACCTCGCATGAAGCGCTCTCAATGTGGTCCGGCTTAACGTTTAGCGTCACCTTTCTGATTTCAGCCATTGTCTCTCCGATGTGGGGCAGTTTAGCCGACCGTAAAGGACGCAAGCTGATGCTGCTACGGGCCTCTTTGGGTATGGCGATTGCGATTTTACTGCAGGCCTTTGCGACAAACGTCTGGCAGCTTTTTCTGCTGCGTGGGGTGATGGGGTTAACGTCAGGCTATATTCCCAATGCGATGGCGCTGGTCGCCTCACAGGTTCCGCGTGAACGTAGCGGGTGGGCGCTGAGTACGCTCTCAACGGCGCAAATTAGCGGCGTCATTGGCGGGCCGCTGATGGGGGGATTTATTGCTGACCACGTTGGCTTACGGGCTGTATTCTGTATTACCGCAGCCTTGCTGGTCGTGAGCTTCCTGGTCACGCTGTTCTTAATCAAAGAGGGCGTGCGTCCGACAATCAAAAAAAGCGAGCGTCTGAGCGGAAAGGCCGTGTTTGCCTCGCTGCCTTATCCGGCGCTGGTGATCAGCCTGTTTTTTACGACGATGGTGATCCAACTGTGTAACGGCTCAATTGGGCCAATTCTGGCGCTGTTTATTAAATCGATGGTCCCAGACAGTTCGAATATTGCCTTTCTCAGCGGACTGATTGCGTCGGTTCCGGGCATCTCGGCGCTGATTTCAGCCCCCCGACTCGGTAAATTAGGCGACCGTATTGGGACCGAGCGGATTTTAATGGCGACCTTAATCTTCGCGGTGGTGCTGTTTTTCGCCATGTCGTGGGTTACCACGCCGTTGCAACTGGGGATTTTGCGTTTTCTGCTCGGCTTTGCCGACGGCGCGATGTTGCCTGCGGTGCAGACGCTGCTGGTGAAATACTCCAGCGACCAGATAACCGGGCGCATTTTTGGTTATAACCAGTCATTTATGTACCTCGGCAACGTCGCCGGGCCATTAATGGGGGCGACGGTTTCAGCAATGGCAGGCTTTCGCTGGGTGTTTATTGCCACCGCGAGCATTGTGCTTATCAATATCTGGCAACTGGCTATCGCGCTGCGACGTCGGCGCCGCGCACGCTGAATTGCTGATTAACAACGCTGCCCGTCAGCGTTGTTAATCCATAAATGTGCATTATATATCTGTGTGATTATTAATCCCCTTACCCTTTTATATTGAATAATTCTGCGCTACGACTCTTTTCCCCTTATTTTGTGTTGTGATTGTTTTCGCAAAACGTTTTATTACTTATAAAAATACAACTTTCATCCTCTAGGCAGTTGTGAGTCTTAATGATAACGTGGCCTATATTTTGTTAAGGGAATACGCAAATGAAAAATCTCGTCACTGAGTTGTTACTTAAGCTCGCCCAAAAAGAAGAAGAGTCGCAAGACCTGGCGGCGCAGGTTGAAACGCTGGAGCAGGTAATCATCGAAATGCTGCGCAATATGACGTGGAGCGATCGGCAAATACTCATTCGCCAAATTGAGGATGCCCTGGCTGGAGCTGGCCGTATGCCTGCGTTTCTGGCGAACGTACATAACGCTGGCGAGAGCGTGCCAAAAGCGTTTTGAGTAATCTGTGGCGTTCCATCCACAAATTATCATAAAAGTGTCACATCAAATACTTATAGTCGCTTTGTTTTAATTTTACCGTATTTATACATGGAGAAAATAAAGTGAAACAAAGCGCACTCGCTATTGCCCTGATACCTTTGCTGTTTACCCCAATTATTAATGCAGAAACTTCTACCGTAGCGGTTATGGATAATCGTGCCGCTCAGGGTGATATCACCACGCCGGGCGGCGCCCGTCGATTGTCAGCCGATCAAACTGCGGCTCTGCGCGAATCTCTGAACGATAAACCTGCCAAAAATATTATTTTACTGATTGGCGATGGTATGGGGGACTCAGAAATTACTGCAGCGCGAAATTATGCCGAAGGCGCGGGCGGCTTTTTTAAAGGTATTGATGCTTTACCATTGACCGGACAATACACGCACTATGCGCTGGATAAAAAAACGGGTAAACCCGATTATGTGACGGATTCTGCGGCATCCGCAACGGCGTGGACCACCGGCGTGAAAACCTATAACGGTGCTCTGGGCGTTGATATACATGAAAAAGATCACGCTACAATTCTTGAAATGGCAAAAGCGGCGGGTCTGGCGACAGGCAACGTTTCTACCGCTGAATTGCAGGATGCTACCCCGGCGGCGCTGGTTGCTCATGTGACCTCGCGTAAGTGCTATGGTCCCGACGTGACCCGTGAAAAATGCCCAACCAATGCGCTGGAAAAAGGCGGCAAAGGATCCATCACCGAACAATTACTGAATGCCCGGGCTGACGTTACGCTGGGCGGCGGGGCAAAAACGTTTGCGGAAACCGCTGCGGCAGGCGAGTGGCAGGGTAAAACGTTGCGTGAACAAGCCCTTGCCCGCGGTTATCAGATGGTGAGCGATGCCGCGACGCTGGCAGCGATTACCGAAGCTAATCAGGATAAACCGTTGCTGGGTCTGTTCTCTGACGGCAATATGCCGGTACGCTGGGAAGGGCCGAAAGCGTCTTATCACGGCAATCTGGATAAACCGGTAGTGACCTGTACCCCCAATCCAAAGCGTGACGACAGCGTGCCAACGCTGGCGCAGATGACGGATAAAGCGATTGAGCTGTTAAGCAAAAATGAGAAAGGTTTCTTCCTGCAAGTGGAAGGGGCGTCAATCGATAAACAGGACCACGCCGCCAACCCGTGCGGACAGATTGGCGAAACGGTCGATCTGGATGAAGCGGTACAGCGCGCGCTTGCTTTTGCGAAGAAAGATGGCAATACCCTGGTGGTAGTAACCGCTGACCACGCGCATGCCAGCCAGATAGTCGCGCCGGATACTAAAGCGCCAGGCCTGACCCAGGCGCTGAACACCAAAGATGGCGCGGTCATGGTTATCAGCTACGGCAACTCTGAAGAGGAATCGCAGGAGCATACCGGCAGCCAGCTGCGAATTGCAGCCTATGGCCCGCACGCGGCGAATGTGGTTGGTCTGACCGATCAAACCGACCTGTTTTACACCATGAAAGCGGCGTTAGGACTGAAATAACCCGACGCCCGGCGGTAATACTTTTGCCGCCGGGTGGTATTTTTATCGTTAGCAGCCAAACTTACCTGTGTGTCGTCGTTCAGAAAAGGATGGTGCTATGAAAATTACATTATTAATGACGTTGCTTTTTGGTCTTATTTTTTTAACTACCGTCGGTGCTGCCGAGAAGACATTAACCCCGCAACAACAACGTATGACCACCTGCAATCAGCAGGCAACGGCGCAGACCTTAAAAGGGGACGCGCGTAAAACATATATGAGTGATTGCCTGAAAAACAGTAAATCTGCGCCTGAGGAAAAGAGCCTGACGCCGCAGCAGCAGAAAATGCGTGAATGCAACGTCAAGGCGACGGAGCAGTCTCTGAAAGGTGATGATCGTAATAAATTTATGAGCGCTTGCCTGAAAAAATCTGCGTAGCACTTACGGGTGAGCAGGTAAAATCGCTCACCCGAAATATCATACTTCCGCCGCCATACCCCTTCCTATAATTTGGGAAATTTGTTTCAGAATATTCCCAAATACGATGAATGATGAAAACTTTTATCAAAAGAAGGTCGTCCCGAATGAAGCGTTTTTATCGCTCCATCAGAATGACCACCAGCGTTCCGGTCTGCGATTCGCCCGACGGATCAGGCTGCCGCGAGCGGTGGGATTGGGGGGAATGTTTTTCCCTATCGCGTCGGTACTCGTTGCTCAGCCCATTACCGGTGGCTGGTGGCTGTTACTGGTGGGATGGGCGTTTGTCTGGCCGCACCTGGCCTGGCAGTGGGCAAGCAAAGCTGACGATCCTCTGCATAGCGAATTTACCAACTTAAAAGCCGATGCCATTCTCGCCGGTATGTGGATAGGAATTATGGGAGTGAATCTGTTGCCATCCACGGCGCTGCTGATGATTACCTGCATCAACCTGATGGGCGCAGGAGGGATGCGAATTTTCATCGCAGGCGCCGTTTTGATGGTGGTTTCATGCCTGGTGACGTTACAGCTAACTGATATCTCCGTCGCGTTAAGCAGTACTCAACTTAGCGTGCTATTGACGCTGCCGGTGCTGGTGATTTATCCGCTGCTGTTTGCCTGGGTCAGCTACCAGACGGTCATCAAACTGGCGGAACATAAACGCCGCTTACAGGTGATGAGTACGCGAGATGGCATGACCGGGGTGTACAACCGCCGCCATTGGGAACTGTTGCTGCGTAATGAATTTGATAATTGCCGTCGCTATCAGCGTGACGCCACGTTACTGATTATCGATATTGACCATTTCAAGAGCATTAATGATACCTGGGGTCATGACGTTGGGGACCAGGCGATTGTCGCGCTGACCCGCCAGTTGCAGATGACCTTACGCGGTAGCGATGTGATTGGGCGCTTTGGCGGAGATGAGTTTGCGGTGATTATGTGCGGCACGCCAGCAACCAGCGCGATTGCGGCGATGTCTCGTGTTCACGAACGACTTAGCCAACTGCGTTTATCCTGCGCGCCGCAGGTTGCTCTGCGTATCAGCGTGGGCGTTGCGCCGCTGACCTCAGAAACCGAGCATTACCGAGAATGGTTAAAGTCGGCGGATATGGCGCTCTACAAAGCAAAGAATTCCGGACGTAACCGCACTGAAGCTGCGGCCTGACGTCCGGCGGTGTTAACTCAGGAGCGGCTGAGTTTTTCCGACTGTTCCATGCACTTAATCATCGCTTCAATCACTGATGAACGGAAACCGCGTTCTTCCAGGACGCGTACCGCTTCAATGGTGGTTCCGCCAGGCGAGCACACCATATCCTTCAGTTCTCCAGGATGTTTACCCGTATCCAGCACCATCTTCGCCGAACCCATAACCGCTTGCGCCGCGAATTTATAAGCCTGCGCGCGAGGCATGCCGCCCTGCACGGCGGCATCTGCCATCGCTTCGATAAACATAAAGACATATGCCGGTGCTGAACCGCTAACGCCAACGACCGGATGAATCATTGCCTCCGCAATGACTTCAGCTTCGCCAAAACAGCGGAAGATATTCAGCACGTCGGCCGTATCTTCCGGTGTGACTAAGGCGTTCGGCGTGACGGAAGTCATTCCGGCGTTCACCAGTGACGGCGTGTTTGGCATTGCGCGAATGATTTTTCGGTCATGGCCCAGCGCGCGGGCGAGCTGGTCAAGGGTGACGCCAGCAGCAATCGAGACGACCAGGGAGTCTTTGTTCAGGCTGGAGGTAATTTCGCTCAGCACCTTAATCATAATGCCTGGTTTTACGGCGCCAAAAACGATGTCGGCGATTTGCGCGACTTCTTGCGCAGACTGCGCCGCATTAATACCGTACTGGTCGTGTAATGCTGCGACTTTATCGGGGGAGGGGGTGTAGACCCAGATTTGTCCCGGGAGAACCTGGCCGCTGGCGATCATGCCGCCAAGAATTGCTTTGCCCATATTACCGCAGCCGATAAAACCAATTTTCTTGTCCATTTGTCACTCCCTATGGATGATATTCATTGTTTTATACCCTAATTACTTCAAGTAACTTGAATTATTTGGGGTAAACCTGGGAAAGCTAAGCTTAGCGCGGAATGAATATGTGCAGAAGGAGAAACAGCACTTTGCCTGAAAGTAAAAGCACGAGACAATGTGCGACTGCACATCAGTGGGGAGAGGTTATGACAATATGGGTGGACGCCGATGCGTGTCCGAATGTGATTAAAGATATTTTGTACCGCGCTGCAGAGCGCATGCAGATGCCGCTTATTTTGGTCGCAAACCAAAGCTTGCGCGTTCCTGCTTCGCGTTTTATCCGTACACTACGCGTTCCCGCCGGGTTTGACGTGGCGGACAATGAGATTGTGCGCCAGTGTAGCGCCGGTGATTTAGTGATAACGGCAGATATCCCGCTGGCGGCTGAAGTGATTGAAAAAGGTGCAGCGGCGCTTAACCCGCGCGGGGAGCGTTATACCGTAGCCACGATCCGTGAGCGTCTGATGATGCGTGATTTTATGGATACGCTGCGCGCCAGCGGTATTCAGACCGGAGGGCCGGACAGCCTTTCACCGCGTGACAGGCAGCATTTTGCGGCTGAGCTTGATAAGTGGTGGCTGGAAGTACAGCGTAGAAAATAAAATTTGTAATTTATTATTTACACTTTATTCATTGTGAATTCTTGTTATAGTAGGGATTAATAGATATCGCCACTCCATCTGTAATTTTTTCTTTACGCTTTGGCATGTACTAGTTTGATGATATGATTATATCTTTAACCGCATCAGATCCCGCTCGTTCGCGGCTCTCTGGGGAATTTCTGTAATGACGCAACCTCTTTTTCTTGTTGGCCCCCGGGGGTGTGGTAAGACAACTACCGGTATGGCGCTGGCGAAGGCTATCGATTTCCAGTTTGTTGATACCGATCGCTGGTTGCAATCGCACGTGCAGATGACCGTGGCGGAGATCGTCGAAAGAGAAGGATGGGAAGGGTTTCGTGCCCAGGAGACGACCGCTCTGCAGGCCGTCACAGCCCCGGCAACGGTTGTTGCGACCGGCGGCGGTATCATACTTACCGAATTTAATCGTCATTACATGCGCAGCCACGGCGTGGTTATCTATTTAAGCGCACCGGTATCAGTACTGGTCGATCGTCTGGAGGCGACGCCTGAAGAGGGGTTGCGCCCAACTTTAACCGGTAAGCCGTTGACTGAAGAGGTGCAGGAAGTGCTCGCCCAGCGCGATGTTCTGTATCGTGAGGCTGCGCACTATATCGTTGATGCCACCAATCCGCCTTCACAGGTGGTGGAAGACATTCTTGGGATACTGGCGCAGGCCGCGCCACGGTTGCAGGGCGGTGTCTATACTTAATGTTCATCCAGTGAAAAGGAAGAACTATGCCGACAAAACCACCTTACCCACGTCAAGCGACGATTGTTACGGTTGAAAAAGGGACGCCAGGCCAGACGGTAACCTGGTATCAGCTTCGAGCCGATCACCCTAAACCGAATTCGTTGATCAGTGAGCATCCTTCTGCGCAGGAAGCTATGGATGCCAAAAAGCGCTACGAAGACCCCGATAAAGCCTGATCTTAATCACCGCCCTGGCACGATTCTGAAAAGTGCCAGTACGGGCGTGCATCACATTTTTTTAAATTTCGCCGTATACAGTAAAAATTGAAAATTAAACAATAACAATCCAGTACTGGAATTATTTGGAATCTTTACACAAGACACCGCCGATCTGCTGCTACGCTTTTGAGCATTTGTAGCGCAGGTCAGCGCCCGGCACATGTCCGGGATTTCACAGCAAAGTAAGAAGACGGTGGAGCAACAAATGAGTACGTCGTTGGCTATCCTCACGATTGGCGTTGTGCCGATGTGTGAGGTGTTACCGCTCCTGACGGAATATATCGATGAACAGCACATCACTCACCACAGTCTGCTGGGACAGATGCGGCGAGAGGATGTGATGGCTGAGTACGGCGTTTCGCCCGGTGACGAGCATTTATTAACGCTGCTCAGCGACCACCAACTCGCGCATGTCTCACGCCAGAAGGTAGAACGCTCGCTGCAAAGTATCGTGGAGGTGCTGGATAACCAGGGCTTTGACGTGATCCTGCTGATGAGTACCGCCTCAATCGCTCGCCTGACCGCCCGCAACAGCATTTTGCTGGAACCGTTACGGATTATCCCACCGCTGGTGGCCTCGATTGTCGATGGGCATCAGGTCGGGGTTATTGTTCCCGTCACTGAATTGCTTAAAGCCCAGGCGCAAAAATGGCAGGCGCTACAAACCCCACCAGTGTATGCCGTGGCGAATCCGATCCACGGTAGCGAACAACAATTGATTGATGCCGGGAAAGAACTGCTGGAGCAAGGTGCGGATGTCATCATGCTGGACTGCCTGGGGTTCAATCAACGCCATCGCGATTTACTGCAAAAATCGCTGGATGTCCCGGTTCTTCTGTCCAATGTGCTGATTGCCCGGCTGGCTTCGGAGCTGCTGACGTAATTTTGCGTGACAGGTGGAACGTCACCCCCCTATATTGGTTGTTAACTTAATCACGAGATAGGGCCAGTTGTATGCTTCAAAGTAATGAATACTTTTCCGGCAAAGTAAAATCGATCGGTTTTACCAGCAGCAGTACTGGCCGCGCCAGTGTAGGCGTGATGGCTGAAGGTGAATATACCTTTGGTACCGCGGCGCCTGAAGAGATGACGGTCGTCAGCGGCGCACTGAACGTGCTGCTACCAGGGGAAACCGAGTGGAAAGTGTATGCCGCGGGGGACGTGTTTAACGTGCCGGGCAGCAGCGAGTTTCATCTGCAGGTGGCAGAGCCAACATCCTATCTTTGCCGCTATCTGTAAGCGTAAAAATGACGAATGGCGACATTGAGCCGCCATTCGGTAAAAACGGCTTAACGTTGCGCTTCGCCGCCTAATCCTTCCACCAGACTTTTAATCAGCGCCGCCAGTTCACCCGTCATCAGGATAAAATCGGCATCAAAACGCTGAGCATAATCTTCGCGGTCGATATCTTCGTTCTGATCGCGCAGCTCGTCGCTAAACTTCAGACGCTTAACAGAGCCATCGTCACACATAACGAACTGAATGCGCTGTTGCCAGTCGAGAGCCAGCTTGGTGACCAGTTTGCCCGCTTCGATATGCACGGCGATTTCGTCGCAGACCAGATCCTGCTTTTTCGCGCGGATCACACCACCGTCTTCAAGGATCGCTTTCAGTTCGGCTTCATCAAGCAACTGGAATCCCTGAGCCGTTGTGCCGGAGCGAACCCATTCGGTCAGCGTCAGCTCAATAGGGTTTTCCATCGTCAGCGGAACGACCGGCAGCGAACCGAGACTCTTACGTAGCAGCGCCAGCGTATCTTCGGCTTTCTTCGCACTCGCGCAATCAACCATGATCAGATCGTTGACGGTGTCGATCCACATCATTGTCTGACTGAAACGGCTAAAGGCGCGCGGCAGCAATGAGTGCAGAACTTCATCTTTCAGCGAGTCTTTTTCGGTCTTCTTGAGTTTGCGACCTTGCTCAGCTTCCAGTTTGAATATTTTGGCTTCCAGCGCCTGTTTGATAACCGGCGATGGCAGAATTTTTTCTTCTTTGCGGGCGCAGATAATAATTTGGCCATTGGCGGTATGCGTTAATGCATCGCTGTGCGATCCCATCGGCGGAACCCAGCCCATTTTTGCCATATCCTGGCTACCGCAAGGGGTGAACGTCATTGATGCCAGCTGTTTTTCCATCTCTTCGGCACGCAAAGAAACATCGCGGCTAAGACGGTAAACCATTAAATTTTTGAACCACAGCATGATAATTTCCACGGCCTTGTCGTTAAATCCAGCGGGCATGATAGCGAATTGTCGCTATGCTTGCATTGTTAATCGGGAAGAGGAGTAAACAGTGCGTATAGGTATCGATTTGGGCGGTACGAAAACGGAAGTTATCGCGCTTGGCGATGCGGGCGAACAGCTTTTTCGCCATCGCCTGCCCACGCCGCGCGATGATTATCGGCAAACGATAGAAACCATCGCTGCGCTGGTGGAGATGGCGGAAAAAGCCACCGGGCAGACGGGAACCGTGGGGATGGGCATTCCTGGTTCAATTTCTCCTTACACCGGGGTGGTGAAGAATGCCAACTCGACCTGGCTTAACGGGCAACCTTTTGACAAAGACTTGAGTGCGCGTCTGAATCGTGAAGTTCGGCTGGCAAATGATGCCAACTGTCTGGCGGTTTCAGAGGCGGTGGATGGCGCGGCGGCAGGGGCGCAAACCGTGTTTGCGGTGATCATCGGCACAGGATGTGGCGCTGGCGTGGCGCTGAATGGTCGGGCGCACACGGGCGGCAACGGTACCGCAGGGGAGTGGGGGCATAATCCGCTGCCGTGGATGGATGAAGATGAGCTGCGTTTTCGACAGGAAGTCCCCTGTTATTGTGGCAAACAAGGTTGCATTGAAACTTTCATTTCCGGGACCGGTTTTGCCACCGACTACCAGCGTCTGAGCGGTAAGCTGCTCAAGGGCAGTGAAATTATCAGCCTCG
The DNA here is from genome assembly GCA_020099315.1 of Citrobacter europaeus. Classification (NCBI taxonomy): domain Bacteria; kingdom Pseudomonadati; phylum Pseudomonadota; class Gammaproteobacteria; order Enterobacterales; family Enterobacteriaceae; genus Citrobacter; species Citrobacter europaeus. Next base: position 1,045,200 of record CP083650.1, read on the forward strand.
TTAATGCGCAGGATGCTCTGGCGGAGCAGGCGTTGAGCCGCTATGAGCTTCGTCTGGCGAAATCACTGGCGCATGTGGTAAATATTCTCGATCCGGACGTCATTGTGCTGGGCGGCGGAATGAGCAATGTCGACCGACTGTATCAAAATGTTCCGACGTTGATTAAGCAGTTTGTCTTTGGCGGCGAATGCGAAACGCCTTTACGCAGAGCGCTACACGGTGACTCCAGCGGCGTTCGCGGTGCGGCCTGGCTGTGGCCGCAGGAGTAATGTTCGCGTAGCCGGGTAGCGCAGATGCTATCCGGCAGCGTGTGTCATCTGGGGGACTGCGCGCTTCAGGCGAGCGTATAGCAGCAGCGACGACATCGCAGAAAACGACAGCAGTGCCGCCGGCAGCGTCACGTAGTTGTAGGCAAAGCCCAGCGTCAGCATCATGCCACCGCAGTAAGCGCCAATCGCGCTGCCGAGGTTAAAGGCAATTTGCCCGCCAGCCGCACCCAACAGCTCCCCTCCTTTAGCGTTTTGCAGCAGTAAAATTTGCAGCGGCGCCGACAGCGCAAACAGGCCTGCGCAGCAAATAAAAGCGAAGGTCAGCGACGCGGCTTTGATTCCGCCACAGGCAAAGAGCAACAGCAGAGCCAGCACAATCACAAAGTCGGTTATTACCGCAATGCGCAGCGGCGTATAGCGGCCAGACAGCCGACCGCTCAGCAGGTTTCCCAACACCATTCCTAATCCCACCAGCATCATGATGAAGGTCATCAGCGCTTCGGAGAAGCCGGAAATGTACATCATGTACGGTTTGACGTAGCTGAACCAGGCGAATACCCCGGCGTTACCAAACATGGTGGCGGAAAAGATGAACCACGGGGCGGGGCTTTTCAAAAAGTGAAATTGTTCGCGCAGTTTCCCTTTTGCCTCATCGCTGATATTGGGGACCCAAAAAGCGACCGAGACTATTACGGCAATATTAAAGACGGCTATCAGCAGAAACGTGTAACGCCAGCTAAATTCCTGGCTCAGCCAGGTGCCGACGGGAATGCCAACCAGATTGGCCACGGTCATCCCCGAAATCATGCCCGCGACGGCGGCGGTGACTTTTCCCGGACGGGCCAGCTTCGACAGGATAATCGCGCCTACGCCGAAAAACGCGCCATGCGGGAAGCCGGAAACCAGCCTGCCTACCGCCAGCATGAAGTAAGAGGAGGAGAGGGTGAAGATGGCGTTGCCAATCACGCACAGCGTGACCAGAAACAGCAGAATATGCTTGAGCGAAAAGCGGTTGGAAAAGAGCGCAATAATGGGCGCGCCCAGCACCACGCCAAAAGCGTAAAACGAAATCATATGGCCGGCAGCAGGGATGGAAATGCCCACGTCCCGCGCCAGCTCGGTGAGTACACCCATGATGCCAAATTCGGCCATGCCCAGACCAAATGTCCCCAGCGCTAAAGAGAAAATGACTTTTTTCATACCACCTGCCAACAAGAAAGACGCAGGACGTGCGTCATAGCGGCGAACGTTCGCCGCCAATAGCGATAGCTTGCGGATAAGCGAAGTGGAATGCCATTTCATATCCGTCCCTGAGTATGCAATATTGTGCTACATAGAGTGCCGGAGGGCGCCAGCGCTTATCCGTCCTGTGAAACAACATCCGCTGGTCGATTACTCCACCGCAAACATCTTGTCGAGTTTGCTGTAGCCCAGTCCGTTGATTTTTTTAACCTTGATCTGTACCGGAATGCGCTCTTTCATCGCTTCAACGTGGCTGATGACGCCAATCGTTTTGCCGGTGGCATTAAGCGCATCCAGCGCATCCAGGGCGGTATCCAGCGTTTCGCTGTCCAGCGTGCCGAAACCTTCGTCGAGGAACAGGGAGTCAATCCGCGTTTTGTGGCTGACCAGATCGGACAACGCCAGCGCCAGCGCCAGACTCACGAGGAAGCTCTCGCCGCCGGAGAGCGTGCGCGTGTCACGCACGGCATCGGCTTGCCAGGTATCAACCACTTCCAGCTCCAGCGCTTCGCTGGCCTTGCGCTGCAACAGATAGCGGCCGTGCAGACGGGTCAACTGGTTGTTGGCAAGCCAGACCAGATTATCCAGCGTTAGCCCCTGGGCAAACTTGCGGAACTTATCTCCCTCTTTCGAGCCGATCAGCGCATTCAGATACCCCCAGTCTTCGACCTGCTGCGCGACCTTTTCCATCTCCTGCATCAGCGCCTGCTGCTGCTGGCGGCTGTCAGCATCCTGTTTCAACTGCTGGCGAATTTCGCCCTGACGAGTGGTGTTATCCCGTAGCTTCTGGGTGAGTTTTGCCAGCGCGTCGTGCAGTTGTTGTGCCGTGAGTGTGAGATCCACCCCAGTTGGCAACTGTTGTTGATGAGTCGCCAGCGCCTGCTGAGCCTGATTAAGCAGGGTTTGCGCCTGTTGCTGCTGGCCTTCGAGTGACTGCTTTAACTGCTCAAGACGGGTGAAGGTCTCTTCATCCAGCAGGGCGGCAATAAAGGCATCGCGATCGGGAAAAATACTGGCCTGCAATGCGGCATCAAACTGTGCCTGAATTTCTGCGGCGCGCTGAACGTCCTGCGCCTCCTGCTGTTGCAAAGTTTGCCACTGCCCCTGTAAGGAGAGGCAATCGTCGTGCACCTGCCGCCAGTTTTCCAGCGACAGACCCTCATTGTTTTCAGGAAGTGCCTCGGTTTCTGGCAGCGTTTCCAGCAGCGGCGCAAGCTGGGCTATTTGGGTCTGTAAAGCGCTCAGTTCGCTCTGGCGTTGTTGCCACATTTGGGCTTCGTTCGCCCGTTCGCTCAGCCATGAGGCGACGTTATCCTCAGCCGGAAGGGACAGGCCATGACGGGCCAGCTCGGCGGTTAGCGCCGCCTGACGCTGTTCAATATGCTGCTGGATCTGAGTTATTTGCTCTGTATGCGCGGTGATTTGCGCCTGCAGGGTATGGCGCAGGCTCAATTGGTGAAGCTGCTGCTCATGCTCTTCCTGGGTGGCAAGCCATGGGGCGATGTCATCCTGCGGTTGCAGTGTCACGTTGAGGCTGGCGGTGACCGTCTGCCACTCTTGAGTAAGTGCTTGCTCCTCCTGAGAAAGCGTCTGTACTTCGCGTTCATCCCGCTGAAGCTGCTGGCTTATTGCCTCGAGCTGTCCGCGTAGCGTTGAACCCTCATCGGCCAGCGTTTTAACCTCTTTTTCCAGCGCCTCACGTCGCGTCTGATTCACGCTCAGTTCGAGCGTTTGATAGCGCTCAATTGCCGGATGTGCGGTGGAGCCGCAAAGCGGGCAAGGCATACCGGATTGCAGTAATGCCCGCTGGCTTTCCAGATCTTTGATACGGGCTTCCTGCTCACAAATGATTCTCACATCGGCAAGCTGCTGATTTTTATCTTTATAACGTTGACGTTTTTCGGCAAGCACCGCGTTGCGTTGAGTCAGCTCATGCTGACGCTGTACAAGCGTGGCGCGTAGTTGCGCCAGCTGCTTTTGCTTCGGGGCGATTTGTCCGTGCAGGTTGCTCAGTCGCTGGCGTAACGGACGACGCTGCACATGTTGCGCCAGCGCTTGTGTTACCTCCTGCGGCGAAAGGGTCAGCGTGGGAAGCGCCAGCGCATCGAGCTTACGCATGTCGTTTTCTCGCAACTGCTGCCACTGGCGTAGCTGGGCACTGGCATCGGACTGTTGGGCCAGCAGCGCTTTCCAGCCTGCCAGTTCGCAACTCCACAAGCGGAAGCGGTCATGTTCGTTCAGCCAGTCGGTTAGCGTCTGTTGTCCGGCGAGCATCGCGGTCGATTGCGTGTGCGCCTGCTGACGGATGCGCCCGCGCAGCGCTAAGCTGCTTTGTAAGCGAGCATTCACTTCCTGAATCTTCTGCCGCGTGCGCGCGATAGTAGCCGTTTGTTCCTGGATTCGCTCCCAGTGTGGGCGTAACGCTCTGGCCGGTTGCGCCAGACTCAGCGCCGCCAGTTGTGGCTGCGCGTCTTCTTGCGCCTGAAGAGCAGCCTGTAATGCCTGCTGGTGGCGATTTATGTCCGTTTGTAGCTCATTTTGCCGAATAAGCCAGTTGAGGTGCTGTTGCTGGACGTGCTGGCTGGTAATGTATTGTTTTTCTTCGTCAGTAAGTACCTGCAAACTTTCCGTCAGGGACTGCACCTGCTCTGGTGCTAATAGCGCAACGCCGCTGGCCTGGGCCTGCAGTTTTTCCAGCGCCGTACGCGCTGATTTGTGTTTTTCAAACACCATCGCGGAAATTTGGCCGTAGATCTCAGTGCCGGTTAGCTCTTCCAGCAGCTCGGCGCGCTCTTTCGGTTTGGCATTAAGAAATGCGGCGAACTGCCCCTGAGACAGCAGCATCGAACGGGTAAAACGACCGTAATCCAGCCCGGTAAGCTCGGCGGTCATCTCCAGCTTGTCTTTGACTTTATCGGCGAGGATTTTACCATCGGCGCAGCGGGCCAGTTCTACGCGCGGGACCTGTAGGTTGCCCTCAGGCTGGTTGCGTGCCCGGTTCTGACTCCAGAAAGCGCGGTAGGCTTCGCCCCGCACCTCAAATTCGACCTCGGCCAGACACTCTGCGGTGTCGCGGGTCATCAGGTCGTTTTGCGACTGTGACACGGTATTCAGGCGTGGCGTTTCGTGGTACAGCGCAAGGCAAATCGCGTCCAGCAGGGTGGTTTTCCCCGCCCCCGTTGGTCCGGTGATGGCAAACAGCCCGTTGCTGGCAAAAGGCTCGGCGGTAAAATCGACTTTCCATTCTCCCTTCAGGGAGTTGACGTTTTTCAGGCGCAGGCTGAGAATTTTCATGCTTCAGCCTCCCCGGCAAGCGTGTGCAAGGTTGCGCTAAACAGCTGGTTAAGCCGCTCACGCTGTGGTTCTTCGAGTTCTTCCAGCGCCAGACGGCGGTCAAAAACTTCCGCCACACTCAGTTCACTTAACGTTTCACGCCGTTCATTGGCCATGATACGTTCGCGCTGTTCCCGGCTGCGGCGCACCAGTAACACCTCTACCGGTAAATCTTCGGTTAAGGCCTGGATTTTGCGCTGCATATCATGCAGATAGTCGTCGGTGGTGATTTCAATATCCAGCCACACCGGCGGCTCTTGCTGCATGTCGCGCCACTGGTCAAGCTGGGCGGTAATGGCGGCTAAATCGCCTTTCAGTACTGCAAGCTGCTGCGTGACCGGGACGGTGAGATTTTCGACGGCGCTGAGTTTCCCCGCTTCAAAGCTCACCAGATGTACACATTTGTTTTTGCCGCACTCGTCAAAACTGAGCGCAATCGGCGAACCGCAGTAGCGGATATGTTCCGTGCCGCCGATAACCTGCGCCCGGTGAATATGTCCCAGCGCGATGTAGTCCGCTGGTGGGAAGTTTTGTGCCGGGAAGGCGTCCAGCGTACCGATATAAATGTCACGTACGGCGTCACTTTTACTGGCGCCGACGGTGGTCAAATGTCCGGTCGCAATGATGGGGATATTCCGATCGCCGCGCAGCGTACAGGCGTCCTGATACTGCTGCTGGTAATAATCAGTAATCGCGCCCAGCAAATGCTGCTGTTTTTCTTGTCCTGTCAGTCCAGCCTGGCTGGTGATGATGTCGCGCGGACGTAAAAAAGGAACCGGACACAGGATTGCCCCCGGGGTGCCGTCGCGTTGCAGCAGAATTTGCGGCGCATGGCCGGCGCTGGCAACGACCGTGGTGTTGAGAAATGCCAGAATGTCGCGAGATTCATTGAGCGTGGCGACGGAGTCGTGGTTACCTGCCAGCACCACCAGATGACAGCCGGTTTGCTGCAAATTGACGACAAAGCGGTTATACAGCTCTCGGGCATAGCTTGGCGGTGAGCCAGTATCGAAAATATCGCCTGCCACAATTATGGCATCCACCTGCTGGGATTGCGCCGTTTCCAGCAGCCAGTCGAGAAAGGCCTGATGTTCAGCGGCGCGGCTCTTGCTGTAGAAATTTTGGCCCAGATGCCAGTCAGACGTGTGAAGGATGCGCATAAGAGTTCCATGACGATAAAACAATGGCGGGGATTATAACCCTGTAAGGACGTTAATATCTTGTCTCCGGGCTGTCATAATTCGCCGGGCTGCGTTAAACCTGGGCTATCTTTTCATAAATCTGTCATAAAACTGACGCATAATGGCACTGTATTGATGGCAAACGATTTAATTATAAACAGGGCAAATCATGGCGAGACGTATTCTGGTCGTAGAAGATGAAGCTCCAATTCGTGAAATGGTCTGCTTCGTGCTCGAGCAAAACGGATTTCAACCCGTTGAAGCCGAAGACTATGACAGTGCTGTGAACCAACTCAATGAACCCTGGCCGGATCTCGTCTTACTTGACTGGATGCTTCCCGGCGGCTCGGGTCTGCAGTTTATTAAACATCTCAAGCGCGAAGCGATGACGCGGGACATCCCTGTGATGATGCTGACGGCGAGAGGTGAAGAGGAAGACCGCGTTCGGGGTCTGGAAACCGGCGCGGATGACTATATTACCAAGCCGTTTTCTCCCAAGGAGCTGGTGGCGCGTATTAAAGCGGTTCTGCGTCGTATTTCCCCGATGGCGGTGGAAGAGGTTATTGAGATGCAGGGGCTAAGCCTTGATCCGACCTCGCATCGCGTGATGACCGGCGAGGATCCGCTGGATATGGGGCCGACCGAATTCAAACTGTTGCACTTCTTTATGACTCACCCTGAGCGTGTCTACAGCCGTGAACAACTCCTCAATCATGTCTGGGGAACCAATGTCTACGTGGAAGACCGGACAGTGGATGTGCATATCCGCCGCTTACGTAAAGCGCTGGAGCACAGCGGACATGATCGTATGGTGCAGACGGTTCGCGGGACGGGATATCGTTTTTCGACCCGCTTCTGACTGACAAGAATCATGGCCTGATGGATTAGGCCGTAAATGGAGTAAGACGTTTGCTAGAACGATTGTCATGGAAAAGGTTGGTACTGGAGCTGATCCTGTGCTGCATACCGGCATTTATCCTTAGCGCTTTTTTCGGTTACCTGCCCTGGTTTTTACTGGCGTCGGTAACGGGCCTGCTTATCTGGCATTTCTGGAATCTATTACGTTTGTCCTGGTGGCTATGGGTCGACAGAAGCATGACGCCGCCGCCGGGGCGAGGCAGTTGGGAGCCGCTGTTATATGGGCTGCATCAAATGCAGCTTCGCAACAAAAAGCGCCGTCGAGAACTGGGTAACCTGATTAAACGTTTTCGCAGCGGGGCGGAATCGCTACCCGACGCGGTGGTGTTGACCACCGAAGAAGGCGGTATCTTCTGGTGTAACGGACTGGCTCAGCAGGTTCTGGGACTGCGCTGGCCGGACGATAGCGGGCAAAATATTCTTAACCTGCTTCGCTATCCGGAATTCACACAATATCTGAAAACGCGCGACTTTAGCCGGCCTATCAATCTGGTGCTCAATACCGGACGGCATCTGGAAATTCGCGTGATGCCCTACACCGATAAGCAACTGCTGATGGTGGCGCGCGACGTTACCCAGATGCACCAACTTGAAGGTTCACGACGTAACTTTTTTGCCAACGCCAGCCATGAGCTGCGTACGCCGCTGACGGTGTTACAGGGTTACCTGGAAATGATGCAGGAGCATCCGCTGGAAGGGACGACGCGTGAAAAAGCGCTGCATACCATGCGTGAACAAACGTACCGCATGGAAGGACTGGTGAAACAGCTGCTGACGCTGTCAAAAATTGAGGCTGCACCGACGTTGCAACTGAATGAGAAGGTCGATGTACCCATGATGCTGCGCGTAGTTGAGCATGAAGCGCAGACGCTGAGCCAGCAAAAACATACGTTTACCTTTGATGTTGATAACAGCCTGAACGTGCGGGGTAACGAGGAACAGTTGCGTAGCGCTATCTCGAATCTCGTCTACAACGCAGTAAACCACACGCCTGCGGGAACGCACATTACCGTACGCTGGCAGCATGTGGCGTCGGGGGCGGAGTTTTGTGTGGAAGATAACGGTCCGGGCATTGCCGCCGAGCATATTCCACGTTTGACCGAACGTTTTTACCGAGTGGATAAAGCGCGATCGCGGCAAACAGGCGGTAGCGGGCTGGGTCTGGCCATCGTGAAGCATGCGCTGCATCATCACGACAGCCGCTTGAATATCGAAAGCGAACCAGGTCAGGGGACGCGATTTAGTTTCGTGATCCCGGAACGTTTGATTGCCAAAAGTAACGGTTAAAGCACATTCGTAAGATTAACTTTCCAAAAGCCAGCACAAGCTGGCTTTTTCCATGCGGTCAATATATGACTCCTGAATTTTACGACGTTTGATTGTTTTTTGTTCGAACTATTACCCATACCTTTTTCCATGAAATGGTGTTTTGTGCTAACCCAATTTTTCATATCGCTATATTGTTCTGGTTTTTGGATCCCACCTTGCTTTAAAACGTTATAAGCGTTTAAATTGCGCTCCAGGTGCTGTCATACCGACTGCATTTGCGCGGTAAATCGAAAAACTATTCTTCGCCGCGCCAGCTCGGGAGTGTTTCCCGCTGGAATTGAGCAAAAATGCCGCTGTATTGTCCCCCAGGGAAAGGCAAAAATTTATTATTTTCAACACCACATCCACAGGCAGTAAGACTTTATGACCCATCAGTTAAAATCGCGCGATATTATCGCTTTGGGATTTATGACATTTGCACTGTTCGTTGGTGCAGGTAACATCATCTTCCCCCCAATGGTTGGTTTGCAGGCAGGTGAACACGTCTGGACTGCGGCTTTTGGCTTTTTGATTACCGCCGTTGGTTTGCCGGTGCTTACCGTTGTCGCGCTGGCGAAAGTCGGTGGTGGTGTGGACCGACTGAGCACGCCTATCGGTAAAGTCGCCGGTCTGCTGCTGGCGACCGTTTGCTATCTGGCAGTTGGGCCGTTATTTGCTACTCCACGTACCGCGACGGTCTCTTTCGAAGTCGGGATTGCACCGCTGACCGGTGACTCTGCGTTGCCGCTGTTTATCTATAGCGTTATCTATTTCGCGATTGTCATTCTGGTTTCACTGTATCCGGGTAAACTGCTGGATACGGTTGGTAATTTCCTGGCGCCGCTGAAAATTCTGGCGCTGGTGGTACTGTCTGTCGCTGCAATTGTCTGGCCAGCGGGCCCGATCAGTAATGCGATGGAGGCCTATCAAACTGCGGCGTTTTCTAATGGCTTCGTGAACGGGTATCTGACCATGGATACGCTGGGCGCGATGGTATTTGGTATTGTTATCGTTAACGCTGCTCGCTCGCGTGGCGTTACTGAAGCGCGTCTGCTGACCCGTTACACCGTTTGGGCGGGTTTAATGGCAGGTGTGGGCTTAACGCTGCTGTATCTCGCGCTGTTCCGTCTGGGTTCAGATAGCGCGATTCTGGTCGATCAGTCTGCTAACGGCGCGGCAATTTTGCATGCGTATGTTCAGCACACCTTTGGTGGCGCGGGAAGCTTCCTGCTGGCGGCGCTGATTTTCATCGCCTGTCTGGTCACCGCGGTTGGCCTGACCTGCGCATGCGCAGAGTTCTTTGCCCAGTATGTTCCACTGTCTTATCGTACGCTGGTATTTATCCTCGGCGGCTTCTCGATGGTGGTCTCTAACCTGGGTCTGAGCCATCTGATTCAGATCTCTATTCCGGTGCTGACGGCTATCTATCCGCCATGTATCGCACTGGTTGTATTAAGCTTTACCCGCTCATGGTGGCATAATTCTTCCCGCGTCATTGCACCTGCGATGTTTATCAGCCTGATTTTTGGTATCCTTGATGGCATTAAAGCTTCTGCAATTGGCGACGTGTTACCGGCCTGGACCCAGCGTTTACCGCTGGCGGAGCAGGGGCTGGCGTGGTTGATGCCAACAGTCGTGATGGTGATCCTGGCAGTTATCTGGGATCGCGCAGCGGGTCGACAAGTGACCTCCAGCGCACACTAATATCACTGACAATAAGTTTTAACCACGGGGCTATTAATATGGCCCCGTGGTTTTTTTATTGTGTTAACAGGTTAGGAATCGATGGAAAGTAATAACAAGCTAAAGCGTGGGCTGAGCACCCGGCACATCCGCTTTATGGCATTAGGTTCAGCAATTGGCACTGGGCTGTTCTACGGCTCGGCCGATGCCATAAAAATGGCGGGGCCAAGCGTATTGCTGGCCTATATTATCGGCGGTGTAGCGGCGTATATTATTATGCGTGCGCTGGGCGAAATGTCCGTTCATAACCCGGCTGCCAGCTCCTTCTCGCGCTACGCGCAGGAAAACCTTGGACCGCTGGCAGGCTACATCACCGGCTGGACCTACTGTTTTGAAATCCTGATTGTCGCTATTGCCGACGTGACTGCCTTTGGTATTTACATGGGGGTCTGGTTCCCTGCCGTTCCGCACTGGATTTGGGTCCTCAGCGTGGTGCTGATTATCTGTGCCATCAACCTGATGAGCGTGAAGGTGTTTGGCGAGCTGGAGTTCTGGTTTTCGTTCTTTAAGGTCGCCACCATTATCATCATGATTGTCGCCGGTTTCGGCATCATCATTTGGGGGATTGGCAACGGCGGGCAACCGACCGGTATCCATAACCTGTGGAGCAACGGCGGTTTCTTCAGCAACGGCTGGCTCGGCATGGTGATGTCGTTACAAATGGTGATGTTCGCCTACGGCGGGATTGAGATTATCGGGATTACCGCAGGTGAAGCCAAAGACCCGGAAAAATCTATTCCGCGCGCCATCAATTCCGTACCGATGCGCATCCTCGTGTTTTACGTGGGGACGCTGTTCGTCATCATGTCCATTTACCCATGGAACCAGGTTGGCACCGACGGTAGCCCGTTCGTTCTGACGTTCCAGCATATGGGCATTACCTTTGCCGCCGGGATCCTCAACTTTGTCGTACTGACCGCGTCGCTGTCGGCCATCAACTCTGACGTCTTCGGCGTGGGTCGTATGTTGCACGGTATGGCAGAGCAGGGCAGCGCCCCGAAAATGTTCGCTAAGACCTCGCGTCGTGGCGTGCCGTGGGTCACGGTGATGGTGATGACCATCGCGCTGCTGTTTGCGGTGTATCTTAACTACATCATGCCGGAAAACGTCTTCCTGGTGATCGCCTCTCTGGCGACCTTCGCCACGGTATGGGTGTGGATTATGATCCTGCTGTCGCAGATTGCCTTCCGTCGTCGTCTGCCGCCGGAAGAGGTCAAGGCATTGAAATTTAAAGTGCCGGGTGGGGTTGTGACGACCGTTATTGGCCTGATTTTCCTGGTCTTTATCATCGCGCTTATCGGCTATCATCCGGATACCCGTATTTCGCTGTACGTCGGCTTTGCGTGGATTATCCTGCTGCTGGCCGGCTGGGTTTTCAAGCGCCGTCGCGAGCGTCAACTGGCTGAAGCGCAGTAATATTTTTGCCGGGTAGCCTGATGTTACCCGGCAATTTTCTCCTCCCCCGAGCTCCTCCCCCAATAAACGTTAAGATGAGGAGTGATCCTGCACTTCGCTATGGCAAGGTGACGTCATTATCATCAAAGGGGATACGTGATGTTGAACGCCTGGCACCTTCCGGTTGCCCCATTTGTTAAGCAAAACAAAGATCAACTGACGATTACATTATGGCTGGCGGGGGAGAATCCACCCCAGCGGGTGACGCTACGCGCAGAAAACGATAACGAAGAGATTTCGCTGGCTATGCACAAGCAGCGCAGCCAGCCGCAGCCGGGCGTGACCGCGTGGCGAGCGGCAATCGATCTCTCCAGCGGGCAGCCTCGTCGACGCTATAGTTTTAAATTACTTTGGCTCGATCGTCAGCTGTGGTTTACCCCGCAGGGTTTCAGCCGTTTTCCGCCTGCGCGTCTGGAGCAGTTTGCGATTGATGTGCCGGATAACGGTCCGCAGTGGGTCGCCGATCAGATTTTCTATCAAATTTTCCCGGACCGTTTTGCCCGCAGCCAGTCGCGTGAAGCGGCTCAGGATAATGTCTATTACCACCACGCGGCCGGGCACGATATTGTGCGGCGCGAGTGGGACGAGCCGCTTATGGCTCAGGCCGGCGGCTCCACGTTTTATGGCGGTGATTTGGATGGCATCAGTGAAAAGCTGCCGTACCTGAAAACGTTAGGGGTCACGGCGCTGTATCTGAATCCGGTGTTTACCGCGCCGAGCGTGCATAAATACGATACCGAAGATTACCGCCATGTTGATCCACAGTTTGGCGGCGACAGAGCACTGCTGCGCCTGCGTCACAACACCCAACGGCAGGGCATACGGCTGATTCTCGACGGTGTTTTTAACCATAGCGGCGATTCGCACGCCTGGTTTGACCGGCATAATCGGGGAACCGACGGGGCGTGCCATAATCCGCAATCTCCCTGGCGCGACTGGTATCATTTTTCAGATGATGGTGTCGCGCTCGACTGGCTGGGGTATGCCAGCCTGCCTAAGCTGGACTTTTCCTCCGCAAGCCTGGTGAATGAAATTTATCGCGGCGAAGACAGTATCGTCCGCCACTGGCTGAAAGCGCCGTGGAGTATGGACGGCTGGCGTCTGGATGTGGTGCACATGCTGGGAGAGACCGGTGGCGCGCGCAACAACCTGCAGCACGTGGCCGGTATTACGCAGGCGGCAAAAGAAACCCAGCCAGGGGCGTATGTGGTGGGCGAACATTTTGGCGATGCGCGCCAGTGGTTGCAGGCTGATGCCGAAGATGCCGCCATGAACTATCGCGGCTTTACTTTCCCCCTCTGGGGATTCCTCGCCAATACTGATATCTCATACGATCCGCAATCTATTGATGCCCAGACCTGTATGGCGTGGATGGACAACTACCGTGCGGGTTTGTCGCATCAGCAGCAACTGCGGATGTTTAATCAGCTCGACAGCCACGATACCACCCGTTTTAAATCTCTGCTTGGTAAAGACGTTGCACGGTTACCGCTGGCGGTGGTGTGGCTGTTTACCTGGCCTGGCGTGCCCTGTATTTACTACGGTGACGAAGTGGGGCTGGATGGGAACAACGATCCATTTTGTCGCAAACCGTTCCCGTGGCAGCCTGAAAAACAGGACGCTAACCTGCTGGCGTTGTACCAGCGGCTGGCTAAATTACGCCATCAAAGCCAGGCGTTACGCCATGGCGGTTGTCAGGTGATTTACGCCGAGGATAACGTGGTGGTGTTTGTCCGCGTGCTAAACCGTCAGCGAGTGTTGGTGGCGATTAACCGTGGCCACGCCTGTGAAGTGGTCCTGCCAGCCTCGCCATTACTGAGCGTTAGCCAATGGCAGCACAAAGAGGGTAAAGGCCTGCTTGCTGATGATATCCTGACGCTGCCGGCGATTACCGCCTCGGTGTGGTCAGGTCATTGATATAAGCGCGCAACCTCCCGGCTTGCCAGCAGCGCGTCTCGCCACCAGCGCTGTGCCAGCCCATCACGGTTATTGCGCCAGGCCATATAGGCCACGTCTTTTTGGCGAAATGAGATAACCGTTTTTTCCACCAGCTCGCCCGTGGCAAGCCACGGGCTGGCAATATGACGTGGGAGAAATCCGCAGCCCATGCCGGCCCGAAGTAGCATCACTTTACTGTGGAAGTCATCGACGCGGATCTGCGCTTGTTCTTCCATCAGATTGGTTTGTAGCGGATGACAAAAGCGCGCACTGTCGCTGATAACAATCGCCCGATGCAGGCACAACTGCTCGTTGGTCAGGCCGTCCGGTGCTGCGGCCAGCGGATGCTCAGGCGCAACGACAAACACATTGTCCAGCGTACCGAGCATTTTGTAGGACCAGGCCGCAGACGTTGGCGGTTCATTAATCGCTCCCAGAATAATATCTGCTCCATTATGGGTCAGTTCCTCCCAGGAACCCGCCAGCGTATGGTGGGTAAAGCTCAGGCGAGTTTGCTTATTCAGCGCGTGAAATTCATCGATAATCGGCAACAGCGAGGCGAGGGGAAAGGAATCGTCCAGCGCAATTGCCAGCTCTTTTTCCCAGCCTGAACTCAGCTGCACTGCCTGCTTTTCGAGATCTTTTGCCGCGCTCAGCAGCAAACGTCCCTTTTCCAGCATCATCTGTCCGGTGTCGGTAAACTTAGCCCGGTGTCCAGAACGGTCAAGCAACTCGATATTCAGGTCGCTTTCCAGCTTTTGAATCATATAGCTGAGTGCCGCAGGGGTTTTAAACAGCGATTCGGCCGCCGCGGCAAATGAACCCTGTTTGTCGAGTGCGTCGAGAATGAGCAAAACATCCAGATTGATGCGCATAAGCAGAAAATATCCTGAAAATTAAACCCCTCTGTTGTACCGAATGAAGAAAAACAATGCCAGTGAATAAATTAGATGAGTTATGCGCATTTTTTTGATGTTGTTTAGGATATATCGCAATACAAAATTAATAGTTTCACAGGATGGTAAGTTTTCTTTAATAACTCGTTAGAAATTTCCCGCTATACTCAACAAGCTTTCTGATTCAGGATCCTGCTGCTGACGGCAGATACAGACCGTTGCCTTTTAACTTATTGATTAAGAAGGTGTGATATGTCTATTCGGGAACTGATTGACCCTCAAAACTCTACGCTTATTTTTATTGATCATCAGCCGCAAATGTCATTTGGTGTAGCGAATATTGATCGCCAGACTTTAAAAAATAATACCGTGGCATTAGCGAAAGCCGGGAAAATATTCAATGTTCCGGTGATTTATACTTCTGTGGAAACGAAAAGTTTTAGCGGATATATCTGGCCAGAATTGTTAGCGGTTCATCCTGATGTAAAACCCATTGAACGCACCTCAATGAACTCCTGGGAAGATGCGGCGTTTGTGAAGGCCGTGGAAGCGACCGGACGTAAAAAACTGATTATCTCCGCGCTGTGGACCGAGGTATGTCTGACTTTCCCTGCGCTGATGGCGCTGGAAGCGGGCTACGAAGTGTATGTGGTGACCGACACTTCCGGCGGTACGTCCGTAGATGCCCATGAACGTTCTATCGATCGTATGGTGCAGGCGGGCGCCGTTCCCGTGACCTGGCAACAGGTTCTTCTCGAGTACCAGCGCGACTGGTCACGCAAAGAAACTTACGACGCCGTTATGGATCTGGTGCGCGAGCACAGCGGCGCTTACGGTATGGGCGTGGATTATGCCTATACCATGGTGCATGGCGCGCCGGAACGTAAAGCTTAAATACACGTCATCCTTCATGTTGCATCTTTGTTGGCTTCGTTTGCGTACCCCGGTCACTTACTTATGTAAGCTCCCGGGGATCCACAACCTTGCCGCCTCGATGCACCATGAATGATTTTTGTGTATTGCTTTCCTGGCCTAAGCGGCCTGTTTCCTCTCAACAAGGAACCCTTCATGGCGCAGAGCAAACATGTGACGTTGGTGATTACCCACACCCTGCTACCTGAGCAGGCGCAGCGGTATGAGCAGTGGTTGGGGAAAATCATGCCTGTAGCGGCTGAATTTCCCGGTCATCTCGGCGCGAACGTGATTCGCCCAGCAGATGGCAACAACCTGTGGAACATCATTATCCGCTTCGACACGCTTGAGCATCTGTATAACTGGACCCAGTCCGATACGCGCCGCGTGCTGGTCGAAGAGATTGCTCCACTGCTGGCGGAAGGTGACAAAACCGAAGTTCGTACCGAAGCGGCATTCTGGTTTACGCCGCCCGCGCCCCATGTACGCCAGCCCAAACGCTGGAAACAGTTTCTGATAACCCTGCTGGTGATATTTCCCAGCACCAATCTGGTGCCGTGGTTGACCGGCATGGTGCTGCCTGCAATGAAGGGCTCGTTACTCCTGCATCTCATCAATGATGCCTTTGTGGTTGCGCTGGTGGTCTGGTTCTGGATGCCCATCGTAACCCGTCTGTTTGCCGGATGGCTGAAAAAAGCCTGACCGGTTTCTCAGGAGATTGATATGTCGCAAACTGCCACATTAATTCTGACTCACGGAAAAATTCATACTCTCGAAAAACAAAACCCGCAGGTTGAGGCGGTGGCGATCGCCAATGGTAAAATCCTGGCGACCGGGAGCCACGAGCGGGTAATGAGCTTTGCCGCCGAAGGGACGCAGGTTGTTGATCTGCAGGGACATACGGTGGTCCCGGGTCTGAACGATTCGCACCTGCATCTCATTCGCGGCGGTCTGAATTACAATCTGGAATTGCGTTGGGAAGGCGTGCCGTCGCTGGCGGACGCGCTACGTATGCTTAAAGAGCAGGCGGACAGAACGCCGTCGCCGCAATGGGTACGCGTGGTGGGAGGTTGGAGTGAATTCCAGTTTGCCGAACGTCGCATGCCAACCCTCGAAGAACTGAATGAAGCTGCTCCCGATACTCCGGTTTTTGTTCTGCATCTCTACGACCGGGCTTTGCTCAACCGCGCCGCGCTGAAAGCCGTCGGTTACACCAAAGCGACGCCGGATCCGGCGGGCGGTGAGATTGTGCGTGATAGCAACGGCAACCCGACCGGAATGTTGATTGCCAAACCCAATGCCATGATCCTTTATTCGACGCTGGCAAAAGGACCAAAACTGCCGCTGGAAATGCAGGTTAACTCGACCCGTCAGTTTATGCGCGAGCTGAACCGTCTGGGACTGACCAGCGCCATCGATGCGGGCGGCGGGTTCCAGAACTACCCGGAAGATTATGAGATAATTGAGCAGCTACACGCCAATAAACAGATGACGGTGCGTATCGCCTACAACCTGTTTACCCAGCGTCCGAAGCAGGAACTGGAAGACTTTGAACGCTGGACCGATATGCTCAAGCCAGGGCAGGGAACCGACTTCTATCGTGCCAATGGGGCAGGGGAAATGCTGGTTTTCTCGGCCGCGGATTTTGAAGACTTCCTCCAGCCACGCCCGGATCTGCCGGAAGGTATGGAAGATGAGCTGGAGCGCGTGGTGCGACACCTGGTTGAGCACCGCTGGCCGTTCCGCTTGCATGCTACCTACGATGAATCCATCAGCCGAATGCTGGACGTGTTTGAGAAGGTAAATCGTGATATCCCGTTCAATGGTCTGCACTGGTTCTTCGATCACGCCGAAACGATTACCGAACGGAATATCGAGCGTGTAAAAGCGCTGGGGGGCGGGATAGCGGTTCAGCACCGTATGGCGTTCCAGGGCGAATATTTTGTCGATCGCTACGGTAAAGATGCGGTCAAACATACACCGCCGGTGGCGAAAATGCTGGCGGCTGACGTTCCGGTCGGATTGGGGACTGACGCCACCCGCGTGGCCAGCTACAACCCGTGGACCGCGCTCTACTGGCTGGTTTCGGGCCGTACCGTTGGTGGTATGGCGATGTACGATGATAACAATCGCCTGCCACGCGATGTGGCGCTGGAACTGTGGACGGCCGGTAGCGCCTGGTTCTCCAGCGAACAGGGTAAGAAAGGGCGCATCGAGAAAGATCAACTGGCCGACCTGGTGGTGCTGTCTAAAGATTACTTCAGCGTGCCGGAAGAAGAGATCAAAGGCATCGAGTCGGTGATGACCATTGTCGATGGCAAAGTGGTGTACGCGGCAGGGTATTTCACTCCGCTGGCACCGCCAGCCATTCCGGTTGTGCCGGACTGGTCGCCGGTAGTGAAGGTGCCGGGGCACTATCGCTCAGCGCCACCTGCTGCGGCGAAAATTGGCGCAATGGTGCAGATGCACCAGTGCTGCGGCAGCTGCGGCGTACACGGTCACCAGCATGATATTGCGCGTAAGTCGGGGATTCCGGTGTCGGACGATCGGGCTTTCTGGGGCGCACTTGGTTGCTCCTGCTTCGCGTTTTAATCCCTCCTCACAGCCCCTGGCCAAACGCAGGGGCTGATTGTATTTTCTGAAAAGCGGGTCATAGTGTTAACAGATATGGCGTAACTGCAACAAATTGTGTCATTCTGGTCTGTCTTTATACAGTGAAGGTGGAAACATGGATGAGCTGCTAACCCTTGGCTGCATTGTTTTATTCTTCGCGCTGGTAGTGGTACCTTGCCTCGCGATCGTGGCATACAGACGCAGTGCGGCGGTACGTTCCGAACTGGTGGCCTTGCGCCGTCGGGTAGAGGAACTTGAGCTGCGCGGCGTGGTGCCAGAGTCTGTGGCGCAGGCAACAGCCATTGAGCCGACGCCTGCAACAGAGAGTATTCTTTCTGATGCGCCAACGTCTGCGATTAGCAACGTGGTGCCGGAACCTGTCACTGAGCCGACGCCGGAACTTGTTAACCCGTGGGCTTCGCAGCCGAAGCCGGAGAAAGCGGCGGTATCCACGCCCAACGTCGAGCGCCCTTCTGCTTTTGGTGGGGTGATGTCATCGCTGGTGCGCTGGTTTATGCAGGGCAACCCGTTGGCAAAGCTCGGTATTTTGCTCCTGTTCCTGGGGCTTTCTTTCCTGTTGCGTTACACCGTCGAACATTCTTTGTTTCCGCTTGAGCTGCGCCTGGTGGCTGCCGCATTGTTTGCTATTGTCCTGTTGGCACTGGGCTGGCGGTTAAGGCATAAGCAACCGGTCTATGCGCTGATCCTACAGGGCGGGGCTACGGGGGCACTCTATCTCACCGTCTTTGGCGCGTTCCGGCTGTGGCAAATGCTGCCCATGACGCTGGCATTTGCGCTGCTGGTGGCGATTTGCGCGGCCAGTGTGGGTCTGGCTATTTTGCAAAAGGCACTCAGCCTGGCGATGCTGGCAAGCCTTGGCGGCTATCTCGCGCCGCTGCTGCTTTCCACCGGCGGCGGCAGTCATGTCGCACTCTTCTCTTTCTATCTTTTGCTCTCGGTGGGCATTCTCGCCATCAGCATCTGGCAGCACTGGCGGGAGCTGAATCTGCTCGGCCTGCTGTTTACCTTTGGTGTTGGTGGTTTGTGGGGACTGGATGACTATCGGCCTGAGTATTACCTGAGCTGCCAACTTTTCCTGATCGCCAACACCATTATTTTTGGCGTGCTGAGCGTGGCGCTATCGCTTCGGGCGCAGGAAAAAGGCAAACAGATTATTGACGGCGTGCTGCTGTTTGCTCCTCCACTGATAGGTTTTGGCATGCAGTATGCCATTACCCGACATATGGCATATGGTCCGGCGCTCAGCGCGCTAGGCTACGGTGGTTTCTATCTGGTGTTGGCGACGCTTGCCTTGCGGCGTTCGTCTTCTCTGGGGAGACCTCTGGTATTAGCTGCCCTGGCGCTCGGCGGCGCATTTACCACCCTGGCCATTCCGTTGGCGCTTTCAGCCCGTTGGACGGCGATGGCCTGGTCGCTGGAGGGGCTGGGTATCCTCTGGTTGGGCGTGCAACAACAGCAACGACGCATGAGTTATAGCGGTACGGCGCTGCTCGTGCTGGCCGTGGGCAGCGCGCTATGGGCGCTGACGAACGGCACAACCGCACTTTCGATGATGCTGATTTTTGCCGTGCTTAGCCTTAGCTGGCTGGCTGGTGCATGGCTATGGCGCAACATTCGGATACAGGGCAGTTGGGGGCTTCTCGCGGGTGGTTTGCTTTTCTGGATTATTGCACTTGTTGCGGCATCGCAACTCATCCTGAAACAGGATCGGTGGGTGCTGTCTGGCGTGTTGGCATTAATGGCGGTATCGGTTTGGGGCTGGCGAGCGATTGCTGGTCGCCTGGCATGGCGGGAGCTGGATGCCAGTAAATGGCTGCTGTGGCCGATGATGCTCGTGGTGCTGATGTATCAAATCTCTTTGCAGCAGATTTTTGCGGCGGGTTGGCCGAATCTGGCCTGGTGTGCGGCGCTAGTTGTTGCGCTGGCGCTGCTCTGGCGTGACGCGCAGATATTACCGCCAGCGCTTTCCCGGCTGGCGCATTTGTCGTTCTTCTGGATGATTTTATTGGCGCTGGCGGTTGAGCTGTTCTGGTTCGCGCAGGCGCTGCCGTGGGGCAGGGCTGCGTGGGGAAGCGGCCTGATGATGGCGGCTGGTGGGCTGCTGGTTTTCATGGTTTATCAAGCGGTTCATCGCAAGCTCTGGCCGTTTCGCATCTGGCCGGCCCTCTATTCTGTTCAGGCGATGATTCCCGTTGCGCTGGCACTGGTCGGTTTGCTCGTGCTGACGAATTTACAGGATGGCGTGGTTTATCGTCAGACGTATCTGCCGTTGCTCAACCCGTTGGAAGAGGGCGCAGCGTTTGCCCTGCTGGGGTTGGTGGTGTTTTATCGCGTGTCTCAACGCTATTTCCCGGTTCAGCTTTCCATATGTCGCCCATGGCCGGTTGTGGCGCTGATGGCGCTCAGCTTTTGGTGGCTTAATGGTTTGCTGCTGCGCGCGTTGTCCTGGTATGGCGAAGTTGCGTGGAATGTCCAGGCGCTATGGGATTCGCGGCTGATTCAAACCTGTTTTGCTCTGTTCTGGATGTTAGCGGCGCTGGTGGTGATGCTGCGAGCGACCCGGCGTCGCTCGCGCCAGGAATGGCTATGTGGCGCGGTTTTGCTGGGGATAGTCATCGTTAAACTGATGCTGGTGGACAGCGCGGGAGGCGGCGGCCTGGCGCGCGCGGTCGCGTTTATTGGCGTGGCCATTCTGGTGCTGATTATTGGCTATTTTTCACCCTTACCGCCCAAAACTGGAGAAGAAAAATGAAATGGATGAAAGCGGTTCTCTGGAGTGCTCTGTTAGGAGCAACCGGCGCTGCGTCGGGCAGTAATACGGCTACGGATGCGCCAGCAGACTACGCGACGGGAGTGAAGCTCTTTACGCCTGGGTCAGAGCAGTGGTATAGCCTCCCTCTGCCTTTAGCGGTATACCACGAGGCAGTCTGGCCGGACTTACGTGATATCAGGGTGTTCAACCGTCAGGGTGACGTAGTGCCTTTCACTCTGCTGGCAGAAAAAGCGCAGGCAACGTCCCCGAAAACCATTCCTCTGCGCCTTTTCCCGTTTGATTCTACGGCGCAGCAGGTGACGCCAACGCAAGATAATGAACGACCCGCGGTCCTGCTGCGTTCTAAAAATGGCATAGAAATTCGCTTCGAAAGTGAAAACCAGCAATCCATCGGGCAGAGTTATTTAATCGCTTTGCCAGACGATGTGAAAGAGACGCCATCGCTGTCCCAGTTACGTTTGATCTGGGATGCGCCTGCGAAAAACTGGCAGGGAACGGCATCGCTTTATTACAGCCGCGATTTGCGTGACTGGAGGTTGATTACAGGAAATGCGCCGCTGATGGATCTGACGCATAGCGACGACCGGTTGAAAATGGACACCTTAGGCGTTGATGATTTGCGAATGTCCGCTGATGGCGTCCCCTGGCTGCTGCTGATTCTTGATTCGCAAAGTCCTGCGCTGAATCTGAGCGGGGTGAGTGGGATAACCCGTGAGGAGCCTTCGCTTATCCGGCCTGTTTCGATGAATGCTGAAGCGGAGAGAATCGCCGAAAACCAGGCGATTTGGCGATGGTCCAGGCCGCAACCGTTGACCTCATTAAAGGTTTCACTGGATAACGAAGGCGTGTTGCCGGTTGAACTTGAATGGCGCAAGGCAGAAAAAGAGGCCTGGCAGCCTTTAACCCGAACGGTTCTCTACAATCTGGAAAATCAGTATTCGGATGATATTCCGCTCTCCGGTGAATTGGTTGAGGCTGTCCGGATGACGACGCTTCAGGCGCGTTTGCCTGCCACCTTACCCGTGCTCAGAGGGGAGCGTGAAAGCTATAAAGTGATTTTTAACGCGCAAGGCCAAAGCCCGTTTATCCTGGCATGGGGAAACAAAGCAGCGGAACCGGCGAGCATCAGTCTGGCGATGCTGATCCCGGAGGCGTTACGCAAACACAACGACCCCGACAAAATGTCGCAGGCTTTTGAGGATGAACGGGTCACCCTGGGTGGCGAGGCAAGGCTGACGGCAACGTCAGTCGCTGAGCAACAAAGCCAGTGGAAAACGCTGTTGGTATGGGGGGCGTTGATACTTGGCGTCGCCGTACTGGCTCTGATGGCGTGGAGAATCTGGCGAGAAGTGAAAAAGGGTAATCCGACATAAACCAATAAAAAAGGCCCGCATTGCGGGCCTTTTGTCGATTCATGCCAATTACAGGCTGGAAACGTTCTCGGTCAGGTATTTTGCCACGCCGTCCGGAGACGCGTTCATACCTTCTTTACCTTTTTCCCACTGTGCCGGGCAAACGTCGCCGTGCTCTTCGTGGAACTGCAGCGCGTCAACCATGCGCAGCATTTCGTCGATGTTACGACCCAGCGGCAGATCGTTAACCACCTGGTGGCGAACAACGCCGTTAGCGTCGATCAGGAAAGAACCACGCAGAGCAACGCCCGCTTCCGGGTGCTCGATGCCGTAGGCTTTCTGAATTTCGCGTTTGATGTCAGCAACCATTGCGTATTTCACTGCACCGATGCCGCCTTTGTCGACAGGGGTGTTACGCCATGCGTTGTGGACAAATTCAGAGTCGAAGGAAACGCCAACAACTTCAACGCCGCGCTTCTGGAATTCTTCGTAACGTTTGTCGAATGCGATCAGTTCAGACGGGCAAACGAAGGTGAAGTCCATCGGCCAGAAGAACAGAACGGTAGTTTTACCGTTGGTATGCTGTTTGAAGTTGAAGTTTTCAACGATCTCACCGCTACCCAGTACCGCAGCTGCTGTGAAATCCGGAGCCTGACGAGTTACCAGTACCATATAATTCTCCTGCAATGTTAAGGGGTTTTTGGAACGCAACGCGGGCCAGTATAGAGAGTGTTCGGGAATAAGACAAAGAGGCGTTGGCAATCAATGAGACAGGTTTTGTCTATCAATCTTTTGCCGGATCGCGGCTACGCTTATCCGGCGGGGAATGCGGGCTGCAATCAAAGGGTTTTACGCCGCGCCTGGTCCATCATTTGCGGATAAAATTGCCAGAAACGTTCTTCTAACGCATCGTAATGCGTATCGAGGTCATACCATGAGTCGCGCAGGGCATCGAGTCGCGGGCGGCGGCTGGCCATGCCGTTCAGGACGTTCTGGATAAAATCCATGTCCCGGTAGCGCTCAAGCCATTTCTCTGACCATATATAGTTGTTCAGATTGATAAAGCGCGGCGGCGATTCCGGCAAAATAGTGGTTACCTGGGTACGGGCATAGCGCACAAAGTCCGTCAGCGGGAAGTCAGGGGAGATTTCCGACCAGTGGCGCGACAGAAAATGATCCCACATAACATCCAGCGTAATCGGTGCGACGCGGCGCGTTTCGCTACGAAACCACTCTTTAGCTTCACGCACCTGCGGCAGGTTATCGGTCATCACGTCGATACGACGGTGCATGAAGATGCCTTCCACCACGTCAGGCGAATAGTGCGTTTCCGGATTACCCCGGACAAAATCGGCCAGCAGATTGCCGGAAAGCGAGCTGTCGGCAAGATGAGCGAGATGCAAATGTGCAAGAAAATTCATAGTTAAACGTTTATCCAGAGGGGTAAAGGTTGCAGGGAGAACGCCCCGGCACTAGACTACCCGCCTCTTATTTTAGTCTGAGTCAGTGTCATGCGCGTTACCGATTTCACCTTTGAACTACCCGAATCCCTGATTGCCCACTATCCGCAAGCTGAGCGCAGTAGCTGCCGCTTGCTGTCTTTGGACGGGCCGACGGGCGCGCTGACGCACGGTACTTTCACCGATTTGCTCGATAAGCTCAACCCTGGAGATTTGCTGGTCTTTAACAACACTCGCGTCATTCCTGCGCGTTTGTTTGGCCGTAAAGCCAGCGGCGGCAAGATTGAAGTACTGGTCGAGCGTATGCTGGATGACAAACGTATTCTGGCGCATATTCGTGCTTCGAAAGCGCCGAAGCCGGGCGCTGAGTTGCTGCTGGGCGACGACGAAAGTATTAACGCGACGATGGTCGCCCGCCATGACGCGCTGTTTGAAGTTGAGTTTAACGACGAACGCAGCGTGCTGGATATCCTCAACGCCATCGGCCATATGCCGTTGCCGCCGTATATCGACCGTCCCGATGAAGACGCCGACCGCGAGCTGTACCAGACCGTGTATAGTGAAAAACCGGGTGCCGTCGCCGCGCCGACTGCGGGTCTGCACTTTGACGATCCGCTGCTGGCTAAACTGCGCGATAAAGGTATTGAAATGGCGTTCGTCACGCTGCACGTCGGCGCGGGTACTTTCCAGCCGGTGCGCGTAGACACCATTGAAGACCACATCATGCACTCTGAATATGCGGAAGTGCCGCAGGATGTGGTGGACGCGGTGCTGGCGGCGAAAGCGCGCGGCAACCGCGTGATTGCGGTGGGCACCACCTCTGTACGCTCACTGGAAAGCGCAGCGCAGGCTGCCAAAAACGACCTTATCGAGCCATTCTTCGGCGATACGCAAATTTTCATTTATCCAGGCTATAAATATCAGGTGATTGATGCCCTGGTAACCAACTTCCACCTGCCGGAATCGACGCTGATCATGCTGGTTTCCGCGTTTGCTGGTTATAAAAACACCATGCACGCCTATCATGAAGCGGTAAAAGCGGAATATCGCTTTTTTAGTTACGGTGATGCGATGTTTATCACGTACAATCCGCAGGCTATTTCTGAGCGACCGTGAGAAGGCTATCTCACTTGCCATTTTGATGGCGGGCAGTGCTCGCCATCCTCACGTACTGCGTGTACGCTCCGGTGGCTGTGCGCTGGTCGCCCCCAAACTGGCTGCGCCGATTGCGCCTTCGCCAGTGGGTTAAGATATTTTTACTCCGTGGAGTGAATCCATGGGGAAAGTTTAATCATCAGACTGTCTCTCTGATGCAGGAGAAAAAATGAAATTTGAACTGGATACCACAGACGGTCGCGCGCGTCGCGGCCGCCTGGTTTTTGATCGTGGCGTAGTAGAAACGCCTGCTTTTATGCCGGTCGGTACTTACGGCACCGTAAAAGGCATGACGCCGGAAGAAGTTGAAGCGACCGGCGCACAGATCATCCTCGGCAACACCTTCCACCTGTGGCTGCGCCCGGGTCAGGAAATCATGAAGCTGCACGGCGATCTGCACGATTTTATGCAGTGGAAAGGGCCGATCCTCACCGATTCCGGCGGCTTCCAGGTGTTCAGCCTGGGCGATATCCGTAAGATAACCGAGCAGGGCGTGCATTTCCGTAACCCGATCAACGGCGATCCGATTTTCCTCGATCCCGAGAAGTCGATGGAGATTCAATACGATCTCGGTTCCGATATCGTGATGATCTTCGACGAATGTACACCGTATCCGGCCGACTGGGACTATGCTAAACGCTCGATGGAGATGTCTCTGCGTTGGGCGAAGCGCAGTCGCGACCGTTTTGATAGTCTCGGCAACAAAAATGCGCTTTTTGGCATCATTCAGGGCAGCGTTTACGAAGATTTACGTGATATCTCTGTTAAAGGTCTGGTAGATATCGGCTTTGATGGCTACGCTGTCGGCGGTTTGGCTGTCGGTGAGCCGAAGGAAGATATGCACCGCATCCTGGAGCATGTATGCCCACAGATTCCGGCAGATAAACCGCGTTACCTGATGGGCGTCGGCAAACCAGAAGATCTGGTTGAAGGCGTGCGTCGCGGTATCGATATGTTTGACTGTGTGATGCCAACGCGAAATGCCCGTAATGGTCATTTGTTTGTGACTGACGGCGTGGTAAAAATTCGTAACGCGAAACATAAAAGCGACACCAGTCCGCTCGATGCTGAGTGTGATTGCTACACCTGTCGCAATTATTCGCGCGCTTACTTGCATCATCTCGACCGTTGCAACGAAATATTGGGCGCGCGTCTCAACACGATTCATAACCTTCGCTACTACCAGCGTTTGATGGCGGGTTTACGCAAGGCTATTGAAGAGGGTAAATTAGAGAGCTTCGTGACCGATTTTTACCAACGTCAGGGTAGACCAGTTCCACCTGTGAACGTTGATTAATTTTAATAATGAGGGAATTTGAATGAGCTTTTTTATTTCTGATGCGGTAGCGGCAACAGGTGCTCCGGCGCAGGGCAGCCCTATGTCTCTGATTCTGATGCTGGTGGTGTTTGGTCTGATTTTCTACTTCATGATCCTGCGCCCGCAGCAAAAGCGTACCAAAGAACATAAAAATCTGATGAGCTCCATTGCGAAAGGCGATGAAGTGCTGACTAACGGTGGTCTGGTGGGTCGCGTGACCAAAGTAGCAGAATCTGGCTACATCGCTATCGCGCTGAACGACACCACTGAAGTGGTTATTAAACGTGATTTCGTAGCTGCCGTTCTGCCGAAAGGCACCATGAAGGCGCTGTAATTTATTGTTTTCCCAAAGGGAACTGCCGTGTTAAACCGTTATCCTTTGTGGAAGTATGTCATGCTGATCGTCGTTATTGTCGTCGGTCTGCTCTATGCGCTTCCCAACCTGTATGGTGAGGATCCGGCTGTTCAAATCACTGGCGTGCGCGGTGCCGCCGCCAGTGAGCAAACGCTGATCCAGGTCCAGAAAACGTTACAAGAAGATAAAATCACACCTAAGTCTGTGGCTCTGGAAGAGGGTGCTATTCTCGCGCGCTTCGACTCCACTGATACCCAACTGCGCGCACGTGAAGTGTTAATGGGCGTACTGGGCGATCAGTATGTCGTGGCGCTTAACCTTGCTCCGGCAACCCCGCGCTGGCTGGCAGCCATTCACGCAGAACCGATGAAACTCGGTCTTGACCTGCGTGGCGGTGTTCACTTCCTGATGGAAGTGGATATGGACACCGCGTTGAGTAAGTTGCAGGAACAAAATATCGATAGTCTGCGCAGCGATCTGCGTGAAAAAGGCATTCCTTATACTACCGTTCGTAAAGAAGATAACTACGGTCTGAGCATCACTTTCCGTGATAGCAGCGCCCGTGATGAAGCTATCTCTTACCTGAGCAAGCGTCACCAGGATCTGGTTATCTCCAGCCAGGGCAGCAATGCTCTGCGTGCGGTAATGACCGATGCGCGCTTGAGCGAAGCCCGTGAGTACGCGGTACAGCAGAACATCAACATTCTGCGTAATCGTGTTAACCAACTGGGTGTTGCTGAGCCGGTGGTACAACGCCAGGGTGCTGACCGCATTGTGGTCGAACTGCCGGGTATTCAGGATACCGCGCGTGCGAAAGAAATTCTGGGCGCAACCGCGACGCTGGAGTTCCGTCTGGTAAACACCAACGTTGACCAGTCCGCTGCGGCATCGGGTCGTGTTCCGGGTGATTCGGAAGTGAAACAGTCTCGTGAAGGCCAGCCGGTTGTGCTGTACAAACGCGTGATTCTGACCGGTGACCATATCACCGACTCTACTTCCAGCCAGGACGAATACAATCAGCCGCAGGTTAACATCTCGCTGGATAGCGCGGGTGGTAACATCATGTCCAACTTCACTAAGGACAACATCGGTAAGCCGATGGCGACCCTGTTCGTGGAGTACAAAGACAGCGGTAAGAAAGATGCTAACGGTCGCGCAGTGCTGGTGAAACAGGAAGAGGTGATTAACATCGCCAACATTCAGTCTCGCCTGGGCAACAGCTTCCGTATCACCGGTATCAACAACCCGAACGAAGCGCGTCAGCTTTCTCTGCTGTTACGTGCCGGTGCGTTGATTGCGCCGATTCAGATTGTTGAAGAACGTACCATCGGCCCAACCCTGGGTATGCAGAACATTAAACAGGGTCTGGAAGCATGTCTGGCCGGTCTGGTGGTGTCTATCCTGTTCATGATCTTCTTCTATAAGAAGTTCGGTCTGATTGCGACCAGTGCGCTGATTGCTAACCTGGTGCTGATTGTCGGTATTATGTCGTTGCTGCCGGGTGCTACGCTGAGTATGCCGGGGATTGCGGGGATCGTCTTAACCCTTGCCGTCGCGGTCGATGCGAACGTACTGATCAACGAACGTATCAAAGAAGAGTTGAGTAACGGGCGTTCGGTGCAGCAGGCGATCAATGAAGGTTATGCGGGCGCATTTAGCTCCATCTTTGATGCGAACATTACGACGCTGATCAAGGTCATCATCCTGTACGCAGTTGGCACCGGGGCAATTAAAGGGTTCGCGATTACTACCGGTATTGGTGTGGCGACGTCGATGTTTACCGCGATTGTCGGTACACGTGCCATCGTAAACCTGTTGTATGGCGGCAAGCGCGTCAAAAAGCTGTCAATCTGAGGAGTGCGAAGTGGCACAGGAATATACTGTTGAACAATTGAACCACGGCCGTAAAGTCTGGGACTTTATGCGCTGGGACTACTGGGCTTTCGGCATTTCAGGTTTCCTGCTGATTGCGGCCATCGTGGTGATGGGCGTACGCGGGTTTAACTGGGGTCTCGATTTCACCGGTGGTACGGTTATTGAAATCACGCTGGAAAAACCGGCCGATATGGACGTGATGCGCGATGCGCTGGAGAAAGCGGGCTTTGTTGATCCGCTTCTGCAGAACTTCGGCAGCAGCCACGACATTATGGTACGTATGCCGCCAACTGAAGGCGCAGACGGCGGTCAGGTGCTGGGCAGCAAAGTGTTGAGTGTGATTAACGAATCCACCAACCAAAACGCCGCGGTGAAACGAATTGAATTCGTGGGGCCGAGCGTGGGTGCAGACCTGGCGCAAACCGGTGCGATGGCGCTGATGGCGGCGCTGATCTCCATCCTGGTGTACGTCGGTTTTCGCTTTGAATGGCGACTGGCGGCTGGGGTAGTTATCGCGCTGGCGCACGACGTGATTATCACACTTGGGATCCTGTCGTTGTTCCATATCGAGATTGATCTGACTATCGTCGCATCGCTGATGTCGGTAATCGGTTACTCGCTGAACGACAGTATCGTAGTATCTGACCGTATTCGTGAAAACTTCCGCAAAATTCGTCGCGGTACGCCTTACGAAATCTTTAACGTGTCATTGACTCAGACGCTGCACCGTACGTTGATTACGTCCGGTACGACGTTGATGGTTATTCTGATGCTGTTCCTGTTCGGTGGTCCGGTACTGGAAGGCTTCTCGCTGACGATGCTGATCGGTGTTTCCATCGGTACCGCATCTTCTATCTACGTGGCATCGGCGCTGGCGCTGAAGCTGGGTATGAAGCGTGAACACATGCTGCAGCAGAAGGTCGAGAAAGAAGGGGCGGATCAACCGTCGATTCTGCCTTAACCATTAAGAGTGAAGATACTGGAATCCCGATCGCAAGGTCGGGATTTTTTTTGCCTGCGATTTAGCAGCAAACCATTATCTTTTTCTCTCGACACACTACTGACAGTATGCTGTCAGTAGCCCTGTCTTATAGTCCTTCTGAGATTACCCACACAGGCAGGAGGAAGTATGAAGAACGTAATTAACTGGTTTGAAATCCCCGTGGCACAAATGGATCGCGCCATCGCTTTTTATGAGCCAGTGATGCAGGTTTCGTTGCGTCGGGAGAATATGGATTGCGCCGAGCTTGCCGTATTCCCGTATCAGGATCCCGCGCCCGGCGGGGCGCTGGCTAAATTTGACGGTATTACGCCTTCAGCGCAGGGCGCTATTATTTATCTGCATACGGACGATTTGGCTGCCACGCTTGAACGCGTCGCCACTGCTGGCGGTCAATGCGTGTTTGGCCCACTCGAATTGGGGCAGGACATTGGTACGATTGCGCTATTTACTGACAGTGAAGGCAATCGTGTTGGTTTACATCAACCCGCGTAATACTTTCAGGACTGAGGATTAACATGAGCAGACGCGCCGACCGCTTGTTTCAGATTGTACAAATCCTGCGTGGCAGGCGAGTGACAACGGCGGCGCTGCTGGCAGAACGCCTTGAAGTTTCTGAACGGACGATTTATCGCGATATCCGCGATCTCTCTTTATCCGGCGTGCCCATTGAAGGAGAAGTGGGCAGCGGATACCGCTTGATGGCCGGGTTTGATCTGCCGCCGTTGATGTTAACGCATCACGAATCAGAAGCATTGATGGTAGCGATTCGGTTGCTGAAAACATGGGGCGGAGATTCACTCTCACAGGCGCTGGAATCCGCGCAGGAAAAAGTGCTGGCGATATTGCCGCCAGAGAGTCGGCGCAGAGCCGAGCAAACGCGGATTTTCGCGCCAGATTTTGGTAATCAGCCGCATTCACGCAGTGCGTTCGATCTCATACATCGCGCGGTTTCGGCGCAGCAGGCGCTGGCGCTGCATTATCGCGATGAGTCCGGGAACCTCTCCTGGCGCGACGTTCAACCGTTGGGCTTATTTTTCTGGGGCGAGCACTGGCTGCTGGTTGCCTGGTGCGAGAAGCGTGACGATTATCGCTGCTTTCGCGTTGATCGATGTCTGAAGATCACGCCGCTCGACAGGCATTTTCGCGAATCGGCGGATCGCTCGCTAAGTGACTTTTTACGTAAAGTACGCTGTGAAGACCAGCCATAAAAAAGCCAGCGGTTAAGCTGGCTTGTCTGCGAAACATTGTCTGGATTAGAAGTTGTAACCTACGACCAGGTAACCACCCCAACCGGTAGATTTCGCGCTGAAGTCGCCTTCGCCCCAGTTCAGAGTATCTCCACCTTTCCACTGACCACCGTTATGGAAGTAACGCGCGACTACGGAGTAGTGCCAGTGATCGTAGTTCAGCGCCAGAACGTGGCTGGAAGCGATAGAGTTGCTGGTGCGGTTCGGATCATCACCCAAATCTGAGCCCCAGTCGAAGTTGGTGAAGCCGATGTAGGTCAACTGACCGCCCCAAACCTGGGTGATCGGCACAAAGTATTTCACTTTGAAACGGTAGCCATCCCACTCGTTTTCGTTGGATGCGCCATAGTTCTGCCACTGGTATTTAGCATACACGTTCAGGGAAAGACCCATCGGCAGACCGGTATCGATATCGGTACCCAGACCCATATACCAGGTGCTCTGGCGGCTGGCTTTGTTGTCACCCATATCGTAGATGTAGTTGTTGGCGAAATACCATTCTTTGAACGGGCCAAAGCTCAGGTCAGCACCGGTCAGTTTGTCAATGGAGAAACGCGGTTCGATTTCCATAAACAGTGGAGAACCATCAGACCAGATGCCTTTGTCGTTGCCGTTACCCCAGTCGAAGGTTTTCGGAATATCGATGTAGCCATAGAAGTCAAACCAGTCTTTTTTAGCAAACGCTTCGTATTCCAGATACACATCGTTGTTCAGTTTCGGGGAGAAACGGGTGTGGTAGCTGCCCACCACGTTGACGCTCTGGTGCCACCAGTCGGACAGATATTGCGGTTTGTCATTTTCTGCTGCATTGGCAGTGAAAGACGAGGAGAGCGCCAGCACTGCACCGGCTGCAAGTAATGTTTTTTTCATATGTATGCCACTGTTTGAAATCCCTTTCGGGATAGAAAAATGCGCAATTTGCGTTTCTATACACTTCATCCTTCAAGACGCCTCTTTGTTGGCTGCCTTTGCTCACCCCTGTTACTTACTGATGTAAGCTCCAGGGATTCACGCAGTTGCCGCCTCGATGCATCTTGCATGATTTTGTGTAGAAATATTTCGTGTTTCTTCGGAGCCTATTATAAAAATCATT
The DNA here is from genome assembly GCA_020099315.1 of Citrobacter europaeus. NCBI lineage: Bacteria > Pseudomonadati > Pseudomonadota > Gammaproteobacteria > Enterobacterales > Enterobacteriaceae > Citrobacter > Citrobacter europaeus. The sequence continues at coordinate 1,076,660 of CP083650.1, forward strand.
GTTCACAAAAATATGTCTTGTTTCACAGTTCTATCATTCGCGTAATCGATTGCGTTCACGTTTGCGTACTTTAGGCGGCGAATTGTACTGGCTCCCATGAATGTTGCCAAGTTTTAACAGAAATATTGGTTATGTCAGGGGAGTAACAAAATAAGGCGAAGTGATGTTGCGGAACGCACAAAACGTCCCGCAAAAAAGTTTATTGGTTAACAGGCTGGATGTCGTGGATGCGCACAAACCCTAACTGGTCCGCAGAAAGGCCATTTAACTGCAGCGGAATATCGACGTCGCTGGGTGCAAGGATACTCGCGGGGGCAGTGACCAATTGATTCTGAACGTTCACTTCCTGATAGTTATCTGTGGTGCCCTGAATTTGTCCGTACTCGACGGTGGCGCTAAAGGCGGGTAAAGGTGTGTTGGATTCACCCTGAATCCGCAGCGTCAGACGTGTGCCGTCGGCGTTTGGCGCAATATTGATTAGCGACATACGTAGTGTGCCAATCTGGCTGTCCAGTCGGGCAGGCGTTTTGGAACCCGGCAACAGATAGACGCCGCTGGTTGATTTTGCATTCAACATATTCTGTTGTGTAATTTTTACCGTTTCCTGATTGAGCTGCGTCATCTCTTTGTTCAACGTGCTAACGCTTTGATGCATCTGACGTACTTCGCTTTGCTGTGCGCAGGCGCTAAGACTAAAGAGACTTCCCACCAGGACAATTCTTAGGTAACGTCTTGTCATTGTGATTACTTCCTTCATTGTCGCGATAGCATAATGGTAGTGCGCACTGAGCACGAAGGCATCGATCCTTTGTCTCAAAAGCGCTGCGCCTTTGTTGTCACGCCAGTTCAGGGTAAAATAGATTTCTGTTAACCACTGAGGTACAGGACGCCGTATGCATTGCCCATTCTGTTTCGCCGTAGACACTAAGGTAATTGACTCTCGTCTTGTAGGCGAGGGCTCCTCAGTACGCCGCCGTCGGCAGTGTCTGGTCTGTAATGAACGTTTCACCACTTTTGAAGTGGCTGAACTTGTTATGCCGCGCGTTGTGAAAAGCAACGATGTGCGTGAACCCTTTAATGAAGATAAGCTGCGCAGCGGCATGCTCAGAGCGCTTGAGAAACGCCCGGTCAGCTCTGATGACGTCGAAATGGCGTTGAACCATATCAAATCACAACTGCGTGCAACTGGCGAGCGTGAGGTGCCGAGCAAGATGATCGGCAACCTGGTGATGGAGCAGTTGAAAAAACTCGATAAAGTCGCCTATATTCGCTTCGCCTCGGTTTATCGGAGCTTCGAAGATATCAAAGAATTTGGCGAAGAGATTGCTCGCCTACAGGACTAAGCCATGCAGGATGAATTGTACATGGCGCGCGCGCTGAAGCTTGCTGCGCGCGGACGTTTTACCACGCATCCCAATCCCAATGTGGGCTGCGTGATTGTGAAAGATGGGGAGATCGTCGGTGAAGGATATCATCACCGCGCGGGCGAACCGCATGCTGAAGTCCATGCCCTGCGGATGGCTGGAGAAAAAGCGCAAGGGGCAACCGCCTATGTCACGCTTGAACCCTGCAGCCATCATGGTCGTACGCCGCCATGCTGCGATGCGTTGATTGCCGCGGGTGTGACGCGTGTGGTTGCGGCGATGCAGGATCCCAATCCACAGGTAGCAGGTCGTGGCCTCTACCGTTTGCAGCAGGCGGGTATCGATGTCAGCCACGGGCTGATGATGAGCGAGGTTGAGCAGCTTAATAAAGGTTTTCTCAAGCGCATGCGTACCGGATTCCCGTATCTGCAGCTTAAGCTTGGCGCGTCGCTTGATGGGCGTACGGCGATGGCCAGTGGTGAAAGCCAATGGATAACCTCGCCGCAGGCGCGCCGCGATGTGCAACGTCTGCGGGCGCAAAGCCATGCCATCTTAACCAGCAGCGCGACGGTGCTGGCCGACGATCCTCTGCTTACCGTGCGTTGGTCGGAGCTTGGGGAGTCAACCCAGGCGAGTTACCCGCAGGAAAATCTGCGCCAGCCAATCCGCATTGTTCTTGATAGCCAGAATCAGGTCACGCCGGAGCATCGTATTGTGCAACAGCCAGGAGAAACCTGGATTGTCCGGACTGAAGACGATTCTCGTAGCTGGCCGGAGGCGGTACGCAGCCTGAAGGTGCCGGAACATAACGGGCATCTGGATCTGGTGGTGCTGATGATGCAGTTGGGCAAACAGCAAATTAACAGCATTTGGGTTGAAGCTGGCCCTACGCTTGCGGGCGCGTTATTACAGGCCGGTTTGGTTGATGAGCTAATCGTGTATGTTGCGCCTAAACTGTTAGGCAGCGATGCGCGAGGATTATGTGTTCTTCCAGGCCTTGAGAAACTGGCCGACGCGCCCCATTTCAAATTCAACGAGATACGCCAGGTGGGCCCGGACGTTTGCCTGCATTTAACCACTGCGTGAGGCTTTCTGAATTAGAGGAAGCAGCGCACAGAATATTATGATAAAATCCGCCCCCCTTACGGGGCCATAAATCGAACCCGAAGGAAGAATATGAACATTATTGAAGCTAACGTTGCTACCCCGGACGCTCGCGTCGCCATCACCATTGCGCGTTTCAACAACTTTATCAATGACAGCCTGCTGGAAGGTGCGATTGACGCCCTGAAACGTATTGGCCAGGTAAAAGATGAAAACATTACCGTCGTTTGGGTTCCAGGCGCATATGAGCTGCCGCTGGCGGCTGACGCGCTGGCGAAAACCGGTAAATACGACGCGGTGATTGCGCTCGGTACGGTGATCCGTGGCGGTACTGCTCACTTCGAATATGTGGCTGGCGGTGCTAGCAATGGCCTGGCGCATGTCGCTCAGGACAGTGGCATTCCGGTAGCCTTCGGTGTTCTGACCACCGAAAGTATTGAACAAGCCATCGAACGTGCTGGCACTAAAGCCGGCAACAAAGGCGCAGAAGCTGCACTGACTGCGCTTGAAATGATTAATGTATTGAAAGCCATCAAGGCCTGATTTTTGTAAGGGGAAATCCGTGAAACCTGCTGCTCGTCGCCGCGCCCGTGAGTGTGCCGTCCAGGCGCTCTACTCCTGGCAGTTGTCCCAGAACGACATCGCTGATGTTGAATACCAGTTCCTGGCGGAACAGGACGTGAAAGATGTTGACGTTCTGTATTTCCGTGAACTGCTGTCCGGGGTGGCGACTAACAGCGCGTACCTGGATGGATTAATGAAGCCTTACCTGTCTCGTCTGCTGGAAGAGTTGGGTCAGGTAGAAAAAGCCGTGCTGCGTATTGCGCTGTTTGAATTGTCTAAACGTAGTGATGTGCCGTACAAAGTGGCCATCAACGAAGCGATTGAACTGGCGAAAACCTTCGGCGCTGAAGACAGCCACAAGTTCGTGAACGGCGTACTGGATAAAGCAGCACCTGTGATTCGCCCCAACAAAAAGTAATCCCGAGGCCGGCTGGATGGTGGAACCTGTTTCCGCTGTCCCCGGCTTTTTCTTTTTTTTCTGCTGAGGCATAACGTATGGCATGCGGCGAGTTTTCCCTGATTGCCCGTTATTTTGACCGCGTAAGAACGTCTCGTCTTGATGTCGAAACCGGTATTGGTGACGACTGCGCACTTCTGAACATCCCTGAAAAACAGACGCTGGCGATCAGTACCGATACGCTGGTGGCTGGCAACCACTTCCTCCCTGACATTGATCCTACCGATCTGGCCTGGAAAGCCCTGGCGGTGAATTTGAGCGATCTGGCGGCGATGGGAGCCGATCCTGCGTGGCTGACGCTGGCGCTCACGTTACCTGACGTCGATGAAGCCTGGCTTGAAGCTTTCAGCGATGGCCTGTTTGAACTCCTTAATTACTACGATATGCAGCTGATTGGCGGCGATACCACGCGTGGACCGCTGTCGATGACGTTGGGTATTCATGGCTACGTTCCCGTTGGGCGTGCCTTAAAACGCTCCGGTGCGAAACCGGGTGACTGGATTTATGTGACCGGCACGCCGGGTGACAGCGCTGCCGGGCTGGCGATTTTGCAGGATCGCTTGCAGGTTGCAGAGGTAAAAGACGCAGACTATCTGCTGAAACGCCATCTGCGTCCCACGCCGCGTATTTTGCAGGGACAAGCCCTGCGCGATCTGGCCAGTGCGGCTATCGATATCTCTGACGGCCTGATTTCCGATCTGGGGCATATCGTTAATGCCAGCGGCTGCGGCGCACGGGTTAACGTTGATGCGCTGCCTTACTCCGCGGCGTTTGCCCGGCACGTGGAGCCGGAACAGGCCCTGCGCTGGGCACTCTCGGGTGGTGAAGATTATGAGTTATGCTTTACCGTACCGGAAATTAATCGTGGCGCGCTGGACGTAGCGCTGGGAAATCTCGGCGCAACGTTTACCTGCATAGGACAGATGAGCGCGGACGTGGAAGGTATTCACTTTACGCGCGATGGAAAATCCGTCACGTTCGACTGGAAAGGATATGACCATTTTGCCGCGCCTTAAAAAAGATGTCGCCAAAAGCCGCCTGAGTATGCGCAATCCGTGGCATCTGTTAGCCACCGGTTTTGGCAGCGGGCTGAGCCCAATTGTTCCTGGCACCATGGGATCGCTGGCGGCGATCCCTTTTTGGTATTTAATGACGTTTCTGCCGTGGCAGCTGTATTCACTGGTGGTGATGTTATCTATCTGTATCGGCGTTTATCTGTGCCATCAAACGGCGAAAGATATGGGCGTGCACGATCACGGTAGCATTGTCTGGGACGAGTTTGTCGGGATGTGGATAACCCTGATGGCGCTGCCGACCAACGACTGGCAGTGGGTTGCCGCCGGATTTGTGATTTTCCGTATTCTGGATATGTGGAAGCCGTGGCCGATTCGTTGGTTCGATCGCAACGTACATGGCGGTACGGGAATTATGATCGACGATATCGTGGCCGGGATACTGTCCGCCGGGATACTGTACTTTATTGGCCATCACTGGCCGGTAGGGATCATTTAACGGGTTTGCCGGATGGCGGCGTAAATGCCTTATCCGGCCTACAATCTACAATCGCGCTTATTTAAATCCCACCACCGGATGCTGTTTGTACGGCGTTTCCAGCTCGGCAATCTGCTCCGGCTTCAGCGTTAAATCCACTGCATTGAGCAACTCATCCAGCTGTTCCTCGCGCGATGTGCCGATAATCGGCGCTGCCACACCCGGTTTGCTCAGCAGCCAGGCCAGCGCGACCTGCGCACGGGTTACGCCCAGTTCCTCACTGACGCCGGTCAGCCGTTCGGCGATTTGCGCGTCGTTTTCATCGCTCTCGCTGTACAAATTTTTACCGACCTCATCGGAAACCAGACGGGCGGTCGTTTCTCCCCAGGGGCGCGTCAGGCGACCACGCGCCAGCGGACTCCATGGGATCACTGCCACACCCTCCTGATAGCAAAGCGGCAGCATTTCGCGTTCTTCTTCGCGATAGATCAGGTTGTAGTGATCCTGCATGCTGACGAACTGCGCCCAGCCGTGTTGCTTCTGTAAGGCCAGCGCCTGAGCAAACTGTGAAGCGTGCATGGATGAGGCGCCGATATAGCGCGCTTTACCGGCTTTCACTACGTCGTTAAGGGCTTCCAGCGTTTCTTCGATCGGCGTGTTGTAATCCCAGCGGTGAATTTGCAGGATGTCCACATAGTCCATACCCAGGCGTCTGAGGCTGTCGTCGATTGAGCGCAGGATTTGTGCGCGGGATAAACCTTCCGCTAAATCATCCACCTGGTGAAAAACCTTGGTCGCCACCACGACATCTTCGCGGCGGGCGAAATCACGCAGCGCGCGGCCGACAATCTCTTCGCTGCTGCCAGCGGAGTAGCTGTTGGCGGTATCGAAAAAGTTAATGCCGCCTTCAAGAGCGTGTTTGATTATCGGGCGGCTACTTTCTTCAGGTAGCGTCCAGGCATGATTGCCGCGATTGGGCTCGCCAAACGTCATGCAACCCAGGCAAAGGCGGGAGACCCGAAGGTCGGTTTTTCCTAAGGTGTTGTATTTCATCAATCCACTCCTGCTTAGCTCGTGATGAGTTAAGCATAGCAGGAGCGGAGAGAGGATTATGCCAGCCAGGCCTTGATTTTGGCCTCAATGCCGGCGGCATCAAGACCCAGATCGGCGCGAGCCTCGTCCTGAGTCCCCTGCGGGATGAAGAAGTCAGGCAGGCCAATGTTCAGCACCGGAACGGGTTTGCGATGGGCCATCAGCACTTCGTTTACGCCGCTGCCAGCGCCGCCCATAATGGCGTTCTCTTCGAGGGTGACCAGCACCTCGTGTTGGGCTGCCATTTCCAGAATCAACGTTTCATCCAGCGGTTTGACAAAGCGCATATCAACCAGCGTGGCGTTCAGCGACTCTGCGACCTGCGCGGCTTCCGGCATTAGGGTACCGAAGTTCAGTATTGCCACTTTCTCCCCGTGACGCTTCACGATGCCTTTCCCAATTGGCAGTTGCTCCAGCGGCGTTAGCTCAACGCCCACCGCGTTACCGCGTGGGTAGCGTACAACCGTTGGGCCGTCGTTGTAGTGATAGCCGGTGAACAGCATCTGGCGACATTCGTTCTCATCGCTCGGGGTCATAATGACCATTTCCGGGATGCAGCGCAGGAAGGAAAGATCGAACGCCCCCTGGTGGGTTTGCCCATCTGCACCAACAATACCAGCCCGGTCAACGGCGAACAGGACCGGCAGTTTCTGAATGGCGACATCATGCAGCACCTGATCGTAGGCGCGTTGCAGGAAGGTAGAGTAAATAGCCACGACCGGCTTATAGCCGCCAATCGCCAGACCGGCAGCAAACGTCACCGCGTGCTGCTCGGCAATCGCCACATCGAAGTAGCGGTCCGGGAACTTACGTGAGAACTCCACCATACCGGAGCCTTCACGCATCGCCGGGGTTATCGCCATCAGCTTATTGTCTTTCGCTGCGGTTTCGCACAGCCAGTCACCGAAGATTTTTGAATAGCTCGGCAGGCCGCCGCTGCTTTTCGGCAGGCATCCGCTGGACGGATCGAATTTTGGTACCGCGTGGAAGGTAATCGGATCTTTTTCCGCAGGCTCGTAACCACGACCTTTTTTGGTCATGATGTGCAGGAACTGCGGACCTTTAAGGTCGCGCATGTTCTTCAGCGTAGTGATAAGCCCCAGCACGTCGTGACCGTCTACCGGACCAATATAGTTAAAGCCCAGCTCTTCAAACAGCGTACCCGGCACAACCATGCCTTTGATGTGTTCTTCGGTACGCTTGAGCAGCTCTTTAATCGGCGGCACGCCGGAGAACACTTTTTTCCCGCCTTCGCGCAGCGAGGAGTAGAGTTTGCCAGAGAGCAGTTGCGCCAGGTGGTTGTTCAGCGCGCCGACGTTCTCTGAAATCGACATTTCGTTGTCGTTGAGGATAACCAGCATGTCGGGCTTAATATCACCCGCGTGGTTCATCGCTTCAAACGCCATCCCGGCGGTGATAGCGCCGTCGCCAATCACACAAACGGTACGACGATCTTTGCCTTCTTTCTCGGCGGCAACCGCAATACCAATACCGGCGCTGATGGACGTTGAGGAGTGCCCAACGCTCAGTACGTCATACTCGCTCTCACCGCGCCACGGGAACGGATGCAAACCGCCTTTCTGACGAATGGTGCCGATTTTATCGCGGCGGCCGGTCAGAATTTTGTGCGGGTAAGCCTGATGTCCCACATCCCAGATTAACTGGTCAAACGGGGTGTTGTAGACATAGTGCAGCGCGACGGTGAGTTCCACCGTGCCCAGACCAGAGGCGAAGTGCCCGCTGGAACGGCTTACGCTGTCGAGCAAATAGCGGCGCAGTTCGTCGCAAAGCTTTGGCAGACTCTCTTTTGGCAGCAGGCGTAACTCCTGGGTGGAGTCGACCAGCGCCAGGGTCGGGTATTTGGCTATATCAAAACTCATCGCAAGCTCATGGGATATGTTGGTTTATTTATCACGCTGGATTATATAGTCCGCTAGCGCTTCCAGTGCCGAGGTATCGAGTGACTGTGCGGCCAGCAAACTTAGCGACTCGCGGGCATCCTCAATTAAATCCCGGGCTTTGTTCTGGGCTTGCTCAAGACCCAGAAGTGCAGGATAGGTACTTTTGCCAAGCTGCTGGTCAGCACCCTGACGTTTACCCAATGTTGCAGTATCGCCTACCACATCCAGGATGTCATCCTGAACCTGGAAGGCCAGACCGATGCTTTCTGCGTATTTGTCGAGTATTGCCAGGCATTCTCGCCCTTTATCGCCTGCGCTTAATGCTCCCAGACGTACGGCGGCGCGAATCAGTGCCCCGGTTTTATGGCGGTGAATACGCTCCAGTGCATCCAGCTCAACCTGATGACCTTCAGCTTCCAGATCCAGCGCCTGACCGCCGCACATACCGGCAATACCGCTGGCCCGGGCCAGTTCAGAGATCATCGCGATGCGGTCACGATCGGACACTTCCGGCATCGGGGCATCGCTGATAATAGAGAACGCCAGCGTTTGCAGCGCATCTCCGGCCAGGATCGCGTTTGCCTCGCCAAATTTTACGTGGCAGGTCGGCAGACCGCGGCGCAGGTCATCGTCGTCCATCGCGGGTAAATCATCATGCATTAGCGAATAGGCATGAATGCACTCGACGGCGGCAGCGGGAGCATCAAGCGTACTCAGGCTGACGCCAAACATCTGACCGGTCGCATACACCAGGAACGGGCGCAGACGCTTACCGCCTAATAATGCGCCATATTGCATGGTTTCGACCACGGGAGTGTTCTGAAAGGGCAATGGCGCAATAAAACGGCTCAGTGCCTGGTTGGCCTGCTCAACGCATGCCTGTAGCTGCTGCGTAAAATCCATTTACTCATTATCCGGTGTGAAAGGCGTAAGGGCGGCGTCTTCAGTATCTGACAGCAGGATTTGTACGCGCTGTTCAGCCTGTTGCAATTTAACCTGTCCCTGACGCGCCAACTGTACGCCACGTTCGAATTCGTTCAGCGCTTCTTCCAGCGGCAGGTCGCCGCTTTCCAGGTGGGTAACAATCTGTTCCAGCTCGCTCAGCGCTGTTTCAAAACTGGCTGGCGCTTCATTTTTCTTCGGCATAATGAATGTCTGACTCTCTGTATTGGCAGCACAAGACTATGGTAACGGACTCGTACTGATAAGCAAATAACGCGCAATGGTAAGGCGATGTGCACAGGATGACCATGATAGTGGTATACTTGCGCGCCTGGATGCAGCCGCAGGGTATGGGCTGCTGTATTTTTTTCCATTACAAGTCGTTCAGACTTGCCAAAGAACCATTGCCGCCATGAAGTTTATCATTAAATTGTTCCCAGAAATCACCATCAAAAGCCAATCTGTGCGTTTGCGCTTTATAAAAATTCTGACAGGGAACATTCGTAACGTTTTAAAGCATTATGATGAAGACCTTGCCGTTGTCCGTCACTGGGATCACGTTGAGGTTCGCGCTAAAGATGAAAGCCAGCGCCTGGATATACGCGACGCGTTAACCCGTATTCCGGGGATCCACCATATTCTCGAAGTAGAAGACGTGCCGTTTACCGATATGCACGATATTTTCGAGAAAGCGCTGGTGCAGTATCGCGATCAACTGGAAGGTAAAACCTTCTGTGTACGCGTTAAGCGTCGCGGTAAGCATGAGTTTAGCTCCATTGAGGTGGAACGCTATGTTGGCGGCGGGTTGAACCAGCATATTGAATCCGCACGCGTGAAGCTGACGAAGCCGGACGTGACGGTTAATCTTGAAATCGAAAACGACCGTCTGCTGCTGGTTAAAGGCCGCTATGAAGGTATTGGCGGTTTCCCGATTGGTACGCAGGAAGACGTACTGTCGCTGATCTCCGGTGGTTTCGACTCCGGCGTGTCCAGCTACATGCTGATGCGTCGCGGCTGCCGCGTACACTATTGCTTCTTCAACCTCGGCGGCGCAGCGCATGAAATCGGCGTTTGCCAGGTGGCGCATTATCTGTGGAATCGCTTTGGCAGCTCGCATCGCGTGCGTTTTGTTGCAATCAACTTTGAGCCGGTGGTTGGCGAGATCCTGGAGAAAGTCGACGACGGCCAGATGGGCGTGGTCCTCAAACGCATGATGGTACGCGCGGCGTCGAAAGTCGCTGAGCGCTACGGCGTACAGGCGTTGGTCACCGGTGAAGCACTGGGTCAGGTGTCCAGCCAGACGCTGACCAACCTGCGCCTGATCGATAACGTATCTGACACCCTGATCCTGCGCCCGCTTATCTCCCATGATAAAGAGCACATCATCAATCTGGCGCGTGAAATTGGTACCGAGGACTTTGCCCGTACCATGCCGGAATACTGTGGTGTGATTTCAAAAAGCCCGACGGTGAAAGCGGTTAAAGCGAAGATTGAGGCTGAAGAAGAAAACTTCGATTTCTCTATCCTCGATAAGGTGGTTGAAGAAGCCAACAATATCGATATTCGCGATATCGCTCAGCAGACACAGCAGACCGTGGTGGAAGTTGAAACCGTGAGCGGCTTCGGCCCGAACGATGTGATTCTGGATATCCGTTCGGTGGATGAACAGGATGACAAACCGCTGAAAGTTGACGGTGTGGACGTCGTTTCTCTGCCGTTCTACAAACTGAGCACTAAATTCGGCGATTTGGACCAGAGTAAAACCTGGCTGCTGTGGTGTGAACGCGGGGTGATGAGCCGCCTGCAGGCGCTGTATCTGCGCGAGCAGGGCTTTGAAAACGTGAAGGTGTACCGCCCGTAATTGACTAAACACCGTGTTGTAAGCCGGATAAGGCGGTTACGCCGCCATCCGGCAATATAACGATATTATTCAAAACGCACGGGTAGTGTCTTTCCGTTCGATTCCCAGACGCCCTGATAGACACCGTCTTTTAACTCCAGCGTTATCTTCTCTTCCGATTGTTCAGCGGCAGACGTCTTCAGTTCATAATGTCGATTGTCGGCTGTGTCGCACTTACCGGTTAATTCAATCGGTGCGCCAAATTTCTGGTAAAAGTAAGCCCCTTCAAAAAAATCACCGTATTTGCAGTCCACCTTCAGCACAATACGCATGCTTTTTCCCAACGTGCCGTACATGACCTTGCCGTCAATGCCGGGAGTGGGCTCAACCGGTGTTGTACTCTTTGCACCAGTCAGATACTGGCCGTATGGCGTGAACTGTTTATGCAGTTCACCGGTAGGGATTTTCGTGGTGAAATCGCCCAGCTCGTCACCCGCGCGGTTGGCATGGTTGCTACAGCGTCCGTTCAGGAAAGCCAGATGATCTTTTTGCAGGGAGAATCTGTCGATGTAGTACAACCCGTCAATGTAGGTTGCGCATGAGGCGTAGAATTCGGCATAGCCAGGATCTCCACCGTCCTTCTGTGCCGTAACAAAGGTATCAATTTGGCTGCGGATATCCTTTCTGATGCGGGTGTTTAATTCGGCCATCGTGGAGCGGGAAAAAAGATCGTTAAGGGTAATTGCCGCGCCGCTGGCCAAATCGAAGCTGATCGGCACATTGTATGACTCGCAATACGCTCCGCAGCCTTCGACAAACATATTCAGGGTCAGGACATTGGCATCGCGATACTCAATCGTATAGTCAAGGTTTGCGGTAGGGTTCATCTCTGAATTTGCAAACTGATTCACTGTCGTTTGCGGATTATTTCCCGGTAGCTGATTGATAAAGCTGGCGAAAATATAATCGTTAATGCGTTTTGCAACCTGTGGGCTTTCCTTTGAAGTAAACCACGGCACGCGATACTGCATCTCAGTGCTTGCGGGATAGCGATACTCAAGGTTTTTTATTTCAAGCTGTGTTGCACAGGCGTAACCAGAAAAGAGCAGTAAAGCCACTGTGCTCAGATATCCTTTCATTATAATTCCTTGTATGTGAGTGGCCTGAAAGTTTACTCGTAGTAGTTATAAATTCCCGCGGCCATCACCAGCTGTGACGCCACCTCGTGAGCTTTTTCGCGACTCACCAGCAGATCAATGATTTTTAAACCGAAATCGATTGAGGTTCCCGGTCCCTGGCTGGTTAACAGATTAACGCGCGGATCCCATACGACGCGCTTGTCCTGCCACTGGTCAGCGGGGATCTTGTCTTTCAGCGCCGGGAAGCCCGTCATATTTCCGATGGGGAAAATATCGTGTGGGACGAGGACGGTGGCGGCAGCGGCGCAAATTGCTGCGACAATGCGCCCGGAGCGATGAAACTGTTTCACGGTTTCGACCAGCAGAGGGCTGTCGCGAAAACACTCGGCGCCTTTAATTCCGCCCGGCAGCACGATGATATCGAAATCGCCGTCAGCAACTTCCACTAATGGCGCATCCGCCAGCAGCTTCACTCCGCGTGAACACACAATAGCCAGGCCGCCATCGCTGGCGACGCTTGCGGTCGTGACCTTAATCCCGCCGCGAACCAGCAGATCGATAGTGGTGACCGCTTCGGTTTCTTCACTACCAGGGGCGAGACATACCAGTGCTTGAGCGCTCATACTCACTTTCCTTTCTCTTAACCATTTCAAACAGGCGGGCATTTTCCGGGACGGCGATGCCGTGCGCGCGGGCGCGTTTTAACAAATAGCCGGTAATGTAATCGATCTCAGTATGGCGCAGCGCACGAATGTCTTGCAGCATCGATGAGATATTTTCCGCAGTACTGTCAATTACTTGCTCGACATAATAGCGTAAATCATCCGCTGATGTGTGGTGGCCTTCGCGTTCAATGACCGCTGCTACTTCCTCGCAGATGAGTGCTATTTTTTCTGGATGATGGCGTAACTCGCCGTTTGGGCAATCCCATAATGCGGTCAGCGGATTAATAACGCAGTTTACTGCCAGCTTGCGCCATAGCTCGGCGCGGATAGTGTTGTGCCAGGCGACGTCCGGCAGCACTTCTTGCAGGACTTCAGCCAGATAGCTGAAATCACCGTCTTGTTCACGCGCCGGACCAATCCTTGTAGTACCCTGAGCGACATGAATGATGACGTTCCCGTCACGGCGTGCCGCGTGGGTGGTGGTGCCCATCAGCAGAGGTTGCTTAATGTTATGCAGTTCTTCAATCGTCCCCATACCGTTGTGAATCAGCAGAATGGGAGTGGTTTCAGGCAGTATTGCGGCCAGGCCTTTTACCGCATCAGAAACCTGCCAGGCTTTCAGGGTGACCAGCAGCAGGTCGCTTTTCGCCAAAAAATCGGGGTCGTTTGCCGTCAGGGATTCATTAAAAACTGACCCATCCGTGTCGATCAGGTTAACGCTGCAATAGGGTTGCGGTACGCGTAGCCACCCCTGAACTTCATGTCCATGTTTGCACAGCGCGGTTAGCCAAAGCTGTCCTAACGCTCCACATCCCAGTACGGTAATTTTCATTCTTCCTCCTCACCTGCAACAGCACCAGGTGTTAATCCATATCGGCCGTACCCCATTATTGTTCGCAGGTGTCAGTACCACGTACAATTAAAGGATACAGCCTAGTATAGCGCTGTCTGTTGTGTAACTTTGCAGGTATTATGCTTCGCATCAAAAATGAAGGGAGAGGAAAAGATGCCATCTTTCGATATTGTTTCTGAAGTTGATCTTCAGGAAGCCCGTAACGCGGTAGATAACGCCAGCCGTGAAGTGGAATCACGCTTTGATTTTCGTGGCGTTGAAGCGACTTTTGAGCTGAATGAGTCAAATAAGACGATTAAGGTGCTGAGCGAGTCTGATTTTCAGGTCAACCAGTTGCTGGATATTTTACGTGCCAAGCTGTTGAAGCGCGGTATTGAAGGCACGTCGCTGGACGTACCAGAAACCTTCGTGCACAGCGGTAAAACCTGGTTTGTGGAAGCTAAGCTGAAGCAGGGCATTGAAAGCGCGGTGCAAAAGAAAATCGTTAAGCTGATTAAAGACAGCAAACTGAAGGTGCAGGCGCAGATTCAGGGCGAAGAAATTCGTGTGACCGGTAAGGCGCGTGACGATCTGCAATCCGTTATGGCGCTGGTTCGCGGTGGCGATCTCGGCCAGCCATTCCAGTTTAAGAACTTCCGCGATTAAGTCGTAATGCCTGATGGCGCTACGCTTATCAGGCCTACAGGTAGCACACGCTATTGGTAGGCCGGATAAGGTGATAGCCGCCATCCGGCAATCTTCACGCCTGGCTGATGGCCTGCTCAACCTCAAATCGATTCGTCACTTTGCTGTCGATTTTCACGTAGGCCGAGTGCTCTTTCGCGACAATTAACACTTCGCTTATCCCTTCTTTAGCCAGCAGACGCTGCTTCAGGGTGTCATCCGCAGCAATTTCAGGTGGGATTTCCACCCGCAGGCTGCTGACATACGGCGGCTCTTTCATTGTACTTGCCACCAATAACCACACTGCTGCCAGAAGCGCACCAGCCAGGAATACCGCCTGACCATCAAACATTTCGACTACCCAACCGCCGAGCGAACCGCCAATCGCCACGCCGATGAACTGGCTGGTGGAGTAAACGCCCATCGCCGTGCCTTTATAGCCAGCCGGAGATTCTTTACTGATAAGCGAGGGGAGGAGGGCTTCCATCAGGTTGAAGGCGAGGAAGAATATCTGAACGCCCGCAATCAGCCCCCAGAAACGAATGTTAGCGCTCCACAATACAATTTCTGCAATAAGAATCAGTAACACGCAGGCGAGGAACACGCGTTTCATCCGGCGCTTCACTTCGGCGTAAATGATGAACGGCACCACGGAAACAAAGGACAGCAGCATCGTCACCAGATAAATTTTCCAGTGTTCGGCGGCGGGGAAGCCTGCTTTCGCCAGTTGGCCCGGTAAGGCGACGAAGGTAGACATCAGCAAAATGTGCAGACACATGATGCCGAAGTTGAGCTTCAGCAGTTTAGGTTCCGCCAGCACTTTGCTGAAGCTGCCTTTTACCATGCCCGACTCGCGGTTCAGCACGTGGTTGGTACTGTTGGGAACGACCCAAATGGTTAGCACGATACCCGTGGTAGCAAGAGCGGCAATCATCCAGAACAGCGCGTTTAGCCCCAGCGCATGGGTAACGATCGGCCCCAGCACCATCGCAATGGCGAAAGTGATACCAAAGCTGACGCCGATAAACGCCATCGCTTTCGTTCGGTTTTGCTCACGGGTTAAGTCGGACAGCAGCGCCATTACGGCAGCAGCAATCGCGCCAGAACCTTGTAGGGCACGACCAAGAATAATGCCCCAGATTGAATCGGAGAGGGCGGCAATTATGCTGCCGAGAACGAATACCGCCAGTCCGCCGACGATAAGCGGCTTACGCCCGATGCGGTCAGAGAGCAGACCAAAGGGGATTTGGAAAACGGCTTGCGCCAGGCCATAAATACCGATAGCGAGTCCGATCAAGGCTTCGCTGGCACCCTGTAGCGCCATACCGTACGTGGTCAGAACCGGCAGGACCATAAACATGCCAAGCATGCGCAACGAAAATACGGTCCCTAAACCCCAGGTGGCGCGCAACTCACCGGGCGTCATTTTGTAATCGTTCATTCCCACCTCTGTATTAATTTCGCGCCTAGTGTAAAGCGGGGAAGGGGTGGGGTAAACCTCTACGATATGTGGAATTGTGTAGTGGGATAATTGAAATAATTGCCAACGCAACTAATTTACTTGTGATAATTACGGGTGTAGTCTTTTTGTGGTTGTTTCTAATGGAAAGAGGGAAAAGGAAAATGGCGATTCCAGGCAATATGTGGATTTATGACGATGGTGGCGCGCTGATAAAGGGCGGGTGTGATGTAAAGGGAAGAGAATACAGTATTGAATTTAAAGGTTTTCATCACAATCTGTCTATTCCAACAGATAATGCAACGGGTAAACCGACAGGCACACGCCAGCATTCACCGATGATGATCGTCAAAGAGTTTGACTACTCTAGCCCGTATTTATACAAAGCGGTCGCTTCTGGTCAGAATCTTAAGTCCGCAGAGATTCGTTGGTACAAAATTAATGATGCGGGTCAGGAAGTTGAATACTTCAATATGTTTCTGGAAGGCGTGCGGATTGTCTCCGTTTCTCCCACGATGGCTGGTCCAGAGGACATGAACAATAACCATCTTGAAACCATAGAATTACGCTACGAAAAAATCACCTGGAAGCATTGCGACGGGAACATTATCTATACCGACGCATGGAATGACCGGCAGACGGCATAATGGGTGATTGAATGGACACCACTGAAGAAGTGAATGGAACCTATTGGTATCATGGTCACAGCAATCTATCAGCTGGGGAATTGTATGATCTCATCTTTCTGGAACAGTTTTGTGATGAGTTAGGAATTGGCATTGAATCGGGAGCAGCTATTCTGGCTGGTCAGCCCTGGTTAAAGACAAGGCAAAAACCACGAGACGCGACTAAAGGAACAAGTGTTGCCTCAAAGTACGCAAGAATTATACTGAGAGATATGCGATTACCTTTTGGTCTCAGAGTTAAAACACCAGTTGGTTTTACCATGAAGAAAACTAACAAGGTTGCTGCTGTGATTGGGCGTTATTGCCCTTGGTTAGGATGGGTGGCGTTAACCAACGCTATTTACCAGATCTCACGGCGTACACAGAATAAATACAATCTGATTGCCCGCCCAAAAGATCGCATACAGTGGACATCTTTCTAATGAGCATACAAAATGAAGTGTTGAAGCTATTCAGGAAGGAGATACCTGGATACGACGATAAAGACGGAAATGAGATCCCATTAGAATTGGACACAGATTTATTCGATGAGCCACGAGACGACCTCTCAGATGCAGTAGAAGAGTTTCAGAAAGTATTCAATGTAGATTTATCGAATGTTGACTGGACCCGCTATTTTCCTTGGGAAAACACGCCTCTTCTGACTCGGTGGTTCAAAGCTAACCGGGAAGAAGTGGAAGCAACACGCATACCGTTAACCGTAAGGATGTTTGCTGAGTCGGCTGAAGCGGGGAAATGGCTTTTTGAGGTCTGGGATGATAAACAAAAAGACGAGACCTAATGCTCTCCAAACTGCTTAGTAATAAAAAAGGGTGCCGAAGCACCCTTTTCGTATCCGCAGATTTTACCAGACGTAAGTCAGCAGGTTCTGCGAGTTTGGCACCATAAAGTCGACGGACATCATCACGCTGAGCGCGGTAATGGCGATGATGGAGAAGCCGAACAGCTTGCGCGCCCAGACTCTGTCATCTTCCACTTTATAACCGCGCAGCGCCATGCCCAACCACCAGACGCTCACCGCCGCCGCAACAATCAGGTATTTATAACCTGCATAACCGCCCAAGGTTAGCATCAGCGTGGCGATAGCAAAT
The DNA here is from genome assembly GCA_020099315.1 of Citrobacter europaeus. NCBI lineage: Bacteria > Pseudomonadati > Pseudomonadota > Gammaproteobacteria > Enterobacterales > Enterobacteriaceae > Citrobacter > Citrobacter europaeus. Next base: position 1,093,971 of record CP083650.1, read on the forward strand.
GCCACGATATACAGCGTGATATGGTTCTTCGCGACCGAAATGCCTTTTACCACTGGCAGTACAGGGATGTTGGCAGCCTGATAATCCTTGAAGCGGAAAATCGCAATCGCGTAAGAGTGCGGCATTTGCCACAGGCTGAAGATAGCCAGCAGAATCAGCGCACCGCTATCGAACTCACCGGTTACGGCGCAGTAGCCAATCACCGGCGGCGCAGCGCCGGAGAGTGAGCCAATCAGCGTGCCATAAACGGAATGGCGCTTCATGTACAGGCTATAAACGCCCACATAGACCACGAAGCCCATTACCCCCAGCCAGCAGGCCAGAGGGTTCGCGCCAAACCACAGCAGCATAAAGCCAGCAATACCCAGCAGGGTGGCGTATACCAGCGAGACCGCAGGGGAAATCAGACCTTTAACCAGCACGCGGTTTTTGGTCCTCTCCATCTTCCTGTCGATATCCCTGTCGATGTAGTTGTTAAATACACAACCCGACGCCACAACCAGTGACACCCCAACCAGCGTGTAGATAAACAGGGGATAATCAATGCTGCCTTTCGAGGCCAGCAGGAATCCCCCAATCACCGAGATCAGGTTGCCAAAGATGATGCCTGGTTTCGTTACTTGCAGGTATTGCTTAAACATCATAATCGCCGCTCTTAGTGCATCATCATGTTGTAGTTAAGGTTCCACATAATCCAGATGGAGCCCACAACCAGGATGGCGATGATTAGCACAGTAAAGACAAAGGCCGTCATGTTCCAACCTTCATCAGATTTGCTATTCATGTGCAGGAAGCACACCAGGTGCACCAGAATCTGTACCACTGCCATTGCCAGAATAGTTCCCAGAATGACGGCCGGAGAGGCAGCACCCGTCATGACCATCCAGAACGGAATGACCGTCAGGATGATCGACAGGATAAAACCTGTCATGTAGGTTTTTACGCTGCCATGGGATGCGCCGCCGCTCTCGTTAGAATGACTCATTACATCGCCCCCATCAGATAAACAACAGTGAACACACAGATCCACACCACATCAAGGAAGTGCCAGAACAGACTCAGACACATGATGCGGGTGCGGTTAGTACTGGTCAGGCCGCGACGAGCAACTTGCACCATCAGCACCGCCATCCAGATAAGACCGGAGGTAACGTGCAGACCGTGCGTGCCGACCAGCGCGAAGAACGCAGACAGGAAGCCGCTGCGATCCGGGCCCATACCGTTAACAATCAGGTGATGGAATTCATAGAGTTCCATCCCGATGAATCCGGCACCGAACAAGAAGGTCAACGCCAGCCAGGAGATAACCTGGCTCTTGTTGTTCTTGTACATGGCAATCGCTGCCATGCCGTAAGTAATGGAGCTGAATAACAGCAGGAATGTTTCAACCAGAACGAACGGCAGTTCAAAAATGTCCTTACCTGTTGGGCCACCTGCGGTGCCGTTCACCAGAACGGCATAGGTTGCAAACAGAATAGAGAACAGAATGCAGTCGCTCATCAGGTAGATCCAGAATCCGAAGATCTTGGTCTGGCCTGCATCGTGGTGCCCGTGTTCGTGCGCGTGGGCAGTCGCGTGCGTTAAAGTATCAGTTGCCATTTTTCAGCCCTGCCTTAGTAATCTCATCGAAATGCTGGTTTTCCAGTTTTTCGACTTCCGGGACCGGCACGTAGTAATCCACGTCTTCATCAAAGCTTTTCACAATCCAGCTGATGATCATGCCTGCGAAGCTTGCAATCGCCAGCCACCAGATATGCCAGATCATGGCGAAACCAAACAGTGTTGCGAAGGCGGTAATGACGATACCGGCACCGCTGTTCTTCGGCATATGAATTTCTTCATAGTGCGCAGGCTGCTTGTACGCTTCACCTTTTTCTTTCATTTCCCAGAAGGCATCACGCTCGTGAACGTGCGGCACAACGGCAAAGTTATAGAACGGAGGCGGGGAAGAAGTTGCCCACTCCAGCGTACGACCACCCCATGGGTCACCGGTCAGGTCACGGTTCTGCTCGCGGTCGCGAATAGAAACGAAGATCTGAATCAGCTGGCACAGGATACCCAGTGCAATCAGCGCGGCACCGCAGGCGGCAACGACCAGCATCGGATGGAACTGCGGGTCAATCTGCTGGCTGAGGCGACGGGTCATACCCATGAAGCCCAGCACGTACAGCGGCATAAATGCCACGAAGAAGCCGATGATCCAGAACCAGAACGCGCGTTTACCCCAGGTTTCGTTCAGCGTGAAGCCAAACGCTTTTGGCCACCAGTAGGTCATACCAGCGAAGCATCCAAATACAACGCCGCCGATGATAACGTTATGGAAGTGCGCAATCAGGAACAGACTGTTGTGCAGTACGAAGTCCGCACCCGGCACCGCCAGCAGTACGCCGGTCATGCCGCCGACTGAGAAGGTGACGATAAAGCCAATCGTCCACAGCATCGCTGAGTGGAATACGATACGGCCCTGATACATGGTGAACAGCCAGTTGAAAATCTTCACCCCGGTCGGGATGGCGATAATCATGGTGGTAATACCGAAGAAGGCGTTTACGTTAGCGCCCGCACCCATGGTGAAGAAGTGGTGCAGCCAAACAACGAACGACAAAACGGTGATACACACGGTTGCCCACACCAGTAAGGTGTAGCCAAACAGACGTTTACGCGAGAAGGTTGCAGCGATTTCGGAGAATACACCGAACACCGGCAGAACCAGAATGTACACTTCCGGATGGCCCCAGGCCCAAATCAGGTTGATGTACATCATCATGTTGCCGCCCATATCGTTGGTAAAGAAATGGGTACCCAGATAGCGATCCAGGGTCAGCAACGCGACGGTAACCGTCAGGATTGGGAAAGAAGCGATAATCAGGATGTTCGCACACAGAGATGCCCAGCTAAATACCGGCATCTTGAACATGGTCATTCCTGGCGCACGCATCTTAATGATGGTCACAAAGAAGTTGATACCGGTCAGAGTGGTACCAATACCTGACAACTGAACTGCCCATATCCAATAATCGACCCCGACGCTTGGACTGTACTCTATTCCCGAGAGCGGCGGGTACGCCAGCCAACCGGTCTGTGCGAACTCTCCCACGCCCAGAGACAGGTTAACCAGGATTACGCCGACAACGGTGAACCAGAAGCTCAGGTTGTTCAGGAACGGGAACGCAACGTCACGAGCGCCGATCTGCAGCGGAACCACCAGGTTCATCAGACCGATAACAAATGGCATTGCCACGAAGAAGATCATAATCACGCCGTGAGCCGTGAAGATCTGATCGTAGTGGTGAGGTGGCAGGAAGCCCGCTTCACCTGCAGAAGCCAGCGCTTGCTGGCTACGCATCATGATGGCGTCGGCAAAGCCACGAATCAACATGACGATTGCAACGATGACATACATGATGCCAAGGCGTTTGTGGTCAACAGAAGTCAGCCACTCTTTCCATAGATAGGTCCACTTACCGAAGTAAGTGATTAGGCCCAGTAAGGCCGCACCACCGATGATTATTGCAGCGATCGTAACCATGACAATGGGTTCATGGAACGGCACTGCATCCAGCGTCAATTTTCCGAACATCGTATTCTTCCTCAACCCTTGGAGTGGGCGGATTCCGCGTGGCTCATGTCCATGCCTTCGTGTGCGCTGTGCTCACCTTCGGGTTGGGTCATGTCCATGCTCTTACCGTGAGCCATAAATTTGTTAATAACGTCTTTAAACAAATCGGGTTTCACGTTGGAGAAGTATTCCACCTGGTTGTATTCACTTGGCACAGCCACTTTCTCGAACGCTGCCATGTCGCTCATGGTGTTCGTGGACTGTTTAGCTTTAGCAACCCATTGGTCGAATTCGGCGCGGTCCTTTGTTGCGATAGCCTTGAACTTCATACCGGAGAAGCCAGGTCCGCTATAGCTTGCGGAGATACCATCATAAGTACCGGCTTCGTTGGCGATCAGATGCAGTCGAGTCTGCATACCGGCCATGGCATAAATCTGGCTACCCAGACGCGGGATAAAGAAGGAGTTCATCACGGAGTTGGACGTCACTTTGAACTCAACCGGAGTATTCGCCGGGAAGGCGATTTCATTCACGGTAGCGATACCCTGTTCCGGATAGATGAAGAACCATTTCCAGTCCATGGAAACCACTTCGATGGTAATGGGCTTCTCGTCATGCGCCAGCGGTTTGCTTGGCTCAAGAGCGTGAGTGGTTTTCCAGGTCAGTACGGCAAGGAAAATAATGATTAAGATCGGCACCGTCCAGACCACAGCTTCCACTTTATTGGAGTGTGACCAGTTCGGGCTGTACTTCGCATCTTTATTGCTTGCACGATACTTCCAGGCAAAACCAACAGCCATCAAGATGGCGGGAATAACGACAATCAACATCAGGCCAAATGCCGTCAGTATCAATGAACGTTGTTCCAGTCCAATCTGTCCTTTAGGGTCAAGCAGCGCAGAATTACAGCCACTGAGTAACGCAGTGCCTGCAATTAATGACAACCATCCCAAACTTTTATTGTATTTCCTGAGTCTCATTTAACGACCTCAATTCCACGGGACCGGGTGGCGTTTAAAGTGTGAGGTCATTTTACGGGAAGGTTACATTACTGTAAACATCCTTGGATCTGTGTTACTGGGTTCTGCCGCGCATGTCACATATGTTGCAATATATGTCGCTTTGGCTTTAAGAACCTGTTGCAACATCACGTTATAACGAAAGCGGGCAGGCGAGGGACTTGCTGAGGGCAATTGGTATAACCAATACGAAAATAAAACAATTGTTTAACAATTGATTATCAATAAAAAGACAATTAAAGAACAAAAAATAAATCTGTAGTGGCTGAATCGAGTAAGGAAAATAGTATATATAAAAGGCGTCAATAATTTCCAAATTCTTTGGCGCACAAAATAACAAATTATATTTTTAGCGATTGTTGTTTATTTAGCCGTTATAATTACGCAAGGTGATTACAACGGCGATATTAATGCGGATTGTTACGCCAGACGGGTTTTGCGCAGTGCCAGATAATCCAGCAATCCACCAAAAACGACTCCACAGACCGCGACCACCACTGAGACTTCAAGCAGTTCCGGCAGGAAGGAGAAGTTGGTGTAATCCAGTGCGTTCATAGTTAACAGCAGTAGCCAAGCCAGCAGTAAGCAGCAGCCCGCTACCAACGTCATTAATGCCAGGCTGTACGCCCCACGAAATTCCGTGCGTGGAATAAAGCTTTCATTTTTCCAGCTATGCTCCAGCGTCTGACGACAAACCAGCAGCAGTATGAGGCCGGGGATCGCGGCAAACACGGAGAACAAATAAAACGTTGGCCAACCGTGCGCTTCGACAAACCAACCCGCTACCGGGCCAACGTAAACGCGACCAACCGCTGAAAGCGCGGAGAGCAGGGCGAACTGAGTCGCTGAGAAGGACTTATTGCACAGCGTCATTAATAAGGCGACAAACGCTGCCGTGCCCATTCCACCGCACAGGTTTTCAAAGAAGACGGCGGCCGCCATACTGAACATGTGTTTGTCAGTGATGGATAGTAACCAATAACCCGCATTCGACGCCCCCTGCAGGATGCCGAAAATCAGCAAGGCGCGAAACAGCGAAAGGCGCTGCATCAGGATCCCGCCGTACAGCGCGCCAACGATGGTGGCCAGCAGCCCGAGCGTTTTATTCACCACGCCAACTTCACCCGCATCAAACCCAACGCCGCGAATTAAAAAGGTGGTGGTCAGGCTCATGGCGAAAGCATCCCCAAGCTTATACAGCACAATCAGCAGCAGGATCAGCCAGGCGTTGTTACGACCAAAGAAGTCGCGCAGCGGGGCGACTACCGCCTGCTCCAGCGTTTTGGGCACCGGAATGGCATCAGTCGGTTCGGGGGCCAACAGGGTCGCGATGATACAAGGTATCAGTAGTGCTGCCATCAGCCAGTACATGCCCTGCCAGCCCAGCCAGCGATCGGCCATCCACAGGGCCAGCCCACCGGAAACCAGCATCCCTAAGCGATAGCCCAGCACGCTGATAGCCGCACCGGTGCCGCGTTCTTCGGCGGGCAACACGTCGGTTTTCCAGGCATCAAAGACGATGTCCTGCGATGCTGAGCAAAACGCGATCACCACCGCAAGCGCGGCCATCCAGCGCAGCTGCGTACCAGGTTCCAGAAAACCCATCGCGGCGATAGAAATCAGTAACAGTACCTGGGTTGCCAGCAGCCAACCCCGGCGTCGACCTAAAAACGGCGGAGTGTAGCGGTCCATTAGCGGGGACCAGAGGAACTTAAACACGTAGGCCTGGCCGACCAGAGAAAAGAATCCAATGGTTTTAAGATCGATATTCTCGACCGTCATCCACGCCTGAAGCGTACCCGAGGTCAGAGCGAGCGGTAAACCGGAGGCGAATCCCAGTATGAGCAGGATAGCTGAACGTGGTTGCTGAAAAATACGTAAGTAATGACTGGACATGGGCTTCTATAGGCCCGACGAGCGCCGGGCCATATGGGCAGAAATTAACGAGCGTTCTGCTTGATGAAATCGTGAACGCTGGTGTCCTGAGACATATCAGCGATGGTGTCGGTCAGTACGCTGTTAACGGCGTCAGCGATATTTTTGTTAGAGGCCTGCAGTGCGCCCTCAACAGAATAGCTTGCGCGGTAGTTTTTGGTCATCTTGTTGCCGTTAGCGGCGGTCGCGATGATGGCGATGTCTGCCTTGGTGGCGATGTTGTAACGCACGCTACCCTGAGACACGTCAGCATACAGTTGGCTAACAATAATTTGCAGGTTGACTGCACCGTTTGGCCCAATCATATAACCGCGTGCGGTCATCTGTTTTTCCAGTACTTCTTGCAGCAGGAAGCGCAGATCGCGAGACGCGGTCAGGGTAACCAACTGGTTGTCACGGGTGACTTTTGCCAGCGCCTGATCCTGACGCTGGTCGGCACCGTTGATGCTAACGGTCACGCCCATCAGGCTTGGGTCCTGCTGCGGCAGAGTGATTTTTGGGGAAACTTCAATAGTGGTCGGCGGCGTTGCGCATCCAGCTAACATAAACAGCGCGACAAACGGGACGAGGATTTTTTTAAACATGCCAGGGCTCTCAGCGAATCTAAATTGTATGGTTGGAGAAAATTCCCGCCATCATAACATCGCCAACGATGAGGGGAAGTGGGTAACGCATGTAAATTCATTGTGTTGTCCGTTTTATGACTTTGTGGAGACCATTAACGGACTTTTTGCAATAAATCGAAGGGTAGATTCAGTGAACTTCATCCGTTTGGCTGAGAAAATCAGACAAGGGCTAATTTTTTGTTGCTAAGGTGTAATGAAAACGGTAAAAGCGGCTAGTATTTAAAGGGATGGGTGACATCTCAGCGTTGTCGGAGGAAAAATTTCATGATGATTCGTGAGCAAATAGAAGAAAAATTAAGGGCAGCGTTCGAACCCGTATTCCTCGAAGTTGTGGATGAAAGCTATCGTCACAATGTCCCGGCTGGTTCTGAAAGCCACTTTAAGGTTGTGCTGGTTAGCGATCGCTTTACAGGTGAACGTTTTCTTAATCGTCATCGGATGATTTACAGCACATTAACGGCGGAGCTTTCCACAACCGTTCATGCGCTTGCCCTGCATACCTATACCATTAAGGAGTGGGAAGCGTTGCAGGATACGATTTTTGCATCGCCTCCGTGTCGTGGGGCGGGAAGCATCGCGTAAAAACGGATTTGCAACAACCGACGCTTTTCCAGTATGTTGCTACAGATTATGTGAAAACGGCCTGCGGGCCGTTTTGTTTTGTCTGAATTCTGGGGCGCTCGTACAGTATTCAGACAAAAATTAGCCGGGAATTGTGAAAAAAGCCGCAGCAACGCGCGATAACCGTTCTCGACTCATAAAAGTGATGCCGCTATAATGCGCGTCTTATTTTTCGGAATGTCTTCGGGATGATTCTGACGACAGGGAATGTGATTGCTTATGAGAACATCCCAGTTCCGCGAAGCCAACAACCTGTGCTTGCGGAGAAGAGTTGACCGAGCACTGTGATTTTTTGAGGTAACAAGATGCAAGTTTCAGTTGAAACCACTCAAGGCCTTGGCCGCCGTGTAACGATTACTATCGCTGCTGACAGCATCGAGACCGCTGTGAAAAGCGAGCTGGTCAACGTAGCGAAGAAAGTGCGTATTGACGGTTTCCGCAAAGGAAAAGTACCGATGAATGTTGTTGCTCAGCGTTATGGCGCATCTGTTCGCCAGGACGTTCTGGGTGACCTGATGAGCCGCAACTTCGTTGACGCGATCATCAAAGAAAAAATCAATCCGGCTGGCGCACCGAACTACGTTCCGGGCGAATACAAACTGGGTGAAGATTTTACTTACGCGGTAGAGTTCGAAGTTTACCCGGAAGTTGAGCTGACTGGCCTGGAAGCAATCGAAGTTGAAAAACCGGTTGTTGAAGTCACCGACGCTGACGTTGACGTGATGCTGGATACCCTGCGTAAGCAGCAGGCTACCTGGAAAGACAAAGACGGCGCTGCTGATGCAGAAGACCGTGTAACCATCGACTTCACCGGTTCTGTAGACGGCGAAGAGTTCGAAGGCGGCAAAGCGTCTGACTTCGTACTGGCGATGGGCCAGGGTCGTATGATCCCGGGCTTTGAAGAAGGCGTTAAAGGCCACAAAGCTGGCGAAGAGTTCACTATCGACGTGACTTTCCCAGAAGAGTACCACGCTGAAAACCTGAAAGGTAAAGCCGCTAAGTTCGTTATCAACCTGAAGAAAGTTGAAGAACGCGAGCTGCCGGAACTGACTGAAGAATTCATCAAACGTTTCGGCGTTGAAGATGGTTCCGTAGCAGGTCTGCGCGCTGAAGTACGCAAAAACATGGAACGCGAGCTGAAAGGCGCTGTGCGTAACCGCGTTAAGTCTCAGGCGATCGAAGGTCTGGTAAAAGCTAACGACATCGACGTTCCGGCTGCTCTGATCGACAGCGAAATCGACGTTCTGCGTCGTCAGGCTGCACAGCGTTTCGGCGGCAACGAGAAACAAGCTCTGGAACTGCCGCGTGAACTGTTCGAAGAACAGGCTAAGCGTCGCGTAGTTGTCGGTCTGCTGCTGGGCGAAGTGATTCGCACCAACGAGCTGAAAGCTGATGAAGATCGCGTTAAAGGCCTGATCGAAGAGATGGCTTCTGCTTACGAAGATCCGAAAGAAGTTGTTGAGTTCTACAGCAAAAATAAAGAGCTGATGGACAATATGCGTAACGTCGCTCTGGAAGAGCAGGCTGTTGAAGCCGTTCTGGCGAAAGCGAAAGTGACTGAAAAAGCCACTTCCTTCAATGAGCTGATGAACCAGCAGGCGTAATTCGTCGCTTTTTTAGCTCGAATTTCGTACGCAAGCCCGTCACCTTTTGGTGGCGGGTTTTTTTTTGTCACGCATTTTGCATGGGAAGAGTGCGAAAACAGCGTTTCAGTGTTAGCGTTACAACAAAAGATTGTTATGCTTGAATTATGGCGATGTCGTACCCATTACTGAGGGACTAGCTGATAATCCGTCCATAAGGTTACAATCAGCACAGCAGGTTTTTTCAAATTTTATCCAGGAGACGGAAATGTCATACAGCGGCGAACGAGATAACTTTGCACCCCATATGGCGCTGGTGCCGATGGTCATTGAACAGACCTCACGTGGTGAGCGCTCTTTTGATATCTATTCTCGTCTACTTAAGGAACGCGTCATTTTTCTGACCGGCCAGGTCGAAGACCATATGGCTAACCTGATCGTGGCGCAGATGCTGTTCCTGGAAGCAGAAAACCCAGAAAAAGATATCTACCTGTACATCAACTCCCCTGGTGGAGTGATCACTGCCGGGATGTCTATCTATGACACCATGCAGTTTATTAAGCCGGACGTCAGCACCATTTGTATGGGCCAGGCGGCCTCAATGGGCGCGTTCCTGCTGACTGCCGGGGCGAAAGGTAAACGTTTTTGCCTGCCTAACTCTCGCGTCATGATCCACCAGCCTCTGGGCGGTTACCAGGGCCAGGCAACGGATATTGAAATTCATGCCCGTGAAATCCTGAAGGTAAAAGGGCGCATGAACGAACTTATGGCGCATCATACGGGTCAATCTCTTGAGCAGATTGAACGTGATACCGAGCGCGATCGCTTCCTCTCCGCTTCTGAAGCGGTAGAGTACGGTCTGGTCGACTCGATTTTGACCCATCGTAATTAATGCCCAGCGCGCAGGTGTGCCGCTATAATTACCTGGAGCGGCACAACGCTGACTAGCGTCTTGCGCCTGAGAATGGCATTTGCGTCGTCGTGTGCGGCACAAAGAACAAAGAAGAGGTTTTGACCCATGACAGATAAACGCAAAGATGGCTCGGGCAAATTGTTGTACTGCTCTTTTTGCGGCAAAAGCCAGCATGAAGTGCGTAAGCTGATTGCCGGACCATCCGTGTATATCTGCGACGAATGTGTTGATTTATGTAACGACATCATTCGCGAAGAGATTAAGGAAGTAGCACCGCACCGTGAACGCAGTGCGCTGCCGACGCCACATGAAATTCGCAACCACCTGGACGATTACGTTATCGGTCAGGAGCAGGCGAAGAAAGTGCTGGCGGTCGCGGTATACAACCATTACAAACGTCTGCGCAACGGCGACACCAGCAATGGCGTCGAGTTGGGCAAAAGTAACATCCTGCTGATTGGCCCGACGGGTTCCGGTAAAACGCTGCTGGCTGAAACGCTGGCGCGCCTGCTGGACGTTCCGTTCACGATGGCCGACGCCACCACGCTGACCGAAGCCGGTTATGTGGGTGAAGATGTTGAAAATATTATTCAGAAGCTGCTGCAGAAATGCGATTACGATGTGCAGAAAGCACAGCGCGGGATCGTCTATATCGATGAAATTGACAAGATTTCTCGTAAGTCCGATAACCCGTCCATTACCCGTGACGTTTCCGGCGAAGGCGTACAGCAGGCGCTGTTGAAACTGATCGAAGGTACGGTTGCTGCCGTTCCGCCGCAGGGTGGTCGTAAACATCCTCAACAGGAATTCCTGCAGGTTGACACCTCTAAGATCCTGTTTATCTGTGGCGGTGCCTTTGCCGGTCTGGATAAAGTGATTGCTAACCGTGTTGAAACCGGCTCCGGCATTGGTTTTGGCGCAACGGTAAAAGCGCAGTCTGACAAAGCCAGCGAAGGTGAACTGCTGTCGCAGGTAGAACCAGAAGATCTGATCAAATTTGGTCTGATCCCTGAGTTCATCGGTCGTCTGCCGGTTGTCGCGACGCTGAGCGAGTTGAGCGAAGAAGCATTGATTCAGATCCTCAAAGAGCCGAAAAACGCCCTGACCAAGCAGTACCAGGCGCTGTTCAATCTTGAAGGTGTCGATCTGGAGTTCCGTGAGGAAGCGCTGGATGCGATCGCCAAGAAAGCGATGGCGCGTAAAACTGGTGCTCGTGGTCTGCGTTCAATCGTCGAAGCCGCGCTGCTCGACACCATGTACGATCTGCCGTCTATGGAAGACGTCGAAAAAGTGGTGATCGATGAGTCGGTGATTGGCGGTCAGAGCAAGCCATTGCTTATTTACGGTAAGCCGGAAGCGCAGCAGGCATCTGGCGAATAATTCATCAATTCATACAGACATTTAATTAAAAAGGGGGGATTTTATCTCCCCTTTTATTTTTCCGTAAACATGGCGTTGAATGTGTGGGAAACATCCCCATATACTGACATACATGTTAAAGGTGGTGTGGAGCACAGTCGTACCACCTGATTACCTGGCGGAAACTAAACTAAGAGAGAGCTCTATGAATCCTGAGCGTTCTGAACGCATTGAAATCCCCGTATTGCCGTTGCGCGATGTGGTGGTTTATCCGCACATGGTCATACCCTTATTTGTAGGGCGGGAAAAATCTATCCGTTGTCTGGAAGCGGCTATGGACCATGATAAAAAAATCATGCTGGTCGCACAGAAAGAAGCGTCAACGGATGAGCCGGGTGTAAACGATCTTTTCACCGTCGGGACCGTGGCCTCTATTCTGCAGATGCTGAAACTGCCTGACGGCACCGTAAAAGTGCTGGTCGAGGGGTTACAGCGCGCGCGTATTTCTGCGCTGTCTGACAACGGCGAGCATTTCTCTGCGAAAGCGGAGTACCTTGACTCGCCAGCCATTGATGAGCGCGAACAGGAAGTGCTGGTGCGTACCGCTATCAGCCAGTTCGAAGGCTATATCAAGCTGAACAAGAAAATCCCACCAGAAGTGCTGACGTCGCTGAACAGCATTGACGATCCTGCACGTCTGGCGGACACCATCGCTGCACACATGCCGCTGAAACTGGCTGACAAGCAGTCCGTGCTGGAGATGTCCGACGTTAACGAACGTCTGGAATATCTGATGGCGATGATGGAGTCTGAAATTGATCTGCTGCAGGTTGAGAAACGCATTCGCAACCGCGTGAAAAAGCAGATGGAAAAATCCCAGCGTGAGTACTATCTGAACGAGCAGATGAAAGCCATTCAGAAAGAGCTCGGCGAGATGGACGATGCGCCGGACGAAAACGAAGCGTTGAAGCGTAAAATCGACGCGGCGAAAATGCCGAAAGAGGCAAAAGAGAAAGCGGAAGCAGAACTGCAGAAGCTGAAAATGATGTCTCCGATGTCCGCGGAAGCGACCGTAGTGCGTGGCTACATCGACTGGATGGTTCAGGTACCGTGGAATGCGCGTAGCAAGGTCAAAAAAGACCTGCGTCAGGCGCAGGAAATCCTCGATACTGACCACTACGGTCTGGAACGCGTCAAAGATCGTATCCTTGAGTATCTCGCGGTTCAAAGCCGTGTGAACAAAATCAAGGGACCGATCCTGTGCCTGGTTGGGCCGCCGGGGGTAGGTAAAACTTCTCTGGGACAGTCCATCGCTAAAGCCACCGGACGTAAATATATTCGTATGGCGCTGGGCGGCGTGCGTGATGAAGCTGAAATTCGCGGTCACCGCCGGACCTATATTGGCTCTATGCCGGGTAAACTGATCCAGAAAATGGCTAAAGTGGGCGTTAAAAACCCGCTGTTCCTGCTCGATGAGATCGACAAAATGTCTTCTGACATGCGTGGCGATCCGGCTTCCGCACTGCTTGAGGTGCTGGATCCAGAGCAGAACGTGGCGTTCAGCGATCACTACCTGGAAGTGGACTACGACCTCAGCGACGTGATGTTCGTTGCGACCTCTAACTCCATGAATATTCCAGCGCCGTTGCTGGATCGTATGGAAGTGATCCGTCTGTCCGGTTATACCGAAGACGAGAAGCTGAACATTGCTAAACGTCACCTGTTGCCGAAACAGATTGAGCGTAATGCGCTGAAAAAAGGAGAGCTAACGGTCGACGATAGCGCCATTGTGGGCATTATTCGTTACTACACCCGTGAAGCCGGCGTGCGTAGTCTGGAGCGCGAAATCTCCAAATTGTGCCGTAAAGCGGTGAAACAGCTGCTGCTCGACAAGTCGCTGAAACACATCGTGATCAATGGTGATAACCTGCACGATTACCTGGGCGTTCAACGCTTTGACTATGGCCGCGCGGACAACGAAAACCGCGTTGGTCAGGTAACGGGTCTGGCGTGGACGGAAGTGGGCGGCGATCTACTGACTATCGAAACCGCCTGCGTACCGGGTAAAGGTAAGCTGACCTACACCGGTTCGCTGGGTGAAGTCATGCAGGAATCCATTCAGGCAGCACTGACCGTGGTGCGGGCGCGTGCGGAAAAACTGGGTATTAATCCGGACTTTTACGAAAAACGCGACATCCACGTTCACGTACCTGAAGGGGCGACGCCGAAAGATGGTCCAAGTGCGGGTATTGCCATGTGTACCGCGCTGGTGTCTTGTCTGACCGGTAACCCGGTACGCGCCGACGTGGCGATGACCGGCGAGATCACCCTGCGTGGTCAGGTTCTGCCTATTGGTGGTTTGAAAGAAAAACTGCTGGCGGCACACCGTGGTGGTATTAAAACGGTCTTAATTCCAGACGAAAACAAACGTGACCTGGAAGAGATTCCGGACAACGTGATTGCCGATCTGGACATCCATCCGGTGAAACGCATTGAGGAGGTTCTGACGCTTGCGTTGCAAAATGAGCCCTCCGGAATGCAGGTTGTGACCGCAAAATAGTGACCTCGCGCAAAGAGCACTAATAAAAACAGGGCTGGCAGGCCATTTCGGACTTGCCAGCCTTTTTTTGTATAGCTAATTTAGATGACGGATTGGGCTTGCCATCATTAACGGGTGTTGTAAGGGCATGGCAGGCCTGATATAACTGCTGCGCGTTCGCACTTTGAAGGATTCAGGTGCGATATAAATTATAAAGAGGAAGAGAAGAGTGAATAAATCTCAACTGATCGACAAAATTGCTGCAGGGGCTGATATCTCTAAAGCTGCGGCTGGACGTGCGTTAGATGCAATTATTGCTTCTGTTACTGAATCTCTGAAAGAAGGTGATGACGTAGCGCTGGTAGGTTTTGGTACTTTTGCCGTTAAAGAGCGTGCTGCCCGTACTGGTCGCAACCCGCAAACAGGTAAAGAGATCACCATCGCCGCGGCTAAAGTACCGGGCTTCCGTGCAGGTAAAGCACTGAAAGACGCGGTAAACTAAGTGATTTCCCCTTTGGGGATGTGACGAAGTACAAGGGCGCATCGACTGATGTGCCTTTTTTATTTGTAATTCCGGTACTTTCTACGCGTTGTGGGCTGACAATTGCCCCTGTTTCTTGTCACAATAGACCTTTGTGCGCAGCGTTCAGGAAACGCTATGCTGCGTGAAGCATATATACTCAAAATCCTTGCCGCCGTTGTTGTGCCTGCGCGCAGGCGGCTTGAGAGATAACGCGTATAGTCATCTACAGCGGAGTGTGGTTACACCATGATGGACAGCTTACGCACGGCTGCTAACAGTCTCGTGCTCAAGATTATTTTCGGTATCATTATCGTGTCGTTCATTTTGACCGGCGTGAGTGGTTACCTGATTGGCGGGGGCAATAACTTCGCCGCCAAAGTGAATGGCCAGGAGATCAGCCGCGGGCAGTTCGAGAATGCGTTCAACAGCGAACGTAACCGCATGCAGCAACAGCTGGGCGATCAATACTCCGAACTGGCTGCGAACGAAGGCTACATGAAAACGCTGCGTCAGCAGGTGCTGAATCGTCTTATTGACGAAGCGCTGCTGGATCAGTACTCCCACGAGCTTAAGCTCAACATCAGCGACGATCAGGTCAAACAGGCTATTTTCGCCACGCCTGCGTTCCAGGTGGACGGCAAATTTGATAACAACCGCTACAACGCGATTGTTAATCAGATGGGTATGACCGCCGATCAGTACGCTCAGGCATTACGTAATCAGCTCACTACCCAGCAGCTGATCAACGGTGTTGCCGGTACGGACTTCATGCTGAAAGGCGAAACGGACGAGCTGGCGGCGCTGGTTGCACAGCAGCGTATCGTTCGCGAGGCGACGATTGACGTTAACGCACTGGCCGCGAAGCAGTCTGTTACCGAGCAGGAAGTTGCCAGCTACTACGAGCAAAATAAAAACAACTTTATGACGCCGGAACAGTTCCGCGTGAGCTACATCAAGCTGGACGCCGCTGCTATGCAGGAGACGGCCAGCGATGCGGATATTCAGTCTTACTACGACCAGCATCAGGACCAGTTCACTCAGCCGCAGCGTAACCGCTACAGCATCATTCAGACCAAAACGGAAGATGAAGCCAAAGCGGTGCTGGAGGAACTGAACAAAGGCGGTGATTTCGCTGCGCTGGCAAAAGAAAAATCTGCTGACATCATCTCTGCCCGTAAAGGCGGCGACATGGGATGGCTGGAAGATTCCACCACTCCGGATGAGCTGAAAAGTGCTGGTCTGAAAGAAAAAGGCCAGTTGTCAGGCGTGATTAAATCTTCCGTTGGTTTCCTCGTTGCGCGTCTTGACGACGTACAACCTGCACAGGTTAAACCGCTGAGCGAAGCCCGTGACGACATTGCGGCGAAAGTGAAGCAGGAAAAAGCGCTGGACGCGTATTACGCACTGCAGCAGAAAGTGAGCGATGCCGCCAGCAACGATAACGAATCCCTGGCGGGCGCGGAGCAGGCTGCTGGCATGAAAGCGGTTGAGACGGGCTGGTTTAGCCGTGACAGCCTGCCAGAAGAACTGAACTTCAAACCGGTCGCTGACATCATTTTCAATGGTGGTCTGGTTGGCGAAAACGGTACGCCTGGCAGTAACTCCGACATCATCACCGTGGACGGCGATCGTGCGTTTGTACTGCGTATTGCAGAACACAAAGCCGAAGCCGTTAAGCCACTGGCTGAAGTGAAAGATCAGGTAACTGCGCTCGTTAAGCACAATAAAGCAGAGCAGCAGGCGAAGCTTGATGCCGATAAACTGCTGGCGGATCTGAAAGCCGGTAAAGGCGATGAAGCGATGAAAGCGGCGGGTCTGAGCTTTGGCGAAGCGAAAACCCTGAGCCGTACCGGGCAGGATCCGCTGAGCCAGGCGGCCTTTGGCCTGAGCCTGCCAGCGAAAGACAAACCGAGCTACGGCGTGGCGAACGATATGCAGGGTAATGTTGTTCTGCTGGCGCTGGACGAGGTGAAAGCCGGTTCTATGCCTGAAGCGCAGAAGAAAGCGATGGTTCAGGGGATTACCCAGAACAACGCGCAGATTGTCTTCGAAGCGCTGATGAGCAACCTGCGTAAAGCCGCAAAAATTAAAGTCGGTGACGCGCTGGAACAGCAGCAATAACCGAGGCTGCTCGCAAAAAATTGCAAAAAGTTGTATCGACAAAAGGCCGCTTTCGCGGCCTTTTCCATTTCTGATATTTGCCGTTTGTCTGTCGTTGTGCACCCCGCTATCGTGATTCCACTGTTAACAAACAAGGAGAAAACAGTATGAAACATGGAATCAAAACCCTTCTTATCACTCTTTCATTGACCTGTGCCGGCATGGCTCAAAGCGCACTGGCTGCAGAGCCTGTCGCCAAAAGTCAGGCGACTCAAGCCAAAGCGGATGCTTCCACAGTGGCGCAAAGCAAAGCCACGTCAGCGGCTAAAGCGAGCGACGATGAAGGTACCAGGGTAAGCATCAACAGTGCTTCTGCTGAGGATTTAGCTCGAGTCATGAATGGCGTTGGTCTGAAGAAAGCGCAGGCGATTGTGAGCTATCGTGAAGAGTACGGACCGTTTAAAACGGTGGAGGACTTAAAGCAGGTGCCGGGCATGGGTAGCTCGCTGGTTGAGCGTAATTTGGCAGTTTTAACACTTTAATAACTTGCGCAGTGGCCAATATTTGCCACACTAGAGAGGTCATACCAGTTATGGCCTCACTACCCTGAATATATTCCTATAAAAACGTAAGGTTCCTGCGCTATGCAAACACAAATCAAAGTTCGTGGTTTTCATCTTGATGTCTATCAGCACGTTAACAATGCCCGCTATCTGGAGTTTCTGGAAGAAGCCCGCTGGGATGGTCTGGAAAACAGCGACAGCTTTCAGTGGATGACCGCACACAACATCGCTTTTGTGGTCGTGAATATTAATATTAACTACCGCCGACCTGCGGTGCTGAGTGACCTGCTGACCATCACCAGCCAGGTCCAACAGCTAAATGGTAAAAGCGGCGTGTTGAACCAGACCATCACCCTGGAGCCGGAAGGACAGGTGGTGGCAGACGCGTTGATTACCTTCGTCTGCATTGATTTGAAAACGCAAAAAGCGCTGCCGCTTGAAGGGGAGTTGCGCGAAAAATTGGAGCAGATGGTGAAGTAGTGGCTGCGAGTGTCTGCAGGCCGGATAAGCAAAAGCGCCATCCGGCATCACTCAACGTATTACTTTAACCCGGTTTTCTGCTTCATTGCCGCCATCACCGCCGATTTATCCGCCAGATAATGGTTCAGGCCGTTGGCGCGCAGATTACACGCCGCACAGTGACCGCAACCGTCACCTTTGATGCCGTTATAACAGGTCAGCGTTTCTTCGCGTACCAGGTCCAGCTTGCCCCAGTAATCGGCCAGTGCCCAGGTTTCGGCTTTATCGATCCACATTAACGGTGTTTCAAAGCGGATATCTTTTGCCATCCCCAGGCTTACGGCATGGTTCAGGGCTTTGACGAACTCATCGCGACAGTCCGGGTATCCGGAGAAATCCGTTTCGCAAACGCCGGTAATGACCGCTTCTGCCTGTACCTGATACGCGTAAATCGCCGCCAGCGTTAAAAACAGAATATTGCGTCCAGGCACAAAGGTGTTGGGGATGCCGTTGGCATCAGGTTCGTAATCAGGTACCGGAATGTTATCGCGGGTCAGGCTGCTGACGGCCAGTTCGCTGAGCAGCGTGACATCAAGGACTTTGTGCGCACGCGCGCCGAGTTTTAAGGCCAGGTCACGTGCGACATCAATCTCAGCGCGGTGGCGCTGACCATAATCAAAGGTCACGCAATGCACTTCATCATACTGATGCAGCGCTTGCGCCAGACAGGTTGTGGAGTCCTGGCCTCCACTGAATACAACAACGGCACGTTTCATGGCTTTTCCTGACTAGTAACGAAAGCGCTTATGGTAGCGCCTGGGCGTGTCGCCGACCAGCTTCTTCACGCTGAAGGCGGCGGTAGCCAGGCTTCGGTAAACTCGAACCAGCCGCGAGGGTTCAGGCGTACGCCGTTCACACCTGGAGGGGCGCTAATACGATAGTGATAATTGAACAGCGGCGTCAGGGTAGCATCATGCATCAGCGTGGCGAAAACTTGTTGTAAAGCCGCGTGACGATCGTCTTCATCAGCCTGAATTTGCAAGGCATCCAGAGTGGTTTGCAGATGAGTATAAGCCGGCGCGCTCAATACGTGTGACCAGAGCTGATCGCAGCGCAGCCACTGTTCGAGGGTATATTCAGGCGCTTCGCCAATTAGCCTGTCGCCCATCATCAGGTCGGCCTGGGCTAAAGGATGATCGCCATCCCAGTTCTTGGCATTATGAAAAATAAGCGTTAATTCACAACCGAGCAGCGCCAGCGCCTGGCGAAGCTGTTCAGCCATCGCATGCAGTTCTACCGGCAGATGATAGGCCAGCGTTAGTTTTTTCGGCAGCGTTACCTCGTCCAGTTCATCCCATTGTGGGATAGTCCATCCTGGCAGCAGCGCATTGCTTGGCGTAATCAGGTTTTCATCCACTTCAAGCGTTTGTAGCAGGGAAGAGCGGTGGATAATATTGACCAGTCGGCGGGCCTGCTGCGTATTCAGGCGCGCGCTTTTTCTGAGCGTAAGATAGCAAAAACCGAGGCTGATGCCGCTGCTTACCTGGCTTAGCATGGGCAATTCTTCGGGCTTACCAATCGCAATTTGCACCGGATGGCGACAGCTGGTGCCCAAATCCTGGGAGAAGAGTTGCGGGGTTATCCAGTATTCAATGGCTTTTAGCAGCGGATGACTCAGGTGGTAGTGATCGTGACTTTCGATACGCACCAGTTCAGGAGTAAACAGCGTCAATCGGAACGGACCAGTACCCACAAACGGATGTTCAGGATGCGCCAGATGACTGCTGTAGCTTGCCAGACGATGCGCCAGCCAGAAGTCGGGGCGATGCAGAATAAAGGTCAGGCACTGGGGATGCGTCACTTCAATGCGCTTCACGCTGATAAACAGCTTATTCAGCGCGGGTAGCGCTAACAGCTTCTGCAATTGTTGATGTAGCTGCGTGCTGCTGACCGCATCGCCGTTATGCCAGTGCAGGGTGGAACGAATATAGAAATCCCAGTGCAGGCCATCGGCGGAGATATTCCAGTGGTGGGCTAAATCTCCGCAGGGGCGTTGCGTCTTGCTGTCGAACCGTGTCAGTCCAGAAAATAGTTGTCCGGCGAGATGCTGCTCCGCGCGACCGGGGAGAAATCCAGGGTGCAAAGGGTCGAGCTGGCGGTAGTAGGGGATACGCAGGGTTGGCGTGTCGTTTTGCCACTGACCTCCCATAAACGGCTGTAGCAACGTTCTTAATTCGCCTGGCGCCAGTTGAGCCAGTTCAAGTACGCTGAGCTGTTCTCCCTTTTGCAGCGCCTGTTCCATCATGGTGTTGCGCAGCGAATCTGGCGTCACCAAAAAACGTAGCAGCCCGCGTTTCCCGCGCCCCGACTGAGCGTACCACTCCAGCCAGCCAGCATCCTGCGCTTGCTTTAGCAAGGTTCGCACGTGGCGCTCGCTGCAAAAACAGCGTTTGGCCAGTTCGCCCACGGTCACTGACTGTGGTTCGCCGTTCGACGGTTGCCACAGGCGCTGGTACTGATTCAGTCGATTCAATAATCGCATATAAACCCGGAACAATTCATTTTATCTATTCACTATTACTTCCGTATATCTCAGGTGATACTGAATCACAAGTTAACCGCGTCACAGTGTGGAGAAAGAAATGGCTCGTCTGGCTGCATTTGATATGGATGGCACCCTTTTGATGCCGAATCACCATTTAGGTGACGAAACGCTTTCAACGCTGGCGCGCCTGCGTGAACGAGATATCACCCTGACCTTTGCCACCGGTCGCCATGTGCTGGAGATGCGCCATATTTTGGGTTCTGTGTCACTGGACGCTTTTTTGATCACGGGTAACGGCACGCGTATTCACTCTCTTGAGGGCGATGTGCTGCACCGTCAGGATCTGGATCCGAATGTTGCGGATATCGTGCTACATCAGAAGTGGGATACCACCGCCAGCATGCATGTCTTTAATGACAACGGTTGGTTCACCGGACAAGAGATCCCCTCGCTGCTGCAGGCGCATGTATATAGCGGATTTCGCTACCAGATTGTCGATGTGAAACGTATTCCTGCTCATCAGGTCACGAAAGTTTGTTTCTGCGGCGATCATGACTCCCTGATCCAATTACGCATTCAGCTGAATGAAGCGCTGGGTGAACAGGCGAATCTCTGTTTTTCCGCGTTTGATTGTCTTGAGGTACTGCCGTTGGGCTGTAACAAAGGATCTGCGCTGGCGGTACTAAGCGACCACTTAGGTTATTCAATGGCCGAGTGTATGGCGTTTGGCGATGCCATGAACGATCGCGAAATGTTAGGCAGCGTTGGTCGCGGTCTGATTATGGGTAACGCGATGCCGCAACTGATTGCCGAACTGCCTCATTTATCGGTGATTGGGCATTGCCGCAATCAGGCAGTATCACACTTTTTGACGCATTGGCTGGACAATCCGCATCTACCTTATTCCCCCGAATGAGAGATCCCTTCCAGCAAGCCAGACTTCGCGTCTGGCTTTTTTTTATCCTGTTAATGGGTGTTCAGAAGTCGGGCGAGTTCCCCTTTCCACGGCGTTAAATCACCGATCTGCGCGTCGACCCATTGTGGGTTGTAGTAGGTTTCCAGATAGCGTTCGCCACTGTCGCACAGTAGCGTTACCAGTGAACCGGTAACGCCTGCATCGCGCATACGAGCGGCAAGCTGCAGGGTTCCCCACATGTTGGTACCGGTTGAAGCGCCGACTTTGCGGCCCAACTGCGTTTCCAGCCAGTGCGCGGTGGCCACGCTTGCGGCATCCGGTACGCGCAACATTTCATCAACCACGTCAGGAATGAAAGACGGTTCGACACGCGGGCGGCCAATGCCTTCGATTTTACTTCCTACCGGGCTGCGCAACGTTGCATCGCGATCCTGCCAGAAGGGCAGAAAGACTGAGTTTTCCGGGTCCACTACCATCAGTTGAGTGTCGTAGCCCTGACAGCGGATATAGCGGCCAATGGTTGCTGAGGTGCCGCCGGTTCCCGCGCTCATCACGATATGGCGGGGAACGGGGTTGGGCTCGCACTGCATCTGACGAAAGATGCTGTCGGCAATATTATTATTGCCACGCCAGTCGGTGGCGCGTTCAGCGTAAGTGAACTGATCCATGTAATGACCGTTCAGCTCACGCGCCAGCTGTTCAGAAGCCGCATAGATTTCGCAGGCGCTTTCCACGAAATGACAGCGACCGCCGTAGAATTCAATCTGTTCAATTTTACGTTTCGCCGTACAGGAAGGCATGACGGCAATAAACGGCAGTCCTAACAGTCGGGCGAAATAAGCCTCAGAAACCGCCGTTGAACCGGACGATGACTCAATGATGGTGGTGCCTTCTTTGATCCA
The DNA here is from genome assembly GCA_020099315.1 of Citrobacter europaeus. Lineage (NCBI taxonomy): Bacteria > Pseudomonadati > Pseudomonadota > Gammaproteobacteria > Enterobacterales > Enterobacteriaceae > Citrobacter > Citrobacter europaeus. The sequence goes on from CP083650.1 coordinate 1,116,133, forward strand.
GCCATTGCACAATCCGTACAAAAACAGTGAGCGCGCCAGACGATGCTTCAGGCTCCCGGTCGGATGCGTGCTCTCATCTTTTAAATAGATCTGAATGCCCGGGAACGCCGGTAGCGACAGACGAATGAGATGCGTATCCGCAGAACGCTGATAATCCGCGTTGATTTCATTGATGGCGTTTTTAACCCAGGAGCTATTCATCATTAATAGATATCCATTTGTCATTTTGTGCCCAGAATAGCGAAAAGCACGGAAAAAATTGTTGCCATTTAGCCTTTAAAATAGAATGTAAGGAGAAAATTCTTCTCTGTGGAGTGGTTATGTTAGACAAAATTGACCGCAAGCTGCTTGGCTTACTGCAACAGGACTGCACCCTTTCTTTGCAGGCGTTAGCAGATGCCGTTAATCTGACTACCACCCCCTGCTGGAAACGTCTCAAACGACTTGAGGATGACGGTATCCTGCTAGGCAGAGTCGCGCTGTTGGATCCAGAAAAGCTGGGGCTGGGACTCACCGCGTTTGTGCTGATCAAGACTCAGCATCACAGCAGCGAATGGTATTGCCGCTTTGTCACTGAAGTGACCGGAATGCCCGAGGTTCTGGGATTCTGGCGTATGGCTGGGGAGTATGACTACCTGATGCGAGTGCAGGTTGCCGATATGAAAAGCTACGATGAATTCTATAAGCGCCTGGTGAACAGCGTACCGGGCCTGTCTGATGTCACCTCCAGCTTTGCGATGGAACAGATTAAATACACAACTGCTCTACCTATTGAATAATTCTCCCGGCGCTCATTGCCGGAAATCTTGTCAGGACATAACGCGTGCGATTATTTGCTCAATTAAGCTGGTACTTCCGCCGGGAGTGGCGTCGCTATCTCGGGGCAGTGGCCTTGCTTATCATCATCGCTATCCTTCAGCTTATTCCGCCGAAAGTGGTTGGGATCATTGTCGATGGCGTGACGACACAACGCTTCACCACCGAGCGGCTGCTGATGTGGGTGGGAACAATTGCCCTGATCGCAGTGGTGGTTTATTTGCTGCGCTATGTCTGGCGCGTGCTGTTGTTTGGCGCATCCTACCAACTGGCGGTTGAACTGCGGGAAGATTATTACCGTCAGCTGAGTCGCCAGCATCCAGAATTTTATCTGCGTCACCGTACGGGCGATCTGATGGCGCGTGCAACTAACGATGTCGATCGCGTCGTATTTGCCGCCGGAGAAGGTGTGCTGACGCTGGTGGATTCGCTGGTGATGGGGTGTGCGGTGCTGATCGTGATGTCTACGCAGATAAGCTGGCAATTGACACTGATTGCGCTACTGCCGATGCCGGTGATGGCGATAATGATCAAACGTTACGGCGATCGACTCCATAATCGCTTTAAGCTGGCGCAGGCGGCGTTTTCCAGTCTCAATGATCGTACTCAGGAAAGCCTGACCAGTATTCGTATGATCAAGGCCTTTGGTCTGGAGGATCGGCAGTCGGCATTATTTGCCGCCGATGCCGAGGATACCGGTAAGAAAAACCTGCGCGTGGCGCGCATTGACGCCCGCTTTGATCCCACGATTTATATTGCCATTGGTATGGCTAACCTGCTGGCGATTGCCGGAGGAAGCTGGATGGTGGTGCACGGTTCGTTGACGCTCGGCCAGCTCACCAGCTTTATGATGTATCTCGGTCTGATGATTTGGCCGATGCTGGCGCTGGCATGGATGTTTAATATCGTCGAACGCGGTAGCGCTGCCTACAGCCGGATTCGCGCTATGCTGGCCGAAGCGCCGGTGGTGGATGACGGCACTGAGTCGGTACCGGAAGGACGCGGCGAGCTGGCGGTGGCGATTCGCGAATTTTGTTACCCGCAGACCACCCACCCGGCGCTGGAAAATGTGAATTTCCAGCTTAAACCTGGACAGATGCTGGGCATCTGTGGTCCGACCGGCGCGGGAAAAAGCACGGTGCTGTCGCTGATCCAGCGTCATTTTGATATCACTCAGGGCGATGTACGCTTTCATAATATCCCGTTAACGCGCTTACAGCTTGATAGCTGGCGCAGCCGACTGGCGGTCGTTAGCCAGACGCCATTCCTGTTTTCAGATACCGTCGGTAATAACATCGCGTTAGGACGCCCACAGGCCACGCAGGAAGAGATCGAGCATGTGGCGCGCCTTGCCAGCGTTCATGAGGATATTTTACGTCTTCCGCAGGGCTACGACACCGAAGTGGGCGAACGTGGGGTGATGCTGTCTGGTGGGCAAAAACAACGTATTTCTATCGCTCGGGCACTACTGCTGAACGCTGAAATCCTGATCCTGGATGATGCGCTGTCGGCGGTGGACGGTCGTACCGAGCATCAGATCCTGCATAATCTGCGCCAGTGGGGCGAAGGCCGAACCGTCATTATCAGCGCCCACCGCTTATCGGCTCTGACGGAAGCCAGCGAGATTATCGTGATGCAGCATGGGCATATTGCCCAGCGCGGCGAGCATGACGTGCTGGTGCAGCAGGCTGGCTGGTATCGTGATATGTACCGCTATCAGCAACTGGAAGCGGCGCTGTCTGATGCACCAGAGATAAACGAGGAGGCGGCTAATGCGTAGTTTCGGGCAATTATGGCCGACTCTGAAAAGATTACTGGCATACGGTTCCCCATGGCGAAAACAGCTGGCGATTGCGGTCGTCATGCTGTGGGTGGCGGCTGCGGCGGAAGTCAGCGGCCCGCTGCTGATTAGCTATTTTATCGATAACATGGTGGCGAAGAACAATCTGCCGCTGGCGATGGTCGCCGGGCTGGTTGCGGCGTATGTCGGTCTGCAACTGCTGGCAGCAGGCCTGCATTATGCACAGTCATTGCTGTTTAACCAGGCGGCGGTTGGCGTAGTACAACAGCTACGCACCGACGTAATGGACGCTGCGCTGCGCCAGCCGCTCAGCGCCTTTGATACTCAGCCTGTAGGGCAGCTTATCTCCCGCGTGACCAATGACACCGAAGTGATTCGCGACCTGTATGTGACGGTGGTTGCAACGGTTCTGCGCAGCGCGGCATTAATCGGCGCCATGCTGGTCGCGATGTTCAGCCTCGAGTGGCGTATGGCGCTGGTGGCGATGGCTATTTTCCCGGCAGTGCTGGTGGTGATGGTGATTTATCAACGCTACAGCACCCCGATTGTGCGCCGGGTTCGCGCTTATCTGGCGGATATTAACGATGGCTTTAACGAAGTCATCAACGGCATGAGCGTTATCCAGCAGTTCCGCCAGCAGGCGCGGTTTGGCGAGAGAATGGGGGAGGCCAGCCGCTCGCACTATATGGCGCGTATGCAGACCCTACGACTCGATGGCTTTTTGTTGCGCCCGCTGCTGAGCCTTTTTTCGGCGCTGATCCTCTGCGGTTTATTGATGCTGTTCAGCTTTACCTCTGGTAGCTCCATCGAGGTTGGTGTGCTGTATGCGTTTATCAGCTACCTCGGCCGTTTAAACGAGCCGCTTATCGAACTGACAACCCAGCAGTCAATGCTGCAGCAGGCGGTTGTCGCCGGTGAACGTGTGTTCGAATTGATGGACGGGCCTCGTCAGCGCTATGGTGAAGACGATCGACCGCTCAAAAGCGGTGACATTGAGGTGGATAACGTTTCATTTGCCTATCGCGACGACAGTCTGGTGCTGCAAAACATCAGTCTGTCCGTGCCTTCGCGTAGCTTTGTGGCCCTGGTCGGACACACCGGCAGCGGCAAAAGTACGCTGGCCAGCCTGCTGATGGGGTACTACCCGCTGACGCAGGGTGAAATCCGACTTGACGGACGTCCGCTGTCTTCGCTGAGCCACGGTGCGTTACGTCAGGGCATCGCGATGGTGCAGCAGGATCCCGTGGTGATGGCGGATACCTTCCTGGCCAACGTCACGCTGGGTCGCGATATCTCAGAAGAGCGGGTATGGCAGGCGCTGGAGACCGTGCAACTGGCAGAACTGGCCCGCGGTTTGAGCGAGGGGATTCATACCCGGCTGGGTGAGCAGGGCAATAATCTCTCCGTTGGGCAGAAACAACTGCTGGCGCTGGCGCGGGTATTGGTTGAAACGCCGCAGGTGCTGATCCTCGATGAAGCCACGGCCAGTATTGATTCCGGTACTGAGCAGGCCATTCAGCAAGCTCTGGCGGCGGTCCGTGAACACACAACGCTTGTAGTGATTGCGCATCGGTTATCGACGATTGTTGATGCGGATACCATTCTGGTGTTACATCGCGGTCAGGCGGTTGAGCGTGGTACGCACCAGCAATTACTGGCGGCGCAAGGCCGTTACTGGCAGATGTATCAGTTGCAGCTGGCGGGCGAAGAGCTGGCAGCCAGTACGCAAGAGGATTCTGTTATCGCCTGACGGCGCAGCGCTTATCCGGCCACGCGGAGTCGTAGGTCGGGTAAGGCGTAAACGCCGCCATCCGGCAATCAACAATCTGGTGCAAAAATGTAACGCACTATGCACCGTTATAGTGCGTTTTTTCTTTTTCTCTCCTGGCAGTACCCTACGAACCTGAATCATTCCGCGTTTTTCATTCCTGGCACATCCCTTGCAATATTCCTCTCGTGTATCTGCAGCCACTACTGAATTCTGACTGGAGGGGATCTATGAAGCTGGTTACCGTGGTAATCAAACCGTTCAAACTGGAAGACGTCCGTGAAGCACTGTCGTCTATTGGTATTCAGGGGCTGACCGTCACCGAAGTGAAGGGGTTTGGCCGACAGAAAGGTCATGCTGAGCTGTACCGTGGGGCTGAATATAGCGTCAATTTTCTGCCAAAGGTGAAGATTGATGTGGCGATTGCCGACGACCAACTGGATGGCGTGATTGATGTCATCAGTAAGGCGGCATACACCGGAAAAATTGGCGACGGCAAAATCTTCGTCGCCGAGCTGCAACGTGTGATTCGTATTCGTACCGGCGAAGCCGACGAAGCCGCACTGTAACTTCTGGCACACAGTGATAGGAAACCAAAAAATGAAGATAGCAACGATGAAAACGGGTATTGCCTCACTGGCGCTACTGCCGGGACTGGCGATGGCGGCACCGGCGGTTGCGGATAAAGCAGATAACGCTTTTATGATGATCTGTACCGCGCTGGTGCTGTTTATGACTATCCCTGGCATTGCGCTGTTCTACGGCGGTTTGATTCGCGGTAAGAACGTGCTGTCGATGCTGACTCAGGTAACAGTGACATTCGCTCTGGTTTGTATTTTATGGGTAGTTTATGGCTACTCGCTGGCCTTTGGCGAAGGGAATAATTTCTTCGGCAACTTCAACTGGGTATTGCTGAAGAACATCGCGTTGACGGCGGTCACGGGGAGTTTCTACCAGTACATTCACGTTGCTTTTCAGGGTTCGTTCGCCTGTATTACCGTTGGGCTGATTGTCGGGGCGCTGGCTGAGCGTATTCGCTTCTCTGCGGTGCTGATTTTCGTGGTGGTGTGGTTAACGCTGTCGTATATCCCGATTGCCCATATGGTCTGGGGCGGCGGCTTGCTGGCTTCCCATGGCGCGCTGGATTTTGCCGGCGGAACGGTCGTGCACATCAACGCGGCGATAGCCGGTCTGGTTGGTGCGTATCTGATTGGCAAACGCGTCGGTTTTGGCAAAGAAGCCTTTAAACCGCACAACCTGCCAATGGTCTTCACCGGCACCGCTATTCTCTACATTGGTTGGTTTGGCTTTAATGCCGGTTCAGCGGGAACGGCGAATGAGATCGCCGCACTGGCCTTCGTCAATACCGTGGTCGCCACCGCTGCTGCCATTCTCGGATGGATCTTCGGTGAATGGGCGCTGCGTGGCAAACCGTCTCTGCTGGGCGCTTGTTCTGGCGCTATTGCGGGTCTGGTAGGCGTAACACCGGCATGTGGCTACATTGGTGTCGGCGGCGCGCTGATTATCGGTGTCGTTGCGGGGCTGGCTGGCCTGTGGGGCGTAACCATGCTGAAGCGTTTTCTGCGCGTGGACGATCCGTGCGACGTGTTTGGCGTTCACGGCGTGTGCGGCATTGTTGGTTGCATCCTGACCGGCGTTTTCGCTGCCAGCTCTCTGGGCGGCGTGGGCTTTGCTGAGGGCGTGACCATGGGGCATCAGCTGCTGGTGCAACTGGAAAGCGTGGCGATCACCATCGTCTGGTCCGGCGTGGTGGCCTTCATTGGCTATAAGCTGGCGGATATGACGGTGGGTCTGCGCGTACCGGAAGAACAGGAACGCGAAGGTCTGGATGTGAACAGTCACGGCGAAAACGCCTACAACGCTTGATGTTTCAATCTGCCGGATGGCAACGCTTTTGCGCCACCATCCGGTAATTCTTAATTGCGATTACGCATTACCCCTTCCTGCACGGTAGAGGCGACCAGCACACCGTCCTGGGTATAAAACTCCCCGCGAACAAAGCCCCTGGCTCCGGAGGCCGAAGTGCTCTCGACGTTATACAGCAGCCACTCATTGATATTGAATGGACGGTGGAACCACATTGAATGGTCAATGGTAGCGATCTGAATCCCTTTTTCCAGGAAGCCAATCCCGTAAGGCTGCAACGCTACAGGCAGGAAGTTCAGGTCTGAGGCATAACCCAGCAGATACTGATGGACGCGCAGATCGTCCTGCAGTTCGCCGTTAGCGCGGATCCAGACCTGGCGCGCCGGAGGTGCGACGTGACCTTTTAAGGGGTTATGAAACTCTACCGGACGCACTTCCAATGGACGATCGTTGATAAATTTTTCTTTCAACAGCGGAGGCAGCAAATGCGCCACTGAGCGGGCAATTTCCGTTTCTGATTTCAACTCATCGGGACCCGGCGCATCCGGCATGGTTTTCTGATGTTCAAATCCGTCTTCCGGTGCCTGAAAAGAGGCGGTCATATAAAAAATGGGTTTACCATTCTGGATCGCGGCAACGCGGCGTGCGCTGAAGCTGTTACCATCACGCAGGACTTCTACATCATAGATGATGGGCTTCTGGCTATCGCCGGGACGTAAAAAGTAGCTGTGAAAAGAGTGCACCAGACGCTCTTCTGGTACGGTTTCTTTGGCGGCATACAGCGCCTGACCGACAACCTGCCCCCCAAAAACCTGACGTAACCCTAAGTCTTCACTTTGGCCCCGAAAGAGTCCTTCTTCAATTTTTTCCAAATTTAACAATGTCAGCAAATTTTTCAGCGCCAGACTCATACGTGCTCTCCAGGTAATATCGATCTCGCAGCGAGGTAGGCAGAGTATAACGCAATTTTGAAAGTGGTCCGATGGGTGCAATTGTCTGAATTACTGGCCTATTACAGGCAAAAATAGCTGTCTTGTGCCACACTTAGTCACGTTATGTTTTTGTTAACCACTCTTCTGGCGGGGAAAGTTCTCGCTGGTGCATAGATGATAAGGAGAATTTAATGAAACTCGTGCACATGGTAAGTGGTTTAGCGGTTGCGGTCGCTCTGGCAGCCTGCGCCGATAAAAGTGCTGATATTCAGACGCCTGCGCCAAGCCCTAATACGTCAATTTCTGACACACAGTCTAAAATTCAACAACCGAATGTTTCCGGTACGGTATGGATCCGCCAGAAAGTGGCCTTGCCACCCGATGCGGTGCTGACCGTTACGCTGTCGGATGCTTCACTGGCCGATGCGCCGTCAAAAGTGCTGTCGCAAAAAGCGGTCCGTACTGAAGGTAAACAGGCGCCATTCAGCTTCGTATTACCGTTTAACCCGGCAGATATTCAGCCTAACGCTCGTATTCTGCTGAGTGCGGCGATTACGGTGAATGATAAACTGGTCTTTATTACTGATACCGTTCAGACGGTCATTAATCAGGGTGGTAAAAAAGCCGACCTGACGCTGGTGCCTGTACAGCAAACAGCAGTACCGGTTCAGGCGAGCGGTGGGGCGACAACCACGGTACCGTCAACGTCACCAACCCAGGTGAATCCGTCGTCTGCGGTTCCAGCTCCCACGCAGTACTAAGGCAGTTGTAACCCTCTCCGCCAGGAGAGGGTTAGTACACCCAGCGATAGCGCTGTAAATCGATCTGTCCGCTTCCTGAAACCACTATTCCTTCTGCCAGCAGCGCCTGACGCTGTCGTTGCAGATCGGGACCCGTCAGCGAAATAGCTCCGTGGCGATTAACCACCCGATGCCAGGGGAGAGTGCTGCCTTCAGGTAGACGCTTGAGCACGCCGCCTACCTGGCGCGCAGCACGCGGCGAACCGGCAAGCCTGGCAACATCGCCATAGGTAGTGACGAAACCTTCGGGGATTGACGCGACGATTTGCCAGACGCGTTGGGGGAAAGTGTCTTGTATATCCATCATTTATTCCTGCGCTAATCCTCCAGCATAATGCCGAAAAGCGAAGGAGTGAAGCCGCATTGCGCAAGAAAACAGCATCCGATGCTGGATGGGTTGCAATTACAGGGTGCAGCAGTGATAATGCGCCTGCGCGTTGGTTAACAACGCTCTCAATGGGGGCTCTGTTGGTTCTCCCGCAACACTACTCTGTTTACCAGGTCAGGTCCGGAAGGAAGCAGCCAAGGCAGATGACGTGTGTGCCGGGATGTAGCTGGCAGGGCCCCCACCCATTTCTGCCGTCCGATATTTCCCTTCTGTTTATCTTCTTTTCTTTGTCATCGTAATGTCATTTTATTGTCATCAAATGCTGTCAATGTGTTTCGGGGATGTTATTTGATGCTTTTGCCGCCGCCATCGCGCTGTAACGACATGGTCTTACATTCGGTGTGTTTTGGCTGACCACAAGGATTTTCTACGATGTCGACCGCTGTATTGAATGTCAAAATTGATGAGGCGCTAAAAGAAAAGCTTCGCCATTACGCTGAAGTACATAATGAAAATTTAAGTATTGCGACGGAAAAACTACTGCTGATCGCATTTTCCGCCGTTGAAGAGGCGGGAGTCTCCGCTGAGGATATCGATAGCCAGCACACGGAAGAATCCGTAGTTGAAGCACTGACTCCTAAAGAAATCAAAGCATTGCGAAGATTACTGAAGAAGAAAAAATGAAACAACAATCGCTATCAACCGCCTGTAATTACGGCGAAGCCTGTGAAATGCTGCGCTCCGGTTATGTGAAACATGTTCGTCTGAGCTGGAACGTCGGCAGCGATGAGTTCTTCCGTATCGCCTCCGACTGGTGTGATGCCGGGGCAAAGATTAAGAAGGATGGTGAGAATTTCGTGATTTCCCTGAAGGGGTTCCCGGTACCTCCTCAGCGCTAATATTGCAGGGGCATCCTCGTCCATCACGGCATTCAAAGACGAGTCCTTTGACTCGTCGTTTAGATTATTTTACGCATTTTCCCGCTGCTGGCCTGCAAACGCAGATTATCCCAAATGGGTTGCAATACCTGGAAGGCGGCACGCGTTGTGTCATCCGGTAACGTGAAAGGCATACGCAAAAAGCGGTCGAATGCGCCATCAAGGCCAAACCGCGTACCGGTTCCCAACTGAATGCCAGCGCTTTCGGCGCGCGTAGCGAACAGTGTTGCCAGCGTATCGGGCAGTTCAACCCAGAAAGAGAGCCCTCCCTGCGGCTGGGTAAATTGCCATTCCGGGAAATGTGAGTTCATCAGGTCCGAGCACAGATCTCGCTGGGATGTGAGCAGGCGTCTTCTGTCAGGAAGAAAGTCGGCGGCGTTATCCAGTAGCCAACTGGTGGCGAGTTGTTCAAGCACCGGTGAGCCCAGGTCGAAGGTGTCGCGGGTTTGTACCAGCGCGGCAATGGTTCGCGCCGATGCCCGGATCCAGCCCAGACGTAATCCTCCCCAAAAGCTTTTCCCTGCCGAACCGAGCAGGATGATCGGCGCATCGCGGTTGAATGCGGCAAGCGGCGGCGGCGGCGGGGCGTCATACCACAGGTTCACCATGGTCTCATCGACCACCAACGTAGTGTGGGTTCTTTCAGCAATATCCGCCACGACCTGGCGAGTTGCGGCATCCATACAGCGTCCGGTCGGGTTGTGAAAGTCCGGCATCAGATAAGCCATTCTCGGTGCAGTTTGCGCAAGGGTGGCGACCAGGCCCGCCGTATCCCAACCGTGCTCGGGCAGCGACACGCCGACGGGGCGACATGATGCGCCTTGAATCGCGGCAATCGCCAGCGGATAAGTGGGGTGATCGACCACTACGCGATCGCCAGGGCCGGTGAGTAACCGCAGGATCAACGCCAGGCCACTGACCGCGCCGTTCACGACCATTATTTCATCTGGCTGTGTCGGGAGTCCGCGTTCGCAATAATGCCGGGCGATGGATTCACGCAAAACCGACAGCCCCTGCGGCAGATACCCGGAGCTCTGCAGGTGCTGCGGCATTGCGAACAGCGCCTGCTGGTAAGCCTGATGAATTTCGGGACCGGCGTTCAGCGCCGCCGTGGACAAATCAAGCGCGGTGCCGGTGCTGGTCCGGGTCGGCACATGGCGAATATGTTCCGCCAGTATCACCCGCGAGCCGCTACCATGACGACTTTCCAGATATCCCTCTTCACGCAACTGCGCCATAGCGCTGGCGATGGTAGTTCGACTTACTTGCAGAACGGCGGCGAGCTCGCGTTCACCCGGTAAGCGGCTATCCAGCGCCAGTCGACCATCGAGGATCAGTAAACGTAACGCTTCTGCCAGCTGTCGCCAGATGGGTGTTCGCGAGGGGCTTTCCTGCCAGTGTCCGAGCAGGCGCTGCAAAGACTGGCTTCCGTAACGGCGAGATGACATAGCAGTCCACTTTTTGAAAACTGGACATTAATCATAGTGCCAATTGCGGTGAAGATGAAAGTTATCTGATAGTGAGAGGGAAAAGCATGCTGCGTCGTTTACTTCAGCTGTTTATCGGGCTGACGCTGTACGGTGTGTCGACGGCGATGTTTGTCCGTGCCGATTTAGGGGCCGATCCGTGGAACGTGTTTCACCTGGGGGTGGCAAATTTACTGTCGATGAATATCGGCGTGGTGATTATTGCCGTGGGCGTGTTGGTACTGCTGGCGTGGATACCACTGCGCCAGCGCCCAGGGTTTGGCACGTTGAGCAACGTGATTATGATTGGGCTGGCGGCAGATGCCGCGCTGCTGGTGATTCCGGGATTTGAATCCCTGCTGGCGCGCAGCGGGCTGTTGGTGTCAGCGGTGATCCTGAATGCGTTAGCAACCAGTCTGTACATTGGTGCCGGTTTTGGCGCCGGTCCGCGTGACGGCCTGATGACCGGTATTCACGCGCGTACCGGCTGGCCAGTACGACGAATTCGAACCGCAATCGAAGTGTCGGTGCTGCTTATCGGTTGGTTGCTGGGAGGAACCGTTGGGTTAGGGACCGTGCTGTATGCACTGGCTATCGGGCCGCTCATTCAGATTTGCCTGCCATGGTTTCGCCATCAGCCGCAGGCGCGTATTCGCATCAGGAATGCGCCTGGGGCACGATCGCCTGCTGGCGACTAAACTTAACCTCGACTGACGCGGCCGGAATCGGCTTGCCGCGCAGTACACTTCGGAGGTTTTTCTCATGAAGTATGTTGATGGCTTTGTGGTTGCCGTACCCGCTGAAAACAAGGAGGCGTACATTGCGATGGCGGCAAAAGCAGCTCCGCTTTTCAAGGAGTTCGGTGCATTGCGCGTGGTGGAGTGCTGGGCAGATGATGTCCCCGACGGCAAACTGACCGATTTTCGCATGGCGGTGAAAGCGCAGGATCATGAAGAAGTCGTATTCAGTTGGATTGAATACCCTTCCAAAGAGGTCCGCGATGCGGCAAATCAGAAGATGATGTCCGATCCCCGTATGAAGGAATTCGGTGAATCTATGCCATTTGATGGCAAGCGAATGATCTACGGTGGATTTGCGCCCATTATGGAAGAGTGATGTGACTGGCTGTGCGGCGTGCCGCCAGCCATCTCAACATCAACAGCCATGTTAAAGCCGTTTTTCTGCCCACAGAATAAATTCTGCTTTCGGCAGCGCTTTGCTGTAAAGCCACCCCTGACCGTACTGCACGCCGTGCTGGCGTAGCCAGGCTTCCTGATTCTCGGTTTCGATACCTTCCGCTACCATCTCCAGCTTCAGCGTTTTCGCTATCTCGATAATATGCGGCGTGACGTTGTTGTACTCCAGCGCATCGACGAACGATTTGTCTATCTTCAGGATGTCTACATCCAGATCCTGCAAATAGCTCAGGCTGGAATAGCCGGTACCAAAGTCATCAATATAAATTGAGTGACCCGCCTGACGGTATTTGGCAATAAACGGCGCGCTGTTTTTCGGGTCGGCAAATTCGCGTTCGGTGAGTTCCAGCGCGATTTGCGCAGGTTTTAGCTGCCAGTGGTTCACCTTCTGGCTTAACAGGGCAGGAAGCGTTTCGGAAGACAGATCGGCTGACTCAAGGTTGATGGAGATATGCTGCTCCGGATGCTGGCGCAGCCATTTTCCTAAATCATCAAATACGCTTTCAATAATCAAACGGGTGAGCTGTTCTGAGAGTCCGGTCTGCTGCGCCATGGCGACGAAGATTTCCGGCGACAGATAGCTCCCATCGGCTTGCTGCCAGCGAGCCAGCGCTTCTGCCCCGACCACTTTCCCCGTTTTGAGCGAGATAATCGGTTGGTAGTGGACTTTAATGTCCCGATGCTGGATAGCGTCCTGCAGCTGGTGATGGGGCGACTGTAAGCGGCGCAAAATGCGCAGTACAAAGGCGGCGGTGAGCAGGCCGATAAGAATACCTGCCGGGAGCCAGATCAGCGCCTGTCGGTGCCAGGTTTTTTGCAATGGCAGGGTGGAGGCCCAGGTTACGATAGTGATGCCCAGCTCCGGGAAAGGGCGTGCGTTAAAAATGCTGCCATCTTTCTGAAAATGGGTAATCGAGCGTTCTTGCTGTACATGCTGCAAAACGTCCGAAGGCAGATCGGCGCTACTGGCAACCACGACGTTGCGCACGGTGCCAATGATAGTGACTTCAATTGGCCATGAGCCAAACGGGATGACGTCTATGAAAGAGCTCGGATCGACCATCACAACGTAATGTTCGCTCCCTAATGCCGCCATAAAGCGCTTAATCCCCAAATCGTTCTGCGTAGTAAGCCATGCGCGATATCCATCAGGCGTGACTTTCATTGCGGGGGGAAATGCGTCAGCCTGGCTTCTTTTTTCCAGAGATGAGCATTGCGGAACGTTATCTTTGAGGTACAGCACTTCCTGAATATAGCGATAGCTATATGACAAACGACGCATTTCCAGCAGATGCTCTTCACTACAAGGCACCCCCTGAAAGGCTTCAATATGGCGTAATGCTTTCCTGGCCTGCTCGCCTACGCGTTCCGTGCGTAATGCGACTCGCGTTGAGAACATATCGAGTTCATCGATAAATTTCGTTTCGACCTGACGATGTGCCAGCCACAAGCTTAAACCTACGGGCGCGAGGATGGAAAGAAACAGTACCCCTGTCACCAGGCTTATCAGATGTCGTGTTGTCACAGTGATATCCTTATTAACACAGCGTAGGGAAAGTATATCCGAAAGCCGAAAAAGCTATTCGATTGGCATCATATATTTACGGCCACTTATCATCCTGTTTAACTCTCTGTAGCGTAAATCAGGTTGTGGTTTGTACAAGAGTGGTGTATTTTGCTGGTTATGTTATAACGTAACAAATTGGGGTTGCCATGAAACCGGATATTCATCCTTTTTACCGTACCGTGGTGTTTCACGATACCAGTGCCAATGAGTTCTTTAAGGTCGGTTCGACCATCAAGACTGAGCGTGAGATTGAGTTTGAGGGGAAAATGTACCCATACGTGACCCTGGATATCTCTTCCAAATCGCATCCGTACTATACCGGGAAACAAAAAACCTTTGATAACGAAGGCAGCGCAGCTCGTTTCCAGAAACGTTTTGGCCATTTTATTGGCGCTAAGCGAGGTTAAGATGCAGGTACTCAATTCACTTCGCAGTGCGAAACAGCGCCATCCTGACTGCCAGATAGTAAAGCGCAAAGGGCGTTTGTACGTTATCTGCAAAACGAACCCACGCTTTAAAGCGGTACAGGGGCGTAAAAAAAGACGTTAGTTTCTTTGCCAGCATTTCAGGGACTAAAGTGCGTTTCCTCCACAGGGACGCACTTTTTTTATCTGTACTGAGGCCGCCTTTACTGGCTGGTCTGGGGGCGGGTTAGGGTAAAGACATCGTAAAACGAGAGTTCGCCCTTACGCGATATCATTTTTTGCAGCTGTGCTTTATGTTCACTATCGACGGAGGGTGAGTGCAGGATGGTGTCGATGAGTGAAGGGGGGACAAAGCGCGTGTTGTACCATTCGCCGTTGTAGCAAACTCTGAAATCCAGTACGTCGATATCTTCAAAGCGGTATCGCGGCGCAACGTCGAAAAAGAAAAACGCGTTGAGTATGACGAACAGAACCACCAGCAGCCATACTGAATCGACTAACGTTTCTGATTGTAGCATCACCGCCAGCGTGGCAAACCACGCAACATACATGCCGATGAACAGCCCTGGGTGTTTGCGAATAAAGCTGACGCTAAAGCGCGGTTTGTTGTCGCGCTTTTCGCGAATATTTAAGTCGTCGATTGTTTCAGTAAGCAGGCGCTGTATTTCTGTCATCTCTTGCCTTCGTGGTGTCTGCAAAATTCAAGTGTGATCGCCCTATTTTAAAAGGGGATACCTTTTGAAGAAAGTAACAGATTAACCACAATTTAGCATAACAGTTACATTTAAGATCACAGCGTTTTGATGATCCTCGCGGGATTGCCCCCAACCACGCTGTTGGCCGGAACGCTTTTAGTGACTACCGCGCCTGAGGCCACAACCACGTTATCTCCCAACGTTACGCCGGGGTTTATCACCGCGCGCCCACCTATCCAGACGTTGTTGCCAATCGTCACGGGTTTACCCAGCTCCATGCCGCTGTTTCGCTCGGTGGCATCCAGCGGATGGGTCGCGGTATAGATATGGACGCCCGGCGCTAACATGCAGTTGTCGCCAATATGGATCGGACAGACGTCGAGCATAACGCAGTCGAAGTTGGCGTAAAATTCTTTACCGAGATAGATGTTGTAGCCGTAATCGCAACGAAAAGAGGGTTCAATATAAGCGCCCTCGCTCTGACCCAACAGCTCATGCAGGATAGCTTGTCGCTCGCTTTTTTCATCGGGAGCGGTGTGATTGTAGCGATGGGTCAACTGACGAGCGCGTAGCCGGTCGTTGCGCAATGTTTCATCTGCCGGGCGATAAAGTTCACCGGCGATCATTTTTTGCTTTTCATTACTCATTACGAATTCCCTGTGTCCTGGAGATCATTTCAACACAGTAAAACGCAATGCCAGCAAGGGGAACGTTCCCGTTGTTTCGCTGTGATCGTAGTCACGTGATTTGAATTAAATAACTATTGTAAATACGAAAATGGTCAGCCAGACAAATGTACTGCTATACCTGACTTAACCCGTGAGCAATTAGCGAATGAATTTCCAAACAGAAGTTGGAATCTTGTCGTAGAGCTTATTCATAGTCAATTCAGCAAGGCGGTGATCTGCTGCTGAGTAAAATACAGCCAGTTCGTTGTCGGACAATTCATATTTATTTTTTTCAATAACGCGCTCAAGTGTGTCAATTGTCTGACAACGTCGCAGGCGCATCAAATAATCAGTTTTAGTTAATGGTTTATCGGACATAACTCTTACCTATGATTGTAATAATTTTTAACAAGACAAACTAACAGGATTAGCCCTGGTGGCATTGACAAAACAGCGAAACAGACGATTACCTGACTTCCGCCATTTCTGCAGATCCTGCGTATTAATACCATAACTGCTGAACAACATAAAAGTGTCATCCAGGTATTCATCTATCTGCGCAATCAGCTTATTGTCTTCATTGTACTTAATTTTATAATTAAGTGCGAAGGTTGCAATATGCTCTATCAGTTCATTGAGCTGCAAGCTGGTGGCAGAGGTAGGGTCATTAACCCAGCCATGGTTACTTTGTTCAAGGTTTGCAAGACAGTCATGATACAGGGTTTCGCAGAGAAATTTAAGCTGCGCGATATCATGTCTTTTGGGTGAGTATTCATCCATAACGCATCCCCTTCTTAGTGGCTTAAACTAACCGAACACCTTTCGGGATGGATACAACAAACTACCTGGAACTTGCCCGCGACTCCTGATGATTTAACTATAATCTACTCTAAAAAAGATTTCATCGTCATATCACGAAAAATTACAATTATGCAAAATTATGATGTCAGGTCATTTTTACATTTTAACAGATACGTACGGCTATTCGGAATGGGACAACTTCTTTATTCTTCGGGCAATCATCGGGTTATCTTGATTAGGTTTAGCAACGCAAGGTAACAGTTGACAATGCCAGTCAAAAGCTAGGAATAATCTTAATATTTATTAAAGTAAATAAGAACTCTCAATGTTTTTTAAGAATAGCCTTTAAGCCTACAGGGATTATATCGCTTATTTACCCCAGAGAAAATAAACGATATCGCAATAAGTGGTTTTTATGATTTTTCCAGAAAAAAGGCCGCTTGCGCGGCCTTATCTTTAGAGAGCTATCAATGATGGTCTACTGAGTGGCTATGCTCAACATCTTCGCTTTTGCGGCTAAAGCGGCGGCGTACCACCACAAAGAACACCGGAACAAAGAAGATAGCCAACACGGTTGCCGTTACCATCCCGCCCATTACGCCTGTACCTACTGCGTTCTGCGCGCCGGAGCCTGCGCCGGAGCTGATTACCAGCGGCATTACGCCCAGAATAAAGGCCAGCGATGTCATCAGGATTGGACGTAAACGCATACGTACCGCGTCCAGCGTCGCCTCTATCAGACCTTTACCTTCTTTATCCATCAAGTCTTTGGCGAATTCGACGATAAGTATCGCGTTCTTCGCCGACAACCCAATGGTTGTGAGCAGGCCTACCTGGAAGTAAACGTCGTTGGTCAGGCCGCGGAACGTCGCCGCCAGCAATGCGCCAATAACACCCAACGGTACTACCAGCATTACGGAGAACGGAATTGACCAGCTCTCGTACAATGCCGCCAGACACAGGAATACGACAATCAGTGAAATGGCATACAGGGCAGGGGCCTGGTTGCCGGACAGTCGTTCCTGGTAGGACATACCGGTCAAGTCATAGCCGATACCGGATGGCAGTTTACTGGCCAGTTGCTCCATCATTGCCATCGCTTCACCGGTACTTTTACCCGGTGCGGCCTGGCCTAAGATTTCCATAGAAGGCAGACCGTTATAGCGTTCCAGACGCGGTGAACCATATTCCCAACGTGAGGTAGAGAAGGCGGAGAACGGCACCATCTGCCCGTCGCTGCCGCGAACATACCAGTTGCCAATATCTTCCGGCAACATACGGTATTTCGCTTCAGACATGACGTAAACTTTCTTCACACGACCACGGTCGATGAAGTCATTCACGTAGCTTCCGCCCCATGCTGCACCCAGCGTTGTATTAATGTCACTAATGGAAACACCCAGAGCCTGCGCTTTTTCCTGATCGATATCGATCTTGAACTGCGGCGTATCTTCCAGACCGTTAGGACGTACGCCGACTAACAGATCGGGATGCTTCGCAACTTCACCAAACAGCTGGTTACGCGCCTGGGTTAGTTTCTCATGACCTAAACCTGCCTGGTCAATCAGCTGGAAGTCGAAACCGGTGGCGGTCCCTAACTCCACAATGGCTGGCAGGTTAAAGGCAAAGACCATTGCGTCTTTAATCTGCGAGAATGCGCCCATCGCACGTTGAGTAATCGCCTCAACCTTGTTCTCTTCGCCAGGACGTTCACTCCAGTCTTTCAGAGAAACGAACGCGATACCGGTGTTCTGACCACGACCAGCAAAGCCAAAGCCGTTAACGGCAAACACCGATTCAACGTTCGCTTTTTCTTTGGTCAGATAGTAATCCGTCATTTCGTCCAGCACCTTCTGGGTACGCTCTTGCGTTGCACCCGCTGGCAGCTGAGCCATTGACAGGAATACCCCCTGGTCTTCATCCGGCAGGAACGAGCTTGGCAGACGAACGAACAGATAGGCCATGCCCACGACGATTATCAGATACAGCGCCAGATAACGACCGGTGCTGCGCAGAATTCCGCCCACGCTGTCGGTGTAATGGTGCGTGCTCTTATCGAACATGCGGTTAAACCAGCCGAAGAAGCCTTTTTTGCCTTCTCCGTGATCGCCTTTAGCAATCGGTTTAAGCATGGTCGCACACAGGGCAGGGGTCAGAATCAATGCCACCAGGACTGACAGCGCCATCGCCGAAACAATGGTGATGGAGAACTGACGGTAAATTGCGCCGGTAGAACCCCCGAAGAAAGCCATCGGGATAAATACCGCTGACAGCACCATCGCGATACCAACCAGTGCGCCCTGAATCTGGCCCATCGATTTACGCGTTGCTTCCTTCGGCGGTAGCCCTTCCTCAGCCATTACACGTTCAACGTTCTCGACCACAACGATGGCATCATCCACCAACAGGCCGATGGCGAGCACCATCCCGAACATCGTCAGCGTGTTTATCGAGAAGCCGAAAATCGCAAGGACGGCAAACGTACCCAATAGCACCACCGGCACGGCGATAGTCGGAATCAGCGTCGCGCGGAAGTTCTGCAGGAACAGATACATTACCAGGAACACGAGAATGATTGCTTCCGCCAGCGTTTTCACTACTTCGTGAATAGAAATTTTCACGAACGGCGTGGTGTCATACGGATAAACGATCTTCAGACCTGACGGGAAGAACGGTTCCATCTTCTTCAGTTCTTCGCGGATAGCGTTGGCGGTGTCCAGGGCGTTAGCGCCTGTCGCCAGCTTGATACCCAGACCGGATGCAGGTTTACCGTTGAACTTCGCAATGATGTCGTAGTTCTCGCCACCCAGTTCGACTTTCGCTACGTCACGCAGACGCACCTGAGAACCGTCCTGATTCACTTTCAGCAAAATTTTGCTGAACTCATCGGCAGAGGTCAGACGGGTTTGCGCGATGATCGACGCGTTAAGCTGCTGGCCTTTCACCGGCGGCGTACCGCCTAACTGACCGGCTGCAACCTGGGCGTTCTGCGCTTTGATGGCGCTGATCACATCAACCGGCGTCAGTTGGAAGTTATTCAGTTTGTTCGGATCCATCCAGATACGCATCGCGTACTGGGAACCGAACAACTGAACGTCACCCACACCTGAAGTACGGCTGATGGCGTCCTTCATGTTGGCGCCCACGTAGTCGGAAATATCCTCCTGCGTCATGGTGCCGTTGGTGTTGATAACACCGACAACCATCAGGAAGCTGCTGGATGATTTCTCAACGCTCACGCCCTGTTGTTGTACTTCCTGCGGCAAAAGCGGCATTGCCAGCTGCAGTTTGTTCTGCACCTGTACCTGTGCGATATCCGCGTCAGTACCAGACTGGAAGGTTAGGGTGATCTGCACGGTACCCGTGGAGTCACTGTTTGAGGACATGTACATCAGGTTATCGATACCGTTCATATTCTGTTCGATAACCTGCGTAACAGTATCCTGTACTGTTTTGGCATCAGCGCCAGGATAGGTCGCGGAGATCGTCACTGCAGGCGGTGCAATAGTTGGATATTGCGCTACCGGCAATTTGAGGATCGCGAGCCCCCCTGCCAACATGATGATAATGGCGATCACCCACGCAAATATTGGGCGATCGATAAAGAAATTAGGCATGTCTTAACGGCTCCTGTTTAAGTTAAGACTTGGACTGTTCAGGCTGGCTACCGCTTGCTGCTTGCTGGTTGTTATCAGCGGTGATTTCCTGCGCTTTTACCTGCGCGCCAGGACGTACTTTTTGCAGCCCAGTGACAATCACGCGGTCGCCCGGTTTAAGTCCATCAGTGACTAACCATTTGTCGCCAATCGCTTGTGAGGCGACAATTTGACGAGTTTCAACTTTGTCGTCTGCACCGACAACCAATGCACTGGCATCGCCACGCGGTGTGCGGGTAACGCCTTGCTGTGGAACCAGTAATGCAGTTGGGTTAGTCCCTTCTTCCAGACGTGCGCGAACGAACATACCTGGCAGTAAGGTGTGATCCGGGTTAGGGAAGATTGCGCGTAACGTAATCGATCCGGTGGTTTGATCAACCGTCACATCAGAAAATTCCAGCGTACCGGACTGCGGGAATTTAATACCGTCATTGGTCACCAGTTCGACTTTCGCTTTACCGTTTTCTTGCTTCAGCGTGCCGTTGGCCAACTCTTGTTTCAGGCGCAGGAAGTCGTTACTTGACTGCGTCACGTCCACATAGATTGGGTCAAGCTGCTGAACGGTCGCCAGTGCGGTCGCCTGACCATTTTGCACCAGAGCGCCTTCAGTAACGGATGACTTACCAATGCGGCCGCTGATCGGCGACGTCACTTTGGTATAGGCCAGATTGATGCGTGCAGTTTCTACCGCGGCTTTCGCGGCGACAACGGCGGCGTTCGCCTGCTGTGCGTCTGCCAGCGCGCTATCGTAATCCTGTTGACTAATGTACTTAGTCCCCAACAGTTTCTGATAACGTTTGACCGTCAGTTGAGCGATATTTGCTGCGGCTTGTGCTTTGGCCAGATCGCCTTTTGCGCTTTCATAAGCGGCCTGGTAAGTAGCAGGATCAATCTGATAGAGAGATACACCCGCTTCGATGTCACCACCTTCCGTGAAATTACGCTTCAGGATAATACCGCTAACCTGAGGACGAACTTCAGCAATGCGATACGCACTGGTGCGACCCGGGAGTTCGGTTGTTATCTGTAGAGGTTCAGTTTTGAGCGTAACAACTCCAACCTCTGGCATCTGCTGGCCCCCTTGTTGGGCCTGTTTGTCGTCACATCCTGTTAGCGCTAAGCTGCCTGAGAGCATCAGAACGACTGCCAGAGGCGTTAACCCTCTGTTTTTGTTCATATGTAAACCTCGAGTGTCCGATTTCAAATTGATCAATGGCTAAAAGCCCATAAACCCATTGCTGCGTTTATATTATCGTCGTGCTATGGTACATACATTCACAAATGTATGTAAATCTAACGCCTGTAAATTCACTGACCTATGGCACGAAAAACCAAACAACAAGCACAGGAAACACGACAGCACATTCTCGATGTCGCTCTGCGTTTGTTTTCGCAACAAGGGGTATCATCCACCTCGCTTGCGGAGATCGCAAAAGCCGCTGGTGTCACGCGCGGCGCAATCTATTGGCATTTCAAAAACAAATCGGATTTATTCAGTGAAATCTGGGAGCTAGCAAAACCTAACATTGATGAGTTAGAGATTGAGTATCAGGCAAAATTCCCCGACGATCCACTATCAGTATTAAGAGAAATTTTAATTTACGTTCTTGAAGCTACCGTGACAGAAGAACGCCGACGTTTGTTGTTGGAAATTATATTCCACAAATGCGAATTTGTCGGGGAAATGGCCTCTGTTCAGTTAGCTCAACGTAGTCTGTGTATTGAAAATTACGACCGTATCGAACAAACATTGCGGCACTGCATGAATGCCAACATGCTGCCAGAAAATTTGAACACGCGTCGCGTGGCGGTGCTGCTGCGTAGCTACGTTACCGGAATTATAGAGAACTGGTTATTTGCCCCAGAATCTTTTGATCTGAAAAAAGAGGCCCGGGAATACATCGCTGTACTGCTGGAGATGTGTCTTCTCTGCCCAAGCCTGCGGGTTAACGTGGCGAAAACCTGCTAACGCTTTGGGTCTGGACCAGGAATTCTCCTGGTCGTTTTGCCTGCTGCTATTCTGCCGGTCACAGCCGTGATATTCTTGCCGCTTGACTATTTTCGGTCACTTTTCCGGTTCAGAAACGTTCATTCTCATGACTATGTTGCAGCTCTATAAACGTTCACAGCATCTTATTGCTATTACCATTCTTTTCTTCATTCTATTGCTATCCTGCCAGTCATCTGCATTTGCGCGGGCGCAACAGAGTGGTGAACTGCCGACGAAAGCGGATATTCAGAGCCAGTTAGACACGCTGAATAAACAAAAAGATCTCTCCGCGCAGGATAAGCTGGTCCAACAAGATCTCATCGATACCATTGCCACGCTGGATAAAATCGATCGCGTGAAGGATGAAACCGTACAGCTTCGGCAGAAAGTTGCCCAGGCGCCGGAAAAAATGCGTCAGGCGACGGATGCGCTAAATTCGCTTAGCGATGTTGATAATGACGATGAAACGCGAAAAACGCTGAGTACGCTCTCCTTACGACAGCTTGAGTCGCGCGTGGCGCAGGTTCTGGATGACCTGCAAAGTTCGCAAAACGATCTTGCCGCTTACAACAGCCAACTGGTGTCGCTGCAGACGCAGCCAGAGCGCGTACAAAATGCGATGTACACTGCGTCGCAACAGATGCAGCAAATTCGCAATCGACTTGATGGCACCAGTGTGGGAGAGGCGGCTTTACGCCCCAGCCAGCAGGTGCTGCTGCAGGCGCAGCAGGCGCTGCTGAATGCGCAGATCGACCAGCAGCGTAAGAGCCTCGAAGGTAATACGGTTTTGCAGGACACCCTGCAAAAACAACGCGATTACGTGACGGCGAACAGTAACCGCCTTGAACATCAGCTTCAGCTCTTGCAAGAAGCGGTGAACAGCAAACGACTGACGTTAACCGAAAAGACGGCGCAGGAGGCGGTAACGCCGGACGAAGCCGAGCGTATCCAGTCCAATCCGTTAGTGAAGCAGGAGCTTGATGTTAACCATCAGCTCAGCCAGCGCCTGATTGCCGCGACTGAAAACGGCAACAGCCTGATGCAGCAAAATATCAAAGTTAAAAACTGGCTTGACCGCGCCCTGCAATCCGAACGCAACATTAAAGAGCAGATCGCCGTTCTGAAAGGCAGTCTGCTGCTGTCGCGCATTTTATATCAGCAACAACAAACGCTGCCGTCGGCAGATGAGCTTGCCGATATGACCAACCGGATCGCCGATTTGCGTCTGGAGCAGTTCGAGGTCAACCAGCAGCGTGATGCGTTGTTCCAGAACGATGCGTTTGTCGCCAAACTGGAAGAAGGGCACAGCAACGAAGTTAATCCTGAAGTCCACGATGCCCTGATGCAGGTCGTGGATATGCGTCGTGAACTGTTGGATCAGCTAAATAAGCAGTTGGGCAACCAGTTGATGATGGCGATTAATCTGCAAATCAACCAGCAACAGTTAATGAGCGTGTCGAAAAACCTGAAAGGGATCCTCACGCAGCAAATTTTCTGGGTTAACAGTAACCGTCCGATGGACTGGGACTGGATCAAAGCCTTCCCACAAACGCTAAAAGACCAGTTTAAGTCGATGAAAATCACGGTGAACTGGGAAAAAGCCTGGCCAGCCGTATTTATTGCGTTCCTGGCAGGGCTGCCGCTGCTGCTTATCGCCGGGTTAATCCGCTGGCGTTTGAGGTGGCTGAAGGATTATCAGGCAAAATTAGCCGCCGCGGTGGGGAACCTGCGTAACGACAGCCAGCTTAATACACCCAAAGCAATTCTGATCGATCTCATCAGAGCCTTGCCGGCATGTCTGATTATCCTCGCGGTGGGCCTGATTTTGCTGACCATGCAGCTGAATATCAGTGACCTGCTGTGGGCGTTTAGCAAGAAGATGACCATCTTCTGGCTGGTGTTTGGTCTGTGCTGGAAGGTGCTGGAAAAAGATGGCGTGGCGATTCGTCATTTTGGCATGCCAGCGCAGCAGACCAGCCACTGGCGCCGCCAGATTGTTCGTATCAGCCTTGCGTTGTTGCCGCTCAACTTCTGGTCGGTCATTGCTGAGCTGTCGCCGCTTAATTTGATGGACGATGTGCTTGGCCAGGTGGTCATTTTCCTCAACCTGCTGCTGATCGCCTTTCTGGTATGGCCAATGTGCCGCGAAAGCTGGCGTGACAAAGAGTCGCATGGTCTACGTCTGGTCACCATTACCGTGCTGTCTATTATTCCGATTGCACTAATGGTGCTGACGGCGACAGGGTATTTCTACACCACGCTGCGCCTGGCCGGTCGTTGGATTGAAACGGTCTATCTGGTTATCCTCTGGAACCTGCTGTACCAGACGGTGCTGCGTGGATTGAGCGTAGCGGCACGCCGTATTGCCTGGCGTCGTGCGCTGGCGCGTCGTCAGAACCTGGTTAAAGAAGGGGCTGAAGGCGCAGAACCACAGGAAGAACCGACCATTGCGCTGGAGCAGGTTAACCAGCAAACGCTGCGTATCACCATGCTGGTGATGGTTGCCCTGTTTGGGGTTCTGTTCTGGGCTATTTGGTCTGATTTGATAACCGTATTCAGCTACCTCGACAGCATAACGCTCTGGCATTACAACGGCACCGAAGCAGGGGCTGCGGTGGTGAAAGACGTCACCATGGGCAGTCTGCTGTTTGCGATTATTGCCTCAATGGTCGCGTGGGCGCTGATCCGTAACTTACCCGGCCTGCTGGAAGTGCTGGTGCTTTCGCGACTGAAGATGCGTCAGGGCGCTTCCTATGCGATCACTACGATCCTTAACTACGCCATCATCGCCATCGGCGCGATGACGGTCTTCGGATCGCTCGGCGTCTCGTGGGATAAGCTACAGTGGCTGGCAGCTGCTCTGTCGGTTGGTCTTGGTTTTGGTCTGCAGGAAATTTTCGGTAACTTTGTTTCCGGTCTGATTATTCTGTTTGAACGTCCGGTCCGCATCGGCGATACCGTGACTATCGGTACGTTTTCAGGAACGGTCAGCAAGATCCGTATCCGTGCCACCACCATTACCGACTTCGATCGCAAAGAAGTGATCATCCCGAACAAAGCATTCGTGACGGAGCGTTTGATTAACTGGTCGCTCTCTGATACCACCACGCGTCTGGTGATCCGCATTGGTGTGGCCTACGGTTCGGATCTGGACAAAGTGAAGAAAGTGTTGCTGCAGGCGGCGATGGAACACCCGAAAGTCATGCACGATCCGGAGCCTGCGGTGTTCTTTACCGCCTTTGGCGCCAGTACGCTGGATCATGAACTGCGTTTATACGTACGTGAACTGCGCGATCGTAGTCATACGGTTGATGAACTTAACCGTGCGGTGGATCGTTTGTGCCGTGAAAACGACATTGATATTGCCTTTAACCAGCTCGAAGTGCACCTGCATAATGCGAAAGGCGACACCGTGACTGAGGTTAAGCGTGACATCATCAAGGGTGACGATCCGACGCCTTCGGTAGGTTAATAGAAAAAATCATCAGGCCCGCGAGCTTTGATTCATTCGTAGGCCTGATAAGTGCAACGCCATCAGGCATTTCAGCTATAGCGCTTTTTTAGAAGAAGAGAGCTGTTTCCTTTCGTAATCCCGTTTAATAATCTCTAGCGCCTTCAGCACTGTTTCAGGCGCAACCTGATTTTCTTCAAGTAAAACAATCAGGTCGACGGCCAGTTTGACCTCGTCTGGGGCGTTCTCTAATGACATAAATTCTCCGGGGATTAGCGGGTTAAACGCGCCAGCACGTTTTCTATTCTTGCCAGTGCATGACGACAACGCGCGAGTCGCGCTTCGAATGCTTCTACTTCACGATGCAGTTTTTGCTGTTCTTCAAAGCCGGTAGCCTGAGCCAGGCGCTCTTTGCGTTCTCGCGTCATTTCAACCAGACGGCGTTCAAACTCCTGGTGTTGTACTCGCTTGCGCTGCCAGCGCGCAAGACCTGGAGATGCGCTGTCCCACTCCCGGAGCGACCAACTGGCGGTTTCACGTGAAATCGCCTCTAACTGTGAGGCAAGGTGTTCCGCAAGCCAGCTAATTTGTGGTAGTTGCTGCTGCTCGACTGCGCGGCGCAGGGCCGCGAGATTATCATCTGCTTCATCCAGACAGGCCTGCAGCAACGTGCTGCGGGTGTGAAACAGATGTCTGTCAAAGCGGGCGCTAAGCGTTGCATGGTGCGCCAGCGGGGCACAACGCTGGCGTAGGCGGTTAAGCTGGTTTTCGAGCGTCTGAAGCAGCATGACGGTTTTCACGACAACACTCCGATGAAAATGAGAACTGTTATGCTAAAGTAGCGATTCTCTGTGTTAAGTACTCATATTATGCAACGCATTATTCTAATCATCATTGGCTGGATAGCGGTAGTGCTAGGTACGCTGGGCGTTGTATTGCCTCTGTTGCCGACGACGCCGTTTATACTTCTGGCTGCCTGGTGTTTTGCCCGCTCATCGCCGCGTTTTCACGACTGGCTGCTGTACCGTTCGTGGTTCGGCGGGTATCTGCGCCACTGGCAAAAACACCGCGCGATGCCGCCGGGAGCGAAGCCGCGCGCTATTTTGTTGATCCTGGTGACGTTTGGTATCTCACTGTGGCTGGTCAATATGATGTGGGTACGCGGCCTGCTGCTGGTCATCCTCGCCTGTTTACTGATTTTTATGTGGCGGATCCCGGTGATTGATGAAAAACAACAAAAGCAGTAAAGCGCAATAAACGCTGTTGCAATTGTCTCCCACAGTCAGTAAATTCGACCGTTTTCGAGCACAGGCGCAGGTGGTCAAAGGTTAAGCAAGTGTAACCTTGACTCATATATAGACACAAAATCATTCAAGATACGTCGAGGATGAAGTGTATAGTGCGCCGTGAAGTAATACTGTATTAATCAGGCACAAACTTATGACCGCGACTGCACAGCAGCTTGAGTTTCTCAAAAATAGCATCAAAAGCATCCACGACTACCCAAAACCGGGCATTCTCTTTCGTGATGTCACCAGTTTACTGGAAGACCCGAAAGCCTACGCCCTCAGCATTGAATTGCTGGTTGAACGCTACAAAAATGCGGGTATCACAAAAGTGGTTGGCACCGAAGCGCGTGGCTTCCTGTTTGGCGCGCCGGTAGCGTTGGGTCTGGGCGTCGGCTTTGTTCCAGTACGCAAACCCGGTAAGCTTCCGCGTGAAGTTATTGCTGAGAGCTATGAACTGGAATACGGCACCGATCAGCTGGAAATCCACGTTGATGCCATCAAACCTGGCGATAAAGTCCTGGTTGTGGATGATCTGCTGGCAACCGGCGGCACGATTGAAGCGACCGTGAAACTGATCCGCCGTCTGGGTGGTGAAGTGACCGATGCCGCTTTTATCATTAACCTGTTTGATCTGGGCGGCGAACAGCGTCTGGAAAAACAGGGGCTGACCTGTTATAGCCTGGTTCCATTCCCAGGCCACTAAGTCGGGCTATCTTATCCCGGCTGAAGTAATACCGAGACACACAACCTCGCCGTCGCTGCGAGGTTGTGTTAGCATTATCCCCCTGTGAATCCACCCTCCAGCCTTTCAGAGCCTGCCAATGAGTTATCAGGTCTTAGCCCGAAAATGGCGCCCACAAACCTTTGCTGACGTCGTCGGCCAGGAACATGTGCTGACGGCACTGGCGAACGGCTTGTCGCTAGGGCGTATTCATCATGCTTATTTGTTTTCCGGCACCCGTGGCGTCGGGAAAACCTCTATCGCCCGTTTGCTGGCGAAGGGATTAAACTGTGAAACCGGCATCACCGCGACGCCGTGCGGCGTGTGCGATAACTGCCGCGAAATCGAGCAGGGGCGTTTTGTCGATCTGATTGAAATCGACGCCGCCTCACGCACCAAAGTCGAAGACACCCGTGACCTGCTGGATAACGTCCAGTATGCGCCTGCGCGCGGTCGCTTTAAGGTCTACTTGATCGACGAAGTGCACATGCTGTCGCGCCACAGTTTTAACGCCTTGCTGAAAACGCTCGAAGAGCCGCCCGCGCACGTTAAGTTCCTGCTGGCGACTACCGATCCGCAGAAGCTGCCGGTGACTATCCTGTCGCGCTGTCTGCAATTCCATCTTAAAGCGTTGGATGTCGATCAGATTCGTCATCAGCTTGAGCATATTCTCAAAGAAGAGCATATCGCGCATGAACCACGTGCGCTGCAACTGCTGGCTCGCGCCGCGGACGGTAGCCTGCGCGATGCGCTGAGTCTGACCGATCAGGCGATCGCCAGCGGCGATGGTCAGGTCTCGACCGACGCGGTCAGCACCATGCTCGGCACGCTGGACGACGACCAGGCGCTCTCGCTTGTTGAAGCGGTTGTGGCTGCGGACGGTGAACGCGTTATGACGCTGGTTAACGATGCCGCTGCGCGTGGAATCGAATGGGAAGCGCTGCTGGTTGAGATGTCGGCTTTGCTGCACCGTATTGCTATGGTTCAACTTTCACCCGCCGCGCTCGGTAGCGATATGGCCGCCATTGAACAGCGTATGCGCGAGCTGGCGCGGATCGTCCCGCCAACCGATGTGCAGCTTTACTACCAGACTCTGTTAATCGGGCGCAAAGAACTGCCGTATGCGCCGGACAGGCGAATGGGCGTCGAAATGACGCTGCTGCGTGCGCTGGCTTTTCATCCGCGCATGCCGCTCCCGGAACCTGAAGTCCAGCGACAGTCGTTTGCCCCGGTCGCACCCACTGCGGTGATGACCCCGACGCAGGTGCAGCAGCAGCCAGCGCCTGCGCAACAGCAACAGAATGTGCCGCTCTCCGATGCCACCAGCCAGGTGCTGGCGGCGCGCAGTCAGTTGCAACGTGCTCAGGGAGCAACCAAACCAAAAAAGAGTGAACCGGCAGCCGCTTCCCGCGCGCGGCCGGTGAATAATGCTGCGCTGGAAAGACTGGCTTCGGTGTCGGAACGTGTTCAGGCGCGTCCGGCAGTTTCTGCGCTGGAAAAAGCGCCAGCGAAGAAAGAAGCGTATCGCTGGAAAGCGACCAATCCTGTTGCAGAAGTTAAAGAAGTCGTCGCCACGCCGAAAGCGCTGAAAAAAGCGCTTGAGCATGAAAAAACGCCGGAGCTGGCGGCAAAGCTTGCGGCTGAAGCCATTGAACGCGACCCGTGGGCTGCGCAGGTAAGCCAGCTCTCGTTGCCAAAACTGGTGGAGCAGGTGGCGCTCAATGCCTGGAAAGAAGAGAATGGCAACGTGGTTTGCCTGCACCTGCGTTCCACGCAGCGACACCTTAATTCCAGCGGCGCGCAGCAAAAACTGGCTGAAGCACTGAGTTCCTTAACGGGGTCAACGGTTGAATTGACCATCGTTGAAGATGATAATCCAGCGGTGCGTACGCCGCTGGAGTGGCGTCAGGCCATTTATGAAGAGAAGCTCGCGCAGGCGCGTGAGTCGATTATTGCGGATAATAACATTCAGACGCTGCGTCGTTTTTTCGATGCGGACCTGGACGAAGAGAGTATTCGCCCCATTTGATCGTGAGCCTAATGGTTTGACGGTCGTCATCCCTTAACGTGATTGAGAGAGAAGCCTATGTTTGGTAAAGGCGGTCTGGGTAACCTGATGAAACAGGCCCAGCAGATGCAAGAAAAAATGCAACAGATGCAGGAAGAAGTCGCCAAGCTGGAAGTGACCGGTGAATCTGGCGCGGGCCTGGTTAAAGTGACCATCAACGGCGCGCACAACTGCCGTCGCGTGGAGATCGATCCAAGCCTGCTGGAAGACGACAAAGAAATGCTGGAAGACCTTGTCGCTGCGGCATTCAACGACGCGGCGCGTCGCATTGAAGAGACGCAGAAAGAGAAGATGGCTTCTGTTTCCTCCGGAATGCAGCTGCCGCCTGGCTTTAAGATGCCGTTCTGATGCAAACCAGCCCGCTGTTAACTCAGCTTATGGAAGCATTGCGCTGTCTGCCGGGCGTTGGCCCGAAGTCTGCGCAGCGCATGGCGTTCACGCTGCTTCAGCGCGATCGCAGCGGCGGGATGCGTCTGGCGCAGGCGTTAACGAAGGCGATGTCGGAAATCGGCCACTGTGCCGATTGCCGCACCTTCACAGAGCAGGACGTCTGCAACATCTGCTCGAACCCGCGTCGCCAGGAGAACGGTCAGATTTGCGTGGTGGAAAGTCCGGCGGACATCTACGCCATTGAGCAAACTGGGCAATTTTCCGGACGTTACTTCGTGCTGATGGGACACCTGTCGCCGCTGGACGGTATTGGCCCTGATGATATCGGGCTGGATCGTCTCGAACAGCGACTGGCGTCTGAGCAAATCAACGAACTGATCCTGGCGACCAATCCCACGGTCGAAGGAGAGGCGACCGCCAACTATATTGCTGAGCTTTGCATGCAGTATGGCGTTGAAGCCAGCCGTATCGCCCATGGCGTTCCGGTAGGCGGCGAGCTGGAAATGGTCGATGGCACCACGCTGTCGCACTCTCTGGCAGGACGACACAAGATTAAATTCTGAACAAACGGAGGCCGCGACGGCGGCTTCCGCTTGAAATCCTTCCCGCTTGTCCCCATTTCACCCTCAACGTGTTTTTACCATTGAAAATGGCATTGTTGAGGTAGATCTACATGAAAGGACAAGAAACTCGTGGTTTTCAGTCAGAAGTAAAACAGCTTCTGCACCTGATGATCCATTCTCTGTATTCCAATAAAGAAATCTTCCTGCGTGAGCTTATCTCTAACGCCTCGGATGCGGCAGACAAGCTGCGTTTCCGCGCTCTGTCTAACCCGGATCTGTATGAAGGTGATGGTGAGCTGCGTGTACGTGTTTCCTTCGATAAAGATAAGCGTACGTTGACCATTGCCGATAACGGCGTGGGGATGAACCGCGATGACGTTATCGATCATCTGGGGACCATTGCAAAATCCGGCACCAAATCTTTCCTCGAATCCATGGGCTCCGATCAGGCGAAAGACAGCCAGTTGATCGGCCAGTTCGGGGTTGGTTTCTACTCTGCGTTCATCGTGGCGGACAAAGTTACCGTACGTACCCGCGCTGCGGGCGATAAACCGGAAAACGGCGTGTTCTGGGAATCTGCGGGCGAAGGCGAGTACACCGTAGCCGACATCACCAAAGACGATCGCGGCACCGAAATCACTCTGCATCTGCGCGAAGGCGAAGACGAGTTCCTGGATGACTGGCGCGTACGTTCCATCATCAGCAAATATTCCGACCATATCGCGCTGCCGGTAGAGATCGAAAAATCCGAAGAGAAAGACGGCGAGACCGTGGTTTCCTGGGAAAAGATCAACAAGGCGCAGGCGCTGTGGACCCGTAACAAGTCGGAAATCAAAGACGACGAGTACAACGAATTCTACAAGCATATCGCCCACGACTTCACTGACCCGCTGACCTGGAGCCACAACCGTGTGGAAGGTAAGCAGGAGTACACCAGCCTGCTGTACATCCCGTCCCAGGCACCGTGGGATATGTGGAACCGCGATCACAAGCATGGGCTGAAACTGTATGTTCAGCGTGTGTTCATCATGGACGACGCCGAGCAGTTCATGCCGAACTATCTGCGCTTTGTGCGCGGCCTGATAGATTCCAACGATCTGCCGCTGAACGTTTCTCGTGAGATCCTGCAGGACAGCACCGTCACCCGTAACCTGCGTAGCGCGCTGACCAAACGCGTACTGCAGATGCTGGAAAAACTGGCGAAAGACGACGCGGAAAAATACCAGACCTTCTGGAAACAGTTCGGCCTGGTGCTGAAAGAAGGACCGGCGGAAGACCATGCCAACCAGGAAACGATCGCTAAACTGATGCGCTTCGCGTCTACGCACACTGACTCCTCCGCGCAAACCGTGTCGTTGGAAGATTACGTGTCGCGGATGAAAGAAGGGCAGGAGAAAATTTACTACATCACTGCAGACAGCTATGCGGCGGCGAAGAGCAGCCCGCACCTGGAACTGCTGCGTAAGAAAGGCATCGAAGTTCTGCTGCTTTCTGACCGCATCGATGAGTGGATGATGAACTACCTGACCGAGTTCGACGGTAAGGCATTCCAGTCCGTCGCCAAAGCTGACGAGTCCATCGACAAATTGGCGGATGAAGTTGACGAATCGGCAAAAGAAGCGGAAAAAGCGCTGACGCCGTTCGTTGAGCGCGTGAAAACCCTGCTGGGCGACCGCGTAAAAGAAGTGCGACTGACCCACCGCCTGACCGACACGCCGGCCATCGTCACCACCGATGCGGACGAAATGAGCACCCAGATGGCGAAACTGTTCGCCGCTGCGGGCCAGGCCGTACCGGAAGTGAAATACATCTTTGAACTGAACCCAGACCACGTGCTGGTAAAACGCACGGCGGATACCCAGGATGAAGCGCAGTTCAAAGAGTGGGTTGAACTGCTGCTGGATCAGGCGCTGTTTGCCGAGCGCGGCACGCTGGAAGATCCGAACCAGTTCATCCGTCGTATGAACCAGTTGCTGGTGTCCTGATAGCCGTAATGTAATGCCGGATGGCGCTAACGCTTATCCGGCCAACGAGCAGGCAGCTTATGAAAGCCCGATGTGCGTAGCGCCATCGGGCGTTTTTTTATCCTCTCTTTTCTTCATTTTCCTCCGTTAACCGTTTCAGCGTCGGGCGTCTTCCTTGAGCCAATTGCGTGATGGTGGTATCGTTTAGCGCTTTTTAAAAAATATCGACAACCTTTAAGGGGATTTTCGTAATGCGTATCATTCTGCTTGGCGCTCCGGGCGCGGGTAAAGGAACTCAGGCTCAGTTCATCATGGAGAAGTATGGTATTCCGCAAATCTCCACCGGTGATATGCTGCGTGCCGCCGTGAAATCTGGCTCCGAGCTGGGCAAACAAGCGAAAGACATCATGGACGCCGGTAAGCTGGTGACTGATGAGCTGGTGATCGCGCTGGTAAAAGAGCGTATTGCTCAGGAAGACTGCCGTAATGGTTTCCTGCTTGATGGCTTCCCGCGTACTATTCCGCAGGCTGACGCCATGAAAGAAGCAGGCATCAACGTGGACTACGTTCTGGAGTTTGACGTACCTGACGAGCTGATCGTTGACCGTATCGTGGGGCGTCGCGTACACGCTGCTTCTGGCCGCGTTTACCACATCAAATTCAACCCGCCTAAGGTTGAAGGTAAAGACGACGTGACCGGCGAAGAGCTGACCACCCGTAAAGACGATCAGGAAGAGACCGTACGTAAGCGCCTGGTGGAATACCATCAGATGACCGCTCCGCTGATCGGCTATTACTCTAAAGAAGCGCAGGCGGGTAACACCAAATACGCGAAAGTTGACGGCACCCAGGCCGTGGCTGACGTGCGCGCAGCGCTGGAAAAAATCCTCGGTTAATTTTTTAACGCGGTTAATGCCGGATGGTGGTGTATACACCACCATCCGGCAAATTCTCGTCTTACCTCTCACAGCAATTAGTTCTTCTTTATCGCTTTTCCGCTACAATTATCAACAATTTGAATCGATAAGAGGCGGTAATGCGTCAGACGAAAACCGGTATCCTGCTGGCAAACCTCGGTACTCCCGATGCCCCAACCCCCGAAGCCGTTAAGCGCTATCTGCGCCAGTTTTTAAGCGATCAACGCGTAGTCGATACGTCACCTGCGCTGTGGTGGCCACTGTTGCGCGGCGTTATTTTGCCGCTGCGTGCCCCGCGAGTGGCAAAACTGTACCAGTCAATCTGGATGGAAGACGGTTCCCCGCTGATGGTCTACAGCAAGGCGCAACAGCAGGCGCTGGCACAACGTTTGCCAAATACGCCTGTCGCGCTGGGGATGAGTTACGGTTCACCGTCGCTCGAAAGCGCAGTTGATGAGCTGCTGGCAAGCGGGGTAGAACACATAGTGGTGTTACCGCTGTACCCGCAATATTCCTGTTCGACGGTAGCGGCGGTCTGGGATGAACTGGCGCGCATCTTAGCGCGTAAACGCGGTATTCCTGGCGTCTCGTTTATTCGTGATTACGCCGATGACAGCAGCTACATTGATGCGCTGGTCAAGAGCGCCCGGGATTCATTTGCTCAGCATGGCGAACCTGATTTACTGCTGCTCTCCTACCACGGCATTCCGCAGCGCTACGCCGATGAAGGCGATGACTACCCGCAGCGCTGTCGCGATACGACGCGTGAGCTGGTTTCAGCGCTTGGTCTGCCGCCGGAAAAAGTCATGATGACCTTCCAGTCTCGCTTTGGCCGCGAACCATGGCTGACGCCGTATACCGACGAAACGTTAAAAATGCTGGCGGAGAAAGGGACCCGACATATCCAGGTTATGTGTCCGGGCTTTGCGGTCGATTGCCTCGAAACGCTGGAAGAGATAGCGGTACAAAATCGGGAGATTTTCCTCGAGGCTGGCGGTAAGCAATATGAGTATATCCCGGCGCTGAACGCCACGCCGGAACATATCGAAATGATGGTCAATCTGACTGCAGCTTACCGTTAAAGCTGCGCCCTGAAGTAACGCGCGCCCTCCCGCAACGCATCGTCGGCGGTTTTCATCATCCGCGAATAGTGCAGGAAGGCGTGCAGCGTGCCGGGGTACATTTTGTACTGGCAGGGCTGCTGATGCGTCTGTAGCGTCTGGAATAATAAGCGGCTATCGTCAATCAGCGGATCAAACTCCGCGCCGGCAATAAAACACGGCGGCACATCGCGCGTCAGATCGTTATTAAACAGGCAATAATACGGTGACTCGCGATCGTCGGTGCTACGCAGGTACGCGTTTTCGTACATCTGCAAGTCCTCGCGGGTTAAACCATCCCACGCTCCGCCCATCAGCCGTCGGCTCAGTGAATCCTGCAGGCCGTAAAGTCCATACCACAACAGCACCCCAGCCACCTTGCCGCAGACAATGTGTTTATCCCGCAGCCACAGTGCGCTGGCCAGCGCCAGCATGGCCCCGGCGGAATCACCGGCAAATCCAATATGATCCACATTAAGGGAATAGTCGCCAGCGTGCTGATGAAAATACTGGCAAACGGCGACAATCTCTTCGATGGCTTGCGGGAAACGAGCTTCCGGCGAGAGTGAATAGTCGATACCAATTATCGTGCACTGCGTATAGTGCGCCAGTAAGCGCATAATGCGATCGTGGGTATCCAGATTACCGAGAATAAAACCGCCGCCGTGCAGGTAATATAGCGTCGCCTGGCTATGGGGCTGCGGAGCGTAAATGCGTGTGGCAACGGGGCCGCACGCGGTAGAAATAACGCATTCACGGGTATTCATCTGTGGCGCATCGGCATTCCACAGCTGTCGTTCATGAATATAGTGTTGGCGCTGGGCCACTATGTCATCGGCAGCGGGCCACGGCGGCAAATCGTCGCGATGAAAATTCACCACGCTTTTCATTTCATCCGAAATTTTGTCGAGTACGGGGATCTTGTTTTCCGGCTTCATAAAACGCTCCTTGTGAAGGTGAGTTATTGTAGAAATTAATCCCGTTTAAACTGCGATCTCACCGTCCGATATTGAAACTCAGCGCCGCATCGCATGCGCAGCAGGGAATGTGCTACCATGCATCGCTCAGTTAACCACCCGTAAAATCGACCATGAAATTTCCCGGTAAACGCAAATCCAAACACTATTTTCCCGTCAGCGCGCGCGATCCGTTGCTGCAACAAATTCAGCCAGAAAATGAAACCAGCGCAGCCTGGGTGGTGGGTATTGACCAGACGCTGGTGGATATTGAAGCCAAAGTGGATGATGGCTTTGTAAAACGTTATGGATTAAGCGCCGGGCATTCTCTGGTGATTGCCGATGATGTCGCAGAAGCGCTCTATCAGGAGCTGGTGCGTGAAAATTTGATCACCCATCAGTTTGCGGGCGGTACTATCGGTAACACGATGCACAACTACTCCGTGCTGGCGGATGACCGCTCGGTGCTGCTGGGCGTGATGTGCAGCAATATCGAGATTGGCAGCTATGCGTACCGCTATTTATGCAATACCTCCAGCCGTACCGATCTGAACTATCTGCAAGGCGTTAATGGACCGATTGGCCGCTGCTTTACGCTGATTGGCGAGTCAGGTGAGCGTACCTTCGCGATCAGCCCAGGGCATATGAATAAGCTACGGGCAGATAGCATCCCTGAATCGGTGATTGCCGGAGCGTCCGCGCTGGTGCTGACGTCCTATCTGGTGCGCTGCGAGCCGGGCGAGCCGATGCCGGAAGCGACCATGAAGGCAATTGAATATGCTAAAAAACACAATGTGCCGGTGGTACTGACGCTGGGCACCAAATTCGTCATTGCCGATAACCCGCAGTGGTGGCAGGCGTTCCTTAAAGAGCATGTCTCTATTCTGGCGATGAATGAAGAAGAGGCCGAAGCGCTGACCGGCGAGAACGATCCGCTGCTGGCGTCCGACAAAGCGCTGGATTGGGTGGACCTGGTGCTGTGCACCGCGGGTCCGGCGGGTCTGTATATGGCGGGCTTTACGGAAGAAGAAGTTAAACGTAAAACCCAGCATCCGCTGCTGCCCGGGGCTATTGCCGAATTTAATCAGTACGAATTCAGCCGCGCCATGCGCCATAAAGACTGTATCAATCCGCTGCGCGTGTATTCGCACATTGCGCCGTATATGGGCGGGCCTGAAAAGATAATGAATACCAACGGCGCGGGTGACGGCGCGCTGGCGGCATTGTTGCATGATATCACCGCCAACAGCTATCACCGCAGTAACGTGCCTAACTCCAGCAAGCACAAGTTCACCTGGCTGACCTATTCGTCGCTAGCCCAGGTGTGTAAATATGCTAATCGCGTGAGTTATCAGGTGCTGAACCAGCATTCACCGCGCCTGACGCGCGGTTTGCCGGAACGTGAAGACAGTCTTGAGGAGTCTTACTGGGACCGTTAAATCAGGCACAGGCCGGATAAGCGACAGCGCTAT
Source organism: Citrobacter europaeus (assembly GCA_020099315.1). NCBI lineage: Bacteria > Pseudomonadati > Pseudomonadota > Gammaproteobacteria > Enterobacterales > Enterobacteriaceae > Citrobacter > Citrobacter europaeus. The sequence continues at coordinate 1,152,758 of CP083650.1, forward strand.
CCGGCACGTACATTAACTGGCGGTAGCAACTTCCCCGGCAGGCGGCGTTTCAATTAGCTCCAGCATGGTACGGGCGATTTCACGCTCACCCATGACGACCTGATTGGCACCGCGTTCGGTAATATATTCCACCTCATCGTCATAATGCGCGCGGGCGATAATCTCAATCGACGGGCATTTCTCACGTGCAGAAGCGACAATTTCACCCGCTTCATAACCATTGGGAATGGTCAGCAACAGCCAGCGTGCGCAATCCAGATGCGCCAGATTCATAATCTCTTCGTTGGCGGCATTTCCCAGCACTGCGCGGATCCCGCGCTCGCGCAGTTCATCTACCCGGGTACGCGAGGTTTCGATAACCACCAGCGGGATCCCCGCAGCCATCAATTTCTCACCCAGCAGGCTACCGACACGACCAAAGCCAACCAACAGGGCGTGATTACAGATATCCACCGGAATTTGCTTCTCTTCTTCGATGGCTTCTTCCAGCGTCTGCTCTTCCAGCGTTTCTGTTTTGGCGAGGTATTTTTCTAACACCGCGAACAGCACCGGGTTAAGCATGATGGACAGGATTGCCCCGGCCAGCACCAGATTCTGTCCGGCCTGCGGCAGCAGGTTTAACGCCATTCCCAGACCCGCCAGGATAAAGGCAAATTCACCAATCTGCGCCAGGCTGGTGGCAATGGTGAGCGCCGTACGCTGGGAGTGTCCAAACAGGCGCACCAGGAAATAGGCAGCAAGGGATTTACCAAAGATAATAATCGCCAGCGTGCCCAGCACCGCCAGCGGCTGCTGGATTAGGACTAACGGATCGAACAGCATCCCGACGGAAACGAAGAACAGTACGGCGAACGCATCGCGCAGCGGCAGGGTGTCATGCGCCGCACGGTGACTCAGTTCCGATTCATTCAGCACCATACCGGCGAAGAACGCGCCCAGCGCAAAGGAGACGTCGAACAACTCTACAGCGCCAAAGGCGATACCTAATGCGAGGGCGAGGACTGACAGGGTAAACAGTTCACGTGAACCGGTAGCGGCGCTGCGGGCCATAATCCATGGCACCAGGCGACGACCCACCAGCATCATAATCGCGATAAACGCCACCACCTTACCGATGGTTATGCCCATATCGACGGCCAGCGAGGCGAAGCCGACATCTTCTTTTTCCAGCATTCCGGCGACGGCTGGCAGGAGAACCAGCGTCAGTACCATCATCAGGTCTTCGACAATCAGCCAGCCGATGGCGATTTGCCCGCGCTGGCTGTCAATGAGCTGTCTTTCTTCAAGGGCACGCAGTAGCACCACGGTACTGGCGGTTGATAGACACAGACCAAACACGATCCCTACCATTAACGACCAGCCCATCACCGCTGAAAGCGCCATACCCAGCAGCGTTGCCACCGCTATCTGAGCAATCGCGCCGGGAATGGCGATAGCCTTTACCGCCATCAAATCTTTCAACGAAAAGTGCAACCCCACGCCGAACATCAGCAGGATTACGCCAAGCTCGGCCAGTTCAGGCGCTAACTTGGTATCCGCAACAAAACCAGGTGTAAATGGACCGGCCAGAACGCCCGCTAACAGATATCCCACCAGAGGAGAAATACGTAGTTTATTGGCAATCATGCCTAATATAAAAGCGAGCACAAGGCCGCCGACAATGGTGGTGATAAGCGGGGTGGCGTGATGCATTCCGTCTCCTTTGGTTGCTGTGATGATCCTGAAAACTCAAATTACGAGTAATAGTTTATGACAATTTTGATGTTTATGTTTATGAATAATTATTGAATTTTGAAGAAAACGGGATTTTAGGCGTAAAAAAGCACGGATCGGAAAAGTAAGGTGATATCTGAGAGGTAAAGGCTGATGGCAACTGTAAGTGATGACGGCCAAAATTTACTTTTGGCCGTCAGAAAATCAGGCTTTGTGTCGGTTATCAGGTAAGAATATGGTCAGTATCCCCAGAAGAGGCAGGAAAGCACATATTTTGTAGACCAAATCGATACTGGTATGGTCGGCTACCAGCCCTAACACCGCGGCTCCCAAGCCACCCATGCCGAAGGCAAAACCGAAAAATAGCCCAGAAACCATGCCGATACGCCCAGGAAGCAGCTCTTGTGCGTAGACCAGAATGGCAGAAAACGCCGATGCGAGGATAAAACCAATGATCACGGTTAAAATCCCGGTCCATTCCAGCGTTGCGTAGGGCAAAACGAGGGTAAATGGCGCTACACCGAGGATAGAGCCCCAAATAACATATTTTCTGCCAATTTTATCGCCTAATGGTCCACCAATCACCGTCCCGGCCGCGACGGCAAACAGGAAGGCAAACAGGTGAAACTGGGCATTTTGTACCGATAATCCGAATTTTTGCATCAGATAAAAGGTGTAATAGCTGCTGATGCTCGCCATATAGAAGTATTTGGAGAAAATCAGTACCAGCAGGATGCTTACCGCCAGCACCACTTTATTGCGCGGTAACGGATTTACGATGGCGACTTTCGGTTTTCCTTTACTCATCCGATGCTGCGCAGCGTACCAACGGCTGATTTGCGCCAGGACGACAATCGCTAACAGCGCAGCCAGAACAAACCAGGCCACATTACCCTTACCATATGGCGCGATGATGACAGCCGCCAGCAAGGGGCCCAGAGAGCTACCGAAGTTGCCGCCAACCTGGAAAATTGACTGGGCCAGGCCGTGACGACCGCCGGAGGCCATTCGCGCCACGCGGGATGATTCCGGGTGAAACACCGAAGAGCCGGTGCCAACCAGCGCCGCGGCGAGCAACACCATATGGAAGCTGCCGGCCATGGCCAGCAAAACAAGCCCGCTCAGCGTGAAGCACATCCCAATGGGCAGCGACCACGGCATCGGGTATTTGTCCGTCCAGTAACCCACGACCGGTTGCAGCAGCGAGGAAGCAAGCTGGAAGGTCAGGGTAATCATACCTATCTGCATAAACGTCAGTGAGAACTCTGACTGCAACAGCGGATAAATCGCCAGGATCAGCGACTGGATCATATCGTTTAGCAGATGGGAGAGACTGATCGCGCCTAAAATGCCAAATGAGGTGCGTGCTTTAGCAACCGACGCTGACGCGCCAGCCACAGGCTGGGTTTGTTCACTTATTGCCATAGAAAGTCACTTCTGTTTGGGTTGCGATTATGAGGGTAATCTATTTTGTTATTATTACCTGACTAACATACCTGCGGAAGGTGTTTGAAGGAAGTCTCATTTCTGAAAACATTTTCGACTATTATTTCATATCATTGTAATTTCAGTCGTTGATTTTGGCTCAGGGAGAGAAATATGAAGTTTTTGAAACGGGGCGTGGCGCTGGCGTTATTAGCCGCATTTACGCTGGCAGGTCAGCCTGCGCAAGCGTACGAAAAAGATAAAACCTACAAAATTACCATTCTGCATACCAACGATCATCACGGTCACTTCTGGCGCAGTGAATACGGGGAATATGGACTGGCGGCGCAAAAAACGCTGGTGGACGGTATTCGTAAAGAGGTGGCTGAGGAGGGGGGAAGTGTACTGCTGCTTTCCGGTGGCGACATTAATACCGGCGTACCGGAGTCCGATCTGCAGGATGCGGAACCTGATTTTCGCGGGATGAATCTGATTGGCTACGACGCGATGGCGGTCGGAAACCACGAGTTTGATAATCCCATGACCGTTTTGCGTCAGCAGGAAAAATGGTCCAAATTCCCGTTTCTCTCGGCGAATATCTATCAGAAAAGCACCGGCGAACGTTTGTTTAAGCCGTGGGCCATCTTTAAGCGCCAGGATTTAAAAATAGCCGTACTCGGTTTAACCACTGACGATACGGCGAAAATTGGCAACCCCGAATTCTTTACCGATATTGAGTTCCGTAAACCTGCCGATGAAGCCAAACTGGTAATCCAGGAACTGAATATGGGGGAAAAGCCAGACATCATTATCGCGACCACCCATATGGGGCATTATGACAATGGCAATCACGGATCGAACGCCCCTGGCGATGTCGAAATGGCGCGCAGCCTGCCGGCGGGATCGCTGGCGATGATTGTCGGTGGTCACTCGCAGGATCCGGTGTGTATGGCTGCGGAAAACAAGAAGCAGGTTGATTACGTACCGGGTACGCCATGTGCGCCAGACAAGCAAAATGGGATCTGGATTGTGCAGGCGCATGAGTGGGGGAAATACGTGGGCCGGGCGGACTTTGAGTTCCGTAACGGCGAAATGAAAATGGTTAATTACCAGCTCATCCCTGTCAACCTGAAGAAAAAAGTGATCTGGGACAACGGTAAAAGTGAACGCGTACTCTACACCCCAGAAATAGCTGAAAATCAGCAAATGCTTTCGCTGCTGACGCCGTTCCAGAATAAGGGTAAAGCGCAGCTCGACGTGAAAATCGGTAGCGTCAATGCGCGCCTTGAAGGCGATCGGAGCAAAGTCCGTTTCGTGCAGACCAACATGGGGCATTTGCTGCTGGCTGCGCAAATGGCGCGAACCAGCGCTGATTTTGGCGTGATGAGCGGCGGCGGCATCCGTGATTCCATCGAAGGCGGTGATATCACCTATAAAAGCGTGCTGAAGGTACAGCCGTTTGGCAATATCGTGGTATACGCCGACATGAGCGGGAAAGAGGTGATTGACTATCTGACCGCCGTGGCGCAAATGAAGCCGGACTCCGGGGCCTATCCGCAGTTCGCCAACGTCAGCTTTGTGGCGAAAGACGGCAAGCTTAACGATTTGAAAATCAAAGGCGAACCCGTTGACCCAGCCAAAACCTATCGCATGGCAACGCTAAGCTTCAACGCGACCGGCGGCGATGGCTATCCGCGAATTGACAATAAGCCAGGCTATGTGAACACCGGGTTTATTGATGCGGAAGTGTTGAAAGAGTACGTGCAGAAGAACTCACCGCTGGATGCCAGCGCGTATGAGCCGAAGGGCGAAGTTACCTGGCAGTAACAGGGCTATTTTGTTCGCCATTTTGAACGCGGGCAGTGCTCGGACAAAACTCACAGAGTTTTGAACGCCCATCAGGGCGGCCCGGAGGGGGAGCGTAGCGAATAATCCTCACGTACTACATGTACGCTCCGGTTCCTGCGCGCTGGCCGAGTTCAAACTGCCTTCACCAATAACGCCCTGTTGAGTATTCGGTTTGTAGGCCTTAAAGCTGCTCGCCATCAGGCATTCATTCTACAACCGCTTAATCACGGCGTGCGATGTCGGCGAATTTCGCATCCAGAATTTTCGCCAGATCGCCCGCTGCCAGTTCGATATCCAGCCCGCGTTTGCCACCGGAAATATAAATGGTGTCAAACGTTTGGGCGGGAGCGTCGATCAGCGTCGGCAATCTTTTTTTCTGCCCCAGCGGGCTGATGCCGCCGACCAGATAGCCGGTGGTTCGCTGCGCAACCATTGGATCGGCCATATCGACTTTTTTGGCGCCTAATGCTTTGGCGACTTTTTTAAGATCTAATTGACCTGCCACCGGCGTAACGGCCACCGCCAGGTGCTTCATATCGCCATTCACGGCAACCAGCAGCGTTTTGTAAACCTGGTCCGCATTCAGACCTAGCTTGCGCACCACTTCGTCACCAAAGTTCGTCTCGGACGGATCGTGATCGTAGGTGTGGATCTGGAACGAAATTTTGTTTTTTTCGAGTAATTTAACGGCGGGTGTCATAGCAATTTTCCTGGACCAGACAAAATACGACTCAAGCATACGCCTGATGTCTGTCTAAAAAATAGTACCATCTTGCGCAATAGTATTGGCAGGATGATGACTTTGAGCGACAATCGAACTACACCGACGCTTTAAGCGTTGGGATCATAATAATGATGAAATTCCTCTTTGACGGGCCAATAGAAATATTGGCCATTTTTTTTACCGTAACATCTCCGGCAAATTTCCTTCCCCATACAAATGCAGCGCGCCTACGGCCACGACATAGTGACCGGCGGGCATCGCTCTGAGTCGATCGCGCCAGGCTGCGTTACGCTGATGCATTAAAACGTCATACAGCGACTGGCTAAACGTATTGGGTAGCGTGAGTTCGCTATTGCGCGGCGGCGTTTTAAGCCACCAGCCCATCATCTGTTGGAGCAGTCTGGCATTGGTATGCCAGTGTGTCAGGGTATCGTCCAGTAGAGCCAGGCCGTTATCGGGCAGCTGGCATAACAGCTCGATTTGGCTGGATGCGCCTTCCAGTTCGATGACCGGTTTATGTGCCTGTTTTGCCGCATTCAGCAGTTGGTAATCAATCCCGTATTCCGCCCGCAGCCCCAGCTGTTGCGCCTGCGTTGCCTGTAATACCATGGCGATTTGCCACAACGGCTGGGTAGACAGCAGGGAAGGGGAAATCCCCAGTTCGCTGGTGACCTTGTGTAGATTGTCTAACTGCTCCGGGCTGATGCGCTCTTCAAGGGCGGCAAAGGTCGGAAGGTTGGCAAACGGCGCGTCGTCGCCGGAAACATCGGCTTCAACGATCAGCGCATCGGCACGCTTGAGCTTTTTGAGTAATTTGGCAGGCAGCGGCGCCATTTCGCGGCTGCCCATGTGAATGCTGCCTATCAGATGAAAATGGCGGTTGCCGGGCAAGGATATATCGATGGCAGGCCAGGTATAGGGGTTGCCGCGTAGCGCGGTGAAAAATGTTTTTACCCGGTACAACAGATCCATACGGCCTCCCTAAGTAGACTTCCATGCTAGCGCGTGGTCCAGGAAGGTGCAATGCGTGAATCGCCGGATGGCGATGCGAAATCCTCTTATCCGGCCTACAAAGTGCAGATAACATTGTAGGTCGGATAAGCGTGAGCGCCATACGGCAATGGGTTACTCTTTCGGTTTGAAGCGCAGCAGTCGGTTAGCGTTGCTCACCACGGTAATGGAGGAGAGCGCCATCGCCGCCCCGGCAACGACCGGGTTGAGCAGCGTTCCGGTAAACGGCCACAGGATCCCAGCGGCAACCGGAATACCGATGCTGTTATAGATAAACGCGCCGAGCAGATTCTGCTTCATATTACGCAGCGTTGCCCGGGAGATAGACAGCGCATCCGCCACGCCCATCAGACTATGGCGCATTAGCGTAATCGCGGCGGTTTCAATCGCTACATCGCTACCGCCACCCATGGCAATCCCTACATCAGCCTGAGCCAGCGCAGGCGCATCGTTGATCCCGTCACCCACCATGGCAACCTGACGCCCCTGGCTTTGCAGACGCTTAATCGCCTCGGCTTTACCGTCCGGCAGGACGCCCGCAATCACCTCATCAATACCCGCCTCTTTGGCAATGGCGTTGGCGGTCGTTGGATTGTCGCCGGTGAGCATCACCAGACGATACCCGGCGCGATGCAGACGCTGGAGCGCTGCCACGCTGTCGCTACGTAATGGATCACGTACCGCTAACAGAGCCGCCGCGTGACCATCAATCGCCAACAGGACCGGGGTTGAACCCTGGGAAGCCTGAGCGGTAATTTCAGCTTCCATTTCAGTGGTATCTACCTGCTGTTCATTGAGCAACGCCTGGTTGCCCAGCAGCAACGTATGACCTTCCGTCTCACCGCTGACGCCTAACCCACGCAGCGTACGGAAACCGTTGACCTGCGGCAGCGAGATATCACCGGCTCTGTCCAGAATCGCCCTGGCCAGCGGGTGGCTGGAACCCTGTTCAAGGGCTGCAGCCAGACGAATTGCCAGCGCTTCATCGGTGTTGCCAAACGTTTTGATGGCGACAACCTGCGGCTTGCCTTCCGTCAGCGTCCCGGTCTTATCAAACACGATGGTATCCAGCGTGCTGGCGCGCTGCAGCGCATCAGCATCACGTACCAGCACCCCAAACTCCGCGGCACGCCCAACGCCGGAAATAATCGACATCGGCGTTGCCAGACCCAGCGCACAAGGACAAGCAATAATCAGAACGGTGGTGGCAATCACCAGCGTATAAACAATCTGCGGAGCCGGCCCAAAGAAATACCAGATAGCCGCACTGATCAGCGCAATGGCGACCACGACCGGAACGAACACCGAGGAGATACGGTCGGCCAGTTTGCCTATTTCCGGTTTGCTGCTTTGCGCCTGGCGCACCATACGAATAATGCGTGACAGCGTTGTGTGGCTGCCAACGGCGCTGGCGCGGAACAGCACGCTGCCGTCCTGTACGACCGTACCGGCGTGGACGCTATCGCCTTCGCCTTTTTGTTGCGGAATCGGCTCACCGGTCAGCATGGCTTCATCCAGCCAGGCTTCGCCCTGAGTGATTTCGCCATCAACCGGAACGCGATCGCCGGTGGTCAGGCGCAGCAACATTCCCGCCTGAACATCTGCCAGCGGCACGTTCTTTTCACCTTCGTTGGTAACAACACGCGCGGTCGGCGGCGTCAGATCGAGCAATTTTTCCAGTGCTTTGGACGAACGCTGGCGAGCCCGCGCTTCCAGCATGTGCCCGAGGTTAATCAGACCGATAATCATCGCACTGGCTTCATAATAGAGGTGTCGCGCTTCCATCGGGAACCATTGCGGCCAGAGGTTGACGCTCATGGAATAGAGCCATGCCACCCCCGTACCCAGCGCCACCAGCGTATCCATGGTCGCGGTGCCGTTCATCAGGCTTTTCCACGCATTGCGGTAAAAGTGACCGCCCGCGAAAACCATCACGGCAAGCGTTGCCAGACCAATCGCCAGCCACAGGCTGCGGTTGTCGTCACTCACCATCATGTTATCGCCAATCATTCCCCACACCATGACCGGAATACCCAGCAGCAGCGCGACGGCCGCCTGCCAGCGAAAACGTTTCATGGTTGCCACGGCGGTTTCTTGCTGACGTTCGCGACGCTTAGCATCATCTTCAATGGCTTCTGCGCCGTAACCTGCTTTCTCCACCGCTTTCACTAATTGGTCGGCGGACGCACTGCCCATTACCAGCGCAGTACGTTCCGCCAGATTTACCCGTGCCTGTGTGACACCCGGTACGTTTTGCAGAGCATCTTGTACGCGGATAACACAGCTGGCGCAGCTCATGCCGTTTAACAGCAACTGCTGGCTGTCATCATCAGCCGTAGCTGCCGGAAGCTCGGGAGGGACCGCTGCCAGTGCTTCCGACGGGATTGATGACTCCGTCAGCGGTTTAGCCTTTGGGTGGCTTAACTCCGCGCCGTAACCGGCTTGTTTGATGGTTTCAATCAGCGCTTCTGCACTGGCGCTCCCGGTGATGTGCGCTTCAGTCACGGTGACATCTGCTTGTTCAACATCCGGACGTTGTTCCAGACTTTCTTTGACGCGTTTAACGCAGTGACCGCAGGACAGTCCGTCCAGGGTCAGGTCGATGGTTTGAGACATAACACACTCCTTTATTACGGGATTAACTGACTGTGATAAAGGTTAAACCTTCCAGCAAGGGGAAGGTCAAGGGCGTTTTAAAAAAAGATGAAAAAGCAGGAAAAGGAGAAAAACGGGAACGTCAGGTCAGGACGTTCCCGGTCTGTTATTGATTGAGAACGATAAGCGGCGTTCGATGCTCCGGTTCATTCATCACTGTGAGATCGGCGCCGTACAGCGCATTTAGCGAGGGTTGCAGCAGAACATCCTGTGGGCGACCGTTATCAACTATCCTGCCGCGTTCCATCAATACCACGCGGTCAGCATAGCGCGCTGCAAGATTGAGATCGTGCAGGACGCAGCAGACGCTGAACTGTCGTTCACCTACCAGGCGACGCAGCAGACGAAAAAGATGCTGTTGGTGGTGAATATCCAGGGCAGAGGTGGGTTCATCGAGAAACAACCATTTTGGTCTGGGCTCGGGCTCCCAAAGCTGAACCAGCAGGCGCGCCAGTTGTACCCGTTGTTGTTCTCCTCCCGACAGATGCCGGTAATCGCGCGCGGCCAGCGCCTGGCAGTCGCACAGCGTCATGATGTGCTCCGTTTCATCGCCCGTGTTGCGCGTCCGATACGGATGCCTGCCCATGCGGATCACCTCCTGCACGCTAAACGGGAAGGCCATATGACTGTTCTGGCGCATCACAGCACGGGTTTTTGCCAGCTCGGTGATTGACCACTCGTTCAGCGGCTTGCCAAACAAGCTGCAACGTCCGCTATGGGGCTGCAGATAGCCCGTAAGCTGGCGGAGTAGCGTCGATTTTCCTGCCCCATTCGGGCCAAGAATCGCGATGATTTCTCCATCAGGTAGCGTCAGGGAAACGTCATCGGTCAGTCGTCTGCCCTGAATGTGGTAGACCAGATTTTCAGCGACGATCATGACACCCTCCGGCTACGCAGTATTAACCACAGGAAATACGGTCCACCGATCAGGCTGGTTAACAGGCCAACGGGCATTTCGGCAGGCTGAACAAGAGTGCGGGCCAGCGTGTCGGCAATCAGAAGTAAACAGGCGCCGGCCAGCGTAGAGCAGGGAATCAACCAGCGATGATCGGCGCCGGTAGTCATTCTGATCAGATGTGGGATCACCAGGCCAATAAAGCCAATCACGCCGCTGACGGAAACGGCAGCGCCAACCAGGAGCGAGCTGAGCAACAGTAACTGCTGGCGCTTACGTTTGACGTTTACGCCGAGGTAATGCGCCTCTTCATCACCCAATTGCAGCAAATTAAGCGTTCCTGCCATACAGACGGTGACAGCAATAGCTGGAAGAACAAACGTGCTGGCAACCAGCAGCGTTGGCCACTGGGCCTGGCCGAGATTCCCCATCATCCACAGCGTAAGTTGACGTAGCTGCTGTTCGTCACCCACATAGCTCAGCACGCCAATAGCCGAACCGCACAGAGCATTGATAGCGATACCGGCTAACAGCAGTTGCATCATTCCGCCGTGGTTATGACGCTGGCTTATCAGAAAAATAATCGTGCAGACCACCATGCTGCCCGCGACGGCAAAAATCATCTGCTCATACAACACCAGCACCACGGGGAATGAAAAGGGGATAACTATCGCGATGCCGACCATCAGCGCGGAGCCGCTGCTGACGCCAAGCAGGCCGGGATCGGCCATTGGATTGCGAAAAAGCCCCTGCATAATGACCCCTGCCGTAGCCAGCGCAGCACCGACCAAAACGGCCAGCAGCACGCGAGGCAGGCGGATGTTCAACCAGATATCACGGTATTCGTCGTTGAACAGGGCGCTGAAGCTAATATTCAACGCCCCCTGACTGGCACCGAACAGCATCAGAGCGACCAGCAAGAGAGAAAGGCCCGTCAGAATGCTGACGGAAGAAAGCGAGTCCTTAAGCACGCAACGCTCCATAACGTCTTTGCGGCGCGAATTTTCCGCGCCGCGAGGGGTTTACGCGGGTTTCAGTCCCGGCTCAACCAAACTGTAAATCTGGTTATTGAGTGCCGGCGCCGTGGCCAGTTCGTGAATGTGCCTGGCAACATCTGCGCGCATCACAAAGCCATGACACTCTTCGGCCTGTAATCGTTGCGCCAGGCCTGTGGCTTCACCGTTCAGCAAACCGCCGGGGCGGAGAATGGCGTAGTCCAGTTGACTGGTTTGTAGCCAGCTTTCAGCCAACGATTTTTCCCGTACAGCCTGGCCAAATGCGGCCCTGGCACGTGGGGACAAAAAGGCCCAACTGTCGCCACAGCCCAGGGAGGTGACCAGAATCATGCGTTTGATCTCAGCTTTTTCTGCTTCATCAATGACGGTTCTGTGCGCCAGATAATCCTGGGCACCGCCCATGGAGGAGATCACTGTGGCATGCTGACCCGCTGCGCGACAGGCGCAGGCGGTGACCTGGCTGTCGCAGGCATCGCCAATAAAGACCTGCACACCTTTTTCCTGCAGCCCGGCAGCGACCTGGGGATTGCGAACGACAGCAATCACCGGACGATGCTCCGCCAGCGCGAGTTCCAGCGTTTTCGCGCCGACGCCGCGACCACCTGCACCAAAAATGAGCCATGGAGCCATCAGGCATGTTCCTTTAAAGATGAAGACAACGCGTGAAAGGCGCTGACCTGTTCGGCCAGTAGCTGTCGATGCTCATCGCGACCGAGGAAAATTTTGAACATAGCGCTACCCGCCTGGTTGAAGAAGAGAATGGACGCAGTGTCCATTCCCATAAATTTGCGTTCAATCAGGGCAATATGCGTGCAGTTTTCTGCCTTGATATGACCGGTCATGCCTTTTTTGCCGCGCAGGTTGAAGTAACCGTGGCGGTGGAACCCGGAAGGTAATTCACCGGTGAATTCCAGAATGACATCAGCAGTATGGACCAGGGTGGTGACTTTGCCCCATTCGCAGACGTTTTCCCAGACGGTATCAAATTGACTGCCGGAAACCAGCGTCGGGGAAGGGAGGTTTTTCACCACCTCCAGCAATGTAGTGTTGTACTGGGCGGCGATAGCTTCCAGCGTACCGTCCGGCTCAGTTTTCAAAAAATCCTGTAAAGAGACATGGCTCATAATTCACTCCTTTTATGGTTGCTCTACCGCAATGCGCGGCGCGTTAAGTGCCTGAATCAGTTCATCAAGAGACTGCAAAATATTGCTCGCCCAAAAACGCCCTTCATTGGTCAGGCGTACACAGGTGCTGGCATCTCGCGTCAGTCCTGCGTGATGCCATTGGGTCAGTAGCGGGGCCAGTTTTTGTGCATGAGGCGTCAGCTCATCCAGCGGAACGCGGGCCGTCTCAATACCGGCCTGGAGAGTGTGTCGCCACTGGAAACCACGCTCGGCGGTGCGCATCATCATCATTAGCGGTTTTTTTCCGGCGGCGATAGATTCATGCCATGTATTCAGGTTGCGCTCGACCATCCAGGAATAGCCATTGACTGATCCTCCTGCCCCAGAGCCGAATGCCAGACAGTCTGCACCCTGTTTAATCAGCAGGTTGTACAGATTGCGTTCCCGTGTGGTGCGCGCCCAGTGGCTGTTGCTGATGCAGCGCCAGCCCGCGCTGTCCATGAAATCGCAGCCCTGAAGATAGAGATCGCGGCGTTCGGCGGGAGAGGGAACGGTTGTGCGCCCGGTTTCAACCGCTTTGCCTAGCGGTGTATTAGGGATCAGATTCAGCGCATAAAGATCTACGCCGTCGAGGCCGATGTCGCGGGCAATCGCCAGATCCTCGCCCCACAGTTTTGCGTCTTGTCCTGGCAGACCAAACAGCAGATCGCACACCACGGCGGCACGATCCCGTTTTACCAGTCCTTGCATAAAGGCTGTCGCGGTCGGGCCGTCCGAAGTACGCGCCATTTTCTTGCGGATTCGGCTGTTAAAAGACTGAATACCGATCGAAAATCGATTGGCGCCAGCGTCAAGGCAGGCATCGATTCGCGCATCGTCAAAATTGAGCACCCGTCCCTCAATGGTGATTTCGCAGTCCGGCGCCAGCGGCAGCTTGTCGCGCAGCGTGGTGATAATTCTGGCCAGATCCTGTGCAGACAGCGCAGAAGGCGTACCGCCGCCAAAATAGACGGCGTGAATGGGGGCCGACTGATGTAATGCGCTATCAGCTTCCATCTCTATTTCGCGCAACAGCGCGTTGGTGTAGCGGGTGCAGTTGTCTTCTTCAAACCGGTTTTGATAAAAACCGCAGAAAGTACAATGCGTTGCACAAAAAGGGATATGCAAGTACACCAGCCGTTTACGCGGCGGGGTTGGCTGGCTGATGACCTCCTGCCAGGTTTGTGACAATAGCTCTTTGGCAACCGGGATCGCCCCACGCCAGGGCATCGTGGCGCGGCGATCCTTAAATGGCTGACGTCCCTCGAGCGCAAAATGCGCGGTGAGATCCAGCGAGTGTTCAGTTTTCATTCTTCTTAATAAATCCAGTTAGTGAGGCCAGAATTGCTGGTGCAGGGCTTCAACCGCATCGGCGACGCGAGGCCCCATCCCCAGAATCAGCGCCTGGTCTACCGCCACAATGCGCTGGTTTTTCCAGGCTGCAGTATGGGTAATACCGGCAATCGCGCTCAGGCGATCCAGACCGCCATCCACCATTTGCGACGTCACCACGATCACCTCCGGGTTGGCGGCGATCAGTGATTCCGCGCTGTAGCTTTTATACTGCTCATGGGTGGCGACATTTTGTGCGCCGGCGAGGGTCATAATGGCATCGGCAACGCTGCCTTTTCCGGCGACCTGCGGCGCGCTGCCGCCAGCGGAGAGAATGAACATGGCTTTGACCGGCACGTTTTTCGCCGCCACGCTGTGCTGAACACGCTCCAGACGTTGCTGCAGGCGATTGACTAACGCCTCGCCTTGCTCAGGAATGTGCAGTGTTGTAGCCAGTTCTCGAATGTTGGCGTACATCTGTTCGACGGTGGCCGGCACGCGTGGCAACGTCACGACGTTAACCTTTTGCGCTCGCAGCTGATCCAAGACGATTTGGGGACCAGCATCCTGCCAGGTGATAAAGCTGTCCGGATGTAGCGATAAAATGCCCTCGCTGCTTAACTGCTTCCAGTAGCCGATATGCGGGAGTGCGGCAGTTTCAGGCGGATACGAGGTGGTTTCATCAACGCCGACCACCCGGTTGCCGACGCCCATGGCGTATATCAGTTCGCTAAGCGAGCCGCCCGCCACCACCAGGCGGTCGGCGGACTGGGCATTGAAAACGCAGGCGAGGCTCAGTAAGCCAATCATGAGTTTTTTCATTGTCAGAAATTCCACGCAAAGCCAACGGCGGCATTGAAACCAGCGTCTGGAATAGATTCATGCGCGGTTCTGTAACGCTTGTCGGTCAAGTTGTTGAGCGCGAGGTTGACCTGATACTGATCCTGCGGACCGAACTCGGTGTTAAATGCGAGGTTAAGTGTGGCCCAGCCTGGGTAGTTGATTTCCGTGGTGCCGGTATTATCTTTGGCGCTGGACGCCGCGCGGATAAAGACATCGGACGTCAGGTTAGCGACGTTCATCAACCAGGTATGTTTCAAGCCGACGCGGCCGGTCAGCGTGGGTTCGCCGGTATCCCAGGTTTTAAGGGTATTGCCTTCGTACTGACGGCGAATGAGATTACCGCTCAGGTAAGGTGAAACCGCCCAGCCGTTGTATTCTGCGGTGAGTTCCATGCCCCAGGTTTTGGCCCGATCGATGTTGTCGTAGTAGTAATAGCCGCCCCGTGAAGAGGTGGTATTACCGTTGCATACGGGTTGACCTGAACAGGCCAGGCTGGCGATATAGTCTTTGGCTTCGGAGTAATAAATGGCGCCGTCAATCAGCCACATATTCCCTTTATACCGTGCGCCCAGCTCATAGTTATTCGAGTGTTCCGCCTTCAGGTTTGGGTTGCCGTAGGTCACGCTGCCGCCTGCGGACGTCTGCATAAATAGCTGAGTCAGCGTGGGGAAGACATAGCCCTGGGCATATGCAGCCCGGAGTTCAAGATCTTTAAAACCGGAATAGCGTAGGCTGGTTGAGGTCACCAGTTCATCATCGTGAACGGAATTTCCTCCAGTGGATTGCCAGGTGCTGCCGCTGCTTTGCAGGGTTTGCGTATCGTTGCGATTGAGCTTCGAAGACAGCCAGTACTGGCGTGCGCCCACGGTCCACGTCCAGTCATCGGCAAAGCGCCAGTCGTTTTGCGCGAACAATGAGGTGTTGCTTTGCTCCGCTTCGTTGTATGACAGGGTACGGGTTTGCGTATCGAAGAAGCCGGTAGCTGCGGTCTGGCGCGTACTGCCGTCCGCGTCCTGTTTTATTTTGTCATGCTGATATTGAGTGCCAATCACCAGCTCGTTGTTAGCGGGAAGGGTGAAATTGCCCTGCAGCGTTACCCCCTGGGTATACTGTTTGTCGTTGGTATTGGTTTGATTGTTTATCGTCAGCGCTTTAATCGCCGGGCTGGGGATTATCTGGGTCGTTTTGACCCGGTTTTCAAATTTGCGCTCTATTGTCTGGCTGTATGCGTCAAGATGGATTTTCTTCAGGTAATCCCCGTCAGCCGCATAGTCGTAGAAAAGACCGATTTTCTCGCGTTCCAGCTTAGGTATTTTGACGCTAAAGTCGTCGAACTGGCCCTCTGGATCGTCAAACCAGGTTTGAGTAGACAATTTGTAACGATCGAGGGAAAGTCCGATTTTGTGGCGATCGAAGTTGTAGCCAAGCCACATGCCCTGGCCGTTATTACGGAAATTGGTGTCGGGCAATCTTCCATCAGGCGTATCGCGGTCCCCCTGGTCGGAATAGCTGCCATTGATGCGGTAGTCAAAGTTTCCGATGCTGCCCCAGGCCGCAGCTGATTCTTCCCATCCTGCCGTTGCGGAGTTATAGACGGCCTTAACGCTGCCGCCGAGAGGCTTATCGCCGCCTTTTTTGGTAATAAAGTTTACGACGCCGCCAATCGCCTGCGAACCATAGAGGACAGAGTAAGGGCCTTTGACCACTTCAATCCGTTCCAGCGCGGATTCGTCAATCAGCAAACCGGCCCCGTAGTTTTGCCCGGCGCGCTGGTAGCTGACGACCTGGCCGTCTATCAAAATCAGCACCCGCGAAGAGGCTTCGCCACGAATACGGATTTGTTTCCGGCCAGCGAGGGCGTTATCGGTGACTTCAACGCCGGGAATATCTTGTAAATCATCAGCAATAGAAACGCTGGTGGAGTTTTGCAGCGTCTGGCGATCGATAACCTGAATGGTTGCCGGGCTATCCCAGAGACTACTTTCAGAGCGGTTAGCCGTGACGATCACCGTATCATCGCCGGGCGTTGAAGCGTGTGTTGTAGAGGTAGCTGCAGAAGCAGCGCCGGACATGCATAATGTCAGGGCTGAAAGAATAAATGGCCTTTGGTTAATCCGTGGCAACATAAGGGAACCTTTATTGAATGTAAATGATCATCATTATCATTCGCGTTTATATATAAAATTGTTTCCCTTTGTTCAATATGAAAGATGTAGAATCAATGCATCTTTTGATTTGAGTCAATTTTGTGCGGTCAACAAATACTGAAATGTGATCTGTGTCGCGTATAACAATGTGAATCAAAAGGATTTATTCATTTCTTTATTGGCTGAAAATGTGCAGGTCACTCGGGTAAATGATTACGGCAATCTGGGCTATAATGTGGCTCAGCACCAACAAGCACCGCGGGGGAAAAGTGAATATTAGCGATGTTGCGAAAAAAACCGGTTTAACCAGCAAAGCCATTCGCTTTTATGAAGAGAAAGGACTGGTGACGCCGCCGCTGCGTAGTGACAATGGCTATCGCACTTACAACCAACAGCATCTGAATGAACTGACGTTGCTGCGTCAGGCGCGCCAGGTTGGTTTTAACCTGGAAGAGTGCGGCGAGCTGGTAAACTTATTTAACGATCCGGCGCGTCATAGCGCGGATGTGAAAAAGCGTACGTTAGAAAAAGTGGCGGACATTGAGCGGCATATCAGTGAGCTGCAGGCCATGCGCTTGCATTTGCTGGCGCTGGCGGACAGTTGCCCGGGCGATGACAGCGCCGAATGTCCAATCATGGATAATCTCTCCGGCTGCTGCCATCACCAGGCGAAGGCTTAACGGCGAGAAGGATTAAGCATAAACACCACCGTACCGCGATACCACGGGGATTTCTCAAGCTGCGCTTCAGCCTGAGGGTCCCTGCTACCATTTTGTACCAGTCCCAGCTTAAACGGAATGCGCAGACGAGCGAGCGCAGGCAGATACGCCTGATAATTTGTTACCGTGTGACGGCCCTGATAGCTCTGCACCACCAGTTCATCGACCGCCAGCGCGTTCAACGTGGCGACGTCGCCCGTTTTTGCCCAATCCAGTAATCCGGTTACGCCAAGTGCAAATTCAGTGGGTAACCTCTGGCGCAACTGCTGTAGAAAGTGCGCGTAGTCGGCAAGCTGATGGGTCGCCGCGTCAAAATCAACCTGCAGGCCGACAACGTGATTCCCGGCGGCCTGCCAGCGTTGCATCAACCGTATGATACGCGCCGGGATTTCCTCCGGTACGTCGAGCGTGGTAAAGCGTACGGTCAGCCAGATTGACGGAAAAGACAGACGGCTGACCGGCAGTCCGAGACGCTGGAAAACCACGTTACCCGAACGAACCAGTACCTCGCCCTGATGCAGATAGACCGTTTGCGCGTTTTTCAGCTCGTCACTGGCCTTCACTCCGGACCACAGCCAGAAGGCGGGATGCTCACGGGCGGCGACGATATCCGCCGCCTGTGCCTGGCCCAGCAGCAGTGCGGTTACCAGTAGTATTTGAGTTTTTGCGCCCACGGGCTTCCCGGATACTGCGTTTTCAGTTGGGTGAACCAGCCCTTACGCTGCAGTTTATCCACTTCCTCGCCGCCGCACTCGTTAGCGCCTGAAGGCGCATAGCACATGATGGCGCGATACAACGCGAAGCTCTTATCTTCGACTTCAGCGGTGGGCGAGGTGATTACCTGCTGATAGTAGCTTTGTCTGTCGAACTGGCCGAAGGGTTTCTTGCGCGAGATTGCTGATTCAAGCTCGTCATTGCCAGCGCTGTTTTTCCACAGATCAACATGCGTTTGCGTGGTGCGGAAGAATTCGCCTAAGCAGTTCAATGCGTGGGCATCATCCGCTTTTTTGCTCAATACCGTTACCGTTTCATTGAGGCTGCGACACGTATAGCCCGCCTGCGCCGCGTCGCCATTCCAGTCGAATATGCTCAGGTTAACGTCAGCAAACGCTTCGCCAATGACCGGAGGCGTAATCGCGCTGGCCAGTTTTTTGTCATTCAGCCAGTCGCCAAAGCGATCCTCAGTAAGATCCCGCACCAGCAGCGTATGCAGGGCGATGGTACGCTCTTCGTTATTCGGACCGTGGACGGCCTGCTGACGCAGCAGTTCAGGTGTGGCCTGTGTTTTTAGCACCTGCGAGCGAAAGCGCAGGTTGGTCACGGTACTTTCTGGGGCAAAAACTGCCTCCACGTCGCCGCTATAAACCAGGGTCGCAGCGAGCTTAGCCTGCACATACTGCTGCTGTTCGTTGTCCTGACTAAGTTTTAACAACTGCTGCCAGAAATCACGCGCAGCGCTCCAATTCTTCTGGCCCATTAGCGCTTCGCCGTACAGCACCTGTTCGCTGAAGGCGAGAGTATCGTGAGCGGCAAGTTTCTGCGCTGGTGTAACTGCCTGAATAATTGCCGCGTAGTTGCCCGTTGCCTGCCACAGATTCAGTTGCAGATCGCGCCATAGCGGCAATTTTTGGCTCTGTTCAAACACCGGCTTGCTGGCGTCGAGTTGTTCCTGGGTCAACGTAGGTTTACTGTTGTTATCCAGGCGCAGCGCGCGCAGCAGTTCGATATAGCTGACCAGCGGCGCGTCGGGGAAGGCCTCCACCACGGGTCCTTCAAAGAATTGCATACCGAATACATTATCGTATTCGATAACGATTTCACGCAGTTGCTGTGCGTCAGCCGACTGCTGGAGCGTCTGCTCATACAACCCGGCCAACTGCGGCCACGCCTGTAAATACCAGTTTATGCGACGCAACATACCGCGGGTGGAATTGGCGTAGAGTCCTTCCGGCCAGCGTTGCAGATAGTTCTGCGCCTCTTTTTGCGCCTGAGCGGCGTCTTTGAGTTTGATATTGTCGATATTAAATTCGCCGTACTGCCCGTCGCTAAACTTACTGCTTTTGTTCAGTGCTGTGCGCATCAACATGTATTGCGCGGTTTCCATCAGCCAGGGGGAGCCGTTGTGCAACACGATGGTAAAGTCTTGCTCGGCCCCTTCGTAATTTTGATCGTAAAAATGCGCGGCACCGGTCAGATACGTTTTGTACAGAAGTGAAGTCGAATCAGCCGGAAGTGCAGCAAGGGACTCGGCGATCTGTTCTTTGGTCGCGCGCCCCCATAAATCCAGGCGCGCTTGCGCAAGTAATCGGCGCTGGTCGATATTTAACGTCTCGTCCGTCATCAGCGCAGCGATAAACTCGCTTACGCTCTGGCGATTATTCGACACATAACGGTTTTCCAGGTCGGCATCATAGCCGTTTTGTTTGGCAAATAGCGGAGGTTCGATTTCCAGAACAGCCAGTTGCTGACTCAGAGTGGTATCTTCACTTTGCACCGGGGCAACCGCTGGCTGCGGGACAGTCTCATCCCATTGTGGGTGATACGCAAAATAGAAATCGCGGGAGCGGGTGATATCCGCTGGCATCGACTGCACCGGCAGAACAAATGATTTTTCCTGACTCAGCAGCCGCAGCAGGTTGTCGCGGCTGTCGTTTTCAGGGTTAAAGGTCGGCGTGCCTTTCAGCAGGCAGCTGTCGTCGCTCCATTTACAGTCTTCCATATCGAAAGAGGCGAGTGCCTGCGGGGCGGCGGTCAGTAATGTGCAAAGGGCAAAGGCAAGGGGTGTCTTCCTGACCATAGTCTTATTTCCTGTCTTTTTAGTGTGATACCGCTTTAATAATCAGGGTAATTCCCTCAACGGCAATGACCTCAACCTGCGTTCCTGCGCTCAAATCGTCGCGGGCGCTAACGGGCCAGGAGCTGTCGCCGACGCGCATATGTCCGCGACCATTGACCAGGGCGGTTTCCAGAATAAATCGACGGCCAACCAGCTGCTGACCGCGCTGGTTAAGATGGCTGTCGGCGGGTTTCTGCTCTTTCACGCGTTTTGCCAGCCACTTCCACCACAGCCAGGCCGCCAGTAGCGTGAGTACAGCGAACATCGCCCCCTGCCACGCCCAGTCAAGCGGGACGAGCCACACCACCAGGCCAGTAATTACCGCCGCCACGCCGCTCCACAGCAGATAGCCGTTACCGCCCAGCATCTCGGCGGCGAGGAGCAAACCGCCGAGGCTGAGCCAGAAGATGTGCGGGTGTACCAGAATCATCGCTATCATGATTTTTTCCGCTCGCTGGCGCTGTCCTTAACCAGTTCGGCGATCCCGGCAATGGAGCCCATCAGGCTGCTGGCGTCCAGCGGCATCATCACCACTTTGCTGTTATTTGACGAACCGATATGCTGCAGCGCTTCGGTGTATTTCTGCGCCACGAAGTAGTTCACGGCCTGGATATCCCCGGCGGCAATGGCCTCAGAAACCATCTGCGTTGCACGGGCTTCTGCTTCTGCGGAACGTTCACGCGCTTCAGCCTGTAAAAACGCGGACTGACGTTCACCTTCCGCTTTGAGGATTTTCGACTGCTTCTCACCTTCGGCCTTGACGATTTCCGCCTGACGGATCCCTTCTGCTTCAAGAATGTAGGCGCGTTTTGTTCGTTCGGCTTTCATCTGTGCGTTCATGGCGTCGATAAGCTCAGCCGGAGGACGGACGTCGCGGATCTCAATACGGGTGATTTTGATGCCCCAGGGATTGGTGGCCTCATCAACGATGTGCAGCAGGCGCGTGTTGATGTTGTCGCGTTGGGAGAGCATTTCATCGAGTTCCATCGAGCCGAGAACGGTACGAATGTTGGTCATGGTCAGGTTGATGATCGCCAGTTCCAGGTTGCTGACTTCATAAGCCGCTTTCGGCGCGTCGATCACCTGAATAAAGCACACGGCATCAATCGCGACGTTGGCGTTATCTTTGGAGATGACTTCCTGAGAGGGGATATCAAGCACCTGTTCCATCATATTGATCTTACGACCAATGCGGTCCATGAACGGTACAACAAGGCTTAAACCCGGCTGCAGGGTTTTGGTGTAACGGCCAAAACGCTCTACCGTCCACTGGTATCCCTGCGGGACGATTTTGACGCCTGCGCCGACGATGACCAGCGCGACAAAAATAAGAATAGGAATAAAAATGAGCATTGATGAAACCTCCTGTTGTGCTGTCCTTTACTGCTTCATTAGTCAAATTATACCCGATTTATCAAGGTGGGCTCCCCTATAATAAATTACAGAGATAGACTATCTGCACGAAAGAGGTAAAAAAGGGATTGGTAATGGAAGAAAGCAGCATTCTGCTTCAGTTAAAAAATGTCGCATGGCAGGCAGGGGCGACGCAGGTTCTCAATAACATCTGTTTTGATCTCCGCGCCGGAGAATTTAAGTTGATTACCGGCCAGTCCGGGTGCGGTAAAAGTACGTTACTCAAGATAGTCGCGTCGTTAATAAGTCCGAGTTCCGGTGAAATCCTTTTTGAGGGTAAGGAGATAAATACCCTCAAGCCGGAAGCGTATCGTCAGCAGGTCTCTTATTGCGCGCAAACGCCCGCTTTGTTTAGTGATACCGTCTACGACAACCTCATTTTCCCGTGGCAAATTCGCGATAAACGCCCGGAACCGGATGTGTTTCTGGAAGATCTGGCCCGATTTGAGTTACCTGAGGCAATCCTCAAAAAAAATATCAATGAGCTGTCCGGCGGCGAAAAGCAGCGCGTCTCGTTAATTCGTAATTTGCAGTTTCTGCCGAAAATCCTGCTGCTTGATGAAATCACCAGCGCGCTGGATGAAGCCAACAAGCGTAATGTGAACGAATTAATTCACCACTATGTTCGCGATAAGAATATTGCTGTGCTGTGGGTGACGCATGACAAAGATGAAATTGATCATGCGGATAACGTCATAACCCTTCAACCGCACGCCGGTGAAATGCAGGAAGTAAGCAATGAACGAGCATAATATTACCAATGAATCCCTGGCATTAGCGATGATGCTGGTGGTGGTCGCAATACTGATCAGCAACAAAGAAAAGCTGGCGCTGGAAAAAGATATTCTCTGGAGCGTGTGCCGGGCGGTGGTTCAGCTTATTATCGTTGGCTACGTGCTGAAATATATTTTCGGCGTCAACCACAGCATTCTGACCTTATTGATGGTGCTGTTTATTTGCTTTAACGCGGCCTATAACGCGCAAAAGCGCAGTAAATTTATTGATAAGGCTTTTCTCTCGTCGTTTATCGCCATTACGGCGGGGGCGGGGTTAACGCTGGCGGTGCTGGTTCTGTCAGGCTCTATCGAGTTCACGCCGATGCAGGTTATCCCTATTTCCGGCATGATTGCAGGCAATGCGATGGTTGCGGTAGGGCTTTGTTACAACAATCTGGGGCAGCGGTTTAACAGCGAACAGCAGCAAATTCAGGAAAAACTCAGCCTCGGCGCGACGCCGAAAGTGGCCTCCGCGCCGCTGATTCGCGACAGCATTCGTGCCTCGCTGATCCCGACTATCGATTCAGCGAAGACCGTGGGGCTGGTGAGTTTACCGGGGATGATGTCCGGATTGATTTTTGCAGGTATTGATCCGGTAAAAGCGATTAAGTATCAGATTATGGTAACGTTTATGCTGCTTTCGACGGCCAGCCTGTCGACCATTATTGCCTGCTACCTGACCTATCGGAAGTTCTATAATTCACGTCACCAATTAGTTGTAACGCATTTGAAGAAGACGTGATCTGATGCCGGGAGCGGTATTTGTCGAATTTCCAGGCCCGATAAGCGCAAGCGCCATCGGGCAAAATCAAACGGATTAGTACAGCAGCGCGTACAGCTGGCGGCGGTACTTCGAGGCCAGCGCATCGCCCGTACCCAGTGCGGCAAGGATCTCCTGGAAAGTTTTACGCGCCTGGCCGTCGGCTGCAGTAAGATCTTTCTTCAGGTGGCTAAACAGCAACTCCAGCGATTCTTCGTTGCGTCCGACCTGGTGTAACTGAATGGCAAGTTGAGTTGCCAGCGCCGCATCCTGCGGATTGCTGGCGACCTGCTGCTGCAACTGTTGGATTTCCGGCGTATCAGCCGCCTGCTTCAGCAATTCGATCTGTGCCACCAGCCCCTGATAACGGGTGTCCTGATCCTGCAACGGAATGGTTTTCAGCACCGCTTCGGCTTCGTCAGAACGATTGAGGGCGATTTGCGTTTCCGCCAGCAGCAGACCAATTTCGCTGCTCTGGTTGGAGATCTGCCAGGCTTCTTTCAGCAGCGGCAGCGCATCAGCGTGATTACCCGCTTCGATAAATTCGATAGCCTGGCGCGCTTTCAGCTCTTCTTCGCTCGGCAACACTTTTTCCAGCAGCGCACGAATAACCTCTTCCGGCTGCGGGCCCTGGAATCCATCTACCGGCTGACCGTTCTGGAACAGATAAACCGTGGGGATCGCGCGCAGACCAAACTGGGAGGCGATCATCTGTTCAGCGTCACAGTCGAGCTTAGCGAGTATAAACTGGCCGTTGTACTGGGCAGCAAGACTCTCCAGTACCGGTGTTAACTGCAGACAATGCTGGCTGCGCTCAGACCAAAAATAGAACAGGACCGGCGTGGTCATCGACTGTTCAAGGGTCTGCTGTAGGTTCGATTCGTTAATGTTAACAATATTCTGTGTGGACATGGAGTTACTCTCTTTTGTCGATTTCTTGTTACATGGGGGCTGACGCGCGAGCTTCAACTCAACCCTGTAAAATTTTGTCCATTATGCGGCCTGGCAACAGGCGTTTAAGCAGCATCACTGCCCAGGTCACCAGCGTAACTGGATAACGTAGCTTCGGTTTATCGCTCTCAAACGCATGACGCACTTTGGCGACAACCGCTTCTGGTCCCAGCGTAAAACGCGCGGCAATGCCGGGATTTTCCACGGGAGCATCGCTCTGGGTCTGGTTGACGTTTTCAGTAAAGCGGGTGCGGATAGGGCCGGGCTCAATCAGGCTGACCTTAATCCCGCTGTAGCGCAGCTCCATACGCAGTGCGTCGGACCAGGCTTCCAGCGCATATTTGCTGGCGGCATAGGCCCCGCGTCCCGGCGTTGAGATCAATCCCATGACCGATGAGGTCATCACTATACGTCCTTCGCCGTGGGGTAACATAGCGGGCAAAAGGCGCATGGTAAGCTGATGTGCGCCAAAGAAGTTGGCGGAAAACTGCTGCTCCATTTGCTCGCGGCTGATGGTGGGCAGGGGGCCATAGACGCCGTATCCGGCGTTGTTAAAGATCCCATACAAACGATTATCGGTCAGGGCGATCACCTCATCGGCGGCGCGATCCACGCTTTCGGGTGAATCCAGATCCAGCAATACGCCGGTGAATCCCATGCTGTTCATTCGCGCGACATCGTCAGGTTTGCGACAGCCTGCCAGAATTTGAAAACCCTGGCGCTTTAGCTCAAGCGCGCTTTCCAGACCGATTCCGCTGGAACATCCTGTTATTAAGACCGATTTTTGCATAACTTTACCTGTCAGGATCTCCGTTGTTTTACGAGTCGTGATTTACTATATCCGTCATACTTCAAGTTGTCTGTGCGTTGGCTACGCTCGCTCACCCCAGTCACATAGTTATCTATGCTCCTGGGAACTCTCTCACTTGCCGCCTTCATACAACTCGAATTATTTAGGATAGAAAAGGGGTGAGATGTTGCGCCATCCAGTCGGCAATAAACGGCTGGGCGTCACGGTTAGGATGAATACCATCATCCTGCATCCACTGGGGTTTCAGATAAACCTCTTCCATGAAAAAGGGCAGCAGAGGGATATCAAACTCTTTGGCGAGCTTTGGATAAATCGCGCTAAAGGTTTCATTATAACGGCGACCGTAGTTTGCCGGCAGACGAATTTGCATTAATAGCGGTTCGGCATTTGCCGCTTTCACGTCCTGCAAAATCGTGCGCAGAGTTTGTTCGGTTTGCGCAGGCGCAAAGCCGCGCAGGCCATCGTTGCCGCCAAGTTCGACCAGTACCCAACGCGGCTGGTGCTGCTTGAGTAATGCAGGCAGACGGGCCAGGCCCTGCTGCGAGGTGTCGCCGCTGATGCTGGCATTCACCACTGGCGTTTTGGTTTGCCATTTATCATTAAGTAGCGCAGGCCACGCGGCGCTGGCGGACATACGGTATCCGGCGCTCAGGCTGTCACCCAGAATTAATAACGTGTCCGCAGCGGCGGCGCGGAAAGTTAACAGGACCAGGAACAGGAAAGGCCAATGCCAGCGGAAAACATTGTTGAAGTTCATCATCTTAAGAAATCCGTCGGTCAGGGTGATCATGAGCTATCCATCCTTACCGGAGTTGAACTGGTTGTCAAACGCGCCGAGACCATTGCGCTGATTGGCGAGTCGGGATCGGGGAAATCCACGCTGCTGGCGATCCTCGCCGGGCTGGACGATGGCACCAGCGGTGAAGTCAGCCTCGTGGGGCAGGCGCTGCACGCCATGGACGAAGAAGCCCGGGCGCAACTGAGAGCCCGACACGTGGGCTTTGTCTTCCAGTCGTTCATGTTAATTCCGACCCTCAACGCGCTGGAAAACGTCGAATTGCCTGCGCTGTTGCGCGGCGAAAACAGCGGAAAAAGTCGCGATGGGGCAAAAACACTGCTGGAGCAATTGGGACTGGGAAAACGTCTTGATCATCTTCCAGCTCAACTTTCCGGAGGGGAGCAGCAGCGTGTGGCGCTGGCGCGGGCCTTTAACGGTCGCCCTGACGTGCTGTTCGCCGATGAACCAACGGGCAATCTGGACCGCCAGACCGGAGAGAAAATCGCCGACCTGCTGTTTTCTCTGAACCGGGAACACGGCACCACCCTGATACTGGTGACCCATGACCCGCAACTGGCGGCGCGTTGCGATCGGCGTTTACGCCTGGTGAACGGACAGTTGCAGGAGGAGGCATGATTGCACGCTGGTTTTGGCGCGAATGGCGCTCGCCTTCATTACTGATTGTCTGGCTGGCGCTGAGCCTGGCGGTAGCCTGCGTGCTGGCGCTGGGCAATATCAGCGATCGTATGGAAAAAGGGCTAAGCCAGCAAAGTCGTGAGTTTATGGCGGGAGATCGGTCGCTGCAAAGTTCGCGCACCGTGCCGAAAGCGTGGATTGACGAGGCGCGACAGCGTGGCCTGAAGGTGGGCGAACAACTGACCTTTGCCACCATGACCTTTGCCCAGGATACGCCGCAACTGGCGAACGTCAAAGCGGTGGATGAAGTGTATCCGATGTACGGCACATTGCAGACCAATCCGCCGGGGCTGAAACCACAGCCAGGCTCGGTGCTGCTGGCCCCGCGTCTGATGGCGCTGCTCAACTTAAAAATCGGTGATTCCATCGACGTTGGCGATGCCACGCTGCGCATCGCCGGGGAAGTGGTACAGGAGCCGGACTCAGGTTTTAATCCGTTCCAGATAGCGCCGCGCCTGATGATGAACATTGCGGATGTCGAAAAAACGGCGGCAGTCCAGCCGGGAAGCCGCGTGACCTGGCGCTATAAATTTGGCGGGACGCCGTCCCAACTGGAAGCCTATGAAAAATGGCTGCTGCCGCAGTTAAAGCCGGAACAGCGCTGGTACGGGCTGGAGCAGGATGAAGGCGCGCTGGGGAAATCACTGGAGCGTTCGCAACAGTTCCTGCTGCTCTCGGCGCTATTAACGCTGCTGCTGGCGGTGGCCGCGGTTGCCGTGGCGATGAGCCATTATTGCCGCAGCCGTTACGATCTGGTGGCGATTCTGAAAACCCTCGGTGCGGGCAGAGCGCAACTGCGCAGGCTGATTGTTGGTCAGTGGCTGATGGTGCTGGTGCTGTCTGGCGTGACCGGCGGGTTGTTCGGGCTGTTATTTGAGCGCGTGCTGGTCGTGCTGCTCAAACCGGTTCTGCCCGGCGAACTACCGCCTGCCAGCCCCTGGCCGTGGCTATGGGCATTAGGTACCATGACGGTTATTTCGCTGCTGGTGGGGTTACGCCCTTACCGTTTGCTGCTGGAGACGCAGCCGCTGCGGGTGCTGCGCCGTGACGTGGTAGCAAACGTATGGCCGCTGAAGTTTTATTTGCCGGTGGTATTGTTAGTTGTGATTGCACTGCTGGCCGGACTGATGGGCGGAAGCCCGCTGCTGTGGGCGGTGCTGGCTGGCGCGGTAGTGCTGGCGTTGTTGTGCGGGGTACTCGGCTGGATGCTGCTCAACGTGCTGCGCGGTCTGACGCTCACCTCGCTGCCGCTGCGTTTGGCGGTCAGTCGACTGTTGCGCCAGCCGTGGTCAACGCTCAGTCAGCTGTCGGCCTTTTCACTTTCCTTTATGCTGCTTGCGCTGCTGCTGGTGCTGCGCGGCGATCTGCTCGACCGCTGGCAGCAGCAAATGCCGCCGGAAAGCCCGAACTATTTTCTGATCAATATTGCCACCGAGCAGGTGGTTCCGCTGAAGGCTTTCCTGTCTGAGCATCAGGTGATCCCGGAATCGTTCTATCCGATTGTGCGGGCGCGTCTGACGGCGATCAATGAGAAGCCAACCGAAGGCAACCAGGATGAGGCGCTGAACCGCGAGCTTAACCTGACCTGGCAGGATACCCGACCGGATCATAACCCGATAACCGCCGGAAGCTGGCCGCCAAAAGCAGGCGAAGTGTCGATGGAAGAGGGGCTGGCGAAACGGCTGAACGTCAGGCTTGGCGATCGGGTGACCTTTATGGGCGATACTCAGGATTTCAGCGCCAAAGTCAGCAGTCTGCGCAAAGTAGACTGGGAAAGCCTGCGACCTAATTTCTTCTTTATCTTCCCCTCCGGCGCGCTGGACGCTCAGCCGCAAAGCTGGTTAACCAGCTTTCGCTGGGAGAATGGCAACGGCATGCTGACGCAGCTTAACCGTGAATTTCCGACCATCAGCCTGCTGGATATTGGCGCCATCCTCAAACAGGTGGGCCAGGTGCTGGAGCAGGTAAGTAGAGCGCTGGAGGTGATGGTGGTGCTGGTTACCGCCTGCGGCATGTTGCTGCTATTAGCGCAGGTCCAGGTCGGTATGCGCCAGCGTCATCAGGAACTGGTGGTCTGGCGCACGTTGGGAGCAGGCAAGAAATTGCTGCGTACCACGCTGTGGTGCGAGTTCGCCATGCTCGGGATGGTAGCCGGATTGGTGGCAGCCATCGGTGCGGAAACCGCATTGGCGGTGCTGCAAACCAAAGTGTTTGATTTCCCGTGGGAGCCAGACTGGCGACTGTGGGTCGTGTTGCCACTTTGTGGGGCATTGCTGCTTTCTTTATGCGGCGGGTGGCTCGGTTCACGTCTGCTAAAAGGCAAAGCGCTGTTCCGTCAGTTCAGTAGTTGATTCATATCCGTGATGATTACGCACCGGTTTTTTTAATCGGTGCGTTTTTTTATCTATGTAGCACAAATTGACAACTCCTTGATATTTAACAGCACAGAACAATAAAAACCCGACAACACGAGTGTATTAATAAACGTTAATATTTGTATGCTGAATAATTGGCAGGCTATCTATCAAGGTACAAATAATGACTATAAAAAAAACGGCGCTGGCGGTATCGATCGGCGCAGCAGTGGCATTAACGACCTTCGCCTCCCAGGCGGAAATCACGGTCCTGAAACAAGATCCGCAGGCGGGCGACCCGCTGAGCCGTCTTAACTTCACCGTCGGCGGGAGTATTCGTCCGCAGTTCCAGAATATGGCCGGTGACGATGGTAAGAATGGCTACAAACGTAATGGCTTCGACGGCGGGACGCGTTTCCGCTTCGCTGCTGACTACTATCTGTTTGATGACATCAGTTGGGTGAGCTACTACGAGCTGGGCGTTAACTTCCCGGCGATGTTCAACTGGGACAACCACTACGCTAACGGCGCCAACGATACCACGCGTCGTATGCTGTACACCGGTCTGAAGAGCGCGACCTGGGGTACGCTGACCTTCGGTCAACAGAACAGCATTTACTATGATGTGGTTGGTGCGAAAACGGATATCTGGGACTACGACATGATCGGTCAGGCGCCAGGTAACGGTATCAATGGCGACTATGACGGTTCCTATCGTACGCGTAAATCACTGAAGTATAAGAAAACGGTTGGCGATGTCGATCTCTACGCCTCTTATCTGTTCAGCGATGATTACAACCCGAACAACGGTCTGCGCTACAAACGTAAAGGCGGCGGCTCGTTGGGTGTGGATTATCACATCACCGATGACCTGACCTGGGGTACGGCGTGGAACTACACCCGTGCGGAAATGCGTGGCGACACCAGCAAAACCTACGATCAAAACATCGTTGGTACCGCGTTGAGTTGGAAACCGGACAACTGGACCTTCTCGATGGGCGGCGGTTGGTATCAAAACTTCATGACCACCAAAAAAGTGTCTGTTAATGACTACTTTGCCGGTGATGCCTGGGGTCTGGAATACTTCGCGGGTTACACCTTCCCGGTTGGTCAGTATGCGCTGAAATCTGTTCAGCCCTACTTTATGGGAGACCGTATTGAGTATGTGAATGGCCGTAACTACCTGCGTACTGACAACGGTGTGGGTATCAGCTTCCAGCTGGATTACGGTTTCCGTGTTGATTACGAACACGTATTCACCTCCAGCACCGACAATCTGGGTGATATGAACCTGGTTCGTCTGCGTTACGACTTCTAATCGAACGCCTGTCAAACGGAACGCCCGATGCGCTTGCGCTTATCGGGCCTACGGGAGCAGGGTGATCACGTTATTTGTAGGCCGGATAAGGCACTTGTGCCGACATCCGGCTTTTTCATGCCTTCTCTCATTTGAAAACACATTTCGCAACATCATGAAATAATTTCAAGGACAGCAGGTTGTGATCTGTGTCATGTTAACAATCAGCCTGTTAACGGGCCAACAAGAACAACGCCGCAAGAACGGCGTGAGACATGACACCACAACGTTAAAATGGAGAGATTATGGGATTGCGTCAGAGTTTACGCGTCGCGACCGGAGCGCTATTGCTGGCCTGCGGATTACAATTTGCTCATGCGAACAGCGATCCGCATACCATCGTGTTTGGCGTCGCGCCTGGGCCGTACGGTGATATGGTGAAACAGGCCATTGCCCCTACGCTGAAAGAGAAAGGCTATAAGGTCGTGGTGCGCGAATTCAGTGACTACGTGCAACCGAACATGGCGCTATCCAACGGCAGCATCGATGCCAACCTGTTCCAGCATTCACTCTACTTTGACAAATTCACCGCCGATAAAGGACTTAAGCTGAGCAAGCTGATTGTGGTCCCGACGGCCGGGATGGGTTTTTACTCACATAAAATCAAAAGCCTGGATGAGTTGAAAAAAGGGGATGTGATCACGCTGTCCAACGATCCGACCAACCTGGCCCGCGGTCTGCGTTTCCTGCAATCCATTGGCCTTATCACCATCAAAGACAATATCGATCCTACGAAAGCCTCCGAGCGCGATATCGCCAGCAACCCGAAAGGACTGGTGTTTAAACCGCTGGAAGCCGCGCAGCTGCCGCGCACTTTGGACGGTGTGACCGGCGCGTTGGTCAACGGTAACTTTGCCGTGGCGGCAAAACTGGATCTTTCCAGCGCCATCAAGCAAGAGCATCTGGACGAAAATCTGAAAAATATCATTGCGGTACGCAGTGAAGATGCGGATAAACCGTTCGCGAAAGATATTGTTGAAGCGGTGAAATCTCCGGCGTATCGCGCGGTGATTGATGATCCGCAAAACATCTACAGCGCCTTCCAGAAACCGGAATGGATGTCGGCAGCCCAATAATTGCTGCGCACAAGGGTTAACAGGGGCAGCGGCGACTGCCCTTTTCGCATTTCTGAGGTGGCTATGATTGAAATAGAAAAGGTATGCGTGGATTTTAGCGCAGGCCGTGGACCGTCAACCCGGGCGGTTGATGACGTCAGCTTGCGCATCGGCGCAGGTGAGATATTTGGCATTGTCGGGACCAGCGGCGCGGGGAAAAGTACGCTGCTGCGCACCCTGAACGCCTTAACGCGACCGAGTCAGGGAAGCGTGAAGGTGAACGGCGTAGAAATTTCCGCGCTGGAAGGCGCGCATCTACGTAAAGCTCGTCAACGTATCGGGATGATTTTTCAACATTTTAATCTGATGCATACCCGTACCGTGGCGCAAAACGTCGCCTTTAGCCTGAAGGCTGCCGGATGGGAGCGCAGTAAAATTGGCCCGCGCGTTAGCGAAATCCTGGCGCTGGTGGGGCTGTCTGACAAGGCAAACCGCTTTCCGGTTCAGCTCAGCGGCGGGCAAAAGCAGCGTGTGGGTATTGCCCGCGCGATTGCCAATCACCCGGATGTACTGCTATGTGATGAACCTACCTCCGCGCTGGATCTGGAAACCTCGGCCACGATTCTGGCGTTGCTTAAGCAGATCAATCAACAGTTGGGGATCACGATCGTACTGATCACTCACGAGATGAACGTGATCAAATCGATTTGCGATCGCGTGGCGGTGATGTCCGGCGGCAAGGTGGTTGAGTCCGGTGAGGTGTTTGACGTTTTTGCTCACCCACAGCACGCTTTCACGCAGCAACTGGTGTCGCATACCCTCAATTTGACGCTGCCCGAGCGTCTGCGCCAGCATCTGCCCGGTCAACTGCTAAAAATTCTGTTCATTGGCGATTCGGCGGAACAGCCGGTGTTGTCAGAAGTCGCGGTTAAATTTGGCGTGGCGGTGAACATTCTGCACGGCAAAATTGAATATATTGGCGAACGCGCGCTGGGGATTTTGGTGGTGCAACTGACCGCGCCGCATAACCCTTCAGCGGTGGAAGTCGCCGTGGAACATATTCGTCAACGTACTGCACAGGTGGAGGTGATTCGTGGATGATTTATTGCCTGATTTGACGCTGGCGTTTAATGAAACCTTCCAGATGCTGAGCATCTCTACGGTGCTGGCAATTATTGGCGGTCTGCCGCTCGGTTTCCTTATTTTTGTCACCGACCGGCATTTATTCTGGCAAAACCGTTTTGTGTATCTGCTCAGTTCCGTGCTGGTGAATATCATTCGTTCGGTGCCGTTTGTGATCCTGCTGGTGCTGCTGTTGCCGCTAACCCAGTTTTTACTTGGGAATACCATTGGCCCGATTGCGGCGTCGGTCCCACTCTCTGTGGCGGCAATCGCCTTCTATGCCCGTCTGGTCGACAGTGCGCTACGTGAAGTCGATAAAGGCATTATCGAGGCGGCGGAAGCGTTTGGTGCCAGCCCGATGCGCATCATCTGCACTGTTCTGTTACCGGAGGCGAGCGCGGGTCTGCTGCGTGGGTTGACGATAACGCTGGTGAGTCTGATCGGTTACTCCGCGATGGCCGGTATCGTTGGCGGCGGTGGAGTCGGCGACCTGGCGATTCGCTTTGGTTATTACCGCTACGAAACCCAGGTCATGGTCGTTACCGTGGTGGCGCTGATTATTCTGGTGCAGGTCGTTCAGGTGCTGGGCGACTGGCTGGCAAAACGCGCAGATAAGCGCGACAGACACTGATCACTGTGCGTTAAGCCAGTCGGCAACGTCCTGCCAGGTGCCGCGAAAGACGATTTTCGCGGCTTTCTTTTCCAGTTGATAGCGATACATCGGGTCGTAATACTCGTTGAGCAACGGCACCAGCCAGCCCATATGGGCGTCGGTGCTGCCCGTCGCCTGCTGTTCGCGCAGAGCCACGTCGAGCAGGGCGGTCAACTCGGCAAAACGTTGTAAACCCAGGCGACGGCGGATAGCAAACAGGCCGTGGTGCAGATAGTCACTGTACTCCTGCCAGCCCTGGCTCTCGCCATAAGCATGGGTAAAATCGTGGTGCATTCGCACGAAATACTCTTCGCGCAGTCGCTCCAGACGACGCTCAAAAGGATCGTCAACCACCGCTATAGATGCCTGGGTCATACGCTCTCGCAGGCATTCGGGCAGATGATTAGCCCCGATCATGCGGCCTTCATCTTCCAGTACCCACAGGCGTAGAGCCTGACGGCTGTCGGTTTTGAGCATTTCGACCGCCAGCAGGTTTTCAAAACTCGCCTGGCTTAGCTGCGGTTCCACGGTACGTCCAAACGAGGAGCCGCGATGGTGAGCCAGTCCTTCGAGATCCACACCGTTCGGCTGCTGTTGTACCAACTGCGTTTTGCCGTTCC
Organism: Citrobacter europaeus; assembly: GCA_020099315.1. Lineage (NCBI taxonomy): Bacteria > Pseudomonadati > Pseudomonadota > Gammaproteobacteria > Enterobacterales > Enterobacteriaceae > Citrobacter > Citrobacter europaeus. Next base: position 1,186,430 of record CP083650.1, read on the forward strand.
CGGTACAGCCGCCGATTAAGACGATCGGTTTTTGCACCAGTTCTTCAGTCAGTTGAATCGCTGCCTGACGCAATGCTTTATAACCACCTTGTATCAGCGGGTAGTCAATGCCGGACTCGTGCAGCCACTGCTGCACAATATGCGAACGCTGACCGCCGCGTGCGCAGCATAGGTAGCCCGCAGGATTTTGACGACAGGCATCCTGCCAGGCACGTATTCTCTGCTGGCGGGTTTCACCCGAGACCAGTTGATGGCCCAATTCGAGCGCAGCCTCAGGCCCCTGACGTTTATAACAGGTACCCACGGCGGCACGTTCGTCATCGTTCATTAAGGGGAGATTGACTGCCCCCGGCATCGCGCCTTGTTGAAATTCGACGGGGGCGCGTACATCGATTATAGGCGTACCGGCGAGCAGAATTGCGCGATAGTCCGTTCCATCGTTCATGTTTGATCCTGAAAATACAAAACAGCAATGGAGGGGATTTTACGCGCCAGAGGAGGGGCCGGGGAAGGATAAAATCAACTCCCCGGCATTAATGGTTTATTTCAGCTTTGACTGCGCCCAGATGATACCGCTGGCATATTCCGGCGGCAGCAGGGGAATAAGCGCTTCCAGCGTGGCGCTAAGGCGCGCGGTATCGCTGTCGCTCAGGTTCAGGTGACCCACCTTACGCCCTTCACGCACTTCTTTGTCATACCAATGCAGGTGCACCAGCGGTAGCTTCAGCCAGTCGTAGTTCAGGTCGCTGCCGATTAGGTTTACCATCACCGAAGGATTGTTCACCACCGGCGTCGGCAGCGGCAGGCCGGTAATGGCGCGCAGATGCAGTTCAAACTGGCTGATGCTGGCGCCGTTTTGCGTCCAGTGCCCGCTGTTGTGCACGCGGGGAGCCAGTTCGTTAATCAGCAGACCCTCTGGGGTGATGAAACACTCCATTGCCATCACGCCGACATAGCCCAGCTCCTGCATGATGGCAGAGAGCATCGCTTCGGCCTGTTCCTGCTGTCTGGCGTTAGCCTGCGGGAAGACTACGCTGGTGCGCAGAATGCCGTCCTGGTGCAGGTTATGGGTCAGCGGATAGAAGACGGTGCTGCCGTCGTGCGCACGAGCGCCAACCAGGGAGACTTCACCGGAGAAGTTGATTCCCCGCTCAACGATGCATTCGCCGTAGCAATCGTCCGGCAGTTGTTCGATTTCATTTGCGCGCAAACGCCACTGCCCACGACCGTCGTAGCCGCCGACGCGACGCTTCACAATCGCCAACTCGCCGAGTTTGTCAAACACCGCAGACCATTCGCTTTGATCCGCCAGCAGCTGCCATGGCGCGGTCGCCAGGTTGAGTTTGTCAAAAAGCTGTTTTTGCGTCAGACGGTCAGCAATAATCGGGAAGACGTCGCGGTTAACAAACGCCGGATGACGCGCCAGTTCGCGGGTTAGCGCCGTTTCCGGCCAGCGCTCAATCTCAGCGGTGATCACGCTTTGTTGAAAAGGAACGGCAGCCGGTTCAGCGTCCAGCCCGACGGGCCAGACCGCAATGCCCAGCGGCTCGCCGGCCTGGCGCAGCATGCGTCCTAGCTGACCGTTACCGAGTACGCAGACCTGCTTCATGCGACACCTCGCGGGTCCGGGTTCTCCAGCACCTCATCGGTTTGCGCTTTGCGCCAGTCGTTCAGACGCTGGTGTAAGGCTTTGTCGTGTGTTGCCAGAATTTGCGCGGCCAGCAGGGCCGCATTGGCCGCGCCCGCTTTGCCGATCGCCAGCGTGCCCACCGGAATACCGCGAGGCATTTGAACGATGGAATAAAGGCTATCTACGCCGCTCAATGCTGCGCTTTGTACCGGAACGCCTAAAACAGGCACCAACGTTTTCGCCGCAATCATGCCTGGCAAATGTGCAGCACCACCGGCACCGGCAATAATCACCTGATAGCCGTTCTCTTCAGCGCCTTCAGCGAAACTGAACAGTTTGTCTGGGGTACGGTGGGCAGAGACGACCTCAACATGGTGTGGAACGTCCAACATTTCGAAGATTTCGGCGGCGAACTGCATGGTAGCCCAGTCGCTTTTGGACCCCATCACGATGGCGACACGCGCCGGATTATTGCGGGAAGACATGCGTCTGAAAACTCCTGTGGTGCACTACACTCGACTTTTGAGGGCACAGAGAATAGCATAATTCATCGTCAAGGAAAACGATTGCGCGCTTTACACTTCACTCTTCAAGCTGCCTCTTTGTTGGCTGCATCTGCTCACCCCAGTCACTTACTTTTGTAAGCTCCAGGGGATTCACAGATTTGCCGCCTCGATGCAACTCGAATAGTTTTGTGTAAAGAGGAACTGCATATCTGCAGAATTAAAACGGAAATACGATCAGTTCAACGTCGTCTGGTGTGACTTTGATCATCGAACCTTCGCTGTGCCATGCGCCTAATACCACGCGGAAAGCAGGTTGCTCATTGGCAGAAAGTTCGTGGACCGCCGGGCGGTGGGTATGGCCGTGAATTAACCACTGAACCTGATGTTTTTCCATCTCAGCGATAACGGCCTGCTGATTCACATCCATGATCTCCAGCGACTTGCTGCTGTTGGCCGCTTTGCTGTTGGCGCGCATTCTCGCAGCGATTCGCTGGCGAACGAACAGCGGCAGGGCGAGGAACAGTTTCTGTAACCAGGGTTGATGCACTTTGGCGCGAAATGCCTGATAGCCCGCGTCGTCGGTGCATAAGGTGTCGCCATGCATGATCAGCACCCTGCGGCCATACAGGTCGAGCACTTTTTCTTCGGGAAGCAAGGTCATGCCGCTCTCACGGGCAAAACGTTTGCCGAGCAGAAAATCACGGTTGCCGTGAATAAAAAAGCAGGGAACGCCGGAATCCGCCAGCGATTTTATCGCCGCGGCCATTTCATGATGCAGCGGATTAGGATCGTCGTCGCCAATCCAGGCTTCAAACAGGTCACCGAGAATGTACAGCGCATCGGCCTTTCGCGCATCGCCGGCTAAAAAACGCAGAAAACCGGCGGTGATCGCCGGTTCTTCTGTGCAGAGGTGAAGATCTGCAATAAACAGTGTCGTCACGATTACTCGCTGACGGTCACGTTTTCGATGATGACGTCTTCTTTAGGCACATCCTGGTGCATACCGCTGCGACCGGTGGAAACGCCTTTGATTTTATCAACCACGTCCATGCCTTCAACAACTTCAGCGAACACGCAGTAACCCCAACCCTGCATGCTTTCGCCGGAGAAGTTCAGGAAGTCGTTGTCTGCAACGTTGATGAAGAACTGTGCGGTTGCGGAGTGCGGAGCCTGAGTACGCGCCATCGCCAGCGTACCACGGGTGTTTTTCAAACCGTTGTTCGCTTCGTTTTTGATCGCTTCTTTCGTGGCTTTTTGCTTCATGCCTGGCTCGAAACCACCGCCCTGGATCATGAAACCGTTAATAACACGGTGGAAAATGGTGTTGTTGTAAAAACCTTCGCGGCAGTAGTCCAGGAAGTTTTTAACTGTTTCAGGCGCTTTATCATCAAACGTTTTGATTACGATATCGCCGTGATTAGTGTGGAAAGTAACCATTTTTGCATCCTGTTCCGATAGATTGGTGCTTCGACCCCGTCAAGGGTCAGAGTTAGGGGTGTGTTATAGCATAACCGCAAGCTGCGATCACCTCGCAAAGTGTGCTGCTTCCGGTCTAAATTATGGGTATTATACAGACTTTACTATCCACACACGTCTACACGGAATCTTCGATGTTAAAAATCTTTAATACACTGACGCGCCAAAAAGAGGAATTCAAACCTATTCATGCCGGGGAAGTCGGCATGTACGTGTGTGGTATTACCGTTTACGATCTCTGTCATATTGGTCACGGACGTACCTTTGTTTCTTTCGACGTCGTCGCGCGCTATCTGCGCTTCCTCGGCTATAAGCTGAAGTATGTGCGCAACATTACCGATATTGATGACAAAATCATCAAACGCGCGAATGAAAACGGCGAAAGCTTTGTGGCGTTAGTCGACAGAATGATCGCGGAAATGCATAGCGATTTCGACGCGCTGAATATTCTGCGCCCGGACCTGGAGCCGCGCGCTACACACCATATCGCTGAGATTATTGAAATCACTGAACAGCTGATTGCCAAAGGTCACGCTTACGTGGCTGATAACGGCGACGTGATGTTCGACGTGCCGACTGACCCGAATTACGGTCAACTATCACGTCAGGATCTGGAACAGTTGCAGGCGGGGGCGCGCGTTGACGTGGTTGATGTGAAGCACAACCCTATGGACTTCGTGCTGTGGAAAATGTCCAAAGAAGGCGAGCCGAGCTGGCCGTCTCCGTGGGGCGCAGGCCGTCCGGGTTGGCACATTGAGTGTTCGGCAATGAACTGCAAACAGCTGGGCAACCATTTCGATATTCATGGCGGCGGTTCAGACCTGATGTTCCCGCACCATGAAAACGAAATCGCTCAGTCCACCTGCGCGCATGACGGTGAATACGTCAATTACTGGATGCACTCCGGGATGGTAATGGTTGACCGCGAGAAAATGTCCAAATCGCTGGGCAACTTCTTTACCGTGCGCGACGTACTTAAGTACTACGACGCCGAAACCATCCGCTACTTCCTGATGTCGGGTCATTACCGTAGCCAGTTAAACTACAGCGAAGAGAACCTGAAGCAGGCGCGTTCTGCGCTGGAGCGTCTGTATACCGCGCTGCGCGGCACCGACAAATCCGTTGCTCCTGCTGGTGGCGAAGCCTTTGAGGCGCGCTTTATTGAAGCGATGGACGATGACTTCAATACGCCGGAAGCCTACTCAGTGCTGTTTGATATGGCGCGTGAGGTTAACCGTCTGAAGGGTGAAGATATGGCGGCGGCGAACGGCATGGCTGCGCATCTGCGTAAGCTTTCCAGCGTGCTGGGACTACTGGAACAGGATCCAGAAGCGTTCCTGCAAAGCGGTGCGCAGGCGGATGACGGTGAAGTTGCTGAAATTGAAGCGTTAATCCAACAGCGTCTGGACGCCCGTAAGGCGAAAGACTGGGCGGCAGCCGACGCCGCGCGTGACCGTCTCAACGAGATGGGCATCGTGCTGGAAGACGGCCCGCAGGGCACCACCTGGCGTCGTAAGTAACTCTCTATTGCCGGATGGCGTCTAACGCCTTATCCGGCCTACGATGTAATGATCGGTAGGCCTGATAAGCTTAGCGCCATCAGGCACTATTAATGACGTCTATACCACCACAGCACACCCATCATCATCACTCCCGGTAGCCACACCCATAATAATTCCGAAATAATCACCTGGTGCCCGTAAGGGGTCGCGTAGCGTGATAGCGCGAACGGGGCGACTTTAATCACCTGCCACGGCGCGAAGAAGCGTTCATCCGACCACGGCCACAGCCAGCCAACGCCTTTGCCGCCGGTGGTGACCGAATCCAACAGACTGTGCGACAGCAGTGATACCGTCAGGAATAGCCAGCAGCGAATCAATCCCGCCTTAAACCATCGTCGGCCAATCACTACGCAAAGCAGCGGCACGACAAAAGCAAACAGCAGGGAGTGGGTAAAACCACGGTGACCAAACACGTTGCCGTAGGCGACGCCAAGTTTAAAAGACAGTACGTCGGCGTCCGGCAGCATAGCCAGAATGACGCCTGTAAACAGTAATCGCGGGGGGATGACTTTAAGTCCGAGACCTAACCCTAAACAGAGCGGAACGGCTGCGTGCGTGACGATAGTTGGCATGATGATCGCTTCATGTGGAAAAACAACATGCTAACAGTTCACTGTGAAGCGGCGGTGAAGTCATTATCTGAAAAAGAGAGGGGAGGTGGCCGGACAAGAAATGACCTTATCCGGCACCGGGATCACGCTACGACGTTAATGCTGTGGCCTTCAAAGCTGACGGTCTGACCGGCAACGATTTTGCAGCGTTTACGCGTTTCAACAGCGCCATCGACCTTCACTAACCCTTCGCCAATAGCAATTTTTGCCTGAGCACCGCTTTCGCTCCAGCCTTCCAGCTTCAGCAAATCGCAGAGTTCAACGTGTGGGTGTTTACCCAGTGAAAATGTGGCCATTTTAAACGTCCTTTACATCATGATATTCAACACACGCCTGCAGCGTGTTTTCGATAAGTGTGGCGACCGTCATTGGGCCTACGCCGCCGGGTACCGGCGTGATATATGACGCGCGTGCGGCAGCATCTTCAAAGACCACATCGCCAACAACTTTACCATTCTCCAGACGGTTGATGCCGACATCAATCACAATCGCACCTTCTTTGATCCACTCGCCGGGTATAAAGCCAGGTTTGCCGACGGCAACAATCAGCAGGTCAGCATGTTCAACATGGCGGCGCAGATCTTTGGTGAACCGGTGGGTGACGGTGGTGGTGCAGCCTGCCAGCAGCAGCTCCATGCTCATCGGGCGACCAACAATATTCGACGCGCCAATGACGACCGCATTCAGACCGTAGGTGTCGATGTTGTAACGTTCAAGCAGGGTTACAATGCCGCGTGGGGTACACGGACGTAGGCGTGGCGCACGCTGGCACAGGCGACCGACGTTATACGGGTGGAAACCGTCAACGTCTTTATCCGGCGCAATACGCTCCAGCACTTTAACGTTGTCGATACCCGCAGGTAACGGCAGCTGTACCAGGATACCGTCGATGGTGGTATCTGCATTGAGCGTATCGATCAGCTCAAGAAGCTCCGCTTCGCTGGTGGTTTCAGGCAGGTCATAGGAGCGGGAGACAAACCCCACCTCGTCACAGGCTTTGCGTTTACTCGCAACATAAATCTGCGAAGCCGGGTTGCTACCTACCAGCACAACAGCCAGGCCTGGGGCGCGTAATCCAGCCGCTAAACGCGCCTGAACTTTTTGAGCAACCTCAGAGCGCACCTGCTGCGCAATCGTTTTACCGTCAATAATCTTTGCTGCCATCAGAGAGAGGATTCCGTCTGTTACGTTAAACCGAAGGGGATGCCGCTATTTTGTCAGAAGCGGGACGTGCTGTCAGTTTTCGTTTGCGTTTTTACGTGCGATAGGAGGCGTTACTGTCGGCGAAAGGGGTCAGGTCAGAGGCTAAAGCCTTACGGGTAATTAATGAGCATGCTAATTAAAGTTAACGTGAATGAAACAATTCATCACCCTGGTCTTTTCATGGGTAATATGTCGCAAACCAGTCTGTTACGCTTAATTTTGGGTGATTTTACCTCATTTTCACCCAGATTTTTCCTGGGGCCTATTAAGAATTAGCCAGGGCCATTAAAAGGAATTGCAGGTATTTTTCATTAATTGAAATGTTTAATTTATCGCTGTGACGAATAGTCATATTCGCGAAGATAAATTAGTGAATCAAATACTCAGGAGAGTTGGGGTAAACGGTTAGCTAATTCTCTTGCGAGATATATCTTTACAGGATGCAGAGATAATTAGCCTGACATTTAATGTCGATAATGAGTCAAACGGATCCCGCAGGACGCCGGAGCCGGATGTGTGTAATTCAAGGGAAATCCATGAAACGTAAATTAATGACCTCTTCTGTTATTGCCAGCCTGATGTTAGTCGCAGGTGCGGCGGTTGCGGCCGATCCGGTAAGCGTTAGCGGCGGAACTGTGCATTTTGAAGGTGAACTGGTCAATGCAGCCTGTGCAGTCAGTACTCAGTCATCCGATCAGGTTGTCACCTTAGGCCAGTATCGTACTGCAAGTTTTGCCGCAGTGGGTGATACGACGGCACAAATTCCGTTCTCTATCGTCCTGAACGACTGTGACCCGAAAGTTGCCGCAACCGCAGCCGTTGCTTTCTCTGGTCAGTCTGATATTACCAATAACAACCTGCTGGCCGTCACTTCTGCAGACAACGGTACTACTGCCAGCGGCGTCGGGATTGAAATTCTGGACAATACGTCCACCGCGCTGAAGCCGGATGGAGCCACCTTCTCTACCGCTCAGGCGCTGGTTGAAGGGACCAACACCCTGCGTTTCTCTGCGCGTTATAAAGCCACTGCTGCAAGCGCAACGCCGGGTCAGGCAAATGCTGACGCGACGTTCATCATGAAGTACGAATAAGCCGTTTTGATTTGCGCAAGGATGCAGTACGCCTCATTGGATGAGGCAATATCCGGGGATGATGAAGGATGCGGCAGATGATAGGGAAAGGCGTGGCGCTGGCGGGAATGCTGTGCGTAATGCCCGTGTTTGCACATACGGTAATACTGGAAAGTGGCCGCGTCCACCTACGCGGGCAACTGGTCAACGGGGCCTGTACGGTCGCCACTGACAGTCAGAATATGCGGGTGCAAATGGGGCAGTATCGCACTAATGCTTTCTCCGGGACGGGAAGCTTTGCCTCTACCAGCGTACCGTTTTCACTGCGTTTAACCTCGTGCAGTTCTGATGTCTACGACCATGTTGGGATTGCGTTTGCGGGCGTGACGCCAGCGGAAGATCCGCAGGTTTTCCTTGCCAGCGGCGATGCTTCTGCGGCTTCGGGGATCGGTCTGGCATTATTTGACGAGCGCCAACGGCAAATTATTCCAAATGCGCTGCCGCTTCATTATGCGCCGATTATAACGCAAGAGATGACGTTTCATTTCACTGCTCGTTATCGGGCTGTCTCGGAAAATATAACGCCGGGAATGCTTCGTTCAGACGTGTGGTTTACGTTGGTTTATCCCTGATTTATTTCCCAACGATAATCGCATCAAAGGTATTTGTAGCTATGTCTAATTATCTGAAATCAGGTTTTATCCTTTTACTGGCCTTATTTTCTGCTGCCAGTGTTCAGGCTGCCGGCGGTATTGCATTAGGCGCCACTCGCGTTATTTATCCGGCTGATGCCAAACAAACATCCCTGTCTATCAGCAATAGCGATACCAAAGAGCGTTACCTGGTAAATTCCTGGATTGAGAATAGCGCAGGCGTTAAAGAAAAATCATTTGTGGTTACGCCTCCACTGTTTGTCAGCGAGCCCAAAAGCGAAAATACGCTGCGTATCATCTATGCCGGCGAACCGCTGCCCAAAGATCGTGAGTCTCTGTTCTGGATGAATGTGAAAGCCATTCCGTCAGTCAATAAAAACAGCCTTGAGGGCAAAAACGTTCTGCAACTGGCGATTCTGTCACGTATCAAACTTTTCGTCCGTCCGAATAATTTGCCGCAAATCCCAGAAGATGCGCCTGGGATGCTGACGTTTTCCCGTTCCGGTAACCACCTGAAAATCAATAATCCGTCAGCGTATTACGTCACATTGGTCAATCTCAATGTGGGGAAAACAAAGGTCGATAACGTGATGGTTGCGCCGAAAAGCGATGCGCAGATCCAACTACCAACGGGCGTTCAGGGCAACGTCACGTTCCAGACGGTCAATGATTATGGCGCTGTGACTCCGGCCAAAACGGTTAGCGTGCGTTGAGATAACGATGAATAAGACAACGTATTTTCCTGGCCTGTTACCGGGGGTTACGCCACCGCTGGCAGGGGTGGCGTTGTCCACGCTGGCGGCGCTCTTTCCCTCTTTAAGCCATGGGGAAAGCTATTTTAATCCGGCCTTTTTATCTGCGGATACGGCAACCGTGGCGGATTTATCACGCTTTGAAAAAGGCAATCACCAGCCTGAAGGCGTTTATCGCGTGGATATCTGGCGCAACGATGAGTTTGTGGCCACTCAGGATATTCGTTTTGCGACCAGTGCGGGAAAAGCCGGGGAGAAGTCTGGTGGGCTGATGCCGTGTTTTGGACTCGACTGGGTGAAACGCCTTGGCGTCAATATCGCCGCGTTTCCGGCACTCAGTAAGGACCCGAACGATACCTGCATCAATCTGCCTGAAGCGATTCCAGGCAGCGAGATTGCATTTGATTTTTCTACCTTGCGCCTCAACGTCAGCCTGCCGCAAGCGTCGATGTTAAACAGCGCGCGTGGCTATATCCCACCAGAAGAGTGGGATGAAGGGATCCCGGCTGCGCTGGTTAACTACAGTTTTACCGGCAGTCGCGGCAGTGATGCGGACAGCTATTTCCTGAGTATGCTCAGTGGTCTGAACTATGGCCCATGGCGGTTGAGAAATAACGGCGCGTGGAGCTATTCCAGGGGCGATGGATACCATTCACAAAGCTGGAAAAACATCGGTACATGGCTTCAGCGCGCGATTATCCCGCTGAAAGGCGAACTGGTGATGGGCGACAGCAACACCGGCAACGACGTTTTTGACAGCGTCGGGTTTCGCGGTGCGCGGCTCTATTCCTCAGACAGTATGTATCCTGACAGCTTACAAGGCTATGCGCCTACCGTTCGTGGCATTGCGCGTACCGCAGCGAAACTGACCATTCGTCAGAATGGCTATGTGATTTATCAAAGCTATGTTTCACCCGGCGCGTTCTCGATAACCGATCTCAACCCGACGTCATCCAGCGGTGACCTTGAGGTCACTGTGGATGAGAAAGACGGCAGTCAGCAACGCTATACGGTGCCGTACTCAACGGTTCCCTTATTACAGCGAGAAGGGCGTTTCAAGTATGACGTGGTCGCCGGGGATTTTCGCAGTGGCAATAGCCAGCAATCCTCACCGTTCTTTTTCCAGGGAACATTAATTGCCGGGTTACCAGAAGGCTACACCGCATATGGTGGTACGCAGTTGGCTTCACGCTACACCGCGATGGTTTTAGGCACTGGTCGAAATCTCGGGGACTGGGGGGCGGTTTCTGTCGATCTTACCCACGCGCGTAGCCAACTGGCGGATGACAGTACGCACCAGGGGCAGTCTTTGCGTTTCCTGTATGCGAAATCGTTGAACAATTTTGGCACTAACTTCCAGCTGTTGGGGTATCGCTACTCAACGCGTGGCTTCTATACCCTCGATGACGTCGCGTACCGCAGTATGGAAGGCTATGAGTACGAATACGACAGTGAGGGCAATCGCCACGACGTGCCCAATGTGAAGAGCTACCACAACCTGAGCTACAGCAAAAAAGGTCGTTTCCAGATAAACATTTCGCAGAATCTGGGGGATTACGGATCGCTGTATGTCTCGGGTAGCCAGCAAACGTACTGGAATACCTCAGATACCAATACCTGGTACCAGGTAGGCTATGCCAGTGGCTGGCAGGGGATTAGCTATTCACTCTCCTGGTCGTGGAATGAATCGGTTGGCATCTCCGACACCGACCGTATTCTGGCGTTCAATATGTCAGTCCCGTTCAGCCTGCTAAGCGGGCGGCGCTACTCGCGTGACAACGCCCTCGATCGCACCTACGCCACCTTTAATGCCAACCGCAATAGCAACGGACAAAACAGTTGGCAGAGCGGAGTCGGCGGTACGCTGCTGGATGGACGCAACCTGAGCTACAGCGTGAATCAAGGGCACAGTAGCACCAATGGCTATAGTGGAAACGCCAGCGCCAACTGGCAGGCGGCCTATGGCACGCTCGGCGTGGGATACAACTATGACCGCGACCAGCATGACTACAACTGGCAACTCTCCGGCGGCGTGGTGGGTCACGCGGACGGCATTACGCTCAGTCAGCCTCTGGGCGATACCAACGTGCTGATTAAAGCGCCTGGCGCGCAGGGGGTGCGGATAGAAAACCAGACCGGCGTTCAAACCGACTGGCGTGGATACGCGGTGATGCCGTATGCCACCGTCTATCGCTATAACCGCGTCGCGTTAGACACCAATTCCATGAACAACAATACCGATGTGGAAAATAACGTCAGCAGCGTAGTGCCAACGCAAGGGGCGTTGGTGCGGGCGGCGTTTGATACGCGAATCGGCGTGCGGGCACTGATTACCGCGAAATATGCCGGTAAACCCGTGCCGTTTGGTTCCGTTGTGCGGGAGAACACCAGCGGTGTGACCAGTATGGTGGGTGAAGACGGGCAAATTTATCTCAGTGGTCTGCCGCTAAAAGGCGAGTTGCTGATCCAATGGGGAGAAGGCGCAAAAGCTCGCTGCACGGCGCGCTATGCCTTGCCTGAAGAGAGCCTGAAACAGGCGGTGACGATCACGAACGTGACGTGCGAATCTCCAACGGCACGACAGGAATAATACGATGAAACGACAAACGGGTTTGTTACTGGGAAGTGCTTTACTGCTGATGGCCCATTCGTCCTGGGCGACGGTCTGCCAAAACTCGAATGGCACACCAACGGATGTTTTTTACGATCTGTCGAACGTGTTTAACAGCAGCAACAACCAGCCGGGTCAGGTCGTGACGTTACCGGAAAAATCGGGCTGGGTTGGCGTTAATGCCACCTGTCCGGCTGGGACAACGGTAAATTACACCTATAGAAGCTATGTGACTGAACTGCCGGTTCAAAGTACCGAGGGTGGATTTCAGTACCTGAAGCTCAATGACTACCTGCTGGGGGCCATGAGCATCACCGACAGCTACGCTGGGTTGTTTTATCCTCCTCGTAATTATATCCGCATGGGGACTCACCCTAACGTATCTAAGCAGCAGCCTTTTGGCGTAATGGATTCAAAGCTGGTGTTTAAACTCAAAGTGATCCGCCCGTTTATTAACATGGTGCCGATCCCCCGGCAGACGATGTTCAGCGTTTATGTTACGACCAGTACCGGAGATGCGTTAAGCACGCCGGTTTACACCATCAGCTACAGCGGCAAGGTGGAGGTTCCACAAAACTGTGAGGTGAACGCCGGACAGATTGTCGAATTTGATTTTGGTGATATTGGCGCATCACTGTTTAGCAAGGCGGGGGCGGGAAACCGGCCAGAAGGCATTAATCCGCAGACCAAAACGGTGGCGATAAAATGCACCAACGTCGCCGCACAGGCCTACTTAACCATGCGTGTAGAGGCCGAGAAAGCCACCGGGCAAATGATGGTTTCTGATAACTCAGATTTAGGTTTTATTGTCGCCGACGGCAATGGCAGACCGCTGACGCCTAATAATCTGTCCAGCACGATTCCGTTTCAACTGGACGACAACGCCGCGGCAAGCGTGGGCATTCGGGCATGGCCGGTCAGCGTGACGGGCAATAAGCCCACCGAAGGACCCTTTACAGCCCGTGGCTATCTGCGAGTGGATTATGACTAACAAGCAAACGCCCGCCGCAGGGACACTCCTGGCAATGGTGTCTCTGCTGACATTCAGTTCGTTGTGCCATGCCGCTTCGTCGCTGGGAGAAATCAATATTGAACTGCGCGGTAACGTGGTGGACTTTACCTGTGCGGTAATTGCCAGCGACAGCAACAAGTCTGTGGAGCTAGGCACCTGGCCGACAAAGCAGCTTCAGACCAGTGGAGAGACCACGCAACCGGTCGCGTTTACGCTGAAGCTGGAAGGCTGCCCGCCCGGATCCGCTTCGATAACGTTTTCCGGAACACCGGCCCCAGGCACGACGTTGCTGGCGCTTGATGATGCGGTGATGGCGCAAAAGGTGGCGATCGAATTGCATGACAGCGATCGCACGCGATTGCCGCTCGAACAGGCCAGCCAGACCGTGGGGATTGATGAGAACGGCAATGCCACGCTGACCTTTTTCGCCAACTATATCGCGTTAGCAGACGGGGTTCAGCCTGGTCTCGCCAGGGCTGATGCCACGTTTATGATTAACTATAACTAATCAATGTGCTGACAAAACACTCCCGAACGACATCTCGCCGGGAGTGTTATTACATTAATTCATGCATTTTTGCGTAATCAATCAGCTCAACGATGGTGTGTAATCCGAGCTTGGAGTAGATATTCGCCTTGTGAGCGCTAATCGTTTTATTGCTGAGTAACAACTGCTCAGCAATTTCCTTATTGGACAGCCCGTTTGCCAGATAACGCAAAACGGTAACCTCGCGGTTAGAGAGCGGCATGTCATTCAAGACGCCTTTCTGTGCATTTATATTGTTAATGAAATTAAGGGTATCCGAAGGGAAAAAAGAATATCCCGATAAAATCATTTTTACCGCATTGTAGATATCATTGAGATCCTTTCGTTTACTGACAAAACCATTTGCACCGGCCCTGATAGCACGCCCGGCATAAAATGACTCAGATTTTGAGGACAGAAACAGTACCCGAGTTTTCTCCTGCAATGACTTTATTCTTTTGAGTAATGTAAACCCATCAGAGCCAGGTAGTTCAATATCCAGAATGACAAGATCGACCGGGTGCGTGCGCAGGTGTTCTATTGCCGTACGGCTGTCATCGGTTTTCAGCACTACTTGAATATTACTGTTTTTCTCGAGTAGTACTTCTATCGACATTCTGACAATAGGGTGTTCGTCCATAATGATAACGGATGCTGGTTTCATTGTTGTATGCCTCAAACTGTTTGCGTATCTTGCGAATTTGATAAAACATCAGGCGTTATAATATTGTCAAATAGCCAAGAATTGTTCTGAGGGAGAGCCGAATAAATATTATTTCATCCTTGTTTATTCGGTTGTTCTTCTGCAGAACAATGAATTTGTGGAAAATCCATTTCACACCGGGAAAACTAACAATTAATCAGGAAACTGTGGGGATTATACCTGCTCTGTTCTTTCGGAAAAGACTTACAACATCCCGGTTGTTAATGTCAGTTAGGATGTTCTGAAAGATCCAGGTGTCTTAATGGCTATTGGCATTATTTATCTGCAGTTCGAATTATGGCAGATTGAAAAATTTTTTTAAACAGTAAAAACGATATGATAAACTAATTGTTTAGGTTTTGTTAAGGCGGCATTAAGGTGGTTTTATATTGAAATGCACAGAATCTGTAAGGTTTACTGTGACAGTCGCACCAGACATAATACCAGGAATAGTTGTAAATATTAAATTTTTGTAAAAATTAGATCTGTTTTCTTATTCAAGAATAAGTAATTTCTTAAAAAATCTTATGGGACAGGAGGTTATGGTGTTAATTAAAATGAGGAGAGGTAACGTTGAGGCGATGTATCAGATGTAAGAAGCGTTGCCTGCTGGGCAATCCCAGGCGCGTAATCAACTTGTTCAGACGATAGATGATGCGGTGGTAGGGGAGAGTCTGTAACAATGCAATCTTTTTTAATGAGTTACCTTGTAAAAGTAAGGCAATCATCTCCCAATCGAGCTGGTTTATGCGCCTGGAATGAATATAGTTTAGAGCCGGATATAATAAGGCGTGACGCATCTCCGGGAGGCGTAAATTGCGTGACAAGATATAAAATGGACCAGACAGTGAAATAAAAGAGGTAAGGTCTTCATCGCGATTCGATAGCATTATGAAGATTTGAATGTCATTACGCTTCTTAATTAATTGACGCAGACCTTCAAGTATATCGAAATAAGGAGTTGTTAAGCCTTCTATGTCAATCACTAACTGGCTAATTACCGGCTCTTGCATGCTGAGCAACGCCGATTCAACGCTCTGGAAGATCCCCGTGCGAGTGCCTGAAAATAAATGCCGGCTCAGCGCATAGGCCAGATAGTAGTCTGTCGTAATTATCGCCTGAGATATAGTGTCGTCCGGTAATGTGTATTCGAGTTTTTGCGCCAGATACTCGAGCCGGTCAAATACCTGTGAGGTACAGTGGGGATATTGCCAGGTACAGTTAGCGTTTCGTATACGGCGATAGCGGTCCCGGCGTTTTGCGCTGTGCATCCTTTTCCATTCCATTTCTGTTGCGGCAGGTCTGGATAAATTGCTGACTACAAACATCCCTGAACCAAACTTTTGCCAGCGCAAAGGTGAGTTTACTTGTGCCGTTGGGTTTCAGTGCTTCAACAATCATCAGACTGGCAATTGCGTATCCCATCAGAATAATCTGCCGGAAGTTTTCTGATGTCTTACTCAATGCCCAAAAGCTTGTTTTATCCAGTTCAGCCTCTCTCTGAGATTAGATAAAATATTACCGGGTATGTCTTTCTGTTACCCCGGAAATAGTATGGCTCGATAATTCTGGCAGCCTGAAGCCAGGTACAGTAGGAGCCGATACTTAATCGATGATGAGATATTTCTCAATAAAAATTAGGCAGAACTACTCCGACTAATTTTGTAGAAAGTTCAGATGCGCGCGGATGTATCTTAAGAATTGCTGATCGTTTTTCACATGCAGCTTTTTCATAATGCTGCGGCGGGTAGCTTTGGCCTGGAGATCGCTTACCGAGAGCAGGTGGGCCGTTTCGGCTAAGGTATACCCACTGGCGAGAAACATTAAGAACTGACGTTCTTCGATTGAAAAGTTACGAGTGGTGCAGTAATGGCAGATAGTTGCGGGCACGCTATTGCGCAGCGCGCGTTTTTGCAGGATGAGAACCAGTTTTTTGGTTATCTCGTCTACGTCATCTTCCCGATAAATCAGTGGCAGCATGTACAAGCAGGGCCGGAACATCAGCTTATCTTTATCGTTTTTGCTACAGATGACCACCCGGTGTTGGCGCCTGGTGTGGACAGGAACCTGGTAGCAATCGGCGCTGAGCCAATCTTCATCCAGGGAGATAAACGCGATGTCAGCGCGATCGATATCTTCGACCGGTAAAAAGCAAATCTCCTGGTGCCATTGATTTGCCAGATGGGAGATGATGATTTTCAGTCCATGTTCAAAGTGACTGTTTTCTTCCTTGATGGCGATACTTAACATTAAAGAGTTCCTGAACCACGGGAGAGGGGATAAAGGAATGTTAAGCAAAATCATAAATATTCTAAATACATGTATCCCTAAATCTGACGTTTTGCGGGCTGAGTTGTTACCAGGTGATTTCCTGGATACCCTTGAACGAGCAGAAAAAATCAACATTCGTACACTTCGCCAGCAACCGAAACAAAAGGCATTGACTCAGCAAGCGCTGACCGTATAATTCACGCGTTTCATCTGCATGAAGTAATCACTTCGCAATGCGCCCTTAGCTCAGTTGGATAGAGCAACGGCCTTCTAAGCCGTAGGTCGTAGGTTCGAATCCTACAGGGCGTACCATCTCAACATCACTTCAGATGTCCAGCTTCAGCGAATTGCGATGAATTTTCCTTTTCCAACCACGTTTCCACTTCCTTAAGACTGAGTTGTACCTCCTCCCTGAGTGAAAAATCAGCTAACGGCTGTTGTTCAAGTGCGGCACAAACGCTGCTGGCAGAACGCATTCCCATGCTGGCGCAACTGCTTTTTAGCTGATGCGCCAGACGTTTTATCTTCTCGCGATCGTGTGCTGCGCGCGCATTATCAATCTCATCTAATACAGGAAGGGTATGTTGCTTAAAGAGCGCTAACCATTCGTGTACCTTTTGCCATCCCATTAGCTGAATATCTCCGGCTAATTGCTGGGTATCTAACCGTTTGTTGTCATTTTCTGATGCAACCGGGAGAGGCGCGTAACCGTACAAATAATGCATAATTAACCGACTGAGTTCATCCCGGGGAACCGGTTTTTGAATAACGCCGAGAAACAGGGTACTGGTTCTTTGGTTTAGCGTTTCGTCGATGACGTGCGCGCTAAAGCCTATCAGATTTAGCATTGGGTATGCGCAGGTTAACTGCTGCGCCAGCGTGATGCCGTCGATATCCGGAAGATCGAAATCAACCAGGGCGGCATCATAATGGGCGTCTTGCTGCAGTATGGTTAGTGCCGCAGCGGCATTGTCGGCAGCGGTAACCTGTGCGCCATTGAGGGTGAGCATTTCTGTGCTGATGCGCTGCGTGAGAGGGTTATCCTCGATAAGCAGTATGCGTAAACCCTGTAATGATATCGCTCGTGGAACGGATTTCGCTACCGGCATCGCGCCTGCCCGTAATGGCAGACGCAAACGAAAGCAGCTTCCTACCCCTGGTGTGCTGGTGACGCTGAGTTCTCCCAGCATCGCCTGCGCGAGGCTGGCGCTGATGGTGAGTCCAAGCCCGGTTCCCCCACGTTTACCGCTTACCTGAACAAACGGCTGAAAAATGTCGCCCTGACGGGCAGGATCAATCCCGCATCCCGTGTCCTCAACCTCAATGTACCAATCCTGGTCTTCACACCGACTACGCAGGATGATGTGCCCCCGATCGGTAAAGCGCAGTGCGTTGTTTAATAGGTTAGTTATGATTTGCCGGATGCGGCGCGGATCGCCGCGTAAGGAGTCGGGTACGTCGTCGGCAAAATCCATAATCAATGCGACCGGGCGACCCGCAACGCGACTGTGCATGAGCTGAAGCGTACTTTCCAGCAATGGCCTGGGCTCAAAGGGTTCATCACCGATGGCCACATTTTTTCCGCCCGCTTCGATGGCGGAATAGTCAAGAATATCGTTGAGGATGGTCAGCAGAGACTCGCCAGAGTCGGTGATTGCGCGCAGATTCTCCTGATGCTGCGCCAGTGCGGGATTGTCTGAGAGCAACTGCGCAGTGCCGAGGATTCCGTATAGCGGGGTGCGTATTTCATGGCTCATGGCGGCAAGAAACGCCGATTTTGCCTGGTTAGCTTTTTCGGCTTCCGCACGCGCCAGCCGATGTTCAGACACCATCGACCGCAGCTCGGCGGTGCGTGCTTTAACCTGAGCGGCCAAATGTTCGCGGTGGCTATTCAGGGCGTGAACGCTGGCGCGAAAGGCATCCATCAACCGCCCAATGGTGTCCAGTTCGCGAACGCCTGCGGTTTCCGGAAATGGGGAGTCGATATCACCTTCAAGCAGACGCTGTAACGCCTGGGTTTGCTGCGCCAACGGACGCGTGACCGAGCGGTAAACCACGCGCCAAAGAATGAGAATTAACAAGCATAATGATACCGCACCTAACAGCAGCAGCAGCGTTTGCCCGCGCTGGCTGGCCTGTTTGAGATGCGCCAGCCCGGTCTGATTGCGTTGGCCGATGATTTCCACCAACTGACTGACTTCGCTACTGAAACGGGTAAATTGCTCGATATTGTTTTGCGATAAGATCTGTAAGCGGGTAGTAATGTCATTGTCCTGACGATACAGGGCCAGCAGATCGACATAACGGCTAATTGAATTTACTGCGTCGGCAACCTGAGCGCGTACCACCGGATCTTCAATGCGTATTTGTCGGCGATGAAGCACTCTGACGGCGGCATTCAGCTGGTTTTCCAGCGCCGCCAGGTTATTCTGCGCCTGGTTATTCCCCAGATTCATCACCATTTGCTGCACGCGTAGCGCGCTCAGGCGCAGCTCATTCATCTGGTTATAATATTCCAGATCAATATCGATAAGCCTGTCGAGAGCGTGTTCAGCCGCCTGCCCCTGATGGCTTTCAATTAAATCATAAATGCTTGCCTGCGTAGCGCCCGCCGAGGTGGCGGCATTACTGGCCTGCCCGCGCGCCATTTCGGCAACGTTGGCGGTAGCCTCAACAAGTTGTTGGCTGAGTTGTTGCTGTTGCTCGCGCAGTTTCAGCCGTTCGCCAACCATTTCCCCCTGATGGCTTAACGACTGGGCGATCTCTTTTTCCTGTTGTTCAATGGCCGAAGTATCAAAGCCCTGTTCGCGAAGAGTTTTCAGTAATGCGGTTATTTTCAGACTTTGGGCGGTTAACATACGCCCCTGAGCCAGCCACATATTTTCATTATCTGCGGTGGTCAGATTCTGCGCGGAAAACAGTTCCCAGGCGCTGGCTTCGCTGAGCTGGCGCGCCATGTCCATGGTCGGGATCAGCGCCTGGGTATTGGCCTGCTCAACCTGGCTGACAAAACGCAGGTTATACCAGCCTACCAGCGTACTCATGAGGGTCAGCGCCGCCATCAGCGCAAAGCCTATCCACAGTCGTTTGGTCAGAGATAAATTCACTGTCTGGTCGCCACAGATTAAAAAGGTTGAGTCGAAAAGAGGAAAGCAACTAGGATAAAGCCTTATCAATGATGAGGCTATCATGCGCGTATTGGTTTTCCTGCTTATCACGCTTTTTCCCGGTCTGGGTCACGCGACCGTGCCCGCACTACTGCGCTGGCAGGATAGCCAGCAGGCTGTCCCGGCGCCGCAAACGGACGTTACTGCAAACAAAATCTGGAAACTGTGCGCGCTGTATCCCAGCCTGAAGGATTCTTACTGGCTTTCCGTAAATTACGGCATGCTTGAGGCGGCGAAAAAATACGGAGTGAGCCTGAAGGTGCTTGAAGCGGGAGGGTATCGTCAGTTAAACATGCAAAAATCTCAAATCGCTCAGTGCCAGCAATGGGGCGCGGATGCCATTTTGTTAGGCAGCAGCACGACGACTTTTCCAGATTTGCAGACCCAGGTTGGATCGCTGCCTGTTATTGAGGTGGTGAATGCGATCCATGACGCGACGGTAAAGGCGCGGGTTGGGGTTCCGTGGTTTCAGATGGGGTATCAGCCAGGCCGCTATCTGGTTAAGTGGAGCGGCGGTAAACCGCTAAAGGTCTTATTATTGCCCGGGCCTGACGACGCCGGAGGCAGTCGTGAGATGGTGGAAGGATTCCGCCAGGCGATTGCCGGCAGTCAGGTGCACATTGTGGATGTGGCGTTAGGGGATAATGATATTGAAGTTCAGCGCAACCTGTTGCAGGAGATGCTTGAGCGTCACCCGGATGTTGACGTAGTGGCCGGTACGGCAATTGCTGCGGAAGCCGCCATGGGGGAGACGCGGAATCAGGGCACGCCGCTAACCGTAGTCTCTTTTTATCTGTCGCACCAGGTGTATCGCGGGCTTAAACGCGAAAGAATCATAATGGCTGCCAGCGATCAGATGGTCTGGCAAGGTGAACTGGCGATTCAGCAGGCTATCAGGATATTACAAGGGCAACCGGTGTCGGAAAATATCAGCCCACCGATCCTGGTGCTCACCCCGAAAAATGCCGACAGCCAGCATGTTAAGTGCTCGCTGTCACCCGGCGGATTCCGTCCTGTTTATCTGTATCAGTACACGTCAGCCGCTAAAAAATAGCCTTCCCCATGCTGCGTCACCAGTAAATCCGCTCGTAGCTTGTGGCGTAAACGGCGGATCAGCACATCTACGGTGCGTAAGTCTGGATTGTCCACCCGTCGTGCCGAAAGCATGCGCAGTAAACGTTCGCGGCTGAGAATCTCCCCCGGATTGGTGACAAAAGCGACCAGCATTTCATATTCGGCGCGGGTGAGTTTGATCGCCTCTTCACCCAGTTCCAGGGTATGACGAGAGACATTCAGACAATACCCGGCAAACTGATAGCAGTTGTCTTTGGCCTCCGGCTGCGCCTGACGGGCAAGGTCGATCCGCCAGAGCAAGTTTTTCACCCGTACCACCAGTTCACGTAGCTCCAGCGGCTTGGTGACATAATCATCAGCGCCCATTTCCAGGCCAACGATACGGTCAATTTGGTCACTACGGCCCGTTACCAGAATGATCCCTACCGTTGAACGTTCTCGCAGGGCACGGGTCAGCATTAAGCCATTTTCATCCGGGAGGTTAATATCCAACAGAATAAGATCCACAGGGTGCTGCGACAGGATTTCACGCAGGCCGGCTCCGCTGGCGGTGACAGAGACATGATAACCTTCCTGTTCAAAATAAGCCTGTAACCGTGCCTGGGTCACGGGTTCATCTTCAACAATTACAATGTGATGCGACATCCTGGTTGCTGTCTCTTTCTGTTCATATCTGTTCACATTTTGCCGTAAGCCATTCATCCTGACCAGTGTTGCTGTTCACATTTGAGAAATAAGATCCTCTGTAACTAAACCATATAATTACAGGGGCTATTATGCGGGAACTTTGGAGGGCGCTACTCAGACCGAGCGCACGTTGGTCAGTGTTGGCGCTGGTCGTCATCGGGATTGTGGTTGGTATCGCGCTGATCGTTTTGCCGCACGTTGGCATCAAATTAACCAGCTCTACCGAGTTTTGCGTGAGCTGCCACAGCATGCAGCCGGTTTATGAAGAATATAAACAGTCCGCGCATTTTCAGAATGCCTCTGGAGTGCGCGCAGAATGCCATGACTGTCACATTCCTTCAGATATTCCGGGCATGGTGAAGCGTAAGCTGGAAGCAAGCAACGATATTTATCAGACCTTTGTTGCCCACTCTATAGATACGCCTGAAAAATTCGAGGCCAAACGCGCCGAGCTGGCGGAGCGAGAATGGACACGGATGAAAGAGAACAACTCTGCTACCTGCCGCTCCTGTCATAACTATGATGCGATGGATCATGCTAAGCAGCATCCTGAAGCCGCACGCCAGATGAAGATTGCGGCCAAGGACAACCAATCCTGTATCGACTGCCATAAAGGTATCGCGCACCAGCTTCCCGATATGAGCAGTGGTTTCCGCAAACAGTTTGACGAGTTACGCGCCAGGGCGAACGACGATGGCGATACGCTCTACTCTCTGGACATCAAGCCTATTTATGCCGCTAAGGGTGATAAAGAACCTGCTGGCTCACTGCTACCCGCCTCTGAAGTAAAAGTGTTAAAGCGTGATGGTGATTGGCTGCAAATTGAAATTGTGGGCTGGACCGAGAGTAACGGACGCCAGCGCGTGTTGGCGCAACTGCCGGGCAAGCGCATTTTTGTGGCCTCCATTCGTGGTGACATCCAGCAGCACGTGAAAAATCTGGAGCAAACTACCGTCGCGGAAACGAATACGCAGTGGAGCAAGCTGCAGGCCACCGCCTGGATGCAAAAGGGCGATATGGTCAACGACATCAAACCTATCTGGGCCTATGCCGACTCGCTCTATAACGGAACCTGTAACCAATGCCACGGCGCGCCAGAGAAAGAACACTTTGACGCTAACGGCTGGATTGGCACGTTGAACGGCATGATTGGATTTACCAGTCTGGATAAACGTGAAGAACGTACCTTGCTGAAATATTTGCAGATGAATGCCTCTGACACTACGGAGAAGCCGCATGGCGATAAGGGAGAAAGCAATGAAAAATAACGATCTCTTTCAGGCATCTCGCCGACGTTTTCTACTGCAGTTGGGCGGCTTGACCGTAGCCGGTATGTTGGGACCTTCTCTGCTTACGCCCCGTAGCGCCAATGCTGCAGAGGTGCAGGGAGCTGGCGTCAAAGAGGGGATCCTGACCGGTTCTCACTGGGGGGCAATCCGTGCCACTGTTGTTGATGGCCGTTTTATTGAGGCCAAACCGTTTGAGCATGATAAATACCCGTCAAAAATGATCGCCGGACTGCCGGATCACGTACATGGCGGCACGCGTATTCGCTATCCCATGGTCCGCGTCGACTGGTTGCGTAAACGCCATCAGAGCGATACCACACAGCGCGGAGATAACCGCTTTGTGCGCGTTTCGTGGGATGAAGCGCTGGACTTCTTCTATCAGGAGCTGGAGCGCATTCAGAAGACCTATGGTCCGAGCGCGCTGCTGACGGCCAGCGGCTGGCAATCAACCGGCATGTTCCATAATGCTTCCGGGATGCTGGCGCGCGCCATTGCGCTGCATGGCAACAGCGTGGGTACCGGGGGCGACTATTCCACCGGTGCTGCTCAGGTGATCCTGCCGCGCGTGGTCGGGTCAATGGAGGTATATGAACAGCAGACTTCCTGGCCGCTGGTACTGAAAAATAGCAAAACGATTGTGCTGTGGGGTTCCGACCTGATTAAAAATCAGCAGGCGAACTGGTGGTGTCCGGATCATGATGTCTATGAATACTACGAGCAACTGAAGGACAAAGTGGCGCGCGGCGAGATCTCGGTTATCAGCGTTGATCCGGTCATCACCTCGACTCACGACTACCTGGGCCGCGACAAGGTTAAGCACATCGCCGTGAACCCGCAGGCTGATGTGCCGCTACAGCTGGCGCTGGCGCACACGCTCTTTACCGAGAAGCTCTACGATAAGCATTTTCTTGATAACTACTGCGTTGGGTTTGAGCAATTTCTGCCTTATTTGCTGGGCGAAAGTGACGGACAGCCTAAAGATGCGCAGTGGGCGGAAAAAATATGCGGGATTGATGCCGATACGATTCGTGAACTGGCACGGCAGATGGCGGGCGGCAGAACGCAGATTATTGCCGGCTGGTGCGTGCAGCGTATGCAGCACGGGGAGCAGTGGGCATGGATGATTGTGGTGCTGGCCTCAATGCTTGGACAAATCGGCTTACCCGGCGGTGGGTTTGGCTTTGGCTGGCACTACAACGGCGCGGGCACCCCGGGGCGTAAAGGCGTTATCCTGAGCGGATTTTCTGGTTCCACTACCGTTGCGCCTGTACATGACAGCACCGATTTTAAGGGCTACAGCAGCACTATTCCGATCGCACGTTTTATCGATGCGATTCTGGAACCGGGCAAAAAAATTAACTGGAACGGAAAAACCGTCAAGCTGCCGCCGTTAAAGATGTGCGTTTTTGCCGGGACTAACCCTTTCCATCGTCACCAGCAGATCAACCGTATTATTGAAGGCTGGCGTAAGCTGGAAACCGTTATCGCCATCGATAATCAGTGGACGTCGACCTGTCGATTCGCCGATATCGTCTTGCCCGCAACGACCCAGTTTGAGCGTAACGATCTCGACCAGTATGGCAACCACTCTAACCGCGGCATTATCGCTATGAAACAGCTGGTGCAGCCGCAGTTTGAAGCGCGTAATGATTTCGATATTTTCCGCGATCTTTGCCGCCTCTTTAATCGTGAAGAAGCCTTCACCGAAGGGCTGGATGAGATGGGGTGGTTGAAACGGATCTGGCAGGAAAGTAGCCAGCAGGGGAAAGGGCGCGGGGTTCATCTCCCGGCTTTTGACGTTTTCTGGAATCAGCAGGAGTATGTTGAATTCGAACATCCACAGATGTTTGTTCGTCATCAGGCCTTCCGCGAAGATCCCGATCTTGAGCCGTTGGGTACGCCGAGTGGTTTGATCGAGATTTTCTCAAAAACGATTGCCGATATGCAGTATGACGACTGCCAGGGGCATCCGATGTGGTTTGAGAAAATCGAACGTTCCCACGGTGGGCCGGGGTCGCAGCGTTGGCCGCTGCATCTGCAATCGGTTCACCCGGATTTCCGTCTGCACTCGCAGCTTTGTGAATCTGAAGCGCTACGTAAACATTATGCGGTAAGTGGTAAAGAGCCGGTATTTATCAACCCGCAGGATGCCAGCGCAAGGGGGATTCGCAACGGTGATATTGTCCGTGTGTTTAACGCACGTGGACAAGTACTGGCCGGAGCGGTTGTCTCCGATCTTTACACTCCGGGCGTGGCGCGTATTCACGAAGGTGCCTGGTACGATCCTGACAACGGTGGAGAAACCGGGGCGCTGTGTAAATACGGCAATCCGAACGTGTTAACGTTAGATATCGGCACGTCTCAACTGGCGCAGGCAACCAGCGCCCATACTACGCTGGTGGAAATTGAGAAATATACCGGCAAAGTGGATAACGTGACGGCGTTCAGCGGCCCGATAAAAATGGTGGCGCAGTGCGAATATGTCCCGGCAGAGAAGGTGACGTCATGATGAAACGCTCTTCCCTGACCACAGAACAGATAGCCTGCGTTTACGCCTGGCTGGCGCAGTTGTTTTCCCGGGAGCGTGACGACCAAAGCCTGGCGCTTTTACAGGCCAGCGAAATGGCTGAGTGGTTCGCGGTGCTAAAAGATGAACCGTCGCTTGAGGCGGAAGTTCTTTTGCTGGAGGAGAAAATTGCTGCGCTTCAGGTGCGCGAAGACGCTACCCTGGAACTGGCGGCTGATTTTTGCAGCCTGTTTCTGATGTCGGACAAACATGCGGCGTTACCCTATGCGTCGGCTCATCTGGAAGGCGGGCAGAATTACGGAGTTATTAAACAATTGTTATCTGATGCGGGCATGCAGGTAAGCGATACGTTTAGCGAGTCAGCCGATCATCTGGCGATTTTTATCGAACTGTTAAGCCATCTGCATTTTTCTCTCGGAGAGTCCGGGCTTAGCCGCCAGCGTATTGATGCACTGCGCAGAGAAACGCTGGTGGGGCTGTTACGCTGGTTACCGACGTTCACCGCCAAATGCCGCCGCTATGATGACTTTGGTTTCTACGGCGCGCTGAGTCAGCTGTTGCTGGCGTTGGTCAGACTGGATAATCAGAACTGAGTGATGGCCTAAGCCACAAAAAACGGGAGCAAATTCGCTCCCATTTTAACCCTATCACCGCACAACCAGCACTGGGCATTTCGCGTGGCGTACGACGGCTGCCGCCGTTGACCCCAGCAGATATGTGCTAAAACCGGGCTTATGTGAGGCGATGACAATAAGCTCGGCGTCAACCGCTTCCGCTAGCTTGAGGATCTGGTCCTTCGGCGGGCCATAAACGACATGAGTCTGACTCCTGCCAGCAGGAATATTGAACTGCTTAATAATTTCTTCGAGTTTTTCGCTGGCCTTGGCCTGCAGACCACTTCTGTCCGGAAATTCGGTAGAGTAGGCCAGCCCCAGCGAGGCATAAAACGGAACGGTAGGAATAACGGCTAAAAAGTGGACCTTAGCGGTTTTGGCATGCGCCTGGACCTGGGGAACAACATGGCGGGTTAAATCGGTTTCAGAGATATCAATGGGCACCAGAATTGAGCGATACATATTCACTACCTCCTGTTTGTTTACCTCTACCCTGAGTGTAGCGAAAGTTGGCTCTGTATAATAAGTGACCAGATCAAGGTTGCGTGCATAAATGCGCGTCAATGAAAGGCGTGTGTCGCAAGTCTGCTCATAAATGTATATCTGAGCAACACTGCAAGACAGATATCTTCATTAATACGTGTAATCAAAAAACAGAAAAGGGTTCTTTTTTATGTGTTTTCATTATATATTTAATTATATAACGGGTGTCACCAAGGGGTTAATTTCAGCAGCTTTTAATATTTATCAAACTTTTATTCTGATGTTTATTAAATTAATAGTTAATCCAACCTTATGCTTGGTTTAAAATTCTGATTTTAAACGAAATTTGATATTTACATTTCGTTCTCATTAATTATGCGAACCCCTTCAAACTTACCCGCATGCTGATTCTCATTTTCCTCTGTGTTTGATGAATATCAATAAGTAGCCGCGTTAGGGTAATTATTGTCTACCCATTAAAGAGTATTCGTCTTGTGGGAATAAAAGATGAGAAAAATAAATAAAACCATCCTCTGGACGATGCTGCTGTCCATTGTTCTTGGGGCTGTTATCGTTTTGGCAGGGCAATGGACCCTGCACAAAACGTCAAGCACGGAATTCTGTTTATCGTGCCATACAATGCAGGCCCCCTATGAGGAATATACCGGTTCGGTTCACTTTCAGAATCAGAAAGGGATTCGTGCAGAGTGCGCGGATTGTCATATCCCGCAAGGCGGCCTGGATTATCTGGTGGCTAAACTGCGGGCCTCAAAAGATGTTTATCATCAGTTCATAACCAAAAAAATCGATACCCCGGAAAAATTTGAAGAACACCGTCTGGAGATGGCGCAAACCGTCTGGGCACAGCTCAAGGCGAGTGATTCTGCGACCTGCCGTAGCTGTCACAGCATGGACGCGATGGATCTTGCCGCACAAAGCGCAGATGCGCAGAAAATGCACAAAATGGGCATCGCGGAAAAGCAAACCTGTATTGATTGCCACAAAGGCGTCGCCCATTTCCCACCTGAAGTAAAAATGGATGACAGCGCGCTCAAAGGGCTTGAAGCACAGTCAGCCTCCACTCCTGCCTCGGCAACTGAGCTTTATGCCGTAAGCAACACCGCGCTTGGCGATTTGGGAACCGTTTACCCTGCAACAAAAATGCAGGTCCTGAAATCAACGGACAATACGCGACAGGTCGAGATTCGCGGGAGCCAGATGCAGGGAAGTGAACAGGTCATTTACTACGCGGCAGGACAGCGTTTGATTCTTGCCAGCCTGAGTGAAAAAGGTCAGCAGTCGCTGAAAATCCTCTCCGACTGGAAAAAAGATGATTACGGCAATGCGTGGCGAGATGTGGTACTGCAGGGTGAATGGAGCGGTTCCGCTCTCGCCAGCCGCGAACCCATGTGGGATTACGCACGCAAACTCGACAATGTGTATTGCGCGGGCTGCCATGCGCCAATTCCGGCGAATCATTTTACGCTCAACGCCTGGCCTTCAGTAGCGAAAGGGATGGGCGCTCGCACCAATATCAGTGAAACCGAACTGGATATCCTGAGCCGTTACTTCCAGTACAACGCTAAAGACATGAACAAATAAGCGATAAATCAGGAGAAATCATGAAACTCACAAGACGTGACTTTATCAAGACGGCTGGCGCGGCAACCGGGACAATGGCGATTTCTTCGGTGATCCCAATGCCAGCCTGGGCCGAAGGCCAAAATGGCGGAGCGATTCTGACGGCTGCACGTTGGGGTGCGGTATACGTGGAAGTAAAAGACGGCAAAGTGGTTTCCTCAAAAGGGGCATTGCCGAAAACGGTGCCGAACTCGTTACAGCAAACCGCGCCGGATCAGGTTCATACCAATATCCGCGTTAAATATCCGATGGTGCGCAAAAGCTATCTGGAAAACCCGGGTAAAGCGGATGGTAAACGTGGCAACGATCCTTTCGTGCGGGTGAGCTGGGAGCAGGCGCTGAAGCTCATTCATGAGCAGCATAGCCGGATCCGTAGCAGCTATGGGCCGTCCTCAATATTTGCCGGTTCCTATGGCTGGCGCTCCAGCGGCGTTCTGCATAAGGCGCAAACCTTACTGCAACGCTATATGAGCATGGCCGGTGGCTACGCCGGTCATACCGGAGATTATTCAACCGGGGCGGCGCAGGTGATCATGCCTTATGTCGTGGGATCGGTTGAAGTCTATGAGCAGCAAACCACCTGGCCGATGGTGCTTGAGCACAGTCAGGTCGTGGTGCTGTGGGGGATGAACCCGCTCAACACCCTCAAAATTGCCTGGAGCAGCACGGATGAACAGGGGATTGAATACTTTAATCTGCTGAAAAAATCAGGAAAAAGCGTTATCGCCATCGATCCAATGCGTTCTGAAACCATTGAGTTCTTTGGTGATAATGCCACCTGGATTGCGCCACATATGGGGACCGATGTGGCGATGATGTTAGGGATCGCCCATACGCTGGTGAAGAAAAATCTCCATGACAAAGCCTTCCTGGAAAAATACACCACCGGTTATCCGCAGTTTGAGGAATACTTGCTCGGCAAGAGCGATAAAATAGAGAAAACCGCCGAGTGGGCTTCCGGCGTGTGCGGCGTGCCTGCTGAGCAACTGGAAAAACTGGCGGAAATTTTCTCCAGCAATAAAACCATGCTCATGGCAGGTTGGGGGATTCAGCGCCAGCAATACGGTGAGCAAAAACACTGGATGCTGGTGACTCTGGCGGCGATGCTGGGGCAAATTGGTACCGAAGGCGGCGGCTTTGGATTCTCGTATCATTATTCCAACGGCGGTAACCCAACGCGCACGGGTGGGGTATTGCCAGCAATTTCCGCCAAAATTGAGGGGGGGTCATCAGCGGGTAACGACTGGGCGGTTTCCGATGCGGTAACCAGCCTGCCGGTAGCGCGAATTGTTGAAGCGCTGGAAAACCCAGGCGGTAAATATCAGCATAATGGTAAAGAGCAAACCTTCCCGGATATCAAAATGATCTGGTGGGCAGGCGGTGCTAACTTTACCCATCATCAGGATACTAACCGCTTAATTACAGCCTGGCAGAAGCCTGAACTGGTTGTCATCTCTGAGTGCTACTGGACCGCAGCGGCTAAACACGCTGATATAGTCCTGCCGATCACCACCTCGTTTGAGCGTAACGATCTGACCATGACCGGTGATTACAGTAACCAACACCTGGTGCCGATGAAGCAGGTCATCGCGCCGCAGTTTGAATCCCGCAGCGATTTTGACGTATTTGCCGATCTGGCTGAGATGCTCAAGCCGGGAGGTAAGGCGGTCTACACCGAAGGCAAAGACGAAATGGCGTGGCTGAAGCAGTTCTATGATGCCGCGCAAAAAGCCGCCCGCGCCCAACGTGTCGCTATGCCTCAGTTCAACGCGTTCTGGCAGCAGAATAAACTGATCGAAATGCGTGAGAATGAAAAGAATAACAAATATGTGCGCTACGCGGATTTCCGCAGCGATCCGGTGATGAATGCGCTGGGAACGCCGAGCGGTAAGATAGAAATCTACTCGAAAACGATTGAAGGCTATCAATATAAAGATTGTCCGCCGCATGCGTCATGGATTGAACCCGATGAATGGAAAGGAACTGCGGATAAAGATCAACTGCAACTGCTGACTGCGCACCCGGCGCATCGTCTGCATAGCCAGCTGAACTACGCGTCGCTGCGCAAAGAGTACGCTATTGCCAATCGCGAGCCGGTCACCATTCACCCGGATGACGCGAAAGCCAGAGGGATTGCCGAAGGCGATCTGGTCCGCGTATGGAATGCGCGTGGGCAGGTGCTGGTGGGGGCGCACGTTAGTGACGGCATTAAACCGGGAATTATCTGTATCCATGAAGGTGCATGGCCGGATATTGAAAACGGTATCTGTAAAAATGGCGGCGCGAACGTACTGACGGCAGATATCCCGACTTCAAGGCTGGCGAATGGCTGTGCGGGGAATACCAGCCTGGTATACGCAGAAAAATTCACCGGTGAAGCGCCAAAACTCACCGTCTTTGATGAGCCAGCCATTGTCACTATGTAACGAAGGCTGATAAACGGGAGCCGCGAGGTTCCCGTTTTTTATTGCTGTTTTGGCCATGTTTACTGTCGTTACTCTGCCAGCACAATTACATCTCCCGTTGCCGGGGCGTCAGTTCCCGGTAGCCATAATCGCCCCCACGAACCGGTGCAATGACAGCCGAGTAGTTTTTCGGGTTGCTGTTGCTTAATAAATTGTCGGGTTCGCCATAGCTTAGCGGGGGAGGCGGCACGTAAATGAAATCCACCGACGAGGGCGTAAATTTGATTAATGCCGGTAATGTTCTGGCAATGGCGTACGATATTCTCTATTCCCCGATGCCCGCATCCGGTAATGATGACTAACCCGCGCTCCGATTTATATATCAATACGCCTTCATCGCTGATGTAATCCGGTTGGGGCGTCTCCTTACTAATAACACCATAGGCCTGCGGAGTGGGGACACTGATTTCCCCGGACCACAAAAAGCGCTCGCTGATAGTCAGCGGCTCGCGGGTGTATTCCATGATGAGCCGAGAGTAGTCGTTATCACGCGAGAGTTTTTTTATTTTCCTTGTCGTTCCTGCCAGGGTTATTGAAGCGTACCGCTCGCAGGCTATTTGGGGATGGCAAATGATACGGCTGTTATCCGCAAGCCACGGCACGCCGCCGCAGTGATCGTAATGACCGTGCGACAGTACCACGGCGGTCAATTGCGTCAGGTCTACGCCCATTTGTGCGGCGTTAAGTATGTAGCTGTCGTCCGGCCCGGTATCAAACAGTATGCTGGTGGTTTCATCCTGAACTAACAGACTTAACCCAGGCTTTGCCCGTAATGATTTATCCGCGCCCGCCGCACGCCGGTTTTCAAGCAATACCGTGAGGGTTAAAGCCATACCTGTCTCCAGAATTCAAACGGCATACTGTAATGCATGGTTTTTGAGAGCGCTGTGATCGCAGCGCCCTTTGGCGTTATCCGTTATCGTGTAGAGCTTGCCTGCGCACGGTGTTTTTCCGCCTGCTGCTCATGGGCATAGGAATGAGCATTATTTGTCGACTGATGTACTACCATTGCCTTTTCATGTTCATTCATTTGTGAAAATGATTGTGCATGGGGTGACGTCTCTGCCGCATTAACGCCAGCTGAAATAAAAAACGCGATAGCTAAAAAAGAGGACATCTTATTCATCATATTTCTCCTGTATGGGTTTACGGAAGAAATTATAATTGGCGAGGTCGGTCAGCGGCGTGACTGAATTATGACGGTTGTGTCAGACAACAGGTGATGACATATATCTGTCATCACCCGTAATTATTTCGCGTGCTTGGGCAGCGTCAGAATAAATCGGGTAGCAAGCTGATCGGATGAAACCGAGACTTTTCCCTGATGGGCGATGACGATTGATTTCACTATCGCCAGGCCAATACCGCTGCCTTCGCCTTTGCGCTGTCGCGAAGGGTCTACCCGATAAAATCGGTCAAAGAGCCGGGGGAGATGCTGTGGGGGAATGGGGGGGCCAGGATTTTCCACGATTATCTGCACCTGACTGTCCGCCTCTTTCACCCGTACGGTTACCGACTCGCCTTTTGGCGTATAGCGCATAGCATTTGATAGAAGATTGCTCACCGCCCGGCGTAGCATTAACGGATCGCCCGAAACCCAGCACGCGCGTCCTTCAAAACGTAAGCCAACCTCGCGCTCTTCTGCCCAGGCCTCGAAGAAGTCGAACACTTTACCTACCTCATCAGCCAGATTAAGCGCTGTCTTTTCCGGGATGAGCTGATTGTTGTCCGCCTGCGCCAGAAACAGCATGTCGCTGACCATTTTCGACATACGACTAAACTCTTCGAGATTGGAATACAGCACATCTTCCAGCTCTTTTTGGCTGCGGGTCTGGCTGAGCGCAATTTCCGTTTGCGTGACGAGGTTAGTTATTGGCGTGCGGATCTCATGGGCAATATCTGCCGAGAAGTTCGACTGACGTTTAAATACGTCCTCAATGCGCTCGATCATGTGATTAAACGAACTTACCAGCTGTTCCAGCTCAATAGGAACAGCTTGCGGATCGAGGCGTACATCCAAATCTTTTGAGGTGATATTTTGGATGCGGCGACTGACGTTACGGATCGGTTCATGGCCTTTATAGACAGCGAACAGCACGATAAAAACAATCATCATGCTAATCAGTGATGCCGTCATAATCAGTTTGTTTTTCAGGTCGTTAATATAGTGCAGATGAAAATCGATCGATAATGCCAGATACAGCGTATATGCCGGTTTTCCATCGGTAAGCTGTCCTACAGGCAGGCGAATCATTCGCCAGTTAGACGACGTTTTCTGCCCGTGGACATGTCTGGGCGTTTGTAGCGTTGGGCCGGAGATAATAAAAACATCGCTGGCATGGGCATTTTTATCCGGCCTTGCACTGGAAATAAATTGCCGGAGATCGGGTGCATTGGGCGAATGAAAAATGGCTTTCTGATTACTATCTTCCAGAGAAATAATGACGTTCGAGTAACCCGCTACCACGTTTTTTAGCGTTTCCAGACGGCGTGATTCTGGCTCGTTAGGTTGGTTAATAATCCGCTCCAGCGTGGCGCTGATCTCTTGTAGATCATTGATGTCCTGCTCGGCGAAATGGACCTTTACAGAGTGGATCATTATCCAGGCAAAGGCGAAAAATGACGCGATCGTCGCCAGACTGATAAAAAATGTCAGCCGTGTCGCCAGCGAAAAAGGGCGTCGCCATCGTTTACTGGCCATCAGGAACCTCAAGCATATATCCCACGCCGCGCACGGTCTGGATCAGTTTCGGCTCAAAGTCGTTATCGATTTTGGCGCGCAGACGTTTCACGGCCACGTCGATAGCATTGGTATCGCTGTCAAAATTCATATCCCAGACCTGAGACGCGATCAGCGAGCGGGGTAAAACTTCCCCCTGATGGCGCAGGAAAAACTCAAGCAACGTAAACTCTTTGCTGGTCAGGGTGATGCGCGTACCGCTGCGGGTGACTTTTCTGCTGACCAGATCGACCATTAAATCCGCGACCTGAAACTGGCTCTCGACAATCACCGCCGCACCCCGGCGTAGCAGCGTTCTGACCCGTGCCAGCAGCTCGGCGAAGGCGAACGGTTTGACCAGGTAGTCATCCGCGCCTAATTCCAGACCTTTAACCCGATGTTCAATGGTGCCCAGCGCGGTGAGAAGAAGAATTGGCATCCCTTTGTTAGCGGATCGCAGCATCCGCACGATATCCCAGCCGTTTACATCCGGCAGCATGATGTCGAGTATGAGCAGGTCGTAATCACTGGTCATCGCCAGGTGATACCCGTTCAGGCCGTTATCCGCTAAATCCACGACAAAACCCGCTTCCGTCAGGCCTTTCGTCAGGTATTCACCGGTTTTTTTCTCATCTTCGACTATCAAGACCTTCATCGCATTCTCCTTCTCGCACTGGTTGTGCGGACTTTCAATTCTAGGGAAGCGGGATCGGATAGCAATCGGTTATTGGGAAAATGACAGTTTTGTCATTTTCCTGTCACCGGTTAAACAGAGTCAGTTGGTTAAAGTACAACACTATAAATTCCTACACATTTTAGGGTCATCAGTCCGGTCAGGACGAGAAGAACTATGAGCAAATTTAAGCTTCTTACCCTCAGCGCTGTATTCGTTCTCGCCGGTTGTTCATTGGCGCCGGACTATCAGCGTCCGGCATTGCCGGTGCCG
Source organism: Citrobacter europaeus (assembly GCA_020099315.1). Taxonomy (NCBI): domain Bacteria; kingdom Pseudomonadati; phylum Pseudomonadota; class Gammaproteobacteria; order Enterobacterales; family Enterobacteriaceae; genus Citrobacter; species Citrobacter europaeus. Next base: position 1,220,628 of record CP083650.1, read on the forward strand.
CAGCAATTCTCCTTAAGCCAGAATGCGTTGGTTTCTGCGCCGATGGGATATCAGGATACGGGCTGGCGGACTTTCTTCGTTGACCCCCAGGTAAAGGCGCTGATCGGCGAGGCGCTGATTAATAACCGCGATTTACGTATGGCCGTGCTGAAAGTTCAGGAAGCGAGAGCGCAATATGGCGTCACCGACGCTGACCGCTATCCGCAACTCACGGCAGGCTCCAGCGGCACCTACAGCGGTAAATTAAAAGGCGATAGCAGCACCAACCGCGAATTCGAAGCCGGGCTGAATCTCAGTTTTGATCTCGATTTCTTTGGCAGGCTGAAGAATATGAGTGAAGCCGAGCGACAGAACTTCTTTGCCAGCGAAGAGGCGCGTCGGGCGGTGCATATCTCATTAATCTCCAGCGTGTCACAAAGTTACTTCAATCAGCGTCTGGCTTATGCGCAATTGCAAATTGCCGAAGAAACGTTGCAAAACTATCAGCGCTCATACGCTTTTGTGGAGAAACAGTTGCTGACCGGCAGCACCAACGTACTGGCGCTGGAACAGGCGCGCGGCGTAATTGAAAGCACGCGCAGCGAAATCGCGAAGCGTAAAGGTGAACTGGCGCAAGCGAACAATGCGCTGCAGCTGTTGCTGGGTACGTACGGGAAATTACCCAACGACCAGATGCGCAGCGGCGGGGATATTAAACCGGTAACGCTGCCGCCATCGTTGTCATCGCAAATACTGTTGCAGCGCCCGGATATTTTGGAAGCTGAGCACGGATTAATGGCGGCGAATGCCAATATCGGCGCCGCGCGGGCGGCATTTTTCCCGTCGATTACCCTGACCAGTTCAGTTTCCAGTAACAGCAGCGATCTCTCCAGCTTATTTAATGCCGCCAGCGGAATGTGGAATTTTGTTCCCAAAATAGATATTCCAATTTTCAATGCCGGACGTAATCAGTCGAATCTCGACCTCGCCGAAATACGCCAGCAGCAGTCGGTGGTGAATTACGAACAAAAAATTCAGAACGCCTTTAAAGAGGTGGCGGATGCGCTGGTATTGCGCCAAAGCATTGCCGATCAAATTCGCGGTCAGCAGCGTTATCTGACCTCATTGCAAATCACCTTACAGCGCGCCAGAGCGCTTTATCAAAATGGCGCGGTTAGCTATATCGAAGTTCTGGATGCCGAACGTTCCTTATTCGCCACGCAGCAATCACTGCTCGATCTTAATTACGCCCAGCAGGTTAATGAAATTAAGCTGTTTGCTGCCTTAGGCGGCGGTTGGGTGGAGTAATCCTTAATATTAACTTTTCAGGAGCATCAATTATGAATATTACCGCCAAAGCCGTGCTGTTTAGCCTTTTTTCTCTGGTCATGTTTAACGCTCAGGCCAATGAGCATCAGCATGGCGAAATGATGGATATGCAGCCAGCGGCTCAACAGGAACAACTCATTAGCGCCACGGGAGTGATTGAAGCTGTTGATAGGGACAGTAAAAAAATCACGATTAAGCATGACCCTATTCCTGCGGTGAACTGGCCAGCCATGACGATGCGTTTTACGCTGGTTGCCGACACGAAGGCTGATGATATTAAACCCGGCGATAAGGTTGCATTTACGTTTGTTCAGCAGGGAAATCTCTCTGTATTACGTGATATTCACATCAGTAAATAACGTTCTCGCTGGTCTCTTTTATTCTTACCCGGATTCTTCGCAATGCGGGTGAGACTATCGCGCAATGGAAATCACTATGGCGTCTTTAAATATTAAAACTACCGCGCTTATTCTCGCAGGCATGATTGCCGGTGGGGTTATTTCTGTCGGTATTTATACTTATTATTCATCCGCACAAGCAACGGCTGAAACCGGGCAGGCTGCGCCAAAAGAAGACAGAAAAGTTTTGTTTTGGTACGACCCCATGTACCCGAACACGCGCTTTGATAAGCCGGGTAAATCGCCATTTATGGATATGGATCTTATCCCGAAATATGCCGATGAAGAGACCGCGAGCGCGTCAGCGCCTGGCGTACGAATCGATCCCACCCAGACCCAGAATTTGGGGCTAAAAACAGAACCTGTGCGCCGTGGGCCGCTGCACTACGCGCAAACTTTCCCGGCTAACGTTAGCTATAACGAATACCAGTTCGTTATTGTCCAGGCACGCTCCGCAGGCTTTATCGAAAAGGTTTACCCGCTAACCGTGGGCGACAAAATTAAGCAAGGCGCGCCGCTTATCGACCTGACGATTCCCGACTGGGTTGAGGCGCAGAGCGAATATTTATTGCTGCGTGAGACCGGCGGTAGCGCGACACAGGTGGAAGGCATTCTGGAGAGGTTACGCCTGGCCGGTATGCCTGAAGCGGATATTCAGCGCTTAAAATCGACGCGTAAAATTCAAACCCGCTTCACCCTGAAAGCCCCCATTGATGGGGTGATCACTGCATTCGATTTGCGTACCGGTATGAACATTTCCAAAGACAATGTGGTCGCGAAAATTCAGGGCATGGACCCAGTATGGGTCAGCGCGTCGGTCCCGGAATCTATTGCCTGGCTGATTAAAGACGCCTCGCAATTTAGCATCACTGTGCCAGCCTGGCCGGACAAGACTTTCACCATCAGCAAATGGAATATCTTACCCAGCGTCGATGCCACCACGCGGACGTTGCAGATCCGTTTGCAGGTCGAAAACCGCGACGAGGCGCTCAAACCGGGGATGAATGCCTACCTGCAACTGAAAACGCAAAGTAAGCCGATGTTGCTGATCCCGTCTAAAGCGTTAATTGATACGGGTACCGAACAGCGGGTGATTACCGTTGATCATGAAGGTCGATTTGTGCCGAAGCAGGTTTCGGTATTCCATGAATCACAGGGACTAACGGCTATTCGCTCCGGCCTGAGCGAAGGTGAAAAAGTGGTGTCCAGCGGTCTGTTCCTGATCGACTCCGAGGCGAATATCTCCGGCGCGCTGGATCGTATGCGCGCCCAGAATAGCGGTGCACAAGACGCAGTCGCTAGCCCAGCCCCGGCGGCCCATTCACACTGAGGATATGATAAATGATTGAATGGATTATCCGCCGCTCAGTAGCAAACCGTTTTCTGGTAATGATGGGGGCGCTGTTTCTCAGTATCTGGGGAACCTGGACCATCATCAATACCCCGGTTGATGCGCTGCCCGATCTCTCTGATGTTCAGGTGATCGTCAAAACCAGTTATCCGGGGCAGGCGCCGCAAATCGTTGAGAATCAGGTGACCTACCCGTTAACCACCACCATGCTGTCAGTTCCGGGCGCGAAGACGGTGCGCGGCTTCTCGCAGTTTGGCGATTCCTATGTATACGTCATTTTCGAGGATGGCACCGATCCTTACTGGGCGCGCTCGCGCGTGCTGGAATATCTCAACCAGGTTCAGGGCAAATTACCGGCAGGCGTTAGTGCTGAAATGGGGCCGGACGCCACGGGCGTCGGCTGGATTTTTGAATACGCGCTGGTCGATCGCAGTGGGAAACATGACCTGGCGGAATTACGTTCTCTGCAGGACTGGTTTTTAAAGTATGAGTTAAAAACGATTCCGAACGTGGCTGAAGTAGCCTCGGTAGGCGGCGTGGTTAAACAGTACCAGGTCGTTATCGACCCGATGAAGCTCACGCAATATGGCATTAGCCTGGCGGAGGTGAAATCTGCGCTGGACACGTCGAATCAGGAAGCGGGCGGTTCGTCAGTTGAGATGGCTGAAGCGGAATACATGGTTCGCGCCAGTGGCTATCTGCAAACGCTTGATGATTTCAATAACATCGTCCTGAAAACAGGGGCCGACGGTGTGCCTGTTTACCTGCGCGATGTCGCGCGCGTGCAGATTGGGCCGGAAATGCGCCGTGGGATCGCCGAGCTCAATGGTGAAGGCGAAGTGGCGGGCGGGGTGGTTATCCTGCGTTCCGGTAAAAATGCGCGTGAAGTTATCTCCGCTGTTAAAGCCAAACTCGACACGTTAAAAAGTAGCCTGCCGGAAGGCGTGGAGGTAGTTACAACATACGATCGCAGTCAGCTCATCGATCGCGCCATTGATAACCTGAGCTATAAGCTGCTGGAAGAGTTTATCGTTGTTGCACTGGTGTGCGCTCTGTTTCTGTGGCATTTGCGTTCGGCGCTGGTGGCGATTATTTCCCTGCCGCTGGGGTTGTGTATCGCGTTTATTGTGATGCATTTCCAGGGACTGAACGCCAATATCATGTCGCTTGGGGGAATCGCCATTGCCGTCGGGGCGATGGTCGATGCCGCGATCGTGATGATTGAAAACGCCCATAAGCGGCTGGAAGAGTGGGGGCATCAGCATCCGGATGAAAAACTGGATAACGCAACGCGCTGGAAGGTCATTACCGACGCCTCGGTAGAAGTCGGCCCGGCGTTGTTCATCAGCCTGCTGATTATCACCCTGTCATTTATCCCTATTTTCACGCTTGAGGGGCAAGAGGGGCGACTGTTTGGCCCGCTGGCGTTCACCAAAACATATGCCATGGCAGGCGCGGCGTTTCTGGCCATTGTGGTAATTCCAATCCTGATGGGATTCTGGATCCGTGGCAAGATTCCGGCGGAAAGCAGCAACCCGCTAAACCGCTTCCTGATCCGTATTTACCATCCGCTGCTGTTGAAGGTGCTGCACTGGCCTAAAACTACCCTCCTGGTGGCGGTGCTTTCAATACTGACGGTTATCTACCCGCTGAATAAAGTTGGTGGGGAATTCCTGCCGCAGATTAACGAAGGCGATTTACTGTATATGCCTTCAACCTTGCCAGGAATTTCGGCGGCGCAGGCGGCGGATATGCTGCAAAAAACCGATAAGCTGATCATGACCGTTCCGGAAGTCGCGCGCGTGTTTGGTAAAACCGGTAAGGCAGAAACCGCAACGGATTCCGCGCCGCTGGAAATGGTTGAAACGACAATCCAACTGAAGCCGCAGGATCAGTGGCGTCCGGGTATGACGATGGACAAAATCATCGCCGAGCTGGACAAAACCGTGCGCTTGCCGGGGTTGGCGAATCTGTGGGTTCCGCCTATCCGTAACCGTATCGACATGCTCTCTACCGGTATCAAAAGCCCAATTGGCATTAAGGTGTCAGGTAACGTTCTGACTGATATCGACGCCACGGCGGAACAAATCGAAGAGGTGGCCAGAACCGTACCGGGCGTCTCTTCGGCGCTGGCTGAGCGTCTGGTGGGAGGGCGCTATATCAACGTAGACATCAATCGGGAGAAAGCAGCGCGTTATGGCATGACCGTAGGCGCAGTGCAGCTGTTTGTCACCTCAGCGGTGGGGGGCGCGATGGTGGGCGAAACGGTGGAAGGGATTGCTCGTTATCCTATCAATCTGCGCTATGCGCAGAGCTATCGCGATAGCCCAGAAGCGCTGCGTAATCTGCCGATTCTGACGCCCATGAAGCAGCAAATTACGCTGGCAGATGTTGCAGATGTGACGGTAGTTTCTGGTCCGTCAATGTTAAAAACTGAAGATGCGCGACCAACCAGCTGGATTTATATCGACGCCCGCGATCGTGACATGGTTTCGGTGGTGAACGATCTGAAAAAGGCTATTGCTGAAAACGTACAGTTAAAACCGGGGACCAGCGTGGCTTTTTCCGGGCAGTTCGAGCTGCTTGAACGCGCCAGCCATAAGCTCAAACTGATGGTGCCGATGACGCTGATGATTATCTTCGTTCTGCTTTATCTGGCTTTCCGTCGCTTTGGCGAGGCGCTGCTGATTATCACCAGCGTCCCCTTTGCGCTGGTGGGCGGCATCTGGTTTCTCTACTGGATGGGGTTTCATATGTCGGTTGCAACCGGAACCGGGTTTATTGCGCTCGCCGGCGTTGCCGCAGAATTTGGCGTGGTGATGCTGATGTATCTGCGTCACGCCATTGAAGCTGAACCTGCACTGGAAAATCCGCAAACCTTTACCGCTGATAAGCTGGATGAGGCGTTGTATCACGGCGCGGTGCTGCGTGTGCGTCCGAAAGCGATGACCGTGGCGGTAATTATCGCGGGTTTGCTACCTATCTTGTGGGGGACGGGAGCAGGCTCAGAAGTCATGAGCCGTATAGCCGCACCGATGATTGGCGGTATGATCACTGCGCCATTGCTGTCGCTGTTCATTATCCCGGCAGCTTATAAGCTGATGTGGCTGCACAGGCATCGCAGCCAAAAGTAATGCTCTGAAGCGCTCGCCTGCGTCGGTTTGGTCGCCGAAGCAGGCGTCGCTTTATGCTTCCAGGGCTTTCACGCGTTTGCGGTACTCGCCCGGCGTGCAGCCAAATTCCCGTAAAAAAACTTTATGGAACGACGATTCGCTGGCGTAGCCTACCGACTCGGCGACGACAATCAAAGGCTGCGACCCGCGTGACAACATCTGGGCGGCGAATTGCAGACGTAAGGTGGTTAACACCGCCAGCGGTGTGGAATTTGACACTTCACGAAATAGCTGTGCGAAGCTGGCCCGCGACATATGTGCTCGTTTTGCCAGCTCTTCAACGGTCCAGGCAAAAGCCGGTGACTCCAGCATCAGGAATACCACGGCCCCTAGTTTGGGATGCAGCAATAAATTCAACACGTTCTGTGCGGGCGTTGCTTTGGTTAGCCACTCGCGAACGGCGAGTGTGAACAGTGTGGCGCATTGTTGGCTACATACTACACTGGAGCCCGGCAGCGCACTCATGGATTCCTGTTGCATCAGTGCGATCATGGCCTTGAGCCAGTGGCTGACGGGACTGTTTTCATCAGGCGCCAGAACCAGAACTTCCGGCAGCGCAGTTAAAAAATAACGAGAGGAAGCATGCAGTCGCAGACTACCGCATACGATATGCGTTTGTTCATCGCCGGACTGGCACAACCGGTGCGCGGAGTTTTGCGGCAGGATAACAAGAATGCCTGGCCGCAGGGTGAATGATGTCCCGTCGGGCATCTCCAGTAGGACCGCTCCCTGAGTAACCGTATGCCAGCGGATAACGGACAACTCTCCCGCCGCGTGTGGCAACTGCCAGTCTCTGCTCAGTAGACAGTTCTTGTCGATCGAGCCTTGCGGGTCGTTAAGCATCAGTAATCGGCTAAGGGTATCCATGAAGACTCCTGAACAGTTTTATTTATTGTTTGTTGAAACGGCATTATCTCTTTAATTAGTTATTATTTTAATACCTTCAAAGTGTTAGTGTGTTTTTTCATTCTATAAACGTTAGTCATCTTTAATGATGATTTAGACGATTTGACAGTTAATCGCGCGTTATGGATACGTTGTTTTGTCAGGGTTCAACCTATACTTCAGTTCATCAAACGAACAGTGACCTGGCGGAGAGACAGCATGAATCAGTATCAGGCGATTATTATCGGATTTGGCAAAGCAGGGAAAACGCTGGCGGCTACCCTGGCGAAAACGGGCTGGCGTGTGGCGATTATTGAACAGTCAAACACCATGTATGGTGGGACATGCATCAATATCGGCTGCATTCCAACCAAAACCATGGTACATGATGCTGAACTTCAGCATGACTTTGCTGCGGCCATGCAGCGCAAGGCCTCCGTTGTCAGCTTTTTGCGTGATAAAAACTTCCATAATCTTGCCGATCTGGAAAACGTGGATGTGATTGAAGGGCGGGCCGAATTCGTTGATAACCATACCGTGCGGGTCATGCAGTCAACCGACGCGATTGAGCTAAGCGGTGAGAAGATCTTTATTAATACCGGCGCGCAGTCAACGATTCCGGACGTAGAAGGATTAACGACTACACCGGGTGTGTTTGACAGCACTGGTCTGTTGAATTTGACGCAACGTCCTGAGCGTTTAGGTATTTTGGGCGGCGGTTATATTGGCGTTGAATTCGCATCGATGTTTGCCAACTTCGGCAGTAAGGTCACTATTTATGAAGCGGCCCCGCAGTTTTTACCCCGCGAAGATCGGGATATTGCTGACGCTATCGCTAATATTCTATGCGACAAAGGGGTTGAGATTATCCTCAATGCCAGGGTTCAGGCGGTTTCATCCGAGGACGGCGAGGTACGGCTGCAAATGCCGGAAGGCGCACACACAGTGGATGCGCTGCTGGTGGCATCGGGTCGCAAACCTGCAACTGAAAATCTACAGTTGCAGAACGCGGGTGTGGATGTAAATGACCGTGGCGCCATTATTGTGAATAAATACCTGCGTACCTCGGCAGACAATATTTGGGCAATGGGCGATGTCACGGGGGGATTACAATTTACCTATATCTCGCTGGATGATTTTCGCATTGTGCGTGACAACCTGTTAGGCGAGGGATTACGTCATACCGGCGATCGCCAAAACGTACCGTATTCCGTCTTTATGACGCCACCGCTTTCCCGCGTGGGGATGACCGAAGAACAGGCTCGCGCCAGCGGCGCGGCGATGCAGGTAGTTACACTACCTGTTGCGGCTATCCCGCGTGCACGGGTGATGGATGATACGCGTGGTGTCCTTAAAGCGGTGGTGGATAGCGAAACGAAACAAATATTAGGCGTATCGCTGCTGTGCGTGGATTCTCATGAGATGATTAATATCATTAAAACCGTAATGGACGCGGGTTTACCGTATACCACATTGCGCGATCAAATATTTACGCATCCGAGCATGAGTGAATCACTGAACGATCTCTTTTCTCTCGTTAAATAATAAAAGCGTAGTCTGCATGTTTGCCCCGCCCGTGTGGGGCTTTTTTTATCTATTTATCGGCTGGATACTAATTGACAGTTATTCTGGCGTGATGGATGAAATGAAATAAGTCGACGTATTTTATTATATTGCTACTGAAACTACTGGTTAATGGAAATACACATGAACATGTTTAAAAGTATCTTACTAATGACCGCGTTATTGACTGCGCCGGTGACATTTTCCGCATTGGCGCAAACCGAGGTTGCCCACGTTAGCGTGTCTGGCATAGCGGATTCACCTTCCGTGATAGAGGATGCTATTGCGAAACTGGCTCAGGAAAATAATGCAACTTCCTGGAAAATAACCTCAATGCGCATTGATAGCAGTACTCACGCAACGGCAATTTTGTACAAGTGAGGAGAGTCTGAATGGAAAAATATCTGCATTTACTCAGTAAGGGCGATAGAATTGGATTAACCCTAATTCGCCTGAGCATTGCAATTGTTTTTATCTGGATTGGCTTATTAAAGTTTGTACCTTACGAGGCCGACAGCATTACGCCGTTTGTCGCCAATAGCCCGGTAATGTCATTTTTTTATGAACATCCAGAAGAGTATAAGCAGCATTTAACCCACGAAGGTGAGTTTAAGCCGCAGGAACGTGAGTGGCAGACTGCGAATAATACGTATACGTTTTCCAATGGTCTGGGCGTAGTCGAGGTGCTTATCGCTTTGCTGGTGCTGGCTAATCCTGTTAGCCGTTGGTTGGGATTAATTGGCGGCGTTCTGGCATTTGCTACACCAATTGTAACCTTATCATTTTTAATAACCACGCCTGAAGCATGGGTAATGCCGCTGGGTGATTTACACCACGGATTTCCATACTTGTCAGGCGCCGGGCGGTTGGTGTTAAAAGATACGTTAATGTTGGCGGGAGCAGTGATGATCATCGCAGACTCATCCCGTTCAATAATTAAGCAGCGATATTGAATTTTTAACGTTGTACCCTCTGTAAGATAGTAAGCCACTATAGTTAGATTCGGTAATTACCGGGCCAGCAGGATGCTGGCTTTTTTTCTGCCTTAAGGGAAATTTATTTAATATGTATGAGTTGCAATTATTCAGTTTATAAGAATAACGAGTCAGAGCTATATTTTTGACTAATGATACAGTGTCGTAAGTATTTTTTCTTTCTTCTTGTAAAAGCGTGCCACCCCGCGTACGGCATAGCCCTCCCGCCAGGATAGCTCCATTTTTCTCAAATTTTATCTATGCAATTCTTGCTATTTGTTATCTCAAAACCACACTTCAAAAAAGATTGTTATTCACTTTTGTTATAGTTAATCAACAAGTTCGTGTGGTTTTAGGCATGTCTTAAGCTAGAATTAATCCTGATTAAACGTTTTTACGTATCAATAAATGACTAAAGATAGTTAAAAACTTAATTTTTAACCAACTGTTTGACATGGAATCCACTATGGTAATTAAGCACCAGGGGTGGATGCTGATCTCGCGTTTTGTGAGTAACCAAAAGCGAGACATATCTTAAATATGGAAATAAGGGTTTTAGAATGAGCTTTGGATTAGCAAAGGAAAACAAGTTTGAAATCATAGCTACCCTTCGAGAAGAGCTGCACAAGAAAACGAAACTGGAAGTCTTATGCGAAAACAGTAGCGTTATCACGCAGTTAGAGAAGGTCGATTTCGAGCGGTTTGTGATCTCCGGGCACGAAGACATTGTTCCTGAAAAGGTCCAATACTTTATCCTGCACAGCGAAAGCGGGATTGTGAAATTTAGTGCCAGATTCGAACAAACCTCATCAGCAGGTGCGGAAGCAGGATTATCCTACCTCATCCCGGATATGATTTTCTTTGCCCAGCAGCGACAAAATCAGCGTTTTTCCTTCCTGAAGGGTTACGACTTTTTCTGTTTTGGTCGTTACAAAAACGGAGAAAACTACTCTCTGAAGATTAAAAACATCTCGCAGGGCGGTTGTGCATTAATTGTTAAAGATGTGAACTCCCGTTTTCTTTATAAAGATGCGGTGATTAAAAATGCCACACTGGATTTTGATACGTTTGGCAGTTTACAGCTGGATTTAAAAGTGATCGATGTCGTCATGATCAATGAATTTGATGATGATAATCAATTGTATTCCTGTCATCAGATCTCATGCGGGTTCGATTTTAAAAACCGTCGCGAAGAGACTGAGGTCGAGAAAATTATTATTAAATTTTTAATGAGTAACAAGATTAGAAGCTTATAAGGAGCGGTGAACAGGATGTTGATGTGTGGCAGTGATAATTTTGTAGGCAACGGTCTGTTTACCTACCTGACAAGCAAACATGTACCGATACAAACATTCCCGTTTGAGGATATGTTGCATCAGACATCATTATGCCAGCATCAAACCATGGTTTTTAATATCATTGATAATGAACAACCGTGTTCAGCGATCGTGCAGTTTCTGAATAAAAACCGCTTTAAGTTTTATAATAACGTCGTGGTAATTGTTGCTGATAGCCTGGTGGCAAAATTATGCGTCGAGTTGTTATATGTTGAAAAAACAATAGTTTTGACTGAGAAATCTTCGCTGCGTGATTTCGGTCAACTGGCGTCGTTAACGGTCGGGAAATGGAATCCCCGACTATATCGTTCGCAGAAAAGATTAACCGAGAGAGAACAGCAGATCCTGAATTTGTTGGTAAGCGGTTATTCCGCTAAAGAAATTTCAGAGTTAGTTAGTCTGAACTATAAAACTATTCAGGCGCATAAGATGCGGGTCGTCGCCAAGCTGGGACTGACCAATACCTCTGAGTTAAATAAATTAATTGTCAGATTTACCCATCGTATGTCTTTTTTACCCTAAGTTGGCCATTCTTTTCTGATGTAACACACCTAATAGTAGATACAATTCGGGAGTGATGTTGACTGGTTTTTAATTTCTATGATTTATTGAGGGGGAGCGGAATGTTTAATTCCAGTGAGGTGCTAACTGCGCTTGAAAGGGCATTGAATACCAGTCAGCTTTATATGGTTTATCAGCCTATTTTTAACTTGCGTACTCAGAGTATTAGTGGGTTTGAAGCATTAATGCGTTGGAATAGCCCTCAGATGGGTATGATCTCTCCCGATGTTTTTATTACATTACTGGAAGACAGCGGCAATATCATTTCAATTGAAGATATGGTTATCCACACTCCCTGGGATGTGGCAACCTGTTGGCCAGACCCCCTTGTACTATCAGTCAATATTTCCGCGCTTGAATTTTGCGATCCTCTGTTACCCCAACGTGTCAGAAAAAACCTTACCGCCTGCGGACTGCCGCCCCATCGATGCCAGATAGAGGTCACGGAAACGTCGCCGCTGTGCGACAGTCAGATAGCGGCTAAAAATATGATGGAGTTGAAGGCGATAGGGGTCAAACTTGCCCTTGATGATTTTGGAACCGGCCACGCTAATCTTAACTATCTGTTGAAATATCCTTTTGATACCTTAAAAATTGACAAGGAATTTGTCACCGGCATTGAACCCGACACCCGCTCAACAAAGATTGTGGAGGGTATCATTTCACTGGCGCATAATTTTGGGATTGAAGTTCTGGCCGAAGGGGTGGAAACCCAGTCCGAACTGGACCGCCTGATGCAGATTGGTTGTGACAAAATTCAAGGCTTTTTCATTTCTCCTCCGGTGTTGGCAGAAGAGATCCCTACACTCTTAGTACAATATAATCATTAATCCCTCCTTTTTACGTTTCCCAAACCCTTGATTGTGCCGCGTTGCCGGTAAGTCCGCAGACCTGAAAGCGTAGCGCATCAGGCCGCCCTGAAAGACAAAAAAAAGCCCCCTGTAGAACAGAGGGCGGGTAAGTTTATATCTGCTTAGAACGATTTCTTAAAGCCGATAGAGGCATTGACCGGCGCTTCAACCTGCGACTTACTGCCGCCGTTGCTGAATTGCGTACCCAATTCACCGTAGACCTGCAGGTTTCTGTCGATAGACCATGACAGACCGGCGGCAACTTCAGTGCTGGAGTACTGTTGTGAAGATTCCAGCGTGGTGGTGGCGACCGCATTGCTAAAGTGCGTTTTGTCTTTTGACCCCAGTCCCTGCCAGACGTTGACCCTACCGTACGGCTGGAATTTGCCATGGTTGGTGTCATAGTCTGCGACCAGGCGCACGCCCAGACGAGCGGTAAAGGAATCAGCGGTATCCATTTTCACTTTCGTTTGGGTCACACCATCGAGATGCCCGTTATCGAAGTCGCTGTATTGATAGATCAACTGCGCCTGAGGTTCCAGACTCCATGCGCTGGCGCCCAAACGGAATGATTTACCCACTTCTGTCGACGCCGTCAGCGTGTTGCCTCTGACGGTATACGATCCGTTATTGCCGGTCGCCGCCAGGCGGGATTTATGGTTACCGTATTGCAGGACGTTATCAACATACATTCCGTCGCCCGAGAACCAGGTGGCATAGCCGCCGACATAAAACGCGTTGTCGTCGATGTTACCGCCTTTGCCGTCGCTGCCTGTCTTCGTGCCTTTCACGTTGCTGTCGATGTCAAGAATGCTGGTATACAGTCCGGCTTTCCAACTGTCGTTAGCATACATGTCAACGCCGACCTGAATACCCATGGTATGGGAGCTGGTTTGTGTCCCGGCCGCATCATCCAGTTTGGTTTTTCCGGAGTAACCAATCATTCTTGCCCAGGCGCGATTATCTTCATCAATACCCGGTTTAACTTCGTCGCCCATACGCTGGTGCATGTTGCCTAGCAGGCTGATGTCGCCCTGACGAACGACGCTGGCGAGACCAGAATACAGCATAGTTTCTGGACGATATTCGCTTCTCAGGTACCAGTTTTCACCCTGACCTTGAGCATTACCCGCATGCAGTTGATACTCAAATGCGCCAGCAGCCATACGGTCGGCGGCAAGATGGAAGGCGTCACGCGACGTTTGGGCCGTGGTGGTCGCGCCATTGAGCGCCGTCACCACTTCGATGCCATCGCCAATGGTCGGCGCGCCGAGACCAGAGCCGTCGACATCCAGCAGCGTACTACCGCTGGCTTTACCGCCATCGATAATCAGACGGTCGGCAATGCCTGCGCCGCTACCATTCTGGATTGCCGCCATGTTGATAGTCCCTTTTTCGCCGGTGTAATCCCCTTTGACGGTTAACGTTGTGCCAGTCTGCTGGCCGATGAGTGAAACATCGCCGCCGTTGCTCAGGCCCGCTACCGTCTGGTTGTAACCCTGCGTGTTCAGGGTGGTGTCAGCGACAACGTAGTGGTGTGACGCACTACTCAGGGTGTTGGTGTTACCCGCCCGCAGTACGCCGTTGGCAATCAGCGTTGCGCCGCTGTAGCTGTTTTCACCTTGTAGCTCCGTCACACCGCTACCGGTCTGATGCAACTGGCCTTCGCCGCTGATATTACCGGTCAGCGCCAGGGTATCGCCACGATTAACATTGAGTACGCCGTTATCAACGATATCCCCCTGAATGCTACCGATATTACCGCCGTTACCCAGCTGTAAAACGCCTTGTTCGATGGTGGTGCCACCGGTATAGGTGTTATCCAGCGTCAGAGTCAGGGAGCCTTTACCGGTTTTGGTCAACTGACCGTTACCTTCGACTTCCGTTAGCAGGGAAACGTTATGTCCGTTGGTATCGAATGTCCCGCCGCCGGATTCCAGCGTCACCTGACGGGCAGTATCAAACGCTTCGCCATATTTCAGCGTACCGCCATTAAAAGTAATTCCCGTTTCTGGCGCGCCAAGGTTGGTATCGCCCGCCACCTGCAGCGTCCCTGAAGTGATGGTGGTTCCACCGCTATAGGTATTGTCGCCAGTGAGGATGAGCGTACCAAGATCGCCTTTATTCAGGCCGCCGGTACCGCGGATCACGCTGTCGATAGTGGCGGTGTAGTTAGCGCCGTCTACTGTGCCATCGCCGACGCGAATCAGCGTGTTGGCCGTATCGGTGGTAATGGCCTCACCGCCTACGCGATAACCATCGGTAGCGAACTGTGCGCCGCTAATTATAACGTCGCCTTTGCTGTTATCGACGGTGACGTTGCCCGCTTCACCCTGGAAGACGGCAAACGCGGCATCGGTAAACGGTGCGTTCAGCGCGCCTTCTGGCGTTGATTCATCCGTAGTCCAGTTGTCGTTACCCTGGCTTGATTGCCAGATACCGTCGCCGCCGTTGATGACGCCGTTGTTTTTCCACTCGCCATTCTCACCGCCGGTGCCGTCCCAGAAGCGCAGCGTCAGTCCGGCATGGTTGACCAGGTTAACCTGGTTTTTAACCGAGGTTTGAACGTACAGGCTGTCTGCGGCTTCCGGCGCGTTGGCAATGTCCATCACATTGTTGGTCAAGGTGCCGGTGTAGTTGATGACACGATAAACGCCAACGTCAAAACTACCGCCCGGAGAGGTCTCGATATTGAGCTTACCGTCGAGCGTCAGATCGCCATTCACATCAATCAGGTCGTTGAAAGCTCCGCCAGGGGTATAGGCCTGACCAAACTGGTAATCAAGCTGTGCGTTATCGCTGAGCGTCAGTGAACCGGTAGTGAGTTTACCCACGCTGTTGATGGCGGCACCTGCGGTAATATGGCCATCGTCCAGCACATCAACCGCGCCGCCGATAATACCGTTACCGCCGAGCGTTGCCCCTGATTTCACTGTCACCTGACCGGTTGCGGCAGACTGATTACCGTTGACCAGCAGCACACCTTCATTGACGTCCGTGGCGCCGGTCCAGGTATTATCGCCGGTCAGCGTTAATGTGCCGTCGCCGATTTTCACCAGACTGCCGCCGTTGCCGCTGATAATGCCGCTAATGGTGTCATCAAGATGCAAATTACCCAGCGACAATTCTTTATTCCCCAGTTCAACGTTACCCGCACCGGACAACGAACCGATAGACGTAGCGCTGTCGACTGCGCTGATATCGACCTTGCCACCCGCCAGGTTTTTAACGACGGTATCTTCAGCCATCGCCTGGTCGGCTAAGGTCATCAGTCCGCTGTTATTCACCGTAGCATTGCCGCCGCTGGCGTTTTCTTCCAGCGCCAGGGTGCTGTCTTGTGACACGTTAACCTTCGCGTTGCCCGCGGTAGCGTTGTTGGTTAACACCGCTTTTGCTGCGCCCGTCAGGTTCAGTTTTGCGCTCGCAGCGGTGACGTTATCTGCCAGCGTTAACAGGCTGTCGGCAATGTTCATGGTCAGGGACTGCAGACTGGTATCCGTTCCGCTGACATTGAGCGTCGCCCCCTTATTGACGTTCACAGTGCTGCTTTCATTGCTACCAAAGGCCCCGGTTTTGCTGACGTTGACCGTTACATTGTTGGCATTTCCGGTACCGGCAATTTCGGTATCGCCTTTGTAGCTGTTCGCGCGGTCGAGCGACAGGGTGCTGCCCGCATCGCTTGAACTGCTGGTGACTTTCAGTTTACCGTCGCCGGTAATCTCACCTGTTGGCGTGAAGTGGTGTGAATTGAGGTCGAACACCGCCGCGTTATCATGTGCTCCCAGCTCAATGGTGCGATTGCTGGTCAGGTCCGCGCCCATTTGCAGCGTGGAGCCATTGTTGATAGCTAAGTCGGTTCCGCTCTGGCCGAGGTTGCTGTCGGAGGAAATCTGCAACGTACCGCCATCAATGCGCGTGCCGCCACGATACTCGTTATCGCCGCTGAGGATCAGACGACCAAGGTCGGTTTTCACCAGCGTCAGCTTGTCAGTCGTGCTGGCTTCGCGGATAACGGACTCAATGGTCGCGGTGTAGTTTTGCCCCGCGCCACCGGCGCCAACGCGCAGCAGCAGTTCACCGGTTCCAGGCGTCTGGCCTGCGTGGGTCGCGTTTTCCGTGGTGGCATAAGCGTTAAGCGCATCGCCTTTAACGACATAGCCATCGGCGTCAAACTGTGCCCCGGAGAAGTTAACTTCTCCCACGGCGTTATCAACGGTAACGGTTCCGCCTTTGGTGGTGAAGACAGCAAAGGACTTCTGCGCCCAAGGGGCGTTACCTTCACCGGTTGCTGTGGTCCAGTTGTTATCACCCTGGCTGCCGATCGCCATCCATTTGCCATCGCCACCGTCAATTTTGTTGTCGCCTTCAATGCCCGACGCGCCGTGGCTCTGATTGACGGTTGCGCCGTCCCAGAACTGCAGGGTAACGCCGTTGGCGTTCACCAGGTTGACCTGTTTGTCGATGGAGGTCTGGACAAAAATATTGCTCTTATCCTGGCTATCCGGTATCGCGCCTAATTCCAGCGTCTGGTTATTCAGCGTGCCGCCGTAGTTATAAATACGGTACACACCCGGTCCGAAGTTGCCGCCCTGTGAAGTCGTCACATCCAGGGTTCCGTCCAGTTGCAGATCGCCTGCGACGTTAATCAGATCGTTTAGCGCACCGCCTGGCGTATATGCCTTGCCCAGTTCAAAAGCGGAGGTCGTTTTGCTGCCGAGCTGCAGATTACCGTTGATGGATAACGTACCCGCACCGCCGTCACCGGCGCTGAGGGTCGTGGCATCGTTCATCAGCACGTTGCCGCCGATAACGCCATTGCCGCCAAGTGTGGATGTGCCGCTGACGGTGGTGGCGCCGCGCGCTGCGCTTTGATCGCCATTGACCAGCAGCGTACCGTCAGTGACAGTGGTCTCACCGGTATAGGTGTTGTTGCCGTTCAGTCGGGTAATGCCGCTACCGATTTGCTGTAGCGCCCCGATGCCGGAGATCACACCATTGAGCAGCACGGTGTTGGCGCGGTTAATCGCCAGAACGCCGTTGTCGATAATGTCAGACACGGCGCTGACTTCGCCTTCATTTCCGCCGTCACCTAACTGCAGCGTACCAGTTTGATCAATGGTGGTAGAGCCGGTGTAGCTGTTGTTGGCGGTAAATACCGTAGTACCGCCTGCCGCACGTTCGAATTTCCCGTCGCCGCTGATGATGCCGCGATAGATCTGTGCTGCTGACGTATCCCCCTGGGTATCGAAGATAACCTTGCTGCCTGCGCCCTGGGTGGTGATATCGTAATCGCCAATGCTTGCGGCAGTACTGGTTGGCTCGACGTGGTCGCCGGTGCGCAGCGTTGCGCCATTGTTTACGGCGATGGTTTTGCTCGCCAGATTAAGGTTTTCAACGACGCGCACATCCGCATTTGACCCGCTAATGGTCAGTGAATCCCAGCCGGTGCCAATATTGGTGCCGGTATTTAGGTTGTCGCTGGCCAGCGTACCAATCTTCGCATCTTTCGTATCGGTGAAGGTGAGGGCGTTGCCTGTACCCGCAGCGGTCATGATGTGGCGCGTTTTATCCAGCGTCACATTGCCAATGTTGGCCTTATTGTTACCACCGGTACCCGCGAAATTCACTTCGCCGGCATAGGAGCCACTGCGCCAGTTGAAGGTGTCCGCACCTTCGCCTGTGTTGATTACACCACTGGTCACACCGCCGCTGATATCAATGGTGTCGTTACCTTTACCAGACTGAATGGCTACCGCCGTGTCGTTGATAGCCTGCAGGGTTCCCGTGTTGGTAATGGTTTTGCTGCTATCGCCGCTGGCGTCGATCACCGGTGATGTGGTGCTGGCCGAGATAATCTTGCCGCTGTTGGTTAATGCGCTGACGTTTTTCGCGATGATCGCCGAACCGCCTGCGCTATCATGCACGTTGATGTCAGCATTGGTGGTGACACGACCGTCCGTATTGGCGCGAATCCCGCTCCCTTCACTGTTTTGTACTTCAATGGTGTAGCCTTTGCCGATAGTAAGGTCGCCCGTCACCGCATCGCCATTGCGTTGTTCAAAAGCGAAGCCGGTACCTTTACCATTGACGTTAAGGATGTTGTTCAGCCCATCTTTCATGTTCAGCGCCACGCTGGTACGGATCCCCGGGCCATCGTTGGCATTGATGGTCACGTCATTGAGCGTGATATCGGTATTGTTGGCATCGTTTTGAATACCGGCACCCGTCCCTTTAGCGCTGATAGTCACACCTTTTGCAGCCAGCTTACCCGCTCCCGTCTCGAGACGAATGCCGTCTGCTGAACCATTGGTCGTGATGGCATCGCCGGCATTACCGGTAATACTCAGGCTTGCACCATTGGTCAGCAGAACCCCTGCGGTTCCGTCATCAACGGTTACCTGGCCCAGTTTTTTAATCTGTGCGCTGTCACCTGAAGCCCGTACGCCGATGCCGTTGCTGACGTGCAGGGCGCTGGAGGCGTTATTGGTTAAACTCCCGCCTTTTTGAACATCAACACCGATGCTGTCGACGCTGGCCAGATCGATAATCGCTTTGGTATCGAGGATCAGGTTGCCCAGATTTCTCGCCACATAGGCGATAACCTTGTTGCCGCTGACTTCAGAGGTGATCTTCGCGTCCGAGGTGAGGGTGGTGCTCGTGGCATTACCCTGCGTATTGCCATTCAATTGATGCGCCTGACCATCCACAACCCCGGCAACGGTTCTTTCACCGGTCAGATTAATGGTGGTTTTATCGCTGATAGTTCCTTTCGCGCCGCCCTCGATAACCAGTGCCGCGGAGTCGGTACCCTGAACGGTGAACGTTGCTTCACCAGTATCTACGCTACTGCCAGCCCCGGTGGCGAGAACGCCAACAGAATTGTTACCGCTGAGAGTCAGATTCAGGTTGGAAGTGGACTGATCTTTCGGGTTAGTGGTATTACCGGCCAGCAATGCGCCATTGGCGATACGGAAAATGGTGGTGCGATCCTGACCGTTGTCATTCATCACCGCCTGACCAATATTGGCGGTAGCGCCTTTACCATACAGGTAATAACCAATCTGATCGGTGCTGTTGAATGACGGGCTACTCAGGCTGTCAACGTTAGCGATGGCGTTATCACGCACGTGTACGCCGATGTTACCGGCCTTATCCAGCGTGATGTTGGAGTAAACGTTGACCACTGCCTGGCCGTTAGCGCCGCCTTCTGCCCAGATGGCGTAGTTACGGTTACCGACGCCGCCTTCTCCGTCCACCACGATAGAGCCTGCCGCGCTGGTGGTGACTTCGGCATTTTTGTTATTGGCGCTAACGTGGATCCCCACGTTGTTGGTGCCATTTACGTTAATCTTGCCGTCGTTGCGGATTTCCTGATTATTTTCCGCGCCACTGTCGCGTACGGAAATGCCGTAGTTCTTACTGCTACCTCCTTCAGAACCGCCATTGATCACGATGTTGCCGGTATTGAGGACGTTGCCCGTGGCATTCCCGACCAGAATCCCCGCGGCGTTACGTATGCCGGTTCCCAGCGTGATAAGGCCGTTGTTAATAACTTCTTTAGCACTCTTGGTCATAATACCAGCGCTCAGGCTGGAACCGCCCGCCATGGTGACATCTTTAGACGGATCGCTTGCGTCGCGACCAAGATAAATTGAGGCATTCTGAGCGTTGGTAAAGGTGGCATTCCCGGCGACTTCTACGCCATAAGCGGTGCCTTTGGCAAAGGATGCACCGCTTTTACGCCCATCTACGACGTTGATATCGCCGTTGTTGACCCCTTGCGCATCGTCAGACAATTGCATACCAATAGCCAGCGTCAGCGAAGAGTCGGGTACGTCTTTGCTCCAGGGATCGGCTGCCGACGCGGTACCAAAGTTATCGGTGGTGATCGCCTGGTTGATGGTGCCATTGTTCGCTATCTGGCTGGCGCCTTGCCCCTGCATGCCAAATGCGCCATAGCTGTTGACGTTTTGGTTGCCGTCTTTGTCGATAAACAGCCCGGAATTGATGATCCCGTTGTTGGTTGCCGTAGCGTCTTTTGCCAGCATGCCAATCGCCAGACTCTGTCCGGTAGAAGTACGTAATGCGTTCAGTTGGCCGAGGTTGTTGATAACCCCGCCATCAATGGCTTTCATGACGCCATTAATACTGCCGTCAACGGCAATAATCGCATCTTGGTTCAGGGTGCCGGTGGTGCCTGCACCGTTGGCGTAAATAGCATGCAGCTCACCGCGGCCAGCGGTCGCGTTATTGCTATGTGACAAGCCGTCGGTCCAGACGTCGTAATCCCAGGTGAGCACGTCTGAGGGCTTGCTGGAGTTGATAAGATCATCAATCAGCTCGGCATATTTCGTTTGTGCGGCGGTGGAGGTAGTGACAACATTTGCATCCAGCCACAGCTGGATTTGGCTGACTTTTTCGCCTTCCGGGTTTTCTGCTGCATCGCTGCTGTTGCCCAACAGCCAGTCGTTAAAATCGGCCAGATCCTGCGTGTTGGTAATGCTAAATGTGCGCTCACCCGTTTCGACGACATTGCCGTCTGTATCATAACCGTAGGTCATGAGCTTCACATCATCGCCAAACACAGAGGTTTGCGCCGAGCCGGCGAAGGTTTTTTCAGGAATAACCGGAGCAGCGTTAAATTTTATGTAGTTATCGGATTGCCAGTTAACCTGGCTACCAGCGTCCTGAGCCTCCAGTAAGGAGGAGTCTTTGGCCAGCAACTCGATAGTATTGGCTTTGTCGCGGACATTGAGCGTGTCGTTGCCAATATCCAGATTGGCTATGGAGCCATTTGTCGCCAGCGCGATGCCAAATTGTTTATAGATTTTAGACAACGTTGGATCGTAGGTGTTTAATGCCGAATCGCCAATCTGCGATTCGGTAAGGAAATTATTTAAGTCATTGGTGTTAAAGACTTTAATAGTTGTAGGTTCGCCAGGGAAGGCCGGGTCGTTAATATCAAATTCTGTGCTTTGTGATGGTGTCGACGATTGGTTATACGTCAGGTATTCCGCCAGTTCTTCAGCGGTAGTAATCGTTTTTACGCCCTGGTCAGGGCTGGTGGCCTGCAGGGTGATTTTGCCGGTTTGCAGTAGCTCTCTGATGGTCGTTGATTCAACAACACCACTTTGGCCTGGGGCAATCGTTGGGATCGCGCCGCTGATATTGAGCGCCTGACCAGCAGTGATATCTTTATATAAGAATCCGTAGTCGTGGATACCCTCATAATCTCCAACGGAAATACCTGCCTGGTAGTCGGTGAAAATATTGTGCTCACCGATATCGATAATCGGATCAGCGGAAGCCGGCATTGAAGCAGCGCTTAATGCGCCGGCCGCCAGTACGGCGACAGTTTTACGCGAGCTGCTTTTTTTCTTTCCTTTAGTTAATTCGGAAACGACCACCCAGATACCGAGTACCGCGTTCCAAATAATGCTGTAAACTTTGTTCATATATAACCCTCGTCTACATTCCTGTTATGTATGTGTTAATACGTTGAGTTGTTGGCTATGGTTGGCACGCGGATGTGCTACCCGGTAATAGATTTCGGAAAATAGGGTTCCCTTCCGTGCGATGCGGAATTAAAAATTTGAGCAGAAAGAAAACCTTTTAAATGGTAAGCGTGATAATCGTCCTTAAAAAGTCAGTTATGGCTGGCTATAGTGGGAAATGGTGTACTTGAGTCGCGAGTTATTTTTGCCGAGTTTTCTGGCAATGTTGCTTTTGTACGCCCCGATGGTTTTTTCACTTTTTTGTGATGCTCCGGCGATTTGCGTCAGTGACCAACCCCGGGCCAGCATCATCATTACGCTGAATTCGTTTGCTGTGATTTTATTGTGTAGTTCTTTGTTATTGCTTGGTTTTTTGTTTTGTGTAATACGCGTTACGGCATGCAGTAACCGATCAAGGCTGGCGTCTTGATCGAGAAACAGCATGTTCTTCCCGCAAACGGTTTGAAAAATAGAAAAAGTAGCTTCATCTGCCAATACAATGATTCTTGTGGCAGGGCGTAAAGCCATGTTGCGGATAATCCTGGCATATTTTAAAAAATCTGTGTTGTCAGGATTAATAATGATGCAATCCGTTTCATAAGGGATTATGTTGACGGCAGAAAGCGTCTGAGAGGAGTAATACGCGATATCAATATATAATGATGAACCACGTAGGATTTCTCGCATGCCTAGCCAGGGGTAAATTGAGTCACCCAAAAAAATAGCCTTAGACATAACGATCTCCTTGAAATTTTGATGCAGGCGACCGCCTCTTTTTTTAAGAAGAAAAAGAGTTTCTTGCGACGCATGAAATGTTAATTAAATCTCGTATAACGTTCTCTGGTGTGAACGCATCCTTATTTATTACAGATTCCACAGATATTTCTGTATTAATTCGAATCATTAACTATTCTTAAAGTAGATATTACACTTTGTTAAAATTTAAGATAAATCGTTTATTTCAGCTCTGCGTAAATGATTGATAGATTTCGCTTATGGATCACGCTAATAATGATTGAGTGATATCGATAAAGACAGGTTATTCCTATTCATTGTGCAGGGGATTTATATGGAAAACTTTATATTTCATACAGATACCTGTTTTTCTTGATGAGATGATTGGTGACCAGGAGAATTCTTAATCAAGACCAGGACAAAGAGAAGGGGAGCCAGGGGGAAGAGAGAAATATCGCTCAATTTGTAGTTATCGACCTGAAATTAGAATTTTCAGGTCGATAATTCTTAGTGGTGTTAAGTTTTTAGGGAATTATCCTATTTTGGGCTTTTTGTGCTTAATTTTAAAATCTCACCTGAAGAGGTTATTTTTTCTGATTGCATTGCTGATAACGCTTAGCCCGCCAACAGGTCCTGTTCAACCTGATGCACCTGTTGTTCCAGCGTATTGCGGATTTCCGTAAGCGCCCGTTGTTGATCGCAGAAGTAGGCCTCTTTATCTGTGACGGAGGTGGCAAGCCGCCAGGCGTTCTCAGCTTCCAGTTCGGTAATTTCTTTGAGCAGCGCATTAATTTGTTCTCTGAGCTGCTGTATTTTGCTGCGTAAATGCTGCAGATCGTTCAATCGGTCACTCGCCATCATCGGTTCGAGGCCACTTTGTAATTGAGTCAGTAGCGCCCGAACGGCGGCAAGATCGGCATTTTGGCGCGCCTGGTTAAGCTGAACCATCATCTGATGCGCTTTCTCTTTCAGACAATCTGCCACCACATCCGGATGACAAAGACGGCTGGCCTGACGCCACAGGCGTTTTAACTCGTTACGTTCATCAGATGAAAGTCGCTGGTCACGGTTATAACGATGTTGCGCATCCTGCTGCTGCTCCTGAAATTCATCATATTCATGGCTGGCCTCTTCCTGAGCCTGGCGGGTTGCGCTGTCGTCCTGGCGAGAAAAGTCGTTTTCCAACTCACGAATCTCCGCCAGCAGGGCGGTAATCAGTTCCGTTTGTTGCTGAATACGTTGGCGTGTTTCCACCGATTCGCGCGAATCTGAATTAAGGTTCATCCAGTGCTGCTTGAGCCTGGCAAGTTGATCAACAGCCTGGGAAATATAGTGCTGACAGGACTGATAGTCTTTTTCCCGACGTTTTCGCTCCGCTTCCTGTTTACGCTGGGCGCTGGCGGCGAGCTGTTTACGTAACTCGAGGATCCGGCTCATTAGCGGTCCAAGGCGAAGATGATACAGATCGTTGAAATCATCGAGGATTTGAATGCGCGTGTTGCGCTTATCGATCAGGTCACGCAGCTGTGTTTCGAGCGCTTTAAGTTCCAGCTTACTGGCGGCAATGGCGGGATCCTGCCACGTAGAGACTGCCCGTTGAGATTGCAGCCAGGCTGAGATTTCACGCAGGGCATCACTAAAGCGTCGTTCTTCGATCGCCTGCACAATGGTGCCTGGCACGACGGATAAAGGCTCATTTTTCAGATGTTCTACCTGCTGGAAAATAATTTCCTCATCTTCCAGTTCAATAGCGCTTTTGACGATTTCCAGTCGTTTAATGATCTTATTCATGACAGTCGTTGCCTGGCCTGGCTCAAAAACGAGTGACTAAAACACAGCCGGTTCACCCGTTTGAAAATGTTAGAAAAACAGTAAAGCGCATTCTGTGGCCTGCGATGCCTTTTCGTCCAGAATAATTCACTGTAATTATGAAAAACCGGAAGTCGCGCGCACCTGTTTGCATCTTCAAACCTCTGTTTCATGTTTTTTATTATCGGGTAATTATTCTTGATTCAAAAAAGATAATGCGTATAGTTCTCATTCTCTTTTGTTGTTAACTCTCTGTATTACTTCTGGTAAGGATCCCGACAATGAAAAAAACAACATCCGCGCTGGCATTGCTGATTGCTGCGGCGTTAAGCGGTTGTGCGGCGCACTCCACGCCAGCCAGCAACGTCAGCGTTACGGAAAAAACAGCACAACCTGCCGTTACCGATGTACAGCAACGCGCGCTGGCGGATGGGTTATATGAAATGGCGCTTAGCCCGGCAGGGGATGCGTTGTACGTTGCCAGCGCCGAAGGATTTAAAGATGTGCAGGGCGGCGTGGTTTACAAGTTGGATCCGAAAACGCTCAAAACGCTTGGATTGAGTCATACCGATATGAAAAACTTTGGTATGGCTATCTCGCCGGACGGTAAAACGGTGTATGTCACCAACTCACTGGACGGTGGCCTGAGCGCGCTGAATACCGCTGACGGCAAGGTGAAAAATCGCGTACTGTTCCCGGAACGTAACTCAGAAGGTTTCCCGTATGGCGCCCGTCAGGTGCTGTTGCATAACGGTTTGCTCTATATTGGCGCCGTGGCGGATCCGGCGGTGATTTGGGTGGTTGACGCCGAAACCCTGAAGCTGAAAACCCGCATTAAAAACACGGGTAAATGGATGACCGGACTGCATTATTCAGCGGTGACGCAGCGAATTTATGCAGCTAACGGCGGCGGTGAAATTCTCGTCATCAATCCGCGTAATCAGCGTGTTGAGAAACGCTGGCAGCCGCTGGGTGAACAACCTGCGCTGCTGCTGAATATGGCGGAGGACGCACAAACGGGTCGTCTGTTTGTCACCGACAACTCAAAAGCGAAAACCACTCTGGTTCTGGATATTCATACGGGTAACCTGCTGAAAAAACTGGATGTGGGTGATTCGCTGGCGGTGAAATTCAACGCAAAACGCAACGAAATCTATATTACGCAGCGTGATTCAGGGAAATTGCTCAGCCTGAATGCGACTGATTACAGCGTGAAGAAAAGTTGGGATTTACCCCCTAACCCAAACAGCCTGCTGCTCTCGGCGGATGGACAAACGCTGTTTGTGACGGTGAAGCAAAAATTTAATAAAGACCACTCTACGTCTGCGCCAGATAACGTGGTACGTATTGACTTGAATAAACAATAACAACTCGCCTTCTTTTTATTGTTTTTCTCCCGAGCCTCGGTGCGTTGGGCAAGGAAGCCCGGCGCATCCAATCGATTGCGCCTTGCGACAACCAGGTTGAAATGTTAAAAGAAGCCCCTTCAATAAAAACGACACAGGGGAAGGGCGTGAAAAACGCGTCAACTGCATCTGACACCAGCGTGTCTGATGCCGCGTCGACGAACGAGCCGACGCTTCAACGAGGGTTGCAAAACCGCCATATTCAGTTAATTGCGCTGGGCGGTGCAATTGGTACGGGCCTGTTTTTGGGCATTGGTCCGGCTATTCAGATGGCGGGACCTGCGGTGTTACTGGGTTACGGCTTTGCCGGGTTCATCGCTTTTCTGATTATGCGTCAACTGGGCGAAATGGTAGTGGAAGAACCCGTTTCCGGATCCTTCGCTCATTTTGCCTATAAATATTGGGGACCGTTCGCGGGTTTTCTGTCCGGCTGGAACTACTGGGTGATGTTTGTGCTGGTCGGTATGGCGGAACTTACAGCGGCCGGGATCTATATGCAGTACTGGTTGCCCGATGTCCCAACCTGGATTTGGGCCGCGGCATTTTTCGTGATCATCAATGCCGTCAACCTGGTCAACGTACGTCTGTATGGCGAAACGGAATTCTGGTTCGCGCTGATTAAAGTGCTGGCCATTATCGGCATGATTGGTTTTGGCGTGTGGATGCTGTTTTCCGGTAACGGCGGGGAACATGCAAGCATCGATAACCTGTGGCGTTACAACGGCTTTTTTGCTACCGGCTGGAACGGATTAATTCTGTCGCTGGCGGTGATTATGTTCTCCTTTGGCGGACTGGAGCTTATCGGGATTACTGCCGCAGAAGCGCAGGACCCGCAGAAAAGCATTCCAAAGGCGGTAAACCAGGTGGTGTACCGTATTCTGCTGTTTTACATCGGTTCTCTGGTGGTGCTGTTAGCGCTCTACCCGTGGGTAGAGGTGAAATCCAACAGCAGCCCGTTCGTGATGATTTTCCATAATCTTGACAGCAACGTGGTGGCTTCTGCGCTGAACTTTGTCATTCTTGTGGCTTCGCTGTCGGTGTATAACAGTGGTGTTTACTCTAACAGTCGTATGCTATTTGGTCTCTCGGTTCAGGGGAACGCGCCGAAGTTCTTAACCCGCGTCAGCCGTCGTGGCGTACCGGTGAACTCACTGATCCTCTCCGGCGCTATTACGTCACTGGTGGTCCTGATCAACTATGTTCTGCCGCAAAAGGCCTTTAGCCTGCTGATGGCGCTGGTGGTGGCGACGTTACTGCTGAACTGGATTATGATCTGCCTGGCGCATCTGCGGTTCCGGGCGGCGATGCGACGTAAGGGACGTGACACGCAGTTTAAAGCACTGCTGTACCCGGCAGGGAACTACCTGTGTATTGCTTTCCTTGGCATGATTCTGGTGCTGATGTGTACGATGGATGAAATGCGCCTGTCAGCTATCCTGCTGCCGGTGTGGATCCTGTTCCTGTTTGTTGCCTTCAAACTGTTGCGTCGTAAACCTCGCTAAGCTATGGCCGATCTCATATTAATAATGGGATCGGCCATTTTCTCTCTGTCCGGTTTATCGCTGAAACGCGCCAGACAGTGCGCGAATATCGTTTCCGGTAGGCGACTGATGAATGCGTAAACCAAACTCTTCGACCACGGCAAAGATATGGTCGAAGATATCAGCCTGAATACTTTCATATTCCAGCCAGACTACCGTATTAGTAAAGGCATAAATTTCGATCGGTAAACCGTGATCGTCCGGCGCAAGCTGGCGTACCATTAACGTCATATCTTTGCGAATACGCGGATGATGACGCAAATATTCGTTCAGATAAGCGCGGAAGGTGCCAATATTCGTCATCTGGCGGTGATTCAATACCGATTCAGGCGCATCTAATTGCTGATTCCACTCGTCAATTTCCTGGTGACGTGTTGTTAAATACGGTTTCAGCAGGTGGGCTTTATGCAGACGCTGGCGCTCATCCTCATCAAGAAAATGGATGCTGGTGGCATCGATGCTGATGCTGCGTTTTATTCTCCGCCCACCGGAAGCCGACATTCCACTCCAGTTTTTAAAAGAGTCTGAGACCAGTGACCAGGTTGGGATAGTGGTGATGGTGTTATCCCAGTTGCGCACTTTCACGGTGGTTAAGCCAATATCAATAACCGCGCCATCGGCACCATATTTCGGCATTTCCAGCCAGTCACCCAACTTCAACATATCGTTGGCTGAAAGTTGTATTCCGGCAACCAGTCCGAGGATTGGATCTTTAAACACCAGCATTAACACGGCGGCCATGGCGCCCAGACCGCTTATCAGTATTGCCGGTGACTGACCAATCAGCAGGGAAATCATCAATATTCCGACGAGAATTGCGCTGATGAGTTTGATGCCCTGGAATATGCCTTTTAGCGGTAATTGCGATGCGGCAGGGAGTTTTTGCGACAGATTGAGAATAACGTCCAGCAGGGAAAACAGGGACAGCAGGGCGTACATCATGATCCACAGCTGAGCGCAGGTCACTAATATTTCTGCTGCTTCGCTGCCTTTCTGTAGCCAGAGTGCGGCCTGTATATTGACAATGATACCCTGTAGGGTGAATGCCAGCCGGTGAAATAACTTGTTCTGCGTGATGATTTGTAGCCACAGGCGGGAGCTGGCGCTGGCACGCTTTTCAAATGCGCGTAATACCACCCAGTGCAAAATAACGTGAACAATAATGGCGGTGATAAAAATAATGCCAAAAATCATCACCAATGAGGTGGTGTGATTTATTTCAATGCCGAGTTCTTCTACCTGAGATATCAATTCCTGCATAACGTCTCCTTAATAAACAGCGGTCTATGATGACCGCTGTGCGGAGCTTATGCAAATGCGGAGGATTAGACTTCCGTCAGTGTCGTTTCCAGCGGCAGACGAGATTTCGGCAGTGCGGCGTTGAAATCTTCTACGCTGTGATGACCCACCGGAACCACCACTACGCTGGTGAAACCTTTCTCTTTCAGGCCAAATTCTGCATCCATGACCGCTGAATCAAAGCCTTCGATCGGCACAGCATCCAGGCCCATAGCCGCAACGCCTAGCAGGAAGTTACCGACGTTGAGGTACACCTGTTTTGCCATCCAGTGGTTGTCATCCTTCAGCTCTTTGCGATGCATGTCGGCAAAGAAGGTACGGCCTTTATGGTTTGCGGCTTTAGCTTCAGGCGTAGCGAAACGACCATCGCTCTCTTCTTGATCCACCACGCGCTCCAGCCACGCATCGTCCATCGCCGTTTTGGCGCAGAACACCACAACGTGGGAAGCATCCAGCATTTTGCGTTCGTTGAATACAAAACCGCCGGCTGCGGATTTAGCTACACGCGCTTTACCTTCGTCAGTGCTGGCGACAATAAAGTGCCATGGCTGAGAGTTGGTGCTGGACGGGCTAAACTGCAGCAGCGTTTTTAATTTTTCGGCCTGCTCAGCGGTCAGTTTTTTATTCGGATCGAATGCCTTAGTGGAGTAACGTTTTAAGGCGACAGAAACAATATCCATAACTACTCCTGGTGATTTTTTATACCCTGCGGGTGCGTTTTGTTTCAGCAGGGTACAGGGTTAGCGGGAAAAAGATAAGACAGGAAAATGCAAAAACACTTATCGGGGTTAACGATAAATCAACCTGGACGTAGACGTTTTTGATCCCGCTTCGCCAGACCGTCTACGACGCGGTGCCATGAATCATTCACCAGCTCTGCCAGTAATGATTCGGTAATGTCGTCGCCAGGGTAGACCGAGATCCAGTGTTTTTTATTCATGTGATAGCCGGGTTTAATGCTGGGGTAGATCTGCTGGTTTAACAGTGACTTTTGCGGGTCTGATTTCAGGTTAACCAGCGGGCGTCCGCGAAGCTCAGTGACCAGCATAAAAATTTTGCCGCCGACTTTGAAGACGTCGTATTCCGGGCCGAATGGCCAGCAGTGTTCGGTAAAAGGCTGTTCGAGCGCCAGGCGCTTCGCACAGGCATGCAGGGTCTGGCCGTCCATTATTTTTCCTCGCGGGTCAGTGCGCGCCACATGGCTTCAAACCCCATCGATATATAGTCTTTTGCGCGGGCCGTGTCGCGGGCGGCGAACTCCATGGTGGTCTCCGCCAGAGAAAGAAACAACGCATCGCCAAAGGCGCGATACTCGTCAGACATAAACTCGGGTCGTACGGAACGATGACAAAGATCGCGTAATTCCGGGAACATATCGTCAGCCTGTTGTTCTGTTTCTTTGCTGATTTTCTCGCTGACGGCCAACTGGCGAATCGTGCGATGCCCGCAGGTGTGGTTCAGGCCCCAGCTAATGTAGCTGTTCCAGATGTAGTGAGTCATGGTTTTGGCATCGGTCACTGAGCGATCCAGATTTGCCATCATCGACTGACAAAGATCTTGCTTCAAAAAGAGGTAAAGCTCGTTGATCAAATCATCTTTGGTCGCGAAATAGCGAAACAAGGTTCCCTCCGCAACCCCTGCATTGCGGGCTATCACGGCGGTAGAGGCCGCAATACCTGATTGTGCAAATGCTGTGGTTGCAGCTTCCAGTAATGCCAGTTTTTTGTCTTCACTCTTCGGACGAGCCACTACACTTTACCCTTAAGTCTGTAAAAAACATGATTGAATCACGGCCTTTGCTGCACCGCAACGGCGAATGTCAAAGATTGAAAATCATCTTGACGGCGAACTTTCGATTTCTATAATGAGTGCTTACTCACTCATAATCAAGAGTCAGTCGCGCAAACCAGCGGAAAGGGGGCGCGTTTAAGGTCAGGATATGAAGCGTCTCACAGTTTGTGTGGTTGTTATTATGCTTATTGCCGCAGCTGCAAGTTTACCGTTTGTACTCAATGCCGGGTTTGGTCAGGCACCGCAAGGGGCACAACTGAGTCAGGTTGAACAGTCACCACACTATCGTGATGGACAGTTTCATAACCAGGTGCCGACACCGGGCTATACCGGCAACAAAGGTATGCTGGCGGCCTGGTGGGAGTTTCTGGTTGCAAAGCGTGAAAATGCGCGTCCGGCGCAGCCGTTACCGCTGGTGGCGACCGATCTCGCCGGGCTTGCGCCGCTGCAGGATACGCTGGTCTGGCTCGGCCACTCCTCGTGGTATTTACAGCTGGCGGGTCAGCGTATCTTGATTGATCCGGTGTTTAGCAATTATGCCGCACCGTTTTCATTCCTGAATAAAGCCTTCGCCGGAGATTATCCGTGGAGTGCGCAGACGATGCCGGAGATCGATCTGCTCATCATCTCGCACGATCACTATGACCATCTGGATCTCGCCACTATCAAGGCGCTAATGCCGAAAATTAAGCGGGTGATTACGCCGCTCGGCGTCGGATCGCATCTGCGTTACTGGGGGATGCGCAGCGAGATAATCGAAGAGCGCGACTGGAATCAGTCTGTCAGAGTGACGGATTCGCTGATCGTTCATGTGCTGCCTGCTCGTCATTTCTCGGGACGCGGTATCAAGCGCAACCAAACGCTATGGGCGAGCTTCATGTTCGAAACGCCGGAGCAGAACGTTTATTACAGTGGCGATTCCGGCTATGGACCGCATTTCAAAGCCATTGGCGAGCAGTTTGGCTCGGTTGACCTGGCGATTATGGAGAACGGTCAGTATGACCAGGACTGGAAGTTTATTCACATGATGCCGGAAGAGACGGCACAGGCCGCGGCAGATTTGCATGCGAAAGCCGTGTTGCCAGGGCATGCCGGCCGTTTCGTTCTGGCGAAACATACCTGGGATGATCCTTACAAACGACTGGCGCTTGCCAGCCGTCATCAGGATTACCGCCTGCTGACGCCCATGCTGGGTGAACCGGTAGTACTGTCCGAACCGGACCAACCGTTTACGGCCTGGTGGCAACAGGCGACTCAATGAATACAGGGGAGAGCATGATGACGATTTCTGCTCAGGTAATTGATACGATTGTTGAATGGATTGATGATAATTTGAATCAGCCATTGCGCATTGATGATATTGCGCGCCATGCGGGATATTCCAAATGGCACCTGCAGCGTCTCTTTATGCAGTACAAAGGTGAAAGCCTCGGGCGTTACATCCGTGAGCGTAAGCTGCTGCTGGCGGCGCGCGATCTACGCGATACCGACCAGAAAGTGTACGACATTTGTTTGAAGTACGGATTTGATTCGCAGCAGACCTTTACGCGTATTTTCACCCGTACGTTCAGCCAGCCGCCGGGTGCTTATCGCAAAGAAAATCATAGCCGAACGCATTAACGACGAAGAGTTCTCGCGGGCCTAATCCGCCAGCGAGAACCAGCGCCGCCAGATGAAGCGCAACAGCAAATACTCAAGCACCCCCAGCAGTAAAAACCACAGGCAATACAGCAAAGTATAAAACTGGTTGAGATCCATCAGATGAAAGGTGGTGACGACCTTTTGCGCCAACAGCAGGCCAAGCGAGGGGGCGGGTAGCAGCAGGCAGGACAAAAAAGCCAGCAGCAGGATCCCTGCGACGGTCATCAGTGATTCAAGCGGATGTTTCATAGCATTGTTAAACTTGAGTTAAAAAGCCATTGTCCGGGATCTCTGCGGGCAACGCAAATTCCCACGCTTACAACCCTGCCCAAATCTCACAATGCTTTTTCACCAGACCACTCAACGACCCGCCGTCGGCGACGAAATCACGCATATTTTGTGCTTCATCATGACCATTTTTAACCTGCAGGCCTATAGCTTCAATCGCGCTGGTCGCGCCCACTTTATCTGCAGAGGTAGCGATATTCTCCAGTAGCCGCAATGTGTCATCTGACAAGCGGCAGCCGTCGCCGGTGTTGACGTCGGTGACGATTCCCGCCATACCAAAGCGGCAAGCCTGGAAACGGTTGAATTTATACAGCAGGTAATCACGCTCCTGGTGTTTGAACGGGCGTTTGGTGAGTAACCAGTGGGCGGTAGCCTGAATAAGCCCTGCCATATTGACTGCATGATCAAGGGTCAGCGGCGTATCCATTACCCGAACCTCTACTGTGCCAAAGTGCGGGCTGGGGCGGATATCCCAGTGTAAATCTTTAATGCTGTCAATCATGCTGGTGTAAGCCAGCCGACGGAATAGCCCCTCGAATTCCTGCCAGTTATTCACCCATGGCATCGGGCCATTATCGGGAAATCCGGAGAATATATTTAGTCGCGCGCAGGCAAACCGCGTGTCGGACGTCTGCATATAAGGTGAGGCGGCGGAGAGCGCAATAAAATGGGGAACAAACCGCGACAGCCCGTGCAGGAGATAAATGGCATCATCGCCGTTTGCGCAGCCGATATGCACATGCTGGCCGAACACTGTCGCCTGCTGGATAAGATAGCCAAAATTTTCCAGGTTGCGTCGATAGCGTTCGTCATCGCACACTTCCTGACGTTGCCATTTTTGAAATGGATGCGTACCACCACCACAGATGGCGAGGTGATGCTTTGCAGCAACCCGCGAGATTACCTGCTGCATGGCGGATAATTCAGCACTCGCCTGGTCGATATCGCGACAAACCCCGGTCGCCATCTCCAGCATACTTTCCGTGATATCGTGCTTTACTTCTCCGGCGGTAAGCAGCGGCTTTACGGCGTCAATCAACCGGGAAGAATCCTGGCTCAGGTCGTAGCCCGGAGGATTGACTACCTGCATTTCCAGCTCAATGCCTAACGTGAAAGGGTCAGAAACATGAAAATCGGGTAGTGGCATAGGGTTCTCTTCAGCGTTGATTGAATCCTTAGAGTATAGAAGCGCTGCTGATTTTCTGTTCGTTGTCAAAATCTTCTGGCGACGCTTTGAAGGCGAAATGGCCGGTGTTATAACTATTTTTTACTTCGCAAAAGGGGTTGAAAGGTGCCGGAACTAAATCTTTATGGACAGACCGTCGGCGATGTTGTGCCGGGCTGGAATGGCGCCGCCGTGCTGCCACGGGAAACGCTTACAGGGCAATATTGTCGACTGGTTCCTCTGGATGCCGACAGCCATGCTGCCGATCTGTTTGATGCCTATGCGCAGGCACCGGACGATCGCGACTGGACCTGGCTTGCCAGCTCTCGCCCCACAAGCGTTGAGGCCGCAGCTTGCTGGGTTCAGGGGAAAGCTACTGATGCATCTCTGGTTCCCTATGCCGTCATTGAGCAGCGTTCCGGACGTGCCGTTGGACTAGTGTGCTTTATGGCGATTGAACGAGAGCACGGTTCGGTCGAAATTGGTCATGTGACCTGGTCACCGCGCATGAAAAATACGGTACTCGGCACCGAAAGTATCTGGCTGCTGCTGCGCCAGGCGTTTGCGTTGGGCTATCGTCGCGTGGAGTGGAAATGTGATTCCCTGAACACGGCTTCCCGTCGGGCGGCTGAGCGCCTTGGGTTTATCTTCGAAGGACGCTTTCGCCAGAAGATTGTGCGCAAGGGGCGTAATCGCGACAGCGACTGGTTATCGATGATTGACGGCGAATGGCCCCAGTGTGACGCCGTGTTACAGCGCTGGCTGGCTGCCGACAACTTTGATGAAAACGGCCGGCAACGAAAAACGCTGGCTGCCTGTAGCGGAGAATAAATTAATGCCCGCAGCTAACCATGGCTGCGGGCGTAATGCTGTTTACCAACAGATAAATCCACCATCTACAACCAGGTCTACACCGGTGCAAAATGAAGCAGCATCGCTGGCCAGAAAGAGTGCCGGGCCCGCCATCTCTTCCACTTTTGCCATGCGCTGAATCGGCGTCTGGCTTTCAAACTCCCGCGTCTGATGAACCATTTCCGGTCGAGTGTTCATCGGCGTGGCGGTATATCCAGGGCTGATAGAATTCACGCGGATCCCTTTTCCAATCCACTCCATCGCCAGGCTTTTTGACAGATGAATGACCCCAGCCTTAGCGCTATTGTAATGGGCTTGTTCAAGACCTCGGTTAACAATAATTCCGGACATGGATGCGATGTTAATAATCGAGCCACCACCGGATTCCAGCATCAGTTCCGCTTCGGCTTTACAGGAATTCCACACGCCAGTGAGGTTAATGTCGATAACGCGTTGCCACTGCTCGCTTTCCATTTCCAGCGCTGGGTTGGCGTTGGCAATGCCTGCGGCATTGACCGCAATATCCAGACGACCAAAGCGTTCCTTCGCCAGGGCTACCGCGGCGCGAAGGTCGCTAAGCTGACGGACATCACCCGTATAGAGCGCAGCCTGGGCGCCAATAGAGGTAATAGTATCAACGGTCGCGTTCAGCCCGCCGTCTTCGCGCAAATCAAAACAGACTACGTGTGCGCCCGCGCTGGCGAGTGCGCAGGCGATAGTCTGACCGATGCCGCTGCCTGCGCCAGTAACAAAAGCGACGCGCCCCTCAAGATTAAACAGTTGTTGAGCAAAATCTTTTGCAATCATAGTGATGACTCTCTTAACAGATACCCTGGCGGGCATTAAGACATAATCAGGCCGCCATCGATGTTGATGGTTTGTCCGGTGAGATAACGCGCATCGTCAGAGGCGAGAAAAGCGACCAGCCCGGCGACATCTTCAGGTTTGCCCGCGCGTTTCATTGGGATGCCTTTAACCCATTCCGCCATCAGTTCACCTTTGCCATAGCGTTTTTCATCTGTACTGAGAATCTCGCCCCAGACACGATCGTTGTAATCCCACATTTCGCTTTCGATTATCCCCGGGCAAAAGGCGTTGACGGTGATATTCCATGGCGCTAACTCATGGGCCAGACTTTGCGTAATGCCAATTACGCCCATCTTGCTGGCGGCGTAGTGTGGGGTATAGATGAAACCCTGACGTCCCTGACCGGAAGAGGTATTAATCAGGCAGCCCTGGTTTTGCTTAACCATATATTTTGCGGCTTCCCGGCAGCAGAGCCATACGCCAGTGGTATTTACGGCGAGGACTTTTTCGAAATCTGCTTTCGGCATGCGGTCGAAATAGTCGATGGTGATAACACCCGCGTTTTGAATTGAGACATCAATGGTGCCAAAGCGCGCTGCGGCCTGCTCGTACAGAGATTGCACCTGCGCTTCATTGGTGACATCCACCTGCAAAGATAAAATATCTGCCTGATAGCGCTGACGAAGCTGTTCCGCTGTTTCGTGGACGCGCTCTGCATTAGATACCATCACCAGATTTGCGCCGTCGCGGGCAAAACGTTCGGCGATACCTGCGCCAATCCCTCGACAAGCACCAGTGATGACAATTGTCTTACCATGAAAATCACGTTGCATATTTTTATCCCCTGTATGGGCCGGGCAAAAGATGCCCGGCGGAATGTTGCTGCTTAACTGGATACGGTATTTACTGAGGGTGCTGCCGCCAGCTTTTCGTCGTGGCGACGCATCAGAATGACTTTGTTCTGCAGCTTTTGCTGGAACTGATCGACAACAACGGCGGTGACGATAACCACACCTTTGATGACCATTTGCCAGAAGTCGCTGACGCCCATCATCACCATGCCATCGGCGAGGAAGACAATTACGAAGGCACCGATAATGGAGCCGGAGACACGTCCACGTCCTCCCGCGAGGGCAGTTCCACCCAGCACAGTTGCGCCAATGGCATCCATCTCAAACATGTTGCCGGTCATCGGATGTGCGGTTTGCAGTTGTGAAGCCACAATCAGCCCAACAAAAGCGGCACACAGACCGGAGAAGGCGTAGACAAAGATCTTCGCTTTTACGATAGGGACACCCGCCAGACGTGCGGCGGATTCGTTCCCTCCAATCGCGTAGATGTAGCGGCCTAATGGGGTTTTGGTGGTTACCCAGTAGCCCAGCAACAGGAAGGCAATCATCAGCCAGATAGGAAGATAAATCCCCAACAAAGTACCTGAACCCAGCGTGGCAAAACCGGTATTGCCCAGCGCGTCCATGCCGTTCAGATTTGGGTAAGTGCTGCCGTCGTTAAACAGAAGAGCAGACCCTCTGGCAACGTACATCATGCCGAGCGTACAGATAAACGGTGCAACGCCGAAACGGGTGATGACGGCACCGTTGACAAAACCAACGACAACGCCGAAGAGGGCAACACAGATTATGACCTCTGGTACGTTGAAGAAGATGATGTTGCCACCCCAGATGGGCAGACCGTTGGTAAGCAAGGCGCCTGCAACCATACCGCAAATACCCGCTACCGCCCCGACGGACAGATCGATACCGCCAGTCAGTATCACCAGCGTCATACCAATTGCCAGTAAGCCTGTGATGGCGACGTGCTGGGTCATGATCAACAGGTTAGAGGTGGTCAGGAAATTAGGTACCATCACGCTAAAGAATGCGATAACCAGCAGCAGTGCGATAAACGTTCTGGCCTTCAGCAGGTACATATAAATCATATATTTCTGGTTCATGATGGATTCCAGCCTGATTAATCTTGAGGTGTAGAAGCCGCGATTAATGCCTCGCGGGTGACCGCATGACGGGGGACATCAGCGGTGATTCGGCCATCGGCCATCACCAGAATACGGTCCGCCAGCGCCATCACTTCGTCCAGCTCTGATGAAGAGAACATCACCGCCAGCCCTTGCTGCGCCATTTTGCCAATAAGGTGATACACGTCGGTTTTCGCGCCCACATCAATGCCTCGGGTAGGTTCGTCAAGGAAAACCACCTGCGGTTGCGTCATCAATGCCTTACCCAGCACCACTTTTTGCTGATTACCGCCGCTTAATGAGGTGATAGGCAATTCGGGATCGCTCACTTTGATAGCCAGTTGCTGGATCATTGCCTTCACACTGGCCTGCTCTTTGTGCGGGTTCAGCCATTTCCAGGCACGGCGAAAGCCTTGCAGGCTGAAGTCAGACAGCGTCATGTTGGACTGAATCGACATCATCTGAACAACGCCTTCACCCTGTCGGTCTTCAGGCACCAGCGCCAGCCCCTTTTTAAGACGTGACTGAAAATGGGCTTTATCAATGCATTCGCCGTTAAGCTGCACGCTCCCACTCTGGCAGGGCATGAGTCCCACCAGGCCTTTGAACAGTTCAGTTCGTCCTGCGCCCAGCAGACCATAGATTCCGATGACTTCGCCTTTACTGAGGCTAAATGTCACGTCATTAAGCTTATAGCCGCCGCTCGGATGAAGGGCTGTGAGACCCTGTACGGATAGAACCGTTTCACCTTTTGGTGCGGGTTGATAATCAAAATGTTTTTTCTTATCACCTACCATTTGTTCAATGATCCACGGAATACTGGCATCATTGACTGGACGTTCACTGATAAAACGGCCGTCGCGGAAAATCGTGATGTAATCACCAATTTCCATCAACTCTTCCAGACGGTGGGATATATAGATGATGGTGACGCCGCGTCGCTTGAGTTGCTCAATGACGTTAAACAACACTTTCACCTCAGACTGGCTGAGGGCGGAGGTTGGTTCATCCATGATTAAAACACGGGTATCTTTGGAGAGCGCACGCGCAATCTCGACCAGTTGCTGATGACCGATCCCTAATTCTTCCAGTGGCGTATACGGATCAACATCCAGTTCGAGTCTTTCCAGTAAGGATTTTGCCAGAGCGTATTGGTATTTTTCGTTGATTTTCCCTTTCTGAAAAAACTCGTTTGCCATGAAAATATTATCCATGACATTCATGTTTGGGAATAAATTCAACTCCTGAAAAATAATACTGATACCCAGTTTTTCGGCCTGATGGGTCGAATTTAATGTAACGGGTGTGCCATCCATAATAATGTGCCCGGAAGAAGGGCTTTCGACACCAGCAAGCATTTTCATCATGGTGGACTTACCCGCACCATTTTCTCCGATCAGCACGTTTACTTTATTCCGATATACCCGATAGTTGACGCTATCTAACGCCACTACCCCAGGGTAAACACGCGATAAATCGTGTGTTTCGATAATAACTTCAGATTCGACGGAATGAGGAGTGACGATATCTTGCTGCTGCATGCTATTGTCCTCCTACAGATTCAATTTTCGCTGGTGTAATATCCGGGATGGATCCTGGAATCTCCCACTCAGAAAAAACACCATAAACGTGTACTGACTCGCCGGTTTTAAGCTGCGCAGATTGGATCATCTTTATTGCTTGTTCGTTAATTCCCCGACCATATTCACCAAATAATACCTGGTCATTGAAATCACTATAACTTGCGCCTTTAAAGGCATCGCGTAATTGTGTGCCGCGTAGCGTCGGACCAATCTGTACAATAATGTTGTTGCCGCTTTTATCGGCGATAGTCATTTTCCCATTGCGAGAGGCGGTATCCAGATTGCTAATTTTTCCCTCAACTTGTACGTAAAAAATGCAGGGATTCTCTTCCTGGGAACGATAGCCGAGGTTTTTACAGGCGCTATCAAAATCTTTTTCAGCTTGCAAGGCCATCAGTAAATCAGCCACCGGACGAGCCTGCCCGACAATTTGCGGGACAATTTTGTTTTGCCACGTTTGATCTATATTGGCCATGTGTGGATTCGGTGGCGACTTGAGGTCCGCAAGTTCCTGCTGCGAGACGATGCGGCATCCTCCCACGGTCAACACGACCAGCGCAAGCCAGGCTTTTTTAGACATAATATTCTCCTCTGCGCCTCCTGAGAGGCGCAACAACCCGGGATCAGGACTTGATATTGAAATCCTGTACTTTATCTGCGTTTTCTTTAGTGATAAGAATTCCGCGGAACATGACGCGTTGTTTTTCTGGTTTTATGCCTTTTTGCAGGTAGTTATCCAGATCGGTAACCCCTTGTGCTGCGATAGCCTGTGCCTGGAGCATGACGGTTGCCTGTAGAGTGCCAGCCTTCACCGCATCACGTTCGTCGTTGCTGCCGTCGATACCGACCACGACCACGTCGCTGCGGTTCGCCGCTTTTAATGCAGCAATAGCGCCCAGTGCTACTGGACCGTTACCGCAGATAATACCTTTCACGTCCGGGTGAGCTTGTAGGATGCTGTCCATAATACGTTTACCGTCGATAAGCGTACCTTTGGCATCCTGTCTGGCAACACTAACCATATCCGGGAACTGATCGATAACCTGGTGGAAGGATTTGGAGCGCGTAACACAATTATTATCGGCAAGGTTACACGTCAGTTCAGCATATTTACCTTTTTCGCCCATCTTCTCGACGAAAATATTTGCAACTTCGGAACCAGCCTGGAAGTTATTGTGGGTAATTTGCACCAGTGCAACATCATCAACGGGAATTTCACGGTTGATTAATATGACGGGGATTCCAGCTTTTTTCGCTTTTTCAATTGCCGCGACGCTGGCCGTTGAATCTGCATTATCCAGAACGATACCCTGGACTTTTTTGCCGATTGCTGTATCAATCAATTCATTCTGTTTTTTCACATCTTCACTGTGCGACAAAATTGTGGTTTTGTAGCCCAGTTCCTGGGCTTTTTCACTGGCACCTTTTGCTTCTGAGGCGTAATACGGATTATCCAGTGAATTCACCATAATCATGATTGTCCCTTTTTCCGCTGCATGAGCAGTAAAAGACAAAGCAGTCAGGGTTGCAGCAGTTAACAGCGTTAAACGTAATTTCATGACAATGTTCTCTCTGTGTTGTTATTGTCGGGTACGGTGAAACAACGTAAAGCTTGAATTTTTTATGGTCCGGTATCCTCCTGTATATGTGGTAAATAACGTCGCGCTTTTTCCCTGGTGAGGCGTCAGGCGGACGAGGCCGGTTTCCATAATGTTCTGTTTACCGCATGGCGCCATTCCTGCCATCTTTTTTGCAACCGATGATGGCGATCCATGTCGGGTTGAAATGTGCTATGTACGGTTAAAAAAGCTTTTAAATCAGTCAGTGAGCCAGGGTAAAGCGCTTTACGCGCCAGTAATGCCGCGCCAATGGCGGAAAGTTCTGGCACATCGCTACGCATAACCGGATAACCAAGCAAGTCTGCCTGGTATTGCATTAGCCAGTCGTTTTTAGTGGGGCCACCGTCAACCATTAATGCAGTTAACTTGAAATCATCGTGCTGCTGCATGGCAACTACAACATCGGCGATTTGATAGGTAATCGACTCAAGTGCGGCACGAATGAGATGTGCTCGTTTAACTCCCCGGCTGAGTCCGCAGATGACTCCACGGGCACTGTCATCCCACCATGGCGCGCCAAGCCCGGTCAGTGCTGGCACAAAATAAACGCCGAGGGTTGAATCAACGGAGGCGGGAAGGGTGTTGAGTTCGTAGGTCAGTTCGGCATCCGAAAGTTCGCTCAGACCCGTACTGTCTGCCATCCATGCCACCGCATCACCCGTGTGTGGGATATTGCCTTCCAGTCCGTATATGATGCTGTTTCCATCGTGCCAGGCGATGGTGGTAGCCAGTGCGTCAATATCACATTGGGCTGATTTGACCGGCGCCATCACCGATGACCCGGTACCGTAAGTTGCTTTAACGCATCCCATTTCGCCAAGAGCATGGCCAAACAGAGCGGCATGTGAGTCACCCACCATCGACATCACAGGAATGCCGTCTGGAATGCCATTCAGTCCACGTGTATGACCAAATAATCCACTGGAGGGTTTTATTTCCGGTAAGGCGGCGCGTGGAATGTGGAAGAGTGCCAGCATGGCTTCATCCCACTCCCCAGAGTGCAGGTTTAGCAACTGTGTGCGGGCGGCGTTGGAATAGTCACAGCAGAAGGCTTCACCAGCGGTTAAATTCCAAAGCAACCAACTGTCGATCGTTCCCAGGCAAATTTGTCCCTGCGCAGCCAACTGTGGCCCATCGGTCACGGATTCCAGTAGCCAGCGCATTTTTGATGCGGAAAAAAGGGGAGCGATTGGCAGACCAGTGGTTGATTTTATCAGCTGTTCTTTATTTTCATGCCGCAGCTCCTCGCAGTAAGCCGCGCTGCGCGTACATTGCCAGGTGATTGCGGAATTTAGCGGTCTGCCAGTCTGACGATACCAGCCTATGGCGGTTTCACGCTGATTACTAATAGCCAGTGCCGCGACGTTTTCAGCACCAACATGATTCACAGCTTTGGCAATGACGCCAATAGAAGCATCAATCAACACCTCGCCAGATTGTTCAACCCAGCCATCCCGAGGGGTCTGAATCGCCAGTGGCTGAGAAAACTTTGCGACCACATTGCCCTGTGCATCAAGCGCGACTGCTTTGGCGTTAGTTGTGCCTTCATCCAGCGCAATAATGAACTCTTTCTTCGCTGCACACATAGATTATCTCCTGAGTCACATTGCGTCCCGGTTTGGAGGATAAAGCCCCCCTCATTGTCGCGTCATTACTACATCAGGCCTGGCTGTGACATCGTTTTTTTAATTATTGAATATATATTCGGTGTTGATTATTTATTTAATACCTTAGCTACAATCTTTCCGTTGGGCTACAGAAAAAATCATCAATTGTGCTGAGAATCACACTTACATAGACGGGATAATA
This sequence comes from Citrobacter europaeus, assembly GCA_020099315.1. Classification (NCBI taxonomy): domain Bacteria; kingdom Pseudomonadati; phylum Pseudomonadota; class Gammaproteobacteria; order Enterobacterales; family Enterobacteriaceae; genus Citrobacter; species Citrobacter europaeus. The sequence continues at coordinate 1,262,843 of CP083650.1, forward strand.
ACAGAAAGAAGAATAAATTAAGGCGAGGTGAAACCTTTCAGTCCATTGAAATATATAGATTTTAGTCACAGCCTTTGCTTTTTATCTTTCGTGCAAAGGCTATCAGCGAATCGAGGATCAGGAGGTGACCAGCATCCGGGCGGTAGGATAGTCGGTAATAAGCACGTCGATATAACCTCCGTTCAACGCCCCTTTAATTGCCGCGACTTTGTCTGTACCGCCAGCAAGGGCCACGACATTCGGGCATTTTTTTACCTTGTCCAGGGCCATGCCAATTACGGGATCTTCGTCATCTTGCAATACCGGCTGGCCCTTGTTGTCGTAGTAATGCAGGCAAATGTCTCCGACCGCGCCGCGATCAGCCAGTACCTGCAACATATCTTCGTGGTAGTAGTTGCCTGATGTTTTCAGCAATTGGGACGGTTCGAGGATCCCGACGCCAACAATGGCGATGTCTACGTTATCAAAGCGTGAAATCACATCGGCGACATCTTTGCTGGCAACGAGACGATTTTTCTCTTCAACCGAGCCTTCGATACTCTGCGAAGGCAGCAGCCAGGCTTCACAATTCAGATGTTGTGCCAGCGTCTGCGTCAGTATTGTGGCCTGTACGTTGCCGTTAGGACCCACGCCGCCCAACAATTGAATTACGCCGCCGGCTTTCAGGTTCTGCGTATGGACTTCATCCACCATCGCTCGGATCGTCGAACTCCATGAGGAAACGCCCACCAGATCTTTGGGGCGTAGTCGGGTTTCCAGATAGTGGGCTGCGGCAGAACCAATGGCGCGTTTGATGGTGTGGTCGCTGGCATCCTCTTCGGTATCGACCACAATGGCCTGCTTAATGCCGTAACGTTCCTCGATCCCTTTTTCAAGATTCAGGAAGATATTTGAGGGCTGAACAACGCTGATTTTCACCACCCCTTCTTTCTGACAGCGGGTGATGGCGCGGGAGATAAACGACTGAGAAAGCGAGAGAAGTTGAGCAATATCGGACTGTTTGCGTCCTTCAAGATAGTAAAGGGTAGCGATTTTAACCAATAGCCGTTGTTCGTCCTGCTTAGCCATATATTTCCTCGAAAATCATTTACGTACCGCCATTATCTTAATGCGTTTTATCATACGCGAAAATTGAAGACAGGTAAGTGTGATAAAGCTCTAACTTTAACCAATCCTCCAAAACAGCTATGGACAAATACGAAAATTAGGTTGCATAATTGAATAAAGAATCATTTGTGAATATATATTCATGGTGGTTACAGGTCAACTTATTATTACCAGCGTCAGTGTGGTCGCGGTAAGGAGGCAGAATGTTCCTGAGTATGATACAACGGCGTAAGCCTGAAGATGTGACGTATGGGAAATTCTGGTTTTTTTAGTCCCACGAGGAATAAATATTCCATATTGAAAATAAATTCAGAGGTGCTAAATGAATCCCTGGAACTATGATATCCAGACTCTTGAGCGCAAAGCGCGGGCGGTTCGCCGTCACATCGTTAGATTAAATGCTAACAGCCCTGCGGGTGGGCATACTGGTGCGGACTTGTCTCAAGTTGAGCTGTTGACGGCACTCTATTTTCGTATACTCAATGTCGCTCCGGAGCGTATCGCTGATGAGGCTCGGGATATCTACATCCAGTCTAAAGGTCACGCGGTAGGCTGTTACTACTGCGTTCTGGCGGAGGCGGGTTTTTTTCCCGTTGACTGGCTGGAAACCTATCAACATGCCAATTCCCATCTTCCCGGACACCCGGTGCGCCAGAAAACGCCGGGTATTGAACTGAATACCGGTGCTCTGGGCCACGGTTTACCTGTTGCGGTGGGACTGGCTCTGGCTGCGAAGAAAAGTAACAGTTCACGCCGCATCTTTTTAATCACAGGCGATGGCGAACTGGCCGAAGGAAGTAACTGGGAAGCGGCGCTGGCTGCTGCTCATTATGGCCTCGATAACCTGATCATAATTAATGACAAGAACAATCTTCAATTAGCCGGACCGACTCGCGAAATCATGAATACCGATCCGCTTGCCGCAAAATGGCAGGCATTTGGTATGACGGTGACTGAGTGTCAGGGGAATGATATGGCGTCGGTTGTCGCCACGCTGGAAGGACTTAAGCAGGATGGCAAACCTAACGTCATCATTGCCAATACCACGAAAGGCGCGGGTATATCGTTTATCCAGGGGCGCCCTGAATGGCACCATCGGGTGCCAAAAGGTGAAGAGATCGAACTGGCTCTGGAGGAGTTAAAAGATGAGTAATGCAGAACACCTCGCGAACGTCATGGTTCAGGCGTTCATTGATGCAGTGGAACAAGGTGTTGACCTGGTGCCGGTCGTAGCGGACTCGACATCAACCGCGAAAATTGCTCCTTTTATAAAGCAGTTTCCCGGTCGCCTGGTCAACGTAGGTATTGCCGAACAAAGCATGGTTGGAACGGCGGCAGGACTTGCACTTGGCGGTAAGGTCGCCGTCACCTGTAACGCTGCGCCATTTCTTATCTCCCGTGCCAATGAGCAAATTAAAGTTGATGTTTGCTACAACAATACCAATGTGAAGCTATTCGGTCTTAATGCCGGTGCCAGCTATGGCCCGCTGGCGAGCACTCACCATTCGATCGATGATATTGCCATTATGCGAGGCTTCGGCAATATCCAGATTTTCGCCCCATCTTCGCCACGAGAGTGCCGACAGATTATCGATTATGCGATTGGTTATCAGGGACCGGTATATATTCGTCTTGATGGAAAAGCACTGCCGGAACTTCATGACGAGAGTTACCGTTTTGTTCCGGGGGCGGTGTTGACGCTGCGTGAAGGGGAGCATGTGGCGCTGGTGGCAACGGGCTCGACAGTTCATGAAATTGTTGATGCCGCTGCGCTGTTGGCTGATGCCGGTATTCAGGCGAAGGTGGTCAGTGTACCTTCAATTCGACCATGTGATACCAAAGCCCTGTTGTCAGCACTACAGGGCAGCAAAGCGGTGATTACCGTAGAAGAGCACAACATTAATGGTGGGTTGGGAAGCCTGGTGGCAGAAGTGCTGGCTGAGGGCGGAGTCGGGGCGGTGTTAAAGCGTTTAGGCATTCCGGATGGAGAGTATGCAGCGGCAGCGGATCGTGGCTGGCTACGTCAGCATCATGGTTTTGACGCCGCAGCTATCGCTGCTCAGGCGCGAGAACTGCTGTGACGTTCACACTGTTGCCAGTGTGATTACATCATTACCCGAGAACCGCCATTGCACGCGATACGCCTGGCTGTGAGCACGTAGTATCATTTGGTTGTGTTGCAACTCAACGATTTGATACTGCGTAAATTCGGCGACTGATTGTTGTGACGCCTGGGTTGCTTTAAAGGCACTTTCTTTGGCGGAAAATGCCAGCGTGAGAGCCTGCTCCACAGACAGACCGCTATTAGCCAACCACGCTTTTTCTGTATTGGTGACAATACTACTTACCAGTTCGTTCGCCATTTGCTGCGTAAAAATAGTTTCTATATCCAGCCCGACGGGATGCGTTGATACCGCGGCCAGGGCGATTGTTCCGCTATGACTGATGCTGCCAAACAGATTTTGCGGCCACAACGGTTGGCGTTGCGCGCCGATGCCGGGTACGGTTTTGTGACCAAACTCACGCAGCGCGTGTACTGCGGCAATACGCCCAGCTAAGTGCTCAGCTTTACGCTTACGTCCACAGGACTGAAGCTGAGTGTGGTGGGGGAGCCAGAGCAGGTCGTGCTCATGGAAGCTGGCGGGATCGAACTCGACAATGTGCAGCGTGTGGTCTGCGAAAGTGAGCGGTGTGTGCGTGATGTGCATGATAGTTATAATTTCCCTCTCCCCGCAGCGAGGAGAGGGAAAACGTTATCAGAAGTGCGTGTTAACGCTCATGAACCACGTCCGGCCCGGTTCGTTATAGGTGTATGCGCCAGCGCCCGCCATATAGTTCCCGGTTACAATATCGCCCGTGGTCTGGGCATTACCTTCACGCCACAGACGTTTGTCGAAGACGTTATCCACGCCGCCAGTCAGGCTGACGTTTTTCGTCACATCCCAGGTCGCGCTCAGGCCGACGATGCTGTACGGGCTGACTTCATTCGCCGAACTACCGGTTACCGGTTTACCCTGGTAATCGTACTTCTTCGGCTGCTGTTTGCCGTACCAGGTGAAGGTGGACTGCAGCGACAAATCTTCGCGTGCCTGCCAGCTCAGAGTCGAGTTCAGCGTGTACTCAGGAATAATCGACAGGCGTTCGCCGGTCTCTTTATTCTTACTTTGCAGCATGTAAGTGATGTTGTTGGTCCAGTTAACGGTTTCGCTAACCGGCACGTTCAACGTACCTTCCAGGCCCTCAACCACCGCTTTAGGAATGTTTTCCCACTGGTAGATATCGGTGTAAGTCGTCTTCCCTTTGTTGGTGATAGACGTTCTGTCGAACGGTACCGTACCTGCTTCAATTTTGTTGCGATAATCGTTGCGGAACCAGGTTACCCCAGCCAGCCAGCCGTCGCGCTTGAACTCAAGACCAATCTCTTTGTTGATACTGGTTTCGGCCTTCAGATCGTCGTTGCCCATCATGTAGCAACCAATACCGGTCGCTGAACCGGTGGCGTAGCAACCCTGCCCCTTGCTGTACAGAATGTAGTTCGGGTTGAGTTGATACAGGCTTGGCGCTTTATAGGCGCGCGCGATGCCCATTTTCAGCGTAAAGTCGTCACCCAGACCCTGGGACAGGTTCAGGGACGGACTCCAGTTGTCGCCGACGATGCTGTGATGGTCGAAACGCAGACCTGGCGTCAGCATCGTGCTGTCGGTCAGCTCCATGTTATTTTCAGCAAACAGAGAGAAAATCTCTGCATCTGAGTACGGGCTACGGTTAGTGCTGCTGGCCCCTGGAATATCACCGCCCATAAAGGTCTGTGAATTAGATAACATGTCTTTCATGCGCTGCTGGTTCCATTCGGTACCAAGCGTCAGATTTTGGTTAACCAGCAGATCTAACGGAATGCTGACCTCACTGTGCAGCATGACGTCACTCAGGTCGGCGTCGAGATATTTTTGTGACGCATTCGGGTCGAAAATCCCTTCAGTACCACCTGCCAGGCCTTCCGGTGTACGGGAGTTACGCGTGTGTTCGTACTGCACCCAGTTGCTGGTGGTGACGCCGTTATCCCAGCCGCCGTTCCAGGTCAGAGAGTAGTTCTGGCGGTAAAGACGGTTGGTCTCTTTCCCGTAGTTATCTTTCACCAGTTGGTTGGTGTTGGTGTTTTGGGTGTCACCCGCATACAGGTTGCCCTGGCGGCTATAGCCGGCTTCCAGTTCCAGTGACTGGAGCGGGGCGAAATCCCAGCGAACCACGCCGTTAATGTCTTTGTTGATTACCCCTTCACGACCGGCGGGTAAGGTGTTGGAGTAGGTGCCGGTACGTTCAGACTGATGGCCCTGGTTGATGTCCCACGCGTCGGCCTGAGTTTTATCGAGATTACCGTACAGACGGAAGCTGAAATCCCCGCCCAATGGGCCATTCAGGCTAAAGTTGGTCCGCTTGGTCGAACCTTCATCTTTGTGTTCCGGGGCGTTGAAATAGGTATCCCAGGAGCCGTGCCATTCATTGCTGCCTTTTTTGGTGATGATATTCACCACGCCGCCAGCCGCACCGTTGCCATAGCGTGCCGCGGCAGGACCGCGCAGCACTTCAATACGTTCGATCATTTCCGGTGGGACCCAGGCGGTATCGCCGCGGGTATCACGCTCGCCGCGCCAGCCCTGGCGTACGGAGTTACGGCTGGTAACCGGTTTACCGTCGATCAGAATCAGGGTGTTTTCTGGCCCCATGCCGCGGATATCGATCTGACGGTTGTTGCCGCGCTGTCCGCTGGTTGAGTTACCGGTCAGGTTAACGCCAGGCATGGTACGGATGATTTCCGACACATCGCGAGCGGGAGGATTCTTACGAATCTCATCAGCGGTAATGGTTGAAACGCCCGGCGCCTGCAGGTTCTGCTGGGCAGCGGTAACGACGATGGTGTCTTCATGAGAGACTGCGGCGCTATCGGTTTGATCTTCTGCCATTGCTGGCAGGGCTACCCCGTAAATCCCTAAATTGACCAATAAGGCCAGTGAATGAATCTTGTTGTTCATTGTATGTCCTGCTGTTCTTTTAGCCACGAGTTCCAATGTGCCGTGTTGCGGCATTTGGCCTGATGTCGCCCGCATCCGCGTAAACCCTCCATTCCAGAAAAAGTACGCAGCGCCAGGTCGGTTTATAAGTGGTGAAAAACTGTGCGCGCTTCCCACAGCGCGACAATACGCTATTGCAAATGCAAATAGTTATCAATAATATTATCAATATATTTCACGCTAGATCATAAAATTTCACGATAAACATGGGGTTATGGCGGTGACGACGTTAAAGATGGGAAGCGAGGCGTGGTGGCAGTCAAAAAAAGGCCCGGAGTGGGAGCGTGAAGACAACGGAAATTATCGGGTAACCTTCTGGTGGCGTGACCCGCAGGGAACGGAGAAAGAGTCAGCCATTCATCACGTTTGGGTTTATATCACCGGCGTCACCGACCACCATCAAAATGCTACCCCTCAGTCGATGCGACGCATTGATGGAACGAATATTTGGTGCTGGAGTGTATCCCTCAGCGCCAACTGGCGTGGCAGTTACTGTTTTATTCCAACAGCGCGCAACGATATTTTTGCGCCGCAGGCGCTGGGCGAAACGCCTGACCGAACCGCGCTGCGTGAAGGCTGGCGGCAATTACTGCCGCAGGCTATTGCTGACCCCCTTAATTCGCAGAGCTGGCAGGGCGGTCGTGGCCACGCGGTGTCTGCGCTGGAAATGCCTGATGCACCCGTACAACCAGGATGGGATCGACCTGAAAACCCCGATTCACCCGCAGTGTGTCTGCAATGGTGTAGCGCCAGGCTTGGTAATACGCGTCGCGTATGGGTCTTTACCACCGGTGAGGCCCAAGCGGAATCTCGTCCGCTGGCTATCCTGCTGGACGGACAGTTTTGGGCGCAGAGTATGCCGGTCTGGCCTGCGCTAACTTCACTTACGCATCGTGGGCACCTTCCTCCTGCCGTTTATCTCCTGATTGATGCCATCGACACGGCTCACCGTAGCCGCGAACTGCCGTGTAACGCGGATTTTTGGTTGGCGGTACAAGAGGAGCTGTTGCCGCTGGTGAAGACGACAACCGCGTTCAGTGATGACCCGCAGCGCACGGTGGTCGCCGGACAAAGTTTTGGCGGATTGTCATCGCTGTATGCCGGGCTAAACTGGCCCGCGCGCTTTGGCTGCGTACTCAGCCAGTCGGGCTCTTACTGGTGGCCGCATCGCGGTGGTTATCAGGATGGGACGATCGTTGAGCAACTGAAGATCGGGAAGGTCAGTGCTCAGGGGCTGCGTATTGTCCTGGAAGCCGGGATCCGCGAGCCCATTATTTTTCGCGCTAATCAGGCGCTATATGCCCAGTTACCTTCTGCACCACAGTCTATTTTCTGGCGTCAGGTTGATGGCGGACACGATGCGCTTTGCTGGCGCGGCGGTTTGATGCAAGGGCTGATAACGCTCTGGCAACCGCTTACCGACACGATTTAACCGGACGACGTTCCACGACAGGAGTTGAGTATGGAATTCAGTAACCCCTTCGATAATCCGCAGGGCCAGTTTTACATTCTGCAAAATCCCCAACGTCAGTTTAGCCTTTGGCCGCGACAATGCTCACTTCCTGCTGGTTGGACGGTCGCGTGCGAACCCCAATCCCAGGAAGCCTGCCAGCAATGGCTGGATGCAAACTGGACCACGCTGACGCCAGCAAATTACGTCGATGTGCAGGAGGCTCCATGACTCAGCGTTTACCATTAGTCGCGGCTCAGCCGGGGATCTGGATGGCGGAAAAACTCTCCACATTGCCCTCGGCATGGAGCGTGGCGCACTACGTAGAATTAACCGGCGAACTGGACGCGCCGTTGCTGGCAAAAGCGGTTGTGGCGGGTCTGGAGCAGGCAGATACCCTACGGATGCGGTTTAGCGAAGATAACGGCGAGGTATGGCAATGGGTAGACCCCGCGCTCGCCTTTGCGCAACCCGACGTTATTGACCTGCGTGAAAAATCCAATCCCCATGAGGCGGCACGAGCGTTGATGCAGGCAGACCTGCAGCAGGACATACGTGCTGATAGTGGCAAACCGCTGGTTTTTCACCTGCTCATTCAGGTGGGAGACAAGCGTTGGTATTGGTATCAGCGTTACCATCATCTGCTGGTTGATGGCTTCAGTTTTCCGGCCATTACCCGCCAGATAGCCGCGATTTACCGCGCATGGCTGCATGGCGAGTCCACGCCAGAATCACCTTTTACGCCATTTGCTGAGGTGGTGGAAGAGTATCAACAGTATCGTCAGAGTGATGCCTGGCAACGCGACGGCGCCTTCTGGAGCGAGCAACGAAAGCAACTCCCACCTCCGGCATCGCTATCTGATAAACCACTGCCGGGGCGGTCAGCCAGCGCGGATATCATTCGTCTGAAGTTAACCGCGCCTGAAGGGGAGTTTCGCCGACTTGCGGCACGTATGCCTGACGTTCAGCGTGCGGATCTGGCCCTCGCGCTGGTGGCGTTGTGGCTGGGACGTTTGTGCAGCCGAATGGATTATGCTGCCGGGTTTATCTTTATGCGGCGCATGGGATCGGCGGCGCTGACGTCCAGCGGACCCGTTTTAAACGTTTTGCCATTTGGTGTGCAACTGGATGCGGCAGAAAGCTTGCCTGCGCTTGCACAACGACTGGCCGGACAGTTAAAGAAAATGCGCCGTCATCAGCGTTATGATGCCGAGCAAATTGTTCGCGACAGCGGGCGCGCAGCCGGTGCTGAACCGCTGTTTGGCCCGGTGCTGAACGTGAAAATATTCGACTATCAGCTCAATATTCCCGGCGTGCAGGCGCGAACTCATACGCTGGCGACGGGGCCGGTGAACGATCTTGAGCTGGCGCTGTTCCCGGATGAAAACGGCGGTCTGAGTATTGAAATCCTGGCCAATAAACAACGTTATGAAGCCGAGACGCTGGCGCAGCATGCATCACGTTTAATCGGGCTTATCGAGCAGTTTGCCGACAATCCGGCGCTATGCTGCGGCGACGCCGGGATGCTGTTGCCAACAGAACATGAGCGGCTGGCGAAGATTAACGACACCACCGTGGAGATCCCGTCCACTACGCTGAGCGCGTTGGTGGCGCAGCAGGCTGATAAAACGCCGGATGCCCCGGCGCTGGCCGATGCCCGTTATCAGTTTAGCTATCGCGAAATGCGCCAGCAGGTCGTGGCGCTGGCGCAGCTTCTGCGCGAGCGTGGCGTCCGCCCTGGCGACAGCGTAGCCGTGGCATTACCGCGTTCCGTGTTCCTGACGCTGGCATTACACGGTATTGTTGAGGCGGGAGCCGCCTGGCTGCCATTGGATACCGGATACCCGGACGATCGCCTGCGGATGATGCTCGAAGACGCAAAACCGAAATTGCTGATCGCGACCGAAGAGCAACTGGCGCGCTTTAGCGATATTCCGGCGCTGGAAAGTCTGTGCTACAACGCGCCACTGCCAGCAGAAGATGCAGTTCCGCTGGCGCTATCTCAACCCAATTATACGGCCTATATCATTTTTACTTCCGGTTCTACCGGCAGACCAAAAGGGGTAATGGTTGGGCAAACCGCCATCGTTAACCGTTTGCTGTGGATGCAAAATCACTACCCGCTGGCCGCAGATGATGTGGTGGCGCAAAAAACGCCGTGCAGTTTTGACGTCTCGGTATGGGAGTTTTTCTGGCCGTTTATTGCCGGGGCTAAACTGGTAATGGCGGAACCTGAGGCGCACCGCGATCCGCTGGCGATGCAGCAATTCTTTGCCCAATACGGGGTGACGACCACGCACTTCGTTCCTTCGATGCTGGCCGCTTTTGTCGCTTCACTGACGCCGGAAACCGCGCGGGAGAGTTGCGCCTCGCTGAAACGGGTATTCTGCAGCGGTGAAGCCTTGCCTGCAGATTTATGTCGCGAGTGGGAGCAGTTGACTCGTGCGCCACTGCACAATTTATACGGGCCAACGGAAGCGGCGGTCGATGTGAGCTGGTATCCGGCCTGTGGGGATGAACTTGCCGCAGTAACCGGCAACAGCGTGCCGATTGGTTATCCGGTATGGAATACAGGTTTACGCATCCTGGATGCCATGATGCGCCCGGTGCCTTTCGGCGTGGCGGGTGACCTGTATCTGACGGGGATCCAACTGGCGCAAGGATACCTGGGGCGAGCGGATCTGACCGCAAGCCGCTTTATCGCCGATCCGTTTAACGCCGGCGAACGCATGTACCGTACCGGGGATGTGGCGCGCTGGCTGGAAAATGGCGCGGTGGAATACCTTGGGCGCAGCGATGACCAGCTTAAAATTCGCGGACAACGCATTGAGCTTGGTGAGATTGATCGGGTGATGCAGCAGTTGCCTGATGTCGAGCATGCCGTTGCCCATGCCTGCGTATTCAACCAGGCGGCGGCGACAGGCGGCGATGCACGTCAACTGGTGGGGTATCTGGTGTCGCAATCGGGGTTACCGCTGGATACGTCCGCATTGCGGGACAGTCTGCGTGAAAAACTGCCTGCGCATATGGTGCCAACGGTATTGTTGCAACTGGCGGAGCTACCGCTTAGCGCGAACGGTAAACTGGATCGTAAAGCGCTGCCGATGCCGCAGTTGACGTCGCGTACTTCCGGGCGCGCGCCGCGTACAGGGACTGAAACTACCATCGCACAGTCTTTTGCGGCTTTGCTGAGTTGCGAGGTGAATGACGTGGAGGCGGACTTCTTTGCGCTTGGTGGTCATTCGTTGCTGGCGATGAAGCTGGCAGCGCAGTTGAGCCGGGCTTTTGAGCGTCAGGTGACGCCTGGGCAGATAATGGTGGCTTCTACCGTTGAACAACTGAGCGCACTGCTGGAGAGCAATGATGATGAGCAGTCGCAGCGTCTGGGATTTGAGACGCTGCTGCCGCTGCGCCAAAGTCATGGGCCAACGCTGTTTTGCTTCCATCCGGCGTCGGGTTTTGCCTGGCAGTTTAGCGTGCTGTCGCGCTACCTCAGCCCGCAATGGTCGATTACCGGCATTCAGTCTCCACGGCCGGATGGCCCTATGCAAACGGCGGAGAACCTTGATGCGGTATGTGAACATCATTTGGCAACGCTGCTCAGCCAGCAGCCTCATGGTCCCTACTATTTATTAGGTTACTCGCTGGGAGGCACGCTGGCGCAGGGGATTGCCGCGCGCTTACATGCCAGAGGAGAGACAGTTGCATTCCTGGGACTGCTCGATACCTGGCCGCCAGAAACGCAAAACTGGCAGGATAAAGAGGCCAATGGGTTAGATCCAGCGGTACTGGCGGAGATCGCGCGAGAGCGTGAAGCGTTTCTGGCTGCGCAGCAGGGTAATGCGTCAGAGACCTTATTTAACGCAATCGAAGGCAACTACGCCGATGCGGTTCGCCTGCTCACCACAGCACACAGCGTGCCGTTTGCAGGTCACGCCACGCTGTTCGTCGCTGAGCGTACCTTAGTGCCGGGAGTCAGTCCGGAGCGCAGCTGGTCGCCGTGGATATCCAGTCTGGATGTCTATCGTCAGGACTGCGCGCACGTTGATATCATTACCCCTGAGGCGTTTGAGAAGATTGGGCCAGTCATGTGTGACCTGCTCAAAGACATTCAGTAAATGGTCTCGCCACCTCTGCGGAGGTGGCGGTGTTTACCTGTTCGACGTACGTCCTAACGGCACCACTAACGGCGTTCCGGCAACCGGATCGTCGATAATCATACAGCGCAGACCGTAGATTTTTTCAATAAGCTGTGCGGTGACTATCTCCTTTGGCGCACCCTCGGCAATAATTTTTCCGTCACGCAGCGCAATCAGATGCGTCGCATAGCGACAGGCCTGATTGAGGTCGTGCAGAACGGCGGCCAGCGTATAACCCTTCTCCCGATTGAGCTCACTCAGCAGCTCCAGCAGATCGATCTGATGGCTGATATCCAGCCAGGTGGTGGGTTCATCAAGCAGCATAATCGACGTTTCCTGCGCCAGCACCATCGCAATCCATGCGCGCTGGCGTTGTCCACCGGAAAGGGTATCCACACTTTGTGATGCAAGATGTGTGATACCCGTCGCCTGCATTGCGTTAGATACCGCGATTTCATCTTCATTGCGCCAGCGGGTAAACAATGGCTGGTGCGGGTAGCGCCCGCGGGCAACCAGTTCCTGTACCGTAATATCACCCGGCGTGGTGGCGTTTTGCGCCAGCAAACCTATTCTGCGGGCAACCTCTTTGCTGGCATAGTGCTGAATATGCTCGCCGTCGAGCCAGACCTTGCCATGCGCGGGCGTCATCAAACGACTCAGCGTGCGCAGTAGCGTTGATTTCCCGCAGCCGTTTGGCCCGATGATTGCGGTGAAGTGACCGTCGGGAATCGACACATTGAGGTTTTCCGCCACGGTAAACTTGCCATAACCCAGCGTTAACTGGTCGCCACGCAAACGGGCTACTGATTCGATCATTTTTTGCGGGACTCCTGAATTAACAAGACGATAAGATAAATACCGCCGAGGCTTACGGTGACAACGCCCACCGGAAGCTGATAAGGCATAAAGAGCTGTTGGGCGCATAAATCAGCCATCAGCAGCAGCAACGCGCCGCACAACGCCGACAGGGTTAATCCCCAGCGCGATGTGCCGCTAATCCGCCGCGCGATATGCGGGGCGACAAGGGCAATAAACGAGATTGGACCTGCCAGCGCGGTGGCGGAAGCGGTCAGTACAACCGCTACCAGCATCATCATCAGACGTGAGCGTTCTACACTGACGCCAAGCGCGCAGGCGCTGTCATCACCCATTTCCAGCAAACGCATCCGGCGTACCAGCAGCGTGGCGCACACCAGCATGATGATAATCAGTGGGGCAGAAGGCCAGGTCTTGGCCCAGGTCAGGCCATTGAGCGAACCGGCGTTCCACAGCCCGGCCGTCAGCGCGGTTTCTAATGATGCTTTCAGCAATAGCCAGGTGTTGAACGCGACCAGCATAGCGCGTATGCCGATACCAATAATAATCAGCCGGAAGGTGTCGATACCATTGCGCCAGGCGAGCGCCCAGACTATCAGAGAGGTCAGGACCCCACCCAGCATGGCTGCCAGCGCGATAGCGGTAAGATGCTGTCCGAACAGTACCATTGCCACCAGCACACCGCTCCAGGCCCCGGTATTGAAACCCATCACATCCGGGCTACCCAGCGGGTTGCGCATCAGCGACTGAAATATTGCGCCGCTCACGCCGAGTGCCGCGCCAATCAATAGCGCCATGAGCACGCGTGGTAAACGCCATTCGGTCACCACCAGTGTAATGCTACGCGGCGCATCGCCGAGCAGGGCAGCAATAATTTGCTGGGTTTCCAGCGTAACGACGCCGCTACGCAGGCTCCACAAGCCAACGGCGAGACATCCTACAACCAGCAGCAGGCTGCTGATTATCAGGCGGCGAGGGAGGTGCATCATGCGCCACCTCCACGCGGTTTCCGCCGTACCAGAAAGATAAGCACCGGCGCGCCGATGAAGGCGCTGACCACCGAAACGCGCAGCTCACCGGGGGCAATCAGACGACCGATGATATCGGCAATCAGTAACAGAGAAGGGGTTGCCAGCAGGGTTACGGGCAGTGACCAGCGGTGATCAGCCCCCACCAACCAGCGCGCCATATGCGGCATCATCAGGCCAATAAAAGCGATAGGGCCGACAATCGCGGTTGCACTGCCGCACAATACGGTAATCACCAGCAGGCCAATAAACTGCGTGCGAGCGACTTTACTGCCAAGCGCGGTAGCGGTGTCGCTGCCAAGGCTCAGACTATTCAGTGCCCGGCTGAGGAATAACGCGACAGCCGCAGCAATCAGTACCGGTACCAGAACAACCTTTAGCGTTTGCAGGCTACGGATATCCAGTGAACCGGCCTGCCAGAAACGCAACTGGTCGTAGACGTCCGGATTGAGCAGGGCGATGCCGGTAGATAATCCTTCCAGCACCGCGCCCAGCGCTACGCCCGCCAGCGTCAGACGTACCGGGCTTAACTGTCCGCCGCCCTGGCTACCGGTAAATGCAACGATCAGTGATGCGGCCAGCGCCCCGCAAAAGGCCATCAGCAGTTGCTCTTGCGCAGAGGAAAAGCCGAACAGCGCGGCTCCCAGCACAATAGCGAAGCTGGCGCCAGAGTTGACGCCCAGAATACCGGGATCGGCGAGAGGGTTACGCGTGAGCGTTTGCATTAATGCGCCAGCCAGGCCAAGCGCGCCACCCGCGAGCAGCCCCGCCAGCGTGCGCGGCAGGCGCGCGTCCAGCACGATGGTGCAATCAGCGCTTTGACAACTGCCGGTGAGTGCATCCAGCACCACGGAGGCAGGTAGCGACTTGGCGCCAATAACCAGACTTAATACCGTGGTGAGAACAAGTAATAACAATAGTCCGGGCACGGCGAAGGCGCGTGTCGCGGAAACAGAGCATGACATATCAACTTCCCTGATAATGATAGTAATTATCGTTATCGATCTTATTTGGATATGTTAGCATGTGCAGCCATCGAATGGATATTGAAAAAGTACCTGGTAAGGCTCTGTAATGAATCGACAATCCTGGCTGCTCAATCTCAGCCTGTTAAAGACCCACCCTGCATTTCGCGCCGTCTTCCTCGCCCGTTTTATTTCCATTGTCTCTCTGGGGCTACTCGGCGTGGCGGTTCCGGTACAGATCCAGATGATGACTCAGTCGACCTGGCAGGTAGGTTTATCGGTGACGCTGACCGGCAGCGCAATGTTTATTGGCCTGATGGTGGGCGGGGTGCTGGCCGATCGCTATGAGCGTAAAAAAGTGATCCTGCTGGCGCGTGGAACCTGCGGCGTCGGCTTTATTGGTCTGTGTCTGAATGCGCTGCTGCCCGAACCATCGTTACTGGCCATTTATCTGCTTGGCTTATGGGACGGTTTCTTTGCCTCGTTGGGCGTAACCGCTTTGCTGGCGGCAACGCCGGCGCTGGTCGGGCGCGAGAATTTGATGCAGGCCGGGGCAATTACCATGCTGACGGTACGCCTGGGTTCGGTAATTTCGCCGATGCTTGGCGGGGTGCTGCTCGCGACCGGCGGCGTGGCCTGGAACTACGGGCTGGCGGCGGCGGGTACTTTCATTACCTTGCTGCCGTTGTTGAGTCTTCCCGCGTTGCCGCCTCCGCCACAGCCGCGTGAGCATCCGCTGAAATCGCTGCTGGCAGCATTTCGCTTTCTGCTTGCCAGCCCGCTAATTGGCGGCATTGCGCTGCTCGGCGGTCTGCTGACTATGGCGAGCGCCGTGCGCGTGCTGTATCCGGCGTTGGCAATTAACTGGCACATGTCGAGCGCGCAAATTGGTCTGCTGTATGCCGCCATTCCTCTTGGCGCGGCAGTGGGGGCATTGACCAGCGGACAGTTGGCGCACAGCGTTCGTCCGGGACTGATCATGCTGGCATCAACCGTAGCGTCGTTCCTGGCAATTGGTCTGTTTGGCTTGATGCCGGTCTGGCAGCTTGGGGTTGTCTGCCTGGCGCTGTTCGGCTGGTTGAGTGCGGTCAGCTCTTTGTTGCAATACACCCTGTTACAGACGCAGACGCCGGAAGCAATGCTTGGGCGAATTAACGGTTTGTGGACGGCGCAGAACGTTACCGGCGATGCGATTGGCGCGGCGCTGTTAGGTGGTCTGGGCGCGATAATGACGCCGGTCGCTTCGGCAAGCGTGAGTGGCTTTGGGCTGGTGATTATCGGTCTGCTACTGCTGCTGCTGTTGGGTGAAGTGCGCCGATTCCGACAAATGCCCGTGAATGCCAGCTAACGTTATGCCCAGGGGAGGCCGGATAAGGCATTAGCCGTATCCGGCGCGGGCGATTAAAACAGAGCCGACAGACGCTGCAGCAGCAATGTCGCGCTGTAGTAGTCGAGACGGAAGGTTTCCGTACCCAGAGCATAAACACGTTTATTCTGCACGGCTGGCAGATGCGCCAGAAGCGGATTGGCATAAATGGCATCGGCATCTTTGCTGTCGCCAGCAAACAGGAACAGCGCTTTGCCGTTCAGGCCAGCCGCCAGGTTCTCACCGCCAAGCTGGATGATATCGTGGCGTTTGCCCTGACTCTGGCTGGTGTGCAAACCGGCAGGCAGCGGGGCCAGCGTGAAACCTAATTGCTCCATCAGTTTGCCCTGCGCCGACTCAGGGGTCCACAGGTTGGCGCTGTGCGCCGCGGCGGTATACACCAGCGCGCTGACCGGTTGTGGCGGCAGGGTGATACGTTGCTTAACCGCCTGCAGTTGCTTATCAAACTCGGCAATACGGGATGCCGCCTGTTGTTCCTGACCGGTAATTTCACCTAACTGGGTCAGTAACGACTGCCAGCTTTTATCGTCGTAATTAATGATGAGCGTTGGCGCAATGGTGGACAGCTGATCGTAAAGCGCGAGGGCTGAATCGCCCCCAGTGGCGCTTATCAGAATCAGATCCGGCATTTGTGCCGCTACGGCCTCAGCGCTCGGTTCCCCGATGTACAAACGGCTCAGTTTGCGCGCCTTTGCCACTTCGCTCCACTGGCGTAAAAAGCCCTGTGCATCGCCGATGCGGTTGTTCGGCGTAGTGGCACCGCTGGCGATGACCGGGGCATCAATCGCCAGCAGCGAGCCGGTGAGGGTGACGCTGGTGGAGACAATTCGCTGTGGCTTATGCTCCAGCGTATGCGTGCCGCGACTGTCGGTAACCTGACGCGGCCAGTCGGCGGCGTGCCCTGAAGAAATTCCTGAAATAGATAAACCAGCCAGTAAGAGCACGGTGCGACAAAAAGAGGGGAGACTCACGTATCAGCATCCTGTTATCAGTATAAGTAATGCTTCTCATTTTCATTGTTAGTGGGCAAGGATGCAAGCCAAAGTCGCACATTGTGCTACCACAAGAGTTGACATACCGGCGCTTTGCTTTTAGGTTAGCGACCGAAAATATAAATGATAATCATTATTAGAGCCTTTATCATTTTTGGAGGATGATATGGATATGTCACTGGCCGAGGAAAAAACGCAGACTATGCCGACGCTCGCTCCCGACAGTTTTTTCTTTATGTCGCCGTATCGTAGTTTTACGACGTCAGGATGCTTCGCCCGCTACGCGGAACCGGCAATTGATGGCGATTCGCCAGACAGCCCATTCCAACAAAAAATGCATGCACTGTTTGCGGATGCCAAATCGCAGGGCATCGCGAACCCCATCATGGTAGGGGCGATTCCTTTTGATACCCGCCAGCCGTCATCGCTGTTTATTCCCCGCTCGTGGCAGACGTTCTCCCGAACGGCGAAGCAGCAGTCATCACGTTACTTTAACGCACATCAGTCGCTGAACGTTGTTGAACGTCAATCGATCCCGGAACAGGATTTCTTTGAAGATATGGTCAGCCGGGCGGCTGCGCTGACGGCAACCCCGAAAGTCGACAAAGTGGTGTTGTCACGCCTGATCGATATCACCACCGATGCCAACATTGACAGTGGCGCGCTGCTGGAGCGCCTGGTGGCGCAAAATCCGGCCAGCTACAACTTCCATGTGCCTCTGGAAGACGGCGGCGTATTGATTGGCGCCAGCCCGGAACTGCTGTTGCGCAAAGAAGGCGATCGTTTTAGCTCATTGCCGCTGGCAGGCTCGGCACGTCGTCAGCCAGATGATGTGCTGGATCGAGAGGCGGGGATCCGCCTGCTGGCCTCCGAGAAGGATCGCCATGAGCACGAACTGGTGACGCAGGCGATGAAAACCGTCCTGCGCGATCGCAGCCGTGAACTGCAATTGCCTTCTTCACCGCAACTGGTTACCACGCCAACGCTCTGGCACCTTGGCACACCGTTTGAAGGTAAAGCCAACGCGCAGGAAAACGCCCTGACGCTGGCGTGTCTGCTGCATCCGACGCCTGCGCTGAGCGGTTTCCCACATCAGGTTGCACGCAACATTATCGCCGAGCTGGAGCCGTTCGATCGCGAACTGTTCGGCGGCATTGTTGGCTGGTGCGATGCCGAAGGTAACGGTGAATGGGTGGTGACGATCCGCTGCGCGAAGCTGCTGCGTAATCAGGTTCGTTTCTTTGCTGGCGCCGGGATTGTTCCGGCCTCTTCCCCGGTTGCGGAATGGCGTGAAACGGGGGCCAAGCTCTCCACGATGTTGAATGTTTTTGGACTGCATTAAGAGCCTTATTGACCAGGCTTCTGAGGAGCGATAATGAGTATTCCTTTCACCCGCTGGCCGGAGGAGTTTGCCCGCCGCTATCGTGAAAAAGGTTACTGGCAGGATTTGCCGCTGACCGACATTCTGACCCGTCACGCAGAAAGCGATCATACGGCGGTAATTGATGGTGAACGCCATCTGAGCTATCGCCAGCTAAATCAGGCCGCTGACAATCTCGCCTGCAGCCTGCGCCGTCAGGGGATCAAACCCGGTGAAACCGCGCTGGTACAACTGGGCAATGTGGCTGAGCTGTATATCACCTTCTTTGCGCTGCTCAAGCTGGGCGTAGCCCCGGTGCTGGCGTTATTCAGCCATCAGCGTAACGAACTAAACGCCTATGCCAAACAGATTGAACCGGCGCTGTTGATTGCCGATCGCCAGCATGCGCTGTTTAGCGGGGACGATTTTCTTAACGCGTTTGTGGCTGAACACAATTCAGTGCGCGTGGTGCAACTGCGTAATGATGAAGGTGAACACAATCTACAAACGGCGATAAGCCAACCTGCGACTGATTTTACCGCCACGCCGTCGCCCGCTGATGAGGTGGCGTACTTCCAGCTTTCCGGCGGGACGACCGGGACGCCAAAGCTAATACCTCGTACCCATAACGATTACTACTACAGTGTGCGTCGCAGCAATGAGATTTGCCGCTTCACCGGGGAAACGCGTTATCTGTGCGCGATCCCGGCGGCGCATAACTACGCCATGAGTTCGCCTGGCGCACTGGGCGTATTCCTGGCCGGCGGCACCGTGGTGCTGGCGGATGACCCGAGCGCAACCCTGTGTTTCCCGCTAATAGAACGGCATGAGGTTAACGTCACGGCGCTGGTACCGCCTGCGGTGAGCCTGTGGTTGCAGGCTATTGCGGAATGGGGCAGCAATGCGCAATTGGCTTCGCTGACGTTGTTGCAGGTTGGTGGGGCACGTCTTTCCGCCACGCTTGCGGCGCGTATTCCTGCAGAGATTGGCTGCCAGCTGCAGCAGGTCTTCGGCATGGCGGAAGGGCTGGTGAACTACACCCGTCTGGATGATAGCCCGGAGCGCATCATCAATACCCAGGGTCGCCCAATGTGTCCCGATGATGAAGTCTGGGTGGCGGACGCTGATGGCAATCCATTAGCCCAGGGTGAAACCGGACGCCTGATGACGCGTGGCCCTTACACCTTCCGCGGCTACTTCAAAAGTCCAGAGCACAATGCCAGCGCCTTTGACGCCAACGGTTTTTATTGTTCCGGCGATCTGATCGCTATCGATCCGGATGGTTATATCACCGTTCAGGGACGCGAGAAGGATCAGATCAACCGTGGTGGGGAGAAGATCGCTGCTGAAGAGATTGAAAACCTGCTGCTGCGCCATCCATCGGTGATCCATGCCGCGTTGGTCAGTATGGATGACGAACTGATGGGCGAGAAAAGCTGTGCCTGGCTGGTGGTAAAAGAGCCGCTGCGCGCGGTGCAGGTGCGTCGTTTTCTACGTGAACAG
The DNA here is from genome assembly GCA_020099315.1 of Citrobacter europaeus. NCBI lineage: Bacteria > Pseudomonadati > Pseudomonadota > Gammaproteobacteria > Enterobacterales > Enterobacteriaceae > Citrobacter > Citrobacter europaeus. Next base: position 1,282,659 of record CP083650.1, read on the forward strand.
GGCGTGGCGGAATTCAAATTACCTGACCGCGTTGAATGCGTTGAGTCATTACCGCTGACCCCGGTTGGGAAAGTGGATAAAAAACAATTACGTCAGTGGCTGGCAGCACGTTCACTGGCCTGAAGGAGAAAAAGAGATGGCAATTCCTAAACTGCAGGCTTATGCGCTACCCACGGCGCTTGATGTTCCTGTGAACAAGGTCGACTGGGCGTTTGACCCTGAACGCGCCGCGCTGCTGATCCACGACATGCAGGATTATTTTATCGGCTTTTGGGGTGATAACTGCCCGATGATGGAGCAGGTTGTCGCTAACATCGCCGCACTGCGTCAGTACTGTAAAGAGCATAACATTCCAGTGTATTACACCGCTCAGCCGAAAGAACAGAGTGATGAAGACCGCGCTCTGCTCAATGATATGTGGGGACCGGGTCTGACGCGTTCACCGGAACAGCAAAAGATTGTTGAGGCGCTGGCCCCGGATGAAGCGGATACCATTCTGGTGAAATGGCGTTACAGCGCATTTCATCGCTCCCCGCTGGAACAGATGCTCAAGGAAACCGGTCGTAATCAACTGATCATTACCGGGGTGTATGCGCATATCGGCTGTATGACCACCGCAACGGACGCCTTTATGCGTGATATCAAGCCGTTTATGGTTGCCGATGCGCTGGCGGACTTTAGCCGTGACGAGCATCTGATGTCGCTGAAATACGTGGCAGGGCGGTCCGGGCGCGTAGTGATGACTCAGGAGTTATTACCGACCCTGGTCCCGGCCACTAAGGATGCGTTGCGCAGCGTTATTCTGCCGCTGCTGGACGAGTCTGAAGAGCCGATGGATGATGAAAACCTGATCGACTACGGGCTGGATTCTGTGCGCATGATGGCGTTGGCGGCGCACTGGCGTAAAGTTCATGGCGACATTGATTTCGTGATGTTGGCGAAAAATCCGACCATTGACGCCTGGTGGACGCTGCTCTCCCGCGAGGTGAAGTAATGGCCGGATTTGATTTTGCAGGGAAAACCGTCTGGGTAACCGGGGCGGGAAAAGGGATTGGCTATACCACGGCGCTGGCATTTGCGCATGCTGGCGCTGAGGTGACAGGATTCGATCGCGAGTTTCCTCAGGATAACTACCCGTTTACGACCGAAGTGCTGGATGTGGCGAATGCCGGACAGGTGGCTGAGGTGTGCCAGCGCGTCCTTCAAGCGCGCGAGCGTTTGGATGTGTTGGTCAATGCCGCAGGTATTTTGCGTATGGGGGCCACCGATGCGCTGAGCGCTGAGGAGTGGCAGCAGACGTTTGCGGTAAACGTTGGCGGGGCGTTCAATCTGTTTCAGCAGACGATGGCGCAGTTTCGTCGCCAGCAGGGCGGGGCGATCGTGACCGTCGCGTCGGATGCGGCGCACACACCGCGTATCGGCATGAGCGCCTACGGCGCGTCAAAAGCCGCGTTGAAAAGCCTGGCGCTGACCGTCGGACTTGAGCTGGCGGGTAGCGGTGTGCGTTGTAATGTGGTTTCACCAGGCTCGACCGACACTGACATGCAGCGTACGTTGTGGGTTAGTGATGACGCGGAGCAACAGCGCATTCGTGGGTTTGGCGAGCAGTTTAAGCTAGGTATTCCGCTGGGGAAAATCGCCCGGCCGCAGGAAATCACCAACACCATTTTATTTCTCGCCTCTGACCTTGCCAGCCACATTACGCTGCAGGATATCGTGGTGGACGGCGGCTCTACGCTGGGGGCATGACCATGATCTGGAAACGTCATTTAACGCTGGATGAACTGAATGCTACCAGTCAGAACACGATGGTGGCGCATCTTGGCATGGTTTATACCCGACTGGGGGATGATGTGCTGGAAGCCGAAATGCCGGTGGATAGCCGCACGCATCAGCCGTTTGGCCTACTGCACGGCGGCGCGTCGGCGGCTCTGGCGGAAACGCTGGGTTCGATGGCGGGTTATCTGATGACGCGCGACGGGCAGTGCGTGGTGGGGACGGAACTGAACGCTACCCATCATCGGGCGGTTGCGCAGGGGAAAGTGCGCGGTGTCTGCCAGCCGCTGCACCTCGGGCGTCAGAGCCAAAGCTGGGAAATCGTTATCTTTGATGAACAGGGACGACGCTGTTGCACCTGTCGTTTAGGCACTGCAGTGATGGGGTGAAGATAAGCGCGTCGTTTAGACGCGCTTCGTAACACCAGTTACCAGCTATAGCGCAGATTAAAACTCCCGTTGAGATCGCGGTAGTCGTTATTACCTTTCTGACCTGCCGCCTGGACGCTGACGTTCCACTGGCTATTGAGATTCGCCTGAATTCCCACTTTTAGCTCGCTGCGATCGGCAGGAAGATCCTGTTTTACCGTTGCGTTATCAAATGATACGGCCAGATCGTCGGTGGAGTGTAGCCAGTTAATCTCTGCGAATGGCCGGACAGTTGCATCGACGAATGAAAGCTGGCTATCAATTCGCAGACCAAGACGTGTGGTCCAGCTATCGCCATTTTGCCCGTCTATGCGTGTACCATTTGTCTCAACGCTATCTGCCTCGTAGCGTTGCCAGATAACCTGCGCCTGTGGCGTCAGGCTTACTGTGTTAGCGCTGCTCATATTCATGTCGTAGCGATAACCGCTTTCCAGCGAAATCGCGTGAGCCAGGGAGTCGTAATGCGTTGAACCGGCATTGCCATTCTCGACGCTGTTATTGTAGAAGCCATACTGATACCACGTATCAACATACCAGCCGCGATGTTGCCGGGCATCAGAGAACCAGGTGGCATACGCGCCAAGATTGTAACCGTCGATATCGCCTGTGGCTGTAAACTGACTGCCATCCGCGCCACGATTTCCGGTGCTGTCGGTACTGCCGTCAAGGTAACTGGCCATCAGGCCAAACGTGATGCTTTGCTGATCATCGCGCCAGGTTGCAAGGTCGCTGCCAAGCTGAAACTGGGTGTAATCGCTGTCTATGTCGATATTGCCGTTTACAGCCGATGTGTCCGTTTTTCCGCCTTTCATTCGCGCCCAGACGCTTCCTTCGGCCGAGCGGTACTGGCTCCCTTCACGATCGAACAGCGTTTGCATCTGCAGGCTACGCGCCAGCCATTGGTTGCCCAGATAAGCGCCTATATCGGCGCGATATTGTGGATTTGTCGGGGTAACGTCGCTACCGCCGTCATCAGGATCGACCGGTGTGACGTCGCTGCCGCCGTCATCAGGATCGACCGGTGTGACGTCGCTGCCGCCATCGTCAGGATCGACCGGTGTGACGTCGCTGTCATCAGGATCGATCGGAGTGACGTCATCATCCGGGTCGTCGGGTGTTTCTGCTTTGGAACGCAAATACCAGCTTTCGTTATCTTCATACAGACGATACTCATACAGGCCGATTTGAATCTGATTACCAAGAGAAAACGCGTTATCTGATGACACCCCACCGACGTCAACAATCTCGATACCTTGATCGGTATATGCACCCACGCCATCCACATTATTGATGTAGAGCGTGGTGCTGCCGTTTACATTACCCGAGACAATGAGCTGGTCGGTTGGTGAATTATCATCGCCCAAACTGGCGTTAAGTGAGAGCTGACCGCCGTTGCCCGTGTAGTCGCCGTTGATGATTAACGCATTCCCGGGAGTCGAACCACTGCTGCGGATTACGCCCTGGTTGGTCACATTGCCATTAACGATCAACTGGCTGTCTGGCGTTGTGCTATCGCCAAAACTTAGCAGGCCGAGGTTATTCACCGCGCCGTTGATTACCCCGTTGCCGCCGAGGGTGGCTCCGGCTTTGACATTGACGCTCTGTTTGCTGCCTTCAGCGCCGATAGCGCCCGATTCAGTCAACCACAGCGTTCCCTGCTGAATGTCTGTGATTCCGCTCCAGGTATTCTTTGCGGTAAGGGTGAGCGTGCCGTCTCCTTTTTTGGTCAGACTTTTACCGTCCCATCCAGTGGTGGCGTTGGGTGAGGTATCTGCCAGCAACCCATTGACGGTAAATGTCTGGCCCGCGTCAAGGGTAAACGTACCGTGTGCAGGCGTAGAGACCGCGGCGGAGTCTCCGGCGTACCAACTGAGCCCCACGCCCAATTCATATTGGGTATTATCAAGGGCGTTAACCTGACCAGAAATCGCGATATAGTCGGGCAGGGTATCCGGATCGGTTGAGATCGAAGCGAAATCGCTCACGATTGCGGAGTCGGCATCAATTAGCGTAACCGTGTCGATGTCTGCCAGTTGATTGTCTGAGGTCAGCGCGTTGAGATCCAGCGCATTACCCGAATTGCTGATGTGTAGATCGCCGCCGGGATTAACCTGTCCGCCGGTAATTAGCGGGTTAGCGGACCGACTGGCCAGCGCCGCGGCGCTTAAATCGACGCTGAGAATACTGCTTTCTTTCAGCGTGACCTCGTCAGCATGCACGGTGCTGTAAGTTCCGGCTGCGTGGTCTGCCGCCAGCTCAAGGGTTCCTGCGTTAGTCAGCGTCGTGAGCGTGGAATCATCGGTAACCCGCCACAGGCTCTGGTCGGCAAGGTTAAGGTTGAGGATTGAATCAATACCCTGGTCGTTGAAGCTTTCATTAACCGAGGTTGCCCCGGCGAAATAAGAACCCGCGTCCATATTGAGGTTGATATATCCCCAGCCGCTGTTAACGATGTCGCCGGTTATGGTCATTTTCCCTGAGCCATTTACCGTCCCGCCAGGTAGAACATTCCCGCCCGAAGAAACTTTCGGATTCCAGATGGCAACGCCGCCGTCGGCGATAATGGTGGTATCGCCCGTCAGATTCACGATACCGCCATCTTGCACTATCACACCGTAACCACTGCCGTTAGCGCCGGTCATATCAATAGTCAGGTTATCACCATTGATGATGCCTGCATGGGTAAAATCCCCATCGCCGATAGCCCAAAGACCGTAAGGATCGTTACCGCTCATGATGATATCCGTATTGGATATATTGATCGTCGCGCCGCTGTATTGGGCTGATGCGCCATAGCCGTTCACCGCGTAGATAGTGTTTCGCTGCCCTGCTGAACCGTTGAAATTTATGGTTGTCGGGGCGCTGTAGGGGGTGTTGGCCACAATACCGTTGGTTGTGTGGCCTGTGGAATTTCTTCCATCAATAGTGCTGCCTTCGCCAATGTTGGCGACGGCAGCATGCATGCTGCTCATTAGTGTAAGGGCGGTGGACTGCGCGGTCGTGACGGTCAGATTTTTGGCATTGAATTCACTGTATCCTCGGCCGGTCAAGTAAATTGTGGATGCAGTCCCGTTTGCGCTAATGGCGCTGTCTGACCCTAAATCAACCACGCCGCCTTCTATTCGAAGCCCTTCCGTCTTCTGGCCGGTGACGTCAAAGGTGAGATTGTTGGCCTTTACTGTCCCGATGGCATCATCTTTGGTGGTTGCTGAATAATCATCAACAATCATCCCGTATCCTTCGGAGAAACCGTGCACGGTAATGGTGGAATCATTGCCAAAATCCACGTTGCCGCTGATGTCCGCGCCCGTACCTTTTGCGCGCTCGGTAGAGGTTGTGGAAAGGGTGATATCAAGGCTATCTGCCGTAAAATAACTTTGTGAACCAGAAACGAGTCCATATGCCGTACCTCCAGGCATTGAGAGCGTAATTGCGCTGTTCTTGCCCAGATCAACTTGGCTGTATTGCCCCTCCTGGATACCATAAATCGTGGTGCCTGTTCCTGCCTCTGATACGGTGAAATCAATGTTCAGCCCGTTCGCGTTAACCTGGGTGTTTTTTCCAAGATAGAGCGCGCTGCCGCCGGCTGTGCCGCTGGTTAATTCTATGCGGCTGTCATCCCCAAAATTGAGCGTGGTACCGTTTGCCCAGTATGTGTCGATACCGACGGCCTTACCGGTTGCTTCGGTGTTAACCTGGATTATTCCAGCATTCATGGTTAACGTATTATTGTCGTCATAGAAATAGACACCCGTCGCATTACCATTTTGGGATTCGGTGACAATTTTACTCTTGTTGCCGAAATTCAGCGTGGCGTTTTCTGTATGAACGTTAATTCCGTAAGCATCTTTTTTACTAATGGTATTAATTGATATATTATCGGCGTTTATATTTGTACCTGGACTGGTGTTGTTAATATAAAGACCTGTGGTTGATGCTGTTTTCGCCGTTCCTGTGTCCGTAACGTTAATCTGTGTGCCGTTACCTAAATTATTACTGGCGCTGTTATCAAGCTTTACCCCAACAGAGCCACTATCACCAGTAACGTTAATGGTGGCTTTACCATTAATTTGTACGCCTTGCCCCCCTGAGGACAGGCTTTCGATACCCGTGGTGCCATCAACAGACGTCACTGTATCGCCATCATTTAAACTGATGGTTTCACCGCTAAGCGGACCGTAGTCGCTGGCATGAACGCAGTTTGCCGTTAATCCAACCACCGATAACACCAGGCCCGCGACGGTTGCGCGGACCCGATGATCGCCCTGCGAGAGTTCTGAAGTCACCACAAACATATTTCTGGCGATATTCCAGACGATGCGATAGCATTTATTCATAATTTATATCCTTATACGGCCATCCTGAACAACCTGGCGCTGAAAAAATTCTGCTTAATTAATTTTATTTTTTATATGGATGATTTTGTCATTAAAACTGGTGATGCGGATATATTCTTTGCTTTAAAATCGGTGGTTAAAATGAAATAAAGCACTAACTGCATACAAAATCAGGATAGTCTGAATCCATAAATGTATTAACCGTATAAATTGAGAAGTTCAGGTTAATATTGTTAATAAATATCCTTATTGATAATAAAAATATTAAGTGACTCGCTCTGCATCATGCCGGGAGGAGATGTGGACAAAACATTGAGGGGTTGGCACATAGCGCGCAATTTTTTCAGTTGTCTCTGCGTTGATAGTGATCAAGTTAACAATACAATGTAAAAAATCAGTGATATATCCGCTTTACATGGTTGTCAGGTTGTTAAATCAAGAAAAGATGTTATAGAAACAAAATGTAACATCTCTCTGACCAGGATAACGGATACAACTATGAACAAATCAGGGAAGTACCTCGTCTGGACATTGCTCTCCGTAGTGGGAGCATTTGCCCTCGGCTATATCGCATTAAACCGTGGTGAACAGATCAACGCGTTGTGGATAGTCGTGGCGTCGGTCTGTGTCTACCTAATCGCTTATCGTTTCTATGGCCTGTACATTGCGAAAAATGTACTGGCGCTGGACCCGACGCGTATGACGCCAGCCGTGCGTCATAACGATGGTCTGGACTATGTTCCTACCGATAAAAAAGTGCTGTTTGGTCACCATTTTGCGGCGATTGCCGGAGCAGGTCCGTTAGTTGGACCTGTGCTGGCGGCGCAAATGGGCTATCTGCCAGGTATGATCTGGCTGCTCGCCGGGGTAGTGCTGGCGGGGGCGGTACAGGATTTCATGGTGCTGTTTGTTTCTACCCGTCGCGATGGTCGTTCCCTTGGCGAACTGGTGAAAGAAGAGATGGGCCCTACGGCGGGCGTCATTGCGCTGGTGGCCTGTTTTATGATCATGGTGATTATCCTTGCGGTACTGGCGATGATCGTCGTGAAAGCGCTAACCCACAGCCCGTGGGGCACTTACACCGTCGCGTTTACCATCCCGCTGGCGATCTTCATGGGGATTTACCTGCGTTATCTGCGCCCGGGCCGCATTGGTGAAGTGTCGGTCATCGGTTTGGTATTCCTGGTGTTTGCTATTATTTCCGGCGGCTGGGTCGCTGAAAGCCCGACCTGGGCGCCGTACTTTGACTTTACCGGAGTACAGCTGACGTGGATGCTGGTGGGCTACGGCTTTGTCGCTGCCGTGCTGCCGGTGTGGCTGCTGCTGGCGCCGCGTGATTATCTTTCTACTTTCCTGAAAATCGGCACCATTGTTGGTCTGGCGGTAGGGATTCTGATCATGCGTCCGACGCTGACCATGCCTGCGCTGACTAAGTTTGTTGATGGTACTGGCCCGGTCTGGACCGGTAACCTGTTCCCGTTCCTGTTTATTACCATTGCCTGTGGCGCGGTATCGGGCTTCCATGCGCTGATCGCTTCCGGTACCACGCCGAAGATGCTGGCGAATGAAGGGCAGGCCTGCTTTATCGGCTACGGCGGGATGCTGATGGAATCCTTTGTCGCCATCATGGCGCTGGTTTCTGCGTGTATCATCGATCCGGGCGTGTACTTTGCGATGAACAGCCCGATGGCGGTGCTGGCTCCGGCGGGGACGGTTGACGTAGTCGCTTCTGCGGCGCAGGTGGTCAGCAGTTGGGGCTTTGCCATTACGCCGGACACCCTGCATCAAATCGCCAATGAAGTCGGTGAACAATCCATTATCTCCCGTGCAGGCGGAGCGCCGACGCTGGCTGTAGGGATGGCGTACATTCTGCACGGCGCGCTGGGCGGTATGATGGATGTGGCGTTCTGGTATCACTTCGCCATTCTGTTTGAAGCGCTGTTTATTCTGACGGCGGTAGATGCTGGTACACGTGCCGCGCGCTTTATGCTGCAGGATCTGCTGGGCGTGGTGTCACCGAGTCTGAAACGTACCGATTCGCTGCCTGCGAACCTGCTGGCTACAGCGCTGTGCGTGTTGGCCTGGGGTTACTTCTTGCACCAGGGGGTGGTGGATCCACTGGGCGGTATTAATACTCTGTGGCCGCTGTTCGGTATTGCCAACCAGATGCTGGCCGGTATGGCGCTGATGCTCTGTGCTGTGGTGTTGTTCAAGATGAAACGTCAGCGCTACGCATGGGTGGCGCTGGTGCCAACGGCATGGCTGCTGATTTGTACCCTGACCGCTGGCTGGCAGAAAGCGTTTAGCCCGGATGCGAAAATCGGCTTCCTGGCTATCGCCAACAAGTTCCAGGCGATGATCGACAGCGGCAACATTCCGGCGCAGTACACCCAGTCGCAGCTGACGCAACTGGTATTTAATAACCGACTGGATGCGGGACTGACCATCTTTTTCATGGTGGTCGTTGTGGTGCTGGGTCTGTTCTCCATCAGAACTGCGCTGGCAGCGCTGAAAGAGGACAAACCGACGTCGAAAGAAACGCCGTACGAACCGATGCCTGAGAATGTCGAAGAGATCGTGGCGCAGGCGAAAGGCGCGCACTAATATTCTCTTAACCAACGAGCCCTCTCCTGAACGGGGAGGGCGTTTGTACGACAGGGAAACACTATGTTTGAAACGCTCTCCAAAGCTGGGAAATATTTAGGTCAAACCGCCCGATTAATGATAGGTGTGCCGGATTACGACAACTATGTTGAACATATGCGCGTCACGCATCCGGACCAGATGCCAATGACCTATGAAGAATTTTTCCGCGAGCGTCAGGATGCGCGCTATGGGGGGAAAGGCGGCGCGAAGTGCTGTTAATTTTTTGCCGGATGCGCTGACGCTTATCCGGCCTACAACAATGCTTTGACCGTAGGCCTGATAAGGCGAAGCCGCCATCAGGCAACCCGCACCCTAATCACACCGTAAACGACTCTACCTTTTCGAACGCTGCGCGCAGGGTCTGCGGCGTTAACGTTACCGGCAGCGCGTGAATGGACTCCACAGGGCGCAGAGTGTGCGCGATAACCTTATCGAGTTCGACGCGGTTATTGATGTTCACTTCCAGTTGAGCTAATCGGGTTGGCAGGTTGAAGCGCTGATAAGCGGTAATCAACTGCGCCAGCACATCATCTTGTCCCAGCAGCGCGCTCTGCACCAGTATGCCGTACGCCACTTTGGTGCCGTGTAAAAACTTCTCCGTTTGCGGGAGGACGGTCAGGCCATTGTGTACCGAATGCGCGGCCGCCACGCGGGTATAGCGCTCGCCCAGACCGCCAACCATGCCGCCTCCGGCAATAATAGCATCCACCACATCGCAAAACGTTCGGCTTAGCGTGCCTTGTTGTTTGTCTGCCAGCGCCTGCTCGCTGCTTTCCAGCAGGACGTCGCGGATCGTCTGCGCAGCATGGATACCCAGACGCACGGTAAGCGGCAGGGTTTCCGGTTGAGGTGCGAGCACGACGGCCTCGTACCATTTCGCCAGCGTGTCGCCAATCCCCGCCAGTAAGTATTCTTCTGGCGCATGGAGAACGATCTCGGGTTCTACCAGTACGAGGAAGTTGGCATCCGCGAAAATTTCAAAATGTAGCGCCTGTCCAGCATCGTTATACCAGACGGAGAGCGGTGTCCAGGCGGCGCAGGTCGCCGCGATAGTAGGAATACCGACAAAAGGCAGACCCAGACGACGGGCCAGCGCTTTGGCCGTGTCGAGCAATGTTCCGCCGCCCACGCCAATCACCACGCTGCGATTCTCTCCTGACTCTTTTGCCAGTTGAGCGACATCTGTTTCACTGCAATGACCCGTAAACAGCAGACGTTTAGCCCCGGCAAGATGAAAGGCCTCTGGCAGATAAGGTCGGGCTGCATCGATGGCGCGCTGACCATATACCCAGACGGCGCGTGAGAGTTGATCCCCGGTGAAAAAATCGTTGAGTCTCGACAGGCTGCCGGGATGGGAAAAATAGTTGGCCGGGCCGGTGACGACGCGAATCTCGGTATTACTCATGTTGTGTTGTCCTTTTGGCTGTCCTGTCCAGGCAGGTTATTTTTATATAGACGTCTGAACGTCTTGATTGCCAAATACTAGCATCGTGCTATAGTGGCTTCAACCACAACATCACATGCTGGGATAACTATAATGAGTAATAACCCGCTGATTCCGCAAAGCAAACTGCCTAATCTGGGCACCACTATTTTCACGCAAATGAGCGCGCTGGCGCAGCAGCACCAGGCCATTAACCTCTCGCAGGGATTTCCTGATTTTGATGGTCCGCTCTTTTTACAAGAACGTCTGGCGTTTCACGTCGCGCATGGCGCAAACCAGTATGCGCCGATGACGGGCGTACAGCCGCTGCGCGAAGCTATTGCGGATAAAACCGCGCAGCTGTACGGCTATAAACCTGATGCGAATAGCGAAGTGACCGTCACTGCGGGGGCTACAGAAGCATTGTACGCCGCGATTACGGCACTGGTACGGCCTGGCGATGAGGTGATTTGTTTTGACCCGAGCTACGACAGCTATGCGCCCGCGATCGAATTATCCGGCGGCGTGGTCAAACGCATCGCGCTGCAACCGCCGTCTTTTCGCGTCGACTGGCAGGAATTTAGCGCGTTACTTAGCGAACGGACCCGGCTGGTGATCCTTAACACTCCGCACAACCCTTCCGCCAGCGTGTGGCATCACGCTGATTTTGATGCCCTGTGGCAGGCGATTAAAGAACGCGATATTTTTGTCATCAGCGATGAAGTGTATGAACATATCTGCTTCGCCGGACAGGGGCATGCCAGCGTGCTGGCGCATCCGCAGCTGCGTGAACGTGCCGTTGCCGTTTCATCGTTTGGTAAGACTTATCATATGACCGGCTGGAAAGTCGGCTACTGCGTAGCGCCTGCCGCCATTAGCACGGAATTGCGCAAGGTACACCAGTATCTGACGTTTTCCGTTAATACGCCGGCACAGCTGGCGCTGGCGGATATGCTGCGCGAAGATCCAACGCATTATCGTGAGTTGCCAGCCTTTTATCAGAAAAAACGCGATGTACTGGTAAATGCGCTGCGTGAAAGCCGACTGGAAATTCTGCCGTGTGAAGGCACGTATTTTCTGCTGGTCGATTACAGCGCCGTCTCCACGCTTGGCGACGTTGAGTTTTGCCAGTGGCTGACCAAAGAAGTGGGCGTTGCGGCGATCCCGCTATCGGTTTTCTGCGCCGATCCTTTCCCGCATAAGCTGATTCGCCTATGTTTTGCCAAGCAGGAATCGACGCTGATAGCGGCAGCCGAACGTCTGGTTTCGCTGTAGCTATTTAACCGTCCAGGCTTTGGAGAAGCGACGGTCGGCAAACAATTCTTGCAGGCCGTTAATTTGTTTCAGGCGTAAAACCTCGTCACTATCCATGCCGAGATCTTTGCCAATTTTCTCTTCACTCCAGCCCAGCATTGATAATTCACGGACGATTTCGGACATGGCATGAATTTGGTGACGTCCGCGAGCGCGGTTATGGCGGATGGTCGCAGCCATACGCTCATGACGCTCACGCTCTAAACAGGAGACCGGCAAATATCCTTTTAGCCTTGTGCGCAGCGAGGCTTTGGCTTTCCCGAGTTCATGGCGGTGGAAACCATCGACAATTTCGTATTCTTCAGCCGTGGAGTGGACCACCACGATGGGTTGCGTGAATCCGTCAGCTTCCAGAGATTTCAGCAACAGCTTTTTCTCCGGTGGCGCAACGTTATTGGGATTGTAGTCATTAGGTGAAATGTGATCATTTTTAACCCACAGCACGCAGTCTACAGGCTCTTCGCGAAAAGGACTGACGCTGTGTATCGCCTGCCTGAATTCATTGATGGCTTCAATTCTCTCTTTTTCTGACAGATTAGAAAGAAAGTCAACGAGTTCCTGAGTTAATCGTTGTTGCATAAGATCCCCCATTCCTGGCGTTTGGTTTTCATGCGTTCGTTATAACGTTGGTAGTTTTTGGGTTTTGTTGGGCTGAATGACAGCGCCCGACACCAGTAGTCGTTATTCAGCAGGACTTTACAGATACGCCGCCACGACGGAATATCCGCTGAGCCAATATCTCGTTCCTGAGTTTGCGGAATATTTTCCATGCCCTTTTTCTTATACCACTGCAAATAGACGGCGATTTTATTGCGATAATGTTCGGCGGTCGTTTCCGGCATGCTGTTGAGCAGCAGCATGGCATATTCCTGCCAGCTTAAATGTTCGGGTTTCAATATTTTTCGATGACCATAAAAATGGTTATCGAGACCTGCATAAATCCCGCCGCTTTTTACGCCGCTGACGCGCGCGCACATTGTCGCCCAGCGTTCAGGCTCAATAACATGGTAGAGCCACAGTCCCTGACGCTGCTCTGGCCCAAAGGGTTCGCAGATGCGCATATATCGTGTAGGAACACCGGCCTGATACATCAGGTTATACAAGGGGTTGCATGGCAGCTGGGTTTTAGCAAACCAGGTCCAGATGTCGGCGGTTTTCCAGTCATAAAGTGGGTAAATATACCAGGTATGCCCGCCGGGGGCGCTGGTGGTCCAGGGCTTATCATCGGCAAAGCGTTGTTTTTGCGAATTAGCAATGGCGACAAAACGATTATATGATTCATCGGCGCGGATCCCGACCATCATCGCGGCTGGTCGTTTCTCTGAATACCAGTCAGCGAACTCGCGAACAAATTGTTCAAACGTCATGCCGGGCTGGTAAAAAGAGAAATACTCAGGATCGGTTATGGCATCTTCCGGAGGCTGGCGAACCCACGGCGTGCCCGGTTCCCAACATTGCCATTCAGGTTGAAATTGGGAGAGGGAATTTTGCGTAGTGAGCGGTAATGCGACCCAATAAAAACGTTCGATGACATCGGAATAACGTTCGCGAAGCGCCTGTACATAGTCGATAGTGCATGAAAACTGGGCTTCCCAGTCGATAAATAACACGTCAATTTTTTTACCTGACTGGCGGGCACTTATGGCCGTCAGATGTAACATCAACCCAGAATCTTTACCCCCAGAGAAAGAAACGCAAATGCGTGGCAGAGCCTCAAGCGTCCAGGCAATACGTTCCTGTGCGGCTTCGAGAACGTTTTGATTCAGTGGTATTTTATAAACAGACATATCAAGTCCATATCCAGATTTTATTATTTACAGCTATAGTAAATACTTTCAATAAGATATGCTAATTTCACCAGGATGCAATACTTAAACATATTCACGGTTTAAATATTGCCGTCTAATTTATAAAAAATATATATTGTTGCGTTGTTATTTACAGAGCCTATGGGGTGATCGTTTTAATGTACTCAGCAAATGATTTGTTATTAAGTGAGGAGCGATTATACATTAGAAATAGCTTAACTGATGGTAATTTGAAATCAACACTGATCTCTTTGAGGTTAAGCGCAGCGGCGTTTTGCTCATATATTATTTTGGGAAGGAGACCAATAATATCCGTGCTGGCAATAATATTGGCAATAGAAGTCAACGAATCACTACTAAAACCTATTTTACGGTTGAGAAAGAGATTATTCGCTGCTGACTGTTGCTCCTGGACGCTTGGTTGAGTCGTGATAAGCAATGTAAACTGCTCGCGCATGATTTCTTCAAGCGTACTGTGTTCAACCATTCTGGGATGATTCCTGCTGCATACTAAAACACTTTCAACTGTTTTAAACAGGGTACATACGATAGAGCGGTTGTGCACAGGTACTGTCGAGATGATTAGATCAGCCTTGCGGTACGCCAGAATATTTTCTGCGGTTTCTGTCGACATTAATATATCGTGGTGTTCAATTTCGACATCGGAGTTTTTTCTTAATGAGTTTATTAATTCCGTTACGCCCAGCGTGGTGGTGATTTGTGGACTGTAGATTACGAATTTATTTTTCAGACTGGATCCGTGCATAATATTAATGGTTTGTTCCAGTTTATTTAGATTCTGCTCAAGGTGCTGATGAAGATTGACGCCTGTCACCGTAGGCGTAATGCCTTTGCCGGAGCGAATAAACAAAGGGTCGTTAAACTGCGTACGCAGTCGTTGTAATGACTGGCTTACGGCTGATGGTGTGATGTACAGCGTTTCTGCAGCTTTGCTGATGCTTAAATGTTGATATATGCATTCAAATATAACCAGCAGGTTGAGATCGAACTTTTTGAGGTCATAGAGGTTAGCCATGCATACCTTCCTGTGATGGTAATGTATTGAAAAATTCAATTATGGAATAGTTTAAATGCTAGTTATTCTTGGAATTTATGTTTCTGTGCTTAATGAATAATTAACTTTAGCTAAAATAGCACAGATTGCGTAATTTTCACCAGAAAGTTAATTCTAATGAGTGATTGAAATGAGAACGATAACAATCACTCATCTTGTTACCTTTATTTATTTCCCATGATAATGTTTAATTTTTCTTTATCCGGTAAGCCTACTTCCTGTTGTAACGTATCGTCTTTACTCATGTAATAGATAGCCGGCGTTACGTTGGCCCCCAAATCATCCATCAACTTTTGGTTGATATTCAGTACCTTCATTTGCTCCGCAGGGACCGAAGCCGGGATTTCCAGCTTCATTTTCCCACCGGATGCCTCATAGTCATGCCAGGTTTTGGCCGGATCTTTGGCTGCCAGAATTGCAGCGGCGGTGGCCGGGCTTTCAGGTTTAATTACGCCAACCAATAATGTACGCAACTGAACTTTACCGGCGTCCACCCACGGACGCGCCTGCTGCCAGAACTGTTTGCAATAGGGACAGAAAGGATCTGCAAACACGTAGACGATGACCGGGGCCTCTTTTTTCCCGTCCAGAATCCATGCTGCTTTTTCCATTCGCTGCCACATCTCTCGTCCCGCAGGAGCATAGATCTCTTTTTCGATTAGCGCATTGCTGAGATTTTCGCCTTTTTCGTTATACATGTAGCCGGAGATGGCATGTTTACCGTCAGGCGTGACATAGATAGTGACCCCCATGTCCTGGTATTTTCCCAGATAGCCTTTCATTCCTCCCGGCGCGTCGAAGGGTTTCAGGATAGTAATACCCTGTTTCTCAATAGCTTTAACGGGAGCAGGCAGTTCTTCGGCATGCACCACGGCAGGGAGCAGGGTTAACAGTAAGGTACGTTTAAACATTGATTTTCCTTATAAAATCAGAAGGAAAGGGGACTTAGTTGCAAAACCTATCGCAGCCATAGGTAAGATCGACCGTCCGTCGATTGCCCTTTCTTGAGTTGGGTGATGTAATCCCAATCGCTGTTACGACCTTTGTTAAGGTAATGTAGAGCGCAACACATAGCCAGCCCTGCTGGCACTGACGTTACCTGCGGGTAGCTCGGGTAATGAGGCTCCCTGCAAAGGGGGCCTTTTTTACTTTTATCTTTAGGTTCACAACATGTGTTTGAGTGGGTTGTTAGTTATCGCTTATTGATTTGATAAAGGAAACGCATTAGCCCTGCGAAGAGATTTTCGTTAACTTATCTCTCAACGAAAACACGGAGGAAGTACAGATGTCTTTGATTAATACCAAAATTAAACCTTTCAAAAACCAGGCGTTCAAAAACGGTGAGTTCATCGAAGTAACCGAGAAAGATACCGAAGGTCGCTGGAGCGTCTTCTTCTTCTACCCGGCTGACTTCACCTTCGTATGCCCGACCGAACTGGGCGACGTTGCAGACCATTACGAAGAACTGCAGAAACTGGGCGTAGATGTGTATTCCGTATCTACTGACACCCACTTCACCCACAAAGCATGGCACAGCAGCTCTGACACCATCGCGAAAATCAAATACGCGATGATCGGCGACCCGACTGGCGCCCTGACCCGTAACTTCGACAACATGCGTGAAGATGAAGGTCTGGCTGACCGCGCAACCTTCGTTGTTGACCCGCAGGGTATCATCCAGGCAATCGAAGTTACCGCTGAAGGTATCGGCCGTGATGCGTCTGACCTGCTGCGCAAAATCAAAGCGGCTCAGTACGTCGCTTCTCACCCAGGTGAAGTTTGCCCGGCAAAATGGAAAGAAGGTGAAGCCACGTTAGCCCCATCTCTGGACCTGGTCGGTAAAATCTAAAATTCGCTACGCCTTTCGCGCTACAGGTGCGTTGGCTACGCTTAATCACCCCGGTAACTTACTTATGTAAGCTCCCGGGGATTCATAAGCTTGCCGTCTGCCTGTAACACGAAATTCTTGCGAATTAATCCTTAAGCGGGTGCGTCGTGCCCGTTTTATTCCAACACCATGATGCAAACGTATTCAGACTGCCTGAACGAGGCCGCTTGCATGATGATGTTTTCAGAGAGGGAAGAAGAATGCTCGACACAAATATGAAAACCCAGCTCAGGGCTTACCTTGAGAAACTGACCAAACCTGTTGAGCTGATTGCTACGCTGGATGACAGCGCTAAATCGGCAGAAATCAAGGAACTGCTGACTGAAATTGCTGAACTGTCAGAAAAAGTCACCTTTAAAGAAGACAATACTCTGGCGGTACGTAAGCCATCGTTCCTGATTACCAATCCCGGTTCTCACCAGGGGCCGCGCTTTGCCGGTTCTCCGCTGGGCCATGAGTTTACCTCGCTGGTACTGGCGCTATTGTGGACTGGCGGTCATCCGTCAAAAGAGGCGCAGGCGCTGCTGGAGCAGATCCGCGATCTCGACGGTGATTTTGAATTTGAAACCTATTATTCGCTCTCCTGCCATAACTGTCCGGATGTGGTACAGGCGCTGAACCTGATGTCGGTATTGAACCCACGCATCAAGCATACGGCGATTGACGGTGGTACATTCCAGAACGAAATCACCGATCGCAATGTGATGGGCGTTCCGGCGGTATATATGAACGGCAAAGAGTTCGGCCAGGGTCGTATGACGCTGACTGAGATTGTCGCGAAAGTGGATACTGGCGCAGAAAAACGTGCGGCCGAAGAGCTGAATAAGCGAGATGCCTACGATGTGTTGATTGTTGGCTCCGGTCCTGCGGGAGCGGCTGCGGCGGTGTACTCTGCACGTAAAGGTATTCGCACCGGTCTGATGGGCGAACGCTTTGGCGGTCAGGTTCTTGATACCGTTGATATTGAAAACTACATCTCGGTACCGAAAACCGAAGGCCAGAAACTGGCGGGCGCGCTGAAAGCACACGTTGATGATTATGATGTTGATGTGATCGACAGCCAGAGCGCAAGCAAACTGGTTCCGGCGGCGCAGGAAGGTGGTTTGCACCAGATTGAAACGGCATCCGGCGCGGTGCTGAAAGCGCGCAGCATTATCATCGCCACCGGCGCGAAATGGCGCAACATGAACGTTCCGGGCGAAGATCAGTATCGCACCAAAGGCGTAACTTACTGCCCGCACTGCGACGGCCCGCTGTTTAAGGGTAAGCGCGTGGCGGTGATTGGCGGCGGTAACTCTGGTGTTGAAGCAGCTATTGACCTCGCAGGCATTGTTGAACATGTGACGTTGCTGGAGTTTGCTCCTGAAATGAAGGCTGATCAGGTGCTGCAGAATAAGCTTCGCAGCCTGAAAAACGTCGACATCATTCTGAATGCGCAAACGACAGAAGTGAAAGGCGATGGCAGCAAAGTCACTGGTCTGGAGTATCGCGACCGCGTGAGCGGCGATGTTCACAGCGTGGAACTGGCAGGTATCTTTGTACAGATTGGTCTGTTGCCAAACACCAACTGGCTGGAAGGTGCCGTTGAACGTAATCGCATGGGTGAAATCATCATCGATGCCAAATGTGAAACCAGCGTGAAGGGCGTTTTCGCCGCCGGTGACTGCACCACCGTACCGTATAAGCAGATCATCATCGCGACCGGTGAAGGCGCGAAGGCCTCGTTGAGTTCGTTTGATTATCTGATTCGCACGACAGTAGCATAAAAAAGTAAGACTCACCTGCAATCTCAAAACCGCCAGTCATCCGCTGGCGGTTTTTTATTTCCGCGCTCTCATATTGTCAATTCTTGAAACAATTAACCGCATAAAACATTCACTTAATTAGTCTGATCATTAGTTTTATCAAAGAAAGATTAGACGTTTTCTTTATTATATTAACCTGCATTATGTTTTCATTTGTTGTATGAATAAATGGTTGGTTAATTCATGGGTGAAATATATGAAACCCTGACGATCTTTGAATCGACAGGGTTGTTGTTGCGTGATTTTTTTATTTCTCACGATAGTCACACGCTGAAAGCGGCTTATTCAGCTTTGGATACAAATGCCTCGCTGCTAACAGAGCAGGAGTGGCTGGAAGCGGAGTATGACTTCAATGCGCTATTTGTCGGGCCGCAGACGCTAAAGGCCGCGCCATTCGCTTCGGTTTATCTCGAAGAAGATGCCCTCGTAATGGGTAAATCAACGCTGAGCATGCGGGAATTTATGGCAAACATAGGTTTGTCTATAAGTCATGTAAATAACATTCCGGATGATCATATTTCCTGTGTATTGGAATTAGCGGTTTTATTATCGGCTAATGCCAGAACATCAGCAGAATACCAGGTCGCCCTTACTCGATATGTAAGCGAGTATATAGCGATATGGGTGCCCGAGTATATAGAAAAAATAAATATAAATGCACAGACCGCCACGCTGAAAACCGTCGCGGAAAGGTTGTCTTCTTGGCTTGATGAATTAAACACGAGAGTATCAATATGAGTAATGAACCGGGAATTCTGAACAGACGTTCATTTTTGAAAGGCTTAATTGCCCTTGGAACAGTGGCTGCCCTGCCAGGGGGATTGCTGACTTCACGCTGCGCATTGGCGCAACCGCCCATTCCGTTTAACCCCAAAACCTACAAAATTTCTCGCAACGCCTGTCCGCGTAACTGCTATGACACCTGTAGCCTGAAAACCTGGGTCAAGGATGACGTTATCACCTTTGTGGAAGGCGCGCCTGAGTCAACGTTTACGCACGGAACACCGTGTGTAAAAGGTCTGACTTATCCTCGCCGGGTATATAGCCCGGATCGCATTAAATATCCGATGATTCAGGATGTTCGTGGCAGCGGTAACTGGCGTCGTATCTCCTGGGACGAAGCAATGCAGCGCATTGCAACCAAGATGCTGGAGATCAAAAAGAAAGACGGCTCAATGCTTGGGCTGGCGCTGTCAAAATACTCAGGCAATCTTGGGGTGATGGGCTATGCCGTTGAAGGGATGATGTCTTCGCTGGGTTACACCACCCGTTTTGCCGGGACGCCTTGCTGGCCAGCGGGTATCGATGCCCAGAACTACGACATGGGCGACATGTGGTGTAACGACCCGGAAGATTTTGTTAAAGCAAAATACATCATCATCTGGGGCGCTAACCCGGCATGGTGCTCTATGCACACCATGAAGTACATCTATCAGGCGCGGGAGAAAGGCGCAAAAGTGGTCGTTATCGATCCGCTGTTAACGCAAACCGCCGCGAAAGCCGATCTCTATTTACGTGTTCGTCCAGGCTCTGATGGCGCCCTGGCGCTGGGCATGGCGCGCCACCTGGTGGATAAAGGTTTGGTGGATCAGAATTTCGTCACTCACTATTCCCACGGATACCCGGAATTCGAAGCGTATCTACGCAACAGTGTGACCGTAGAGTGGGCTGCTGAAATTTGCGGTCTGTCGGCGGATGTGATTCGCCAGTTGGCGGAAGAGTTTACGGCGGTTAATCCTGCCACCGTGTGGATTGGCTACGGCATGCAGCGCCATGTTAACGGCGGCGCTAACGTACGTGCGATCGATGCCTTTGTGGCGATGACCGGCAATATTGGTATTGAGGGCGGCGGCGCTCGCTACGGCCATCTGCAGACATGGGGCTATAACTACCACGGAATGATGCAAAAGCCTCCTGCAGGTTCTGTCGGTATGAAAGGCGCTGGTGGTCCGGTGGGCGAGTTTGTTAGCGATAGCGGTGAGAAGAGCGAATACTCCGATCGTGCGCTGAACATCAACCAAACGGCGCAGGGGATCCTCGACGCCAGTGAACCACCGGTACGTATGCTGTGGGTGGCCTCTAAAAACCCATTTGCTCAGGATTTCGACCGCAACAAGATGATCAAAGCGTTTGATAAACTGGAAATGGTGGTTTGTGTCGACCAGTTCTTCAACGAAACCGTCCAGCATGCGGATATCGTGCTGCCCGTCACAACAACTTTTGAGCAATGGGATGTCTCTTCGTCCTATTGGCACTATTGGTTATCCGTCAACGAACCGGCTATTAAACCGCTGTATGAGTGCAAGAGCGATCCTGAAATAGCGGCGCTGTTGTCCAAAACCATCAATAAACTGGAACCCGGTTCATGTACCTTCCCGCAGGAGTTTGATGCTAAACGTTGGTTGGATCAGGAATTCAATGAGGGAATGGGCAAACAGTTCGGCATAGCGGGCTGGAATGACCTGCTGGAAGGACCCCGCAAAGCAAAAATGGTCAGCAGCGCGGCCTGGTTCGATCGCAAATTCAAAACGCCGTCAGGCAAGTATGAGTTTAAATCAGAACGCTGCGCGGAAAACGGTCACACGGCTTTGCCTGAATATAAAGCGGGTGCGCAGGGAGCGCTGCCGTTCCACCTGTTTACACCTCACCTGCAGTACGGTCTGCACTCGCAGTTTGTCAATCTGGACTGGATGCAGGTTTTTTGGCCAGAACCCTTTGTCTATATCCACCCGCTTGCTGCGCAGAAAAAGGGCATCACAGAGGGCGCTCACGTCAAAGTTTTCAACGAGGCGGGTCATGTTGAGCTGCGCGCCAAAATCACCACCAACGTGCCGGAAGATTTTCTTGTGATGTACGAGTCCTGGTTCAATAAGCTTAGTTACAACGTACAGAATGTGGTTAAAGATACGCCAGCCGATATGGGGAAAATGGCGACAGGCGCACCTGGTGCGGCCATTCACAGTCAATTTGTAGATATTACTCTGTCAGGAAATGAAGGAGCAGCGGCATGAGACGCGCGTTTTTAGTTAATAGCGATAAGTGCATCGGCTGCCGTGGCTGTGCGATGGCGTGTAAAAGTTTTAACCAGCTGGAGCCAGAACGTTTCTGGCGCTATGTCTACCCGCTGGATAAAGAAATTTATCCGCATGAGGAGCGAGCGTTCTACTCGCTGGCCTGTAACCACTGCGAAAATCCGGCCTGCCTGGCAGCTTGTCCGGTAGAGGCGTACACCAAACGTGAGGATGGCGTTGTCGTGCATAACCCGGAACGTTGTATCGGATGCAAAAACTGTATCCGCAACTGTCCATACGGTGCGCCGCGCTTTAATGAAGAAACGAAAAAAGCGGAAAAATGCAGCATGTGCTACGAGCGTCTTGATGTTGGCATGCAGCCGGCGTGCGTGAATGCCTGTCCGGTAGGTGCGCTGACGCTTATTGACCTCGATGCCGATCCGATACCTGACAATGCGGTGCAGTATCCGCCGGGATTCCCGCGTATGCCGCAGCTTAATCCTGGCACGCGTTTTATCCTCGCGCGTCAACCGAAGCAACCGGAGGGCAAGTAATGGAAAAGTATGAACTTCCTCTGGTTATTTTTACCGTCTTGAGCCAGATGTCGGTCGGTATAACGCTCATTCTGACGCTGCGCGCGTTGCAAGGAAAACTGGAAAGCAAACGCCTGTACTGGTTGGTTAGCGGGCTGATTCTGGCAGCGGCTTCCGTGGCGGCGGTATTGCACCTTGCGCATCCGGATCGCGCCTACAACGCCCTGATCAACCTGCAGCACGCCTGGCTCAGCCGTGAAATTCTCGGCGCAACGTTATACGGCGCGGCGGTGGGCGTGACGTTTTTGGCAAAAGGACATAAAGTGCCGGCGGTTCTGGCTTCTGTTCTCGGGATCGCACTGGTGGCGGTTCAGGGGATGACCTATGCCGCCCCGGCAATGGTGGCGATCGCCAACGGTCTGACAATGCTGCTGTTTTTCATTACGGTGTGGGTGATGGGCTGCGCGGCGATTCCGCTGCTTAACCTCGCGCCTGCCGTTGCCGCATTGCGCCAGGGAATTATTGTTTGTATGGCGGTCATGATTGCCGCGCATGTTATCTGGCTAAGCGGCGGCACTATCATGCAGATGACGGCGCATGCCTGGCTGACGTCGCCGCTTTATCTCGCAAGCCTGGTGTGTCTGGCGGTGGCCTTTGCGCTCAGCCGCCAGGGCGAGCGTCGTGCAAAAGCGCTCTTTGTCCTGCTGTTTGTTGGCGTATTCCTGAGTCGTCTGACGTTCTTTGGCGATACGGTCAGCACTATCGTCAATATCGGTCATTTGTACTGATTGTGAGGTAATAAAAACCCCTGTCAGGCATTAACCTGGCAGGGGTTTCTTTAGTAACGGTGAGGCTGTTAACGCACGACCAGCACCGGCAGCGTCGCGTGGCGAACTACGCTGGAAGCATTTGAGCCGAGCAGATGGGTGCTGATTGATGGGTTACGCGATCCAATGACGACCACATCCGCATTCAACTCTTCACCCAACTCGTTGACCACGTCACGGACGCTGCCAAAGCGGACGTGTTGTTTAATACGGGAAGGATCGATGCTGAAGTGACCGACCATTGTTTGCAGACGGGTTTCCGCTTCGTGTTGCAGATGCTCTTCAAAACGACGGACATCTGCCGCAAAGCGGTGCAGGCTTAAGCTCGCTGAGCCTGGCAGCACATGCAGCAGATGGATAACCCCTTTATCCTGGGCCAGAAATTCTGCATGGCGAATAGCCTTGTCGCTCAGTTCCATTTCGAATACATCAACAGGCATTATGATTGTGTTGTACATAAACATTCTCCTTGTCATTACATGAACACATAACAGCATAGTATTAAAAATGATTCTGTCAGTCACGACACAGATTTATGTTTTGCGAACAGGAAAGAAAGCGAGGAGCAGGGAAATCTAACCGGAAAGAGGATGCGGATGCATCCCCTGTAAGATAAAGCGCGTGGCTTTGATAAGACAGAGTTAGCGCAGGTAGTCGCCTGCAGCTTCAGGCTGGTACTCAAGCTCGATGACTTCGAGGTGCGTTGAGGTCCCGCCAGGCAGTTCCCAGTGAATAGTGTCGCCAACGCGCAGGCCCAGAAGTGCAGCGCCGACAGGTGCCATTACCGAAAGCTGTGTGCTGCTGTCAGTCATATTGGCCGGATACACCAGGGTACGCACACGGACTTCGCCATCACTCAGATTGCGGAATTTCACGCGGCTGTTCATGGTTACGACATCGTGCGGCATGGTTTCTGGAGAACACATTTGGGCACGATCCAGCTCGGCGTTCAGGGCGTCGGCAATCGGTAAACCAGCAAACGCAGGTTGCTCCAACAGGCGGTCAATGCGTTCCGCATCGAGGTCGTTAATGATGATAGTTGGTCTGGACATTTATTACTCCATGTCGTCGAAACTGCGGGTGCGCAGGTAAATAATCCCAAAAGAAAACCCTCACCGTCAGGCGGCAAGGGTTTAGCTTTTATGATGATACTGAGACTTACCCCATGTTTGAAGTGATTTAGTTCACATTCAGGTAAATCATCAATTTTGTCGCATATAGTGTGATTTTAGCCGAAAAACGTGATCGTTCTCCAATTTGCATTATGCTTTTTAAGCGCTCGCTACGGGCGCGTCAAACAACTCAGTGTTCCGCGACAGGAGATCTCATGAGCGAGTACGACAAACTTACCTTGAAAGACGGCAGCTATTTGCATTTTAAAGACTGGGGAAGTGGACAGCCTATCGTCTTCAGCCATGGTTGGCCGTTGACGGCAGATGCGTTTGAAGATCAGATGCTGTTCCTCGGGTCGAAAGGATTTCGTGTAATCGCCCATGACAGGCGCGGCCATGGGCGTTCGGCTCAACCCTGGGATGGCCACAATATGGATCAGTATGCTGACGATCTGGCTGAACTGACCGCGCATCTCAATCTTAAAGATGCTGTTCATGTCGGACACTCTACCGGCGGTGGGGAAGTGGCGCGCTACATAGGTCGCCATGGAACGCAGCGGGTGGCAAAAGCGGTGTTAATCGGCGCGGTGACGCCCATTATGATCAAGACCGACTTTAATCCAAATGGCGTGCCGAAAGAGGTGTTTGATGGCATCCGTGAAGGGGTGATAAACGATCGCGCTGCCTTTTTCTATGAACTGACCGCAGCATTCTATGGCTACAACCGCCCGGGTGCGAACGAGTCAAAAGCCGTTCGCGAAAGCTTTGTTGAACAGGGCTTACAAGGTTCCATCAAAGCGTTGTACGACTGTATTCACGCGTTTTCAGAAACCGACCTGCGTGAGGACCTCAAAAAAATGACCATTCCGACGCTGGTCATCCACGGTGATGACGATCAGATTGTCCCGTTTGAAACCTGCGGAAAGGTCGCGGCGGAAATACTGCCGGACTCGCAGCTGAAGGTGTATGTCGGCGGCTCGCATGGTATTTGCACCACCCATAAACAACAGATCAACGGCGATCTGCTCAACTTTATTCAATCGTAATCTTTTTAGAACGTATAACGCTGATCCGCCCGATGGGGATCAGCGTTATGCCCGGTCGCGAGTTTCAGTATCCCACTTTATCGATAATAAACTGTTTACCGCAGTTACCCGGATGCGGCTGCGGTAAGAATGACTGTGGGGATAACGTCTGGTTGATGGTGTCGGCCTTCAGGGACAACTGGATCTCGGTGAGATACGCCGGATTGCCGTGGCAGCTTAGCTTCACGGCTTTGATGCTCTCTTGGCCCCAGCTTTTGGCGATGGCGGCGTCAAATGCGCTACGGCTGACGGTTTTGCCGTAGTTTTCCGCCAGGAACTTGCCCGCCTCACTGTTCTTAACCTCGTTATTTAGCCGTACCATCGTGCCGAAATACTCGTCGGGATCAAAGCCGAAACAGGCGCCATGTTTGGCATACTCGTAACGTTCCAGACAAGTTCTCCCGCCTGCGCCGGGCATTACGGCGCTGAGTTTTGCCGCGCTTTCCAGCGACAGACCGGTTTCGGGGGCCGCGCATTTACGGCTGGCGCGTGCTTCAGGCAGGTTGGGAATAGGGCGAGTCGCGCAGCCAAAGCGCATCCAGCGGCGGTTGTCTACTCCACGGGCGGCGATGGATTTTGGCAGGCTGGGCCATAAACCGTGAACGGTCAGGAAATCTGCTTTGTTCGCGCTCTCTTTTTGCAGACGACATTCGTCAGGCTCCTGACGATTACGCTCGTGTTGACTCTGACAAAATCCGGTTTGCCAGGAGAGGGCCAGCACGTAGCTGTCAAAATCAGCGTACTGTTTTGCCAGAAGTTCATCGGCCTGAGCCGCAGAAACGGGCAGCAGGAGTGCTGCCAGCAACGAAGAATAACGCCATGTTGATGTCATGATGATTTCGGATACTTATATAAATTCTGAATATCATCTATTTAATCATAAAAAATGCCAGTCAGGTTTAGCTGACTGGCATCATTTTCATCAGGCGTGAACCAGGATGATTAGCTCCACATTGCCAGAATCGGCCAGCCGACCAGCAGAAGCATAGAGATGTAGATAACGCCGAAGATAGCACCCAGACGCCAGTAGTCTTTGGACTTCACATAACCACAGCCGTAGATGATAACGCCAGGGCCCGTTGCATACGGAGTCAGACAGCCCATGATACCGATAGACAGTACCAGCAGGATACACAGGTGTTCCATTGGAACGCCCGGGATGCCTTTACCGACGGCCAGAATAACCGGCAGCATGGTGGCAGTGTGTGCAGAAAGGCTGGCAAACAGGTAGTGAGCAAAATAGAACACCAGCACCAGAACGATCACGGTCGCGTTAGGCGAGAAGCCTTCCAGGTGCGTGCTCATGGTGTTGGCGAACCAGTCGATGAAGCCTGAACGGGTTAAACCATTCGCCATAACGACCAGCGTGGCGAGGTTGACCAGGGTGTTCCATGCGCTGTTATAGCGGGTAATGTCTTTCCACGGTACCACGTGCAGCGCCAGCATCAGGGAAACGGCGAGCAGGCCTACTGCGGTTGCATCAATCAGTTTACCACCGAAGACCCACAGACCCAGGCTGAGCAGAACCAGACCGATCAGGGTCAGCTCTTTGCGCGTCAGTTTACCCATGGTTTTCAGTTCATCACCGGCCCATGCGGCAACTTCAGCACTGTGAGTGACTTCTGGCTTGTACAGAACATAGGACAGCCACGGAGCAACGATCAGCAAAATAATACCCACCGGCAGGAAGCTGAGGAACCATTGCAGCCAGCTGATTTGAATACCGGCAATTTTGTTGACGAATTCCAGACCCAGCACGTTAGGCGCAGCGCCGGTAACGAACATAGAGGAGCTCAGGCTGGTACTGATGACCATCATCCACATCAGATATCCGCCGATACGGCGCGCGGAAGGATCGTTCGGGAATGACTTAAACAGCGGCGGCAGGTTTTTAATTACCGGGAATACGGTGCCACCGGTACGCGCGGTGTTGGACGGTGTAAACGGCGCCAGCAGAATGTCGATGATAACAATCGCATAGCCCAGCGTCAGGGTACGTTTACCCATGAATTTCACCAGGAACAGTGCGATACGACGACCCAGACCGGTGACTTCATAACCCAGTGCGAAGATAAACGCACCGAACACCAACCACACGGTGGTGCTGGAGAAGCCTGCCAGACCCCATTTCAGCGCTTGCTTACCCGCTTTAAACGCCGGGTCGGCCAGTTCGGAAGCATCAAACAGCAGATAGTTGCTGCCGATAACGCAGATCGTGACGGCGATAAAGCTGATCGCTGTTGCCGGAATTGGCTCAAGGATCATACCGACGATCATCGCCACAAATACAGCAAAGTAGTGCCAGGCCTGTGGGGGCATTCCATCGGGTACAGGGATAAGAAACATGACGCCCATTACAACCAGCGGGGCCAATAACTTCCATATTTTATCTTTTGCTAAAGACATGTGTGTGATTCTCCGGAAAGGATCTTTAATTGTGATAATGATGAACTTGTGAAATCTGAGCTAAGAACCAGGTGACGATCAGCAGATCGGCGCAGCCTCCAGGACTGAGGTTGCGTTCAATGCACTGTTGGTCGAACTGGCGCAGGTATTCGAGATCGGCAGGGGTGCGAACTCCCCCTTGCTGCAACAGGGAGGTGGCCTGCTGCTGTAGCCAACGCAGACCTTCTGCGCCGCCACGTGAAGCCACGTTGGTGTCGCCGTTGATAGACATCAGCAGCAATAATGTGTCGAGTAACGCCAGTTCAGGGTCGCGGCCCTGAGTCAGCAGTGCGCGGTAGTGCGGCAGGGCATGCTGGATGACTAGCGGGTACCCCGCTTCGGCTTCGCCCCGTGCGCCGGTTAATCCCAATTGCTGATAAAGACGTTGGCCAGCCGTGAGTTGTTGATTGTTCTGGCGCAGTTCGCGCTCGGTCAGGCCACGGCAAAATGTTGCTGCCGTAGAGCAAATGGTTTCAGCGGTAACAGTCAGTTGGAGCTGGTGCAGGCGGCCAATGGCGGCGCACAGCAGCCCCAGCGAAAAGATGCTCCCTTTATGGGTGTTTACCCCGGCGGTGGCGCGAAACATATCGGCTTCGCAGGCCATGCCCAGCGGACGCAGTCCTTTCAGCACATCTTCAGGTGACAGCTGCGCGCTAAACGCCCCATATTCAATAAAACGTGGTAGCCACGCCTGAATCGCTTCAGCACTGCGATGAAAATCTTCCAGCGCCATATCTTTATGCGCGCCGTTGTTAATACGATCCACCAGACCGGGTTTGGGCGACAGGTTGACTTCAGTCAACATAGCCCGCCACGCAAGCGTTGCGTAAGCATCAGGCAGATCCAGAGGAAGGACTGCGTTATTGGTTGATGTTGCGGGAATCGGCATCATGCAGCAGAGCCTCCATCTGAGAAAGTAAGTCGGAAAGCGCGTGGGTTTTACCCCGCGCACAGTCGGCAGCACTTTGCTCGCACAACAGACAGCGGCGGGCAGGGAGTGCGAAATGACGCCGGGACAGAATTTCCCCCTCAGGGGTCAGGACATCGATGTCCCATAACCGTCCCAGCGGGTGTGAATGCTCAAGTTCAATCGTGGCGAGCTTGAGGTCGTGGGCCGGAGCCTCAACAGACAAAAGACCTTCCGGACCGCTGGCAGAAACCAGCGCCGTTTGCTCCCTGATAATCCAGGCGGATTTTTCCGCCAGCGCGAGCAGGGCGGTGACGCCGTGATTAAAGATGCGACGAGTTAATTCGCTGTCTTTAATCGGACCCGGTGCGACCACGGTAAACGAGACCAGCGCCGCGTGGTGGCGGGTCAGCCAGGCATGTTGCCTTGCTTGCCTCTCATCACGGCTGGCGAGCAGCTCGGGAATAGAAACCGCGTGTTGGGTGGCGTGTTCAGGGAGCAGGTGCATGGCTTATTCCTTCACCTGATGCACAACGTCAATCACCGAGCCATCGCGGTAACGCACAACGGCAATCACGCGGTCGGTAAAGTCGATAGCGCGTGGCTGACCGGTGAGCTGCTGTGCGCGTTCGCGCAGCCATTCAATGGAAACCACTTTCATACCGGCTTCTTTCAGACGTTCTGCCAGTTCCGGACGCGCAGGGTTAACGGCGATACCGTGGTCAGTGACCAGAATGTCAACACTGGAGCCTGGCGTTACGCAGGTCAGCACGTTATCAACCAGCGTCGGGATGCGCCCACGAACCAGCGGAGCGACGATGATGGAAAGCGCAGCCGCAACCGCGGTATCGCAGTGACCACCGGATGCGCCGCGCAGTACGCCGTCAGAACCGGTCAGTACGTTCACGTTGAAGCTGGTATCAACTTCCAGCGCGCTCAGCACCACGACGTCCAGACGATCGACAGATGCGCCTTTCGAGCCCCAGTTGGCATACTGGTTAGCGCTGATCTCAATGTGGTTTGGGTTGCGGGCCAGAGACTCCGCCGCGTTACGGTCAAAGCTCTGTACGTCCAGCAGTTTGCGGATCAGGCCTTTTTCGTGCAGATCAACGATGGTCGCGGTGATGCCGCCCAGCGCAAAGTCAGCGCGGATATCGCGGCTGCGCATTTTGTCTTCCAGGAAACGTGTAACGGCCAGAGAAGCGCCGCCGGTTCCTGTCTGCAGTGAAAAGCCTTCATTGAAGTAACCGGAGTTAGCAATGACGTCTGCCGCACTTCGGGCGATTAACAGTTCACGCGGGTTGGTGGTCATGCGGGTCGCATCGGCACCGATTTTGTCCGCATCGCCGACCTGGTCGATCTGCACGATCAGATCCACCTGATCTTGTGTAATGCTGGCCGGGTTATGCGGATAGGTCAGCAGCTGTTCAGTCAGCAGGACAACCTGTTTCGCGTTTTCGGCATCGACGCGGGCATAGCCCAGTGAGCCGCAGCACGCTTTACCGGTATAACCGTTGGCGTTGCCAAACGGGTCGCAGGACGGTACGCCGAGGAACGCCACATCAATGCTGAGTTCGCCGCTTTGTACCAGGTGTACACGGCCGCCGTGGGAGTGAATCTGTACCGGCTCGGCCAGCAGGCCACGTGAGATCTCTTCCGCCAGCGGACCACGCAGGCCGGAGGTATAAATACGGCTAACCACGCCCTGGCGGATGTGCTCAACCAGCGGAGCATGGCAGTCGCTCAGGGAACTGGAGGCCAGCGTCAGATTTTTAAAGCCCATACTGGCGATGGCGTCCATCACCAGGTTAATCGTCAGATCGCCGCCGCGGAAAGCGTGGTGAAAAGAGATGGTCATGCCGTCCTGTAAACCGGAACGGCGAATGGCGTCTTCCAGGTTAGCGCACAGCTTTTTGTCGCGCGGTTTTTGCGCCTGCAGTTCTACTTTTGCGGTGCTCTGATAAGCGGAAAGCTCACTTTCTGCATGACGGCTCCAGGTCGCCACGCGATCCTGGCGTTGAGACTGTTCGATTTTCTGCGTCATTTTTTTGCCTTATTCTTCGCGAATGCCGGAAAGTTCTGCACGGGAGATAACCAGAAGGGCGCGCTCGATAACCGGGCTGTCGACCATTTTGCCGTTCAGGGAAACTACGCCACGGCCTTCGCGAGCGGCGGCTTCAGCGGCTTCTACCACCAGGCGCGCGTGAGCCAGCTCTTTACGCGTCGGGGCGTACAGGTTGTGCAGTAGTTCGATCTGGCGCGGGTTGATGAGCGACTTGCCGTCAAAACCCAACTGCTTGATGTGTGAGGCTTCGTGCAGGAAACCTGCTTCGTTGTTGGCATCGGAATACACGGTGTCGAACGCCTGAATGCCGGCAGAGCGTGCCGCCTGCAAAATAGAGCAGCGGGCAAACAGCAGTTCAGTCCCTTCCGGGGAGCGTTCAGTGCGCAAGTTACGCACATAATCTTCCGCGCCCAGGGCAATACCGATCAGGCGCTCGGAAGCGTGGGCAATTTCTACCGCACGGGTAATGCCTAACGGCGATTCAATAGCGGCTAACAGACCAGTGCTGCCGGGTTCACGGCCACAGGCTTTCTCGATACGCAGGATTTCGCTTTCGATGTCGATAACATCCTGCGCGGTATCGGTCTTCGGTAAACGCACGATGTCTGCGCCGCCACGTACCACGGCTTCGAGATCGTTAATGCCCCATTCGGAGTCGAGGGCGTTTACGCGCACGATAGTTTCAACGTCGTGATACAGCGGATGCTGCAGCGCGTGGTACACCATACGACGAGCAGTATCTTTCTCGCGCAACGCGACGGAGTCTTCGAGGTCGAACATCAGCGCATCTGCCGGGTAGATGAACGAGTTGCTGACCATGGCGGCATTGGCACCCGGTACGAACAGCATGCTGCGGCGGGTACGGGTTTTACGTTGCTGCAAAGATTCGCTAATCACTGGCAATCCTCCCATGGCAGTGCCGGAATACCGCCAGCGCGGGCCAGTAGTGCTTCCAGTCGCGCACGTAAAATGCAGTCCAGTGCGCCTTTATCATCAACATTTAATTGCACGCCGCGTACGTTGTAGCGGGACAGAACGTCCAGGATGGTGGCCCGAATGGCATCACCGAACTGCTTTTCGACGCTACTGTTAACCTGCAGGTCAATATCCTGCGAATCGAGCGGGGCGATGCGAATCATCACATCACCGGACTCGAGTGTGCCTGCGACGGCTGCCTGGTTTATTTTCATTTTTCACCTGTTGCTAATGCGGGGGTATTTTGGCGGACTGCCGCACCCGATGAGGCTCGCTCAACCATGCTTTGCAGATAATGCAGCGTGGCGTCAGGGACCAGGGATGCGATAGCCGTGAGATCTTTTTTAACCAGCAGCTTGCGCACCCAGGAGGCGGAAATCGGCATCTCCTGGAAGCACAGCCGCTCAATTTCCACCAGTTCAATCGGTGGGGCGGGAAGCGTTGGGGTCTCCAGCCAGTAGCGCATATCATTGTTGTACTGGGAGGTGACGGTGCAATACGGCTCCGTACCGACGAAGCGGTGCGTAACGCCGAGAGCCGGGGCCAGATACTGGCGGAAGATTTTCAGGTCTATTTCGGTGTAGCAGTGGTTAATAACGCTCTGCTCTTTGATGAAGTAGCACGGGAACGTGGCGCGGGAAATGATGTATTCCGAACCGCGATGTACGGTTAAACGTGGAATGTCTTTGGTCCCTTTAAGCACCAGATCCAGTCGGTCTTCATACGGAAAACGCGAGGTATCTTCTTTCACCAAAAACAGATGCAGCCAGTCGCATTGCGCGGCCGCCTGTTGGATCAGAAAACGGTGTCCGTTGGTGAAGGGGTTGGCGTTCATGACGATACAACCAATTTTTTTCCCTTCACGACGCTGTTTCGCCAGTGATTCTGCATAGCGTTTCAGACGTGTGGTGCTGTTTTCCATGAGCACCATAATGCCGGGGACGCTGGTCAGAGTAGAAAAACCACACTGCTTAAACAGCGACTCGTACTCGGTTTTTGTATAGATGAAGAGGTGCGTACAGTGGCGCTCATAGGCGAGGTTGATTAACTCGGTCGCCAGCGTCAGCGCTAAGCCTTCACCCCTTACGGATTCGCAGATGGCGACGCATTTTATGATATTGCCGGCAATGCCGCCGCAGGCGATCAGGCGGTCATCACGGGTAACGGTGATAAATACTTCGACGGTGGTATCAACGCTCAAATCATTCTCTTTCAGAAATTGCGCGATAGCCGCCATCTTTTTATTTTCTGAGCGTTTAACTTGCGTGAATATATTATTACCGAACATAGTAAATAGAGCCCCGATGCTATATTTGTTACTGGGTTTCTGTTTTTGTTGCCCTGTTTAGCAACCTGATAACGTTTTGTTTGCAATTGAAGGGGGTGTTTTTTATTACGACGTATTTCTTTTTTCCCCTGCTGCATACATCGTAAGGAGTATTTTGGAGGTAATTTTTGATTTATTTCACAATAAGTTAGAAGGTTTTAATGTGTTTTATGGTTTTAAGTTTTTTAATTAATTTAACTCCGAAATAGCGTGTGGTTTTAATTTGTTTAATTGATTTAAGGTGGGGAATCTGCAACGATCCTGTTTTATACCGTGACTTGTAAATAAAACATTTTCATTACAACTACAATAAAAAATAAGTTTCGGATAACGTCGCTGAGGAAGAAATATGGCAAAGCAGAAAAATAAAACACGGTTTCCTTTTTTTCGCAGTCTGGCGTTTCCACTGCGTATCTTTCTGCTTATTTTGGTCGTTTCTGTTTTTATTATCGCCGCGTTAGCACAATACTTCACCGCCAGCTTTGAAGATTATCTGGCAACGCATGTCCGCGATATGGCGATGAATCAGGCCAAAATCATCGCCTCTAACGACAGTATCATCACGGCGGTGAAGCATCGTGATTACAAGCGTCTGGCGACCATTGCCGATAAACTGCAGAGCGGGACAGACTTCGACTATGTGGTTATCGGAGATACCCACTCTATCCGTCTTTATCATCCGAATCCGGAAAAAATTGGCTACCCGATGCAGTTCACGAAACCCGGCGCGCTGGAAAAAGGGGAGAGTTACTTTATTACCGGCAAAGGGTCAATCGGGATGGCGATGCGTGCCAAAACGCCCATCTTTGATGACGATGGCAAAATCATTGGCGTGGTCTCAATTGGCTATCTGATCAGTAAAATTGATAGCTGGCGCTCTGACTTCTTACTCCCAATGGCAGGCGTGTTTATCCTGCTGTTGCTGGTACTTATGCTGCTCTCCTGGTTTTTTGCCGCCCATATTCGACGGCAGATGCTGGGGATGGAGCCCAAACAAATCGCGCGGGTGGTGCGTCAGCAGGAAGCGCTATTTAGCTCGGTGTATGAAGGATTGATCGCCGTGGATCCTGATGGGTATATCACCGCCATAAACCGCAGCGCGAGGAAAATGCTGGGGCTGTCTTCGCCTGGGCGAAAGTGGCTGGGAAAACCGGTGAGTGAGGTGGTTCAGCCGGCTGACTTTTTCATCCAGCAGATTGCGGAACAACGACAGGACGCGATGGTGAACTTTAATGGCCTGAGCGTTATCGCTAACCGTGAGGCGATTCGCTCCGGCGATGAACTGCTTGGGGCAATCATCAGTTTTCGTAGTAAAGATGAAATTGCTACCCTTAATGCGCAATTAACGCAGATCAAACAGTATGTAGAGAGCCTGAGGACGCTGCGTCATGAGCACCTGAACTGGATGTCGACCATTAACGGCCTGCTGCAAATGAAAGAATATGATCGGGTACTGGCAATGGTGCAGGGGGAGTCGCAGGCACAGCAGCAACTGATTGACAGCCTGCGCGGCGCGTTTGCCGATCGTCAGGTAGCCGGTCTGTTATTTGGCAAGGTGCAGCGCGCGCGGGAGTTGGGCCTTACCATGACCATCGTTCCAGGCAGCCAACTGCATCAACTTCCCGAGGGGCTGGACAGCACAGAGTTTGCAGCAATTGTTGGCAATCTGCTTGATAATGCATTTGAAGCGAGCTTGCGCACCCAGCAAGGCAACAAGGTCGTCGAGCTCTATTTAAGCGATGAAGGAGATGACGTGATCATCGAAGTTGCCGATCAGGGATGCGGTGTACCGGAAGCATTGCGTGAAAAAATATTTGAGCAGGGTGTGAGCACCCGTACCGATGAACCCGGTGAACATGGCATCGGTTTGTATCTGATTGCAAGTTATGTGAGGCGCTGTAACGGGGTGATTACGCTCGAAGATAACTCCCCTTGCGGCACCTTATTTTCTTTATTTCTTCCGAAAGTGAAAAAAAATAATGACGGAACCATTAACGCTGTTGATCGTTGAGGATGAAACGCTACTGGCGGAAATGCATGCTGAATATATCCGCCATATACCGGGCTTTAGCCAGATATGGCTGGCGGGTAATCTTGCGCAGGCGAGGATGATGATTGAGCGTTTTAAGCCCGGTCTGATACTGCTCGACAACTACTTGCCGGACGGCAAGGGAATTACGTTGTTGCATGAGCTAACCCAGGCGCGATATCCGGGTGGCGTGGTGTTTACCACGGCGGCCAGCGACATGGAAACGGTCTCCGAGGCCGTGCGCAGCGGCGCGTTTGATTATCTGGTCAAACCTATCGCTTACGAGCGGTTGGGGCAGACGCTTACGCGGTATCAACAGCGCAGACGCATGCTGGCAGGCAATGACAGCGCCAGTCAAAAGCAGATTGATGAAATGTTCAATGCCTACGCGCGCGGCGAGCCGAAGGGCGATTTGCCGACCGGGATTGACGCCTTAACGCTGAATGCGGTATTGAAATTATTTGCCGATCCGACGGTACATCATACTGCGGAAACGATCGCCCAGGCGCTTACTATCAGCCGTACCACCTCCAGACGCTATCTGGAGTATTGTGCCAGCCGCCATTTGATTATTGCGGAGATTATTCACGGGAAGGTAGGCAGGCCGCAGCGTATTTATCACGGCGGCTAAATGCTGATTTCTGACGTAGGCCGGATAAGATGCTTTAGCATCGCCATCCGGCAACGGGTTGAAATGCCGGATGCGGCGTAAACGCCTTATCCGGCCTACATTTAACTGAGTGTCAGCCGCCAACGACGGACGAAGAAGAGCCAGGTACCATCACTTCAGTGGCGATAATCACCACCAGCAGTCCAACCAGGACCGGAACCGAGGTACGTTTCACCACTTCGAACGGAGAAATCTTTGCCATCCCTGCGACAGCCACAACCACGCCGGAGACCGGGGAAATTGTGCGCCCAAGGTTTGATGCCTGCAGCATCGGGATAACAAGATAAGCCGGGTTAATGCCGGAAGAATGTGCCAGCTTAGGGATCATCTCAACGAAGGCATAGAACGGGGCGTTACCGGAGCCTGTAGTCATTGCTGCCAGCATCGTCAGGATCACCAGCACCATCATCAGAATAATGCTTGCTGAGCCAAACGAGGTAGCGATAGAGATCAGACTCTGGATAAAGCCGATTGTGCTCAGACCTTGGGCAAAAACCCCCGCCGCGACTAACAGCATTACCACGTTAGCAAAGGCATCCGCCATGCCACGGTAGGCGACTTCCAGGCCAGAGAAAACCTTCTGGGTGTTGAATCCGCGAACGAACTCCAGGACCGCAGCGATGAGCATGCACAGCACCAGAATTGTAATAATATGCAGCTGTGGACCCCATTTACCATCGAAAATCAGGACGCCAACGATCGGGGTAAACGGCAGGATTGCGTAAAACGAAGGGGCGGTAGTGGTGATTTCAGCCACATCTAACATTTCATGAGAAATGTTCTCTTTTTTATCCAGATAACGCTGCCAGAAAAAGTGGGCAATCGCCATAGCAATGATGGCGGCAATGGAAATGGGCAGCGTGGTTTTAAACGCGAAATCGATCAGCGGCATTTCCGCAGCTTTGGCAGCCAGCACCACATCACCGGATGTAGGAGAAAGGATGATTGCAGCGGGAGAGGCACAAATGGCCGCCGCGGCGCCACGGCTGATCCCAACGTTAACCATCACCGGGAACAGCGTTGCCATCAGCAATACGCCCAGGCCGGTAGCTGACGAGACTGCCAGCGACATCAGGCAGGCGACAAAATAGGCGGCAATCATCAACAGATAAGGTGAGTTGATATATTGCAGCGGTTTGGAGGCCAGCTTAACTACCATATCGTTCGCGCCAATATGGGTCATATAAGCGGCAAAACCACACAGCATCATAATCATCATGCCGAGATCGCCACCGCGGCTCATCAGCAAAATTTTAATATATTCAACAATGTCTGTTGCCGTATAGCCCGTCGTTGCTGCGCTGGAAGGCAGAACTTTATGACCCATCAGCGCACTGATAATCAGTAAAACCAGACCGCCAACAAACAGTACGCCTGTCGCGGAATAACCTTTAATGATGTAGCGCGCTACACCCACAATAACCACAACTCCAATAAGGAGTTCAATAAATGTCAACATTGTTTCCCCTGTCGCATTGCTGCCCAGAAAGTAAAAAAACTAAAAAAAGTAAAAAGTGGTGACAGAATGTGCCTAATAAAACGATAACTCTTGCTGATTGAAATCAATAAAAATACGGATTCAAGCGATGGCTAAGCCATTTTTTCAGCATCGTGGTTAAAAAAGAATCTCACAATAAAAAACTGTGAAGCGCGGCGTTGGTGTGTCTGTTTTGTGGTAATATTGATAATTAATTGTTATTTTGTTGTTGTCTTATTTGGCGTTTTCTGGAGGGAAGAGCTATTTATTGGCAATAAAGAGAAAATTGTTCCTATGAAATGACTCAATAAATAAAGGGATAATTATCTTAAAATTTATAAGCTGAGGAATATTCTGATTTTTTATCTGCGTTTTTTTGTTAAGCTAACATTAAGGTTGGGTTTGCTATAATTAATAATAAATCCCAGGATGGTAATTAAGTTGTGATTGTCGCTAAACGATATTTTCTCATTTTTTCATTTCTTTTTATTCAGTTAGCTTTCATTCCCCAGGGTGCTGCTGAAGACAAAGGCTGGTTCGCTACTTTTAAAGATAATGTCAGTGAGACCTGGCAGCAGCCGGAACATTATGATCTGTATGTACCTGCTATTACCTGGCATGCACGTTTTGCCTACGATAAAGACAAAACGGATCGCTACAATGAACGCCCATGGGGGGCAGGATTTGGCCAATCCCGTTGGGATGATAAAGGTAACTGGCACGGGCTCTATATAATGGCCTTTAAGGATTCCTACAATAAATGGGAACCGATCGGCGGCTATGGCTGGGAAACAACCTGGCGGCCGCTGGCCGATGAAAACTTCCATACAGGTCTCGGTTTTACCGCCGGTTTTACCGCGCGTGATAACTGGAACTACATTCCTGTACCCGTGCTGTTACCGCTGGCATCAATTGGCTATGGTCCGGCAACGTTTCAGATGACCTACATTCCAGGAACGTATAACAACGGCAACGTCTACTTTGCCTGGATGCGTTTCCAGTTTTGATAGACTACCTGTATTGTCAGGTGGTTTATTAAAAATACCTTTAAAAACATATTGTTATGAAGTTTAACTGAAAAATAACGCGACATTTATCACTTTTTGATAAAGTTCGACTGGACAAAGTGCACCACAATTGTTGTACTGATACCCGACACAGCATTTGTGTCTATTTTTCATGTAAAGGTAATTTTGATGTCTAAGATTAAAGGTAACGTTAAGTGGTTTAATGAGTCCAAAGGATTCGGTTTCATTACTCCGGAAGATGGCAGCAAAGACGTGTTCGTACACTTCTCTGCAATCCAGACCAATGGTTTTAAAACTCTGGCTGAAGGTCAGCGTGTAGAGTTCGAAATCACTAACGGTGCCAAAGGCCCTTCTGCTGCAAACGTAATCGCTCTGTAAGCATACGACAGCAAGCATTCAAAACCCGCTTAATTGCGGGTTTTTTTCGCTCTAATGTGCGGGCGAGGCAGAAACCAGCCAGAATGCGAGGGCGGTCATCGCGAATGACCCCAATAGATTCACCAGCACATTCACCATAGCCCAACCAAAGCGTCCTTCCTGTAGCAAAAACACCACTTCTGCAGAGAAAGTGGAAAATGTTGTTAGTCCCCCGCAAAAGCCAGTGGTAATCAGTACCTTCCACATTGGGTCAATGTTTGTCATGCGATTAAACCATGCCAGGCCCATACCAATGATAAATGCCCCAATTAAGTTTGCAGCCAGCGTACCGAATGGAATGGCCTGATGCAGCGGGTTAAACCGCATGCTCAGCATCCATCTTGCTACGCTACCTGTACCACCACCAATAAAAACCGCTAAAAGGAGTTGTAACACTGCGTAATCCTGCTATTTGATTGTATAGAGAGTGAGTGTAACGCTGAATAATCGTTGTTGGCGAGCTTAACAAAGTTTTCTGGAGGGAATATGTTCGTTGCTGCAGGGCAATTTGCCGTGGGTCCTTCATGGGAGAAAAATGCAGAAACCTGTGCCTTACT
The DNA here is from genome assembly GCA_020099315.1 of Citrobacter europaeus. Lineage (NCBI taxonomy): Bacteria > Pseudomonadati > Pseudomonadota > Gammaproteobacteria > Enterobacterales > Enterobacteriaceae > Citrobacter > Citrobacter europaeus. The sequence goes on from CP083650.1 coordinate 1,321,624, forward strand.
GATGTCTCAGGCAGCAGGCGAGGGAGCATCGCTACTGGTATTACCGGAGGCATTGCTGGCGCGTGACGATTTTGACCCTGACATGTCAGTGAAATCAGCCCAACTGTTAGAAGGTGGGTTTCTGACGCGTTTGTTGCGAGAAAGTGCGCAAAATGAGATGACAACAATCCTGACCATTCATGTTCCCTCTGTGCCTGGTCGTGCCTATAACATGCTGGTGGCGTTACGGGCAGGGCAGGTTGTGGCCCATTACGCGAAATTACATCTCTATGACGCCTTTTCCATTCAAGAATCACGTAATGTGGATGCAGGGGACGCCATCGCGCCGCTGCTGGACGTAGACGGATTAAAAGTAGGGCTAATGACCTGCTATGACCTGCGCTTCCCCGAGCTGGCGCTGGCGCACGCGCTGCAGGGGGCTGAAATCCTCGTTTTACCCGCGGCCTGGGTGCGGGGATCGTTAAAAGAGCATCACTGGGCTACACTTTTGGCAGCAAGAGCGCTGGATGCCACGTGTTATCTGGTGGCGGCTGGAGAGTGCGGTAACAAGAATATTGGCCAAAGTCGGGTTATCGATCCTTTAGGCGTGACCATTGCAGCAGCGGCAGAAACGCCCGCGCTAATCATAGCCGAGGTTTCCGGCGAGAGGGTGAGGCAGGTCAGGGCGCAACTTCCGGTGTTAAGTAACCGACGCTTTGCGCCACCGCAATTATTATGACGTTTTTTTAAACAAGGCTTGATTCACCTTGTTACAGATTGCTATTGTGTGCGCGCGTCGAAAGGCCGTTAATATTCTCAGGTTAATATGGCGCTTTATGCAGCCTGGTTTAAGTCAAGAAGGTATCTATGGGTGAGATTAGTATTACCAAACTGCTGGTGGTTGCCGCACTGGTTGTTCTGCTGTTTGGTACCAAGAAGTTACGTACACTGGGTGGAGACCTGGGAACGGCAATCAAGGGCTTCAAGAAAGCGATGAACGACGATAATGCCGATGCCAAGAAAGAGGCTGATGGTAGCGTTCAGGCTGAGAAGCTTTCTCATAAAGAGTAATGTCAGGAGCATGATGCTCATACTGCAAACTCTGAATGAAAAAAAACCGGCGATTTGCCGGTTTTTTTATTGCTGATATGTAAGTGATTATTACACGGTTACTTCACTTCCAGCCCTTTGGCTTGCATGTCAGCATGGTATGAAGAGCGAACGAATGGACCACACGCAGCATGGGTAAAGCCCATAGCCATAGCTTCTGCTTTCATCTCATCGAACTCATCCGGGCTTACATAGCGTTGCACCGGCAGGTGATGGCGGCTTGGCTGTAAATACTGCCCCAGCGTCAGCATAGTCACGCCATGGCTGCGCAGGTCGCGCATGACCTCAATGATTTCAGCATTGGTTTCGCCCAGACCCACCATCAGACCCGACTTGGTCGGAATCTCCGGATGTGCTTCCTTGAAACGTTCCAGAAGCTTCAGCGACCAGTTATAGTCAGCCCCAGGGCGTACATTGCGATAAATACGCGGTACGTTTTCGAGGTTGTGGTTAAACACGTCCGGCGGTGTGGCGGTGAGGATATCCAGCGCGCGATCCATACGACCACGGAAGTCAGGCACCAGCGTTTCGATTTTAATCGACGGGCTTTTCTCACGAATAGCGGTGATGCAGTCAGCAAAGTGCTGGGCGCCGCCGTCACGCAGATCGTCGCGGTCAACGGAGGTAATGACCACATAGCGCAGCGCCATGTCCGCAATTGTCTGAGCCAGTTTTAACGGCTCGTTAGCATCAGGAGCAACCGGACGGCCATGGGCAACGTCGCAGAATGGGCAACGGCGGGTACAGATTGCGCCGAGGATCATAAAGGTTGCAGTGCCGTGATTGAAACATTCAGCCAGGTTAGGGCAGGAAGCTTCTTCGCAGACAGAGTGCAGGCCATTTTTGCGCATTGCCGCTTTGATGCCCTGGATGCGAGTGGAGTCCGCTGGCAGTTTTATTTTCATCCATTCCGGTTTACGCAGCAGGGCTTCACGCTCTGTTGCCACATTTTTTACCGGGATAAGAGCCATCTTATCGGCATCGCGGTATTTAACACCGCGTTCCATCACAATGGGTTTACTCATAGCTTGCGTGTTCCAGTTGCGAATTACGAAGGAAAGCGTTTCAATTCAAGGGAATGTTGCATTTATCAACTATTTTTGAATTAGTGATACGCAGTATATCATTGAAACGGGCCAGAAAGCAGCCTGACAGGCTGGCAAAATGTAAAATAGTTGTTGTTTTGTGCCATTTGCCACAACATATGCCGTGGCAAAGTATGACCGCATTTTTAGTCCGCAACGTATTCGTGCGGTGGGTTACCCAACAGCGCCAGAATGTTGGCCAGCAGGCGTGGGCGAATGCTCTCAGTGGTGGCCGCGCTATCCCACTGCGATACTTTTGCCATCTCCATTCCGGCATAACCACAAGGATTGATACGCAGGAAAGGCGACAAGTCCATATCCACGTTAAGCGCTAAGCCGTGAAATGAACATCCTTTACGAATACGTAACCCCAAAGAGCAGATTTTCTTCTCTCCAACGTAAACGCCAGGCGCATCGGCTCGCGGGTGAGCGTCAATGCCGATTTCCGCCAGGGTATTGACGACGGTTTGCTCTAACAGCGTAACCAGTTCGCGAACGCCAAGTTTACGACGCTTCAGGTTTAACAGCACATACATGACCTGCTGGCCCGGCCCGTGGTAGGTCACCTGGCCGCCACGATCGCTCTGGATCACCGGAATATCTCCGGGCATCAGTACGTGTTCTGCTTTACCTGCCTGACCCTGGGTAAAGACAGGATAATGCTCTACCAGCCAGATTTCATCATGGCTGTTTTCATCGCGGGTATCGGTAAATTCGTGCATGGCCAGAGAGACTGGCTCGTAAGGTTGAAGACCGAGCTGGCGGACCAGAATTTTATCCTGATACAAAACGGCATCTCCGTAAATACTCACACAGAGTAGAGAATGTTAAAGAGGGGAAAAGTATATCACAGGAGGGAGGGGTTACCCGAGCGGGGATGCAGCGGGTAACCGACAGGTTTTTACAGCACCATGCGTACGATATCGATGTTACCTAATTCTTCGTACAGCGTTTCAACCTGCTCAATGTGTGTAGCAGTGATGGTGATAGAGACCGAGTGGTAGTTGCCTTTGCTGCTCGGTTTTACCGTCGGAGAGTAATCACCTGGCGCATGGCGCTGTACCACTTCAACCACCTGATCAACCAGCTCAGGCAACGCCTGCCCCATTACTTTGTAAGTAAATGGAGTAGGGAATTCAAGCAGTTCGTTAAGTTTGGTTTTCATGTCAGCTCCGGCGTTACATCAAAAAATAATAACTCCCACAGTGCGTGGGAGTTATCAGGATACCTAGTATATGGGGACGTAAATCACACTTTCAAGTGTTCGATTTTTAGCCAAACCAGTGATGGAACATTAATTTAATGTAATCAATGATTTTCCCAAAGAAGTTGCCTTCAGGGATTTCCTGCAGAACCACCAGCGGGCGCTGCTCAATGGTTTTGCCATCCAACTGGAAGTTGATAGTACCGACAACCTGATTTTTCTGCAGCGGTGCGTGCAGTTCAGTGGTGTTCAGCACATAGCTTGCTTTCAGATCTTTCATGCGACCGCGTGGAATGGTCAGATAGACGTCTTTATCAACACCTAACGACGCACGATCGGTGTTACCAAACCAGGCAGGTTCTGAGGCAAATTCTTTACCTACTTTCAGCGGGTTGACGGTTTCGAAGAAACGGAAGCCCCAGGTCAGCAGTTTTTTACTTTCGGTTTCGCGGCCTTTATAGGTGCGACCACCCATGACGGCGGAGATCAGACGCATCTGGCCTTCAGTTGCTGATGCAACGAGGTTATAGCCAGCCTTATCGGTGTGACCGGTTTTGATACCGTCGACATTCAGGCTGTTATCCCACAGCAGGCCGTTGCGGTTTAGCTGACGAATGCCGTTAAAGGTGAACTCTTTTTCTTTATAGATAGAGTATTCGTTAGGCACGTCACGAATTAGCGCCTGACCAATCATCGCCATGTCGCGAGCCGAGCTGTACTGGCCGTCAGCATCAAGACCATGAACGGTCTGGAAGTGGGTGTTTTTCAGGCCCAGCGCATTCACATAGCTGTTCATCAGTCCGACGAAAGCATCCTGGCTACCGGCGGCGAAGTCCGCCATTGCCACGCACGCGTCGTTTCCGGATTGCAGGTTAATGCCACGGATCAGCTGAGAAACAGGAACCTGCATGCCTGGCTTAAGGAACATCAGCGATGAACCTTTGAAGACCGGGTTGCCCGTAGCCCATGCGTCATTACCGACGGTAACCAGATCGGTTTCTTTGAATTTCCCGGCTTTCATCGCCTGGCCGATGACGTAGCTGGTCATCATTTTGGTCAGGCTGGCGGGATCGCGGCGAGTATCGGCGTTCTGTTCTGCGAGAACCTTACCTGAATTGTAATCAATCAGGATATACGACTCCGCATCGATCTGCGGAACGCCCGGGATCATGGTTTTAATATTCAGGTCATCGGCATGGGCAGCAGAGAGAGAGGCTGCGCAGAGAGCCGCGGTGAGCGCCATACGCTGCACGAAACGAGCGGAAAAAGTGGTCTTCATGGTCTGAACTACGACGTCCGTGATGAAATTAAAAAAAGTGCCCTACTATAGCAAATGCATAACTGGCAGGCATCTGACTTTCCGCGTGACTTTGTTAATGTCATTTACAGAAACTGACAGTTCAGATACCTGATTTACGTTATTACACGCCGGTGATGAAGGACTGTAATTGCGCCTCGGATTGAAGACGCTGCTGCAATGCGGAAGCTTCAGTTTTGCTGGCGAACGGCCCCATCTGGATACGCCAGACTGCGCCGTTTTGTACTACCCGGCCAGGGACGCCAAACTGCTGGCTTAAACGCTTTTGATACTGCTGTGCGCGCGACTGCTCGCTGACAGCGCCAACCTGCACCACGTAGCGTCCGTTAGCGGTTGCCGCTGGAGCAGGTGCTGCGACGGCTGCTGGTGTCGCTGCCGGCGCGGTTGACGATACCGGTGCGGTGGTAGTCGGTTGTGGCGCCGGGGTCGGCTCGCTGCCTTCCAGCACACCTGCTGCGAGCGTGGTCGGCGCACCGAGGAATCCACCGCTGTTGACTGGCGCGCCGGTTGGATCATCGCTTTTCAGCGTGGAATTGCTGATTGGACGAATATCACCTTGCGGCTGACCTGCATCCGATGGCGAAGGCATGCTTCCCATATTGCCGCCACCGCTTAAATCTGGACGTGCCGGCAGGGCATAAGTTTGTTTCGCGACCGTAGTACAAGCCATTCCCGGCCCCGACAAGGAACCATCCTGGGCGACGATGATCGGGTCGATACGTACTTTGGTGTTGTTGGAGGTGTTCAGACGATCGGCAGCGGCACGCGAAAGTGAAATCACGCGATCGTTGCCATAAGGGCCGCGATCGTTAATGCGTACGACGATCATCCTGCCGTTTGCCAGGTTGGTAATTCTGGCATAGCTTGGGACTGGCAACGTCGGATGCGCAGCGGTCAGTTGCATCGGGTCGAACGCTTCGCCAGACGCGGTTAAATTGCTTCCGGGTTCCGCATCATAAATAGCGGCGAGCCCGGCCTGACTAAAGCGGGAGGGATCCTGGACGATTTTGTAGCTTTTACCATCACGCTGGTAGTCCTGATTCGCCGTTGGGTTCAGGGGTTCAAAGCGCGGATCGGCCCCGCTGATTTCAACAATCGGACCATTACACACCGCAGGCTGCGGCGCGACAGCAACCTGTTGCTGACCATCATCACTCGAACACGCCGCGAGCATTCCTGCTGCGATGCAGATACCAAGCCACTGCTTACGCATTGCGTACCCCTTACACGCTTTTCGACAACATTTTTCTATGGGTGTGGATCGACATAACAATCCCGAACCCGGCCATCAGCACGATAAGTGCCGAGCCTCCGTAACTGACCAGTGGGAGTGGAACCCCAACCACGGGCAGAATACCGCTCACCATACCAATATTTACGAAGACATAAACGAATAATATCAACATTAAGCCACCCGCCATGACGCGACCAAAGGTGGTTTGCGCGCGAGCAGCGATCCATAATCCGCGCATAATCAGCAAAATGTACAGCGTCAGCAGAATCAATATCCCCACCAGACCCAGCTCTTCCGCCAGGACTGCGAAGATAAAGTCCGTGTGGCGCTCCGGTAAAAACTCAAGCTGCGACTGCGTACCATGCAGCCAGCCCTTGCCGCGTAGCCCGCCAGAGCCAATAGCAATTTTAGACTGAATGATGTGATAGCCCGCGCCCAGCGGGTCGGTTTCCGGGTCGAGCAGCATCATGACGCGCTGACGCTGATAATCATGCATCAGGAAGAACCACAGTATCGGAATAAACGCTGCGACCAGAACCACCGCAACGCCGATTAAGCGCCAGCTCAAACCAGAAAGGAACAGGACAAACAGACCTGAAAGGGCAACCAGAATTGAGGTGCCGAGGTCAGGCTGGGCTGCGACCAGCAGCGTGGGCATAAAAATCAGCACCAGCGCAATGGCGGTATTTTTTAGCGATGGCGGGCAAACGTCTCGGTTAATAAAGCGCGCGACCATCAGTGGCACGGCGATTTTGGCGATTTCTGAGGGCTGAAAACGCACAATACCTAAATCCAGCCAGCGCTGCGCGCCTTTGGAAATGGCGCCGAAGGCGTCTACCGCCACCAACAGAATAATGCAGAAGATATAGAGATAGGGCGCCCAGCCCTCATAAACCCGGGGCGGAATTTGCGCCATCACGACCATGATGACCAGACCCATTGCGATTTGACCGACCTTGCGCTCCATCATGCCAATATCCTGGCCGCTGGCGCTCCAGATGACCAGTGAGCTGTAGACCAGCAGAGCCAGCAAAATCAGTAACATGGTGGGATCGATGTGGATTTTGTCCCAGAATGTTTTTTTGTTCGGATTATCCGTCACGATTATTGGTCCTCCGCTGCTGCAACCGCGGGGTTTTCTGCAGGCAGATTGGTGTTGTTGTCGCCCAACATAATGTGGTCAAGGATTTGGCGCATAATAGTGCCCACCGCCGGACCCGCACCGCCGTTTTCAAGGATCATGGCGACAGCGACCTGGGGTTTATCATAAGGGGCGAAGGCCGTCATCAGCTTGTGGTCACGTAAACGCTCGGCGATCTTATGTGCGTTATAGGTTTCATTGGCTTTCAGGCCAAAGACCTGTGCGGTACCGGATTTCGCCGCAATTTTGTAAGGCGCGCCAGCAAAATACTTGTGCGCAGTCCCGTTAGGGCGGTTCGCGACACCATACATACCGTCTTTCGCGATTTCCCAATAACCGGAATGAATATCGCCAACGGGCGGTTCGTGCGGCTGTACCCACGGCACCTGCTTGCCGTCTTCTGCCGTACTCATCAGCAGATGCGGGACTTTTACCAAACCGTCGTTGATAAGGATCATCAGCGCTTTACTCATCTGGATAGGGGTTGCAGTCCAGTAACCCTGACCGATGCCGACGGGAATGGTATCACCCTGGTACCATGGTTTTTTAAACCGTTTTTGCTTCCACTCGCGGGTTGGCATATTGCCGGAACGTTCTTCGGCAAGATCGATACCCGTGTATTGGCCGTAGCCAAATTTGCTCATCCACTCTGAAAGCCGGTCTATCCCCATATCATAGGCGATTTGATAGAAAAACGTATCTGCGGACTCTTCCAGAGAACGGGTGATGTTCAGATGACCGTGCCCCCACTTTTTCCAGTCGCGGTAACGTTTCTCAGAGCCCGGTAGCTGCCACCAGCCCGGATCGAACAGGCCGGTGTTGCGGGTAATGACGCCTGCGCTTAACGCAGAAACAGCGACGTAAGGTTTTACCGTCGAAGCAGGGGGGTAAACGCCCTGCGTGGCGCGGTTAACTAATGGGGTATTCGGATCATTGAGCAACCCGGAGTAATCTTTGCTGGAGATGCCATCTACAAACAGGTTCGGGTCGTAGCTCGGCATGGATACCAGCGCCAGAACGCCACCGGTACGCGGATCGGTAACCACCACGGCGGCACGACTGCCCGCCAGCAGCGTTTCAATGTACTGCTGGAGTTTCAAATCCAGAGTGAGATAGATATCGTGCCCGGCCTGCGGGGCCACTTCTTTCAGCTGGCGAATGACGCGGCCGCGGTTGTTCACTTCAACTTCTTCATAACCGGTCTGGCCGTGAAGGACGTCTTCGTAATAACGTTCAATACCCAGCTTGCCGATGTCGTGCGTCGCCGCGTAGTTAGCCAGCTTGCCGTCTTTGTCCAGGCGGTCCACGTCTTTATCGTTGATCTTCGATACGTAGCCAATCACGTGGGTTAGCGCAGAGCCGTAGGGGTAATAGCGACGTTTATAGCCTTTAACTTCGACGCCCGGAAAGCGATATTGATTAACGGCAAACCGTGCGACCTGAACTTCAGTCAGGTTGGTTTTTACCGGAATAGAGGTGAAACGGTGTGAACGGGCGCGCTCTTTTTTAAAGGCGGCAATATCATCGTCCGTCAGGTCTACGACGTTACGCAGCGCGTCGAGCGTATCCTGAATGTTGTCGACCTTTTCCGGCATCATTTCTATCTGATAAATGGTGCGGTTAAGGGCGAGCGGAATGCCGTTGCGGTCATAAATGATGCCGCGACTTGGCGCGATAGGGACCAGTTTGATACGGTTTTCGTTCGAGCGAGTCTGATAATCAGTAAAGCGAACGATTTGCAGATTATAAAGGTTGGCGATCAGCACGCCGGTGAGCAGCAAAATCCCCAAAAAAGCGACCAGCGCCCGGCGCACAAACAGCGCGGACTCAGCCGAATAGTCGCGAAAAGAATTCTGTAGTTTCATCCGCTGCTTAATCTACTCAAGAATCAATGATCACTCACGGTGATAAGGATGGTTGGTGGTAATGCTCCACGCCCTGTACAGACTCTCCGCTACCAGAACCCGAACAAGAGGGTGAGGAAGGGTTAACGCAGAGAGTGACCAGCTTTGTTCCGCTGCCGCTTTACAGGCGGGAGAGAGCCCTTCTGGCCCGCCAATCAACAGGCTGACGTCACGACCGTCCAGTTTCCAGCGCTCCAGTTCGGTCGCTAACTGCGGCGTATCCCAGGGTTTCCCGGGGATATCAAGGGTGACGATGCGGTTTTTGCCGGCTGCGGCCAGCATCTGCTCACCCTCTTTGTCGAGAATGCGTTTAATGTCCGCGTTCTTGCCGCGTTTTCCTGCCGGGATTTCGATCAGCTCAAAGGGCATATCTTTCGGAAACCGACGCAGATACTCGGTAAATCCGGTTTGCACCCAGTCAGGCATTTTCGTTCCCACAGCGACAAGTTGCAGCTTCACGCATTAACTCCAGAGTTTTTCCAGTTCATACAGGCGACGACTCTCTTCCTGCATCACGTGGACAATCACATCGCCGAGGTCAACGACGATCCAGTCAGCGACATTCTCGCCTTCCACGCCGAGCGGCAGCAGGCCAGCAGTGCGGGACTCCTGAACAACGTGATCTGCGATAGACATAACGTGACGGCTGGATGTGCCGGTGCAGATAATCATGCAATCAGTGATGCTGGACTTGCCCTGAACGTCTAAGGCGATGATGTCTTGACCTTTCAGGTCATCAATTTTGTCGATTACAAAATCCTGGAGTGCTTTACCCTGCAAGTGTTCCCCCTGGGTGAAAAGAGTTAAAAACGTCTGTTAGTATACCTGAACCAGAGGCGATATCGGGACAAATGTCTCCGAAAGCGCTTGTGAAGTGCGCTATCATCCCATCCCACGCTACAGAATGCATCGCCATTTTTGTAAAACAATTTCTGCAAAGCTCTGAAGGGCGGGAAAAGTCAGGTTGCGGAGAATAACAGCCTGTCATGGGGTGTCAATGGGAGAGAGCCCCTTCGAGATAAAAAACAGCGCTTTCACTCCCCGTCGTGCCATACGGCACGGCTGTTGAGCACTTTCAGAACCGCAAAATCGTCACAAAAATCAATTGCGCTCCAGCAGCCTTGTTCGACGCGGAAATGCCACATTGCCGCTGCTGGCATGGATAGCAGACGGGCGATCAATACGCTCAGTACGCCCTGATGACTCACCACCAGCAGATTCTGGCAGGCTTTGTAATCAGCGAGTTGCGCAATGAAGCGTTCCACACGCAGGGAAAATGCCTGAAAACCTTCGCCATTTGTGGGCGTCGCATTCTGCCAGTCGTTACACCACACGGCGTAGTTTTCGGCGTCTTCGCGCTCCAGATCGCGATGATGGCGCATTTCCCAGTCACCAAAAAACATTTCATTGAGTTCAGGCATATTGCGCACCGCAACCTCGCGATCCCCTAAGACCAACTGTGTTGTATGGCGGGCGCGTTCCAGCTCGCTGCACAAAACGTTGTCGACAGGCACATTGCGTAACAGCCTACCCAGCGTTTGCGCCTGAGCGATCCCCCGTTCCGTTAGCGGTGTGGGGGCGTGGCCGCTGTATAAACCAGCGACATTGGCTTCGGTTTCTCCATGACGTACTAACCAGAGTCTCATGTCTTCCTCATCAGGCTATTCGCACAAAATATGATGTTTGCCCTGATTGCGCAGAGATTTTTCACTAAAATACCCTCTTTTACGTGGAGCGGCACGATGTCTTTATTGAAGAGCGCGCATGGTGGTAATACCCGAGAAGCCGCCGAATTGTTGGGCATCTCGCCTGAGCATTTGCTGGATTTTAGCGCGAATATTAACCCGTTGGGTATGCCGGCAAGTTTAAAACGCGGGATCATCGACAACCTGGACTGCGCGGAGCGTTACCCGGATGTCGATTACGCTAAACTGCATGCGGCGCTGGCGGAGCATCATCAGATTCCGGCCTCGTGGATCCTGGCTGGAAACGGCGAGACCGAGTCTATTTTTACCCTGGTGCATGGCCTGAAGCCACGCCACGCGATGATCGTGACGCCCGGGTTTGCGGAATATCGTCGGGCGCTGCAATGGGGAGACTGTACGATCCATGAGTTTGCGCTGCGCGAAGACGACGGCTGGCAGCTTACCGATGCGATCCTCGATGCATTAACCTCAGAGCTGGACTGCCTGTTTCTCTGTACGCCCAACAATCCCACCGGGTTAATACCGGATAACCGCCTGCTACGTGAGATTGCCGCACGTTGTGAGCGGCTTGGGATCGCTCTGATCCTCGATGAAGCCTTTATCGATTTTATTGCCGGGGAGCCGGGGTTTATTCCGCTGCTGCGGGATAACCCACATATTTGGGTGCTGCGCTCTCTCACCAAGTTCTATGCGATACCGGGGCTGCGTCTGGGGTATCTGGTCAACAGTCACGAGCAGGCCGTTGCACAAATGCGCAGCCGACAAATGCCGTGGTCAATTAATGCGTTTGCTGCCCTGGCAGGCGAGATTATCTTACGCGATAGCGCATATCAGCAGGCAACGTGGAAGTGGCTGGAACAAGAGGGGGCGCGGTTTGATCAACAGTTGCAAGAATTGCCCGGCCTGACGACGTATCCCGGCCGGGCAAATTATCGTTTATTACGCTGCGATTGCGCGGATATTGATTTGCAACGCGCGTTGCTGGAACAACACGTCCTGATTCGCAGTTGTGCTAATTATCCGGGGCTGGATGCGCGCTATTATCGGGTAGCCGTTCGCAGCCTGGAAGAGAATAACCGCCTGTTGACGGCCTTACGCAAGGTGCTTAGCGGTACAATCCCTGCTGATTGATATAGTCAAGCACTGCGCCTGGCATCAGGTCGTCGCACGGCTCGCCTTTTTCCAGACGCTCACGGATGAGCGTGGCGGAGATGTTAAACCACGGCGTTTCGGCCAGGTAAATTTTTCCGCAAGGCAGGTTGTGCAGGTCATCTGCTGAATGGGTCAGATGATCCTCCAGCCATTGCTGGTGTTTTTCCTGCGCCATTTCGAGCGGATAGCCCGGACGTCGGCACACGATAAGATGGGTATTCCCCAGAATGGTGTGGTAGTCATGCCAGGAAGGGAAGGTAAGCAGTGAATCCTGACCAATGATAAACGCTAATGGCACGTTTGGGCCTTGCTCCTCGCGCCACTCTTTTAGCGTTTGTGCGGTGTAGGAAGCGGTATCGCGTTTCAGTTCGCGTTCATCCAGGGAAAATAGCGGCTTGTCAGCAATGGCCAGTTCAACCATACGCTTACGTTGCTCACCGGACGCTTCAGGTTGCGCTCGATGCGGCGGGACGTTATTGGGCATGATGATGACCCGGGAAAGCCCAATCAGATTCGCCAGAATTTCAACCGGTTTAAGATGACCATAATGCACCGGATCAAAGGTGCCACCGAACAGAGCCTGCAATGATTTCATATCAACCATCAATAAAAACATCGGCCAGCGATTTATGACAGAGCAAAAGGGAAAGTCCCTCAAGTTCTGCCCACACTGACTGACCATAGTCTTGTTTAAGCGTAATTTCCGTACGCGTTAACAGCGTTACCGCCTGACGCAGTTGCGCCGGGTTCAGCCGGTTTAGCGCATCGCCCATCATACCCCGGCGATTCTGCCACACCCGGTGTTTATCAAACAACGAGCGCAAGGGCGTATGGGCCGACTGCCGTTTTAAGTTAACCAGCAACAACAACTCTCGCTGTATCGTACGTAACAAAATAACCGGCTCACTGCCTTCCAGGCGTAGCTGCTGCAGAATGTGCAGCGCGCGTTTGCTTTTGCCCATCAGCAGCGCGTCCACCCAGTGGAACGGGGTAAAGTGCGCGGCATCATTAACGGCTTTCTCCACGCGAGGCAGCGTTAGCTTGCCATCTGGCCAAAGCAGCGCTAGCCGTTCCAGCGCTTGCGCCAGTGCTAGCAGATTACCTTCATAGCAATAGCACAACAGCTGATTGGCTGCGTCATCCAGTTGCAGATTGTTAAGCTTTGCTCTGGCGGCGACCCAGCGGGGGAGCTGTGCTTGCTCCGGCGTCTGGCAGCTAACCTGAACCGCGTTTTTCGCCAGCCCGGTATACCATGCGCCGTTTTCCTGCGCCCTGGTGAGTTTGTTGCCACGAACAATCAACAGCAGATCGTCATGTAGCAGAGTGACGAGTGAAGCGAGCTGTTCGTTAATGGCGGCATTCGGGCCATTTTCTGGCAATTGTAAAAGCAGGGTTTGACGACTGGCAAACAGGCTCATCGCCTGGCAGAGTGAAAAAATCTCTCCCCAGTCGGTGCTGTTGTCCAGAGTGAAGGCATGGTGTTCTTCGAATCCTTGCGTTGCTGCAGCCTGACGGATGGCGTCCTGGCTTTCCTGCAATAAGAGAGGATCGTTACCTAAGAGTAAATACGCCGCGCGCAGCCCTTCATCGAGCTGTGCGCGGAGTTGTTCAGGGTACAACTTGAGCATCAGTTACCCAGCGTGGTGGAAACACGCGCCGGAGATGACGCAGGCGTCGCGGCTTTATTCACCGCAGGCTCAGCATCAGCATTGGATGACTGAGTATCGGCCAGATGTACGCTCGGCAGCTTACGAATCAACTGCTCAGCCGCTTTGTCATACATCTCTTTGATAATCATGTCCTGCTCGTTATCCTTCGCCAGTGCAGCCTGTGGGTTGTCAAAGAACGAGCGATAAACTTTGGCGCTGATTGGATAAATATCATGACCTGGGATCAGCACGGTTGCGCTTACGGACATCACCATCTGGTATTCAGCCGTTTGACCGTTCTGGAATACCGATGCCGTATCCTGCGAAATGCTGACCGCGCCAAGGCGTAAGGACGTCACATCTTTACGCATTGTACCGTCTTCAAGCAGCGTAACGCCGTTCAGACGTAGCTGATTACGAACCGCGCGGCTTAACGGGCCGTTCGGATCGCCAGTGTTCAGGATCATGGTTTTCATTGAGGGTGGAACCTGCGTAGTACTACGCAGATGCCAGCCGCACCCGGCGGTGACAAGCACCGCCAGAGATAACAACAATGTTGTCAGAAGTCGCACGCTTCCTCCCGCGCTTAGCCAACGACCAGATTGAGGAGTTTACCCGGTACATAAATCACTTTACGTACGGTAACGCCATCAAGATATTTTGCTACCAGATGCTCCTGGCCAGCACGCTCACGAACCTGCTCTTCAGTGGCGTTTACCGGAACGGTGATTTTTCCACGTACTTTACCGTTTACCTGGACCACAACCAGCGTTGAGTCTTCAACCATTGCCGCTTCGTCCGCCACCGGCCACGGCGCGTTGTCGATATCGCCTTCGCCTTTCAGCGCCTGCCACAGGGTGAAGCAAACGTGCGGGGTGAACGGGTTGAGCATGCGTACAACAGCCAGCAAGGCTTCCTGCATCAGGGCTCTGTCTTGTTCGTCTTCCTGCGGTGCTTTCGCCAGCTTGTTCATCAGCTCCATAATCGCCGCAATCGCGGTGTTAAAGGTCTGACGACGACCGATATCATCGGTGACTTTAGCAATAGTTTTGTGCACGTCGCGACGCAGCGCTTTTTGATCTTCGCTCAGCGCATCGGCGTTCAGGGCTGCAACATCCCCCTGAGAAGTATGTTCGTAAACCAGTTTCCAGACACGTTTCAGGAAGCGGTTTGCCCCTTCAACGCCGGATTCCTGCCATTCGAGCGTCATATCAGCCGGAGAAGCGAACATCATGAACAGACGAACGGTGTCAGCACCGTAGCGTTCAACCATAACCTGCGGGTCGATACCGTTATTTTTCGACTTGGACATTTTGCTCATGCCGGTATACACCAGCTCATGGCCTTCTGCGTCCTTCGCCTTAACGATACGACCTTTTTCGTCACGCTCAACGATGGCATCAACCGGAGAAACCCAGTTACGTTCACCGTTTGCGCCAACATAGTAGAACGCGTCAGCCAGCACCATCCCCTGACACAGCAGCTGTTTAGCTGGTTCATCAGAGTTGACCATGCCTGCATCGCGCATCAGTTTGTGGAAGAAGCGGAAGTAGAGCAGGTGCATGATGGCGTGTTCAATACCGCCAATGTAGATATCAACCGGCAGCCAGTAGTTAGCGGCGTCGGAATCCAGCATGCCTTCCTGATACTGCGGGCAGGTGTAGCGCGCGTAGTACCAGGACGACTCCATAAAGGTATCGAAGGTATCGGTTTCACGCAGGGCAGGCATACCGTTAACGGTGGTTTTCGCCCACTCCGGATCGGCTTTGATTGGGCTGGTAATGCCGTCCATAACCACGTCTTCCGGCAGAATAACCGGCAACTGGTCTTCTGGCGTAGGCAGTACGGTACCGTCTTCCAGCGTCACCATCGGAATCGGCGCACCCCAGTAACGTTGACGGGAAACACCCCAGTCACGCAGACGGTAGTTAACTTTACGCTCACCCACGCCTTTGGCTACCAGCTTGTCAGCAATGGCGTTGAAGGCCGCTTCGAAGTCGAGGCCGTCAAACTCACCGGAGTTAAACAGCACGCCTTTTTCGGTCAGCGCCTGTTCAGACAGGTCCGGCTCTGCGCCTTCAGCGGTCAGAATTACCGGCTTGATGGTCAGGCCATATTTGGTGGCAAATTCGTAATCGCGCTGATCGTGGCCCGGAACGGCCATGACTGCGCCCGTACCGTATTCCATCAGGACGAAGTTTGCTGCCCAAACGGGGATCTCTTCGCCAGTCAGCGGGTGAACGGCTTTAAAGCCAGTATCGACGCCTTTTTTCTCCATGGTCGCCATTTCAGCTTCTGCAACCTTGGTGTTGCGGCATTCGTCAATGAAGGCGGCCAGTTCAGGATTATTTGCGGCGGCTTTCTGCGCCAGCGGGTGACCTGCGGCAACGGCCAGGTAGGTCGCACCCATAAAGGTGTCCGGGCGGGTGGTATAAACGGTCAGCGTATTCTCGTAACCATTCACATCAAAGGTGATTTCCACGCCTTCAGAACGGCCAATCCAGTTGCGCTGCATGGTCTTAACGGTGTCAGGCCAGTGGTCCAGGTTATCCAGATCGCGCAGCAGTTCGTCAGCGTAGGCGGTGATTTTAATGAACCACTGTGGGATCTCTTTACGCTCAACTTTGGTATCGCAACGCCAGCAGCAGCCGTCGATAACCTGTTCGTTCGCCAGAACGGTCTGGTCGTTCGGGCACCAGTTGACCGCAGAGGTTTTCTTGTACACCAGGCCTTTTTTGTACAGCTCGGTGAAGAACTTCTGTTCCCAGCGGTAGTATTCCGGGGTGCAGGTCGCCAGCTCACGGCTCCAGTCATAACCGAAACCCAGCATTTTGAGCTGGTTTTTCATGTAAGCGATGTTGTCGTACGTCCACGGTGCCGGCGCGGTGTTATTTTTAACCGCAGCGCCTTCCGCAGGCAGGCCGAACGCATCCCAGCCAATTGGCTGCAGTACGTTTTTGCCCAGCATACGCTGGTAGCGGGCGATCACGTCACCGATGGTGTAGTTACGTACGTGGCCCATGTGTAGTCGACCAGAAGGATAGGGAAGCATAGACAGGCAGTAATACTTCTCTTTGCTCTCGTCTTCGGTAACTTCAAATGTGCGCTTCTCATCCCAGTGAAGCTGTACTTTGGATTCTATCTCTTCCGGGCGGTATTGCTCTTGCATGGCAGCCAGTGGTCCTGTTTTCAATACAGCTACAAACGTAGCTCTAGATGTGGTGTTTCAGATCCGCATAGCATAGCCCAAACGCCCGCGCCAAAACAGCCTTTCGCGCATTCAGCGTTGAATTCCCGCAAGGATAATTCTTGCACGAATTTACACACTCTGTGGACAGTCTTGCAAAGCGTAGCGTAAATAACGTCTATTATTATAGACAGTTAACGACCCAGGAGGCGAAGCGATGAACAAGGTTGCTCAATATTACCGTGAACTGGTGGCTTCACTGAGCGAACGTCTGCGTAATGGCGAACGCGATATCGATGCGTTGGTGGAGCAGGCGCGTCAACGAGTTATGCAGACCGGGGAGTTAACGCGAACCGAGGTGGAAGAGGTCACCCGGGCCGTCAGACGTGACCTGGAAGAGTTTGCTCTGAGCTATGAAGAAAGTCTCGATGAGGAGACAGACAGCGTCTTTATGCGGGTTATCAAAGAGAGTATCTGGCAGGAACTGGCCGATATTACCGATAAAACGCAGCTCGAATGGCGCGAAGTGTTCCAGGACCTCAGTCATCACGGGGTTTATCACAGCGGCGAGGTGGTCGGATTAGGTAATCTGGTCTGCGAGAAGTGCCACTTCCATTTGGCGGTTTACACCCCGGATGTGCTGCCATTATGTCCGAAATGCGGACACGATCAGTTCCAGCGCCGACCGTTTGAGCCGTAATCGCTTATTGCCGGATGGCGACGCAAAGCGTCTTATCCGGCCTACAAATTGCACGATTTTGTAGGCTGGATCAGCGTTAGCGCCATCCGGCGTGTATTAGGCGTAAAACTTCAGCCGTTCTGCCAGCAAATCGACAAACCCCTGGCGATCAACATCCACCATCACGGTGGCGTTTGGCTTGTTGCCGCTCAGGAAGTAGTAGTCCACCACGGTCATTCCCTGGGTATATTTACCCTGAGTCTCCACGCCAACCCAACGATCAACGGTGGTAAACAGTTCTGGTTTCAGCAGCCAGGCAATGGTGCATGGGTCATGCAGCGGTGCGCCGATGAATCCCCACTTTTCATCTTTGTGATATTCAAAGAAGAAGTCGAGTAGTTCTGCAACAATCGTCGAAACGGGATTACCGATCGCGCGGAATCGTTCGGTATCTTCGCGATGTATTTGCGCTTTATGCGTGACGTCCAGACCAGCCATCACCACTGGAATGCCAGACTGGAATACGATTTCAGCGGCTTCAGGATCCACGAAAATATTGAACTCGGCGGCAGGGGTCCAGTTTCCGAGGCCCATTGCACCGCCCATAATCACGATACGGGCGATTTTGGCGTGCAGCTCAGGATGGCTATTCAGAAGCAATGCTACGTTAGTTTGCGGCCCGGTGGAGACAATGGTCACCGGTTCCGGGCTGTCCCGCAGGGTTTTTGCCATCAGTTCCACGGCGGTACAGTCAAGTGGCGCAAAAGCGGGTTCCGGCAGCGCGGGGCCATCCAGCCCACTCTCACCGTGGACGTTATCGGCAATAATCAGATCGCGCATCAGTGGTTTCACTGCGCCACCGGCCACTGGGATATCCGTACGGTTGAGTAATGTTAACATGCGTAATACGTTACGCAGCGTTTTGTCGGGCGTCTGGTTACCGGCAGATGAGGTTATCGCTTTCACATCCAGTTCAGGTGAGGCGAGGGCGAGAACAATTGCGATAGCGTCGTCATGACCTGGATCGCAATCAAACAGGATAGGAAGTGCCATTGTTGCTCCTTGTAAGTGGGACTTTGTGACAAGGTTAACGCTGGGCTGTACCTGTTTCGAGAAGTGAAGAGATAAATCGTGAGGTGGCGCGCACATGGAGGTGCGCGCCAGCAAGATTAATGCAGGATTTTCGCGAGGAAGTCTTTGGCGCGGTCTGATTTCGGATTAGCGAAGAACTCTTCTTTCGGCGAGTCTTCAACAATTTTCCCTTCATCCATGAAGATCACCCGGTTCGCCACTTTACGCGCAAAGCCCATTTCGTGGGTGACTACCATCATGGTCATCCCTTCATTGGCCAGTTCAACCATGACGTCCAGCACTTCGTTGATCATTTCAGGATCAAGCGCTGATGTCGGTTCGTCAAACAGCATGGCGATAGGATCCATACACAGCGCCCTGGCAATGGCGACACGCTGTTGTTGGCCCCCGGAGAGCTGAGCCGGAAACTTATCGGCGTGCGCTGACAGACCAACGCGTTCCAGTAACTTTTGCGCTTTGTCGCGGGCCGGCTTTTTATCGCGTTTAAGCACTTTTACCTGCGCCAGAGTCAGGTTCTCAATGATCGACAGGTGGGGGAACAGTTCAAAGTGCTGGAACACCATACCAACGCGGGAGCGCAGTTTAGCCAAATCGGTTTTTTTATCATTCACCACTGTGCCATCAACGGTGATAACGCCCTGTTGTACCGGCTCCAGCCCGTTCACCGTTTTGATAAGCGTTGATTTACCTGAGCCTGACGGGCCGCAGACCACCACCACTTCCCCTTTTTTCACTTCCGTGGAGCAGTCGGTCAGCACCTGAAAGTGACCATACCATTTAGAAACATTTTTCAGGGTAATCATTAAACTGTCCTTTTCTTCAAATAGCTGACCAACAACGATGCGCTCAGACTGAATACAAAATAAACGGCGCCAGCAAACAGGATCATTTCAACCTGCGTGCCGTCACGCTCGCCAATGGTGGAGGCGGTACGGAAGAAGTCTGCCAGACTTAATACATAAACCAGCGAGGTGTCCTGGAAGAGTACGATGCCCTGGGTAAGCAGCAGCGGCACCATTGCGCGGAATGCCTGCGGCAGAATGATGAGCTTCATCGACTGCCAGTGGGTCATCCCCAGCGCCAGCGCAGCGCTGGATTGCCCACGAGAAATACTCTGGATACCAGCACGGATAATCTCGGAATAGTATGCGGCTTCAAACATCGAAAACGCGACCATTGCTGAGATCAGGCGAATATCGGTTTTTGGCGACAGACCCAGTACGTTTTGCAGGAAGCCTGGCACAATCAGGTAGAACCACAGCAGCACCATTACCAGCGGAATGGAACGGAACACATTGACGTAGCCTTTCGCAAACCAGGCAATTGGTGCGAAGCTGGACAAACGCATCACTGCGAGGATGGTTCCCCAGACAATACCAATGACCACTGCTGTAACGGTGATTTTCAGCGTGATGATCAGCCCATCCAGCAAATACGGCAGGGAAGGGACGATAGAACTCCAGTCAAATTCGTACATTATTTGCCTCCCAAATTGCCAGGCAGGCGGATTTTACGTTCAACGAGATTCATCACCAGCATGATGACGGCGTTAATCAGGACGTAGGCCAGAGTGATGGCGGTAAACGATTCCCATGCGTGGGCGGAGTAATCCAGCAGCTTACCCGCCTGCGCCGCCATATCGACCAGGCCGATAGTGGAGGCGATCGCGGAGTTCTTCACCAGGTTCATCATCTCTGAGGTCATTGGCGGAACAATCACGCGGTAAGCGTTTGGCAGCAGCACATAACGGTAGGCCTGCGGCAACGTTAGCCCCATCGCCAGCGCAGCGTTTTTCTGCCCACGAGGCAGAGACTGAATAGCGGCACGAACCTGTTCACAGACGCGCGCGGCGGTAAACAGCCCCAGACAGAGCATCGATGAGAGGAAGAACTGAATGTTGGGATCCAACTCAGCTTTGAACCACATCCCAATGTTTTCCGGCAGCAGTTCGGGAATGACCAGATACCAGGTAAAAAACTGGACGATGAGCGGAACGTTACGAAACAGCTCAACGTACAGCGTGCCGATCCCAGAAAGGAAACGATTTGGAACGGTACGTAAGATGCCGAATAAAGAGCCTATGAGGAAAGCGATAATCCAGGCGGTGATGGATAACGCGACCGTGACCTGGAAACCACTCCAGAGCCAGCCGAGATAGGTGGTGTTGCCGAACGGGGCTTGTTGTAAAAAAATACCCCAGTTCCAGTCTATAGACATAAATCTACTCCAGAAAAAAAAGGGTAGCAGCGCTACCCTCGAAGATTGTTATTCGGCGTTTTGCGGTTTTCAGGCCTGATGGGGAACGACCATCAGGCTTATAGTCTGTCCGTGCCGAGTAGCAATCGAGAGGGCAAGGTGAACTCGCCCCATTTATTTTAGTTAGTTAAGCGCTTTATCATTCGGTTCTTTGAACAGGGCTTTCATCTCGTCCGACAGTTCGAAATTCATGTTCAGGTTCTTCGGTGGAATTGGATTTTTAAACCACTTATCAAACCATTTCTCAGCATCGCCTGAGGTCTGCGCCTTGGCGATAGTGTCGTCCATCAGCTTTTTGAACTCAGGGTCATCTTTGCGCAGCATACAGCCGTAGGCTTCCTGAGACTGCGGTTTGCCGACGATCTCCCAGTTGTCTGGTTTCTTCGCCTTCGCGCGCTCGCCAGCCAGCAGGGCGTCATCCATCATAAAGGCAACGGCGCGGCCGCTTTCCAGAGTACGGAAAGAGTCACCGTGGTCTTTCGCGCTGATGATGCGCATATCCATTTTTTGTTCTTCGTTCAGCTTGTGCAGCAGCACTTCTGAGGTGGTACCCGAGGTCACGACTACGGCTTTACCTTTCAGATCGGCGAAATCTTTGACGTCGCCGCCTTTTTTCGCCAGCAGACGAGTGCCGACAACGAAAATGGTGTCAGAGAAAGCCGCTTGTTTTTGGCGCTCGACGTTGTTGGTGGTGGAGCCACATTCAAAGTCAAAGGTGCCGTTTTGCAGCAGCGGGATACGGTTTTGTGAAGTAATCGGGATCAGTTTCACCTGCAGGTCAGGCTTGTTCAGCTTTTTCTTCACGGCTTCAACGATTGCGTTGGAGTAATCCTGTGAATAACCGACCACTTTTTGCTGATTATCGTAGTAAGAGAACGGTACCGATGATTCACGGTGGCCGACCACAATCACGCCGTTTTTGGCGATCTTGTCCAGCGTGCTGCCTGCCGCTGGTGCTGCGTCTTCTGCGTGCGCCAGACCGGCGGACATTCCCATAACCAGCATGGCAGTGGCGAGCTTACGTAATTGCATATCCAACTCCTTTATCGTCTGCGCCAGTGACGCATTGATACCCATTGTGATGTTGTTATTGTTTGCTACTAAAACGTGCAGTCTTGTATGTGTTTGTTAACATTTAGTTTGGATGAATGTAAAGAATTTGCTGTGTTATTGTTTATTTTTGCGAAGTGCGCCGCACCATTTGGGGGCAAAAATATCTTGTTGCACTTTTCAGGTGCTACCGGCGCTCAACTTTGGTGCGACCAGGTTGCACATTCAGCCAAAACAGCGTTTGCCTTGTAGAACAAAGCAATAGACGTGCCAGAATGGGAAGAGAGATGTGTTTTGGGCCGGATAAACGAGACGTTATCCGGCCAGGGGAGGTGGATTACTTACGACGTTGGCGCAGGCTCATTACCACAGCACCAAAGCCAAACAGCGCGGTAAGCAGCCAGAGTGGCCAGTTACCGGTACGGGCATAAGGGGTTAAGCCCGTCGTTGGCGTCACGCTGGTGGTCAGAACCTGGCGGGTAAACTGCGGGATCATCGCCTGAATCTCACCCTGTGGACCAATCACCGCCGTAATACCGTTATTGGTGCTACGCAGCAGGGGACGCGCCAGCTCGAGGGAACGCATCCGCGCCATCTGGAAGTGCTGCCACGGGCCAATGGATTTACCAAACCAGGCATCGTTGGAGATAGTCAGCAGGTAGTCCGTATCCGGGCGGAAGTTATCACGTACCTGTTCGCCAAGAATGATTTCGTAGCAGATGGCTGCCGTCAGCTTAAAGCCGTGCGCATGCAGTTGTGGCTGCACATAAGGGCCACGGCTGAACGAAGACATTGGCAGGTCAAAAAACGGCGCTAACGGGCGCAGGATTGATTCCAGTGGAACAAACTCGCCAAATGGTACCAAATGGTTTTTGTTATAGCGGTTGCTGGAGTCGTAGCTGTACGGACTGTCTTTACCCAACGTGATGATGGTGTTGTAGGTGTCGTAACGATTCTGCTTGTTCAGCCGCGCGTCTACAATACCGGTAATCAGCGTGCTGTTTTTCGATTTCAGCAGGTCATCCATCATGCTCAGAAAACGCTGCTGGTTAATTTCCAGGTCCGGAATAGCGGATTCTGGCCAGATGATTAGCTGTGATTTGCCCATTTCGGGCTGGGTGGCGTCGAGATAAATCTTCAGAGTGTTGAGTAACTGACCTTCATCCCATTTGAGCGACTGAGGAATGTCACCCTGCACCATCGAAACCTGAGTGGTTTTTTCCGGCTCAAGCGTGAACCACTGGATATAGCGCAGCGGAAAGGGCAGGGCGAATAGCACGACGCCGACGACCAGCGGACGCCAGTTACGCGTCACCAGCGCCAGCGCCAGCAGACCGCTAACCATCATCAGCAGGAAGTTAATCGCCTCAACACCCATTACCGGCGCCAGCCCTTTTAACGGACCGTCGATCTGGCTGTAACCAAACTGCAGCCATGGGAAGCCGGTCAGTACCCAGCCGCGCAGGAATTCAGTGATTTGCCAGACTACCGGCGCGGCAATCGCCACGCGTAGCCAGGTGGTTTTCGGCCACAGACGCGCCAAAACGCCGGCAAACAGGCCAGTGTAGAGGGAAAGGTATGCGGCAAGCAGAACCACGAGGAAGACGTTAACCGGGCCCGGCATACCGCCAAACTGCGCGATGCTGACGTAAACCCAATTGATGCCGGAGCCAAACAGCCCCAGCCCCCAGAAGTAGCCGATAGCGGCAGACTGGAGCGGGCGGCGGTTGAAGGTGAGAGCCTGCAGGCCCATCAGCGAAACGATCGCGGCGGGCCAGATATCATACGGAGAGAAAGCCAGCGTCCCGCAGGCACCGAATAATAACGCCAGCAGCAGGCGAATGCGCTGGCGTTCAATTAATGGGGCAAATGCCATGTAGTCTTAGATCCAGTTTCGGGTTTATTCGTCCAGTTTGGGCTGGGGTGAGTCGTCCGGAATTCTGACATGAACCTGAATAATACGACGGCTGTCGGCCATTGCCACTTTGAACTGGTAACCATCAATGTCGATAGTCTCCCCGCGCGCGGGAAGATGCCCAAAGGCCTGCATGACCAGCCCGCCGATGGTGTCGACTTCTTCATCGCTGAAATGCGTGCCGAAAGCTTCGTTGAAGTCTTCAATCGGCGCCAGTGCGCGAATAGTCCAGGTGTGGCGGCTGAGCTGACGGAAATCAATATCGTCTTCTTCGTCGTACTCATCTTCAATTTCACCCACGATCAGTTCAAGGATGTCCTCAATGGTCACCAGACCTGAGACACCACCGAATTCGTCGATGACGATAGCCATATGATAACGCTGGGAGCGGAACTCTTTCAGCATGCGGTCAACCCGCTTGCTTTCAGGGACGACAACCGCCTGGCGTAACACTTTCTCCATGCTGAAGGCTTCGGCATCGCTGCGCATAAACGGCAGCAGATCTTTGGCCATCAGAATCCCTTCGATGTGATCTTTGTCTTCGCTGATCACCGGGAAACGCGAGTGGGCAGACTCGATGATGACATCGAGACATTCGTCCAGGGTCTGGTTGCGTTTCAGGGTAATCATCTGAGAGCGAGGGATCATGATGTCGCGCACGCGTTGGTCCGCAATGTCCATCACCCCTTCGAGCATATCGCGCGTATCTTCATCGATAAGGTCGTTTTGCCCGGAATCACGGATCAGCTCCAACAGTTCGTCGCGGTTTTTCGGTTCACCGTGGAAAAGTTGGCTCAGTAACAGGGAGAAAAATCCCTTTTTGCTGGTTAAGGTGTCACTACTGTGTGAATTGTCGTCGCTCATGGCGTCGTATGGGTTCTCATGTTAGTTAATCCAAAGCGCGTCATGCGTGTACTCAGCTGTTGACGGCATGTTTCTTCAACGTACTTCGAGTCAGGTGGACAGTATAAGGCGCAATACCTGATGACGGCTGCGCCTTTTCAGGCCTACCAGACTTCGAAATACTTATTCTTTCTCGGCAATGTACGGATCCTCATAGCCCAGAGCAAGCATAATCTCTGTTTCTAAGGATTCCATCTCTTCCGCTTCATCGTCTTCGATATGGTCGTAGCCGAGTAAATGCAGGCTACCGTGCACCACCATGTGCGCCCAGTGGGCCTCAAGCGGTTTGCCTTGCTCCTGCGCTTCTTTCTCGACGACCTGACGGCAGATGATCAAATCGCCCAGCAAAGGCATCTCAATGCCCGGTGGTGCTTCAAATGGGAATGAGAGCACGTTGGTTGATTTATCTTTCCCGCGATAGGTCAGGTTCAGCTCGTGACTTTCCGCGTCATCGACCAGACGAATGGTCACCTCTGACTCTTCCTGAAACTGCGGGATCACCGCATCCAGCCAGCCCTGAAACTGACTTTCTGTTGGTAAACCGGATTCGTCTTCACATGCCAGCTGTAAATCGAGAATAACCTGACTCATTTTTGTTCCTGCTCCTGAGCTTCACGCTTGCGTTCTGCTGCCTGCTCGGCTTTGCGTTTCTGTTCTGCTTCTTCCCAGGCTTCATACGCCGTGACGATACGGGCAACCACCGGATGGCGAACCACGTCTTCGCTATGGAAGAAATTGAAACTAATTTCGTCGACTTCAGCCAGCACTTCAATGGCATGACGCAGACCGGATTTGGTGCTACGCGGCAGGTCAATCTGGGTGATATCGCCAGTGATGACCGCTTTGGAGTTAAAGCCGATACGGGTCAGGAACATTTTCATCTGTTCGATGGTGGTGTTCTGGCTTTCATCAAGAATGATGAACGCATCATTTAACGTACGACCGCGCATATAGGCCAGCGGCGCAACCTCAATGACGTTACGCTCAATCAGTTTTTCGACCTTCTCAAAACCGAGCATTTCGAATAGCGCGTCATACAGCGGTCGTAAATACGGATCGACTTTCTGGCTGAGATCTCCCGGCAGGAAACCGAGTTTTTCACCCGCTTCAACTGCCGGACGGGTCAGCAGAATTCGACGGATCTCCTGACGCTCAAGCGCATCGACCGCAGCGGCAACCGCGAGATACGTTTTACCCGTACCCGCAGGGCCAACGCCAAAGGTGATGTCGTGGTCGAGGATATTCGCAATGTACTGTGCCTGGTTTGGCGTACGCGGCTTGATTACCCCGCGCTTGGTTTTGATATTCACCGCTTTGCCAAATTCCGGCACGCTGTCAGCGCTTTGCTCAAGCACACGCGCTTCTTTAATTGCCAGATGAATTTGTTCAGGCTCAATGTCCTGCGTCTGACCGCGCATTGGGGCGGTATCGACATACAGGCTGCGTAAAATATCTGCCGCTGCGGTGACGCAAATTGGGCGACCGGTCAGCTTAAAGTGGTTATCACGACGGTTAATTTCGATGCCGAGACGACGTTCCAGCTGTTTGATGTTGTCATCAAAGGGGCCGCAAAGGCTCAACAGGCGGGCGTTGTCTGCGGGTTCAAGGGTGATTTCGCGAGTGTCTATGTTCAAACTGTTCCTCTTATGCATGTCTCGCCGGACGCTGAACATTTACCGGCATCTAAGGAAATTATTCACGCCATGGGGGAAAGGCGCAAGCATTGCAATAAATATGGGGATGACAGGGCTGATTACAAGGCCCGCTGGAGCAGCGAGCCTGGGAGTGTTGGCCCGATAAGCATAGCGCCATCGGGCCTTGTTTACGTTTTTCAGCAGGATTAAGGCTGATAAATACCGACGCCCAGATCGTTTTCTTTGCGGGTACGCGCAATAACCGACTCAGGGGATTCTGCGATGCGCAGGCCCATTTCGTCCTCGGTGCGCACCACTTTACCGCGCAGGGAGTTAGTCCAGACATCGGTAATTTCTACATCAACAAACTTACCGACCATCTCCGGAGTGCCTTCAAAGTTCACCACACGGTTATTTTCGGTACGGCCTGACAGTTCCATGATGCTCTTACGCGATGTGCCTTCAACCAGAATGCGCTGGGTCGTGCCGACCATACGACGGCTCCAGGCCATGGCTTGCTGGTTAATGCGCTCCTGCAGAATGTACAGACGCTGTTTTTTCTCTTCTTCCGGCACGTCGTCAACCATATCGGCAGCAGGGGTGCCAGGACGCGCAGAGAAGATAAAGCTGTAGCTCATGTCAAAGTTGACGTCAGCGATAAGCTTCATGGTCTGCTCGAAATCCTGCGTGGTTTCACCCGGGAAACCAACAATGAAGTCAGAGCTAATCTGGATATCCGGACGCGCTGCGCGCAGTTTGCGGATGATCGCTTTATATTCCAACGCGGTATGGGTGCGCCCCATCAGATTCAGCACGCGATCTGAACCGCTCTGTACCGGCAGGTGCAGGAAGCTCACCAGTTCCGGCGTATCACGATAAACTTCAACGATATCATCGGTGAATTCGATCGGATGGCTGGTGGTGAAGCGGATGCGGTCAATGCCGTCGATCGCCGCGACCAGACGCAGCAGATCGGCAAACGATCCTGTCGTGCCGTCGTAGTTCTCACCACGCCAGGCGTTCACGTTTTGCCCCAGCAGGTTCACTTCACGCACGCCTTGCGCCGCAAGCTGGGCGATTTCAAACAGAATATCATCCGCCGGACGGCTGACTTCCTCACCGCGGGTGTATGGCACCACGCAGTAAGTACAATATTTATTACAACCTTCCATGATGGACACAAACGCGCTTGGGCCTTCAGCACGCGGCTCCGGCAGACGGTCGAACTTTTCGATCTCCGGGAAACTGATATCAACCACCGGGCTACGGGTGGTGCTTCCACGCACTTTGTTGATCATTTCCGGCAGACGGTGCAGGGTTTGC
The DNA here is from genome assembly GCA_020099315.1 of Citrobacter europaeus. Lineage (NCBI taxonomy): Bacteria > Pseudomonadati > Pseudomonadota > Gammaproteobacteria > Enterobacterales > Enterobacteriaceae > Citrobacter > Citrobacter europaeus. The sequence goes on from CP083650.1 coordinate 1,349,145, forward strand.
GGGCCAAAAATAATATCGACATAGTGGGCGCGCTGGCGAATGTGGTCGCCTTCCTGAGACGCAACACAACCACCGACACCGATGATGAGCTTGGGATTCTTCTCTTTTAACAGCTTCCAGCGACCCAACTGATGGAAGACTTTTTCCTGAGCCTTCTCACGGATAGAGCAGGTATTCAGCAGCAGCACATCCGCTTCTTCGGCCACGTCGGTCAGTTGATACCCATGAGTGGCATCCAGCAGATCGGCCATCTTCGATGAATCGTATTCGTTCATCTGACAGCCCCAGGTTTTAATATGGAGTTTTTTGGTCATCGACTTGCTCTTGCGAAATTGTGGCTGAAATGCAGGGCGCATAGTGTACTGCTTTGGCGCGGTTGTGACCAGTATGACGGATGTCAGCCTCAAGGGGTAAAAAATCCTGTAAACTTACGCAATACATGTAACAGGATAATTGACCATGACAAATCAACCAACGGAAATTGCCATTGTCGGCGGGGGGATGGTCGGCGGCGCGCTGGCGCTGGGACTGGCGCAGCATGGATTTGCGGTAACGGTCATTGAACATGCCGTTCCTGCGCCGTTTGTGGCAGACGGACAGCCTGATGTCAGAATTTCGGCCATCAGTTCCGCCTCCGTGTCGCTGCTGAAGGGGCTGGGCGTCTGGGATACGGTTCAGGGGATGCGCAGCCATCCTTATCGTCGTCTGGAAACGTGGGAATGGGAAAATGCCCATGTGATGTTTGATGCCGCCGAGCTTAAGCTACCCTTGCTGGGTTATATGGTGGAAAACACGGTTCTGCAACAGGCACTCTGGCAGGCGCTGGAAGCCCACCCTAAAGTCACGTTGCGCGTGCCTGCGTCGCTTCTCTCTTTGCATCAACATAACGATCGACATGAGCTTGAACTGGCAGGCGGTGAAAAGATCAGCGCCAGGCTGGTCATCGGTGCGGATGGCGCAAATTCTCAGGTGCGGAAAATGGCAGGGATTGGTATTCATGCCTGGCAATACGCGCAGTCCTGTATGTTGATTACCGTGCAATGCGAGAATTCACCGGGAGACAGCACCTGGCAGCAATTTACCCCAGACGGTCCGCGCGCGTTTTTACCGCTGTTCGATAACTGGGCCTCGCTGGTGTGGTATGACTCACCGGCGCGAATCCGCCAGTTGCAGGGGTTGAGCATGTCGCAACTGCAGGCGGAGATCGCCAAACATTTCCCTACACGACTCGGTAACGTTACGCCTGTGGCGGCGGGGGCATTCCCGCTTACGCGCCGTCACGCGCTGCAATATGTGCAGCCAGGCCTTGCGCTGGTAGGTGATGCCGCGCATACCATTCACCCGCTGGCGGGGCAGGGCGTTAATCTGGGGTTCCGTGATGTGGATGCGCTGATTGATGTGCTGGTGAATGCGCGCAGCTATGGCGAGTCCTGGGCTAGTCAGCCGGTGCTGAAGCGTTATCAGAACCGTCGTATGACTGATAATTTCATCATGCAAAGCGGCATGGATCTGTTTTACGCCGGATTTAGCAACAACCTGCAGCCGCTGCGTATCATGCGTAATCTCGGGTTAATGGCCGCAGAGCGCGCAGGCGTGCTGAAGCGTCAGGCGCTGAAGTATGCGTTAGGATTGTAATTCAGGCAGGCCTATAGATAACGAGTGTAGGCCTGCCAGGCGTAGCGCCATCAGGCGATACATGCAGAAAAACAAAAAGCTCGCCGAAGCGAGCTTTTTTAATATGGCTGGGGTACGAGGATTCGAACCTCGGAATGCTGGTATCAGAAACCAGAGCCTTACCGCTTGGCGATACCCCAACGGGCGCACCCACTGAGTGGATGACTTTTTGAAATTGGCTGGGGTACGAGGATTCGAACCTCGGAATGCTGGTATCAGAAACCAGAGCCTTACCGCTTGGCGATACCCCAACAATTTTTTGGATTTACCGAACGAGTCGATACGTCCTTAATATGGTGGCTACGACGGGATTCGAACCTGTGACCCCATCATTATGAGTGATGTGCTCTAACCAGCTGAGCTACGTAGCCAAATACTAACATATTCTTCGATGGCTGGGGTACCTGGATTCGAACCAGGGAATGCCGGTATCAAAAACCGGTGCCTTACCGCTTGGCGATACCCCAATGACCGTTGCGGTGAACCGCTATATCGAAGAAAAAATGGCTGGGGTACCTGGATTCGAACCAGGGAATGCCGGTATCAAAAACCGGTGCCTTACCGCTTGGCGATACCCCATCCGTGCAACGCTTACGGGTGAATGGTGCGGGAGGCGAGACTTGAACTCGCACACCTTGCGGCGCCAGAACCTAAATCTGGTGCGTCTACCAATTTCGCCACTCCCGCAAAAAAGATGGTGGCTACGACGGGATTCGAACCTGTGACCCCATCATTATGAGTGATGTGCTCTAACCAGCTGAGCTACGTAGCCATCTTTTTTTCGCGTAACCTTATCGGCGTTGCGGGGCGCATTATGCGTATTGAGCCTTGAAGCGTCAACCCCTTTTTCATTGAAAATAGCTGGAATGTGACTGTTTGGTTAGGTTGCGAACAGCATGGCGCAATATTCGGCAATTATTAGTTATTAATTGTTTTTTTGCACAGAAAACAGACATAAAAAAAGAGCCCTGCAGGGCTCTTTTCTAAGGATTGACTTATTTGTACGCGGACTGATGCACGCCAACCGCACGACCAGATGGATCGTTCATGGTTTTAAACGCCTCATCCCATTCGATCGCTTTGGCAGAAGAACAGGCAACCGACGGCCCGCCCGGTACGCATTCCGCAGCGCTCGCAACCGGGAACAGCTCTTCGAAAATCTCACGGTACAAGTACGCTTCTTTCGACGATGGCGTGTTGTAAGGGAAGCGGAAGCTGGCGGTTTCCAGTTGTTGGTCAGAAACTTGCTCAGCAGCCACCTCTTTCAAGGTATCAATCCAGCTGTAACCGACACCATCAGAGAACTGCTCTTTCTGACGCCATGCGACGCTTGCCGGCAGGTAGGACTCAAAACATTCGCGCAGAACGTGTTTTTCCATTTTACCGTTGCCGCACATTTTATCCTGTGGGTTGATGCGCATCGCCACATCAAGGAATTTCTTATCCAGGAAAGGCACGCGAGCTTCAACCCCCCAGGCTGACATCGCTTTGTTGGCTCGGGCGCAGTCGAACATATGCAGCGCCTGCAGCTTGCGCACGGTTTCTTCGTGCAGTTCTTTTGCATCTGGCGCTTTGTGGAAATAGAGATAGCCGCCAAATACTTCGTCAGAGCCTTCACCCGACAGCACCATTTTAATGCCCATCGCTTTAATTTTACGCGACATTAAGTACATTGGCGTCGAGGCGCGAATCGTCGTGACATCGTAAGTTTCGATGTGATAAATCACGTCGCGGATAGCATCCAGGCCTTCCTGCACGGTGAAGTGGATCTCATGGTGCACGGTACCCAGATGGTTCGCTACTTCCTGTGCGGCTTTCAGATCCGGTGCGCCTTCCAGGCCGACTGCGAAGGAGTGCAACTGTGGCCACCAGGCTTCGCTACGTTCCTGATCTTCAACACGGCGCGCCGCGTATTTTTTAGTGATCGCGGAAATGACGGAGGAATCCAGACCGCCGGACAGCAGTACTCCATAAGGAACATCTGACATCAGGTGGCTTTTCACCGCATCTTCCAGCGCCTGACGCAGCTCGTTTTTATCGGTAACGTTGTCTTTTACCGCATCATATTCAAACCAGTCGCGCTGGTAGTACTGACGAATTTCGCCGTCTTTACTCCATAAATAGCTACCGGCCGGGAATTCTTTGATTGTGCGGCACACGGGAACCAGGGCTTTCATTTCAGACGCGACGTAGAAGTTACCGTGCTCGTCGTAACCCATATACAGTGGGATGATCCCGATATGATCGCGACCGATCAGATAAGCGTCTTGCTCGCTGTCATACAGGGCAAAAGCAAACATGCCTTGCAGGTCATCCAGAAACTCTGGGCCTTTTTCCTGATACAGCGCGAGGATAACTTCGCAGTCGGAACCCGTCTGGAACTGATAGCGATCGCCGTACTCAGCGCGCAGCGCCTGGTGGTTATAAATTTCACCGTTAACCGCCAGGATATGCGTTTTCTTCACGTTGTACAGCGGCTGAGCACCGGCGTTGACGTCGACGATGGACAGACGTTCGTGTGCCAGAATGGCGTTATCACTGGCGTAAATACCCGACCAGTCCGGGCCGCGATGGCGCATCAGACGAGACAATTCCAGGGCTTTTTTACGCAGTTCAACTGCGTCAGTTTTAATATCGAATACGCCAAAAATAGAACACATAACCTTCTCCGTTAACCTGTTGCGTGATGCTTTTTATGTTTGCTTGATAAAGAAAATGCCGCAAAGCTGGAGAGGGCGCAAGCGAATTACGGGTCAGAAAATAAAAAACGCAATGGTCATTGTGGATTGGTGAAAAAAGATTACATAATAGACGTGTTTATTAACGAATCGGTATTTTTATGGCTGTTTTATTAAATGGAAGGGTTTCCGTATGCCGGATAAGGTGTTGATACTGCCTACCGGCAATAACGCCGCAAATTTGCCGAACAAGACGAACTCATGTCTTATCCGGCCTGCGAATCAAATCACATCAATTTCAGCGACGGACGGGTAAATCCAGCTTGGTCTGAACGGCATGCTGTCAATGTCGTCGAGCGTCGAAACGCCAGACAATACCAGGATGGTTTCGAGACCGGCCTGGAAGCCCGCCAGAATGTCGGTACGCAGGTTGTCGCCAACGATAACGGTCTCTTCCGAGTGCGCCTGCATTTTATTGAGCGCCGCGCGAATAATCCACGGGCTGGGCTTGCCGACATAAAACGGCTTGCGGCCAGATATTTTTTCGATACCCGCGCACAGCGCACCGCAGGCGGGATAAAAGCCGCGACCGTGAGTATCCGGGTTTGTGGCAATGAAACGCGCGCCGTTGGCCACAAAATATGCCGCTTTATGCATCATGTCCCAGTTATAGGAACGCGTCTCGCCAACAATCACAAAATCGGGGTTCACGTCGGTAATGGTAAATCCGGCTTTATACAGTTCGTGAATTAACGCGCCTTCACCCACCACATAGGCTTTTTTCCCTTCCTGGCGGCGTAGAAAGTCAGCGGTAGCCATGGCGGAAGTATAAAAGACGCTATCAGGGACATTTACACCCGCGGTGGCGAAGCGGTTCGCCAGATCTTGCCCGGTCTGTGAAGGGTAATTGGTCAGCAGAACTAACGGCAGGCCTTTTTCCAGGATCCCAGTCAGAAATTCTGCCGCACCTGGTACGGCAACATTGTCGTGCATCAGCACGCCGTCGATATCACAAATTACATTCTTAATGGCCATGGACAATCCGACATTAAAAAAAGAAGGCATTACTATACACAAAATACACTACATCATTCGAGTTGCATCAAGGCGGCAAGTCTGCGAACCCCTGGAGCTTACTGAAGTAAGTGACCGGGGTTCGCAGATGCAGCTAACGCAGAGGCAGCTCGAAGGATGACGTGTATTAGTTTTCCAGCAAACGTTGCAGCAGTGTACCGTTGAGCATCGCACGCTTCACCAACGCAAAGGCGCCAATGGCAGAGCGGTGATCCAGCGTGGAACGAACCACCGGTAAATTGTGGCGAAACGCTTTCAACGCCTGCGTGTTGATACAGCTTTCTATTGCAGGCAGCAGCACTTTATCAGCCTCGGTAATTTCGCCCGCAATGACGATTTTTTGTGGGTTAAACAGGTTGATAGCGATGGCGATGGTTTTACCCAGGTGGCGACCAACGTGCTCAATGACTTCTGCTGCCAGATTATCGCCTTTATTTGCCGCCTTACAGATAGCTTTAATGCTGCAATCATCCAGCGTTAGCCGGCTTGGATAACCCTGTTTCAATAAGTTCTGCACGCGGTGTTCGATGGAGGCATTGGCGGCAATGGTTTCCAGACAGCCGAAGTTACCGCAGTGACAGCGCTCACCCAGCGGTTCAACCTGAATGTGACCAATCTCGCCCACGTTGCCATTGCGACCGATGAAAATTCGGCCATTGGAAATAATTCCCGCCCCGGTTCCGCGGTGAACTCGCACTAAAATGGAGTCTTCGCAATCCTGGCTTGCCCCGAAATAGTGCTCAGCCAGCGCCAGACTGCGGATATCGTGACCGACAAAGCAGGTAACCTTGAAGCGTTTTTCGAGCGCTTCGACCAGCCCCCAGTTTTCGACCTGAATGTGCGGCATATAGCGGATGACGCCGCTTTCAGGATCAACCAGGCCAGGCAGAATGACGGAAATCGCAATCAGCTCACGGATTTTCCGCTGGCAGCTCTCAATAAACGTTGCAATGGTGTTGAGCAGGGCATACTCCAGCGTTTCCTGGGTGCGCTCCGGGAGAGGGTAATGCTCTTCGGCGACCACTTTACTGCTCATATCATAGAGCGTGAGCGTCGTGTCGTGACGGCCCAGGCGTACGCCGATGGCGTGGAAATTGCGGGTTTCGGTGACGATAGAGATAGCGCGGCGGCCCCCGGTGGAGGCCTGCTGATCGACTTCTTTGATCAGCCCGCGTTCAATCAACTGACGCGTAATTTTAGTTACGCTGGCGGGGGCAAGCTGGCTTTGCTCGGCAATTTGAATTCGCGAGATTGGCCCATGCTGGTCAATCAGGCGATAAACCGCCGCGCTGTTAAGCTGTTTTACGAGATCAACATTACCTATTTGAGCTTGTCCGCCTGGTGTCATTCTTTCTCTTACTCAGTAACGACCTCGTTGCCATTAACGATGGTCTTGATGATTTTAAAGTCGTGCGTGAACGCAGTCAGGTTGGCTACTTTGCCTGGCGCGATGCTGCCGAGTTGTTTGTCGACGCCAATGGCGCGAGCAGGGTAGAGCGTTGCCATGCGTAAGACTTCGTCGAGAGCGATATTCGCATGTTCGACCAGATTGCGTACGCCTTCAATCATGGTTAATGATGAACCGCTCAACGTACCGTTCTCATCAACGCACAATCCATTCCGGTAGTATATTGTTTTACCAGCGAAAATGAACTGTTCAATGTTTGCACCTGCCGGCGCGGTCGCATCGGTGACCAGGCACAGCTTGTCGCCTTTCAGGCGTTTGGCATTACGAATGTTAACGTAGTCAACGTGCAGGCCATCGGCGATGATACCGCAATAGATATCGGCTTCATCAAGAATCGCACCCGCCAGACCGGGCTCACGGCCGGTAATATACGGCATCGCGTTGAACAGATGTGTCGCAAAGGTGATGCCTGCGCGGAAGCCGATTTTTGCTTCTTTTACCGTCGCATTTGAGTGACCTGCAGAAACAACAATACCTGCATTTACCAGTTTGGTGATGACCTCGACCGGGACCATTTCTGGCGCCAGCGTCACTTTGGTGATCACATCGGCATTATCGCACAGGAAATCGACCAGCGCAGCGTCCGGCTGACGGACAAATCCCGGATTATGAGTACCTTTTTTCACCAGATTCAGCCACGGACCTTCAAGATGAAGCCCTAATGCCTGATTTGGGTGTTTCGCCAGGTATTCACGCATGACGCGAACGCCTTGTTTCATCAGGTCATCGCTGGTGGTAATAAGCGTTGGCAGGTAGCTGGTGCAGCCGGATTTTTCATTGGCTTTCTGCATGATTTCCAGCGTTTCAACGGTCACGGCCTCTGCCGTATCGTTAAACTGTACGCCGCCGCAGCCGTTTAGCTGTACATCAATAAAACCGGGGGAAACAATGGCCCCATTCAGTGAGCGCTGTTCAATTCCTGACGGTAACTCAGCCAGTGGGCAAACGCTGTCAATCAGGCCATTGGCGACAACAATCGCATGGTCATCAAGAATTTCGTGACCGGTAAAGATCCGGCCCTGGGTTAAAGCATACATTCCGACCCCCGATTTCAAAAAATGCCGCCCTGCAACTTATCGACAGGGCGGAGACATCAATTACAGACCTTTAATATTTTCCGCTTCTAACTCGTTAAAGTATTTCAGCGTTTTCACTTTCAGTTCCATGGTGGAAGGCTCATCGCACACCACAACGGCTTTCGGATGCAGCTGCAGACAGCTGATGGTCCACATGTGGTTTACGTTGCCTTCAACGGCAGCTTGCAGCGCCTGCGCCTTCTGGTGACCCAGTACCAGGATCATCACTTCTTCGGCATCCAGCAGGGTGCCCACGCCAACGGTCAGGGCGTATTTAGGCACCTGGCTTACGTCGCCGTCAAAGAAGCGTGAGTTAGCAACACGCGTGTCGTGAGTCAGCGTTTTGATGCGGGTACGGGAAGCCAAAGAGGAGGCCGGTTCGTTGAACGCGATGTGACCATCGTTGCCTACACCGCCCATAAACAGGTGGATTTTACCGTAAGAACGGATTTTTTCTTCATACTGGCGGCATTCTGCATCAATATCGGGCGCGTTACCATTGAGGAGGTTGATGTTTTCTGCTGGAATATCAACGTGATCAAAGAAGTTGCGATGCATGAAGCTATGGTAGCTTTCCGGATGTTCTTTCGGCAGGCCAACATATTCATCCATATTGAAAGTTACAACATGTTTGAAGCTCACCTGGCCCGCTTTGTGCATTTCAACCAATGCTTTATAAGCTGTCAGCGGAGTACCGCCAGTCGGCAGGCCCAGAACGAACGGACGATCTGCCGTTGGTTTGAACGCGTTAATACGGTTAACGATATGGCGAGCAGCCCATTTGCCGACTTGTTCAGCGGTATTCAGGGGGATCAGTCTCATTCTTCACCTCAAAAGTAAATGTAAGCAGTTGGCGGATTGAGTCTCTGTGCAGTATTAAGCGTAACCTGGTTTTGCATCGGTAAGGATCAATCCGTTTCGATTTTTTGAATGATAAAATAAGTTTTCGTAGTTAGCCAGTGGAAGGGAGGCTTAATAACGATATTTGGTGACTGAAATCACAAAAAACACGCGTTTAATTTGCGATACGAATTAAATTTTCACACACTCTGAATGTAGATGAATGGTTAATATCGTTGCTCCAGAATCTTGCTGTCAGGAATGGTCGCACAATAAAAATATGGCTTCAAAGAAGCCTAATCGGGGTCTCGTAGGGGGAATAAAATGAATATTTTAGGTTTTTTCCAGCGGCTGGGTAGGGCGTTACAGCTCCCCATCGCTGTGCTGCCAGTCGCGGCACTGCTGCTGCGATTCGGCCAACCAGATTTACTTAACGTACCCTTCATCGCGCAAGCGGGTGGGGCTATCTTTGATAACCTCGCGTTAATTTTCGCTATCGGTGTGGCTTCCAGCTGGTCAAAAGACAGCGCGGGCGCGGCAGCGTTGGCGGGTGCAGTCGGTTATTTCATATTGACCAAAGCAATGGTGACCATTAACCCGGCCATCAATATGGGAGTGCTGGCGGGTATCATCACCGGTCTGGTCGGCGGTGCGGTGTATAACCGTTGGTCTGGTATCAAACTGCCTGACTTCCTGAGCTTCTTTGGCGGCAAACGCTTTGTGCCGATCGCCACTGGCTTCTTCTGTCTGGTGCTGGCCGCTATCTTCGGCTACGTGTGGCCACCGGTGCAGAACGCCATCCATGCGGGTGGTGAGTGGATCGTGGGCGCAGGCGCACTGGGTTCCGGTATCTTTGGTTTCATCAACCGTCTGTTGATCCCAACCGGTCTGCATCAGGTTCTGAATACCATCGCCTGGTTCCAGATTGGCGAATTTACTAACGCCGCTGGTACCGTATTCCACGGTGACATCAACCGCTTCTACGCGGGTGACGGCACTGCGGGTATGTTCATGTCTGGTTTCTTCCCGATCATGATGTTTGGTCTGCCGGGTGCGGCGCTGGCGATGTACTTCGCGGCTCCGAAAGCACGTCGTCCGATGGTTGGCGGTATGCTGCTGTCCGTTGCGATCACTGCATTCCTGACCGGTGTTACCGAGCCGCTGGAATTCCTGTTCATGTTCCTGGCTCCACTGCTGTACCTCCTGCACGCACTGTTAACAGGTATCAGCCTGTTCGTTGCAACACTGCTGGGTATCCACGCAGGCTTCTCCTTCTCCGCAGGTGCTATCGACTACGTGTTGATGTACAACCTGCCGGCAGCAAGTAAGAACGTCTGGATGCTGGTTGCGATGGGTCTGGTGTTCTTCGTTATCTACTTTGTGTTGTTCAGCGCGGTTATCCGTATGTTTAACCTGAAAACGCCGGGCCGCGAAGATAAAGAAGACGACATCGTTACTGAAGAAGCCAACAGCAACACTGAAGAAGGTTTGGCTCAACTGGCAACCAGCTACATTGCAGCGGTTGGCGGTACCGATAACCTGAAAGCGATTGATGCCTGTATCACTCGTCTGCGTCTGACCGTTGCCGACTCCGGTCGCGTAAACGATGCGATGTGTAAACGTTTAGGTGCTTCTGGAGTGGTTAAGCTGAACAAGCAAACTATCCAGGTCATTGTGGGTGCGAAAGCTGAATCCATCGGCGACGAAATGAAAAAAGTTGTCGCGCGTGGTCCGGTGGCGGCAGCGTCTGGCGAAACTGCGCCAGCAGCAGCGACTCCGGTTGCAAAACCGCAGGCTGTAGCAAACGCAGCAACCGTTGAAGCGCTGGTTTCTCCGATTACCGGTGACGTCGTTGCGCTGGAGCAGGTTCCTGATGAAGCCTTCGCCAGCAAAGCGGTAGGCGACGGCGTGGCGGTGAAACCAACGGATAAAATCGTGGTTGCTCCGGCTGCGGGCACCATCGTGAAAATCTTCAACACTAACCATGCGTTCTGTCTGGAAACCGTGAAAGGCGCGGAAATCGTGGTCCATATGGGTATCGATACCGTCGCGCTGGAAGGTAAAGGCTTTAAGCGTCTGGTTGAAGAAGGCGCGGAAGTGACTGCAGGCCAACCGATTCTGGAAATGGACCTGGAGTACCTGAACGCCAACGCACGTTCCATGATTAGCCCGGTTGTGTGCAGCAACAGCGATGATTTCGGCGCTCTGGTCATTAAAGCCGAAGGTCATGTGGTTGCCGGTCAAACACCACTGTATGAGATTAAAGGTAAATAACTGCTCCTGAGTAAAGTGAGTTAAGTGCCTTAAGCGGCGGGGGATCTTCCTCCGCCGCTTTTTTTTGCAGCAAATACCCTCATATATCCTGTTGAAACACCTTTTTTGTGCAACTAATAGTTGTCTCCTGACGTCGCTTATAAGATCATGTTCCGTTATACGTTGTTTACGCTTTGAGGAATCCACGATGAGTGAGGCTGAAGCCCGCCCGAGTAACTTTATTCGTCAGATCATCGATGAAGATCTGGCCAGTGGTAAGCACACCACTATCCATACACGTTTTCCGCCGGAGCCAAATGGCTATCTGCACATTGGCCACGCGAAATCCATTTGTCTGAACTTTGGCATTGCGCAAGATTACCAGGGCCAGTGCAACCTGCGTTTTGATGATACGAACCCGGTTAAAGAAGATATCGAGTACGTTGAGTCGATTAAAAACGACGTTGAATGGTTAGGTTTCCACTGGACTGGCGATATTCGCTACTCTTCGGATTACTTCGATCAGCTTCACGCCTATGCGGTAGAGCTTATTAATAAAGGTCTGGCATACGTTGACGAACTGTCAGCGGACGAAATCCGCGAATACCGTGGCACGTTGACTCAGCCTGGCAAAAACAGCCCGTACCGCGATCGTAGCGTCGAAGAGAACCTGGCGCTGTTCGAAAAAATGCGTACCGGGGGTTTTGAAGAAGGTAAAGCCTGCCTGCGCGCGAAAATCGATATGGCTTCGCCGTTTATCGTAATGCGCGATCCGGTGCTGTATCGTATTAAATTCGCCGAACACCACCAGACCGGCAACAAGTGGTGCATCTACCCGATGTACGACTTTACCCACTGCATCAGCGATGCGCTGGAAGGCATTACGCATTCACTGTGTACGCTGGAGTTCCAGGATAACCGTCGTCTGTACGACTGGGTGCTGGACAACATCACTATTCCGGTTCATCCGCGCCAGTACGAATTCTCGCGCCTGAATCTGGAATACACCGTGATGTCCAAGCGCAAGCTGAATCTGCTGGTGACTGACAAGCACGTTGAAGGCTGGGACGATCCGCGTATGCCAACGATCTCTGGTCTGCGTCGTCGTGGTTACACCGCCGCCGCTATCCGTGAGTTTTGCAAACGTATTGGCGTGACCAAGCAGGACAACACCATTGAGATCGCTTCTCTGGAATCCTGTATTCGCGAAGATCTGAATGAAAACGCCCCGCGCGCGATGGCGGTTATCGATCCGGTGAAACTGGTTATCGAAAACTACCCGCAGGGCGAGAGCGAACTGGTCACCATGCCTAACCATCCGAATAAACCGGAAATGGGCAGCCGTGAAGTGCCGTTCAGCGGTGAAATTTGGATCGATCGCGCGGACTTCCGTGAAGAAGCCAACAAGCAGTACAAGCGTCTGGTGATGGGCAAAGAAGTACGTCTGCGTAACGCTTACGTGATCAAGGCCGAGCGTGTAGAGAAAGATGCGGAAGGGAATATCACCACCATTTTCTGCACTTACGATGCGGACACTCTGAGCAAAGATCCAGCCGATGGTCGTAAAGTAAAAGGCGTTATTCATTGGGTAAGCGCGTCCCATGCGCTGCCGATTGAAATCCGTCTGTACGACCGCCTGTTTAGCGTACCAAATCCAGGTGCGGCGGAAGATTTCCTGTCCGTCATCAACCCGGAGTCGCTGGTCATTAAACACGGCTACGGCGAGCCGTCGCTGCAGGCCGCGGTTGCAGGCAAGGCGTTCCAGTTTGAACGTGAAGGCTACTTCTGCCTCGACAGCCGCTATGCAACGGCTGACAAGCTGGTGTTTAACCGCACCGTTGGTCTGCGTGATACGTGGGCTAAAGTGGGCGAATAAGCTGCCTCATATCCTGTCTAAACGCCGCTTCATGCGGCGTTTTTTTTCGCAAAAAAACCGTGCGCCAGGCTCCGTTTGCGGAGCGAATTAATTACATGTCTGTAATAATGGATTGGCTGAATGTTTTTGCGTTTAAATAACTTACCTCAATATGAAATGGGCTGAAACCGATTTCATCTCCATGGAAAACAAGCCTTTTTTTCATTTTCTCAACGCTTTTTTATCTCTCAATGAAAATGTAACAGAAAGCAATGAAATATGTGCGGTTGCTCATACTATTACATACTCGTTACAGAAAGAGATTGATAATTCGCGTCGCGAAAAATAGTCTATTCATTGTAGTCACTGAGGTTTTCTTAGCGCTACTTTTTTAATTTTTGTTTTTTCGCTGACCGCTTTATCGGCAGCATTTAATACCCAATGGATTTCGAGTTGCATCAAGGCGGCGACGCAGCGAATTCCCGGGAGCGTACATCAGTACGTGACTGGGATGAGCGAGGAAAGCCAACGCAGATGCGGCTTGAAAGACGAAGGGTTATACGTCAAAGAGGATTAACATATGCGTACGTTTAGTGGCAAACGTAGTACGCTGGCGCTGGCTATCGCCGGTATCACAGCAATGTCGGGTTTTGTTGTTGCTCCCCAGGTACACGCCGAAGGTTTCATTGATGATTCCACTTTAACCGGCGGCATCTATTACTGGCAGCGTGAGCGTGACCGTAAAGATGTGACCGATCATGACAAATACAAAACCAACCTTTCTCACTCCACCTGGAACGCTAACCTCGACTTCCAGTCCGGTTATGCGGCCGATATGTTTGGTATTGATATCGCAGCATTCACCGCTATTGAAATGAACGAAAGTAGCGAAAGCGGCCATCCAAACGAAATCGCATTCTCTTCAAAAAATAAAGGCTATGACGAAGATTACTCCGGCGATAAAAGCGGAATTAGTCTTTATAAAGCAGCAGCCAAATTTAAATACGGCCCAACCTGGGCGCGTGCCGGTTACATTCAACCAACCGGACAGACTCTGTTGGCTCCGCACTGGAGCTTTATGCCAGGGACCTATCAGGGTGCTGAAGCCGGCGCCAACTTCGACTATGGTGATGCGGGTGCACTGAGCTTCTCCTATATGTGGGCCAACGAATATAAAGCACCGTGGCACACCGAAGTCGATAAATTCTATCAGGCTGATAAAAAGACCAGCGTAGATTACCTGCACTCAATCGGCGCGAAATATGACTTCAAAAATAACCTGTTGCTGGAAGCGGCATTTGGTCAGTCTGAAGGCTACGTCGATCAGTACTTCGCAAAAGCCAGCTACAAATTCGATTTAGGCGGTAACCCGTTTACCACCAGCTACCAGTTCTACGGCGCGCGTGACAAAGTTGATGACCGCACCGTGAACGATATTTATGACGGTACGGCCTGGCTGCAGGCGTTGACCTTCGGCTACAAAGTGGCGGAAGTGGTTGACCTGCGTCTGGAAGGGACCTGGGTTAAAGCGGACGGGCAGCAGGGTTACTTCCTGCAACGTATGACGCCGACCTACGCCTCATCCAACGGTCGCCTTGATGTCTGGTGGGATAACCGTTCCGACTTCAACGCCAACGGAGAAAAGGCAGTCTTCTTCGGCGCAATGTATGACATGAAGAACTGGAACCTGCCGGGCTGGGCAGTGGGCGCGTCCTACGTTTACGCATGGGATGCCAAACCTTCTACCTGGCAGCTCAACCCGGATGCGTACTACGACAAAAACCGGACTATCGAAGAGTCTTCTTACAGCCTGGATGCGGTTTATACCCTGCAGGACGGTCGTGCGAAGGGCACCATGTTTAAACTGCACTTCACCCAGTACGACAACCATTCAGATATTCCGAGCTGGGGCGGTGGTTACGGCAACATCTTCCAGGATGAGCGTGACGTGAAATTCATCGTTATTGCTCCGTTCACCATCTTCTAATGCCAACAGCGGCAGGCCTGGCGCCTGCCGCATCGTTGAGGAAAGTGCTATGAAAAAACTGATACTCATCGCCGTTATGGCATCAGGGCTGGTGGCTTGTGCACAATCCCCTGCGCCGAAAGAAGACAGCCGTCTGAAAGAAGCCTACAGCGCGTGTATTAATACCGCGCAAGGATCGCCGGAGAAAATAGAAGCCTGCCAAAGCGTGTTGAATGTGCTGAAGAAAGAAAAGCAGCACCAGCAGTTTGCCAATGAAGAAAGCGTACGCGTACTGGATTATCAGCAGTGTATCCAGGCCACGCGCACGGGTAACGATCAGTCTGTTAATGCTGATTGCAACAAAGTCTGGCAGGAAATTCGTAGCAAGAATACTGCGCAGTAAATCGAAAAATGAAAATACAACGGGCGGAGAATTTTTCCGCCCGTTTGCTTTTCAGAGCTTATGTTCCACCGGTTGATAACCCCGACTCAGCCGCACAAACAGCATTGCCGTGGCGGCGAGTCCGCAAAGTGCCGCGCACATCAGCCACCATCCTGGTGAGCTTTTATCCCCGGTGAGCTGAACCAGCGCTGTGGATATGACCGGCGTTAGGCCGCCAAAAATCGCCGTGGCAAGACTGAATGCCAGTGAAAAACCCACCGTACGCACATAGACCGGCATCACCTCGGTGAGTGCGGCTACCATTGCCCCGTTATACATCCCAAAAAAGAACGAGAACCAAAGCAGGACCAACGTCATGCGCGTAAAATCTGGCGCGGCGGTGAGCCAGTGCATTACCGGCCAGGTGGTGATCAGTGCGAGTACGGTAATCCCCATCAACACTGGACGACGACCAATTCGGTCAGAAATTGCCCCGCCAATCGGCAGCCAGATAAAGTTAGAAATACCGACCAGCATGGTGACTACCAGGCTGTCGCGCGCGCTCAGGTGGAGTACAGCCCTGCCGTAGGTCGGGGTGTAGACGGTAATGAAATAGAACGTTGTAGTGGTCATCGCCACCAGCAGCGTACCCGCAGCAATGAGGCGCCAGTTTTTGATGATAGTGGTGAAAATTTCCCTGGTGTCGGGCCGATGTGTTCGTTGTAAAAATGCGTCGGTCTCCTGAAGCGAACGGCGCAGGACGAAGATCAAAGGAATAATCATGCAACCAATAAAGAAAGGAATGCGCCAACCCCATTCAGAGATCTCATCGTGCCCCAGCGTGGCGTTCAGGCCGTAACCAATCAATGCAGCTACCACAATCGCGACCTGTTGGCTGGCGGACTGCCAGCTTGTGTAAAAGCCTTTATTGCCAGGCGTGGCGATTTCAGACAGATAAACCGAGACGCCGCCCAGCTCCACGCCCGCAGAGAAGCCCTGTAATAATCGACCGACTAATACCAGCACAGGAGCCAGCAGGCCAATACTTTGATAACCGGGAACCAGGGCAATCAGCAGGGTACCGCAGCCCATAATCGCCAGCGTCACCATCAGTCCCTTACGGCGACCAATTCTGTCGATGTAAGCGCCCAGCACGATTGCCCCAACCGGTCGCATTAAGAAACCCGAGCCGAATACCGCGAAGGTCAACATGAGCCCGGCAAATTCACTCTCCGCAGGAAAGAAAGTCCTGGCGATATAGGTGGCGTAAAAACCGAACAGAAAAAAGTCGAACTGTTCGAGAAAATTACCGCTGGTTACCCGCAGTATTGCGCCGAAAGTTCCGGCGCGCGATGGTTGTTGTGTCATTGGGTTTGCTCCACTGTCTTATCATAATATTTATAGAGGTAAGAGTTTGCGGGTTAGTCGCCTGTGACCCCCGCCTGTTTGCCGCGCCGTTTCTCAATCGCCCACTTGAGTAAGGCTGCGCAGCGGTAAAATCCATGGGCAAATTTTCCGTAAGGAATGGTCAGAAAAAGCGCCATGACCACACCGAGATGAATGGCCAGTAAAATAGCCATCCATGAAGTGTCTCTTCCCGCCAGCAGCGCCAGACCGGTCAGACTGGTCAGCAGCAGCAGCAAAATAAAACCGCGATCCATCGGTTTCTGCCTTGCGTCGCCATGTAGCGGTGAGCGTTTGAGATTGAGCCATAGCAAGCCAGCCGGGCCGACAACCAGGCCAATGCCACCCAACGTGCCCAGCATCACCGGAACGCTGAAGAACGGATAGGGCGCTTCTATGCCGGCAAAGTAGTGATAGCCCGTTGCGACCACGGTGGCGGCAAAGCAGAGCATAAAACCGTAGAAGGTGAAGTGATGGAAACGGCGGCGCATCAGGGTGAAGGCATCATCCGCTTCGTTACACCCTTTGCCGTGGCCACCATCGAGATATTTCAGCGTCAGCGCATCGTGTGAGGCTTCAGCAATCTCGGCGGAACGCGGCATACCCGGAGAGATCTCGCGCCAGAAGCGGATCACGCCCGCCATCAGCAAACCGATCGCCAGAATAAAGACCGAACCAAACATCCAGGCCAGCAGGTTATGCGGGAAAATTTGATAGAAATCCCCAGCCAGCGGAGGATGGAATAGTGAACCTTTCAAACCGATGGCGAGTAGTAAAAACAGGATCAGACCGAAAACCAGCGCCAGCGTCACGGTGACGCCTGCGCGACGATAAAGCGCGCCAAAGGCGGCGGGTTGCGCGTAGTGCTGATAGGTTTCGAGCCGGACTTCCGCCATCGCTTTAGGTACGTTGATGGCAAATTCATGAGGTGGGGCATACTGACACGCGTGCAGGCAAGCGCCGCAGTTATGGCACAAGTTTGCCAGATAATTGATATCCGCTTTACCGAATTCCAGGCGCTGCGTCATGGCCGGGAACACGGCGCAAAATCCTTCACAATAGCGACAGGCGTTGCAGACCTGCATCACGCGTTCAACTTCCGCTTCCGGTTCAGTGATAATTTGCGCTTCGATAATCAGTTTCTCAAGCTGCCTCATGACGAGTCTCCTTACGTGCGGCCAGCGCGGCTTCTTTTCCGGCAATACGGCCAAAGGTTGTGCCGATTGACATGCCCACACCTGCGGTGTAACCCTTGCCCAGCACGTTGCCTGCCATCATCTCTCCGGCGACGAACAGGTTACGGCTTGGCTGCCCGGCAAAGTGAACGGCAGCGCGCTCGTTCACTTTTAACCCGAGATAGGTGAAGGTGATCCCTGGTCGCAGGGCATAGCCGTAGTATGGCGGTTGGTCCAGCGGTCGTGCCCAGTGCGTTTTCGCGGGTAGCAAATCTTTGGTGGCGCAGTTATCCAGAACGGTATGGTCGAACTGGCCGGGCTGGCAGGCGTTGTTGTACTCCGTCACGGTGTGGGTAAAGCGTTCACCATTCAGCCCCAACTGATGAGCCAGCTCTGCCAGCGTATTGGCCTGTGCGCCAGGAAAGACCGGAGGCATGAAGTGGCCGATGGCTTTACTGTCGATAATGGAGTAACCAATCTGCCCTGGCTGTTGAGCGACCAGACGTCCCCAGATGGCGTAGCGTTTCGGCCAGAAATCTTCGCCTTCATCATAAAAACGCTCAGCGTCACGGTTGACGACTATGCCGAGCGAAACACAGTCCACGCGAGTACAAATCCCGCCGTCATATAATGGTGCTCTGGCATCAATAGCCACGCAGTGTGACTGGGAGGGTTCGCCGATAATGTCGGCTCCGGCATCCATCATAAATTTGAGCAGTACGCCCTGGTTAAAGCGAGTGCCGCGAATCAGGAAGTTATCCGCAGGCCACTCGCCGCGCTCGTTCTCTCCCCACGCTTCTCGTAGCCATTCGCGGTTAGACTCAAACCCGCCCGCGGCAAGCACGCAGGACTTAGCGGTGATACGCTCTTCGCCTGCCAACGCCGCCACGAACTCGCCGTTGTGCAGTTCAAGCGCCTGCACCGGTGTGTTATAGCGGATTTGCACGCCCAGCTTTTCTGCGCTGCGATAATAGGCATTCACGAGAGCTTTACCGCCCCCCATAAAAAAAGCGTTGGTTCGCGCCACGTGTAAAGCGCCAGAGAGTGGAGGCTGAAAATTGACGCCGTGCTGGCGCATCCAGTCGCGGCAATGTGATGAGGTACGGATCACCAGACGCGCCAGGACTTCGTTGGTATTTCCTTCTGTGACGCGCTGCAGGTCTTGCCAGAACTCCTCTTCCGGATAGCTTTCCACCAGCACATCCTGCGGCGCATCATGCATACAGCGCAGATTACGCGTGTGTTGGGAATTTCCCCCACGCCATTCCCGGGGAGCCGCTTCGAGTAGTAAAACGGAAGCGCCTTGCTCCCGGGCGGTAAGGGCAGCGCATAAGGCAGCATTGCCACCGCCAATCACCAGAACATCAACCATCGTATACTCCATTACCATTTAACTAATTGTTAAATTTGTAATTGAAATGTATACGTACGGCTTGTGCGGGCGCTATGACGTAGTGCTAAAGAGGGCTTTAGTTATTGTAAAGGATGGCACCTGGCCAGCTTCCTGCTTCTACCAGTTGATGCATCACTTTCGTCAGTACCACGCGGGCAGCGAGGCCCGCCGGGGTGAGCTCATCGTCAGAGAGGCTCACCAGAAAGTTGGGGCGGCTAAGTATCGGATTATGGACGCCGATCACTCTTAGCGTCTCTTTATCGAGATGGGAAATCGCCGCTCCGGGTTGAAGAGTGGCGCCAATGCCACTGCGCACGGCGCGCATCAGCAGCGCCAGACCATCAATTTCTGTAGCGATCTCAATGTTCAGCGCGTGTTCCTGACTAATTGCCTCCAGCCTGCCGCGCAGACCGTGGCCTGGGCTTGGCATTATCAATGGAATACTCGCCAGTTGGGCAGGCGCAATATTGTCATCGGCAATATCAGCCAGTAGGGTATGGGTCCCAATCAAAAACAGCCGTTCTTCGAGAATCGGTCTGGCACTCCAGCGCAGGATCTTTTCTTTTTGAAACACCACAGCCAGATCAATCTGGCGGGTATTAATCATCCGTTCCAGATTACCAGAGAGACTTTCCACCACGTGCAGGCGAACATCGCTATAGCTTTCCCGCATGGCGTGAATAAAAGGCATACCGAGAACGGAAGCGGTACTGGGAGCCATACCGACGCTGACGTGCCCGGAAAGCCGGGACTCTCGTGCGGCGAGGATCGCATCGTCTGCGTGACGGAGCGCCAGCTGCGCCTGGGAGTAAAAAGCCAGTCCGGCGCTGGTCGGCGACACGCCTCGCGAGGTGCGCTGCAGCAGGCGAATAGCGAGTTCGTTTTCCAGACGCGACATTTGCTGGCTGAGTGCCGAAACCCCGATATTGAGATCGAGCGCCGCGCTACCCATGCTGCCGGTTTCTACAATGCGCACAAAATAGCGTAGCTGGCGAAGTTCCATTTCGACTCTCCGGAAGGGGCAATTGATTTTTACATTAAAGCAACACAGGAGCGGAGGGAAGGGGAAAAGGGCAGGTAACGCCCATAAAAAAAGCCAACCGGAGGGTTGGCTTTTCAGAAAGCATTACATTATTTGCCGTCGTGGGCGTGCTCATCTTCGCGGCAATCGCCTTCGGCGCAGTGACCGTAAAGATAGAGGCTATGGTTAGTTAAGCGAATGCCATGTTTAGCCGCAATCTCACGCTGGCGGGCTTCGATGGAATCATCGCTGAACTCGACCACTTTGCCGCAGTCAAGGCAGATGAGGTGATCGTGATGATGCTGTTGAGTCAGTTCGAAGACGGATTTACCACCTTCAAAATTATGGCGGGTCACGATACCGGCATCATCAAACTGGTTCAGCACGCGATACACGGTCGCCAGACCAATTTCTTCACCCATATCGATCAGGCGTTTGTATAAGTCTTCCGCACTGACGTGATGGTTATCCGGTTCCTGAAGAACTTCCAGAATTTTTAAACGAGGAAGCGTTACTTTCAGGCCAGCCTTCTTTAATGCGGTATTGTTGTCAGTCATGCGGAATCTGTCCTGTAGCTAAACGATTCACTTCATTAACAGAAGTGACAGAAATTGCACTTGAGATAATGCGATTCATTATAGAACTGCCATGGCTAAATGAAAACTGCAAGTCTCTGGCATATATTGTTAATCAAAACGTGGTATCGCCGACAAACACACTGTGCAACACCCGATTGGCATCCAGCCATTGTACAGGGTCAGACGAAAAAGTTACAAATTTGTAGCAATTATTTTGATTGGTTTTATCTATTGATGCGGCGCAGATGAAAATCTGCGCCGCACGAAATCAGGCATTGATGATTTCGTCGAGGTGCAGCTCTTCAGAGATCTGCTTAACCCATTTTTCTACGCGCTCAGCGGTCAGTTCAGGCTGGCGATCTTCATCGATAGCCAGACCGACAAAGTGGTCGTCGTCAGCCAGACCTTTGGACGCTTCAAAGTGATAACCCGCTGTCGGCCAGTGACCAACGATGGTTGCGCCGCGCGGTTCGATGATGTCGCGAATTGTGCCTAACGCATCGCAGAAATATTCTGCGTAATCTTCCTGGTCGCCGCAGCCGAACAATGCAACCAGTTTGCCGTTAAAATCAATGTCTTCGAGGGTAGGGAAGAAATCGTCCCAGTCACACTGCGCTTCACCGTAGTACCAGGTTGGGATGCCGAGCAGCAGTATGTCATACCCTTCGAGGTCTTCTTTGCTGCTTTTTGCAATGTCATGAACATCGGCAACGTCTTTACCAAGCTGTTTTTGAATCATTTTTGCGATGTTTTCGGTGTTACCGGTGTCGCTGCCGAAAAAGATGCCAGTGATTGCCATGAGTAAAATAACCTCTTGAAACTTATTGAAATGGTGGTGGCGCATTGCCCACGGATAAGGGCAATCATAGCAGAACAGTCAGGCATGCGGAAACAGCAAACACGCGGGACTGCACTCTGTGCTACACGATTTATGATTTAGAGCAGAAATTCAGACTATGCCTGACCGCGCAATGCGCTGAGTTGGGCCATCAGCATCTCTTCGATGAGTTCACTGCGACTCATATTGCGCGCCTCGGCCAGCTCGTTCAGAGCGTCAACGGCATCAGCGTTCAGTTTCAGTTCGACACGCTTAAGCCCGCGAACTTTATCGCGTTTAAGCTGATTACGTTTGTTAATACGTAACTGTTCATCACGCGAGAGCGGATTAGTTTTGGGTCGTCCCGGGCGACGCTCCTGCGCGAACAGATCTAATGTCGTACGGTCCGTTTGTTCTTTGGCCATGATCTTGGTGACTTCGGGGAAACAATCAGCCAGGCGTCTGCCCGGATGGATAGCGCGCCATAATACATCAGCAGGGGGGACACGCCAACGCCCACGCGCGTAATCGCGCGCAGACGCTGAGTTTTTAATCAGTTAGCCTGCTCGTCCAGATAACGACGGATGGCGCGCAGCACCGCCTCCGGTTTTTCTGCATGCACCCAATGACCCGCGCCAGCAATAACGTGCGCCCGAGCCTGCGGGAATTGCGCCAGCAGCTGTTCGCGATACGCTTCGGTAACATACGGTGAGTTGCCGCCAGGGATAAACAGCGCCGGGTGCTCCCACGGCGGAATGGTCTCCCAACCGACGATATGGGGATATTGATCCCACAGCACGGGAACGTTAAAACGCCACTCGCCGTCGACAAATGATTTCAGCAGAAATTGGATTACGCCTTCTTCTTGCAGATGTTGACGCATGACGCTCGCCGCCTGCTGACGCGAAGTGGCCTGCGCATCGGTTACAGCATTGATTGCCGCAAAAATCTCATCGTGACGGCGCACATGATAGTCAACGGGGGCGATGTCGATAGCGACCAGCCGTTCGACACGCTCTGGAGCCAGCGCGGTTAACGCCATGACGGCTTTTCCCCCCATCGAGTGACCAATAAAGATCGCTTTATCTATCTGCCGATCGTCCAGCGTATCCAGCAGATCTTGTGCCATGGCCGGATAATTCATCTCAGGCGAGCGAGGGGAGAGTCCATGGTTTCGCATATCAACCTGGATGATATCGTGATCGGCTACCAGGGAGCGCGCCAGGATCCCCAGGTTATCCAGATTGCCAAACAGGCCGTGAACCAGGACGATGGGAGAATTATTGTGCAGGTTTTGCGCAGATTGCGCTCGGATATTCAATTTCATGGCAAAGTTCTTTTTTTCACACTCACGGGTTAGGGTATCATGTTGACCATTCTGCCACATGGCTGCAACAACTACGGTTACTCTGAGTTTTGCCCGCCACCAGGCTTGACGCTATCCGCTGTTGGGATTTGCCTTTACACTACGCGTGTTAACCCAACAACTTGTATTCAGCTAAACACTGCACTGGATTAAGATGAAAACGATTGAAGTTGATGATGAACTCTATAGCTATATTGCCAGCCACACCAAGCATATCGGCGAGAGCGCATCCGACATTTTACGGCGTATGTTGAAATTTTCCGCCGCATCACAGCCTGTCACTCCGGTAGTTAAAGAAGTCCGCGCTGTGCAAGCCGTCGTGGAAGCGAAGCCGGTTAACCCCGTAAAAGATAAAGTGCGCGCCATGCGTGAACTGCTGCTGTCCGACGAATACGCGGAGCAGAAGAAAGCAGTAAATCGCTTTATGCTGGTGCTGTCTACACTCTATTCACTGGATCAAAACGCGTTCGCCGAAGCAACAGAATCGTTGCATGGTCGTACGCGCGTTTATTTTGCAGCGGATGAACAGACGCTGCTGAAAAATGGTAATCAAACCAAACCAAAACACGTGCCAGGCACGCCGTACTGGGTGATCACCAATACCAATACCGGCCGTAAATGCAGCATGGTTGAGCACATCATGCAGTCAATGCAATTCCCTGCGGAATTGATTGAAAAGGTTTGCGGAACAATTTAATCCTTGCATTAGAAGGACCAGGCAATGGCAATCCACAACCGTGCAGGTCAACCTGCGCAACAGAGTGATTTGATTAACGTCGCCCAACTGACGGCACAGTACTATGTACTGAAACCAACGGCAGGGAACGCTGAGCACGCCGTCAAGTTCGGTACGTCCGGACATCGCGGTAGTGCAGGTCGTCATAGTTTTAACGAGCCGCATATTCTGGCTATCGCTCAGGCGATTGCTGAAGAACGTGCGAAGAACGGGATTACTGGCCCGTGCTATGTGGGCAAGGATACCCACGCGCTGTCTGAACCGGCTTTTATCTCTGTACTGGAAGTGCTGGCGGCGAACGGCGTTGACGTCATCGTGCAGGAAAATAACGGCTTTACGCCAACCCCTGCCGTGTCGAACGCTATCCTGGTCCACAACAAAAAAGGCGGCCCGCTGGCGGACGGCATTGTGATTACGCCGTCCCACAACCCACCGGAAGATGGCGGCATTAAATACAACCCGCCAAACGGTGGTCCGGCAGATACCAACGTCACCAAAGTGGTGGAAGACAGGGCTAACGCCCTGTTGGCTGACGGTCTGCAAGGCGTGAAGCGTATGTCGCTGGACGCTGCGCTGGCATCGGGTCATGTCAAAGAGCAGGACCTGGTTCAGCCGTTTGTTGAAGGACTGGCTGACATCGTCGACATGGCGGCAATCCAGAAAGCTGGCCTGACCTTGGGTGTCGATCCGCTGGGCGGTTCCGGTATCGAATACTGGAAACGTATTGCGAAGCACTACAACCTGAACCTGACTATCGTTAACGATCACGTTGATCAAACTTTCCGTTTCATGCATCTCGACAAAGATGGCGCAATCCGTATGGACTGCTCCTCCGAGTGCGCGATGGCGGGCCTGTTGGCGCTGCGCGACAAGTTCGATTTGGCTTTTGCTAACGATCCGGACTACGACCGTCACGGTATCGTCACCCCGGCAGGGCTGATGAACCCGAACCACTACCTGGCGGTGGCGATCAACTACCTGTTCCAGCACCGTCCGCAATGGGGCAAAGACGTTGCCGTCGGTAAGACGCTGGTGTCATCGGCGATGATTGACCGCGTGGTGAATGATTTAGGGCGTAAACTGGTCGAAGTTCCGGTTGGCTTTAAATGGTTCGTTGATGGTCTGTTTGACGGCAGCTTTGGCTTTGGTGGTGAAGAGAGCGCGGGGGCTTCTTTCCTGCGCTTCGACGGTACACCGTGGTCGACCGACAAAGACGGTATCATCATGTGCCTGCTGGCGGCAGAAATTACCGCTGTGACCGGTAAGAACCCGCAGGAGCACTACAATGAGCTGGCTGCTCGCTTTGGCGCGCCAAGCTACAACCGCCTGCAGGCGAGCGCGACCTCCGCGCAGAAAGCGGCGCTGTCTAAGCTGTCTCCGGAAATGGTGAGCGCCAGCACGCTGGCGGGCGACCCGATCACTGCGCGTCTGACGGCGGCACCGGGCAACGGTGCTTCTATCGGTGGTCTGAAAGTGATGACTGACAACGGCTGGTTTGCCGCGCGTCCGTCAGGTACGGAAGACGCTTATAAAATCTACTGCGAGAGCTTCCTGGGTGAAGAACACCGCAAGCAGATCGAAAAAGAAGCCGTTGAGATCGTCAGTGAAGTGTTGAAGAACGCGTAAACCGCAGGCCGGATAAGACGTAAGCGTCGTGATCCGGTATGAATGATGAAAAAGCCGGATCGCGCATAAGCTGATCCGGCTTTTTTATTCGGCTTAGATTCACGGCATAAACCGATAACCGATCCCGGTTTCGGTCAGAAAATGACGCGGGCGGGCCGGATCCAGTTCCAGCTTCTGGCGCAAGTGTCCCATGTAAATTCGCAGATAATGACTGTGTTCGACGGCGTTTGGCCCCCAAACCTGATTTAACAACTGGCGTTGCGTTAGTACCTTCCCGGCATTATTCAGCAGTACCGCTAACAGACGAAACTCAATCGGCGTCAAATGAATTTCCTCGTCATCTCGGTGTACGAGGCGGGCGGCGAGATCCACTTTTACATTGGCAAAATGCACCACCGGTTCGGGAGATGCGCCGCTGGCGTGACGACGCAATGCCACGCGTAATCGTGCCTGTAGCTCACCAATACCAAAGGGTTTACTGAGATAGTCATCGGCACCGGCATCCAGGGCGGCGATTTTATCGCTCTCTTCGCTGCGGGCAGAGAGCACAATTACCGGGATTGCGCTCCATTGTCGCAGGTCGCGAATAAAATCAATACCGTCGCCGTCCGGCAGGCCGAGATCGAGAATGATGAGATCGGGTTTTCGCGTGGCAGCTTCCAGCAGACCACGTTGCAGCGTTTCCGCTTCATATACACGCAGGCCATCAGTTTCCAGCGCGGTGCGCAGAAAACGGCGGATGGCCTGTTCATCTTCAACAATCAGTACGTTCGTCACATATCCTCATGAAAATCTTCAAGTTCAGGGGGGATTTCCTGGGGCAGTGTAACACGAAAACTCGCTCCTCCCTGGGCACGATTATGGGCGGAAATCGTACCGCCGTGCACGTCCACAATCGCCTGGCAAATTGCCAGTCCCAGTCCAACGCCCGGTACCGATGACTCTTTGTTTCCCCGGGAAAACTTGTCAAAAACTTGTTGTTCCATACCCGACGGAATACCCGGCCCATTATCCCAGACGTCCAGCTGCAGGTGTTCACCATCGACGCTGGCATCAATACCGATTTGCGCCGCTGGACCTGCGTATTTAACTGCGTTTTCCAGCAGATTAATCAGCACCCGTTCAAAGAGTGGGCCATCGACGTGGATCAGCGTCAACGGTGCTGGTAGCGACAAATTAATAGGAGCAGAGAGTCCTGGCTCCAGCATCTGCAGGGCGCTGCCGACCACCTCTTCCAGTGTTAACCACTCCTTCTTAAGATTAAAGCCGCCAGACTGAATTCGCGCCATATCCAGCAGGTTATTAACCAGTCGGGTCGTATTCAGGACGTGCTGGCGAATCTCACTGGCCTGGCGCGCGTGCGGAGATCCTTCGCTTGCCAGATCCAACGTTAAGATCTCTGCCTGACCAAACAGCACCGTTAACGGTGTACGTAAATCGTGGGAAAGGGCAGCGAGCAAGGCATTGCGAATACTTTCGCGCTCGCTGGCAAACCGGGCCTGCTCTTCGCTGGCGGTTAGCGTCAGGCGCTCCAGCGCGCTGGCAACAAGCAAGGTGAAAGTTTCCAGCAGGCGTTGCTGTTCGGGGATCATTAGCTGGCGTAAATTTCCCGGTTCCACCACCAGCAGCCCATGCGTTTTGTCAGCACTTTTTAACGGTAAAATTTGATACGGCACACCTGGCAACGTGTCAGTACCTGCGCCAGCCGGTTGCCCTTTATCAAAGCTCCATTGGGCAATGGCATCATCCCACGGCGTCATGCCCTGTTGATGAGTGAGAGGGGCCAGCTTACCGTTCTCACCGGGCAGTAAAACCTGGCTGCGGGCCTGGAACGTTGAGGCAATAAACTGTTCGCTGGTGGCGGCAATATCTTGCTGACTACGCCCAACGGCCAGCGCTTTCGACATCTCATACAAATGGCGCGTACGTTGTTCACGATAACGGGCCACCCGCGCCTGATAACGCACTCCGGCGGTCAGATTACCAATAACCAGCCCTACCGTGAGCATCACGGCGAAGGTGAGCAGGTACTGGACATCGGAAACGGCCAGCGTGCCACGCGGAGCAATAAAGAAGAGATCGAAGCTGGCGACGTTAATAAAAGTTGCCAGCACCGACGGCCAGCGTCCGTAAAAGAGGGCGATAACCACCACGCCCAATAAATAGATCATCACCAGGTTGGCGGCGTCAAAGGCCATCAACCACTGCATGGCAATCACTGTAATAATGGCGCACAGCGCGACGGCAAGCACGCAACCCTGAATTTGTACCCGCCATTTATCCTTAAATGTGCGGCTATCTGCAGTTTGCGGCACAGAGCGCGAAGGTGGCTCATCGAGCGCAACAATCATCAGGTCGAGATCCGGTGCGCGATGGGCCAGTTTGTCGGCAAAAGAGTCGCTGCGCCACCAGCGACGCGTAGTTGGACGCCCGAGGACAATTTTTCCCAGATTATGCTCACGGGCGTAACGGATCACCGCTTTGTCTTCGGTAGGGTCGGAAAGGGTGGCGGTTTCTGCACCCAGCTCCTGGGCTAACCGCAGAGCGCTTAGGATTGCCCGGCGCTGTTTTTCGGGCAGTCGGTGCAGCGCTGGCGTTTCGACATACACTGCATGCCAGACGCTGCCGAGGCGCGCTGCCAGACGCGCGGCAGCACGCACCAGTTTTTCGCTGCCGGTATTGTGTCCAATGCACAGTAAAATGGCGTCGCGGGTATGCCAGACTTTCTCCTCTCCCGGACGTCCACGCCAGGCGCGCATCTGATCGTCTACCCGATCGGCCGTGCGGCGCAAGGCCAGTTCACGGAGCGCGATCAGATTACCTTTGCGAAAGAAATGCTCGATGGCTCTTTCTGCCTGACCGACGATATAGACCTTGCCTTCATTCAAGCGCTGGCGCAAATCATCGGGGGGAAGATCGACCAGCACGACATCGTCGGCGGCATCGAAAAAAGGATCGGGGACGGTTTCGCGCACCTGAATACCGGTAACGCCGCTGACCACATCATTGAGACTTTCCAGATGCTGCACGTTGACGGTAGTAAAAACGTCAATACCGGCTTCCAGCAGCTCTTCAATGTCCTGCCAGCGTTTTGGATGGCGCGAGCCTGGCGCATTACTGTGCGCCAGTTCATCCATTAAAATGAGCGCCGGACGGCGGGCCAGCGCCGCGTCGAGATCGAACTCGCTGATATGACGACCATGGCGCGCCTGTCGCTTTAGCGGCAGGATGCTGAGACCGTCCAGTAGCGCGGCGGTCTCTTTACGTCCGTGGGTTTCCACCACGCCAATCAGCACATCTAACCCCTGCGCCCGCAGCCGCTGGGCCTCTGCCAGCATGGCCCAGGTTTTGCCGACGCCCGCGCAGGCGCCGAAGAAAATTTTCAGTTTTCCGCGGTGCGGGGCGGTGGTCTGCTCCAGCAGGCGATCGGGATTGGGGCGTAAGGGTTCGCTATGCATGTCCTTTTTCTCAGTGCTTATCCAGCGCTAAATTAAGTTCCACCAGGTTCACCACCGGCTGGCCGATAAAACTGACCAACGGCTTTTGCGTATATTGTGCAACCAGGCGCGTGACCTCTTCAACGCTGAGGTTGCGAGCCTGCGCCACGCGGGGGATTTGCCAGGCTACCGCGGCTGGCGTCAGGTTGTTGTCCAGCCCGCTGGAAGATGCCGTTACCAGCTCTACCGGAACGGCAGGATTTGCCTGCGGGTTGGCGGCACGCAGCGCGGCTATCCGGCTTTGCAGCTGTTTATCCAGTTCCGGGTTGCTGACGGCCAGATTACTGCCGCCAGAAGCCATGGGATTATAGGGCATTTCCGCCGTCGCAGACGGACGCCCCTGAAAATAACCCGCGGCGGTAAAATGTTGCCCAATAAGTTCAGAACCGCGAACAACCTGATCTTCGCGGATCAACGAGCCGTTAGCCTGGTGGGGAAACCACCACTGCCCCAGCGCGGTGGTCAGCAGCGGGTATGCCCCGCCGGTAATAAGCATCAGGAAAATCAAAGTTGATAATGCAGGACGTAATCCATTCATCTGAAACCTCACACCAGACCCAGCAGGGTCAGCAGTAAATCAATTGCTTTGATACCGATAAACGGCACAACCAGACCACCCAGACCATAGATCCACAAATTACGGCGCAACATCGCCGAGGCGGATAATGGTTTGTAGCTCACGCCCTTAAGCGCCAGTGGGATCAGAAAGACGATAACCAGTGCGTTAAAGATAACCGCGCTGAGGATCGCCGAGTCCGGCGAATGCAGACTCATCACGTTAAGTGCATTGAGCTGCGGATAGGTGGCGGCGAACGCGGCCGGGATAATGGCGAAATACTTCGCCACGTCGTTGGCGATACTGAAGGTGGTCAGCGAACCGCGCGTCATCAGCATCTGTTTACCAATGTGCACCACTTCAATCAGTTTGGTGGGGTTGGAATCGAGATCCACCATGTTGCCTGCTTCTTTCGCCGCCTGGGTTCCTGAGTTCATGGCGACTGCCACGTCGGCTTGCGCCAGCGCCGGGGCGTCGTTGGTTCCATCGCCGGTCATCGCCACCAGACGACCTTCCGACTGATACTGACGAATCAGCGCCAGCTTGGCTTCCGGCGTGGCCTCCGCTAAGAAATCATCCACCCCGGCTTCAGCGGCGATCGCGGCGGCGGTCAGGCGGTTGTCGCCGGTGATCATCACCGTTTTAATCCCCATTTTGCGCAGTTGGGCAAAACGTTCTTTGATCCCGCCTTTCACAATATCTTTCAGGGCTATCACGCCCAGTACGCGGGAGCCTTCGGCCACCACCAGCGGCGTAGCGCCAAGGCGGGCAACGTTCTCGACCTTCTGCTCCACGTCGGCGGGGAAATGGCCGCCGTTGGCTTCGACGTGACGACGGATGGCATCAACCGACCCTTTGCGGATCATTCGGTTGTCGATGTTGATCCCGCTCATCCGGCTTTGGGCGGTAAACGGCACAAAGGTAGCGTGCAGCGATTGCACGTCGCGGATACGCAGATTGAAGCGCTGTTTAGCCAGGATAACGATGCTGCGGCCTTCCGGCGTTTCATCGGCCAGCGATGAAAGCTGAGCGGCGTCGGCCAGCGTTTTTTCATCCACGCCGTGGGCAGGCAGAAAATCCGAAGCCTGGCGATTACCCAGCGTAATGGTGCCGGTTTTATCCAGCAGCAGTACGTCCACGTCACCCGCGGCCTCTACTGCGCGTCCGCTGGTGGCGATAACGTTCGCACCCAGCATGCGGCTCATCCCGGCGACACCAATCGCAGAGAGCAGCCCGCCTATCGTGGTGGGAATCAAACACACTAACAGGGCAACCAGCACCGTGACGCTGACCGCGCTCCCGCCCCAGGCGGAGAACGGCCACAGGGTGGCGGTCGCCAGTAAAAAGATAATGGTCAGGGCAATCAGCAGGATCGTCAGGGCGATCTCATTGGGCGTTTTACGCCGCTGCGCGCCTTCAACCATGGCGATCATCCGGTCGAGGAACGTTTCGCCGGGGTTTACGCTGCATTCGATTACCAGCCAGTCGGAGAGGATGCGGGTCCCGCCGGTGACGGAGGCGAAATCGCCACCGGATTCACGAATCACCGGCGCGGACTCACCGGTAATGGCGCTTTCATCTACCGACGCGCCACCTTCGATCACCTCGCCGTCACACGGGATAATATCGCCCGCTTCCACCAGCACGATATCGCCTTTACGTAAATCATCGGCAGGAACGTGATCCATGGCCGAGCCGTATTTAGGTTCGCGAAGTTTGCGGGCAAAGGCGGTTTTTTTAACACCTTTCAGACTGTTAGCCTGCGCCTTACTGCGTCCTTCCGCCAGCGCCTCAGCAAAGTTGGCGAACAAAACGGTAATCCACAGCCACAGACTTATCGCCCCGGTAAACCACGGATTGCCCTGCATATGGCTCGTTGCCATCGCCACTGTTAACAAGGTCGTTAACAGACTGCCCAGCCAGACGATAAACATCACCGGATTACGCCATTGGGTATGGGGGCTTAATTTTTTTACGGCGTCCATCAGCGCCTGTGCGACCAGAGAGGGTTCGAACAGCGCCAGTTGCTTGCGACTCATAGTAATGTGCTCCGCATCACTCAGTGTAATGACAGGTATTCTGCGACCGGACCAAGCGCCAGGGCAGGAACAAAGGTGAGAGCGCCAACCAGTAACACCGTACCGATTAACAACCCGACAAACAGTGCGCCGTGGGTAGGTAGCGTGCCCGGGCTTGCTGGCTGGATCTTTTTACTGACCAGCGACCCGGCGATAGCCATCACGGGAACGATCACGCCAAAGCGACCGAAGAACATGCACAGAGCCAGCAGGCAGTTCCAGAACGGGCTATTGGCGCTTAATCCGGCAAAGGCGCTACCGTTGTTGTTGGAAGCAGACGACACGGCATACAACACTTCACTAAAGCCGTGTGGACCTGGGTTAAGCATGGCGCTGCGCCCGGCATCGCTCATCATGGCGATCGCCGTACCGAGCAGTACCAGCGCAGGGGTGACCAGAATCGCCAGCGCGGTCATTTTCATTTCGCGCACGTCGATTTTCTTACCCAGATACTCCGGCGTACGACCAATCATCAGCCCGGCGATAAATACCGCCAGTAGCACAAACAGCAGCATGCCGTACAGACCTGAGCCGACTCCGCCGAAGACGACTTCGCCAATCTGCATTAGCCACATCGGCACCATCCCACCCAGTGCGGTAAAGGAGTCATGCATCGCATCGACAGCGCCGCAGGAGGCGGCTGTCGTGACGACGGCAAACAGACTCGTGGCCAGCACGCCAAAGCGGCTCTCTTTGCCTTCCATGTTGATATTGCTGTCTGCACCGAATGTCATCAGGTGCGGGTTGCCCTGAACTTCAGCCCACATTACTACGGCCACACAGACCACAAAAATCACCGACATAGCCCACAGCAGGGTCCGGCCCTGGCGACGATCGCCCACCACATCACCAAAGGCAAAACACAGCGCGGTGGGAATTAAGAAAATAGCCAGCATCTGCACCAGGTTGGTCAATGCGGTAGGGTTTTCAAACGGATGCGATGAGTTGGCATTAAAGAAACCGCCCCCGTTAGTGCCAAGCATCTTAATAGCTTCCTGGGAAGCGACAGGCCCCATCGGCAGCAGTTGTTTTACCCCTTCGAGAGTAGTGATGGGCTGATAGGGCAATACGTTTTGCAACGTGCCTTGCTGAATGAAGAACAGCGCAATGAGTAACGCAACAGGGACCAGGATCCACAGCGTAATGCGAACCAGATCGACCCATGCGTTGCCCAGCGTGTTGATACTCTGGCGCGAAAAGGCGCGGGTCAGGGCAAAAATCACCGCTATCCCGGTCGCCGCTGACAGGAAGTTCTGCACGGTCAACCCGGCCATCTGGCTGAAATAGCTTAAGGTGGTTTCGCCAGCATAGGATTGCCAGTTGGTATTAGTGACAAAACTCACCGCCGTGTTGAGCGCCAGATCCCATGAAAGCCCCGGTAGCTGCTGAGGGTTGAGCGGCAGCAGATTTTGCGCCATCAGCATCGAAAACAGGACCAGCAGACCCAGCACATTGAGCGCGAGGATTGCCAGCAGATACTGCCGCCAGTTCATCTCCTGCTGCGAGATGCCCAGACCACGCCAGAGCCAACTCTCCACGCCAGCGAGGCCTGGCAGGGACGTATTATTGATGAGTCGAGCCAGCCCAAACCCCAGCGGTCTGGCAATGACAAACAGCACCAGCAAGAAACTGGCAATGAGTAAAAATCCTTGTGCCGCCATCAGAACGCCTCCGCATTAATCAGGGCATACACCAGATAACCTAATAAGAAAATGACCAGCACAATGCCGGTTATCACGCCTGCACTCACAGTGCACCTCCAGTGGCATAAATGTGATAACCAGAGCGTAGATTTTTGCTTGCAAAGATTTCGCAAAAATCAGCGGGCGGGGTGTAAAAAAAGTATAAAAATGGCAAAGACCATTATTTAACTAATGGTTAGTATTAATTTAACTTTTATGTAACTTAATTACGATTTTAAGCTAAACGGAGCATCAATAGACAAAAATAAGTGGTCGGATGAGTAGCAAAATTACACACAAGGCGGTATTATTTTCATCAGTTAACCAAGTTTATTTTTCTGGTGCCATTCACCGAACAGATATATGGGAGAGGATTATGGACCTTTATAAAGAGTATCCAGCACACATTGTTTTCTTACGCCGTACCTTTGCCGTTGTGGCGGGCGTGCTGGCGCTACCGGTCATGCTGTTCTGGAAAGACCGCGCCCGTTTTTACAGCTATCTGCATCGCGTCTGGTCCAAAACCAGTGATAAACCGGTGTGGATGGAACAGGCTGAAAAAGTTAGCTGCGATTTCTACTGACAGTTTGCGAAGCCCAAAAAGCCGCTGATATCAGCGGCTTTTTTGTGCACTGAAACTAGAGATAGTTGCTGCGGCGTTCTCTGAGCGAGAGGGGAGAAGCCGTTGGTTGTCTGCTGTCCGGCATGCGGATGGACTTCAGATACAGTGAAAGTACCGAGACGGACTTTGGGGTATTAGGCATTCCCATTTTCTTCATCAGGTTACATTTGTGACTACTGATGGTTTTGCAGTTTTTATTTTTAATTTTCGAGATTTCTGAAACCGTAAAGCCCTCGGAAAGCATCATCAGAATTTGCGACTCGAGTCCGGTTAGCTGAGGTTTCAACCCATAGCTTTCTTCATCATTATTGTGCAGTAACGTGTTTACGATTACCGGATGAAGTTCCTTTAAAGTTATATTTCGTGGCAGGTATAAGCATGAGATGTTAAACACAGAATAAAGGACATTCATCATTATCAGATCGCTGAGGATGATTAAGTTTTTAGCGCCACTTTTCAACATTCTATTCTTCAGATAAAAAATGTCATCATAGATGATATCTTTCTCATCTATCGCAGCAATCGTGAGTAACTCATTGCTGTTTTCTTTGATCTCACTGAAACGTCGATAAAAAACAATTTTACTGTAAAAGAAACAGTCAAGAAGCGAGGCAATGCCCAGCGATGTATACTGGCATGTTCCAACTATTATAATTGTGTTTGTAGTCTTTTTATTCATAAATTACCCCATCCATAGATAAATTTTATCAGCATTTGCAGATTACAATAAACCTACTAAATTATTCCAGTGATAAGCATGTTGAGATAATCCAGGCGTAGACTTTTGGTGGTTGATTTTGCAGTGAATCCAGGATTAGTCTTAAAAGGATGTTTATGTAACTCTTTGAAAGATAATGGTGCCTGTTGAGATTTGTTTCGTATTTTGAATGATTTCTTATTTAATAATTCACGTATATTATTTATCGATTTATTACGTTAACATTTTTATCGGTCTTTAATCGGGCCATTTTTGCTTTTTACGAAATTAAAAATGGATAAAGGGAGGCTGCATATGCAGAAAATGGCAATCATTACCGCATCTGGGAAAAGTACGTCTGTGCCTGCTGGGGGAAATCACGTTAAAATTATTCAACCAGGAACGACGGTTAAAATTACTGTGGCAAAGGAGATGATTAGCGGGTCACAGAAAGAGGGTAACAATCTTGTTTTGGTGGAGAAAAACGGGTCGAAGATAACAATTGAAGATTTCTTTAAAACGGACGGCACTTTAAAAAATAAGCTGATTCTTGAGGATGGTGGAAAAGCGTATGAAGCAAAATATAATGCCGAAAATTTTGCTGGGCTGGCTTTCTTCCCGGTAAAACAAGCAGTAGATGAAAATACTGATAGTGGGGAAATGAATACAGCCGTCTGGCTGGTGCCACTGCTGGTCGCTGCCGCCGCAGGTATTGGTATCGCCATTTATAACAACAAGGATGATGGTAATTCGCACGATAACAAATCCAGTGACAGCAAAGAAAAGCAGGCATTAAGCGATGCGCAAAAAGATGTTGTGAATAAAGACAACACGTTTATCAATGCGCAAAAGACGCTGGCTGAAGCGGTGAAAGCGATGCAGGCTAATCCGTCAGTTGCAACTATCAAAGCGGTTGAGGAGGCAAGCGCGGCGGTGAAAACCGCGATGGATGCAATGAATAAGGCCAATACAACGCTGAAAACGGCGGTTGATGCGGCAAAAGCCAAAGGGATTGATACTACTGCGGCAGAAAAAATCCAAAAACAGGCGGCAGAGGATGCGACCAGTGCGAAAAACGCCATCGACAAAGCGGCTGAACTGGTCAAAACGGCGATCGCCTTAATCGATGAAAGTGCGCAAGCTATTGCCGGACAGGTCAAACTTGACTATCAATCTGCCAGTGATGCAGCCACGATTGCCAACAAACAGCCAGCTCAGAGCGCCATAGAAGTATCGAAAGCTAAGTTGACCGCTGCCGATGCCTCGCTGGGTAAACTGTATACACAGATTGAGCAATTATCGCAGCTAATTGCGAACGCGAAAGTGCAGGGGTTTAACGTAGATAATGCCGCTGCGCGTCTGAAGGATTTACAGGAACAATACGCTTCGTTCAGTATGGAGAGTACAGCGCTGGCTGACTCTGTTGCTCAGGCGGAGCAAAGTCTGCTGGATCTGAATGCGGCGCGTATGGCCGTTGACGCGGCAAACGAAGCGGTGAAACAGGCGGTAGCGCAGAAGTCGCAGGCCGCAGAGAAACTGGCCTCTGCCCTTGCGTTGAAAGAAGAAGTCCTGAAAAACAATCAGCTTGATCGCGTTGATGAAGTGAATAAGGCTATCGCTGCGGCAAATAAAAGCCTGGAGGCGGCGCGTCAGGCTACAGAAGCAGCTAATGCCGCAGCGACAAAGGCGAATGCTGATATTAATAAGCTCAATCCTGCGATTGATCCTGCGATAAAACCGCAGAACGTTACGCCGCTTGATATGCCTGATGTGAAACCGATTGATAAAGGCCTGCAAGTTGATGATAACAAAACGTTTGTTGAGTCCGTACAGGCCTTTATCAAGAGCCTGGTTGATTCGGTTAACAGCGTCTGGACGACGATTGCGAATTCAAAATCACTGGCATTTCTCAGTAATGTCATTTCTGAGATTACCGCCGGATTTAAAACCGTTAGTGAAGTCCTGGGTGAAAAAGTTGTCTCTGCCGTAAAAGCGATCAAAACAATAGAAAAAGCTTTAGTCGAGATCTTCATCAATAAACCAATTGAATTTATTAAAGATATACTGAAAGTTACCGGACAGAAGATTGCTGAAGCTATCGGTGAAACGGTCTCGGCGATTAAAACAGGGTTCGAGAACCTCGTTTCGAATGTGGGTAAAAATATCGCCGATGCTTTAAAAGGTATGAGTCTGACTGATTGGGTCAATCCGCTCAAATGGAACGCTCTGGTTGGTGAAGTGATTTCTAAGACCGCAGGTAATATCGTAAAAAGCATAGCCGATTTGGTGATGTCGTTACCGACAAAAATTATTGATTTCTTCACTGATGCTATCACTAAATATGCCGGGATAATTAGTGATAAAATCAAGAGTGAACTCAGTGTCGCTAAAGAAGCGATAACTAATGTTCTGAAAACGCTATTTGATGGCTTTATTAAAAATCCAATCGATAAACTGCTCACGCCAGTCCTTGATAAAATTAAGGAATTCATCAGTCATCCCGTTGAGTCGATTCAAAAATTGCTGTCAACGATTACCGATCTGGCGAAGGATGCTTTTAATATTATCAAGGATATCATTAAATTACCTGGTGAGTGGCTTAAGGATTCCTTCCAGTTGATTAAGGATATCTATAACTCATTTAAAGGCGATAGCGTTAAAAATGGCGATGGCAGTGAATTGCATAAATTAATGGACAAGATACTTCACGATCAACAATCTGACGCTGCAAAGGTCGTCAGCGCATTACTGAAATCTGACGCCAGCAGCGGCGACATTAACTTAAGCAAACTGCTCCCGGAATCTTTAACGAATAAGATCCAGTCCGCACCAGAGTCCAGTTCGTCTTCAGTAACTCATTATCACACAGCCTCAGCAATGGATGACATGCACTCGTCACTTCCTGTCGCTGCGTAATAAAAGGTATGCGTGTTTCAACTAATGGAACACGCAATACCTTGCGGTTACTCAATTCGTACTGAATAAGGGAAACAACATTCATGGAAACTCGCCATTTACCGCGAGCGGCATTGCTGTTGGCGATCGTCACGTCATGTGTATTCAAAAGTCATAGTGCGCAGGTGGCGACATGGCCCGTTATATTTGAGGATGCTGCAGAACCCAATACGTCAGAAACCCAACCGGAGCCTCTGTTTCGCCCTGCGGTAGGGGCCGTGGAAAAACGTAGTGGTGAAAGACAAAAAACCGCAGTGGCTTCTTCCGGTGTACCGGTTAAAGGGCATGACATAACGCTTGCCGAGGCGGTGCAACTGGCAATGGGCTGGCATCCGGTGATTAAACGTGCAGAGCGCGAATATGTGCAGAGTAAAGAGTCAGTCAATGAAGCGAAGGCCGGGTGGTATCCCTCTCTTAGCGCCAGAGTAAAATCCGGCCTCGAGCAGGATAATTACAGGCGAGAAGATAGCAAATCGAATACGTTAGCGCTGAACGCCAGCCAGACGCTGTTTGATTTTGGGAAAATCGCCAGCAAAGTCGATCTCGCGGATGCGACGACACAGCGTTCGGGGTCTAACCTTGAGAAAAGTATTAATGATATTGCTTATGAGACGGCGACCAGTTTTACCCAGGCAATTCGTTATCAGCAGTTAACTGAAATTGCCCAGGGACAGGTTGCAGGTCTCCAGCTTATTAACCGTCTGGCTGAAAAAAGAGCCTCATTAGGGGCTAGCGCGGAATCTGACTATTCCCAGTCGAAGGTCCGGCTGGCAGCCGCTATTGCCCTGCAACATGATTATGAGGCGCAAGCCCGACGTTGGAATGCGAACCTGGATATCGTCACCAACGCTTCTGTTTCTACTGCCCTGAATATGCACATGCCGCAGACGATGGACACAGCTTGCCATCGTGTTGATATCGAAGAGTTAACCTCGCCTGCTATCGAACTGGCGCAGGCGCAAATTAAGATGGCGAAACAGCAGGTTAATGCCTTTAAAGCGGAATATTATCCGACGATTTCACTTAACCCAGTCTGGGAATATGAGCTGGAAAACCAGAACGATAATCGTGGGAATCGGGCTAAAAAGGGCGAGTGGGGGATCTTTGTTAACGTGAGTGCGCCACTGTATGAAGGCGGGGCACGTATATCGCGTACTCAACAGGCGGAACAGGCGTTGCTCGCGTCACAATTTAATCTGGATACCGAAAAGACGGAGGCCCGGCGTAAAATTGTCGAGTCGACCAGCCAGATTTCCAGCCTGTATGAAAGTATGAAGGCTAAGCAAGTACGGGAGAAAGAGGCTATCCGCACGCGTGACCTCTATAAATTACAATATCTGGAACTGGGTAATCGTTCATTTTCCGATTTACTTAGCGCCGAATCTGAAATTCATCAAACCAGAATGGATATATTAAACAGCCAATTTACCGTGTCGTCGCTGTCAATTGAATGTCTCTATTATTCCGGAAGTCTGGTGCGTTATTTTTCTCAATAAGAGGCTCAATGGAATGACATCATCCAGTACCGTTGATATGTCTTGTACAATTAAAGACAAAGACGTTGAATATTATTATTTCCAGTTGTGGCAAGAAGCCATTGTACAGATTGCCCATCATTATCGTCTTGATATTTCAGAACAGAATATTTTAGTTGCCTCGCAGTG
This sequence comes from Citrobacter europaeus, assembly GCA_020099315.1. Lineage (NCBI taxonomy): Bacteria > Pseudomonadati > Pseudomonadota > Gammaproteobacteria > Enterobacterales > Enterobacteriaceae > Citrobacter > Citrobacter europaeus. The sequence goes on from CP083650.1 coordinate 1,388,278, forward strand.
GTACCAGGAGTGTAAGAAAGAAGATGTATTAAAAACGATGGCCAGACAAGCTGGACTGCTGATGAAGTGCACGCCAGTGACGCAATTCCAGTTCAGCACCTGGCTGTTGCCTGTGGTTATCGAAATGCGTGATGGACGCTTTGCGTTGGTTAAAAATATTGAAAATAACCAAAACGTTACTTGCGCCTACGTTGACGAACAAGGGTTGTTGACGACCTTCACCCGTGAGGAGCTTCTCGAGGCCGGCCTGCGTGTGATATTGCTGCGACCGTTAACTAATTCGGCAGATCCGCGCGTCGATGACTATATCCGCCCTGTGGAAAAACATTGGGCGTGGCAGATTATTTTTCAGGACATGCGTCCCTATTATTACGTTATTCTGGGGTCACTTTTTATAAATATTCTAGGTCTGGCTGGGATTACCTACTCAATGCAGACCTATGACCGTATTATTCCAGCGCAGTCCTGGCCTACGCTGTGGGTGCTTTTTTCTGGCGTTATATTAGCGTTTGTTTTTGATCTGATATTACGCCTGATGCGCTATAGCATTATTGATATCGTGGGTAAACGAGCAGACCTGCGTATTGCCGATCGGGTGTTTGGTCGCGTATTGCGTATTCATTCCGCCCATCGTCCGCAGTCTACCGGAACATTTATTTCGCAGGTGCGTGAATTGGATCAGATCCGGGAGATGATTACCTCCACGACCGTGGTTGCGATGGCCGATCTACCCTTTTTCTTTCTGTTCTTAGTGGTGATCTATCTGTTGGGAGGCATTCTGTTTCTGGTCCCGTTGGCTGGAATGATCCTGATGGTGCTGCCGGGTTTTTTATGTCAGAAAAAACTCGCATTGCTGGCGCGTAGTGCAATGCGTGAATCAAACCTGCGTAGCGCGATGCTAGTCGAAAGCATTCAAGGGCTGGATGATGTGAAATCCCTGCAGGCGGAATATCGTTTTCAACAGCAATGGTTGAATTATACCGCAACCACGGCCAGCAGCAGTCTGGACCTCAAACACCTGACGCACAAACTTACCTCGTGGTCTTATCTGATTCAAAACGCTGTGTTTGTTTGTGTTGTTGCTGTGGGGACGCCTTTGGCGATGAATGGTGAATTGTCTACCGGTGCGCTGGTTGCCGCGTCAATCCTCAGTTCGCGGATGATGGCGCCTGTCGCACAGGTCGCCAATATCCTGACGCGCTGGCAGCAAACAAAGGTCGCCATTGTCGGATTAGACAGCATCATGAAATTACCAACGGATGACGCCCGTGGCGGCAGGCGGGTACACAAACCCTATTTACGTGGCCATTTTGTGCTAAAGGATACGGCGTTTCGTTATCACACCACTAGTCGTCAGAACGCGATCGCTATTGACGATCTGGAGATTAAGGCCGGCGAGAAGATTGCTCTGTTGGGACGAAATGGTTCCGGAAAATCTTCACTATTGAATGCGTTGGCAGGAAATATGTTGTGTGTTAACGGCGTAACGACGCTGGACAACATTCGGCTTGATAACCTCGATCCCGGAGATTTACACCGTGACATCGGTTTGTTGTCCCAACGCTCACGCTTGTTTCACGGTTCAATTCGGGAAAATCTGGCGCTCGGAATGCCGCTTGCCAGCGATGAAGAGCTTGAAGCGGCGCTGGAGAAAACAGGGGCGCTCACTTTTATCAATCAGCTTGCGGATGGGCTGGATCATCTGATAGCCGAAGGCGGAATAGGTTTGTCGGGAGGACAGCAGCAGGCGCTGTTGCTCAGTCGTCTGATTCTCCGCGATCCGCAGATCGTATTATTGGATGAACCCACAGCCGCAATGGATGAAGAGACCGAAGCCGAGTTTATCCGTCGAATGAAACCGTGGATGGCCGGGAAGACGGTTATCATCGCTACCCATCGAAAAAGAGTGCTTGAACTGATCGAGCGCACCATCGTTATGTCGCAAGGAAGCATAGTAATAGACGCCCCTCGCGAGCAGTTTTTTGGTGAGTATTCCCAGGAGGCTGAAGCATGAACAAGGGTAACAAGAGGGGGATCCGTGGTTTGTGGCGACAGGTTGCTGACGGTGTTGTCTTCACCCGGCGCATTCTTCTGCAACATAAATCAGATCCTTCGGATGCTGTAATTGACAATGCTCTCTCGCTGGATCATGAGAACGAACTGACGCTCAGTGGCGCGAAATGGATAGTATTTTGCGTAGTATTTTTTTTGCTGCTTTTTGCATTGTGGGCCTCATTTTTCAGCATTGAAGAAGTCACCAAAGGCAATGGAAAAGTTATTCCCAGTTCACGAGAGCAGATTATTCAGTCGCTGGATGGCGGTATTCTGCAACGCATTCATGTTAAAGAGGGGCAAATTATCCAGGCGGGGGAAGTATTGGCGCAACTGGATAGCGTGCGGACCGCCTCCAGCCTGAAAGAATTTGAAGCTAAATACCGCGCAATGCTGGCCCAGCAGGCGCGACTGAATGCGGAAGTGAATGACAATGAACTGGTATTTTCTGACGAGCTGGATCTGTATCCTGAGTTAATGACGGCGGAAACTCGCTTGTATACCTCACGTAAAACACAGTTTGCTGATGCGATTAAAAATATTCAGGATGCGCGTCGATTAATTAACAATGAGTTGTCGATTAATTCCCGCCTGGCTCAGGAAGGCGCTTCCAGCACCGTTGATGTTATTCGTTTGAAACGTCAATTGGTGGATTTGAATATGAAAGAGGAAGAGCTGCGCGGTAACTATTATTTGCGGTCACGCGAAGAACTGGCAAAAGTGTCAGCGGAGATTGCCTCGCTAAAGCATGCTCTGCGTGGTCGCTCCGACTTAGTGGCTAAATCAACGCTGCGTTCACCCGTTCGTGGCATCGTGAAAGATATTCAAAATAATACTGTTGGTGGTGTTATTCCGCCTAACGGTGTTTTGATGCATATCGTTCCACTGGATGACACGTTACTGATTGAGGCGCAAATATTGCCGCGTGACATTGCGTTTATTCATCCAGACCAGAAGGCGAAAGTTAAAATCACCGCTTATGACTATGCCATTTATGGTGGTCTGGATGGCAAGGTAGTGACTATTTCTCCCGATACTATTAAGGATGAACGCAAGCCGGATTTAGTTTACTACCGGGTTTTAATTAGAACCGACCGCGATCATCTTCTTAATAAACGTCAGCAGAAATTGTTTATTTCTCCAGGTATGGTGGCTTCCGTTGACATTGTTACCGGTAGTAAAACGGTCGCCCGCTATTTAATTAAACCATTCAATAAAGTAAATGAAGCTTTGCGGGAAAGATAATTGACCTGCAGATACTAATATAAGGATGACTAAAATGACGACAACAGCAAAAGAGGTGATGGTTGGTGATAAGACGCTTACCGTTGTGCAACTGGAGCCCTGGCAGCGTCTGGCGTTTATTGCTGATTTACAGAAAGATTTCCTGGCACCTCTGCTTAAAAATGCAGAAACAAACGATCTGAATATGCTTTTTTCTGGGGGTAAAAATGGCGATTTTGACGTGATGGCATTGATTTCAGCGTTTTCTGGTTCTCTTGACGGTCAGCGTATTGAGAAATGGACCCGCCGTGTGCTGACGGAGGGCATGGTCATCTATACGCGCCCTGACGGTCAGCGGGCAAAGCTCAGCTTTGGCGAACTGAATAAGTTTTTCACCCACCCCAGCCAAATTATTCTGCTACTAAAAGAGGTTATCGTCTGGAATCTGGCCGATTTCAACCAATTGATGGGCACCTTCACGCCGAAAGCGACCACGGTGGTGAAAGAGAGGGAATAACCGTTAAAAACCCTTTTTGCTCATGATAGCTACACTTAACTCAGTAATGAGAGAAGGGTTGTCATGAGCGAGACAATCCCTGTTGGCATCAGGGATTGTTTGTCGTGGGGTGATTTTGAACCTGCATTGCCTGAAATGGGGAGAGGGTGACAGATACCCCCCCGACAAGAGGAGTGACTTTCAGTCTGCGACAGTAACTGTGGTCCAACCGCTGCTTGCACCATTAACATTACTCAAACACTATATGGCGCAATAGCCGGGTGCTTATCTTTCAGGACTGCGCTATTTCAATCCCTGGCCAGAGGTAATGGGTCTGCGCTACGGGCGTTAAGTCTTTTTCTTCAGGAGTATTATGACCACGCATCTGGTCTGGTTTCGACGTGATTTACGTCTGCATGACAACCTCGCGCTGGCGGCGGCTTGTCGGGATCGTTCTGCACAGGTTTTGGCGCTATATATCTCGACGCCTGAACAGTGGAAGGCACACGAAATGGCCCCACGTCAGGCGGCATTTATCAGCGCCCAGCTAAATGCGTTGCAAACGGCGCTGGCAGAAAAAGGCATTCCGCTTTTGTTTCATGAAGTCGCCGATTTTGCGGGCAGCGTGGAAATCGTCAAAAACGTCTGCGCAGAGCATGGCGTTAGCCGATTATTTTATAACTATCAGTACGAAATTAACGAACGCCAGCGTGATGCTGCCGTCGAGAAGTCATTACCTCATGCGGTGTGTGAAGGGTTTGACGACAGCGTGATCCTGCCTCCGGGGGCGGTCATGACCGGCAATCACGAGATGTATAAAGTTTTTACGCCGTTTAAAAATGCCTGGCTGAAGCGGATTAAAGACGGTGTTCCAGAATGCGTTAGCGCGCCGACGGTGAGAGAAAAAGGCGCTCTTGATGCTCCGTTAACACCTATAACACTGGGCTACCCGCAGCAAGATTTTGATGCGCAGCTGTTTGCGGCGGAAGAAAAATTGGCTATCGCGCAATTACGCCAGTTTTGCCTGCAGGCTGCGGGAGAATATGAGCAGTTGCGTGATTTCCCGGCGGTTGAGGGCACCAGTCGATTATCTGCGAGCCTGGCGACGGGAGGATTGTCGCCGCGCCAGTGTCTGAATCGACTGCTTACAGAGCAACCTCAGGCGCTTGAGGGCGGGGCTGGCAGCGTCTGGCTGAACGAGCTTATCTGGCGTGAATTTTATCGTCATCTGATGACTTACCATCCGGCGCTGTGTCGGCATCAACCCTTTATCCGCTGGACCGAACGCGTGCAATGGCAAAATAACCCTGCGCATTTGCAGGCCTGGCAAACGGGAAAAACGGGGTATCCGATTGTGGATGCGGCGATGCGCCAGCTCAACGCCACGGGCTGGATGCATAATCGTTTACGCATGATTGCGGCCAGTTTTTTGGTGAAAGACCTGCTGATCGACTGGCGTAAAGGCGAACAGTATTTTATGTCGCAACTGATAGATGGCGACCTGGCGGCCAATAACGGCGGCTGGCAGTGGGCTGCCTCAACCGGAACCGACGCTGCGCCGTATTTCCGTATCTTTAACCCCACAACTCAGGGCGAAAAATTTGATCGTGACGGTGAGTTTATCCGCCAGTGGCTGCCGGAACTGCGCGACGTGCCGGGTAAAGCTATTCATGACCCGTGGACGTGGGCTGAAAAAACGCAGGTGACGCTTAACTATCCTCGTCAGATTGTCGATCATAAACAAGCCAGACTGGCGACGCTGGCGGCATATGAGACGGCGCGTAAAGAGTAAAGGCATGGTGGATTTTGCGTAATGCCTTCCAGCAGAATGAAAGTGTTGCGGTCTGGGGCTTTTAGCGCTGAAGCGTGCGCGCAAGGTTGTTAATGCCCTGATGCAGATGCTTTTATCTGGCAGTAAAGTTCCGTCATCTTCATTCAGGTGATGGAACTTGATGACAATGCCAACAACCTCCACACCGCACGATGCGGTGTTTAAAACGTTTTTACATCACCCCGAAACCGCGCGGGATTTTCTCGACATTCACCTGCCAGCTGAACTGCGGACGCTTTGCGATTTGAATTCGCTGAAGCTGGAGTCAGAAAGTTTTATTGAAGCGGATTTACGTTCGCGCTACTCCGACGTGCTCTGGTCTTTGCACACACGCAACGGTGACGGTTATGTCTATGTGGTGATAGAGCATCAAAGTTCAGCCGAGCCGCATATGGCTTTTCGTCTGTTGCGTTATGCGATGGCGGCGATGCAGCGCCATCTGGACGCAGGGCATAAGGAACTGCCACTAGTGATACCGATGCTCTTTTATCATGGCTGCCGAAGCCCCTATCCGCACTCATTGTGCTGGCTGGATGCCTTTGCCGACCCCGTGGCGGCAAGACAGCTTTATTCCAGCGCATTTCCGTTGGTAGACATAACGGTGGTACCCGATGATGAGATCATGGCTCACAGACGAATGGCGCTGCTGGAATTAATGCAAAAACATATCCGTCAGCGGAATTTGCTGGGGCTGGTAGAGCAACTGGCCACGCTGCTCCTTACTGGATGCGCTAATGACACGCAATTACAGGCGATGTTTAATTACATCCTACAATCTGGCGACGAATCTCGTTTTAATGAATTTATGCAGGAGATAGCGCAACGGATCCCCCAACATAAGGAGAGGCTGATGACTATTGCAGAGCGGTTACGGTTAGATGGATTACAGGAAGGGTTACAGCAGGGATTACAGCAGGGATTACAGCAGGGTAAACAAGAAGCCGCATTACGTATAGCGCAAACAATGTTGGAGCAGAAAATAGATCGCGAAATGGTGCTACTGGTTACAGGTCTTACTGAAGAGGAACTCGCAGCCATTCATGCATAATTACCTGAAAAAACAGGCCCGAATCTTATCACATCATCGGGCCTGTACACTCAGGACTCTACCGCTAACGCACGGTTTCTGAATTTCAGCGACTGGTACAGCCAAATCAGCAGCACCAGCACCACGCAGGCCAGTGCGCCCCAGGTAATTTCGCTAAAGACATCAATGTATGCATTGATGGAGTAGTTGATAGCGCCCGCAGCGTCAAACGAACCTTGCGAGGTCTGATCGGCGATAACGCCTGCCAGGTAGTTGGCGATGGCGCCGGAAAGCAGCATATAAATGCCGGTTAACACGCCGGTTACACCAGGGATCTCAATACGCGTAATTTGCGACATTGCCACCGGGTCAATAAACAGTTCGGCAAAGCCCATGACCGCCAGTCCCAGTACCATCAACGGCATGGAAGAGTGGCCGTAAGCCGCGGACCAGCGAGCGCTCAAGGTCAGAATACAGAAGCCTGCGCTCATTAAACCGAGCCCGAGAGCAAATTTACCCCAGATTCGTACGGTACGATTGCCGCCAACGCTTTCTTTGAGCACCCAGGCCAGCACGATACCGCAGAGCATCACGGCAAAAGCGTTAACCGACTGGAACATCGCAGTAGGGACGGAATACCCCAGAATATCGCGGTTAACGAAGCGGTCGATATACAGGCTGATCGAGCTTCCGCCCTGTTGAGCAAAGGCCCAGAACAACAAGCTGAAGAAGGTCAGTGTGACGATAAGCCCCAGCTCTTTGCGCTGCTTCTGAGTCTGCGCCTGGCGATAAATCTTTGCCAGAACAGCGAGGCCAATAACAGTGGCAACGATCAGGGCGTAAACGGACCACTCTTTCCAGAACAGGACAGTAATCAGCAGCGGTGCTGCAACCAGCAGAACTAACAGCCAGGCCCAGTTTGGCAGCACATATTTTTTCGCACACAGGACGGCCTTGTTGACACCGGTAGTATGGGCGAAATGGCGATTACCGCATAAGAAAATCACCAGCCCCGCCAGCATACCAATCGCGGCCAGCGCAAAACCCATCGCCCAACTGTACTCTTCCTGCACGTAGCCGCAGGCAATGGGCGCGATGATTGAACCAATATTCCCGGCAGCGTAGAGCAGAGAGAATCCACCGTCGCGGCGCGGATCTTCAGGTTGATACAATTCGCCCAGCAGGCAACTGATGTTGGATTTAAACAGACCATAGCCGCAGACAATTATCGCCAGAGACAAATAGAGGAACGCTGGAGCCATTTCGCTGGCGCCCAATACCAGATGCCCCACCGCCATTAAAAATGCGCCTATCATTACCGCCATCCGGTTGCCGAGCACTTTATCGGCCAGGTATCCCCCAAGAATCGGCGTGACGTAGACCAGCGAGCAGTAGGCGCTGAACAGTTCATAAGCGTGATTATCGTCGTACTTAAGCTGGTTAGTGAGATACAGGATCAGTAGCGCACGCATACCGTAAAAACTGAAGTATTCCCAAATTTGTAGCGCGACGACGTAATAAATCGCCCGTGGTTGAGATGCTTGTTTATTCATTATTTTCTCGAAGTAAATGCCTCACGACAGGCTGAACGTGCTGCGCGAGTGTGTTTCCTTAAAGTTGTAACTTTGATACAGATCTGATTATTTTTGCAATATGCTGTCTGATTGCATAAATATACATGAATTAGATCGCGTAGTGGTAAGCAAATCACGTTCAAAGCAGGTGTGATTGTTTCTTGATGTGTCAGTGAAATGGCTATCGACGAACGCAGGCGAGGACGCTATTTTAACCTAAGCTGTGTAGCTGTTTGAGCAAGCAGAATTTATGACTACGAGGACGATGATGAAAAACACCGAACTGGAACAACTGATCAACGACAAACTGAACAGCGCCGCCATTAGCGACTACGCGCCGAATGGTTTGCAGGTTGAGGGCAAAGAGACGGTGCATAAAATCGTGACCGGCGTGACCGCAAGTCAGGCGTTGCTGGACGAGGCAGTGCGCCTGGAGGCGGATGCGGTCATCGTTCATCACGGTTATTTCTGGAAAGGCGAATCTCCGGTAATTCGCGGCATGAAGCGGCATCGTCTGAAAACGCTGTTGGAAAATGATATCAACCTGTATGGCTGGCACCTGCCGCTGGATGCCCACCCGGAACTGGGGAATAACGCGCAGTTGGCCGCGCTGTTAGGGATTACCGTAATGGGTGAAATCGAGCCGTTGGTGCCATGGGGGGAACTCTCCATGCCGGTTCCGGGACTGGAGCTGGCATCGTGGATTGAAGCGCGTTTAGGCCGTAAACCGTTATGGTGTGGTGATACCGGGCCGGAGAAAGTTCAGCGCGTCGCCTGGTGTACAGGCGGCGGTCAAAGTTTTATTGATAGCGCAGCCCGATTTGGCGTCGATGCCTTTATCACCGGTGAAGTCTCAGAGCAAACCATTCACTCAGCCCGCGAGCAGGGGCTGCATTTTTATGCTGCCGGTCACCATGCGACCGAACGCGGCGGCATTCGCGCTTTAAGCGAGTGGCTGAATGAAAACACCGATCTGGACGTAACATTTATCGATATTCCTAATCCAGCCTAATAAAGAGGGACGAAAGTGCAGCGAGCGCGTTGTTATCTGTTAGGTGAAACGGCGGTGGTTCTTGAGCTGGAACCGCCCATTACGCTGGCGACTCAGAAACGCATCTGGCGTCTGGCCCAGCGTCTGGTTGATGCCCCGAATGTGCTTGAAGCTATTCCGGGCATGAACAATATCACGGTGACCTTGCGCGACCCGCAAACGCTGGCGCTGGATGCGATTGAACGCCTGCAGCGCTGGTGGGAAGAGAGTGAGGCGTTGGAACCGGATTCGCGCTTTATAGAAATTCCCGTGACCTATGGCGGTGAGTTTGGCCCCGATCTGGCTGAGGTCGCCCGGCACAGCGGATTAAGCGACAAGCAGGTTGTGGAACTTCATGCATCGGTTGATTACGTGGTGTGGTTTATCGGCTTTCAGCCGGGATTTCCCTATCTTGGGAGCTTACCTGAACAACTCCATACCCCAAGGCGTGCGGAACCTCGCCTGATTGTTCCGGCAGGTTCAGTGGGTATTGGCGGATCCCAAACGGGCGTTTATCCGCTTTCCACGCCAGGCGGATGGCAACTGATTGGTCGTACCCCCGTTGCGTTATTTGATCCAAAACGAGAGGAACCAATTCTGTTACGGGCTGGCGATACCGTGCGTTTTGTCCCGCAGAAGGAGGGGATATGTTAAACATTATTCGCGCGGGCATGTATACCTCAGTACAGGACGGGGGACGCCATAGTTTTCGTCAATCCGGAATCAGTCACTGTGGCGCACTGGATAAACCGGCGCTGAACGTCGCTAACCTGCTGGTGGGTAATGATGCGAATGCTGCAGCGCTGGAAATTACGCTGGGGCAACTGGTGGTGGAATTTGAAACCGATGGCTGGTTTGCCCTGACCGGTGCGGGATGCGAAGCGCATCTGGATCATACTCCCGTGTGGAGCGGATGGCGGCTACCGATGAAAGCCGGCCAGCGCCTGACGCTAAAACGGCCGCATCACGGTATGCGCAGCTACCTGGCGGTTGCGGGCGGCTTTGATGTCCCCGAAGTCATGGGCTCGCGCAGTACCGATCTTAAAGTTGGCATTGGCGGGCTGGAAGGGCGTTTGCTGCGCGATGGCGATCGGCTGGCAATTGGCGTATCTACCCGGCAATTCAGCGGACCGCAGGGTGTAAAACAGCTCATGTGGGGCAACCATATTCGTGCGCTTCCCGGACCTGAATATCAGGAGTTTGACGAGGTATCACAGGCTTCTTTCTGGCGCTCGCCGTGGCAGCTTAGCCCACAAAGTAACCGTATGGGGTACCGCCTGCAGGGGCAGCCGCTGACGCGCATGACCGATCGCGAACTGCTGTCACATGGTTTGCTCCCCGGCGTGGTACAGGTTCCGCACAATGGTCAGCCGATCGTGCTGATGAATGATGCTCAGACGACGGGCGGCTATCCGCGCATCGCCTGTATCATTGAGGCGGATATGTATCATCTGGCGCAGATCCCGCTCGGCCAGCCGATTCATTTTGTGCAGTGTTCGCTGGAGGAAGCGCTTAAGGCGCGACAGGAACGGCAGCGTTACCTGGAACAATTAACATGGCGACTTAACAATGAAAATTGATCTCAACGCGGACCTCGGTGAGGGATGCGCTAACGATGCGGCGCTGCTGCAACTGGTGTCTTCAGCCAATGTTGCCTGTGGGTTTCACGCCGGAGATGCGCAAACCATGCTCTTAAGCGTGCGCGAGGCGCTAAAAAATGGCGTGGCGATAGGCGCGCATCCGAGCTTTCCGGATCGGGAAAATTTTGGCCGTAGCGCCATGACCCTGCCCGCACAAACGGTGTATGCGCAGACGCTGTATCAAATTGGCGCGCTGGCTGCCATCACGCAGGCGGAGGGCGGCGTAATGCGTCATGTCAAACCGCACGGTATGCTTTATAACCAGGCGGCGAAAGATCCTCAGTTGGCTGATGCGATTGCGAAAGCGGTTCATGCCTGCGATCCATCGCTGGTTCTGGTAGGACTGGCAGGAAGCGAACTGATTCGTGCCGCAGAACACTATGGCCTGGTAACGCGTCAGGAAGTTTTTGCCGATCGGGGTTATCAGGCCGATGGCAGTCTGGTGCCGCGTAACCAGCCGGGAGCACTGATTGAGGATGAAGAGCAGGCGCTGGCGCAAACGTTAGAAATGGTGCAATCCGGCAGAGTAAAAAGCCAGAGTGGAACATGGGCGAGCGTGACGGCCCAGACGGTATGCATTCATGGGGATGGCGAGCACGCACTCGCTTTTGCCCGTCGCTTGCGTAGCGCCTTTAATGCATGCAATATTCAAATTAGCGCATAAATTTTTATATAAAACAATAATATATTACACAACAACATAAGGGATTTAATTATGGGAGAGGCTATTTCTCTCTGGCCATTGACGGGTATCGCCGTCATTGTGGTCGGATTTCTTTTACGTTTTAACCCGGTATTGGTGGTCATTATTGCCGGGATCGTCACGGGACTGGCGGCGCATATGCCGGTAGCCACCATCCTTGAGAAACTGGGTGAAGGTTTTCTTAACACCCGCAACCTGCCGTTTATCCTGCTGATCCCGCTGGCGGTTATTGGCCTGCTGGAACGTCACGGACTCAAAGAGCGCGCTCAGGCGTGGATTGCAAAAATCCGCAGCGCCACCAGTGGCCGTCTGCTTATTGTCTACCTGTTCATACGCGAAGCGACCGCCGCGTTAGGACTGACCAGTTTGGGGGGGCATCCACAGATGGTGCGTCCGCTGCTGGCGCCGATGGCGGAAGGGGCTGCTGAAAAAAATCATGGTGAGATACCGGGCGCGGTACGCTATCGCCTGCGCGCAATGTCAGCTGCGACCGATAACGTTGGGCTGTTTTTCGGGGAAGATATCTTTGTTGCCTTCGGTGCCATCATATTCATGCACAACTTTATGCTGGAGTCTGGTGGGATCCAGACCGAACCGTTGCATATCGCCTTGTGGGGGATCCCAACGGCAATTTGTGCCTTTCTGATCCACGGCACGCGTCTGTGGCGTCTGGATAGCTATTTGCAACGTGAGGTGGCGAAAGCGAATGCCGCAGCGAAAGGAGAAGCGAAATGAATTTTCAACAAAGCTATCTCTATTGGCTGGCGGGAGCGGTATTACTGATTGTGGCGCTGATGTCGTGGCAGGACAAGGCGAACCCTCGCCGCTTCACTACAGGCCTGTTTTGGGGCATATACGGTGTATTGTTTTTGCTTGGCGACTGGACATACTCGCTGTTTGGCGACAAACGCGCGGTGCATATTGCCGTTGGTGTTGCGGTGGTCATTCTGGCCCTGATCGCCGGTTTTGGCGGCGTGAAGCTGGGAAGCTACCATCAACGGACGCCGCAACAGCGAGAAGAAAGCGCCAGTCGCCTGGGCAACCGCCTGTTTTTCCCGGCGCTGGCGATTCCGGTAGTAACGGTGATCGGCGTGCTGATGTTCAACCATATTCCGGGCTTACAGGATGCGCTGTTTGGGCCGGGTAATCACGCCACGCTGGTGACGCTTTTTTCCATGACAGCGGGCTCGTTGATTGGTCTGGCGATGGCGATAAAAATGACCCATGAGCGGGTGCATCAGCCGATTCAGGAGGCGCGCCGTCTGCTGGATTCCATCGGCTGGGCGTTCATCCTGCCGCAAATCCTCGCCACGCTCGGGCTGTTGTTTACGGCGGCTGGCGTAGGCAGCGGCATTTCATATCTGACGCAGGAATATCTGGCGGTAGACAGTCGCTTTATCGCGGTGGCGGTGTACACCATCGGCATGGCATTGCTGACCATGGTGATGGGCAATGCATTTGCTGCTTTCCCGATCGTGACCGCTGGGATTGGTATTCCGATCCTCGTACTGCAACACGGCGGCAATCCAGCGGTAATGGCGGCGATTGGTATGTTCTCCGGCTATTGCGGGACACTGATGACGCCGATGGCGGCGAACTTTAACATTGTCCCTGCTGCGCTGCTGGAGCTGCCGGATAAAAACGCGGTGATTAAAGCGCAGGTGCCAACCGGCATACTGCTGCTGTTGGTCAACGTGTTCCTGATGTATTTCCTGATGTTCTTGTAAGGTGACAGGATGAAAACAGTACTCATCACGGGATTTGAACCCTTTGGCGGCGAGTCAGTTAACCCTTCCTGGGAAGTGGTCTCGGGACTCGACAATGCTATTATCGGTGGATGCCGCGTCGTTGCCCGCCAGCTGCCGTGCGTCTTTGGCGAATCTCTTGCCGTACTCAATGGCGCGATTGATGCGCTGTCGCCATCGTTGGTGCTGGCTGTGGGGCAGGCGGGCGGGCGCTCGGATATCACCGTGGAGCGCGTGGCGATCAACGTTGATGATGCACGTATTGCGGATAACCAGGGACAACAGCCGGTAGATGTGCCGATTGTCGTCGATGGTCCTGCGGCATGGTTTAGTACGTTGCCGATCAAAGCGATGGTTGTGGCTATGCGCAACGCGGGAATTCCGGCCTCGGTTTCCCAGACCGCAGGTACCTTTGTGTGTAACCACGTAATGTATGGTCTGCTGCATAAATTACGCGACGTGCCGGCGGTGAAGGGCGGTTTTATTCATATCCCTTATCTGCCGCAACAAGCTGCACAGCATCCCGGAGCGCCAAGTATGGCGGCTGAAACCGTTCGCCGGGCGCTGGAAGTCGCCATTGCCACCGCCTTGCAGGTGGAAAGCGATATCACAGTGACGGGCGGCGCAACACATTAACAAAGGACAGTATTATGCCTGAAGGCCCGGAGATCCGCCGCGCGGCGGATAACCTGGAGGCGGCAGTCAAAGGCAAACCCCTGACGGATGTCTGGTTTGCCTTTGAGCAGTTAAAACCGTATCAATCTCAACTAATTGGGCAGAGTGTTACTCAGCTTGAAACGCGAGGGAAAGCATTGCTGACTCATTTTTCTAATGGTCTGACGCTGTACAGTCACAACCAGCTCTACGGCGTGTGGCGAGTCGTGGATACCGGCAATATTCCGCAGACTTCGCGGGTTCTGCGTGTCAGGCTGCAAACAGCCGATAAAACCATCCTGCTCTATAGCGCGTCTGATATCGAAATGCTGACGCCAGAGCAGCTTACCACCCATCCGTTCCTGCAACGAGTTGGGCCGGATGTGCTGGATTTACGTTTAACGCCCGATGAGGTTAAAGCGCGTCTGTTATCTCCGCGTTTTCGTAATCGCCAGTTTTCTGGCCTGCTACTGGACCAGGCGTTTCTGGCGGGATTAGGTAACTACCTGCGGGTAGAGATCCTTTGGCAGGTAGGGTTGACCGGGCAGCATAAAGCGTCTCAGCTTAGTGACAAACAGTTGGATGCGCTGGCGCGTGCGCTGCTTGATATTCCTCGTCTGTCCTATAATACCCGTGGGCTGGTGGATGAGAACAAACACCATGGCGCGTTGTTTCGCTTTAAGGTCTTTCACCGGGACGGTGAAGCCTGCGAGCGCTGTGGTGGAATCATCGAAAAAACGACGCTCTCTTCGCGCCCTTTTTACTGGTGTCCGGGATGTCAGAAGTAGATCTATACCGAAGCATACGTTTTGCGATATTGCAGCGGGGTTTTACCCATGTTTTTGCGAAAACAGGTAATAAACCAGGCGTATTCGGAGAAACCAACCTGAGCAGCAATATCGCGTACCGAGCTATTGGTATGTAACAGCAGTTCGCAGGCCTGACGAATGCGGCGCATCATCAGGTATTCCTGAATCGTACCGCCGGTTTCTTCGTGAAAACGGCGGGAGGCATGGCCCCGCGAGCACCCCATCTCGCTGGCGATATCTTCCAGCGAGCAGCGCTGGTGAAAGTGTGTTTCGATCCAGCGGATAATGCTGACCGAAAATGTATTTTGTCCCGTGGCCTGCGCCTGATGTGGCAGCAGGCTAATGAGCTGCATCACCAGAAATGCGCTGTCGCTGATGCTGAAGGTCTGACTTTTGAGCTGTTCTTCAAAACGGCTCAGCAACGTTTCAATCACCGGTTGAACGTCACCGACGTCAAACACCCGTGCTTTCTCTCCCCTGGCGCACAGCTGACGCAGTAGCATTTGCTGCCGAGGAAAATCCCGCAGGTACTGCTCAATTTGTGGAGCATTAAAGTGCAGCGTTGTGCGGTGATAAATATTACGTGCATCCTGTTCGACAAACACTTTATGCAACTTTCCCGGCGGGAAAATAAAAATACGCCCGGGTTTGACGGTGTACTGTTGGTGCTCCATAAGCGCGATGCCTACTCCCTGAGAAACCGACAATATCTCCACACACTGGTGCCAGTGATAGTAGTTGGCTGGCATATCCTTCATACGATTAAAGTAAATCGACTTGTCGTTGAGGTTTATATGCTCAAGATAACTACTGTCTTCCGTCCGCTGCATTTATGTCTCGCCTGTTCATGTGAACATACTTAAGTTTTTATCACTGTAATCGAATTTTCTCCGCAAAATGCAGATGAATGTTGTACTTCATCACCAGCGTTGTGTGGAAATACGACGATTATCACATTTGTATGTCAGCTCAAATCCTTATTATGCGCCCAATACTTCATCAAATGAAACGAGGTTTCATTATGCGAGCAAGGCAAGAGTATGCAGAAAAGGCGCGGCAATGGTTGGCATCAGCCATTCCTCATCTCTCATGCGATAACACGCGTTTGGACGTGGGCGAAACGTCCGCACAATATCCAATGGACATCGCCGGTATGGAGGGGTTTGCACGTCTGTTATGGATCCTTTCACCGCTGTTAAGCGCAGGAGACGCGGGTGAGTATCGTGAGGCTTTTATTCGCGGTATTCGCCATGGCTGTGACCCCGAACATCCAAACTATTGGGGTAATCTGGTCGATAACGATCAGCGCTGCGTGGAAATGGCTGCCTTTGGCGTAGCGCTGGCGCTGCCGAATACCGGATTATGGGATGCGTTAACCGCCGATGAGCAGGATAATCTGGAGCGCTGGTTACGACAAAGTGCTGATATCCAAATCCCGGATAATAACTGGCACTTCTTCCCGGTATTGGTGCAGGTCGGTCTTAAATGTGTCGGACGCCACTATGACATGATGGTCATTGATAAGCATCTGAACGCGATTGAGCCATTCTGGCTTGGTAACGGCTGGTATTCCGACGGTGCAGGTAAACCGCGCGATTACTATATCTCCAGCGGGTTTCATTTTTACAGTTTGCTGTACAGCCATCTTATGCAGGACGCTGATCCTGAACGTTGCCTGCGCTATCGCCAGCGCGCGCGTCAGTTTGCCAGAGATTACATCTATTACTTTACCTGTGACGGGGATGCAATTCCGTTTGGCCGCAGCCTGACTTACCGTTTTGTTCAGGTTGCGTTCTGGAGCGCCGTCGTCTGGACAGGATTGGATGTCTTTACGATCCCTATCGTCAAAGGCGTGATTTTACGCCACCTCGACTGGTGGTTAGCGCAGCCTTTCATTGGCCCGGATGGTTTATTCACGCTGGGATATACCTACCCGAATCTGGTGATGACCGAAGACTACAACAGCCCATGCTCACCCTGGTGGGCATGTAAGGCGTTGCTGATTCTGGCGCTGCCGGAACAGAGCGCATTCTGGCAAGCCGAGTCAGCCCCGTTGCCTGAACCTGAGCCGATTCATCCGATAAAGGAAGCCGGACAATTTATCGTTCATGATGATGCAAACCGACACGCCTGGATGCTGATGTCCGGGCAGTACGACCGCAATAACTTTGTCAATTTCGATGCCAAATACGGCAAATTTGCTTACTCCAGCCACTTCGGTTTTACCCTGGAGCGCGGTCATTATGGTCTGAACCATGCTGCCTGTGATTCGATGCTGGTGTTCAGCGAACAGGATAACTACTGGCGTGGACGTCGTGAGTGCGACGCTGTTGAAATGACGGATGCGTTAATCCGAAGCCGTTGGCACCCGTGGTCAAACGTCGTCGTCACGACCTGGCTAATCCCGTTTCAGCAAGGACATATTCGCATTCATCGCGTTGAAACTGCGCGCCAGCTTGACTGTGTCGAGGGGGGATTCGCGCTTAACCGGCATCAACTCATCGATACCAAAACTGCACCGCACGGGGTCACGCTTCGTGCCAGCTCCGGCGTATGCCAGATAACCGATCTGTTGGCAGAGCGTCAACCGGAGATCGTCACAACGCCACCCAACAGCAACATTCTGTATGCATCACCGGGGGAGATCCCCTGTCTTCGTAGCACGCTTACGCCGGGCACGCACTGGCTGGCCTGCGCCGTCAACGCCACATCGTTTTCCTCGCTGTCACCTGCGGCAGCAATGGCGTTCGACCGTGAGAATCAGGTGCTAACGCTGGGTGTGAAAACGCTGGAAATCATATAACTGACGCATGTGCGGAGAAAAATAATGACTAACCCTGTTCAGTCGACGCGCTCGGCTTACATCAAACTGAGTCTGTTTGTATTTCTGTTTACCTTTACCTGGGCGGCCAGTTTTGGCCTGTACGCTATCTGGCTGGGAGATAAAGCCGGGTTGGATGGTGTGGAGATCGGCACGGTATTTGCCGTGAACGGCGTTTTTGCGGTAGTTATCAAACCTGTTTACGGTTACATCATGGACAAAATGGGCATGAAAAAACATCTGCTCTATTTTGTCTGCCTCGTTTCGGCCCTGATGGCGCCATTTTTCATCTGGTGTTACCTGCCGCTATTACAAACGCATTTTATCAGCGGGATGATCGTCGGTGCGCTTTTTTTCAGCCTCGGCTGGTATGCGGGGGTGGCGGCGGAAGAGTCCTATGTTGACCGTTTCAGCCGTTTGTACGCGATGGAGTTTGGCCGGATCCGCATGTGGGCCGCGCTGGGATGGGCAACGGCGTCTTCATTCTCTGGGTATCTCTACAATATTTCGCCCAAAATCAACTTTGTAATCAGTAGCGTTTCCGCGCTGTGCATGTTTGCGGTTCTGCTGACGCTGAAAGTTGATCACTTTGGCCAGGAAGAGAATGACGTCCTGTCGAAAGAGAAGATTGTCATTGGCGATGTGTTCGAGTTGCTGCGCAATAAGAAATTCTGGACCTTTGCGCTGTATATCGCGGGAGTGGCATGGATGATGTTTATTGCCGAACAGCAGTTCTCTCGCTATTTCGTCACCTTCTTTAGCACTAAAGAAGAAGGCAACGCCATGTTTGGCTACATGAGTACCGCGCAGTCAGCCGCAGAGTTTTTCGGCATGATGCTGGTGCCTGCCATTATTAACCGCATAGGCGCTAAGCAGGGGATGATCCTGACCGGTCTTGTGATCAGTCTGCGTTTGATTATTTCCGGATTAACTAACGATCCGC
Source organism: Citrobacter europaeus (assembly GCA_020099315.1). Taxonomy (NCBI): domain Bacteria; kingdom Pseudomonadati; phylum Pseudomonadota; class Gammaproteobacteria; order Enterobacterales; family Enterobacteriaceae; genus Citrobacter; species Citrobacter europaeus. Next base: position 1,406,827 of record CP083650.1, read on the forward strand.
TGATCATCTGCCTGGTGAAGCCTTTGTATGGGATTGAAATCGCCCTGATTCTGGTGTCGGTCTTCAAATACATTGCCGAACATTTCGACAAACGCGTTAACGCCACGATGTACCTGCTGGGCTATCAGGCCATGATTTACGTCGGTTCTATTGTCGTGGCACCGCCTGCCGGCTATGCCTACCAAAAAATTGGTTTTGAGCATACCTATCTGATTATGGGCGTGGTTGCTCTGGTATTTACCGGGATCTCCGCCATCACGCTTTCTACTTGCTATCAGCACAAAAAAAACACTGCAGCCCCTGTCCATGGGCAAGAAGCCACCCATTAAAGTGAAGAAAACGAGAGAATTATGTCTGTGACTATCCGTAAAGAACCGATCGTTCCTGTTGTCCTGCGAAGCGGCGAGCGCGCTGCTATTACGCAGAAGATTCGCCGCGCTTTACCGGTCATTTTATCTGCTATCGATCGTAACAGCGATTATTTTGGCACGCGTTTTCCGGATGCGGCATGTGAAAATGGTCGCTACCCAATTATCGATAATCAGGAATGGACCACCAGTTTCTGGACTGGCCAGCTGTGGCTGGCGTGGGAATGGACGCGTAATGATGCGTATCGTACGTTGGCCGAACAACATGTCCGTTCTTTTGGCGAACGTATTGCCAGTAGGGATCATACCAATCACCACGATCTGGGTTTTCTGTACAGCCTTTCATGTATAGCGGCCAATAAACTAACCGGCAATCGCGAGGCGACTTATATCGCGCAGCAGGCGGCAGAAGTGCTAATGGAACGCTATCACGAGAAATGCGGCATTATTCAGGCGTGGGGCGAACTGGATAATCCGGAGCAGCAGGGCAGGATGATTATAGACTGCAATATGAATCTGCCCTTGCTGTATCAGGCAAGCGCCAGCACCGGCGATCCACGCTATGCTGAAGCGGCGAAAAATCATATAGAGCAGGCGCGACGTTATATTGTGCGCGAGGACGGCTCAACTTTTCATACGTACTATATGGATGTGCGCACCGGGGAACCGCGGTTTGGCAATACGCATCAGGGTTTTTCCGATGATTCCTGCTGGTCGCGCGGGCAGGCATGGGGTGTTTATGGCTTTCTGCTGAATTATCTCTATACCGGAGATGAGCGGCTTCTGGAACTGAGCCAGACGCTGGCAAATTACTTTATTAATCGTTTGCCGGAAGATCTTATCTGTTATTGGGATTTGGCGCTTACCGATCCCAACAGTGAAAGGGATAGCTCTGCCAGCGCGATTCTCGCCTGCGCGCTGCTGGAGCTGGTAAAACAGCTACCGGCAACCCATCCGGAACGTGAAAGTTATGAAGCGTTGGCATTAAGGATGATTGCGCGAATGCTTGATGATTATCTAAATGCTGCGCATGAAGCAGGCGAAGGATTATTAAAACACTCTGTTTATTATTTTAAAGGTAACGTCGGTGTGGATGAGTGCTGCGCGTGGGGGGATTATTTCCTGATGGAAGCGATGACCCGTGCAATATCCTGCTGGAAAAGTTACTGGTAATATTCCGCTCCCTCGGTTAAATATTCAGGCTATTGATTTAGCAGGGGGGGATTTTATCTCTGTACGGCGAGGAAAATATAATGAAAAGCAATAATATTAATGCAGCCATATTAATGGCTGCACTGGTCATGCCTGTAACTGGCGCTATGGCCACGGAAAATAATACGACTACTGCCCCTCAGGCGAAATCGACACCCTTTACTACCGTGTATTTTGCACCGCGTACGCAGTACCGTACGGCCAGCAAAGGTTTTTTGCAGCGATTAATGTTAACCGGGGTGGTACAGGACTCAGACAGTATATTTAAAAGCATGTACTGGAGTTTTGAAACCGATGCCGATCTTGGTAAAAATATGGACCAGTGGAAAAGCAGCTATCAGGAAGCCGAGTTTAACAAGCCTTTTGCTCTGGGTGATAGTGACTTCTGGCTTGAGCCCGGCGTGGTGTTTCACTGGGAGTCTGCAGGTTCACGTGTCGACCCTTATATTGGTATTGGCTATCATTTTGACCCAACGCTGGGGGCTGTACTACGCTACCGATATAACCATCAAAACCATGACAGCGAAACGTTGCAAGGCGACTGGGATGACTCTTCAGAGCACCGCGTTGATATTTATTTAACCAAGTATTTTACGCCAAACTTCTGGGTGCAATATAATCCAACGTATTACAGTAAAACCCATGGCGATAAATTTGAGTATGCTAACGGCAAGAATCATACTCTGCAGCATAACTTTGTATTTAATTTCCATGCCACACCGCGGTTTTATCCATTTTTTGAATTAGGCTATCTTGATAAATACAAAGATGGTGATGATACAAAAAATGAATATCAAATCAGGGTAGGGTTTAAATATAACTTAAACTAATTCCGGCTTACGATGATAATTGCTTTGGCGCGTGCACTGAAATAAACCGCGCCACCGCCGGGCCGGTTAATAAAATGCTGAACAGCCGCAGGGTTTGCATCGCCATGATCAACGCCATATCGGCGTGACTCCCTGCGGCAATCACCGCAACAGAATCCACCCCACCGGGACTGGTCGCCAGATAGGCGGTGAGAAAATCTATCTGCATGTAATGCGCCAGCCCCCAGGCCATAGCGGCGCAGATCGCCATCAGTGAAAAAATGGACAACAGGATCTGCGGTAAGGGGCGCAACGCCGTTAAGAAAATCTGCTTGTCAAAGCCAAGGCCGATTTGCCAGCCGATGGCCATATAAGCTATTGCCAGCAGCCATTCCGGCAGTTCAATCACCATCACACCGCCAGCGTTCAGCAACGCGCCCGCCAGCATGGGCAATAACATCACGCCGGAGGGGATACGCAGTAAGCGCCCGGCTACACCGGCAACGGCGGCCAGCGCCAGGGTACTGAACAGATTACCGCTCAGTGGCGGAAACCAGACGATTTGTTCACTGACCGCCTGCGCCTGATCGCCCATCATCAATCGGGTGACCAGCGCTGCTGCCCCGACCACCAACAGTACGCGCAGATACTGCATAAACGCCACCAGCCGGATGTCGGCGCCAAATTCCTGGGCCATCGCGACCATCGCTGCCGCGCCGCCAGGTGAAGAACCCCACGCGCCGGTGTTCCCCGGTAGATTACTGTAGCGCACCAGCAGCCAGCCGATTACCGCGCTGCTGATAAGGGTCGCCAGCAGGACAACAATCACCATCGGCCAGTGGGCCGCAAGGGTTGTGAAGATTGAACCGGTCAGATTTTGGGCAATCATACAGCCGAGAATCGCCTGCGCACCAAGAAATGTGCAGCGGGGAGGGTGCAGCGAAATGCCGCGCATACTGAAGATGATGCCGACGATCATCGAACCGAGCAGCAATGGTCCTGGAAGATGGATAAACAGAAAGAGCAGGGAAAGAAGGAGCGATAGCAGAAACAACAGGCTCCACTGCAAAACAGGCATCCCATGCTCCTGAGTGAAATGACGGAAATCTCAGTAAATCATAGAGAAAGCGCGATGAGAATAAAATAATGTGGATCAAGAAAAAACAGGTCGGATTCTGGCGTTACTGCCTTATCCGACCCGGGAGAATTAATAGCTGAAAGCCGGACAGGCGCAAGCGCCATCCGGCAGACAATTAACGCTTAATTGCAGATTTAAAATCGCGCTTGTCGTAGCCGGTGTACAGCTGACGCGGACGAGCGATTTTCATGCCGTCGGTGTGCATTTCGTTCCAGTGCGCAATCCAGCCAACGGTACGCGCCATGGCGAAGATAACGGTGAACATGGAGGACGGAATACCCATCGCTTTCAGGATGATGCCGGAGTAGAAGTCTACATTCGGGTAGAGTTTCTTCTCGATGAAGTACGGGTCGTTGAGCGCAATGTGCTCAAGTTCCATCGCCACTTCCAGCAGATCGTCTTTGGTGCCCAATTCTTTCAGCACTTCGTGGCAGGTTTCACGCATGACGGTAGCGCGCGGGTCATAGTTTTTGTAAACACGGTGACCAAAGCCCATCAGGCGGAAGGAATCATTCTTGTCTTTCGCGCGGCGAACAAATTCCGGAATGTGTTTAACAGAGCTGATTTCTTCCAGCATTTTCAGTGCAGCTTCGTTTGCGCCGCCGTGTGCCGGTCCCCACAGGGAAGCAATACCGGCCGCGATACAGGCAAACGGGTTAGCGCCAGAAGAACCCGCGGTACGTACGGTAGAGGTTGAGGCGTTCTGTTCGTGGTCAGCGTGCAGGATTAAGATACGGTCCATTGCGCGTTCCAGAATCGGATTGACTTCGTATTTTTCGCACGGCGTGGAGAACATCATGTTCAGGAAGTTACCGGCGTAAGAGAGGTCATTACGCGGGTAGACGAACGGCTGTCCAATGGAATATTTATAACACATTGCTGCCATGGTTGGCATTTTGGACAGCAGACGGAAAGCGGCGATTTCACGGTGACGTGGATTATTCACATCCAGCGAGTCGTGGTAGAACGCAGCCAGCGCCCCGGTAACACCGCACATAACGGCCATCGGGTGAGAGTCGCGGCGGAAACCGTGGAACAGACGGGTGATCTGCTCGTGGATCATGGTATGGCGAGTGACTGTGGTTTTGAACTCGTCGTACTCTTCCTGCGTCGGTTTTTCACCGTACAGCAGGATGTAACACACTTCCAGATAGTTAGACTCGGTCGCCAACTGATCAATCGGGAAGCCGCGATGCAACAAAATACCTTCGTCACCATCAATGAAAGTAATTTTGGATTCGCAGGATGCGGTAGAGGTGAAACCTGGGTCAAAAGTAAACATCCCTTTTGAGCCAAGGCTACGAATATCAATAACATCTTGACCGAGCGTACCTTTCAGCACATCCAGTTCAATAGCAGCGTCACCATTTAGAGTGAGTTTTGCTTTAGTATCAGCCATTTACGGTCTCCTTAGCGCCTTATTGCTTAAGACTGCCGGAACTTAAATCTGCCTTCGTACATCAATAAACCGTTACCAGTTTGTTATTTGGCTCGCCGCTCTGCGAAAGAGGGGATGACCTGGGTACAGAGCTATGGGCGCTTGCAGGTAAAACGGTCTTTTCATGGCGAATAAACTGCAAATCAAGAACTTAGCAATCCGAATTATTAAACCTGTCTATCACTAATAACTGTCCTGACGGTATTGGTCAATACTTCCACACTGTTACATAACTAAATCTCCGGTGAAAGAGTGACCCCATAACTTTTACGCATTATATGCTTTTTCTGGTGTCGTTTGTAACAACTTTGTTTAATGATTGTCAAATCAGATGATTAAAAATTAAAATAATGTTGTTATCGTGACCTATGTCACTGTTCGGGATAAAACCCGACAAACTATATGTAGGTTAATTGTAATGATTTTGTGAACGTCCTATACTGCCGCCAGGTCTCCGGAATACCCTGCAATCCCGAGCCAACCAGCGTTGTATCGTGTCGTTTTAGCATCTGGAAGCAGTGTTTTATATGACGCGTAGTTATAGTAAGGACGCTGTCTGACCCGCACGCAGACCGGAGGAAGGAAATCCCGTCGTCTTTCAGGCTACAGGTGTCTTCATCTTCTGTACCCGAAGTCCAAAGGGAATAATAAGAACAGCATGTGGGCGTTATTCATGATAAGAAATGTGAAAAAACAAAGACCTGTCAATCTGGATCTGCAAACGATCCGGTTCCCAATCACGGCGATAGCGTCCATTCTCCATCGCGTATCCGGAGTGATCACCTTCGTGGCGGTCGGGATTCTGTTGTGGTTATTGGGTACCAGCCTTTCCTCCCCTGAAGGTTTCCTCACCGCGTCATCCATTATGAATAACTTCTTTGTGGAGTTAATTCTGTGGGGGATCCTGATTGCGCTGGCATATCACGCCGTAATGGGCATTCGCCATCTGTTGATGGATTTTGGCTATATCGAAGAAACCCTCGAAGCAGGGACACGCTCCGCCAAAATTTGTTTCGTTATCATTGTCGTGCTTTCACTTCTCGCAGGAGTCCTCGTATGGTAAGCAACGCCTCCGCATTAGGACGCAACGGCGTACATGACTTCATTCTGGTCCGTGCTACCGCTATCGTTCTGACGTTATACATCATCTATATGGTCGGCTTCTTCGCCACCAGCGGCGAGCTGACGTTTGAAGTCTGGACCGGTTTCTTCTCATCGGCATTCACCAAAGTCTTCACCCTGCTGGCACTTTTCTCCATCTTGATTCATGCCTGGATCGGCATGTGGCAGGTGTTGACCGACTACGTTAAACCTCTGGCTGTGCGCCTGATTCTGCAACTGGCTATCGTCGTTGCGCTGGTGGTTTACGTCATTTATGGATTTGTTGTGGTGTGGGGTGTGTAATGAAACTGCCAGTCAGAGAATTTGATGCTGTTGTGATTGGTGCCGGCGGCGCAGGTATGCGCGCGGCGCTGCAAATTTCCCAGAGCGGTCAGACCTGTGCGCTGCTCTCCAAAGTGTTCCCAACCCGTTCCCATACCGTATCCGCACAAGGTGGCATCACCGTTGCGCTCGGTAATACCCATGAAGATAACTGGGAATGGCACATGTACGACACCGTTAAAGGGTCGGACTACATTGGTGACCAGGACGCTATTGAATATATGTGTAAAACCGGTCCGGAAGCGATTCTGGAGCTGGACCACATGGGGCTGCCGTTCTCTCGCCTCGACAATGGCACAATTTATCAACGTCCGTTTGGCGGCCAGTCGAAGAACTTCGGCGGCGAGCAGGCGGCACGTACCGCGGCAGCGGCAGACCGTACCGGTCATGCGCTGTTGCACACGCTGTATCAGCAGAACCTGAAAAACCACACCACAATTTTCTCCGAGTGGTATGCGCTGGACCTGGTGAAAAACGCCGATGGCGCCGTTGTCGGTTGTACCGCGCTGTGTATCGAAACCGGTGAAGTGGTTTACTTCAAAGCCCGCGCAACCGTGCTGGCGACCGGCGGTGCTGGCCGTATTTATCAGTCCACCACCAATGCCCACATCAACACCGGTGACGGCGTGGGTATGGCTATCCGCGCTGGCGTGCCGGTGCAGGATATGGAGATGTGGCAGTTTCACCCAACCGGCATCGCCGGCGCAGGCGTTCTGGTAACAGAAGGCTGCCGTGGTGAAGGTGGCTACCTGCTGAACAAACACGGCGAGCGCTTTATGGAGCGTTATGCCCCGAACGCGAAAGACCTGGCGGGTCGTGACGTGGTGGCGCGTTCCATCATGATCGAAATCCGTGAAGGTCGCGGCTGCGACGGCCCGTGGGGTCCGCATGCCAAATTGAAACTCGACCACCTGGGTAAAGAAGTGCTGGAATCCCGTCTGCCGGGCATTCTCGAACTGTCTCGTACCTTTGCTCACGTTGACCCGGTCAAAGAGCCGATTCCGGTTATCCCAACCTGCCACTATATGATGGGCGGTATTCCGACCAAAGTGACAGGCCAGGCGCTGACCGTAAACGAACAGGGCGAAGATGTGGTGATCCCGGGGCTGTTTGCTGTCGGCGAAATCGCGTGCGTGTCGGTTCACGGCGCCAACCGTCTGGGCGGCAACTCGCTGCTGGACCTGGTGGTATTTGGTCGTGCGGTGGGGCTGCATCTGCAGGAATCTATCGCTGAGCAGGGTGACCTGCTGGATGCGACCGAAGATGAAATCGATGCTTCTCTGGCGCGCCTGAATCGCTGGAACGGTAACCGCAACGGTGAAGACCCGGTGGCAATTCGCAAAGCGCTGCAGGAATGTATGCAGCACAACTTCTCGGTATTCCGCGAAGGCGATGCGATGGCGAAAGGTCTGGAAGAGCTGAAAGCGATCCGCGAACGTCTGAAAAATGCCCGCCTGGACGATACCTCCAGCGAGTTCAACACCCAGCGCGTTGAGTGTCTGGAGCTGGATAACCTGATGGAGACCGCGTACGCCACTGCAGTATCTGCAAACTTCCGTACCGAAAGCCGCGGCGCGCATAGCCGCTTCGACTTCCCGGAACGTGATGATGAAAACTGGCTGTGCCATTCCCTGTACCTGCCAGAGTCGGAATCCATGACGCGACGTCAAGTCAATATGGAACCGAAGCTGCGCCCGGCATTCCCGCCGAAGATTCGTACTTATTAATGCGGAGACAGGACAATGAAACTCGAGTTTTCAGTTTATCGCTATAACCCGGATGTTGACGACGCTCCGCACATGCAGGATTACACCCTGGAGGCGGAAGAAGGGCGCGACATGATGCTGCTGGATGCATTGATGCAGTTGAAAGAAAAAGATCCGTCGCTGTCGTTTCGTCGCTCCTGCCGTGAAGGGGTTTGTGGCTCCGACGGTCTGAACATGAACGGCAAAAATGGACTGGCCTGTATCACACCTATTTCTGCGCTGAATCAGCCGGGCAAGAAAATTGTCATTCGCCCGCTGCCAGGTTTACCGGTTGTGCGCGATTTGGTGGTAGACATGGGGCAATTCTACGCACAGTATGAGAAGATTAAGCCTTACTTGTTGAATAATGGGAAAAATCCGCCGGCTCGTGAGCATTTACAAATGCCTGAGCAGCGTGAGAAGCTCGATGGGCTGTATGAATGTATTTTGTGTGCATGCTGCTCAACGTCCTGCCCATCATTCTGGTGGAACCCGGACAAGTTTATTGGCCCGGCAGGCCTGCTGGCAGCGTATCGCTTCTTAATTGATAGCCGCGATACCGAGACCGACAGCCGCCTGGAAGGTTTAAGTGACGCTTTCAGCGTATTCCGCTGCCATAGCATCATGAACTGCGTCAGTGTATGTCCGAAAGGGCTGAACCCGACGCGCGCCATCGGCCATATTAAGTCGATGCTGCTCAAACGTAGTGCGTAAGTTGTTGTAGTGGTTGCCGGATGGCGACGTAGCGTCTTATCCGGCCTACAGGTGAAATCCCGTAGGCCTGATAAGCTAAGCGCCATCAGGCAATATAAGTGCAGGAAACCTCTAAAAACTGCCTCTTATCTCTGACAGTTTTTAAAGGTTCCTTCGCGAGCCAAATAAAAAGAGCTCGCAAGTGAACCCCGGCACGCACATCGGTGTGCGTGGTAGTATCCACGGCGAAATACTCGTCATAGATCACGTTGCATGTGCGTTGGCTGCACTTGCTCACCCCGGTCACTTACTGGATGTAAGCTCCCGGGGATTCGCAAGCTTGCCGCCTTCCTGAAACGTGATCTATTTAGAGTATTAAATAAGCAGAAAAGATGCTTAAGGGATCACGATGCAGAACAGCGCTTTGAAAGCCTGGTTGGACTCTTCTTACCTCTCTGGTTCTAACCAGAGCTGGATAGAACAGCTCTATGAAGACTTCTTAACCGACCCTGACTCGGTAGATGCTAACTGGCGTTCGACGTTCCAGCAGTTACCTGGTACCGGAGTCAAACCGGATCAACTCCACTCAAAAACACGTGATTATTTCCGTCGACAGGCGTTGATTACCCCACGTTACTCTTCTTCTATTTCCGACCCTGATGCCAATGTGAAGCAGGTTAAAGTCCTGCAGCTCATTAACGCCTATCGTTTCCGCGGTCATCAGCATGCGAATCTCGATCCGCTGGGACTGTGGCAACAAGAAAATGTGGCCGATCTGGACCCGTCTTTCCACGATCTGACCGATGCGGATTTCCAGGAAAGCTTTAACGTAGGTTCTTTTGCCGGCGGCAAAGACACGATGAAGCTGAGCGACCTGGTTGTCGCGCTGAAACAAACCTACTGCGGCCCGATTGGCGCCGAGTATATGCACATCACCAGCACCGAAGAAAAACGCTGGCTTCAGCAGCGTATCGAGTCTGGCCGTGCCGCGTTCAGTAGTGAAGAGAAAAAACGCTTCCTTAGCGAACTGACCGCAGCAGAAGGTCTGGAACGCTACCTGGGCGCTAAGTTCCCGGGCGCAAAACGCTTCTCGCTGGAAGGCGGTGATGCGTTAATCCCAATGCTCAAAGAGATGATCCGTCACGCTGGTAACAGCGGTACCCGTGAAGTGGTGCTGGGCATGGCGCACCGTGGTCGTCTGAACGTGCTGGTTAACGTACTGGGCAAACGCCCGCAGGAACTGTTCGACGAATTTGCGGGCAAACATAAAGAACACCTCGGCACTGGCGACGTGAAGTACCACATGGGCTTCTCATCGGATATCGAAACCGAAGGCGGTCTGGTGCATCTGGCGCTGGCGTTTAACCCATCGCACCTGGAAATCGTTAGCCCGGTGGTTATCGGTTCCGTACGCGCACGTCTGGACAGGCTGGACGAGCCGAGCAGCAATAAAGTCCTGCCAATCACCATTCACGGTGACGCGGCAGTTACCGGGCAGGGCGTAGTTCAGGAAACCCTGAACATGTCGAAAGCGCGTGGTTACGAAGTGGGCGGTACCGTTCGCATCGTCATCAACAACCAGGTGGGCTTTACTACCTCTAACCCGCTGGATGCGCGTTCCACACCATACTGCACCGACATCGGTAAGATGGTTCAGGCGCCGATTTTCCACGTCAACGCGGATGACCCGGAAGCGGTCGCTTTCGTGACGCGTCTGGCGCTGGATTTCCGTAATACCTTTAAACGCGATGTCTTCATCGATCTGGTGTGCTACCGCCGTCACGGCCACAACGAAGCTGACGAGCCGAGCGCAACCCAGCCGCTGATGTATCAGAAAATCAAAAAGCATCCGACCCCGCGTAAAATCTACGCTGACAAGCTGGAAGCGGACAACGTCGCCACACTGGAAGATGCGACCGAAATGGTCAATCTGTATCGTGACGCGCTGGATGCTGGTGAATGCGTGGTGAAAGAGTGGCGTCCAATGAATATGCACTCCTTCACCTGGTCGCCGTACCTCAACCATGAGTGGGATGAAAACTACCCGAACAAAGTTGAGATGAAGCGTCTGCAGGAGCTGGCAAAACGCATCAGCACCGTGCCTGAAGCGGTTGAAATGCAGTCGCGTGTTGCCAAAATTTACGGCGACCGTCAGGCCATGGCCGCAGGCGAGAAGCTGTTCGACTGGGGCGGCGCAGAGAATCTGGCCTACGCCACGCTGGTCGACGAAGGCATTCCGGTTCGTCTGTCGGGTGAAGATTCCGGTCGCGGAACCTTCTTCCACCGTCACGCGGTGATTCACAACCAGGCGAACGGTTCAACCTACACGCCGCTGCAGCATGTGCATAACGGACAGGGCACGTTCCGCGTATGGGACTCAGTACTGTCTGAAGAAGCCGTGTTAGCGTTCGAGTACGGTTATGCCACCGCAGAACCGCGTACGCTGACCATCTGGGAAGCGCAGTTCGGCGACTTCGCCAACGGTGCGCAGGTGGTTATCGACCAGTTCATCTCTTCCGGCGAGCAGAAATGGGGCCGTATGTGTGGTCTGGTTATGCTGCTGCCGCACGGCTATGAAGGTCAGGGTCCGGAGCACTCCTCCGCGCGTCTGGAACGTTATCTGCAACTTTGCGCTGAGCAAAACATGCAGGTTTGCGTCCCGTCTACCCCGGCACAGGTTTACCACATGTTGCGTCGTCAGGCGCTGCGCGGTATGCGCCGTCCGCTGGTGGTGATGTCACCGAAGTCGCTGCTGCGTCATCCGCTGGCGGTGTCTACGCTGGACGAACTGGCAAATGGCGCCTTCCTGCCAGCCATTGGCGAAGTCGATGAACTTGATCCTAAAGGCGTGAAGCGTGTCGTGATGTGTTCTGGTAAGGTTTATTACGACCTGCTGGAGCAACGCCGCAAAAACGACCAAAAAGATGTCGCCATTGTGCGCATCGAACAGCTCTATCCGTTCCCGCATAAAGCGGTGCAGGAAGCGCTGAAACCGTTTGCTCATGTACATGATTTTGTCTGGTGCCAGGAAGAGCCGCTCAACCAGGGCGCATGGTACTGCAGCCAGCATCATTTCCGTGAAGTAATTCCATTTGGGTCAGCTCTGCGTTATGCAGGTCGCCCGGCCTCTGCCTCTCCGGCAGTAGGATATATGTCTGTTCACCAGAAGCAGCAGCAAGATCTGGTTAATGACGCGCTGAACGTCGATTAAATAAAGGATAAATAATGAGTAGCGTAGATATTCTTGTTCCCGACCTGCCTGAATCCGTAGCGGATGCAACGGTTGCAACCTGGCACAAAAAACCGGGCGATGCAGTACGTCGTGATGAAGTACTGGTAGAAATCGAAACTGACAAAGTGGTACTGGAAGTACCGGCATCAGCGGACGGTATTCTTGATGCGGTTCTGGAAGATGAAGGGACGACCGTCACTTCTCGCCAGATCCTCGGTCGCCTGCGTGAAGGCAACAGCACCGGTAAAGAGACCAGTGCCAAGTCTGAAGAAAAAGATTCTACCCCGGCGCAGCGCCAGCAGGCATCTCTTGCTGAGCAGAATAACGATGCCCTGAGCCCGGCGATCCGTCGCCTGCTGGGTGAGCATAACCTCGAAGCCAGCGCTATCAACGGCACCGGCGTTGGCGGTCGTATCACCCGTGAAGATGTTGAAAAACATCTGGCCAAAGCTCCGGCTGCGAAAGCAGAAGCAAAAGCACCGGCAGCAGCACCAGCCGCACAGCCTGCGCTGGGCGCTCGTGGTGAAAAACGTGTTCCGATGACCCGTCTGCGCAAACGCGTAGCCGAGCGTCTGCTGGAAGCGAAAAACTCCACCGCCATGCTGACCACGTTCAACGAAGTCAACATGAAGCCAATCATGGATCTGCGTAAGCAGTACGGCGACGCGTTCGAAAAACGCCACGGTATCCGTCTGGGCTTTATGTCTTTCTACGTGAAAGCGGTCGTTGAAGCGCTGAAACGCTATCCGGAAGTGAACGCGTCCATCGACGGCGATGACGTGGTTTACCACAACTACTTTGATGTCAGCATGGCGGTTTCCACGCCGCGTGGCCTGGTCACGCCGGTCCTGCGTGATGTGGATCTGCTGGGTATGGCTGATATCGAGAAAAATATCAAAGAACTGGCAGTTAAAGGTCGCGACGGCAAGCTGACGGTCGAAGATCTGACGGGCGGTAACTTCACCATCACTAACGGTGGCGTGTTCGGTTCCCTGATGTCTACGCCGATCATCAACCCACCGCAGAGCGCCATCCTGGGTATGCATGCCATCAAAGATCGTCCGATGGCCGTAGACGGCAAGGTTGAAATCCTGCCGATGATGTATCTGGCGCTGTCTTATGACCACCGTCTGATCGATGGTCGTGAGTCAGTGGGCTTCCTGGTAACCATTAAAGAGTTGCTGGAAGATCCAACGCGTCTGCTGCTGGACGTGTAGTTAATAAGAGTATCACCTGCCCCGTAGGTCTGGACGCTTTTCAGGCCTACGGGTAAAAGATAACGATTACCTGAAGGATGGACAGAACACATGAACTTACATGAATATCAGGCAAAACAACTTTTTGCCCGCTATGGCTTACCGGCACCGGTGGGTTATGCCTGTACTACTCCGCGTGAAGCCGAAGAAGCTGCATCAAAAATTGGCGCAGGCCCGTGGGTAGTGAAATGTCAGGTTCACGCTGGTGGCCGTGGTAAAGCGGGCGGTGTGAAGGTGGTAAACAGCAAAGAAGACATTCGCGCTTTTGCTGAGCACTGGCTGGGTAAACGTCTGGTTACTTACCAGACAGACGCCCAGGGTCAACCGGTAAATCAGATTCTGGTTGAAGCCGCGACCGACATTGGTAAAGAACTCTACCTCGGCGCAGTTGTTGACCGTAGCTCCCGTCGCGTGGTCTTCATGGCCTCCACCGAAGGCGGCGTGGAAATCGAAAAAGTGGCGGAAGAAACCCCGCACCTGATCCACAAAGTGGCGCTCGATCCGCTGGCAGGTCCGATGCCTTACCAGGGCCGTGAGCTGGCGTTCAAACTGGGCCTGGAAGGTAAGCAGGTTCAACAGTTCACCAAGATCTTCATGGGTCTGGCGACTATCTTCCTGGAGCGCGACCTGGCGCTGATCGAAATTAACCCGCTGGTGGTGACCAAACAGGGTGACCTGATCTGCCTCGACGGCAAACTGGGCGCTGACGGCAACGCGCTGTTCCGCCAGGCTGACCTGCGTGAAATGCGCGACCAGTCTCAGGAAGATCCGCGTGAAGCGCAGGCTGCACAGTGGGAACTGAACTACGTCGCACTGGACGGCAACATCGGTTGTATGGTTAACGGCGCGGGCCTGGCAATGGGCACCATGGACATCGTTAAGCTGCACGGCGGCGAACCGGCTAACTTCCTCGACGTGGGCGGCGGTGCGACCAAAGAGCGTGTAACCGAAGCGTTCAAAATTATTCTCTCTGACGACAATGTTAAAGCCGTACTGGTTAACATCTTCGGCGGTATCGTACGTTGCGACCTGATCGCTGACGGTATCATCGGCGCGGTAGCAGAAGTGGGCGTTAACGTTCCGGTCGTGGTCCGTCTGGAAGGTAACAACGCTGAACTCGGCGCGAAAAAACTGGCTGATAGCGGCCTGAATATTATTGCAGCGAAAAGTCTGACGGATGCAGCTCAGCAGGTTGTTGCCGCAGTGGAGGGGAAATAATGTCAGTTTTAATTAATAAAGATACCAAGGTTATCTGCCAGGGCTTCACCGGTAGCCAGGGGACATTCCACTCTGAACAAGCGATTGCTTACGGAACACAAATGGTCGGCGGTGTAACGCCTGGCAAAGGCGGCACCACGCACCTGGGGCTGCCGGTGTTTAACACCGTACGTGAAGCGGTAGAAGCGACCGGCGCCACCGCCACCGTTATCTACGTTCCGGCACCGTTCTGCAAAGACTCCATTCTGGAAGCGATTGATGCAGGCATCAAACTGATCATCACCATCACCGAAGGCATCCCGACGCTGGATATGCTGACCGTGAAAGTGAAGCTCGATGAAGCCGGCGTGCGCATGATCGGCCCGAACTGCCCAGGCGTTATCACCCCGGGCGAATGCAAAATCGGCATCATGCCGGGCCATATTCATAAGCCGGGTAAAGTGGGCATCGTTTCCCGTTCCGGTACGCTGACCTATGAAGCGGTTAAGCAGACCACCGACTACGGTTTCGGCCAGTCTACCTGTGTGGGCATCGGCGGCGACCCGATCCCTGGCTCTAACTTCATCGACATCCTGAAGCTGTTCCAGGAAGATCCGCAGACTGAAGCGATCGTCATGATCGGTGAGATCGGCGGCAGCGCGGAAGAAGAAGCGGCGGCTTATATCAAAGATCACGTGACCAAGCCGGTTGTGGGCTACATCGCTGGCGTTACCGCGCCGAAAGGCAAACGTATGGGACACGCGGGGGCAATCATCGCAGGTGGTAAAGGTACGGCGGATGAGAAATTTGCTGCGCTGGAAGCCGCAGGCGTGAAAACTGTTCGTAGCCTGGCCGATATTGGCGAAGCGCTGAAAACCGTTATTAAGTAAGAACTAAAAAAAACAGCCCTGACTCTCTGCATAGTCAAGGGCTGGTCCCGTTTCGACATGGTTGGCCATCTGATGATGGCCTTTTTTTTGCCCGTAACTCAGCTTTCCGCCAGCGCCTTCAGCCAGCGAATGCCGCTTTCCGGTGAGGTCATTACCGGTACCGGCGGGGCAGGGAGCTGCCGTAACACCCGCGCCATCGAGGCCTGCGCCAGCATCACGACATCCGCCTGGCTAAAGGCGCTCTGTAATCCTTCACTGACGATACGGTCATGGGTGTCCATATCTCCTGCTAACAGCGCATGGAAGGCGTCTTCCATTAATATCGGCGTGATAGTGCGCTGCTGACCGCTCTGTTGGACTTTGCGCTGCACGTAATCCAGCGTCGGCTTCAGCGTGGTGGCGACGGTAGCCAGCACGGCGATCCGCTCGCCTTTTTCAATCGCCTCTTCCACCATCGCGCAGTCAATGCGCGCGAGCTGGAGTGTGGTCATAAACTGGCATTGTTCCACCGCAGTACCAATTGAGGAACAGGCGGTAATAAAGATATCGCAGTCCGCCTTTTCAGCAATATGCACATAGTCGGCGATACGAGCGGCAATATCTGGCGTCACGCCCTGGGCCTTCATTACCTGCTTGATCATGGATTCTTCAACCAGGTGCATAACTTCCACGTCCGGCATAATGTCGGCGATCAGTTGTTGCATCATCGCAAGCGTGGCTGCACTGGTATGCAGCATGGCGACTTTTTTCATTGGGCAATCTCCTTGAGTAACGTTTCCGCGACGGCCAGCGCCGCATCATGATCTTCCTGTGCGGATAAACCGCCTACCGCGACGGCTCCGAGGCATTTCCCTTGGTGCAGAATCGGGATCCCGCCCGGCAGCGCTGTAAAACGCGGGTCGGCAAAATAGCTAATATCCAGTTGCTCTTTCTGCAGACGCTGTAAAAATGCCTGCGTTGTGCAACCCAGGCGGCTACTGGTGCGCGCTTTACGCTGGGTTAACTCGATGGTTAACAGTTTGGCGTTATCCATCCGCGCAAA
This sequence comes from Citrobacter europaeus, assembly GCA_020099315.1. Lineage (NCBI taxonomy): Bacteria > Pseudomonadati > Pseudomonadota > Gammaproteobacteria > Enterobacterales > Enterobacteriaceae > Citrobacter > Citrobacter europaeus. The sequence continues at coordinate 1,423,290 of CP083650.1, forward strand.
GCTAAGCAGTTCTCCATTGGTATCGCATACGGCCACGCTTAATGGGCGATCTGCATAACATGTTTCGGCGAGCTCTAGCGCACAGGTTACGGCGCGCAGGGCGTGTCCCAGAGTGAGAGTTTTCATCGTGATTATCCTTTCGACAGATTTTCGCAAGCGGGTTGAACGGGATCTTTAGCTGCAGCTGCCTGCGCCTGTCTGGCGTCTTTTTTGCGCCAGTAGTTGGCGAGCAGCGAGCCGCTAACGTTGCCCAGCGGTGTCATCACCGCTGATGCGAGGCCAACGGTTGCCAGTTTGCCCATCGCCGCGGCAAGCCCGGACGCCATACCGCCGTTTTGCAGTCCGACTTCAAAGGCCACGGTACGGGCAGACTGCACGTCCATGCGGAAGATCCAGCGGCTCATCAGATAGCCAATCAGGAAACCACCGAGGTTGTGCATCAACATGGCGAAGCAGAGCAGGAAGCCGACCTGTACCAGGTTGTCGCGTCCGGCTGCGGCTGCGGTGGTGGTAAAGAAAATGATCCCCATCATTGAGATGGTTGGCATGACCTTCTTCACGCCCGCCACGCGGCCATACAGCCAGTTGTAGAACAATGCCCAGACGAAACCGCCTGCCATGAAGTTGAGGACTACCGCGTACATCTGCGCTTCGGCGCTGGCGTGACCAAACAGCGCGTCCCAGCCGCCGGCAATCATATACAGCAGCCAAAGTGCGCCGATCCCGGCAAGCACCTGCACAACACGGCGACCGCGTACGCCTGCATAGGTTTTCAGATAGTCATGCAGAATTGCCGCGCCGATGGGAATTAATACGATTTTCACCACGTCCATCACCATCGCGGTGAGCTGGATATCGATCATCGAACCCGCCAGCAGATTAACCCACAGCGGCGTCATCACCGTTGCCGCCAGCGTTGAGACGGCGGCGATTGACACCGCCAGCGCGAGGTTGGCGTTGGCGATGTAAACCATCACCGTCGACGAGAGACCGCTGGGGCAAGCGCCAATCAATAAAATGCCTACCGCGACTTCAGGCGGAAAATTGAATACCAGAGTGATGGTCAGGCCGAGCAGGGGCATGATCACGAAATGGCAGAAGGTACCGATAAACACGGCCCACGGCATTTTGGCGACATCAATAAAATCCTGGATTGTTAGTTTAGTGCCCATGCTGAACATGGTGGCCTGAATCACGAGGAACACGATCCATTTATGGGTGATATTGAAACCGCCCCAGACGATCAGATCCGTAGACCAGGTCATGGCGGCAACAAAACCGGCGATGATCCACAGCGTAAACTGATAGCTGCGTAAACCAGGCCAGTAGCCTGCACCGGCGGCGAATCCGGCGGTGAACATCACCAGCCCCGGCTGCCACAGGGCCGCGGACTGGATGAGTGCGCCGATAATCGCCAGCGCCGCGCCCGCAACGCTGACGCCGAGTCCGGTTTTGTGAATAACAGTGGTCATAGTCATGTTGAAATGTCCTTGCTGTTGTTATTGCTGCCGGGGAGGAATAGATAACATGCGCCGCGCAATTTCCGGTGTGGCGACTTTTTTATCCATACTCTGAATGAGCGTAGCGAGTTTGGCGACCTGCTGATAATTATGCTGCGCTTTTTCTTCGGTGCTTAAATAATAACTATCTTCAAAGCCGATTCGCACTTCACTGGCCCCCATAGCGACGGCAGCAGCGATAATATCGAAATTCTTTCTGCCAAAATGGGTAATTCCCCATAAGGCGTCGCGTGGGATCATGCTACGCAAAGCAATTAATGCGTCAACGGTAGCAGGCGTACTGCCGCGGTGACCGAGAACGATATTAAAGAGCATGGGTTTTTGAAATTTTATTTTATCTTCAAGCATCAGGATGTTATTAATCATGCCGATTTCAAAAACTTCAAACTCTGGAATAATATGGCGTTCGGTTATTTGCCGGGAACAATATTCCACATCCGGAGCGGGATTAAAGTACACCGCATCACCAAGGTTGACGGAACCGACGTTCAGCGAAGCCATTTCCACGCCGGGGCAGTCCAGTGGCGCGCAGCGTTCGGCGATGGACATTGAAGAGACGCCGCCGGTAGAAGCCTGAATAATCAGGTCCGAATGGCGCATTACGCGGTCGATGGTTGCCTGAAAGTCGGTAGTATCTGGTGTCAGGCGTCCCTGTTTATCGCGAACGTGTAAATGCACGATGGACGCGCCATGTTCTACGCTGGCGAGTATTTCCTGCGCCAGTTCTTCGGGTATAACTCTGGGGCAATCCGCGGCAACAGGTGCCAGCGAAATAATAACAGTATCCGACATTTTTTCCTCCGGTACAGAGATATTAAAATTATAGGTAAGGCGTCATCCAGTTTAATGAGTCGGGCCCTGATGTTGACGGTTGATATTCACAGCCAATCCAGTCCTGGTAATTCATTTTTCTTATAAAATCAAATAACCATGTTTCATTTAATTCCCCGGTTCCCGGTTCATGACGATAAGGAACAGAAGCGATTTGAAAATATTTAATAAGGGTAAAATAGCGTTCGATATTTTTCGCCACGTTGCCATGAATTTTCTGACAGTGGTAAATATCAAACTGTAAGCCGATATTTTTCCTGGCAACTTCGTGAATAATTGACTCGGCCAGCGGAAAACTGTCAATAAAATAACCGGGCATATCCTGCGAATTTAATGGTTCAATCAGTACATCGATTTCCGCGTCTGCCATCACATCGCAGGCGATGCGCAGCCGGTTCGTCAGGAGATCGCGCTGGGCGTGTAGCGTCAGGTCGTCGCAGCGCAAGCCGGCCATAACGTGAACCCGGCGACAGCCCAGCGCCGTGGCATAATCGCGCGCCACGTTCAGGCTATGGCGAAATTCTTTGTCTCGATCGGGCTGTGCGGCCAGCCCTCGTTCACCTTGCGCCCAGTTGCCAGCCGGGGCGTTCATCAGCACCACCGGCAGGGATGTTTCCCGCTGAGCGGCTCGCAAATGCTCCAGCGGGTGCTGCCAGAGAAACAGCCCTTCTACGCCGCGAAAACCGGCCGCCTGCGCCGCCGCAAATCGCGCCGCTATCGGTAAATCTGTAAACAACCAGTCGAGATTAGCCGCTAACTTCAGCATGGCGCGCACCCTCCCGGCCATCAACCAGATGCAGCTTAACGCCCTGACTGGCAATAGTTTGCTGAGCGTTTTCCGGTAACCGATTATCAGAAATAATGTCGGTCAACTGCTGCAGACCGCAGATGTGAAACATGCCGTATTTGCCAAACTTACTGCTGTCGCAGACCAGCACCCGACGCCGGGAGACGGTGAGCACCGCTTCTTTGACCGAGGCTTTCCCTTCACTCGGTGTCGACATACCGCGTTCGGTATCCCATGACGAGGAGCTCAGAAACGCCACGTCAATATTAATGGTACGCAGAAAACTGGCGGCGCTTTTTCCAAGACATGAGCGGTTACGTTGATCCACCAGACCGCCGGTGTGATAGAGCGTAATGTGCGGCATATCCATCAAGTAGTGGCTGATGGAAAAATCGTTGGTGACTACCGTCAGATTGAAACAGTGGCTGGCGGCGACCGCTTTCGCCACTTCAAACAACGACGTTCCGGCATCCAGATACAGCGTTTGTCCGGGCTCAATGAGCATTGCGGCAAGCTGGCCCATTTTGCGCTTCACGTCATGATTCAACTCAGCTTTTTCCCGCCATGGCAGTTCCGATTTCAACAGGTTATTGAGCTTCACGCCGCCGTTAATGGCGATAACTTTGCCTTCTTCTTCCAGCAATTGAATGTCGCGGCGCACGGTCATATGCGACACGCTCATCAAATCTGCCAGTTCATTAAATGAGGCGGCATTTTTTTCGTGCACGTAGCGGTAGATAAAATCACGTCGTTGCTCGGGGATCATCATCTCACCTCACGCTTGTCGGGAATGTTCAAGTTCGGCCACCGCCTCTTCTGAGAGCGGAACATAGCCGAGCGGTTTTAACGTCAGCCAGATGCGGGCGCTGTCTTCCAGCTCTTCGGCGTTAAACACTGCCTCACGCAGCGAGCGACCGCTTACTACCGGCCCGTGGTTGGCCAGCAGCGCTGCCGTATGGTCTGCTGCAATTTCACTCAGCGCGCTGGCAATACCTTCATGGCCTGGCTTGAAATAAGGCAGCAGCGGCAACTGCCCGACGCGCATCACGTAGTACGGCGTTAATGGCGGCAGACAGTTTTCCGGCGTGGTGCACGGCAGGCAGGAGAGCGCGGTCAGCCATGGAGAATGCAGGTGCACGACCGCGCCGCAGGATGGGCGATGCCGATACCACGCCAGATGCATGGGCACCTCTTTTGAGGGGCTGTCACCGCTTAGATGAACGCCGTTGGCATCAAGCCGACTTAGCGTGGCCGGATTAAGCTCGCCCAGACAGGAGTTGGTCGGGGTCACCAGATAGCCGCCATCCGGCAGTTTGGCGCTGAGATTGCCGGAACCGCCGCTACTGTAGCCGCGCATAAACAGGGAACGGCCATAATGGACGAGTAGTTCGCGCAGTTGGTGTTCACTCACCGGATTCATAATGCGTACTCCTGGGCAGTAAAAAAGAAATCTTCGTCACCAAAGTTGCCTGACTTCAGCGCCAGCGCCAGACCGGAAGAAAAGACCCACGGCACGCCTGGCGCGATGGCTTTGCCAACGGAAAGACGCTTCACCTGCAAGGCTTCCACCACGGTGCCGGATGTTTCTCCGCCTGCGACAATAAAAGTGTTTACACCTGCAGCCTGTAGCCTGGCGCTCAGTCGGGCAAAAGCGTGTTCGATTGCCTGGCTGGCAGCCTGTTCGCCGTACTCCTGTTGAATGCGTGTGAGTACGTCTGGCGGTTGGGTGGCGTATATCATCGGCGCGAATGGGTCGTTGATATGCGTCATCGTCCAGGCACACAGTTCATCGGTGTAGCGTTCTGCATCAGACAGGCAGCGAGCGACATCGAGTACTCGAGATGCTGCCGCGGCCTTATAACGAGTAACCTGACGATTGCTCATCGCCGAGCAACTACCGGAGAACACCACCGTTTTGGCAGGCAGTGGAAAAGCGTCCGACGGCTGGGGTTGCTGACCTCTGGCGCAGGCGGCCAGCGCGCCGCCAAGCCCGGAGCCCCCGGCTAACAGAGGACTGGCATGGAGTGCTTGCGCCAGCGTGTTGAGATCTGCTTCATCCAGCGTATCGACGATAATGTGACGCATACCTTCAGCCTGAAGTTGGGCCAGAGCGTTAGTGACCGCTTCCACACCTTGATGCAGCGTCCTGAGGTTGATGCAGCCAACCGCGCCTGGCGTTTGCGCGCTCAGCAGGCGCGGCAGGCTGGCATCGGTCATGGGATTGAGCGGATGCTTTTCCATTCCGGACTCGTTAAGCAGTACGCCGTTTACAAAAAGATGGCCGTGCACCACCGTGCGCCCGTTTTGCGGCAGGGCGGGGCAGTGGACGATCACAGGAGTCTGCAGGTCGTTCATCAACGCATCGCTGACTGGTCCAATGTTGCCTGTTGGCGTGGAGTCAAACGTTGAACAATATTTAAAATAGATCTGGCGGACGCCTGCCTTTTGTTTCAGCCAGCGGGCACAGGACAGAGACTGTGCGACGGCCTGTTCTGCGGGTAAAGAGCGACTTTTTAGCGAGATGACGATAGCGTCAACCTCTTCATTCCAGCATTGAGCGGGATCAGGCATTCCAGGCAATAGCGCAACGCGCCACCCCTGCTGCGCCATAAAGCTTGCAATGTCCGTTGCGCCGGTGAAATCGTCGGCGATAACGCCTGTGGTGACGGCCATGGATCAACTCCGTTCAGATTGTTTGCTAATTGAACATATTATTCAGGAGGGCCTTTCACATTCACATGATGATTATCACAAATAAGCACATCATTGATTCACAGTAAAAATGAGTAATCTATTGAAAATAATAGAGATAGATGTTGAGTGTTGCGAAAAGAGTCTCACAAGAGAGTGTGAAGATTCGTTAATCTTTGAGAAAGTGAAGTCAGCGGTGTGCAACGGAGTATTATCGTGGTCGCATAATTCTCTTGCCGATTGATCATAATCATCTGCATAAATGAGATTATTTTTTGCGGTGAGCATCATTCTTTCTTGAGACTAAATTTTGCATATTAGCGACTTTAATATTGTTAATGCCGGAGGATAACGTGCCGCTGAAAATCCAGGATGACTATTTACAACGTTTTTTCTCTATCGCAGAACTCTTCTCCCGTGCAACCGGGTTAGCTACGGTCGTCGTTGATATTAATGGTAAGGCGGTGTCTAAGTGTCATAATTTTAATTCGTTTTGCTCATTAATGCGTGCGGATGAACGCTATCGAGCGGGTTGCCAAAAATGCGACAAGTATTGTGCTTTTGAGGCGTTAAAACAGCTTAAACCCAGAATACTCACCTGTCATGCGGGACTAAGCCTGTTCTCGATGCCATTAATTCGAGAGGGGCATCTTTACGGTTTTATTATCTGCGGGCAGGTGCGGGTAAAGTTTCAGGAATATAAGGCTATCGTTATTGATAATAAATTCTCATGGGTTGATAACCCCATGCTTAAAGCTGAGTGGGGCCAGTCTGCGGTAGTGGATAATAATGCGCTGGCGGCAGCAGCAAATTTGTTAAGTTTTATTGTTGATAATTTTGAGAAACAACAGTTGATTACTGAGGAGATTTCAGTTCCGCCAACCCGTTACGCTCGTCATTATTTTACTGAACCTTCGCGTCACGAGAAAAAACTTATGGCGGCGCTGCGTTACATTGATGAAAATCTGTATGGTGAATTGTCTTTGGAAGCCGTCGCTGCTCATGTTTGTTTAAGCGCAAACTATTTCAGCCGGTTTTTCAAGAAACGCCAGGGCGTTAATTTTAAAACCTGGGTAAGTCAGAAAAGAATGCAAAAAGCGGGGGAGTTATTACACGATCCGGTTCATTCTATAGACAGTATTGCGCGGAAACTGCAATACGCACAAACCAGCTACTTTTGCCGCGTTTTTCGGGCGGCGCATCAAACGTCGCCCCAGTCTTTTCGTCACGCCAGACTTTCGCAGTAAAGGTTTTCTGGCAGTGTGATGGCTTCAGGTATAAAAGAGAGCCGATCGCTCAGGGTCACTACATCACCGATGACAATCAGCGCCGGTGGAAGGATGTTTGCTTCCTGAGCTTTACTCAGTAATGAACCGAGCGTACAGGTCAGGCGGCGTTGATTTTCTCGGGTCGCGGACATAATTAGCGCGGCGGGCGTGTCTGCTGATTTCCCACCCATCAACAGCTCTTCACAGATAAACGCCAGATTGGCGATACCCATGACGATGACCAACGTACCGTTAAGCTTCGCCAGTTGACGCCAGTCCTGCTGCTGATTGCCTTCCCGTGTATGACCCGTTACCACGTGAAAGCCAGAGGCAAAATCGCGATGTGTCACTGGGATCCCGGCATAGGTCAGGCCACCAATAGTAGAACTAATACCCGGTACGACTTCGAAAGGGATGCCAGTCTCAACCAGGTCCTCTACCTCTTCAGCCCCACGGCCAAAAACATAGGGATCACCACCTTTGAGGCGCACGATGTTGTGATGCGTGTGGGCATACTGGACCAGCAGAGCATTGATTTCATCCTGGGGAACACAATGGAAGCCTGGGTTTTTGCCGACATTCACGAGCAGGCAATCAGGTAATGCCCATTCCAAAATTTTAGGATTGACCAGCCGATCGTAAATAATGACGTCAGCCTGTTTAATGCACATCATCGCTTTGAGAGTCAGTAATGAAATATCACCGGGACCTGCTCCAACGAGCCAGACCTTTCCGAAAGTTTTCACAGTGTGTCCTTTATCACGTCTATCAAAAAGTGGCAGAAACTACATCAAGGAATGATTAAAAGCAGTCGTTTGCCCGTAAGTTATAACGTGAAATTATCCAGAATTATCGCATGGATAATATTGATTAATCTCGCAAAGTTTTTTCTGCAATAAACAAGATGACTTGAAAAATTATTAAGAACTTATTGGCACTATTTACTTAGGTTTAACCTTATTTAAATTGTGTTTATTGTTGTGCTTGAGTATTATTGGTTAATATTTATCCGCCATCAGTGTGAGTAAATCATGGATTGGATCAATGACATCAATGGATAAAATAAAATATAACTCTCGATGCTTATCTGGGTGTCTTGAATTATTTTTTATTTATTAAACTATTTTTGTACGCTGCATATGGAAGAGGTTATGAGAGGAAAAATACCCAAGACGGAGTTGCTGGTAACTTTTGAAGTGGTTGCGCGTCACGAAAGTTATACCCGGGCAGCCGAAGAGTTGGCTTTAACACAAAGTGCTGTTTTCCGCCAGGTGAATGCGCTGGAGGATTTTCTTAATACCGCGCTATTTAATCATGCGAAAAAACGTATTTTTTTAAATGCGGCCGGCAAACATTATTTAAATATCGTTAAGGAAACGTTAAATAAGCTCGAGCGCGATACGACCACAATAATGACCTGGCAGCCGACCGTACAGGTTATTGAGCTGGCGGTGAATCCGACGTTCAGTACGCACTGGCTGATCCCAAACCTGCGCGAGTTTAACAAACTCAATCCAGATATTATCGTAAACATCCATTCGCTGGCGAATAAGGGTGATTTTCTCAATCGTGAGTATGACGCGGCAATTATGCGCGAAGACTTCTACTCGCCGTGGTCAGGGGTTGAGTATCTGTTTGAAGAGGAAATTCTGCCGGTATGCAGCCGCTGTCTGCTGGCCGAACCGGAACGGAAACTGGCTGTTGAAGAGCTGCTGAACGAATACCCGCTCTTGCACCAGAGCACACGAATCAAAGGCTGGCAGGAATGGTTTGCGCTGTCCGACGTCAGCAGCCCGCTGGTCAATAAAGGCCCGAGATTTGATCTGTTGTCGATGCTGATTGCGGCGGTCCGTTCTAATCTTGGGGTTGCGCTGCTTCCCCGTTTTGCCATTCAGCACGATCTGGATAGTGGTGATATGGTCATTCCTTGCGATGTTCCGATGCGCACCGGGAACCGTTTCATCATGACGTGGCGTGAAGAGAAATCGGAGTCCGCGCATTTACAGATCTTCCGCGACTGGCTGTTGAATAAATCCGTGGTATCGGCTGCCTGATGGTGGCTTATCAGGCCTACAAGATTGGTAGGCCGGATAAGACGCCTTAGCATCGTCTCCGGCAAAAGAACAACTACCAGTCGATCCCAACCTGTGCCTGAATTCCACTGTCAAACGCGTGCTTGACCGGGCGAATTTCACTGACCGTATCGGCCAGCTCCAGCAACAGCGCATGGCATCCGCGCCCGGTAACGATGACGCTTTGCTCCGCAGGGCGATTTTCGATAGCGCTGATGACCTCCTGGGTATCCAGATAGTGGTAAGCCAGCATGTAGGTGAGCTCATCCAGCACCACTAGATCGTACTGCGCATCAGCCAGCATGCGCTTACTTTCCTGCCAGACTACCGTCGCCGCCTCAATATCCGCTTGCCGATTTTGGGTTTCCCAGGTAAATCCGGTGCCCATAATATGAAATTCGACGCCGAGAGGTTGCAGCGTGTTGTACTCGCCATTATCCCACTGGCCCTTAATAAACTGCGCGATGCCAACGGTTTTTCCGTGACCAACCGCGCGTGTTGCTGTGCCAAAGGCTGCGGTGGATTTGCCTTTACCGTTGCCAGTGAAGACCATCAGGATCCCTTTTTTCTCCGTTGCCGCCGCCACGCGGGTATCAACTTGTTCTTTCAGTTTCTGCTGACGCTGGCGGTGCCTGTCATTATTGGCTCGCGCTTCCATGATGACTCCTTAATGTCCTGCCGGACAGGTTGCGCAGCGATGCTGCTGTTCAAACTGGCTAAAGAAATTATTGCCTTTGTCATCCACCAATACGAAGGCAGGCATATTTTTAACTTCCATCATCCACACCGCTTCCATTCCCAGCTCTGGATACTCAAGGCACTGCAGGCTTTTCACGTACTGCTGAGCCAGCAGGGCTGCGGCACCGCCAATGCTGCCGAGGCTAAATCCACCGTGTTTGTGGCAGGCATCAGTGACCTGCTGGCTGCGGTTACCCTTGGTGAGCATAATGAGGCTGCCGCCTTGCGCCTGGAAAGCATCGACATACCCATCCATACGCCCGCCGGTGGTGGGACCCATTGAGCCACAGGCCTGATTTTCCGGGGTTTTGGCGGGACCTGCGTAATAAACGATATGCTTTTTCATGTATTCCGGCATCGGTTCGCCGTTATCCAGTCGCGCTTTGATGTTAGCGTGGGCGATATCGCGAGCGACAACAATCGGGCCGCTTAACGACAAACGCGTGCCTATTGGCAGGGTGGAGAGATCATGCAGGATCTCGCGCAGCGGACGATTCAGATCCAGTTGTACGGTCTGGGCACCGTTTTCTACTCGCTGTGAATCAGGAATGAATTTGCCCGGATTATGCTCGAGTTTCTCCAGCCAGATTCCGTGTTTGTTAATTTTGGCCTTGATGTTGCGGTCGGCTGAGCAGGAGAGGGCCATCGCGATAGGGCAGGATCCGCCGTGACGTGGCAGGCGAATAACCCGGATATCGTGGGCAAAGTATTTGCCGCCAAACTGCGCGCCGATGCCAAATTCACGGCTGGCATTGAGCAGCTCGGCTTCCAGTGCTGTATCGCGGAATGCCTGACCCAGTTCGTTGCCGCTGGTGGGCAGGTTATCGTAATATTTGGTTGAAGCCAGTTTGGCAACCTTGAGCGCCTGGTCGGCGGACAAGCCGCCAACGACGAAAGCGATGTGATACGGCGGGCAGGCGGCTGTGCCCAGTGATTTCATTTTTTCGATCAGAAACGCGGTGAGTTTTTCCGGCTGCAGAATGGATTTTGTTTCCTGGTACAGCGCCGCTTTGTTGGCAGAGCCACCGCCTTTGTTGACGAACAGGAAACGGTATTCGTTGCCCGGCGTGGCGCTAATGTCGATTTGTGCCGGCAGGTTAGTCTGGGTATTGACCTCGGTATACATGTCCAGCGGGGCATTTTGCGAATAACGCAGGTTGTTTTCGATGAAGGTGGTGTACACGCCTTTGCTTAATGCTTCTGCGTCATCGCCGCCAGTCCAGACATGTTGTCCTTTGCAGGCCACAATGGTTGCTGTCCCGGTATCCTGACAGTTGGGCAGGACGCCTTTGGCCGAAACTTCAGCATTGCGGAGCAGTTGTAATGCGACGTACTTATCGTTACTGCTGGCCTGAGGGTCGTGCAGAATGCTGGCAATTTGTTTTAAATGTCCGGCGCGCAGGAAAAATGAAGCCTCATAAAACGCCTGCTGTGCTAATAAGGTTAACGCTTCTGGCGCAACCTTAATCACTTCCTCTCCGTCTAACTCCGAGACCGTTACGTGCTGGTTACTCAGTAATTCATATTCTGTATTATCTTTACTCTGAACAAAGAGTTCCTGCCAGACAAATGGTTTAGACATGTTTACTTCTCACCTCTTCATTTTTGCCGCATCACGGCGTAAATAAATGCGCTACTCGTAGGCCGGATAAGCGAAGCGTCATCCGGCATCAAGTTATTTTGCTAAAAAGACATTGGCCTGCGTCGCTTCAGCGACGTATTCGATTGTTTTCTGGGCGCGAACGCTGTTACCGGCTTCATCCAGCGGCGGAGAATAGACGGCAATCGCATATTCCCCCGGGACAATGGCCACCATTCCGCCGCCGACGCCGCTTTTCGCCGGGATGCCAACGGTGTACAGCCATTTACCGCTGCCGTCGTACAGTCCGGCAATCGCCATTTCTGCCAGCACCTGTGGAACATATTTTTCATTCAACAACTGCTTGCCGTTGAATGGAGATTTGCCTTTGTTCGCCAGTACAGCACCCATTTTGGCCAGTTGCTCAACGGTGATATCTACCGAGCACTGGCGGGTATAAATTTCGACGGCTTCGTCAGTGTTGCCATAGAAGCTGTTATAGGATTCCATCAGCTTCGCCAGCGCCTGATTGTGCTGGTTGGTTTCCATCTCGGATTGGAAAACCGGCTCGTTAACCGTGAGTTTGGCATCGGCCCAGACGTTCAGGTTGTCGAGGATTTTGTTCCAGCGATCGGTTTTGTCTTTGGCTTCAATCAGGCTTACGGCGCTCATCGCCCCGGCGTTAACCAGCGGGTTCTCTGGCGCGCCTTTGGTTAGCTCAACCGCTAAACCGGAGTTGAAAGGCATGCCGGTGGCATTGGCCCCGAGTTTATCCAGCACGACCTGAGGACCGTGCTGTTCCATGGCGAGCGCCATGGTGAATACTTTACTCAGGGATTCCATTGGGAAGGGTTTGTTAACATCGCCAACCTGATAGATCTTGCCGTCCACCGTGGCAATGGTGATGGCAAAATTATTCGGGCTGTAGGTCGCCAGGGCAGGGATGTAGTCGGCGACTTTACCATCGTTGTTACTTTTATATTTTTGATGTGCCTGGTCGATAAGCTTTGCGTAATCCGGCGTGGTTTGCGCGAGAGTCGTTGCGCTAAACAAAACGCTGAAGGAAAAAATACTCACGCCGAGAAGAGTTTTAGTCATGGTGCTTTCCTGTTGGTGTGCTCATCTTGGTGCCGGATGGCGGCGTACCGCCTTATCCGGCCTACGGATAGTTAAACGTTATGTAGGCCGGATAAGCGCAAGCGCCATCCGGCATTAACGTAGTATCAGGACAAAGCGACTTCTGTTTCGGTAACCGGGCGTTCCTGCTCCGGGGTCTTCACTGGCGCTGTTCCACGGCAACCCTGGCCGAAGTGTTCACCTTCCCAACGGCCCACGATGGCAGCACCCATTGCGTTACTCATGACGTTGGTGGCGGAACGACCCATATCGAGGAACGGATCGACGCCCATCAGCAGGATCAGACCGGCTTCCGGGATATTGAACTGATTCAGGGTTGCGGCGATAACCACCATGGATGCACGCGGTACGCCCGCCATCCCTTTAGAGGTCAGCATCAGGATTAACAGCATGGTAATTTGCTCGCCCATGCTCAGTTCGATGTTGCACGCCTGGGCAATAAAGACGGTAGCAAAGGAGCAGTACGCCATGGATCCGACCAGGTTAAAGGAGTAACCGATAGGCAGAACGAAGCTGGCGATTTTTGAAGAAACACCGAATTTTTCCAGCTTGTCCAGCGTGCCCGGGAAGGCGGCTTCAGAACTGGAGGTCGTAAAGGCCAGCAGCGCCGGCTCGAGGATTGATTTCGTTAAACGTGCGATGCAAGGCCCGACTATCATAGTTGACAGGCCAATCAGGATCGCCCACAGCATACCCAGCGTCAGGTAGAACTCACCCATAAAGATCCCGGCGCTGACCATCACGCCCAGACCACGTTCGGCAATCAGACCTGAAATAGCGGCAAAAACGGTCAGTGGCGCAAACAGCATGACGTAGCCAGTCAGTTTCAGCATGACGTGCACCAGTGAATCCAGAACCTTCACAATCGGTTCGGCTTTTTCACCAATTGCGGCCAGGCTGCAACCGAGGAAAATTGAGAACACCACGATCTGCAGAATTTCGTTACGCGCCATTGCGTCGACAATACTGGTCGGCACTGCGTGCGAGATGAACACTTTCAGCGTAAACGGCTCTGATTTAACGGCGGCAACAGCTCCGACGTCATGCGGAACAAAGTTGATGCCAGCGCCTGGCTGGAAAATATTAACGATAACCAGACCCAGTGCAATTGACACCAGAGAGGCGCAAATAAACAGGAAGAAGGTTTTCGAAAATATACGTCCCAGCGTTTTGGCATCGCCCATTTTGGCAATACCAACAACCAGAGTTGAAATAACCAATGGCGCGATAATCATTTTCACCATGCGTAAAAATATAGTGGTGAAAATGGAAATATCTGCTGCATAGGATTTTGCTGTTTCAGCCGCGGCCATATTATTTATGGCCACCCCGGCAATCATGCCGAGTATCAGGCCTAATATGATCATCTTCGTTAAACTTATTTTCTTCATGTGTACTCCATCGGATAAAGGCTGGTAATTGGAATTGTGTAGGGTGGTGCGCGCCTGAGCCTGGACAGCAGCTCAGACGCACGCCTGTTGTGACCAACCGCATGAATAATTCGAAGCACTGTGATACCGCTGAATTCTGTGCTCCAATGGTTGTTATTGTGTTTTTTGTTACAAGTCGAACTCAATACTTAATAATGGGGCGTGTTGCTGCGCACCATAAACATCATTGTCACCAACGTTGCCGGAAATAATATCGCGCGGCATGACTATTTTTACGGCATTCGCCGGATCGAACCACACGATATTATGAATAAAGTCTGGTTCAACATTATATAAACTGGCAATCAGCTGCGGCGTTAATTGCTCGCAGGCTTTTACCCGCTGATAGTCTTCCCTGGTTTTAAATAAAATATCTAAAACCAGTTCGTACGGTCCGGCGTTTTTGGAGCGAATAACCTGCGCCAGTGAACAAATTGAGTGTTTCATGCCTGAACTCCTTCTGGCGTCACCTGTTCAATGTGGAAATCAAAACGCAGCGCATCGCTCGCTTCAATCAGGTGATAGATCGAGAACTCATACACCGGTCCACTTTGAATATCAGATGGCGAGAACGGGAAGGCGAGGTTGCCCGCAGTCGCAATACGATTTTCATAGCCGTAATGCAGCAGGGTAGAGCGCACCAGCGAGCAAACGCTGTTGGCGATATCCTGCGTCGGCGCAACGACATCCAGTAAAATCCCCAGTTCATGACCGGCGGTTTTCATTGGTTCATGGTTGCCCATCACGCCGTTCTTACCATACAGGTGGAATGTCATGCGGATACTGTCGTCATTCAGTGAGAGGTTACGCGCAACGCTTGCCTGTACCTCTTCGAGAATGGTGTCAATCCCGGCAATCATAATCGGGTCGCGCGTTCCGGCGATGGTCAGGCAGCGGAAGCCAACCTGACGCGCGCCTTCCAGTTTCAATGCATACGGTGTTTCTTCATGACGTGAACCGCTGACATACACCTCACCCTCGTTAACCTGGGTAAAGGTGCACGCTTTCAGGTTCAGTACGCCGCCTGGTCCTGGCAGGAAGTACGGATCGGACTTCTCATACAGCGTGTGCGCCGCCGCGGACGTTTCTGTGAACTTACGCTTGGGATTGAACGCCTTCAGCGTAAAGCCGTTGTCGTCAATGATCCCCATCGCACAATCTGAGCCAGAGCCTGGGGTGGCAGCAATGGCAGCACACTCAAGGATCTTACCGCAATGAAGCGCCAGACCTTCATCAAAGCCCTGCATTATCGGCAGCGCGGCGAAGCAGGCGGGATCGTAGGCGCGTCCGCCCAGGACCACCTGCGCGCCAGCTTCTAGCGCACGCTGAAAAGGCTCGACGCCCATCTGCGCGACAATGTAGGTGCTCTCTTCAATTGCCTCGTGAGTTAATTCAGGCACAAAATCGAGCGCAGTAATCTTGCCGTTATCCAGTGCCTGATGGACGATTTCTTTGTCGACATCAGACGGGATCAGCGCCATTGAGAAGGTCAGTTTTTCTTCCTGTGCGATCTCATGGATTATCTGGCGACACCACTCCAGATGCGGCGCTGCGCCAGAACCACCGGCGGTGCCGATCACGACAGGGATGTTGTTCTTAACGCCCGCCACAATCATATAGCGCAGATCGCGTTTCACGCCGGCCCGGTCGGTAAAGGGTTTACCTGCCCCCAGGTAGTGGGGGCCTGGATCGGAGGAACCTGCGTCAACAGCAATAAGATCCGGTGACTCTTCCATGGCTTTACGAAAACTTTCTTCCGGGAAGCCATAACCCAGGATAGCCGTAGGCGATAAGATCTTAAATGTGCGTGCCATCTCTTAATCCTTAGTTTGCAACAACGCGATGGTGCGATTCATCTCGTTAAACACGATGTTGAGACCTTCATCGAAACCCATACCCGGTTTAACCAGCATGCGCATTGGACGCGCGGCAAGTGCCACGTGTACGCAGGTGCGGGCACTGATTTCCGTTTCGTTACAGGTACCGCCCTGATAGGCTTCCATGGCGTGTTTGTTGCAGTACAGCACTGCATCAACAATGTTATGAATGCCGCCAAGATCTGGAGTCTTGATCTGTACCATGTGGCAGCTGCCCGCATCGGTAAAGTCCACGATATCCTGATAGGTGTTACACCATTCGTCGGCGACAATTTTCACGCCGGAACCCAGACGAGTCAGCTCTTTGGTGATGGCGGTCAACATGCGGATCTGATCCGGCTTGTTACCGGCATCAACCGGACCTTCGATATACAGCGGCAGACCCTGGGCTTCGACTTCCAGGCTGGCGATGTATTCAGCGCAGCGCACCGGATCCATATCGAAGATCAGACCGATCGTGCCGTACACATCAATGTGCAGCGTCGGGTGATAACGTTCGCTGGTGCGCAGGCTTAAGATGCGGTCGGATAACCAACGTACATACTCACGCAGTTTTTCGCCTTTAAAGCCCAGCTTCTCTTCCACGTTGTTGATCAGCGCATGCGGCAGGACGTCCACACCTTTAAGGATCATCTTATCAACGGCGATATAACGGTCGTCGCCGCTCTGACCAAATAATGGAATGGCTTCCGGCACGCACGGCAGTTGCCATTCATCGCAAACCACTTCAGTTTTCAGACGACCGGTAGCCAGCGCCGCAGCGTCGAGCAGCGCCTGAGACAAACCATAGCGGACGGCGGTATGCAGCAGATGACCGTCAATACGCAGTTGGTCAAAGAAACGGGCGTTCGGCAGGAACGCATCAACGTCACGGCCTTCCAGCAGCGGTTTGATGTGATCGTTGAGGAACGGAATAAAGTTTTCAGCCAGGAACAGCGGGTCACGACCGCCTGCGCCTGAATATTGCACCGCTGCGCAATCGCCCACCGCTACCGCGCCATTTTCCAGAATCAGCTGCACGGAAACGCATTCACCCGCCTGACGAACAGAGGTAAATCCAGGCGTTACCGGATCGCCGGTATAGATAAACCCGTCATGACCGGCGCCATTTTTGATGGCCTGCTGATCGTCAAAATAAAACGAGGAGTAGCCAGCGGTGAAAAGGGCCTTTTTGATTTTCATTATGGTCTTCCTATTAATTTACTGTGGGATACGGCGTTGATGTCATCAATGACCATCTGGAAAGAAGGCTTGCGGCCTTCAAAATGTGCGCGCTCTGCGACATAGTCGTGGTGCAGGGCGAGAATATCTTTCGGCAGCGGAACGGCACCGGCTTCAAGAATACGGATTGCGCCTGTGTTATCGCGAACAGGCAGGATCTTACCGGCGTTACAGGCGGCAGGAGCGAAAGGTACATCCAGCACGCCAGCTTCAAAGGCCAGCACCGTGCCGCGCGCAATGTCGCCATTGCCCAGCTCGAAGACTTTTTTCAGTACCGCGCGGACTTCGCTCTTAATCAGATCTACTTCCTGTTCCACGGCAGCGCACTGCGGGAATTTCTGGTCGCTGACCATGTTGAGCATCTGGCGTGACGCTTTCAGGCCCTGAGCGTTAGCTGCTGCCGTTGGGATACCGAACGCTTCGTGCGGGCTTTTGGTGATCACTTTTGTAGCGCCCGACATACCTGCAACCGCTGCGCCCCAGGCGATAACGGAGAAGGCTTTCGCTTCATCTTCCGGGAATCCGCCCATCCACTGGTGGAAAACGGTGCTCAGTTCGTAATCGTCGAAGCCGTGGTTATGGAAGTATTCGTGAGACAGTTCGCGCAGCGCCTGAATAGCGGCGATATCCTGCGTCAGGCTGCCGACCTGGCCGTAGCCGACGGTAATTGACTTCACGCCTTGTTCCAGCGCCAGAAGACCTTCGATAATGGCCACCGAATGGGATATAAACGGCGGGATCAGAGTGCCGGTCAGCGGGCCAAACGGTTCACGGTTGATGCGAATGCCGTTCTCTTCATACAGGCCCATCAGGCGGTCGCAGTACTGCCAGTCGCGGATGGATTTTTCCAGGGTGACGCGTTTAGCGTAAGGGATGTTGTAGGAGATACCGCCGCCTTCGTAGCTGGTAAAGCCACTGGCCATTGCGATTTCTGCCAGCAGGCGCGCATCCGGCGTACCGTGGCGAACCTGGATCGGTTTTTCCAGCGATTCAGTCATCCGGCGGCAGGCAGCAACCCCGTGATTGACAACCGGTAAACCATTCAGTTTGGAAGTACCTGCTTCGATAGATTTCTGGATCCCGACAGCGGCTTCTTCATAGCGGTTCAGACGGGTATAGGCATCGATTGTGCTCGGCAGGAGGTCGCACTCTTCCTGCAATGTTTTGAGCAGCGCAATATGCTCATCCATTAATGCTACGCCTGCGCGCGGCTGGCTCAGGGTTTTTCCTTCCTGATCGGCCTTCAGCAAGGCAAGGGAGAAGCGCTTTTTATCTGGAATTGATTGCTGGTACTTCACGCCATCTTCGAAGTTCTCAACGTCTTTGCCGGTTTCCCAGGTTTGTAACACCTGATGCCTTTCGGTCATGAATTCGTCATGGGTCAATTTTTTATTTCGAAGTTCCATTCGTAGCTGCCTTAAGTTTTATAGGGTTAAACACTGAATGCTGGTGCGAGCAGCGGCTTGCGGGTACAGCCTGGCGACGTTTGCCAGTAGCGGGAGCAGGCCATTTGAATCGCGGTAATACTCAAACTGATTCGGTAACAGAATTCTTTTACCCTGGTCGTCCAGCTCCCGGTATTTGAGCCAGTTATGGATATCGAACTGGCTGGCGCGAGAGAGCCATCCCCCTGAACCGACGACTTTGCGTACGGTGGTGAGATCGCGACCCATCTGTAAATCCACGTTACCCACGCAGGTGCAAACCTGCTTTTTAGTGCCCGCGTGGCGCTCAGCGGCATAGCCCACGCACAAACCTGCCAGCAGGGTGTCGAAATATTTCTCCTCCTCGCTGAGTGGCAGGTAATCCGGTTGCCCAACCAGGTGACGCAGGTAGCGGTAAAACGCTTCCTCGCGCTGCGGTTGTTGGGCGAAGATGACTTTCACCATTTCCTGCGTGCTTTCTCCCACCACGACGGCGGAAACGCGCATTCCCAGGTCGCCTTCAACGGTACGTTTAACGAACGGTTCAGGAACACCATGCAGGACGGTATCGGGGGAGAGGGTATTCGCGCTGGCCGAATAGACATCCGTGGTGGCTCCGCCCATATCAATCAGCATGAATTCCTTCCATGCGCTGTCGTAATCGCTAATGGCTTTAACTAACTCATATACCGTCCATGGCGTCGGCATTGGCTCTTCGCCTGTTTCGCCGACAATGACGTCCAGACCTTTGCCTTTGACAATGCGTGACAAGAACACATCGCAAATCGCCTGGCGCGCGGCAAACGGATTCGGGTGATCGAGGTCTGGCAGAATGTTGTCTACCGTGGTCAGATCCTTATGTCCGAGAATCGTTTGTATTTCGTCCTGAATGTCCCGGTTTCCGGCGTAGATAATGGCGCAATCAAGCTTTGAGCCTGCCAGCGCGTGCGCATTCGCCAGGCCATAGCTTTCTTCGCCACCGTCTGTACCGCCGGTAAACAGCAGAATGTCTGGGGGGGAAGATTCCAGCTCCTGAATGTCATGACGGTTGAGCTTGTACGAATAATATTGCGCGATTTTCGCTCCTGCCGAATGGGCGGTAACTTTGGCCGATTCCAGCGTAATGGAAGGCACCAGCCCCATTGCTGCAACGGCGAGTCCACCTTTGGCCGAAGAAGAGTATTTCAACTGCACTTCACCACTTTTCAGTAACGGGCGAGCATCGGCAACGTTCAGCACCTGATTCAGGCTGGCAAAAAAACCGTCTGCCAGATGATGTGTGGTGGTTGGGGTCAGGACATGGTTTACCAGGGTTAATTCTTCGCCTTCATGGGCGAAGAGGGCAGCCTTGGTCCATGTCGAGCCGATATCGACAGAAACTGTTTGCATCAGATAGCCTCTTCCAGGCAACGCTGCTCAAGGCCATTGTGTTGGTGAATATCATTAGTGATAAGCGCGCAGACATCTTCCAGGTCATGGCTTGGTGCGAAGACGCGGTTAAATCCCATCTCTTTAAACTTCACTTCCACATCGGCGAAGTCATGCTTACCGACGACCAGGTTGCCGCCGACGTACAGCAGAATGTCGCCGAGGCCACGTTCTATGCAGCGCTCACGTAACCCGAGGCAGTCAATGTCGCCGTGACCGTAGATAGAGGACACCACGATGGCATCGGCGCCTGTTTCAATCGCGGCATCAATATATTCATCCTGGCTCACCATCACCCCGAGGTTGATTACGTGAAAATCATGAGCTGTAAAAACGCGATCCAGAACTTTATTACCTACTGCATGGCAGTCAGCACCGATGACGCCAATAACAAGTGTAGATTTCTTCATGGGTAATCCTCTGTAGGGCTGATGGTCAATAAGTGAAAATTGTTTTCTAATATTTAGAACATGGATTGTGGCAACCTCTTAATAGGGTTGAAGTTTCTGTGGAAGCGGAAAAGGAAGCAATTGATCTATTTTCAAAATATCCTGCGCAAAATGATTGTTATATTATTTTTTTATAAAATCACTTTACTATCAGTGTCTTATGATTTGTTTTTGCGATGATTTTTAATTTGTTAGGAAATTGGGTAATAAATAACTTGCCATGTTTGTGATCGAAATCTTATTTTGTTGCGCGCCTCGTTTATGCACCATTTTTAATAATTTAAAAAATCACATTTACTAAATAACTTGTGAACGGGATAACGGTTTTTTATTTTTTAATCTTATATGTCATAATTATCTTTTGTTAAATTTAGGATAAAAATGATAATGAATTGTTTGTGGCATATTTAAACATTGCCATATAAGAGAAGAAGATAGGTGAATGATAACTTTAAGTGATGATTTAAGCGGAACGGCTGCGCTCTGCGGGAGAACGCCAAACGCAATGCGTCTGTCAATGAGCTACGCTTTCGCTTCAATTTGAGATAGTTACATCTTGGTGTTAATTATAAGTGAAATTTAAATGAACAATTTGTATGAAATAACAAATCCATGACTTGCTAAACAAAAAACTGTGAGCTACCCAGCAATAGTGACTCTTTATCTGCGGACAATTTTGTCAGCCAGGCGAGTTAAAAGATCGTGTAGATTTAAATAAATAACCTATCATTTGTAGTAACGGCAATTACTCATTGAAAAACATGTTGTTAACATGATGTTCACTAGTCATCTTACTGCTAAACACTATTAACATTAAATTTGAAAATTGATTTAAATCAATGTTTAAAACTTGGTAAACGGCATCAAAAGAGGTTAAATTGCTGCAGATCAAATTGGTCTGAAGGTGGTAAATTAGCTATAAATTGATCACTATCGAAAAATGCAAATTTACCTCGATAAAAACCTGTTTATTGTAAGGATTTTACGGCGTAATATAATTGCGGGATCAATTTGAGTGTTTTATTAACATGTTTGTAACCTTTCATCATTGTCCTTTCTTCAAATGAGAGGAAAGGGCAGCGGCGGGGGGAAGCAGATAAATTTGTATTGGGGCATGCGTGTGACCCTTTCTAACGGGGTTCACTCTCGGAGTCTTCATGCGATGAGCAAGGAGTCATGATGTTAGATATAGTCGAACTGTCGCGCTTACAGTTTGCCTTGACCGCGATGTACCACTTCCTGTTTGTGCCACTGACGCTCGGTATGGCGTTCTTGCTGGCCATCATGGAAACGGTCTACGTCCTTTCCGGCAAACAGATTTATAAAGATATGACCAAGTTCTGGGGCAAGTTGTTTGGTATCAACTTCGCTCTGGGTGTGGCAACCGGTCTGACCATGGAGTTCCAGTTCGGGACTAACTGGTCCTACTACTCCCACTATGTAGGGGATATTTTCGGTGCGCCGCTGGCGATCGAAGGTTTGATGGCCTTCTTCCTCGAATCCACCTTTGTAGGTCTGTTCTTCTTCGGCTGGGACCGTTTGGGTAAAGTCCAGCATATGTGCGTCACCTGGCTGGTAGCTCTGGGTTCTAACCTGTCCGCGCTGTGGATTCTGGTTGCGAACGGCTGGATGCAAAACCCAATCGCCGCGGATTTCAATTTCGAAACCATGCGTATGGAGATGCTGAGCTTCTCTGAACTGGTGCTCAACCCGGTTGCACAGGTGAAATTTGTTCACACTGTGGCATCTGGTTATGTCTGTGGCGCGATGTTCGTTCTGGGGATCAGCTCCTACTATATGCTGCGCGGTCGTGACTTCGCGTTCGCTAAACGTTCTTTTGCCATCGCCGCCAGCTTTGGTATGGCTGCAATTCTGTCTGTTATCGTTCTGGGTGATGAATCCGGTTACGAAATGGGCGACGTGCAGAAAACCAAACTCGCTGCGATTGAAGCAGAATGGGAAACTCAGCCTGCACCGGCTTCCTTTACGCTGTTCGGTATTCCGGACCAGGATGCGCAGGAAAACCATTTTGCGATTCAAATTCCTTATGCGCTGGGCATCATTGCCACCCGCTCTGTTGATACACCGGTCATTGGTCTGAAAGATCTGATGGTGCAGCACGAAGAGCGCATCCGTAACGGGATGAAAGCGTATCAACTGCTGGAAGAGCTGCGTGCTGGTACGACCGATCAGGCCGTTCGCGATCAGTTCAACAGCATGAAGAAAGACCTGGGTTATGGTCTGCTGCTGAAACGCTATACGGATAACGTCACCGACGCGACCGAAGCGCAAATTCAGCAGGCAACGAAAGATTCTATTCCTCGCGTTGCGCCGCTGTACTTCGCATTCCGTATCATGGTGGCATGCGGCATTCTGATGCTGGCAATCATCGCTGTGTCCTTCTGGACCGTACTTCGTAACCGTATCGGTGAGAAAAAATGGCTGCTGCGCACTGCGCTGTATGCGATTCCTCTGCCGTGGATTGCGATCGAATCCGGTTGGTTTGTCGCAGAGTACGGTCGTCAACCGTGGGCGATTGGTGAAGTGTTACCAACAGCCGTAGCGAACTCTTCGCTGACCGCTGGCGACCTCATCTTCTCGATGCTGTTGATTTGCGGCCTGTATACCCTGTTCCTGGTGGCTGAACTGTATCTGATGTTCAAGTTCGCACGCCTTGGGCCGAGTAGCCTGAAAACCGGTCGTTATCACTACGAGCAGTCCACTGTGACTTCTCAGCCGGCACGCTAAGACAGGAGTCGTCAAATGATCGATTATGAAGTATTGCGTTTTATCTGGTGGCTGCTGGTTGGCATTCTGCTGATTGGTTTCGCGGTCACTGATGGCTTCGACATGGGGGTGGGCATGCTCACCCGTTTCCTCGGCCGTAATGATACCGAGCGTCGAATTATGATTAACTCCATCGCCCCACACTGGGACGGTAACCAGGTTTGGCTCATCACCGCAGGCGGCGCACTGTTCGCAGCCTGGCCGATGGTGTATGCCGCCGCGTTCTCCGGCTTCTATGTGGCGATGATTCTGGTACTGGCATCGTTGTTCTTCCGTCCGGTCGGTTTTGATTACCGCTCCAAGATTGAAGACATGCGCTGGCGCAACATGTGGGACTGGGGCATCTTCATTGGTAGCTTCGTTCCACCGCTGGTTATTGGCGTGGCATTCGGCAACCTGCTGCAAGGGGTTCCGTTCCACGTAGACGACTACATGCGTCTGTACTACACCGGTAACTTCTTCCAGTTGCTGAATCCGTTTGGTCTGCTGGCGGGTGTCGTGAGTGTTGGGATGATCATCACCCAGGGCGCGACCTATCTGCAGATGCGTACGGTAGGTGAGCTGCATCTGCGTGCACGTGCAACTTCGCAGGTTGCGGCACTGGTGACTCTGGTCTGCTTCGCGCTGGCCGGTGTATGGGTGATTTACGGTATTGACGGTTATGTTGTGACCTCCGCACTGGATCACCATGCCGCCTCAAACCCGCTGACCAAAGAAGTGGCTCGCGAGGCTGGCGCATGGATGGTGAACTTTAATAACGCACCTATCCTGTGGCTGGTTCCTGCACTGGGCGTCGTTCTGCCGCTGTTGACTATCCTGACTTCTCGTATGGAGAAAGGGGCATGGGCGTTCGTCTTCTCCTCACTGACGTTAGCCTGCATCATCCTGACTGCCGGTATCGCAATGTTCCCGTTTGTGATGCCATCCAGCACCATGATGAACGCAAGCCTGACTATGTGGGATGCCACCTCCAGCCAGCTTACATTGAACCTGATGACCTGGGTCGCGGCGGTGTTTGTACCGATCATTCTGTTGTACACCGGCTGGTGCTACTGGAAGATGTTCGGTCGCATCACTAAAGAAGATATTGAAAGCAACACCCACTCTCTGTACTAAGTAAGGAGCTTAAAATGTGGTATTTCGCATGGATTTTGGGAACGCTTCTTGCCTGTGCATTTGGGATAATCACAGCGCTGGCGCTTGAGCACGTTGAATCAGGCAAAGCCGGACAAGAAGATAGCTGATGACCAACATTATCGCGATGGTATACAACGCGATGGACAAGCGCCCCCTGCGGGCGCTTTCCTTTGTGCTGGCAATCGTGTTGGCTGGCTGCATATTCTGGGATCCGTCACGTTTTGCGGCCAAAACCAGTGAGCTTGAAATCTGGCATGGTTTCCTGCTGATGTGGGCGGTCTGCGCAGGCATTATTCACGGCGTTGGCTTCCGTCCTCGCGCGGTGCACTGGCAGGGCATCTTCTGCCCGCTGATCGCGGATATCGTCCTCATTGTTGGACTGTTTTTCTTCTTCTTTTGAATAAGAAACATCCTTAAATATTTATGGGCTTGCATAAGCCCATAATTTTTTACTCTCCGTTTACTTTCCCCCATTCCAAAGCACCATTCCCGCGCGTATAGTAGCGAAGTTTGAAAGCACTAACCTTTTGTTGCATTACCGGGATGTACAGTGAAGACAGCGCGATATACAACGACATTCTTGATGCATCGCGGCGGCAAGAACGCGAGTCACCAGGCGCTTACCAGGGTAAGCAACTGGTGTGAGTGGGCGAAGCCAACAAAGAGGCAGTAGGAATGAATAAGTATATGTTTCGATGGCCGGTTCGTGTCTACTATGAAGATACCGATGCCGGTGGGGTGGTTTACCACGCCAGCTACGTCGCTTTTTATGAAAGAGCTCGTACAGAGATGCTGCGTCATCATCACTTCAGTCAGCAGGTCCTGTTGGCCGAACGTGTAGCCTTTGTGGTGCGCAAGATGACCCTCGAGTATTTTGCGCCTGCCCGGCTCGACGATATGCTCGAAGTTCAAACCGAAATTACGTCAATGCGTGGCACCTCATTGGTTTTCACGCAACGCATTGTCAACGCAGAGAACACCGTGCTGAATGAAGCCGAAGTTCTGATCGTTTGCGTTGATCCACTCAAAATGAAGCCTCGTGCGCTTCCCAAGTCTATTGTCGCGGAGTTTAAGCAGTGACTGACATGAATATCCTTGATTTGTTCCTGAAGGCAAGCCTTCTGGTTAAACTTATCATGTTGATTTTGATTGGTTTCTCAATCGCATCCTGGGCCATTATTATCCAGCGGACCCGTATTCTTAATGCTGCTTCACG
This sequence comes from Citrobacter europaeus, assembly GCA_020099315.1. Taxonomy (NCBI): domain Bacteria; kingdom Pseudomonadati; phylum Pseudomonadota; class Gammaproteobacteria; order Enterobacterales; family Enterobacteriaceae; genus Citrobacter; species Citrobacter europaeus. The sequence continues at coordinate 1,448,882 of CP083650.1, forward strand.
TGAAGCCGAAGCATTTGAAGACAAGTTCTGGTCTGGCATTGAATTGTCGCGTCTGTATCAGGAAAGCCAGGGGCGTCGTGATAATCTGGCGGGCTCAGAGCAAATTTTCTATAGCGGATTCAAAGAGTTTGCGCGTCTGCATCGGGCGAATAGCCATGCGCCGGAAGCGGTCGTTGAAGGAGCATCCCGTGCGATGCGTATCTCGATGAACCGTGAACTGGAAACGCTGGAAACGCATATTCCATTCCTCGGCACCGTCGGCTCCATCAGCCCGTATATCGGTCTGTTCGGTACCGTTTGGGGGATCATGCACGCATTTATCGCGCTGGGCGCGGTAAAACAGGCCACGCTGCAAATGGTCGCGCCGGGTATCGCGGAAGCGTTGATCGCCACGGCTATCGGTCTGTTTGCGGCAATCCCGGCGGTTATGGCTTACAACCGACTGAATCAGCGCGTGAACAAGCTGGAACTGAATTACGACAACTTTATGGAAGAGTTCACCGCGATTCTGCACCGCCAGGCGTTTACCGTTAGCGAGAGCAACAAGGGGTAAGCCATGGCCAGAACGCGTGGACGAGGTCGTCGCGAACTCAAGTCCGAAATCAATATTGTACCGCTGCTCGACGTACTGCTGGTGCTGTTGCTGATCTTTATGGCAACCGCGCCGATCATTACGCAGAGTGTGGAAGTCGACCTGCCGGATGCGACCGAATCGCAAGCCGTCAGCAGTAACGACGAACCGCCGGTCATTATTGAGGTTTCCGGTATTGGGCAATACAGCGTGGTCGTTGAGAAAGACAGGATGGATCAACTGCCGCCGGAGCAGGTTATCGCGGAAGCGAAAAGCCGCCTGCAAACCAATCCGAAAACGGTCTTTTTAATCGGTGGTGCGAAAGACGTGCCTTATGATGAAATAATTAAAGCGCTGAACTTGTTACACAGTGCAGGCGTAAAATCGGTTGGCTTGATGACGCAGCCAATCTGATGACCGCGTTTTGCTGGCTTGAAAGATAGCGCGTAACAGGCGAACAGTTTTTTGGGAACCGAGAGTGTCAAAGGCAACCGAACAAAACGACAAGCTCAAAAGGGCGATAATTATTTCAGCGGTGCTGCATGTCATTTTATTTGCAGTACTGATCTGGAGTTCGTTCGATGAGCACATTGATGCTTCAGCTGGCGGCGGTGGCGGTTCGTCCATCGACGCCGTTATGGTCGATCCTGGCGCCGTTGTGCAACAGTACGACAGGCAGCAGCAGCAGCAGGCAAGTGCGAAACGTGCAGAAGAACAGCGTGAAAAACAGGCGCAGCAGCAAGCTGAGGAACTTCGCGAGAAGCAGGCGGCTGAGCAAGAGCGACTGAAGCAGCTGGAAAAAGAACGTTTAGCCGCGCAGGAAAAAGTGCGCGAACAGGCGGAACAGCAAAAGCAGGCCGAAGCCGCCGCCGCGAAAGCGCAAGAGCAACAGAAACAGGCTGAAGAAGCTGCGGCGAAGGCTGCTGCAGATGCGAAGGCCAAAGCTGATGCTCAGGCGAAACAAGCGGCAGATGCTGCGAAGAAAGCCGCTGCGGACGCACAGAAAAAAGCTGAGGCTGAAGCCGCTAAATCCGCCGCTGATGCGAAGAAAGCTGCAGAAGCACAAGCTGCTAAGGCAGCAGCAGACGCTGCGAAGAAAGCGCAGGCTGAGGCCGCTAAGCAAGCTGCAGCCGAGAAAGCTGCCGCTGAGAAAGCAGAAAAAGCCGCCGCCGCGAAAGCTGCCGCTGCTGAAAAAGCGGCGGCTGATAAGAAAGCCGCGGCTGAAAAAGCAGCTGCAGATAAAAAAGCTGCAGCCGAGAAAGCCGCTGCCGATAAGAAAGCTGCGGCTGATAAAGCGGCTGCTGCGAAAAAGGCTGCGGCCGAAAAAGCCGCAGCAGCCTCTGGCGTTGACGACTTGTTAGGTGACCTAAGCTCCGGTAAGAATGCACCGAAATCGGGTGGTGGAGCGAAAGGAAGCGGTCAACCGGCGAAAGATAGTGGTACAAGTGGTGCTAATGGCGGTGCATCTGGCGCTGATATCAGTGCTTACGCATCTCAAATTCGTAATGCGATCCAGAGTCGTCTGTATGGTGCCGATTTGTATGCAGGTAAATCTTGCGTATTACATATCAAGTTAGCACCCGATGGTCTGTTACTGGATGTGACCGAAGAGGGCGGAGATCCGGCATTGTGCCAGGCTGCGCTGACGGCTGCGAAAACAGCCAGAATTCCTAAACCGCCTAGCCAGGCTGTTTATGAAAAAGTAAAAGATGCCAAACTGGACTTTAAACTGTAATAACGCCCCCTGAGAATTCAGGGGAAACGGTCTAAGGTTGAGACAGAGTTCTGGTAGTTTTGTGTATTTGAGTTTGTTAACATTCTGCTAAATTATCGTGGGCTTTCCGTCCAGATAAGGGAGATATGATGAAGCAGGCATTACGAGTAGCATTTGGTTTTCTGATGCTGTGGGCAGCGGTGCTGCACGCAGAAGTACGTATCGAGATCACCCAGGGGGTGGACTCGGCACGCCCGATTGGTGTTGTCCCCTTCCAGTGGGCAGGGCCGGGTGCTGCACCTGAAGATATCGGTGGCATCGTAGGCGCTGACCTGCGTAACAGCGGTAAATTTAATCCGTTAGACCGCTCTCGTCTGCCTCAGCAGCCGGGTACCGCGCAGGAAGTTCAACCTGCCGCATGGTCTGCGCTGGGTATTGATGCCGTGGTCGTCGGTCAGGTTACACCGAATCCGGATGGTTCCTACAGCGTCGCTTATCAACTGGTAGATACCGGTGGCGCGCCGGGTACCGTACTGGCGCAGAATACTTATAAAGTGAACAAGCAGTGGCTGCGTTATGCGGGCCATACTGCCAGTGACGAAGTGTTTGAAAAACTGACCGGTATTAAAGGTGCATTCCGTACCCGTATCGCTTATGTTGTTCAGACTAACGGCGGTCAGTTCCCGTACGAATTACGTGTGTCTGACTACGATGGTTACAACCAGTTCGTGGTACACCGTTCTCCGCAGCCGCTGATGTCACCGGCGTGGTCTCCGGACGGTTCAAAACTGGCATACGTCACTTTCGAAAGCGGTCGTTCTGCACTGGTTATTCAGACGTTGTCTAATGGCGCGGTTCGTCAGGTAGCGTCGTTCCCACGTCACAACGGTGCACCTGCGTTTTCTCCGGATGGCAGCAAACTGGCGTTTGCCCTGTCTAAAACCGGTAGCCTGAACCTGTATGTTATGGACATTGGTTCCGGTCAGATCCGTCAGGTTACGGATGGTCGTAGTAACAACACGGAACCTACCTGGTTCCCGGACAGCCAAAACCTGGCCTTTACCTCTGACCAGGCCGGTCGTCCGCAGGTATATAAAGTTAACGTCAACGGCGGTGCTCCGCAGCGTATTACCTGGGAAGGTTCGCAAAACCAGGATGCAGATGTGAGCAGCGACGGTAAGTTTATGGTAATGGTAAGCTCTGCCAATGGTCAGCAGCACATTGCCAAACAAGATCTGGTAGCGGGTGGCGTACAAGTCCTGTCGTCAACGTTCCTGGATGAAACGCCAAGTCTGGCACCTAACGGCACTATGGTAATCTACAGCTCTTCTCAGGGGATGGGATCCGTGCTGAATTTGGTTTCTACAGATGGGCGTTTCAAAGCGCGTCTTCCGGCAACTGATGGTCAGGTTAAATTCCCTGCCTGGTCGCCGTATCTGTGATAATAAATAATTGATTAATAAAGGAATCATTGAAATGCAACTGAACAAAGTGCTGAAAGGGCTGATGATTGCTCTGCCTGTTATGGCTATTGCAGCGTGTTCTTCTAACAAGAACGCCAGCAATGACGGCAGCGAAGGCATGCTGGGTGCCGGCACTGGTATGGATGCAAACGGCAGCGGCAACATGTCTTCTGAAGAGCAAGCGCGTCTTCAGATGCAACAGCTGCAGCAGAACAACATCGTTTACTTCGATCTGGACAAGTACGATATCCGTTCTGACTTCGCTGCAATGCTGGATGCTCACGCTAACTTCCTGCGTAGCAACCCATCTTACAAAGTCACCGTAGAAGGTCATGCGGACGAACGTGGTACGCCTGAGTACAACATCTCCCTGGGTGAGCGTCGTGCGAACGCCGTTAAGATGTACCTGCAGGGTAAAGGCGTTTCTGCTGACCAGATCTCCATCGTTTCTTACGGTAAAGAAAAACCTGCAGTACTGGGTCATGACGAAGCGGCTTACGCCAAAAACCGTCGCGCCGTACTGGTTTACTAAGAGAATTGCATGAGCAGTAACTTCAGACATCATCTGTTGAGTCTGTCGTTACTGGTTGGCATAGCGGCCCCCTGGGCCGCTTTTGCACAGGCGCCAATCAGTAGTGTCGGCTCTGGCTCGGTCGAAGACCGTGTCACTCAACTCGAGCGTATTTCTAACGCTCACAGTCAGCTTTTAACCCAACTCCAGCAACAACTCTCCGATAATCAGTCCGATATTGATTCCCTGCGTGGTCAAATTCAGGAAAATCAGTATCAACTGAATCAGGTTGTTGAGCGCCAGAAGCAAATATTGCTGCAGATGAATAATCTTGGCAGCGGTAGTGCGCCTGCGGCACAGTCTACGAGTGGCGATCAGAGTGGGGCGGTAACTCCTACACCTGATGCGGGAGCTGCGGCAACGTCAGGGGCTCCCGTGCAAACTGGCGATGCGAATACCGATTACAATGCAGCAATTGCCCTGGTACAGGATAAATCCCGCCAGGATGACGCGATTGAAGCATTCCAGAACTTCATCAAAAAGTACCCAGACTCTACTTACCTGCCAAATGCGAATTACTGGCTGGGTCAGTTGAATTACAACAAGGGTAAAAAGGATGATGCTGCGTTCTATTTTGCTTCGGTAGTTAAAAACTTCCCAAAATCACCTAAGGCTGCAGACGCGATGTATAAAGTCGGCGTTATCATGCAGGACAAAGGTGACACAGCAAAAGCTAAAGCGGTTTATCAGCAGGTTATCACTAAATATCCTGGCACTGATGGCGCGAAACAAGCGCAAAAACGCCTTGGCGCGATGTAATGACCACCATGCGACCAGAAATCGTGTTATTTCTGGTCGTGTCGTGTGATTCCTAAGCAGTTGAGTTATTTACATCGAAATTTTTGTTGCGCTAAAATCTGAAATCAGTAATATATGCCGCCGTTGCCAAGGGATATCAAACAGCCCGAAAGCGGCGAAAAAAGTGGGTCGTTAGCTCAGTTGGTAGAGCAGTTGACTTTTAATCAATTGGTCGCAGGTTCGAATCCTGCACGACCCACCACTAACTCAGTTAGTAAGTAGTATCCAGCGTAGTATCGGGTGATTAGCTCAGCTGGGAGAGCACCTCCCTTACAAGGAGGGGGTCGGCGGTTCGATCCCGTCATCACCCACCACTCGGGGCGTTAGCTCAGTTGGTAGAGCAGTTGACTTTTAATCAATTGGTCGCAGGTTCGAATCCTGCACGCCCCACCAACTTTAACATCGTACTCAGATGTTAAACGTGAAGGATAACGTTGCTTTAGCAACGGCCCGTTAGGGCGAGACGAAGTCGAGTCATCCTGCACGCCCCACCACTATTTTGGTGGTTTCGAGTAAAAATTTTTCAGGTTACATCCGAGCGGGTCGTTAGCTCAGTTGGTAGAGCAGTTGACTTTTAATCAATTGGTCGCAGGTTCGAATCCTGCACGACCCACCAATGTTTCTGGTGAAAGCAATAGTAAACCGTGAAGGATAACGTTGCGTAAGCAACGGCCCGTAGGGCGAGGCGAAGCCGAGTCATCCTGCACGACCCACCATCCTGAATAATTGAAGTAGTACACCCCATATGGGGGCGTTAGCTCAGTTGGTAGAGCAGTTGACTTTTAATCAATTGGTCGCAGGTTCGAATCCTGCACGCCCCACCAGTGTAAAAAGGCGCCCTAAAGGCGCCTTTTTGCTATCTGCGATTTATAAGATTCGAACCTGCTTGCCTGATGCGCTTCGCTTATCAGGCCTACGGGTGCCAAATGTAGGCCGGATAAGACGCCAGTCGCCATCCGGCACTCATCACACGCAATTATTGTGACTTTTCTGCGCCAATTCGCTATCTTGTTTAGCATATAAAACAAATCAAACCGAATATGGCGTGCGTCACGCTTTTAATCGGTTATTTCGTTAAGCCAGTAAAACGAGAAAGCAAGATGAGCGTGATGTTTGATCCAGAAGCAGCAATTTATCCGTTTCCGCCGAAACCAGCGCCGCTGAGTGTGGATGAAAAGCAATTTTATCGTGAAAAAATCAAGCGCCTGCTGAAAGAGCGTGATGCCGTTATGGTCGCGCACTATTACACCGATCCTGAAATTCAGCAGTTGGCAGAAGAGACCGGCGGCTGTATCTCCGATTCTCTGGAGATGGCGCGGTTTGGTGCAAAACATTCTGCCTCTACGCTGCTGGTTGCCGGCGTGAGGTTTATGGGAGAAACCGCCAAAATTCTCAGCCCGGAAAAGACTATCCTGATGCCGACCTTACAGGCGGAATGTTCATTAGATCTGGGCTGTCCGATTGACGCGTTCAGCGCATTTTGCGACGCGCATCCGGATCGTACCGTGGTGGTTTACGCTAATACCTCAGCCGCCGTTAAAGCACGTGCGGACTGGGTTGTCACTTCCAGTATCGCAGTAGAACTTATTGAGCATCTTGATAGTTTAGGTCAAAAAATCATCTGGGCCCCGGACAGGCATCTGGGCAACTACGTGCAAAAACAGACCGGTGCAGACGTTCTTTGTTGGCAGGGAGCTTGTATCGTCCACGATGAGTTTAAAACCCAGGCTTTAACACGCATGAAAGGGCTTTACCCTGATGCCGCTGTGCTGGTGCACCCGGAGTCCCCTCAGTCTATCGTAGATATGGCTGATGCGGTTGGCTCAACCAGCCAGCTAATTAATGCAGCAAAATCGTTACCGCACAAGCAGCTGATTGTGGCGACTGACCGGGGCATTTTTTACAAAATGCAGCAAGCCGTTCCGGATAAAGAGCTACTTGAAGCTCCGACGGCCGGTGAGGGGGCAACTTGTCGCAGCTGCGCGCATTGTCCGTGGATGGCGATGAACGGCCTCAAGGCGATTGCTGAGGGCCTGGAGGAGGGTGGTGCGGCTCATGAGATACATGTTGATGCCGCACTGCGAGAAGGGGCGTTGTTGCCGTTAAACCGTATGTTGGAATTTGCGGCTACACTTCGAGCTTAATTATTTATTTTTTTGCTCTGGGGGAAAAGATGGACTTTTTTAGCACGCAGAACATTCTGGTACATATTCCGATTGGCGCGGGCGGTTACGATCTGTCATGGATCGAAGCCGTGGGGACGATCGCCGGGTTGCTGTGTATTGGCCTCGCGAGTCTTGAGAAAATCAGCAATTACTTCTTTGGTCTGATAAACGTCACGTTGTTTGCGATTATCTTCTTTCAGATCCAACTCTATGCCAGCCTGTTGCTGCAAGTTTTCTTCTTTGCCGCCAACATCTACGGCTGGTATGCCTGGTCCCGGCAAACCAACCAGCATGAAGCGGAACTGAAAATTCGCTGGCTGCCGTTACCAAAAGCGATCGGCTGGCTGGCGGCTTGCGTGGTGGCGATTGGCCTGATGTCGGTCTATATCGATCCGGTCTTTGCGTTCCTGACCCGTATCGCGGTGAACATCATGCAGGCATTGGGATTACAGGTTGTTGTGCCTGAACTGCAACCCGATGCATTCCCGTTCTGGGACTCCTGCATGATGGTGCTGTCGATTGCGGCGATGATCCTGATGACGCGTAAATACGTTGAAAACTGGCTGCTGTGGGTGATCATTAACGTCATCAGCGTGGTGATCTTTGCCCTGCAAGGCGTATATGCCATGTCGCTGGAATATGTGATCCTGACGGTTATCGCCCTGAACGGTAGCAGGATGTGGATTAATAGCGCGCGTGAGCGGGGTTCCCACGCGCTGTCCCATTAATGGTGGTGATGTGAATGGCCGGACACGCCCTGATACAGGTGGCAGTCCGGCCCATTGCACGGCTGATACTCCATCTGGATCGTCGCATGCTCAATCTGGTAGTGATGGATAAGGAAATGTTGAATACGCTCCAGCAGCGCATCGTGATCGTGCGGCGGGATCACCTGCACATGCAGCGTCATCACCGGTTTTTCACCCACCATCCAGACATGGACATGGTGTACGTTGCGCACTTCAGGGATGTCCCGGCTGAGATGGCGCTGTAGTGCGGCGATATCCAGCGCCAGCGGGGCGCCTTCCAGTAATTCATTAACGCTATCTTTTAATAATCGCCAGGCACTGCGCAGCACCAGCACGGAAACCAGGATCGACAGGATCGGATCCGCAGGCGTCCAGCCCGTCCAGATGATAATCAGTGCCGCGATAATTGCCCCAACAGAACCGAGTAAATCGCCCATCACATGCAGCGCTGCGGCGCGGACGTTCAGGTTTTTCTCTTCACTGCCGCGATGTAAAACCCAAAAAGCGAGCACGTTGGCCAGTAGGCCTGCGACAGCTATAACCATCATCATGCCGCCAGCCACAGGGCGAGGCGTCTGGAAGCGTTCAACCGCCTCCCAGACGATTAAAATGGTGATAACGACCAATGCGATGGCATTAACAAATGCAGCCAGCGTCGTGAGCCTCAGCCAACCGAAGGTGTGGCGGATTGTGGGTGGGCGGCGGGAAAACTGGACCGCCAGCAACGCGAAAAGGAGCGCTGCGGCATCCGTGAGCATATGCCCGGCGTCGGCCAGCAAGGCCAGCGAGCCGGAGAGTATTCCCCCCACCACTTCAACCAACATAAATCCGGCTGTAATGCAAAATGCGAACATCAGTCGGCGGGCATTATTGTCCTTCGGTTGCTCAGAGGAAGTATGAGTATGTGCGTGCGCCATTATGCCATCCCTTTGTTATTCTCATCTTTACTGTATGCCATGATACCGTTTTTGGGATGATAAAATTAAAAAGGAGAGCTATTGCTCTCCCGTTATTAGCTTTATTTTCAGCGTTACTGGGTGGTGCCGTCAGTTTTGGTATCAACATCATTATTGATGCCGTTTCCGGTCTCAACCTTCTTATTCACATCGGGGCAGCGGCCGTCTTTACACATGGTATTTTTGTGCACCTCGTCTTTGGTCATCCCCTCATGGTTCATTGACGAACCGTCCGGGTGAAGCATTGTGCCACCTGAATTCACGTTACTGTTGTCGACATTATTTGGCGCTACGTTTTCGCGGGCGTCAGGGGCGACTTGTCCGGCGTCAGCCGAGGAATTTGCCTGGCCGTTATTGGACTGAGCGTTGGTGTCCGCAGCCAGCGCCGCGCCGCTGGCGAGGCTGAGTGTAGCGGTAAGAAAGAGTGAAGCGAGCTTTGTCATATGCATAATATGCTCCTGTTAAGGTCGATATGTCGGATAACGTCTTCCAACAGTGCATGTGGCAGATACATCATCAATATGTGGTTAATAGTTTTGCTGTTGAAATTAAAACCAGCATAGAATCTTGAAAATTATGAAAATTAAAGCTGTTACAGTTATAAATTGTAGATTGGATCTCGTTTTTCGCTACTTTATTGCGTTTTTTTGGCCAATTCCAGGATTAATCCGTCCAAAGTGTAAAACCCCGTTTACACTTTATGACTGAAGATATAGATTGGAGGGATTGCATTCATTTATATAAGTATGGCAACGCTGGAATAATCATGAATTATCAGAACGACGATTTACGCATCAAAGAGATCAACGAGTTATTACCGCCAGTCGCACTGCTGGAAAAATTCCCCGCTACTGAAAATGCCGCAAATACGGTGGCTCATGCCCGTAAGGCGATTCATAAAATTCTGAAAGGAAGCGACGATCGCCTGCTGGTGGTGATTGGACCGTGTTCAATTCATGATCCGGCCGCTGCCAAAGAGTATGCCGCTCGCCTGCTGGCGCTGCGCGAAGAGTTAAAAGGCGAGCTTGAAATTGTCATGCGCGTCTATTTTGAAAAGCCACGTACTACCGTTGGCTGGAAAGGGCTTATCAACGATCCGCACATGGACAACAGCTTCCAGATCAACGATGGGCTGCGCATTGCGCGTAAACTGCTGCTGGATATCAACGACAGCGGATTGCCGGCTGCGGGTGAATTCCTCGATATGATCACCCCGCAATATCTCGCCGACCTGATGAGCTGGGGCGCGATTGGGGCACGAACTACTGAATCTCAGGTGCACCGTGAACTAGCATCTGGTCTGTCTTGCCCGGTTGGTTTTAAAAATGGTACCGATGGCACCATCAAAGTGGCGATTGATGCAATCAACGCCGCAGGAGCGCCACACTGCTTCCTGTCGGTGACCAAATGGGGTCATTCGGCGATCGTGAATACCAGTGGCAATGGCGATTGCCATATCATTCTGCGCGGCGGCAAAGAGCCGAACTACAGCGCTCAGCATGTTGCCGAGGTGAAAGAAGGTCTGATCAAGGCAGGACTCTCAGCGCAAGTGATGATCGACTTTAGCCATGCCAACTCCAGCAAGCAGTTCAAAAAGCAGATGGATGTTGCGAAAGATGTTTGCGGGCAAGTCGCCGGTGGCGAAAAAGCGATTATCGGCGTGATGATCGAAAGCCATCTGGTAGAAGGCAACCAGAACCCGGATAGCGGCGAACCGCTGACCTACGGTAAGAGTATCACCGACGCCTGCATTGGTTGGGAAGATACCGATGCGGTGCTGCGCCAACTGGCGGATGCGGTAAAAGCGCGCCGCGGTTAAGTTTTAATGCCTCTCTCATAGGCAAAAAAAAGCGCGGATAATCCGCGCTTTTTGTATCCTGCGAAGAAATTACTTCGCTTTACCCTGGTTCGCCACGGCGGCGGCTTTTGCTGCGATCTCGTCAGCGTTACCCAGATAGTAGTGTTTGATCGGCTTGAAGTTTTCGTCGAACTCATACACCAGCGGTACGCCGGTCGGGATGTTCAGTTCAAGGATCTCATCTTCACCCATGTTATCCAGATATTTCACCAGCGCACGCAGAGAGTTGCCGTGAGCGGCAATAATCACACGCTCACCGCTTTTCATGCGCGGCAGAATGGTTTCATTCCAGTAAGGGATAACACGATCGATGGTCAGCGCCAGGCTTTCGGTAACCGGTAACTCTTTGTCGGTCAGCTTCGCATAACGCGGATCGTGACCCGGATAACGCTCGTCGTCTTTGGTCAGTTCTGGCGGGGTAACCGCAAAGCCGCGACGCCATTGCTTAACCTGCTCATCACCGTATTTTTCTGCGGTTTCCGCTTTGTTCAGACCCTGCAGCGCGCCGTAATGACGTTCATTCAGTTTCCAGGATTTCTCAACCGGCAGCCACGCCTGATCCAGTTCGTCCAGTACGTTCCACAGGGTGTGGATGGCACGTTTCAGCACAGAGGTATAAGCAAAATCGAAGCTGTAGCCTTCCTCTTTCAGCAGTTTACCTGCCGCTTTTGCTTCGCCTACACCTTTCTCGGACAGATCAACGTCATACCAACCGGTAAAACGGTTCTCGTTGTTCCACTGACTTTCACCGTGACGTACCAGAACCAGCTTAGTTACAGCCATACACTCACTCCTATAAATCATATTGAATGATAATAATTCTCATTATATTGCCGTAATTCGTCAGCGGCAATGCTTACGCATAACCATAGCAAAATAGCGCCACAGTGTAAGGTTCTTGTGAATTCAAGGTTGCGATTTTGTCTTTGAGTGGTGGGGATTTGAGCGGGTCTGTTGTGATAAACAAGCAACAGGCCCGATACGTTACGTCATCGGGCCTGTGACGGGGAAGGCTCAGACGGGAATAAACTGATATTCCGTTACGCTGGCGTACTCGTCCCCCGGACGCAGGAAGCAGTCCGGCTGTGGCCACTCTGGATGGTTCGGGCTATCAGGCAGAAACTCACTTTCCAGCGCCAGACCTTGCCAGTCTTCGTAGGCGTCTGGCCCACGAGATGGCGTACCGCCGAGGAAGTTGCCGGAGTAAAACTGCAATGCCGGGGCCGAGGTGTAGACCACCATTTGCAGTTTTTCATCCTGTGACCATAGCTGAGCCACCGGTGTACGTGCATTACCCTGAGCCTGAAGCAGGAAGGCATGATCGTAACCTTTCACCTTGCGCTGATCGTCATCGGCCAGAAATTCACTGCTGATGATTTTAGGCGTGCGAAAATCGAAAGTGCTACCGGCGACGGATTTCAGTCCATCATGCGGGATGCCCATTTCGTCCACCGGTAAGTACTCGTCCGCCAGAATTTGCAACTTATGCTGGCGCACATCCGTTTTATCGCCGTCGAGATTAAAGTAGACGTGATTTGTCAGATTTACCGGGCAGGGCTTATCGACCGTGGCGCGGTAGGTTATCGAAATACGATTATCGTCAGTCAGGCGATACTGCGCGGTAGCGCATAGATTACCAGGGAAGCCCTGATCGCCATCTTCAGACGTTAAGGCGAACAGTACCTGACGGTCATTCTGATTGACTATCTGCCAGCGGCGTTTGTCGAAACCATCCGGCCCGCCGTGCAGTTGGTTGTCGCCCTGACTTGGTATTAATTCGACGGTTTCGCCGGCAAAGGTATAACGACTGTTGGCGATACGGTTAGCGTAGCGACCAATCGAGGCCCCCAAAAATGCAGCCTGTTCCGGGTATTGTTCCGGGCTGGCGCACCCGAGTATGGCTTCGCGCACGCTACCATCGCTAAGCGGAATACGCGCAGAGAGCAGGGTTGCGCCCCAGTCCATGAGCGTGACCACCATCCCTGCGTCATTGCGCAGGGTGAGCAGGCGAAACGGCTGACCGTCCGGAGCCTGCACAGGGATTTCGTTTAACATTGTCCAGCTCCTTGAGAAGGTTTGCAGACGTAGAATGTTTCTTTGATACCGGTTTTTGCTTCGTACTGCTCGGCGACAGCCTGCTGAACGGCAGGTACCAAATCTTGCGGGATCAGCGCCACGATGCAGCCGCCGAAGCCGCCGCCAGTCATACGTACACCGCCTTTATCGCCGATGGTCGCTTTGACAATCTCTACCAGAGTATCAATTTGCGGCACGGTAATTTCAAAGTCATCGCGCATTGAGGCGTGAGATTCCGCCATCAGTTGGCCCATACGCAGCAGGTCGCCTTTTTCCAGCGCCTGCGCGGCTTCAACGGTACGCGCATTTTCTGTGATGACGTGGCGGACGCGTTTGGCGACAATCGGATCCAGTTCGTGGGCGACGGCGTTAAACGCTTCAAGGCTGACATCACGCAGCGCTGGTTGCTGGAAGAAACGCGCGCCGGTTTCACACTGTTCGCGACGAGTGTTGTATTCGCTGCCGACCAATGTGCGTTTAAAGTTGCTGTTGATGATTACCACCGCGACACCCTCAGGCATCGAAACGGCTTTAGTGCCCAGCGTACGACAGTCGATCAGCAACGCATGATCTTTCTTGCCAAGCGCAGAGATCAACTGATCCATAATGCCGCAGTTACAACCGACAAACTGGTTTTCAGCTTCCTGACCATTCAGGGCAATCTGCGCGCCGTCGAGCGGCAGATGATAGAGCTGCTGGAATACCGTACCAACAGCGACTTCCAGCGAGGCGGAAGAGCTTAAACCCGCACCCTGCGGGACGTTACCGCTAATCACCAGATCCGCGCCGCCAAAAGCATTATTGCGCTTTTGTAGATGTTTCACCACGCCACGCACGTAGTTTGACCACTGCTGGGTGTCATGGGCGATAATCGGCGCATCGAGAGAGAACTCATCAATCTGATTGTCGTAATCAGCGGCGACTACGCGGACTTTTCGATCGTCGCGCGCCGCACAGCTGATGACGGTCTGATAGTCGATGGCGCAGGGCAGAACGAAGCCGTCGTTATAATCGGTATGTTCGCCGATCAGGTTTACGCGACCCGGCGCCTGAATAATATGGGTGGCAGGGTAGCCAAACGTTTCTGCAAACAGAGATTGTGTTTTTTCTTTCAGACTCATTATTTAAACTCCGGATTCGCGAAAATGGATGTCGCTGACTGCACGCAGTCGCTCAGCCGCTTGTTCTGCCGTCAGGTCACGCTGGGTCTCCGCCAGCATTTCATAACCGACCATAAATTTACGCACGGTCGCAGAACGCAGCAGCGGCGGGTAAAAGTGTGCGTGCAACTGCCAGTGTTCGTTTTCTTCACCGTTAAACGGTGCGCCGTGCCAGCCCATAGAATAGGGGAATGAGCACTGGAACAGGTTGTCGTAACGACTGGTCAGTTTTTTCAACGCCAGCGCCAGGTCTGTACGCTGTTCATCGGTCAAATCAGTAATACGCAGCACGTGCGCTTTCGGCAGCAGCAGCGTTTCGAACGGCCACGCGGCCCAGTAAGGTACAACTGCCAGCCAGTGCTCGGTTTCAACGACCGTACGGCTGCCGTCCGCCAGTTCACGCTGGACGTAATCAACGAGCATCGGCGCGCCTTGTTCGGCGTAGTACGCTTTCTGCAGGCGATCTTCACGTTCGGCTTCGTTAGGCAAAAAGCTGTTGGCCCAAATTTGTCCGTGTGGGTGCGGGTTCGAGCACCCCATCGCTGCGCCTTTATTCTCAAAGACCTGCACCCAGGGATAGGTTTTGCCTAAGTCTTCAGTCTGCTCCTGCCACGTTTTTACGATTTCTGTCAGCGCAGGGACGCTGAGTTCCGGCAGCGTTTTGCTGTGATCGGGTGAGAAGCAAATCACGCGGCTGGTACCGCGCGCGCTCTGGCAGCGCATCAACGGATCGTGACTGTCCGGCGCGTCCGGGGTATCGGACATCAGCGCCGCAAAGTCATTGGTGAAGACATAGGTCCCGGTGTAATCCGGGTTTTTGTCACCGGTAACGCGCGTATTACCAGCGCACAGGAAGCAGTCCGGGTCATGCGCAGGCAGTACCTGCTTAGACGGGGTTTCCTGCGCCCCTTGCCAGGGGCGTTTGGCGCGATGCGGTGATACGAGGATCCACTGCCCGGTGAGTGGGTTAAAACGACGATGTGGATGATCGACAGGATTGAATTGCGTCATGATTGGTCCTTAATCCGAATATCCTTGTGGGTGGCGTGACTGCCAGTGCCAGGTGTCTTGTGCCATTTCATCCAGAGTGCGGGTCACGCGCCAGTTGAGCTCGCGATCGGCTTTGCTGGCATCAGCCCAGTAGGCCGGAAGATCGCCATCACGGCGCGGAGCGAAATGGTAATTAATGGGTTTACCGCAGGCTTTGCTGAAGGCGTTGACCACGTCCAGCACGCTGCTGCCGATGCCTGCCCCAAGGTTGTAAATATGTACACCCTGTCTGCCAGCCAGCTTTTCCATGGCGGCAACGTGGCCGTCGGCGAGATCCATCACGTGGATGTAGTCGCGAACGCCGGTGCCATCTTCAGTGGGGTAGTCGTTGCCAAATATGGCAAGGGATTCGCGGCGACCTACGGCAACCTGTGCGATGTATGGCATCAGGTTGTTTGGAATACCTTGCGGATCTTCCCCCATATCTCCCGACGGATGAGCGCCAACCGGGTTGAAGTAGCGCAGCAAGGCGATGCTCCAGTCGGGCTGTGCTTTTTGCAGGTCGGTGAGGATCTGTTCCACCATCAGCTTACTTTTGCCGTACGGACTTTGCGGCGTGCCGGTGGGGAAGCTTTCAACATAAGGAATTTTCGGTTGATCGCCATAGACGGTCGCGGAGGAGCTGAAAATGAAGTTTTTCACGTTGGCGGCGCGCATTGCATTCACCAGACGCAGAGTGCCGTTGACGTTGTTATCATAATACTCCAGCGGCTTGGCAACGGATTCTCCCACGGCTTTTAAACCAGCAAAGTGGATGACCGTGTCAATGGCATGATCGTGCAGAATTTCGGTTATCAGCGCCTCGTTGCGGATATCTCCTTCCACGAAAGTTGGATGCTTGCCGCCTAAACGCTCGATGACGGGCAGAACGCTACGCTTGCTGTTGCAGAGATTATCCAGAATCACTACTTCGTGACCGTTTTTCAGCAACTGCACGCAAGTGTGGCTTCCAATGTAACCGCTACCACCTGTAACCAATACTCTCATAATTCGCTCCGTTAAGCCTATGGTATGCAATAACCATAGCATAACAAAGATGCGAAAAGTGTGACATGGAATAAAATAGTGGAATCGTTTACACACTGGCATTTTCAGGTGTACGTAGTGGTTATTATATTTTAAATCATTACGTTAGATTGTTTTCTCAGCGTTTGTCTGAAAAAAAGGCCAGAAAAAGGGCGTATTCAACGCCCTGGTATGAAAATTAACGCAGAGAGGTTTGTCGATAGGTGTAGATATCGCCCTCGGGGACAAACTCCAGTCGATGGGTAATACAGGCTGGGGCATCTTCGGCATGATGAGAGACGAACAGCAGTTGAGTTTCACCTTCACCGATTAGCACATCCACAAACCGACGAATCAGTTGGCGATTGAGAGGATCTAATCCTTGCAAAGGCTCATCAAGAATCAACAACGTAGGATGTTTAACTAATGCGCGAACAATCAATGCCAGCCGCTGCTGTCCCCAGGAAAGACTATGAAACGGCGCATCCGCGGTACGCTTATCGATGCCCAGGATTTCCAGCCACTGCTGTACCAGCTTGTGCTGCCTGTCGGAGACGGCCTGATAAATGCCGATTGAATCAAAATAACCAGAGAGAATAACGTTGCGTACCGTCGTACTTACCCGGTAATCCAGATGCAGGCTGCTGCTGACGTAACCGATGTGTTTTTTGATATCCCAGATAGTTTCACCGCTGCCCCGACGGCGGCCAAACAGGGTCAGGTCGTTGCTGTAACCCTGGGGATGATCGCCGGTGATTAAACTGAGCAAGGTTGATTTTCCCGCACCGTTGGGGCCGACAATTTGCCAGTGTTCCCGCGGATTTACCCGCCAGCTCAGATGATGAAGGATAGGGCGATCGTTATACGAGACGGTGCCATCGTTAAGCACAATTCGCGGCGCGTTTTCTGACAATGTGCGCCGCACCGAAGGCTCATCCGGCTCGGGTAACTGAATGCCTTCCAGCCGCTCGCTATGGGCAAGCTGAGCGATTAATGCTTGTTGCAGAAGGTCGGTTTTTGCGCCGGTGTCCGTCAGCGTGCAATCGGCAAGTACGCCAGCAAACTGCACGAATTCGGGAATTTCATCAAAACGATTAAGCACCATCACCAGCGTTAAACCGGCCTGGTGCAGTTCAGCGAGCAGTTCTGCTAACTGCCGACGGGACGCCACGTCCAGCCCGTCAAAGGGTTCATCCAGGATCAGTAAATCTGGCGAGGACATTAACGCCTGGCAGAGCAGGGTTTTACGTGTTTCACCGGTCGAAAGGTATTTGAAACGTCTGTTAAGCAGAGCTGAAATGCCAAACTGCTGCGCCAGCACAGCGCAGCGGGCGGGATCGTTGACCTCATCCTGAATGATTTCAGCGGTGGTGCGCCCGGTGTCGTCTTCGCCGGGGCTAAGAAGGTCGGTGTTGTTTCGCTGCCATTCGTCGCTGACCAGCTTTTGGAGTTGCTCAAAAGAGAGTCGGGTAATACGCGCGAACTGACAGTGGCGCTCGCCTTTCAGGAGCGGCAACTCTCCCGCCAGCGCGCGGGCCAGCGCGGATTTCCCGCTACCGTTAGAACCAACAAACGCCCAGCTATCACCCGCGTTTAACGTCAACGCATCTATCTGGAGCATTTTTGTGTCGCTAAGACGAAACGTGCCTTGCGAAATTTGCAACGATGACATTTTGTATCCCATTATTTGCAGCGATTAATAACAGGGATACGTGTTCTTCAGGCTGATGTCAATTAACTCAGCACAGTGTGGCGATAATCACCCGGTCAGCATTAAACCATGCGGTGACGTTAGCGCCTTCTTGCAGCGTTGTGGCGTCCTGGGCCGGGACAGTGGCGCACAGCGTCTGGCCGTCTGGTAACGTCATCAGCACTTCACACTGTTCCGCTCCGCGTTCTATATGGCTGATCGTACCCTGCAACTGGTTATCGGCGGCCTGGGCAATGGCGTCGTCCTGAGTAATTCCTACCCATGGTGCTTTCAGCAGAATCAACACTTCTTTACCTTCCTCCAGGCCCAGACGCTCGCCGCTTTGCGCAGTGATCGCGACTTTCAGGCGCGTTTCGCCATCGGCCAACAGCACGTCGACATGCTGTTGAACCTGATCGTGGTCGCGGGCGGTTATTGTGCCAAACCACTGGTTACGGGCGCTGGTTTGCAGTGAAAAACGAGAGATAGCCGCCAGCAGGCTATTGAGCGGCAGCGCATCGTCATCGCTCAAAACATCAAAGGCTTTTTGTTGGATTTGCGCCAGTAAATCGTACAGCTGGATTAAGCGTTGGCCGTAGCGTGTTAACACCGCGCCGCCGCCGCCTTTGCCGCCTGTTGCGCGCTCAACCAGCGTCTGCTCGCTGAGCTGGTTCATTTCATTAATCGCATCCCAGGCGCTCTTGTAGCTAATACCTGCATCCTTCGCGCCCTGACTGATGGAGCCGGAAAGCGCAATGTGCTTAAGCAGAGAAATGCGACGGGGATCGGCAAACAGTTTTTGCTGAAGTTTCAGCGTAAGAAGGATTTCGGCCTGCATCACAAGCTCCTGGCAAAAAAGGGTATTGTGACGGAAAACCGCGCCTGAGCAAAGCCGACCGCACAAAAGGGGAGTGCTTTTCTGCGTTATGTGGTTAGAATACAGCTAAGGACTATATCTGGAGTTGACCATGTTAGAGTTATTGAAAAGTCTGGTATTCGCCGTAATCATGGTACCTGTGGTAATGGCCATCATTCTGGGTCTGATTTACGGACTGGGTGAAGTGTTCAACATTTTCTCCGGTATCGGTCAGAAAGACCAGTCCAGACAGAATCATTGATTCCCCAAACGCCCGCTCAGTCGGGCGTTTATATTTTTCGCCTGCCAACCCGTTTTCGCTGACTACAGTTTCTCAAGATCCTGCTTTCCCTGCCGATATTTTCTTTGTCTAACCTCTAATTGGTATCAATAACCTCTGGGAAAATCCTGATTTACTCGTTATATTTGCGCCTACATAACGAAACGCAAAGGAGTTACAGATGGCACGTACATGGTTACGCTTGTTTGCAGGGGCAACACTTTCTCTTACCGTTGCCGGGCATGCGCTGGCGGATGAAGGCAAAATTACGGTGTTTGCCGCGGCTTCACTGACCAACGCGATGCAGGACATTGCGACGCAATACAAAAAAGAGAAGAACGTTGATGTTGTCTCCTCTTTTGCCTCTTCATCCACACTGGCGCGTCAGATTGAAGCAGGCGCACCGGCCGATCTGTTTATTTCTGCCGATCAGAAATGGATGGATTACGCGGTAGACAAAAAGTCGATTGATACCGCAACGCGTGCAACGCTGTTAGGTAACAGCCTGGTGGTGGTCGCGCCGAAAGCCAGTGCACAGAAAGACTTCACTATTGACAGCAAAACCAACTGGACCAGCCTGTTGAACGGTGGACGTCTGGCCGTTGGCGATCCGGAACATGTTCCGGCGGGCATTTATGCCAAAGAAGCGCTGCAAAAACTGGGTGCATGGGATACCCTGGCCCCGAAACTGGCACCTGCTGAAGATGTGCGCGGTGCGCTGGCGCTGGTAGAGCGTAACGAAGCGCCGCTGGGTATCGTCTATGGTTCCGATGCCGTCGCCAGCAAAGGCGTAAAAGTCGTTGCGACTTTCCCGGAAGATTCGCACAAAAAAGTGGAATACCCTATCGCGATTGTTGATGGGCACAAAAACGCAACGGTTAGCGCGTTCTATGATTACCTGAAAGGACCGCAGGCTGCTGAAATCTTTAAACGTTATGGATTTACGACCAAGTAATGATACTGACCGATCCTGAATGGCAGGCCGTCATACTGAGCCTGAAAGTTTCTTCCCTGGCCGTCTTGTTTAGCCTGCCGTTTGGGATCTTCTTTGCCTGGCTGCTTGTGCGATGCAAGTTCCCGGGCAAAGCACTGCTCGACAGCGTTCTGCATTTGCCGCTGGTTCTGCCGCCGGTGGTGGTGGGCTATCTGCTGTTGATTGCTATGGGGCGGCGCGGATTCATTGGCGAATGGCTGTACGACTGGTTTGGCATCACCTTTGCCTTTAGCTGGCGCGGTGCGGTGCTGGCCGCAGCGGTGATGTCCTTCCCTCTGATGGTAAGGGCTATTCGTCTGGCGTTGGAAGGTGTTGACGTCAAACTGGAGCAGGCGGCCCGCACGCTGGGAGCCGGACGCTGGCGCGTATTTATGACCATTACGCTACCGCTGATGCTACCCGGCATTATTGTCGGTACGGTGCTGGCGTTTGCGCGTTCCCTCGGGGAATTCGGCGCAACAATTACCTTTGTCTCCAATATTCCTGGCGAAACCCGCACTATCCCTTCGGCGATGTATACCTTGATCCAGACCCCCGGCGGCGAAAGCGCGGCGGCAAGGTTATGTATTATTTCTATTGTGTTAGCGCTGATTTCACTGCTGATCTCTGAATGGCTGGCGCGTATTAGCCGTGAACGGACGGGGCGATAACCATGCTGGAACTTAATTTCTCTCAGACGCTGGGAACGCATTGCCTGACGCTCAACGAAACGCTGCCAGCCAGCGGGATCACCGCTATTTTCGGTGTTTCCGGCGCGGGAAAAACCTCACTGATTAACGCCATCAGCGGTCTGACCCAGCCGCAGTCCGGGCGTATCGTGCTCAACGGTCGGGTCTTAAACGACGTCGAGAACGGTGTCTGTTTAACGCCTGAAAAACGCCGGGTGGGCTATGTTTTCCAGGATGCGCGCCTGTTCCCGCATTATAAAGTACGCGGTAACCTGCGTTATGGAATGGCGAAAAGCATGGCCGGACAGTTTGACAAGCTGGTGGCGCTGTTGGGCATTGAGCCGCTGCTTGACCGTCTGCCCGGCGGTCTTTCTGGTGGCGAAAAGCAGCGCGTCGCGATCGGCCGGGCGTTGCTTACCGCGCCGGAACTGTTGCTGCTTGATGAGCCGTTAGCCTCGCTGGATATTCCGCGTAAGCGCGAACTGCTGCCTTATCTGCAACGCCTGGCGCGAGAAATCAATATTCCGATGCTGTACGTCAGCCACTCGCTCGATGAAATCTTGCACCTGGCGGACAAAGTGATGGTACTGGAAAACGGGCAGGTCAAAGCGTTTGGTTCGCTGGAAGATGTCTGGGGCAGCAGCGTGATGCACCCCTGGCTGCCTAAGGAACAGCAAAGCAGCATTCTGAAAGTCAGCGTGCTGGAACATCATCCACACTACGCGATGACCGCGTTGGCGCTTGGCGATCAGCATTTGTGGGTCAATAAGCTGGATCAACCGCTGCAAACCGCGCTGCGTATTCGTATTCAGGCATCTGATGTTTCACTGGTGCTCCAACCGCCGCAGCAGACCAGTATTCGTAACGTTCTCCGGGCGAAAGTCGCGCAGTGCTATGACGATAACGGCCAGGTGGAAGTTCAGCTTGAAGTTGGCGGCAGGACGCTGTGGGCGAGGATTAGCCCATGGGCCAGGGATGAACTGGGTATCAAACCTGGCCTGTGGCTGTACGCGCAAATTAAGAGCGTGTCGATTACCGCCTGATTACAGCAGGTGCGAGTAAATAAATTTCGCGATGCTGTCGGTGGTGTTGTCACCAATCACGATGTTGGCGCGGGCTTTTACCGCGTCATCCGCATTGCCCATCGCCACGCCAGTGCCTGCGGCTTCCAGCATGCTGATATCGTTGAAGTTATCACCAAAGGCAATCACGTTTTCCATTGATCCGCCCTGTGCTTCAATCCATTGGGTAAGGCGTCGTCCTTTGCTGTTGCCTTTACGGGCAATGTCGACCTGATCGTGCCAGGACCATTCACACTCCAGCCCCAACTGTTGCTCGACGTACTGACCAAACTGCTGCAGTTTCGGAATATCTTCGTCGGTCAGCGCAAATTTCCAGACGGCGTTAACGTCATGTGCGGCCTGTGCCAGCGAAGGCACCTGGGTGAAGGTTGGGCGCTGTTCCGGCGGCAGAGTTTGCGCCCAGTTAGCGGTACGTACTACATGCCCGGTCGGGCGCTCATACAGCATGGCCTCATCGACATACATCAGCCCGTGGATCTGATGTTCATCCAGCATTTCGATCAGCTGTAATGCCTGGTCTACCGGAAGAGGATCGGAATCCAGTACCTTTTTTGCCTGATAATCATACAAGTAGGTGCCGTTACAGCAAATTGCAGGTGTATCCAGCGCCAGTGCCTGATAAAAAGGATGAATAGCAACGTGATGGCGACCTGTGACAATGATAAGTTGGTATCCTGCTTCTCTGGCGCGCGAGAGCGCTTCCAGAGAGGATGGCAGCAAGGTTTTTTTCGGGGTCAACAGGGTACCGTCTAAATCCAGGGCAATCACGCGTGCGGTCATAGTTTTTTCCAGATTAAGGTTGAGAATTTCGTCTGCTGGAATGGTACACCGAGACGGGAGCCGGACAAAATTCTGAGCCTTAATTAAGCATTCACCGTTAAAAGCGTCTACCTTAGGCGTGTGTCAGGCAATTGCAGCCACCTGCCAAAAAGCAAAGGAGTATTCATGAAGCAAACCGTTTATACCGCCAGCCCTGAAAGTCAGCAAATCCACGTCTGGAGCCTGAATCACGATGGTTCTCTGACGCTGACGCAGGTGGTTGATGTGCCGGGTCAGGTACAGCCGATGGTCGTCAGCCCGGATAAGCGCTACCTGTATGTAGGCGTGCGCCCGGAGTTTCGCGTGTTGGCTTACCGTATTGCGCCTGATGACGGTGCGCTGACTTTCGCGGCGGAGTCTGCGCTGCCGGGCAGCCCGACGCATATTTCTACCGATCATCAGGGACGTTTCGTGTTCGTTGGCTCTTATAACGCTGGCAGCGTGAGCGTCACGCGTCTGGAAGATGGTCTGCCGGTGGAACTGGTTGACGTGGTTGAAGGTCTGGATGGCTGTCACTCGGCCAACATCTCTCCGGATAACCGTATTCTGTGGGTTCCTGCGTTGAAGCAGGATCGTATCTGCCTGTTTGAGGTAAGCGATGATGGTCATCTGGTCGCGCAGGAACCGGCTGAAGTAAACACCGTTGAAGGTGCGGGCCCACGTCATATGGCGTTCCATCCGAATAAACAATATGCCTACTGTGTGAATGAACTGAACAGCTCCGTTGACGTCTGGGAGCTGAAAGATCCGTACGGTAAGATCGAGTGCGTGCAGACGCTGGATATGATGCCTGCTGATTTCGCTGATACCCGTTGGGCCGCAGATATTCACATCACGCCGGATGGGCGTCATCTGTATGCCTGCGATCGCACCGCCAGCCTGATTACGGTCTTTAGCGTGTCTGAAGATGGCAGCGTGCTGACCAAAGAGGGTTTCCAGCCTACCGAGACTCAGCCGCGCGGTTTTAATGTCGACCACAGTGGTAAATACCTGATTGCCGCCGGGCAAAAATCGCACCATATCGCGGTGTACGAGATTGCAGGCGAGCAAGGGCTGCTGACAGAGAAAGGACGTTATGCGGTAGGTCAGGGCCCAATGTGGGTCGTGGTTAACGCGTATTAATTCTGCGTCGAATGCCGGATGAGCATCCGGCATACTGCCCGGCAGAGCATGATTCTGCCGGGTTTACATAAGAGAATGACGTTTACTTCTTAGGTTCAGCAACCACTTTACTACCGATACCGCGGTTGTTGTATTCCCACATGCGGTTGAAATTGGTGTCGTTCAGGTTACGCTGGATTTCACCTTTATCATCTTCTGCACCTGTATTTCCGGCAAACGGGTGTTTTGCGATAACGCTGTCAGCCCATGGTTTTGCCATGTTAAAGCCTTCGTTAATTACGCTGTCACGAATCACGACCTGACCGTTAGTGTTGGAATCGACATCCAGCGAACGGCCCAGTTGCGCCACGCCATCACCACTTGCCGTGAAGCGGCTATTGATAGCCAGGAAACCGTAGTAGATGTTTGACAGGGTAGCCGGTGCGAACACATAGGCTTCCTGCTGGGTACGGGAATTCACTACACGGAATTCGGTGTTATCGAACACCACTGCGCCGCGACCGGACACAATATCCACATCGCCTTCAATGTAGCTGTTGGTAACCAGCGTACGCGGCTGACGATCGTTTTCCAGACGGTTTTGCACACCGCTGTTGGTGACGAAGAAGGTATTCTGGCGGCCCAGGATGTTAACCTTGTTAATCTGCACTTTATCGCCATCGGTACGCAGCGCAACGGCCGGGTGGTTGCCCGCATCAACGCTGTCACCGAGGTTGTTCTCGATGGTCAGGTTTTGCAATTGCAGACCGTTATTTTGCGACCAGACGACGGCGGAACACATCACGCCAATATTTGCGCCACGTTTGTTCTGGCAATTATCAAACATATACCACGCAGGTTTACCCGGCATGTATTTACCGCCCGGGTTCACCGTACGACGCCAGTCTGCGGTGCTCATGTCACCGTCAATGGCCTGGCCGATTTTTACATCCAGCGGTTTTTCGCCCATACCGTACAGCGTCAGGCTACCCGTTGCTGCCGGAATGTATACCGTACCCTGATACTCGCCCGGCATAATCGCGATGTACTGACGTTTGTTAGTACGTTTGATGATTGCCGCATCAACCGCAGCCTGAATGCTGGTATGGGTGACGCCCTGAGTGCCTGCCGGGCCAACGACGAAGTCAGGCTGCGCAGGCAAAGAAATAGCAGAAGGGCTCCACGGCGCGGTGTTTGGCGTCAGTGCGGAAAAATAGTGCGCAGCAACGAAGTTTTTCGCTTCATTGGCCGACAGGATCGGGCGCGAAGAGGTGCCTGGCGCGGTCTGATCGGAAGGAATTTGATCGGGCGGCGTAGAGCTACAGGCGGTCAGCGTCACGCCAAAAGCCATAGCCAGCGCCAGACGGGAAACTGATGATATGTTCACAGGTTGCTCCGGGCTTTGAAAGTTATCCATTGAAGCCTGCTTTTTTATACTAAGTTGAGCGAAACGGGAAGGTTAAAAGGTAAAAAGTTGTTTTTATCACCACAAAGCCCGGCGCGGAGAGTCCTTATATCACAAATACATAACAATTACGGTCCTTCAGGTTGACAACATCCCTATAATCAAAAATAAATGTCTATACAACCTATGACAAGTGGTGAGTCGAATGCAGCAATTCTTCCCTGATGATGTTATCTGGCGCAATGTTCGTCTGGCGACTATGGATCCTGAACGAGGCACCCCGTATGGGCTGGTGGATGGCCATGCGCTGATCGTCCGCCAGGGTAAGATTCGCGATATCGTCCCGGAGTCATCGTTATATCTGACTCATGATAATACCTTTGATATGCAGGGCAGATTGATTACGCCTGGCCTGATTGACTGCCATACGCATCTGGTTTTTGGCGGAAACCGCGCAGGTGAATGGGAGCAACGGCTAAACGGTGTCTCCTACCAGCAGATAAGCGCCGAGGGCGGGGGGATTAATGCCACCGTGTCGGCGACCCGCAGCGCCACGGATGAACAACTCTTACACGTAGCCCATCAGCGGATGGAACAGTTGATCAAAGAAGGCGTTACGCTGCTGGAAATAAAATCGGGTTACGGCCTGGATTTACAGACAGAAGAGAAAATATTGCGCGTGGCGGCGGCGCTGGCGGCAGAGAATATCGTTGAAATCAGCCCGACGCTGTTGGCTGCGCATGCGACTCCAGCGGAATACCGTGATGACCCTGACGGCTATATTACGCTGGTTTGCGAGACCATTTTGCCGCAGTTGTGGGAACAAGGGCTTTTCGAGACCGTCGACCTGTTCTGTGAAAGCGTTGGTTTTTCGTTGGCGCAGAGTGAGCGGGTGTTTCAGGCTGCGCAGGCGCTGGGCATCCCGATTAAAGGTCATGTCGAACAACTGTCATTGCTTGGTGGTGCGCAATTAGTAAGCCGCTACCACGGGCTATCCGCCGATCATATTGAATACCTCGATGAAGCGGGCGTGGCGGCGATGAGCCAAAGCGGTACGGTCGGCGTGCTGCTGCCCGGCGCGTTCTATTTCCTCAAAGAGCAGCAGCGCCCACCGGTAGCGTTGCTGCGTCAATATCAGGTACCGATGGCGGTAGCGACAGATTTTAACCCCGGTACCAGTCCGTTTATCAGCTTGCACTGGGCGATGAATATGGCCTGTGTTCAGTTTGGCCTAACGCCGGAAGAAGCATGGGCGGGCGTAACCCGTCATGCGGCCCGGGCACTGGGGCGTCATGCCACCCACGGTCAATTGAAGGCCGGGTTTGTGGCCGATTTTGTGGTGTGGGACGCAACTCTCCCGGTCGAGATCTTGTATGAACCCGGACGCAACCCGCTCTACCAACGCATATTCAAAGGACAAATAGCATGACTAACTGGCAACCTGCTTCACCTGCGCTGTGGCAGGGACGTGATGACCGCGCCGAATCGCCGAATGCGCTGCGCCTGTTTCAGACTATCACCCTGAGCCCGACGTTTAGCCCGGAAATGTATCGCGAGCAGATAGCACTGCTTGGTTTTGCCTGTGATGAAGGCGTGAAACGTAATCAGGGGCGCACGGGAGCTGCCGGAGCGCCAGACGCGCTGCGTAAAGCGCTGGCGAATTTAGCCAGCCACGATGGGCATCAGCGGCTGGTGGATCTGGGAAATATTGTGGCGCAGTCTCCCGATCTTGAGGGCGCGCAGCAGGCGTTACGCAATGCGGTACAGCGCTGTCAGCAGGAGAACATGCGTACCTTCGTTCTGGGTGGAGGACACGAAACCGCCTTTGCGCACGGCGCTGGCGTACTGGATGCGTTCCCGCAGGCGAAAGTGGGGATAGTCAACTTCGATGCGCATCTCGATTTGCGCCATGCCGGGCAGGCCACGTCCGGTACGCCGTTTCGCCAACTGGCG
Source organism: Citrobacter europaeus (assembly GCA_020099315.1). NCBI lineage: Bacteria > Pseudomonadati > Pseudomonadota > Gammaproteobacteria > Enterobacterales > Enterobacteriaceae > Citrobacter > Citrobacter europaeus. Next base: position 1,475,866 of record CP083650.1, read on the forward strand.
CAACTGTGCGACGAACAGCAGCGTGAATTTCACTATGCCTGTATCGGCGTCAGCCGGGCGGCAAATACCCAGGCGCTATGGGATGAAGCCCTGCGACTCGGTGTGACCGTAGTGGAGGATCTGCATTGTGATACGGCGCAGGCTCAGCTGGCGCAGTTTGCCGCCAACCTGGATGTCGTCTATCTGACTATCGACCTCGACGTGATGCCAGTATGGGAAATGCCCGGCGTGTCGGCCCCCGCCGCGCTTGGCGTACCGTTGGCGACGCTGCTGAGACTGATTGAGCCCCTGTGCCGTAGCGGTAAACTACAGGCGGTGGATATGGTTGAATTTAATCCACGCTTTGACGATGATGGCAGGGCGGCGCGGGTTGCGGCGCGATTAGGCTGGCAAATCGCACACTGGTGGCACTGACATACCTGATGGCGTTGCGCTTATCAGGTTCGGGTAATGCCTGTAAACTGTACCCACTCACATTCTCAGCTTAAGGAAGGCTCACGCATGCTCCCATCCCGTTCTGCTCCGGCTCCTTTTTACGAAAAGGTCAAACAGGAGATCAGCGAAAAAATTGCCAGTGGTATCTGGCAACCTCACGATCGCATTCCGTCTGAGGCTGAGCTGGTGGCGCAGTATGGTTTCAGCCGCATGACCATCAACCGTGCGCTGCGTGAGTTAACGGATGAAGGTCTACTGGTGCGTTTACAGGGCGTGGGGACGTTTGTCGCCGAACCAAAAGGCCAGTCCGCGCTGTTTGAAATCCGCAGCATCGCGGATGAAATCAACGCCCGTCAGCATCAGCACCGGTGCGAAGTGCTGACGCTGGAAAGAACCCAGGCAAACGCGCAGCAGGCTTTGGTGTTAAACGTCAAAGAAGGCACCTCCATTTTTCACTCTGTCATGGTGCACTTCGAGAACGATTTGCCAGTGCAGATTGAGGATCGCTGCGTGAATGCCGAAATTGTGCCGGAGTATCTGGCGCAGGATTACAGCCAGACCACGCCGCACGCTTACCTGTCGCTGATAGCCCCTTTAACGGAAGGTGAACATATTGTTGAAGCGGTGCGTGCCAGCGCCGAAGAATGTGTACTGCTGAATATCAAAGAACACGATCCCTGCCTGCTAATCCGTCGTAAAACCTGGTCTGCGTCATCCATTGTATCTCATGCCCGTTTGCTGTTCCCGGGTTCCCGCTATCGTCTGCAAGGGCGCTTCATGTCCTGAAAATCGTGATTGCTGCCGCAGTATGGCAAAAATGTAGCTCAGTTGTTAACTGCGATCTTGCGTTTAATTGTATAGACAAGTATATACTTTTAGCTAATGTGACCGTTAATCGTAGGCCTGATAAGACGCGTTAGCGTCGCCATCAGGCGCTGTGCCGGATGGCGGCGTACACGCCTGATCCGGCCTACATTCAGCCTGAGGAGTTTTCTGTCATGTCCCATAGCAAATATCGTCAGCAGGATATTCGTGCCCCACGTGGCACTGCCTTAACGGCCAAAAGCTGGCTGACCGAAGCGCCATTGCGCATGTTAATGAACAATCTCGATCCCGACGTGGCGGAAAATCCCCATGAGTTGGTGGTTTACGGCGGGATCGGTCGTGCGGCGCGGGACTGGGAGTGCTATGACGCCATCGTCAACGCGCTGACCAAACTGGAGACCGATGAGACCCTGCTGGTCCAGTCCGGTAAACCGGTTGGCGTGTTCAAAACTCATGACAATGCGCCGCGCGTGCTGATTGCTAACTCCAACCTGGTGCCGCATTGGGCTACCTGGGAACACTTCAACGAACTGGACGCCAAAGGGCTGGCGATGTACGGCCAGATGACCGCCGGAAGCTGGATCTACATCGGCAGCCAGGGCATCGTGCAGGGGACTTATGAAACCTTCGTTGAGGCCGGGCGTCAGCATTATCAGGGGAATCTGAGCGGACGCTGGGTACTGACCGCCGGACTGGGCGGTATGGGCGGGGCGCAGCCGTTAGCCGCTACGCTGGCAGGCGCTTGTTCGCTGAACATTGAATGCCAGCAAAGCCGAATCGATTTCCGTCTGCGTACCCGCTACGTGGACGAGCAGGCGACATCGCTTGACGACGCGCTGGCGCGTATCGACAAGTATACCCGTGAGGGTAAAGCGGTCTCTATTGCGCTGTGCGCTAACGCCGCCGACGTTGTACCGGAAATGGTGAAACGCGGTGTGCGCCCGGATATGGTCACCGACCAGACCAGCGCCCACGATCCGCTGCATGGTTATCTGCCGTCCGGCTGGAGCTGGGAAGAATACCAGGCGAAAGCGGTGTCCGATCCTCAGGGCACGGTACAGGCGGCGAAACGTTCAATGGCAACGCACGTCGAGGCGATGCTGGCTTTCAGCAAAATGGGCGTGCCGACGTTTGATTACGGCAACAACATTCGCCAGATGGCCAAAGAGATGGGCGTGGAAAACGCCTTTGATTTCCCTGGCTTCGTACCTGCTTATATTCGCCCCCTGTTCTGTCGCGGCATAGGGCCATTCCGTTGGGTGGCGCTGTCCGGCGATCCGCAGGATATTTATAAGACAGATGCCAAAGTGAAAGAGATCGTGGCTGATGATAAGCATCTTCATCACTGGCTGGATATGGCGCGTGAGCGGATTAACTTCCAGGGCTTACCGGCGCGTATCTGCTGGGTCGGCCTGGAGTGGCGTCAGAAACTGGGGCTGGCGTTTAATGAAATGGTGCGCAGTGGTGAAGTATCTGCGCCGATTGTTATTGGTCGCGATCATCTGGACTCCGGCTCTGTTGCCAGCCCGAACCGCGAAACCGAAGCTATGCGCGACGGGTCAGACGCCGTATCCGACTGGCCGCTGCTGAACGCGCTGCTTAACACCGCCAGCGGCGCGACCTGGGTATCGCTGCATCATGGCGGCGGGGTCGGCATGGGCTTCTCCCAGCATGCCGGGATGGTCATTGTTTGCGATGGCACCGATGAAGCAGCCGCGCGTATCGCCCGTGTATTGCATAACGATCCGGCCACTGGAGTAATGCGTCACGCTGACGCCGGGTATGATATTGCGGTTGAGTGCGCCGTCGAAGAAGGGCTGAATTTGCCGATGGTTGCTGCGACGCAGGAGAAAAGCTGATATGAACGCCATGACACTCACGCCGGGCCATCTGAGTTTTACCCAGCTACGCGACATCTGGCAGCAGCCGGTTAAACTGAGCCTGGATGCCGGAGCGATTGATGCTATCAACGCCAGCGTCGCCTGCGTCAATAATATTGTCGCTGAAGGCCGTACGGCATATGGCATTAATACCGGCTTTGGCCTGCTGGCCCAAACCCGTATCGCCACGGAAGATTTACAGAATTTACAGCGTTCGCTGGTGCTTTCCCATGCGGCAGGCGTTGGCGAGGCGCTGGACGACGCGATGGTTCGCCTGATTATGGTGCTGAAAATCAACAGCCTGGCGCGTGGTTTTTCCGGCATTCGCTTGAGCGTGATTGAGGCGCTGATTGCGCTGGTAAATGCTGAGGTGTATCCGCTGATCCCGGCGAAAGGATCTGTGGGCGCTTCAGGCGATTTGGCCCCGCTGGCGCATATGTCTCTGACGTTGCTGGGGGAAGGTAAAGCGCGCTGGCAGGGGGAATGGCTCCCGGCGACCGAGGCGCTGAAAAAGGCCGGGCTGGAGCCGATAACGCTGGAAGCGAAAGAAGGGCTGGCACTGCTCAACGGAACTCAGGCGTCCACCGCCTTTGCCCTGCGCGGGTTAATTGAAGCTCAGGAGCTGTTCGCGTCTGCGACGGTGTGCGGGGCGTTAACCACCGAAGCTGTGCTCGGTTCCCGCCGCCCGTTTGATGCCCGCATTCATACGGCGCGAGGACAGCGTGGACAGATTGATGCCGCAGCACTTTATCGCCATGTGTTGACCGACACCAGCTCGCTTTCCCAGTCGCATCATAACTGTGAAAAAGTGCAGGATCCGTATTCTCTGCGCTGTCAGCCGCAGGTGATGGGGGCGTGTCTGACGCAAATGCGCCAGGTATTGGATGTCCTGCTGGTGGAAGCTAACGCGGTTTCCGACAACCCGCTGGTGTTTGCCGAAGAGGGCGATGTGATTTCAGGCGGCAACTTCCATGCCGAACCGGTGGCGATGGCGGCAGATAACCTGGCGCTGGCGATTGCGGAAATCGGCGCGTTATCAGAGCGGCGCATTGCGCTGATGATGGACAAACATATGTCGCAGTTGCCGCCGTTCCTGGTGAAAAACGGTGGGGTTAACTCCGGCTTTATGATTGCTCAGGTAACCGCCGCCGCGCTGGCGAGCGAGAACAAAGCGCTGGCGCATCCGCACAGCGTGGACAGCTTGCCGACCTCCGCCAACCAGGAAGATCACGTATCTATGGCGCCTGCGGCGGGTCGCAGATTGTGGGAGATGGCGGCGAATACGCGCGGCGTGATTGCCGTGGAGTGGCTGGCGGCGTGCCAGGGGATCGACCTGCGCGAAGGGTTAACCTCAAGTCCGCTGCTGGAGCAGGCGCGTCAGGCATTACGTGAACAAGTTGCCCACTATACCCAGGACCGTTTTTTCGCCCCGGATATTGAGTGCGCGACCGAACTGTTAGCGCAAGGAAAGTTGTTGAAATTGTTGCCTGAATTTCTGTAGAAAATTGCCTGATGGCGACGCTGACGCATCTTATCAGGCCTACTGTCTGCTTTGTAGGCCGGATGAGGCGAAGCCGACATCCGGCACAACAAAGCTTAGCTAAACATCGCCGTAATCGAGGCGCTGGCGAGCGAATGGAAGTGAACGTTAAATCCGACCATCGCGCCGCTGGCGTCTTCATCGACATCAATACGCTCCACATCCAGCGCGTGAACCGTGAAGATATAGCGATGGGTTTCCCCCTTCGGCGGGGCTGCTCCACCATAACCGGCTTTACCAAAATCCGTACGGGTCTGAATCACGCCATCCGGCACTGCAACCAGCCCGGAGCCGAATCCTTGCGTCAGTACGCGGGTGTCAGCCGGCAGATTTACCACCACCCAATGCCACCAGCCGGAGCCAGTTGGCGCATCAGGATCAAAGCAGGTCACGACAAAGCTTTTGGTTCCTGCGGGCACGTCATCCCACGCCAGATGTGGGGAAATATTATCCCCGTCATACCCCATGCCGTTAAAGACGTGGCGATGTCCAAGCTTATCGCCATCGCGCAGATCGTTACTGATTAGTTTCATGCTGACTCCTCTCGTTAGCCAAAAAGTGTAGCCAGAAACCGTGGAGCTTACCGCTGATTAATCGCTAAAAAATGTTGCACTGCGCACAGCATCGTTCACGGCCAGGGTCAGGCGACGCAACTGATCGGGCTTGATAATGTACGGCGGCATCAGATAAATCAGTTTACCAAATGGTCGTACCCAGACGCCCTGTTCGACAAAGAACTTCTGTAACGCCGCCATATTCACCGGATGGGTGGTTTCGATGACGCCGATGGCGCCGAGTACGCGTACGTCCGCTACCCAACTGGAATCCGCCGCCGGGGCAAGTTCTGCCCGCAGCAGCGCTTCAATGGCCGCGACCTGCGAGCGCCACTCGCCGGTTTCGAGTAACGACAGGCTGGCGGAGGCGACGGCGCAGGCCAGCGGATTGCCCATAAAGGTTGGGCCGTGCATGAAGCAGCCCGCTTCGCCGTTGCTGATGGTTTCTGCGACCTGACGCGTGGTCAGGGTTGCTGAAAGAGTCATTGTCCCACCGGTTAACGCTTTACCCAGGCACAAAATGTCCGGAGTGATGTCGGCGTGCTCGCAGGCAAACAGCTTACCTGTACGGCCAAATCCGGTGGCGATTTCATCGGCAATCAGCAGGATCCCTTCACGGTCGCACATTTTACGGATGCGCTTTAACCATTCGGGATGATACATCCGCATACCGCCAGCGCCCTGTACGATTGGCTCAAGGATCACCGCCGCAATCTCGTGGCGATGCGCGGCCATCAGGCGGGCAAAAGGCACCATATCCAGTTCGTCCCACTCGCCGCCCATGCGGCTTTGCGGGGCGGGTGCAAACAGGTTTTCCGGCAGATATCCCTTCCACAGACTGTGCATCGAGTTGTCGGGATCGCAGACCGACATTGCGCCGAAGGTATCGCCATGGTAGCCGTTACGAAACGTCAGGAAACGCTGACGGGATTCGCCTTTAGCCTGCCAGTATTGCAGCGCCATTTTCATTGCGACTTCTACGGCGACCGACCCTGAATCCGCGAGAAAAACACACTCCAGCGCCTCTGGCGTCATCGCCACCAACTGACGGCACAGCGCAATGGCCGGGGCATGGGTAATGCCGCCAAACATCACATGCGACATGGCATCAATCTGCGTTTTCATCGCGGCGTTCAGCTGTGGGTGATTGTAACCGTGGATAGCCGCCCACCAGGACGACATGCCGTCAATCAGCTTCTCACCGCTGGCTAAAATCAATTCACAGCCTTCGGCACGCGCCACCGGATAAACCGGCAGCGGGGAGGTCATGGAGGTGTAAGGGTGCCAGATATGGCGTTGGTCAAACGCAAGATCGTCCGTTGTCATAATCGACTTGTAAACCAAATTAAAAAGATTTAGGTTTACGAGTCTACACCAAACTAACAACGAAACGTATACCAATATGGCTCATTCTTCTCGCTGGACAATGTCGCAAGTCACCGAATTATTTCAAAAACCGCTGCTGGATCTGCTATTTGAAGCGCAGCAGGTTCATCGTCAGCACTTCGATCCGCAGCAGGTTCAGGTCAGTACGCTGCTGTCGATTAAGACCGGCGCCTGCCCGGAGGACTGCAAATACTGCCCGCAAAGTTCCCGCTATAAAACCGGTCTGGAAACGGAGCGTTTGATGGAGGTTGAACAGGTACTGGACTCGGCGCGTAAGGCGAAACAGGCCGGTTCAACGCGGTTTTGCATGGGCGCGGCGTGGAAGAACCCTCACGAACGCGATATGCCTTACCTGGAACAGATGGTTCAGGGCGTGAAAGAGTTGGGGCTGGAAGCCTGTATGACGCTGGGCACGCTGGACGAAACTCAGGCCCAGCGCCTGGCCAATGCGGGTCTGGACTACTACAACCACAACCTCGACACCTCGCCGGAATTCTACGGCAATATTATCACCACTCGTTCGTACCAGGAGCGCCTGGATACGCTGGATAAAGTGCGTGAGGCGGGCATTAAAGTCTGTTCCGGCGGAATTGTGGGGCTGGGGGAAACGGTGACCGATCGCGCGGGTTTACTGCTGCAATTAGCTAATCTGCCGACGCCGCCGGAAAGCGTGCCGATCAATATGCTGGTAAAAGTGAAGGGCACGCCGCTCGCCGATAATGACGACGTAGATGCCTTTGATTTCATTCGTACTATTGCCGTGGCGCGCATCATGATGCCGACCTCGTACGTGCGTCTTTCTGCCGGGCGCGAGCAAATGAACGAACAAACCCAGGCAATGTGCTTTATGGCCGGGGCCAACTCGATTTTCTACGGCTGCAAACTGCTTACTACACCCAATCCGAACGAAGACAAAGATTTACTGTTGTTTCGCAAGCTGGGCCTTAATCCGCAGCAAACGGCGGTACTGGCGGGCGATAACGAACAGCAGCAACGCCTGGAGCAGGCGCTGCGTACTCCGGATACTGACGATTACTACAACGCGGCAACCGTATGACCTGGCAGCAAAAAATAGACGATGCGCTAACGGCGCGTCGTCGTGCTGATGCGTGGCGTCAGCGCTATGCGGTGACGCAGGGCGCCGGTCGCTGGCTGCAGGCTGATGGTCGCCAGTATCTGAATTTCTCCAGCAACGACTACCTTGGCTTGAGCCACCATCCGCAGATTATCTGCGCGTGGCAGCAGGGTGCTGAGCGTTTTGGCGTCGGTAGCGGCGGCTCGGGCCATGTCAGCGGTTATTCCGTTGCTCATCAGGCACTGGAAGAAGAGCTGGCGCAGTGGCTCGGCTACTCCCGGGCGCTGCTGTTTATCTCCGGTTTTGCCGCTAATCAGGCGGTCATTGCCGCATTGATGGGAAAAGAGGATCGGATTGTTGCAGACCGGCTCAGCCATGCTTCGCTGCTGGAAGCTGCCAGCCTTAGCCCCGCCGTGTTACGTCGCTTTACCCATAACGACTCGCAACATCTGGAGCGTCTGCTGACTACTCCCTGTCCGGGGCAGCAGCTCGTGGTGACTGAAGGCGTGTTCAGCATGGACGGCGACAGCGCGCCGCTGGCTGAAATTCACGCGGTGGCGAAACTGCATAACGCGTGGCTGCTGGTGGATGACGCACACGGAATCGGCGTGTGCGGCGAGGAAGGGCGCGGCTCCTGCCCTCGACAGCAGGTAAAACCTGAGCTGTTAGTGGTGACGTTTGGCAAAGGGTTTGGCGTTAGCGGCGCAGCAATCCTGTGTTCCGATAGCGTAGCCGATTATCTGCTGCAGTTTGCCCGGCATCTGATCTACAGCACCAGTATGCCCCCGGCACAGGCTCAGGCCTTGCGCGCCGCGCTGGCGGTGATCCGCAGCCGCGAAGGCGATGAGCGCAGAGAAAAGCTGGCGATGCTGATCCAGCGTTTTCGTGCTGGGATTAATACGCCGGACTTAACGCTGGCGCATTCAGACAGCGCTATTCAGCCGCTGATCGTTGGCGATAACCATAAGGCCTTGCAACTGGCACAGACGTTACGGCAACAGGGATGCTGGGTGACGGCGATTCGTCCACCGACGGTGCCGGCGGGTACGGCCAGGCTGCGGCTTACGCTGACCCAGGCGCATGAAGCCCAGGATATCGACAGCTTACTGGAGGTGCTGCATGGCGCAGGTCAATAAGCAGGCGATTGCCGCGGCGTTTGGTCGTGCGGCCACGCACTATGAGCAACACGCTGAGCTTCAGCGTCAGAGCGCCGATGCGTTACTGGCGCGACTCGATGGTCGGGTGTTCTCTCAGGTACTGGATGCGGGCTGTGGGCCAGGCCGTATGAGTCGTTACTGGCGGGAGCAGGGGAGTGAGGTCTGCGCGCTGGATCTGTCGGCGCAAATGCTGACGCAAGCGCAGCGTCATGATGTCGCCCACCGCTATCTGCTGGCGGATATCGAAGCCATTCCGCAGGCCGCCGGTACTTTCGACCTGGCCTGGAGCAATCTGGCCGTGCAGTGGTGCAGCGACTTTCGAGGCGCATTAAGCGAGCTTTACCGTGTGGTGCGCCCTTGCGGGGTGGTGGCGTTTAGTACTCTGGCGCAGGGTTCAATGCCGGAGCTTCGTCAGGCCTGGCAGGCGGTTGACGATCGGGAGCATGCCAACCGTTTTTTGCCCGTGGAACAACTGGAAAACGCGCTGCATGGCTGGGATGCGGAATACCAGTCTCATGCCGTCACGCTGTGGTTTGATGATGCGCTGAGCGCCATGCGCTCGCTAAAAGGCATCGGCGCGACGCATTTGCATGATGGACGCGAGCAGCGCGTGCTTACCCGTTCGCAGTTGCGTCAGCTACAGCTAGCCTGGCCCTGTCAGCAGGGGAAATATCCGCTGACTTATCAACTATTTTTGGGAGTGATTCAACGTGACTAATACCTATTTTGTCACCGGGACGGATACTGAGGTGGGTAAAACTATCGCCAGTTGTGCGCTGCTTCAGGCGGCGGGACAGCTGGGGTTACGAACCGTTGGTTATAAACCCGTGGCGTCAGGCAGTGAAATGACGACTGAAGGTCTGCGTAATAGCGATGCCCTGGCATTACAGCGCAACAGCGTTGTGCCGGTGGATTATGCGGCTATCAACCCCTATACCTTCGCAGAACCTACCTCACCGCATATCATCAGCGCTGACGAAGGCCGCCCGATTCAGGCCTCAGTGATGTCTGCAGGTTTACGCGCGCTGGAAGAGCAGGCTGAGTGGGTGCTGGTGGAGGGCGCTGGCGGGTGGTTTACGCCGCTTTCGCCAACGCTGAGTTTTGCTGACTGGGTAACAGCAGAGCAACTGCCGGTGATTCTGGTGGTTGGCGTTAAGCTCGGGTGCATCAACCACGCTATGCTGACCGCCCAGGCGGTGCAGCAGGCCGGACTGAAGCTTGCCGGATGGGTTGCCAATGATGTGACGCCACCCGGCAAGCGTCATGCTGAATATATGGCAACGCTCAGACGTGTACTTGCGGCTCCAATGCTGGGGGAAATTCCCTGGCTGGCAGAAGAGCCGGAGCAGGCATCGACAGGGCGTTATATCGATCTTAGCGTTTTATCTCTGGCGTCCCCCAGTCATTGATTAACGGGTCGCCGAACGGTGTTATTTCCCCCTGAGCCACGTTGCGCCCCCGGTGTAACAAGCAGTAGCAGTCGGCGACCCGACGAATAAACGGCAGGCTCTGCTCCGCGAGCATAATGGCGATGCCAAGCTCCTGGCTTAGCCTCACAATCAGGTTTCCCAACTTGTGGATATACGCCTGGCCACTGCCTCGCGTGGGCTCATCGAGGATCAGCAGGCGCGGGCGAGTGACCAGCGCGCTGGCGAGCGCAAGCTGGTGCTGATTATCCTCTGATAATGCCGCTCCTTTGGCCTGACGTAGTACAAACAGCTGTGGAAACAGGCGGTAAATGTCGCTACTGTTCATCGTTTCGCTTTCTTCAACAGCCTGGCGGGCAATATGCAGATTTTCCTCGACCGTCAGTTGCGAAAAAATCCGTCTTTCTTGTGAAACGGAGTTAATACCCAGCGCAATGCGATTTGCCGCCGGGATCGGACTCAGATCGCGTGGCGGCGCGCCTGCCTGATGCCAGAACATGGTGCCGCTTTCGATCGGTAGGTTGCCGATGATGCAATTGGCCAGCGTAGTCTTTCCCATCCCCGGAAGCCCCAGCACGCCGGTACATTTGCCGGGCAGCAGGTCGAGATCCACATCCCACAATGAGTGCTGATTGCCGTAATAGTGATTCACTGCGCGAAGACTCAACATAGATTTCTCCATCATGATGTTATCCGGCACACGGACAGGTCGTCGGAAGAAAACTGCAATTCTCTTGCCAGAAGAGGGCTTCGGGACAAAAACAGTGGGATAACATGCTAAGTGGGTCGAAATATCTGGTTTGTCAGAAGGAGAGCGCTGTTTTGTGCACATTACCAGTGCCTGGCGGTGCCGTGATGGTGCAGGCAGGAAAATGATGAAAATGCGAGCAAGATCCCGGCCATTCCAGACCGCTTCGTTAGCTGATAAATATCAAAAAATAGCGATAATTTTTTTTTATGCCACCGGAAAAGGGAGTAAGGGCGTTTTTGCCAGGCTACAGTCCATACGGGCTGGAGGCAGTTATCCACTATTCCTGTGGATAACCTTGTGTATTAGAGTTAGAAAACACAATGTAAGCGAGAGAAGACGCGGCCTGCGACTAAATTGGTGCGAAAGACGGCTCGGGATAATAGTCATTAAATTACAGGATGTTAGATAAAATCAATGGCTGTCGCAGAAGTGTCATGCGTTGCCACAAAACTTTCATCGAGTGGCTTGACAAATGTTAAAAAAGTCATTGCTTTGGGGATAACGCATTTTTACTGGTGTTTTATCTCGCCTGAGGCCAAATTTTAGTCGCCCGTCACGGCCGTTCTGATGGCGTATCAGAAATATTATGGCGCGTTACTGTTTTTTCATCCAGTATATTTTACTGGCAAAATATACCACTGCGAGTAAAATTACACACCTGCCCGCCCATTGCTTCAGGTAGCTGCTCATGAGTAAACCGTTCAAACTAAATTCCGCTTTTAAACCCTCTGGCGATCAGCCTGAGGCAATTCGTCGTCTGGAAGAAGGGCTGGAGGATGGTCTGGCGCATCAGACGCTGCTGGGGGTGACAGGGTCGGGGAAGACATTCACCATCGCTAACGTGATTGCGGACTTGCAGCGTCCTACCATGGTGCTGGCGCCCAATAAGACGCTTGCCGCGCAGCTGTATGGAGAGATGAAAGAATTCTTCCCGGATAACGCGGTTGAGTATTTCGTCTCCTACTACGACTATTATCAGCCGGAAGCCTACGTGCCAAGTTCTGACACCTTCATCGAGAAGGATGCCTCGGTCAACGAACACATTGAGCAGATGCGTCTGTCGGCGACCAAAGCGCTGCTGGAACGTCGTGACGTCGTTGTTGTGGCGTCGGTTTCCGCTATCTATGGTCTGGGTGACCCGGATCTGTATCTGAAAATGATGCTGCATCTGACGGTGGGGATGATTATCGACCAGCGCGCGATCCTGCGCCGCCTGGCGGAACTGCAGTATACCCGCAACGATCAGGCATTCCAGCGCGGAACCTTCCGCGTGCGCGGTGAAGTGATCGACATTTTCCCGGCAGAATCCGACGACATCGCGCTGCGTGTGGAACTGTTTGATGAAGAGGTCGAACGTTTATCGCTGTTTGACCCGCTAACCGGGCAGGTCGAATCCACTATTTCGCGCTACACCATTTATCCTAAAACGCACTATGTGACGCCGCGTGAACGTATCGTGCAGGCGATGGAAGAAATCAAAGTTGAACTGGCAGAGCGGCGTAAAATTCTGCTGGCAAATAACAAACTGCTCGAAGAGCAGCGGCTCAGCCAGCGTACGCAGTTCGATCTGGAAATGATGAACGAGCTGGGTTACTGCTCGGGGATTGAAAACTATTCCCGCTATCTCTCCGGGCGTGGCCCCGGCGAGCCGCCGCCGACGCTGTTTGATTACCTGCCTGCCGATGGTCTGCTGGTGGTGGATGAATCCCACGTCACTATTCCGCAAATTGGCGGCATGTACCGCGGTGACCGGGCGCGTAAAGAGACCCTGGTCGAGTACGGTTTCCGTCTGCCGTCGGCGCTGGATAACCGTCCGCTTAAATTTGAAGAGTTCGAGGCGTTGGCACCGCAGACCATCTACGTCTCAGCGACACCGGGCAACTATGAGCTGGAGAAATCCGGTGATGAAGTGGTCGATCAGGTCGTACGACCGACCGGCCTGCTGGATCCGGTTATTGAGGTGCGTCCGGTGGCGACGCAGGTCGACGATCTGCTGTCTGAGATCCGCATTCGTGCGGCGATTAACGAACGTGTGCTGGTCACCACGCTCACCAAACGGATGGCGGAGGATCTCACCGAGTACCTCGAAGAGCACGGTGAACGGGTGCGTTATTTGCACTCTGACATCGATACCGTGGAACGTATGGAAATCATTCGTGACCTGCGTCTGGGTGAGTTTGACGTGCTGGTGGGTATCAACCTGTTACGTGAGGGTCTGGACATGCCTGAGGTCTCACTGGTGGCGATTCTGGACGCAGACAAAGAAGGGTTCCTGCGTTCTGAACGTTCGCTTATCCAGACCATCGGTCGTGCGGCGCGTAATATCAACGGTAAGGCGATTCTCTACGGCGATAAAATTACCGCCTCAATGGCCAAAGCGATTGGTGAAACCGAACGTCGTCGTGAGAAACAGCAACTCTACAACGAAGAACACGGTATTACGCCGCAGGGCCTGAACAAGAAAGTGGTCGATATTCTGGCGTTGGGTCAGAATATCGCGAAGACCAAAGCGAAAGGCAAAGGGAAGTCACGCGCAGGCGCGAAGTCTGAAGTTGTCGAGCTGGATATGACGCCAAAAGCGCTGCAGCAGAAGATTCACGAGCTGGAAGGGCAGATGATGCAGCACGCGCAGAATCTCGAATTTGAAGAGGCAGCGACGATCCGCGACCAGTTGCATCAACTGCGCGAGTTGTTTATTGCGGCATCCTAAGAGGGGGACCGGATGTGGGGTAAACCCCTTATCCGGCCTACAGGATAGATCGCGTTTGTTGGCCTGATAAGCGCAGCGCATCAGGCAAATACGTTCAACCTAACGCCTGTACCGCTTTCTCCAGCGCGTTGTGCAATAGCTGGCGGTCATGGCGGTAGGGAATATCGCTGGCTTCCAGCACCTCCTGAATAACCACGCGGTCGGAAACGGTGGATACATCTACTTTCGGGCCCACAACCACCGCATCAATCACTTTTCTGCCAACATACTGTTCAATGATTGCCAGCTTATCGTTAAGTGTCAGGCCGGCTGCTGGCAGGCTTAACTCGCGGCCCAGATTGCCGATGTACACCATCGGAGCGGGAGTGCGACGTAATGCCTGCGCCAGTTCGTCGAGCAGCAGGAGCGGCATCAGGCTGGTGTAAAAACTGCCGGGACCTATCAGAATCAAATCCGCTTCAGCGATAGCTTCTACCGCCTCCCGCGTGGTGGGAACTTTTGGCGACAGCATCAGTTCCTGAGGTGGGATGGTAAGCTGATCGATATTCACTTCGCCATAAACTTCATGCCCCTGATCGTCGATAGCCATCAGATCTACCGGCAGCTCTGACATCGGAATTAAATGCGCGTCAACTTTCAGCAGACTACGAATTAAATTGATAGCCTCCAGAGGCCGCACGCTGAGGTGATCGAGCGCCTTTAACATCAGGTTTCCGAGGTTATGCCCGGAAAGTTCGCCATTACCGCCAAAACGATACTCAAACATGGCGGATGCAACGCTGGGTTGAGTGATTAACTGGTTCAGACAGTTACGCATGTCTCCCCAGGCAATCCCGCCTTCAGAGCGGCGAATACGACCTGTCGACCCGCCGTTATCGGTCGTGGTGACGATACCCGTCAGGCGCGAACCTAAAGGGGAAAGAGAGGAGAGAACGCGTCCCAGTCCATGCCCTCCGCCGAGAGCGACAACGCGGTCCAGATCTGCCAGCGTGCGAGTGCGCATAAATTTTCCTGATATCAATTAATCGGCGCTACAGTAACGTAAATAGCGTGTTTTCAGCAATTATCCAGTCGGCATCTGCCGTAATTTTTTTCTGCCATCTACTCCTTTCTGACGAGATCCACCTGACGGCAAGATGATGTATATCAATGCAAAACTGTGGTTTTTGCTTATTCTGTAGCGAAATTGCACGATCATGTCGTTATGTATGTATTTATATAGCGAAAGTGTACATGGCAAAAGCGTCATTTACACGCTAGTATCGGCATAACCACTAAGTACTCTAAATAATTTGAGTTGCCGAAAGCCAACGCATCTGCAACACGAAGTATGACGAGTATAAACACTCTAGCCTCTGCACCTGGGTCAAATGATACGGTGCTTTGGCCGTGACAATACTTGAAAAAGTTTGTCACCAGGGCGCAGGAAGAAATGACTACGTCTCCCGTATTTGGAAAGGTGTACATGGGCTCTCAACTTACCGATGCTTTCGCACGTAAGTTTTACTACTTACGTTTGTCGATTACCGATGTGTGTAACTTTCGTTGCACCTATTGCCTGCCGGATGGCTATAAGCCCGGTGGGGTCACCAATAACGGCTTTCTGACCGTTGATGAAATTCGCCGCGTTACGCGCGCATTCGCCAGCCTGGGAACGGAAAAAGTGCGTCTGACGGGGGGCGAACCGTCTCTGCGTCGCGACTTCACTGACATTATCGCCGCCGTGCGCGAAAACGACGCCATCCGTCAGATTGCGGTAACCACCAATGGTTATCGTCTGGCGCGCGATGCTGCTGCCTGGCGCGATGCCGGACTGACCGCGCTTAACGTCAGCGTCGACAGCCTCGATGCCCGCCAGTTTCACGCCATTACCGGGCAGGACAAATTTCAGCAGGTGATGGCGGGCATTGACGCCGCCTTTGAAGCCGGTTTTGAAAAAGTGAAAGTCAACACCGTGCTGATGCGCGACGTGAATCATCATCAACTGGACACCTTCCTGGCGTGGGTTCAGCCCCGTCCTATCCAACTGCGCTTTATTGAACTGATGGAAACGGGCGAGGGCAGTTCTCTCTTCCGTAAACACCATATTTCAGGCCAGGTACTGCGCGATGAGCTGCTGCGTCGCGGCTGGATCCACCAGATTCGACAGCGCAGCGACGGCCCGGCTCAGGTTTTCTGTCATCCTGACTATGCCGGCGAAATTGGTCTGATCATGCCTTATGAGAAAGACTTCTGCGCCACCTGCAACCGTCTGCGCGTTTCATCTGTCGGCAAGCTTCATCTGTGTTTATTCGGTGAAGGCGGCGTAAGCCTGCGAGATTTGCTGGAAAACGACGCTCAGCAGCCAGCGCTGGAAGAACGCATTTCAGCCGCGCTGCTGGAGAAAAAGCAGACCCATTTCCTGCATCAGAACAATACCGGTATTACGCAAAACTTATCTTACATTGGCGGCTGATCGCTAAAAGGAGTTTTTCATGAGTCAGGTAAGCGCTGAATTTATCCCGACACGCATTGCTATTCTTACCGTTTCAAGCCGTCGCGGCGAAGAGGATGATACCTCCGGCCATTATCTGCGTGACTCGGCGCAAGAAGCGGGTCATCAGATTGTCGACAAGGCGATTGTCAAAGAGAACCGCTACGCCATCCGTGCCCAGGTTTCTGCCTGGATTGCCAGTGACGATGTACAGGTGGTGCTTATTACCGGCGGCACCGGGTTAACCGAAGGGGACCAGGCGCCAGAAGCGCTGCAGCCGCTGTTCGACAGAGAAGTCGAAGGGTTTGGTGAAGTATTCCGTATGCTGTCGTTTGAAGAGATTGGCACCGCGACGCTGCAATCCCGGGCGATTGCCGGAGTAGCCAATAAAACGCTGATTTTCGCCATGCCGGGGTCGACGAAAGCGTGTCGTACCGCCTGGGAAAATATCATTGCGCCGCAGCTCGATGCCCGTACGCGTCCGTGTAATTTCCACCCACATTTGAAGAAATAAGTATGTCGCAACTGACTCATATTAACGCCGCTGGCGAAGCGCATATGGTGGATGTCTCCGCCAAGGCGGAAACCGTACGCGAGGCGCGTGCAGAAGCATTCGTGACCATGCGTAGCGAAACGCTGGCGATGATTATCGACGGCAGCCACCATAAGGGCGACGTTTTCGCCACGGCGCGTATTGCCGGTATCCAGGCTGCCAAACGCACCTGGGATCTTATCCCGTTGTGTCATCCGCTGATGCTGAGCAAGGTTGAAGTCAATCTGCACGCTGAACCGGAACATAACCGCGTACGCATTGAAACGCTGTGTCGCCTGACCGGTAAAACCGGCGTTGAAATGGAAGCGTTAACGGCGGCCTCCGTGGCGGCGTTGACCATCTACGATATGTGCAAAGCGGTGCAAAAGGATATGGTGATTGGACCGGTGCGTCTGCTGGCAAAAAGCGGCGGAAAATCGGGCGATTTTAAGGTGGATGCGCATGATTAAGGTTCTTTTCTTTGCTCAGGTACGGGAACTGGTGAACACGGATGCGTTAGAAGTTGCTGCCGGGTTTGCAACGGTAGAAGCCCTGCGCCAGCATCTGGCAGCGCAAAGCGATCGCTGGGCGCTGGCCCTGGAAGACGGTAAGCTGCTGGCGGCGGTAAACCAGACGCTGGTCAGTTTTGACCATCCCCTTAACGCGGGTGACGAAGTGGCTTTCTTCCCGCCGGTAACCGGAGGCTAAGATGGCTGAAACGCGAATTGTTGTTGGCCCTGCGCCGTTCAGCGTTGGGGATGAGTATCCCTGGCTGGCCGAGCGTGATGAAGACGGCGCGGTCGTCACTTTCACCGGTAAAGTGCGCAATCACAATCTCGGTGATAGCGTGCGGGCGTTAACGCTGGAACACTATCCGGGAATGACTGAAAAAGCGCTGGCGGAGATTGTCGACGAGGCGCGTTCGCGCTGGCCGCTGGGTCGGGTGACGGTAATTCATCGCATTGGCGAACTGTGGCCGGGTGACGAAATCGTTTTTGTTGGCGTGACCAGTGCGCATCGCAGCAGCGCGTTTGATGCCGGGCAGTTCATTATGGATTACCTGAAAACTCGCGCGCCGTTCTGGAAGCGCGAGGCTACGCCGGAAGGTGAGCGCTGGGTTGATGCCCGCGACAGTGATAAGCTAGCAGCAAAACGCTGGTAGAGTACAATTGTTGTAGGCTCATACTGATTCAGGAGATTGTCATGGACCGATTCCCACGATCCGATTCTATTGTACAGGCCCGTTCCGGCCTGCAAACGTATATGGCGCAGGTGTACGGCTGGATGACCTGCGGACTGTTGCTGACGGCGTTTATCGCCTGGTATGCGGCAAATACGCCCGCGGTGATGATGTTTGTCTTCTCCAGCAAAATCACCTTCTTTGGCCTGATCATCGCTCAACTGGCACTGGTGTTTGTCCTGTCCGGCATGGTGCAAAGGCTCAGCGCAGGTATGGCGACAACGCTGTTTATGCTCTATTCGGCATTAACTGGTTTGACGCTATCAAGCATTTTTATCGTCTATACCTACTCGTCTATCGCCAGCACTTTCGTGGTCACCGGCGGGATGTTCGGGATCATGAGTCTGTATGGCTACACCACCAAACGCGATTTGAGCGGCTTCGGCAATATGCTGTTCATGGCGCTGATCGGTATTGTGCTGGCCTCGCTGGTTAACTTCTGGCTCAAGAGCGAAGCGCTGATGTGGGCGGTAACCTATATCGGGGTGATTGTGTTTGTTGGTTTGACCGCCTATGACACGCAGAAGCTGAAAAATATCGGTGAGCAGATCGACCTGCGCGACAGCTCCAATCTGCGTAAATACGCGATTCTTGGAGCCCTAACGCTGTATCTGGACTTCATCAACCTGTTCCTGATGCTGCTGCGTATTTTTGGCAATCGTCGTTAATCGTCTGTTGCCGGATGGCGCTGCGCTTATCCGGCCTACAGTTGTGTATCGAAAGTAGGCCGGATAAGGCGTTAAGCCGCATCCGGCAAATCATTTCGCCATCGCCTTCTCGTTTTTTACCCGCAGCTTTTTCGCCCGACTCTCCAGCAGCAAATAACACACCAGCGCCAGCAGTAGCGGAATAAAATAGTACAGCACGCGATACGCGAGCAGTGCGGCAATGATCGTGCCCTGAGACGTGTCCTCTCCTGCCAGCAGCGCCATAAACACCGCCTCCAGCACGCCAATTCCCGCCGGAATATGTACGATAACGCCGGCAATACTGCTCACCAGTAGCACGCCCAGCACGAAGAAATAGTTAATATTCTGACCCAGCAACAACCAGATAATCGCCCCCATTACCATCCAGTTAGCCCCGGATATCGCCATTTGTGCGAGGGCAAATTTCCAGGAGGGTAGCACCAGTTTTTGGCCCTTGATGGTGATGTGGCGATGTTTAGCGAAGGCGCAAAACCACAGATAAACGCCAATTATCAACAGCAGCGCAATGCCTAAGATACGCAGCGTACCTTCATCGATATACCAGTGCGCGGGCAGTTCGACGACGCCGAAAGTAAAAATAAAACCGCCCAGCAGAATATAGCCCAGCCAGTTGGTGGTAATGCTCAGTGAAAAAATTCGGGTAATTGTGCTCCCCGGCAACCCGAGACGCGAGTAGAGCCGATAGCGCATCCCAATACCGCCCACCCAGGTGCTTAACGTCAGGTTGAAGGCGTAACAGATAAACGACACCAGCATGACCTGGCGTTTTGCCAGCTTGTGCCCACAGTAGTAGCGCCCGAGCAGGTCATAACAGCCGTAAAGTAAATAACTGACGATCACCAGCCCCACGGCACTGAGCAGGGCAATCCGATTATAATCGCGGATTACCGTCCATACTTCCTGCCAGTTGACCTTGCTGGCATAAACGACCAGCAATACGATCACCGCAATAAAAAAAAGCCATGTGAGGATCTTTTTCGCTGACCGCCAGCGTCGGTGGTTTTTTGTCATCAGGTTTTCCCTCCTGCATCCTCAGTTTGTATACGGTCCTGGGTTTCCAGAGCGGGCTGTGCGGGCGGCTCTACCTCGGCCAGAAGCGGGGTATGCGCCGGCAGCCAGCCGACCAGCGCCGGGAAGTGGCGTAAGAAGTGGAAGGCCAGCACGCTCTTTGTCAGGTTCCACCAGGTGCGTTTTGGCAGCATAGATTCGTCAACCCGCTTGCAGTCCTTGGCAATAATGGGATTCAGGTTGTCACGCAGAGTCTGGTTAAATGCGCGGTCATGAATAATCAGATTTGCTTCCAGATTCAGCGACAGGCTCAGCGGATCGAGATTGCTGGAGCCCACCGTCGCCCAGTGATCGTCCATCAGCGCTACTTTGCCATGCAGAGGTTTACGACGGTATTCATAGACATGGACGCCGCCCTTGACCAGATAGTTATACAACAGGCGGGCGCCCACTTTTACAATCGGCATGTCCGGTTCGCCCTGCACGATGAGTTTTACCCGAACGCCGCGCCGCGCTGCTTTACGCAGGGCATGCAGCAGGCGATATCCGGGAAAGAAATAGGCATTGGCGATAATCACTTCCCGCCGGGCCTGGGTCAGCATTTTCAGATAATGGCGTTCAATATCATCGCGATGCTCTTCGTTATCGCGCCAGACAAACAGCGCCTGCGCTTCGCCGGGACGATGATTGTCGATTGCCCGGTGATGACGTCGCCACCAGCGGCGTACGGCGCTTTGCCCGGGCAGGTTTTCCAGCACGAATGTCAGGATGTCGGCCACGATGGGACCTTCAACGCGCACGGCGTAATCCTGCTTGGCCTCAGGGCCGTAATCAGACATATGTTCAGCGGAATAATTGATGCCGCCGACGAAAGCAACACGGTCATCAATGACCACAATTTTGCGATGCATACGGCGAAAGAGATTGGTGCGCATTCCAAACAAACGTGGACGCGGATCGTAGTAGCGGAAAACAACGCCGGCTACGGTGAGCTCTTCGACAAAACTGTCGCTAAGATCCGGCGAGCCGTAGCCATCCAGCAGCACCTCTGCTTTGATTCCTCGCTGGGCGGCCCCGAGTAGCGCGGCATGCAGCTGTTTTCCGACCGCATCCTCAAACCAGATAAAGGTTTCGAGGATAATTTTTTGCTGCGCCTGCTCAATGGCCTCAAAGACGGCGGGATAAAATTGATCGCCGTTTTCCAGCAGTTGTATTTGATTGCCTTCACGCCAGCCATATTTCATAAATGAATCTCCGCACTCAGGGGGGCATGATCGGACAAATGTCGCCAGTGGCGCAGCGCCAGCGTCGTTGGAGTACTGGCATTGGCGTTTTTCACGTAGATCCTGTCCAGACGCAGCAGGGGAAACTGCACCGGAAAGGTTCGCGCCGGGCGACCGTGGGCGCGGGTAAAAATCTCATCAAGGCCGGCCCTGGCTTTCAACGGGCGATTGGCCGTTTGCCGCCAGTCATTAAAATCTCCGGCGATCACCACGGGCTCCGTGTCGGGCAGGGCGTTGACCCAGTCTGCCAGCATAGCGAGCTGAGCCTGGCGGTGAGCTTCACGTAAACCGAGATGCACGCACATCACATGGATGGGGTGGGAGAGCATTGGCGGTACGATTCGGCAGTAAAGGACCCCGCGCTTTTCACTCGCGCCGACGGAAACATCACGATTTTCATAATGCTCAATGGGATACCGCGACAGCACCGCATTACCGTGATGTCCCTGCGGGTATACGGCGTTACGCCCGTAGGCGAAGTCGCTCCACATCGTGTCCGCCAGAAATTCGTAGTGGCTGGTATCCGGCCAGTTCTCAATATGCAACGAATGAGCTTCGTGCGCGCCCATGACTTCCTGCAGACACACAATGTCTGCACCAACCGTTCTGACAGCCTCCCGTAGCTCAGGCAAAATAAAACGCCGGTTGAAGGCGGTGAACCCTTTGTGAGTATTAATGGTGAGCACATTGAATGAAAATTGAACTCCCGATCCGCTCATGAGCCTCCCGATGGCGTCACTTCCTAAATAAAATAGTGTAGTCGTCGTCACAAAAAGATGCGGTGTTGCGGAATTTTCCGTAAAGTCCGGTACTCTGAACAATTAGTCGAAAATCCTTCAGGAGAATAGCCATGAGGTGGCAACAACGTGTTCGTGTCGCAACGGGTCTAAGTTGCTGGCAGATAGTGTTGCATTTACTGGTAGTGGCGTTGCTGGTAATGGGCTGGATGAGCGGCACGCTGGTGCGCGTCGGCCTGGGATTATGCGTCGTTTACGGCGTAACGGTTTTATTAATGCTGGCCTTGCAACGTCACCATGAACAGCGCTGGCGCGACGTCGCTGACGTGCTGGAAGAGCTGACTACCACGTGGTATTTCGGTGCCGCAATGATCGTACTGTGGCTGCTGTCGCGTGTGTTGCAAAATAACGTCTTGCTGGCACTGGCGGGGCTGGTGATCCTTGCCGGACCCGCCGTGGTCTCGCTGCTGGCGAAAGACAAAAAGCTACATCACCTTGCGTCTAAACATCGCATACGCCGCTGAGCCGGTCGTGGCCGCTATCACTAATAGCGGCCACAAACTTCCCCAGACAATCTGCAGACTCGCATCCTTCAGGTAAATTTGTTTGGTGATGTCCGTAAAATGACGGATTGGGTTTATCCACGTGAGATTCTGCAACCAGACCGGCATGTTTTCGACCGGTGAAACATAGCCCGAGAGTAAAATCGCTGGCATCATAAACACAAACACCCCGATAAATGCCTGCTGCTGGGTGGCGCACAGCGATGAAATCAGCAGACCAAAGCCGACCAGCGACAGCCCGTAAATTACCATCGTGAAATAGAACAACCCCAGTGAACCGGCAAATGGGATGTGATAAGCCCAGATGCCGATCGCCAGCACAATGGTGGCCTGAAAAGTGGCCACAATTAACGCAGGCACCGCTTTGCCGATGAAAATCTGCCAAGTGGTAAGCGGGGAAACCAGCAGTTGATCCAGCGTGCCTTGCTCGCGCTCGCGGGCAACCGAGAGCGAGGTGACGATCATTACGCCGATAGTGGTGATCATGGCGATCAGCGACGGAACCACAAACCATTTATAATCCAGATTCGGGTTATACCAGTTACGCACTACCAGCTCGCTGTTATTCGGCTTCGGCTTGCCGTCCATCAGCTCCTGCTGATACTCCTTAACGATTTGCTGCAGGTAATTCGCGGCAATTTGCGCGCTGTTGGAGTTACGTCCGTCGAGGATAATCTGCATGGGAGCCTGCTGGAAGGTATCCAGATTACGCGAAAAGTTAGCCGGGAAACGCACCAACAGCAGGGCTTTTTGCGTGTCGATGGTGGGCTGGATCTCCTGCGGACTTTTCAGCAGCAGAACATGCGTAAAGGCGCTGGCGCGGGCGAAGCGCTGGGTGAGCTCCACCGAATGTTTACCGTTATCTTCGTTATAGATAGCGATAGTCGCGTTGGTGACTTCCAGCGTTGCCGCGAACGGGAACAGGATAACCTGAATCAGCACCGGTAAAATCAGAATGGCTCGCGTCTGCGGTTCGCGTAACAGCGATTGCAGCTCTTTGCGAATTAATGTCCATAATCGATGAAACATGCCCGTCCCCTTAATCCAGCCGACGTTTGGTTTTAAGCCACGTCAGGCCGATAAACATTACTGCCGAAGCGATTAAAAACAGCACGTTGACAATCAGCACTACCGGAATATTTCCCGCCAGAAACAGGCTTTGCAGGGTGCTGACGAAATAACGAGCCGGAATAATGTAGGTCACCGCCCGAATAATCGCGGGCATGCTGTCTATCTGGAAGATAAAACCCGACAGCATAATCGAGGGCAGGAAGGCGGCATTCAGCGCGACCTGCGCGGCGTTAAACTGGTTGCGAGTGATGGTGGAAATAAGCAACCCCATACCGAGCGTACTGAGCAGAAACAGGCTGGTAATAAAAAACAGGATCAGCAAGGAGCCACGATAGGGCACGCCAAGAATAAACACCGATACCAGCATACACAGCAGCATCGCCAGCATGCCCAGAAAGTAATAGGGGATCAGTTTGCACAGTAGGAGTTCGACGCGGGTGACTTCGGTAGACAGCAGCGCTTCCATGGTTCCGCGCTCCCATTCGCGTGCCACCACTAATGAGGTGAGGATGGCGCCAATGACCGTCATTATGATGGTTACTGCCCCAGGAATAATAAAGTGCTGGCTGATGGCCGCCGGGTTAAACCAGTAGCGGGTCTGCACATCGATCAATGGCTTGAACGATTCTCCACGATCTTCCGCCCGCTGTTGCTGCCAGATTTGCCAGATGCCTTCGACATAACCCTGCACAAAGTTGGCGGTATTCGGCTCACTGCCGTCGGTAATCACCTGGATCGGCGCCACGTCGTTGGGCCGCGCCATCTGCTGGGCGAAATCCACCGGGATCACCACCAGCCCGCGAATGCGCCCGGCCTGCATTTTCTCAATCAGTTCCTGACGGTTATCGCTGATGGTGGCGTCAATATAGGGCGAACCGGTCATAGTATGGGTGAAATCCAGCGCCTCTTCGCTTTGCTGTTCGAGCAAAATCCCTACCCGCAGCTTGCTGGAGTCGAGGTTGATCCCGTAGCCGAAGATAAACAGCAGCAGCAGCGGGATCACCACCGCAATCAGCCAACTGCTGGGATCGCGGACGATCTGGCGCGTCTCTTTTACGCACAGCGCACGTACGCGACGCCAGGAGAGAGCGGAGTTACTCATGCGTATGCTCCTTATCCCAGTCATTGATTAGCGTAATAAACGCCTGCTCCATTGTCGGATCCGGCGTGTCGCTGTCGGCAGCCTGAGCTTTCAGGTCGTCCGGCGTACCGCTGGCAATCAGTTTGCCGCGATACACCAACCCGATGCGATCGCAGTATTCCGCCTCATCCATAAAGTGGGTGGTCACCATCACCGTGACGCCTTTTTCCACCATGCTGTTGATATGCAACCAGAACTCGCGGCGGGTGAGGGGATCGACCCCGGAAGTGGGTTCATCAAGGAACAGAATGTCGGGTTCATGCATCAGTGAGCAGGCCAGCGCCAGACGCTGCTTAAAGCCCAGCGGCAATTCGTCGGTGGCGTGGGAGGCGATGTTCTTCAGGCCGAATGCCTCGCTCATACGGTCAATTTTCTCTTTCTGCGCCCGACCGCGCAGGCCGTAGACACCGGAGAAAAAGCGCAGATTCTGTTCAACCGTCAGGTTGCCATACAGGGAGAATTTCTGCGCCATATAGCCCAGATGCTGACGCGCTTTGCCGGAGCTGACTTTCAGATCCATATCCAGCACCAGCGCTTTGCCGGAAGTGGGGACCAGCAGGCCGCACATCATTTTAAACGTGGTAGACTTACCGGCGCCGTTGGGTCCTAACAGACCAAAAATCTCGCCGCGCTGCACGGCAAAGTCTACGTGGTCGGTAGCGGCAAAATCGCCAAATTTCTTGGTCAGCGCTTTGGCCTCGATCACCGTTTCGCCAGGCGTGCCTTCCACGGTATGCAGGATAGCCCCCAGCGGGGACTCTGATGTTCCGGCCCCACCGAGTAAATCGATAAAAGCATCTTCGAAGCGCGGCGCAGTTTCGTTGATGGTTATCTCCGGCATGCCGTCAGCGCGTTGAATCTGCTGAGCTGTAGCCTCTTTTTTCAGGATTAAACGGACTGATTTCCCCTGAATCATCCCATCGCTGACCTGCGGCAGTTTTAATGCGCGTTGCAGCAGCCGGCGGTTGTTTTCCTGCGGACTGCTCATCAGGAAGCTGCGACCCGCCATGGTTTGCGTAAGCTGAGTGGGATCGCCCTGGTATAATAATTCCCCTTCGTTCATCAGCAGCACATCACGACACTGTTCAGCCTCATCCAGATAGGATGTACTCCAGAGGATCAGCATGCCGTCCCCGGCCAGTTCGTGGACCATTTGCCACAGTTCGCGACGGGAAATAGGGTCGACGCCGACGCCTGGCTCATCCAGCAGCAATACTTTGGGTTCGCCGACCAGCGTACAGGCAAGCCCGAGCTTCTGTTTCATGCCACCGGAAAGCTTGCCAGCCAGTCGTCCGGTAAACGGCCCCAGCGAGGTGAATTCCAGTAGCCGGGCAAAGGTTTTTTCTCGCGTTTCACCGGTGACGCTGCGCAAATCAGCATAGAGATTGAGGTTCTCCATGACCGTCAAATCTTCATACAGACCAAATTTCTGCGGCATATAGCCGAGCACTGCATGCAGCGCGCTGTCGTCTCTGATGGGATCAAAACCAATCACCGCAGCACTTCCGGCATCGGGTTTTAACAACCCCGCCAGCATTCGCATCAGCGTAGTTTTGCCCGCGCCGTCGGGTCCGACAAGTCCGGTCACGTAGCCCGCATGGACGGTGCAGTCGAGTGGGGCGACAGCCGGTTTTTCCATTCCGGCAAAGTTTTTCGTCAGCCCTTTAAGCGTAATGACGGCGTCATTCATGCCGTGCCTCATCGGCAAACTTAATTGTTACCGGCATTCCCTGGCGTAGCGCATCGTCCGCGTCGGTGACGACAATTCGCAGTCGATAAACCAGGTCGGTGCGCAGGTCAGGGGTCTCAACCGTTTTCGGCGTAAACTCGGCGGTAGGGGATACGAAGCCGATTTTACCGTGATACGGTTTGTCCGGGCGACCATCGGTATAGAGCTGGATTTCTCGTCCTGGCTGCGCCTGGCTCAGATTTCGTTCGTCAACGTAGGCGCGAACCCATACCGGACGCGTGAGCGACAGCGTCAGTACCGTGCCCCCTTCGTTCAGCATGCTGCCGGGTTCAACCGCACGGGTGAGAAGCGTGCCATCTGACGGCGAGGTCAGCGTGGTGTCATGCAAATTAAGCTCTGCCTGCGCCAGCTCGGCCTGGGCCTGTTCGAGCGCGGCTTTTGCCTGTTCGATGTCCTGTACACGATTACCGCTGCGATATTGCGTGAGCTTATCCTGCGCGGATTTCAGTGAGGCCAGCGCCTGATCCCGTGATGAACGGGCGTTTTCCAGATCGTTGGCGGAAATGGTGCGGCTTTTCCACAATCCTACCTGCCGATTGTAAAAGTTCTGCGCGTAATCATAGGCCGCCTGCGCCTGTTTGACAGCCGCCGCGGTTTGCGCGATCTCTTCTTCGCGATATCCTGCCAGCATCAGATCGTATTGCGCCTGCGCAGCGGCAACATTGGCTTTTGCCTGCATTAATGCGTTTTCATACGGCGCGCGATCCAGTTCGCCCAGCACCTGACCGGCGGTAATCGCATCGCCTTCGTCAACAGCCAGCGAGGCCAGCCTGCCGCCGACGCGAAAACTCAGGTTGACGCTACGGATGTCGACATTGCCGTACAGCGTCAGGCCGTTATCTTGCCGGCTTTGATACCACCACGTTCCACCGGCAATCACGGCAACGAGGGCCGCGATGACCAGCCCGAGAACGACAGGTTTTTTCATGACTCCAGACTCCTTTGCGTTAAACCTTGCAGAATAAGATCGATGTGACAGGTGATCGTTTGGTCAATCAGCGCGGTTTTATCCTCATCAAATTGTGACCAGCCCGTACGCAACAGAATGGTTTCTTTCCCCAGACGAAAGGCCAGCACTTCGCCGAGTATGGCGTGGGTGTGCAGAATCATTTGGGTATCGTTGGCATCGCCGCCGGTATAGGCGGCAATCAGGCGTGTCAGGTGTGTATGCAGCGGATTGATAACCTGGTCGTGCACCAGTTGATAAGCCGCGGTGGGGGAAAGCTGTTCACGCGAGATAAATTTGCTCAGGTTAACGGTGTCGTCCTGAGTTAACAGCATGATCATATTTTTGCAGGCGCGCAGGATCAGTTCGCGCATAGCGCCGCGATCAGGCTCCGGCTGCGCAAACAGACGCTCGGCTTCTTCAGCGTGCGGGCGAAACTGTGAGCCGATAAAATCTGCAATCCACTGGGCGCAGGCGAGATATAAATCCTCTTTTGAGCCAAAATAGTAGGTGATGGCCGCAATATTTTGCCCGGCCTGCGCGGCGATATCGCGCGTGGTGGCATGCAGACCATACTCGCCAAACTGCGCCAGCGCGGCGGCAATGAGCTGATTTTTCGCCTGTTCACCTTTGGTTGTCATGGTGGGTGTATTCATGGCCCAACTCTAATCTTAATCAATCGATTGATTAAGATTATGACTGATGTGTAACCTTGTCCAGTCCAGACCGTTATTTTCCTGCACAGGGATAATTTATGCGGCACATCACAAAAACTGCTACACTCCGCCCCTTCATGACATTGTGGTTTTTGTCATCTCTATTATATGTATCTCCCTGAAAACGACACCGGTAACGGTCAGGGTGGTTCGGAGTTGTTATGTCTTTTGATTCCCTTGGTTTAAACCCTGATATTTTACGTGCCGTTGCCGAGCAGGGTTACCGTGAACCTACCCCTATTCAGCAGCAGGCGATCCCTGCCGTGCTGGAAGGCCGCGATCTGATGGCCAGCGCCCAGACCGGCACGGGGAAAACGGCAGGTTTTACCCTGCCGCTGTTGCAGCACCTGATTACTCATCAGCCGCATGGTAAAAGCCGTCGTCCGGTTCGTGCGCTGATCCTTACGCCAACCCGCGAACTGGCAGCCCAGATTGGCGAAAACGTCCGTGATTACAGTAAGTATCTGAATATTCGCTCGCTGGTGGTTTTCGGCGGCGTCAGTATTAACCCGCAGATGATGAAGCTGCGTGGCGGCGTGGATGTGCTGATTGCCACTCCGGGTCGTTTGCTCGATCTGGAGCACCAGAATGCGGTGAAACTGGATCAGGTTGAAATCCTGGTGCTGGATGAAGCTGACCGCATGCTGGATATGGGCTTTATTCACGACATTCGTCGCGTTCTGGCGAAATTGCCGGCAAAACGTCAGAACCTGCTGTTCTCAGCAACGTTCTCTGACGATATCAAGTCGCTGGCCGAAAAGCTGCTGCACAATCCGCTGGAAATCGAAGTGGCGCGTCGTAATACCGCGTCCGAGCAGGTGACTCAGCACGTTCATTTCGTAGATAAGAAGCGTAAACGCGAACTGTTGTCGCAGATGATAGGTCAGGGCAACTGGCAGCAGGTGCTGGTGTTTACCCGTACCAAACACGGTGCGAACCATCTGGCGGAACAGCTGAATAAAGACGGTATCCGTAGCGCGGCGATCCACGGTAACAAATCTCAGGGAGCGCGTACGCGTGCGCTGGCTGATTTTAAATCCGGTGATATTCGCGTGCTGGTGGCGACCGACATTGCCGCGCGCGGCCTGGACATTGAAGAATTGCCGCATGTGGTGAACTACGAGTTGCCAAACGTCCCGGAAGATTACGTGCACCGTATTGGTCGTACCGGTCGTGCGGCCGCTACTGGCGAAGCGTTGTCTCTGGTGTGCGTCGATGAACATAAGCTGCTGCGCGACATCGAGAAGCTGCTGAAAAAAGAGATCCCGCGTATTGCAACGCCAGGCTATGAGCCAGACCCGTCCATCAAAGCCGAGCCGATCCAGAATGGTCGCCAGCAGCGTGGCGGCGGCGGCCGTGGTCAGGGTGGAGCAGGGCGTGGCCAACAGCCGCGTCGTCAGGATGGCGGTGCGCCAAAAGCGAAACCGCGTAGCGGCGAAGGCAAACCGGCAGGCGACAAGCCTCGTCCACCGCGCCGTCCGCGCAAACCGTCTACAGCGCAGTAATTCCCTTACTGTATGGCTGTATAAACACGCTATCCGGTCTACACACTGTGTAGGCCGGATAGGTCAATCACTCCCCCGAACTTTGCGATTTCAGCACGATCGAGCAGGTATATCGTCCTGCCGGGTGAATCGAAATCGTCGTCTCAAATACTTTCCCGTTCCTGTCCAGATAACGACGCACAATTCTCATCGCTGGCGAATCAGGCGCTACATTGAGAATCTTTGCCACCTTTTTGGGCACTCCGACAGCCGTAATTGTCTGATGCACCTCATGACTTTTGATACCGTAATGCGTTTCGATCAAATCGCTGATTAATGAGTGTGGATCGTCACGGATGTACGTGCGCAACTTGGCGTAATCCGTGCTGGCATAGCTGTCCGTCCAGCAGATTGGCGCGTCGGGGTTGTGCGCATCTTCGCGAGTGCTGGCAATGTGCAGCCATCGAGAACCTGGCGGGCAGCCAATCATCTGGGACAACTCTATGTCCGCCACAATCTCATCGATTTTCTTGATGACGCGCAGATTGTTTTTGGCCAGCAGCAACAGATCCTCAAGATGCGATAGCGGGTGATTGACGCCGTTCGCCTTAGGTTCGCAAACGCGAGTACCCGCACCTTTACGCCGTGAAATCAGACCTTGCTCTGTTAATTCCCTTAACGCCTCACGCATGGTGTGGCGGCTGACCTGCCATGTTTCGCACAGTTCCATTTCCGTAGGAAACAGCGAGCCGGGGGCGAAGGTTCCCACCGCAATTTGCTGCGCCAGTTCACGTGCTATTCGCTTGTACAGAGATTCTTTCATCGCAGTTTCATCAAAATATTAGTGATCTTTATCACGAAAATTTGTACGGACTATTCCCTACATTTCTTATGAATACTATAAATGTCCGTACATTTAAATGTACGGACATTTTGTTATGTCTGGACATTATGGCGACGTTTGGACATTCAACAAACTGCCGTAAACACGCATCTTATCATTATCAGATTTTCCAGGGGGATTTATGGCTTCGAATGTACTTGATTCTGTTCTGTTCAGGGATTCTTTCGGTACACCGGCGATGCGCGCGGTGTTTGACGATCGCGAACTGGTGCGCAAATACGTGGAAGTGGAAGTGGCATTAGCCAAAGCCCAGGCACGCTGCGGTGTGATACCCGAGGCTGCTGCGGTGGAAATTGCTGAAAAATGTAATGCCGACACGCTCGATTTTGATTTATTGCGCCATGAAACCGAAATTGTGGGTTATCCGATCCTACCGCTGGTCCACCAGATTTCTAAACAGGCTGGCGAGTCCGGCGGTTATGTGCACTGGGGGGCAACCACTCAGGACATTATGGACACCGCAGTGGTCCTGCAAATTCGTGATGCTTTTGCGCTCATTGAATCCGATATGGACAAACTCCGCGCCACGCTGGCCGATCTTTCACGCCGCTACCGTGATACGCCGATGGCCGGGAGAACCCATTTACAACAGGCTTTGCCGGTGACATTCGGTTACAAAGCGGCCATCTGGCTGGATATGTTTGAACGCCACGCGGAACGTCTTACCCAGGCGCGTCCTCGTGTATTGGTTGGCGAATTTGCGGGGGCGGCCGGTACGCTGGCATCGCTGGGGGATAAAGGGCTGGCGGTACAAAAAGCGATGATGGAAGAGCTTGGTCTGAATGTTCCAACCTCCACCTGGCACGTCGCGCGTGATGGTTTTGCCGAAGCGGTGAACCTGTTAGCGGTGATTACCGGGTCGCTGGGTAAGATTGCCTACGACGTAATGCTGCTGGCAGCTAACGAGTTTGGTGAGCTGTATGAGCCGTTTGTTAAAGGGCGTGGCGCCAGCAGTACCATGCCGCAGAAACGCAACCCTATTTCCAGCGAGCTGATGCTGGCCTGTGCCAAAGGTGTTCGCCAACAGGCAGGGTTGATGCTTGATGCGATGGTACAAGATCTGGAGCGTGCAACCGGGCCGTGGCATGCCGAATGGATTGCCATCCCGGAAAGTTTCGTTCTCAGCGCGGGGGCGTTGCATCAGGCCAATTTTATGCTGGCGGGGCTGGTGGTCGATGAAGCGGCGATGAAACGTAACCTCGGTATGACCAACGGATTGATTGTAGCTGAGGCAGTCATGATGGGATTGGCCCCGTACATCGGTCGTCAGGATGCACATGACGTGGTGTACGACGCCTGCCGTATCGTCAACGAACAGGGTGGGCGATTGGCTGATGTGCTGAATGCGATGCCCTCTGTCTCTGAACGACTGGACCCACAGTTGATTGAAAAACTGACCGACCCGGCAAATTACCTTGGAATGGCACCGGCGATGGTGGATCAGGTATTAGCAAGATATATGTCGCGGAAATGAACGTTCTCGGGCTAATGGAATAAGGATATTTTTATGTCAACGAATTCTGTCACGGGAAAATCCATTCTGTCGTTCCTGATACCGCTGGCGATAGGCGCGATCGTTTGGTTTTATCCCGTACCTGATGGTCTGACGCCTCAGGCCTGGCATATGTTCGCGATATTTGCCGCGACCATTGCCGCCATTCTTACTCAGCCGCTCCCTTCGGGGGCGGTGATGTTGGTTGCACTTTGTGTGGTTATTTTCACCAAAACATTACCAGAGGCAAAGGCGCTGTCAGGGTTTGCGTCCGGTACGGTATGGCTCATTTTCTGTGCTTACGTCTTGTCTCTGGGGTTTGTAACGTCAGGACTGGGGAAACGTATCGCGTATAAAATGTTATCGCTCTTTGGTGGTAGCAGCCTGGGTATCGCTTACTCACTGGGGGTTTCCGATCTGATTATGGCCCCGGCAATGCCGTCAGTAACCGCGCGGTCCGGGGGCATTATTTTTCCCATCACTCGTTCCATCAATGATGTATTGGGTTCCGCTCCAGGGGTTACTGGCAAGCGCATTGGCGATTTCTTAACCATGGTGTGCTTCCAGTTTACGCCGATTACCGGGGCGATTTTCCTCACCGGGATGGCGGCGAATCCGCTGGTAGCCAGTCTGGCTAAATCGTCATTGGGTATAGAGATAACCTGGGGCGGATGGTTTATTTCCGCAGTGGTTCCTGCGATGGTCTGTTTCTGCCTGATGCCACTTCTGGTTTACAAGTTATTGGATCCCGAGCTTAAGCGTACGCCAGAGGCAAAAGCGATGGGTAAGCAGGCGCTCGGTGAACTCGGTTCGATGAGCAGCAATGAGAAAAAGGTTGCGTTTGGGTTTGTGCTGGCGCTGGTTGGCTGGGGCACTAGCTTGATTACTGGATTGTCTGCCACATCTGTCGGACTGGGGCTGGCTGCTTATCTGTTCGCCTCGGGTGCCGTTAGCTGGAAAAGCCTGCTTAATGACCATGCGGCATGGGATACGGTAATCTGGTTTAGCGTTATAATTAGTCTGGCGACCGGACTTGCCGATCTGGGCTTTATTAAATGGATGACCGTAAAGCTAGGCAGCGGTATTCAAGGGTTTGGCGCGATCGAGTCCTTTATTGTCCTGGGGATCCTTTACATTTACGTCCATTATCTCTTTGCTACGGCTACCGGGCACGTGGCTGCGCTGTATGCCCCTTTCGCGGCCACGGCGATCGCTGCAGGTGCGCCGCCGATGATGGTCGCTATTTGCTTCGGTATCTTTAGTAACCTGATGTGGGGGAATACCGAGTATGGCGGCGGACCTGGCCCTATTTATTTTGCCCAGGGCTATTTTGAACGGCCGCGCTTTTACAAGATTAACCTCTGTGTGGTGACGGCAAATGTGATCATCATTTTTGCCGTGGGCATGCTGTGGTGGAAGCTGCTGGGGTACTATTAATCGACACGTTTATTCGGCCTGCAATGAACCTGGCTGTAGGCCGGATAGCATGTAAGCCGCCATCCGGAAATTTAAGTCAAAGCTGCGAAGCGCTTTCCAGAATGGGGGAAAAAGGTACATTCAACGACTGAAATGTGCCACAATAGTGGCTGTTTATACAGTACTTCAGGTTTTCTCATGGCACTAACGGCTGCGTTAAAAGCGCAAATCGCCGCCTGGTATAAGGCGCTTCAGGAACAGATCCCCGACTTTATCCCCCGTGCGCCGCAGCGGCAGATGATTGCTGACGTTGCGAAAACACTCTCCGGGGAAGAAGGGCGACATCTGGCGATTGAAGCGCCGACCGGGGTGGGGAAAACTCTGTCTTATCTGATTCCCGGTATTGCCATAGCGCGTGAAGAACAAAAAACGCTGGTGGTTAGTACCGCCAACGTCGCTTTGCAGGATCAGATCTACAGCAAAGATTTACCGCTGCTACGCAAAATTATCCCTGACCTGCGTTTTACCGCCGCGTTTGGTCGCGGACGCTATGTCTGTCCGCGTAACTTAGCGGCGCTGGCCAGTACCGAACCCAATCAGCAGGATCTACTGGCCTTTCTCGACGACGATCTGACGCCCAATAACCAGGAAGAACAAAAGCGCTGCGCCAGGCTAAAAGGCGATCTCGACAGCTACAAGTGGGACGGGCTGCGCGATCACACCGATATCGCTATCGACGACGGACTCTGGCAACGGCTGAGCACTGATAAAGCCAGCTGTCTGAACCGTAACTGTCACTACTATCGTGAATGCCCTTTTTTTGTTGCCCGCAGGGAGATTCAGGAAGCCGAAGTGGTGGTTGCCAACCACGCGCTGGTGATGGCGGCCATGGAAAGCGAAGCCGTTTTGCCGGAGCCGAAAAACCTGCTATTGGTGCTTGATGAAGGCCACCATTTGCCCGACGTCGCGCGCGATGCGCTGGAGATGAGCGCAGAAATCAGCGCCCCCTGGTACCGACTGCAGTTGGATCTGTTTTGCAAATTAGTGGCTACCTGCCTGGAGCAGTTTCGGCCAAAAACCACGCCTCCGTTGGCGAATGCCGAGCGTCTGAATGGTCACTGTGAGGAACTGTATGAGCTGATTTCCTCGCTCAATAACATTCTTAATCTGTACATGCCGGCTACCCAGGAAGCGGAACACCGCTTCGCGATGGGGGAGCTACCTGCGGAAGTGATGGAGATTTGTCAGCGTCTGGCAAAACTAACGGAAATGCTGCGCGGTCTGGCGGAACTGTTCCTCAACGATCTCAGCGAAAAAACCGGCACTCACGATATTGTGCGTCTGCATCGGGTTATTTTGCAGATGAATCGGGCGCTGGGCATGTTTGAGGCACAAAGCAAATTGTGGCGGCTGGCATCGCTCGCGCAATCATCGGGCGCGCCGGTGAGTAAATGGGCGACGCGCGAGGTGCGTGACGGGCAGATCCACGTCTGGTTTCACTGCGTGGGGATCCGCGTGAGCGATCAGCTCGAACGACTGCTGTGGCGCAGCGTACCGCATATTATTGTCACTTCCGCCACGCTACGCTCGCTCAACAGCTTCTCGCGTCTGCAGGAAATGAGCGGCCTGAAGGAAAAAGCAGGGGACCGGTTTGTTGCGCTGGATTCACCGTTTAATCACGTTGAACAGGGCAGAATCGTCATTCCGCAGATGCGCTACGAACCGCTAATTGAAAACGAAGAGCAGCATATCGCGGAAATGGCCGCCTACTTCCGCGAACAGCTGGAAAGCAAGAAGCATCAGGGGATGTTGGTACTCTTTGCCAGCGGCCGGGCGATGCAGCGTTTTCTGGAGCACGTTACCGATCTGCGCCTACTGTTGCTGGTTCAGGGCGACCAGCCGCGCTATCGTCTGGTGGAGCTGCACCGCAAGCGGGTGACCAACGGCGAGCGTAGCGTGCTGGTTGGGCTGCAATCTTTTGCCGAAGGTCTGGACTTGAAAGGCGACCTGCTGACTCAGGTGCATATTCACAAAATTGCTTTTCCGCCTATCGACAGCCCGGTGGTGATCACCGAGGGCGAGTGGTTGAAAAGCCTGAACCGCTACCCCTTCGAGGTGCAGAGCCTGCCCGCGGCGTCGTTCAATTTGATCCAGCAGGTAGGGCGACTCATCCGTAGCCATAGTTGCTGGGGAGAAGTGGTTATTTATGATAAGCGTTTATTGACCAAAAACTATGGCAAGCGTTTACTGAATGCATTACCCATATTTCCGATAGAGCAACCTGCTGTGCCAGACGTTATAGTAAAACCAAAAGAAAAAGCGAAACCCACACGCCGCCGTCGGCGTTAACGACGCGAGCAACAGGCAAGGAGTTAACGATGGATTACCGCAAAATCATTAAAGAGATTGGGCGAGGAAAAAATCACGCGCGTGACCTGGATAAGGATACTGCTCGCGGACTGTATACCCATATGATGAACGGCGACGTACCTGACCTTGAAATGGGCGGGGTACTGATTGCGCTACGTATTAAAGGCGAAGGCGAAGCGGAGATGCTGGGCTTTTACGAAGCGATGCAAAACCACACCATTCGCCTGACTCCGCCGGTAGCGAAACCCATGCCGATTGTCATTCCCAGTTATAATGGCGCGCGCAAGCAGGCGAATTTGACTCCGCTGCTGGCGATTTTACTGCATAAGCTCGGCTTTCCGGTGGTGGTACATGGCGTCAGCGAGGATCCAACCCGCGTGCTGACAGAAACCATTTTCGAGCTGATGGGAATTGCGCCGACGCTGCATGCCGGGCAGGCGCAGGCAAAGCTGGATGGTCATGAGCCGGTGTTTATCCCGGTGAGCGCGCTGTGTCCTCCGCTGGAGAAACAGCTGGCGATGCGCTGGCGAATGGGCGTGCGTAACAGTGCGCACACGCTGGCTAAATTAGCCACGCCGTTTGCTGAAGATGCCGCGCTGCGTCTTTCCAGCGTGTCCCACCCGGAATACGTTTCGCGCGTGGCGAAGTTCTTCGGCGATATCGGTGGGCGTGGCCTGTTGATGCACGGTACCGAGGGCGAAGTGTATGCCAACCCGCAGCGCTGCCCGCAGATAAGTCTGATAGATTCATCCGGTGTGCGAGTGTTACAGGACCGACAGAGCGAGATGCCTGATGAGCCGGTACCGCTACCGGTAGCAAAAGACCCGGAAACCACCGCGCGCTGGATTGAGCGTTGTCTGGCGGGCAGTGAGCCTGTTCCGGCATCGTTGAAAATCCAGATGGCCTGCTGCCTGGTGGCAACCGGTGAATCCGCCTCACTGGCTGAAGGACTTGCCCGCGTCGAGCAAAGTTTCTAATTAATTTGTTATCCCGACGGGCCATTTACCAGGCCTGTCGGTTCTCTCATTTCAGCAACGTGAAATTTCTGCACGTTTATTGACCTCCGGAGCGCCGTGGCGCAGCATAGTTTGTTGAAAAATAAGAAACACAACAAACACGCGACACAACAGGAGATAACAATGAACAGTGGACATCGCTTCCATGTGCCAACGCTGCACGCCTTTATCCAGGCCGTTTTTCATCAGATGGGAAGCAATGAGCAGGAGGCGAGGCTGGTGGCAGATCATCTGATAGCCTCTAACCTTGCTGGTCACGACTCCCACGGCATCGGCATGATCCCAAGCTATATTCGCTCATTCTCACAAGGGTACCTGCAGATCAACCGTCATGCCAAAGTGGTCAAAGATGCGGGAGCGGTGATAACGTTTGACGGCGACTGTGCGTTTGGTCAGGTGGCGGCGCACGAGGCAATCACGCATGGAATCGAAAAAGCGCGCCAGTACGGTATCGCCGCCGTGGCATTACATAATTCGCACCATATCGGACGCATTGGCTACTGGGCGGAACAATGTGCGGCGGCAGGTTTTGTTTCGGTGCACTTTGTGAATGTGGTAGGTATCCCGATGGTCGCACCGTTTCATGGCCGCGATAGCCGTTTTGGCACCAATCCCTTCTGCGTTGTGTTCCCGCGTAAAAATACTTTCCCGTTGTTGTTGGACTATGCGACCAGCGCCATCGCGTTTGGCAAAACCCGTGTGGCATGGCATAAGGGCGAACCGGTGGCACCTGGATGCCTGATTGACGCAAATGGAGTGCCTACGACCGATCCTGCCGTAATGCAGGTTTCTCCGCTGGGGTCGTTACTGACATTCGCCCAACATAAGGGTTATGCGCTGGCGGCGATGTGCGAAATTATGGGCGGGGCGCTTTCTGGCGGTAAAACAACACATGAAGAAAGCCTGCAGACCAGCGCGGATGCCATCATTAACTGCATGACGACCATCATTATAAATCCTCAACTGTTCGGCGCGCCGGACTGTGATAACCAGGTTGCGGCATTTGCTGAGTGGGTGAAAGCGTCTCCGCATGCTGAAGGTGCCCCGATCCTGTTACCAGGGGAGTGGGAGGTGAATACGCGTGAGGAACGGCTGGCGCAAGGTATTCCGCTGGATGCCGGGAGCTGGAAAGCGATTTGCGAGGCGGCGCTGCAAATAGGGATGCCAGACGTCGTGTTACAGGAGTTCCGTCAACGTCTGGAACACTAAGCAAAAAAAAGCCCGTCCAGTGGCGGACGGGCAAACAAAGGGTAACAAACAGGGTCAATGAGGGTTGGAGCATTGGGTCGTACAGGTAATTTCTCGGTTATTTATAGATAACCGCGGTGCCGCTCATTTTATCTTTGCCGATAGCGGAAGTGATGCTGTATCCCGTTGCGCCAGCAGCATTTGCTTTCTCAGCGAGTTTGGCTTCCAGGCCGTCCAGCGTAGTGGCGCCGTCAGCAGATACCACACCAATTTTGTTCATGTTTTGTGCCTGAGTAGAGGAAACCGGCTCGGCAGCGAAAACGCCAAATGACAGGGTAGACAGAGCGATGGCGGCAACAGCAAATTTGATATTTTTCATGATTAATTTCTCGCAGGGTTGTTCTGTTAGTCAGTGTTCTTTAAGAAGACGTTGTTTCGTCGATGTGAGAAGTATCACGTTTTTTTATGCGAGATAAAATCGAATAGAATTGACGGCATCAATCAAAAAAATTGAATGACAAATAACTTATTGAATATTAATAAATTCGAAAGAGGGATTTACAGTTCTTGTCATTGCGCTTTACAGAGACACCGACAACGGCACATTTTGCTACACAGAGTGCAAAAAAGCGTGCTCGTAAAGGAAATTGTATACGCTAAAGCTTTTGGTAAAGATAAGTCAGCGTAGCTGGCTGTCTTTTGAACCTCTGCGATTATATCCTGAAAATGCCGCACTATGTGAATCTTTATCCTGTTGGCAAGTGATGCACAAGCGTACGCCTGGCACGGCCTCACGTCTGGCCTGAGGGATAGGATTGCCACATTCTTCGCATTCATACAGACTTTCCCCCGTCGGTAATTCACCGCGGGCGCGGGCTACAGCATCTTCAATAGTATTGTTGATCTGTTTGTTAACCGCGTCATCATTTGCCCATCCGGATGCCATGCTTACCTCCTGCTGATGTCTACAGAATAAGTATAGCGAATGTGATGGCTGAAAAACGACCACGCGTTACCACTATCAGATTTCAGACCATTCGCGCAGCAGGTTATGGTAGAGATTGAGAAGCGAGAGGATCTCGCTACTCTCCCCATGACGTGTTTTCAGGGACTGGATGTTTTTATCCAGTTCAAAAAGCATGGCGCGATTTTTGTCGTCACGGATCATCGACTGGATCCACATAAATGACGCCACACGAACGCCTTGGGTCACCGGCGTGACGCAGTGCAGGCTGCTGGAAGGGTAAAGCACCAGATCGCCCGCCGGCAGCTTTACCGCATGCTGGCCGTAGGTATCATTGACCAACAACTCTCCTCCTTCATAATCATCAGGATTACTCAGGAATAAGGTGGCGGAAAGATCTGTGCGCATCCAGCCGTTTTCCGGATGGCTACGCACCGCGCCGTCAACGTGAAAACCGTAAGTCTCGTTGTCCTGGTAGCGATTAAACAGCGGTGTGGAGAGTGTTTTCGGTAATGCTGCGGCGAAGAATAGTGCGCTGCTATTCACCGCAGTTTGTACCGCCTGTTGTAAAACGCCATAACGCGCACTTTGCGTATCCACCTGCTGGTTGTTTTTAACCTGTGCGCCCTGAGCGCCGGTGGTTGCACGGCCATCAACCCAGTCGGCAGCGTCCAACTGTTCGCGAAACCAGGCAACATCCTGCGCTGTCAGAACGCCGGGAATGTGGTACATCATCAGTGTTTCTCCTGAAAGTGGGGCTGACGCCCCACGTAAAAGATCAGAAATGCATATTTGCAGTGAGCAGGAAGGTTCTTGGCTCGCCCGGATGGTAACGGTATCCACTCTTGTTAATGGAGGATACGTAATCGGTGTCGAACAGGTTATAGACGTTTAGCTGGAAATCGAGATTGCGATTCACGCGATAGCCCAGTTTGGCGTCGGCGACCCAGTAACCTTCAGTGTAGGATGGCGTACCGACCGCACCGTCGGAACCGCGATGCATGCTGCCCACGTAACGAGCGCCCGCGCCAACAGAGATATCATCGGTAGCCTGATACTGGTTCCACAGCGTGAACGCATGTTCAGGCGTATACGGCAGGGATGAAGACCCATCCTGAGCAACGTTTTTACCATTGTGGATGGTAGCGCGTTGCTGGGTGTAGCCACCAATAACCTGCCATGCGGGGGTGATGTTGCCTGCTACCGAGAGCTCGTAGCCTTCAACGCGTTTCTCTCCGTACTGGGAATATGTTCCGTCGTCGTTCTGCTCAACTTCGTTCTCAATATCCGTGCGGAAAATCGCGGCGGTTAACAGCAGGCGCTTATCCAGCACCTCCCATTTGGTGCCGATCTCGCTGGTTTTCGCTTTCTGCGGTTTGAAATCGGTACGGTTCGCACTGTTACCGCTGCCGCCCTGGGCAAGGGCAAAGTTGCTGCCGCCTGGCGGTTGCTGAGAAACGGC
Source organism: Citrobacter europaeus (assembly GCA_020099315.1). Taxonomy (NCBI): domain Bacteria; kingdom Pseudomonadati; phylum Pseudomonadota; class Gammaproteobacteria; order Enterobacterales; family Enterobacteriaceae; genus Citrobacter; species Citrobacter europaeus. Next base: position 1,516,072 of record CP083650.1, read on the forward strand.
ATAGTTGATGTACACGTTACCATTATCGGTCAGGTGATACAGCGCACCCGCTTTCCAGTTAACCAGATTGCCTGATTTGGCTGTATCCACAGTGGTGACCGGGGAACCTTTGACCACACCTGTCGGGCACGCGACAGCGCCACGCCCGGAGGCGCCGCAAGCGGTGGCGCTGTCATATTCAGTGCGGTAATTGTCGAGGCGAATACCACCGTTTAGCTCAAACTCACGGGTAACTTGTAGCGTATCAAAAGCGTATATACCGAAGGTATCGGTTTGTCCGTTAGCGTTGGCGCCGTTACGCGACAATCCGCCGATATTCACATTGCTGTCGGGATGATAGATATTCACCGGTGGTGGGGTGATCGGCGCCACGCCATAATTGGTTTGCGTTTCGCGCGTTAGCTCCACGCCGGTACTGATGTCGTGACCGATGGATCCCGTGTAAAACTTTGAGGTCAGATTAGTCTGGTTGGTGAGGATTTTATTGCTGACATCTTTGGTATTTGCCAGGCGTGACCAGGTCCAGGTATCGACACTACTGGTTGGTTGAGTGATGTTAGACGCGCCGCCCATCACCGCCGTCATCAGATAATCTTGTTTAATACGCGACCAGCGGGTGGTGTTGCGAATAGTGGTGCTGTCGTTCAGGTCATGTTCAAAACGCATCGTTGCGGTATCGGTCGTCGAATCGTCGTAATCCGAGTTGGTGCCGTAGAAGTTATGCGTATCTACTTTTCCTGAATGATTCAGTGCAGAAGTCCCCGCGGATGGTGCGGAATACCCCGGCAGGCCAATGGTAGGGATACCGCCATCCGGCGTGTTGTGCTGGGTGACATGAAGATAGTTCAGGTACAGTCGGTTCTCAGTCCCTAAGCCAAAAGCGAGAGAGGGGGCCACACCATAACGTTCATTCTTAACATTATCGCGACCCGCATCATGGGTTTTTTCACCCATCAGGTTTAAACGTGCGGCGGTGGTCTCGCCGATGACCTGGTTAATGTCCAGCGTACCACGACGGAACCAGGCGCTACCGACGCTGGCTGACGCATCGATCCCGGAATCGGTGCGCGGCTGTTTGCTGATCATATTGATGGAACCCGTCGGCGCGCTACGTCCATAGTCGGTACCGGAAGGACCTTTGATCACTTCCACCTGTTCTGTATTGAAGGTGTCGCGCGTGACGCTGCCAATATCACGAACACCGTCGATATAAATACTGTTCGAGGTATCCGCACCACGCATGTAAACCGCGTCGCCTGTGCTGGAGTTTCCGTTCTCACCGGCAAAAAATGCGCCAACGCCCGGTACGTTTTTCAGCGCATCGGTCAGATTTGTTGCGCCTTGATCCTTAATCACCTGCTCAGAAATCACCGTCATGGTGCGGGTGGTATCCGCTACCGGGCGGGAGAATTTAGGATCGGCAGACTGCGTTGGGGCGTACAGCGAAGGTTTGGCCGCTTCAACAACCAGAGTGTCTTCTTGTTTTTTATCCTGATTGCCCGCGGCGACAGCCTGAGCTACCGGGGACAGACCAATGCACAGACCGGCAAAAAAAGTCAGTGAGTGAAAACTACTGGACGGCAAGTTGCGATTTTTATCCATGTTAATGAGTGACTTATTATTGTTTGAGTAAACGGTTTCACTCGCGCGAAGGGACATCTCTATGGATGTTATACCCTGCAGGCCTCGCGGAAGTGGACTTGTAATTGATAATGATTTTGATAAGCATTACTAATCAGTGCGACGTTTTAGCATTCATCACTTCAAAAATAAATACATTTGTTTACATTGGATTCAAAATTACTACACGGTGATTACAATTCGCACCGGGAATGACGTGAATTGCGGACAGCTAACTGCATTCGGGATGAATGCAGTTGGGCTAAGGTGAGGGGGTTACTTATAGATAGTTGCGGTGCCGTACATCTGGTTTTTACCGCCCGCAGAATTGACGACAAAGCCTTTGGCGCCTTGCTCTTTCGCTTTCTCAGCCAGCTTGTCTTCGAGATCGCTCAGGTTAGAGGCGCCGGTAGCGAAAACTGTGCCGGAAGCCTGTAGCTGACCGGTAGCAGGGCTGGTGTAGGGCTGTGCAGCAAAGGACGCAAATGTCATGCCGGTCAGGACGGTAGCGGCAAGTAATGTGAGGCATTTCTTCATAGTGATATCCTCTGAAAAACAACAGGTGTGCCTGATAAGTTTAGGTCGTCAGCACAGGACATTTACCGCAAAAAACTGGTGAAGACCTGTCTGTTTTTTGAACAAATGGCAAGGCATTAAACAGGCGTGAAAAATCAAATTTCCTTGTTGCATGTGTTTACCGCGTGGCGTTATGCGGGTATCTTACGCCGCTGTTAAAAGGAGAATGCTATGTCCGCCCAGAAACCGGGATTACACCCACGCAACCGCCACAACGGCCGTTATGATCTTGCGACTTTATGCCAGGTTACGCCCGAGCTGACGCAATTTCTCACCCTCACGCCCGGCGGCGAGCAGAGTGTTGATTTCGCGAATCCGCAGGCAGTGAAGGCGCTCAATAAAGCACTGCTGGCGCATTTTTATGCGGTGAAACACTGGGATATTCCAGACGGTTTTCTGTGCCCGCCGGTTCCTGGTCGTGCAGACTATATCCACCATTTGGCCGATCTGTTAGGTGAAACCAATGGAACCATTCCGGCAAATGCGAGCGTACTGGACGTGGGAGTAGGGGCCAACTGTATTTATCCGCTGATCGGCGTGCATGAATACGGCTGGCGATTCACCGGGAGTGAGACCAGCAACGAAGCGTTTAACAGCGCTCAGGCGATCGTAAATGCCAATCCGGGGTTAACCCGTGCTATTCGCCTGCGTCGCCAGAAAGATGTTACGGCAATCTTCAACGGTATCATTCACAAAAATGAGCAGTATGAAGCCACATTGTGTAACCCGCCATTCCATGATTCTGCGGCCTCAGCCCGCGCCGGAAGCGAGCGCAAGCGCCGTAACCTGGGCCAGGATAAAGATGATGCGCTGAACTTTGGTGGACAGCAGCAGGAGCTGTGGTGTGAAGGCGGCGAAGTGGCGTTCATCAAAAAAATGATCGCCGAAAGCCAGGCCTTTGGACGTCAGGTGATGTGGTTCACCACGCTGGTTTCGCGCGGTGAGAATTTGCCGCCGTTGTACCATGCATTAACGGATGCGGGCGCGGTGAAAGTCGTCAAGAAAGAGATGGCCCAGGGGCAAAAGCAGAGCCGCTTTATTGCCTGGACCTTTATGGATAACGATCAGCGCCGACGTTTTATGGCGCGTAAACGCTAAAGCGTGGGCTCGGTTGGCGGCAGCGGTTCGCTTGCCGTCGATACAGGGCCATTCACCGGTGCAGGCAAGACCTGATACGTTTGTACCGGGGCGCGTATGTTGGCCAAATCGAAGTATTTCTTCACCTGGCTGTCAAGGGCAAAACGTACCGTCCACTGCTTCAGCGGTAAAGTAGTAAACGAGACCCTGAGCGTGAAAGCCGTATTGGTTAATCCCACGATCCCGGCAAACGACGGTTCGCCGATAATAAGCCCGCGGATATCTTCTTTTTCCATCACCGCAGCAACCGCGTCTTTCAACGCCTGATTCGCTTTATCCGCATCCTCATGACGGTCTACGTCGTAATTGGCGACGACCGATCCAATTCCACGCACAAAGTTGGCGAAGGTCGTTATCGATGACCAGGGAATGATATGGTACGCCCCGGTGTCCTGACGCACGCCCACAGAGCGGATGGACATTCGTTCAACCGTACCGGTGAGTGGGCCGATGGTCACCAGGTCGCCGGTGTTCATACCATTTTCGAACTGAATAAAGATCCCGGTAATAATATCTTTTACCAGCGTTTGCGAGCCGAAAGAGATAGCCAGCCCCAACGCCCCGGCCCCGGCCAGTAAGGGGGCGATATTGACGCCAATTTCGGACAGCACAATCATGATGGTGATCGTGCTGATTATTACCGCCAGCGCATTGCGAAACAGCGTCAGCAAAGTGCGGGTTCTGGCGCTGGGTAGCGGGCGGCCATGAATATCGGAAGCCAGACGATTTTCAATCAGGCTGGCAAGGATCGTCCAGCCGATGGCGGAGAAGAATAAAATCAGCGCGATACGGATCAGAATATCCACCGTTTTTTCTCCTGCGCCGTAATGCAGCCAGTTCCAGAAGTCGAACAGTCCCCAGGCATTCAATAGCAGCATCACCGCAACGCACACCGTCAGGATCCTGGCCACGCTTAACGCCGTCGACAGCCAGCCATTCAGTCGTTTTTGTAATTCCGGATAGCTGCGCTGGGTGTGTGGCGAAAGGGTAATAGTCTTGGCTATCCAGCGGGAAAACATGCCGGACACAAAGGCAGCAATCCCGATAATCACGAGGCTGCGCAGCGTAGCGCCCATCATGAATTTCAGGCTGTTGCCAGGATCAAATAGCGAGAAGAAAAACAGCACAATGAAGTAGGCGCTGGCCAGCCAATGCCACACCAGCGCAAAAGCGCGGATAAACAGGCTGAAGAAAGCTAACGATCTTTCCGCCAGATTCTGTAAATGCTGTGTTATCTCTTTCTTGTTTCTGAAAATCAGGTACAGCGCCCATAGCGTAATACACAGCATGATGATGACGTTTGCCATCGCGCCGACCTGCACGTTGACCTGATTGGAGATAATGGGAACGGCAACGATCAGTCCGTAACCAATCAGACTGCTCAACGAACTCAAACGGCGATTCCAGTAGCGAGCACCAGCATCCTGAATGTTAAACGGGCGCAGTTCAGCCACCGTTGGGCAAAATATCAGACGTAGAATGGCTTTGAAGAATTCAATCAGGGCAAAGGCATTGAGAAACAGGCTTTGCTGAAAGGCGATCGTGCGACTGCCGGCGTTCATTCGGTCGCTCAGTATTTGCCCGACAAACAATGTCAGCGCCAGCAGAAGCAAATCGATAATGAATGCGCCGATTATCATCGCCGGAAGCTGGAGCCAGTTGCTGCGTTCACGGTTTTTCCGTCGTGCCCATTGCCCCATTTTGCGATACAGCGGAAGCGCGCACAGGCGAATCAACCAGAAAAAACCGAACACTGACGCCGCCAGCATTAAAAAATGGGTCAGGGCATTGGTGAAAGTTTGTGGGTTAAAACTCTTATGCGGTGCGTCGGTAATATTACGGTAAAGTTGGGCAAAGCGGCTGGAGAGCGCCTCACCGTAGTGCCGTGTGACATCCGTGACGTTTTCCAGCACCGTTTTTTCTTCTGTTAATGTGGGTGGAACAATGGTTGGCACAGGCTCGGCAGGGGGCGCTGTCGCCACTTTGCGTAACTGATCGATCAGTTCCTGACGTGAGGCGTCATTTTCCAGCACATCCGCCAGTGCGCCGTAGGCCGCTTTCTTCTGTTCAACATCCGGCTCTTTCGTTGGCGCGGCTTGTGCGTTGGTTGACGTTGGCGAGGTGACGCCAGGTATCGTCACCGCCTGAGCCGGAATACTAAGCAGACAAACAAAGATGAACAGGATCCAGCGCATGACTCCTCCCATGAGAAAATAAATTCAAAAGGATAAGTATAGATGTCAGGGCGGGGGAGAAATGAAATGAGAGGATTCTGGTGAAAAACCTCCCTTCGGGCGAAGGGAGGCTGAACTATCAGGAAACGTGCTGCAAAAATTCCTGTAAGCGTTGGCTGGGCGGATTTTCAATCAGGGCCTGCGGATTACCGTCTTCGGCAATACGTCCCTTATCAATGAAAATCAGGCGTGAAGCCACTTTTTCGGCAAAGCCGATTTCGTGGGTTACAATCACCATGGTCATCCCTTCTTCCGCCAGATCCTGCATAACTTTCAGAACTTCATGACGCAGTTCCGGGTCCAGCGCTGAGGTTGGCTCATCAAACAGCATCATTTTCGGCTTCACCGCCAACGCACGGGCGATAGCCACACGCTGTTGTTGACCACCGGACAGTTCAGAAGGGTAGTGATGCGCACGCTCAGCCAGACCCACTTTCGCCAGCAGCTCTTTAGCCAGTTTCTCAGCCTGCTCTTTATTCGCCCCGCGTACGCGCTGCGGTCCGAACATGACGTTTTCCAGCGCCGTCAGATGCGGGAACAGATAGAACTGCTGAAACACCATCCCAGCTTCCTGGCGGATTAACCGCTCGTCTACCTTCGGATCGTTTACTTTCAGACCATCGACGATCAAATCGCCGGAGGTGATTTCTTCCAGTTTGTTAATACAGCGCAGCAGGGTAGATTTACCGGACCCGGACGGACCGATAATCACCACCACTTCGCCCTGCTGAATGTTCAGGTCAATATTGTGCAGCACCTGAGTTGGACCAAAGTGCTTAGAAACGTTTTTAAATTCAATCACAGGATTTTCATCCTTCTTTCCAGACGACGCAGAATGAAGCTCAGCACCAGCGTAATGATCAGATAGAACACCGCAACGGCGCTCCAGATTTCCAGTGCGCGGAAGTTACCGGCAATGATTTCCTGGCCCTGACGGGTCAGTTCAGCGACGCCAATGACAATAAACAGCGAGGTATCTTTTATGCTGATTATCCACTGGTTACCCAGCGGCGGCAGCATACGACGCAGTGCGAGAGGCAAAATTACGTGGCGGATAGTCTCTGTGCGTGAAAGTCCAAGCGCCAGTCCGGCTTCGCTGAATCCTTTATGGATTGAGAGCACCGCACCGCGGGTGATTTCCGCAATATAGGCCCCGGAGTTGATCATGATGGTGACAACGGCGGCGCTAAAGGGATCAATGCGTAAATCGTTAAATGCCATTGGCAGGGCGAAGTAAATAAACATCACCTGCACAACGATTGGCGTACCGCGAATGACTTCGATAAACACCAGCGCTACGTGGTTGGCTATCCAACCGCCGAAAGTACGTGCAAACCCCGCTGCAAGCCCGATTACCAGACCGCCAGCCAGACCGAGGACCGAAATCCACAGGGTCATTTTGGCGCCTTCAATCAAAAGCGGGATGGCGGGCCAGATGGCACTCCAGTCAAACTGCATATGTCGTTCCTGTTACCGTGGTGTAAATATTCAAATGCCTGTTTTACCGGATTCACTGTGTGGTTATTCGGCCTACAGGTCTCAAAAATCCCGGCGTAAGCCCGGTAAGCATCGCGCTACCGGGCAACGCTGTCGGTTATTATTTAGGTTCAGTACCGAACCATTTTTTGTAGATTTCGTTATACGTGCCGTTCTCTTTCAGCGTTTTCAGCGCGCCGTTCACTTTCTCGCGCAGTTCATCGCTGCCTTTCGGGAAGGCGATACCGTACTGCTGGGCTTCCAGGGATTCACCTACGGCTTTGAACTGGCCGTTACCCGCAGTTTTGATGAAGTAAAGAATGTTTGGAGTGTCGTGCAGCACGGCGTCTGCGCGGTTGGTGCCCAGTTCCATATACGCGTTATCGATATTCGGGAACTGACGCAGGTCTTTGGTTTTGATGTTAGCTTTTGCGTAATCAACGGAACCGGTGCCGCTCTTCACAGCGACGACTTTACCATCCAGATCTTTCACGCTTTTCACGTCGTTATTATTCGCTTTGACCATCACTAACAGACCGCTTTTGTAGTAGCCGTCAGAGAAGTCGATCGCTTTTTTACGCTCATCAGTGATGGTGATACCCGCCAGTGCCAGGTCGATATTTTTGGTTTGCAGAGCCGGGATGATGCCGCTGAAATCCATTGGTTTCAGTTCATAATCCAGCTTCAGTTCTTTGGCCACGGCAGCCCACAGATCCACATCAAAACCAACGTATTTGTCACCCTGTTTGAATTCGAACGGTACAAACGCGGTGTCGGTTGCGACAACCAGTTTCTTATCTGCGGCATGGGAGGACACCGCAAAAGCCAGGGTAAGTGCAGCCAGTGAAACTTTTAATACAGACTTCATAGGATTTCCTTTTATATCCACGGGGCGATCCCCTGCGAGAACATATGGCTTAATGAAAAAATCGTGCCAATTTTGCAACTCATTGTTTTAACAAGAAGGTGTCTTGTTTCTCTGCACAATAAGTAGGGCAAAGCGGGCGATCTGCACTATTTTGGGGCACTCATTTGGTGCGCGCCTGACACGGTGCAAACGGTATGACTATTTAGCGTAAAAATTGTTGATAAAACAATCTTTCGTTAACGATTGTGTGAGGTGATTATTACAATTAATTTACTTTGGGGTGACGAATGATCAATGTTATGCACCATAGAAGTGCAAAACCCCCGCCAGGGCGAGGGTTATATAGGTAATTCTTATGTCTGCTGTTATTCAATATTGGCTTCGATAAACCACAGGAATTTGTCGAGATCGCGTGACGCGGCGGTGAAGATATCTGCAGTATCTTCGTCTTTAGCTTCGCTAATGGCTTTACGTACGCTATTCGCGACGACGGCATAACGATCGGCCAGCTCTTTTAAGTGGTCCTGCACGCTATGGATATCCAGCGGGTAGCTTTTCAGAGGCGTTTTGCTGTTAATCACCTGGGTTGTACCCAGTGCGACTCCGCCCAACTGTACGGCGCGCTCAGCCATGGTGTCGAGGTGATCGGTCAGGGCTGTGCGGAAGCCATCCAGCATTTCATGTACGGCAATAAAGTTGGTGCCGCGCATGTTCCAGTGAGCCTGTTTGGTGATCAACGACAGGTCGATGAACTGGATCACTTGCTGATTCAGCAGCTCTACGGTCGCTTTCTTTTCGCTATCTGTCACATCGTTGCGGGTATATAGGAGGGCAGATGCTTTTGTTTTTACCAATTTTGCGGTACTCATATTTTCATATCCTCTTGATATTTATGTCCCAGCTCTTCAACGGGATTAAGTATAGCGCTAAATTTGGATTTGTTTTTCCGATCTTGCCTATCACTTTAATAGCGAAGAGAGATGTTGGTATAAAATAATTAATGAAATCATGGTGATATGATGGTTGTTGCCGGGGCGATGTTATTTTTATGTTAATGTAAAAAGTAAAAGAAATATGCGGATGAGAAAAATATATTTATTAGAATAATTATCACGCAGATTTACAATTGGATATTCTGCATGATTATGCAAACCATGCAGAATATTAAGTGGTTAATTCACGTCAACTTGCTTAATTTGCGGTTCTTTGCGAATAGTGAGCGTAGACCCCATTGATGCGACGATAATGGCGCCCAAAGCGAGCGTCTGGATAAGCGTCAGCGTTTCACCGAGGAAGATCATTCCGGAAACCGCTGCCAGTGCGGGCTCCATGCTCATCAGCGTCCCAAAAGTACGGGTTGGCAGCCGCGTCAATGCAATCATCTCCAGCGAGTAGGGAAGCGCAGTGGAGAGGACCGCAATGGCGAGGCCTAACGGCAGAATGGACCAGTGCCACAGGGCATCTCCAGCCTGGATCGCGCCGATGGGGACAAAAACCAGCGCCGCAATTAATGACCCAACCGCAACGGTCGCCGGACCATGTTCCGCGCCTGCACGCTGCCCGGTAAGAATATAGATTGCCCAACAGGCGCCAGCCCCCAGCGCCAGCGCGGCGCCGGTTAAATCCACGTGAGAAACGTCCTGACCTAACGGCAGCAGGAACCACAGCCCGAGAACAGCCAGTGCAACCCAGATGAAATCCACCGGACGCCGGGATGAAAACAGCGCTACCGCGAGCGGACCGGTAAACTCCAGCGCCACGGCAATTCCCAATGGCACGGTCTGGATTGACAGGTAGAAGAGATAGTTCATCCCGCCCAGAGACAGGCCATAAAACAGCAGGGGCAGGCGCTGTTCTTTGGCGAATCGCAAACGCCAGGGTTTAAAGAAGGCGATAAGGATGAGGGTGCCCAACGCAAGGCGCAACGCGGTAACGCCCGGCGCGCCAACGAGCGGGAACAGCGATTTCGCCAGAGATGCTCCGCTTTGAATGGATGACATAGCAATGAGCAAAACCAAAATAGGCAACCAGACTGGCGCTTTACGTGACGACCCCGGCATCCTTTCTCCTGTCAATGATGATTACACGCCTTCATCTGCGCGACGTTGCAGTTTTGCTACGACACGGATGACTTTATGTATAGAAAAGTAAAACAGCGAGTGTAATGGAAATACGCATCGCTGGTTGACTATTCGTTGAAAAAAAAAGTGCTCAGTTCCGTACAATGGCATGAAAATGATGGATTAATAATCTGTGTGATTAGGATTAATCTGGATGAATGTGCCATATTGTGCGCGCAATAATGGCATTTTACGTTAGAAAAGTGATGTTAATTGAAAGAGATAGCGGGTTTCTGAAATGTTCTGTTACATGAAAGACCCCGTTAGACATCGCGAATCGCAAAGAGTTTCCCATCAATTTTTGGTATATTTAAAACTTAAGATTTACTTGAAGCACATTTGAGGTGGTTATGAAAAAAATTGCATGTCTTTCAGCACTGGCCGCTGTTCTGGCTTTCTCCGCAGGTACTGCAGTAGCTGCTACTTCTACCGTTACCGGTGGTTACGCTCAGAGCGATGCTCAGGGCGCAGCGAACAAAATGAACGGTTTCAACCTGAAGTATCGCTACGAGCAGGACAACAACCCGCTGGGTGTTATCGGTTCCTTCACTTACACTGAAAAAGATCGTACCGATGCTTCTGGCGACTACAACAAAACCCAGTACTACGGCATCACTGCTGGTCCGGCTTACCGTCTGAACGACTGGGCAAGCATCTACGGTGTAGTGGGTGTTGGTTACGGTAAATTCCAGAACGCAGCATCCCCGGCTGACAACCACACCACCAGCGACTACGGTTTCTCTTACGGTGCTGGTCTGCAGTTCAACCCGATCGAAAACGTTGCTCTGGACTTCTCCTACGAGCAGAGCCGTATTCGTAGCGTTGACGTTGGCACCTGGATCGCTGGCGTGGGTTACCGCTTCTAATCACTCCGGTGATATGAAAAATCCGCCTTTTAGGGCGGATTTTTTTTGCGTGTAATTTAGAGATTAACGAGATTTGGTCTCAAAGATATCGGTACCAAGATGGTTGTAATCCACCTTCTGCAGTTTGAAGTTGGTGATGTACACCGGGCCGGCCTTTTTCTCTGAAATAAAGCGGTAGCTGTTGGTAATTTCCTTTGCGCTTATCCCTGTCCACTGTGAGAAAAAACTGAGGAAATCATTCGCAGAGCGACGGGCTTTAATCACCCGATGCGCTTTATCATCGCTCGACAGCACCATGAAAGGCACCTGGAAATTCTGCTGGAACTGATCGTCATGCGCCAGGTACTGCACCTCTTTTCCTCGCTCTTTAAACGCGAGGCCATGATCGGAAAAATAGACCATCGAGAAGCTGGTACCGCTGTTACGTAGCTGATCGTATAGCTGACGCAGCAGGTCATCCGTCTGCGTCATAGTGTACAGGTAGCAGGATGTCTCTTTTGACTGGACGAAGGTCTCGTATTTACCCTGCGTACGGTCGCAGGCCTGTGGATGTGAGCCCATTAAATGCAGCACGATGAGCTGTGGCTGGGTTCGCTCGGTTGCCAGCACCTGGGCGGTCATCTTCAACAGCGCTTCGTCACGGGTGTTTTTATCCGCTTCGAAATCACCGCTTTTGAGAAACTGAACTTCATCAGCGCGTTTCGCGATGCTGGCGATGGCCGTATCGTATTCACCAATCTGTCCCTGATTGGAAAACCACCACGTCTGGAATCCCGCTCGGTTGGCCAGGGTGACAAAGTTATCCTGGAACTGGGGCTTATTGTCGACCACCCGATTCAGCGTCAGGCCGAGTGATTTTTGCGTCGAACCGCTTGCCGCAATGTAATCCGCGAAGATGTAGCCGTTAACGGAGCTGGCAAACGGGGTGTTATCCCAGTGGCCGCCAAACGCGCCTAACGCATCGCGGCGGGCGCTTTCGCCGATCACCACGACGTAGGTGTGATACTTCGGCTTGACGGCGGTTACCGTCCAGCTGTCTTTTACGCTCGACAGTTTCGCCATACGCTCTTGTTCATCGAGCACTTCGTTGTTATTGACGATAACGTCCTTGGCAAAGCGGAAAACCGGATAGCCAGTATCTTTCAGCTTGAACACGCCGCCCCAGGCCAGGTTTTGCATCGGGGTAACAAAGAATGCGACAACGCTGAACAGCAAACAAACGCTGTCGAACTTGTTCCAGCCACGCTGCTGTACATCTTTTTTACGGCGTACGGCGATAACGCCGAGGGCGAAAATAAATACCCCAACCAGATAACTGTACCAGGGGAAGATGGTCAGGATTTCAGTAGACTCTTCCATATTGGTTGAGTGCAGCGCCAGCAAAGTATTGAAGTTCGGCGCACCATAAGCCTGGCCGAACGGAAAGTACATTGCCGCAATGAGTGAGCAAATGCCAATCAGTGCTTTCTGCACGCGCGGCGCGCTACGCCACAGCAGCATCAATATACAGGTGAAAGCAACGCTATAGAGCAGGCTAAGCGGATAGCCCAGCGCAAGGTTGATCAGCAGAGACTGTAAGAAATAGAGGCCAGTCCACGGACTAATTGCCCGGCTACGAGCAATGATTGAATCTTTGAGGGTTAAATTCATATGCCACTGTTACAAAAACGCCATGTGCTTACCCTGGCGCTAAGGGTCATTGCCTGCCTGAGAGAGCGAGAAGAGGGATAGGGTCCGCATCCGCGAGCCGCAATATACGCAGGGCTGCGAAAAGATAGAGTGTGCGCAGGAGAAGGTCAACTACTACAAAGAAATTGTTTTGCGAGGGACGTGGCAAAACTGACAAAAAGAAGGGTTATTGGCAGGAAAACGATCGCCGTATGCGAGTTACGGCAGGAAAAAGAAGCGGCGTACCGCGACGCCGCATTATTTTTCTGAAGGTTTATCCTGCTCTGGTTTGCTGTTAATCATGTCGCACAGCATAGAGATAAGCATTAACCGTACTTTAAAGGGAGAGTGGCTAAACACGCGTATACACCTCTTAAATTCATTCATATAAACCTCCTGACTTCACGATCCCATCAGTCCTTGAGGGATGTCTTTATTATATACAGATATAGCACAGGCTATATTATATAGCTATTGCTAAAACGTTAATTTTTTGTGCCCACGCAACTCTGGTTTACAATGAGCGCTCTCTAATCAGATGCCGTTAACGCGTCACAGGAACGAGGAAGCATAATGAGTCGTCGCGCAGGTACGCCAACAACAAAAAAAGTGACGCAATTGGTGAATGTCGAAGAACACGTTGAAGGATTTCGTCAGGTCCGGGAGGCACATCGCCGTGAGCTGATTGATGACTACGTAGAGCTGATTTCCGATCTCATTATTGAGGTTGGTGAAGCGCGCCAGGTAGATATGGCCGCGCGGCTTGGGGTTTCCCAGCCGACGGTTGCTAAAATGCTTAAGCGTCTTGCTTCAGTCGGATTGATTGAAATGATCCCCTGGCGAGGCGTGTTTTTAACCGCAGAAGGTGAGCGACTGGCTCAGGAGAGTCGGGAGCGTCATCAGATTGTAGAGAATTTCCTGTTGATGTTAGGTATCAGCCCGGAAATTGCCCGTCGCGACGCTGAGGGAATGGAGCACCACGTCAGTAAGGAAACGCTGGAAGCTTTTAGCCGGTTTACGCAACAGCAAGGAACAGGCTCTGAATGAGTTTTCCTTTATTACGCGCCTTACAGCGCGATCGTTTTTTTCAGTTGTTAATCATCGTCGGGATTGTACTAAGCCTGTTTACGCCATTTGCGCCCCGGTCGTGGCCGGGGGCGATTGACTGGCACACGATTATCACGCTTAGCGGGCTGATGTTACTGACCAAAGGGGTGGAGCTAAGCGGTTACTTCGATGTGTTAGGGCGCAAGATGACCCGCCGCTTCAATACTGAACGCCAATTGGCGATATTTATGGTGCTGGCGGCGGCGCTGCTGTCGACGTTTCTGACCAACGATGTTGCGCTGTTTATTGTGGTTCCGCTGACCATCACCCTGAAAAAATTGTGCGCCATTCCGGTGAATCGCCTGATTATCTTTGAGGCGCTGGCGGTAAACGCCGGATCGTTACTCACGCCAATAGGCAATCCACAAAACATTCTGATGTGGGGACGCTCAGGCTTATCGTTTAGCGCGTTTATCTGGCAAATGGCACCGCTTGCGGGGGCCATGATGCTGACGCTGGTGGTGCTGTGCTGGTTCAGTTTCCCACACAAAGCCTTGCACTATCATACCGGTACGCGCGCGCCTGACTGGCAACCGCGCCTGGTGTGGGGCTGTCTTGCGTTGTATATCATCTTCCTGACGGCACTGGAGTTAAAACATGGGCTGTGGGGCCTGGCGGTTGTGGCGGCAGGTTTCATGGTGCTGGCTCGCCGCGTGATCCTCAGCGTGGACTGGACGTTGCTGTTGGTGTTTATGGCGATGTTCATTGATGTGCATTTGCTGACGCAGCTCCCGGCCTTACAGGGGATGACCCATCAGATTGGTACCCTCTCAGCGCCGGGGCTTTGGTTGACCGCCATTGGCCTGTCGCAGTTTATCAGTAATGTTCCCAGTACGATTTTGCTGCTGAACTACGTCCCGCCAACGCTGCTGTTAGCCTGGGCGGTCAATGTGGGCGGCTTTGGGCTGTTGCCGGGGTCGCTGGCGAATCTTATTGCTTTACGGATGGCAAACGACCGACGGATCTGGTGGCGTTTTCATTGGTATTCGGTGCCGATGCTGATATGGGCGGCGCTGGTGGGATATGGTTTGTTGTTACTAATGTAATAGCGGCATTGAGGCAATAAAAAAGGCGGATGAATTATCCGCCTTTTTCGTGTCAGGTATGTGCTTAGTTCAGACGAACCGGCATACCTGAACGGTTCTGAACCGCCTGCTCAACGACGGCCTGATCGACGTCAGACTGACCGGTGATGCTGGTAATGCTCTTGTTCAGCGTAATCGGTACGATTTCCCCGCCTTCAAACTGTGCTTCAGTGGTTGACAGTGGGTTATGTACCTCGATGTAACGGCTGCCGTCTGGTTCGGTAGTGGCTTTTACCGGCTCATCGATAAACTGTACGCGGGTGCCGACTGGCACATTTTCAAACAGGAATTTGATGTCGTCGTTACGCAGACGCACGCAACCGTGGCTGACGCGTAAGCCGACGCCGAAGTTAGCATTGGTGCCGTGGATGGCATACAGACGACCAATATACAGTGCGTACAGACCCATCGGGTTATCCGGACCTGCCGGAACAACGGCTGGCAGCGGTTCACCCGCAGCGCGGTATTCCGCATGCATTTTCGCCGTTGGCGTCCAGGTTGGACCCGCTTTTTTACGTTCTACTTTGGTAGTCCAGTTGATTGGCGTGTCTTTGCCCAACTGGCCGATACCAATCGGCAGAACAATAACGGTGTTGGTGCCTTTCGGGTAATAGTACAGGCGCATTTCAGCGCTGTTGATAACAATACCTTCATGCACGGTATCCGGCAGGATCAACTGCTGAGGAATGTTCAGCACGGTGCCGCCTTTCGGCAGAAAGGTATCCACGCCCGGGTTGGCTTCCAGCATGTTAGACAGACCCATCTGGTACTCCGCCGCAAAATATTCCAGCGGTTGGGTGTTGCCTTCAGGAATCGTGATGACCTGGTTTTGCCCAATTAAACGGCTGCCATCGGTAGGCAGCGGGTACGTGACGGCAGAAGCTGTGTTACAAAAACCAACTATTGCGAGTGCCGCCGCGAAAAGCGTTGTTAATTTCATATTCATGTTCATGTATGCGAGATTCAGTGCCAGGCAGGCTAGTGGGTTGAGATTTATGTAGTGTTGGGCACGCATTATATGTGCAATCTGAGCAACAAGGAATTCGGATGTGTACTAAATCACATTTTTTTCCTTTTACTCTCATTTTAGCCCTTCAGCATCAGGGGGCGATCTTATTGCAGACTTATGGCATAATAAGCGGTTTGTCACATATTTCTTTCTCTTTCAGGATACGCCAGTGTTAGTTTCCAGCAACGTCACCATGCAGTTCGGCAGTAAGCCGCTGTTTGAAAATATTTCCGTCAAATTTGGCGGCGGCAACCGTTACGGCCTGATTGGCGCGAACGGTAGCGGTAAATCTACTTTTATGAAAATTCTCGGCGGCGACCTCGAACCGACGCTGGGCAACGTTTCCCTCGATCCGAACGAGCGCATCGGTAAGCTGCGTCAGGATCAGTTCGCCTTTGAAGAGTTCACCGTTCTTGACACCGTGATCATGGGTCACGGCGAACTGTGGGAAGTGAAGCAGGAGCGCGATCGCATTTACGCCCTGGCTGAGATGAGCGAAGAAGATGGCTACAAAGTTGCTGACCTTGAAGTTCAGTATGGCGAAATGGACGGCTACTCTGCGGAAGCGCGTGCGGGTGAACTGCTGCTGGGCGTCGGTATTCCGGTAGAACAGCATTACGGCCCGATGAGCGAAGTCGCGCCCGGCTGGAAGCTGCGTGTGCTTCTGGCGCAGGCGCTGTTCTCTAACCCGGACATTCTGCTGCTCGACGAACCAACGAACAACCTGGATATCGACACCATCCGCTGGCTGGAGCAGACGCTGAACGAGCGTGACAGCACCATGATCATCATTTCGCACGACCGTCACTTCCTGAACATGGTCTGCACGCACATGGCGGATCTGGACTACGGTGAACTGCGCGTTTATCCGGGGAACTACGACGAATACATGACGGCGGCAACCCAGGCGCGTGAACGTCTGCTGGCTGATAACGCCAAGAAGAAAGCACAGATTGCCGATCTGCAATCCTTCGTCAGCCGCTTTAGCGCCAACGCGTCTAAATCTCGACAGGCGACTTCTCGTGCGCGTCAGATTGATAAGATTAAGCTCGACGAAGTGAAAGCGTCCAGCCGTCAGAACCCGTTCATTCGCTTCGAACAGGATAAGAAACTGTTCCGTAACGCGCTGGAAGTGGAAGCGCTGGCGAAAGGTTTTGATGAAGGCCCGCTGTTTAAAAACTTCAACCTGCTGCTGGAAGTGGGGGAGAAGGTTGCCATCATTGGCGCCAACGGCGTGGGTAAATCCACCATGCTGAAAACGTTAGTTGGCGATTTGCAGCCGGACAACGGTACCGTTAAGTGGTCTGAAAACGCCCAGGTCGGTTACTACGCGCAGGATCATGAATACGAGTTCGAAAACGATCTGACCGTTTTCGAATGGATGAGCCAGTGGAAACAAGAAGGCGATGATGAGCAGGTTGTGCGCAGCTTCCTTGGCCGTCTGCTGTTCAGTCAGGACGATATCAAGAAACCTGCGAAAGTGCTCTCCGGTGGTGAAAAAGGCCGCATGCTGTTCGGTAAACTGATGATGCAGAAACCGAATATCCTGGTCATGGATGAACCAACCAACCACCTGGATATGGAATCTATCGAGTCGCTGAATATGGCGCTGGAAATGTACCAGGGCACGCTGATCTTCGTTTCTCACGACCGTGAGTTTGTCAGCTCGCTGGCCACCCGCGTGATTGAAATTACGCCGGAACGCGTGATCGACTTCACCGGTAACTACGAAGATTATCTGCGTAGTAAAGGCGTCGAATAATTTTCCCGCCGTCTTTCGCGTTACAGGTGTGTTGGCTACACCTGTAACGCGAGATTCTTAGGGAAAAGGGTATAAGTTACAGATTAAATAATCCCCAACGCGCGTTTACCGTGGATATTCAAATCCTCCAGCGTGAAGCGTCCTTCCCAGTTAGTTTCATAATCCTCACGCGGGAAATCACCCGGCGACGCGCCTTTTTCCAGTGCGGCTTTCACTTTGTGGGCATAAGCCAGATTCTTTTCGCACATTGGTGCGGCAGGAATGTACATCACGTTGCCCCAGCCCTGCTGATTTTCCACCGGGGCGACGGAGTGAATCACGTCGCAATGCCACCAGACGGAGTCTCCGGCGTCCAGTTGCGGAATGCTGGTTAATGCCTCAATCAGCAGCGGATGCCATTGTGTGGAAATCGGCAGGACTCTGCCGGGCGCGACGCCGCAAAGTTCATCTTCCGGCACATCATCAAGCAATGGGCGTAACAGCACATATGCCATCGCTTCAGGAATAGGGACCACGTGCAGCAATCCCTGACCCGGCAGCATATCGGACAGTGCAGTCCAGCCCTGGAAGGTACGGAAGACCGAACATTTGGTGGTGTTATCCACCGTGTACTCTTCTACCTCGGTGCGATGCGCCGCCTGCCATGGATCATAATCTTCCAGCTTACCATTGAAAACATTAGCAAAGACCTGCTGATACGCCGGAAGAAGCCAACGCTCCAGCGCGCCGGAATCCGTATGCGCACCCAGCCCTTTGGACGTCGTTCCCGGCGGGCGACGGCGTATCCGGTCAGGGTAGATAACGCTGACATCCGGGTTAAACCATTGCTTACCTGCGCTTGAAAATGTCCAAAGACGATTAAGGAAAGACTGTGCATTGGCCATTTCTTCACTCTGACGGGCCTGCATCTGCGCCAGGGACCAGTAGATGGGGTAGATTTCAGGCCGCGATGCGCTCAGGGTACCAAAGAAATTATCGCCCGGTCCTTTATAGACATCGTCAAAATGGTTGCGGTCCAGATAGTCCAGCATTGACCGATCCCAATCGAGGGCCTGTTCTCGAGGGAAATGGCCTTTAATCACCGCGCATCCGCGACGCTTAATTTCTTCACGCTGCTCTGCACTTACGCGACCCGCGTTGATATCTGCATAAGACACCACGGGCCAAACCGGGGAGCCTTGCGCTTTGAGGGCGTTGATTTCCGCCACGCGATTGGCAATGGCATCGCTCAACTGATTGAAAATCAACTGAACATCTCCAAGCTGTTCACGCAGTTGCTGTTTCATCTGCCGGATTGTCGCTTTGTGATCGGCGGGCAACGTGTCGCTGGTAAAAGTAAAAGCCATATCCACCTCACATTAACTTTCATTCGAAACTCATTTAACTTACAGATGATAATATAAGTTAAAATTTAGTTATCGCAAGTTTAAAACTTGATGGAGTGAGCAAAATGGAAAAAGAGTGAAAACCGGGGTAAGGGATACCCCGGTTGGCAGGATTAGATGTTAAAAGGCGAAGTGTTATCCAGCACCGCCTGAATCACGTTCAGCGCGCCCTGATGGTTGTTGTCGTCGGTCTGATAGCGAGCAATCGCTTTGATACTCTCTGCAGCGTTGGCCATAGCGAAAGAGTAGCGTGCCATTTTCAGCATTTCCGCGTCATTACCGCTATCGCCAATCGCGACCACGTTTTGCGGTGACAGGTTCCAGCGCTTTAGCAGACGGCTGATCCCGTTGGCTTTATGTAAACCAGGAATGATCAGGTCGATAAACCCAAAGCCGCTGGTAACGGGCTTCATAATACCGTCAAGGGCTGAATGAAGGTGATCGATAACTAATGGGATCTGTTGGTCAGGTAGATTTAGCGAGAACTTGAACAGTACATCGTCGATGTCCTGATAATCCTTCACGGGTTTCAGGCGATGATAGTGTTTTGACATCAACGCGACAAAGGACTCTGGGGCATTTTCGCTAACGTAGGCGCTTTGCAGGCCGCAAGCCACAAAGTTGAGATGCTTATCTTTTAGCAGTTCGCCAATAACAATGCGGGATTCGTGGCGGGTTAGCTCACCGTGAAACAGCTGTTTGCCATGTTCAAAGACTAACGCCCCGTTCTCGGCGACAAAAGAAATCTCATCTTTGAGCTCCGGGAAAAAAGAGATCAACTGGTAATACTGGTTGCCGCTGGCCACGACAAATTCGATATCTCGTTTTTTTAGTTCCTGATACTGCGCCATAAAACGTGCACGATCGTATTGCTTGGCATCGTCGAGAAAAGTTCCGTCCATATCGGTGACGATAACTTTGATGGTCATATTTGCTCCTGGCTTATAACTGCAACCAGAAACATTCTAATAACAATGTGACCTGTGGCACAAATTTAATTTCGAATGAAAGTAAAAGGCCGGGTGACAGCTTCGCCTTACCCGGCTAAGGGGGAGATATGAAGGCCCGGTAAGCGCAGCGTCACCGGGCGGGGGTTTTACAACATGTGTTCAGTACGGGCGATGATATCGTCCTGCGCATCCGGAGACAGCGCGGTGAAGAAGGCGGAATAACCTGCTACACGGACCACCAGGTCGCGGTACTGATCCGGGTGTTTTTTGGCTTCCAGCAGCGTTTCACGCGAGACAATGTTGTACTGAATATGCCAGCCTTTGTGCTCTTCAAAGAAGGTACGCAGCAGGATCATCAGCTTTTGCTTATCGGATTCATTCTCCAGCGTGGCCGGGTTCAGTTTCTGATTTAACAACACACCGCCGAGGATTGAACCGGTCGGCAGTTTTCCCACCGAGCCAATTACCGCCGTTGGGCCGAGATGGTCCGTCCCGGAGGCCGGACTTGCGCCTTCCGCCAGCGGGGTGTACGCCTTACGGCCATCCGGCGTTGCCATCGTTGCCGCGCCAAACGGTACGTTTGCGGAGATAGACGAGGTGCCGGCGTAGTAATTGCCGCCAACCGGGCCACGTCCGTAACGCGGATTATGATACTGTTTCAATTCACTGATATAGGTCTGATAAGCGCGGGCCAGCAGCGTATCAACGCTATCGTCATCGTTGCCGTATTTCGGCGCGCCGTTGATCAGTCGCTGGCGTAATTGCTCATGGGTCAGACCGTCAAAATCGTCGGCCAGCGCGGCGGCCAGCTGTTGCTGACCGATAGCACCTTGTTCAAAGACCAGTTTCTTCACAGCCGCCAGACTGTTGCCGAGGTTGGCGATACCCACTTGCAAACCTGATACCCAGTCATACTTCGCGCCGCCTTGCTTAATGCTTTTCGCGCGCTCGATGCAGTCGTCTACCAGCGCGGAGCAGAGAATATCATGTACATTCTCTTCCAGCATGGTGTCGACGACATACTCGATTTCGATAGATTTACGCGTGTAGTAGCGAATCTGCGCATCCCAGGCGTCCATCACTTCGTCGAAATTGTTGAAGTTACCGGCTGAGAGCGCTTTTTCCTGTGGCAGGAAGACTTTGCCGCTGGTGGCATCACGACCACCTTCCAGCGCCGCCAGCATTACGCGGGCAAAGTTAATAAAGCTCATGCCGGTGCAGCGGTAGCCCCATTTGCCGCCAACGGCGGTTTCGATGCAACCAATAGCTGCATAGTCATAGGCGTCCTGCGGTTCAATGCCAAGCTTAATGAATTCCGGGATGACGATTTCATCGTTGTTAAAGGCTGGCATCCCGAAGCCGCAGCGGATCACCTGCACGCAGGCATCCAGGAAGTCATTACTCATCCCTGCGTGATAACGCACGCTCAGGTTGGGCTGCGTAGAACGCAGTCGGCCGCAGGATTCCAGAATCGCGTAGGAGAGCGGGTTGACGGCATCCATCGCCTGACCGTTAACCAGATTCTGTCCACCAATGGTCACGTTCTGATACAGCGGGCTGCCCGCCGATGCTTTGGAGTGGGAACCGGAGCGGATTTTGTTCACTTCCAGCAGCTTCAGCCAGCAGCTGTGCAGCAGCTCAATGGCGTGCTCGCGATCGAGGCTCTGGTTCAGTTCTACGTCACGACGATAGAACGGATAGAGATACTGATCCATACGACCAAACGACACCGAGTGACCGTTAGATTCAATTTGCAGGATCAACTGAATGAAATAGCACAACTGCAGCGCCTGCCAGAACGTTTTTGGCGGCTCATGGGCGATCACATCGCAGTTTTCCGCAATGGTCAGCAGTTCATCACGACGGCTGGCGCGAGTTTCTGTGGACGCCATTTTACGTGCCAGCGTGGCGAAGCGCTCAATGTGCAGGCTGACGGCCTCCAGCACGATACCTATCGCTTTCAGGAACTGATCGCCATGGAGGTCTTCCAGACATGTCAGATTGATGCGGGAACGACGTTCATCGACTTTGTGGCGTAGGCCGTCGAGACCTTTTTCCAGCAGCAGCGGGAAGTTTACCGCCAGGTGTGCGTCGCCGGAGGTCATGTTACCTTCGGCTTTGATAATGCCGGTTTCCAGCAGCCCTTTCTGTTCGTCGGTAAACATCCCGTAGCAGCGATCCTGCACGGTCTGACCACGCCACCACGGACACACCTCGTGCAATACACGTTTATTCTCCTCGCTTACCGAGAAACCTGCGCCCGGCCTGTCGGCGAGGTCGTCGATCTCTTTTTCAATCCAGGAGACGGTGTATTCCGGGAAGATAGGCGCAGCACGTACTTCACTCGCCTGGTTGCCAACGATCAGCTCGTCATGCTTAATCCAGATGGTACGTTCCGCCAGATGATGGGCCAGCGCCAGCGCGCGGCGAACCGGGATGGGTTTATCCAGATGCTGTTGGTACATCTCGGTATAGTGCTGGGCGCGCTCGGTACAAACCGGCGGCTTTACGATGTGGATCAGGGCCGTTTTATGCGCTTTGATACGGTCGCTGAGTGTGTCCAGTTTCAGTGTGGTCATGGCGATTATCCTCGTAGGGTCGCGGTTAAACCTTTAAGGCTGGCGTACTGCTGGGCAAATTCGAGCAGTGCAGGCGCATCAAGCGGTTTATCCGGTGCGTTGTAGGGTTGACTGAGTAAGTGGTATTTGTTGATGCCCAGGGTGTGGTAGGGCAAAAAATGGATCTCACCGACGTGAAGCTCGTCGGCGGCAAAATCGGTAATGGCTTGAATAGCGGCTTCGTTAGCGTTGAATCCCTGAATCAGCGGTACGCGGATGATCATTTTTTTACCAGCGGCGGCCAGTTTTTTTAGATTTTCCAGTACGCGAGAGGCACGCCCATCGGTCCACTGTTTAAACGGGGCGTCGGCCACATGTTTTAAATCGGCCAGGAACAGATCGACGTCAGGTAATGACGGTTCAATATACTTCCACGGAACATGCAGACACGTTTCTACCGCCGTATGAATGCCGGCATCGTGGCTGGCTTTGAGCAACGCTGCCGCCAGTTCTGGCTGCATAAACGGTTCACCGCCGGATAAGGTGAGGCCCCCTCCGCTGCGGTCGTAAAACGGTTTGTCACGCATTACGGTCGCCATGATCTCGTCCACACTTTTTATCTCTCCGCAGACGGTCAGTGCCTGCGTCGGACAGCAGTGGGTCAACGCGGTAAGCGCGTCATCGGTCAGTTTTTCGCGATGAATCAGCAATCCGCTTAGCGCCCGTTCAATCACCTCCGGTGCTGCCTGAGCACAAAGATCGCAACCCTCGAGGCACAAACGCGCGTCATAGAGCAGATCCTGCGTGCGTGCGCGGCTTTCCGGATTCTGGCACCACCGACAGCCCAGGGAGCATCCCTTAAGGAACACCACGGTACGGATCCCGGGACCATCATGCGTGGAATAGCGCTGGATATTGAAAATCATAAGCGGCCTCTTTTCTTTCGTATAAAGATTAAATTACTTTCGAATGAAAGTTATATTGACGTGCGTCAACTAACTGTGAGGTTTCGCCGTGCTACCTTTTATCCATGCAATTATTCGTTTGAGGAAAGGTTATGGAACTCTATTTAGATACGTCTGACGTTGCCGCGGTAAAAGCGCTGGCGCGTGTTTTTCCGTTGGCAGGGGTGACCACTAACCCAAGCATTGTGGCGGCAGGTAAGCAGACGCTGGAGGTGTTACTGCCGCAACTGCAGGAGGCGATGGGAGGGCAAGGACGACTGTTTGCTCAGGTAATGGCGACCACCGCCGAAGGTATGGTCAGCGATGCGCGTAAACTGCGGGCAATCATCGCGGATATCGTAGTTAAAGTGCCGGTGACGGCAGAAGGTCTGACGGCCATTAAATTGCTGAAAGAAGAGGGCATCCCGACGCTGGGTACCGCCGTATACGGCGCCGCTCAAGGGCTATTCGCTGCGCTGGCGGGGGCGGAATACGTGGCGCCCTACGTTAACCGCGTGGATGCGCAGGGGGGAGACGGCATTCAGACGGTGAACGATCTGCAGGCCTTATTGAAAATGCATGCCCCACACGCCAAAGTCCTGGCAGCCAGTTTCAAAACACCGCGTCAGGCGCTGGATTGCCTGCTGGCGGGTTGCGAGTCCATCACGCTGCCGCTGGATGTCGCTCAGCAGATGATTAGCTCTCCGGCCGTTGATGCCGCCGTAGCGAAGTTCGAGCACGACTGGCAGAGTGCATTCGGTCGTACATCGATCTGATGCTGTTGCCGGGTGGCGCTAACGCTTACCTGGCCTACGTTCGAGCCGTTGTAGGTCGGGTAAGCGTTAGCGCCACCCGACTTTATTACCGACTACAAACCTCACACCCCGGGTTACGCATCAGCTTCATTTCGCGAAACTGGCAGGTCATGGCGTCGTATATGACGATTTTTCCCGACGCCGGTTTACCGTAGTTTGCCAGCAGCTTAATGGCCTCCATCGCTTGTAATGAGCCGATCACGCCGATCAGCGGGGCCATCACTCCGGCCTCGACGCAGGTCAGGGCATTTTCACCGAACAGACGGCTCAGGCAGCGGTAGCAGGGCTCCCCTTCCTGATACGTAAATACGGTAATTTGTCCTTCCATGCGAATTGCCGCACCAGAAACCAGCGGAACCCTGGCGGCAAAGCATCCGGCATTCAGTTGATTGCGGATGCTGACGTTATCCGTACAGTCCAGCACCAAATCGTGCCCGGCAATAAGCGCGTGAATCTCGCTATCTTCCAGCAGCGCATTCACCGGCGTAATGGCGATGTATGGATTAATCCGCGTCAGTGCGTCGCGGGCGGAGAGCACCTTTGGCTGTCCAACGGTCGCATCGCTGTGCAGTGTCTGGCGCTGGAGGTTCGACACGGAGACCGTGTCAAAGTCGAGCAGGGTTAAATGCCCGACGCCAGCGCCCGCAAGGTACTGGGTTGCTGCACATCCCAGCCCCCCCAGACCAACGACCAGTACCCGCGCCTCCTTGAGCGCTTCCTGGCCTTCAAAATCGAAGCCGCGCAGAATGATTTGCCGGTTATAGCGCATCATCTCCTGGTCGCTGAGTTCCGCCATTACAGGCCTCCAAACAGTGCGTTAAACGGCTCGACCTCAACCCATTCTCCGGCTTCGACGTTACCGCGATCGCGCTCCAGCACGATAAAACAGTTGCCGAGGCTAAAGGAGCTAAAAATATGCGAGCCCTGATGTCCGGTGGTGGTGACTTCCAGTTCGCCTTCTGCGGTGCGCTGCAACACACCGCGCTGAAAATCCAGACGGCCAGGCGTTTTCTTCAGGCGTGATGCGGTACGTACGCGCTGGCGCGCAGGCAGCCCGCAGGCGGTGTTGCCGCTGAGTTTTGCCAGCAGCGGTTGTACCAGTTGATAAAAGGTGAGGGCTGCAGACACCGGGTTACCCGGCAGGCCGCAAAACCAACTGTTGCTCAGTTTGCCAAAGGCGAACGGTTTGCCCGGTTTGATGGCCAACTTCCAGAAGGCAATTTCTCCCAGCTCTTCCAGAATGGTTTTGGTGTAATCCGCTTCGCCTACGGAAACGCCGCCGGAACTGATGACGACATCGGCCTGGCTGTCGGCTTCGATAAACGCGGCGCGTAGCGCGTTGGGATCGTCGCGAATGATCCCCAGGTTGATCACTTCGCAGCCCAACTGCTGCAGCATCAGGTGAACGGTCAGACGGTTGGTGTCATAAATCTGTCCGTCGCCCAGCGGTTGACCCGGCAACTGCAGCTCATCGCCTGTAGAGAACAGCGCCACGCGGACTTTACGCACAACGGGGACTTCGGCAATACCGAGCGAAGCCAGCACGGGAAGCTCGGCGGTGGTCAGGCGCGTCCCGGAGGGAAACACCACCGCGCCATTGGCAATATCTTCGCCGCGCAAACGAATATTTTGTCCGCTGCGGACCTCGGCGGTAAAACGCACACCGTCGTCGGTTTGTTCCGTTTGCTCCTGCATCACCACCGCGTCACAACCGACAGGCACCGGGGCGCCAGTCATAATGCGGATGCAGGTTCCCGCAGGCCACTCGCCATGGAAAGGCTGACCGGCAAAAGCTTTGCCTGCCACAGCCAGAGGCTGGTCAGACTGTAAATCGGCTAATCGCACCGCATAGCCATCCATTGCCGAGTTATCGAATCCCGGCACATCAATCGGGGAGACGACATCGGTGGCCAGAATGCGGCCAAAGCATTGAACCAGCGGCAGCGTTTCAACAGCGGTAAGCGGGGTAATACGCGACAGCATCTGAGAGAGAGCCGTTTCAAGCGGCATCAGTCCGGCGGTAAATTCCATGAGAAGACTCCTGCGGGGCAAAATCGAATCCGCTCATTATGTCAGAAAATGGACGCGGACAGTATGCCACCTCAGTCTTAGGTGCTGGCCTTTACCTTTACATGACGTCTGCATCTTTCTATATTCAAAAATCGAATCAATAAGTCACAGAAATTCTGATATTTATAACCCCGGTATCTGCCACCTGATGGACGAAAAAAATGGGTAAAGCAGTCATTGCAATTCACGGCGGCGCAGGGGCTATCACCCGTTCGCAGCTGAGCCAGGAGCAAGAGTTGCGTTATATACAGGCGCTGTCGGATATTGTTGAAACCGGCCAGCGGATGCTTGAGGACGGTCGTAACGCACTGGATGTAGTGACCGAAGCCGTGCGCTTGCTGGAAGAGTGTCCGTTGTTTAATGCCGGAATTGGCGCGGTATATACCCGTGATGAAACCCATGAACTGGACGCCTGCGTGATGGACGGCAATACGCTGAATGCGGGAGCCGTCGCCGGGGTCAGTCATCTGAGAAATCCGATTCTCGCGGCGCGCCTGGTGATGGAACACAGCCCGCACGTCATGATGATCGGTGAAGGGGCTGAAAAATTTGCCATTGCGCACGGTATGGAGCACGTATCGGCGGATATTTTCTCGACGCCAGAACGCTATGCTCAACTGCTGGCGGCGCAAGCGGCAGGTGAAACGCTACTGGATCATAGCGCGAGCCCACTGGATGAAAACACCAAAATGGGTACCGTGGGGGCGGTCGCGCTGGATATGTATGGCAATCTGGCGGCGGCAACATCGACCGGCGGAATGACCAACAAATTACCCGGTCGGGTGGGGGACAGTCCACTGGTCGGCGCAGGCTGTTATGCCAATAATGCAAGTGTGGCTGTCTCCTGCACCGGAACCGGGGAAGTCTTTATTCGTGCGCTGGCGGCCTATGATATTGCGGCGTTGATGGACTACGGCGGCCTGAGTTTATCGGAGGCGTGTGAACGCGTAGTAATGGAAAAATTACCGGCGCTCGGCGGCAGCGGCGGTTTAATTGCCATCGACCACGAGGGCAACGTCGCCCTGCCATTTAACAGCGAAGGCATGTATCGCGCCTGGGGATACGCAGGCGATACGCCAACCACCGGTATTTATCGGGAAAAAGGAGATACCGTTGCCACACAGTGATGAGCTTGACGCCAGCGACGTGCTGGCAGTCAACAATCTGAATATTGCCTTTGAACAGGAGCAGCAGCGCGTCAGTGCGGTGCGCAATCTGTCATTTCGCCTGAAGCGTGGCGAAACGCTGGCGATCGTGGGCGAATCCGGTTCAGGAAAATCGGTAACAGCCTTGTCGCTGATGCGTCTGATTGAACAGGCAGGCGGCGAGGTGAGTTGCGATGAAATGCTGCTACGACGCCGTAACCGACAGGTTATTGAGCTGGGTGAGCAGAGCGCGTCGCAGATGCGTCACGTACGCGGCGCGGATATCGCCATGATCTTCCAGGAGCCGATGACATCGCTCAATCCGGTATTCACCGTGGGTGAGCAGATTGCCGAGTCAATCCGTTTGCATCAGGGGGCCAGTCACGAAGAGGCGATGGTGGAAGCTAAACGGATGCTCGATCAGGTCCGTATCCCTGAGGCGAAGGCGATTTTATCGCGTTATCCGCACCAGCTTTCCGGCGGCATGCGTCAGCGGGTGATGATCGCCATGGCGCTGTCTTGTCGCCCTGCGGTTTTAATTGCCGATGAGCCGACCACCGCGCTGGATGTCACTATCCAGGCGCAGATCCTGCAACTGATAAAAGTGTTGCAGCAGGATATGTCGATGGGCGTGATTTTTATTACCCACGATATGGGCGTCGTGGCGGATATTGCCGATCGCGTGCTGGTGATGTATCAGGGTGAGGCAGTAGAAACCGGCAGCGTTGAGCAGATTTTTCATGCTCCCCAGCACCCCTATACCAAAGCGCTGTTGGCCGCTGTGCCGCAGCTTGGCGCGATGTGTGGACAAGAGTATCCGCGCCGTTTCCCACTTATATCATTACACGATCCCAGTCATGTAGAACCGCAGACCGAGCAGGACACCGTGGTTGAAGGCGAGCCTATTCTGCAGGTACGTAATCTGGTAACGCGTTTTCCTTTGCGCAGCGGCATTCTTAATCGGGTGACTCGCGAGGTGCATGCGGTTGAAAACGTCAGCTTTGACCTGTGGCCCGGAGAAACGCTCTCGCTGGTGGGGGAGTCGGGTTGCGGGAAATCCACCACCGGGCGGGCGCTACTGCGTCTGGTAGAGTCTCAGCGTGGAGAAATCATCTTCAATGGCCAGCGTATCGATACCCTGGCCGCCAGTAAGCTACAGCCGCTGCGTCGGGATATTCAGTTTATCTTCCAGGACCCCTATGCTTCGCTCGATCCGCGTCAGACCGTAGGATATTCCATTTTAGAGCCGTTGCGCGTGCATGGATTACTGCAAGGGGATGCGGCGGCAAAACGAGTTGCCTGGCTGCTGAAGCGCGTAGGATTGCTCCCTGAGCATGCCTGGCGCTATCCGCACGAGTTTTCCGGTGGTCAGCGTCAGCGTATCTGCATTGCCCGGGCGCTGGCGCTCAATCCCAAGGTGATCATTGCCGATGAATCCGTTTCGGCGCTGGATGTCTCGATTCGCGGGCAAATTATCAACCTGTTGCTCGACCTGCAGCGTGAACTGGGGATCGCATACCTGTTTATTTCCCACGATATGGCGGTGGTGGAGCGGATCAGTCACCGTGTGGCGGTAATGTACCTTGGGCAGATTGTCGAGATCGGCTCCCGGCGCGCGGTGTTTGAAAATCCGCAGCACCCATACACCCGCAAACTGATGGCGGCGGTCCCGGTTGCCGATCCATCGCATCACCGGCCCCAGCGCGTGCTGTTGTCGGATGATATCCCCAGTAATATCCGCAAACGCGGCGAAGAGATTCCCCCCGTTTCACTACAGTTAGTTGGCCCGGGGCATTATGTCGCGCGTGGGCAACCAGAAAATGCGCTTTCGCGTTTATAACAGGCAGGCAGGGTTTAAGGAGAATAACATGACAAAAATTGTTGCTCGAAAATGGCTGGTTGCTGTGGGTGTGGCCTCTGCGCTGGCCGCAACACCTGGCTGGGCCGCCAAGGATGTGGTGGTGGCGGTAGGATCTAATTTCACCACGCTCGACCCCTACGACGCGAACGACACGCTGTCGCAGGCGGTAGCGAAGTCGTTTTATCAGGGGCTGTTTGGCCTTGATAAAGAGATGAAGCTGAAAAACGTGCTGGCGGAGAGCTATACGGTTTCTGATGATGGCCTGACTTACACCCTTAAGCTGCGTCAGGGCGTGAAGTTTCAGGATGGCACTGACTTCAACGCCGATGCGGTTAAAGCTAACCTCGACCGGGCCAGTAATCCGGAAAACCATCTGAAACGTTACAATCTGTATAAGAATATCGATAAAACCGAAGTCGTCGATCCGTCGACGGTGAAGATTACGCTGAAACAGCCGTTCTCTGCCTTTATCAATATTCTGGCGCATCCGGCAACGGCGATGATTTCTCCCGCCGCGCTGGAGAAATACGGTAAGGAGATAGGTTTCCACCCAGTGGGGACCGGGCCGTACCAGCTTGATACCTGGAATCAGACGGATTTTGTGAAGGTTAAGAAGTTCGTGGGCTACTGGCAGCAAGGGCTGCCAAAGCTGGATACGATTACATGGCGTCCAGTGACCGACAACAACACGCGTGCGGCCATGCTGCAGACCGGGGAAGCGCAGTTTGCTTTCCCGATCCCTTACGAGCAGGCGGCGTTACTGGCGAAGAACAAAAACCTGGAACTGGTGGCTAGTCCGTCTATCATGCAGCGTTATATCAGCATGAACGTCACGCAAAAACCATTCGACAACCCGAAGGTGCGTGAAGCGCTGAATTATGCCATCAACCGCCAGGCGCTGGTGAAAGTGGCTTTTGCCGGTTACGCGACGCCGGCAACCGGCGTTCTCCCCCCGTCGATAGCCTATGCGCAAAGCTATACGCCATGGCCATACGACCCGGCGAAAGCGCGCGAACTGCTGAAAGAAGCAGGTTATCCGAACGGTTTTACCACCACGTTATGGTCTTCGCATAACCACAGTACGGCGCAGAAAGTGCTGCAATTTACCCAGCAGCAGCTGGCGCAGGTGGGTATTAAGGCTCAGGTAACAGCGATGGATGCCGGACAACGCGCCGCGGAAGTTGAAGGAAAAGCGCAAAAAGAGAGCGGAGTACGGATGTTCTACACCGGCTGGTCTGCCTCTACGGGTGAAGCTGACTGGGCGTTGTCACCGCTGTTTGCATCACAAAACTGGCCGCCGACTCTGTTTAATACGGCGTTCTACAGCAACAAGCAGGTGGACAGTGATTTAGCGGCAGCGTTGCAAACCAACGATCCTGCGCAGAAAGCGAAGCTGTACAAGGATGCGCAGGATACTATCTGGAAAGAGTCGCCGTGGATCCCGCTGGTAGTGGAAAAACTGATTTCGGCGCACAGCACCAGGTTGACCGGGTTCTGGATTATGCCGGATACCGGATTTAGCTTTGATGATGCGGATTTAAAATAAGCTATTCATTCGGCCCCGCAGCCCAGGGGCCGACGAAGGGAGTGTGATGCTTAACTATGTTTTCAAGCGCCTGCTGGGGTTGATTCCAACTCTGTTGATTGTTGCGGTGCTGGTGTTTTTATTTGTTCACCTGCTACCCGGCGATCCGGCCCGGCTGATTGCCGGACCGGAAGCTGACGCCGAGGTGATTGAACTGGTGCGCAAGCAACTGGGTCTGGACCAGCCGCTGCATGTTCAGTTCTGGCATTACATGACCAATGTATTGCAAGGCGATTTTGGGACCTCGATGGTTTCTCGTCGCCCGGTTTCAGAAGAGATAGCCAGTCGTTTTATGCCATCGCTATGGCTGACTATTGCCAGTATGGCGTGGGCGGTGTTATTTGGCATGACGGCAGGGATTATTGCCGCGGTATGGCGCAATCGCTGGCCGGACAGATTGAGTATGACGCTGGCGGTCACCGGGATCTCGTTCCCGGCATTTGCGCTTGGCATGCTGCTCATGCAGATATTCTCCGTTGAGCTCGGTTGGTTACCCACCGTTGGTGCTGACACCTGGCTGCACTATATCCTCCCGTCTATTACGCTGGGCGCGGCGGTGGCTGCGGTGCTGGCCCGGTTTACCCGCGCGTCGTTTGTCGATGTGCTCAGTGAAGATTATATGCGGACCGCGCGGGCTAAAGGAGTGAGTGAAACCTGGGTGGTGTTAAAACATGGTCTGCGTAATGCGATGATCCCGGTGGTCACCATGATGGGGCTACAGTTTGGCTTTTTGCTCGGCGGATCTATTGTGGTTGAGAAGGTATTCAACTGGCCAGGGCTTGGGCGGCTGTTGGTGGACTCAGTTGAAATGCGCGACTACCCGGTGATTCAGGCCGAGGTGCTGTTGTTTTCTCTGGAGTTTATTCTTATTAACTTAGTGGTGGATGTGCTCTACGCCGCCATTAATCCGGCTATCAGGTACAAGTAAGGATGCGATTTTTTAACTGGCGCCGACAGGCGATTTTAAATGCGATGCCCCTTGTTAAGCCTGAGCAAATCCGCACGCCGTGGCATGAATTCTGGCGTCGTTTCCGCCGTCAGCGCATGGCGATGTTTGCGGGGCTGTTTGTCCTGTTGCTGATAGCGGTGGCGATTTTTGCGCGCTGGCTGACGCCATTTGATGCCGAGAACTACTTCGATTATGACCGTCTGAATGACGGACCGTCGATGCTGCACTGGTTTGGGGTTGACTCACTGGGACGGGATATCTTTAGCCGCGTGCTGGTTGGCGCGCAAATCTCGCTGGCGGCAGGGGTCTTTGCCGTGTTTATTGGTGCGGCGATTGGCACGGTGTTGGGTCTGCTGGCAGGATACTATGAAGGCTGGTGGGACAGACTGATTATGCGTATCTGCGACGTGCTGTTCGCCTTTCCGGGGATTTTGCTGGCGATAGCCGTCGTCGCCGTGTTGGGCAGCGGCATTGCGAACGTGATCATTGCCGTGGCCGTTTTCTCCATTCCTGCCTTCGCACGCCTGGTGCGCGGAAATACGCTGGTGCTGAAGCAGCAGACCTTTATTGAGTCTGCGCGCAGTATTGGCGCCAGCGATGCGACCATCATTTTTAACCATATCCTGCCGGGTACGGTTTCATCGATAGTGGTCTTTTTTACCATGCGAATTGGCACGTCGATTATCTCTGCCGCGAGCTTGTCATTTCTGGGCTTGGGTGCGCAGCCGCCGACCCCGGAGTGGGGGGCCATGCTCAATGAAGCACGCGCTGATATGGTGATCGCGCCGCACGTGGCGATTTTCCCCGCAGTGGCGATATTCCTGACGGTGCTGGCGTTTAACCTGCTGGGAGATGGTCTGCGCGACGCGCTGGACCCGAAAATTAAAGGGTAAATCACAGGCCTGATAAGACGCATTGGCATCGTTATCAGGCCTTGCCGGATGCGGCGAAACGCCTAATCCGGTCTGCAGTTGGCTTACGCTTATTTAAACGCGGGTGCCCCACAGATCGTATTCATCTGCGTTTTCGACTTTCACGCGGATGATATCGCCAGGTTTCACCTTAGTTTCGCCATTCAGGTATACCGCGCCGTCGATTTCCGGGGCGTCAGCCATACTGCGACCAATCGCGCCTTCTTCGTCAACTTCATCAACGATAACCAGAATTTCGCGGCCCACTTTCTCCTGCAAGCGTTCAGCAGAGATCTGCTGTTGCAACTGCATAAAGCGGTTCCAGCGTTCTTCTTTCACCTCTTCCGGGATTTGGTCCGGAAGATCATTGGCGCCAGCGCCTTCTACCGGGCTGTATTTAAAGCAGCCCACGCGATCCAGACGTGCTTCCTTCAGGAAGTCGAGCAGCATCTGGAAGTCTTCTTCCGTTTCACCCGGGAAACCGACAATGAAGGTGGAGCGCAGCGTCAGTTCAGGGCAGATTTCACGCCACTGCTTGATGCGCGCCAGCTGTCTGTCCACGGAACCTGGGCGTTTCATCAGTTTAAGAATACGCGGGCTGGCATGCTGCAGCGGGATGTCCAGATACGGCAGGATTTTGCCTTCCGCCATCAGTGGGATCACGTCATCAACGTGCGGGTAGGGATAGACGTAATGCAAACGCGTCCAGATCCCCAGTTTTGATAACTGCTCGCACAGATCAACCATGCTGGTTTTGACCGGCTCGCCGTTATGGAAACCGGTGCGATGCTTCACATCCACGCCGTAGGCGGAGGTATCCTGAGAAATGACCAGGATCTCTTTTACGCCTGCATCCACCAGACGTTTGGCTTCGCTGAGGACGTCGCCAATCGGGCGGCTCACCAGATCGCCACGCATCGACGGAATAATGCAGAACGTGCAGCGGTGGTTGCAGCCTTCAGAAATTTTCAGATAGGCATAATGGCGCGGAGTCAGCTTGACCCCCTGCTCAGGAACCAGACTCTGAAACGGGTTGTGCTTAGGTTTTGGCACATAGTGGTGAACGTGCTCCAGAACCTGTTCGTAGCTGTGCGGCCCGGTGATTTCCAGTACCTTTGGGTGAACTTCACGGATCTGATCGACTTTCGCGCCCAGACAGCCGGTGACGATCACCTTGCCGTTTTCGTTCAGCGCTTCGCCGATTGCTTCCAGGGACTCCTGAACCGCGCTGTCGATAAAACCGCAGGTGTTAACGATAACCATATCCGCGTCGTCGTAGCTTGGCACAACATCATAGCCTTCGGTACGAAGTTCGGTCAGGATGCGCTCGGAATCGACGAGGTTTTTCGGACAACCTAGTGATATAAAACCAATTTTTGCCATTTTCTTATACTGTACATTGCTCGTAATCGGGCGATTATACAGATGCCTTCACGGTACATCTATATCTGATCAGCATAAGACCGGGAGAATAAGGACCAATACCCATAAATAGTGGATCGGTTAGCGGAAGGTGTTTAGCGAGTCTAATTCCGGCTTTAAGTGCCACTTCTTGGCTGTAGAAATTAATTATCGTAAATTTTATCTCGTCGAGCGTTATTAATGAGGTTAAATTTGAAAGATATTGTTTTGCAGTCGAAACTTGAAATGGCGAAAACTCTTTATGCTAATGGTGTGAGTTTATATTATATCTCACTGGCTACAGGCTTAAGTTGGCGTGTATTAATGACAGAATTAACGTTTATCGCCAGTCATGAAATTATTCGGCAAAAAACTGACGCTCGCAAACCCAGAGTTTAAATAATTCACCTGTCTATTACCCATCCTGCAAAATTTGAAAGGTAACGTTAATATGTATATTTCGCCACTACCGCTCGCGACGGACTCTGATGTTGATAAACTGAGAGACGATATTGCTAATAAACTCTTATTTACTGTTGGCAAAGATCCCGCCATCGCGACGAAGCGGGAGTGGCTTAATGCGACGTTATATGCGGTTCGCGATCGAATGGTCGAGCGTTGGCACCGTTCTAATCGGGCTCAATTCTCTCAGGATGCGCGCCAGGTTTATTATCTGTCGATGGAGTTTTTAATTGGCCGCACGCTGTCGAATGCGCTGCTGTCGTTAGGTATTTACGATGAAATCAGAAGCGCGCTGGAGGCAATGGGACTTGAACTGGAAGAGTTGATTGACGAAGAAAACGATCCCGGACTTGGGAATGGCGGTCTTGGTCGTCTGGCGGCTTGTTTCCTTGATTCTCTGGCAACGCTTGGCCTGCCGGGATGTGGATACGGCATTCGCTATAACTACGGTATGTTTAAACAAAATATCGTCAACGGCGTACAAAAAGAGTCGCTGGACTATTGGTTAGAATACGGTAATCCGTGGGAATTCAAACGTCATAATACACATTATAAAGTGCGTTTTGGCGGGCGACTGCAACAAGAAGGGAATAAAACCCGCTGGCTTGAAACTGAAGATATTCTGGCGGTGGCCCATGACCAAATTATTCCCGGCTATGCGACGGATACCACCAACACATTACGGTTGTGGAACGTTCAGGTAAATAGTGAGGTTAATGCGGGCAAACTAAATCAGCAGGAAGACTTTGCTACGGAAGTGGAAAACAAATACCACTTTGATCGGATCTCGCGAGTACTGTACCCGGATGATTCGACCGATGCAGGACGTGAGCTGCGTTTACGCCAGGCCTATTTCCTGGCATCGGCTACGATTCAGGACATCCTGAGCCGTCATTATCAGTTGCACCGCACATACGATAATCTGTGCGATAAAATCGCGATTCACCTCAATGATACGCATCCAGTGCTGGCGATCCCTGAGCTGATGCGTTTGCTGATTGATCATCACCAGTTTAGTTGGGATAACGCGTTTGACGTGACCTGTCAGATTTTTTCTTATACCAACCATACATTGATGAGTGAGGCGCTGGAAACCTGGCCGGTAGAAATGTTAAGTCGAATTTTGCCGCGTCATTTGCAGATTATTTTTGAGATAAACGATCGCTTCCTGAAGACGTTACAGGAGCGCTATCGCGATGACAGCGAACTGTTGCAGCGCGTATCGCTGATTGATGAATCTAATGGGCGCGTGGTGCGCATGGCCTGGCTGGCGGTGGTTGTCAGTCATAAGGTAAATGGCGTGTCGGCGTTGCATTCAAAGCTGATGACCGACTCCCTGTTTGCTGACTTTGCGCGTATCTTTCCTTTGCGTTTCACCAACGTAACCAACGGTGTTACGGCGCGGCGTTGGTTGGCGCTGGCAAACCCTGCGCTAGCCAATGTACTGGATGATAATATTGGTGAAAGCTGGCGGACCCAATTAATGCAATTAGGCGAGTTGAAGCAGTATATAGACTATCCGACGGTGAATGAGGCGGTACGCCGGGCGAAGCATGAAAATAAGCAGCGACTGGCGCAACATATTGCCAGCCATTACGGCGTGGTGGTGGATCCAAATGCGCTGTTTGATGTGCAGGTGAAACGTATTCACGAATACAAGCGGCAGCTTATGAATGTGCTTCACGTGATCACGCGCTATAACCGGATTAAAGCCGCGCCGGATGCCAATTGGGTTCCACGTGTCAATATTTTTGCCGGAAAAGCCGCCTCGTCTTACTACATGGCGAAGCAAATTATTCGCTTAATTAACGATGTGGCGCAGCTAGTCAATAATGACCCGCAAACAGGCGGCAAACTGAAGGTGGTCTTTATTCCGGATTACAGCGTTAGTCTTGCTCAGCTAATTATTCCGGCTGCCGATCTGTCAGAACAAATTTCCCTGGCCGGGACGGAAGCCTCCGGGACCAGCAATATGAAATTTGGTATGAATGGCGCGTTGACCATTGGCACGCTCGACGGTGCGAATATTGAAATGCGCGAATATGTTGGGGAAGATAACATCTTCATCTTTGGTAACACGGCTAATCAGGTTGAAGCCTTACGATGTGATGGCTATGACCCGCGACGGATCTTTGAAAATGATGAAGAACTGCACCAGGCGCTGACGCAAATCGGTACAGGTATGTTCAGCCCGCAGGAGCCTGGACGTTACAGAGACGTGCTGGATTCATTGATCAACTTTGGTGACAACTACCAGGTGTTGGCGGATTACCGCAGCTATGTGGACTGCCAGGATGCGGTGGATGAGTTGTATCGAACTCCTCGCGAGTGGACGACAAAGACGATGCATAATATTGCCAACATGGGGTATTTCTCATCGGACAGAACGGTGCAGGAATATGCCGACCATATCTGGCGCATAGCTAAAATTCGCGTATAGCAATTTCCCTAACGCTGGGCCTCCCTGGATTTTATAACAGGGAGGCAGTTTGCAAATCGGCGAGAATGGGGGAGAGGATCTTATGGGTATTGCTGTCTTTGCGCGATGAAGCAAACACACTAAATTGCGGCAGGGGAAACGGCGTGTTTATTTTTTTCAGCCCATACAGATGAGCATGTGTTGCAAATACCTTTTCCGGGATCACCCCTATACAATGGGTATTGGAGACAATCGTCAGTATCGCCGTAAATGATGAGGTAAGCAGGCAGCGCTCCCCGGTTCTGAATTTTTTATCCACAATGCTGCGATGGTAAATGATTTTTTCATTCTTGGTATTATAACCCACCAGGTTCGCGTTTCTGAATTGCGCTTCACTAATGGTGCTGCCGTATAAAGCGTTATTTTTTGATGCCGCCAGTACCAGCCGCATATCGCATATTTTCTGGCATGAAAGGCTTGCTGACTCAACGGAAAAAGTTGAAAAAACGGCATCTGCCTGGCGCATATTCAATAACTCAATAATGCTCTGTTCATTCAGGTCGGCGGTGAGGTGCAGGAGACTGATATCGGCGTCGGTATCGATTATCCTGGCGGTAACTTCAGGAATGACGATAGGGGAAATAAAAGATTCCGTGTAGAGCGTTAGCCTTTTTTTGGCGGCAGGCGTGGAAAGCGGCATCAGCGACGACAGTTTGTCGATAATTGGGATTGTATTATCATAAAGCTCATCAGAGTAGACCGTCGGTAACAGCGCATTTCCGCTGCGGACGAACAGATTATCCCCCATCATTTCTCGCAGTTTTCTCAGGGACTGGCTGACGGCAGAGGGCGAAATGTTCAACATGTCCGCGACCCTGGAAATGCTGCCGACGCTATAGATCAAGCAGAAAATCGTCAGTAGATTGAGATCAATTTTTGATAGCGTGCGAATTT
The DNA here is from genome assembly GCA_020099315.1 of Citrobacter europaeus. Classification (NCBI taxonomy): domain Bacteria; kingdom Pseudomonadati; phylum Pseudomonadota; class Gammaproteobacteria; order Enterobacterales; family Enterobacteriaceae; genus Citrobacter; species Citrobacter europaeus. Next base: position 1,554,009 of record CP083650.1, read on the forward strand.
TCTCTGCATCATTTGCTTTCGACATACACCCCTCATAATCAGCGCCACGGCAGTAATCACATCAGGTATAGCAAAAAATGTCAGGCCAGTCAGACACTGACCATTTTCGCTGAGCACACCGTCTGGAGTTGTAACATTGTAAATTATGTTAATCAATTGAGCTTTGTTGATGTAGGACATCTATTTGTTCAAAAAACAACCATACTATTAAGTTGCACCATGGTTGGAAAGAGGAGGAACAAAGTATGGTTGTTGACAGACTGAGAACCGATCTTCTCAACAAATTGATAAACGCCCGTATCGAACTTGCCGCTTATCTGCTGTTGAGAAAAGCGAAAGGCTACATGTCAGTTAGCGAGAGCGATCGTCTGCGTGATAATTTTTTTGTGCTGAATCGCGAATTGCACGAACAATCACAGCTTCACGGTATGCATCTTGATCAGGAAGAGTGGAATGCCCTTCATCGTGCTGAAGGGGCGTTAGCCGCCGCAGCTGTTTGTCTTATGAGTGGACATCACGATTGTCCAACCTTCATCGCCGTTAACGCAGAGAAACTGGAAAACTGCCTGACAACGCTGACGCTGAGTATCCAGTGTTTGCAATCTTATCCAACGCTGGAACACGTCTGAATCAGGGGGAGGGCGCTCCCCCTTTTCGTTAAGATTATGTAAATATGGCAGGATAATTCCCCTTGCTGGCTACGCTTTATGCAGAGCTATTCAGGAGGTGTTATGCGTCGACTCTTTCTCTGTACTATTCCACTTGCGCTATTTTCCACTTATGCCGCCGCGGTAAAAGTGGAAGTGCTGCAAACCAAACTCGATCACCCGTGGTCGCTGGCTTTTTTACCCGACAATCGCGGTATGCTCATTACGCTTAAAGGCGGCCAGCTTCGACTCTGGCAGCCAGATAAGGGGATTTCCGACCCACTGACCGGCGTGCCCAAAGTCTGGGCAAATGGTCAGGGAGGACTGCTTGATGTGGCGTTAGCACCGGATTTTGCACAATCTCGCCGGGTATGGCTGAGCTTTGCTGAAGCTGATAGTGAAGGTAAAGCCGGCACGGCGGTAGGTTACGGGCGGCTGAGCGACGATCTCAAACATCTGCAAGGATTCCAGACCGTTTTTCGCCAACAGCCGAAGCTCTCTACCGGAAACCATTTTGGCGGACGTATGGTATTTGATGGTAACGGCTATCTGTTTATTGGCCTCGGTGAGAATAACCAACGAGCCAGCGCACAGGATCTGGATAAGCTGCAGGGTAAGGTGGTACGACTGACCGACGAGGGGAAAATTCCGCCGGATAATCCGTTTGTGGGCAAGACAGGGGAGCGGGCAGAGATTTGGTCATATGGTATCCGCAATCCGCAGGGCATGGCGATGAATCCCTGGAGCGATACCCTGTGGCTCAATGAGCATGGTCCACGCGGGGGCGATGAAATCAATATCCCGGAGAAAGGGAAAAACTACGGCTGGCCGATCGCGACCTGGGGTGTTAACTACAGCGGTCTTAAAATTCCGGAAGCAAAAGGTCAAATTGTTGCTGGCACTGAGCAACCCATCTTTTACTGGGAAAAGTCACCGGCAGTCAGTGGAATGGCTTTTTATAACAGCGACGCCTTCCCTCAGTGGCGGCAGAAGTTGTTCATCGGCGCGTTGAAAGATAAAGAACTGATTGTGCTGAGCGTCAAAGGGAATACCGTCACCGAAGACGGTCGTCTTTTACAGGAACGGGGGCAGCGGATCCGTGATGTCCGCGTCGGACCAGACGGTTATTTATATGTATTAACCGACGAGTCCGACGGGGAATTACTAAAAGTGAGTCCCTGACCTGGTTAGCTGACCGGGATCATCACGACTTTTTGAAACGCCGGGCGCTCGGTCAGTTGTTGATACCAGCGCTCCAGATGTGGGCGTGGGGTCCAGCTCAGGCCAACATTGAACAGGTTGTAGATGAACGGCGCAACGGCAATATCTGCGGTACCAAATTCAGCTCCGGAGAACCATGACTGGTCCGCCAGCGCGTTATCCAGAATGGCAAACAGGTTATCGCAAACCTGAGCGCCCGCCTCGATGGCCGCCGTGTCGCGCTGATCGGCAGGTGTTCTGACCAGACCAAATAAGATAACCCGATGCGCAGGGCTTAGCGTCTGGTTCGCCCAGTCCATCCATTTTTCACCGACAGCGCGCGCAGCCGGAGCATCAATCCACAAACGCTTTTGTCCGTACTGAGCGGCCAGATAGCGGACAATGGTATTGGATTCCCACAGAACAACGCCCGTTTCATCATCGCGTAGCAGCGGGACAAGTCCGTTGGGGTTCAGTGCCAGATAGTCGGCATCGCGGTTACCGCCATGCTGTCCGCCCGCCAGAATTTGGTTATACGGCAGTTCCAGTTCCTCGAGCGTCCACAATACTTTTTTTACGTTGGTCGAGTTATTGCGACCCCACAGTGTAATCATAGTAACCCCGCAAATTAATTGAGCAGCTTTATGGCTGCAGATGCCATCTGACGAGCTCACATGGTGGGGTAAACCTAATATTTACGCAACAAAGTCTAAAAAAATCGTGCCAGGAGCAGCGCAGCGCGGCGTTATTGCATAAACTTTAAAAACTTTACCAACTTACGGTTTCTTTAAGCTCGTTAGTGCGTTATTACTCACCGCACTTATTTTACACGTCATCCATCAGACCTTTTCTGCATGGGTTGGCCGAGGTCGTTTGGCCGGTTTTGTGTAAACACGGTGTGGTATGACGTGGTTTTTTGGAATGGATACTCGGGTGGCATTTATGACGCAATACTTCTCTTCACTTCGCAGCTTTGCTGCAGGTTCTGCACTCTTAATCCTCTTGGCGCCGACCGTACAGGCGGCGGAGCAACCGACGGCCCCACCGAGCGTGGACGCGCGCGCGTGGATCCTGATGGATTACGCCAGCGGCAAAGTGCTGGCGGAAGGTAATGCTGATGAGAAACTGGACCCTGCCAGTCTGACCAAAATCATGACCAGCTATGTGGTTGGTCAGGCGCTAAAGGCCGGGAAAATTAACCTCAACGACATGGTCACGGTGGGCAAAGACGCCTGGGCAACCGGTAACCCGGCCCTGCGCGGTTCGTCGGTCATGTTCCTCAAACCTGGCGATCAGGTTGCGGTGTCCGATCTGAACAAAGGCGTTATTATTCAGTCCGGGAACGATGCCTGTATTGCACTTGCTGATTACGTTGCCGGTAGTCAGGAATCCTTCATTGGCCTGATGAACGGCTACGCGAAAAAACTGGGGCTGACCAACACCACTTTCCAGACGGTGCATGGCCTGGATGCCGCAGGACAGTTCAGTACCGCACGTGATATGGCGCTGCTCGGGAAAGCGCTCATCCACGATGTACCGGAAGAGTATGCTATCCACAAAGAGAAAGAGTTTACCTTTAATAAAATCCGCCAGCCGAACCGCAACCGTCTGTTGTGGAGTACCAACCTGAACGTGGACGGTATGAAAACCGGGACCACTGCCGGGGCGGGATACAACCTGGTGGCTTCCGCAACTCAGGGCGATATGCGCCTGATCTCCGTGGTGCTGGGAGCGAAAACCGACCGCATTCGTTTTAATGAGTCAGAAAAGCTGCTGACCTGGGGCTTCCGCTTCTTTGAAACCGTTACGCCGATCAAGCCGGATGCGACTTTCGTGACCCAGCGCGTCTGGTTTGGTGATAAGAGCGAAGTTAATTTGGGCGCTGGAGAAGCGGGTTCGGTGACCATCCCGCGTGGTCAGCTCAAAAACCTGAAGGCCAGCTTTACCCTCACCGAGCCACAGTTAACCGCGCCGCTGAAGAAAGGTCAGGTTGTGGGCACTATCGACTTCCAGTTGAACGGGAAATCCATCGAGCAGCGTCCGCTGATGGTGATGGAAGACGTTGAAGAGGGCGGATTCTTTAGCCGCATGTGGGACTTTGTGATGATGAAATTCCACCAGTGGTTTGGTGGCTGGTTCTCTTAATCTTCGCGTTTGCCGGATGACGCTATCGCCATCCGGCAGCATCTCTTAATAAATCAGCTTTATACGTTGCGCTTTCGCGTACTCAACAAACGCCTCGTCAGGACGGCTGTCGCTGATGATGGTATCAAAGCATTTTACTTCACCCATCCTCGCAGGGCGCACCTTACCAAATTTGCTGTGATCGACCACCAGCACGTGATGCTGCGCCATCGACATCGCCCAGTGTTTCACCGGCAGCTCTTCCAGGTTAAAACAGGTCGCGCCTTTCTCAATATGAACGCCTGCCGCGGAATAAAAGGCGATATCCGGACACAGATTGTTCAGCGTTTCCTGGAAATCGAGCGGTTTGAAAATCGCGTTGCTGGCATGGAATTCGCCACCACACAGAATAACGCGGCACTGCGGTTTTTCCTGCAACACCAGAAACGTATTTAACGAGTAGCAGATTGCGGTGAAAGGCACTTCATTGTCGATGGCTTCAATGATCCACGGCGTGGTGGTGCCACAGTCGAAAAAGATGGTCTGGTGCGCCTGAACGAGGCTTGCCGCCTGTAGGGCGGCGCGGCGTTTTTCATCAACCAGCCGGGATTTTTGATCGCTGATTAAATAGTGATTTGCGCTGCGGGGTTCCAGAACAATATAGCCCCCGAGCAGGACGACGGGAGCATCGTTATTATTCAGGTCGCGACGAATGGTCATCTCGGATACACCCAGCAGCGTCGCGGCTTCTTTGAGGTGTAATTTATCGCTGCGTTTCAGCGCCTGCAGTAATTGACCAATACGCTCATCGCGTCGAGTTTCCATAGTTCCCCTGGAGAGTAGAATAAGTGCTCTGTGCCGCGCTTAATATTACTCTTTTTACCGTGGGTTAGTCACGCACCCAGCCTTTACGGATGGGCAGAGCGAAGCAGGCGCGATAGCAATTTTGCAAGCCGAGATACAGGGGTGCGCCAAAGCGCTGCCAGATCATCTGGGCACTCAGACAGCCAATCAGTCCGGCGAGTAATCCTCCCAGCATATCCAGCGGCCAGTGTACGCCAAGGTAGACCCGCGACCAGGCAATTGCTACGGCAACGCCCATCAGCAGAGCGCCCGTCCAAAGGCGATGCCAGAACAGGAAAGCGAGGGCAAAGGTAAAGATAACCGTACCGTGATCGCTCGGGAAAGAGTCATCCGCTGCATGATGCAGGAAGTTGTAACCGATGTGGTTAACAAACGGACGATCGTGGGGGAACAGATGTCCCATCAGCCATGAAATCGTCAGCCCGACGATGAGCGCAATCGCCATTTTGATGACCAACTGACGCTGGAGCATAACCTGGTCGCGCGGTCCCCAAAGCCAAAGTACAACGGCTAACAATGGCACGATGTTAATCAGGTCTTTGGCAATAAAAATCGCCAGCGATATCATCCATTGCGCAGAGTCCGGCGTGGCATTGATGAGATAAAAAAGTGAGTTGTTCAGATTTTCCAGCATAACGTCCAGACTCAGTGTAATCGTTTAAAGGCCCATAGGGGGGAGAGCATAAAATTGCTTTCACGGAATAAAAAGCGGTCTTGTCTTATTTGTCTGCTAAATGACTATTTTTAAGACAGTTAATGAGACTTATTGAGCATGATAGCGGCCTCAACTTAAATTAACCTTAAAGCAAAATGTTCTTGAGCAAATGAGTGTAAAAATGTGCGCATTTTGCTTTCAAATCACATAATTCACTATCACCAGTACGGCGCATTTATTACACTTTGCGCGATTTTTCTATAGTTAAGAGATTGCATGCAGAACCGTTTATCTTCAGGCGCCCGTTTGGGGCGTCAGGCATTACTTTTCCCTCTCTGTCTGGTGCTTTACGAATTCTCTACTTATATCGGCAACGATATGATCCAGCCCGGAATGTTGGCGGTGGTGGAGCAATATAACGCCGGATTAGATTGGGTACCCACATCGATGACCGCCTATCTGGCTGGCGGCATGTTTTTGCAGTGGTTGTTAGGACCGCTGTCGGATCGTATTGGACGTCGCCCGGTGATGTTAACCGGTGTGCTGTGGTTCATTGTGACCTGCCTTGCGACCCTGCTTGCGCAGAATATTGAGCAGTTTACCTTCCTGCGTTTTTTACAAGGGATAAGCCTGTGCTTTATTGGCGCGGTGGGTTACGCCGCAATTCAGGAATCTTTTGAAGAAGCGGTGTGCATAAAAATAACCGCGTTGATGGCAAACGTAGCGCTGATTGCGCCACTTCTGGGTCCGTTGGTCGGCGCAGCCTGGGTACATATTCTGCCGTGGGAAGGGATGTTTATCCTGTTTGCCGCTCTTGCCGCCATCTCCTTTTTTGGTCTGCAACGGGCGATGCCGGAAACGGCAACCCGACTTGGCGAAAAGTTATCCATTAAAGAGCTGGGCAAAGATTATAAGTTGGTGCTGAGGAATGTGCGCTTCGTGGCTGGTGCGTTGGCATTGGGGTTTGTCAGCCTGCCGTTACTGGCGTGGATTGCGCAGTCGCCGATTATCATCATTAGCGGTGAACATCTCAGCAGCTACGAATATGGCCTGTTGCAGGTGCCGATTTTTGGCGCGCTGATTGCCGGTAACCTGGTTCTGGCGCGCCTGACTTCGCGCAAAACCGTACGTTCGCTGATTATCATGGGCGGCTGGCCAATCGCCGTCGGGCTGGTGATTGCCGCAGCGGCTACGGTGGTATCATCCCATGCATATCTATGGATGACGGCAGGTTTGAGCATCTATGCGTTTGGCATTGGCGTGGCGAATGCGGGACTGGTACGTCTGACGCTGTTCGCCAGTGAAATGAGTAAAGGTACGGTTTCCGCCGCCATGGGGATGTTGCAGATGCTGATTTTTACCGTTGGTATCGAGTTGAGTAAACACGCTTATCTGCTGGGAGGGAACGGTTTGTTCAGCCTGTTCAATCTGGCAAGCGGCGTACTGTGGCTGATTCTGATGGTTATCTTCCTGAAAGATAAACGGGTAGGGGATTCACGGGAAGGTTAAAGCCCGGTTGCCCGGGCCTGGCGACAACTTAGTGGTGATCGTCAATCTGATGTTCGATAACCATCCCTTCACCGACGCTTGCAACATGTCGCGCATAAGGATGTGCGCGATAAACAGGAGCCGGGGCAGGTGCCGGAGCAACATACACCGTTTGCGGCGCGGAAGTCACACTGACCGCCTGCGGAACGCTGACGGAAGAGGGTACAACCACCACCTTGTAACCGCTGGGAACGTCAACAGTAACGCTTTGCGCAAATGCTGTTCCCGCAAAACCCAGCAACAATGTCGCCATCAGTATACTTTTCTTCATAATCCGCTCGCCTGAAATATTCACCGGAAGTAATAATCCAGTGGGTTAATTTGAGGCGGATTATGAATAGATCATGCCATTATTTTGTTGCCGTCTGTGCTGAGGCATTAATGCGTAAACGGTGCTTCATTCTTTAACACGCGGTCGATAATATCCAGCACAGCCTCTTCGTTGTTCGACCCCGCGCGATATTTAGCCGCCTGGATAACCGGCTCATGGGCGTTGGCCATTGCAAAACTAAATCCTGCCTGACGCAGCATCTCAATATCATTTCCGCCATCGCCAAACACAACAACCTCATCGTCGTTAATATTCCAGCGGTGTTGCAGCAGGCGCAGACCATTTGCCTTATGCACGCCGGGAATAATTAAATCGATACTGCCGTAGCCGGTATGCACCGGCACCATAATGTCGCCAATGGCTTCATGCAGATCAGCCTGCACCTGCGGGATACGGTCGTCGGAAATATTCAACCCGAACTTGAAGAAAACGTCGTTAAGATCGTCAAAATTATCTACAAATTCAAGACGATGATAATACATGGCGGAAACAGTTTTATGCTCGTCGCTGTACTGCTTCAGCGTATAGGCGCTGCTTTTACCACAGGCGATAATGTCGATGTCCGTGCGGGTCAGCAGATGCTGCACGATGGCATGAAAATCGTCTTTCGCCAGCTCGCCGTTAAAAACATCTTCGCCTTCACTGACCACCCAACCGCCGTTTTCGGCAACAAAAGAGATTTCACTGGCCAGTTCAGGGAAAAAGGAGATGAGCTGGTAATACTGGTTGCCGCTGGCGACCACGAAGCGGATCCCTTGTTCTTTCATCTGACGATATTGCGCCATAAAGCGCTCACGGTTATAGGTTTTTTGGTCGCTTAAAAATGTGCCGTCCATGTCGACCGCAATTAATTTGATACTCATTAGCTGTTCTCCATCACAGTGGTATTTTTGAGATCTGGTTTCGCCACCGCTTTTGCGACGATGGCGGCGACAAGCACCAGCGCCAGCACCACCAGCATAGCGCTGCGCAGGCCGTAGTGTTCACCCAGGTAGCCCAGCAGTGGCGGTCCTACCAGGAACGCCAGATAGCCGGTCGTTGCGACAACGCTGACGCGGGTTGGCGCATCGGGGCCGGTGTCGCTGGCAGCCGAAATGGTCAACGGGAAGCCCAGTGATGCGCCGAGTCCCCACAGAATAACGGAAACACCTGCCACCCAGGAGCTGTCGACAAAAATAATCAGGCTAATTCCGAGTGCGCCCATCAGCGCACTGGCACGCACCACCGCGACGCGGCTATAGCGGTCGATGAACCAGCCGCCGGTAAATCGTCCAACGGTCATACCCAACGTAAAGCCGGCATAAATCAGCGAGCCTGATGTCGGGCTAAATCCATGTCCGTCCACCATTAGCAGCGGAAGCCAGTCGTTGGCGGAACCCTCAGCAAATGCCATCGCCAGCACCACGACGCCAATCAGCAATAGCTGGATATCGCGATAAAAAGGCAACCCTTTTTCGCCGGAGTGAGTTCCGTCAGCGGCATTTTTACCCGTGCCGTCAGGAATCGCTTTGATAGCGATGAAGATAGGGGGGATTGCAACCATCGCCGCCAGCAGAATATGCGCGGTCGCTGGGACGCTGAAGGCGGTAAGCATCATTCCGACCCCTGCACCTGCCAGCGTTCCCAGGCTGTAAAAACCGTGCATCATCGGCAGCACGGTTTTATTCATTTCGCGCTCAACTGCCGCACCTTCGACGTTGATGGCGACTTCTGCCGCGCCAAAACTGGCACCAAATACGCCCAGGCCAAACGCGAAAAGCCAGGCGGAATGCAGCCAGAGCGCCCCGCTGAGGATTGCCATTCCGAGAACTGCGCAAGACATGGTGGTGCGGATCACTTTACGCGTGCCAAATCGTTTCACCAGCCAGGCCGAACAAAGAATGCCACTCATCGAACCGATAGAGAGTCCAAATAGCACCGCGCCCATTTCAGCGGTGGAGATGGAGAGAATATCTCTGATGGCAGGGGTACGCGTTGCCCAGGAGGCCATTAATAATCCTGGTAAAAAGAAGAACGTGAACAGCGCCCAGGTACGACGTCTTAAGGCTTTGCGTGATGAGATGCCAGTCATGAATTCGAGCCAAAGAAAAGAGGAAAGAAGACAACATTAGCAAGGTTGTGTACATTTGTACACAAATGCAAGAAGAGGTAATGCAGTGCGACGTGCGAACGATCCGCAGCGGCGGGAAAAAATAGTTCAGGCAACTCTGGATGCGGTAATAGCCCATGGTATTCATGCGGTTACACATCGCAAGATTGCGACAATTGCTCAGGTGCCCCTAGGGTCTATGACCTATTACTTTTCGGGTATCGATGAGCTTTTGATGGAGGCGTTTGGCCGTTTTACTGACAGGATGCTGCTGCAGTATCAGGCCTTTTTTGCCGACGTTAAGGATGCGTCGCAGGCTTGCCAGGCTATTACCGATATGATTTACAGCTCTCAGGTCACCACGCCTGACAACATGGAGCTCATGTATCAGTTATATGCCTTCGCCAGCCGTAAACCGGCGCTAAAAACGGTGATGCAAAACTGGATGCTACGCAGCCAACAAACGCTGGAGCAGTGGTTTGACCCGGTGACGGCGCGGGCGCTGGATGCGTTTATTGAAGGGATGACGCTGCATTTTGTCACGGACAAAAAACCGCTGCAGCGAGAAGATATTTTGCTGATGGTGGAGCGTATAGCGGGCTTGTCCGCGACAGTCAGCTCTGGGTAGCGCCCCCGGTAATATTCACCACCGTGGCGGTGATTGCTGCTGCATGGTCTGAAGCCAGAAAGGTCATTACCTCAGCAATTTGAGCAAGCGTAGGCAGGCGCCCGAGCATGGTGCTTTGCGCCGCGCCCGCTAACAATTGATCGACGGTTATACCCATTGATTGCGCTTTTGCGGAGAAAATCTCTCCGGTATACGAGCCGGCCGCTACCGCGTCCACAATCGCATGTGATCGCACGCCGACGACCCGAACATTTGCCGGCCCCAGTTCGCTGGCGAGCGCTTTAATAAATGCCTCTGTTCCCGCACAGCCGACGATGTGACCCAGATGTCCAGGCATCGCCATCGGGGCCGCGGGCGCGACAACGGTGAGAATGACACCCGCTCGATCGCCGCCCATGTGCGGCGTTACAGATTTTGCGATATTGAACTGCGCCGAGAGGAAAGGGGTGATACCGCCCATATACTCAGGGAGGGATAATGCCTCAATGCGCTTACCCTGCTCATGCATAAAGCCGGTCGCGTTAACTACCACATCTATTCCACCGGTTTGCTGCGCAAGTTGAGTAATTTGTTTTGATGCGTCGTGTTCGTCGAGTACATCGGTGATAAAGGTATCGACGGTACCGCCTGCTGTTCGAAGGCGACTGGCCGTCCAATCCAGCTTTTCCTGACTGCGCGCGCCCAGGTACACATGGGCACCTTCGCGCGCCATGGCCTGCGCAACCGCACTACCAATAGCCCCGCTGCCACCGAAGATCACCGCGACTTTGCCTGCGAGCAACATAGCTTACTCCCGTCACCATTAAGCACCGAGTAAAAGTATGTGCCATAACCGGCGTGCTGCAAATATAGGGCGACATTTCCTGGGAGGAAGGAGGGAGGCAAAATACAGGCAACAAAAAACCCATTTATGTAAACGGGTTAGTGAAAACAATGAGTTGCAATGTAATCAATGAGTTAGGTTGGTGATAAGGAGTGGCGATTACGGGGCATTGCCAACCGCTGCCGCCACTTTGCCGCCATTTGGCAGGGTAGCCAACGGGTTGAAGCGCAGGGCAGTTTCAAGATGATCTGGTGCCAGATGAGCATAGCGCATAGTCATTTTAATGTCGTGATGACCTAGGATTTTCTGCAAGGCGAGGATGTTTCCACCTGACATCATAAAGTGAGCAGCGAATGTGTGGCGCAGAACGTGGGTAAGCTGCCCGCGTGGCAGCACGATAGAGGTCTTATCCATCACAGATAAAAACTGGAAATAGCAGTCGGTAAAGAACCTGAAGCCGTCAAGGGCAATGATTTCCTCATACAGCTCTTTGCTGATCGGAATGCTACGGTTCTTTTTGCCTTTGGTCCTGACGAAAGTGATTCGATATTTTGTGACTTGAGAGCGGGTGAGGTTCACTGCTTCGCGCCAGCGTGCTCCGGTGCTCAAACAGATTTTAACGACCAGTGCGAGTAGGGGACTTTGGCGGTTGCAGTCGTACAAAAGCTCAGTAATTTGTTCATGCGTCAGCCAGGCCATCTCCTTTTCTGCGATGGTGAATTTGCGCATGTTCTCCAGCGGGTTCGGCGCTGTCCATTCACCTAGTCGGGCCAGTTCGCTAAAAACGCCGCTAAGATAGCTTTGCTCAAGGTTGATAGTTACCGGGCTGGCACCTTTTTTCCACTTGTTGCTAAAGTAAATTTCACCCGTTAGGCGTTTATCACGGTAATGTGCGAACAATTTGGAACTGAGATCTGTAGCGAGAGGATTTCCGAGGGCATCGACCATCAAGAGTAGCTTGTCGTAAACATGCTCGCCAGCGGTAAGGGATTTGCCGTGCAGTTTGAACCAGAGTTCAACGATGTCTTTCAACGTCCGACGGTCTACCGATTCACCTAGCCAGGGTTTCGCCTCCGTCTCATCCATAGTGTGGCGTTCAAAAGCCAATGCTTCACCTTTGGTGGCGAACTGTTTACGCACACGCCGCCCGCTGCGCCCTGCGGGGTAGCATTCGCATATCCATTTACCTGTGTCGAGTTTTCGTACTGCCATAAAAAAGCCCTCATGTTTGAGGGCTAAATTTAACTGTATGTTTGAACAGTGGTCAATGTATGAATTTCATAAATTCAAACATCATCTACTTAAGTTCTTAAGGCCTTTGATAAGCGGTCACCTATTGCTCGCTTCCAAACTTTATTATGAACGATACGCTCATATTCAAGGTCACCATTAATGATCTCTGCTTTAGTTAATTGGGATAATATTTCCCAATCTTTTTTAAAAATGTAAGTTGCGTTATCAAGAAAAATGCTTTCAAGTACGTATATATTTTTACTTTCAAAACCAAAGATAAAATATCCGTTGAATCCCGCATGACCAGTAGCAATGAAATCAGGTTTGTAGACATTGATTAACTTGAGTCTGGATTCAATGACCTCTCTATCGCTATCTGATGCTGAAGTTTTTTGGGTGTTAGAAACTATTATTTTCGAAATTTCGTCCCATGGGTATTTCCCTTTAGGTAATACAGTCCATAACACTTTTTTGAATTTTGTTGTTATTAATGGTTCTTTTTCTGTATCTAAAATTTCTATCTCATCGAAACATTCGAGCATTAAGTTTATAATGTGGATGTTTAACTCTGAATTTTCTTCGGATAAATGTAGTAAAGGTGAAGTTATGTATGTCCCATTTTTTGTTTTAGCAACAGAGATCATTATCGCAGGAGCTGGAATATGCTCTCTTGCTATCCGCATAGCTGTTCGTGTGCGCATCCCATAATGAGGATTTCTATGCCAGTCGTATGTAGTGCTTGTATATGAAACGCTGTATTGTTCTTTTGGCAAATCAGGTCGTAGGATTTCCTTTCCGTTAGCATTGAAACTAGTAAACTTACCAATAACACTTGGTATTATCGATAGGCCTTCTTCTGGCGAAACGCCAAAACCAATTTCAACTAGCTTTTCAGGTCCTAAATCATCTAATTTGATACCTAATGTTATATTTTCTTGACCACCACAACATTTCAAAAAACGATCTAATGTTCTAATGGAATTAGCTTTAAATTTCATTACAAACTCTCCTTAGCTAAGCAACGATCAGTTCATCTTCGGGGATTTTATCAGTAAGGATTTTTTCAGTTAGGGCTAGTGACTCACGATATTCTTTAGCCTCTGCAAACATCGTCCAATGCGCATCAATACTCATTTCTTGAATCGTAGATTTGATGTCTTTTATACCAACATTGAAGAACTCTTTGCGTGAGTTAACTTTGTTCACTTGCTTATCGTTAAACACTTTGTGGAGATGATTTTCGAGTGATGGTGCATCATCACTGTAGATCATTGCATGCACATCGAATGAGAAAGGTACGCTGGCATCACCCAACTCACGGACGCGATCGAGCGGTTCAAGTCTGCGCGTCATCCCAATCTTATAAACGTTTTCTCCAAAGGAGCCTATGTTACTGATCACATATACGTGACCAGAGCGTGTTTGCTGCGCCATCGAGATAGCTCTTTGGTTTTTTGCTTCAGCTTCTTCGTATTTAATTTGTAGCTCAGCCAGTTTCTGTTCGAGGGCTATACGTTGTTCTTCGCCAGCAAGCATCAGTTCTTTAGTCGCTTTATCAATGGCCTGTTGAATTGCTTTTTCTTCTTTTTCAGCTTCTTTTATCGCTTTTTCATACTCGCGACGTGCTTTTTCTTCTTCACGTAACTGCTCTTTGATTCGTCTTTGTTCTTCTTTTTCCTCGAGCATAATTTCATTTACAGCAACCCCCCATTTAAGCTCGTTGAGTCGAGCCTGTAAGTAAATATCGGTGATCTTAGCGGACCTAAAGGCTGAACCGTTAAAATTCACAAGCTCAAATGCATCTTTTATTTCTTGGGATAGTTTACCGTAATTGTTATGCTTAATTTTCGAAAGGGTGCTATCAACCTTCCCGTTAAAAGCATCTAGTACAAAATTGATTGCGGTGTTTCGTCTGTTCGGTTCGACATATTCACAGCTTGCAGCTTTGCTTGTTTTGATAAGAGACTTGGTTAACTCCCTGGCTTTTTGCAGCTCTTTCCCGGCATCCGTAAATTCATAATTCTCTGCCAGTTCGTCCAAAACACTTCGGTTTGGAACTATCCATTCATCACCGTACCCTTCAATTTTATTTTTCATTGACTTGGCTACAGCCTGATAGGTCTCTGCGAACTCTTTTGCTTCATATGCGGACCCCGCAATTTCTTTTGCACGTATCTCAGCATCTGCGATTATTTTCATCGCATTATCATTTGCATTAGAGATCAGTTCATCCGCTTTACTATTCGCGTTATCGAGTTGTTCTTTGGCTTTCAAGCGGGCATCACGAGCATCTTGGGTGATAGCGACAGCTTCGCTATTGGCATTGCTTATTGTTAATTCAGCCTGGTGGTGGGCTTCGTTCACTGCTCTTGCAGCTTTTTTTTGAGCTTCTTCTATCTTTTCTTTGGCTATGGCGTCAGCAGTTTTTATCTTCTTCTCAGCATTTAGGACTGCATTATGCAATTCTTGATACTGCCATAAGGGAGCTGCTTTCCCTTCAAGTTCTGCGTGTTCGCGTATAGCCTGGGCTAATTTTTCCTGTGTTTCACCTAATTCACCTCCAAGAGTTTTATTACTGGAGGCTAAAACACTCATTTCCTCTCGATATTTTTTACTTTTCTTGAAAAGTACAACGGATAAAATGGGAGAGAGCAATGCTAATAAGAGTACTACTATAATAAATAAATCCATTTCAAAATCCTTTTATCATATCAATTTGAAACAGTTGTGCTTCTTACATATGCGATCACTTCTATATCTGCAAAAGCACATTCAAAACTATTATCTGTAGTGGAAATTTTAATCATGCCCTTAGGCAATCTGGTGATGAGTCTGATGGAATAAGTTCCATCAATGTTGATCAACCAGTGCCCATCAAGCACTTCTGTAAATTTTTGCTCACAGATGTATGTAGTAGGTCCGTCGAGAACAACAATCGGGGCAGAAAGCTTCGCAGGAAGAAATGACGCGTCAAAAACATATGAGCCATCTTCAACCATTTTTCCCGCAACCAGACGAAACTTCACGAGCTCTTCGGTGGTTGCTGTTTGAGAACTTAGTTTAAGGCCTTGCCCGGTGGTTAACCAATTGAGTGAAGTGCCTGTTTCGAGGGCACACTGAATTATCCAATCTGCGGGAAAGGTATCTCGCATGTATCTATTAGCCAAAGTGCTTTTTGACACTTCTAAGTGGTCTGCAAGGGCCTGCCGTGTCGTAAACCCATATGCCTCGACCAATCGCTCAATCGCAGCCTTGCCACCCTGATTGGGATTTATTTTGATCTCATTTGGGTACTTTGATGTTGACATATCTCTTATGCGATCCTAGTATCAATTTCGTTCCCATTTGGGGACTTGTCACGATTACTACCGGCTCACCACAAGCCAATAGGAGATGTTGCATCATGACCCCTAACATTTCAATCACTCTGAATACACCGCACGTCACAATTGAACGCTATAGCGAGCTAACAGGACTGCCTGTAGACACCATTAACGACATGCTCGCTGATGGTCGTTTGCCTCGCCACCGTCTGCGTAAGGACAAGAAGCGCGAGAAAGTGATGATTAATATCGTCGCGCTGACGGTTGATGCGCTTTCTGATTGCAATGTCGCTATTAGTTAGTTCCATTTTGAGATACATCGGAGTTTCTTGCTATGTTTGACTATCGAGTTTCCAAACACCCGCATTTCGATGATGCCTGCCGTGCCTTTGCCTTACGTCATAACATGGCGAAGTTGGCAGAACGCGCTGGCATGAATGTCCAGACGCTGCGCAACAAGCTAAACCCGGAGCAACCGCATCAACTTACGCCGCCGGAGATCTGGCTGCTGACTGATATCACAGAAGACTCAACGCTGGTTGACGGTTTTCTGGCTCAAATCCATTGCCTGCCGTGCGTACCATTGAATGAAGTGGCAAAAGAGAACCTGCCACATTACGTCATGAGTGCAACTGCGGAGATTGGGCGTGTAGCTGCAGGCGCAGTATCCGGTGATGTGAAAACCAGTGCAGGTCGCCGCGATGTTATCAACAGCATCAACGCTGTTACACGCCTTATGGCCCTCACTGCAGTTTCATTGCACGCGCGTTTGCAGGCGAATCCGGCGATGGCAAGTGCAGTAGATACCGTAACGGGCCTCGGTGCTTCGTTCGGTCTGATCTGAGGTGGTTATGCTGACTAAAGAACCCTCTTTTGCATCACTTCTCGTTAAGCAAAGTCCTGCAATGCACTGCGGTCATGGCTGGATAATGGGGAAGGGTGGCAAGCGCTGGCACCCGTGCCGCTCTCAGGATGCGCTGCTGGCTGAACTGTCTACTAAAAAGCAGGGGAAACCATGGCTATTGAAGGCGATGCTGCGACTGTTCCGCTAAGTGCTGGCCTCCGCCTTAATGGGTTAAACCACATCGCGGAATTAAGGGCGAAAGTGTTTGGCTTAAATATTGATTCAGAACTGGAGCGCTTTATTAGCGATATGCGGGACCAACGGGATATTAACCATGAGCAGAATAAACGCGCATTAGCTGCAATATTCTTTATGGCAAAGATTCCGGCGGAACGTCATAGCGTCAATGTTAGTGAGCTGACGACTGACGAAAAGCGGGAGCTGATTAAAGCAATGAACCATTTCCGTACAGTGGTGAGTTTATTTCCAAATCGGCTAGCCATGCCGAATTAATTCACAACCGAAATTAAAGGCGTAAACCCGCCGGGCTTCTTATTGCCCAAATTCAGGAGAAACAACAATGCGAAATATTGAAACCCGTATCACCAAAACAGGACCAGATGATGCTGGCCTTAACCAGATGCTGACTGATGCACGCATGGAAGAACGCCGGGCACGTGCTGCGGCAATGGCTGCCCGTCTTGATAGCCTGGCTTGCCGTATCACATCCAGCCAGCTTAACCACGTTGAGGCGGCAGAGCTGCTGCGCGTTGCAGCTGAAAACATTCAGAACGAAGCGCAGGAGATCCACTGATGGCTGATTCAATGGACCTTGTACAGCAGCGCGTTGAAGAAGAACGCCAGCGCCATATCCACACCGCCCGCAACAGAACGCCGGGCGTTTCACGTGTGCTTTGCATTGATTGCGATGCACCGATCCCGCCAGCACGCCGCCGCGCCATTCCGGGTGTGCAGTGCTGCGTCACCTGTCAGGAAATTGCAGAGCTGAAAGGCAAACATTACATAGGGGGTGCTGTATGAGCACCATCCTGAAATGGGCGGGAAATAAAACCGCAATAATGCCGGAACTGATTAAACACCTTCCTGCGGGCCCGCGACTGGTTGAACCTTTCGCGGGTTCCTGTGCTGTGATGATGGCGACAGACTATCCTCATTATCTTGTCGCGGATATTAATCCAGACCTGATTAATCTTTATCAGGTGATTAAGAATGATGTTGAATACTTCATCAAAGAGGGCCGATATCTTTTTGAAGCCCGTAATGATTCAGAGACATATTATAAGACGAGACAGGAGTTTAACTTGCGCCATGGTGGCGCAATTGAACGCGCATTGTATTTCTTATATTTAAATCGCTATGGTTATCGCGGACTGTGTCGCTATAACTTGAAAGGTTATTTTAATGTTCCTTACGGTAATTATAAAAAACCGTACTTCCCTGAAAACGAAATACGTGCATTTGCAGAAAAAGCAAAACGCGCGACGTTTATCTGCGCCAGTTATGACGAAACGCTGGCACTGCTGCAGACGGGTGATGTGGTTTATTGTGATCCGCCATATGACGGCACGTTTAACGGATATCACACCGCTGGTTTTACAGAGGATGATCAGTACCATCTGGCGTCTATTCTTGAACGCCGGTCATCAGAAGGCCATACGGTTATCGTGTCCAACAGCGATACGTCTCTGATCCGTTCGCTTTATCGTGATTTTACCCACCATCGTATAACCGCTAAGCGTAGCATGGGCGTGTCAGCCGGTGATGGTAAAACTGCAGTAGAAATTATCGCCACAAAATCAGCATGTTGGTTTGGTGTTGATTTGGCCTCTGGTCCTGATGTCTCGGTGGAAACTGAGGTGCGGGCGTGGCAGTGAGTAAATTCACATTACATCATGCACAAACCACCGGCGGCTCGAATGAGGCCGCCGTGGCCTTTCCATGGAATACCCCAAAAAGAGCGGTTAACCCGTATCTGGAACCGGCGGAAGTTGCGCCGGAGTCTGCGCTTTCAAACCTCATCGCTCTGTACGCTGCGGATAACGAGCAGGAGCATCTGCGCCGTGAGGCGCTGAGTGATAAGGTTTGGGAACGTTATTTCTTCAATGAATCCCGCGATCCTGTCCAGCGTGAAATGGAGCAGGATCGGCTGATTAGCCATGTCAAAATGGCCCGCGAACAGCAGCGCGTTAATCCCGATTTGGTGATTATTGCCGATGTTAGCGCCATGCCTGCCCATATTAGCAAGCCTTTGCTGGAGCGGATTAAATACTTCCATAGCCTGGGCAGGGCTAAAGCTTATTCCCGCTATCTGCGCGAAACAATCAGGCCTTGTCTGGAGCGGCTGGAGCGCGTGCGTGACAGCCAGGTGTCTGCGTCTTTCCGGTTCATGGCGAGCCAGGACGGGCTGGAGGGGCTGCTGGTACTGCCTGAAATGAATCAGGAGCAGGTCAAGCGCCTTTCCACGCTGGTTGCGGCACATATGAGCATGTGTCTTGATGCGGCCTGCGGTGATCTGTTTGTCAGTGACGATGTTAAACCAGAAGAAATCCGCCAGGCATGGGAAAGGGTTGCTGCAGAAGCCATGCGCCTTGAGGTCATCCCGCCTGCCTTTGAGCAGTTGCGCCGCAAAAAGCGCCGCCGCAAGCCGGTGCCTTATGAACTGATCCCACCGTCGCTGGCGCGCATGCTGTGCGCGGACTGGTGGTATCGCAAATTGTGGCAGATGCGCTGCGAGTGGCGGGAGGAGCAGCTGCGCGCCGTCTGCCTGGTCAACAAGAAAGCGTCCCCGTATGTCAGCTATGAAGCCGTGATCCACAAACGCGAGCAGCGCCGCAAATCGCTGGAGTTCTTCCGCTCGCATGAGCTGGTCAACGAATACGGTGACACGCTGGATATGGAAGATGTGGTGAACGCCAGCAACAGCAACCCGGCGCACCGCCGTAATGAAATGATGGCCTGTGTTAAAGGGCTGGAGCTGATCGCGGAAATGCGCGGAGACTGCGCCGTGTTCTATACCATCACCTGCCCGTCACGCTTCCACGCAACCCTCAACAACGGCAGACCTAATCCGAAATGGACCAGCGCCACGGTCCGGCAGAGCAGTGACTATCTGGTTGATACATTCGCCGCTTTCCGCAAGGCCATGCACAAAGCCGGGCTGCGCTGGTACGGCGTCCGCGTTGCAGAGCCGCACCATGACGGCACTGTGCACTGGCATCTTCTGTGCTTTATGCGCAAAAAAGACCGTCGTTCCATCACCGCGCTGCTGCGTAAGTTTGCCATCCGTGAAGACCGCGAGGAGCTGGGCACCAATACCGGACCGCGCTTCAAGTCCGAGCTAATCAACCCGCGCAAGGGCACACCGACAAGCTACATCGCCAAATACATCAGTAAGAACATCGACGGGCGCGGGCTGGCTAAAGAAATCAGCAAAGAAACCGGCAGATCACTGCGTGACAGCGCCGAGCATGTCAGCGCCTGGGCGTCACTGCACCGTGTCCAGCAATTTCGTTTCTTTGGTATTCCGGGGCGTCAGGCATACCGCGAGCTGCGCCTGCTGGCTGGTCAGGCGGCGAGAGTGCAGGGCGAACGCAAAGCAGGTGCGCCGGTACTGGATAATCCACGTCTGGATGCGGTACTGGCGGCGGCTGATGCGGGCTGCTTTGCCACCTACATCATGAAGCAGGGCGGTGTGCTGGTTCCCCGTAAACATCACCTTGTCCGCACGGCATATGAACTTAACGACGAACCGAGCGCCTACGGCGATCACGGTATCCGTATCTATGGCATCTGGTCCCCGATTGCAGAGGGCAAGATTTGCACGCACGCGGTCAAGTGGAAAAAGGTTCGTAAGGCCGTTGACGTTCAGGAGGCGGCAGCCGACCAGGGCGCTTGCGCCCCTTGGACTCGTGGCAATAACTGTCCCCCTGTTGAAAATCTGAACAAATCAGGGGGTGATTTGCCCGATATTAAAACCATGAATGAGCAGGAACTGCACGATTACCTCCACAATATGGGCCAGAAGGAACGCCGGGAGCTGACAGCCAGGTTAAGACTGGTAAAACCGAAGCGGAAAAAAGCATTCAAACAGAGTATTTCGGAGCAGCAGCGCCTGCAGCTTGAGGCAGAACTGACTGCCAGAGGGTTTGAAGGTAGTGCATCTGAGATTGATTTGCTTCTGCGTGGTGGCAGCATTCCGTCAGGTGCCGGGCTACGGATTTTTTACCGCAACCATCGACTGCAGGAAGATGACAAATGGCGCCAGTGGTACTGACGGTAAGGTTTTAACAATTCATGCTCTTAACGACCCTCGTAAGAACGTTCTCATTGACGGATAAAAAATATTTTACTTTTGGATATCAGGGGTATACTGTATATATAAACAGTGGATATGCATACAGTTAACGCATGTCCGGGGTCGTGATAGGAGGGAAGATGCAGGACTATCTTTTGGAGTCGTTGAAGCTCCAGCGCATTGATTTTTTTATTAAGCTTGTAGCGGCTAGTGAGTGCAGCGACGAAGAAAAGCGGCTGGCTATCCAGTGGGTGTCTGAATTGACCGACGAGCTGATGGCGAAAATCCGCAGCCATGAATACTGCCGGTCAATGGACGTAACCAGTTAAGGGAAATCTGTATGCGCATTGAAATAATGATCGATAAAGAGCAGAAGATTAGCCAGGCTACACTGGACGCCCTTGAATCCGAGCTTTACCGTAATTTGCGCCCTCTGTATCCCAAAACAGCAATTCGTATCCGTAAGGGCAGTGCCAACGGCGTTGAGCTGAGCGGGTTAAAACTGGATGAAGATAAAAAGCGAGTGATGGAAATAATGCAGCAGGTCTGGGAGGACGACAGCTGGTTACATTAGCGAACGTTGCGGACGATAAAACTGGTTTTTACCGTCCGCAAGGTTGAACAACGAGCCACGCGAGGCGTTAGTGCTGTTGTGCATGTCTATGCCGCATGAAATCGCATGATCGTTTGAGGATCGTTTTTGCTCAGGCCCGCCAGAACTGGCGGGCTTTTGCTTATGTCATGCAGGTGCATGAAAACCACTACACAAAGCGGGCAGGCGTGGCGGGGATACGAGCGCGCGGAACGGGTAGTTATACCAAAAATTTGGTCTTATGATATCTTTATCAGATTACTCTGGAAGTTCTATATCGTCATAAAGGATTTTTTGAATGAACGAAAAACTAATCGAATTAAAAGAAAAGCTAGATAACTTGCATACAACACTTAATGGCCTTGTCTTCCCGATAGAAAATTTTATAGAACTTGGGCCATACACTTTTCCTTTTATGCATAAAGAGGACCTTATAGAGCTGCCTAAAATGTTATCTGATAAAATTAATCAGATGCAGGAGTTTGTGCCGTCTTCAGATGATATAGAAGTTATTGATGCACTCATTTACACTCTTGATCATGCTCAACCGAATATTGATCATATAAATCATGGCAATCCACCAGTTCTGCAGACAGCAATTCCATCTTATGTTATTTCAATGTTGTATATCTCTCAGAGACTTAATGAGCTTTTTTCATTTGAACGACTTAAAGATAGAAATTTATTGCCGAAACAAATATTGCGCAGATTAGAATTATATAATTCCGGAATATCTGCAATAGAAATGAAAACTGGCAATATAGAAGAGAAGATTAAGACTATAAATGAGGCATACGATGCTGCGGAGAATTTGCCGACAACAGTAAAAATGCTTCGTGAAACAAATGATGAAGTCAAAGAGGTTCACAATAGCGCTGTCGAATATTGTAAGAATATTAATGGAATGCTTAAAGAAACTGAGGAAAGTTTCAAAGTTGTAGAAGAGGCAAGACAGGAAGTTTTGGCATTAAAAGAAAACGCAGCTGGTGATGCTAAAGATTATTTGTACTCTTTGCGTGAAGAGGCCCAGGGTTATATAAATAAATGCGAAGAGGCATTTAGGACTACAACTTCAAAAGGCTTAGCTGGGGCATTTCAAGATAAAGCAGAAAAATTAAACCGGAGTATACGATGGTGGGTAGGTGGGCTGGTAGGAGCATTGGTTGCCGGTGCCGCTGTGGGCTATACGCGTTTACATGCTCTTGAAGCATACCTGTCAAATCCTGATTCATCAGGTATAAAGTTAACTATTCAACTCTTACTCTCAATTTTGAGTGTTGGGGCACCATTATGGTTTGCGTGGTTAGCAACGAAACAAATTGGTCAGCGGTTTAGATTGGCTGAGGATTATGAATTCAAAGCATCTGTATCCAAGGCTTATGAAGGGTATAGAAGAGAAGCGGTTCAGCTTGATAGCGATTTTACCCAAAGGTTATTTGGTAATGCACTGACTCGACTGGAAGAACCGCCATTAAGATTTGTTGAAGAAGCCACTCATTCGTCACCAATAATGGAAATGCTATCATCCGAGAATTTTAAGATATTCTTAGCAAATGGTGGTGATAAAGTTGACTCGATTTTAGAAGGCGTTGGCCTTTCTAGAAAAAATAAAGTAGAACATGTGCACAAAGTAAATAAGGATGTTCCTCAGCCTGTAAATGAAACCTCTACTAAACCAGGAAATGAATAGGGAAAGGGGGCTTAGCCCCCTTTTACATCAGAGAACATACTCATTAAATTTAATTATTTCATCGTCTAACCAGGTGTTCAGTTCAAGTATTTTTTTTTGTAAAGGTATTAACTCATTTCTAACAAAGACTTTGCTTGCTTTTTCTACATCACCAAATCCGCCAACATTACTTGGCATTATGCCCATCATCTGCGGCGGTACGCGGTGTGCTGCCATCATGTCATCACGGCTCACATTCTTGATGTTCAGAAACTCATCCTTTGCAGCAACCTCCGATAACGGGATGATCTGGATGCCGTCCTTTTTACCGTTGGGTGAATACATAAACAGGTTGCGGAAGTTACCCGGTCCTTTGGCGCTTTTCATTGCCTGGCGGATATTGTTCACATCCTCCTGGTTCTGTGCAGCGTCGGTCATGTACATGATGAAACCCGCGTGGCTGCCGTTGATGTAATACTTCCGGCGGAACAGCGTGGCGGACTCGTTGAGCAAGGTTGACGGAATGGCGGAGAGATAGCCGGGCAGCCCGTAAATCTCCTGGTTAATATCCGGCTCCATCAGGTGAAAAATGTTGCCCTGTGTAAATTCATAGGGCTGCGTGGTCAGGCCGTACTGCACAAACCAGTAGGTGTCGAGGTCCACGCCACGGCGTGTGTACTTCGCCAGTGCTGGCTCCAGTGAGAGAACGCCGCCGAGCCGGTTGGTGCGCTTTTCCAGATAGGCGTTACCGAACACCAGATAATCCTGGACGAAACGGGCAAAAGCCTGCTGGCTGAGCAGGCGGTGCGGGATGTACGTACTGCTGAGAATGTCACGTTTAACCGCTATCGGTGAGCTGTGATGCACAGCGGCGCGGTAGGTTCGCGCCAGCCCGTCAAAGCTTACTGGCGGCTCATACCATCTGTCCATCTGTACGCATTCCACATAATCCAGCAGCTCGCGGCGGTCCAGCACCGGGATTGGATCGCCAAAGCTGAAAGCCTCGGCAGTTACGCCTGCGTTTTTAGGCGCCGTAGCTTCTGTTGGCGTTGAGCTGGTTAAGGCTTCGGGTTCACTCATCAAAAAATCTCCACAATATTGCTGGTATTGGCGGATTCGCCCTGCAGCGGTTCGTTAAACAGTGCGTGCATCGTTGCCCAGGCCAAATCTGCGTGGCTGGCTTCTTCGCTGCGGCTGGCTTCGTAGGTAGGGCGGTTGCCGCTGGCGGTGGTGGCCCGGCGGATAGCCATAAAGGACTGCGCAATGTCAGTGTGTCCGGCATCAAACTCCAGACGGCGGTGGCTGATGATGTCGTAGGCCTTGAGCACCAGGGCGTTTTTGACGTTGGGGTTGTAGACAAACTCCCGCACGGCAGGAAAGAACGCTTTCACGTTCTCGTAGACACCGTGACCGACGCCGGTCGAGTCGATGCCGATATAGGTCACGTTGTACTGCTGCGTCAGTTTTTTAATGGCGTCAGCCTGGGCGCGGAAGTCCATCCCGCGCCACTGGTGTCGCTCCAGAATGCGGAACTTGCCGCCCGGCACGGTTGGCGGTGCCACCACCACGCACCCGGCGCTGTCACCGTTCTGCGTGCCTTTCGCCGGGTCGTATCCGATCCAGACTTCGCGCCAGCCAAACGGGCGCAGCGCCAGAGCCTGAAAATCGGTCCAGACTTCCCAGCTGTCCACCATGCACGCCTGCAGTTCGCTGAGCGGGAATACTGACGCCAGATCGTCAATAAATTCGCACATCAGCAGGTTCTGGTATTCGTCCGGGCTGTACTCCATGCGCAGCTGGTCGAGGTCGAACAGGTTACAGCCGCCGCGCACCGCATCCTCCACGGTGACGATCTGGCGGTACTGTCCGTCAGGGCAGAGCAGGCCGCGCGCAAGGTTGCTGTGGGTCAGGTCAATATCCACTTTGTCCGCTTTGGCACGGCCCCGGTTAAACAGCGCGCCGGACCAGAACGGATAGGCACTGTGGGTCAGGCTGGACGGCGTGGAGAAGTAGGTTTGTCGCCATTTCTTGTGAATGGCCATACCGGAGGCAACCTTGCGCAGCTCCTGGAATTTCGGTATCCAGAAATATTCATCCAGATACAGGTTGCCGTGGTAGCTCTGCGCCGTTCGGGCGTTGGTGCCGAGAAAGTACAAGGCTGCGCCATTGGGCAACACCATGGGATCGCCTTTCAGCTCCACCTCAACTTCTTTGGCAAAGTCGATGATGTACTGCTTAAAAACGTGCGCCTGTGCCTTACTGGCAGAAAGAAAAATTTGGTTGCGCCCGGTCAGCAGGGCGTCAATCAATGCTTCACGGGCAAAATAAAACGTGGCGCCAATCTGGCGCGACTTGAGAAGATTACGGATGCGGTTTGTTTTCCCGGCTTCAAACCAGTGACGCTGATAGTCGAACATAGAGGCGTGGAAGACTTCTTCCAGCTTGTCGATCTGTTCGTCGGTGAAAACGTTCTTTTCAGGCTGACGGCGTGGGCCTTTGTTACGGTTGGCAACTTTCGGGTTTAAATCAGCTTCGTTGCCGCCATCGTTAAATTTACCGATCCGGGCGTGGCGCTCTGACTGGCGCGCCAGCAGGTCAATTTCCTTGAAGTCTTTCCCTTCTTTCTGCTCCTTCATAATGAGCTGGCAGTAACGTGCGGCGGTGGTGAGCTGCATCTGATCCAGCGGCCCATAGTCGCCCCACTTGTCGCGCTTCTTCCAGCTGTGAACGGTTGCAACTTTCTCGCCCAGCATTTCAGCAATGCGGGCTACGCGGTATCCCTGAAAGTACAGCAGCATGGCCTGCCGACGGGGATCGAGGTCTGCGGGGGTCAGTGTCGTGTTCATGGCCCAAACATACGGCCTTGGATGGAGGCTTTCCCCGGCTGCGGTTTGTGTGGTTTACCGTACAAATACAGCGCGTTGTCTCACTCCCCCCATCACCGCAAACATAAGGCTCCAGTAAGTTATTTCTAACGGAGCACGGCTCATGACAGTGAAAGCAAAGCGTTTCCGTATCGGGGTGGAAGGTGCCACCACTGACGGGCGCGAGATCCAGCGTGAATGGCTGGTACAGATGGCTGCCAGCTACAACCCGACGGTCTATACCGCGCTGATTAACCTTGAGCACATCAAGTCTTATCTGCCGGACAGCACCTTTAACCGCTACGGCAGGGTGACGGGGCTGGTTGCAGAAGAAATCCAGGACGGCCCGCTGGCGGGCAAGATGGCGCTTTATGCCGATATCGAACCCACGGACGCCCTAGTGGAACTGGTGAAGAAAGGCCAGAAGCTGTTTACCTCCATGGAGGTCAGCACGAAGTTTGCCGACACCGGCAAAGCCTATCTTGTGGGGCTGGGTGCGACGGACGATCCTGCGAGCCTGGGCACCGAAATGCTGGCTTTCAGCGCCAGTGCAGCACATAACCCGCTGGCGAACCGTAAGCAGAACCCTGAAAACCTGTTTTCGGAAGCGGTTGAAACGCTGATCGAACTGGAAGAAGCCCAGGACGAAAAGCCGTCCCTCTTTGCCCGCGTCACCGCGCTGTTCACCAAAAAAGAGCAGACCGATGAGGCGCGTTTCTCCGACGTGCATAAAGCCGTGGAACTGGTCGCCACCGAGCAGCAGAACCTGAGCGAGCGCACTGATAAATCCCTGTCCGAACAGGACAAGCGCCTTTCTGAGCTGGAGTCCTCCCTGCAGGAGCAGCAGGCCGCCTTTGCCGAGCTTGAGCAGAAGCTGAGCAGCGAAGACAGCCGTAAAGACTACCGCCAGCGCGCGCCGGGCGGTGACGCACCGGCAGGCACCCTGACCAATTGCTGATGGAGCATAAAACCCGATGAAAAAGAAAACCCGCTTTGCCTTTAACGCTTACCTGCAGCAGCTGGCGCGCCTGAACGGTGTGGAGATTGAAGAACTCTCCAGTAAGTTCACCGTAGAGCCGTCCGTGCAGCAGACGCTGGAAGACCAGATCCAGCAGTCCGCCGCTTTCCTGACGCTGATTAACATCACGCCGGTCACTGAGCAGTCCGGTCAGTTGCTGGGGCTGGGCGTTGGCAGCACCATTGCCGGAACCACCGATACCACCACCAAAGAGCGCGAGCCTACCGATCCGACGCTGATGGAAGACGTGGAATACAAATGCGAGCAGACCAACTTTGATACGGTGCTGACCTACGCAAAACTGGACATGTGGGCGAAATTCCAGGACTTCCAGGTGCGTATTCGCAACGCCATCGTCAAGCGTCAGGCGCTGGACCGCATCATGATCGGCTTTAACGGCGTGAAGCGCGCCAAAACCTCCAACCGTGCTGAAAACCCGCTGCTGCAGGACGTCAATAAAGGCTGGTTGCAGAAAATCCGCGAAGACGCGCCGGATCACGTCATGGGCAGCAAAACCGCAGAAGACGGCACCACTACTGCAGAACCAGTAAAAGTAGGTCCGGGTGGTAAGTATGTAAATCTTGACGCGGTGGTGATGGATACCGTCAACGAGCTGATCGATGTGGAGTATCAGGATGATGACGAGCTGGTTGTTGTCTGCGGACGTGAACTGCTGTCTGACAAGTATTTCCCGCTGGTCAACAAAGAGCAGGACAACAGCGAGAAAATCGCCGCCGATCTGATCATCAGCCAGAAACGCATGGGCGGCCTGCAGGCTGTGCGCGCGCCTTTCTTCCCGGCAAATGCCCTGCTGATCACCCGTCTGGATAACCTGTCCATCTACTGGCAGGAAGACACCCGCCGCCGTTCAGTTATCGACAACCCGAAACGCGACCGGATTGAAAACTTTGAATCCGTCAACGAGGCGTATGTGGTCGAGGACTACCGCTGCGCGGCGCTGGTAGAAAACATCGAAATCGGTGATTTCAGCGCGCCTGCCGCACCGGAAAGTGGGGAATAACGCATGAGCCTGAGTCCCGCACGGCAGCACCGCCTGCGCATTCAGGCTGAACAGGCCGCCCGTGAGGGCGGCAGTGTTCGCCATGCGTCGGGCTATGACCTGATGCTGCTGCAGCTGGCAGAAGACCGCCGCCGCCTCAAGGGCGTCCAGTCCACGGTGAAAAAGGCGGAAATCAAGGTGGAGCTGCTGCCGAAATATTCCGCCTGGGCGGAGGGCGTGCTGGCTGCCGGAGGTGCGCAGCAGGATGACGTGCTGATGTACGTGATGCTGTGGCGTATCGACGCCGGTGATTATGCCGGTGCGCTCGAAATCGGGCGCCATGCGCTGCGCCATGGCTGGGTGATGCCGCTGGGCAACCGTAACGTGCAGACCGTGCTGGCAGAAGAAATGGCAGACGCGGCGCAAAGCGCTCTGCTTGCTGCTGCCGGTTTTGATGCCGATCTGCTTCTGCAGACGCTGGACCTGACAACCGATCTGGATATGCCGGACCAGTCGCGGGCGCGCCTGCATAAAGCCATCGGCGCTGTACTGAGCGAAAGCAACCCGGCGTCTGCCCTGAATCACCTTACTCATGCGCTGCAGCTTGATCCCCGCTGCGGTGTGAAAAAAGAAAAGCAGCAGATGGAGCGCAGACTGCGCAATGACAGCCGCTAAAGAACGTGCCCCGCGCACGGGCGGCACGGGATGGCGAAAGGCACTGCCACATCAAAATTCCGTCCACCGCCCACTTATTCAGGAGAAAGCCGCATGAAGTTTGTTGCGCCCGAACAGGCACCGGAACAGGCGGAGGTCATCAAAAATACGCCGTTCTGGCCTGATGTGGACCTGTCGGAATTTCGCAGTGTGATGCGAACTGACGGCACAGTGACGCAGCCGCGTTTAAAGCAGGTTGTGCTGACGGCTATTTCTGAGGTTAACGCTGAGCTGTACGACTTCCGCAACCGCCAGCAGTTGCTGGGCTACCGGGCACTGGCTGAGGTTCCTGCAGAAATGCTGGACGGCAAAAGCGAACGTATCCAGCACTACCACAACGCCGTTTTTTGCTGGGCGCGCGCCGTGCTCAATGAGCGTTATCAGGACTATGACGCCACGGCGTCAGGCGTGAAGCGCGGGGAGGAGCTGGCGGAGGCCAGCGGCGATCTGTGGCGTGATGCCCGATGGGCTATCAGCCGGGTGCAGGATGCACCGCACTGTACGGTGGAGCTTATCTGATGAAAGTGCGTGCGCATCAGTATGACACGGTGGACGCGCTTTGCTGGCGTCATTACGGGCGCACGCAGGGTGTCACTGAGCAGGTTCTGCAGGCAAATCCGGGGCTGGCTGAGTACGGCCCATTTTTACCGCACGGGCTGCAGGTGGAGCTGCCGGACATTACGGCGTCAACCACGGCGCAGACCGTCCAGCTATGGGACTGAATTATGACGCTTGAACGAATCAGCGCCTTTATCACTTACTGCATCGCCGTGCTGCTGGCATGGCTGGGCGATCTGTCGCTCAAGGATGCGTCAACGGTTGGCGGCGTACTGATTGGTGTGCTGATGCTGGCTATCAACTGGTACTACAAACACCAGTCTTTCAAATTGTTACGTGGCGGCAAAATTTCGCGGGGGGAATATGAATCCTTCAATCGTTAAGCGCTGCCTTGTCGGGGCGGTGCTGGCTATCGCCGCCACGCTGCCCGGTTTCCAGTCGCTTCATACCTCCGTCGAGGGGCTGAAACTGATTGCCGATTACGAGGGATGCCGCCTGCAGCCTTATCAGTGCAGTGCGGGCGTGTGGACTGACGGGATCGGCAATACTTCCGGTGTGGTGCCGGGGAAAACCATCACGGAGCGGCAGGCGGCGCAGGGGTTAATAAACAATGTGCTGTTGACTGAAAAAAGGCTGGATGCCTGCCTGACGGTTAAGCCCCCGCAGCATGTCTACGATGCGCTGGTGAGTATTGGTTTCAATGTGGGGACCGGCGCGATCTGCAGGTCAACCATGGTGTCATATATCAATCGCCAGCAGTGGTGGCAGGCATGCAACCAGCTACCGCGCTGGATTTACGTTAACGGTGTGAAAAATAAAGGTCTGGAGAACCGCCGCGCGCGGGAAATGGCCTGGTGCTTAAAAGGAGCGTCCTGAAATGAAATGGTTAAAAAGTTACTGGCTGCCGCTTTCGGTTCTGGCGCTTCTTGTGATGGTTGATGTGCTTTTTCCTGCCTCCCATGCGCTTTTCCCGCTGGCGTTGATCATGTGGTTTGAGTATGCCGCATTTTCACTTGTCTGTTTTGCTGGTTTGTACTCCTGCACTCTGACAGGTAATGACCGGCTAAAGGTCCGATTCCTGCTGGGCAGGGTATTAAGGATGATGGACGCAATCACTCTCACCTGGTATCTGCGTCTGGCTGTTGCCTTTGTGATGTTGCTTGCCGGGTGGAAACTGACGGGGCTGGTTTATGTATCTACCGTTGCCATTGGCTTAGCAATCAAGAATGAACTAAAGGCATTGCGGGAATGAATCGCGCACTGATGTTAGGGCTGGCGCTGGTTCTTGTGGCGCTGGGCTGGCAGTCGTGGCGGCTTAACAATGCCAGCCACACCATCGAAATGCAGGGCGCGTCGCTGAAAAGCAAAACGCAGGAACTGACGAAGAAAAACAGCCAACTGATCGGTCTGTCCATTCTGACCGAAACCAACAGCCGGGAGCAGGCGCGGCTTTATGCGGCAGCTGAACAAACTACCACACTTCTGCGCAGCCGCCAGCACCGGATCGAGGAACTGAAACGTGAAAATGAGGATTTGCGCCGCTGGGCTGATACTCCTTTGCCTGCTGACATTATCCGGCTGCGGGAGCGTCCGGCCCTCGCCGGAGGTGCAGCTTACCGTGAGTGGCTGTCCCAGAGTGACGCAGTGCCGTCTGGAAAGGTCAGCGCCGCGCAGTAACGGCGATCTGAACGCTGTGCTGGATGAAACCGAGGCCGCCTGGGCGGTCTGTGCTGACAAAGTGGACACGATTATTGCGTGTCAGGAGCGAGACAGTGAACAAACCGCAGTCCTTACGCAGCGCCCTGAATAAAGCGGTTGCTTATGTCCGCGACAACCCGGACAAGCTGCACCTTTTCGTTGATAACGGCTCACTGGTGGCAACCGGTGCCAGCTCCATGTCATGGGAATACCGCTACACCCTGAACGTGGTGATCGAGGATTTCAGCGGCGACCAGAATCTGCTGATGGCTCCTGTGCTGCTGTGGCTAAGTGACAACCAGCCGGATGCTATCAATAACCCGGAGCTGCGCGAAAAACTGTTCACCTTTGAAGTGGATATTCTGCGCAACGATGTGTGCGATATCAGCCTGAACCTGCAACTGACGGAGCGCGTGCTGGTTAGCACTGACGGTAGCGTGTCAAGCGTTGAAGCGGTGCCGGAGCCGGACGAACCTGAAGAAATGTGGACGGTGAGACGTGGATGAACTGCAGAGGGTGGATGACTGGCTGACGGCGCTACTGGCGAATCTGGAGCCTGCCGCGCGCAGCCGTATGATGCGGCAACTGGCGCAACAGCTGCGCCGGACACAGCAGCAGAACATCAGGCTGCAGCGTAATCCTGACGGCAGCGGTTATGAGCCGCGCCGGGTGACAGCCCGCAGCAAGAAGGGGCGCATCAAACGCCAGATGTTTGCAAAGCTTCGTACCACAAAATACCTGAAAACAGCCGCCAGTGCGGACTCCGCCAGCGTGCAGTTTGATGGCAAGGTGCAGCGCATTGCCCGTGTTCACCATTACGGCCTGCGGGATCGCGTCAGCCGAAAAGGCCCGGAGGTCCGCTACGCAGAGCGCCGCCTTTTGGGCGTGAATGATGAGGTGGAAACCATCACCCGTGACACTCTGCTGCGCTGGCTGGCGGGGTGATCTTTGTGCCACCGCTGGCACAAGCGCCCGCGCTGCCTCCCTTTTCCCTCTGATGGCAACCTTTCGTTATGAATGCACAACTGACCGAAATAATGCGCCTTATCACCAACCTGATCCGCACCGGCACCGTGACCGAAGTGGACCGGGAAAACTGGCTGTGCCGGGTGAGAGTGGGCGAGCTTGAAACCAACTGGATTAACTGGCTGACGCTGCGTGCCGGTGGTGCCCGTACATGGTGGTGCCCGTCGCCGGATGAGCAGGTGGTGGTGCTGAGCATGGGCGGCAATCTGGAAACTGCTTTTGCGTTGCCTGCCATCTACTCCAATCAGTTTGCACCGCCGTCGGACTCCGTGGACGGTTGCGTGACGGAGTACCCGGACGGGGGCTGGTTTGAGTATGAACCCGCCACCGGGCGGTGGCATGTCCGGGGTATCAAATCCATGGTGATCGAGGCGGCGGACAATATCACCCTCAAAACCGGTGAGTTTGTGGTGGAGGCTGATACCACGCGCATTAACAGCGAGGTGGTGATCAATGGTGGCGTCACCCAGGGCGGCGGCGCAATGAGTTCTAACGGGATCGTAGTTGATGACCATGAGCATACTGGCGTTCTGAAAGGCGGCGACAACACGGGGGGACCGGTATGACGCTGTATATCGGCATGAGCCAGGGCAACGGCAAGGTCATTACTGATACGGACCATCTGCGCCAGTCAGTGCGGGATATTCTGCTGACGCCGCAGGGCAGTCGGATCGCCCGCCGAGAATATGGTTCCCTGCTGTCTGCCCTGATTGACCAGCCGCAGAACCCGGCGCTACGCCTGCAGGTCATGTCTGCGGTCTATGTGGCGCTGAGTCGCTGGGAGCCTCGGCTTACGCTGGATTCCATCACCATCAGCAGCAATTCTGACGGCTCTATGGTGGTTGAGCTTACCGGGCAGCGCAATAACGGCGCGCCGGTTTCCCTTTCCGTATCAACAGGAGCAGAGAATGGTAGTGATTGACTTTTCCCAGCTGCCCGCGCCGCAGATAGTGGACGTACCGGATTTTGAGACGCTGCTGGCTGAGCGCAAGGCCGCCTTTGTGGCCCTTTACCCGGCATATGAACAGGAGGCTGTTATGCGAACATTAGCGCTGGAATCTGAACCCGTCACCAAGCTGCTGCAGGAAAGCACCTACCGAGAAATCCTTTTGCGCCAGCGTATTAACGAGGCAGCGCAGGCGGTCATGGTGGCATATGCCATCGGTGGCGATCTCGATCAGCTGGCAGCCAACTACAACGTGAAACGCCTGACGGTAACGCCTGCCGACAACGACGCGGTGCCGCCGGTCGCGGCAGTAATGGAAAGCGATGATGCGCTGCGCCTGCGTGTTCCGGCTGCGTTTGAGGGGTTGTCCGTTGCGGGGCCTACGGCGGCCTATGAGTTTCACGCCAAAAGCGCGGACGGGCGTGTGGCAGACGCCAGCGCAACCAGCCCGGCACCGGCGGAGGTGGTGCTTACCGTTCTGAGCCGTGAGGGTGATGGTACGGCAGAGGCTGATCTGCTGGCGGTGGTGGAGCAGGCGCTTAACAGCGAGAACGTGCGTCCGGTGGCAGACCGCCTGACGGTGCGCAGCGCCGAAATAATCCCGTACAGCGTGGATGCAACGATTTTTCTTTATCCGGGGCCGGAAGCTGAGCCGGTGATGGCGGCGGCAAAAGCCAGCCTGCAGAAGTACATCGCCAGTCAGACGCGGCTGGGCCGTGATATCCGTCGCAGCGCAATTTATGCCGCGCTGCATGTTGAGGGCGTCCAGCGTGTGGAGCTGGCCTCCCCGTTGGCAGATGTTGTGCTGGATAAAACACAGGCGGCGTCCTGTACGGAATGGAGCGTGACCAACGGGGGAACGGATGAATAGCCTGCTGCCGCCCGGCTCATCGCCGCTTGAGCGCCGACTGGCGCAGACCTGCAGCGGGATTTCCGATCTGCAGGTGCCACTGCGCGATTTATGGAACCCGGCAACGTGTCCGGTCAGCTTTCTGCCGTATCTGGCGTGGGCGTTTTCCGTAGACCGCTGGGACGAAAGCTGGACGGAGGGCGTCAAGCGCCGTGTGGTGCAGGATGCTTTCTATATCCATCAGCACAAGGGGACAACCAGCGCCGTGCGGCGCGTGGTGGAGCCGTTCGGCTTTCTGATCCGCATCATTGAGTGGTGGCAGACCGGCGAGCAGCCGGGCACGTTTCGCCTGGATATTGGCGTGCAGGACCAGGGCATCACGGAAGAAACGTATCTGGAACTGGAGCGACTGATCGGTGACGCCAAGCCGTGCAGCCGCCATCTGATCGGTATGTCCATCAACCTGCAGACCAGCGGCCCTTATTTTGTGGGCGCAGCCACCTACACAGGCGAAGAAATCACGATCTACCCGTATATCAACGAAACCATTATTTCCGGCGGCACCGCTTATGAGGGCGGGGCGGTCCATGTTATTGACACAATGAGAGTGAATCCATGAGCGCAAAATTTTATACCCTGCTGACGGATATCGGCGCGGCGAAACTGGCAAGCGCCGCCGCGCTCGGTGTTCCGTTGAAAATAACCCAGATGGCTGTGGGTGACGGTGGCGGCGTGCTGCCGACTCTAAGCGCGCAGCAGACAGCACTGGTTGCTGAAAAACGCCGCGCTTCCCTCAATATGCTGTACATCGATCCGCAGAACAGCAGTCAGATTATTGCTGAGCAGGTTATCCCCGAAACTGAGGGCGGTTGGTGGATTCGTGAGGTTGGTTTGTTCGATGAAACCGGCGCACTGATTGCCGTGGGCAACTGCCCGGAGAGCTACAAGCCGCAGCTGGCGGAGGGGAGCGGACGCACGCAGACAGTACGAATGGTGCTGATTACCAGCAGTACCGATAACATTACCCTGAAAATTGACCCGTCAGTGGTTCTGGCAACCCGCAAATATGTGGATGACAAGGTGCTGGAGCTTAAGGTGTATGTGGATGATCTGATGGCTAAACACCTTGCCGAAGCGGACCCCCATACTCAGTACGCCACTAAGGAAAGTCCTACGCTGACGGGGACGCCGAAAGCACCAACTGCACCGGCAGGAACCAATACCACGCAGATTGCCAGCACAGCGTTTGTGCAGGCTGTGGTCACGGCGCTAAATAACGCACTGGCGCTGAAAGCACCGCTTGCAAGCCCATCCCTGACCGGAACGCCAACGGCTCCCACTGCAGCGCAGACCGTGAACAATACGCAGATTGCAACTACTGCATTTGTGAAATCAGCTATTGCGGCACTGGTGGCATCATCCCCGGCGGCGCTGGACACGCTGAATGAGCTGGCGGAAGCGTTGGGTAATGATCCTAACTTTGCCACCACCATGACAAATGCGCTGGCAGGCAAACAGCCACTGGATGCCACGCTGACAAGCCTCAGTGGCAAAAGTATTTCAGGCCTTCTCCAATACCTTCAATTGGGAGAAGCGGCAAAAAGGGAGGTGGGAATGTGGCCGAACCAGATCCCCGATATGGGATTTTTTCAGGCGATAATTGCTACAGGAAACACATTGCTTAAATTCCCTTTCATTGACCAATACGGCAACGCCAAAACAATTATGGTGCAGTGTGTCACCATTCAAACAAGAGGTGGTGTAGATGGGGGTTATCAGCTTCCCTATGCTTTTCCTAATGCCGGTCTTTTTGCAACAGGAAACCGCGCAACATCTGGCTACAATGCTGCTATGAACGTGCGAATCGCCAGTAATACTACCGTTAGTATACAAAACTGGGCTCCTTCTGGAGCTTTAGAAGATTGCTGTTTGATTGTCGTAGGTTGGTGAAAATGAATAAATTTTATAATGGCTCCTTTTATCTCTTCTCCATGAAAGAATCGTATGAAAAAGCGGGGACATGGCCTGTGAACGGGGCTGATGTTGATGATGAAACAATGGCAATTTATACGGGAGTTGCACCGCAGGGTAAAATCCTCGGTTCAGATAAAGAGGGTAAACCGGTCTGGGTGAATATCCCGCCACTATCCGCAGAACAACAGATTGTTCAGGCTGAACAGAAAAGAACAACATTGCGTTCAATTGCTGATAAAGAAATAGCCTGGCGGCAGGATGCCGTTGATTCAGGAATTGCGACGGAAGGAGAAACCGTTGCTTTGTCCGAATGGAAGAAATACCGGGTACTTTTGATGCGTGTTGATTGCAGTAAAGCCCCGGATATTAGCTGGCCTGAACCACCCAAAGATTAATCCCATCCCCGCACCTGCGGGGATTTTTTTGTCCCTTCCATTGTGCCATTCCCCACACACAGCACGGCGCGTGCGCCGCGCGCATATCAACCAGAACATAGGCATACCCCCTGTAAACCGGAGAGACTGCCTTATGGCTCAGGATTACCACCACGGGGTGCGCGTTGTTGAAATCAACGAGGGCACCCGACCTATCACCACGGTGAGCACCGCCATCGTGGGTATGGTCTGCACCGGCGATGATGCTGATGCGTCCATGTTTCCCCTTAATAAGCCGGTCCTGCTGACCGATGTGCTGACCGCCAGCGGTAAAGCGGGCGAATCTGGCACGCTGGCCCGTTCGCTGGATGTCATTGCCGACCAGGCTAAACCCGTGACCGTCGTTGTGCGTGTGGCGCAGGGCGAAACCGAAGCGGAAACCACCTCCAACATTATCGGCGGCGTGACTGCTGACGGTAAAAAAACGGGCATGAAAGCGCTGCTTTCAGCGCAGTCGCAGCTGGGCGTCAAGCCTCGTATTCTCGGCGTGCCGGGGCATGACACGCAGGCGGTTGCCACTGAGCTACTAAGTGTGGCGCAGAGTCTGCGAGGGTTTGCCTACCTGTCCGCCTATGGCTGTAAAACGGTGGCGGAAGCCATTGCCTACCGCGCTAATTTCAGCCAGCGCGAGGGGATGCTGATCTGGCCTGACTTCATCAACTTTGACACCGTGCTGAATGCAGATGCGACGGCTTACGCCTCTGCTCGTGCGCTCGGCCTGCGCGCCAAAATTGACGAGCAGACCGGCTGGCACAAAACCATTTCTAACGTGGGCGTGAACGGCGTCACCGGCATTTCCGCTGATGTGTTCTGGGATCTGCAGGACCCGGCAACCGATGCGGGACTGCTCAACCAGAATGACGTTACCACGCTTATCCGTAAAGACGGCTTCCGCTTCTGGGGTTCCCGCTGCCTCAGTGACGATCCGCTGTTTGCCTTTGAGAACTACACCCGCACAGCGCAGGTGCTGGCTGACACCATCGCAGAAGCGCACATGTGGGCGGTGGATGGCGTGCTCAACCCGTCGCTGGCCCGTGACATTATCGAAGGTATCCGAGCCAAGCTGCGCAGCCTGAAAACGCAGGGCTACATCATCGGTGCAGACTGCTGGCTGGATGAGTCGGTGAACGATAAAGACTCCCTGAAAGCCGGGAAGCTCACCATCGACTACGACTACACGCCGGTGCCGCCGCTTGAAAACCTGATGCTGCGCCAGCGCATCACCGATCAGTACCTGCTGGATTTCTCCAGCCAGGTCAGCGCGTAAGGGGACACCATGGCTTTACCACGCAAGTTAAAACACCTGAACCTGTTCAACGACGGGAACAACTGGCAGGGGATCGTTGAGTCTCTGACCCTGCCGAAATTTACCCGCAAGTTTGAGAAGTATCGCGGCGGGGGGATGCCGGGCGCGGTGGACGTGGACATGGGGCTGGATGACGGCGCACTGGACACAGAATTTTCAATCGGCGGCACCGAACTGCTGTTATTCAAGCAGATGGGCAAAGCCACGGTTGACGGCATCCAGTTGCGTTTCACCGGCTCCATTCAGCGTGACGATACCGGCGAAGTGCAGGCCGTTGAGTTGGTTGTGCGCGGACGTCATAAAGAAGTGGATTCCGGCGAGTGGAAAACCGGCGAAAGCAGCACCACGAAAGTCAGCAACACCAACAGCTACGCGAAGCTGACCATTAACGGTGAGGTGCTCTATGAGGTCGATCTGGTCAACATGATTGAAATCGTTGACGGTGTGGACCTGATGGAAGAACACCGTAATGCCCTCGGCCTCTGATTAACCTTAACGGCGCGGTCAGCCGCGCCAGTATTTCATTAACAGGATACGAACATGAGCGACAAGCTGACTGAAAAGACCGTAAAACTGGATACCCCCATCATGCGCGGTAAAACTGAAATTACCGAAATTGTGCTGCGCAAGCCGCAGTCCGGCGCACTGCGTGGCACCCGTCTGCAGGCCATTATGGATATGGACGTGGGCGCGATGATGACTGTGATCCCGCGAATCTCCACTCCGACGCTGACCGCGCAGGAAATGGCAGAGCTGGACCCCGCCGATCTGACAGCAATGGCTGTAGAGGTGGTGACTTTTTTGTTGCCGAAGTCGGTGCTTGCCGATTTGCCGACAACCTGACGGTTGATGATCTGGTGGCAGATATTGCCACCATCTTTCACTGGTCGCCGTCCATCACTGACGTTATGCCGCTGACTGATGTGCTGGAGTGGCGGCATAAGGCAATTCAGAGAAGCGGGGCCAGCGATGAGTGATAATAACCTGCGACTGCAGGTAGTTCTGGGGGCGGTGGATAAGTTAACCCGCCCATTTAAAAATGCACAGGCTGGCTCTAAGGAGCTGGCATCAGCTATTCGACAAACCCGCGATCAGATTAAAAAGCTGAGTGATGCTGGAGGTCAGCTTAAATCTTTCGATCAGCTAACTAAAAGTGTTAGCCGTACTGGTGCCGAACTGGATCAGGCGAGGCTACGCGCTCAAATGATGACGCGCGAAATGTCATCTTTGGAATCCCCAACAAAAAAACAAACGCAGGCGCTTGAAGCTCAGTGGCGTGCTGTTTCACGTCTTGAACAAAAACAGCAACAGGAAACTCGCCAGATGGCGGCAGCCAGGGCTGAGCTTTATCGGCTGGGGTTATCTGCTGGGGGCGGAGCGCGTGAGACGGCACGGATTGCACGAGAAACTGAGCGGTATAATCGACAGTTGGCTGAGCAGGAGCGCAGGCTGCGTGAAGTTGGCGAGCGTCAGCGAAAGCTCAACGCCATCAAAGCCAAGGCTGAAAAGACCCGCGAGTTAAGGAACTCTCTGGCAGGTAATGGTGCAGGGGCGATGGCGGCTGGGGTAACTACTGGCATGACGTTGTTGGCTCCAGTAAAAGCCTATTCAGAATCAGAAAATGCAGCGAATCAGCTCGCCGGTTCAATGATGGGACCGGGCGGAAAGGTAGCGCCTGAATTTGAAAAAATTAACCGGCTTGCAGTTGCTTTGGGCGATAAGCTGCCGGGAACAACAGCCGACTTTCAGAACATGATGACTATGCTACGCCGTCAGGGTATGTCGGCGCAGGTCATCTTGGGCGGCTTGGGAGAGTCAGCAGCTTATCTTGGCGTGCAGTTACAGATGGCTCCCACTGCAGCAGCTGAGTTTGCGGCTAAGTTACAAGATGCTACTCAGACCTCCGAAAAAGACATGATGAATCTGATGGACGTGATCCAGAAAGGATTCTACGCGGGGGTAGATTCAGGAAATATGCTGCAGGGGTTCTCAAAAATCAGCAGCGCGATGGATATTATTCATAAAAAGGGATTGGACGCGGCTAAGGCATTTGCTCCTCTATTAGTTATGGCTGATCAGGCTGGTATGGCTGGAGAGTCAGCTGGTAATGCCTACCGAAAAGTATTTCAGTCCGTCATGAATACGGAAAAAGTGAAGGATGCTAATGATGAACTAAAAGGCACTGGCGTTAGGTTCGATTTTACTGATGGTAAGGGGGAGTTTGGCGGGCTGGAGAAAATGTACACGCAATTAGCTCAACTCCAAAAGCTTAATACTGAGAAAAGGTTAGCTACGTTAAAAGGTATTTTTGGGGATGATGCGGAAACGCTGCAGGTGCTAAATATTATGATTACCAAAGGCATCTCAGGGTATCGTGAAACGGCTTCAAAGCTACAAAATCAGGCTTCTCTGCGCGAGCGTGTTGATGCCTCCTTGAATACTCTTGGTAATAAATGGGAAGCCGCTACAGGTTCCTTTACCAATGCTATGGCTAGTATCGGTGAAACAGTTGCCCCTGCATTAAAGAAGCTGGCTGACTGGTTGGGTGAACTGGCTTCGCGTCTGGATGGTTTTGTTAAACGACACCCACAATTGACCTCTGCGCTGTTTAAGCTGGCAGCTGGCTTTGCCATTGTTGCCACCGCCGCTGGGGTTGTTTCACTGGCGCTGGCGTCCGTGTTAGGGCCGATGGCAGTAGTGCGAATGAGCGCAGGGGTGATGGGGCTAAAATTTTCATCTGCATTTGGTCTTATTGGGAAAGCAATAAGTTCTGTTGGCAAGTCAGTTATATGGCTGGGCCGATTGATGTTTGCAAACCCTATACTGGCTGTCATAGGGCTGATCGCCGCTGGTGCTATTTATATCTGGCAGAATTGGGACACTCTTGGGCCAAAGTTCAAGGCCATGTGGGATGCCGTATGTAATGCCACAGGTACGGCATGGGATTGGATTAAAGAAAAGGCCAGTGCCGCATGGGAGGGGATTAAGTCACTGTTCTTTAATTATACCTTGCCGGGATTAATAGCTAAAAATTGGGATGCAATAAAATCTGGCGTTTCTGACGCGTGGGCCAATATCAGACAATCTATTAGTGATAAATGGAATTCGATCCTGGCTGATGTTGCCGCGCTTCCTGCGAAGTTTCAGGACATGGGCAGCGCCATTATTGACAGCATTCTCGATGGAGTTAATGCCAAATGGGAGACACTCAAAAGCAAGCTTTCCTCAGTCACCGATTATCTGCCTGACTGGATGACCGGAAATAATAAAACACAAGGTAAAGCACAGGTGCAGGTGGTTGGTGGAGCAGCTGCTGCTGCCGTTCCGTTTGCCGGGATGTATGACAGTGGTGGGATTATTCCGCGTGGTCAGTTTGGTATTGTTGGGGAGAACGGCCCTGAAATTGTGAACGGCCCCGCAAATGTGACCAGCAGGCGGCGCACTGCCGCGCTGGCTTCCGTCGTTGCAGGTGTCATGGGCGTAGCGGCAGCGCCTGCAGAGGCTGCTCCACTACATCCTTACAGTCTGCCTACTGTGGCATATAAACAAAGCCAGCCTGCGAAATCTGCCAGTACGCCGCCAGTGATGCACTTTGAAACTCACGCGCCGATCACTATCTATGCTCAGCCAGGGCAGAGTGCGCAAGATATTGCCCGTGAAGTTGCCCGACAGCTTGACGAACGCGAGCGCAAGACCAGGGCTAAAGCGCGCAGTAATTTCAGTGATCAAGGGGGATATGAATCATGATGATGGTGCTGGGGTTATATGTCTTTATGCTGCGTACAGTGCCATATCAGGAGCTGCAGTATCAACGAAGCTGGCGACACGCCGCCAACAGTCGGGTGAACCGACGACCATCAA
This sequence comes from Citrobacter europaeus, assembly GCA_020099315.1. Classification (NCBI taxonomy): domain Bacteria; kingdom Pseudomonadati; phylum Pseudomonadota; class Gammaproteobacteria; order Enterobacterales; family Enterobacteriaceae; genus Citrobacter; species Citrobacter europaeus. The sequence continues at coordinate 1,595,143 of CP083650.1, forward strand.
CGCAGTTTATTGGCCCGGATAATGACTCGCTGACGTTATCTGGCGTACTGCTGCCGGAAGTGACCGGAGGCAGGCTGTCATTGCTGGCGCTGGAGTTGATGGCAGAGCAGGGCAAAGCCTGGCCTTTGATTGAAGGCAGCGGAACCATTTACGGCATGTTTGTTATTGAGAGTCTGAGCCAGACAAAGACGGAGTTTTTTGCCAGTGGAATGCCCAGGCGCATTGAGTTTACGATCACCCTCAAACGGGTTGATGAATCGCTGTCTGACATGTTCGGGAGCCTGAGTGACCAGCTCAGCAACCTGCAGGACTCTGCTGCCTCTGCGATTGGGGGGATTAAGAACACGGTAGGAGGATTGCTGCAGTGAACGTTAATTCTGATCTTCTGAATCTGAACAGCAAAAGCCCGGCTTTCAGTATCGTCATTGAAGGTAAGGACGTGACGACTGTGCTGGATACCCGCCTGATGAGTCTGACGCTGACGGATTACCGGGGCTTTGAAGCGGACCAGCTTGATCTGGAGCTGGACGACGCCGACGGGCTGATCGCCCTGCCGCGACGTGGGGCAGTGATTCAACTGGCGCTGGGCTGGAAAGGCCAGCCGCTTTTCCCTAAAGGGGCTTTTACTGTGGATGAAATTGAACACAGCGGTGCCCCTGACCGGCTGACCATCCGGGCGCGTAGCGCAGATTTCCGTGAAACCCTCAATACACGGCGCGAAAAATCATGGCATCAGACAACGGTGGGAGAGGTGGTAAAGGAAATCGCCGCCCGACATAACCTCAAAATGGCGCTGGGTAAAGACCTGACGGATAAGGCGCTGGATCATCTGGACCAGACCAATGAAAGCGATGCAAGTTTTCTGATGAAACTGGCGAGACAGTATGGGGCGATTGCTTCTGTTAAGGACGGGAATCTGCTGTTTATCCGGCAGGGACAGGGAAGAACGGCGAGCGGCAAGCCGCTGCCGGTTATCACCATCACGCGTAAATCCGGTGACGGTCATCGGTTCACCCTTGCTGATCGTGGTGCCTATACCGGTGTTATTGCCAGCTGGTTGCATACGCGTGAACCCAGGAAAAAAGAGACAACCAGTGTTAAGCGTCGTCGAAAGAAAACCACCACACCCAAAGAGCCGGAAGCAAAACAGGGCGATTATCTGGTGGGAACGGATGAAAACGTGCTGGTTCTTAATCGTACCTACGCCAACCGGAGCAATGCAGAGCGCGCAGCAAAAATGCAGTGGGAACGTCTGCAGCGTGGGGTTGCTTCATTTTCCCTGCAGCTCGCTGAGGGGCGAGCTGATCTCTATACGGAAATGCCGGTGAAGGTGAGCGGCTTTAAGCAGCCCATTGATGAAGCTGAATGGACCATTACCACACTAACGCACACAGTCAGCCCGGATAATGGATTTACGACCAGCATGGAGCTTGAAGTGAAAATAGATGAGTTCGCAATGGAATGATTAGTTCCAAATTGCGAACAATGATGTATCATTATTGCGAACTGGTTAATAATGAGGGCTGATTATTATGATGAATTGTCCTATGTGCGGGCAGGCCGCACATACCCGAAGCAGCTTCCAGGTTTCCAATGAAACTAAAGAACGCTACAACCAGTGCACTAACATCGAGTGCGGGCATACTTTCGTGACGCATGAGACTTTTGTGCGCTCAGTATGCCGACCTCAAAAAATCAGCGCAGCACCGCCTCATCCAAAAGGTATGCAGGAACAATTTGCTTACTAATACTGACCCGCCGCTGGCGGGTTTTTTACGTCTGATGCCGCCATAACAAAAACGCTGTCGCCACTTTGTCGCCACACATGAAGAAGAAGTTATCTAAGTGGTTGATTGGAAGGGGGCTGAATTTCAGGCAACAAAAAACCCATCAACCTTGAACCAAAACGGCGGGGTTGATGGGCTCCACAAATTGGGGACATCAAAGAAAAGCAGTGGCAATAGTTATGACTGACGCCTTGAAGAAAAGTTCTGCTTACCTGCAAAAAATTTTCGTTAAAGGGTAAATCTCAGCGCTAACCAAGGCCAGGCCAGACAATGACGATGAGTGTCCCCGCTAATGTCAGCAGAACGTTGGCAATCGCGTAGGTCCCGGCATAGCCTAATGCGGGGATGTTACTGCGAGCCGTGTCGCTGATGATTTCCATTGCCGGAGCGCAGGTACGCGCGCCCATCATGGCGCCAAACAGCAGGGCGCGGTTCATACGTAATACGTAAGCACCGAACAAGAAACAGATGACAACCGGCACCAGGCTGACCACCAGACCGGCAATCAGCATTTGACCACCGACAACGCCAAGGCCATTGCCAATGCCGCTGCCCGCGCTTAAACCGACGCCTGCCATAAATACCATCAGGCCAAACTCTTTGACCATGTTCAACGCCCCCTGCGGGATATAGCCAAACGTTGGGTGGTTGGCACGCAGGAAGCCCAGCATGATCCCGGCGAACAGCAGTCCAGCCGCATTCCCGATGCCGAAGCTGAAATTACTGAACTGGAAGGTGATCATCCCGATCATCAGACCGATGATAAAGAAGGCGCAGAAGGCCAGGAGATCGGTCACCTGACTGTGAATGGAAATGAAGCCGATACGGTCGGCAATGGTTTTCACGCGGCGGGCATCTCCACTGACCTGTAGCACATCACCTTTATTAAGCACGACGTTGTCATCGATAGGCATTTCAATCTGGCTACGGATCACGCGGTTGAGGAAACAGCCGTGGTCGGTCAATTTCAACTGGGCCAGGCGACGGCCAACGGCATTGTGGTTTTTCACCACAATTTCTTCAGTGACGATGCGCATATCGAGCAGATCGCGATCGAACACCTCTTTCCCATTACGGAAGCTGGGGTCGAGGCGGGCATGTGCGTCCGGATAACCCACCAGGGCTATTTCATCGCCCATTTGCAGTACCGCGTCGCCATCCGGGTTGGCCAGGATGCCGTTGCGACGGATGCGTTCAATATAACAACCGGTCTGGCGATAGATACCCAGTTCGCGCAGATTTTTGCCATCGGCCCATGCCACCAGCTCCGGACCAACGCGATAGGCGCGGATCACCGGCAGATACACTTTGCGGTTGGCGTCTGTGTCCAGACCCCGTTCACGTGCGATTTGTTGGGCGCTGGTTTGCAGGTCCTGATGCTGAAGTTTTGGCAAGTAACGCGCACCAACAATCAGACTGACCAGACCAATCAAATAGGTGAGGGCGTAGCCGAGGCTCAGGTTATCAAGGGCGGTTGAAAGCGATGTTCCCGACATTCCCGAATGGCGCAAGGTGTCACCTGCGCCGACCAGCACCGGCGTGGAGGTCATCGAGCCAGCCAGCATACCCGCCGTCAGGCCGATGTCCCAGCCAAATAGCTTACCCAGCCCCAGGGCGATCAGCATTGCGCTACCGACCATCACCAGAGCAAGCATTAGATAATTTTTCCCATCGCGAAAAAAAATCGAAAAAAAGTTGGGGCCGGCTTCGACGCCGACACAAAAAATAAACAGCATAAAGCCGAGATTTAATGCGTCAGTGTTAATACTAAAGTGCTGCTGACCTAATAATAGGGACACCACTAAAACGCCAATGGAATTACCGAGTTGGACTGAACCCAGGCGTAATTTACCCAGACACAGGCCCAGTGCCAGGACCACAAATAATAACAGGATGTAATTCCCATTTAACAAATCTGCGACGTTTATATTCACGGAGACTAACTTCTTGTTTACTAGTAAGCTATTGAAAGAAATGGCAATTTACGCTAATGTTTTTGCCAGAAATTAAGGGGGCGACAGCTTCGTACACAGCCCCGAATAATGCAGCGTAACAATATATGCGGCTAGTTTAATCTCATTACGTATCAACGGCTATAAGAATCGTGTGAGTGTGTTTTTGGCATGGAATGCCAGGTTACTTTATCTGACTGGACGCCTGCGGGCGAAAAGAGTGTTCGATAGAGAATGTGTCAGGAGGAACGATTGAAACATAAGCAAAGTTGGGCGGGTGCGGTCTGCTGCTTTGTGCTCTTTATTGTGGTGTGTCTTTCATTAACGCTGAACGTGAAAGGGGCATTCAGGGCGGCAGGGCATCCTGAGGTCGGATTGTTGTTTTTTATCCTGCCTGGTGCTGCAGCAAGTTTTTTCTCCCATCGTCGGGAGGTGCTCAAACCCCTTCTTGGTGCCATGTTGGCGGCGCCGTGCTGTCTGTTACTGATGCGGTTCGTTTTTATGCCGACGCGTTCATTGTGGCAAGAGCTGGCGTGGTTGTTTAGTGCGGTGTTTTGGTGCGCGCTTGGCGCATTATGTTTTTTGTTTATCAGTAGCCTGTTCAATCAGCATCAACGACGGAAAAAGAACTGATGACGCCCTCCAGCGGAGGGCGTAGAAACAGCTATCAGGCGAACAGATTCATGTTCTCTTTTGCCCACGCTTCAAAATCCGTGCAGCCGCCGATGTGTTTTTGATCAACAAAAATCTGCGGAACGGTTTCGACTGGCTTACCTACCGTCTTTTCCAGATCGGCTTTCGTAATACCTTCGGCATGGATATCAATGTAGCGGAAGTTAAAATCGTCATGCTCATTGCTTAATTTTTCTGCTAATTCTTTTGCGCGCACGCAATACGGGCACCCTGGACGACCAAAAATAACGGCAAACATCTCTCTCTCCTCGAACTTATCAGGCCGGATGGCAATACTGTTTATGATGCCGCGATTTGTGACGGATGAAAAGCAGGTTCAGCCTGTTGCTTTGATATCCTCAAGCTATAACTGTTAAACACGACAAGCCGGAACGTTTTATAATGAAAGCCATTTTGCCGGGAGGCCGCTTATGCGCACAATTGGTACATTACCCAAAAGCGTATTGATGCTGGAAATCATAGGGATGGTTTTGTTATCGCTGGCGTTGCTATCGCTTAACGATTACCTCTCTTTACCCGCGCCGCTTAGCAGTCCGTTAGCCTGCGTGGTGATGATATTTCTGGGTGTGCTGCTGATGCTCCCCGCTGCGGTGGTATTAACGTGGCGTATTGCTCAACGGCTTGCGCCGCAGCTGATGTCACGAGCCCCCGGCGATTCTTCCCGTTCAGACAGAGAAAAAAGAGATGACGCCAACCATTGATCTACTTCGTAGCCATCGTTCCATTCGCCATTTCACCGATGATACCATTTCGGATGCGCAGCGAGAGGCGATAATTGCCGCCGCTCAGGGTACATCAAGTTCCAGTTTTTTACAGTGCTCGACGATTGTTCGCATAACGGATAAAGCCCTGCGTGAATCACTGGCTACTTTATCCGGTGGACAAAAACATGTGGCGCAGGCCGCTGAATTCTGGGTATTTTGCGCTGATTTTAATCGCCATTTGCAGATTTGCCCTGACGCGCAACTCGGGTTGGCGGAACAACTGCTGCTGGGCGTGGTTGATACCGCGATGATGGCGCAAAACGCGCTAACAGCTGCAGAGTCTTTGGGGCTTGGCGGCGTGTTTATTGGCGGCCTGCGTAACAACATTGAGCCAGTCACCGAACTGCTGAAGCTTCCGCAACACGTTCTGCCGCTGTTTGGGCTGTGTCTCGGCTGGCCTGCCGATAACCCGGATATCAAGCCGCGTCTGCCCGCATCGCTTGTGGTGCACGAAAACCAGTATCAGCCGCTCAATAAAGAGGCTTTGTCGCAATATGATGAGCAGCTCGCGCAGTACTATCTGACCCGAGGCAGTAATACGCGCCGTGACACCTGGAGCGACCATATTCGCCGTACCATCATTAAAGAAAGTCGCCCCTTTATCCTGGAATATTTGCATAAACAGGGATGGGCCACGCGCTAAAGATTTTAACCCAGTGTATGATACGCCAGCTTTTACCAGGTCATTCAGAGAGGTGCAGGGTGAAAATTGCCATTTTATCCCGGGACGGAACGCTCTATTCTTGTAAACGCCTGCGTGAAGCGGCGATGCATCGCGGTCACCTGGTAGAAATTATCGATCCCCTTTCTTGCTATATGAACATTAGCCCGGCGGCGTCCTCTATTCATTACAAGGGCCGGCAGCTTCCCCATTTCGACGCGGTGATCCCAAGGATTGGTTCAGCGATTACCTTTTACGGTACGGCGGCGTTGCGCCAGTTTGAGATGCTGGGTAGCTATCCGCTGAATGAATCAGTAGCGATTACACGGGCGCGCGACAAGCTGCGTTCGCTGCAGTTGCTGGCGCGTCAGGGCATCGATTTACCCATCACCGGGATCGCCCACTCTCCGGACGATACCAGCGATATGATTGATATGGTTGGCGGCGCGCCGCTGGTGGTGAAGCTGGTTGAAGGCACGCAGGGGATTGGCGTGGTACTGGCGGAAACGCGCCAGGCCGCAGAAAGCGTGGTGGATGCCTTTCGTGGGTTGAATGCCCATATTCTGGTTCAGGAATATATCAAAGAAGCGAAAGGGCGAGATATTCGCTGTTTCGTGGTAGGTGACGAGGTGGTGGCGGCCATTGAGCGCCGGGCGAAAGAGGGCGATTTTCGTTCTAATCTCCATCGCGGCGGGGTTGCCACGATTGCGAACATTACGCCGCGCGAAAGAGAAATTGCGCTCAAAGCCGCTCAGACAATGGGCCTGGACGTTGCAGGCGTTGATATTCTGCGCGCTGAACGTGGGCCGCTGGTTATGGAAGTCAACGCGTCTCCCGGACTTGAAGGGGTGGAGAAAACCACCGGAATAGATATTGCAGGCAAGATGATCCAGTGGATCGAGCGTCACGCTACGCCTGAATTTTGCCTTAAAATCGGCGGCTAAGCACAATATCGATTTCGATCGTGGTATGACACGATCTTTTTGCGTAAGCTGTGCCGGTATTTTTTTCATCAATAGAGGTCGCACATTATTATGACATCACTGGTCGTTCCCACTCTGGATACGTTGCGTCAATGGCTCGACGACCTGGGCATGAGTTTTTTTGAATGCGATACCTGTCAGGCGCTGCATTTGCCGCATATGCAGAATTTTGACGGCATCTTTGATGCAAAAGTTGATTTGGTCGATAACGTCATTCTGTTTTCCGCGATGGCGGAAGTCAGACCTTCTGCACTGCTGCCACTGGCCGCCGACCTGTCTGCGATTAATGCCAGTTCACTGACGGTGAAAGCCTTTCTGGATATGCAGGATGATAATCTGCCAAAGCTGGTGGTTTGCCAGTCTTTATCCGTTACGCCAGGCGTGACGTTTGAGCAGTTTGAATATTTTGTTCGCCAGAGTGAAGAGCAAATATCGATGGTGATCCTCGAAGCCGGTGCGCATCAGCTGTTATTTAACGCTGAAGAAGATGCGCAAAACAGCAGCGCTGAAGTTCATTTCCTCCATTAATTCTTCCTGAATCTGGACATATATTGCGCAGCCGCTGCCAGAGCGGTTGCGTATTGCCCGTTTTTATTCTGCGTTTAACCTTTCATTAAAGAATTATTCACCTCGATTCAGCGCATTCCGCTTTATGTCATAGACAATTCTTGCATAAAAAATTGATAAAAGACGTTTTTTAATCTGGGCTATATCCACAATTCCTGGCTAAAGTTATTCTTGCGAAGCTTACCAACGCCATCATTTAAACAGCCCCTTGTGACCTGAGCTGCGGCCACAATGTATGTTGAATGCATAGGCGGATGCCAGCGAGCAATAGCGGCGTGAGGAGAGGCCTCTCTTTTCATTGGTGCCGCATGAAAGAATATGCACGTTTCTTGCATATGATTAGAGTGTGACATTTTTGTTCGTTTGTTAACGAACTTTCAGAAGGAAAGAGATTATGACCGCCTTAAATAAAAAATGGTTATCAGGCCTGGTTGCGGGCACTCTGATGGCTATCTCTGCCGGTACGCTCGCTGCTGAACAAAAAACGCTGCATATTTATAACTGGTCTGATTATATTGCCCCGGATACGGTGGCTAATTTTGAAAAAGAGACCGGAATTAAGGTTATCTATGACGTATTTGATTCCAATGAAGTGCTGGAAGGTAAGCTCATGGCTGGCAGTACCGGCTTTGACCTTGTTGTTCCATCCGCCAGTTTCCTTGAGCGTCAACTGACTGCAGGCGTCTTTCAGCCGCTGGATAAGAGCAAATTGCCGGGCTGGAAAAACCTCGATCCTGAACTGCTAAAGCTGGTGGGTAAACACGATCCGGACAACAAGTTTGCGATGCCGTACATGTGGGCCACGACCGGCATTGGCTATAACGTGGATAAAGTCAAAGCGGTGCTGGGGCCGGATGCGCCGGTTGATAGCTGGGATTTGATCCTCAAGCCAGAAAATCTGGAAAAACTCAAAAGCTGCGGCGTCTCTTTCCTTGATGCTCCCGAAGAGGTGTTCGCCACGGTGCTGAACTATTTGGGTAAAGACCCAAACAGTACCAAAGCGGATGATTACACCGGGCCGGCAACGGATCTGCTGCTAAAACTGCGTCCGAATATTCGCTATTTCCACTCCTCGCAGTACATCAACGACCTGGCAAACGGTGATACCTGCGTCGCGATCGGCTGGGCCGGGGACGTATGGCAGGCAGCAAACCGTGCGAAAGAAGCGAAAAATGGCGTCAATATCTCATTCTCCATTCCTAAAGAAGGTGCAATGGCGTTCTTTGACGTGTTCGCGATGCCAGCCGATGCGAAAAACAAAGATGAAGCCTATCAGTTCCTTAACTACCTGCTGCGCCCTGATGTGATTGCGCATATTTCCGACCACGTGTTCTATGCCAATGCCAACAAAGAAGCGACAGCACTGGTCAGCCAGGAAGTTCGTGACAACCCGGGCATTTACCCGCCTGCGGATGTTCGCGCCAAGCTGTTCACGCTGAAAGTTCAGGATCCGAAGATCGATCGTGTCCGTACTCGCGCCTGGACGAAGGTAAAAAGCGGAAAATAACCTGATGTACGGGACGTGACCCGGCAGGATTTACGCCTGCCGGGCAGTGCCGATCCCGGACACACAAAACCCGGCAATACGCACCACCGTGGTGCGTTATTTGCACCGTTTCTTTGTTTTATGCCGGAGAGCACCTGAGTGAATGATGCAACCCCACGCCCACAAGCGAAAATCCGCAAGGCGCTGACCCCGCTGCTTGAAATTCGCAATCTGACCAAGTCATTTGACGGTCAGCACGCCGTTGATGACGTCAATCTTACTATCTACAAAGGTGAAATATTTGCTCTGCTCGGCGCGTCCGGCTGTGGCAAATCGACCCTGCTGCGAATGCTGGCGGGATTTGAACAGCCGACAACCGGGCAAATTATGCTTGATGGCGTCGATTTAGCGCATGTTCCGCCTTATCTACGTCCGATTAATATGATGTTTCAATCCTATGCCTTGTTTCCGCATATGACGGTAGAGCAAAACATTGCCTTTGGCCTCAAGCAGGACAAACTGCCGAAGGCTGAAATCGCCAGCAGGGTGAATGAGATGCTGGGCCTGGTGCATATGCAGGAGTTTGCCAAACGTAAACCGCATCAGCTTTCTGGCGGTCAACGCCAGCGTGTGGCGTTGGCGCGTAGCCTGGCGAAAAGGCCGAAGCTGCTGCTGTTGGATGAACCGATGGGAGCGCTGGATAAAAAGCTCCGTGACCGCATGCAACTGGAAGTGGTGGATATTCTTGAACGCGTCGGCGTGACCTGCGTGATGGTGACGCACGATCAGGAAGAAGCCATGACGATGGCGGGGCGCATTGCGATCATGAACCGTGGCAAATTTGTCCAGATCGGCGAACCGGAAGAGATCTACGAGCATCCGACCACGCGTTACAGCGCAGAGTTTATCGGTTCGGTTAACGTCTTTGAGGGGCTGCTGAAAGAACGGCAGGAAGATGGTCTGGTTATTGAGTCTCCAGGTCTGGTGCATCCACTGAAAGTTGACGCCGATGCGTCTGTTGTCGATAACGTCCCGGTGTATGTTGCGCTGCGCCCGGAAAAAATTATGCTCTGCGAAGCTCCTCCGCCAGAGGGATATAACTTCGCGGTAGGCGAAGTGGTGCACATTGCCTACCTGGGCGATTTATCGGTGTACCACGTACGTTTGAAAAGCGGCCAGATGCTGAGCGCTCAGCTACAAAATGAACATCGTTATCGCAAAGGATTACCAACCTGGGGTGATGAAGTTCGTTTATGTTGGGATGCGGACAGTTGTGTGGTGTTGACGGTTTAAGGAGCGAAGATGAGTACACTTGAACCTCCGGCACGCGTAGATAAAGCGGGGCGATTCACGCTGTTTATGTCGCGGCTGCAAATGAAGCACGGGCGCAAGCTGGTGATCGCGCTGCCGTATGTGTGGCTATTGCTCCTGTTCCTGCTGCCGTTTCTGATCGTCTTCAAAATCAGTTTGGCTGAAATGGCGCGCGCTATTCCACCGTATACCGACCTCGTTTCATGGGCTGATGGTCAGCTCTCCATCACGCTCAACTTAGGAAATTTCCTGCAACTGACGGACGATCCGCTCTATTTTGATGCGTACCTGCAATCGTTGCAGGTGGCGGGAGTTTCGACTGTCTGTTGCCTGCTGCTGGGGTATCCGCTGGCATGGGCGGTCGCGCACAGCAAGCCCTCGACGCGCAATATTCTGTTGCTGCTGGTGATCCTGCCGTCCTGGACGTCGTTTTTGATTCGTGTTTACGCCTGGATGGGGATCCTGAAAAATAACGGCGTGTTGAACAACTTCCTGATGTGGCTGGGTGTTATCGACCAGCCGTTGACGATCCTGCATACCAATCTGGCGGTTTATATCGGTATTGTTTACGCCTATTTGCCCTTTATGGTGCTGCCGATTTATACCGCGCTGACGCGTATTGATTACTCGCTGGTGGAAGCGGCGCTTGATTTAGGCGCCCGACCGTTGAAAACCTTCTTTAGCGTGATCGTGCCGTTGACCAAGGGCGGGATTATCGCAGGGTCAATGCTGGTGTTTATTCCGGCTGTTGGGGAGTTTGTTATCCCGGAACTGCTGGGTGGCCCGGACAGCATTATGATTGGCCGTGTACTTTGGCAGGAGTTTTTCAATAACCGCGACTGGCCGGTGGCTTCTGCCGTCGCCATTATTATGTTGTTGCTACTGATTGTGCCGATCATGTGGTTCCACAAATATCAGCAAAAAAGCGTGGGGGAACACGGATGAATAACTTACCGGTCGTTCGCTCGCCGTGGCGTATTTTTATCCTGGTGCTGGGCTTTACCTTCCTGTACGCGCCGATGCTGATGTTGGTCATCTATTCGTTTAACAGCTCGAAGCTGGTGACGGTATGGGCGGGTTGGTCAACCCGTTGGTATGGTGAGCTTTTCCACGATAGCGCGATGATAAGCGCCGTCGGCATGAGCTTAACGATTGCCGCGGGCGCTGCAACGATGGCGGCAATCCTCGGTACCATAGCCGCCGTGGTCATGGTGCGCTTTGGTCGTTTTCGTGGTTCGAATGGTTTCGCCTTTATGATCACCGCGCCGCTGGTTATGCCAGATGTCATTACCGGTTTGTCGCTGCTGCTGCTGTTTGTGGCACTGGCGCACGCCATCGGCTGGCCTGCGGATCGCGGTATGTTGACCATCTGGCTGGCGCACGTCACCTTCTGCACGGCCTATGTCGCGGTGGTCATCTCTTCACGTTTGCGCGAACTGGATCACTCCATTGAAGAAGCGGCAATGGACCTTGGTGCCACGCCGCTGAAGGTCTTTTTCGTCATCACGCTGCCGATGATTATGCCGGCGGTGATCTCCGGGTGGCTGCTGGCCTTTACGCTGTCGCTCGATGACCTGGTTATTGCCAGCTTTGTCTCTGGTCCTGGCGCCACAACGTTACCGATGCTGGTGTTCTCCAGCGTACGTATGGGGGTTAATCCGGAGATCAACGCGCTGGCGACGCTGATACTTGGCGTGGTAGGAATTATCGGATTTATCGCGTGGTATCTGATGGCGCGAACAGAAAAACAACGGATTCGCGATATCCAACGTGCAAGACGTGGCTGAAAAAACTAAAATCTGCCAACCTGTCTATACGGCGCAGCTGTGGTGGCTGCGCCGTTTTCATGGAAGACGACGCGTTGGGATTTTTTAAGAAATCATCCACATCACATGCCCGCTTAAACGTCCCTGCTTTGGTGCAGGTGGCGGCGCTGGCTATTATTATGATCCGCTGTCTCGATCTGTTGATGATTTTTAATACGCTCGGGTTTCGCGGAACCAGCGAATTTATTCATCGCAGCGTACAGACCTGGAATTTGACGCTGGTGTTTCTGGGTAGCCTGGTGCTGCTGTTTGTCGAAATTTACTGCGCATTTTCGCTGGTCAAAGGACGAAACTGGGCGCGCTGGATCTATCTGCTGACCCAGATTATCGCTAGCGTCTATCTGTGGGCGGCTTCGTTGGGCTACGGATACCCGGAACTGTTCAGTATTGCGGGGGAGTCCAGGCGTGAAATCCTGCGTACGCTGGTGATGCAAAAATTGCCGGATATACTGGTGTTACTACTGCTGTTTGTTCCTGCGTCCAGCAGACGGTTCTTCCGTTTGCAATAACGTTAATACCCTAAATAATTCGAGTTACAGGAAGGCGGCAAGAGAATGAATCCCCAGGAGCTTACATAAGTAAGTGACTGGGGTGAGTGAGCACAGCCAACGCACCTGTAACTTGAAGTATGACGGGTATATAATCTTGGCCCCCTGTTAATTTGTAGGTTTTTGTATGCAGTGCGCACTTTATGACGCCGAACGCTGTCGCTCCTGTCAGTGGATAACACAGCCAGTCGCCGATCAACTCCTCTCAAAAACAGCCGATCTGCAGAATCTACTGGCTGATTATCCGGTCGGAGAATGGTGCGTGCCGGTCAGCGGCCCGGAAAGCGCTTTTCGTAATAAAGCCAAAATGGTGGTCAGCGGCAGCGTGGAAAAACCGCTGCTGGGGATGCTGCATCGTGACGGTACGCCGGAGGATTTGTGCGACTGTCCGCTCTATCCTGCGTCTTTTGCGCCCGTATTTGCCGCGCTCAAACCGTTTATCGCCCGTGCGGGGTTAACGCCCTATAACGTGGCGCGTAAACGCGGGGAGCTGAAGTATCTGCTGTTAACGGAAAGCCGGTTCGATGGCGGCATGATGCTGCGTTTTGTCCTGCGTTCCGAGGCAAAACTGGCCCAACTGCGCGCGGCGCTGCCATGGTTACAGGCACAGCTGCCGCAGTTAAAAGTGATCACCGCCAATATTCAGCCTGTGCATATGGCGATTATGGAAGGGGAGAGTGAAATCTTCCTGACGGAACGACAGGCGCTGGCGGAACGCTTTAACGATGTGCCGTTGTGGATCCGCCCGCAGAGCTTTTTCCAGACCAACCCGGTGGTGGCGGGGCATTTATATGCCACGGCGCGCGACTGGGTGCGTCAGCTTCCGGTTAATCATATGTGGGATCTGTTTTGCGGCGTCGGGGGCTTTGGTCTGCACTGCGCCACACCGCAGATGAAACTGACGGGGATTGAAATTGCACCAGAGGCGATTGCCTGTGCGAAACAGTCTGCGCAGGAGCTTGGGCTGCAGAATCTGCATTTTCAGGCGCTGGATTCGACCCAGTTTGCTACCGCCCAGGGCGAAGTGCCTGACCTGGTGCTGGTGAATCCGCCGCGTCGGGGGATTGGAAAGCCGCTGTGTGATTTTCTTTCCCGCATGGCGCCGCGTTTTATCGTTTATTCCAGCTGTAATGCCCAAACCATGGCGAAGGATATTCGCGAGTTGTCTGGATATCGCATTGAACGTGTCCAGCTTTTCGATATGTTTCCACACACCGCGCACTACGAAGTATTAACGCTTCTCAGCCGACAAAACTAACTTGCCTGATGGCGCTTCGCTTATCAGGCCTACAGGCTGTTCGTCATTAGTAGGTTTATTAAGCGAAGCGCCGTATCCGGCAAATGCAACATGCGAAAAAAAAGCCCGTACTTGCGTACGAGCTCTTCTTAAAATATGGCGGTGAGGCGGGGATTGACTCGCTTCGCTCGCCCCTTTGGGGCAGCCCGTTCGCTGCGCTCCCGGTCTGTCCAACTGGCTACGCCAGTAGTCGAACCCCGGTCGGGGTTTCTCATCCCCCCGCAGATGTGCAACATGCGAAAAAAAAGCCCGTACTTGCGTACGAGCTCTTCTTAAAATATGGCGGTGAGGCGGGGATTCGAACCCCGGATACGTTGCCGTATACACACTTTCCAGGCGTGCTCCTTCAGCCACTCGGACACCTCACCATATTGTATTGCTGCCTGACCGCTTGGGGGGCAACGGGGCGCTACTATAGGGAGTTGCGCTAAAACGGTCAAGCAGAATTTACGTGTTCACTCTCGTTTGGTTACGCAATGTACACATTCCTCCGCCCGGGCTGGCGCGGAGGATAGGATTAGCGCTGAGAGTCCAGTTTTTCGCCGTTAGTCACGACTTCCTGAGCTTTGCCGTAGCTCTCGATCAGCAGCTGATAAGCCGGGAAGACTTTGGTATACACTTCCGCCCATTCGGCGGCGTCTTCACGGTTCCATGTACCCTGAATTTCAGAAGCGACGGCGGCAGTATCCATTGGCACGACACCAGCCTGAACAACGCGAGCCAGGGTGATTTCCTGCGCCATTTTGCTGTAAGTACCGGAAGCGTCTATCACAGCGAAAACCTTGTAGCCTTCCGCAACCGCGCTGATGGCCGGGAAAGCCATGCACACGCTGGTAATCGTACCGGCGATAATCAGCGTTTTACGCCCCGTCGCTTTGACCGCTTTCACGAAGTCCTCGTTATCCCAGGCGTTGATTTCACCTTTACGCGCCACGTATTGGGCATGCGGCGCATTGGCGTGGATCTCTGGAATCAATGGACCGTTAGGCCCCTGTGGTACGGATGCCGTGGTAATCACCGGCATCTTTGCCAGGGTCGCCATTTTAGCCAGCGCGGCGGCACGCGCACGCAGTTCTGGCATTGGCATATCGCCGACGGTCTGGAACAGCCCGCTCTGATGATCGATAAGCAGCATGACGGAATCATTCACATCGATGACCGGACGTGAGCCATTAAAGTTTGCAGGACTGGACATATTCTTCTCCTTCGATTCAGATTTGGCCAAAGCGGCCGGAGTTAAAATCGCGTACGGCTTCAGCGATTTCTTGTTTCGTGTTCATCACAAACGGACCGTAACCCACAATCGGCTCGTTCAACGGCTCGCCAGACAGCAGCAGCACGCTGGCGTCGCTGGTGGCTTCAATGTGTAGCGTCTTGCCCTGCTGGCTTAGCACCACCAGTTGCGCTTCGCTGGCAGACGTGGTGCCGTTTACGGTGATATTGCCTTTTAATACCACCAGGGCGGTGCTCCATCCTTCAGGCTGGGACAACGTAAGCTGATGATTACGTTGCAGGCGCATATCCCAGACGTTCAGCGGCGAAAAAGTATGTGCCGGGCCTTTCGTATCCTGATAGCTGCCTGCAATCACACGAACGCTGCCTGCTTCATTGGGCAGGGCGACGGTCGGAATAACATCGCTGCTGATGCCCTGATAACCCGGTACGGCCATTTTGTCTTTTGCCGGTAGATTGACCCACAGTTGCACCATTTCCAGTTCGCCACCCTGACGGGTAAATTCAGGTGAATGGAACTCTTCGTGTAATATTCCTGCACCGGCAGTCATCCACTGCACGTCGCCGGGGCCGATAATGCCGCCGCGACCGGTTGAATCACGGTGTTCAACTTCGCCGCTGTAAACGATGGTCACCGTCTCAAAACCACGGTGCGGGTGTTCGCCTACGCCGCGTTTTTCGTTACCCGGAGTGAATGTATGCGGACCGGCGTAATCCAGCAGCAGGAACGGGCTTAGTTGCTCAGCATGAGACTGGTAAGAGAACATCGAGCGGACCGGAAATCCATCGCCAACCCAGTGTGGGCGAGGTGCGGTGTAGACGCCTGTTACTTGTTTCATATGTGTCTCCTCTAAGGCGTTGTCTTGATGTGAATAAGCTTATATTCATGACAGCGAGCTGAGTAGTAGCTAAAATAATCCTCACTGTCTCATTAATAGGACAATAAAATGACGAAGCCGGATCTCAATGATTTTGCATGGTTTGTGCATGTTGTAGAGGAAGGGGGATTTGCAGCGGCGGGTAGGGCGCTTGATGAACCAAAATCAAAACTGAGCCGACGTATAGCGCAACTGGAAGAGAGGCTGGGAGTCCGACTGATTCAGCGAACCACCCGCCAGTTTAACGTGACGGAAGTTGGGCAAACCTTTTACGAACACTGTAAGGCGATGTTGGTTGAAGCGCAGGCGGCGCAGGATGCCATCGCCGCGTTACAGGTTGAACCGCGTGGGATTGTGAAGCTGACTTGTCCTGTTACGTTGCTGCATGTGCATATCGGGCCAATGCTTGCCCGTTTTATGGCGCGTTATCCTGACGTATCCGTACAACTGGAGGCCACTAACCGCCGCGTGGACGTTGTTGGAGAAGGCCTGGACGTGGCGATCCGCGTCAGGCCCCGGCCATTTGAGGATAGCGATCTGGTGATGCGCGTGCTGGCGGACAGGGGACATCGTTTATATGCCAGTCCGCAGTTAATTGAGCAAATGGGGGCGCTACACTCTCCGGCGGAGCTGACACGCTGGCCGGGCCTGAGTCTGGCCTCAGGTAAACATGTGCATCGGTGGGAGTTATTTGGCCCGCAGGGTGCGCGGGCAGAGGTACATTTCACGCCGCGAATGATTACCACCGATATGCTGGCGTTACGTGAAGCCGCAGTCGCTGGCGTAGGTGTTGTGCAACTTCCGCAGTTGATGGTAAAAGATCAATTAGCCGAGGGTGAACTGGTCGCGTTGCTTGACGGCTGGGAACCTAAGCGAGAAATTATTCACGCCGTCTTCCCATCACGCAGGGGATTATTACCTTCAGTGCGCGCATTAGTGGATTTCTTAACGGAAGAATATGCGCGGATGATTGAGGATTAAATACCTGACCTCAGCCCACAAAAAAGGCCGGTTAAACCGACCTTTTATAATCTGGACGCCATTCGGGCGTTAAAAACAATCAGCGACTACGGAAGACAATGCGGCCTTTGCTCAGGTCGTACGGGGTCAGCTCAACAGTCACTTTGTCGCCCGTCAGGATGCGGATATAGTTTTTACGCATTTTACCGGAGATGTGTGCAGTAACCACGTGACCGTTTTCTAACTCTACGCGGAACATGGTATTAGGTAACGTATCGAGAACGGTACCCTGCATTTCAATATTGTCTTCTTTGGCCATCTAATCCTCTGGGGTATCACTACCGTAATTTGAACCGGCAAGATAATGCCGAAGTTCTTTTAATAAGTAAAGATTTGTGCGTTTAAAACACAGCAAATCGGGTTTGGCGCATTACTCTAACCACACAGCAAAGCTGCACTTAAAGCGCAACGTGTAAGGGAACGAGGAGATAAACGATAGGCGTTGCCTGACGCGAACTGTTCCTTAACGGCGGCGGGGTAATGGGCTAAACCAACTCTGCGCGACAATTATAACACCCCGACAAAAAATGTGCCGAAAACATTCACCTCTGAGGTAAAAATAACGTCCTGGGAACCCAGAAATGGCTCGGTAGCCGCTGCTGACGCAGTCTGCTCAGGTGCTCAAGGTACTCCCGACGCGGTGTTTCGACCGCCCCCAGCGAAGCTGTGTGGCTATTTAATACCTGGCAGTCGATTAATTTTCCGCCCTGACGGATAAATTCAGCGCAAAAAACAAGCAGTGCGGTTTTGGACGCATTTTCCTGACGGCTGAACATCGATTCGCCACAAAACAACGTGCCTTGCGCCACACCATACATACCGCCCACTAATTCATTGTGTCGCCACACTTCAATAGAGTGCGCATGCCCCAGTTCGTGCAGGCGATGGTATGCGTCCACCACATCATGCGTTATCCAGGTGCCTTCCTCCCGGTCATTCGCGCAGCCTTCAATCACCTGACCAAACGCGTAATTGAGCGTCACGCGATAAGGCGAATTTTTATGAAAGCGTTTCATGCTGCGGCTGAGGTGAAATTTCTCGGGCCAAAGAATAGCGCGCGGATCGGGCGACCACCAGAGGATGGGGTCGCCGGGTGAAAACCATGGGAAAATACCGCGCTGGTAGGCCATCAGCAGGCGGGCGGGACTGAGATCGCCGCCAAGCGCCAACAAACCGTTAGGCTCGCGTAAAGCGCCTTCCGGTGACGGGAAGGCTATAGAATGGCGGGACAGTTGCACCAGGCGCATGACAGCGAAACTCCACTACGCGAGTTTGATCGTTCAATAATAGCTTACAGACGTTGCTTAAACTGGTAATAACGCCCCTGCCTGGCTAACAGATCTGCGTGATTACCTTGCTCAATAATTTGTCCGTTGTCCATTACTATTATTTGATCAAAACGCGACAACCCGCGCAGGCGGTGTGTCACCATCAGTACGGTTTTATTGCGCATGACATCGCTAATTAATTCAAGCATTTGGCTTTCCGTTGTGGCATCAAGCCCTTCGGTAGGTTCATCCAGCAGCATTAGCGGAGCATCGTGCAATAAGGCGCGGGCGATAGCCAGACGACGGAGCTCACCGCCAGAAAGCTGACGACCGCCTTCACCCAGCCAGGCGTTGAGTCCATCATTCTCAAGCAGTTTGTCCAGACCGACGCGGCGCAACATCGCGGCTAATGCGTTATCGTCGGCGTGCGGTGCCGCCAGCAGCAGGTTATCGCGAAGGGTTGCGCTGAACAGGTGTACGCGCTGCGGCACGACGCTGATGCACTGGCGCAGCGTGGCTTCACTAAGGGTAGCAATCGGCTGCTCGTTAATCAGGATTTCGCCACCCTGCGGATCCCATGCGCGGGTCAACAATTGCAGCAGCGTTGATTTGCCGCAGCCGGTACGACCAAGAATCGCAATGTGTTCACCGGGTGAGGCTTGCAGGGAAAGGGTATCGAGCGCTTTTTGTGCCTGACCCGGGTAGCTGAATGACACATCGCGTAGCGTAAGGGTGACCTGCTCAGGAACCGGAGAGCCGGCATCCGGGAAGGTAACTTCTGGCTGCTGTTCGGTTAACTCGGTGATGCGCAGCGCGGAGGCAATGACCTGACCGAGATGCTGAAACGCACCGGTGACTGGCGCCAACGCTTCGAACGCCGCCAGCGCACAGAAAACAAACAGCGCGATCAGTGCGCCTGGCTGGGTGTTGCCGCCCACGCCGCCTGAGGCCATCCATAACATCATTATTACCGCCAGCGCGCCAACTAACAGCATGACCGCCTGTGACAGCGCGGTTAATTCAGACTGGCGTCGCTGGGCTTCGTGCCACTGTAACTCGGTGGCTTCCATTTGAGCGCGGTAGCGTTCACTGGCGCCAAAAATGGTCAATTCAGCCTGGCCTTGCAGCCAGGACGTTAACTGCTGACGATATTGTCCACGCAGATGCGTCAGACTTTGTCCGGTGCTCTTGCCTGCCTGATAAAAGAGCGGGGGCAGGATAAATAAGGTCAGCAGCATAATACCGCCGAGAGTGATAGCCAGCGTGAAATCGAGAACGCTTAGCCCCAGTGTAACTACCATAATGACGACAAAAGCGCCCACTAGCGGAGAGAGTACGCGTAAGTACAGATGATCGAGCGTGTCGACATCTGCTACGATGCGGTTGAGCAATTCCCCCTGTCCATAACGAGACAGGCCAGCAGGCGAGAGCGGCAAGAGTTTGCTGAAGGTATAAATACGCAAATGTTGCAGCACGCGGAACGTGGCGTCGTGGCTGACCAGGCGCTCGAAATAACGCCCCGCGGTACGGGTGATTGCTGCACCACGTACGCCTGCGGCAGGAAGCATATAGTTAAAGCTGTAAATCCCGGTGACACCAACCACCGCAGAAGCCGACAGGAACCAACCTGAAAGCGTCAGCAAACCAATACTTGCCAGCAGCGTGACGATCGCCAGAACGATCCCCAGCGTTAACATCCATTTGTGACGTTTATACAGCGTCAGATAAGGTAGCAAAGCGCGCATTCAGATATCCTCCTGACGATGAGCCAGTAATGTCGCAAAAGCCCCGTTGGCTGAGCTAAGTTCGGTCCCGGTACCTTGTTCAACGATCTGCCCGTCCTGCATCACCCAGATAGCGTCCCAGTCGGTAAGATCTTCCAACTGGTGTGTCACCATCAGCGTGGTCTGGCGGCGTGATGCCGCGTTCAACGCCTGCATCACGCGTTGTTCGCTGTGCGCATCAAGGCTGGCGGCGGGTTCGTCCAGCAGCAGTAACTGACAGGGATTGAGTAAGGCGCGAGCCACGGCAACGCGTTGCGCTTGTCCGACGGAAAGTCGAGCCGCCTGATCGCCTACTGGCGTATCCACGCCCTGCGGAAGCAGGGGTAAAAACTCGCTGACCCAGGCGCTGTCGAGTGCGGCCTGTAGCTGCTCCTCGCTGGCATCGGGGCGAGCCAGCAGCACGTTTTCACGTAACGTGGCGGCTGGAAGCTGTGGGTTTTGCCCGACCCATGACAGTTGTTTACGCCAGCAATCAGGCGACAGATCACGTAGCTCAAAGCCGTTAATTCGCAGCGATCCCTGATAAGAGAGGAAACCAGACAGGACATTGAGCAGCGAACTTTTGCCGGAACCGCTGCGTCCAACCAGTACAGCGCGTTGACCGGCTGCCAGGGTAAAGTTGAGCGGCCCGGCCAACACTTTGCCTTCCGGCGAGGTGATGACCAGATCTTGCGCTTCAATTGAAACGGCGTCTTTCGTCGCCAGCTCAATGTCGCCACGCTCTGGATGAGCCAGCGGGGTTTCCATAAAGGTTTTCAGGCTGTCTGCTGCACCAACGGCTTGCGCTTTGGCGTGATAAAAGGTGCCCAGATCGCGCAGTGGCTGGAAAAATTCCGGCGCAAGAATGAGCGCGAGGAAGCCAGCAGCCAACGTGACGCCCGTCCCGTAGTGGCCGAAATCGAGCTCTCCGAGGTAGGAAAAACCGAAGTAAACCGCGACCAACGCAATAGAAAGCGATGTAAAGAACTCAAGGACACCGGATGACAGGAATGCCAGGCGCAGGACTTCCATGGTGCGCTGGCGGAAATCCTGTGACGCAGCGCGGATGCTTTCCGTTTCGGCTTCACCACGACCAAATATTCTTAGCGTCTCCATGCCCCGCAGACGATCAAGAAAATGGCCGCTGAGACGAGCAAGAGCCTGAAAATTGCGGCGGTTAGCATCGGCTGCGCCCATACCGACCATTGCCATAAACAATGGGATCAGCGGAGCTGTTCCGAGCAGTATAAGAGCGGCCACCCAGTTTGACGGGAACACCGCAGCCACAATCAATAACGGGACGCATACGGCCAGCGCCATTTGCGGCAGATAACGCGCATAGTAGTCATGCATATCGTCAATCTGCTCCAGGATAAGCGTAGCCCAGCTCCCGGCTGGTTTACCCTGTATCCAGGCAGGACCTGCCTGTTGCAGACGGTCAAGCACCTGGCGGCGAATTTCAAAGCGAATATGCTGCCCTGCGTGAAACCCGACCCGCTCGCGTAACCAGACGACCCATGCCCGCAGGATGAAAATCAATACCAGCACGATGAAAGGAAGCAGAAGCGCCTCTCGGGGAATATTGGCCATTATCATATGGTCCAGAATTCGGGCCATGAGCCAGGCCTGAGCGACGATTAACAGACCGCTCACGAATCCCAACAGGCGTGAAATGTTCAGCCATCGTTGGGAAATTACACTTTGCTGTTTTAACCAGCGGGTCAGCTCTTTTTGACGGGTTTTATTCATTGCACGCTTAGCAGGTGAGTTATTGGAATTTTTGGGCAGGGCAATGTTACAACGAGGCAAAAATAAAGGCGACTTATAGTCGCCTTTTTTACTTTTGTTACTGATTTGTAAAACTTATTTGCAAGCGTCCGCCAGGCCGTCGAGATAACGTTCGGCATCAAGCGCAGCCATACAGCCCGTGCCCGCAGAGGTGATCGCCTGGCGATAAATATGGTCCATCACGTCACCGGCTGCGAAGACACCCGGAATGCTGGTTTGTGTGGCATTACCGTGAATACCGGACTGAACTTTGATGTAGCCATTTTCCAGCTCAAGCTGACCGTCAAAAATGGCGGTATTCGGGCTGTGACCGATAGCGACAAACAAACCGGCAACGTCCAGTGACTCCACGTTGTCAGTGTTTTGCGTATCGCGCAGACGCAGTCCGGTAACGCCCATTTGATCGCCGGTCACTTCTTCCAGCGTGCGGTGGGTGTGCAGCACGATGTTGCCGTTTTCAACTTTATCCATCAAACGTTTGATGAGAATTTTTTCGGCGCGGAAGCTGTCGCGGCGGTGAATCAAATGCACTTCAGATGCGATATTTGCCAGATACAGCGCTTCTTCAACAGCGGTGTTGCCGCCGCCGATCACCGCAACTTTTTGGCTACGGTAGAAGAAACCGTCGCAGGTCGCGCAGGCGGAAACGCCACGGCCTTTGAATGCTTCTTCCGAGGGTAGACCCAGATAACGCGCTGAAGCGCCGGTAGCGATGATCAACGCGTCACAGGTGTATTCACCGCTGTCGCCGGTCAGACGGAAAGGACGATTTTGCAGATCAACTTTGCTGATGTGATCAAAAATGATTTCAGTATCAAATTTGGTCGCATGTTCGTGCATACGCTCCATCAGTAGGGGGCCCGTGAGATCGTGCGGATCGCCAGGCCAGTTTTCCACTTCTGTCGTTGTGGTCAACTGACCACCTTTTTCCATACCGGTAATCAGTACCGGTTGCAGGTTAGCGCGAGCAGCGTAGACCGCAGCGGTATATCCTGCAGGGCCAGAGCCCAGAATAAGAAGTTTACTGTGTTTGGTTGCGCCCATGAGATCCCCATAGTTGTTGGCAGGCAATGAGCAGGATTGTAGGGAATTTGCAGGCGTAAAAAAAGAGTATGGCGATTTTGTTAACAATATGTGTAATAGCAGAAACCGATGAGCGGGTGGATTAGGCGTAATACTATAACGATTTCTACTTAAAATCGGTCAGTTATAAGGTGATAAAATGACGATTTTCCATCACTGCGAATGAATAACTGGCATGTTGTACTAAAAATCGATGTTTTGCTTTGACAATCACCTGCTGTTTTGCGAAAACATTCAAGGAAGAAAAAAACTGTGTCATGTATATGCTGCATAATCATGCATGTAGATACCATGTTTACCGTGTTAGCGAAATCTACGCATGGTGTGGACAGATGCCATTCGTGATGTCGATAGCCGCCGACAGGCAACGGTCTTCTCACCATAAGCCCAGGCATTGCGAACCGAAAATCCCTCTGGGTTGCGGTTTATTTTGATGGGTAGCGGCTCTGAACAGTGATGTTGGTAGAGTCAGGCAGGAGTAGGGAAGGAATACAGAGAGACAATAATAATGGTAGATAGTAAGAAGCGCCCTGGCAAAGATCTCGACCGTATCGATCGTAACATTCTTAATGAGCTGCAAAAGGATGGGCGTATTTCTAACGTCGAGCTTTCTAAACGTGTGGGACTTTCACCAACGCCCTGCCTTGAGCGTGTGCGTCGGTTGGAAAGACAGGGTTTCATTCAGGGCTATACAGCGCTGTTAAACCCACATTATCTGGATGCATCACTTCTGGTTTTTGTTGAGATTACTCTGAATCGTGGCGCCCCGGATGTGTTTGAACAATTTAACTCTGCGGTACAAAAACTTGAAGAAATTCAAGAGTGTCATTTGGTTTCCGGTGATTTCGACTATTTGCTGAAAACACGCGTACCGGATATGTCGGCATATCGTAAGCTGTTAGGGGAAACCCTGCTGCGTCTGCCTGGCGTGAATGACACACGTACCTATGTAGTAATGGAAGAAGTCAAACAGAGCAATCGTCTGGTAATTAAGACGCGCTAACACGGAACAGGTGCAAAATCGACGCAGTTTGATTACACTCCTGTTAATCCATACAGCAACAGTGCCGGGGTGACCCGGTGCTGTTGTCCGTTTTAGCATCGGGCAGGAAAAGCCTGAAACCTGGAGAGCCGTTTTTGAGCCAGGAATACACTGAAGACAAAGACGTCACATTGACGAAGTTAAGCAGCGGGCGCCGACTTCTGGAAGCGCTACTGATTCTTATTGCCCTTTTTGCCGTCTGGTTGATGGCTGCCTTACTCAGCTTTAACCCTTCGGATCCCAGTTGGTCGCAAACCGCGTGGCACGAACCTATCCATAATCTGGGCGGAATACCCGGAGCATGGCTGGCGGACACGCTGTTCTTTATTTTCGGCGTCATGGCCTACACCATTCCCGTCATCATTGTCGGCGGCTGCTGGTTTGCATGGCGACACCAGGCCAGCGACGAATACATCGATTATTTTGCCGTTTCGCTGCGCATTATTGGCGTTTTGGCACTGATTCTCACCTCCTGCGGGCTTGCCGCAATCAATGCCGATGACATCTGGTATTTCGCCTCTGGCGGCGTGATCGGCAGTCTGCTCAGTACGACGCTGCAACCCTTACTGCACAGCAGCGGCGGTACGCTGACGCTATTGTGCATTTGGGCTGCGGGATTAACGCTGTTTACCGGCTGGTCGTGGGTGAGTATTGCGGAAAAACTGGGCGGTTGGTTACTCAATATCCTGACCTTTGCCAGCAACCGTACCCGCCGCGACGATACCTGGGTCGATGACGAAGAATATGAAGATGAAGACGAGTCTGTCGATGCCGCTGATGGCAAACCCCATGAATCGCGCCGGGCTCGTATTCTGCGCGGTGCGTTAGCGCGTCGTAAGCGTCTGGCGGAGAAATTTACCAACCCGCTTGGCCGTCATACCGATGCGGCGCTGTTCTCCGGCAAACGCATGGATGATGAAGACGAAATTGAATACAGCGCCCGTGGCGTTGTTGCCGATCCTAACGATGTGCTGTTTTCTGGTAATCGCGCGACGCTGCCTGAATATGACGAACTCGACCCACTGCTGAATGGTCATTCGGTGACAGAGCCAGTAGCCGCCGCCGCGGCAGCTACAACGGCCGCGCAGGCCTGGAGCGCGCCGGTTGATCCGCTGCTGCAAACATCGCCCGTGACCAGCACTGTTCTGGAACAACAGGCCCCAGCCGTAGCCTGGCAAACCGCGCCTGGCCCGCAAACCGGTGATGCGGTGATTGCACCAGCGCCAGAAGGTTATCCGCAGCCAACCCAGTACGCGCAGCCACCGGTACAACAGCAGTATGAGCCATGGCAGCAGCCGGTTGTGGAGCAGAATTCGCAGCCGCAATATTACGCGCCACAGACCGCTGAACCCGCTTATGCGCAACCCGTTGCGCCGCAACCGCAGGCGTTCACCACGGAGCAAAACTGGCAACCTGAATCCACTTTTCAGCCGGAACCTGTGCAACAACCTGTGTATCAGCAGGAAGCAACCTTTCAACAAAATTCCACGCTCCAGCAGCCTGTTTATCAGCCGGAGCCCGTGCCGCAACCTGTGTATCAGCAGGAATCAACTCTTCAACAGAACAATACGTTCGAGCAGCCTGTAGTTGAACAACCTCCTGTGGTGGAATCTGAACCGCTGCTAGAAGAGGTTAAACCGACTCGTCCGCCGCTCTACTATTTTGAAGAAGTGGAAGAGAAACGTGCGCGCGAGCGCGAGCAACTGGCTGCCTGGTATCAACCGATACCAGAGCCTGTTCAGGAGCCTGAACGTGTTAAGCCGTCTATGCCATCTATGCCGACGGCTGCATCCATTCCGCCCGTTGAGTCTGTTGCTGCCGTTGCGCCGCTGGCTGCCGGATTAAAAAGCGCCGCATTGGGGGCGGGCGCCGCTGCCGCAGCACCTGTCTTTAGCCTTGCGGGTAGCGGTGCGCCGCGTCCACAGGTGAAAGAGGGTATTGGTCCGCAGTTACCGCGTCCGAATCGTGTGCGCGTACCTACTCGTCGGGAATTGGCGTCGTATGGCATCAAATTGCCGTCACAGCGTATGGCTGAAGAGAAAGCGCGCGAAGAGCAGCTTGATACAGATGCGTACAGTGACGATGAAATTGATGCGATGCAGCAAGATGAGCTGGCGCGTCAGTTTGCCCAATCGCAGCAGCACCGCTATGGCGAAGAGTATCAGGATGATACCAATCACACTGATGACGAAGATTCAGCCGCAGAAGCGGAACTGGCTCGCCAGTTTGCCTCTTCCCAACAGCAACGCTATTCCGGTGAACAGCCTGCCGGGGCAAATCCGTTCTCGCTCGATGACTTTGAATTTTCGCCGATGAAAACGTTGGTGGATGAGGGCCCGCATGAGCCGTTGTTTACGCCAGGCGTAATGCCGGAGTCTGCGCCACAGTACCAGGAACCTGTCGCACCGCAGCAGCATTATCAGCAACCGACGCAGCCAGTCGCACCGCAGCAGCATTATCAGCAACCGGCGCAGCCAGTCGCACCGCAGCAGCATTATCAGCAACCGGCGCAGCCAGTCGCACCGCAGCAGCAATATCCGCAACCGGCGCAGCCAGTCGCAGCGCAGCAGCATTATCAGCAACCGGCGCAGCCAGTCGCACCGCAGCAGCATTATCAGCAACCGGCGCAGCCAGTCGCTCCGCAGCAGCACTATCAGCAGCCAGCACAGCCGGCTACACCGCCAACGCAGGATAGTCTGATCCATCCGCTCCTGATGCGTAATGGCGACAGTCGTCCGGCGCACCGTCCAAGTACGCCGCTGCCATCGTTAGATTTGCTCACACCGCCGCCGAGCGAAGTTGAGCCGATAGATACTTTCGCGCTGGAGCAAATGGCACGTCTGGTGGAAGCGCGTCTGGCGGATTTCCGCATTAAAGCCGATGTGGTGAACTACTCTCCAGGCCCGGTGATTACCCGCTTTGAGCTTAATCTGGCTCCTGGGGTTAAAGCGGCGCGTATTTCTAACCTGTCGCGAGATCTGGCGCGTTCGTTGTCCACCGCGGCGGTACGTGTGGTTGAGGTTATACCAGGCAAACCGTATGTCGGACTGGAGTTACCGAATAAAAAACGTCAAACCGTTTATCTGCGTGAAGTGCTGGATAACGCTAAATTCCGTGATAACTCATCTCCGCTGACCGTGGTGCTGGGTAAAGATATTGCGGGCGAACCGGTGGTGGCCGATCTGGCAAAAATGCCGCACCTGCTGGTAGCAGGGACAACCGGATCCGGTAAGTCTGTTGGGGTGAACGCCATGATCCTCAGCATGCTGTACAAGGCGCAGCCGGAAGACGTTCGCTTTATCATGATTGACCCGAAAATGCTGGAACTGTCGGTTTATGAAGGCATTCCGCATCTGCTGACAGAAGTCGTGACCGACATGAAAGATGCTGCTAACGCCTTGCGCTGGAGCGTCAATGAAATGGAACGTCGCTACAAGCTGATGTCAGCGCTTGGCGTGCGTAACCTTGCTGGTTATAACGAGAAAATCGCCGAAGCCGCCCGCATGGGACGTCCGATTCCGGACCCGTACTGGAAGCCGGGCGACAGCATGGATGTTCAGCATCCGGTGTTGGAAAAACTGCCGTATATCGTTGTGCTGGTGGATGAATTCGCCGACCTGATGATGACAGTTGGCAAAAAGGTGGAAGAACTGATTGCTCGTCTGGCGCAAAAAGCGCGTGCGGCGGGGATCCACCTGGTGCTGGCAACCCAGCGGCCGTCGGTTGACGTTATCACCGGTCTGATTAAAGCAAACATCCCGACGCGTATCGCTTTTACCGTGTCGAGCAAAATTGACTCGCGTACCATCCTTGACCAGGGCGGAGCGGAATCGCTGTTGGGTATGGGTGACATGCTTTATTCCGCACCGAACTCGACGATCCCAGTGCGTGTTCACGGCGCCTTTGTCCGCGATGAAGAAGTTCACGCAGTGGTTCAGGACTGGAAAGCGCGCGGTCGTCCACAGTACGTCGACGGCATTACTTCTGACAGCGAAAGCGAAGGCGGCGGTGGCGGCTTTGATGGTGGCGAAGAGTTGGATCCGCTGTTCGATCAGGCGGTAAACTTTGTGACCCAGAAACGCAAAGCCTCAATCTCCGGCGTCCAGCGTCAGTTCCGTATCGGATACAACCGAGCGGCGCGCATCATCGAGCAGATGGAAGCGCAGGGTATTGTCAGCGAACAAGGGCATAATGGTAATCGTGAAGTGCTGGCTCCGCCGCCCTTCGAATGATTGCAAAGTTAAGTAATTCAGTATTTTCTACTTTCCTCATGCTGATTTTTGGCCTGAAATGGATAGCAGAGGGATCTCCCCGTTGGGAGTGACGTATTTTGAGGAATAACGATGAAAAGAATCGCAATCACCTGTGCATTACTGTCGAGCTTTATGGTGAGCAGCGTCTGGGCTGACGCTGCCAGCGACCTGAAAAGCCGCCTGGATAAAGTCAGTAGCTTCCATGCCAGCTTTACTCAGAAGGTCACGGACGGTAGCGGCGCGGCGGTGCAGGAAGGTCAGGGTGACTTATGGGTTAAACGTCCTAATCTGTTTAACTGGCATATGACGCAACCTGATGAGAGCATCCTGGTTTCCGATGGTAAAACGCTGTGGTTCTTCAACCCGTTTGTTGAGCAGGCGACTGCGACCTGGCTGAAAGACGCTACGGGCAATACGCCATTTATGCTGATTGCGCGTAACCAGGCAAGTGACTGGCAGCAGTACAACATTAAGCAAAACGGCGATGATTTCGTGCTGACGCCAAAAACCAGCAGCGGCAACCTGAAGCAGTTTACTATCAATGTTGGGCGTGACGGGACTATCCACCAGTTTAGCGCCGTTGAACAAGACGATCAGCGCAGCAGCTATCAGCTGAAATCTCAGCAGAATGGTGCGATTGAACCCTCTAAATTCACCTTTACCCCGCCGCAAGGTGTAACGGTTGACGATCAACGTAAGTAGAGGCGTGTGAGTGAGCAATCTGTCGCTCGACTTTTCTGATAATACTTTTCAGCCACTGGCCGCGCGTATGCGGCCAGAAAATTTAGCGCAGTATATCGGCCAGCAGCATCTGCTGGCTGCGGGTAAACCCTTGCCGCGCGCTATCGAGGCCGGACATCTGCACTCCATGATTTTATGGGGGCCGCCGGGGACGGGGAAAACTACGCTTGCCGAAGTTATTGCCCGTTACGCTAACGCCGATGTCGAACGAATTTCGGCAGTGACCTCTGGTGTAAAAGAAATTCGTGAAGCGATTGAGCGTGCGCGTCAGAATCGTAACGCGGGCCGGCGTACGATCCTGTTTGTGGATGAAGTTCACCGTTTTAATAAAAGCCAACAGGATGCGTTTTTACCGCATATTGAAGACGGTACCATCACGTTTATTGGCGCAACCACTGAAAACCCCTCGTTTGAGCTGAACTCGGCGCTGCTGTCGCGTGCGCGCGTTTACTTACTGAAATCGTTAACCACCGACGATATTGAACAAGTGCTGGACCAGGCGATGTCAGACAAAGCGCGGGGTTACGGCGGCCAGGATATCGTACTGCCTCCAGAGACGCGTCGGGCGATTGCTGAACTGGTCAATGGTGACGCGCGTCGGGCGCTGAATACGCTGGAAATGATGGCCGATATGGCCGAAGTTGATGATTCTGGCAAGCGCGTATTGAAGGCCGAGTTGCTCACTGAAATTGCCGGTGAACGCAGCGCGCGTTTCGATAATAAAGGCGATCGTTTTTACGATCTCATCTCCGCATTACACAAGTCGGTACGCGGCAGCGCCCCGGATGCGGCGCTTTATTGGTATGCGCGAATCATCACCGCTGGCGGCGATCCGCTGTACGTTGCCCGTCGCTGTCTGGCGATTGCCTCTGAAGATGTCGGCAACGCCGACCCTCGCGCCATGCAGGTGGCGATTTCCGCGTGGGATTGCTTTACCCGTGTGGGACCCGCGGAAGGTGAACGAGCCATTGCTCAGGCGATTGTTTATCTGGCCTGCGCGCCGAAAAGTAATGCGGTTTACACCGCCTTCAAAGCTGCGCTGGCTGATGCCCGTGAACGTCCGGATTACGACGTGCCGGTTCACCTGCGCAACGCGCCAACGAAGCTGATGAAAGAGATGGGCTACGGTCAGGAGTATCGTTATGCCCATGATGAGCCTAATGCCTATGCCGCCGGAGAAGAGTACTTCCCGCAGGAAATGGCACAAACACGCTATTATCACCCCACAAACAGAGGTCTTGAAGGCAAGATTGGCGAAAAGCTCGCCTGGCTCGCCGGACAGGATCAAAATAGCCCTATAAAACGCTACCGTTAGTGTTATCGTTGCGGTAATGTTGTCTCTGTATCCCTGTGACCGCAGGCTGTGGTCACTTTCTCCTATTTTAATTCGATAAGCACAGGATAAGCATGCTCGATCCCAATCTGCTGCGTAATGAGCCAGACGCAGTCGCAGAAAAACTGGCAAGCCGGGGCTTTAAGCTGGATGTAGATAAGCTGCGCGCTCTTGAAGAGCGTCGTAAAGTTCTGCAGGTACAAACTGAAAACCTGCAGGCAGAGCGTAACTCTCGATCGAAATCCATCGGCCAGGCAAAAGCGCGCGGGGAAGATATCGAGTCTTTACGTCTGGAAGTGAACAAACTGGGCGAAGAGCTGGATGCCGCGAAAGCTGAACTTGATACCTTACAGGCCGAGATCCGCGACATTGCGCTGACCATTCCTAACCTGCCAGCGGACGAAGTTCCGGTGGGTAAAGATGAAAATGACAACGTCGAAGTCAGCCGTTGGGGTACGCCGCGTGAGTTTGATTTTGAAGTGCGCGATCACGTTACCCTGGGTGAAATGCACACGGGTCTTGATTTCGCTGCGGCAGTTAAGCTGACCGGCTCTCGTTTCGTCGTCATGAAAGGGCAGATCGCGCGTATGCACCGTGCGCTGTCTCAGTTCATGCTGGATCTGCACACCGAACAGCATGGCTACAGCGAAAACTACGTTCCGTATCTGGTTAACCATGACACGCTGTACGGTACAGGCCAACTGCCGAAATTCGCGGGCGATCTGTTCCACACGCGTCCGCTGGATGAAGAAGCGGACAGCAGCAACTATGCGCTGATCCCAACGGCGGAAGTGCCGCTGACCAACCTGGTACGTGACGAAATCATTGACGAAGATGCGTTGCCGATCAAAATGACCGCGCATACGCCGTGCTTCCGTTCTGAAGCCGGTTCTTACGGTCGTGACACTCGTGGTCTGATCCGTATGCACCAGTTCGATAAAGTTGAGATGGTGCAGATCGTTCGCCCGGAAGACTCGATGGATGCGCTGGAAGAGATGACCGGTCATGCCGAGAAGGTCCTGCAATTGTTGGGTCTGCCATACCGTAAGATCATCCTGTGCACAGGTGACATGGGCTTCGGCGCATGCAAAACTTACGATCTGGAAGTGTGGATCCCGGCGCAGAACACCTATCGCGAAATTTCTTCTTGCTCCAACGTGTGGGATTTCCAGGCTCGTCGCATGCAGGCGCGTTGCCGTAGCAAATCCGACAAAAAGACCCGTTTAGTGCATACGCTGAACGGTTCCGGTCTGGCGGTTGGGCGTACGCTGGTTGCGGTGATGGAAAACTATCAGCAGGCTGATGGCCGTATTCAGGTTCCTGAAGTGTTACGTCCGTACATGAATGGCCTGGAATTCATCGGCTAAGCTACCTTTCTCTGCTAAAAAAGCGCCTCAGGGCGCTTTTTTTATGCCCGTTTGACGTCGGACAATAACGACTACTCCCATAGGAGTAATACTGCCTTCGAATGAAAGTCAGTATTTATCTCTGTCTTTTAGCAAATTCAGTATTTAACAGCCTGTATATCGATATTAACGTTATATAAAAAACTATACAGCGAGTGTTTGTATTTTTTTATTGTGAGCAGCAGAGTGAGCCACTATGAAAACTAAAATCCCCGATGCCGTGCTGGCAGCTGAGGTTAGTCGCCGCGGTTTGGTGAAAACGACGGCAATAGGCGGACTGGCGGTGGCCAGTAGCGCGTTTACCCTGCCATTTACCCGTATTGCAAATGCCGCAGAAGCCCTTAATCCGTCACAGATTAATGAGAAGGTGATCTGGAGCGCATGTACGGTGAACTGCGGTAGCCGCTGCCCGCTGCGTATGCATGTGGTCGATGGTGAAATAAAGTATGTCGAAACCGACAACACCGGCGATGACAACTATGACGGTCTGCACCAGGTGCGCGCTTGTCTGCGTGGTCGCTCCATGCGTCGTCGCGTCTATAATCCCGATCGGCTGAAATACCCGATGAAACGCGTCGGCAAACGTGGAGAAGGCAAATTTGAGCGCATCAGTTGGGATGAAGCCTACGACATCATTGCCAGCAATATGCAGCGTCTTATTAAAGACTACGGCAACGAGTCTATCTACCTGAACTACGGCACCGGTACGCTGGGCGGCACCATGACGCGCTCGTGGCCGCCGGGTAAAACGCTGGTAGCACGGTTGATGAACTGCTGCGGCGGCTACCTTAACCACTACGGTGACTACTCTTCAGCGCAAATCGCTGCCGGGTTGAACTACACTTACGGCGGCTGGGCTGACGGTAACAGCCCGTCAGACATTGAAAACAGCAAGTTGGTGGTTCTGTTCGGGAATAACCCTGGTGAAACCCGTATGAGCGGGGGTGGGGTAACCTATTACCTTGAACAGGCGCGTCAAAAATCCAATGCCCGCATGATCATTATCGATCCCCGCTACACGGATACCGGCGCTGGTCGTGAGGATGAATGGATCCCGATCCGTCCAGGAACTGATGCGGCGCTGGTTAATGGTCTGGCGTATGTCTTGATCACCGAAAACATGGTTGACCAACCGTTCCTCGATAAGTACTGCGTAGGTTACGACGAGAAAACCTTACCGGCCGATGCGCCGAAGAACGGTCACTACAAGGCGTATATTCTAGGGCAGGGCAAGGACGGTATTGCCAAGACTCCGGAGTGGGCGGCGCAGATTACTGGTATTCCCGCTGATCGAATCGTCAAACTGGCGCGTGAAATCGGTAGCGCTAAACCAGCATACATCAGCCAGGGATGGGGACCGCAGCGTCACGCCAACGGTGAAATAGCGACCCGCGCCATTTCTATGCTGGCTATCCTGACCGGTAACGTAGGGATCAACGGCGGCAACAGCGGGGCGCGTGAGGGCTCATATAGTTTGCCGTTTGAACGTATGCCTACGCTGGAAAACCCTGTTGAAACCAGCATTTCGATGTTCATGTGGACGGACGCGATTGAGCGAGGCCCGGAGATGACGGCCCTGCGTGACGGCGTACGCGGTAAAGACAAGCTTGATGTTCCTGTTAAGATGATCTGGAACTATGCCGGTAACTGCCTGATTAACCAGCATTCTGATATCAACCGTACGCATGAAATCCTGCAGGATGAGAACAAATGCGAGATGATCGTCGTCATCGACTGCCATATGACTTCCTCGGCGAAATACGCGGACATTTTGCTGCCGGACTGCACCGCATCTGAGCAGATGGACTTCGCGCTGGATGCCTCCTGCGGCAACATGTCCTATGTGATTTTCACCGATCAGGCGATCAAGCCGCGATTCGAATGCAAGACTATTTACCAGATGACCAGCGAGCTGGCGAAGCGCCTTGGCGTCGAGCAGCAGTTTACAGAAGGTCGTACTCAGGAAGAGTGGATGCGCCATCTCTACGAGCAGTCGCGCAAAGCGATTCCTGAACTGCCAACGTTTGAAGAATTCCGTAAACAAGGGATCTTTAAACAGCGCGATCCGCAAGGGCATCACGTGGCGTATAAGGCATTCCGTGAAGATCCTAAAGCTAATCCGCTGACCACGCCGTCAGGTAAGATCGAAATTTATTCGCAGCAGCTTGCTGAGATCGCGGCAACCTGGGAGCTTCCTGAAGGTGATGTGATCGATCCCCTGCCGATTTACACCCCAGGCTTTGAGAGCTTAAACGATCCGCTGGTGGAGAAATTCCCTCTGCAGTTGACCGGCTTCCACTATAAGTCTCGCGTCCACTCGACCTATGGCAACGTAGATGTTCTGAAAGCATCCTGCCGCCAGGAAATGTGGATCAACCCGATGGATGCGCAGCGACGCGGCATTAACAACGGCGACAAGGTGCGCATCTATAACGACCGCGGTGAAGTGCATATCGAGGCGAAGGTCACACCACGTATGATGCCCGGCGTGGTGGCATTAGGAGAAGGCGCCTGGTATGACCCGGATGCAAAACGCGTGGATCAGGGCGGGTGCATTAACGTTCTGACGACCCAGCGTCCGTCTCCTCTCGCGAAGGGGAACCCGTCACACACGAACCTTGTTCAGGTTGAAAAGGTGTAAGGAGTAGCCGATGACAACCCAGTATGGATTTTTTATTGATTCCAGTCGTTGCACCGGTTGCAAAACCTGCGAACTGGCCTGCAAAGATTTCAAAAATTTAACCCCTGAAGTCAGCTTCCGCCGCATTTATGAATACGCAGGCGGTGACTGGCAGGAGGACAACGGCGTCTGGCATCAGAACGTCTTTGCCTATTACCTCTCCATTGCCTGTAACCACTGTGAAGATCCGGCCTGTACCAAGGTATGTCCGAGCGGTGCGATGCACAAACGTGAAGATGGCTTTGTCGTAGTCGATGAAGATGTGTGCATTGGCTGTCGGTATTGCCACATGGCCTGTCCTTACGGCGCACCGCAGTACAACGCTGAAAAAGGGCACATGACTAAATGTGACGGCTGCCATGAGCGCGTCGCTGAAGGCAAAAAACCTATCTGCGTGGAGTCCTGCCCACTGCGTGCGCTGGATTTTGGTCCGATTGAAGAGTTGCGCAAAAAACACGGTACTTTGGCAGCGGTCGCACCACTGCCGGGTGCGCACTTTACCAAACCGAGTATTGTCATCAAACCTAACGCCAATAGCCGCCCGACCGGGGATACAACAGGTTATCTGGCTAATCCGAAGGAGGTGTAAGATGGGAAGTGGATGGCATGAATGGCCGCTGATGATCTTCACGGTCTTCGGACAGTGTGTGGTTGGCGGCTTTATCGTTCTGGCGCTGGCGTTGATGAAAGGCGACTTACGTCCAGAATCGCAGCAGCGCGTGATTGCCTGCATGTTCGGGCTGTGGGTATTAATGGGCATTGGCTTTATTGCTTCCATGCTCCATCTGGGCTCGCCGATGCGCGCTTTTAACTCACTCAATCGCGTAGGATCTTCTGCATTAAGTAATGAGATTGCCAGTGGCTCAATTTTCTTTGCTGTTGGCGGTATCGGCTGGTTGCTGGCTACGTTGAAAAAAATGTCGCCCGCATTACGTAATCTGTGGTTAGTTGTCACCATGGTGCTGGGCGTGGTTTTTGTCTGGATGATGGTACGCGTGTATAACACCATCGATACCGTGCCGACCTGGTACAGCGTCTGGACGCCGCTGGGCTTCTTCCTGACGATGTTTATGGGCGGGCCGCTGCTGGGATATCTGTTACTCAGAATTGCTGGCGTGGATGGTTGGGCAATGCGCCTGCTGCCGGCTATCTCAGTGCTTGCTCTGGTCGTGAGCGCCATCATGTCTGTCATGCAGGGGGCTGAACTGGCGACGATCCACAGTTCGATTCAACAGGCTTCTGCGCTGGTTCCGGATTACGGATCGCTGATGGCGTGGCGGATTGTGGCGCTGGCATTAGCGCTGTGCTGCTGGATTGTGCCGCAGGTGAAGGGCTACCAGCCTGCCGTTCCGCTGCTTTCTGTGGCGTTTATTTTGCTTCTGGTCGGTGAGCTGATTGGTCGTGGCGTGTTTTACGGTTTGCATATGACCGTTGGTATGGCGGTGGCGGGTTAATTTATAGTATCTCGGATTAACTCAAGTCTTATCAGGCCTGCACGATCTGTAGGCCTGATAAGTGAAGCGCCATTAACAATACATCAGGCCAGGGGGTTCGCCCTGGTTTTACTTCTGCTTGGTCAACGTGTCGTAGCTGGTCATCAGATTGCGATAATCCGGAATGTGATTCGAGAACAACGTCGCCAGACCTTCGACATCGTTACGCCAGTCGCGGTGCAGCTCACATGCGACGCCGAACCATGTCATCAATTGAGCACCGGCCTGCGACATCCGATCCCATGCTGAATGGCGGGTAATTTCATTAAATGTGCCTGAAGCATCGGTGACAACAAAGACGTCAAAACCTTCTTCAATCGCCGAGAGCGCAGGGAAGGCAACGCAAACTTCCGTCACGACACCGGCGATAATCAGCTGCTTTTTGCCGGTCGCTTTTACTGCTTTCACGAAATCTTCGTTATCCCACGCGTTAATGTTTCCGGGGCGAGCAATATAAGGCGCATCGGGAAATTGAGCTTTTAGTTCCGGCACCAGCGGCCCATTTGGTCCAGTCTCAAAACTGGTTGTCAGAATCGTCGGGAGTTTGAAGTATTTTGCTAAGTCACCGAGCGCAAGCACGTTGTTTTTAAATTTATCGGGATCGATATCCCGAACCAGAGAGAGCAGGCCAGCCTGATGGTCGACCAGCAGTACTGCCGCATTATCTTTATCAAGTCTTACGTAAGGTTTAGTCATGGTATTTCTCCTGTTCTGCATCGGTGGGGGAAATTTGATGAGTTTAAGTCTACGAAAAGAACGATATTTGGATTAGATAGATAAATAAGAACTCACTGTTCTATTTTGAAGACAATGCAGCTCTGTATCCCGCATAGAGTTTAGTAAGAAATAAAAGTAAGGGGAGTCCATGAAATTTTTCGACTGAACGCAACGCGAGATTTTTGTTTTAGATCAATAAAAACAAGCAGATGTGTTTTTGTGCTTTTTATCTATTCACATTAAGAATCAGTAATGCAAATCGATCGTCCAGAAAGCGCCTCAGCCCTCTGATTACGCCGATTGACAATGTTTTTGGCAGTGGCATGATGCGCATGAAATTTGAACTTCCTCACGGTTTTTATTCATGTCCACCTATACCCGTCCCGTCATGCTATTGCTATGCGGGCTGCTTCTGTTGACCCTGGCGATCGCCGTGTTAAACACGCTCGTCCCGCTTTGGCTCGCCCATGAAAATCTGCCCACATGGCAGGTAGGCGTGGTGAGCTCGTCCTATTTTACCGGTAATCTGGTAGGGACGTTGCTGACCGGGTATTTAATAAAACACCTTGGTTTTAATCGCAGCTATTACATCGCCTCGCTTATTTTTGCCGTAGGTTGTGTCGGGCTGGGGATTGTGGTGGGATTCTGGAGCTGGATGACATGGCGCTTTATTGCCGGTGTTGGCTGCGCCATGATTTGGGTGGTAGTGGAAAGTGCGCTGATGTGCAGTGGGACTTCGCGTAATCGCGGACGTTTGCTTGCCGCTTATATGATGATCTATTACGTGGGGACGTTTTTAGGCCAGTTGCTGGTTAGTAAAGTATCAACTGAATTGATGAACGTTCTGCCGTGGGTGACGGGTACAATCCTGGCTGGCGTTTTACCACTGCTCTTTACGCGCATTGCCAATCAGCAGGGTGATGAACAGCAGTCTACGCCTATTGTCTCCATGCTGAAGCTGCGACAGGCGCGTCTGGGCGTTAACGGCTGTATTATTTCCGGGATTGTATTGGGGTCCTTGTATGGCCTGATGCCGCTGTATCTCAACCATCAGGGGGTGAGCAACGCCAGCATTGGTTTCTGGATGGCGGTTCTGGTTAGCGCCGGTATCCTGGGGCAATGGCCGATTGGCCGTCTGGCGGATAAGCTGGGACGCCTGCTGGTTTTACGCGTTCAGGTTTTCGTGGTAATCGTCGGGAGTATTGCCATGCTGAATCAGGCGGCGATGGCGCCCGCGTTGTTTATGTTGGGGGCGGCAGGTTTTACTCTCTACCCGGTAGCGATGGCCTGGGCCTGTGAAAAGGTGGAACACCATCAACTGGTCGCCATGAATCAGGCATTGTTATTAAGCTATACCGTGGGCAGCCTGCTTGGTCCTTCATTTACCGCGATGCTGATGCAGAATTATTCAGATAGCTTGCTGTTTATCATGATCGCCAGCGTATCGTTTATTTATTTACTGATGCTGTTGCGTAAGACGGGCCATACGCCCAATTCTATTGCGCATATTTGACCTGATTTAACAGAATACGAACAGGTTCCCATACATACTGTTTATGTATGCTTTATGGGAACCTGCATTATTTAATCACACGCTTTTGCCCTGAAAATAAAGTGTGCAGAAGATTATAGTTTTACACCCTGCCGTTTCCGCTCGCTCATTTTACCGCGCATAATCCCACGCCTGATTTTATCGTGACGCCGTTTGTGCTGGTAGGATTGGGGCTGATTTTCCCGCTTCTGGCGCGCAGGAAACAGTAATGCGTTAACTCACTTCAAGAATAGAGAGAAACTGCGCCAGGCTGGTGGTATGGGATAACTGGTGTAAGCGCTCCGCTTCATCCAGCCAGCACACCAACTGTTGGATCATTTCGATATGTTGAGTGCTGTTGGCTGCGGCAAGAACAATGATTAACCGCACATCCGGGTGTCCGGGAAACAGGACTGCTTCTTTCAGGCTCAATAGCGACAGATGTGTTTTACTGCCAATCACGCCTTCATCCGGTCGAGCATGAGGCAGGGCAAATTCTGGACTTAATATATACCATGGGCCATGTTTTTCTGTTTCATGGATGATTGCCTGAGTATAACTATGTGTAATTACGCCTTGCACTTCGAGAGGGTGACAGGCCAACTGCACGGCTTCCTGCCAGGTGCCGCATTGTTCGCGAAACTGCCAGGCTGAAAATAGCGTAGATAGCATCGTTTTATCCCCATTGTAGTTGGCAGACCGTGTAACGGTCTGCCAACCAGATTATTTGAGTGCTTCACAGATTGCAGAGGCTGAAATTCCGTATTTCTCTTTCAACTGCCGGCTGTTGCCCGATTCGGTGAATGTGTCCTGAGTACCAAGGCGACACAATCGTGAGTTGATTCCTTCTTCAGCCAGCACTTCAGCAATCTGGCCACCCAGTCCGCCGTTAATCGTATGATTTTCAATCGTGACGATACGTGGGCAATTGGCAATGAGGTGCAGGAAACGCTGACGATTGAACGGTTTTAGCGTTGCCACATGAATCAGTTTGCCCCTTTTCCCCTGCGCACTGAGCTGGGCGTAACCCGTACTCGCTTGTTCAAGAACTGTTCCTTCATAAACAATGGCGAAGTCGTTGCCTGAACTCTCCACGGCCTCGATATCGGATACTCGGGGGACAACTGATTTATCGCGTACGGGCATCGGTTCCCGGGCAACACGAATGTAGACAGGGCCGGGGATGTTTACTGCCTGCTCAAATGCAGCCTCAACTTCTTCGGCATCTGCCGGAGTCAGAATCGTGATTCCTGGCAATACACGAGTCAGGGCTAGATCTTCCAGCGCATGGTGCGAAGCGCCATCCGGGCCGTCATCCATACCTGGATGGCTACCGACCAGCTTAATGTTGGCCTTTGCGTAACAAGCCTGACGAAGCTGTGTCCATGCTGTACCAGTCACGAACATCGCGAAGTTAACGTAAAAAGGAATGTTACCTTCCAATGCCTGACCTGTGGCGAAACTCATCGCGGAGCCTTCGGCAATTCCCATTTCAAAGAATGCTTCAGGCCAGATCTTCTGAAACTGATCGGTGCGGGTGGAGCTCGCCAAATCGCTGTCGATAACGACAACTGGATAGCCTTTCTCCCTCAAAGCGAGCAGGGCATTACCAATCTCATCGCGTGGTGCTCTCATGACTGTAATTCCTCCATAGCTTGCTGGTATTGTTCCGCACTGGGTGTTTTAGAATGCCAGTCGCCGTTATTTTCCATATAGCTCACGCCGCTGCCTTTGGTGGTGCGGGCGATAATAGCTACCGGCTTGCCTTTCAGATAACGAGATAGCTGCAAAGTGTCGGCAACCTGGCACATGTTGTTACCATCCTGTAGCTCAAGTACGTGCCAGCCAAAATTACGGATTTTGTCGGCCAGTGGCTCGAGATTGATGACGTCATTGACCGGATCGTGTGAGGAAAAACCGTTGTAGTCGATGATGGCGACCAGATTGTCCATCCGCATATGAGCGGCCTGTTGCAGTGACTCCCATATTTGGCCTTCGTGCATCTCCCCATCGCCGATGATTGCGAAAACGCGGTTGGGATCCCCCGCGCGATTTTTGGCAGCAGCCATCCCCAGCGCAATTGACAGACCCTGGCCAAGCAGTCCAGTCGTTGCATCCACATCGGGAAGTGATTTCACGCTCGGATGTCCCTGCAGACGCGAGTTAATCTGACGAAAGGTGCTAAATTCGCTGCGGGATATTTTCCCCAATTGATACAGCATGGCGTACTGTGCCGCGACGGCGTGGCCTTTACTCATCACCACCCGGGCACGAGGTGTTTCATTCAGACGAACTTCTTCATGATAAATCCAGGTCAGAATATCAATAATGGAGAGTGCGCCGCCGGGATGACCAATACCGGATTCGTAAATAATGGTGACAATATCGCGGCGGGCAGATCGCGCATGAGATTTCAATTCATCAATATTCATGTTTACTCCTTATCAGGGCAGCATTTTGCCGATGTAATACACCACCAGACCAAGCGCGACGAAATCGGTTTCCGGGAAGCTGGTACCGGAAAGTCCTACCGATTCCATAATTGGGTAGATAAGTGCGGGACCAATGCCGATGAGAATGCCTGTAATAAAGCTTCCCACCACTGCGCCTTTCCAGCCTCCTGAAGCGTTGCCAAAGACGGCAGCCGTTGCCCCAATGAAGAAATAGGGGATCGCGACGGGGATGATTACCGTCTGACCAATCAGCGCAAGTATTCCCATCACCACCAGTCCGCCGACGAACGAAGAGATAAAACCAAGTACGGTAGCGGTTGGCGCGTAAGGGAATACAACCGGGCAGTCGAGCGCCGGTTTGGCATTAGGAATGAATTTTTCCGAGATCCCGAGAAATGCCGGAACGATCTCTGAAAGCAGTAAACGAACACCGGTAATAATGATGTAAAGCGAGGCGGTAAAGGTCAGTGACTGAAAAAGCGGGTAGACCAACCAGTGCATGCCACCTGCTACCGCGGTAACCGCTGTTTTCCCTGCTGCCAGTGCGGCGATGTAATAGAAAATACTGACCGAAATAGAGACTGAGACAATGTAATCTTTAAAAATCC
Organism: Citrobacter europaeus; assembly: GCA_020099315.1. NCBI lineage: Bacteria > Pseudomonadati > Pseudomonadota > Gammaproteobacteria > Enterobacterales > Enterobacteriaceae > Citrobacter > Citrobacter europaeus. The sequence continues at coordinate 1,636,308 of CP083650.1, forward strand.
CCAGCCATCCGGGGAGATTCAGTTTCTCCGTCGACTCTTTGGGATCGCCGACCTTCGAGCCAATCCAGCCTGAGGCCGCGTAAGCCAGTGTGACATAATGACCCATGGCGATTTCATCATTGCCGGTGATCTTACGCATCCACGGTTGGGCAATGGCCGGGTAGATGCAGGCAGCAAGGCCTAACAATACAGAACCAACCATAATCGTAACGCCATCGCTGTAACCGAGCGCTTTCAGCGTGACGGTGAGCAATGCCGAGAGATACAGATTATGTTGGCCGGTCAAAAAAATGTATTTAAACGGTGTAATACGGGCAAAAAGTAAGTTCCAGCCAAAGCCGATAACCATGATGAGTGATACGCACATGGCAAATTTGGTTTGGGCCAGGCCGGTTAGCGCCTCCGCCAACGGCATCACTCCTTTGAGTCCAAATCCATCGCTAAACAATGTCTGGAAATTACCCAGAGATGTCACTGCCAGCCCCGCGCCACCCGCAAAGACCAGAAATCCAACGATGGTTTTGAAGGTGCCGGATAATACTTTTTCAATCGGCTTGCGTTGAATGAGCAGACCGATTAATGCAATAAATCCAACTAAAAGTGGGGTTACACCCAAAATGTCGAATACAATAAACCTGAGGAGATCCATATTGCCTCCGGGAGAGGTTAGTTGCCCTGAATTACGCTGGTGAGCGCAGTTTCCATTTCTTCGCTATTCATCAAGTCGGTTATACCGATGGCTCTGAATCCAGCAGCTTCGATTTCATCGGTGAGGTCGCGCATGGTGATAACAAAATCAATCCCTTGCCAGGTGGCAAGACCGGACAATACGTCATGTTCGAGTTCAATATCCCAGCCATGCTTGTCGATGATTTTTTGCGCTTTGATTTTGAGCATTAAGGAACTGCCCATACCGGTACGACAGACAATGAGACCTTTCATTTATTTTTCTCCTGTTTTGTAAAAATAATTATTTTCATTGCTCTTGTTGTGAAAAAAATTATTATCTTAACGTGGGCAGAAAGATGTGACTGTGTTTGCATTTTGAGCAAAAAGGCGAAAAATGAGTCAGATTGACACTAACTTACTGATAAACATCAGAAATGAGGCTGGAGGGTTAAGCCCAATTCTGGAAAAAGTGGGCCGTTTTGTGACGGAGAACCCTGATTTTGTGATGAGACATACGATCACAGAGTTAGCGGATTCTATTGAAACCAGTGAAGGGAGTATTACCCGTTTTTGCCGCGCATTTGGTTTTAAAGGTTTTTCTGATTTCAGAACTGCGCTTGCGCTGGAGCAGGGAGCTGCGCGTCCTGAAGAGCAGGAAAATGATGAGGTCTCTGCCGTAGTGGCGAGCATTCGTGACAGCCATGCCATCATTAATACGCAAGAATTACAGGCTGCTGCGGCGTGGATCAACCAGGTTAATTCTGTCGCGATATACGCTGTTGGTACGGCGGTGCCCGTCGCGCTGTTCTTACAAATGAACCTGATTAAAATGGGTAAGGCGGCAAGTTTTGTCGATCGTTTTTACCTCACAACCTCATCCATGATGGTTGAACCGCAGAGCCAGGGAATCATTGTGGTGCACACTGAGCAGGCATCGGCTGATATGATGCAAGCGCTGGCGTTGGCGAAGCAGCATGGCGCGCGGATCCTTTCGCTGACCCGCGGCACCTTTGCGCCGCTTAGCCGTCTTTCGGACTGGAATCTACAGGCCGCCGTAGCCCTGAAGGGTGAGGGGGAGTATGGTTTCGCAGAAATCGCCGGTGCAATGATGGTGGCGGACAAATTACTCAATGCGCTGGAGGAGCAAGATGAGCGCTATGCGGAGTGCCGTAAAGCGCATCAGAAGAGCATTTTCTCAATTGAAAGCGTGGCGAATAAGCTCTCGGAATATTTTATGTCCTGAACCGTTTACTCAAGTGGCGCCAGATTTTTGGGGACGACATACTGTTTTCCATTATAAAGCAGGGTCCAGCTCGCCTTGCTGGACTTATCTTTTGAGGTACACTCAGCATCAGCCTGAAGATTGGCGTTGGATGCTACACTTTTCTCTCTTACACGAATATCAACGTATCCATTATGCGAGTCAGGCGTAAGTGAGAGGGTACGAGTAATATCGTTGAATGTTCCTTCACAGTTCCCGTCCCATTCCCCGGTACTGTTTTCAAGGACGATACCGTTTAATATCGTTCGTAGTTGGTCATTTTCAATAACAAACAGCGATAGCACATCTTCACTAAATGGATTTACACGGGAACTGCCGGTGCGGGCTATCCGCAAGCCAAATGCGGTTTGGTTAGTGGCGACTTTCCAGCGAGCGGTATCCAGTATCAGACCGGAAATTCGAATAGCGTCGTCATTCATCCTTTCGGGCAGGCGTAATCGTTGTTTAACGTCGAGGCTCGCGGAGTCTAGTACCAAAAGTTCCAGATCGCCAGTATGATCGTAATCGTTATCCTGTTGTGCCATCAGCGGAATCGCCGCCAATGTCAGTTCCGGGTGAGCGGGCCAGACGCGGCAAATTACGCTTTGCGCTGAGTTGCCCGTGATATCGATAACCTGATTGCTTTTGGTGAGCATCTTACCTTCCGCTGCTGGTTTTGCCTCCGGCCACGCATGCTGCACAATGGCGTTGATATCACAGGTGCCGGCGGCATTCGTACTCTGAGCGAACAGCAAAAAAAATGCTGAAACAAGTACTCTCATCGTGAAATCCTTTAGTGGCCTGAGAGGTAGAAGTGGGCAGCAACCAGCTCACTGTCGGTTAAATCAATGATTATTGGTACATGACCAGGGCGGTATAACAAGGAATCAATGGGCAAGCCATCGTTACCTTTTTGCATATCTACCGTGATTTTCAGCCCATTATCAAGGGGAAAAACCAGGTAACGTTTTTCGGTATCAACAATCTGGAGCTTATATTTTTCAAGAGATTCCATGGTTTGCGCGACGTAGTAAGCGTGGTCGGCGCTGGTTTCATTACCGTCTTCTTCACTGACTGACGGATCTAATTGGAACCTGGCGGTTATCAAACTGGCTTGTGTAATTTCCTGTTTTTGCGCTGCGGGTAATTTATTGTTATCTAACTGATAGTCAGGTGTGTCAGCAACCCAACGATAATCAATTATCTTCCAGGGGGACTCTTTTGGAATCTTTAATGGGAGAGGGAAACACTCTGCTGCGTTGATGCAGATTTTGTTATCAGCGACTTTATAAATATTGCCCATTCGGGTATCGAACGGCGTTGAGCGTAGCGCATCGATATCACTTTGACTGTACGGATTGCATTCGGCACAGCGAGCAAAGGAGTTATCGTAGAAGAAAGCGACTGTTTCTTCGGTGGTGTCATCGTTATACAGATAACGAATCTTCGGTCCGGAATCTGACCGGACCGAAGCTGTATGGAATATAAAGAGCAGTGCGAATATTCCGTATCGCAAAAATCTATCCATGATTTACTTCCTTAATGCATAAACATTAATACATCACTTTATGTCCATATTGCTCGAGAATGCCTTTCACGCGCTCCATGGTCTCTTTCTTTGGTGGCTTGACGCCATCCAGTTTGTACTCTTCGCCCATTGCCACCCATTTGTGTTTGCCCAGCTCGTGATATGGCAGCAGCTCGATTTTTTCAACGTTGCCCATATCGCGGGTAAACTCACCCAGGCGGTGCGCAGAGTCGTCATCGTCAGACCAGCCAGGCACGACAACGTAGCGGATCCACACTTTGATGTCTTTATTGGACAGGTAACGCGCGAACTCCAGCGTACGATGGTTCGATACGCCGACCAGATTCTGATGGATTTCATCGTTCATCTGTTTGAGATCGAGCATGACCAGGTCGGTGACTTCCAGCAACTCATCGATAACCGGATCGTAGCGGCGAACAAAGCCGTTAGTATCCAGACAGGTATGAATACCTTCTTTTTTACAGGCCCGAAACCAGTCACGTACGAATTCAGCTTGCAGAATAGCTTCGCCGCCGGACGCCGTCACACCGCCACCGGATGCGTTCATAAAGTGGCGGTAGGTCACGACTTCTTTCATTAACTCGTCGACGGTGACTTCTTTGCCGCCGTGCGTATCCCATGTGTCACGGTTATGGCAATACAGGCAGCGCATCAGGCAGCCCTGGAAGAAGGTAATAAAACGGATGCCCGGGCCATCAACAGTGCCACAGGATTCAAAGGAGTGAATGCGACCAATAACTGACATTGCGGTGTATCTCCAGGTGTGGCCCATCCGGGGCCTGTGTTAGTGCACAGTTATTAACTGTGTCGAGTCTGTTTTGGCTGCTATCCATACTTTTCGTCTTTCAAGCTGCATCTTTGTTAGCTACCTTCGCTCACCCCAGTCACGTACTTCTGTACGCTCCAGGGGATTCACTCCGTTGCCGCCTCAATGCAACTCGAAATCCATCGAGTATATAAGTATAGATAGCTGACAAAGCAGGCTATTAAAAAGGCCCCACTTACGTGGAGCCTTTATTGTACGCTTTTTAAAGTACGATTTCAGTCAAAACCAATTACATGGTCTGAGTGAAGGTACGAGTAATAACGTCCTGCTGCTGTTCTTTAGTCAGGGAGTTAAAACGTACAGCGTAGCCAGAAACACGAATGGTCAGCTGCGGATATTTTTCCGGATGTTCCATCGCATCCAGCAGCATTTCACGGTTCATGACGTTCACGTTCAGGTGCTGACCACCTTCGATGGACGCTTCATGGTGGAAGTAACCATCCATCAGACCAGCCAGGTTGGTCTTACGAACTTCGTCGTCTTTACCCAGTGCGTTCGGAACGATAGAGAAGGTGTAAGAGATACCATCTTTAGCGTAAGCAAACGGCAGTTTAGCAACGGAGGTCAGAGAGGCAACAGCACCTTTCTGGTCACGACCGTGCATTGGGTTAGCACCCGGTCCGAACGGCGCGCCAGCACGACGACCATCTGGGGTGTTACCGGTTTTCTTACCATAAACCACGTTAGAGGTGATGGTCAGAACAGACTGAGTCGGGATAGCGTTACGATAAGTAGTCAGTTTCTGAATTTTCTTCATGAAACGTTCTACCAGGTCAACCGCCATATCATCAACGCGAGGGTCGTTGTTACCAAACTGCGGGTATTCGCCTTCGATTTCGAAGTCTACAGCCAGACCGTCTTCATCACGAATCGGTTTAACTTTCGCATATTTGATTGCAGACAGGGAGTCAGCAGCAACGGACAGACCAGCGATACCACACGCCATGGTGCGGATAACGTCACGGTCATGCAGCGCCATCAGAGAGGCTTCGTAGCTGTACTTGTCGTGCATGTAGTGGATAACGTTCAGCGCGGTGACATACTGTTTAGCCAGCCAGTCCATGAAGTGATCCATGCGGTCCATAACTTCGTCGAAGTTCAGAACGTCGCCTTTGATCGGTTCAGATTTAGGACCAACCTGCATTTTCAGTTTTTCATCAACGCCGCCGTTGATTGCGTACAGCATGGTTTTCGCCAGGTTTGCACGCGCACCGAAGAACTGCATTTGTTTACCAACAACCATCGGGCTTACGCAGCAAGCGATAGCGTAATCGTCGTTGTTGAAGTCCGGACGCATCAGGTCATCGTTCTCGTACTGCAGAGAAGAGGTGTCGATGGACACTTTAGCGGCGAATTTCTTGAAGTTCAGAGGCAGTTTTTCAGACCACAGAACGGTGATGTTCGGCTCCGGAGAAGGACCCATGGTGTACAGGGTGTTCAGGAAGCGGAAGCTGTTTTTGGTAACCAGAGTACGGCCATCAACGCCCATACCACCGATAGATTCAGTTGCCCAAATCGGGTCACCGGAGAACAGTTCATCATATTCAGGAGTACGCAGGAAACGAACCATACGCAATTTCATGACCAGGTGGTCAATCATTTCCTGAGCGTCTTGCTCGGTGATTTTGCCTGCTTTGATATCACGTTCGATGTAAGCATCCAGGAAGGTGGATACGCGACCGAAGGACATTGCTGCGCCGTTCTGAGATTTAACAGCGGCCAGGTAGCCGAAGTAAGTCCACTGGATAGCTTCCTGAGCGTTGGTAGCCGGACCAGAGATATCGCAGCCATATTTAGCAGCCATTTCTTTGATCTGACCCAGTGCGCGGTGCTGTTCAGCAATTTCTTCACGCAGACGGATAGTTGCTTCCAGGTTTACGCCGTTTTCCAGATCGGACTGCAGAGAGACGAACTGAGCGTATTTGTCTTTCATCAGGTAGTCGATACCGTACAGCGCAACGCGACGGTAGTCACCGATGATACGGCCACGGCCATACGCATCTGGCAGACCAGTCAGAACACCGGATTTACGGCAGTTCAGAATGTCTTTGGTGTAAACATCGAATACACCCTGGTTGTGGGTTTTACGGTATTCGGTGAAGATTTTTTTCAGCATCGGGTCCAGTTCGCGATTGTACGCTTTGCAGGAACCTTCAACCATTTTGATGCCGCCAAACGGAATGATTGCACGTTTCAGCGGAGCTTCAGTCTGCAGACCAACGATTTTCTCGAGCGCTTTGTTGATGTAGCCAGCGTCGTGAGAAGTGATGGTAGAAGCAACGGAGGTGTCAAAGTCAACAGGCGCGTGAGTGCGGTTTTCCTGTTTAACGCCTTCCATCACGCTGTCCCACAGTGCAGTGGTCGCATCAGTTGCGCCAGCCAGGAAGGACTCGTCACCCTCATACGGAGTGTAGTTTTTCTGAATGAAGTCACGGACGTTTACTTCATTCTGCCAGTCACCTTTGGTAAAACCTTCCCAGGCTGTGGCTAACTTTTCATTAAGCTCGGACATGTAACACCTACCTTCTTAAGTGGATTTTTTATTTACTGCGTGTAATGGGCATCATCAGATTAATGATGATCGTTACCACGCAGATAAATGACCCAGTATGTCAACCCGACCAACAAACCGCCGCCGATAATGTTACCGATCGTAACCGGAATCAGGTTATCGGTGATGAAGTTCATCACGGTCAGGTGAGAAAAATTCTCCGGAGAAGACCCAACAGCGGCCCAGAATTCCGGGGTGGCGAAATCGCGTATTACAATACCCATAGGGATCATAAACATGTTTGCGATACTGTGCTCAAAACCGCTGGCAACAAACATTGCGACCGGTAATACCATGATAAACGCTTTGTCCATCAGGCTGCGGCCCGAGTAGCTCATCCATACCGCCAGGCACACCATCAGGTTAGCCAGGATGCCAAGACTTACCGCCTCAACAAAAGTATGGTGCACTTTGTGGTCGGCTGTCTGCAGGACGTTGAGCCCCCACGCGCCGTTGGCGGTCATGTATTCGCCGGAAAGCCACATCAGTAGTACGAAGAGCAAGCAACCAACCAGGTTACCGACATAAACGTTAAGCCAGTTTTTAGCCAATTGGCCCCAGGTAATACGACCACTGGCTTTTGCTACGACAATCAATACGGTTGAGGTAAAGAGGTCTGCGCCGCAGACAACACAAAGAATCAGCCCCAGGGAAAAGCAGATACCACCTACTAATTTTGCCATGCCGAAAGGCATAGCTCCGGTACCGGTTGTGGCGGTGATATAGAAAACAAAGGCAATTGAAATGAATACACCGGCAGTAATTGCCAGATAGAACGTCTTAAGCGGATGTTTCGTTGCTTTATAGACGCCTGCTTCTTCGGCAACTTTGGCCATTGCAGCAGGAAGAATAAGATCAAAAGGGTTGTCAGCTTTCACACTAACTCTCTCTTTATTAAGTCGGCGACGAGATACTAACAAAGCATTATAGATGAGAATTTGATATAGATCATATCTCGCCTGGCTTATAGGCCCGTAAGACGCATGGTTTTTATGCGATTACGGAGTAACTTGTTGATTATCCATATAAAAATAAATTTTAAAAATTATAAAGTGAGTTGAATTTTTTCTTTTTGTCTCCTGTCAGATGGTTAATTAAAATGGAGTAATTGAGATAAAAAACCACATTAATAAGCTAATTTTTTTAATATCAACTACTAATATTTAACCTTGTTTTTACATTTATTTTTTGATTTGACCAAAATAAAAAACAGGGCGCATAAAGCGCCCCGTAATATAGCCCAGACAATACCTTTAGCCTACTCAGCGCAGGTTGATTGTCACTATTTTGACCAGTGTGCAGCTTTCGCGCGCTGCAGTTTTTCGTAGGCTTTCAGCAGAGACTGATGCGCCGGGAAAGCCTGCAGATCGCTATCAACGGGTTGCAGCCCGTAGAACGGCGCTTCGCCACTTAATGCCGCACTTGCCGCTTCAACCGCATCGGCTCCGTACATGCGAACGAATGCGTTCAGATATTGCAGCGGTTGGCGATCTTCTTCCTGAGATAGCAGTAGCAGCGTTTGCAGGCAGCGGTAGTAGTTGGCTCGTTCAGCGCTAAAGACAGATGCGTTGAATTCCATCGTCCATTCAGTCCAGATCAGCGCCTGTTCCAGGTCGCCACCAGCCAGCGCCAGCATCACTTTAAGCTCGCCAATGCGCAGGGTATACCAACCGTTATCCGCGCCGGTCGCCAGACCAAGCAGTTCACGTACACGGGTGAAGTCGTCAAAGCCTTCTTCGTCCAACTGTTCGATCAGATTGAGATAGTCTTCTTTATCCCATTCACTGCCTGGCAGAGAGAGGATGGTGTCACGCAGATGGGCACCCATGGCGTTGTTGGCTAACCACAGATCTTCTGCCGGATAGATGTCAGACATTCCCGGAACAATAATACGGCAGGCGTAAACGCTCAGATGCTCATAGTCGGCGATATACACTTCTTTATCTTCAGCATTGAAGATAGCCATCAGGGTGGCGAACTCTTCTTCCGTAGTGCCGGAGAAATTCCAGTCAACGAACGGATAGTCGGCATCCTGCTTGAACAGATCCCAGGAGATCAGGCCGCTGGAATCAATGAAGTGGGTTTCAAGGTTAGTGTGTTCCGCCACTTCTTCATCGTCGAACGTCGGCGGGGTGAAGACATCAAGATCTTTCAGACCACGGCCCTGCAACAGTTCAGTGACGGTACGCTCCAGCGCAACACCGAAATCTGGGTGCGCGCCGAAGGAAGCAAAGCAGGTACCGTTGGCCGGGTTGAACAAGACAACGCAAATCACCGGGTACTTGCCGCCCAGCGAGCCATCGTAGGCGAAAATTGGGAAACCTTCCGCTTCCAGTTTGGCAATGGACTCCACCACTGCTGGATAGCGCGCCATCACTTCAGCCGGGATTTCCGGCAGGCTGATGCTTTCCGCGATAATGCGGTTCTTCACATGACGTTCAAAGACTTCAGACAGGCCCTGAACACGCGCTTCGTTACGCGTATTACCCGCAGACATGCCGTTAGAAACATACAGGTTGCCGATAATGTTCATCGGAATATAGACAGTCTGGTTATCCGACTGGCGGGTAAACGGCAGACCGCAGACGCCACGTTCTTCATTACCAGACTGTAGATCGATAAGCATGCTGCCGGTCAATTCGTTATCTGGATCGTAAAACGCACGCAGACGTGTATCCAGCAGACCTTCTGGTACGTCGTCATTTTCAGTCAGCGGGAACCATTTTTCGTTCGGGTAATGTACGAACGGGCCGTTGGCGATAGTTTCACCCAGCCAGAAATCCGCAAAGAAATAGTTAGTCGACAGACGCTCAAAATATTCGCCCAGCGCGGAAGCCAGCGCCGCTTTTTTCGTCGCACCTTTACCGTTGGTGAAGCACAGCGCGCATTCTTTGTCGCGAATATGTACCGACCAGACGTTAGGAACGGGATTCAACCACGAGGCTTCTTCAATTTGAAAACCGAGGTCGAGCAATTTTTGCTGGAAGCGAGCGATGGAGTCTTCCAGAGCGGCATCTTTGCCGGGGATAAATGTTTGCGTCATGAAAATCACTTTTGTCGTACGGAAAGCGCGCAATGATACGGGTTTTCAATGAACGGCGCTATCGTCGCCGGAGTTCAGGCGTAAATAAAAGTATTAGCTATGCTTTCCTACAGCCAACCACGTTTAGAGCATAATAATGAAAGCTTTCGATTTACACCGTATGGCGCTTGATAAGGTGCCCATGGATTTTCTGGGAGAAGTCGCGCTACGCAGCCTCTATACCTTTATATTGGTTTTTCTGTTTTTAAAAATCACCGGACGTCGCGGCGTACGCCAGATGTCGCTTTTTGAAGTCTTGATAATCCTTACGCTGGGTTCTGCGGCGGGAGACGTGGCATTTTATGACGATGTTCCAATGTTGCCGGTGCTGGTGGTCTTTATTACTCTTGCCGTGCTGTATCGGCTGGTGATGTGGCTGATGGCGCATAGCGAAAAAATGGAGGATTTGCTGGAGGGGAAACCCGTCGTGATCATTGAGGACGGAGAGCTGGCATGGTCAAAGCTCAGTAGCGCCAATATGACTGAATTCGAATTCTTTATGGAACTGCGTTTGAACGGTGTGGAGCAACTGGGGCAGGTGAAACTGGCTATTCTGGAGACGAACGGGCAAATCAGCGTCTACTTCTTTGCCGATGAAGACGTAAAACCGGGGCTCAGTATTCTGCCTAAACGCTGTACGCAACGATTTAAAGTCATACCTGAAGCAGGGGACTATGCCTGCATACGTTGTAGCGAAGTGGTGCACATGAACGCCGGAGATCACCAATTATGTCCGCGCTGTGCAAATCCAGAATGGTCGAAGGCCAGTCGGGCAAAACGGGTCACCTGACAGCGAAAATCTCGGTTTTTACCCGTCAATCCGATAGATTCTGTTGTGTGACGGATGACACATTTTTACCCTGGTCAGTTTTACCCATTGCGGCGCGTGTCACTGAATGATAAAACCGATATCCACAGGAATAACTTATACCAATGTCTGTCACCGGATTATCGTCAATGACAGGATGTTGATTGGACAACAACACAACGTGGTGAGGGGAAATGGCTCAGGTCTTCAATTTTAGTTCAGGTCCGGCAATGTTACCGGCAGAAGTTCTTAAACTGGCTCAACAGGATCTTCGCGACTGGAACGGTCTTGGCACGTCGGTGATGGAAATTAGCCATCGTGGCAAAGAATTCATCCAGGTCGCAGAAGAAGCGGAGCAGGATTTTCGCGATCTTCTCAGCATCCCCTCCAACTATAAAGTGTTATTCTGCCATGGCGGTGGTCGCGGACAATTCGCCGGTATCCCGTTAAATATTCTCGGTGATAAAACAACTGCGGATTACGTCGATGCCGGTTACTGGGCCGCCAGCGCAATTAAAGAAGCGAAAAAGTACTGCACGCCAAACGTTATCGATGCCAAAGTTACCGTTGACGGACTGCGCGCTGTTAAGCCAATGAGCGAATGGCAGCTTTCTGACAACGCGGCGTATCTGCACTATTGTCCGAATGAAACCATCGATGGTATTGCGATCGAAGAAACGCCGAATTTTGCCAGCAACGTGGTGGTCACGGCGGATCTGTCCTCTACCATTCTTTCCGCACCGCTTGACGTTAGCCGCTATGGCGTAATTTACGCCGGGGCGCAGAAAAACATCGGCCCGGCCGGGCTGACAATTGTTATCGTACGCGAAGATTTGCTGGGTAAAGCCCATGTGTCCTGCCCGTCAATCCTCGACTATACCGTGCTGAACGACAACGACTCCATGTTCAATACGCCGCCAACCTTTGCCTGGTATTTATCTGGCCTGGTCTTTAAATGGCTGAAAGAGCAGGGCGGTGTTAACGCGATGGATAAAATTAACCAGCAAAAAGCGGAACTGCTGTACGGCGTCATTGATAACAGTGATTTCTATCGTAACGATGTGGCGAAATCCAACCGTTCACGCATGAACGTCCCGTTCCAGTTGGCTGACAGCGCACTGGATAAACTCTTCCTGGAAGAGTCATTTGCTGCGGGTTTGCACGCATTGAAAGGGCACCGTGTGGTCGGCGGTATGCGCGCGTCCATCTACAATGCAATGCCGCTTGAAGGTGTAAAAGCGCTGACTGATTTCATGGTCGATTTCGAGCGTCGCCGCGGTTAATCTGCTGTATTTTTCATCCCCACAGCCTGTCTGTGGGGTTTTTATGTCTGTTTTTGAGAGTCGAGTTTCATGGAATCCCTGACGTTACAACCCATTGCGCGGGTGGATGGCACCATCAATCTGCCTGGATCCAAAAGTGTTTCTAACCGCGCTTTGCTGCTAGCTGCATTAGCAAATGGCACCACTGTCCTGACCAACCTGCTGGACAGCGATGATGTCCGCCATATGCTTAATGCTTTGAATGCGTTAGGGATCAGCTATACCCTTTCTGCCGATCGCACGCGTTGCGAGATAATCGGTAATGGCGGTGCGCTGCACGCAGAAGGTGCAGTAGAGCTGTTCCTTGGCAATGCCGGAACCGCAATGCGCCCGCTGGCCGCAGCGTTATGCCTGGGCGCCAATGACATCGTGTTGACGGGTGAACCGCGCATGAAGGAGCGCCCGATTGGTCATCTGGTTGATGCGCTGCGCCAGGGCGGAGCGAATATTGAATACCTGGAGCAGGAAAACTATCCGCCTTTACGTTTGCGCGGTGGCTTCGCCGGGGGACAGGTTGAGGTAGACGGTAGCGTATCCAGCCAATTCCTGACTGCGCTGTTGATGACTGCGCCGCTGGCGCCGCAGGATACGACGATCGCAATCAAAGGCGAACTGGTATCCAAACCTTACATTGATATCACACTGAACCTGATGAAAACGTTTGGTGTTGAAATTGAGAATCAGAACTACCAGCGCTTTGTCGTACAAGGGCAGCAGCAGTATCAGTCTCCGGGGGCATATCTGGTCGAAGGCGATGCTTCTTCCGCTTCCTATTTCCTCGCGGCGGGGGCCATTAAAGGCGGTACGGTAAAAGTAACCGGGATTGGTCGCAACAGTATGCAGGGAGATATTCGCTTCGCTGATGTACTGGAAAAAATGGGGGCGACTATTACCTGGGGCGATGACTTTATTGCCTGTACCCACGGTGAACTCAATGCGGTAGATATGGATATGAACCATATTCCTGATGCGGCGATGACTATTGCCACGGCTGCGCTGTTCGCAAAAGGGACGACCACACTGCGTAACATCTACAACTGGCGCGTCAAAGAGACCGACCGCCTGTTCGCGATGGCGACTGAGCTGCGTAAAGTGGGCGCGACCGTTGAAGAGGGCGAAGACTATATTCGCGTCACGCCGCCAGTGACGTTACAGTTTGCAGATATCGCGACCTACAACGATCACCGCATGGCGATGTGTTTCTCGCTGGTGGCGCTCTCTGACACGCCGGTGACCATTCTGGATCCGAAATGTACGGCCAAAACCTTCCCGGATTATTTCGAACAGCTGGCGCGTATTAGTACTCCTGCCTGATTCTCCCGGAACGCCGGTCCTCCAGGACTGGCGTTCCGAGGTCCGTAACCGCACTGTTTTTATGCTTTCAACTAATGCTAATTTGTTGATGATTTAACTTATTTATTTGTTTTTACTATAAATATCAACGGAAGATTAGCATGAAGCATAAATCACTCTTTTTGGCGTTAGCAGTTTCCGCCACGTTGCTGGCTGGTTGTAAAAATGGTGTGAATGGCGACCTTGTTGCCAGTTCCGGTATGGCTGCTTATAAAGCAGCGACACTTTCTGATGCTGATGTCAAAGCCCTCTCTAACAGTTCATGTAAGCAGATGGATAGCGAAAATCAGCTGGCGGGCGCGAAAAGCAAGTACACTAAGCGCCTGAATAAAATTGCGAAAGCGTTGGGGAATAACATTGATGGAACGCCGGTTAACTATAAAGTTTATATGACCAGTGATATCAATGCCTGGGCAATGGCGAATGGATGCGTACGTGTTTATTCGGGCTTGATGGACCTGATGACCGACAATGAAATAGAAGGCGTGCTGGGTCATGAGCTGGGCCATGTTTCTTTAGGGCACTCGCGTAAAGCAATGCAGACCGCGTATGCCACTCTGGCTGCGCGTGATGCTATTTCTGCGACCAGCGGCGTCGCTTCTCAGCTTTCCCAGTCTCAGTTGGGCGATTTGGCAGAAGGCGTGATTAATTCAGCGTTCTCCCGTAGTCAGGAATCAGATGCGGATGACTTTTCCTATGACTTGCTGAAAAAACGCGGTATTGACCGTCAGGGCTTAGTGACTGCGTTTGATAAGTTTGCCACGATGGACGCAGGCCATGCCAAATCGCTGATGGATTCTCACCCAGCATCTGACGATCGCGCTCAGCATATGCGTGAACGCATCGCTGCAGATAAAAAGTAAATCAGTGTCATCTTCCGGGCTGGTTTCTCACCAGCCCGCTATAATTGCGCAATTCTTCCTCATATCGTTACAGACTAATCGGGTTTTTACACTCTGTGTTAACGATTATTTGCGTTGGCGCGTATAATGCGCGGCGTTCACGTTAACGTATGCCCGTTTAAGGAGAAAAAGATGACGGCAATTGCCCCGGTTATTACCATTGATGGCCCAAGCGGTGCAGGTAAAGGCACCTTGTGCAAGGCAATGGCGGAAGCATTGCAGTGGCATCTGTTAGATTCAGGCGCGATCTACCGCGTACTGGCGCTCGCAGCGTTGCATCACCATGTTGATGTCACATCTGAAGATGCCCTGGTACCGCTTGCCTCACACCTGGATGTGCGTTTTATCTCAACGGACGGCAACCTTGAAGTCATTCTGGAAGGTGAAGATGTCAGCGGCGAAATCCGCACCCAGGAAGTGGCGAATGCCGCCTCTCAGGTCGCTGCGTTTCCTCGCGTACGTGAAGCGCTGTTACGCCGTCAACGCGCGTTTCGTGAAGCGCCCGGTCTGATCGCCGACGGACGTGACATGGGGACCGTGGTGTTCCCGGATGCGCCGGTGAAAATTTTTCTGGACGCCTCCTCGCAAGAACGTGCGCATAGACGTATGCTACAGTTGCAGGAAAAGGGCTTTAGTGTTAACTTTGAACGCCTTTTGGCCGAGATCGAAGAACGCGATTATCGCGATCGTAACCGTGCTGTAGCGCCGCTGGTTCCCGCTGCTGATGCTTTAGTTTTGGATTCAACCCGATTAAGCATTGAGCAAGTGATTGAAAAAGCGTTACAATACGCGCGCCAAAAACTGGCACTCGCTTAAGTGCGACCGAATTTGCAGTACCCCCGTTGCAATGGATTGACAGCGGGTATGTTAAACAACCCCATCCGGCATGGAGCCAGGTGGACGTTAAATATGAAACCTGAAGATTAAACATGACTGAATCTTTTGCTCAACTGTTTGAAGAATCCTTAAAAGAAATCGAAACCCGTCCGGGTTCCATCGTTCGTGGTGTTGTTGTTGCTATCGACAAAGACGTAGTACTGGTTGACGCTGGTCTGAAATCTGAGTCCGCCATTCCGGCAGAGCAGTTCAAAAACGCCCAGGGCGAGCTGGAAATCCAGGTTGGTGACGAAGTTGACGTTGCTCTGGATGCAGTAGAAGACGGCTTCGGTGAAACCCTGCTGTCCCGTGAAAAAGCTAAACGTCACGAAGCTTGGATCACGCTGGAGAAAGCTTACGAAGAAGCTGCAACCGTTACTGGTGTTATCAATGGCAAAGTCAAGGGTGGCTTCACTGTTGAGCTGAATGGTATTCGCGCGTTCCTGCCGGGTTCCCTGGTAGACGTTCGTCCGGTCCGCGACACGCTGCACCTGGAAGGCAAAGAGCTTGAATTCAAAGTAATCAAGCTGGATCAGAAGCGTAACAACGTTGTTGTTTCCCGTCGTGCCGTTATCGAATCCGAAAACAGCGCAGAACGCGATCAGCTGCTGGAAAACCTGCAGGAAGGCATGGAAGTTAAAGGTATCGTTAAGAACCTCACTGACTACGGTGCATTCGTTGATCTGGGTGGCGTTGACGGCCTGCTGCACATCACCGACATGGCATGGAAACGCGTTAAGCATCCGAGCGAAATCGTAAACGTTGGCGACGAAATCACTGTTAAAGTGCTGAAGTTCGACCGCGAGCGTACTCGTGTATCTCTGGGCCTGAAACAGCTGGGCGAAGATCCATGGGTAGCTATCGCTAAGCGTTATCCAGAAGGTACCAAACTGACTGGTCGCGTGACCAACCTGACCGACTACGGCTGCTTCGTTGAAATCGAAGAAGGCGTTGAAGGCCTGGTTCACGTTTCCGAAATGGATTGGACCAACAAAAACATCCACCCGTCCAAAGTTGTTAACGTTGGCGATGTAGTGGAAGTTATGGTTCTGGATATCGACGAAGAACGTCGTCGTATCTCCCTGGGTCTGAAGCAGTGCAAAAACAACCCATGGCAGCAGTTCGCGGAAACCCACAACAAGGGCGACCGTGTTGAAGGTAAAATCAAGTCTATCACTGACTTCGGTATCTTCATCGGCCTGGACGGCGGCATCGACGGCCTGGTTCACCTGTCTGACATCTCCTGGAACGTTGCAGGCGAAGAAGCAGTTCGTGAATACAAAAAAGGCGACGAAATCGCAGCAGTTGTTCTGCAGGTTGACGCAGAGCGTGAGCGTATCTCTCTGGGCGTTAAACAGCTCGCAGAAGATCCGTTCAACAACTGGGTTGCACTGAACAAGAAAGGCGCAATCGTAAACGGTAAAGTCACTGCAGTTGACGCTAAAGGCGCAACCGTAGAACTGGCTGACGGCGTTGAAGGTTACCTGCGCGCTTCTGAAGCTTCCCGCGACCGCGTTGAAGATGCAACTCTGGTTCTGAGCGTTGGCGACGACGTTGAAGCTAAATTCACCGGCGTTGATCGTAAGAACCGCGCAATCAGCCTGTCTGTTCGTGCTAAAGACGAAGCTGATGAGAAAGATGCAATCGCAACTGTTAACAAACAGGAAGATGCTAACTTCTCTAACAACGCAATGGCTGAAGCTTTCAAAGCAGCTAAAGGCGAGTAATATCGAGTGCTCCTAAATCCTTTGTGCTGTTAACAGCACTAAGGGTGACGAGTAGCTTGACAGATTACAGGATTCGTCCTGTAATCAATGACAAAGGGCGGCTAAGGCCGCCCTTAATCAATGCAGCAGCTAATTATGCCTTTAAGGAACCGGAGGAATCATGACCAAGTCAGAATTGATTGAAAGACTTGCAACCCAGCAACCTCATATTCCCGCGAAAGCGGTTGAAGATGCAGTGAAAGAAATGCTGGAACATATGGCCTCGACTCTTGCGCAGGGCGAGCGTATTGAAATCCGCGGTTTCGGCAGCTTCTCTTTGCATTACCGCGCACCGCGCACCGGACGTAATCCGAAGACCGGTGATAAAGTGGATCTGGAAGGAAAATACGTTCCGCACTTTAAACCAGGTAAAGAACTGCGCGATCGCGCCAATATTTACGGTTAAGTTTTTAGCGAGACTTAACGCCGAGAAAAGCACCCGCATGGGTGCTTTTTTCATTTCTGCCTGCCCATCCTGGAATCCTCCTCCCAGTTAATTTGTACGTTACATGCGCTGTTAAATACCAGCGGAACGCACGCCGTATAACGCTAAATTGGCACCAGACAACCGGTGCATATTACCGCACACTTCCTGTTACAGGGAGGTGACTGATGAAAATAACAACGGTTGGTACGTGTGCATTATTCGGCATTCTCCCGCTTATGCTCTTACCTGGGCTACCTGACATGCTGTGCATCAGCGTCGTATTTTGCCTGGCATGCTTGCTCTGTCTTATTTCTCGCAGGCCTGTATGTTTCGCCGGTGTAACTCTGCTGTTTTTTCTTTGGGGCGTTCTCGCCGCGAAAGATGCGCTGTGGGCCGGTAATACGCTGCCTGCGAAAACCCAGCAGGCTATCGTGCGGATAACCGCAACCGATAACATGACAACGCACTACGGCCAGATCACGCATCTGCAGGGGAAGCGGATATTTCCCGCCATCGGAATTATTCTGTATGGACAGTACTTACCCGACGGCGTTTGCGCGGGTCAGACATGGGCGATGACGCTGAAGGTTCGTGCTGTACATGGCCAATTGAACGAGGGCGGGTTTGATAGCCAGCGTTACGCGTTGGCGCAGCACCTGCCGCTGACGGGAAGATTTTTGCAGGCTTCGGTTATCTCACCACAATGCAGTTTGCGTTCGCGGTATCTCTCCTCGCTGAAAACTGCGCTCGCCGATTATCCCTGGCAGCAAGTCATATTGGGTCTGGGAATGGGTGAGCGTTTATCGGTGTCACAAGAGGTGAAAACCATTATGCGTGATACCGGTACGACCCATTTGATGGCGATTTCCGGGCTGCATATTGCGTTTGCCGCACTTCTGGCTGCAGGGTTAGTTCGCGCGGGACAATTTTTTATGCCAGCCAGTTGGATTTGCTGGCAGGTTCCTTTAGTGGGTGGGGTAGTCTGTGCAACATTCTATGCCTGGCTAACGGGACTACAGCCCCCGGCATTACGGACGGTTGTTGCGCTGCTGGTCTGGGGGGCGCTAAAACTCAGTGGCAGGCAGTGGAGTGGATGGTCGGTTTTGGTCTGCTGTCTGGCAGCCATTCTGGTGGTGGATCCTGTCGCCGTTCTTTCACAGAGTCTGTGGTTGTCTGCTTTTGCCGTTGCGGCACAGCTGTTCTGGTATCAATGGGTTCCAATGCCAGATTGGCCGCTATCGCGCGTTGGACGTCAATTTCTGGCGCTTGCTCATTTGCAATTGGGAATTACGCTTCTGCTTCTGCCAGTACAAATCGCGATGTTTCATGGTTTCAGCCTGACCTCATTTCTGGCGAATTTATTCGCCGTACCTCTGGTCACCTTTATTTCCGTACCGTTGATATTAGCAGGCATGATCGTGCATTTAACCGGGCTGGCGATGATTGAATCGGGCTTGTGGTATTCAGCAGATCGCTCGCTGGCGCTGTTATTTTGGGGGCTCAGGAGCCTGCCTGAAGGGTGGATCAATATTGATGCACGTTGGCAATGGCTTGCATTTTTACCCGCACTCCTGCTCATCGTATATCGATTGAACGTCTGGCGAACGCTACCGGTAGTTTGTGTCACAGTGCCCCTTTTATTGAGCAGCCCGTTCTGGCAAACGTCACGTACTGACGTGTGGCAAGTGCATATGCTGGATGTCGGGCAGGGGCTGGCGATGGTGATTGCGCGTAATGGGAAAGCGCTGCTTTACGATACTGGTCTGGCATGGCCTGAAGGCGATAGCGCGCAACAGCTGATTATTCCCTGGCTACGCTGGCACAATCTGGAGCCGCAAGGGGTAATTTTAAGCCATGAGCATATGGATCACCGGGGTGGGTTGCGCTCGCTGCAGCAAGCCTGGCCGTCGTTATGGATAAGAAGTCCATTAGGTTGGGAAGGGCATCGTCCGTGCTTTCGTGGGGAACGTTGGCAGTGGCAAGGGTTAACCTTCACTGCGCACTGGCCGGTACGTGGAAACACAGATGCGGGGAATAACCACTCCTGCGTGGTAAAGGTCGATGATGGGAATCAGAGTATTCTGCTGACCGGCGATATTGAGTCTCCCGCTGAACAAAAAATGCTAAGTCACTATTGGCAGCATCTGCAGTCTACGGTGGTGCAGGTTCCGCATCATGGCAGCAATACCTCATCATCACTGGCGCTGATTCAGCGGGTGGGCGGACAGGCCGCGTTAGCCTCGGCATCCCGTTATAATGCCTGGCGTCTACCGTCCTGGAAAGTGGAGCAACGTTATCGACAACAAAATTATCAATGGCTGGATACACCACATCAGGGGCAGATTACGCTGGATTTTTATCCAAAAAACTGGCGAGTACGCAGCTTGCGGGATCAGATTTTACCTCGTTGGTATCATCAGTGGTTTGGCGTGTCGGATGATAACGGGTAGAATATGCGGCTATTCTAACAAATGCTGGTTTTTTGAATGCATAACGATAAAGATCTCTCTACGTGGCAGACGTTTCGCCGACTATGGCCAACCATAGCGCCTTTTAAATCGGGTCTGATCGTGGCGGGTATAGCGTTAATACTTAACGCGGCCAGCGATACCTTCATGCTATCGCTCCTTAAGCCATTACTGGATGATGGTTTTGGTAAAACGGATCGCTCGGTGCTGCTGTGGATGCCGCTGGTGGTCATTGGACTAATGGTTCTCCGCGGCTTTACCAGCTATGTTTCTAGTTACTGCATCTCATGGGTGTCAGGCAAAGTGGTCATGACCATGCGTCGCCGCTTGTTTGGTCATATGATGGGTATGCCGGTCTCCTTTTTTGATAAGCAGTCTACAGGTACGCTGCTGTCACGTATTACCTATGATTCAGAGCAGGTAGCGTCCTCGTCTTCCGGCGCGCTGATCACCGTGGTACGTGAAGGGGCTTCAATTATTGGCCTGTTTATCATGATGTTTTATTACAGCTGGCAACTGTCGTTGATCCTGATTGTACTGGCGCCAATTGTTTCAGTGGCTATTCGTATAGTTTCTAAGCGCTTTCGTAGCATCAGTAAAAACATGCAAAACACCATGGGGCAGGTTACGACCAGTGCGGAGCAGATGCTAAAAGGGCACAAAGAAGTTCTGATTTTTGGTGGTCAGGAAGTCGAAACCAAGCGCTTCGATAAAGTCAGCAACAAGATGCGCTTGCAGGGCATGAAGATGGTTTCTGCCTCTTCTATCTCCGATCCTATCATCCAGCTGATCGCGTCTCTGGCGCTGGCCTTCGTGTTGTATGCAGCCAGCTTCCCAAGCGTGATGGAAAACCTGACAGCAGGGACAATTACGGTTGTCTTCTCGTCAATGATCGCGCTGATGCGTCCATTGAAATCGCTGACCAACGTCAACGCGCAGTTCCAGCGCGGTATGGCGGCATGCCAGACCTTATTTACGATTCTGGATAGCGAGCAGGAAAAAGACGAAGGTACACGCGTAATCGAACGTGCTACCGGTAATCTTGAGTTCCGCAACGTGACTTTCACCTATCCAGGACGTGAAGTGCCTGCGCTGCGCAACATCAACCTGAACATTCCAGCGGGCAAAACCGTTGCTTTGGTTGGGCGTTCGGGGTCAGGTAAATCCACCATCGCCAGCCTGATTACGCGCTTCTACGATATTGATGAAGGGCAGATCCTGATGGACGGACACGATCTACGCGAATATACCCTGGCATCCCTGCGCGATCAGGTTGCATTGGTTTCGCAGAATGTGCACCTGTTTAACGATACGGTTGCCAACAACATCGCCTATGCGCGTACCGATTTGTACAGCCGCGAGCAGATCGAAAAAGCGGCGCAAATGGCCTACGCCATGGATTTCATCAATAAGATGGACAATGGCCTCGATACGGTGATTGGCGAAAACGGCGTCCTGCTTTCCGGTGGTCAGCGCCAGCGTATCGCTATCGCGCGCGCCTTGTTGCGTGACAGTCCGATTCTGATCCTTGATGAAGCAACGTCGGCACTCGATACCGAATCTGAACGCGCGATTCAGGCTGCTCTGGATGAGTTACAGAAAAACCGTACTTCTCTGGTGATTGCCCACCGCCTTTCTACCATTGAACAGGCGGATGAAATCATCGTGGTGGAAGACGGTATTATTGTTGAGCGCGGAACCCATAGCGAGCTTATTGAGCAGCGTGGGGTGTATGCGCAATTACACAAAATGCAATTCGGTCAATGATCGCTCGAATCTGGTCTGGTGAGTCGCCGCTGTGGCGACTGTTACTCCCACTCTCCTGGTTGTATGGCCTGGTGAGTGGCGGGATCCGTTTATGCTACAAGCTTGGGATTAAACGCGCGTGGCGTGCGCCAGTACCGGTTGTGGTGGTCGGAAACCTTACCGCCGGCGGCAATGGCAAAACACCGGTGGTGATTTGGCTGGTTGAACAACTACGGCAACGTGGGATCCGCGTGGGCGTGGTGTCGCGTGGTTATGGCGGGAAAGCGCCTGCTTATCCGCTGTTGCTGACCGCTGATACTACTACCGCAGAAGCGGGCGATGAACCGGTGCTGATCGCCCAACGTACCGGCGTGCCGGTGGCGGTATCCCCGGTAAGATCGGATGCGGTAAAAGCCATTTTGGCCCAACATGACGTGCAGATTATTGTGACAGACGATGGTCTACAGCACTATCGTCTGGCGCGAGATGTTGAAATCGTGGTTATTGATGGCGAACGTCGGTTTGGCAATGGCTGGTGGCTTCCCGCTGGTCCTATGCGGGAGCGCGCAGGTCGGCTTAAATCGGTTGATGCGACTATCGTTAACGGTGGCGTTGCGCAGCCAGGGGAAATCCCTATGCGACTTGAACCGGGGCTGGCCGTTAATTTACGCACGGGTGAACGCCGCGATGTGGCGCAGTTGACCAATATTGTCGCCATGGCGGGCATTGGCCACCCACCGCGTTATTTTGCCACGCTGCAAGCGTGTGGTGCCAGCATACAAAAAAGCATTGCGCTGGCAGACCATCAGTCTCTGACCTACAGTGACGTCAGTGCGTTTGTAGACGCCGGACAAACGCTGGTAATGACGGAAAAAGATGCGGTTAAGTGCCGGGCATTTGCCGATGAAAACTGGTGGTATTTACCTGTTGACGCTCATTTGTCAGGCGATCGGCCTGATGTGTTGTTGGATAACTTAATCTCGCTGACTCGCTAACTGATTCACGCTGCGGCAGCGAATCATTTATGAGGCCATAAATGTCGTTGCCGCGTCTTTCTTTGACGGATGCCCGTCATCTTCACCTTGCCGCTCAAGGGCTGCTGAAAAAAACACGCCGTCGGGCAACCCCAGCAGATATTCTTACCACCATTTCTCGCATGTCGTTACTGCAAATCGATACCATCAATATTGTGGCGCGCAGCCCTTACCTGGTGCTGTTTAGTCGTTTGGGCGATTATTCCCCCCAGTGGCTGGATGACGCATTGCAGCAGGGCGCATTGATGGAATACTGGGCGCACGAGGCCTGCTTTTTGCCGCGCAGCGACTTTATGCTGATACGCCACCGCATGCTGGCCCCGGAGAAAATGGGCTGGAAATATAAAGCGGCATGGATGAAAGAACATGCGCATGAAATTGAGCAACTGCTCCAGCACATCCAACATAACGGACCAGTACGCTCTGCCGATTTTGAGCATCCGCGCAAGGGGGCCAGCGGCTGGTGGGAATGGAAGCCGCATAAGCGTCATCTTGAAGGGCTGTTCACTGCCGGGAAAGTCATGGTGGTGGAAAGGCGTAATTTCCAGCGAGTGTATGATCTAACCCATCGCGTCATGCCGCACTGGGATGATGAACGCGACCTGCTTTCGCAGGAGGATGCTGAAAGCGCCATGCTGGATAACAGCGCCCGTAGCCTGGGGATTTTTCGCGAACAGTGGCTGGCAGACTACTACCGTCTCAAGCGCCCGGCGCTAAAAAACTGGTGTAACGTGCGCGCGCAGCAGCAACAAATTATTCCTGTCGACGTCGAAGGGCTGGGAACCCTGTGGCTGCACAGTCACTTTCAGCCGCTGCTGGAGCAGGCGCTGGCGGGTAAATTAACGGCGACCCATAGCGCAGTATTATCGCCCTTTGATCCGGTGGTTTGGGATCGTAAACGGGCAGAACAGCTATTCGATTTTAGCTACCGGCTGGAATGTTATACACCGGCGCCGAAACGTCAGTATGGTTATTTCGTCCTGCCGTTGCTGCATCGCGGGCAATTAGTTGGGCGGATGGATGCCAAAATGCACCGCAAAACGGGCGTGCTGGATGTGATTTCATTGTGGTTACAGGATGGCGTCAAACCTGGGGTTACTCTGCAAAAAGGATTGTTTCAGGCGATTGATGATTTTGCCCGCTGGCAGCAGGCAACACGCGTGACGCTGGGACGCTATCCTGAAGGTTTATTTGCTGATGTACGCCATGGTTGGGAAATAGACCCAGCCCTTTAAGCGATTATGTTAATATTTACGGATTCACAATCCGGTCCATCTGGAGGAACTATGGATCATCGTCTGCTTGAAATCATTGCCTGCCCGGTATGCAATGGCAAACTCTGGTTTAACCAGGAAAAACAGGAACTGATTTGTAAACTGGATAACCTTGCTTTCCCACTGCGTGATGGTATTCCCGTTTTACTGGAAACTGAAGCCCGCGTTCTGACTGCTGATGAGAGTAAATCATGAGTTTTGTGGTCATTATTCCTGCGCGATATGCGTCCACACGTTTGCCGGGCAAGCCGCTGTTGGATATCAACGGCAAGCCGATGATCGTGCATGTTCTGGAGCGTGCGCGTGAATCTGGCGCTGAACGTATTATCGTTGCGACCGATCACGAAGATGTCGCTCGCGCGGTAGAAGCGGTGGGTGGCGAAGTATGCATGACTCGCGCCGATCACCAGTCCGGTACGGAGCGTCTGGCGGAAGTCGTTGAGAAATGTGGTTTTAGCGATGATACCGTTATTGTGAACGTACAGGGTGATGAGCCGATGATCCCGGCGGTCATTATTCGCCAGGTCGCAGAGAATCTGGCGCAGCGCCAGGTCGGTATGGCGACACTTGCGGCCCCGATTCACAGTGCGGAAGAGGCATTTAACCCGAATGCGGTAAAAGTCGTTCTGGACGCCGAAGGGTATGCGCTCTATTTTTCACGCGCGACCATCCCGTGGGATCGCGATCGTTTTGCCAGGAGCCTGGAAACGGTGGGTGACACCTTCCTGCGCCATCTGGGTATTTACGGCTATCGCGCCGGTTTTATCCGCCGCTATGTTAACTGGCAGCCCAGCCCGCTTGAGCATATTGAAATGCTGGAGCAGCTACGTGTGCTGTGGTACGGCGAAAAAATTCACGTTGCCGTCGCCAAAGAAGTACCCGGTACCGGCGTAGACACTGCCGAAGATCTTGAGCGCGTTCGCGCCGAAATGCGTTAGTTTTTCTCACGACACTCCCCCTGGTAACGCGAATTTTTGGGAGGAGTGTCGTATCGTTACGCTTTCCCCCCACTTTTCTTTTCATCAATTGATCTCATCCGGGTGACATCTGTCTGCACGACGCTCATTATGAAAGCAGTAGCATTTATGAGGGCAATCTGAAATGGAACAGTTGCGTGCCGAACTCAGCCATCTGTTGGGTGAAAAACTCAGTCGTATAGAATGCGTGAATGAAAAAGCGGATACGGCCCTGTGGTCGCTGTATGACAGCCAGGGAAATCCGATGCCGCTGATGGCGAGGAGTTTCACCACGCCGGGTATGGCGCAGCAGCTGGCATGGAAAACCTCCATGCTGGCGCGCAGTGGTACGGTTCGAATGCCCGTCATTTATGGGGTCTTAACGCACGAGGAGCATCCCGGTCCTGATGTGCTGCTGCTTGAGCGTCTACGCGGCGTACCAGTGGAAGCGCCAGCCCGAACGCCTGAACGCTGGGAACATTTGAAAGATCAGATAGTAGAAGGTCTGCTGTCATGGCATCGGCAGGATAGCCGTGGCTGCGTGGGAATGGTGGATAACACGCAAGAGAATATCTGGCCATCCTGGTATCGTCAGCGCGTTGAGGTGCTGTGGACTACGCTAAATCAGTTCAACAATACCGGGCTGACGATGCAGGATAAGCGGATCCTGTTTCGCACCCGTGAGTGTTTGCCCGCCTTATTTGAAGGGTTCAATGATAATTGTGTGCTGATCCACGGTAATTTCAGTTTACGTAGCATGCTCAAAGACGCCCGCAGCGATCAGCTTCTGGCGATGGTGGGACCGGGGTTGATGCTGTGGGCGCCAAGAGAATATGAACTGTTTCGCCTGATGGATAATGCGCTGGCCGAAAGCCTGCTTTGGCAGTACCTGCAACGCGCGCCAGTGGCGGAGTCATTTATCTGGCGGCGCTGGTTGTACGTGTTATGGGATGAGGTCGCGCAACTGGTCAACACCGGACGTTTTAATCGCTCCAACTTTGACCTGGCGACAAAATCATTGCTGCCGTGGCTCGCCTGATGAACACGTGAACATCTTACGTGGCCTACAATTTTGCGCTGAACACGTAGGCCTGATAAGACGCGTCAGCGTCCCCATCAGGCAAAAATGCTATCAATGTTCCGATCCTTTTAGCCACTGCCAGATGCGTCCCAGGGTTTCATAACCCACACGATCGCTATGCATTAGCCAGACAGGTGAAGGAATTGCGCGCTCCCACGGATTAAGCGGTGAATCAATCGCTAACTGATTGGCCGGTGCTGGCAGCGGATGTAGCCCGGCCTGCTGGAAGAAAATCATGGCACGCGGCAAGTGCGAGGCAGAGGTTACCAGCAGGAACGGCGCGTTGCCGATGGCCTGCTTTACCGCTGCGGCTTCTTCTTCGGTATCTTTGGGTTGATCCAGGGTGATGATGTCATCGACTGGTACCCCCAGCGACTGCGCTACGCGGGCTCCCGCTTCTGCAGTACTGACGTTATTGCTCTTTGCCGCAGCACCGGTAAAGATAAGCTTCGATCCCGGGTTAGCACGCCAGAGGCGAATACCTTCATTCAGACGCGGAAGGCTGTTGTTGATCAGGTTAGAACTTGGCGCCCACTGCGGGTTCCAGGTATACCCTCCGCCCAGCACTACAATGTATTCCACTTTTTGCGTATCCTGCCATGTTGGATAACTGTCCTCAATTGGTTTCAGCAGACTGTCGGCGACGGGTTGTAAGCTAAGAAGTAACAGCGCCAGCCAACTCAGGCTAATACACACTTTCCCCGTTTTTTGAAAGCGGCTGAACCAGACCAGCGCCAGGCCGATGCCCATCACAAGCAGCATCAACGGAAGCGGCAGCATCATACCGCCAATCACTTTCTTCAGCGTAAAAAGCATTCTTTTTGGTTCCTTTTTTAACCATACAGCAGGGGATCTGCAGGGATATTACACCAGGAAGGTTCATTCTCGGCGTGGGTGTGACAAAATAGCGGTTTTACTTAGTCACCCTAAAGCCAGTATGTGGAGAGCCCGATGCGGGACCGCAATTTTGATGACATTGCAGAGAAGTTTTCCCGTAACATTTACGGCACCACCAAAGGTCAGCTTCGTCAGACGATCCTCTGGCAGGATTTGGACAAACTTCTTGCCGGCTACGCGGGTCAAACATTGCGTGTGCTTGATGCGGGTGGCGGAGAAGGGCAGACAGCTATTCTGATGGCGCAGCGGGGCCATCACGTTACCTTGTGCGATCTTTCTGCTGAGATGGTGGCGCGAGCGCAACGGGCGGCAGAAGAGCAAGGTGTGAGCGACAACATGCATTTTATACATTGTGCCGCTCAGGACATCCCACAGCATTTGGATTCTCAGGTTGATCTGATATTGTTTCATGCTGTGCTGGAATGGGTGGCCGACCCGCAAGCCGTCTTAAAAACACTGTGGTCGATGTTACGCCCGGGCGGTGCTTTATCGCTGATGTTCTACAATGCAAACGGTCTGTTGATGCGTAATGTGTTGGTCGGTAATTTCGGCTATGTACAGCAGGGAATGTATAAAAAGAAACGGCGCACGTTGTCTCCCGATTTTCCGCGCGACCCTCAGCAGGTCTATGGCTGGCTGGAGGAGATTGGCTGGGAGATAACCGGTAAAACGGGCGTGAGGGTGTTTCATGATTATCTGCGTGATAAACAAAAACAGCATGACTGTTTTGACGCTTTAACAGAAATAGAAACGCGCTATTGTCGCCAGGAGCCGTTTATCAGCCTTGGACGTTATATTCATGTCACCGCGCGCAAACCGCAGATGCAAGGATAATTTATGAGTGAATTTTCCCAGACAGTCCCCGAACTGGTTGCCTGGGCCAGAAAAAATGACTTCTCCATCTCTCTGCCGGTAGACAGACTTTCGTTCCTGCTGGCGGTTGCCACACTAAACGGTGAGCGACTCGACGGCGAGATGAGTGAAGGTGAACTGGTGGATGCGTTCCGCCATGTGAGTGATGCGTTTGAGCAAACCAGCGAAACCATCGGCGTACGCGCCAACAACGCGATCAACGATATGGTGCGTCAACGTCTGCTGAACCGCTTTACCAGCGAGCAGGCGGAAGGCAACGCCATTTACCGTTTAACGCCATTGGGAATTGGCATCACGGATTACTATATTCGTCAGCGTGAATTCTCTACGCTGCGTCTTTCGATGCAGTTGTCGATTGTTGCAGGTGAACTGAAACGCGCGGCGGATGCGGCAGCGGAAGGCGGCGATGAGTTCCACTGGCATCGCAACGTCTATGCGCCATTGAAATACTCAGTGGCGGAGATTTTCGACAGTATTGATCTGACCCAGCGCATCATGGATGAACAGCAGCAGCAGGTAAAAGACGATATTGCGCAACTGCTGAATAAAGACTGGCGGGCGGCTATTTCCAGCTGTGAACTGCTGCTTTCTGAAACGTCTGGTACGCTGCGTGAACTGCAGGATACGCTGGAAGCGGCGGGGGATAAGCTGCAGGCTAACCTGTTACGCATCCAGGACGCTACGATGACACATGACGATTTACATTTCGTCGATCGGCTGGTATTTGACTTACAAAGCAAGCTTGACCGTATTATCAGTTGGGGTCAGCAGTCTATTGATTTGTGGATCGGCTACGATCGTCACGTGCATAAGTTTATCCGTACCGCGATCGATATGGATAAAAACCGTGTCTTTGCCCAGCGTCTGCGTCAGTCCGTGCAGACCTATTTTGACGAACCGTGGGCGCTGACCTATGCCAACGCCGATCGTCTGCTGGATATGCGTGACGAGGAGATGGTGCTGCGTGACGAAGAGGTCACCGGTGAGCTTCCGGCAGATCTGGAATATGAAGAATTTAACGAGATCCGTGAACAACTGGCGGCGATCATCGAAGAACAGTTGGCTATCTACAAATCCAGACAAACACCACTGGATCTCGGTTTAGTAGTGCGCGAGTATCTGGCGCAATACCCACGTGCGCGTCATTTCGACGTCGCGCGTATTGTTATCGATCAGGCGGTACGCCTTGGCGTAGCGCAAGCAGATTTCACCGGACTGCCAGCCAAATGGCAGCCGATTAATGATTACGGAGCCAAGGTACAGGCGCATGTCATTGACAAATATTGAACAAGTGATGCCGGTAAAGCTGGCGCAGGCGCTGGCGAATCCGTTATTTCCGGCGCTGGATAGCGCCTTACGTTCGGGCCGTCATATCGGTCTGGATGAACTGGATAATCATGCCTTCCTGATGGATTTTCAGGAATATTTTGAAGAGTTTTACAGCCGCTATAACGTGGAATTGATCCGTGCGCCGGAAGGGTTCTTCTACCTTCGCCCGCGTTCAACGACGCTCATTCCCCGTTCGGTCCTGTCTGAACTGGACATGATGGTCGGTAAAATTCTTTGCTATCTCTATCTCAGCCCGGAACGTCTGGCGAACGAAGGGATTTTTACTCAGCAAGAGCTGTATGACGAACTGCTAACGCTGGCTGATGAAGCGAAGCTGCTGAAGCTGGTGAACAACCGTTCAACCGGTTCAGACGTTGACCGTCAGAAGCTCCAGGAAAAGGTTCGTTCTTCGTTAAACCGCCTGCGCCGTTTAGGCATGGTGTGGTTTATGGGCCACGACAGCAGCAAATTCCGGATTACGGAATCCGTCTTCCGCTTTGGCGCGGACGTGCGCAGCGGTGACGATCCGCGCGAAGCGCAGCGTCGCTTAATTCGTGATGGCGAAGCGATGCCGGTCGAGAACCGCCTGCAGCTCAACGATGAGCCTGAAGAGAATCAGCCGGACAGTGGAGAAGAAGAATAATGATTGAACGCGGTAAATTTCGCTCACTTACGCTGATTAACTGGAATGGTTTTTTTGCCCGTACGTTCGACCTTGACGAACTGGTTACCACGCTGTCCGGTGGTAACGGTGCGGGTAAATCCACCACCATGGCGGCATTTGTTACGGCACTCATCCCGGACTTAACGCTGCTGCATTTCCGTAACACCACCGAAGCCGGGGCAACCAGCGGTTCACGTGATAAGGGCCTGCACGGTAAGCTGAAGGCGGGTGTCTGTTACTCAATGCTCGATGTCCTCAACTCGCGCCATCAGCGCGTGGTCGTGGGTGTGCGTCTGCAACAGGTTGCCGGTCGCGATCGCAAAGTGGATATCAAACCGTTTGCCATTCAGGGACTGCCGATGTCGGTGCAGCCAACCCAATTGGTGACAGAAACGCTGAATGAACGCCAGGCGCGCGTGCTGTCCCTCTCTGAGCTGAAAGAGAAGCTTGATGAGATGGAAGGCGTGCAGTTTAAGCAGTTCAACTCAATAACTGATTATCACTCGCTGATGTTCGATCTGGGCATCATTGCCCGCCGCCTGCGCTCCGCGTCTGACCGTAGTAAATTCTATCGTCTGATTGAAGCCTCGCTGTACGGCGGGATCTCCAGCGCCATTACCCGTTCACTGCGTGACTACCTGCTACCAGAAAATAGCGGCGTACGTAAAGCGTTCCAGGATATGGAAGCCGCGCTGCGTGAAAACCGTATGACGCTGGAAGCGATTCGTGTAACCCAGTCTGACCGCGACCTGTTTAAGCATTTGATCAGCGAAGCGACCAACTATGTGGCCGCGGATTATATGCGCCACGCCAACGAACGTCGTATTCATCTCGATAAAGCGCTGGAATACCGTCGTGAGCTGCATACTTCACGCAAACAGCTGGCGGCAGAGCAGTATAAGCACGTGGATATGGCGCGCGAGCTGGGTGAGCACAACGGGGCGGAAGGCGATCTGGAAGCGGATTACCAGGCCGCGAGCGATCACCTTAATCTGGTGCAAACCGCGCTGCGTCAGCAGGAAAAAATTGAACGCTATGAAGCGGATCTTGAAGAACTGCAGATCCGGCTTGAAGAACAAAATGAGGTGGTTGCGGAAGCCGTTGACCGCCAGGATGAAAACGAAGCCCGCGCAGAAGCCGCTGAACTGGAAGTGGATGAGCTGAAAAGCCAGCTTGCTGATTACCAGCAGGCGCTGGACGTCCAGCAAACGCGAGCCATCCAGTATACTCAGGCGATCCAGGCGCTGAACCGGGCGAAAGAGCTTTGCCACTTACCGGATCTGACCGCCGACAGCGCTGCCGAATGGCTGGAAACTTTCCAGGCCAAAGAGCAGGAAGCTACTGAAAAACTGCTGACGCTGGAACAAAAAATGAGCGTGGCGCAAACCGCGCACAGTCAGTTCGAACAGGCTTATCAGCTGGTGGCGGCTATCAATGGCCCACTGGCGCGTGGTGAGGCCTGGAGTGTGGCGCGTGAACTGCTACGGGAAGGTGTTGAACAGCGCCATCTGGCGGAACAGGTTCAGCCGTTGCGTATGCGACTCAGCGAGCTGGAGCAGCGTCTGCGCGAACAACAAGACGCCGAGCGTCTACTGGCTGAATTCTGCAAACGTCAGGGTAAACAGTTCGATATCGATGAGCTGGAAGCCCTGCATCAGGAGCTGGAAGCGCGTATCGCCGCCTTGTCGGACAGCGTTTCTTCTGCCAGCGAACAGCGTATGACGTTGCGCCAGGAGCAGGAGCAACTTCAGTCTCGTATCCAGCATCTGATGAAACGCGCGCCTGTCTGGCTGGCCGCGCAAAATAGCCTGAACCAGCTTAGCGAGCAGTGCGGCGAAGAGTTTACCTCAAGCCAGGACGTAACCGAGTATCTGCAACAACTGCTGGAGCGCGAGCGTGAAGCCATTGTTGAGCGTGATGAAGTCGGCGCGCGCAAAACTGCGGTTGATGAAGAGATTGAACGTTTAAGTCAGCCCGGTGGGGCGGAAGATCAGCGCCTGAACGCGCTCGCGGAACGCTTCGGCGGCGTGCTGCTGTCAGAAATCTATGACGACGTTAGCCTTGAAGATGCGCCGTACTTCTCAGCGCTGTATGGACCTTCGCGTCATGCTATCGTGGTGCCGGATCTGTCTCTGATTACCGAACAGCTTGAAGGGCTGACGGATTGCCCGGAAGATCTCTATTTCATTGAAGGGGATCCGCAGTCGTTTGATGACAGCGTGTTCAGCGTCGATGAGCTGGAAAAAGCGGTAGTGGTGAAAACCGCCGAGCGTCAGTGGCGTTATTCCCGCTTCCCGACGGTGCCGATTTTTGGTCGTGCAGCGCGCGAAAGCCGTATCGAAACCCTGCATGCCGAGCGTGAAGGGCTGTCTGAACGTTTCGCCACGCTCTCCTTTGACGTCCAGAAAACCCAGCGTCTGCATCAGGCGTTTAGTCGCTTTATTGGCAGCCATCTGTCGGTGGCGTTTGAAGACGATCCTGAAGCGGAAATTCGCCAACTGAATGGCCGTCGCGTTGAACTGGAACGTGCGCTAACCAATCATGAAAATGATAACCAGCAAAGCCGTATGCAGTTTGAACAGGCGAAAGAGGGAGTATCAGCGCTTAACCGCCTGCTGCCGCGTTTGAATCTGCTGGCGGATGACACGCTGGCCGATCGCGTGGACGAAATTCGCGAGCGTCTGGATGAAGCCCAGGAAGCGGCGCGTTTTGTGCAGCAGCACGGCAATCAGTTAGCCAAACTGGAACCTATCGTTTCTGTTCTGCAAAATGACCCTGAGCAGTTTGAACAGCTGAAGGAAGACTACGCGTATTCCCAGCAAATGCAGCGCGATGCGCGTCAGCAGGCTTTTGCCCTGACCGAAGTGGTGCAGCGTCGGGCGCATTTCAGCTATTCCGACTCTGCCGAAATGCTTAGCGGCAACAGCGATCTGAACGAAAAACTGCGTGAGCGCCTGGAACAGGCGGAAGCGGAACGTACTCGCGCCCGTGAAGCGCTACGCAGCCACGCCGCACAGTTAAGCCAGTACAACCAGGTCATGGCGTCGCTGAAAAGCTCCTATGACACCAAAAAAGAGCTGCTTAACGATTTACAACGTGAACTGCAGGATATCGGTGTTCGTGCGGACAGTGGTGCCGAAGAGCGCGCGCGTATTCGTCGTGATGAACTACATGCGCAGCTCAGCAATAACCGTGCACGCCGTAACCAACTGGAAAAAGCTCTGACCTTCTGCGAAGCGGAGATGGACAACCTGACCCGCAGGCTGCGCAAGCTGGA
This sequence comes from Citrobacter europaeus, assembly GCA_020099315.1. Taxonomy (NCBI): domain Bacteria; kingdom Pseudomonadati; phylum Pseudomonadota; class Gammaproteobacteria; order Enterobacterales; family Enterobacteriaceae; genus Citrobacter; species Citrobacter europaeus. Next base: position 1,669,299 of record CP083650.1, read on the forward strand.
ACGTGATTATTTTGAGATGCGCGAGCAGGTGGTTACCGCAAAAGCTGGATGGTGTGCGGTGATGCGGATGGTGAAAGATAACGGCGTTGAACGCCGCCTGCACCGTCGTGAGCTGGCGTACCTTTCCGGTGATGAACTGCGTTCGATGTCGGATAAGGCGCTCGGTGCGCTGCGTCTGGCGGTTGCGGATAACGAACACCTGCGCGATGTGCTGCGCATGTCTGAAGATCCAAAACGCCCAGAGCGTAAAATTCAGTTCTTTGTCGCGGTTTACCAGCATCTGCGTGAACGTATTCGCCAGGATATTATCCGTACCGACGATCCGGTTGAAGCCATCGAACAGATGGAGATTGAGCTGAGCCGTCTGACGGAAGAATTGACTTCCCGCGAACAGAAGCTGGCGATCAGCTCTCGCAGCGTGGCAAATATCATCCGTAAGACCATTCAGCGCGAACAGAACCGTATTCGCATGCTGAACCAGGGACTGCAAAGCGTGTCGTTTGGCCAGGTAAACAGCGTTCGTCTGAACGTCAACGTACGTGAGACGCATGCTACCTTGCTGGACGTACTTTCCGAACAGCATGAACAGCACCAGGATCTGTTTAACAGTAATCGCCTGACCTTCTCTGAAGCGCTGGCGAAGCTGTATCAGCGTCTGAATCCGCAAATTGATATGGGGCAACGTACGCCGCAAACCATTGGTGAAGAGCTGCTGGATTACCGTAACTATCTGGAAATGGAAGTTGAGGTTAACCGTGGCTCTGACGGCTGGCTGCGAGCTGAATCTGGCGCGCTGTCAACGGGTGAAGCGATCGGGACCGGGATGTCTATTCTGGTGATGGTTGTACAAAGCTGGGAAGACGAAGGGCGTAGATTACGCGGGAAAGATATTTCTCCTTGCCGTCTGCTGTTCCTTGATGAAGCTGCGCGACTCGATGCGCGCTCTATCGCGACCCTGTTTGAACTGTGCGAGCGTCTGCAAATGCAGCTGATTATCGCCGCGCCGGAAAACATCAGCCCAGAGAAAGGCACTACCTATAAACTGGTGCGTAAAGTCTTCCAGAACACCGAACACGTTCACGTGGTGGGTCTGCGCGGGTTTGCGCCTCAGTTACCTGAGCCGCTCCCTGGCACCGAAGATGCTTCCTCGCAGGCAAGCTAAACAAAAAGGCGGCTAAATGGCCGCCTTCTTTTTTTCCGAAAATTCTCAATACCTGGTGTAATTTCTTTAGACTTCTTTACATTAGGTTAGGCAAAAACTTTTTCATGTTTATATACTAAAGGTAAGCCTAACGCGTCACAGGCTTGCTCGTCATACTTCAGCTTGTATTGGCGTTTTACAGGTCCGACCCCGTTAAAATAAAAGGGGAATACACACGGCCTGGCTACTCAAAGTATGATAAAGAAAACAGGGGGCAAGGGATGTTGCTTAATAAAATGTGTGGTCGTCGGCTGTCGGCAATCAGTTTGTGCCTGGCCGTAACATTCGCTCCACTGTTCAATGCGCAGGCCGATGAGCCTGAAATGATCCCTGGCGATAGCTCAGCGACCGTCAGTGAACAGCCAACAGCGTTATCACAGCCGCAGGTTCAATCTTCCGCGACGGCTATCATGGCGGGTATTCAACCGCTGCCTGAGGGTGTGTCAGTTGATAACGCCCGCGCTGAACTACAATCTCAACTTCCAGCGGGCTATACGCCGGTGTATATGAGCCAGTTGGAACTGCTGTATGCCGCACGCGAAATGAAACCGATGTGGGAAAATCGTGATGCGGTAAAAGCCTTTCAGCAACAGTTAGCCGAGGTGGCGATTGCCGGTTTTCAGCCGCAGTTTACTACCTGGGTCGCACTTCTGACTGATCCGGCAGTTACGGGCCAGGCGCGGGACATCGTCCTCTCTGATGCGATGATGGGCTATCTGCACTTTATCGCCAACATCCCCGTCAAAGGTAATCGCTGGCTCTATAGTAATAAGCCCTATGCGCTGACGACCCCGCCAATTTCCGTGATCAATCAGTGGCAGGTGGCGCTGGATAATGGTCAACTGACTTCGTTTATTGCCAACCTGGCGCCTCAGCATCCACAGTATGCGGCAATGCATGAATCGCTGCTCAAGCTGGTGGGCGATACGCGCCCCTGGCCGCAGTTAACCAGTACCGCAACGCTGCGCCCGGGAGAGTGGAGTAACGACATCCCTGCGCTGCGTGAAATTTTACGCCGCACCGGGATGCTGGAATCCGTTGTCAGTCCGGCTGCCAAAGAAGGTCGTAGCGCTTACGATCGTGAACTTGTTGACGCGGTAAAGCGTTTTCAGACGTGGCAGGGGCTTGGAGCCGATGGTGCGATTGGCCCTGCGACGCGTGACTGGCTGAACGTGACGCCGGCTCAGCGTGCGGGGGTGCTGGCATTAAATATTCAGCGCTTGCGCCTGCTGCCTGGTGAGTTGTCTACCGGTATCATGGTGAACATTCCTGCCTACTCGCTGGTTTATTATCAGAACGGCAATCAGGTGCTGGCCTCGCGCGTGATCGTCGGGCGTCCCGATCGTAAAACGCCAATGATGAGCAGCGCGCTGAATAACGTAGTCGTTAACCCGCCGTGGAACGTGCCGCCAACGCTGGCCCGAAAAGATATCCTGCCTAAGGTCTGGAATGATCCGGGGTATCTTGAGCGTCACGGTTATACCGTGATGCGCGGCTGGAACAGCAAAGAGACGATAGATCCGTGGCAGGTAGACTGGGCTACCATCACTGCCTCCAATCTGCCGTTCCGCTTCCAGCAGGCTCCGGGAGCGCGTAACTCGCTCGGACGCTATAAATTCAACATGCCGAGTTCGGACGCTATTTATCTGCACGACACGCCGAACCACAATCTGTTCCAGAAGGATACGCGGGCATTAAGCTCCGGCTGCGTGCGGGTGAATAAGGCCTCTGAGCTGGCAAATATGCTGCTACAGGATGCGGGCTGGAATGATACACGCATCTCGGATGCCCTGAAGCAAGGGGATACGCGGTACGTGAATATTCGCCAGAATATCCCGGTCAACCTCTACTATCTGACCGCATTTGTTGGCCCGGATGGTCGTACGCAGTATCGTACAGATATTTACAATTACGATCTGACAGCGCGATCCAGTGCACAAATTGTGTCAAAAGCCGAACAATTAATCAGATAAATGAAGCAGTTCGAGGAAAATGATTGTCGTAAGTTATGTTGGAAACGGGGCGAAATGGCTGCAAGCCCCGTATTTCCTGGGGTTGGGAGCCTTGACGTGGACTACTTAGCCAGATAAGGTTTCCTGCGTGCGCTAGAGCATACATACGATAACATTGACCTTGTAGACCTTAATACCATGGACAAATTTGACGCTAATCGCCGCAAACTGCTGGCGCTTGGTGGCATTGCCCTCGGCGCTGCCATCCTGCCTACGCCTGCGTTTGCCACACTCTCTACCCCACGTCCGCGTATATTGACTCTGAATAACCTGCATACCGGTGAGTCAATAAAAGCAGAGTTTTTTGATGGCAGGGGCTATATTCAGGACGAATTAGCAAAACTTAACCACTTTTTCCGTGATTTTCGGGCCAATAAAGTGAAATCCATTGACCCGGGACTGTTTGATCAACTCTTCCGTCTGCAGGGCCTGCTGGGCACGCGTAAACCCGTACAGCTTATCTCAGGCTATCGCTCTATCGATACCAATAACGAACTCCGTGCGCGCAGCCGCGGTGTGGCAAAGAAAAGCTACCACACTAAAGGCCAGGCCATGGATTTCCATATCGAAGGCATCGCATTAAGCAATATTCGCAAAGCTGCGTTATCTATGCGCGCAGGTGGTGTAGGATACTACCCCAGCAGTAACTTTGTGCATATCGACACCGGGCCTGCACGGCACTGGTGATCCATAAGCTTAATGAAACAGGAGCTGTATGAACTATCGTATTATTCCGGTCACTGCATTCGCCCAGAACTGCTCGTTGATCTGGTGTGAGCAGACTCGTCTGGCCGCGCTGGTCGATCCTGGCGGAGATGCCGAGAAAATCAAACAGGAAGTGGATGCCAGCGGTCTGACGCTTATGCAGATCCTGCTTACCCATGGTCACCTTGATCACGTAGGCGCGGCGGCTGAACTGGCACAGCATTATGGTGTACCAGTTATTGGCCCGGAAAAAGAAGATGAGTTCTGGCTACAAGGACTCCCTGCTCAGAGTCGCATGTTTGGCCTGGGCGATTGTGAGCCGCTGACGCCGGATCGCTGGTTGAATGAAGGCGACCGGGTAAGCGTGGGCAATGTAACGTTACAGGTGCTGCATTGTCCGGGTCATACGCCAGGACATGTTGTCTTCTTTGATGAACAATCAAAGTTACTGATTTCAGGTGATGTGATTTTCAAAGGTGGCGTAGGGCGCAGCGATTTTCCTCGCGGAGATCACAGCCAATTGATTGATTCGATTAAACGTAAACTGTTGCCGTTGGGTGATGACGTGACGTTTATTCCGGGTCACGGCCCTCTTTCTACGCTGGGTAACGAACGGCTACATAACCCGTTCCTGCAGGATGAAATGCCCGTCTGGTAACACTCAGATTAATAAAAAGGCCGCTATTGCGGCCTTTTTTGTGCGCGATAGATTACAGTACTGCGACAATCGCTTCGCACAGCGGCGCCATATTGTCTGGCGTCATCCCTGCCACGTTTACGCGTCCGGAAGCGACGGCATAGACACCAAACTCTTCACGCAGGCGCAGAACCTGCTCTTTGGTCAGGCCGCTGAATGAGAACATGCCGTTCTGTTTGATGATAAAGCTGAAGTCGCGGTTTGCACCTTTCTCCTGCAGCGTATTCACGAACAGTAAACGCATGCGCTGAATGCGTTGGCGCATATCAGTCAGCTCTTGTTCCCAGATGGCGCGCAGTGCGTCATTGCTCAGAATTGTGGCGACTACGGATGCGCCGTGTGCTGGTGGGTTGGAATAGTTAGCACGAATGGCGGATTTCATCTGGCTAAATGCACGGTCGACGGTTTCAGCATCGGCAGCCACCAGCGTACAGGCACCTACGCGCTCATTGTACAGACCAAAATTCTTGGAATAGGAACTGGCGACGATCAGCTCTTTGTGCAGCGCTGCGAATGCGCGCAGACCTTCTGCATCTTCTTCCAGACCGCGGGCAAAGCCCTGGTATGCGAAGTCAAACAGCGGCAACCAACCTTTTTCGACAGAAAGCTGAGCCAGCGTTTGCCACTGCTCCAGCGTAGGATCGATACCGGTTGGGTTATGGCAGCAGCCGTGGAATAACACCACGTCGCCAGCCTGCGCTTCGCTGAGGCTTGCCAGCAGCGCATCAAAATCTAATGAGTGATTCGCCGCATCGTAATAGTTGTATTCACGAACCTCCAGACCGGCAGAGTTAAAGACACTCTTATGGTTTGGCCAGCTAGGATTGCTTACCCATACGCGTTTAGCTGAGGTGTTTTTAGCCAGGAAATCAGCTGCCACACGCAATGCGCCAGTGCCGCCAGGGGTCTGAGCTGTACGTGCGCGTTTGTCGTTGATAAGCGAACTCTCTTTACCAAACAGTAATTCCTGAGTGCAACGACCAAACTCTGGAATACCGTCGATGCCAAGGTAATTTTTGGTGGTTTCATTTTCCAGTATATATTGCTCGGCTTTTTTAACGCTGGTCAGTACCGGCGTTTTGCCTGTCTCATCTTTATATACACCGATCCCCAGGTTTATTTTTCCAGGGCGGTCATCGGCACGAAACAAATCAGCCAGACCCAAAATGGGGTCGGCAGGAGCGGCAGTAATGTTCTCAAACATGACGAGGTTCCATAGTGATAACAGAAGGGAAGTCCGCTATCAGGTTAACGGTAGATTTACAAAATGCCAACCGTTACTGACGAAAAGCTGAGGTGTTTTTTTAAGACGCAAGAATCCGCTAGCAGAGATAAAAAAACAGGACCGAAGTCCTGTTTTTTAGGCATTTAACAAAGAGGTCTGCTATTAGAACTGGTAAACGATACCCACTGCAACGGTGTCGTCAGAGCCTACGCCCAGTTTGTTGTCAGAATCGATCTGGTTGATGATGTAATCAACATAGGTGGACATGTTTTTGTTGAAGTAGTAAGTCGCACCCACTTCGAAGTAGTTCACCAGATCTACGTCGCCGATTCCTTCGATGTCCTTACCTTTAGATTTGGTATAGGCGAGGGACGGACGCAGGCCGAAGTCGAACTGGTACTGAGCAACCAACAGCACGTCTTCAGTTTTGTTAGCATAACCGTTAGAGATACGGGTTGCGTTACGGGTTTCGCTGTAGTTCGCTGCCAGGTAAATGTTGTTCGCATCGTACTTAACACCGGTCGCCCACTGCTCAGCTTTCGCGCCGCGGCCATAGGCCAGCTGCTCTTGCGCGTTGGTACGGTCAGCTGCACCGTAAGCACCGACGATACCGAAACCATCCATTTCGTAGCTTACGGAACCGCCAACGCCGTCGCCGTTAGAACGGGTTGGGCTGCTAGAGCGTTCGTTTTTACCCAGGTACTGTACAGCGAAGTTCAGGCCTTCAACCAGACCGAAGAAGTTAGAGTTACGGTAGGTTGCGAGACCGCCGTTACGCTGGGAGAAGAACTGGTCAGAAGCAGCGGTATCACCACCGAATTCTGGCAGCATATCGGTGTAACCCAGAGCATCGTATACAACACCGTAGTTACGACCGTAATCGAAGGAGCCTGCGTCACCAAATTTCAAACCAGCAAACGCCAGACGGGTTTTGTTGCCTTTCTGGGCATCGTCACCGCCTTCTGCGTTATTGCCGCTGAACTGGTATTCCCACTGGCCGTAACCGGTCAGTTGGTCGTTAATCTGAGTTTCCCCTTTGAAACCAAGACGGGCATAGGTCTGATCGCCGTTAGGCGCGTAGGCGTTATCACCGTTGTGCTTGGAAAAATAGTGCAGACCCACAGCTTTACCGTAGATGTCTACTTTGTTGCCATCTTTGTTATAAACTTCTGCAGCGTTAGCTGCCCCGGCTACCAGCAGAGCAGGGATAACCACTGCCAGAATATTGCGCTTCATCATTATTTATTACCCTCATCGGTTTTTATATGACACCTGCCACTGCCGCCAATAAATTCCGTCAATAAAAATTTACGGAACTATTGATGAGAGTTTGGTGTCTTTATGTGTCTGACAGGCATCTTTCCATTCAAACTAACGTTTCGCTACCGTCAAAGTGCTACAAAGATAAAGATTTAGTTTCAAAAAGAAAAAATGTGTAACTAAATGTTATTTTTGTGCAACTTTGTGAACAACTTCAAACTTCAGATGTCTCTGCGCTAAAAATCACCGCTTCTATTTCTATTTATATGATTTTCTTATGTTTAATTTAGATAACCCCCATTTTTCTCTGATCTGACAGGAAGTTTCTGTTTTACAGATGGCTATTTTTGGACGTCCGGAGCGCCGTGCAAATGGTTAGAAAATGTACTATTTAGTCAGAAAATGCTAATCCACAATAAAAATACTGATTATTTTTTGTTCAAATGTGTTGCGGTGAAATATTACGTAACAGGAAGGGAGAAGAGGAAGGGTTGTGTTTAACGCGGGAGGGGGATCCCAAAATGTGATGTGGCTATAAAAAAGGCCAGCAATGCTGGCCTTTGTTTCTAAATGCAGGTTTAGAACGTAGCGTTACGCGGGGTACGCGGGAACGGAATAACATCACGGACGTTCTGTACGCCGGTAACGTAAGCGATCAGACGCTCGAAGCCCAAACCGAAGCCGGAATGTGGCACGGTACCGTAGCGACGCAGGTCGCGATACCACCAGTAATCTTCTTTGTTCAGACCCATCTCCAGCATACGGGCATCCAGTACGTCCAGACGCTCTTCACGCTGAGAACCACCGATGATTTCACCGATTCCCGGAGCCAGTACGTCCATTGCTGCAACGGTTTTACCGTCTTCGTTAAGGCGCATATAAAACGCTTTGATATCTTTCGGGTAGTTTTTAACCACCACCGGCGCTTTAAAATGCTCTTCAGCAAGGTAACGTTCGTGTTCAGAAGACAAGTCCACACCCCAGTAAACTGGGTTTTCAAACTGTTTGCCGCATTTTTCCAGGATGCTAACCGCGTCGGTGTAATCCACCTGAGCGAAGTCTGCGTCAATGAAACGTTCCAGGCGCGAAATCGCGTCTTTGTCGACACGTTCAGCGAAGAATTTCATGTCATCTGCACGCTCTGCCAGTACGGCTTTAAACGCGTACTTCAGCATCGCTTCAGCCAGAGCTGCAACATCGTTCAGGTCGGCGAAAGCCACTTCTGGCTCCAGCATCCAGAACTCTGCCAGGTGACGGCTGGTGTTAGAGTTTTCTGCACGGAACGTCGGACCAAAGGTATAAATTTTGGACAGGGCGCAGGCATAGGTTTCACCGTTCAACTGACCAGAAACGGTCAGGAAGGCTTCTTTACCAAAGAAGTCTTTATCGAAGTCGACTTTGCCCTGATCGTTACGCGGCAGGTTTTCCAGATCCAGCGTAGACACTCGGAACATTTCACCGGCACCTTCCGTATCGGAAGCGGTGATCAACGGAGTCGATACCCAAAAGAAACCCTGCTCGTGGAAGAAACGATGCAGAGCTTGCGCCAGCGTATGGCGTACACGCGCGACTGCACCAATCATGTTGGTACGCGGACGCATGTGCGCCACTTCACGCAGATACTCAATGCTGTGACGCTTAGCTGCCATTGGGTAGGTGTCAGGATCTTCAACCCAGCCCGTTACTTCAACCTCAGTGGCCTGAATTTCAAAGCTCTGTCCTTGTCCAGGTGATGCAACGACTTTACCCGTTACGATAACTGAACAACCCGTCGTCAGGCGCAGTACGTCCTGATTGTAATTGGGCAGAGAATTATTGATGACGGCCTGTACAGGATCAAAGCAGGAACCGTCATAAACGGCGAGGAAGGAGATGCCAGCTTTTGAATCTCGGCGGGTACGCACCCATCCGCGCACGGTGACTTCGCTGTCAACGGCTACGCGGCCCTGGAGTACGTCGGCTACAGGCACAACGCTCATAATATTCTCTCTGTTAATAGTCGGATATATAAACACATGTCCACCCGTAATGGGGGGATACCTATGTTACCTGGCATCTGCAATCAGACAAGCAGAATTCGTAGCTGGAGTGAAAGATTTCGGAAATAAACGCGAATAAGGGAGCCAAAATGGCTCCCTGGAAGGCTTAACTGGCTTTTTTGATATGCGGGAGATCGAAGGCTTTGCGCAGTGCGCGAACAAACGCTTTATCATGGCAGATGGTTTTACCCGGGCTGTCAGATAACTTCGCTACTGGTTTGCCGTTACACTCCACCAGTTTGATAACGATATTGAGCGGCTTAACCTGGGGAATATCGCAGGTTAGTCGTGTCCCAATGCCAAAACTCAACTGCACGCGAGAAGAGAAGTGGCGGTATAGCTCAATCGCTTTTTTCAGATCGAGATTATCTGAAAACACCAGCGTTTTGCTCAGCGGATCAATACCCAGTTTTTCATAATGGGCGATGGCTTTTTCACCCCATTCCACCGGGTCGCCAGAGTCATGGCGTAAACCCTGATAGCGGGTAGCGAACTCAACGCCAAAGTCGCGTAAAAACGCGTCCATGGTGATGCAGTCGGTCAATGCAATGCCGAGTTGGTCAGGATATTCATTTAACCATGCGGCCAGCGCAACGCGCTGGCTGGTGGCAAGCTCAGGGCTGATTTGCTGATGAGCCTGGAACCACTCATGCGCCTGCGTACCCATTGGGGTTAATGACAGGCGGCGGGCCAGATCGTAGTTACTGGTGCCGACAAACCAGGACTCTTGCTGCAGGCGTTTAACGATAGCTTGCTGCACTTCACGCGAAAAACGACGGCGCGTACCGAAATCCATCAGATGGAAGCGAGACATATCGACATCTTTCGTTAAAGCAGAGAATTCTACTAGTTTGCTTTCCAGCTCATCGAGTGCCTGCGGGACGCCTGATTCAGGTGAACGGTAACGGTGTACCAGCTCACTAATCACCGCCAACAGCGGGACTTCCCACATGATCACTTCACGCCACGGACCGGTTAAGCGGATGTTTAGCTTACCGTTATCATTAGTGACGCAAACCTGTTCCGGGTTATAGCGGAAATCACGTAACCAGGTGAGGTAATCAGCTTTAAAGAAAGGCAGGCCGGAGAGCCACTGGTACTCGTCCTCCTGCAGTCGCAGGTGTTGCATAGCATTCACCTGCTCACGAATAGAATCGGCATAAATACCGAGCAGGTCATCGCCACGGCAACGAAATTCAGCCGCTACTTGTACATCATAGTAGTGGTGAAAAACGGCTTGCTGCATATGCAACTTATAAGCGTCTGTATCCAGCAGCGAGTGCAAAACAGGAGAAGCGAATTGTGTCATAGGTGCGCAGTAGCATCCTCTCACGGGAGCGTTTAGTACAATAAACAACTAAGAAAACCGCTGGAGTATACCCTGTTTAGCGATTTATTGAACCCCGATCACACCATAAGCTGTCTTTCTGGTCGAGGGCATTTCGTGCCGCGTGTTATAAAAATGTAGCAAAAAGGGTGTTTGTGCCTGAAAAGATGAACATTCTGCGTAGCGCGATTTACGCAACAGGAATAGACTGAAGCCGAGACTCTACCAAAGATGCTAAAGGTTTTTTATGACACAACAGCCACAAGCCAAATACCGTCACGACTATCGTGCGCCGGATTACCAGATTACTGATATTGACTTGACCTTTGACCTGGATGCTGAAAAAACCGTGGTCACCGCAGTGAGCCTGGCTATCCGTCATGGCGCGCCTGATGCGCCTCTGCGCCTGAATGGCGAAGATCTGACTCTGGTGTCGATCCACGTGAACGACGAACCGTGGACAGAGTATAAAGAAGAAGAGGGCGCTCTGGTCATCAGTCAACTGCCGGAACGTTTTACGCTGCGTATCGTGAATGAAATTAGCCCAGCGGCCAATACCGCGCTGGAAGGACTGTACAAGTCCGGCGACGCGCTGTGCACCCAGTGTGAAGCGGAAGGTTTCCGTCATATTACCTGGTATCTCGACAGGCCTGATGTCCTGGCGCGTTTTACCACCAAAATTATCGCCGATAAAACCCAATATCCGTTCCTGCTCTCCAACGGTAACCGCGTGGCGCAGGGGGAACTGGAAAATGGTCGTCACTGGGTACAGTGGCAGGATCCGTTCCCGAAACCGTGCTATCTGTTTGCGCTGGTAGCCGGCGATTTCGACGTTCTTCGCGACATCTTTACTACCCGTTCCGGGCGTGAAGTAGCGCTGGAACTGTACGTCGATCGCGGCAACCTTGACCGCGCGCCGTGGGCGATGACCTCGCTGAAAAACTCCATGAAATGGGATGAAGAGCGCTTTGGCCTCGAGTATGACCTCGATATCTATATGATTGTCGCCGTGGATTTCTTCAACATGGGCGCGATGGAGAATAAAGGTCTGAACATCTTTAACTCCAAATATGTGCTGGCACGTACCGATACCGCCACCGACAAAGACTACCTCGATATTGAGCGCGTCATCGGTCATGAGTATTTCCACAACTGGACCGGCAACCGCGTGACCTGTCGCGACTGGTTCCAGTTGAGCCTGAAAGAAGGGTTAACCGTGTTCCGCGATCAGGAGTTCAGTTCCGATCTCGGCTCACGTGCGGTAAACCGGATCAGCAATGTGCGTACCATGCGTGGCCTGCAGTTTGCCGAGGATGCCAGCCCAATGGCGCATCCTATCCGTCCGGATATGGTCATCGAAATGAACAACTTCTATACCCTGACCGTGTACGAAAAGGGCGCTGAAGTGATTCGTATGATCCACACCTTGCTGGGTGAGGCTAACTTCCAGAAAGGGATGCAACTGTACTTTGAGCGTCACGACGGCAGTGCTGCAACCTGTGATGATTTCGTGCAGGCGATGGAAGATGCGTCCAATGTCGATCTCTCGCATTTCCGCCGCTGGTACAGTCAGTCCGGTACGCCGATTCTGACCGTGCGTGATGACTACAATCCGTCAACTGAGCAGTACACGCTGACTATCAGCCAGCGCACGCCGGCCACGCCGGATCAGGCCGAAAAACAGCCGCTGCATATTCCTTTCGCCCTTGAGTTGTATGACAACGAAGGGAAAGTGATCCCGTTACAAAAAGGCGGGCATCCGGTGAATTCCGTACTGAACGTCACTCAGGCAGAGCAGACGTTTGTCTTTGATAACGTCTACTTCCAGCCGGTTCCGGCGCTGCTGTGCGAATTCTCCGCGCCGGTCAAACTGGAATACAAATGGAGCGATCAGCAACTGACCTTCCTGATGCGTCATGCGCGTAACGATTTCTCTCGTTGGGACGCGGCGCAAAGCCTGCTGGCGACCTATATTAAGCTTAACGTTTCCCGGCATCAGCAGGGCCAGCCGCTGTCGCTGCCGGTACACGTGGCCGATGCATTCCGCGCAATTCTGCTGGATGAGAAAATCGATCCGGCGCTGGCGGCAGAGATCCTGACGCTGCCTTCAGTAAACGAAATTGCAGAACTGTTTGATATCATCGATCCGGTGGCGATAACCGAAGTACGCGAAGCGTTAACCCGCACGCTGGCAGCCGAGCTGGCGGATGAATTCCTCGCCATCTATAACGCTAATCATCTTGATGAGTACCGCGTTGAGCATGCCGATATTGGCAAGCGTACGCTGCGTAACGCCTGCCTACGTTTCCTGGCCTTTGGCGAAACCCATCTGGCTGACACGCTGGTAAGCAAGCAGTACCGCGAAGCCAACAACATGACCGATGCGCTGGCGGCGCTGTCGGCGGCAGTGGCGGCACAACTGCCTTGTCGCGACGCGCTAATGCAGGAGTATGACGATAAGTGGCACCATGACGGCCTGGTGATGGACAAATGGTTTATCCTGCAATCCACAAGCCCGGCGAGAAACGTGCTGGAAACGGTTCGTGGCCTGCTGAATCATCGCTCTTTCAGTATGAGTAACCCGAACCGAATCCGTTCTCTGATCGGTGCCTTTGCGGGTAGCAACCCGGCGGCATTCCATGCGGAAGATGGTAGCGGCTATCAGTTCCTGGTCGACATGCTGACTGAACTCAATAGCCGTAACCCGCAGGTGGCGTCACGTCTGATTGAGCCGCTGATTCGCTTAAAACGTTATGATGCAAAACGTCAGGCGAAGATGCGTGCGGCGCTGGAACAACTGAAAGGTCTGGAGAATCTCTCCGGCGATCTGTTCGAGAAGATTGACAAAGCGTTAGCCTGAAACGTTGACCTGTAGTTTAGTAGGCCGGATAAGGCGGTAATGCCGCCATCCGGCGAAAGGCCCGGGAAGCGCTACCGGGCCTGGTTTTCTGAGTGTTTATCCATGTCGACGGATCGGTTGTTCCGTCTCGCCGCGTTTCATAACCCGGTTCAACACTTCCGCTTCCAGTTCGGCTAACCGCACCGATCCCAAACGGCGGGGGCGCTGAATATCCACGGTCAGATCCAGCCCGATTTTGCCATCCTCGATCAACAGCACGCGGTCTGCCATCGCAACGGCCTCACTGACATCGTGCGTCACCAGCAGCACCGTAAAGCCGTGATCCTGCCACAGCGAGACAATCAGCTCCTGCATTTCAAGGCGGGTTAAGGCATCGAGCGCGCCGAGGGGTTCATCCAGCAGCAGTAGACCGGGGCGATGAATTAAAGCCCGCGCCAGGGCCACACGCTGTTTTTGGCCTCCGGACAGAGCGGCAGGCCATTCCTGAGCACGACTCTCAAGTCCAACTGCGGCCAGCGCATCTCGGGCCGCTCCGCGCCAGTGACCTTTCAGACCCAGGCCCACGTTATCGATAACCGTCTTCCATGGCAGCAGACGCGCGTCCTGAAACATCATTCGCGTATCATCCTGAATATCCGCCAACGGGGTGGTTCCGGCAAGTAATGCGCCTGAGGAGGGGGACTCCAGTCCAGCCAGCAGACGCAGCAACGTGCTTTTACCACCGCCGCTGCGGCCAACCACGGCAACGAATTGTCCGGCCGGAATGTGCAAATTTAACTGATTGAGCACTGTATTGGCGGCGTATTGTTTCGTCACGGCGCTCAGCAACAGCGGCGTGCCCTGGTTCAAGCGAGCGGTATTCATACGGTAACCTCCTTCACATGGTAAGCCGGGTTCCAGCGCAGCCAGATTCGCTCCAGCAATTGGGCGCTGACGTCGGCCAATTTGCCGAGCAGGGCGTAGAGAATAATGGCCACCACGACCACATCGGTTTGCAGAAATTCGCGGGCGTTCATCGCCAGGTAACCGATACCGGCATTGGCTGAAATGGTTTCTGCGACGATAAGCGTCAGCCACATCAGTCCGAGAGCAAAACGTACGCCGACCATAATTGAGGGCAGGGCTCCTGGGAGGATCACATGAAGGAACAGTGAAAAGCCGGACAACCCATAGCTGCGCGCCATTTCTACCAGCCCACGATCGATATTACGGATCCCATGCCAGGTGTTAATGTAAATCGGGAACAGCGTGCCCAGGGCGACGAGAAAGATCTTGGCGGATTCATCAATACCGAACCACAAAATTACCAGCGGGATCAGCGCCAGATGCGGTACGTTACGTAGCATCTGCACCGAAGTATCCAGCAGACGTTCTCCCCAACGCGAAAGACCGCTGATCAGTCCCAGCGTCAGGCCAATCGATCCACCGATGGAGAATCCGATCAGCGCGCGCCATGAGCTGATTGCCAGATGCTGCCAAAGCTCGCCGCTGGCGGAAAGCGTCCAGAAGGCTTCGACAACGCCCTCCGGTGAGGGCAGGATGCGGGTGGACAGCCAGCCCATTGATGATGCGAGCTGCCAGAGCGCCACCATACCTACCGGTAAAAACCAGGGCGCGAGGCGCAATAACCACCTGTTTTTAGGCGTTGTCATTCGCAGCTCCTTAGCTTTGCGCGACTTTGCGCGGGATAAATTCGTTTGCCACCGCTTCGCCTTGTTGTTGCAGGCGTTGTGGCTGCGGAAGTTCTGGTATAGCGACATCCAGGTGAGGGAACAGCAGCTCGCCAACCTTGTACGCCTCTTCCAGATGCGGATACCCGGACAACACAAAGCTGTCGATTCCCAGTGCGGCATACTCGTTGATACGCGCCGCGACCGTCGGACCATCTCCGACCAGCGCGGTACCCGCGCCACCGCGAACCAGTCCAACACCTGCCCACAGATTCGGACTAATTTCCAGTTTGTCGCGTTTACCGTTGTGCAGTGCCGCCATTCGCTGCTGACCAACTGAATCCGTTCTTGAGAAGGCGGCCTGGGCTTTGGCAATGGTGTCGTCATCCAGATGGGCTATCAGACGATCCGCTGCCTGCCATGCCTCTTGCGTTGTCTCCCGTACGATCACATGCAGACGAATACCAAAGCGGATCTTGCGCCCAAGCGCCGCCGCTTTGGTTCGCACCTGTTCAATCTTCGCTTTCACCTGCTCAGGGGGCTCGCCCCAGGTCAGATAGAGATCAACCTGCTCGGCAGCAAGGTCTTGTGCGACATCAGACGAGCCGCCGAAATAAAGCGGTGGCCGGGGTTGTTGTACGGGAGGGAAAAACAGCTTCGCGCCGCGAACATGAATATGTTTGCCGTTGAAATCCACCGTTTCACCTTGCAGCAGTCGCCGCCAGACCTGAGTAAATTCAGCAGAGGCTTCATAGCGCTCGGTGTGATCGAGGAACACACCGTCACCAGCCAGTTCCTGTGGATCGCTACCGGTCACCAGGTTAAATAACGCCCGGCCGTTTGAAAGTCTGTCGAGCGTAGCAGCCTGACGCGCGGCGACCGTCGGCGAGGTTACGCTTGGACGCAACGCGACCAGGAACTTTAATCGCTGGGTGACCGGGATCATCGAGGCGGCGACCAGCCAGGCATCTTCGCAGGAGCGACCGGTTGGGATGAGAACACCGGTAAATCCCAGGCGATCGGCCGTTTGCGCAATTTGTTGCAGATATCCGTGATCGACCGGGCGCGAACCTTCTTCTGTCCCCAGATAATGGCCGTCACCGTGGGTGGGTAAAAACCAGAACATGTTCAGACTCATAATTTTTCTCCTGCCTGTTGAGTGGGTTGCCAGATACGCTGGCGAATATCGATTTTTTTCGGCAGCAACCGGTTGTCATAAAACAGATCGGCGGTTTGTTGTTGCAGAGCGGCAACAGAAGCGCTGACGGGCTTGATGGTGGTTGGCGGGCGGTGATCCAGATAAGACGCAATGACCGGCTCGGACAGGCCCATGGTTTTAGCCAGCAAGGAAATGCTTTGTTGGCGCTGGCTGAGGGTTAACGCATCGGCCTGGCTAAAGGTATCCAGCACGCCAAGTACAAAAGCACCATTTTTCTCGGCATAAGGACGTGCTGCGAGATAAAACGAACCGGTCTGTTTGAGGTCTGAACCGTCTTTTAGCACGCGTACATCGCCTTGCAGTAATGCGGCGGAATAGTAGGGATCCCAGATAGCCCACGCATCCACGTTTCCTTGCTGGAAGGCCGCTCGCGCATCTGCAGGAGTCAGATAAGTCGGCTGAATATCGGTAAATTTCAACCCGGCTTGTTGCAGCGCACGGAGCAGTAAATTGTGGGCGCTGGAACCTTTCTGAAAGGCGACTTTATGTCCTTTAAGCTGCTCGACGCTCTGGATCGGGCTATTTTTCGGCACCAGAATTACTTCGGCTTTTGGTTTAGGCGGTTCAACGCCCACGTAAACCAGATCGGCTCCGGCGGCCTGGGCGAAAATCGGCGGAATGTCACCGGTAGTGCCGAGATCGATACTGCCGATATTGAGTGCTTCCAGCATTTGCGGCCCAGCCGGGAATTCAACCCACGAGATTTTGGTCTGCGGGTAGCGTTTCTCCAGTAGCTGATGGCTTTTAGCCAGCACCATACTGACGCTTCCTTTTTGATAACCAATGCGCAGGGCATCGGGGGCCGATTCTGCGGCATGCCCCAGGGTTGACAGTGACAACAGCCCGGTCAGCGCCAGCCAGGACGTGTGACGCTTGAGAAGATCAAGCATGGGCGGCACCTCGCAGGGTGTTCAGTTGAGGGAGTTGGATATCGCGACGATGCAACGCCAGCCAGAAGGTGTCGAGCGCACTGTCCAGACGCTGCTGCAGGTTGGGCGTAAACTGCGGTTTATGTTGATAATCGATGACCTGCGAATCATCGGCAAACACGCCGTGCAGGATCTCCTGAGCTTTTAACGCGCTCAGGACCGGTTTCAGGGCGTAATCGACGGCCAGTAAATGCGCTACGCTGCCGCCGGTCGCCAGCGGCAAAACCACTTTTCCTTCCAGCGCCCGCTCGGGGAGCAAATCGAGCAGCGTTTTCAGTGCGCCAGAGTAAGCGGCTTTATAGACCGGGGTTGCGACAATCAGCCCGTCAGCATCCTGCAGTTGTTCGATAAATGTCTTTAACGCCGGACTGTCGAAACGGGCATAGATCAGGTCTTCCGGGGTAAAGTTGTGCAGATTCCAGTGAAAGATTTCGACATCCTGATCGTTTAGTTTTTCTCGGGCATATTCCAGTAACGCACTGGAGCGAGAAGGAAAGCGAGGGCTCCCCGCCAGAGTGATGACGCGCATAATTTCATTCTCCCCTTATAACCAATTGTTTGCTTTTAATTAACATTGATAACAATTTATGCAGTCTGGCAGAGAGGCTTTGTTTATCGAAATGATTTATACGGGATAGAAAAGTTGGAAATTGAATAAAAAGGCAGGGGCGAGGAAAACGATTGCTATTTATTGCCGCAGGTCAATTCCCTTTTTGCTCGCGATCGCACATAATACGCCCCCGGTTTGCACACCGGGAATCCAGGAGAGTTCATGTACTACCCCTTCGTTCGTAAAGCCCTTTTTCAGCTCGATCCAGAGCGCGCCCATGAATTGACATTCCAGCAATTACGTCGCATTACCGGCACGCCGCTCGAAGCGCTTGTCCGCCAGAAAGTACCCGCAAAACCGGTTACCTGTATGGGGCTGACGTTTAAAAATCCACTCGGGCTTGCTGCCGGACTGGATAAAGACGGGGAGTGCATTGACGCACTCGGCGCGATGGGATTTGGCTCCATTGAGATTGGTACCGTGACGCCGCGGCCTCAGCCGGGTAACGATAAACCGCGTCTGTTCCGTCTGGTCGATGCGGAAGGTTTGATCAACCGCATGGGGTTTAATAACCTGGGGGTTGATAACCTGGTTGAGAACGTTAAAAAATCGCATTTTGACGGTATTCTGGGGATTAATATTGGTAAGAATAAAGATACTCCGGTAGAGAATGGCAAAGATGACTATCTGATTTGTATGGAAAAAGTCTATGCTTACGCCGGTTATATCGCGATTAATATCTCTTCACCAAATACACCGGGATTACGTACACTGCAATACGGCGAGGCGCTGGACGATCTCCTGACGGCAATTAAAAATAAGCAAAATGATCTGCAAGCGATCCACCATAAATATGTTCCGGTGGCGGTAAAGATCGCGCCGGATCTTTCTCTGGAAGAACTGATCCAGGTTGCTGACAGTTTAGTTCGTCATAATATTGATGGCGTAATTGCAACTAACACTACTCTCGATCGTTCTCTCGTTCAGGGAATGAAAAATTGCGATCAAATGGGGGGCCTGAGCGGTCGACCATTGCAATTAAAAAGTACAGAAATTATTCGCCAGCTGTCTCAGGAATTAAAAGGTCAACTGCCGATTATTGGTGTTGGCGGTATCGACTCGGTGATTGCCGCGCGTGAGAAAATAGCTGCCGGTGCAACCCTCGTTCAGATTTATTCAGGCTTTATTTTTAAAGGCCCACCGTTGATTAAAGAAATCGTCGCCAATATCTGAATGCTACCTTAATCACAATCCAGGGCTTTATTTCTGGCCCTGGTTGTTTTATATTCCTTTACTGTTGCTTATTTAAACATTCTGAGCTTTTATTATTAGGGCAATAAACGAAGCGGCAAAAGGATACTGTCGTAACGGCGATGATTAAGGAAAGGAGAGAAACTGATGCGAATTAAACCCGACGATAACTGGCGCTGGTATTATGATGAAGAGCACGATCGTATGATGCTCGATTTAGCCAATGGCATGTTATTCCGTTCGCGTTTTGCTCGTAAAATGCTCACTCCTGATGCATTTTCTCCGTCGGGTTTTTGTGTCGATGACGCCGCGCTTTATTTTTCCTTTGAAGAAAAATGTCGCTACCTTGATTTAGCCAAAGAGCAAAAAGCGGAACTGGTGCTTAATGCGCTGGTGGCGATTCGTTACCTTAAACCGCAAATGCCAAAAAGCTGGCACTTTGTCGCACACGGTATTAACTGGTCGCCGGTCGTGGGTGACGCTGCCTGTGTTGATTTAAGCGATACCGATGAACAGGTTAACCTGTTAGTGGTTGAGCCGGGGGAAAACGCCGCGCTTTGTCTGCTTGCACAACCTGGTGTGGTTATTGCCGGGCGCACAATGCAACTTGGCGACGCGATTAAAATAATGAATGACAGACTGAAACCGCAGGTTATTGCCGACAGTTTCAGCCTTGAACAGGCGGTTTAACTCTCCAGCCTGATTGTCGTTTTGGGAACGCAACTGCAGCACAGAATCGTCCCGTCATCACCAATCGCTGATTTTTTCAGTGGACTAACTTCGCCTTCCAGCAGTCGAATTCGACAGCATCCGCAAATTCCAGCCCGGCATGAATAGGGAACCCGGATACCCTGGTTTTCAAGCTGTTCAAGCAATACCTGCTGATTATTTCCGCGAAAAGTCTGTCCCTGCCAGTCAATAAGCACGGTGGCATCAGGCTGTTGTTGCTGTACAGTATCGTCTGATTCAGCCGCGCCATACGCTCTCGCAGGACCAGTAGCCAAAATTTCTACTTCATCGCCTACGCGAATAACACCACTGTTGCGCGCGATAAGATTCTGGCCGAAATCAACGTCGCCGTTATCCACCGCAGTTCGGAAGGTTTGCAGCGTGGCGAGCGGCTCACCGGACGGATGTTTCAGGCCTTTTTCTGGGCTAACTGTCGTGAAAATGCAGCGGCTACAGGGTTTTGCCACATCAAAAATGACCTCGCCAATGCGAATCACTTTCCAGGTATCTTCTTCCCAGGCGTCAGCCCCCGAAACTACCAGATTGGGGCGAAACTGTTCCATTTTGACGCTTGCCGGACATCGCTGTTGCAGATCGCGCAGAGATGCTTCGTTGGCCAGCAGGTAGGGATAGCCATCGGCGAAGGACAAAGGAATATCCGCGTGACGCTTCACCCGGCGCGTCAGCTGCTGACCGACCCAGCGTAGTTGTACGTCACGGGAGAAAAAGCCGCTAAGCCACTGGTTGATAGCCGCAGGCGCAATACGCGCGGTAAAATGGTTTCCCCATACTTCTGTCGGCGCATCCTGGGTCGCGAAGTCGGCAAATCGCACGAGCGCGCTGCTGCCGTCTGGGGCCGTAAGATGCAACCCATCGTGGAAAGGGGAAGGCGTAAAGCGGACCATTTGTGGGAACTGTCGGGCGGTAATGAACGTCCCGTCAGTCTCGGTAATCATAAATATACGATCAAAGGCAAGACCGCTAACGTCTGCCAGGGCGTGCGTGAGTCCAATTCCACGCATTGATTTAACCGGATGAATAAAAAGTCGGGTCAACGTTACCACTGCACAGCCCCTTGAACGAAAATAAGCCTTCAACTTTATGACATACAGCCCATATTAGCTATAATGCGCAGCAATTTTCCAGGAGTAAAAGTGACATTATGAATTCTCTGTTTGCCAGTACGGCCCGTGGGCTGGAAGAGCTGTTAAAAACTGAACTTGAAAACCTCGGCGCGCTGGAGTGTCAGGTCGTTCAGGGTGGGGTCCATTTTAAGGGCGACACGCGGCTTGTTTACCAGAGCCTGATGTGGAGCCGCCTGGCCTCGCGCATTATCCTGCCGATGGGAGAGTGCAAGGTCTACAGCGATCTTGATCTGTACCTCGGCGTTCAGGCAATCGACTGGACAGAGATATTTAATCCCGGTGCTACCTTTGCCGTTCATTTTAGCGGCCTGAACGAAACCATTCGTAACAGCCAGTACGGCGCGCTGAAGGTCAAGGATGCGATTGTCGATGCCTTTACCCGTAAAAATCTGCCGCGTCCGAATGTGGATCGTGAATCTCCGGATCTGCGCATCAACGTCTGGTTGAACAAAGATACCGCCAGCATTGCGCTCGATTTGAGCGGTGATGGTTTGCATCAGCGCGGTTATCGCGATCGCGCGGGTCAGGCGCCGATTAAAGAGACGCTGGCCGCCGCTATTGTTATGCGTTCTGGCTGGCAGCCTGGCACACCGTTACTCGACCCGATGTGCGGCTCCGGCACGCTGCTGATTGAAGCGGCGATGTGGGCAACCGATCGCGCGCCGGGCCTGCACCGTGGGTACTGGGGCTTCAGCGGTTGGGCGCAGCACGACGAAGCTGTCTGGCAAGAAGTTAAAGCCGAAGCGCAGGTGCGTGCGCGTAAGGGACTGGCTGACTATACTTCGCATTTCTACGGCTCTGACAGCGATGCGCGCGTGATTGAAAAAGCGCGTAGTAACGCTCGCCGCGCCGGGATTGCCGATCTGATGACGTTTGACGTGAAAGATGTCGCCAAATTGAGTAATCCGCTGCCAAAAGGACCGTACGGGACGGTTATCAGTAACCCGCCATACGGCGAACGTCTGGATAGCGAACCGGCGCTGATTGCCCTGCACAGCCTGCTGGGCCGTACGATGAAAAACCAGTTTGGCGGCTGGAATTTGTCGCTGTTCAGCGCTTCTCCGGATCTGCTCAGCAGTTTGCAATTACGTGCCGACAAGCAGTTCAAAGCGAAAAACGGCCCGCTGGATTGTGTCCAGAAGAACTATCACGTTGCAGAGACCACCGCGGACAGCAAGCCTGCCACGGTAGCGGAAGATTATGCCAACCGCCTGCGCAAGAATATTAAGAAGCTGGAAAAATGGGCGCGTCAGGAAGGGATTGAATGCTATCGCCTGTATGACGCTGACCTGCCGGAATACAACGTTGCAGTGGACCGTTACGGTGAGTGGGTCGTGGTTCAGGAATATGCCCCACCGAAGACGGTTGATGCGCAAAAAGCGCGTCAACGCCTGTTCGACATCATTGCCGCAACGCTGTCGGTACTGGAAATCGCGCCAAATAAACTGGTGCTGAAAACCCGTGAACGTCAGAAAGGGAAAAATCAGTATCAGAAGATGAATGAGAAGGGTGAATTCATTGAGGTAAGCGAGTACAACGCGCGCCTGTGGGTTAACCTGACAGACTATCTTGATACGGGCTTATTCCTCGATCACCGTATTGCGCGCCGCATGCTGGGACAGATGAGTAAAGGTAAGGATTTCCTTAACCTGTTCTCCTACACCGGCAGCGCCAGCGTACATGCCGGACTGGGTGGTGCGCGTAGCACCACGACGGTTGATATGTCGCGTACCTACCTGGAATGGGCGGAACGCAACCTGCGTCTGAATGGCCTGAGCGGTCGCGCTCACCGTTTAATTCAGGCCGATTGCCTGGGCTGGCTGCGCGATGCCAATGAACAGTTTGATCTGATTTTCATTGACCCGCCGACGTTCTCTAACTCAAAACGTATGGAAGACTCGTTTGATGTGCAGCGCGACCATCTGGCGCTGATGAAAGATCTGAAACGTCTGCTGCGTAAAGACGGCACGATAATGTTCTCTAACAACAAACGTGGGTTCCGTATGGATCTAGACGGTCTGGCTGAACTGGGATTGAAAGCACAAGAAATTACCCAAAAAACGCTTTCCCAGGACTTTGCCCGTAACCGACAGATCCACAATTGCTGGCTGATTACCGCAGCCTGAAAGGATAAATAGATGTCATTGATCAGTATGCATGGTGCATGGCTGTCGTTCAGCGATGCCCCGCTTCTTGATAATGCAGAACTGCATATCGAAGATAACGAACGCGTCTGTCTGGTAGGCCGTAATGGCGCAGGCAAGTCGACGTTGATGAAGATCCTGAACCGTGAACAGGGTCTTGACGACGGACGTATTATTTATGAGCAGGACCTGGTTGTAGCGCGTCTGCAACAGGATCCGCCGCGTAATGTCGAGGGCAGCGTCTATGACTTCGTTGCCGAAGGTATTGAGGAACAGGCCGAGTATCTGAAGCGTTATCACGATATTTCGCGTCTGGTGATGACCGATCCGAGCGACAGAAACCTGAATGAGATGGCGCGGGTTCAGGAAATGCTCGATCACCACAATCTGTGGCAGCTCGAAAGTCGCATTAATGAAGTGCTGGCGCAACTGGGCCTGGATCCTAACGCCGCGCTTTCTTCGCTTTCGGGCGGCTGGCTGCGTAAGGCGGCGTTGGGCCGCGCGTTAGTGAGCAACCCGCGCGTATTGCTGCTGGATGAACCCACGAACCACCTGGATATTGAAACCATCGACTGGCTGGAAGGGTTCCTGAAAACGTTCAATGGGACGATTATTTTTATTTCCCATGACCGTTCATTTATTCGCAATATGGCGACACGCATTGTCGACCTCGACCGTGGCAAGCTGGTGACCTATCCGGGGAACTACGATCAGTATCTGCTGGAAAAAGAAGAAGCGCTGCGGGTAGAAGAGTTACAAAACGCGGAATTTGATCGCAAGCTGGCGCAGGAGGAAGTCTGGATCCGTCAGGGCATCAAAGCGCGTCGTACCCGTAACGAAGGCCGAGTGCGTGCGCTGAAAGCCATGCGTCGCGAGCGTGGCGAACGTCGCGAAGTGATGGGCACGGCGAAGATGCAGGTCGAAGAGGCGAGCCGTTCTGGCAAGATTGTCTTCGAAATGGAAAATGTTGATTACCAGGTTGACGGAAAGCAACTGGTGAAAGATTTCTCCGCGCAGGTGCAGCGTAGCGACAAGATTGCGCTAATCGGACCTAACGGCTGCGGCAAAACGACGCTGCTGAAGCTGATGCTAGGTCAGCTTCAGGCTGACAGCGGACGCATTCATGTCGGAACCAAGCTGGAAGTCGCTTATTTCGATCAGCACCGCGCCGAGCTGGATCCGGACAAAACCGTGATGGACAACCTGGCTGAAGGTAAGCAAGAGGTGCTGGTTAACGGCAAACCTCGCCACGTGCTGGGTTACCTGCAGGACTTCCTGTTCCATCCGAAACGCGCGATGACACCAGTGCGTGCGCTCTCTGGTGGGGAACGAAATCGCCTGCTGCTGGCGCGTCTTTTTCTGAAACCCAGTAATCTTTTGATTCTCGATGAACCAACCAACGATCTGGACGTCGAAACGCTGGAACTGCTTGAAGAGCTGATTGATAGCTACCAGGGCACCGTGCTGTTGGTGAGCCACGACCGTCAGTTTGTGGATAATACCGTTACTGAATGCTGGATCTTCGAAGGCGGCGGCAAAATTGGTCGTTATGTCGGCGGTTACCATGACGCGCGTAGCCAGCAATCTCAGTATGTGGCGTTTAAACAACCGATCGCTAAAAAAACAGAGGAAGCTGTTGCTCCTAAAGCAGAAATTGTCAAACGTGGCACGAGCAAACTAAGCTATAAACTGCAGCGCGAACTGGAGCAGCTCCCCGCGCTGCTTGAAGAACTGGAAGCTAAACTGGAAGCATTACAAGCTCAGGTCGCTGACGCCGCTTTTTTCAGTCAGCCGCACGAGCAAACGCAACAGGTATTAGCTAACCTGAACGAAGCAGAACAAGAACTTGAGCAAGCCTTTGAGCGCTGGGAGTATCTTGAGTCTTTGAAGAGTGGCGCATAATTTAAAGGAGCACATATGTGCGAACATCACCATGCCGCGAAGCATATTCTGTGCTCGCAGTGTGACATGCTGGTGGCGTTACCTCGCCTTGAGCATGGTCAGAAAGCGGCATGTCCACGATGTGGCACTACATTAACGGTTGAGTGGGACGCGCCACGGCAGCGTCCTACCGCCTATGTGTTAGCAGCATTGTTCATGCTGCTTTTATCAAACCTCTTTCCCTTTGTGAATATGAATGTCGCAGGGGTGAGCAGCGAAGTCACGTTGCTGGAGATCCCAAGCGTTCTCTTTTCGGAAGACTACGCCAGTCTGGGCACCTTCTTTTTATTATTTGTGCAATTGGTTCCCGCGTTTTGTCTGCTGACTATTCTGCTGCTGGTGAATCGGGTGCAGATGCCCGGCAGACTTAAAGCGGGTCTTGCGCGCGTTCTGTTTCAGTTAAAAAGCTGGGGGATGGCGGAAATCTTCCTCGCTGGCGTGCTGGTCAGCTTCGTTAAGCTGATGGCCTACGGCGATATTGGCGTGGGCAGCAGTTTTATTCCGTGGTGCTTCTTTTGCGTTCTGCAACTGCGCGCATTCCAGTGCGTTGACCGCCGCTGGCTGTGGGATGATATTGCGCCAATGCCGGTGATTAAGCAGGTCTTGAAACCTGGCGTACCCGGCATTCGACAGGGGCTGCGTTCCTGCTCCTGCTGCACTGCTATTCTTCCCGCTGACGAACGGGTATGCCCGCGCTGTCAGACGAAAGGTTATGTGCGGCGTAAAAACAGTCTGCAATGGACATTGGCATTACTGTTTACGTCGATCATGCTTTATCTTCCGGCCAATATTCTGCCAATCATGATTACCGATCTGCTCGGGTCAAAGCTGCCGTCAACAATACTCGAGGGCGTGGTTTTAATCTGGAGCGAAGGCTCTTATCCGGTGGCTGCGGTTATTTTTATCGCCAGTATTATGGTGCCGACGTTGAAAATGATCGCCATTGCCTGGCTATGCTGGGACGCCAAAGGGCATGGCAAACGCGACAGTGAACGTATGCACCTGATTTATGAAGTTGTGGAATTTGTCGGTCGCTGGTCAATGATTGACGTTTTTGTGATTGCGGTACTCTCTGCGCTGGTGCGCATGGGAGGGTTAATGAATATTTATCCTGCGATGGGTGCTTTGATGTTTGCTTTAGTCGTCATTATGACAATGTTTTCTGCGATGACATTTGATCCGCGTCTGTCGTGGGATCGTGAACCAGAACCAGGCCATGAGGAGTCCTGACAGCATGGAATCTAAAAGTGGGGAAGCCAAAGTGCAAAAGGTAAAAAACTGGTCGCCCGTGTGGATATTTCCTATCGTCACTGCACTTATTGGCGCTTGGGTTCTGTTTTATCACTACAGCCATCAGGGGCCACAAGTCACGCTGATTACCACCAATGCCGAAGGTATTGAAGGGGGTAAAACGACGATTAAGAGCCGCAGCGTTGATGTCGGTATCGTCGAGAGCGCAATCCTGACGGATGATTTGACCCATGTGGAGATTAAAGCGCGTCTTAACTCCGGTATGGAAAAACTGCTGCATAAAGATTCGGTCTTTTGGGTGGTGAAGCCGCAGGTTGGACGTGAAGGTATCAGTGGGCTCGGCACGCTATTGTCCGGGGCTTATATTGAACTGCAGCCTGGCAATAAAGGAAGCAAGCTGGAAAATTACCAACTGCTGGATTCACCGCCGCTTGCGCCGCCAGATGCGAAAGGGATCCGTGTGATTCTGGACAGCAAAAAAGCCGGTCAGTTGAGCCCTGGTGATCCCGTCCTGTTCCGTGGCTATCGTGTGGGTTCGGTTGAAACCAGCACATTTGATGCGCAAAAGCGTACGATCAGCTACCAGCTTTTCATCAATGCGCCTAACGACCGTCTGGTGACCAGCAATGTACGTTTCTGGAAAGACAGCGGGATCGCCGTGGATCTTACTTCGGCAGGTATGCGTGTGGAAATGGGATCGCTCTCCACGCTGTTTGGCGGTGGCGTAAGTTTTGATGTGCCGGAAGGCTTAGAGCAGGGCGAACCGGTCGCGCAACAGTCCGCGTTTAATCTTTATGACGATCAAAAAAGTATTCAGGACTCCCTGTATACCGATCATATTGATTACCTGATGTTCTTTAAAGATTCGATTCGTGGCCTGCAGCCTGGCGCGCCGCTGGAATTCAGAGGCATCCGTTTGGGTACGGTAAGTAAAGTACCTTTCTTCTCACCGAATATGCGCCAGGTATTCAACAATGATTACCGTATTCCGGTGCTGGTTCGTATTGAACCAGAACGTCTGAAGGCGCAACTGGGAGAGGACACTGATGTTGGCGCTCATCTGGAGCAACTGCTTAAACGCGGATTACGGGCATCGCTGAAAACCGGGAACCTGGTGACCGGCGCGCTGTATGTTGATCTCGACTTCTACCCGAAAGAACCGCCAATTACCGGCGTGCGCGAATTTAATGGCTATCAAATCATTCCGACCGTGAGCGGCGGTCTGGCGCAGATCCAGCAACGTCTGATGGAAGCGCTGGATAAGATTAACAATCTGCCGTTGAATCCGATGATTGAGCAGGCGACCAATACGTTGTCCGAAAGTCAGCGCACGATGAAGCATCTGCAGACCACACTGGACAACATGAATAAGATCACGTCCAGCCAGTCGATGCAGGATCTGCCAGCGGATATGCAGAACACGCTGCGTGAACTGAATCGTAGCATGCAGGGCTTCCAGCCGGGGTCCGCCGCCTACAACAAGATGGTAGCGGATATGCAGCGTCTGGATCAGGTGCTGCGTGAACTGCAGCCGGTACTGAAAACGCTGAACGATAAGAGCAACGCGCTGGTATTTGAAGCGAAGGACAAAAAAGATCCAGAGCCGAAGAGGGCGAAACAATGAAAAAGTGGCTAGTGGTGATGATGGCGGTCTGGCTGACGTCATGCAGCTCCAGCGGAGAAAATAAAAGCTATTACCAGCTTCCTATCACGCAAGGGGGCGTACAAAGCTCTGCCAACCAGGGTAATCGTCTGCTGTGGGTTGAGCAGATTGCTGTCCCGGACTATCTGGCGGGCAATGGGGTGGTTTACCAGACCAGCGATGTGCAATATGTGATAGCGAATAATAATCTCTGGGCCAGTCCATTAGATCAGCAACTGCGTAATACGCTGGTGGCGAACCTCAGTATGCAGTTGCCTGGTTGGGTGGTCGCTTCGCAGCCGCTGGGAAGCACTCAGGACACGCTGAACGTTACCGTAACCGGGTTCCACGGTCGGTACGATGGTAAGGTTATCGTCAGCGGTGAATGGCTACTGAATCACCAGGGACAGTTAATCAAACGTCCATTCCACATCGAAGCTGTGCAGACCAAAGACGGCTACGATGAGATGGTGAAGGTTCTTGCCAACGCCTGGAGTCAGGAAGCGACGGCTATTGCTCAAGAGCTGAAACGCATCCCTTAAGCTTAAATAATTGTAAATTATGCCGCCCCTGGTTCTTTGCCAGGGGCGGTTTTTTTTATTTTTTTAGCCGTGGAGATAGCTGTTCTGACTGATTATTTTTGTACAAATGATTTTGCGGGTAGCTCACAAATATGACACTGGCGTGAATTTTGCGCATTGACGAGCCTGATGTTTAGGGGTATTCGTTTTAGTGTGATTGCACACTTAGTAATCACTGTTTTCTTTTCCACCAGACCCAAAGATGAGGGAAACGAGGCATGAAGAGACAAAAACGAGATCGCCTGGAACGGGCACATCAACGTGGATATCAGGCCGGCATTGCCGGACGCTCAAAAGAAATGTGTCCCTATCAGACGCTGAATCAGAGGTCATACTGGCTGGGAGGCTGGCGAGAAGCCATGGGGGATAGGGTTTTAATGGCCTGATTCTGTCTCTTTAGATAAAAGAAACCTCCGCAGAGCGGAGGTTTCGCCTTTTACAGACCTGATTAGTATCTTAGGCCGACGCCAGGCGTCTTGTCAGGCCTATAGCCAGTCTGCAAATTAGAACGCGGAAGTGTCCTGGAACAGACCCACTTTCAGATCGTTAGCGGTGTAGATCAGACGACCATCAACCAGCACTTCACCATCAGCCAGGCCCATGATCAGTCGACGGTTGACGATGCGTTTGAAGTGAATGCGGTAAGTGACTTTCTTCGCGGTCGGCAGAACCTGGCCGGTGAATTTAACTTCGCCTACGCCCAGCGCGCGGCCTTTACCTTCGCCGCCCAGCCAGCCGAGATAGAATCCAACCAGCTGCCACATGGCATCCAGACCCAGGCAGCCTGGCATCACAGGATCGCCGATAAAGTGGCATCCGAAGAACCACAGGTCCGGGTTGATATCCAGTTCAGCTTCAACATAACCTTTGTCAAAGTTGCCGCCGGTTTCGGTCATTTTGATGACACGGTCCATCATCAGCATGCTTGGTGCAGGCAGTTGTGGCCCTTTTGCGCCAAACAGCTCACCGCGACCAGAGGCAAGAAGGTCTTCTTTTGTATAGGATTCGCGTTTATCTACCATGTTCTCTGTAAGCCTTATTTTATTGAAGCACGCAGGATAGCTAACACGTGTACGCTGAACAAGTCCGATCAGTTCGGAATAATCCAGTTCAGCCAGCGTAGCGGCCAGGGAAAACGGTGACGACCTTCCTGTTGCGTTGCCGTAGCAATACGCTCCTGGATAGTTTGCATCAGCGTTGTCTGGCCTTCGCCATCCCACACCAGATTTAATAACAGTGGCAGCGCATCGGTTACGTCGTCCACCGCCCAGATAGTGAATTTTTCTTCTTCTATGGCCTGTAGCAGCGCGGGCTGCAGGCTAAGGTGTCTGACGTTCGCTGAAGGAATGATAACGCCCTGCGTGCCTGTTAGCTCACGCTGTTGGCAGATGGTGAAGAAACCTTCAATTTTCTCGTTCAGACCGCCAACAGGTTGCGCCCGACCAAACTGATCGACAGAACCGGTAATGGCGATGCTTTGATTAACAGGAACGTCGGCGAGGGCGCTAATTAATGCGCACAGTTCGGCCATGGACGCACTGTCGCCGTCTACTTCACTGTAGGATTGCTCAAAGGTCAGCGAGGCGGAGAAGGGGATTTGCTGCTCAAGCTGGAGTTCCGACATCAGGAACGCCTGCATAATCATCATCCCCTTCGCGTGAATATTTCCGCCGAGCTCGGCTTTGCGCTCAATATCCGTAAATTCGCCATCGCCAATGTGAACCACACAACTGATGCGTGAAGGTTCTCCAAATGCGCGTGGGTGGCCAGGAAATTCAATCACCGACAGGGCGTTGATTTGGCCGATACGCTCACCTTCCGTCTCGATCAGGATCTGTTCCTGCAAGATCTCATCCTGCATACGTTCGGCGAGGAAACCTTCCCGCCATTCGCGCTGGGCCAGCATCAGGCTGAACTGCTCAGCATTGCAGGTTTCGCTCTCGCATAACGGTGCCACTTCTTTGAACTGTCGGGTTATCCACAGCGGGTTAAGCGGCAATGTATCCTGTTCACCGGTATAGCGAACGGCTTCACGGATTAGTACTTGCCAGGCATCAGGGGCCGGGTAGGGTAAATTATTGCGCGTCGCGGTATGCGTTACCCACTGACACCACTGCGTCATGGTTTCGGCATCCACAATCTGCAGATTATCTTCAAACTCGCTATAAATAGCCTGCTCAGCCAGCTCAGGTTCCATGTCCTGGAAATCTGCCAGTGATTCACGCTCACCGACTAATACCACTTTCAGTTTAAGGGGCATAGATGGAACGGAGACGGGCAGTGGGCGAGACTCATCAAAAGCTACCCAGTCAAAACGCTCGTGGCTGACAATGGCTTTCAGGCGCATCCACAGCAATGGTTGGGCCAGCAGGGTGCGCAATGAAATAACCAGCACACCACCGTTGGCCTGGTGCACAAGACCTGGCTGCAGGGTAACTTCGCCGTTGAACTGGCGCAGACAGCCAAACAGTTGTTCGGCTTCAACCCAGTCAGCGCTGACTACCTGAGTTAACGTGGCAAAATTGTCTTCTGCTCTCTCAGCCGCACGATAGCGGATAGTGTGACCGGAGATATCATAATGCCCCCCGGTGAGACTTCCTGCATCTGAATGCAGAGGCCGTGCAGCCTTTGCGATAAGGTCGATATACTCAAGCTCTTCCGGCGCTTTTACCAGCATAAACGAGGACGTCGTCCAGTGCTGTAGAAGCTGCTCTAGCGCAAATTGTAAACGTGGCTGAGTCTCACTAAGTAAGGTATCGGTGTCGTCAGTGACGTGCGGCTGTGCAAATACTTCCTGATAACTATCGGTATCAGGAACCAGATCACGCCATGCAAGTTTCGTAATGGTCAAAGTTGATGTTTTTTAGTCTGTTGTAAAAAACGAGATTATACCGTAACCATCATCACTGCACACGTGGAAAGCGCCGTGAAACGGATGTGATGGCACGCGACAGTTCACAGGCTGGATATTCTTTTCTTCAGATGCCGAAAAAGCTGATATTCTGATAAGAGTTACACGGTAACATTGAGATCGCAATGAAATATCAACAACTTGAAAACCTTGAAAGCGGCTGGAAATGGAAGTATCTGGTGAAGAAGCATCGTGAGGGGGAATTAATCACCCGTTACGTAGAGGCCAGCGCTGCCGAAGAAGCCGTTGATTTGTTGCTAACCCTCGAAAATGAACCGGTTCGGGTTAACTCCTGGATTGAAGAACACATGAACTCTGCGCTGCTAAATCGTATGAAACAAACCATACGAGCGCGGCGTAAGCGGCACTTTAACGCTGAGCATCAGCATACGCGAAAGAAATCAATCGATCTGGAATTTATGGTCTGGCAGCGCTTAGCAGGACTTGCGCAGCGGCGTGGAAAAACGCTTTCTGAAACCATTGTGCAACTGATTGAAGATGCGGAGCATAAAGAGAAGTACGCGAACAAAATGTCGACATTGAAGCAGGATTTACAGGCGCTGCTGGGAAAAGAATAACGACAGAATGGCGATATGTTTGTTTACAGTGATGCTTTGACTGATAAAAGGTGAAAAAAAACCCCGCAAAGCGGGGTTTTTTATAAGACGATAACTTAAGCCTGAGGCTGAGTTACAACGTCTTTGATACCTTTAACTTCGATCTCAACACGACGATCCGGAGCCAGGCAGTCGATCAGTGCAGCGCGAGCTTTCACGTTGTCACAGGTGTTGCCAGTAACCGGGTTGGATTCGCCCATGCCACGTGCAGAGATTTTGTCAGAAGGAATACCTTTAGAGATCAGGTAATCAACAACGGACTGAGCACGTTTCTCGGACAGACCCTGGTTGTAAGCGTCAGAACCGATGCGGTCAGTGAAGCCCAGAACAACTACGGAACCGTCTTTCGGATCCAGGTTGCTCAGCTGGCTGTACATCTGATCCAGAGCCTGCTGGCCTTCTGGTTTCAGAGTAGCTTTGTTGAAGTTGAACAGAACGTCAGACTTCAGAGTGAAGTGCTTGGTCTGTACTTCTGGAGCCGGAGCCGGAGCAACAACTACTGGAGCTGCTTCTTCCTGCTGACCGAAACGGTAAGAAACACCAACGCTCAACAGACCGTTATCCGGACGACCACCAACGGTGTTCGCGTCACCGATGTTGTTGGTCCACTGGTATTCCAGACGGGTAGCGATTTCAGGAGTAATTGCATACTCTACGCCACCAGCGAATACTGGGGATACACCAGTGTCGTGGTCTTTGAAGCCTTCGTTGTTTTTAGCGTCTGCACGCCAAACCATACCACCCAGACGGGTATAAACGTCCAGATCGTCAGTGATTGGGTAACCCAGTTTAGCGGTCAGCTGAACGCCCTGAGCTTTGAAAGCGCCGTTATTGTGGGTAGCATCAGTAGCGCCTTTGTACGGCATACGACCTAACCAGTCGTAACCCATTTCGAAACCAACATACGGGTTAACCTGGTAACCACCGAACGCACCAGCACCAAGTTGACTTTCGTGGGTAGGACCGGAGTTGTTGATCTGGTTGTTGCCAATATCATGGTACTGAGACCAGCCCAGTTTAGCACCAGTGTACCAGGTGTTATCTTTCGGAGCGGCCTGCGCCACGGTAGCGAAACCAGCCAGTGCCACTGCAATTGCGATAGCTGTCTTTTTCATTTTTTGCGCCTCGTTATCATCCAAAATTCGCCATGAATATCTCCGAAGAGAGATAACACGGTTAAATCCTTCACCCGGGGACCAGTTCAATAGTTACTCTACCGATATCTGCGGCTTACGCCGAGCACCCCTGGCGATGTAAAGTCTACAACGTAGTTGAAAACTTACAAGTGTGAAGTCCGTCAGGCATATGAAAAAAAAAGGCTTGTATACACAATATTTAACATTTATAGATGAATAAATGTACTGAGGATTTCCTGAAAACCGCTTCAGACAGGCCTTCAGCCGGAAAACACGTTATAGCTCAACGGCAATTTAAAACATGAAAAAAAATTCCAGGATAAATCCTAATTTTACTCAATGATACAAATTCGAGTGAATTTTTAGCCCGGAATGCTGTCTCCCCGCAAGTGTCTGAGCGCGAACAGGACGCATGATAAACCCCATCGCATTACCTTCATCTGCCGCTTTTACCAGCTCGGCATGTTCATCTTCGGTTAATTCTTCCGTCAGCCAGCCGATGACAACGCTGTAGTTACCTGTGCGCAGCGCTCGAACCATCGATTCCAGCGTATTGCAGGGGGAGAGCTGGCTGATTTGCATGACTTTGGTCAATGGAAGCCCAGCCGACTGTACCCACTCACGGCTTAATTTTTGCTGAGGGGTCAGCCACAGCTGCCAGCGTGATTGCTGCCCTAACTGTTGCAGCAGGGGCAGCAGCAGAAGCTGCGTCATCATGGGCTGGTCTTCGCGATAGACCACTTCACTGATAAGCCCAGCGGTAGCATTCTCTGATGAAACGCGCGCAATACTGCTTGATGCGGAAGAGAACGACGAAGAACGATTTGCATAGCCTGAAGTGTACATAATCAATCCAGCCCTGTGAGTTACTGTATGGATATACAGTAACCCTGCCATCAATAAAGATCAACCTTATTTTCGGAAACAGGTTCGCAATTTTTAGTCGTCGTCACGGGAAACATTAAATTCATCTTGCCCCATACGCATAAGTTGCCTATTTTCGTCATTAACGGATCAGTTACTGCAAATTATTTGCTTACGTTATGATTTAAAAGGATTTTTATGAAAGAGCTTTCTTATGCAAGGATCTATAAATCACAAGAATATCTGGCTTCTCTGGGAACAATTCACTATCGCTCACTGTTTGGTGGCTACAGTCTGACGGT
Organism: Citrobacter europaeus; assembly: GCA_020099315.1. Lineage (NCBI taxonomy): Bacteria > Pseudomonadati > Pseudomonadota > Gammaproteobacteria > Enterobacterales > Enterobacteriaceae > Citrobacter > Citrobacter europaeus. Next base: position 1,703,507 of record CP083650.1, read on the forward strand.
TGGCGATACGGTCTTTGCCATGGTCGCCAGCGGTGAGTTATATCTGCGCGCCTGTGAGCAGAGCGCACAGTACTGTGTGAAAAATTCTCCTGTCTGGCTGACATTTATTAAGCGCGGACGTCCGGTTGTGCTCAATTATTACCAGGTGAACGATGCCCTGTGGCAAAACCAGCAGCAGTTGGTATCGCTATCACGATATTCACTGGATGCAGCCGTTAAGGAAAAACAGAGCCGCTTTGCACAACATCGTCTGCGGGAATTACCGAATATGACGTTTCATCTGGAGACCTTGCTAAACGAAGCAGGTATTAAGGACGAGGGGACATTGCGATCGCTGGGAGCCCAGATGTGCTGGTTGAAACTGCGGCAGAATAACCCGGCGTTGACGGTAAAAATTCTCTATGCCCTTGAAGGGGCGGTCGGCGGAGTGCATGAAGCCGCGCTCCCGGCGACGCGTCGCCAGGAGCTGGTTGAGTGGGTGAGTTCTCTTACGCCGGAACCGGGGTATTAGATGGCAGCACGGCAATTTGTTGCTGTAAACGCCGAATTTCAGGGAGCAGGGCAATCAGTAACCCAACTTGCTGTACGACCAGTGGCTCCTTACTGTCCGGACGTGGCTCGAGATGCTGAATTCGCTGCTTCAGACCGTCCAACGCCTGGTATACGCGCTGTTCGTCGGCAGGTTGATGGTGAAGCGCATCATCTACATAACAGACGGCATCATCCAGCAACGCCAGAACGTCCGGATTAGTTAACTGCTCACGGTGTGCGCCCAAAGCGGAAATGTAGCTGGTAAACGTATGGTTAAGACACAGCAAGCGAAACGCCGTTTCGCGCGTCTGGGCCGTGACATCCGGTTCACTCGACATATTCGACACCACCGAAGCAAGTTCCGCATCACGATTGTGCGCGTCACGACGGGCGATACGGTATGCCAGACGATTGTCACGCCCCTGATGGTATTGCTCGAGAATAGCATCAAGATAACGACAGTTAGCGTCGGTAGCCCGTTCAATCACCCGCGGCAGATTACGAAAACGCCAGTCTGGCCAGATAAAACTAACAGCAGCCCACGCGATGGCACAGCCGATCAGCGTATCTATCACGCGCGGTAGCGCAACCTCGAAACCTTCACCGAGCAGGTTAAAACACAGCAGTACCAGCAGCGTGATAAACATGGTGGCATGCGCGTACTGAACGTTACGAAAGGCAAAAAACAACACGCCGGTGATCACCAGGAGTATCAGTTGCCCTTCGAGAGAAGGTACAAACCACAGGATCGGTAAACCAATGGCGATCCCGACTAATGTGCCGATAATCCTGAGTGCCAGGCGATGCCGGGTGGCGTTGTAGTTTGGCTGGCAGACAAACAGGCTGGTTAACAGGATCCAGTACCCGTGGTTCATGCCGGTTATCTGGATAATGGCATAGCCGACGCAAAGTACCAGCGACATGCGGACAGCATGGCGAAACAGGGCCGACTCAGGCGTGAAATTACGGCTCAGCCGTAACCAGATATCGCTGAATCCATGCGGACTGTCATCGGCAAGCTGGTTTTCAGACTCATTACGAGAAAGGACCTGGGCCTGTTCGGACTCAATGGTTGCCAACTGGGCATCGATGGCCCGTAGGTTTGACAGCAAAAATCCCAACGTGTTGAGCAGGTCGGCAGGCTCACCACTCGCGCGCATGCGCTCAAGCGCAGCATCTATATGGGTGAAGACGCGCTCAAAGTGTGGATCGTGCTGATAAGGCGTACGTAATAAAATACAACGAGACAGTTGTGCACACGCCTGTCCCTGCATCGACATCAGGCGCTGGAAGCGAAACATCACGTCGCTGTGGCGGAAATGGTCGCGCAGCGTTTGATACTGAATATGCGAGGAACTTGCGCGTTCGTGAATATCCTGCGCCACAAAATAGTAATGTAGCGTGCGACGTGTTCCGCGCTGTCCGCGATCGCCACGCAGGCGAGTCAGCAAAGATACCTTCGTCTGGTTTAACGTCGCCATCAGTTGCCCATTCGCAAGGGCCAAATCATACAACGGCGCCTGGCTTTCATCTTCTATATCGGGATCAAACAGACGCGATTTCAGTTCCAGGTAGTGCGCTAACTGTTCGTAGCTACGCGCCAGATTGTCCTGCAAGGGGCGGATGGGAAACAGAAGATGGCCGGTCAGGGTTAACAGGTTGTACCAAATGGCGCCAGCCAGCAGCAGGATCGGCTGCTGATACCACTGATCGTAAAGCGAGGTGCCCAGCATCGTGTAAATGGCAATCAGCAACGCGCCAAAGGCGATGGTTGCATAGCGCTGGCCTAAACCCCCGAGCAGTATAAAGCCGCTGGTGGAAAGCGTTAACCCAATCGCAAACAGCCATGGCCATGGGAAGAGCAGTTCGACCGAGGCCGAGGCAATGAAAAAGCACACCAGCGTGATGATTAAATTGCGCAGGCGGCCTGCAAGACGATCGTCCAGGTCGGTAAGCGCGGCAGCGACCATGCCCAGCGTGAGCGGAATGGTCAGCTTAACGTCGCCCAGCCACCAGGGCAGCGCCGTTGTGCCGCAAAGTGCGATAAAAATTCGCACGTAGTAAAGCCAGGTGCTGTTCCAGGTATAGCGTTTGAGCAGAGGACTTAACATAAAGGCCATCGGTCCTGATTATTCGAAGCGACGACGCGCATTAGCTTCACGCGCTGCGCGAGCTACTTCTACGGATACCACCCGGCGACCAACTGGCCACAGTGCAATCGCCGCGATTTTGAAATTCGCAATGCCTACCGGGATACCAATAATCGTAATGCACTGGGCAATACCGGAGACTATGTGCATCAGGCACAACCACCAGCCGAAAAAAATCAGCCAGAAAATATTGAGCACCGTGCCGCCAGTATTCAACAGGACGTTTTTGCCCGCTGGATTAAGCTCATCGACATGAATCGCTTCGTTGCCATAAGGAAACAGCGAGAGCCGGGTTATTTCCCAGCAGGAGCGGGTCAGGGGGAGAGTAAAAATAAGTACGATACTGACCAGCGTAGCCAGTAGCCAGGCTAAGGTGGTGGCGAATCCACCGAGCACAAAATTTAAAATATTCAGAACAGTACGCATAAACCCTCGGTTAACTCTGGTTTTCTGTGAATTCGGCAATTGTAACGTTTTTTTGGGCTGGAGCACGTTTTCTCTGGCGGTTACACTGATAAGCAAATCTCTTCGTGTGGATCCGCTTGAGTCTTATGGAACTGAAAGCAACTTCTCTTGGAAAACGTCTGGCACAACACCCTTACGATCGGGCCGTTATTCTTAATGCCGGGATTAAGGTTTCCGGCGATCGTCACGAGTATCTTATTCCCTTCAATCAGTTACTGGCTATCCATTGTAAACGCGGTCTGGTATGGGGCGAGCTGGAGTTTGTACTCCCGGACGATAAAGTGGTACGTCTTCACGGTACGGAATGGGCGGAAACCCAGCGCTTTCATCACCATTTGAATTCGCTCTGGCAGCAGTGGAGTCAGGAAATGAGCGACGTCGCTGCGGGAGTTTTACACCAACAACTCGAGGCGATTGCGGCGCGTACCAGTGAAAATAAATGGCTGACGCGCGAGCAGACGTCAGGACTACAGCAGCAGATCCGTCGTGCTTTTGCCGCACTGCCGCTCCCGCTCAATCGGTTGGAAGAATTTGAAAATTGCCGTGAAGCGTTACGTCAATGCCAGGCATGGTTGAAGGACATTGAAGCTTGCCGCTTACAGCACAACCAGGCGTACACCGATGCCATGCTGGAAGAGCATGGCGAATTTTTCCAGCAAATTGAATCCTCGCCGTTGAATCCGGCCCAGGCGCGGGCGGTGGTGAATGGTGAACAATCATTATTGGTTCTTGCGGGTGCCGGAAGCGGAAAAACATCTGTCCTGGTCGCCCGTGCGGGCTGGTTACTTGCGCGAGGGGAAGCGGCAGCTGAACAAATCCTGCTGTTAGCGTTCGGACGTAAAGCGGCCCAGGAGATGGACGATCGCATCCGTGAACGTCTGCATACGGAAGAGATAACCGCACGGACGTTTCATTCACTGGCGCTACACATCATTTCGCAGGGGAGCAAAAAAGTCCCGACGGTCAGCAAGCTGGAAAATGATGCCTCTGCTCGCAGCAAACTTTTTATAACGACATGGCGTCAACAGTGTAGTGAGAAAAAGGCGCAGGCCAAAGGCTGGCGGCAATGGTTAGAAGAAGAGATGCAGTGGTCTGTACCTGAAGGTAACTTCTGGGATGACGAAAAATTGCAACGCCGGCTGGCTTCCCGGCTGGATCGCTGGGTCAGCCTGATGCGTATGCATGGCGGAGCGCAGGCGGAGATGATCGCCAATGCTTCGGAGGAGATCCGCGATCTGTTCAGTAAACGCATAAAACTGATGTCACCACTGCTCAAGGCCTGGAAGGGGGCACTGAAAGATGAGAATGCCGTCGATTTTTCCGGATTGATCCATCAGGCAATTGTCATTCTGGAAAAAGGCCGATTTATCAGTCCGTGGAAGCACATTCTGGTTGATGAATTTCAGGATATTTCTCCTCAGCGTGCCGCTTTGTTAGCCGCACTGCGCAAACAAAACTCACAGACTACGCTGTTCGCCGTAGGGGATGACTGGCAGGCAATTTATCGATTCAGCGGGGCTCAGCTTTCGTTGACCACCGCATTCCAGCAAAACTTCGGCGAGGGTGATCGTTGTAATCTGGATACCACTTACCGTTTTAATAGCCGTATTGGCGAAGTTGCAAACCAGTTTATCCAGCAAAATCCCCATCAGCTTACGAAACCGCTCAACAGTCTGGTGACTGGCGATAAAAAAGCCGTCACGTTGCTCGATGAAAACCAGCTGGATCTGCTGCTGGATAAGCTGTCGGGATTTGTAAAGGCAGACGAGAGAATTCTGGTGCTGGCGCGATACCATCATCTCAAACCTGCCAGTCTGGAGAAAGCAGCCACTCGTTGGCCCAAGCTACAGCTGGAATTTATGACTATCCATGCCAGTAAAGGACAGCAGGCGGATTATGTTATTGTTGTGGGGCTTCATGAAGGGAATGACGGTTTTCCAGCCCCGGCCCGCGAGTCGATTATGGAAGAGGCATTGCTCCCGGCGGTGGAAGATTTCCCGGATGCCGAAGAGAGACGCTTGCTGTATGTGGCGCTAACGCGCGCGCGTCATCGGGTATGGCTACTGTTTAACAAAGACGCGCCATCATGCTTTGTTGATGAGCTTAAGCAATTAGACGTTCCGGTGACCCGGAAACCCTGAAAAGCAGGCGGTAATTACCGCCTGCTTAGCGTTTATTTGAGGCGTTCTGCCAGATAACGGGCGTAATCCGGGATCAGGATGTCCGTTGCATCGTTGAAGTTTGGCGACTGGATAATAAAATCAGCAGTCGACACGTTGGTGGCAACGGGAATGTTCCATACCGTCGCCAGACGCAGCAGGGCTTTGACATCAGGATCGTGGGGTACGGCGTTAAGCGGGTCCCAGAAGAAGATCAGCACATCAATTTTCCCTTCTGAAATCAGCGCACCTACCTGCTGGTCACCGCCCATCGGGCCGCTCAGCATGGCGTTGACGTCCATTCCTGTCGCGCGTTGGATCAAGTTTCCTGTTGTTCCTGTGGCGTACAGAACGTGCTTTTCCAGCAACGGCTGGTGGCGTTCTACCCAGCTCATCAGCATCTTTTTACAGTGATCGTGTGCAACCAACGCAATGTGTTTACGCGCTGGCAATGTGCGAGTCGTTAATTCCATAGTACAGCTCCCAAGTTAACCTGGTTACAGAGTACTGGAAGCTCTTGACGCTGCAAGAGAAAGACCAAAAAAATGCGTATGCGAACATAAATGTCATGAAGGCGGCTGTTTCTGAGCCCATTGCAAAAAGTTACTTCGCGTTTGTGCGTCGGCCTGCTGGAACCAATATTTTAAACGCTGCTCGGTCAGCGTTTGTGACTGGGGCGGCACGCGATCCAGTTCAGATACCCCGGAAAGTAGCGAACTGTCATCGGCCATCATCGTAGCAAACTGCGGTAATGAAGCATGTTTAGCCGCTTTGTTATAGCGTTCAGTCTCCATTTCATAATCCACGATTTTTGCCGTGGAGGTGATAGACAAAATATCCAGCTTGACGGGGATAGGCATGGCATCCCCATCCAGCAGTTCCACGCGTGGAGCGTCATCGAAATGCGTTGCGTCCCGCTCATTGTTCAGCCGCGGAAGGTGGAAATTAACCTGGCTGACGAGTTGGGTATCAAAGCTGATGACCAGCGGAGGCGAAATGTACAGACGTTCTTCGTGACTCGATAAACGAATGGTTTTTTCTACACGAAATACAAGCTGGTGCCGACCATTTTCCAGCTCAATACTTTCGGCACCACGCAGTAATGAGCTGGAGACTTTTTTTCCGTCCAGCAGCAGAAGGTCAATATCATTAGACAGGCGTAAAGAGGTAGCAAAAACGGTTACCGGCAAACACAGGGCAATTAAGGCTGTCACAATGCCGGCTTTCATAGGTTTCTCCTGTCCAGAAAATATCTGCAAACATGTATCTAAATTTTTCGATAATCATGTTTACTAACATATAGACATATTTTTGAGTTTAGCTCTCATGCGCCAGTATGGGATGAATGGTTGCAGGGGCAGGTTTGTCGTACACTTTGCTAAACAGCCTGGAGGAAAATGATGAAAGAGACCGATATTGCTGGCATTTTGACATCTACTCGTACGATTGCACTGGTTGGCGCAAGCGATAAACCCGATCGCCCAAGCTATCGCGTGATGAAATATTTACTCGATCAGGGCTATCACGTTATTCCCGTTTCACCGAAGGTTGCCGGGAAAACGCTGCTGGGGCAGCAGGGCTATGCAACGCTGGCGGATGTGCCAGAGAAAGTGGATATGGTCGATGTCTTCCGTAATTCTGAAGCGGCCTGGGGCGTTGCTCAGGAGGCTATCGCCATTGGTGCTAAGACGCTGTGGATGCAGCTTGGCGTCATTAACGAGCAGGCGGCCGTGCTGGCGCGTGATGCGGGGCTGGCGGTAGTGATGGACCGCTGCCCGGCGATCGAGATCCCGCGACTGGGGCTGGCGAAGTAGGATTGGGCTGTAGCCGTATGAAATGCACAGGCCCGATAAGCAAAGCGCCATCGGGCCTGTGTTAGGATCAATTACGCAGGCGCGGAGCCTGAAGCTGTTTACGGATTGTTCGCGCCAGTTCATCCATCGACGGTTGCTCCGGATGTTCTTCCTGCAGTTCGCTACTCAACTGTGCTTCGGCCAGATACGTATGCACTGGCAGACCATTATCGTCTTCCATCACCACGTGATACCAGGGAGCGGCGCGAAGTTCGTCGTTAACCGCCAACTCATCGGCTGACGGCTCATCAAGCGAATATTCCGGGTCGATATCCACGACCACTCCGAGGTAACCTAACAGGGAATGGCGGACCTGCTGGCCGATACCGAATTTGCTGGCAATCATAGTCACCTCCCGGGAAATAGATACCCTCTATGTAAGGGTAATATTCCACTTTTCAAGTTACATGATGCGACAGGCAAACCCTTTCAGATACAGCCCTTCCGGGTAGGTAGCGATCACCGGATGATCGGCGGCCTGACGGAACTGCTCTATAAATTGTACATCACGACCAGCATCTATTGCGGCATCGGCGATGATTTTCTGAAATAAATCGGTGGTCATCAGCCCAGAGCAGGAAAATGTCAGCAGCACGCCGCCAGGGTTGAGCAACTGAATTGCCAGCATATTGATGTCTTTATAACCGCGGCAAGCGCCCATCAACTGGCTTTTGTTTTCGACAAATTTCGGCGGATCCATCACGATGACATCAAATTTCTCACCGCGATCGCGATAGGCGCGCAGCAGTTTGAACACATCATCACGCACAAATTCGGCTTTACTCAGATCCAGCTTATTCAGTTCAACGTTCTGGCGGGCAATATCGAGCGCTTCCTGAGAGGTGTCCACGCTGACCACCTGACGGCATCCGCCCATTAATGCTGAGACCGCAAAACCGCCGGTATAAGAGAAACAGTTCAGCACACGCTGGTTCTCCACATAACGGCGCGTGGCCAGGCGGCTGTCGCGTTGATCGAGGTAATAGCCAGTTTTGTGACCATGCTGAATATCAACCAGCAGCTTCATTCCGTGCTCTTCGATAGGCAGCAGGGCAGGCGGCAGTTCGCCCGTTACTGGCCCTTGGGTCAGCTCCATACCTTCTTTTTTACGCACGGCCACATCGCTACGGTCATAAATGGCACAGTCAGGGAAAACAATTTGCAGGGCGCTAATTAGCGCGGCGCGTTGATATTCAGCACCGGCGCTGAGCAACTGCAACACCAGGAAGTTGCCGAAGCGGTCAATAGTGACACCCGGCAGACCATCGGATTCTCCGGCGATCAGACGATAGCTGTCCAGACCGTCCTTTTTCGCCAGCCAGTCACGCCATGTCTGAGCCTGCTGCAGACGACGGGTAAAGAAATCAATATCGATGGATTCAGACTTGTCGAAGGTCCAGACGCGTGCACGGATCTGTGACGCCGGTGAGAAGGCACCGCGTGCCAGCCATTTACCCTGGTGGTCAACAATATCAACGGTTTCACCAAGGTTGGCTTTACCTTCCATACGGGCGACAGCACCGGAAAATACCCACGGATGGCGGCGAAGTAATGATTTTTCGCGCCCCTTGGCTAACACTAAACGAGGATAATGTGGAATTATAGATTCAGTCATGCGGAGCAACCTCTCACAAACAGTGACGCGGGCTGGAGTAAAGTACCAACCTGAAACCATTAAAATAAAATGGCGCGTAGAGTAGCACAGATGGTGAGGTCAATCATCTGCGTATGGCGTTGAGCGTTTCGGCACAAAACGCTATCACAGAGGCACAGTTTCTTTTATGCCCACCGTTTACATTGCTATTTCTTAATCAGAAAAGGAAATGCAATGAAAGCTGTCTACTCATTGGCTACCGCTGCCATTGTCGCGTTGAGTTTTAATGCCTCTGCCGCCTCGACGTTTCGTCTCAACAGCACCGACATACCCGCTAACCTGCAGTTAACGCAAAAACAGGTGTTTAAGGGATTTGGCTGCAGTGGCGACAATATCTCCCCGCAACTGAGCTGGCAAAATCCCCCAGCTGATGCCAAAAGTTTTGCCATTACGCTGTTTGATCCTGATGCGCCAACGGGAAGCGGCTGGTGGCACTGGACCGTCGTAAATATTCCTGCTCAGATCCACACTCTTCCTGGCGGGGCCAGCATGGATAAGTTACCCGCAGGAGCAGTTCAGGGACGTAATGATTTCGGTTATGCTGGATTCGGTGGTGCCTGTCCACCGCCGGGCGATAAACCTCATCGCTATCAGTTTACCGTGTGGGCGTTAAATACAGACGCGTTGCCGATTGACAGTAACGCCAGCGGTGCCCTGGTCGGTTTTATGCTGAACAGCCACGTGATTGCCAAAGCTGAATTAACCGCCACTTACGCAAGAAAATAAAGAGGATAATCTGGTGCAGGATGTACATTTCCGCCATAACAACCTTACCACCGCTGAGGTGCGTTCCGGCCACCTGCACCGCTTGCATCGGGTTAAACTGTTTTCTGCTGCTATTTGCCATATTACGCAGGGAAGTAAGGTCATTATTCAGGATGAAAATCGTCTGGTTGCAGGACCGGGTGAGCTGATTATCATCCCGGCGAATACGCCTCTGGAGATTATTAATCAGCCGGAACAGGGAGCATTTCGCTCGGATTTGCTGTTGCTATCGACGAGCATCATTACCGCGTTTAAAAATAACTGGGTCGAGGATTTCCCTCCGGCAAAATTGACGTCGCTATGTACGCCAATGAGCAACGGACTGGCATTTATGTGGGAAAGCCTGCTGGATGCAGTACGCCAGGACTTACCTGCAAAATTGCAGGAGCATCAGGCGATGGGATTATTGCTGGCGCTACTGCATGATGGTGTGGCAGGGCCTCTGCTTATCGAGCGACGGTTTAATCTTACTGAACAGGTGCGACAACTTATTATGTTATCCCCTGCTAAGCTATGGACAGCCCAGGAGATTGCCGGTCACCTGTCTATCGGTACCTCGACGTTACGCAGACGATTACAGATGGAATCGCAGAGTTACCGGCAGATAGTCGAGGAGGTGCGCATGTCCTGTGCGCTCTCTCAACTACAGTCGACCACGCTGCCGATTGGCGAAATTGCGTTACGCTGTGGCTATCTGTCAGGTTCACGATTTACTGCAAGATTTCGCCAGCATTACGGATGTCTGCCGAAACAGGTGCGATGAGGCCTCGGTACCTGTTCCTTCATTTACGTTGATAAGGAGAACCGCAATGTCGAAAGTTTGCATCATCGCCTGGGTCTATGGCCGGGTTCAGGGAGTAGGATTTCGCTACACCACCCAGCATGAAGCGCAACGGCTGGGGTTGACCGGTTACGCGAAGAATATGGATGACGGCAGCGTAGAGGTTGTCGCCTGCGGTGAAAGCGACCGGGTGGAACAACTGATGAAGTGGTTGAAAGCTGGGGGACCGAGCAGCGCCAGGGTTGATCGGGTTCTCAGTGAACCGCACCGCCCTGGCGACGAGCTAAAGGGATTTAGTATCCGCTATTAAATACATTTCACCGGCTTCGGCAGGCCGGCAATTTTAGTCGCCTGCTTAGCCGGACCTTTCGGAAACAGGCGGTAGAGATAACGACTGTTGCCTTTCTCTTCGCCAAACTTGTTGGCCATCGCCTTTACCAGCATGCGGATAGCAGGGGAGGTATTAAACTCGAGATAAAACTCGCGTACGAAACGCACCACTTCCCAGTGCTCGGGGGAGAGGACGATACCTTCGTTTTCAGCGATTTTCTCCGCCAGCGGCTCGTTCCACAGCGTGGTATCTTTCAGATAGCCTTCGCTATCGGTACTGATTTCTTTACCTTCAAAGATCAACATTATTCGTCACTGCGTTAGTCAAACTGGTGGCAGTTTACCAAAAAAGAAAGCCCCGCATAAGCGGGGCTGGATAATGCGAGTGGACATCTTAATCGCGGCTCGCAAAGCCCAGAATGCTCAGCAGGCTGACGAAGATGTTGTACAGCGAAACGTACAGGCTGACGGTGGCACGGATGTAGTTGGTTTCACCGCCACGGATGATATTGCTGGTTTCAAACAGGATTGCGCCTGAAGAAATCAGAATAAATACCGCGCTGATCGCCAAATGTAACGCCGGCAGTTGCAGGAAAATATTTGCAACCATACCAATCAGCACCACCACGATACCTGCCATCAGCATACCGCCGAGGAAGGACATATCCTTACGTGTGGTCAGTACATAAGCCGAGCAACTGAAGAAGACCAGCGCCGTACCGCCCAAAGCCATGGCGATAACATCACCCATGCCCGCAGACAGGTATGTGTTCAGTATCGGTCCCAGAATGTAGCCCAGGAAGCCGGTGAAAGCGAAAGCTGACAGAATACCAACCGGTTTATCAGCCGTTTTATAAGTCAGGAACATCAGACCATACATACCCACCAGCGTCAGGATAAGTCCCGGAGAAGGCAACATCAGTACGGTACTGGCAGTCGCAGTGATCGCCGAAAACGCCAGCGTCAGGCTGAGCAGGAAATAGGTATTGCGCAGCACCTTATGCGTGCTGAGTAGCGATGTACGATCGCGCGAAGAACTAATAATACGATCCATGAGTCACTCTCTTATGACAGATGTAATTAATGATGGAGGATAATGAAATCAAGGGGAATGACACAGCGGTTTTACCCATCTTTACGCATTTTAACCCGCCGGGCTCAAGCATATTATTTCAACAAAAGCTCCCGAATCAGATGTTAGCACTGTATGTGCAAAAATGTCAGATCCACATCTGCCAGGTAACTGAAAAATATTGCGTTATTCCCGAATCTCTCTGACAGTGACAACGGTGTCTACCTAAAACAGAGCAATAAGGTAAAGGGAATGATTCAACATAAATCGAAGATTTTGACGTTTACGCTGTTAGCTGTCTGTTTGATGTCTATTAACGGCGCGGCGAGAGCGGCTAATGTTCCCGCAGGAACACTACTTGCAGAAAAACAGGAACTGGTCAGAAATAACGGCAGCGAGCCAGCGTCGCTGGATCCGCATAAAGTTGAAAGCAACGTTGAGTTTAATTTAATCAGCGATATGTTCGACGGACTGGTGGCAGTTAAGCCCGATGGGTCTATTGAACCCCGTCTTGCCGCGTCCTGGGAGAACAAAGACAATACCGTCTGGACCTTTCATTTACGCCCGGGCATAACCTGGTCAGATGGTTCTGCTATTACCGCGCAGGATGTTGTCTGGAGCTGGCAGCGCCTGGTCTCGCCGCAAACGGCTTCACCTTATTCTTCGTATTTGGGCAATATGCATGTTGCAAACGCCCTCGATATTGCTCAAGGGAAAAAAGATCCCGCCACGCTGGGGGTAAAAGCCCTCGATGACAACACGCTGGAGATTATCCTGACGCAGCCGACGGCGGCGTTTCTGGCGATGCTGGCGCACCCGTCGCTGGTCCCGCTGGATAAAGTGCTAATAGGCCGCTTTGGCGATAAGTGGACCCGACCAGAACATTTTGTCAGTAGCGGACCGTACAAATTATCGCAGTGGGTGGTCAATGAGCGCATTGTTGCCGAGCGTAACCCACATTATTGGGACGATCGGCACACGATTATTAATAAGGTCACCTATTTGCCCATCAGTTCCGAGTCCGCTGACGTTAACCGCTATAAGGCTGGTGAAATCGACATTGTGTATAGCGTACCGGTCAATCAGTTCGCGCAGTTGAAGAAGACGATGGGCGATGAACTCCATGTTTCACCTCAGCTTTCGACTTATTACTATCAGTTCAATACGACCCGAGCGCCGTTTAATGACCCGCGCGTGCGTCGGGCGCTAAATATGGCGTTAGATAAAGACATCATTGCACAAAAGGTGATGGGGCAGGGGCAACGCGCGGCGTGGGTTATCAGCCAGCCGGAAATAGGGGGAGTTCAACTGCATGCGCCGGAATATGCGTCGTGGCCGCTCGAAAAACGTATTGCCGAAGCGAAGAAACTGCTGGCTGAAGCCGGTTTTGGCCCTGAACATCCGCTTAACGTAAATCTGCTCTACAACACCTTCGAAACGCACCAGCGTATTGCCATTGCCGCATCGTCAATGTGGAAGAAAAATCTTGGCGTAGAGGCGAAACTGCAAAATCAGGAATGGAAAACCATGCTGGATACTATGCATACCGGTAATTTTGACGTCGTGCGCTATGCGTGGATAGCCGATTATGATGATGCCTCAAGCTTCCTCAATATTTTCCGTACCGGTGATAGTGAAAATACAACGAAGTACAGTAATCCCGCCTTTGACGAAGCGATGCGAAATGCAGCGAAAGCAACTTCGCTCCAGGAGCGAGGCAAATACTACCAGCAGGCTGAAGACCTTTTAGGCGAGGATGTGCCAGCGATTCCGGTTTACCACTATGTCCGTACGCATCTCGTGAAGCCGTGGGTGGGGGGATTTGCGCCGGATAACCGGGGAAACTACTACACCAAAGATATGTTCATCAAAAAACATTGAGTGCTGCAGTCCTGCATTTGTGCTGAATAAACGGTCAATTTGTTGTTATTTCAGTCGATTAATAACATTTTGGCTGTTTTTCAGGCAAACGAACACATTGGTGCTTTACAGGTCCGTTCGGGATGTTTATAGTGCGCCTCATTGGAAGCGTGGCCGAGCGGTTGAAGGCACCGGTCTTGAAAACCGGCGACCCGAAAGGGTTCTAGAGTTCGAATCTCTACGCTTCCGCCAAACATGAAACCCAAGTCGTTATGCGACTTGGGTTTTTTCTTTTTTATTGGTTTCCAGTATGCCATTGCCGTCTGGTTCGCACTGCCGATCATGACCCGCCATATACCGCGATCGAGGTTGCGGGTGATGACTTTCATAGCAGTTTCAGTTTTTTCCAGTAACCAGCCGCCGCAGCGAAAATCCTGCTTCATAGCCCAGTCCAGAGCCGTTTTGCCACCGATACTTCGGTGATATCGTTAAGCTGGCGTATCTGTGTCTCAATCTGTGTCAGTGCAGCATTACGCCCTGTCACAATGGGCTCAACGCTGGTGGAGTAAATGACATCAGTATGATCGGTTAAGATTTCGGCGTCAGTAGGGGCTTGTTCAATATGGGGCAGCAGTACTGTAGAGTCGGTCGTATCTTCGTCGTTGTTGAATATACCAATTCAGTTGTAATAGGGATGCGGTTGCTGCATCCCTTTATAAACTATTAGAAGAAATCAATACGCGTATTGATTCCGATGGTGCGCCCCATATTGACCTGCGCGACGGCGCTGCTGCCGTTCATGTAACCATAGGTACGGTAACGACGGTCGAACAGATTATCGACATAGACGGAAATGTTCAGCCGTTCAGTCGCCTGCCAGCCTAGGCTGCTGTCCAGGGTGGCATAGGTGCCCTGCCGCAACTGGTTATCGCCATCGAAATAATGCGGCCCGACCAGATTAACCGCCAGTCGGGGCATCAGTGCGCCATAGCGCGTATCAATTACGCCGTTCACACTGCTACCTGCGCCATAACGTGGTACGAACGGCACCCGGTTGCCGTGATACAACTCACTGTCATTGGTGAATTCGGAACGGATCACGTTGCCATTGATATCCCACGACCAGCCTGGCGCAAACCGCCATTTCGCTTCAAGCTCAACGCCGGTAGCGTCGGCTTTCCCCGCATTGCTTAATGTCTGCATCCCAACCGGGCCAGAGTAGAGCTGCATGTCTTTGGTGTGGGTATAAAACGTCGCGGCTTGCAGCGTGACGTCTGCGGTTTCGTAGCGAGTGCCAAGTTCATAGTTGATGGATTTTTCTGCGACGAACGGTTTGGCATCAAGACCGGCAGTAGGCACGATGTTGTACCCGGAAGGTTTATATCCCTGGGCTACACGGGTATACACTCTCCAGTCGTCGGTCAGCATATAGCCTGCGGATAGCTGTCCGAGCACCTGATCGTCATTGCTCTTGCCCTGGTCGCCAAACGGGTTGCCGAGCATGCTGCCGTGATATTGTGTACTGGCCTTATCATGCGAGAAGCGCACGCCACCGCCGATATCAAATCGCTCGGTCAAATGCCAGGTCAGGTCACTGTATGCGGCCAGGGTTTCAGCGGTGGTATAGCCGGTACTGCTTAAATAAGGCATTGTCGGCATATCGTAGGCTGAATTTAACTTCTCGCGGGTGTTCTGCCGGTACAGCCCAAACACCATATCAACGGTACGCGTATCGCCCAGGGTAGCGGCGCGTAGCTCCTGTACATCCTGATTCCAGCGCTGAGGCATATTGACGATTAACGAACCGGAAGGGAAGGTGCGCGAATAATGCTGCTGCTGCCAGGCGCTGATCAGATTGAAAACCCACTCATCGGTGGTGTATTTTCCACTCAGGGTCTGGCTGTCAGTGCAGCGCCGCATGTACGGGTCTGGTGAACCATCGCTAAGTGAGAGCTTACGGCCCTTAATATCATTCCATCCCACATAGGCGTCCTGGGTAGCGCGGGTACATTCGCGTGAGGTGGCAAAGCCCATTTCCCAGGGCTGGTCGTCTGGGGCGAGACGCAGTTTCACATTCCCTATGCTGGCGCGGGTGCCGCCTAAGTCATCGCTTCCCGTCGCGGGGTTAATCATGTCGCCGTCATCAACCTGGCGTAACAGGGTGACGCTGCCGTACAGCAGGCCATCCTGAATAGGGCCACTCAGATTGAACTTACTTCGATAACTGTCGCGGCTGCTGACGCCGCCTTCAATATAGCCGCGCGGCGTGCTGTCCGGCTGCTGGGTGACGATGTTGATGATTCCGCCCTGAGCGCTTTTGCCATATAACGTTCCCTGTGGGCCACGCAGCAACTCCACGCTTTGTACATCGGTAAGCGCCTGGATGGTGTTGGTGGAAAGCTGAGGAACGCCATCGACATACAGGGTGACGGCGGGGTTATAGAAGTCCTGCGCCGAAGAGATGCCGCGTAGCGAGATCGTCGAAAAAAGCATGTTGCCGCTGTTTTCTATATTAAGCCCAGGCAAAACTCTGGGGAGTTTGTCGCTGGCGGTAACGCCGGCGTCGCTTAACTGCGGCGCGCTGACAACGGTAGACGAGACATTGTTGGCTGATGCCGAGCGGGAAGATTGTTTACTGGCGGTAACCACCAGCGTGCTTTCGTCTTGCTGTGAAGTCTGGGCATTAGCAATGGCGGGGAGCAATAATCCCCCCAAGGCCAGAGGATAAAGCCGTGTCATTTTCATTGTTGTGAGTCCCTGTAAGACGGCGAAACGCCAAAAATACCGACAATAGTGAATTGAAAATGATAACTATTTCTAATAGAGGTGCTACCCGAAACGGGTTTATTTATGCCCGTTTCGGGTTGGTGACTAGTGGAAAGATCAGAGGCCCGGATGGGGTATCCAGGCCTCCGTCAGGGAGCAATTTATGGGGCGGGACCCCGGTTAAATCAAGCGTTTAAAGGTCGAGGGGGTTACGCCGAACTGTTTCTGGAAGGCGGCAGAGAAATGGCTGGCGTTGGCATAGCCCAGATCGGCCGCCACCGTCATGACTGAGGTATTGCCGTTAGCCAGTCGTTTTCTGGCTTCCTGCATTCGTTCAGCCTGAAACAGGCCATAGACGCTGTTGTTGAACAGAACGCGGAAGCCTCGCTTAATTTTGAGAACGCTCAGACCGGATTCTCTGGCCAGTTCCGCGACGCCCGGCGCTTGCGTTAGATCAGCCAGCAGCAGATCCTTCGCCCGCAGTAGTTTCTGGCGTTCCATCGGGTTGAAGTGGCAGGAGAGGCAACTGGCGTCTTCACGATGTTCATCCAGCACCAGACTGAGCATGACCAGACTTTGCCCCTGCAACCATAGCGTCGACGGCTTTTGTTCATGGCTGAAGCCGTCGTGCATGCGCATCAGCGCGTGACGCAAGGCCTGAGCCGTTAAGTGGGTTTCAGCATTACAACGCTGCTGCTGGCAACAGCAGTGGGAATCGATCTTATTCTTAATGGGCGCGCTAATATCCGGTACCCACTGCGCGAGAGTTTCAGGACTGAAGGAGAGGGTAATGCTCTCGAATCGGCCACAATAGGAGGCGCTGCCGCGGCAGTCTGGCGTATGGGTAATGTAATGGCGATTGCGCGTAAGCTCCCATTCGGTGCGGCGCCTGAGTCCCTGAATCGCAAATCGCGATGTGCCTTCCAGGATGCACGAGAAGTTAATCCTGCCCAGATCATCGTGTAGCTGCAACGTCTCAGGCCGCGCAAAATGGCCCCTCCAGAGCAAAATATCCATACCTTCCTGCAACGAATAGCGCAGCAGTTCACACTGAGCAGGAATATTGCCATCGTTTGCAGGTTTCCCGACCACCAACTGGTGAATAGAGATTTCAGATTGCGTTTGCGGTGACTCCGTCATGACCGGGTTATCTCCCTGTGGCTTAGACCAATGCGGGTAAAAAAAGAACTGAATGGGGTAGATGAGTTATTGATAATGGTTATTATTCACATTAATTATCAGAACGCCACCATGAATTGCCGTTTTTGGTGTCTGTAAAAATTCATCAGGAAATTCAGTTACTCCCATGTCATCTCAATCATCCAATACTGAATCACCGTCCCGATTTCCTCTCTGGCAGGTGATTACCCCTGTTCGCAGGAAGGTTATTTTAGCTATGGCGCTGGCAGGACTGGCGGCATTAACCAGCCTGGGGGCTCTTCTTTTTCTGGCGTGGAGTTTACGCGATATTCGTGCGACGCCAGACGATCTTCCGGTCTGGACGCTGGGCGGCTTGATCGGCTGCGTGGTCTTAACTTTTGTTCTGCGCCTACTGGCGTTTAACACTTCTCATTATGCGGCTTTTCATCTGGAGAATATTCTGCGCAGCAGGCTAGCCCGTAAAGCATTGCAGCTTCCGCCTGGTGTGTTACAGCAAATGGGTAGCGGGGCAGTGGCGAAAGTGATGCTGGATGACGTGAAGTCGTTACATATCTTTGTGGCCGACAGTACGCCGCTCTATGCCCGCGCGATCATCATGCCGCTGGCGACAATCGTTATCTTGTTCTGGCTGGACTGGCGGCTTGCAATCGCGACGCTGGGGGTACTGGCGTTTGGCTTAATTGTTCTCGTGCTCACCCGCCAGCGTTCGGAAGATATGGCTCAGCGTTATCATAAGGCGCGTGAGCAAGTCAGCGCGGCGGTTATTGAGTTCGTACAGGCCATGCCCGTAGTGAGAATGTTTGATAGCGGCAGCACCAGTTTTTTGCGTTATCAACGCGCTCTTGAAGAGTGGGTCGATGTGCTCAAAACCTGGTATCGCAAAGCCGGTTTTTCAGCGCGTTTCTCATTCTCAATTCTGAATCCTCTCCCGACCCTGTTTGTCCTGATTTGGTCGGGATACGGCCTGTTGCATTATGGCAGTCTCGATTTTATCGCGTGGGTAGCCGTTTTACTGCTGGGCAGCGGAATGGCCGAAGCTGTGATGCCAATGATGATGCTCAATAATCTGGTCGCGCAAACACGTTTAAGCATTCAACGTATTTATCAGGTTCTCGCGATGCCGGAGTTATCGCTGCCGCTGTTTGACCAGCAACCGAAAGAGGCGAGCATTACCTTCGAGCAGGTGAGCTTTCATTATCCGCAAGCGCGTACTGGCGCCGCGTTGCAGAAGGTAAGCTTTCATGTGCCCGCCGGGAAAATTGTGGCGCTGGTTGGGCCTAGCGGTGCCGGAAAAAGCACAGTGGCGCGCTTGCTGCTGCGTTACGCCGATCCGGACAAAGGCCATATCCGTATTGGCGGCGTGGATCTGCGCGATATGCAGACGGACACCTTAATGAAGCAACTCTCGTTTGTGTTTCAGGACAACTTCCTTTTTGCCGACACGATAGCCAATAACATTCGTCTGGGTGCACCGGATACGCCGCTGGAGGCGGTAATCGCCGCGGCCAGAGTGGCGCAGGCCCATGATTTTATTAGCGCGCTGCCAGAAAGTTACAACACGCGAGTTGGGGAACGCGGCGTATTTCTCTCCGGTGGCCAGCGGCAGCGCATCACCATCGCCCGGGCGCTTTTACAAGATCGCCCCATTCTGGTACTCGATGAGGCGACGGCGTTTGCTGACCCGGAAAACGAGGCGGCGCTTATCAAGGCGCTCGCGGCAGCCATGCGTGGCAGGACGGTCATCATGGTCGCGCATCGACTCTCAATGGTGACTCAGGCCGATGTGATATTGCTGTTTTCCGACGGACAGCTCAGGGAAATGGGGAGCCATACGCAACTGTTGGCGCAGGGGGGGCTGTATCAACGGCTCTGGCAACACTATCAGCAGGCGCAGCATTGGCTGCCGGGTGGAACACAGGAAGAGGTGGCGGAAAATGAAAGACAATAATCCTGCGGATAACCTCGCCTGGCGCGTCATCTGGCGCCAGCTTATCTCCAGCGTTGGCAGCCAGGCCAGGATGCTGCGACGCTGTATGCTAGCCTTGTTGCTGGCGGCATTTATGCAGGGGATCGCCTTTGCCTGTCTTTATCCGATCATTGATGCGCTGTTACGGGGAGACGCGCCGCAACTTCTCAATTGGGCTGTGGCCTTCAGCGTTGCTGCATTTGTGACGCTGGCGCTACGCTGGTATGGCCTGGGCTTTGAATACCGTGGTCATCTGGCGCAGGCCACCCATGAGTTACGCCTGCGAATAGGGGAGCAGTTACGTCGCGTGCCGCTGGAAAAGCTCCAGCGCGGCAGGGCGGGCGAAATGAACGCCTTACTGCTGGGCAGCGTGGATGAAAACCTCAATTATGTTATTGCGATAGCCAATATTTTGCTGCTCACCATCGTCACGCCGCTGACGGCGTCACTGGCGACTTTGTGGATAGACTGGCGGCTGGGGCTGGTGATGTTGCTAATTTTCCCTCTGCTGGTGCCGTTTTATTACTGGCGCCGCCCGGCGATGCGGCGACAAATGCAGACGCTGGGGGAAGCGCACCAGCAGCTGAGCGGAGATATCGTTGAGTTTGCTCAGGGGATGATGGTATTGCGTACCTGCGGCAGCGATGCTGAAAAAAGCCGGGCGCTGCTGGCGCATTTCAATGCGTTGGAAAACTTACAGACCCGCACCCATCGTCAGGGCGCAGGCGCGACGATGCTGATCGCCAGCGTCGTGGAGTTGGGCCTGCAGGTGGTGGTGTTATCCGGGATCGTCTGGGTGGGGACGGGTACTTTGAACCTCGCCTTTCTGATTGCCGCCGTCGCGATGATTATGCGCTTTTCAGAACCGATGGCGATGTTTATCAGCTACACCTCAGTTGTGGAACTGATCGCCAGCGCCCTGCAACGGATTGAGCAGTTTATGGCGGTAGCGCCGCTTCCCGTTGCAGAGCAAAGCGAGATGCCGGAACGTTACGATATCCGCTTTGACAACGTCAGCTATCGCTACGAAGAAGGCGACGGCCACGCGCTTAATCATGTTTCTTTGACGTTCCTGGCAGCCAGTATGAGCGCGCTGGTGGGTGCCTCCGGCGCAGGCAAAACCACAGTCACTAAACTGTTAATGCGCTATGCCGATCCACAGCAAGGGCAGATTTCTATTGGCGGCGTAGATATTCGTCGCCTGACTCCGGAACAGCTCAATAGTCTGATTTCTGTTGTTTTCCAGGATGTCTGGCTGTTCGATGACACACTGCTGGCGAATATCCGTATCGCGCGCCCACAGGCGACGCAACAGGAGGTGGAAGAGGCCGCCCGCGCGGCACAGTGCCTTGAGTTTATTTCCCGTCTTCCGCAAGGCTGGCTGACGCCAATGGGGGAGATGGGCGGTCAGCTTTCGGGCGGCGAACGCCAGCGAATTTCTATTGCCAGGGCGTTATTGAAAAACGCGCCGGTCGTCATTCTCGATGAACCGACCGCAGCGCTGGATATTGAAAGTGAGCTGGCGGTGCAAAAAGCGATCGATAATTTGGTTCACAACCGGACGGTGATTATCATTGCTCACCGTTTATCCACCATCGCCGGGGCCGGAAACATTCTGGTGATGAAAGAAGGGCAGGTGGTTGAGCAGGGTACCCATGCGCAATTGCTCTCTCAACATGGACGTTATCAGGCAATGTGGCAGGCGCAATTGGCCGCGCGCGCGTGGCGCGACGTAGGGGTTTCCGCGCCTGGAGTATGGGAACATGAGTGATGTTCAGTCGAATGTGAAACCACTGACGTTGACGGCCGGACGGGTGATTTTTGCTATTGCCGGCGTCTATGTGACACAAAGTCTGGTATCGGCGCTGTCTATGCAGTCATTACCCGCGCTGGTGCGAGCTGCAGGCGGTTCGCTGGCGCTGGCCGGTGCGACAACCCTGTTCATGCTGCCCTGGGCGCTGAAGTTTATTTGGGCGCCGTGGATCGAACGCTGGCGGCTTCCGCCCGGCAGCCAGGAACGCCGTTCCCGCATGTTAATTCTGCGTGGTCAGGTTGTGTTAGCGGCGATCCTGACGATTGCCGCAGCGATTGGCTGGTTCGGGCGAGAAGGGGGATTTCCCGATACGCAAATCGTCGCGTTATTTGTTCTGTTTATGGTGGCAGGCACGGTTGCCTCCACCATTGATATCGCCAGCGACGGCTTTTGCGTCGATCAACTTACCCGTGCGGGTTACGGCTGGGGAAACAGCGTGCAGGTCGGCGGTAGCTATCTGGGAATGATGTGCGGAGGCGGGGTGTTCCTGATGCTGTCGGCATCATCCGGCTGGCCTGTCGCCATGCTAATGATGGCGGTGTTGATTATGGCGCTGTCATTCCCGTTGTGGCGTATTAAAGAGCCGAAGCGAACAGCGACTATCCCGCATGTTCCGGCCTTAGGTTATGCGCTAAGCAGGGAACAGACGCGCCTGGGCTTACTGCTGGTATTAATGCTGAATTCAGGCATGCGATTTGTGCTGCCCCTTCTGGCTCCGCTGTTGTTGGATCATGGGTTAAGCATGTCAGCGTTGGGCGCGCTGTTCAGCGGCGGCAATATTGCAGCGGGAATAGCAGGAACGCTGGCCGGCGGATTACTGATGCAATACACCTCACCCGGCAGAGCGCTGTTGACGGCTTATGGCATCCAGGGGATCGCGCTGCTGGCGGTGGTGATGACGCTCCTGATAACGCCGGGTCATCTGCTGCTGTCGATTCTCCAGTGTCTGGTTATTGTCCAGTCCATTTCGCTGGCCTGCGCGCTGGTCTGTCTTTACGCCACGCTGATGTCGCTTTCATCGCCTTTGCAGGCCGGGGTCGACTTCACCCTCTTTCAATGTACTGACGCGGCAATCGCCATTCTGGCAGGCGTTATCGGCGGCGTTGTTGCTCAACATTTTGGCTATGTTGTCTGCTTCCTGTTTGCCGGGGGATTAACGTTGCTGGCGGCGTGGATTGCTTATATCCGGCTGCATTCGGCAAAAGAATTGATGACAAGCGCAATTGATTGATCCGGGAATAACACAGAGAGTTAAGGGTTAAAAATCAGTGAATTTTTACACCTGACGTTACCAGAGGAACAATGGCTGCCGACGAATTTCTGGTGTCTTACGCCAGTTTGCAGAAGAAGAGTGTTATGTCTATGAGCGTCAGCTATGTGGGTATTTAGGCAAAGGCTGCCAGGCTCGGTTGCACATAAATGCCGACGGAACGCAGCTATTTTTCGGGTTCCACATTGTTCTGAGGGTAGGTGTCGACCGGCGAGCACAACCCCGCCGCGTTTCCACAACCACTGTCGGAATCCGGGAACAGCCAGTTTATTTAGCCCACAACCACGCACCTTAAAGCGTTTTCGGCGATGTTATTGATTTCCATCTAGCCAGTACTGCAGCATGCGTACATGACATTAATGTTGAAGATGATTAATCTGCCCGGATAGCTTTAGTCAGCGCTCTGGACTTTTGGCCTGCCTTGCAGGCGATCCCTAATTTCCTCATGAATATAATCCAGCAAAGCATATCTTTTCCTGTATTCTGAGCGTTTTTTACTGGGAAGCGCATTAAATGACTTACGCTCGACATTCACCGGTAACTGATACCAGTTACTATATGGACGGCCAGCAATCGATTCCCAAAAATCACTGTATGTGGCAACAAAGGACTTACGTTTCTTATACCGGTATCTCAGTTGCCTGAAAACATGACTTTGTTCGCTGACTGCTAAAACATCAGAAATATCACAGCAACTCATTAATGAGCACAGAGCCTCATAAACGATCCGCTTAGGAAATAGTCCATAGCAGGCCTTAGTTGCATCCCTAATAACGTCAGGTCCAATATTTTTTGGAGCACCCTGTAAACCACCAATAAACGCACAATGCCCTTTTGGCGTTGGGATAATAGAGAATGACAAACGAGCGACCGGGATCGTGTTATAATAGAGCGACAACATCAGTTCTCCCTCGCGATCAAAACCGCCAGAAGAGCAATAAATATTAAGCTCCTCACCATTTTTCCCATTAAACTGAGTCAATAATACATCACTGTCCGGAAATAAAAATTCCTGATATTTTACTGGCAGACTCTGGATAAAACGGTAATGTCCAATGATATTTTTACGTCGAGTCTTGGTTAGTCCACCTTTATGTAAATAAGGGCGATGAATTTTGGCCGGCAACGTAGGTTGTATTTCCAGGATCTTATTCGCTTCACTAAGTGAACATAACTCATAAAAATAAAGAATACTGGAGGCAGGATTGATTATGCACCGTAAAAGATACATGAATCGAAATTTCTTGTTCTTCCATTTGCCATGCAGAGAACCACGAGCCAGTACGATGTTTGTCAGAAATTTTAAAAATGATACATTTTTCATAAATATCGCGTGTTAATCTGTTATTTAGTGTTAAAATTTTTTCGCTCGTAAATCATAACCCTTGATTGGCACATTCAGAATGAATAATAGCTTCATTTCTGGGCGCAACACTTTTCCATTTGGACAGGAGAGAGTTATAAAACCCAAATCTCTGACGGAAATGGACAGGCATTAACTAATTTTTAATTATACAGAGTGAAACCTATATATTTATTAAACAAAGTGCTTTTACAGGCATTGCTATATTCTATGAGATGATGAGTGTATTCTTAAGATAGAGATGGGGACATTAAACTTCAGTTTAAACAAGGTATTACAGCCTCTACCGTAAGCTGCTTAACAGAACCGTATAGATATTTATTTTTCATTTAGATCAACTGCTTAGTTTGGAATGTTTGGCGATCCATGATGGAAAGTCGCTGAAAGGCGAGGATGTGGTCGGTGTGATGGAGGGGGGGTGGGTGCTGGGCAAGCGCCTGCCGGTATGTATTCATTCTCAAATGACATGGCTCCGGCTAAATTCATCCAAAGTCTCTGGAAAGACAAAGATCCCTGATTTAGCACTGCAATGATTTAGGTCAGGGTCAATTTGGCCAAGATCTCAAAAAATGCTTGGAACTAAAACGGGTCTATTAACAGAATCAACAAGTCAACTAAGATTAGCTTAACTGACTTGTTACTCGTCCCATCCTTTTTTAAAATGGTTCTAGCTATCCATACTCTCCGGATACGGATAGCCAGCACTATTTAAAATTTCGGTAAGAGTGAATGCTTCACCAATGTTAGGCCACTCAATACTGTTTTTTGTTATTCTATAGTTTTTTAAATCTTTTATATTTGCCTGCTTAAGCAATGGGAACCAAATGAAAGGGACCGATATAATGAGTCCATTTTGTAACTCAAGACAAATATGATGGGCGGAATACCGTATTTTTTTAACTTGTAACATAAGAGACCTTAAGGTAAGTTAATGTATGGAACACGCTTCATTGAATTGTTGTCAGATAATTTGATTATTTTCCATAAATATCTTTCGATAGTATCCAGTATTGGTAACGTCGATTCCCTTGGGCGGTGATACGTATCGAATGAAGATTAACATGCCATCCTCCGTCACTGTCAGGTGATTCATCAAAGATAACAGTACCAGTAAGAAAACCTTCATCGATTAAAAGAGCCATATACGCATAGGTTTCTTTTGTACTACCAATTGATTTAACTAATTGATTCCACTCGTGATGATTTATTCTTGAGGGAAGTGCTGTTTTGAAAGCATTTAAAATATGCATTTGTTTATTTTCATCTATAATCATTATGGCTACTCCTGTTGATTATTAATGTAATTACTTATTGAGTCTTAGATGGATTTTACCAAAACCAATAAAAATCAAAACAATAAAAAATAAATGCTGCAATTAATATCACCCAGCATAATGCTAACATGATATTTTGTGTTTTTTTATTTCTCTCTAGCGGTTGCATATTTCTTGCCTTTTCATTGATAAGTGTACTTACACCTTGTAGTATCTAACCTTCCTAAATACCCTTAGTAAAAATGAACTGCAAAAGTTGTATTTTCCTTGCACGAACAGCACCTGCACAAGAGTTAAGATAGTAATCGAACGTTCTTCTAAATATAGGGGGGTAATCATCTTCCAAAAGATGCCATGAAGAGTTAAAACGTTGCTCCCATGCTATTAAAGTCTTGTCATAATCTGTACCGAAATTGTGTAAGTCTTCTGTAACAAACCAAGTTTCACTCGCACTCGATATTTGAGAAATTGACGATAAACTGTCATGTTGGAAAATATACTTGTTTATCCATGGATCTACATTATGGTCAGTTTTGTTCGAACAGATAGTATGGAGTAAAAATAAGCCACTTTTTTTTAAAAGCTGATTAATAATATTAAAATAAGTCAGATGGTTTTTAGCTCCAACATGTTCAAACATACCTATCGAGACAATGCGATCAAAGGTTTGTGTAAGTGTTGGGAGATCTTGATAATCAATTAACTTAAAATCTATATCTAATGAGCTACAACGGATACTGGCCATTCTTATTTGCTCGGCTGAGACAGTTACTCCCGTTACTCTAACTCCATAATTTTCAGCCGCATACGCAGCAAGCCCCCCCCAGCCACAACCGATATCTAATAACGTCATTCCTTTTTTAAGCTGCAATTTTTCACAAATAAGTTTTAACTTATTCTGTTGCGCTGTATGTAAATTTTCCGCATTACGCCAATAACCACAAGAGTATTGCATATAAGGATCGAGTATTAAACAGAACAGGCGATTACCAAGATCATAATGATCTGTACCTGCTATCCAGGCCCACTTATTTGATTGCATGTTGAGCAATTTTTCTCCAGCAAGCCTGACCATGTTCTTCATGTTCCTTTTTATTATCCCGTCCAGGTCAGCGCGGAGAGTTTTGGTAACCATTTCATCCAGCTTTTCACAATCCCACCAGCCATCCATATAGCTTTCACCGAGGCCAAGAGCGCCTTGCTGTAAAACTCGCTTGAAAAAACGGTTATCATGTACCTGAATGTCGAATGGTCGAGAACCATTAATTTTGATATCAGCTTCATAAAACAGTCGCTGAGCCAGATCATACCATTGATCATGTTGGCCTTTTCGTACTGTGTTCAATGGATATTTATTCCTGGAATAATAATTATTATTATTCATGAATTAACTCTCTTGTAACTTTTTTTTACAGCTGTAAATAAAAGAAGTCGACCTCCACGTTAACATCTCAATTTCTCGCGGAGTCTTACCATTTTTAAGATGTTGAAGGATTGTTTCACGGTCTTCGTTGATGTTTTTACGACAGTTATACTGGTTTCTTTCTGCATCTTTCAGTCGACTACTAAGGAGTGTGGTCAGTTTTCTTTGTTTCATTATAGCAGTTGACTTCATATCCCCATCACTAATTGACTGAATTTCTCGCCAGACCGATATCGCACGGCGTAACAATCCCATGGATTCAAGTTCATTGGCTTTATTCATCAGTTCCAACGTTTTCTTCATAGTAGGAAGATACCTTTTTATATTCTGTCATTTGTAATACAAATCTGCTTGATGTTTATTTGAAAATATAATGAATTATACGAATAATGATCATTGATGAATGGAATGAGTTTTTTAAGTAGTTGTTTTATACTCGATTATCGTCGTTTTTTATATGGTGTGATTGCTATGATTTATCAATTTTGAAGGCGGCAAATATGTTTCAATATATTAATCTGGACTACGCCTGAGAAAATTTTTATTACTTGTTGTTCGTATATGTTTTGTTTAGTTTTTCAATGCTAATTTTGGATTGTGAATCACTGCGTTAATGTAATAACTAACGTTATATTTTCCAGGTTGTATTGTTCATGCCAGCAGTGGATTACATTTTTTTTACGATAACCAATCGTTACCTGTAAGGTTTGCCTTTGCTATGTCACAAGTATATGCTTCTTCATAGATATATAGACATCAAGATAATTATTTTTTAAATATAGGTTTGTTAAAATGAAATCAAAAGAAATACTGGCTGGAATAATGATGGCCTCAACGATGCTGATGTCAGGTTGTTCAACTTATGATTCGGTGCAGGTGAAACCGAAAAAGCTTGAGAATAATTACTCTTATTACCTTCTCAATCCGCCACTGTACGAAGGTGATGTTGTACAGTACGAATTAAAAGATGGTAGCCATGATACTGTTACTGTTCAGACAACCACACCGCGGGCGCTGCTTACAAGTACCGGGCAGGCGGTTTCCTTTGATGATATGGTTTCGCTTGATAAAAAAGACATATCGAAAGGAAAAACAGCAGCAGCAATAGGGGCTGGCGCTGGAGTAACCGCAGTTGTCATCGTTGCTGTATTTGCTGTAGCACTCGGTGCGGGCTTTGCAGCAATAGCTGCCGGAGGTTAAAACTATTCAAGTCACGTCGTGACTCAGCCGCTCCCATTTAACAATATGTTATGTAACCTATGGCCTGAGCTCACATTGCTATCGAATTCATGAAGCCTAAGCACACAGTTGGTTGTCAGCAGGCAATTTTGTGTAGCGAGTCCGTCTGAGCATCGATAGAGCGACCCATCAAGTCATGCAGGGCATCTGAGGCGAACTGATATCCCATTCGGGTAATGAATTTAGCGACAATAAATACGACCAGTAAATCCATAAAGTGCAGCCCCAGCAAATTCCCGGTGATACCGAACGCCACCACTACGGATGATGCAGCATCGGATCGCGCGTGCCAGGCATTCGCAATAAGTAGTGAAGAGTTATGCCTCGGCCGGTCGCAAGCATATATCTAAAGAGAGTCTCCTTAATCGCTAGAGCCAGTAAAGCAATCCATAATGCGATCGTTTTACTTCCTGATGAGACTGTCCGTGAAAGAGCTTATTACCGGCAGACCACAGCATCCCTGGACCAACAAAAAACAGAATGTCCCCAATAATAAATTTCGCACCATTCTCGAAACGCAGATTTCCGTAATGGTGGTCATCATCAGAGTCTCGCTGGATTTATTATTTTCTACCATGATAACAAAGTCAGAAATAAGTCTAAAAATGAGTGAAGGCCATCAGAAATCAACCCTTGAGAACCAAGGGGCATGCCAGCAACGAATTGAACAATTTAAAGAAAAAGCTCTAATCATTACACTTGTACGATAGTGAGGTAGCAGAGGCTCTGGTCAGTGTTTTGGGTTGAACAGAATGACTGAGGCAGGCATGTCAGAAAACATGCTTATTGCCTGAAAATGGACTTTTTTTTGCCAGCAGGCTTGAACTGAACCCGATGTATTCAACAAAGCCCATTGTTATTAAAAGGAATGAATATGCATAACAACTGTAATGATTAGCTCGTCCATGAGGTAATCATTATCCCCCTTAAATTACGCGCTGGCGGCAATCAGCCCATTGAGAGTGTCGCTTATCTTCTCAACCATCGTAGAAATACTTTCCTTGGTTCTCTGATTGCGCTCGATGTTAATGCTGAAAATATCTGTTATTGTGCTGGGATGCCCGCCAAGAAGACATACCCGGTCTGAAAGCATTACCGCTTCTTCAACGCTGTGGGTTACCAGGAGCATCGAGCGTGTTTTAATAACCCTATTTTCCCACATTTCGATGAGATCCTGGCGTAGCTTGTTGCCGGTGAATATATCCAACGCGGAGAAAGGTTCATCCATCAGTAAAAGATCCGGCTCAACCGCCAGTGCCCGGGCAAACCCGACACGCTGGCGCATCCCCCCCGAGAGCTCCCGTGGATAAGATTTTTCATAGCCGATGAGGCCAATCAAATCCAACATGTCCATCGTCCTTTTACCGACTTCATCAGACGAAAGTCCCAGTGCTTGCAGCCCAAGAGCCACACTATCGAACACATTTAACCATGGGAATAGCGCAAATGATTGAAAGACCATACTGGTATTTTTTCCCGGCCCATTAACTGGCTGATCGCAGCACACGATGGAACCAAAATCAGGTTCGACAAGACCGGCCACCATTCGCAGCAGCGTGGATTTACCCGAACCAGAACGCCCAAGTAATGCAACAATCTCATTCTCCTTAACCTCAAGATTAATATGTTCTAGCACAACAACTTTTTGTTCCCGGTCTTTTTTGAAAGATTTAGAGATGTTTTTAACTTCTAATACAGCTTTTGAATGCTTCATAACATGTCCTGATGGCTGATTATTAATCATTAGTCGAATTTGAAACGGTTTTCTGCATAGCGATACATGGGTTGCCAGATGAAAATAATGCACAGTAGAACCATGAAACACATTGCCAGGCATCCCAGTGCTTCTTGCTGATTTAGGCCGGCATCGCTGGCGAGAGAGATAAAGGCACCGAGCCCATGAGTTTGTAATGTAATTTTTCCCCAGTTCAGTACTTCAGCGGCAATTGCGGTATTCCATGCCCCCCCAGCTGCTGAAATAACTCCAGTGACGATATAAGGGAAAATTGCCGGAAGTGTGAATTTACTCCACCACAGCCATCCACGAAGATGACAAACTTTACTCGCTTCAACCATTTGGCTGGGGATCATCGATGTGCCCGCGATGACGTTAAAAAGCACATACCATTGTGTACCCAGCATAATCATCGGGATGGTCCAGCTCCCCAGGTCCTGGTGCCATACCACAATCATAAAAGCAATCAACGGGTAAAAGACGTTGGCAGGAACCGCGGCTAAAACCTGGATAATCGGCTGGAAAAAACGTACCAGTTTAGGCCGTAGACCGATCCAGACGCCAAGCGGCGTAAAAATAATGACGCTGAGCACCATGGCCGCAATGACCCTCGCAGCAGTCAACCCCATCCAGCCGGGAAGTGAAGCCAGATATTCCTTAGGAATGAATAACCACAGCTGGTGGCCGTAATAAATGCATCCAACAACGATAGCCAGATACCATAGATTTGACCAAAGCCAGTTCATTTGTCCCAGGAAAGCAAACAAGCGATGAAGTCGTAACCCGTACCATGCTTTTGGTAATACAAATAACCAGAATAGGGAGAAACGTTTGCAGGCGAGCCCCAGTCCTCGCCCTGTCATTGAATTGCTCAGGCATTGATAGAACCATGAACTTGGTACCTTTCTGTCACTCACATCCTCGTACTTAAACTGATGGGCATAGCGGACCAGCGGACGGAACAGTAATTGGTCAAAGATGATGATATTAACGATTAGCGCTAATACTCCCCGGACGACGCCAGAAGGACTACCTTCCTGAAGCGCAATACCAATATAAGAGCCAACACCCGGTAAATTTGTACTGCCTCCTCCTACTGTCAGCATCTCTGAGGCAATCAACGCAAACCAGGCGGCAGACTGCGATACCATCGTATTCCACAGTAACCCCGGGAACGAATAGATGAATCCCAGACGCCAGAATTTCTGCCAAGGGTTATAGCGGAATACTTCCGTCGCTTCTGCCAGCTCGTTGGGTACCACTCTGAGTGTCTGGTACAGCGTCAGCATCATATTCCATGCTTGTGCGGTAAAGACTGCGAATATCGCTAAACCTTCAAGCCCCATAACGCTGTGCGGATAAAGACCGAGGAAAAAGGCGGTGGTGAAAGTCAGGAATCCAACTAACGGGACAGATTCCATAAAGTTGACTAAGGGCAAAATGACGCGTCTCATAGGCGCAAATTTTGCTGCCAGCACCGCAAAGACGATTGAAAATAGCATTGAATAAAATAGCCCGATTACCAGGCGCATGGTGGTACGAAGCGTGTAATAAGGAAGAACATGATAATCGAGGCTTAGTGCGGGTAAGTCGTGCCCATTGAATGCGCTATGCATCCCCCGCCAACCGTAGATAAAGAGGACAATACTTGCCACAAGAATAAAACAGACAACCATATCGTTAAGCACAGAAGTCGTCTTGCTTCTATGTTTTGTCAAAGCATGCATAATAAGAATCTCCGCTCATTATTCACGCTCAGGGGATGACCTTCACTGAACATGAGTGAATAATGCAGGATGAAATTTATAAACCCAAAATGGCCATAGAGGCGCGTCAGCTTAACTCAAGCCTCTATGGTACATTACGAATTAAGGCAGTAACGTGTTGATATAATCCTCAACAGCACGCTGTCTTTTATTTGCAAGTTTTTGCAGGAACCCACTGACGAAAGACTTTCCGCTAGCGAGCTTTTTATTGATGGCGAGTGGTGATGAATTCCGGACGGGCAGACAGGCATCCGCCAGAGTTGAAAAATGAATGGTGCTATTAGCATCAACATAAAAAATATAACGTTTGGTTGTGAGCAACATGCTACACCTCACCTAAGTGCATTAAATGAAAGGCCATTAACCGACAGTTTCAAGGCAACTGTCATGACCACCTCCATTGCATACACCTGATTTCAATGCAGATAGTCAGCCTGTGCTTAGCCCTCTCGATGGAGGTTCATCAGAAATGTTATGCGTCATAGCGCTTCTCCTCTTGAAGATACGGGGTTAATTTAGTTATGGCGGGATGATTTTCGATAAGAACATCACGCTAATTATTAGTTATTTTGAGGCGCAATCACATGTTAGGTGAAATTACTGCCCACCGGGACCGGCAAGCAGCGACAGGAACATTTTTGCTAGCTTGCCTTGTTATTTAATTTAGGGTAACTGTCCAACGAATAACTCCTGTTTGAAAGATGCCTTATTATAGCTATGTGGCTTGAACGGTAAATTAAAAAATCACTTCTGGTTATGAATTGTTTAGCTATGACAAGGTAAGAGTTAATGTTTCAAAATAATACGGATTGAATCGCTATGGATAATCCAGACACTCCCTGCCGTTAATGGACTGACCCCACCATCACAGCCGGGTAAACGAGGATACAACAAACCTATACATTGTCGAAAATATCGTTACATCGATGATCTGCAACAGTCATGATTCGTTTCATTGTGATTAGAGGGGCCATCATTAATGATTTTTAGACTATTGATGAGTCTATCTGGTTCTGTTGACTTAAAAACTGAAGTTCAGGAAAAACTGTGATGCCGGTTTTTCAGATAGCCAGCAGGAATATGCACCGGTCTAATAAACTCAGACCGTATTGATTGCGCGTTACGAATAATCCTTAGTCAGCAAATGATTAGAATTGTATATTGATTTTGATCAATTTTACGGCGATTTAGTTCAATGTAAATATCGATCGATTACGCCTTTCGTGATAGTCAATGGCTATCAATAATAATTAATTGATCGTTTTTGTTGATCAATATGTCTACGCATACTATCCTCGGCTTGTTTTCTGCACAAATTTGGTTCTTTTTTTGTTCAATTGGGCCGAGGTCTTTATGAAGTAACTTGAGCTCCGTGAACCGACGCAGAAACAGCGGCCGATGATGCGTGCTCTTATCGAACAGGGTAGGAGCATCTACCGCCTCAGGTTAAGTTGGCTGAATAAGCTGGGTCTGCGAATACGGATACGACTCGATGGAACGCTGATCCCGGCATTTCCTTGAGGATGGTGAACCTGCATGTTGGATAATTCATTCTCTTAATTAAACGAGGTTTTTACATGATATTAAAACTGATTCCGATTGCTTCGCTAGTTTTTCTGGCGGCCTGTTCATCCTCTGGCGCGGCTCATTCCCCGGACAATAAGGCAGTCAGTAAAAATATGACCCCGTCAGTAAAGTACGCCAGCGGAAGAAACTCCCTGACTCCGGTTTATACTATTACTTCCAGCAACAACAGTTGTGTGGATAATTTTAATTTTCTGCGGCGTGCCGGAAGTGAGCAGTATCAAAAATATTCACAGGACTATATAAAAATTGGCAACGGGTATACGTTTCTGAACACCAATAAAAATATTATGGGGGACGATGCGAAAGCAGTATATACCATGAGGCTTGATATGAGGCTGGATACCTTATGTAACCGCGTTAATTATGCTGGATATCAGGTTGTTAAAGCAAAAATAAAAGAGCTATACGGAATTTAAGCTATTTCCTTGGCTGTCTGTCCGGAAATAAATGGTGCCGGGTGCATACTACATGAGGCACTAATGCCGGGTTGTGGAGATAATCATAAAAATACTGAAAGGGTAAGAGAGGCTTGTGATGGAAATGGCACTGACTCTTTTTCTTACGCTGTTATGCATCCTGTTTTATATTGGATGCCTGACCGGTTTTTTTTTGTAATCTGCAGAATGATATTATATATCTCCTGTCCGTTTTTTAATCTGTGTTTATTATTCTAATGATGGAATAGTCCATGTCCCCTGACATCAGACGTAATGCTTTTATTGCATGGCTGCTTATTATTATACAGTTTATTACACCCGTACTGACGCTGCTTCCGGCACCGGTTCGTGCGGATGTGGATATGTCTGCAGATATGCAGGGGACAATTCATGGACTGAACTCACTTATATTTGGAGAACCGGCGGGGCATCACGACTCCCCGCCAGTAGTTTCTGGCGAAGGGCAAACTGTAGCGCCTGTGGTCCCACTCTCTGCCGGCCCGCAAGGTCAGCGGGCAGTCCCCGATGCCAGACTGATTCCGGAGCCCAGGGTATCACCCGGTCTGCCAGATCTGACCCGGCCGGTACTGGGGCAGGGGAGGCCGCTGAAGGTTCCGTCAGAAAACATGTTGGAGAGGCATGTTGCGGGACGGTCGTCTGAACCTGAAGGGACGCTGGCCTCCGGTGCCATGCAGATGGGGTCCATGTTCTCCAGCGAGAACAGAACGGATGCTGCCATTAATTATGCCCGGGGAGTTGGCGAAGGACTGATTAACCAGAGAGTAAACGACTGGCTCAATCAGTTCGGTAACGCTAAGGTCTCGCTGGGGAGCGGCGGGCAGTTTTCCGGTGATATGCTCATTCCTCTTCACGACACCGACCAGAATCTTATTTTTACCCAACTGGGCGTTCGCCGGGGCCAGGAGAGAAATACAGTTAACCTCGGTGCCGGCTACCGGACGTATATGGACGACTGGATGCTGGGTGGAAACGTTTTCTATGACTATGACTATACGGGTAAAAACCGGCGTCTTGGTGGCGGTGCAGAGCTGTGGCGCGATTACCTGAAGCTGGGGGTTAACGGTTATATTCGGCTGACGAACTGGCACCAGTCGGTACTTTCAGAGATGGAGGACTACGATGAGCGTCCGGCAAACGGTTTCGACATACGTGCTGAGGGATATCTGCCCGCCTGGCCCTATCTCGGCGGTAGCCTGAAATACGAGCAGTATTTCGGCAGGGGCGTCTCCGTCAGTGACAGCACCAGTCCTGACACCCTGAAGGACAATCCTGCCGTGCTGACTGCGGGCCTGAGTTACACCCCTTTCCCCCTGATGACCCTTTCTGCCAGCCGCTCGGTTGGTGACTCAAATGATACCCGAATGGCCCTGGATATTAACTATCGGCTGGGAGTGCCGTGGTATCAGCAGGTCAGCCCCGATAACGTGGATTTAATGCGCAGTCTGGCCGGCAACAAATACGATTTTGTTGACCGCAATTACAACATTGTTATGCAGTACCGTAAGCAGGAGTTGCTGCGCATAGGGCTGCCGGAGCGGCGTAGGGCACAGGCGATGGAAACCATCACCATTCCGCTGACGATCGCAAAGGTCAAGTACGGCCTGAAGAGGGTTGACTGGTCGGTTTCTCCGGAGCTGATGGCCCGCGGTGGACGCTACAGAATACTGACTCCCACGGAAATTGAGGTGATGCTGCCGGCCTATATATTCAGCGGTGATCAGAAAACGCCGCAGACGTATCAGATCAGCGCGATGGCGACGGACAACCATGACAACCAGTCCAATACGGCAACGATGCAGATTGACGTTGTGCCATCCGATAACGGGGTGACTATCAAGTCGGACAAGAATAATGCGAAGGCGGACGGTCAGGGTACGGACAGCGTGCTGGTGCAGGTGACGGACAAAAAGGCGGGTCAGGTGGTGGCGCTGACGGCGGACAACGGGGCGGTCATCGCGAAGACGGTGACCACGGACGAGAAAGGCCAGGCGACGGCACCACTGACCAGTATGGTGGCAGGCGCCAGCACGGTGACGGCGACGATGCTTAACGGTAACTACGATACAACTGAGGTTCACTTCGTAGCAGACAGCGCGACGGCGCAGGTGAAGTCGGTTCTGCTGCAGGGGAATGAGGTCAGCAGGGTTGCCGACGGCAACAGCAGCTTCCGCTACGCGGTGATGGTGACGGACGCGAACGGCAACCCGGTGTCGGACCAGACGGTGACGGCGCAGGCGGACAAGCCTGACCATGTGACGGTGGCGGCGGACGGTGCCACCAATGCCGCTGGTCAGACAACGGTGACGCTGACGAGCACCACGACGGCGGTGTCGGACGTTCAGGTGAGCGTGAGGGCGGGCAGCACCGGCACGATGGTGCCTGCGGATAAAAAGGTCAGCTTCGTGGCAGGGGCCGTGTCGCCGGACAAGTCGGACTTTGTTGCCGCCCCCGATCACATTGTGGCGGACGGTCAGGCGGTTTCGACGCTGACGCTGACGCTGCGGGACGGCAACGGCAATGCGGTGTCGGGCCAGGCCGCGACGCTGAGCGCGAAGGTGGCGGGCGCGGGTGACACGCAGGTGACGGGGTTCACGGAGGGGACGGCGGGACGCTATACGGCCGGGCTGACGGGGACGGAAGCGGGGCAGGCGACGGTGCAGGCGATGCAGGGGGCGAGTCCGGCGAGCAACGATAAGCCGGCGGTGACCCTGACGGCGGACGCGGGCACGGCGCAGGTGAGCGCCCTGGCGGTGACGCAGGACGGCGCGAAGGCGGACGGTGAGGACGCGGACAGCGTACAGGTGCAGGTGACGGACGCACATGACAACCCGGTGGCGGACCAGGCGGTGGCGCTGACGGCGGACAACGGGGCGGTCATCGCGAAGACGGTGACCACGGACGAGAAAGGCCGGGCGACGGCGCCGCTGACCAGTAAGGTGGCGGGCCTCAGCACGGTGACGGCAACGCTGGGTGACAGCAGCCAGACCGCGACGGCGCACTTTGTGGCAGACGGCGCGACGGCGCAGGTGAAGTCGGTTCTGCTGCAGGGGGATGAGGTCAGCAGGGTTGCCGACGGCAGCAGCAGCTTCCGCTACGCGGTGACGGTGACGGACGCTAACGGCAACCCGGTGGCGGACCAGACGGTGACGGCGCAGGCGGACAAGCCTGACCATGTGACGGTGGCAGCGGACGGCGCCACCAACGCCGCTGGTCAGACAACGGTGACGCTGACGAGCACCACGACGGCGGTGTCGGACGTTCAGGTGAGCGTGAGGGCGGGCAGCACCGGCAGGATGGTGGACGCGGATAAAAAGGTCAGCTTCGTGGCAGGGGCCGTGTCGCCGGACAAGTCGGACTTTGTTGCCGCCCCCGATCACATTGTGGCGGACGGTCAGGCGGTCTCGACGCTGACGCTGACGCTGCGGGACAGCAACGGCAATGCGGTGTCGGGCCAGGCCGCGACGCTGAGCGCGAAGGTGGCGGGCGCGGGTGACACGCAGGTGACGGGGTTCACGGAGGGGGCGGCGGGACGCTATACGGCCGGGCTGACGGGGACGGAAGCGGGGCAGGTGACGGTGCAGGCGATGCAGGGGGCTCGTCCGGCGAGCAACGATAAGCCGGCGGTGACCCTGACGGCGGACGCGGGCACGGCGCAGGTGAAGTCGGTTCTGCTGCAGGGGGATGAGGTCAGCAGGGTTGCCGACGGCAGCAGCAACTTCCGCTATACGGTGACGGTGACGGACGCGAACGGCAACCCGGTGGCGGATCAGACGGTGACGGCGCAGGCGGATAAGCCTGACCATGTGACGGTGGCGGCGGACGGCGCCACCAACGCCGCTGGTCAGACAACGGTGACGCTGACGAGCACCACGACGGCGGTGTCGGACATTCAGGTGAGCGCGAGGGCAGGCAGCACCGGCACGATGGTGGACGCGGATAAAAAGGTCAGCTTCGTGGCGGATGTTTCAATAAAAGACATTGCAGTCAATGGTTATATCTTTGGAAAGGATGAAGGCTTCCCAACGACAGGTTTTAAAGGGGCGATGTTCACCATTGAGCTGAAAAACGGTAACGCTTCAGACTTTAACTGGAAAGCCGATGCTCCTTGGGTGACAGTAAAGGATGGAGTGGTTTCATTTAACGATACAGGAACCGGAAGTAAAGTTACTATTACCGGCACACCAATTAGTGGTGAGGGTAAAATTATCAGTTGGGATTTTACGCTGAAAAATTGGTTCATCAATAATGGTACAACTACCGGGACCGACATGGATGAAGCTAGTTTTTGCGGTTCGAATTTTTCTAAAGTGCCGACAATACAACAACTTAATGGGAGTGAAAGAAGTGATGGTAAGCGTGGAACTCTCGGTGGGCTTTGGAGTGAGTGGGGTAATCTGACTACTTTCAACGGATCAGGTTTTGTGTCGACGAATCCAATCACAGATTATACTGGTTACTGGACATCTCAATATGCCGCTGCCACATACATTGTCAGTCTAAGCAATGGAAAACTCGGTACTATTATTGGTAACTTTAGTGAATATATGGTGTGTCGAAAGTCGATGTAGTGATAGAAACCTGTAAGTTATTCTGTGTAACTGCCACTACGCCGAAGGTGATCGTGTAAGTATTCTGCATAATCGTGCCATTCATCTTTAGAGATCCTCCGGCATAATCAAATTAGTTTTAGCGGAAGCGGGCTACGCTTCCGCTAAATATGGACTCCAGGCTATTTAATAGCTTGGTTTTTTTGTTTAGCTCGGTTTATATTTTGCCTTCCTTTACTTGTCTTAGTCGTGCAAGGCAACAGCGCGGCTGCCCGGTTGAATGCTGGTGAACTGAGTAATCGCCCCACCTCGCGAGACCTACATTAGCGAACGCCTCTTCATTCGTCGTAATAGCCATAGCAAGCCCAACATAATAGCCAGATAGCCCATAACGTAATTTCCCTGTTGCTTTCGTTCAGAGAGCGCCGGGTCGGCAGCCCATGCCAGAAAGGCGGTAACATTCCTGGCGTATTGCTCCTCAGTTTCAGCTTTTTTCGATGCCGGGCTCCATTGGATCTCTCCACTCGTCAGTGGTTTTGGCATGTTAATCACGCCGCCTGGAAAATAACGATTAGCCTTCAGTTCAGGATCGGCAGGCAGATAGCCGGTTAGCAGTGCGTAAACGTAATCTGCCCCCTGGTCCGTGTAGGGCAGAAAAGCATCTAACAAAAATTGTGGGAAACCGCGATCGTATGAGCGGGCACGGACGATATAGCTCAGGTCAACGGGTTCAGCGCCATTGTTAAGGTATCGTGCTTCACGTTCATTAAGATATGGCGATATAAAGCTGTCATTTAGCGTACCGTCCCGCTCACCAATCTGGCCGTCATCCTGAATCTCAGGAAACTGATAGCCGCTGGCGATACTTCTTGCTTCTTCAGCCGTGAGTTCTGGACCGCCGGGTCTGGTCAGCGTCCGAAAGGTTAGGTGTTTCATGCCGTGACAAGCGCGACACTTCTCTTCATAAACCTGCAGGCCACGTCTAAGCTGCTCTTTATCATATTGGCCAGTAATGCCGCTAAAGCTCCATTCCTGGCGTTCAGGCCTGGCTTCCTGCGCATATGAGGAACTCAGCCCCAACAGAGAGAAGGACAAGACGCTGAATTTCAATAGTTGTTTCATCATCAGTCCTGTTTTTCAAGAAAACGACGGCAAGGTAAGACGATTAAAAACCAGGCAAACCAAATCAGCGTCGAAAGCTGGGATGCGGCACGGATCCAGCCCTCATCATTACGAAAACCGTCAAGAAGATCCGGGCCAACCAGCGCTTTCGACCCTAACCAGCCTAAAAAGCAGGCATTAATAACCCATAGCCAGAATCCGCACT
Source organism: Citrobacter europaeus (assembly GCA_020099315.1). Classification (NCBI taxonomy): domain Bacteria; kingdom Pseudomonadati; phylum Pseudomonadota; class Gammaproteobacteria; order Enterobacterales; family Enterobacteriaceae; genus Citrobacter; species Citrobacter europaeus. Next base: position 1,742,822 of record CP083650.1, read on the forward strand.
TAACCAGTTTGCTGTAATGGCGAAAACGAGCCCGGGAAGTATCAAGCCAGGGTAGAAAATAGAAAATCAGTATTGAGCCGCACATCGCGGCTAGCCCCACGAATTCATTCGGGAAGCAGCGCAAGATGGAGAAAAAGGGAAGGAAATACCATTCTGGCGCAACAATCGCGGGTGTAATCGTTGGGTCAGCAGCAATAAAGTTGTCGGCGCTGCTCAGATAGTGCGGCGCGAAGAATAAAAACCAGGCGAAAACCATCAAAAAAAGAGTGATTTTTATAGCATCGAGATCGGTGATTTTGTAATCGAACAACAGGCTCCTGGACTCTTTCTCGCTAAACCTCTTTTTCATCGCCTGGGCAAAAGCCGACTGTACTGTACGTATATGGAAAACCGTGGCGACGACAATCACGAAGGGAAGAATAAAGTGGATAACATAAAAGCGGCCCAGCATCGGTGTCCCCGGAGTATGGCTGCCGACTAAATATGCGTAAATTGAATCACCCACCAGCGGGATGGCCTGGGCAAATCGGGTAATCACCGTTGCCGCCCAGTAGCTTTTTTGCCCCCAGATCAGGCTATAACCAAGAAACGCGGTCATCATCAGCAGGATATACAGCGTGACGCTAACCATCCACATTGTCGTCCAGGGCTTACGGTAAACGTTGTAGTACATGCCACGAAAAATATGCATGTAGCAGGCAAAGAAAAAGAGCGACGCGCCAATAGCATGCATGTTACGTAACAGCTCTCCATGGCGAACCGCGCGCATAATATGAATAATGGAGTCAAATGCCAGCTCAGCCGTCGGTACGTAAAACATCGCCAGCACGATACCCGTAAAGATCTGCACGCCGAGCATAACCAGCAGGATAGCGCCGATCGCAAATACCCAGAGTCCGGCAATTGAGCGAGGGAAAGGAATACGCCAGCGAAGCGAATAGACGCTTTCATTCTTCATTTCAGACTTCCTTCGCGCCGATACGCACGACCTGACCATCGGAATGAATAACGTAGTCTGGGATTGCCAGGTTGGTCGTTGCGGGCCCGCGCGTCACGCGCCCGGAGGTATCAAACTCTGAGCCGTGGCACGGGCAAATCCAACCCAGCCCACCCGGTCGGGCGTTAGGTACACACCCGGCATGTGGGCAATAACCTTGAACCACCAGCCATTGAGGATGGGCTGCAGAGACCCTGGCGCTGTCTGGCTGTGGGTCGATAAGCGTATCCAGGTCGGCACTTCTGGCAGTAATAATTTCATCCGGGGTGCGATGGTGAATAAGAATCAGCTTTCCCTGCCATACACGTCTGACGGTTTGTCCAGCAGCAACCGCTGCAAGAGAGACATCAATCGGTTCATTTTCCCCAAGCGTTTTTTCATCCGGGCCCAAGGCCGAAACCAGCGGCCAGACAGCAGCAGCGACGCCTGCCGCACCGACAAATTTTGTCAGTTTACACAGGCATTCCCGACGCTGTTCCTGGATTTCGCCATCTGGACGTTTATTATCTGCCACCTCGTATACCTCCTTAAGTGTCGCGGATTAATGTTTGTCGATACGCGCGTAAATTTCCTGAAAGCGCTTGTCAGCAATACCCGGCGCTTTGAACGCACGGTAGCTTTCTGGTAACGAGGCATCTCCAACCTTAATCAGCATCACCATGCCCTGAGCGTAATGCGGTGTACATTTGATGCCGTAAAACCCGGCATTGTCATAAGTAACTTCGATCTCTTCATCTATTTTGCCCATAAATCCAGGATAGCCAGCCGGAGACAACTCAGCGATTGAGGCCGCGTTGTGGCTTTTATGTTTACGGATAAACTTCACCGTATCCCCAGGCTGGATCTCCAGATAATCCGGCTCATAGACCATTGGCCCCGCAGACCCACGATTCTTCATCAACACTTCGTGAGTTTGTGCGAAGGCTGAAGAGGCGAAAGCGAGTAAACACAAAATTTGCAGACTCTGTTTGAGGTATTTCATTGATTATTCCTTAAAATTCATCAGGCCGTTGATAACGAATAAAACAGTTTGCACCACTTGCATCCCTTTCAATGATGGCGTCGATTCCAAACCAGGTGTGGAGGTTTTCGCGGGTAAAAACAGCGCATGGTTTCCCTTGCATCGCCATATGTCCGGACGTCATTACGATGATGCGATCGCAGAACATCGCGGCATGATTGAGGTCGTGCAGAGCAGCAATCACCGTGAGCTTTTCACGTTTCACGAGACTTAGCAGGCCAATCTGATGTTGAATGTCGAGATGGTTGGTGGGTTCATCCATCAGCAACAACTGTGGCTGCTGTGCCAGCGCCCGGGCGATATGCAGGCGCTGTTTTTCTCCACCAGAAAAGGTATGCCAGCAGCGGTGCTGTAATTCACTGAGATCAACCTTTTCCAGCATAGTCTGCACGATAACGTCATCTTTGGCGGACCAGGGGGAGAGCAGGCTAAGCCAGGGGGTCCGCCCCAGAGAAACGGCTTGTAAAGCAGTAAGACGCTCGCTGGTTTCAGCCTGTTGTTCGACCAGCGCCACCTGTTGAGCAAGATGACGCCGCGAATAATGCTGGAGCGCTTTTTGCTGCAGAGTGATTCGTCCTGAAGTCGGCTTCAGCAAACCAGCCAGGAGTGATATCAGTGACGTTTTGCCCGAGCCATTGGGGCCGATGATGCCGACAAACTCGCCAGGCGTTACGCTGAGTGAAATATCATCAACAATCGTCTTACCTTTTACCTTCCAGCGCAGATTACAGGCTTCAATAACGGCTTGTGCAGAGGTAATAAAAGGGTTTACGAGGTTCACCGTCATTTGTTCTGGTTTCCTCTAATCAGAATGATTGAAAACGCAGGGGCGCCAACCAGAGCGGTGATCACGCCTATTGGTAGAACCTGGCCGGGGAGTAACGTGCGGGAAATAACATCAGCGATAATGAGGAAGATCGCGCCGGTAAGCGCACTCACTGGCAGCAGTCGATGATGCTGGTTGCCGACCAGTAGACGAGCGGCATGCGGGATAACCAGACCGACAAAGCCGATCGCACCAACAATGGAGACCATAATTGCCGTCATGCCGGTGACGGCGGCAATCAGTACTGCACGGGTACGTTTTACCGGAATACCCAACGATGCCGCAGACTCAGCGCCAAAGGAGAACGCGTCGAGATGGCGGGCATAACAGAAGCACAGCACGATACCGACCAGAGCGGTTGGAATGGCTAAGACAACATCGGGCCAGCGTACACCGCTCAAATTGCCTAACAACCAGAACATAATACCGCGCGCTTGCTCGGCGTTTGCTGAGCGGGTAATGATAAGCGACGTAATCGCATTGAAAAGCTGTGAGCTGGCGATCCCGGCAAGGATGATCTGGGTTGTTACACCTCCGCCTTGTCTACCGCCAGCAGCCATTGCTAATAGCGCAACGAACATAAATGCCGTCAGCGCACCAATAAAAGCTCCCAATGACATACTGATGATCCCAGCCCCAAGCCCGGTGAGAGCAATCAGCACCGCTCCGGTGGATGCTCCGGCAGAAATCCCCAATAGATAAGGTTCAGCGAGCGCATTGCGTAGCAACGACTGCAGCACTACGCCGGAAACAGCCAGGCAGGCACCGCAGCTGGCGGAGACCAGCGCTCGGGTCAGGCGATAGTTCCAGACGATCCCTGCATCCAGCGCATCGACAGGGTAGTGTGCATCAAAAAGATGATTTGCCAGCGTGCTGAGTACGTGCTGCCAGGGAATCAGCGTTTCGCCGATGGAAATACCCGCCAGCAGTACGCAGCACATTAGCGCACTGACCCAAACGGCATGTCCACCTATTCTCATCGCAAGTTGACCAACGGCACGACGCATCCTGCGTGAATCACTCATGATTATCTGCGTTCCTGAGTAACGGAGATGCGCTATACCGTCCGAGGATATAGCGCAAAACGTAGATTAATGAGCAGCCTGCGGATGCGCTAAGCCATATTCAACAAGGGCATCCGCCAGTTTTTCCACCCCATCAATAGTTCTGATCCCGGCATTCATTGTCTGTACGTCAATGACCGGCAGATGGTTTTCCTTGACGGCAGGAACCAGTTTGGTGACAGGGTCGGACTTGAGGTATTCCATCTTGACCTTCCAGTCATCTGCCGGGAAACGCCGACGGCTCATCTCTCCGAGCACAATGACCGAAGGATTAGCTTTAGCGATGGTTTCCCAGCCCACTGTTGGCCATTCTTCGGCAGAATCAATCACATTCTTCACACCCAGCGTTTGGGCTATCCACGCAGCTGGGCCAAACTTCCCGGCAACGTAAGGATCGAGCTGCAAATCGGCGCTTGAGAACCAGAACACCGCGGAAACATTCTTATCCATTCCGGTAATTTTATTTTTCGCTGCGGCTTCACGTGCTTTAAGGCTGGCAATCAACGCTTCGCCTTTATCCTGAACATCGAAGATTTTCGCCAAATCGGCGACTTCCTGATACACCATGGCAATATCAAACATACCCTTACGGACACCATCACCACCATCTTCGTTATCTTTCGCACAGTCAGCCGGCGCGGTATAAACGGGAACCTTCAGTTCACTAAACTGTTCATAAGAGGCAACCGTGCCTGCTGGGCCGATTTGCCATTCAAACTGGCTGGCGACCAGATCCGGTTTTTTAGCCACAATCCCTTCAAAGCTGGGAATATTTTGCGCAATAACGGCAACTTTTTCATTTGCTGTTTTATAAGTATCCAGTACCGGGCCAAACCACAGTGAAGTGCCCACGACGCGATCGGCCAGCCCTAATGAATAAAGAATCTCGGTACTATTCTGTCCCACCGTTGCCACGCGCGTTGGTGCCTGGTTGAAGGTAATATCGCGGCCACAGTTTTTAATCGTCAGAGGATATTCGGTTTTTGCCGCGGCAGAAAAACCGGAAGTAAGCAGCAGAGCAGTCGTGCCCAAAATAGCCAGAAGCGTTTTTTTAGAGGAGTAAAAGGTAGAATTAGCGTGCATTATCATCGTCCCGTTGATGCCAGAATCTGAAGATCTGGTCATGGCTCATTTCATTCCATATATCGGGAGGAGACATGAAGATAGATGACATTCAATCGTGAAATTTAAGAATGAAGATATGCAAAAAATGCAAATAAGCGTTACTTAGCCGAAATCTTATTCATAAATACACTACTGCATTTGTCAAATAATTCATCCCATGGACCATCCCGTCCACTCAATGGTATACACCTTTGACAGCAGGTCTCCTGACTCACGGTAACCAGAATATCAGCCTTCCCATAAAGATAAACTTTACAGTGACCTGTGGCTTATTAACCACACAAGGATATTCTGCATCCGCCTACAGTTGCGGGGGCAGTTATGGAATTGAATTAAATAATTCTTACCATATTCCTATTCATATACAAAAATGTAATGAAATGCTGTCGAAAGCGACTCTAACGGCAATTGTTAACAAGGTCAACCATAGGGGGTAAGAGGCAAAAGAGAGTGGGAAACTAAAAATAATCAATAAATACAAATAGTTGTGTGTTTTTTTCTTTGCGTGATGCTGTAAATGAAAATAACAACGGGAAGCTAAATGATAATTGGTTGATGTTGATCAAATTACGAACATAATTCAATCTCCGCGTATGAAACATATTGATCACCATCAAAAATGCTGCGTATTAGCAGTTGAATCTTTTTTTTGTGAACTCTCCATGTGTACCAACTGCCATTCATCCTGCATATCCATAATCACGTTAAAATTGTTACGCAACCAGAAATGATAACCGCCGGGTAAAAAATGATGTGTGTGAAGATACAAAACTTTATATTGATGTTGCTGACAAAATACCTCAGCTAAGGAAAACAATTGACTGCCGATCCCCTGTCTGCGATAGCGTTCATCCACGTAGCAACGACAAATTTCCGCTGTTTCAGACAAGTTATAGCGTCCGCGCAGTTCAGCAATCCGATCATTATATTGACATACCGCCAGTGTAGCGATTAATTCTTGTTTTTCGCTCCATGCGCAAAGTAATGAATTCCTTTCCTGTAACAGATACTGTCGTTCGAGATCAAAGAGATCTTCTTCGCCAGAAGGCATGGATCTACCAGCATTGAAGAACAGATTAAGATGTTCAATAAGGAACGACTGAACAGCAGGAATATCGGCGTGAGTCATCTCACTAAACCTAAATGGGATCATGGCATGCATAACTCAATCTTAGAATGGAAGACGATAATAACAATAAGACTACTTTAAAAACAATATTGAGCGACCTGAGACAGACATGCAATTGTCAATGTTGCTATTCTGCACACAGATTATAAATGGGAAATATTGAGTTCAGGCAGGAATACTTTCTACCATTATGCACAATGAAGACGCCGCCATGGCGTACGCTTAAATTTTCAGCGTCTCAATGACCATTCGCAGGGCAGGGGAGACGTTGCGATGAGGATAATAAAGAAATAATCCTTCCATTCGCAGGCTGTAACGCTGCAACACCCTGATAAGATTACCGTGTTCTAAATCATCCGCGACCAGTTCGACAGGGACATAGGCCAGCCCAAGACCCAGCCGGGCGGCTTCTGCTTCCATATAGCTGTCGGATAATGCCCATTGCCCTTCAGGTTGATGGGTGATTTTTTTATCATTCTGAATGAGTTCCCACTGATATACGCTGCCATCGGCAAACTGATAGGCGATGCAGGGATGCGCCTTTAAATCCGCCGGGGTTTGTGGAAAACCGAAGCGGTGAAAATGTTCAGGCGTACCCACAACGGCCATCTCCATATCCGGCGTAATGCGCACCGCGACCATGCCCTGGCCGACTTCAGGCCCCAGACGAACGCCGGCATCGAATCTTTCCTCGATGATATCGACGAACCGGCTCTCATTCATCAGTTCTAGCCTGATATCAGGGTAGCGCTGTTTAAATACCGCCAGCTTAGGCAGCAGGCATTTATCAATGGCGTGCTGGCTGGCATTGATACGCACCGTGCCGGAGGGCGTCTCTCGATAATGCGCCAGCGTGGCAAGCCCACGATCTAACGTATCAAATCCAGATGCCGTCTTCTGATAGAGCTGCTCGCCTGCTTGCGTCAGCGACAGTTTACGCGTGGTACGCACCAGCAGCTGGACGCCCAGCCTTTCTTCAAGCTCACGAACAGAACGACTGACCCCTGATTGAGCGAGCCCCAGCCGCTGAGCAGCCGCGGTGAAACTGCCTTCCCGTACAACCTGCATAAACAAGTACAGCTCGTTGTAATTCTCCCTTTTCGCCATTGAAAAATCCCCCCGGAATGACAGCAAATTCAGTATTGATTTATAACAATATGGTATCAATCTTAGCAGTAATCGCCCTCTAATCAGCACTAATTCTGCTCACTATAATGAGCCCATCAAAACAAAGCACCGCAGCGTTGTCCGTCGGAAACCTGTATCTCTCTGTTGTTTTTTATGGGGATTTTTTATGAAAGCCTTCACCCGAACGCTAAAAACTACGATGCCGGCCATGCTGTTATTCGCATCATTAAGTGGAGCCTCAACAATGAGTTTTGCTGATTCAACCAATCCGAGTGCCCCTGTTTCCATGACAGATAAGTGGGACAAGACCTTCGCTGAGAGCCAGAAAGTCGAACATCGTAAAGTCTCGTTCCAGAATCGATATGGCATCACCTTAGTGGGCGATCTTTACCTGCCTAAAGACCGTGGCGATCGCAAGCTGGCTGCGATTGCGGTCAGTGGGCCTTTTGGCGCGGTGAAAGAGCAATCCAGCGGTCTGTATGCGCAGACGCTGGCGGAACAAGGATTTGTTACCCTGGCATTCGATCCCTCTTACACGGGGGAAAGCGGCGGCTATCCGCGAAACGTCGCCTCACCGGATATCAACACTGAAGATTTCAGCGCGGCAGTGGATTTCTTAGGGCTGCAAAAAGAGGTGGATCGCAATCGTATCGGGCTGCTCGGTATTTGCGGCTGGGGTGGCATGGCGTTGAACGACGCTGCGATGGATACCCGCGTCAAAGCGGTGGCTACCAGCGTGATGTACGACATGAGCCGGGCGATGGGCCATGGTGTGGGGGATGGCAAAGACCGTTATTCCACCGCCGACCGTCGTGCTGTTCTGCAATATCTGAACGAACAGCGCTGGAAGGATGCGCAGAGCGGCACCTTCGCACACGGCGGTCATGATATTAACGTCGACAGCAACGGCAAGGCCAGCGCGGGCGAGCGCGTTCTGCCAGAAACGCTGCCAGCAAATCCGCATCCGATACTGAAAGAGTTCTTCGATTACTATCGCATGCCGCGCGGCTTCCACGAGCGTTCCGTTAACTCGACCGGGGCGTGGACGGCAACGATGCCACTGTCGTTTATGAATATGCCGCTGCTGAGCTACGCCAGTGAAATCACCATCCCCACGCTTATTGTGACCGGTGAGAAAGCGCATTCACGCTATTTTGCTGAAGATGCTTTCAAGGCGATTGGCAGTAAAGACAAAGAACTGGTCGTGGTGCCAGGGGCAAATCATGTGGACCTCTACGATAACGTGGCCGGAAAAATACCTTTCGCGAAGTTCGAACAATTTTTCCAGACCAAACTGAAATAAACCCTCTCCTGAATTGATGCAAAGCCACCGGCCTCTGGCGGGTGGCTTTTATCCTGATCTTCGTGAAATTTCACTATGTCGACGCTAAACCAAACACCATCACATCCTCATCAGCGCGCATACTGGGGCGGTATTTTTGCCATGACCCTGTGCGTGTTTGTGCTGATTGCTTCTGAATTTATGCCCGTCAGCCTGCTCACGCCGATTGCCCGCGATTTAGGCGTGACGGAGGGGCTGGCAGGCCTCTGGGGCATGCTTGCAACCGCCGCGCCAACCAGGTGGTGGACATGGATTGCGCGTACGCTGCCCGACAACGCCGAAGCCGAGACGGGCTAATGGTCGCGGTGATTCTGCTCTCAATCGCCCTTGGGTCAACGGCAGGAGGCATCGTGTTTGACCACCTCGGCTGGCAAAGCGCGCGTAAAGGTTACATTCTGGCGGCTCATCAGTAACGGACTTGATACGATAAGCGCCACATTTCATTATGGGCGCTTTTTATGCGGCATAACGCTTTCCCTGCGCTATTTAAAAATATAATTCGTAGAATTCTCATATATCAAACATCTGGCTCTTAATGGAAACCTCTTACATTTTATTCTGAAAGCGACTTTTCAGTGCATGTCTATATTAAAATTTTAACTAAAATTCTACAGAACATATATTAACAACTATGTGCTAACAGTAAAATATCCTTGCAAGAGAATTTATAATGTTAACTATTTCATGTTGTTATAGTTGATTAAGGTTAGAGTTTAGAGTATCTTTAATCTAATCTTACATTCTTAATTAAAAGCAGATAATGACAATATGAAAGCCAGACTCTATAGTTTTTCAGAAGATGCAAATGATACTTTTGTTTTTAGATGGACCAGAAAACATTATGAGTTTTGCATGGATAACAATATCTTTTTAAATCATAGAGGAAAGAAAGTTTATAAAGAAAGGAATTTGCTACTATTATCTAAAGGTGACAAAATTCGAATTGAAGCTGATGTTATTGCTGAGCAATATTCAACTATGCCGGTAAAAAGTTTTTCCAGCGTAGGCGCATTTTCATTTCCAACCTGTCAATTGCCGGGTAATGTACGAATCGGCAGATTTTGTAGCATTGCATCAAATGTAAAAATCATGGGTGGGAACCATCCAATGAATCGTTTTACTACTCATATGCTTACTTATAATGGCGAGTTTGATAAATATGCTGCCAGCGAGTTTGGACAAAACTGGACGTTGAAACCATTTATCACTAAACCTAAGGATTTAACGATTGGCAATGATGTCTGGATTGGTAATGATGTTGTTTTAAAGGGGGGGATTTCAATTGGCGATGGCGCTGTTGTTGCTGCAAATTCTGTGGTTACTAAAGATGTGCCTCCATATGCTATTGTCGCAGGGGTTCCAGCAAAAATTATCAAATACAGATTTGAGTCCGGTATTATCGAAGAGTTGTTAAAAATAAAATGGTGGAACTATAATTACACCGATTTGCCTGATAACAGCAAATGCGACGATATCATAAATTTCGTCACTGAAATGAATAAGTTGATATCAAATGGTAGTATTCAACAAAAGATATATAAAAAATTCAATCTTACCGAAACATTCACAACTCTTTAGTTTACTATGCGATTGTTGGCGTTGAGCGTCTTACCATTGACAGCATACGCAGCAACGCTCGGACCAGGCAGCCCGGCACCGGGTGTGCTATGCGACAAAACTCTCTGTGCCGACGAGCACGGGCTGTCGCTGGCGTTAACCACAAAGTATCCTAGGAAGAGGCAAGGGGGCAGGCAGGCTGCTGCCGGAGAGTTTGACTCCACTGCCTTTACCTTTCGTGGCGACTCGTTTGGCGACACCACCGAGCGCCAGTATCGGAACGATCGCTATTTCGCACCAGATGGTAAGCGTAGCGGCAAAGTGAATACGCGTTACACCGTACTGTTGTTCGGGCAGAAGGATAACTTCTGACAGCCCCGGCGTTTTCCCTGTCTGCGCGGCGGGGATGCCGTTTTCCTCTTACCTGCACCACTAACTCTCAAAATTGAGAGGCCGATCCTCTGAGCAGGACTTTTGTCCTCAATCCTCTGCAAACGTCTGGTTACAATCCCTGCATATCTTCAATACCCATAATTCAGGAATTGTTATGACTGCACATATTAATGCCAAAGCGGGTGATTTTGCGCCAACCGTAATTATGCCGGGCGATCCGCTCCGCGCTAAGTTTATTGCCGAAAATTATCTAATTGATTACCGTGAAGTCACCAATGTACGCAATATGCTGGGCTATACCGGTTTATATTTTGGGCAACCTGTTTCGGTGATGGGACACGGAATGGGCATTCCTTCAATGACGCTTTATGCCCATGAACTGGTACATGATTTTGGCGTGCAGAGAATTATTCGTGTTGGTAGCCTGGGGGCAACACAACATCATGTCAAAATGCGAGATATTATTCTTGCCGTCGCCGCTGGAACCGATTCTGTCACGAATTTAAAACGTAGCGCGGGCTACGCAATGGCGGCATCTGCTCATTTTCCATTATTGCAGCAGGCGTGGACATTGGCACAGAAGTCTGGCATCGATATTAAAGTCGGCAATGTCTTCAGTGGTGATCTTTATTACGATCCTGACGAAAATTTAATACCGGCACTGGAAAAGTTTGGTGTGCTGGGTGTGGATATGGAAGTGGCAGGGTTATACGCTTTAGCGCATCAGTTTAATATTGAAGCGTTGGCTATATTAACCGTATCCGATCATTGCCTGACAGGAGAAGAAACGACGGCAGAAGAACGGCAGTTAACGTTTAAGAATATGATAGAGCTGGCGCTGAATACAGCTATTACGGCTTAGCATCAGCATTTAGATGAACCAATCAGAGATGGCATTATATGAAGAATAAAATAGCACTTACGCTGATTAGTTTTCTGGCAAATTTTATTATGGCGGGGTTTGCCAGTCAGTTTGGCATGCTGATTGAACCGATTGCACTACGCTACAGTGCCGATGTGAATACTGTTGCTTCGATATTTTCGTTGCTTAACGGTGGAGCATTAGCCGGAACCGTCGCCGCCTTTTTCTTGATTGAGAAAATCGGTGTTAAGCGTATGACGTTCATTATCTATTCGATAGTGTTCCTCTGCGCTCTGGCAATGCACTTAAGCCCTGGATTATGGCCGGTGATGGTCGCCATGACCCTGGTGGGTTTCTGCGGCGGGATTGGTCTGTGCGTAGCGGGAACGATCGTGGTATCAGTTTGGCAGGATCGCATTCAAAGTACGATGCTGGTGGTGCAGGACGCCACCTTTAACGTTGCGGGCGTAGTTTTTCCGCTGATCACTACCTTCGCCCTGACGCACAATATGTCGTGGAGTTATAGCTATCTGAGCGTAGGTATGGTGGCTCTACTCACGCTGGGCGTTGTGGCTCTCACCCGTTTTTCCGCCTGTGAAACGGCTCCTGCAGCGGATAGCGCAGACGTGGCGAAATCGGAGTGGAACCCAGGGATTATCAGCGGCGGTATAGGTCTGTTTTTAGGCATGCTGGCGCTGTATACCTTCCTGACCTGGGCACCATTGTTTGTGAAGAACAAATTTGGTATTCCCTTTGAAGAAGCAGGAAATATTATTACGCAATATTGGGGGGCTGCGCTGGTCGGCGCGTTAGTCTCAACCGTTATTGTTTCCCGAGTGAAAATACATTATTTCCTGCTAAGTATTATTCTGCTGGCTTGCGTAATTACATCCATTATTGTCACGAAGGAAAAAATCTCCGGGCTTGATTATCTGGCCTACAGTTACGGATTTGTCTGCGCAGCATTGTATAACTCCTTTATTGCCTACGGTGTTTCTTTCGTGAAGCGCGCGAGTAGCCAGAACGTATCTTATATTTTAATTAGCGGCAGTGCCGGGGCGATGTTTAGTCCGGCGATCAGTGCGCTAATGGAAAAAACTATGGGATTACAGAAAATTATGTACGCAATACCGGTGTTGTATTTAATCATCTTTATCATGTTGATGGGTACATTGAAACTTAAACGTAATTAAACACAGTAATAACGCTTACCTTTTTAATTAGATAGCCAGTCGTCACGCCATTTATTTGGTGGGGCGACACTCAACCTTGCTCAAAGGAATTGAAAATGCTGAAGAAAAATAAATCAATGATGAAAAAAACAGTTCTGGGTGCGGTAATTGCGATGTGCTGTACGCAAGCGCTTGCGGCTGATTATACCGATGGCAACATCCGCAAAAATGATTTTAACTGGATGCAGATGAACTTAATGCAAAGTGTGGATGCGAAAGTGCCTTATGGCATTCGTAATGACACCTATCTGGAACTGGAGTTTGGCGCGCGTTCCGGAATTATCGATCTGTACGGTTATGTGGATTTCTTTGATATTTTGGATCGCGAGCAGGACGATCGTCATGGTGGTGATAACTTTTTTGCCAAGATATCTCCGCGTTTTTCCCTGGACGCCATTTTTAATAAAGATTTATCCGTTGGTCCGTTTAATGAATTCTATATCGCAACGGTAAATAACATTGGTGACCGGGAATTATTTGAGCATTACGTCGGTCTGGGCACGGATGTTAAGGTGCCGTGGTTTGGTCTGGTGGGAATGAACATCTATGCGCACTATGTTCGTGAAAACTACGGTGCGGATAACGAAGGTAAGTGGGATGGCTACATGTTCTCGACCAACTGGTCGACGCCGTTCTATACCTTTTCCAACGGCAGTTACTTGAACTATCAGGGTTACTTTGACTACCAGTTCGCCGCTAATAAGATTGCTAATCAACCGTTATACAGCAATAACGCGATTGAATGGTATAACGGCATCTACTGGCATTCAGAGCATTATGCGGTAGGTTATGGCTTGAAGTACTTCCGCAACATGGCACTGATGGAAAACCACGGCGGAGCAGGGCGTACCACCGGGCTAGGCCACTATTTCAACCTCACCTACAAGTTCTGATTGCACCGAAATGACACACCAATGCTCTGTTTGCGAGAGTTGGTGTGTCAGTCAATGATGTCGTTGCCGAGAAATTTACGCAGCCCATCCAGATCCTTAATTTCCAGTCCTTGCTTCGTACGCGTTACCAGCCCGGCATCCGTCAGCGCTTTAACTGCCCGCCGATAAACCCGGTCAGTGGTGCCGAATCGCTCAGCTTCCTGGTATTTTTTATCAAAACCATCCATTGGCTGCTTGTTCTGATGCTGGCGATACAGGTCATACGCCACGTTATGTACGATAGGGTAGAGCATCCGGTGCAGGAAGATTTCTAGCATATCCTGATAATCAACGGCCATTGCGCTGGCGAAAAATATCGCCAGCCTGGGATGCTGGTTCAGCGCTTCTTCCAGACGATCACAGGTGCACACCGCCACGGTAAGCGGTTCTTCAGCTACGATGTCAAGCTGGCAGCGATACCCGGTAAAAAACTCCATTTCACCAAACAATTGCTCATCACATTCCATTGCGCCCAACTGAAAACGGCGACCATTCTCCGCGCTATACCGTAGAGAAATTCGCCCTGATTGCACCATAATCAGTCGATCGACTACCTGTCCCTGACGGTATAGATACTCATCTTCCTGGATAATCTGCGTTTCAGAGAGTAGCTCCTGAAATATCTTCTCAATTAAGGCATCATCCTGTTGCCAGATATTGTGAAAACGACCTTTAGTGAGGGGCTTAAGCTGCATGGCTCAACGTCTTATTGTTTGAGAAAATTCCTATCGCTGACTGTATGCCATCTGCTGAGCAATGTCATTAAGAGCGGGTTGGAGATAATAAAAGGACCAGCACGCTGCTGGCCCTGACACACTAAGGATGGCTGATAAAGCGAGACAGCCGCTGGCGCAGCAGGCGGTTTTCCTGTCGTAACTGTGCATTCTCTTCCAGCAACGTTAGCGCAACGGCAATTCCCGGCCAGTCAAGTTCCAGCTCCTGACGCAGGCGCACCGCGCGACGCATTACGGTCAGCGCATGGTCGTCAAACGTCTTGTCTTCATGAGGCTCAATTACCCCTAAGCCGACAATCTCATGGAGCTCCTCTTCTGATACACCGGTGTACAGACAAAATTCGGTAATGGTAAAGGTGACGGTGACGTTAGCCATTATGCTTTCCCCCACTCTTTGCGCGGATCAAAGGTCTTTTGTGCATCCGCCAGCTGTTGCCACAGGGCGGCGCTGGCATCGTCAGGTTTCGGCGGCATGACTATTTTGATCACCGCATACAAATCGCCGGTATGTTTTTTACTTACCAGACCCTTGCCCTTAATGCGTAGTCGCTGTCCGGCCTGGCTTCCCGCGGGAATGGTCAGCAGGATGCTCTCTTTTAGCGTCGGAACGGTGACTTTCGCCCCTAACGCGGCTTCCCATGGTGCCAGGGGAACGACCACTTCCAGATCCTGATTAACGATATCGAACAGTGGATGCGGCGCAATATGAATCACCAGCCACAAATCACCGTTCGGCCCACCGTTTTCGCCGGGGGTGCCCTGGCCTTTCAGACGGATACGCTGACCGTTACCGACGCCAGCCGGAATTTTCACATTCAGTGTTTTGGGAATTTCACGTTCAACCATGCCGAATGCATTGTAGACCGGCAGGTTGTAACTGATCGTTCGGCTATGCTCAGTAAGCGTTTCTTCGAGGAATACGGCAACTTCAATTTCGATGTCGTGCCCGCGGCTGGCAGGGCGCTGGCGCGACTGGTGCGCACGCTGACCAAAAATGGAAGAGAAGATATCGTCGAAATCTTCGGCGCTGTAGCTTTGATTCTCTCCTTGCTGGAATTGACGACTGAACTGTGGATCGTTGCGGTGCTGCCACAGCTGGTCGTACTCGGCGCGTCGCTGCTCATCACTCAGTACTTCCCAGGCTTCAGCAACCTCTTTAAACCGGGCCTCCGCGTCAGTCTCTTTACTGACATCAGGATGGTATTTACGGGCGAGTCGACGATAGGCGGTCTTGATTGTCTTGAGATCGTCTGTCGGTTTCACGCCCATAATGGCGTAATAATCCTTTAATTCCATAGCGTTCTCTCGTGTAAATCAACACTTGCAGAAGGTGAACCGTGACAACTGGTATCACCGCTTAGTTTAGGGTAATCCTGATAACGGCGAATGCCAACCGTGAAGGAGGGATATTGCTATAAACGATGCGGTTGCGCACCACCAACAGCGCTTTTGACGTTATGGCGTCTGTTGTGTGGTGCGAATAGTGAGATTAGCTGAACATCAGGATTTGGTTATCAGGAAGCGGACCGTATCAGCATAGTTTTGTACGAACGCGTTAAGATCATCAGATTTCAGTCCTTTCGGATTGATCATATATTTACCGTTGATAAAAATGGCGGGTACACCGGTTAAATCTACCGCTTTAGCCATTTCTTGCTGTTTGGCAGTCAATGATTTCACGGCAAAACTATTCCATGCGGCATCATAATCACTGGCGCTGACGCCTGCGCTGATAAATACATTACGAATATCGTCCGCTGTTTTAATGGTTTGTTTTTTCTGAACAGCATCAAAAAGCATCGGTTTAACTTTATCTTGTACGTTCAACAGCATGGCGACGGACCAGGCGTGCGTCATGTCCTGCCCCAGAGGGCCTAAAAAGTCGACGTGGTATTCCGTGAGTTTGACATCAGCAGGCAAGACTTTTTTTACGTTATCAGTGATTTCAAAAACTTCATCGTACTGATAACAGGAAGGGCAATAGAATGAGAAAAACTTCAGCGCCGCCGGGGCTGAAACGACGGGTTTTTCCAGCGAGATATACTCTTTGCCGTCGGTAAATGATGCTGCCTGAGCGCTAACTGTAAAAAGTAACCCAATCAGGGGTAATAAATATTTTTTCATTTCCATATACTCTAAATAACATTTAATAAACAAATTAACTGCTAATGAATACGCCATGCACTGCGTCAGTCTATAATACGATAATCCCATTAAAATGCGCTGACACTTACTTTCATTTACGCAGTAATACGTGTCGGGATGTTATTTATGTAGTGTCACAGAAATATCTTTTGGCACTCTTCGTAAATAGCGAATGATAACTTCCGTGATATTTTCTCGTTTATTTCGGCAATGTTATATTGTAATAACAAAACATAAAAATATGATTAATTCTCATTTCGTTTATAAAGGTGAGCTGCAAGACGATGCGCTATGTTCTGCCAACGTCCTCTACAATTTTCTTTCTCTTGTCGCGCGTGAACGAATAGGGCAACTGTCAGACAAAACGGTGCGACGGGACCCATTCGCTCGGTTTATGTCAGGGAGCCCGACCTCAATCTGATTAAAATCGCGGTATATCCAGCAGATAGCAGGACATAACTTTACAGCGGAAAGGTTGCCAAAACCTGGCGAGTGGTTAAGATAACTCGCATCAATTAGCGAGGGTGTAATGGCGAAACGTCAACGGATGGGATGGTGGTTCCTCTGTCTGGCATGTGTTGTGGTGATGGTTTGTACCGCACAACGCATGGCGGGCCTGCACGCGTTGCAAATGGACACCGTTGCCACAAGCGTTGTTGTCAGCGCACAAGCGCAGACCGACGAGACTTCACCCGTTACCCCTTGTGAACTGAGCGCAAAGTCATTACTGGCCGCGCCTCCTGTACTGTTTGAAGGCGCTATTCTGGTTCTGTGTCTGCTGCTGTCGCTGTTGGCGCCAGTGCGGGCGTTTCGTTTGCCTTTTTTCCCTCCGCGAGCCATCTCGCCGCCCACTCTCAGGGTACATCTGCGATTTTGCGTCTTCCGTGAATGACAGAACAGCCGTTGCTGACTGTTAAATAATTATTCACGGAGAAAAACTATGATGACTGTTTTCAGACAGGCGCTGCTCTGTCTGTTATTGCTATGGCTGCCCGTATCCTGGGCGGTTGAACCCGGCTGGCTACGTTCACCCGATAACGATCACGCCAGCGTGCGGCTACGCGCAGATACGTCCGCAGGCGGTGAAACGCGTCTGTTACTGGATGTCAAACTGGAGGACGGCTGGAAAACCTACTGGCGTTCGCCGGGCGAGGGCGGCGTCGCGCCTGCTATCGCCTGGAAAGACGAAATGCCAACGGTCGACTGGTTTTGGCCAACCCCTGCGCGCTTTGAGGTCGCCAATATCACTACCCAGGGTTATCACGATAAGGTGACGTTCCCGATGGTTGTGCGCGGTAGATCGCCAGCCACGCTTAGTGGCGTTTTGACGCTATCCACCTGTAGCAACGTTTGCCTGTTGACGGATTTTCCTTTTTCCGTGACGCCCACAGCTCAGGATCCGACTTTTGCCCATGACTATGCTCAGGCGATGGGGCAGATCCCGCTTGCCAGCGGTCTGACCGATACTCTGCACGCCGGAGCAAGGGCCGGAGAATTGGTCGTCGAGGCTCATCGCGCGGGAGGCTGGAATGCACCAGGGCTATATCTGGACGCCGTTGATGATGCGGATTTTGGCATGCCGCAAATTCACGTTGCAGGAGAGACGTTACGCGCCACGGTACCTGTTCATGATGGTTGGGGGGAAGGCGCGCCGGATTTACGCGGGAAGTCGGTCACGCTGGTGCTGGCAGATAACGGCGTTGCCCAGGAAAGTCGTCTTGTGATTGGCGAAGCCCCGGTTATTGAAAACGCCTCGCTCCCGTTGTGGCAGGTGGTGCTAATGGCGCTGTTGGGCGGCTTAATCCTCAATCTGATGCCCTGTGTGTTACCGGTTCTGGGTATGAAGCTGGGCTCTATTTTGCTGGTCGAGGAAAAAAAACGTCACCAGATCCGCCGTCAGTTCCTCGCATCGGTAGCCGGAATTCTGGTCTCGTTTATGGCCCTGGCGCTATTGATGACGGTGCTGCGTTTAACTAATCAGGCACTTGGCTGGGGGATTCAGTTTCAGAATCCGTGGTTTATTGGCGTCATGGTGTTGGTGATGCTGACGTTCAGCGCCAGCTTGTTCGGGTGGTTCGAATTCCGTCTGCCGTCGGCGATGACCACCACGCTGGCGACTCACGGCGGCAATGGTTTGTCGGGACATTTCTGGCAAGGCGCATTTGCGACTTTGCTTGCTACGCCGTGCAGCGCCCCGTTTCTGGGCACGGCGGTGGCGGTGGCATTGACCGCTTCGCTGCCGACATTGTGGGGGCTATTTTTCGCCCTTGGGCTGGGGATGAGCTTGCCGTGGCTGCTGGTGGCTCTGCGTCCCGGTCTGGCGCTGCGTTTGCCGCGTCCAGGACGCTGGATGAATATTTTGCGGCGTCTTCTCGGCATGATGATGCTGGGGTCGGCTATCTGGCTTGCGACGTTGCTGCTCCCACATATAGGGCTTGGTGGACAAGGTAGCGCGAAAGAAAGCGTGAACTGGCAACCGCTCAGCGAGCAGGCGATTGAGGATGCGCTGGCGCAACATAAGCGTGTATTCATTGACGTCACTGCTGACTGGTGCATCACCTGTAAAGTAAATAAATACAACGTATTGCATAAAGATGACGTCCAGGCCGCTTTGCAACAGCCGGACGTGGTGGCGTTACGCGGCGACTGGACGCTGACATCTGAAGCTATCACCGAATTTCTGAAAAAACGCGGCCAGGTTGCTGTGCCGTATAACCAAATTTATGGCCCCGGTCTGCCGGAAGGTCAGGTGTTGCCCACGTTGTTAACCCGCGATGCGGTACTGCAAATGTTGAACGATGCCAAAGGAGTCACCCCATGAAGATGATGATTGTTCTGCTGTTAACCCTGTTTTCAGCCGTCAGCGTAGCGAAAGAGCCTGCACCGTTTACCCCGGAACAGGAAAAGCAAATTGAAGCATTAATTCAGGAAGCCCTGTTTAACGATCCCAATAGCCCGCGGATTGGCGCCAGGCAGGCGAAACTGACCCTGATAAACTTCACTGATTACAACTGTCCATACTGTAAACAGTTAGATCCCATGCTGGAAAAAATAGTGCAGAAATATCCTGATGTGGCGGTGGTGATTAAACCGCTGCCGTTTAAAGGGGAAAGTTCGGAACTGGCGGCGCGGACCGTGCTGACCACCTGGCATCAGCATCCGCAGCAGTTTCTGGCGCTACATGAAAAACTGATGCAGAAGAAGGGGTATCATACCGACGTCAGTATTAAACAGGCGCAGGAAAAATCGGGGGCCAGTCCGGTTACGCTGGACGCCCAAAGTGCTGAAACGCTGAGCACTAACCTGCAACTGGCGCGACTGGTGGGAGTGCAGGGAACCCCCGCAACGATTATTGGTGATGAACTTATTCCCGGTGCGGTGCCGTGGGAAACCCTTGAGGAAGTGGTAAAAGAAAAACTGGCGGCGGCCAATGCTCAGTAAATTGCGCCGCTGGCTGCGCGAAGGACTGATCTTACTGGCGCTGTTAGCGGGGGGGATGCTGCTGATGGATGCCTGGCGCGCGCCGCAGCTACCTGCCTCTTTTGACAGCACGCCTTTACAAACGCTGGATGGTGAAACCGTCACGCTGGCGGCACTCAGCAAAGACGAGCCGGTGCTGCTTTATTTCTGGGCGAGCTGGTGCGGCGTATGCCGCTTCACGACGCCGGAAGTCGCCAGGCTGCGCTCGGAAGGGCAAAACGTGATGACCATTGCGCTACGCTCCGGGAGTGAAGCGGAAGTCTCGCACTGGCTGTCGCGTAAAGGCGTGGACTTTCCGGTCATCAATGATGCTAACGGGGCAATCTCCCGTAGTTGGGCGATCAGCGTTACGCCCACGTTGGTGGTGATGTCCCAGGGCCGGGTGGTATCAACAACCAGCGGCTGGACCAGCTACTGGGGCATGAAACTTCGGCTGTGGTGGGCAACAACGTTCTGATATTTATGCCGGGGGAACCCGGCATTTTCTTACGATAAAAAGGTAATAAAAACAGGTTGTTCTGATATTAAATCCCTAAACCATATACTAATGGCTATATATTTTTGATTTTTTCTGTAGTTGCAAATCTACAAAGGTAATGGCATATCTGATGGTGTTTTAAATATCTTATTTCTTACAGGGATTATAGAATAATGGGCAAGGGTAAAATTATTGTTGCATCAATGATGGTGTTTTGTGTCCTTATTTTTATTGCTGCTATTGCCTTTTTTATGATGTATCAGGGGGAACTAACTGAACCAACCAGTGAAGAGAAACATGCTGCTATTCTGCATGCCGCGGGTCTGCTGAAATCAGACGTGCAGGATGAAAAAACAATAAAAAATTTATTTCAACGTTATATTTTGTCGCGTAAGGTAAATCTGGATTCTGGTGAATGGGTGGCAGACGATGCCGTGACGCAGGAATGTAAAAAGCTCGCTCCGGAACATGATCCCGCGAAGATTTATCAGCGCTGTGCAATTGCAGATGTTTATCTGGTCAAGAATAAAAACAATAAAATTCAACAAATTATACTACCCATTTTCGGTAAGGGTGCGAAGTCGATGATGCATGCCTTTCTGGCCCTTGACCCAGACGGACGTACGGTTAAAAACCTGTATTACTACCAACAGCGGGAAACTCCATTTTTGGGTGCCAGAGTGGAAGATGAGAGTTGGCGTAAGCAGTGGCCGGGTAAAAAAGTGGTTGATAATAACGGGAAGCCAGTGCTGAGAATAACTCAGGAAAAATCGGGAAATATCGATGAATATACGGTAGATGGTATTTCTGGTGCAACTCTGACATCGATGGGGGTAGAGAACAGTATCAACTACTGGACAGGCGAGCAGGGCTATGGCCGTTTTCTGCAACGGATTACTCGTGATCCTGATATAATAGCGCCCTAATTATTTTTTGTATTAAATAATATTTGTCCTCATGCTCGCTGTCGACTTGATTTGCGTCAGCGAGTATTGGGCGAGTTCTATTCCTTAGAGTCTATAAATACTCCTGTCTTAACGTCTGCATCAATAAATCCAGACTGTCTCAATTCTGTATTCATCACATTTTCATGAAATAAATTTACATAACTTGTCACCTGTTGACATTTTTATGATCCAGGTCATGTACAGCACAATCAAAAATCGGTAATGATAATAATTATCATTTGTATTTTACGGGATGCGTGCCGTGCGTAAGTTCAGTTTTTTCCTGCTGACCACTTTCTGTAGCTTGTTTGTAAGCCTTCACGTATGGGCTGCTACAAACTATGCGCCGTTTATTGAGGATATTGAGCAACGTCTTGATAAAACGGCAGAACTTTACTCTCAACAGCAAACAGATGAGGCGCGACGCACGGTGCAAATGGCCTACTTTGAGGTATTTGAAAACCTTGAAGGTCCTATTCGAATCAACATTTCCGCCAGCAAAAGTTATGAGATGGAAAGCGCTTTTGGTGAGATCCGACGCATGATTGGCGAAAAAAAATCTTTCTCAGACGTGCAGGCCAAAATTGACTGGCTTAAAGCTTCGTTGCGTGAAGTTGAACCCGTGTTAGATGGCGGGCATCGTCTGGTTGCCGAAGAGCAGCACAATGCGTTTTCCAGAACGGATATCGCCGTACACTGGCAAGAGAGTTTTCGCATTATCGACGATTTGCTGGCCCAGGCGGTAAATAACTATCAGGCTGGGAATTTAAGCGTAGCCAGCCAGAACGTCCAGCAAGCGCACTATCAGGGTTTCAAAAACTCAGAGATGGAAATGTCGGTCAGACAGAATCGATCGGCAAAAGACGCAGCTGCGATCAATCAGCAATTTTCTGCGCTGATTGCGCTCACCGCGCAGCCGGATCGCCTGAATGATGTTTCATATCAGGTCACTACTTTGTTACAGGATATTGAGGATCTTCTGCCAGGTCTGGCCACTACCCGTGACGAACAGCAGGTTACAGCGGAACAAAATACGGGAAGTGCTCCAGTGGCTGAGGATGACAAAGCTCGCGCAGACTGGACTGCCGTGTCTTTAGGTATCCATCAAAGTATTCAGGACGCGATTGCCCGCTATCAGCAGGGCGATGCGAAGAATGCCATTCTGGATGTTCAAGATAGTTATTTTGACCGCTTTGAAGCCAGCGGTATGGAAAACAAGATTGGTTCTCGCGATTCGGCGTTTAAGACCTCGCTGGAGGCTTACTTTACGCGTCTGGTTAGTCTGATGAAAGCTGGTCAGCCAGTGGAAAGACTCAACGCCGAAGCCAGCGCGCTGGAGCAGGACTTACAAAAAGCGGTGGCGATGTTGGGGGAAGGAGAAGAGACCCAGTGGAGTCTGCTGCTCTATAGCCTGATGATCATTGTCCGCGAAGGTCTGGAGGCACTGCTTATCGTGGCGGCCATCGTAGCTTATATGGTGAAAAACAATCACCAGGATAAGTTGCCGCTGATTCGCCAGTCGGTGGTTGTCGCACTAATCGCAAGCGTCATTACCGCTGCGATATTCCAGCTCCTGTTCACTAATTCCGGTGCCAGTCGTGAATTGCTGGAAGGCGTAACGATGCTGATTGCCGTCGTTATGCTGTTCTTTATGAGCTACTGGTTACTGTCAAAAGTCGAGGCACGCCATTGGAAAGCCTGGCTGGAAGGAAAGCTGTCTCACTCACTTTCCCGCGGTTCACTGGTTGGACTCTGGCTGACAAGCTTCCTGGCTGTTTACCGTGAAGGGGCGGAGACGGTGCTGTTTTACTATGCCCTGGTCGGGGACGCGAATGATATTTCTGGCCATATGGCGATTGCAGCAGGTTTTGCTATCGGCTGTGTTGTCCTGCTGGCCGCCTGGCTCCTCATGCGCTACTCGGTCGTACGTCTGCCGTTGAAGCCATTCTTTATGTTTACCGGCAGTTTTATGTACCTGATGGCTTTTGTATTTGCGGGCAAAGGGGTTCTGGAACTGGTGGAAGGCAAACTGTTCCAGCCAACGTTGATTAACGGCATGCCTGAAATCAGCTGGTTGGGAATTTATCCCTACGTGGAAACGTTATTACCGCAGATTGTATTACTGCTTGCGGCGCTGGTGGCGCTGTGGGTGATGCGGCGGAAAAGCTCTGTTCCAGGGGAAACGATAAAAAATAATCTATAGCTGTTATTTAAGACGAGAGGATATGTCTGATGACCATGAAGAAAACCCTGATTGCCAGTGCAGTGATGGCGGGTATTTTCACTGCTCCGGCCGCGTTTGCCTTTAAGGAGTATCCGGCGGGCGAGCCTGTCACCATGAATGAGATGGAACTGGCCGCTGTGTATCTGCAGCCAATCGATATGGAACCGCGCGGCATGGGGTTACCGGCAGCAAAAGCCGATATTCACCTTGAGGCGGATATTCATGCAGTAGAAGGCAGTAAAAATGGTTTTGGCGCAGGCGAGTGGATCCCTTATCTGACCATCAGTTACACCTTAATTAACAGTGATACAGGTGAAAAACAAGAAGGTACTTTCATGCCGATGGTCGCCAGCGATGGTCCTCATTACGGCGCTAACATCAAGATGATGGGTGTGGGTAACTATAAAGTGACCTACCACATCGAGCCGCCGTCAAAAGCGGGAATGCATCGTCATACAGACAGTGAAACAGGCGTTGGCCGCTGGTGGAAACCATTTGATGTGAGCTATGAATTTAAATACGTCGGCCTGAACTAAGCGCTTTTCCCATCAGGCTGCTTTATTTGCCATGTTGGGCCGGGCAGTGCTCCCAATCCTATGTACGAGGTGTACCTATGATTTGTTTTGCGCTGCCCACATCCCACCTGACTGCAAACTATTCCCTCTGATGGGCAGGCTCTAAATTATCGATATATCTGGATAGTTACATCATTCAATCCGCCGTACAGAGTCGATGTTATGAGTTATTTTTTTGTCACGACACTACAGGTTTTTTTCTGCGTTGCGTTGCTCTCCGGGGTTCTCTGGAGTCGCAACGATCCCCCTTCTTTGCGCCCACTTGTCTGGACCTTACTCACAGGCTTAATCGTTGGTGTGTTGGTGGGGCTCACCCTCCGTGGTTCGCAGCCAGTGCAATTACTGCTGGTCGGTACAGAAGTGATGATTACGCTGTTGTTTGTGTTGAGCTTCTGGTGGGTATCAAACCGCATTCGCTACCTGTGGCAGGGGATTCTGGTGTTTGGCGCTGCCCGACACTGGGCACTGGATCCTAATCTCGGCGGATTAACCAGCACCCATGTACTCAATACCGATCTGCTGTTGAATTTGACGGCAATGCTATTGGCATTTGCGATTCTCTGCCTGGCGGGAGTGCTTTGCGCCATGCTATTGCGTCGGATTCGTGGACTTTACTGGCCGTTAACCCTGATTCTGATGGTAATGATTTGGCTGCCCTTAAGCGGCAATCTGTTGCTGTTATTAATGAAACTGCAGGTACTGCCGCTGGCGAAATCGCTATTGAGCTTCGTAGCCAAAGTGACAAACAACGCGGCGATGTATAACTGGTTGGGGGCCGCTCTGTTACTTGTTCTGGCGCTGTGTTGGATACCGGCGCTGCTTCGCGCTATCCGACAGACGCGTGAAGCCGATGAGCCGATAGCACATCGACTGGCGTTGGCGCATCGTCGAAATGCGTTTCGTCTTTGGCTGGTGACGTTAGGGTGTGCGGGGGTCGTGATCGCCGGACAGCTTTGGTGGGAAAAAGTCGCCTCTCAGCCTCCGCAATTGTCAGAGGCAATTCCGGTACAACTTGCTAGTGATGGCATGGTTCATCTGCCAATAGAACAACTCCGTGATGGCAAATTGCACCGCTTTGTCTGGGTAGCAGATGATGGTAAAGCTGTACGTTTTTTCGTGATTAACCGTTATCCCGACAAGTTGCGTTTGGGTGTGGTTTTTGATGCCTGTTTGCTGTGTGGCGATCAGGGCTACGTGATGGAAGGGAATCAGGTTATTTGCGTGGCCTGCGGGGTACACATTTTCATTCCTTCGATTGGTAAACCTGGCGGTTGCAATCCGGTGCCGATTGAAAACTGGCGTAATGATGAGAAAGAGCTGGTGATCCCGGGTAAAGAACTGGCTGCTGGCGTGAATTATTTCTCGACGGTAATGACCATCAAGGTGACCGACCCGGTTGACGGCTCCACATTGACAAATACCTCTGCTGACTACAAATACAGCTATGGCGGCAAAACCTGGTTCTTCTCATCTGAGGCAAATTACGACCGCTTCCGTAAAACACCGGAACAGTTCGTTCCTGCCGAATTGAGGGAGGAGTAACAATGTTGTGGCGAATGTTACGACAATCCTGGGGGCGCAATCTCCGGCGCAAGGGGCTGGCTATTGTAACCGTCTTTCTTGCTTCCAGCCTGATCTCCGCACTGCTGGCGGTGTCGATTGATATTGGCGATAAAATGTCCAGAGAGCTGAAGTCTTATGGTGCCAATATTTTGATTGAACCAGCCGGGCAGGCGGCACTGCCTGCGCTTTTCAGTGAAAACAGTAATCCACTCTCAGAACAGGATTTCCTGGATGAAGTGGAACTACCAAACATCAAGGATATTTTCTGGCGTAACAACATTGTCGGCTTTGCTCCTATGCTCGGCGGTGATATCGACATCGACGGCAAAAAAATACGTATTCTTGGCACCTTCTTCAGTCAGCCGGTGGATATTCCAGATGAAGAAGGGTTTGAAACGGGGCAGAAAATGGTAAGCCCGTTCTGGCAGGTTACTGGTCAATGGCCACAGGAGCCTGTTGGTGATGTCCCTCAAACATTGGTTGGCCATGCGTTGGCACGACAAACGGGCTGGAAGCCAGGCGATCAACTGGTAATTCGTACCAGTAAAACAGCGTTGAACGTGACCGTCAGCGGAATCCTCTCTAGCGGCGGGGATGAGGATAACCAACTGGTTATGCCGTTGCGCACGGCGCAAGCGCTGCTTGGTTTACCCGGTAAAGTGCAGGCTATTCGTGTCTCGGCGCTGACGGTACCGGAAAATGAGCTGTCGCGTCGGGCGCGTGAAAATCTTGACGCATTGAATGCTGAAGAATACGACCTTTGGTACTGCACGGCCTATGTCTCGTCCATTGCACATCAACTGGAGGAGGCTATTTCTGGTGCAGAAGTCCGTCCAGTGTGGCAGGTTGCTGCATCCGAAGGGGTCGTTATCGATAAAATTCAGTTGCTGATGGCGGTCGTGACCGTCGCAGCACTGGCGGCTTCGGCGATGGGAATTGCGTCCCTGATGACCAGCACCATTATGGAACGCGCTAAAGAGATCGGCCTGATGAAGGCGCTTGGCGCGCATCAATGGCAAATCATGCTGCTGTTCTATCTTGAAGCCGCTTCCAGTGGACTGGCCGGAGGAGCATTGGGATGTATAGCTGGTTGGGGAATGGCGAAAGCGATTGGCTTGATGCTATTTGCTGCACCACTGAATTTTGCCTGGATTGTGGTGCCATGTGTACTGGTGATTGCGGTCCTGATTGCCCTGATTGGCACCTGGTTCCCGGCTCGGCGTATTGCCCGCCTGTATCCTGTGGAGGTGCTGTATGGCCGCTAAACGGACAATGCTCTGGTTACTGGTATGGCGGGCGCTGCGTCTGCGCTTTCAGCGGGTTAGCGTGGTATTTGCCGCATTGATGGTGGGGGCGACCATTGTGACCGCGCTGTCAGCGGTGTGGTTCGACATCAATACCAAAATGAGTGAGGAATTACGAACTTTTGGCGCAAATTTCTATATCGGGCCAAGCCATGGCTCCAGTATGCCGCAGCAAGAGCTGCAGACCATTTTAGATCAGGCGCCACAAGGCCTGGTTCATGGAGCCAGCCCATGGCTATACGGTATGGCGCGCACCGAGCTGGAAAAGGTGGTGATTGTCGGCGTGTGGTTTGAATCCTTACAAAAGCTGGTGCCGTACTGGCAGGTTCAAGGGAGTTGGATTGGTGTCAGTTTCGACGATCGCAATGCGATGATAGGCGTCAAACTGGCAGAGCGCCTTAATGTCCAGCCGGGCGATAGCATTATTCTGGTGGATCACAATCAGCGTAAAAACTTACAGATTAAAGGCATTGTTGAAGCCGGTGATGCGACAGATAACATGTTGATTGTGAGTCTTGATGTGGCGCAGGCGTGGCTGCATCAGTCCGATAAAATCAGCCATGGACTCATGAGTGTCAGTAATGATGTCGGCCAGGTGGAAAACTTTGCCAGCCGTTTACAGGTTCAATACCCGGACCTGGAAATACGCCCAATCCGGAAAGTCTCTGCTTCAGAAGGACAGGTGCTGGATAAGATAAAAGGCTTAATGGGGCTGGTTTCGGTCGTGATCCTTGCACTGTCATCTTTGTGTGTGAATACCACGTTGATGGCCATTGTTGGTGAGCGAGCCCGGGAGTTTGCGCTGCAAAAAGCGTTGGGAGCCAGCAACGGCGATATTGTCCGGCAAATCCTTCTGGAAACCTGCATTATCGCGCTGGCCGCAGTGGTTTGTGGGTGGTTATTAGGGTACGTGTTAGCCCAATTGCTTGGGCTGACCGTATTTAATGCCGCTATTTCACTACGCTGGCCAGTGCTGCCGGTCACCCTGACATTATCTTTACTGGTCGCCATTCTGGCGGCGATTGTCCCGGTCCGTCGTGCGGTCAGCGTCGAACCCGCAAAAGTGTTGAAAGGAGAGTAACGCCATGTCCGTTATGCAGACCCCGTCAATGGCAATAGAAACCCGCCATTTATATAAACGGTTCGGCGATGTTACCGCCTTAGATAATATCAACCTGCAAATAGTGCAGGGCGAGTTTGTCGCTATTATGGGCGCCTCAGGTTCAGGGAAAACGACACTGATGAATATTCTGACTTGCCTGGATACTGCAACAGAAGGTCAGGTATTTTTAGATGGGATAGATGCTGCCGCACTGGATGAAGAGGGGCGCCGCCGTTTTCGCGCAGAAAAAATAGGGCTGGTGTTCCAGCAGTTTCATCTGATCCCGTTTTTAACCGCGCTGGAGAATATCATGTTGGCACAGCACTACCACAGCGTTGTGGATGAAGCTGCTGCCAGAAAGGTTCTGGAACAGGTGGGGCTTGGACACCGGGTAACGCACCTGCCGAGTCAACTTTCCGGAGGGGAACAGCAACGGGTGTGCATTGCCCGGGCTCTGGTCAATGAACCGCCGGTAATTTTTGCCGATGAACCCACGGGTAACCTTGATGAAGAGAATGAACAGCGGGTGCTCGATCTACTCACAGATCTGCATCGTCAGGGGCGTACGATTGTGATGGTGACACATAACCCGGCGCTTGGGTTGTTTGCCGATCGTATTATCCGTCTGCAACATGGCAAATATCTGGGTGAGGAGGCTAATCAACATGCGCTGGATTAACATATTAACTCTCGCCACTTTGGTTCTGATTAGTGGATGTAAGGAAGAGAAGTTGGCGGTTGGACAGCAAGCCCCGGCGCTGGCAACATTCGACTTGCAGGGCGGAGAGGCCGGGCTTGAACGCTGGCGTGGAAAGGCTGTTTATCTAAACTTTTGGTCGGCGAGTTGCGGTGGCTGTCTTGCCGAAATGGACGCGCTGGAAGCGCTAAGTAAAAAGTGGGGTGATAAGGTTGTGGTGGTGGCAGTGAATACCGATCCGGCGACGGTTAAAATAGATGGCTTACTGGCGAAACATCAGGTTTCTTACCCGGTACTTCGCGATCAGCTTAAGATTTCCCAGGAGCGCTATCAGGTCATCGGTACGCCAACCTCTGTGTTGATTGACAGGGAAGGTCGCGTGCTGGAATTACACCAGGGGATGCGGAAATCATCTGAGTTAGATGCGACGTTTGCGCGCATGGCCGCCCGATGAACGCGATACAGAGAGAAACGCTATATGGCATTCCGGTGGAATAAAGAGAGTCTGGCCGTCCTGCATGAAAATGCAGGTGTTCTTACGACGGAGCAGATTGCACTGATGCTTCGCACCAATATTACGGTTGTGCGCAATATGGCGTATCGACTGAAACTCAGCCTGCGGGTATCCGCCTACAATCAAAAACGTATTGAGCAAGTACAAACTCTCTATACGTCTTCTGAACCATTAAATCTGAAAGAGATTGCAGCAAAAACCGGACTGACATTCAGTACGGTGCAGTACATTGTATATGTGAAATTAAAAAGTAAACCG
Organism: Citrobacter europaeus; assembly: GCA_020099315.1. NCBI lineage: Bacteria > Pseudomonadati > Pseudomonadota > Gammaproteobacteria > Enterobacterales > Enterobacteriaceae > Citrobacter > Citrobacter europaeus. The sequence continues at coordinate 1,772,451 of CP083650.1, forward strand.
TATACCAAACGGGAATACGTTTCCTTTGAAACTGACGATGCGGTTCATTATCGGATACAACGGGAGTTCATTGATACTGAACGTTCCCTTCTGCACAACATTCCAGATAATACACGCTTTCATCAATTGTACCTGACAGACGGAACTTTATATTCTGCACGTAATATTCGCAGCGAAGTGATTATCTCCGATTAATCGGATGGCATATTTCGTTACCCGACGAAGCAAGTATTCATATTAGCGTTTAACCTGGCTTATCTTTTTTTGTGGGAAAATAAAGAATGGCCAATGTATACGCGTATGAATCCGCTCTGGTGATGATGATTACCGCCACGTTTGTCCTCGCCGGGATGGTGAAAGGCGTTACGGGTATGGGATTGCCCACCGTGGCTATGGGGATCCTGGGGTCGCTTATTTCGCCGGTTGCCGCGGCAGCCATGCTGCTGTTGCCTTCACTGATTAGCAATCTTTTTCAGTTTGGCGGTGGCGGAAATACGCGTCAATTACTCAGACGACTATGGCCAATGCTGTTGACGGTGGTGGTAGCGACACTGCTTGCCAGCGCGTGGATTACCGGTGGCGACACCACCCGTACCCAGTTTGCGCTCGGCGTGGCGTTGGTGGCTTACGCTATCTGGACGCTGGCTGGAAAGAAAATCGCGGTGGCTCCGCAGCATGAAAAATCGTTTTCCCTCGTCATTGGATTTGTGACCGGCTTATTGACTGGCGGAACCGGCGTGTTTGTAATGCCCGCCGTACCCTGGATCCAGTCATTGGGGTTTGAGAAAGATGAACTGGTACAGGCGCTCGGGATCTCTTTTACGTTTTCGACCCTGGCATTGGCGCTTGGTTTGTGGTGGCACAATGCGCTGCCCGTACAGTCGCTAAGCTTATCGGCGTTGGCCATTGTTCCTGCGCTGATTGGTCAGTGGTTAGGAACCCGTGTGCGACGGGTTATTTCTCCTGTTGTGTTTAAACGCTGTTTTCTGTTTTGTCTGGTTGGGTTGGGTATGGAGATGATGTTGCGTGCGGCGTGACCGGTGCGGTGACTTTAGGGCGCTATCATGGCATCGTTACTTCAGGCATTCAGGGGCAAAGAGGTCGCTATGGCATCAGAGATGTTAAGTGAAGAAGAGGGCGCTCTGGAGTCGCGAATGGCGCTCACTGCGGCTGCTATGGCCGATAAATCGCGCTCGCGTATGCTGTGCGCCTTGATGGATGGCCGCGCCTGGACCGCAACCGAACTTAGCGCTGTGGCGGATGTATCAGCGTCGACTGCCAGCGCGCATCTGGCGCGTCTGTGCGAACAACGCTTTGTTGTGGCGCTTGCGCAGGGCAGGCATCGTTATTTTCGCCTTGCAGGTTCCGATATTGCTGAACTGCTGGAGCGTTTGATGGGGGTGGCGTGGGCGACATCAACGCCCCGCAAAATCACGACGCCGCCAGGCTTACGGCATGCACGAACCTGCTACGATCATCTCGCCGGGGAGGTGGCGGTGAGGCTGTTCGACACGCTGGTTTCCCGTCAGTGGTTAACGCCGGATGGTGAAACGCTAACGCCGCTTGGGCAGGAAAAGCTGGCCCAGATGGGGATTGTCCTGGCGACGGGTTCATCCCGGCGGAAGCTAACCTGCGGTTGTCTGGACTGGAGCGAACGACGTTTCCATCCCGGCGGCGAGCTTGGCGCATCGCTGCTACGCTGGATGACTGACCAGCGTTGGATAAAAACGGAACTCAATAGCCGACGCGTCACCTTCACTCCGCTTGGCATTCGCAAACTCGAAAGCGAGTTCGGTGTTAAAACGACACGGTAGATGGTTCGTTTTGCGAAAGCGTTCCCGGAAATATGTCATATTTCTGTCACACTCTGTTGTGATTGATAACAACAAGAGGTCGTAGGGATGAATAAATCGTTAATCGCCACAGCCGTGGCAGGCGCTGTATTATTGTCAGCCGCCGCGCAGGCGCAGACCGCGCCGGAAGGCTATCAGCTTATGCAAGTATTGATGATGAGTCGGCATAACTTACGCGCACCTTTAGCCAACAATGGCAGCGTCCTTGAGCAGTCGACCCCAAAACAATGGCCAGAATGGGATGTCCCCGGAGGACAACTCACCACCAAAGGCGGTGTGCTGGAAATCTATATGGGCCACTACATGCGAGAGTGGCTGGCAGAACAGGGGATGGTGAAATCGGGAGAATGTCCGGCACCGGATACGGTTTATACCTATGCTAACAGCCTGCAGCGTACGGTTGCTACGGCGCAGTTTTTTGTCACCGGTGCTTTCCCGGGGTGCGATGTTCCGGTCCATCATCAGGACAAAATGGGCACCATGGATCCCACATTTAACCCAGTGATCACTGATGATTCCGCCGCTTTCAGCCAGCAGGCCGTGCAGGCAATGGAGAAAGAGCGCAGCAAAATGCAGCTCAACGACAGCTATCAGTTGCTGGAGCAAATGACTGACTACAAAGACTCACCGTCCTGCAAAGAAAAACAGCAGTGTTCCCTGACCGATGCCAAAGATACATTTAGCGCGAAATACCAACAAGAGCCTGGGGTTTCGGGGCCGCTGAAGGTAGGGAACTCTCTGGTTGATGCCTTCACGCTGCAATATTACGAAGGCTTCCCGATGGACCAGGTTGCCTGGGGGGAGATTAAATCCGATCAGCAGTGGAAGGTTCTGTCGAAGCTGAAAAACGGCTATCAGGACAGCCTGTTCACCTCCCCGGAAGTGGCGCAGAACGTGGCTAAACCGCTGGTGAAATATATTGATAATGCGCTGGTTACTGAACGCGCGAAAGCGCCGAAAATAACGGTGCTGGTGGGGCATGACTCCAACATCGCATCGCTGCTCACCGCGCTGGATTTCAAACCATACCAGCTTCATGACCAGAACGAGCGTACGCCGATTGGCGGAAAGATTGTCTTCCAGCGCTGGCATGACAGCAACGCAAATCGTGATCTGATGAAAATCGAGTACGTGTATCAGAGCTCGCAGCAGTTGCGTAATGCAGACGTTCTGACGCTGAAATCCCCGGCGCAGCGCGTAACGCTGGAGCTGAAAGGGTGTCCGATAGATGCGGATGGTTTTTGCCCGATAGATAAGTTCGACAGCGTGCTGAATGAGGCGGCTAAGTAAAAGAAAAACTCCCCCGTGTTCGCGGGGGAGTCTGAGCGCTAAACGTTTTTACGTTCGATAGTCTGTTCACCCCAAAAGAGCGAATCTTTGTCTGTTTTCTCAAAGGCTTTGATGAGTACCTCGTCGCTACCTTCTTCCCAAATTTTTTCCGCCAGCTTCTCGTCATAATGCGCGACTTCAAAAATGGCTTCGGCTATTTCCGGCGATGTATTGCGCAGACTTGCCCATTCGCCGACGCGATGGGCTTTCGCTTCTTGAGTTGGCATTCGAATCCTCCTGTTGAAGATTAGCCGTTGAGTTTTACTGCCAGACCAGCGACATATTCACCCTGATAGCGGGCGATAGATAACTCTTCCTGACTTGGCTGGCGAGAGCCGTCGCCTCCGGCGATAGTGGTTGCGCCGTAAGGTGTACCGCCGCGAACTTGAGAGACATCAAACAGCTCTTGCGCTGCGTAACCGATAGGCACGATTACCATCCCATGGTGGGCAAGCGTAGTCCAGGTTGATGTAATGGTTTGTTCCTGACCGCCGCCGGTCCCTGTCGAGCTGAATACGCTGGCGAGCTTGCCGTACAAGCCGCCTGACGCCCACAGCCCGCCTGTCTGATCGAGGAAGGTGCGCATCTGACCGGACATATTGCCAAAGCGTGTAGGGGTACCAAAAATAATAGCGTCGTAATCAGCCAGTTCTTGCGGGGTTGCGACTGGTGCGTTTTGTGTTTTGCCACCAGCCTTAAGGAAAATCTCAGGCTGCATGGTCTCTGGTACGCGCTTAATAATCACTTCCGCGCCATTTACCTTATTTGCGCCTTCTGCGACTGCATGGGCCATAGTTTCAATGTGTCCGTACATGGAATAATAAAGCACCAGAACTTTTGCCATTTTACACTACTCCTCGAGTTAACCGTGTCCGTAGCGACTCGCTACCTACCTTTAAAGATATGACGTACTGTCAGGAGTGCAAATTTCACAATCACTTCTTTGATTTATAACAATTTTTATAACAACCTCTCTTGTTGCAAAATGATACATATTTAACCGGGTAAAATTCGGTAGTCATAAGAAAGACTTATTGATTTCTCAGTGTGACTATTTCTTGAACATCATCAATCCTGTTGCAGGATATTACAGTTAGCGGCCGCCCAGGCCACGCTTCACTATGCTTAATCCCACGCAGTTATTTTCAGGGCATAGCCCATAACGCTGCGTGAGGTATCACTCCTCAGTACCTATGCAATATGATGTCTAATCAATGACGGAGGTCAGTAATGGCAAACCATCGGGGCGGTTCCGGTAATTTTGCGGAAGACCGCGAAAGAGCATCAGAAGCAGGTCGAAAAGGTGGCCAGCACAGCGGGGGCAACTTTAAGAATGACCCGCAACGCGCTTCAGAGGCAGGTAAAAAAGGGGGCAAAAATAGCCACGGCAACAACAAATCGTAATTGTCGGGCTATCTGTCAGATATGTCGTGACGGCTGAAGTTCAGAGCCAGACGTTACGTAGCCACCTACCGCCGCCGGTTTGTTCCGGCGGTTTTTTTTGTCTGCAAGGTTGAACTGTAACAAAACGCAACGCAGACTAATGACATTCAGTTACTCGGGTGTCTCATGTCATTACTATCTCGTTATTCCTTCTCTGTTAAACCTCAGGAAGCGATCCTCATTGTGATCACCATGTTCTGGGGTGGCACGTTTCTGGCGGTGCAATATGCCGTTACCCTGAGCGGGCCTTTTTTCTTTGTTGGTGTCCGTTTTGCCACCGCCGCGCTGGCGGTCGCGCTTTTGTCTTTACGCACATTGCATAAGCTGACGTGGCTGGAAGTTAAAGCAGGCGTTGCGATCGGTATCGCAATTGCGCTGGGCTATAGTTTGCAAACCTGGGGGCTACAGTTTATTCCCAGTAGCAAATCGGCTTTTATTACCGCGATGTACGTGCCGTTGGTACCGCTTTTACAATGGCTGTGTCTGGGACGTATGCCCGGACTGATGCCGTGTGTCGGCATTGTGCTGGCCTTTATCGGGTTGATTTTTCTCGCCGGACCGGGAGGCAATTTGCTGGCTTTAGGCGAAGGCGAGTGGATAACACTTGCTGGCGCGGTGGCGATTGCGGCAGAAATTATCCTGATTAGCGCGTGGGCGGGAAAAGTGGATGTACGTCGGGTAACGGTAGTGCAACTGGCGACCGCTTCGGTAGTGGCGTTTATTGCGATGGGCCCGGCCAAAGAGACCGTACCGCCAATGTCTACCGGATTGCTGGTTGTGGCGCTGGGGCTCGGAATTTTCAGCGCGATTATTCAGGTCACCATGAACTGGGCGCAGCGCAGCGTTTCGCCGACGCGCGCGACGGTTATTTATACCGGTGAGCCGGTGTGGGCCGGGATTTTTGGTCGTCTGGCAGGTGAACGCTTACCTTTACTTGCCTTGCTTGGCGCGGCATTCATTATTGTTGGTGTGCTGGTCAGTGAGCTGAAGTTCAAAAAGAAAAAAGCGCAGCCGCAAGAGGCGCCGCCGGAGTCGCTTTAATTTAACCATTCACCGCGTGATTTGGTATGCTGACGCCCTCACAAGAAGGAGAGGGCGCATGGTCCAACGCGCAGAGAAAAAAACAGGTAAGCGCTCGCAGGCCGTCAGTGCAAAACGCCAGGCCATATTAACCGCGGCATTAAATATCTTCTCCCAATATGGGATCCACGGCACGCGTCTTGAACAGGTTGCTGAGCAGGCGGGCGTATCAAAAACCAATCTGCTTTATTACTACCCGTCAAAAGAGGTGCTTTATATCGCTGTTTTACGGCAAATCCTCGACATCTGGCTGGCTCCGTTGAAGGCTTTTCGCGAAGACTTTGCGCCGCTGGTGGCCATTAAAGAATACATTCGCCTTAAGCTGGAAGTATCGCGCGATTACCCGCAGGCCTCACGGCTGTTTTGTATGGAGATGCTGGCTGGGGCGCCTTTATTGATGGCTGAACTGGAGGGGGATCTTAAAACGCTGATTGACGAGAAATCCGCGCTGATTGCCGGTTGGATAAAAAGCGGAAAACTGGCTCCGGTCGATCCGCATCATCTGATTTTTATGATTTGGGCTTCAACCCAGCACTACGCCGACTTTGCCCCGCAGGTAGAGGCGGTGACGGGCGCAACGCTGCGTGATGAAGCCTTTTTTAACCAAACGGTGGAGAACGTACAGCGGATGATTATTGAAGGGATCCGCGTTCGTTAACTGGCTGGCGGCAACGGGCAGCTTAAATCACCCTCTTCACACTGTAACAGTGAGGCGAGAAACGCTTCGCGCTCGTTGGTTTTATCGGTCAGGCACTGGCTGGATATCATCGCCTGGGCGCTACCCCCTTCGGTGCCAGAACTGATTAACGCGCAGTCTGCATCGCGCAGGGTTATCCATGAGGTTTGCGCTTTTTTCAGTAAATCTCGCTGGGTTGGGGCGGCGCGCTTCAGCGCATTCTGATACGTTTCATTAAGTTTAGCGTCGGCCACCTTATATTGCTCTGCTGCACAGGTGTTCATCTCAATCTGCGTGTTCGCGTTGGCGCAGTCATCCGCCAGCGCCTGGCCGCTCAGCAGCAGCGCTGCACATGTCAGTACGATTCGTTTCATGCTTCCCTCTGACTTCATAAAAAAAGGCCCCGTTACCGGAGCCTTAATTAACCACAACCTTAGCCGATTGTCATCAGGCTGGCGTTACCCCCAGCCGCGGCGGTATTGACACTCAGGGAGCGTTCAATGTACAGCCTCTCTAGCAGAATATTGCTTTCGCCGCGGGCAAAGCCCTGGACCGACACGATCGCCCCTTCGCGGGCCGCCACGGCTTCGCACAGTGCGCGAAGCTGATCGGAATCGCCGTGGAAAATAACCGCATCAAACGGCTGGGTAGTGATGTTGTCCGCTTTGGCAAACTGAATGCGCCCGGAAACCGCGGTTGGCAAACGTTTTGCCAGGTCACGATGGAACGCATCATCTGGCCACAGGATTAAGCTCCCTACGGAAGCCACCGCAGCAAGCTGTACCAGCGCGTCCTGTTCATCATCAGCGATACACAGCACGCGTTCGCGCGGCAACAGTGTCCAGGTATTGCGTTCACCGGTTGGCCCAGGCAGCAGACGTTGGGTTCCGGCCTGCGACAGTTCGCCATACTGCTGGCAGAGAGCACGCAGCGATGGACGGTCGGTTGCCCATTCGCTGAGCGCTTCCAGCGGCTGAACAAGTGCAGCCTTAAGCTGCGCATCGACCGGATAGTCCGCATCCTGACGGGCAAGCGTAATGCCTAACGCATTTTCCGGACGGTTTGCCAGCAGGCGGTACAGATACAGCGGTCCACCCGCTTTTGGTCCGGTTCCTGACAAGCCTTCGCCACCGAATGGCTGCACCCCGACGACGGCGCCAACCATATTGCGGTTAACATACAGGTTCCCCACGTGTGCCGAGCCTGTGACCTGGGCGATGGTTTCATCGATTCGGGTGTGTACGCCCAGCGTCAGGCCGTAGCCGGAGGCATTGATTTGTTCAATCAGGTTGCCCAGATTGTTACGGGTGTAACGCACAACGTGCAGTACCGGACCGAACACCTCTTTTTGTAATTCGTCGAAGCTTTCCAGCTCGATAAGCGTCGGCGCGATAAAGGTACCGGTTTGCCATTCACGCGCATCGTCGCTGTTTTCGCGCGCGGCCTGGAACACCGGGCGTCCTTTGGCGCGCATGGCCTGAATATGGCGCTCAATATTGGCTTTGGCTTCTTCATCGATAACCGGCCCAATATCGGTGGTCAGGCGACCCGGGTTGCCCATACGGCATTCCGCCATCGCACCGCGCAGCATTTTCAGCGTATGATCGGCTATATCATCCTGCAGACACAGGACGCGTAGTGCGGAACAGCGCTGCCCGGCGCTGTCAAAAGCAGAAGCCAGAACGTCGACCACGACCTGTTCCGTCAATGCGGAAGAGTCGACAATCATGGCGTTCATCCCACCGGTTTCGGCGATAAGCGGGATTGGACGCCCCTGCGCATCAAGGCGGGTCGCGATATTGCGTTGCAACAGCGTGGCGACTTCCGTTGAGCCGGTAAACATGACGCCGCGTACGCGCTCATCGGAAGTGAGCTGCGCCCCGACGGTTTCACCCTGACCTGGCAGCAGTTGTACCACGCCCGGCGGTACACCCGCTTCGAGTAAAATAGCGATACCCTGGGCGGCAATCAGCGGAGTTTGTTCCGCAGGTTTTGCCAGCACGCTATTACCTGCCGCCAATGCGGCGGCAATCTGCCCGGTGAAAATAGCCAGCGGGAAGTTCCATGGGCTGATACAGACCACCGGCCCTAACGGACGATGGGTTTCATTATCGAAGTCATCGCGGACCTGACCAGCATAATAGTGCAGGAAGTCGACCGCTTCGCGCACTTCCGCAATGGCGTTGCTGAAGGTTTTACCCGCTTCGCGCACCAGGATGCCAATCAACTGCTGCATCTGACCTTCCATCACAACGGCGGCGCGATGCAAAATAGCGGCGCGCTCTTGTGGTGGGGTGGCGAACCAGATCGGCGCGTTATTTACCGCGTTCTGCAGCGCCTGTTCCACTTCGTTGTGAGTCGCTTCACGCACGTAACCGACAATGTCTTTCGGTTCGGCCGGGTTGACGACTGGCGTCATTTCACCGTCAGCAACCGGATGTTCGAGCATCGGTTTAGCGTGCCATTTTTGCAGCGCGCTGTTGAGCAGGGCAGAAGACAGCGAGGCCAGACGATGTTCGTTCGCTAAATCCAGCCCGCCTGAGTTTTCGCGACCTTTACCATACAGGTCACGCGGCAGGGCAATTTTCGGATGCGGCAGCCCGGCCTGGCCTTCCTGCTGCGCCAGTTTTTCAACGGCTTCGACCGGATCGGCCACCAGTTCATCCAGCGGCAGGGTAGTGTCTGCAATGCGGTTGACGAACGAGGTGTTGGCGCCGTTTTCCAGCAGACGACGCACCAGGTATGCCAGCAGCGTTTCGTGCGTGCCGACCGGTGCATAAATGCGGCATGGACGGTTCAGTTTGCCATCGGCAACTTTGCCGGTGACCTGCTCATACAGCGGTTCGCCCATGCCGTGCAGACACTGGAACTCATACTGACCCGGATAGTAGTTCTGACCGGCTAACTGATAAATTGCCGCCAGCGTATGGGCGTTGTGGGTGGCGAACTGCGGGTAGATCAGATTCGGTACCGCAAGCAGTTTTTTCGCACAGGCCAGATAGGAAACATCGGTGTACACCTTACGGGTGTAGACAGGATACCCTTCCAGACCGTCCATTTGCGCACGTTTGATTTCGCTGTCCCAGTAGGCGCCCTTAACCAGACGGATCATCAGGCGACGGCGGCTGCGCGTGGCGAGGTCAATCAGGTAGTCGATAACATACGGGCAGCGCTTCTGATAAGCCTGGATAACAAAGCCGATACCGTTCCAGCCCGCCAGTTCAGGTTCAAAGCACAATTTTTCCAGCAGATCGAGGGAGATCTCCAGTCGGTCGGCCTCTTCGGCGTCAATGTTGATGCCGATGTCGTACTGGCGCGCCAGCAGTGTAAGCGACTTCAGACGAGGATAGAGTTCATCCATTACGCGATCGTACTGCGCACGACTGTAACGCGGATGCAGCGCCGACAGCTTGATAGAAATGCCAGGCCCTTCATAGATACCGCGGCCATTAGAGGCTTTACCAATGGCGTGGATCGCCTGCTGGTACGAAACCATATAAGCCTGGGCATCGGCGGCGGTCAGAGCCGCTTCGCCCAGCATGTCGTAAGAGTAGCGGAAACCTTTTTCTTCCAGTTTACGCGCGTTAGCCAGCGCTTCGGCGATAGTCTCTCCGGTGACGAACTGCTCGCCCATCAGGCGCATTGCCATGTCGACGCCTTTACGCACCAGTGGTTCACCGCTCTTGCCGATAATACGGTTGAGTGAGCGTGAGAGGCTGGCTTCGTTATGCGTAGAAACCAGACGACCGGTAAACAACAGCCCCCAGGTCGCCGCGTTGACGAACAGGGAGGGGCTGCGTCCAATGTGCGACTGCCAGTTGCCGTTGCTGATTTTGTCGCGGATTAACGCATCGCGGGTTGCCTTATCGGGAATACGCAGCAGGGCTTCCGCCAGACACATCAGCGCGACGCCTTCCTGTGAAGAAAGGGAGAATTCCTGCAATAAACCTTGTACCATCCCGGCGCGGCCGCTGGCGGTCTTCTGGTTACGCAGTTTGTCGGCCAGATCGTACGCCAGTTTATGCGCTTGCTCGGCGATGGGTTGCGGCAGACGTGCCTGCTCCATCAGCATCGGCACTGCGTCGGTTTCGGCGCGGCGGTACGCGGCGGTAATTGCCGCGCGCGAAACTGACTGCGGCAGGATCTGTTCGGCAAATTCCAGGAAGGGCTGATGCGCTTCATTCTGCGGGGTGGTTGACTCCTCACCCTCATTCGCGGCACCCGCCAGCAGGGCTGGCAGCTCAGGAAGCGCGTCGTCATTTTCCAGTCTTTCGAGATAATTAAAGATGGCTTGTTTGATCAGCCAATGTGGCGTGCGATCGATTCGTGATGCTGCTGTTTTAATACGCTCGCGAGTGGCGTCATCCAGCTTAACCCCCATCGTGGTGGTTCCCATGCCGTTTACTCCTGTTGTACTTAAATACGGGGCTGATAGTTACCGAGAAATATCTACCATGTTGCAACTTTGTGCAACCGTGTTAAATGTGACTTGGTTTGCAAGCTTGGAAATGAATGAAATGTTAATAAATATGAGCGTTATGAAAGAGGCTGTAATAATTGCCGAATCTTTTTCTCTGCAGTAGTTAACACTTTTAAAAGGTGCAACCGTAAAAAGTGTGAGAGAGTGCAACCTACAGAAAAATGCTATCTACTCTGGATCAAATTTGATGTAAATGATGTGTTAAATCGATTGTGAATAACCATCGCTTCCGGCAGGATACGGTCGCCCTGGTAAACATAGATATCTTTGCCACGTTCCGGCAGGGTAATAAAACGGCAAGCCACGGCATTGCTGATACATAATTTTGGAGAGTTTTGATGGCTATTAGCACACCGATGTTAGTGACATTCTGTGTCTATATTTTCGGCATGATATTGATAGGGTTTATTGCATGGCGTTCAACCAAAAACTTTGACGATTACATTCTTGGTGGACGCAGTCTGGGTCCATTCGTGACCGCGTTATCCGCCGGGGCATCTGACATGAGCGGCTGGTTGCTGATGGGTTTGCCTGGCGCGATTTTCCTGTCGGGCATTTCAGAAAGCTGGATCGCCATCGGCCTTATTTTGGGCGCATGGATCAACTGGAAGTTGGTGGCCGGACGTTTACGCGTACATACCGAATACAATAACAATGCGCTGACGTTACCGGATTACTTTACCGGTCGCTTTGAAGATAAAAGCCGAATTCTGCGTATTATCTCCGCGTTGGTTATTCTGCTGTTTTTCACCATCTATTGTGCTTCAGGGATTGTGGCAGGGGCGCGTCTGTTTGAAAGCACCTTTGGCATGAGCTACGAAACAGCGCTGTGGGCGGGCGCGGCCGCGACGATCATTTATACCTTTATTGGTGGTTTTCTGGCGGTAAGCTGGACGGATACCGTCCAGGCCAGCCTGATGATCTTTGCTCTCATCCTGACGCCGGTAATGGTCATTATTGGCGTAGGTGGATTTGAAGATTCGCTGGAAGTGATTAAACAAAAGAGCATTGAGAACGTGGACATGTTCAAAGGGCTGAATTTTGTTGCCATCATTTCCCTGATGGGCTGGGGTCTGGGTTACTTTGGCCAGCCGCATATTCTGGCGCGCTTTATGGCGGCAGATTCCCACCATAGCATCGTTCATGCTCGTCGTATCAGCATGACCTGGATGATCCTGTGTCTGGCAGGTGCCGTGGCCGTAGGCTTCTTTGGTATTGCTTACTTTAACAACAACCCACAGCTTGCCGGTGCCGTTAACCAGAACGCCGAGCGTGTGTTTATTGAACTGGCGCAAATACTGTTTAACCCATGGATTGCCGGTATTCTGCTGTCTGCGATCCTCGCTGCGGTTATGTCGACTCTGAGCTGCCAGTTGCTGGTGTGCTCCAGCGCAATCACCGAAGATTTGTACAAAGCGTTCCTGCGTAAAAATGCCAGCCAGAAAGAGCTGGTATGGATTGGCCGCATCATGGTGCTGGTCGTGGCGTTGGTGTCCATCGCGCTAGCGGCGAATCCGGAGAACCGCGTACTTGGTCTGGTAAGCTATGCCTGGGCCGGCTTCGGCGCGGCGTTTGGTCCGGTAGTCCTGTTCTCCGTAATGTGGTCGCGTATGACCCGCAACGGCGCGCTGGCGGGGATGATCATTGGTGCGGTGACGGTAATCGTCTGGAAGCAGTTTGCCTGGTTGGGTCTGTATGAAATCATCCCGGGCTTTGTTTTCGGCAGCATCGGTATTGTGGTCTTCAGCCTGCTGGGTAAAGCGCCATCAACGGCTATGCAGCAACGTTTTGCCGAGGCTGATGCGCATTATCACTCAGCTCCGCCATCGCGTTTACAGGCAGAATAATCTGCCTTTGTCCTCAGGCTCGCTGTGTGCGCAATACCGTTCGGTTAAGCATGTATGGAGAACGTTTTACCCTGAATTAGTTTCCGTTCACCTTATGTGCATTGCTTCTCTGATATCGCTATACCTGTGAACGTGCAAGGGAGGCTCACCGCCGCCTCCCTTGCATCCCAGGCTCCCGGCGGGAAAATCGTCGCTGCGCGAGCTATTCGTCTTATGCCGTCTGCCTGTCGGGTCGGGGCCGAGCCTGCGTCCCTGCAGGCCGTCCCCTCTGTCCGCATCCCTGCGGACAGACCCGGTCAGCCGTCAACGCCTCATCGATTTTCAGCCGGACCGGGGTCATCGCTTCAACGCTCTGACTTTCAGCTAAATCTTTTTTGCTGTTCAAATATATTCAAATAAAAGTGCAGGAGGTCAGGTGTGGCTGGTCCGGCTGAAAAATGCCGACGTGTTTCCGTAAGGCCGGGAGAGCCAGCATGGATGCTGGCTCAGGGCGCGCTTTGCAGGGATGCTACCTCGCGCCCGGCCCGGTCGCCTGGAGGAATAAACGGAGGGGACCGCGGAGCGGCAATTTTCCCGCCGGGAGCCGGGATTGTAAAGGGCGTGGCGGAGAACGCCCTTTACACGTTCACAGGAATCGGTGCTTCAGAGAAACGATGTACATGAGGTGAACGGAATCCTTTCTCTGAAATAGCATGTTCATTACCTTCGCGAATACAGGTTGATGCTTTCTGATACACAGGCGTTAACTTAATGACATTGCCGCATGTGGGGGCTTTTATTACCTACGCTGCAAGCTCGCTATAACCGTTACCCGCCTAACTGTTTACATTAAGTCATCATTCTCAAAACATTCTGCTTGAGTTTTTCTTTACTGTAATGATAATCACTATCACTGTAATTTACTTTTCTTTTCATCAATTGACCGAGAATAACGTTTAAGGGTTCTTCGCATGTTTGTTCCATTTCTAATTATGTTGCGCGAAGGGTTAGAGGCCGCGCTGATTGTCAGCCTGATTGCCAGCTACCTGAAACGGACTCAGCGTGGTCGATGGATTGGTGTGATGTGGATTGGTGTTCTGTTGGCGGCGGCATTATGCCTGGCGTTAGGAGTTTTCATCAACGAAACCACCGGTGAATTTCCGCAAAAAGAACAGGAGCTGTTTGAAGGCATCGTGGCGGTCATTGCCGTGGTGATCCTCACCTGGATGGTGTTCTGGATGCGTAAAGTTTCGCGCAACGTCAAAGTCCAGCTTGAACAGGCTGTCGATAACGCGTTGCAGCGTGGCAACCATCACGGCTGGGCGCTGGTGATGATGGTCTTTTTTGCCGTTGCCCGTGAAGGGCTGGAGTCGGTGTTCTTCCTGCTGGCCGCATTCCAGCAGGATGTAGGTATCTGGCCGCCGTTAGGCGCGATGCTGGGACTGGCTACCGCAGTGGTACTGGGATACCTGATTTACCTCGGCGGCATTCGCCTCAACCTCGGGGCATTCTTTAAATGGACCAGCCTGTTCATTTTGCTGGTGGCTGCCGGTCTTGCCGCTGGGGCGATCCGCGCTTTCCACGAAGCCGGTTTGTGGAATCATTTTCAGGATGTGGCGTTTGACCTGAGCAGTGTGCTGTCGACGCATTCGCTGTTTGGCACATTGATGGAAGGCATTTTCGGCTATCAGGAAGCGCCAAGCGTGAGTGAAGTCGCTGTCTGGTTTATCTACCTGATTCCGGCGTTGATTATGTTTGCGCTACCGCCGCGTTCAGGCACTACGGCATCGCGTACCGCACCTTGATCAAAAAGCGATGCAGAATATCTTTTAGTTACAACATACTTATTTATAGGGCCAGGTTATGACGTTTAATTTTCGCCGTAGTGCGCTGCAGTTGGGTATTGCCGCGCTGTTTGCCTCCGCTTTTACTGCACAAGCCGCCGATATTCCGCAGGTGAAGGTCACGGTTAACGACAAACAATGTGAACCGATGACGATCACGGTAAACGCCGGGAAAACGCAGTTCATCATCCAGAACCACAGCCAGAAAGCGCTGGAGTGGGAAATTCTTAAAGGCGTTATGGTGGTTGAAGAGCGCGAAAACATTGCGCCAGGCTTTAGCCAGAAAATGACGGCTAACCTGCAGCCCGGTGAATATGATATGACCTGCGGTCTGTTGACTAACCCGAAAGGTAAACTGATCGTAAAAGGCAGTGCAACGGCGGATGCCGCACAAAGCGATGCTCTGCTGAGTCTGAGCGGCGCGATTACCGAATACAAAACCTATGTGACAGCCGAAACCGCGCAATTGGTTGCGGGGACCAAAGCCTTCACCGATGCGATTAAAGCCGGCGATCTGGAAAAAGCGAAATCGCTGTACGCGCCAACCCGTCAGCATTATGAACGTATTGAACCGATTGCTGAACTGTTCTCCGATCTCGACGGCAGCATCGATGCGCGTGAAGATGATTATGAGCAAAAATCCGCCGATCCCAAATTCACCGGCTTCCACCGCCTGGAGAAAGCGCTGTTTGGCGACAATACCACTCAAGGTATGGACAAGTATGCCGACCAATTAAACAGCGATGTTCTTGACCTGCAAACGCGTATTAGCGAGCTGGCTTTCCCACCGTCTAAAGTGGTTGGCGGGGCAGCAGGACTGATTGAAGAAGTCGCTGCCAGCAAAATCAGCGGGGAAGAAGATCGCTACAGCCATACCGATCTGTGGGATTTCCAGGCCAACGTTGATGGTGCGCAGAAAATTGTCGATCTCCTGCGTCCTCAGTTACAAAAATCCAATGCTGAGCTGTTGGCGAAGGTGGACGCGAACTTCAAAAAAGTCGATACCATTCTGAGCAAGTACCGTACCAAAGACGGCTTTGAAACCTATGACAAACTGACCGAAGCCGATCGAAATGCGCTGAAAGGGCCAATCACGACGCTGGCGGAAGACTTGTCGCAATTACGCGGTGTTTTGGGTCTGGATTAAGCACTATGCAGCAAGATAATGAAAACGGCGTGAGCGAACCGTCACGCCGACGTTTACTGAAAGGGATGGGCGCCCTGGGTGGCGCGCTTGCGCTTGCCGGAGGATGTCCGGTTGCCCACGCGCAAAAACCGCAAAGTGCACCGGGAACGCTGTCCCCTGATGCACGTAGCGAAGCGCAACCGCTTTATGGCCAGCATCAGGCGGGCATCCTGACGCCGCAGCAGGCATCGATGATGCTGGTGGCGTTTGATGTTCTCGCCAGCGATAAGGCCGATCTCGAACGTTTGTTTCGGTTGTTGACCAGCCGGTTTGCGTTTCTGACCACCGGCGGACCGGCTCCGGATACGCCGAATCCACGTCTTCCCCCTATGGATTCAGGTATCCTCGGCGCATACATTGCGCCAGACAACCTGACGATGACGTTGTCAGTCGGCTCCTCGCTGTTCGATGAACGCTATGGCCTGAAATCGCAGATGCCAAAAAAGCTGCAAAAAATGACCCGCTTCCCGAATGATTCACTGGACGCGGCGCTGTGCCATGGCGATATGCTGCTGCAGATTTGTGCCAACACGCAAGACACTGTCATCCACGCGCTGCGCGATATCATTAAACATACGCCCGATCTCCTCAGCGTGCGCTGGAAACGTGAAGGGTTTATTTCCGATCATGCCGCGCGTAGCAAAGGTAAAGAGACCCCGGTTAATTTGCTTGGCTTTAAAGACGGCACCGCGAATCCGGACGCTACGGATGCGAAGTTGATGCAAGACGTGGTGTGGGTTACGGATGGGCAGGGCGAACCTGCCTGGGCGCAAGGCGGAAGCTATCAGGCCGTCAGGCTCATTCAGTTCCGCGTTGAGTTCTGGGATCGTACGCCGCTGAAAGAGCAGCAAACGATTTTTGGTCGCGATAAACACACCGGCGCGCCGCTGGGTATGCAGCATGAGCACGATGTACCTGACTATGCCAGCGATCCCGAGGGTGAGGTGATTGCGCTCGACAGCCATATTCGCCTGGCGAATCCGCGCACGAAAGAGACCGACTCCAGCCTGATGATGCGCCGTGGCTACAGCTATTCGCTCGGTGTGACCAATTCCGGTCAACTGGATATGGGACTGTTGTTTGTCTGCTATCAACACGATCTGGAAAAAGGCTTTTTGACGGTGCAGAAACGCCTGAACGGCGAAGCGCTGGAAGAGTATGTCAAACCGATTGGTGGGGGATACTTCTTTGCTTTGCCGGGTGTCAAAACTGCAGATCGCTATCTGGGACAGTCTTTGCTCGAAGCCTGATAATTATGCCCCGTTGTACATCGGGGCTTTTCCTGACATCTTGATGAATCAACAAATTATTTTTTATGATCGGTATAGAACTGAAATAATTCTGTCATCTCTGGGCAAGAAACTGTCTCTGGTGATAAGATAGAATTTAAGTTAACAACAAGTAAAAATATTGTTGCATTAACGAGAGGTTATGATGTAATTATAAGTAATAGCGGTAGTTCCCGGCGGTGATAGTCGTTCACTATGGAGATCGCGAATGGAAAAGTCCTGTATTGGACACGTTTTTCACAGTAGTCGCAGTACTTTACGCGGACGTTTCTCTTCCGGTAGCCTCCTCGTCACCGCTAAATCTCTCTCTCATTCACTTCTTATCCTTGTTACTGACGCCCTGTATGGTGCGCGTAGCTGTGCGTGGCGTCTTATCCGAAAGCAAGCAATGGCTTACAAGGAAGCCAACCCTCAGATGTTCGTGCGCATAATCGTGCCGCCAACGGCGCGTGTGATGTATACCTACAACTCAAGGTGCTATCCATGGGAAGACAAAAAGCAGTGATCAAAGCTCGTCGTGAAGCAAAACGTGTGCTGAGGCGGGATTCGCGTAGCCATAAGCAACGTGAAGATGAATCGGTCACCTCGCTTGTGCAGATGGGCGGCGTAGAAGCGATTGGTATGGCGCGTGACAGTCGTGACGCCACGCCAATCACGGCGCGAAATGAAGCTCAGGCGCACTACCTGAATGCTATTGAGAGTAAACAGCTGATCTTCGCCACCGGTGAAGCCGGGTGTGGTAAAACCTGGATCAGCGCGGCAAAAGCAGCAGAGGCTCTGATCCACAAAGACGTGGACAGGATCATTGTAACCCGTCCAGTTCTGCAAGCTGATGAAGACCTTGGCTTCTTACCTGGGGATGTTTCCGAGAAGTTTGCTCCCTATTTTCGTCCAGTGTATGACGTGCTGGTGAAACGTCTGGGAGCCTCCTTCATGCAATATTGCCTGCGACCTGAGATTGGTAAGGTGGAAATCGCGCCGTTCGCCTATATGCGTGGACGTACATTTGAAAATGCAGTGGTTATTCTTGACGAGGCTCAGAACGTCACTGCTGCGCAAATGAAGATGTTTTTAACCCGCCTCGGGGAGAATGTGACGGTGATTGTGAATGGGGATGTGACCCAGTGCGATCTACCAGCCCACGTTCGCTCAGGGCTTAGCGATGCGCTGGCCCGTTTCGAAGAAGATGATATGGTTGGGATTGTTCGTTTCAATAAAGACGATTGCGTCCGCTCTGCGCTCTGTCAGCGGACGCTTAACGCTTACAACTGATAAGTACGCCGTCTTCAAGGCCCGGGAAACCGGGCTTTGTTGTTTGACGTCAGCACATTACTTTTTTTTGCTACTCCAGTCGTTGGCACAGGCCTGGTAAAACAACTACTGTTTAGGCCGAATAAGGCTCTTGCCATTTGCTACTTGCGCTCTTTATTACCAGAATTGAGAGTATTTAAAATGCTGTGCGCAGTTCCTCCAACACATTGTATTCCTCATCAACTAAATACAGGGCTTTCCATTTATCAAAGGTCAGGCAGGGGTGGGATGTGCCAAAAACAATAATGTCACCAACCTGGATGTTGCAGCCTGGCGCCAGAGATAGCATACAGTGTTGATCCATTATTCCTGTACTGGTGATTGCACCGGATTGAAATGGCAGCGCTTTGCCATTGCGATACAGGGCTACCGGTTGGGGTAATCCTGCATCAAAAGCTGCATCACGTTTGCCAAAATTGACCACGGCAAGTGAAGGTTCCGGTACCGACTGCACCATAGCCATCAGTTCCAGGGCGGGGGCTAAATCGCCGCCCAGATGGCTGGCAATGCTGTCGCGTGCCATTAATTCCTTTTGCGCCTGCTGATAAATACCATTGTCATGCGTAATGTAACAACCCGGACGAATAACTATCCGGCAATGAGAGGGGGTCTTTGCTGCCAGCCAGATGTTACATACCACGTCATACCAGACGGTACCTGCGCCAGTGAGAACAAACTCGCCGTCGACATATTTTTCCATCTGACACGCCAGCAGCGCGGCGTCGCAAAGCAGCGTTTCAATTTGCGGCTGGGGATCGTGGCCGTGCAGCACGCCTTCATATAGTTCCAGTCCACGCAGGCGCAAACCTGACATCTGTGAAATTTCGGCGGTAAGCGCGAGCGCTTCTGCGGTCGTGCGGCATCCGCTGCGCCCGCCAGAAACGCCCAACTCGACCAACACATCCAGCGTTTGCTGACGCTCGTTAAAGAATCTGGCCAGCGTTCTGGCATTGTCCAGGCTGTCAACCAGACAGAGATATTCAGCGTCCGGATATGTGTTTTTTAACTGTGAGACCAACAGCATGTTGGCTTTGCCCACCAGTTGGTTGGCCATCAGCACCCGCTGGATACCACATGCCATGGCTGCCTGCGCCTGCCAGGCGCTCCCTACGCCAATTGCCCATGCGCCCGCTTGCTGCTGCTGACGGAATATCCATGGAGTCATGGATGTTTTCCCGTGGGGAGCCAACGATACGCCTCGGGTATCTGCGTAACGCTGCATCCACAAAATATTGTTCTCCAGCGCCTGGGCCTTTATCACCGCGGCGGGCAAACAAACATCCTCATTCAGCACGCAGGCCCGGGCGGAAGAGGGGGTCAGCATAATGGCTGATTTATGTGCGGCAACTGTCATTCTGCGCTCCTTACGGGCGTTGCGTTCGAACGTGGCGTATGGCTGGTATTTTCACGTTCATCAGTGATCATTTTTAGCACCTCTTCACGGGAGAGCTTATTCTGCGGCGTCAGCAACGTTACCACCACGGCGGCAACCAGGCTGACAGACAGCGCAGGAATCACCGGATTACCTAATGCTTTTGACCATACCGGTGAAAGGATCACCGCCAGCGAGGTCAGGCTTCCTCCCAGCAACGCGGCGATGCAGCCCTGCCAGTTAAAACGCAGCCAGAATTTGCCCAGTAATACGGTGACGCACATACCGGACATGATCATCGAGATCATTTTGGTGATGTAGCCAATGATATCGTTCGAGGTCAGGGCAAAAACCAGTGCCAGCGCGATGACGCACAGCAGGAAAATACGTGACAGGTTAATTGCTTTTTCCGGCGGCGGCATTTTGCCTGTCACCATGGTGTATATATCACGCAGAATAATGGAAACCCCGGCGATGGCATCCGAGCTGCCGGATGACAGGTTAGCGGACATCCCTGCTATTAACACCACCATGGCCAGAACATACGGGAGCGAGTTTGTCGCGTAGAGGAATGCAAAACTCGGATTTTCAAGACCAGGATCCATCACATGGGTAGCCATACCGATAATCGCGGGAAGGAAAGAGAATCCCATGTAAAGCAGACCCGTTATCACAAACGATTGACGAATCGCGCGGGTCGAGGCCGCAGAGTATATGCGCTGGCGGTATGATGGCGTTGCCAGCACGCCAATGCCAATAACGATCGACAGCGAAATGGCGGGGAGAAGTCCCAGTTTGCCGATCCCAAACAGCGTGAATGCCTGTGGATCGGTCTTTGCGACCACGACATCCCAACCGCCGACGTAGCTGACGGACATTGCTGCTAACATGATAAACCCAAGGAACAGAACAATGGATTGCAGCGTGTCGATCCACGAGACGGCTTTGTATCCGCCAATTCCGACGTAGAAAATAAAACCCACGGCGATAATAATTTTTGCTGTGGTGATATCGATGTTCGCTGCCCATGCTAAATACAGGCCGCCGCCGAGGATATGCGCGCCCAACCAGCCAATCGATGCGAGAAAAATCAACAGTGCCACCAGATTTTTGACGATTCGGCTACCACCTGTGTAATAGCAGATCTCCTCGCTCATGGTCATGAAGCGCATTTTGCGAACGGGCGCAAATAGCCAGGCTGTCAGCAGGATCCCCGTCGCGCCGCCAATACCGTACAACATTCCCGCCCAGCCGTTACTGTAGCCAAAGCTGACAGCGCCGATGCTGGAACCTGTGCCAACCATTGTACCGACGGTCGAACCCAGGGTTAACAGCATGGGTAACTTTCGCCCGCCGAGAATAAAATCCTCCCCGGTTTTTTGATGGCGAGTCACGTACCAGCCAACAAACATCATGGCGAAGGCGTAGATCAAAAACCACATCAGGAAATTTTCGTGTAGCATAATAGATCCTTGTTACTGAAGAGTGATCGTCAACAGTCAGCTTTTGAATTTTGAGTTGAAGCAGGTGATGTCTACTTCGACCATACAGTCGACGACCAGGTCGGCAACGCAGCACACGCGAGCCGGTGGATGTTCGGCAAAGAAGCTTTTAAAGACCTTGTTGAACGACTGGAAGTAACGGGCATCGGTAAGAAACACCTTCATATGCACAATATCTTCTTTGCCGAACCCGGCTTCAGTCATGATGTCGAGGCAGTTCTGAATGGCCTGCGTTGACTGCGCAACGATGCCACCATCGATGATTTCACCATCGACCATTGGCGTCTGGCCTGAGACATACAACCAGCCGTCGGCAGCAACCGCTCTGGAAAAGGGTAATGCTTGTCCGCCAGTCCCTTCAGAGCCTTCAGTTCCGTATCGTTTAATCATTTTTATCTCCCGTTATTGTTCTTTTCTGCTTAAGAATTTGCCTGCGCGCAGGCCTGTCATTTGCTTATGGCTCCAGGTAAGGACGCCGTTAACGAACACGTGTTCAATCCCGTCGGCTGTCTGCTTAGGGTTCTGGAAGGTGCCGGTTTCGTTGATTTTCTGCGGATCAAAAATGACAAGGTCAGCGAAATTACCTTCCCGGACCAGTCCACGTCCCGTCAGGCCAAAACGCCAGGCGGACATGCCTGTCATCTTGTGAATGGCCGTGGTGAGTGGAAAGAGCTTCTCGTCGCGACTGTAGTGGCCGAGAACGCGTGGAAAGGTTCCCCATAAACGTGGATGTGGGTTGGGGTCGCACGGCAGACCGTCTGAGCCCACCATTGATGAGGGGTGTTGTAAAACCCGGCGAACATCGTCCTCGTGCATCTGAAAATAGATTGCGCCAGCAGGCTGCAACCGGGCTGCTGCGTGGTGAATATCTGTCTCCCACTGTTGCGCTATCTGTTGCAGTGTTTTACCGGACATCTCCGGATACGGTGTGGACCACGTGATCAGGATGTCGTAGTCCTCAGTGACTTGTTTCAGGTCGAGGTTGGAAGAGCCAGCTCGGTAAGGATAGACATCGCAGTTGATCTCCTGGCGTTGCTGATATTTCTCGATCAACGCAAGCGTTTCAGTGGTTCGTCCCCAGTTATTGGCACCTGCGCATTTATGATGGGAGATCTGAACGGGAACCTGGCCATGACGACCGACCTGGAATGCTTCCAGCATGGCATCGATAATACCGTCGTATTCTGTGCGCATATGGGTGGTATAAAGGCCCTGATGTTCAGCGAGTAGTTCGGCGAGCGCGCAGATCTCTTCTGTAGAAGCATTAACGGCATTGCCATACGAAAGACCTGTACTCAAACCCAAGGCACCCTGCTGCAGGGCCTGATTAAGCGTCTCGCGCATACTGTTGATATTGTTTTCGTTGGCGGGTTCAAGCAGTGATTCCACGCAGTTATTGCGCAGCGTGGTATGACCAATCAGCGTGGCAACATTCACTGAAGGAGTTACAGCATTGATGCGCTCACGATAACGGGCAACGTCCGGGTAGTGAAACTCGTCCAGTTCACCCAGCAAATTGATTGGGTCTGGCACCTCATCTTTTAGGGTTGCGCAGGCGGCGCTGATACCGCAATTTCCGACAATAATGCTGGTGACGCCCTGGGACGTCTTCTCGATATAGTCTGGTTTTCTGATGACAACCAGATCGTCATGGGTATGGACATCAATGAACCCTGGGGACAGCACTAACCCGCGACAATCAATAATATTTTCTGCAGCGGTGGTGATGGATGGCGCGATAAGGACAATCCGATCCCCTTCAACCGCGACATCAGCCTGGTATTCCGTATTTCCTGAACCATCAACGACGGTGGCGTTTTTGAACAACCAGTTAATCTTCATATGTGCTCCATAGTTCGGGAGGATTGGGTAATAAAATGCTGATAGGCGGCGATAAAAGACTGCGCCTGTTGCTGGGTGCGAGTGGGGGATTGTCCGGCACGATAGAGATCGCTGCCGAGCCCGGCTCCAGCACAGCCTGCGTCAAGATAGAGTTGAATGTTGTCTGGCGTGATCCCGCCAACCGCATACAGCGCGGTATGTGAGGGCAGGACAGATTTCAGTGCCCGTACATAATCCGGTCCAAACTGGCTGGTGGGGAAAAGCTTGATTTGCTGAGCGCCGGCATCAATGGCACTGAATGCTTCCGTTGGCGTCGCGCAGCCCGGCAGAACCTGCATCCGATGTTCCAGTGCCCGGCGAATCACATCGGGTCTGGTATTCGGGGTGACAATCAGCTGGCAACCTAATTGCGCCAGGCGGTCCACATTTTCTACGTTGAGGACAGTACCCGCCCCGATTGTGGCCTGCTCGCTATATGTATGAACGGCCTGCGCGATGCTGACTTCCCATTGTGGAGAATTCAGCGGAATTTCAATCGCGCGGAAACCAGCCGCAATCAGTAAAGGAATATGGATATCAATTTCTTCAGGCCGTATGCCGCGCAAAATAGCGACAAGGGGGGCGATGTTATGGTTATTCATGTTGGAATTCCCTGATGTAGGACACTGGAAAATGGCGGCTGGCTAACGGTGTGGCGGCAGAGAATTGTTTCCATAAGGGCGAGGGCGCCAACGCCAGATAGAGGGCGCTGAGGATCGTCGTCTGCCTGTACAATGCTGCCGGTAAAAAAAGAATCGGTAGAAATCAGCGATGCCAGCGCTTCTTTAAGCACCTGTTTACCGCTGATGATGATGTTTGTTTCAGGTGAGAGATTCAGGGCCATACTCTGCTTTATCGCCTGCAGGTCAGAGTAAAGTGTTGCCCCCAATAAATAACTGGCTCTCTGGTTATGCGTGGACTGAGTAAACAGATCGAGCAGTCGCACGGTGAAGCAACTGCGCGCCAGCCCTACCCGGCGGCAGGATGCAGCCCCTTTTAGCAGGTAGTCGTTGTCCAGTTTGGTGACAAACTGGCCGTCGAGTGAATTCGCCAAAATGGTCTGATGAGTGAGGACATCCAAAAGCTCTCCTGCCATTGTGGTAACGCAACTGACGATCTGCTTTTTTTCATCCGTCAGAATAAACTTGGAGTGGGAACCGGGAAGCACGATCAGTGCCGGCCCTTTGACGTTGTGTTGCATCAGCAGACCAAATGTTTCAACTTCTTCGCCACGCATAACGTCCATGGCATCAATGTTTTCGACATCTACCGTAGCCACCGCATTTTTAACGCCAGGAATAAACCAGATGGGGTGTGCTGAAACTTCTGGGATTGTATGCGCAACGGTTCCCTCAACCAGGTCGTTGAATGAGACCGGTACGCTGAGGTGCGGGACGCAATAGAGTCCAACGTCTGACGTGATCATCCCTGACGCCACAATTTCATAAGGTTCGCTGATACCTGCCAAAGCGCAATCCAGGGCTTTTTTTACACCGTTAATCAGCTTGTTTTGATTTCCGGTTATCGCCGTATCACGCACTCCGACGGACTCACTGGTATCTGAAATTACCCGGCTATCCTTCCAGACACGGACTCGTGTGTTGGTCGTACCGGCGTCGATAGTGACAATAAGCATGCCGTTTCCCCTGCGTGAATTTTGTTTGGAATGACGTTCCGTTTATTTGAGGTTATTGATCAATTAACGGAATGTCATTCCGTATTTTTTGATTTGGTGATAGGATTCACAGAATACGAGGACGGTTAACTGCGTCGTAGATCGCAAATTACATGGTTATAAAAGAGGTAACTGTCTAAAAATGAATGTGTTTTGCGGGTTATGGCATTACAGTTACAATAACGGAACTTTTTTATTGGGGATGAATGAATGTCAAACGGTGAAAATGCAAATTCCTCCGGTGTTGACAAGGTTCTGACGATCCTGGAAGAGATTAGCGAGCATTCCGACGGTATATCTCTGGCGGAGTTAGTCAAACGAACCGGGATCGCAAAGACCACAGTATTTCGTACGCTGGAGACGCTCAAGGAACGACAGTACGTTATGCAGGATAACGGAACTGAGCGTTATCATTTGGATCTGAAAAGTCTTGAGTTGGGAATCAAAGGATTGATGAACGTGAATCTGGTAGAGGTATCTATTCCTTACCTGAAAACGCTCTCAGCAAAAACCGCAGAAACCTGTTTTCTGGGGGTCTATAACAGCGGTCATGTTGTGTATTTGTATAAGAGTGAGGGAACGCTTTCTATACAGACTAATGCCCGTCTTGGTGCCAGATTGCCTGCATACTGTACAGGGATTGGCAAAGCGTTATTGGCTTTTCAGCCGTTGGAAGAGATTGATCGGGTGCTGAGTGAGCCGCTTATCCCATTTACTGAGAAGACGGTTGTTGATCGTGTTTCGTTGTATGAAACTCTGGCCGATATTCGGTTGAAGGGGTTCTCGCTGGATAATGAGGAAAATGAAGAAGGGTTAACGTGTGTCGCCCGGCCTGTGTTTAATTATACCGGTACCGTCATTGGCGCACTCAGCGTGGCAGGCCCCACGCACCGAATGCAGCGTAAAATTGATG
This sequence comes from Citrobacter europaeus, assembly GCA_020099315.1. Classification (NCBI taxonomy): domain Bacteria; kingdom Pseudomonadati; phylum Pseudomonadota; class Gammaproteobacteria; order Enterobacterales; family Enterobacteriaceae; genus Citrobacter; species Citrobacter europaeus. The sequence goes on from CP083650.1 coordinate 1,798,111, forward strand.
ATGTTAATGATGAACTGGAGCTGGTCTGTTCACTCATTTCTCGACGGTTGGGTTTTATTAACCGCTAACACTACACGCTTTTATGTAAAAGCCTGCTGATATGTAACATACAAGCCGGATAAGGCGCTAATGCCGCATCCGGCAAATGAAATACGCGAAAAAAAAGCCCGTACTTGCGTACGAGCTCTTCTTTAAATATGGCGGTGAGGCGGGGATTCGAACCCCGGATACGTTGCCGTATACACACTTTCCAGGCGTGCTCCTTCAGCCACTCGGACACCTCACCATATTGTTGTTCCTGTGCTACCGGAACGGGCGCTAATTTAGGGAAATACCGCTCCGGCGTCAATCAACTTTTTGAAAAAAACGTGCATTTACACAAACTTCAATCAATATGCAGCTTAAATAAGCGGGAATTGTTTTTTTTGCCAGCATCCTAAAATTTGTTACTCTGATGTTCCCTCGGAAAATGATGATAATAAGTGCGAGAAAGTTCCGCATAACAATGTTCAGGAGACTCTATGGATATAATTTTCTATCACCCAACATTCGATACGAGCTGGTGGCTTAATGCGCTGACAAAGGCCATACCTGGCGCGAACGTCCGTGAGTGGAAAACGGGTGATAATGCGCATGCTGACTACGCGCTGGTCTGGCATCCTCCGGTTGAAATGCTCGCCGGAAGAAAATTAAAAGCCGTATTCGCGCTGGGGGCGGGTGTTGATTCTATTCTTAGTAAACTGAACGCTCATCCGGAAATGTTGGATGCTTCGATCCCACTTTTCCGTCTGGAAGATACGGGTATGGGCCTGCAAATGCAGGAATATGCGGTCAGTCAGGTACTGCACTGGTTTCGCCGCTTTGATGATTATCAGGCATTAAAAAACCAGGCGAAATGGCAGCCGTTGCCAGAATATTCCCGCAATGAGTTTAGCGTCGGGATCATGGGGGCAGGGGTATTGGGCGCAAAAGTTGCAGAAAGTCTGCAAGCATGGGGGTTCCCGCTACGCTGCTGGAGCCGCACGCGTAAATCCTGGTCTGGTGTGGAAAGCTTTGCCGGTACCGAGGAACTGGGCGCGTTTTTGAGCCAAACTCGGGTGCTTATCAACCTCCTTCCCAATACAGCAGAAACCGTAGGCATTATTAACGCGAGTTTACTCAACCAATTGCAGGACGGAGCCTATGTGCTGAACCTGGCGCGTGGTGTTCATCTCAATGAAGACGATCTTCTGGCATCACTGGACAGCGGCAAAGTGAAAGGCGCTATGCTGGATGTCTACAGCCGCGAACCGCTGCCGGAAACCAGCCCGCTATGGAAACATCCGCGTGTGGCAATGACGCCGCATATTGCCGCGGTAACGCGCCCGGCAGAGGCGGTGGACTATATCTCCCGTACGATTATGGGCCTGGAAAGTGGCAAATCCGTCACCGGTCAGGTCGATCGCGTGCGGGGATACTGATGGTAACCCGGCAAGTGCCGGGTTTCAGCTAAACTACCCGTCATACTTCAAGCTGCATGTGCGTTGGCTACGTTTGTTCCCCGCATCACCTACTGCAGTAAGTGATGTGGGTGTCACTCCCTTGCCGCCTGCCTGCAACTCGCATTATTTAGGGTATTAATGCCGGCGATACCTGCTATCCTTGACGGAAAATGACTACAGGAGAGAGTTATGTATCCCGTTGACCTGCATATGCATACCGTCGCCAGCACCCACGCCTACAGCACCTTAAGCGATTACATCGCTGAAGCCCGTCGCAAAGGCATCAAGCTGTTTGCCATTACCGATCATGGACCGGACATGGCGGATGCGCCTCATCACTGGCACTTTATTAATATGCGCATTTGGCCTCGTATTGTGGACGGCGTAGGGATCCTGCGCGGCATTGAGGCGAATATTAAGAATATTGAAGGCGAAATTGACTGCTCAGGTCCTATGTTTACCTCCCTGGATCTGATCATTGCGGGCTTCCATGAGCCGGTTTTTGCACCTCACGATAAAGACACTAATACCCAGGCGATGATCGCCACGATGGCCAGTGGTCATGTGCACATCATCAGCCATCCGGGAAATCCAAAGTATCCCGTTGATATCACGGCGATTGCGCAGGCGGCGGCAAAATATCAGGTCGCGTTGGAAATCAATAACTCCTCGTTTTTGCATTCACGTAAGGGCAGTGAAGACAATTGCCGCGCGGTCGCTGCGGCTGTGCGTGATGCCGGGGGCTGGGTGGCGTTAGGATCGGATTCACATACCGCTTTCACATTGGGAGAATTTGGCGAATGCCGTAAAATTCTCGATGATGTGAATTTCCCGGAAGACAGAATTTTAAACGTCACACCCAAACGCCTGCTGGCGTTTCTGGAATCGCGAGGCATGGAGCCGATCGCGGAATTTGCTGAACTGTAATTGTTACTAACTGGAATAAATGAATGAACGAGTTTTCTATCCTGTGTCGTGTACTGGGCTCGCTGTTTTACCGCCAGCCTCAGGATCCTTTACTGGTTCCCCTGTTTACCCTGATTAGCGAAGGTAAACTCTCCGCCAACTGGCCGCTGGAACAAGACGAATTACTTACTCGCCTGCAGAAAAACTGCGATATGCCTCAGTTGGCTGCGGATTACAACGCGCTTTTTGTCGGCGACGAGTGTGCGGTGCCGCCTTATCGTAGCGCCTGGGTAGAAGGGGCGAAAGAATCCGATGTTCGTGCATTTCTTTCTGCCCGCGGCATGCCGCTGGCAGATACGCCTGCAGATCATATTGGTACGCTGTTGCTGGCGGCTTCATGGCTTGAAGACCAGTCTGCGGAAGATGAAAGTGAAGCACTAGAAACCTTGTTTGTGGAGTACCTGTTGCCCTGGTGTGGTTCATTCCTTGGCAAAGTTGAAGCGCACGCAAACACGCCATTCTGGCGTACCATGGCACCGTTAACGCGTGATGCTATTGGCGCGATGTGGGACGAATTGCAGGAAGATACGGAAGAATAAATGTGATGTAAGTCACTTTAAACTGCAACGCAATTCATCACTTGCATAAATTGTGTGCACGATCTCATTCCTATGCCGTTTTTCTGCTAAGATACGCGGCATGAACATACTTCTCTCAATTGCAATCACAACGGGCATTCTCTCTGGGATCTGGGGATGGGTGGCCGTTTCTCTTGGCTTACTCAGTTGGGCTGGCTTTCTGGGCTGCACGGCCTATTTCGCCTGTCCGCAGGGTGGGCTGAAAGGGCTGTGGATCTCGGCGTGTACGCTGCTAAGCGGTGTGGTGTGGGCGTTGGTGATTATTAACGGTAGCGCGCTTGCCCCACATATGGACGTTATTGGTTATGTCATAACGGGAATCGTCGCGTTTCTGATGTGTATCCAGGCAAAGCAATGGTTGCTTTCATTTGTGCCAGGCACGTTTATTGGCGCATGTGCAACGTTTGCAGGGCAGGGGGACTGGCAGTTGGTCGTGCCGTCTCTGGCGCTAGGTCTGATATTCGGCTATGCGATGAAAAACAGCGGGCTGTGGCTGGCGTCTCGCCGTGAAAATCGACTATCGTCTACGCTGACCAGTAAATAAAAAAGCGTGAGGGGTTCCTCACGCTTTTTATGCCAGAGAGAGCTCTCAGGATTCCGGAGGTACCGACATATGGCGGTATTTAACCAGAATGTCATTATCAACCTGTTTCTTGTCCTGCAAATCCCACAATCCGCGATCAATCCCATCATTAATCAGGAAGATAACACCGGTTTCGATTGCTGACATCAGACACAGCATGACCGGTTCGTTAGAGGTGTAACCAATTTCACCTTCCAACAGTCGCTGGTAGTCAATGAAACGGAATACCCCAGCCTGTACTTCATAAGATAAAATAGTTTTGCTGGTATTCACCGATGAGAGAATTTCGCCGGTGCTGACGTTAACCACGCGTAGGTTCACCGCTATCTGGTCGAGCTGGTATTGCGTATCGGCGCCAATACCGAAATAGCGCGCACCAACACCTCCCGATTTAACGTTGCTTTCATAACCAATAATTGACCCTTCCACCATGACGTTTGCTGCGGTCAAAGATTGCAAAGGGATGCGGTTATTAATGGCAACAGTGCCGTTTTCCTGAGCCGCACGAATGATTTTTCGTTCGTTAAGCAGGTTCTGTAACCCCTGACGTTCCAGTGGGACGAACCAACGAGAATCCTTCAACGCGGTGACTAGCATAGCCGTAGCGCTTTGCGGGACGGCGGTTGAGAAGTTACTCGCCGGGTAAGGTTTAAACTGACCCGTTTCATCCTGGATATTGTAAACCGACACAAAGATCTTACCTGTAGGCATGGGCAGATGCGTCAAGTCTTTATAGCTTTGGGCTCGGGGCATTAATGTCGGCTTAGCGGCTTCTTGCGGCGGGGCTGTTAGACATCCGCTGAGTAAAATTACTGCCACCATGATAAGTAAGCGCTGCATGATTTTTTCCTTTCGTGGCTATAATTTAGAAATCGGTCGACTGATTTTGTAAACCTGACACTTCGATAGTCGACGTTCTCCCCGTTTTCCTGTCCGTGACATTAAGTTGCAGTTGCCCATCCCGGTTGGCGATATCAACGATAAAATCGCTGGTGACCATCCTCCCAGGCTTACCGGTATTAATATTGGTAAGTAAGCCGCCAAGTATTTGCGACTGTATCGCCTGGGTAAAGTTATCCAGCGCAGATGGCGTTTCAATCCCGAAATCATCGCCACTCGGATCTTTATACGAGTTTTGTGCCTGGGCGCTGTTGAGTAAAAAAGAACCGTTGTTTGGGTTGCCACCAAAGTTAGGGTTGCGGAACTGGAACGTCATATTTCCGGCCCAACTTAATGGTGAAATCAGCATGAGCAAAACCACTGCATGTTTGACACGCATGAAAGCCTCCGGACAAAATCATGTTTTAGAATTCATCGCGCGCTAAATCGCTCGTGCTTAATAGTGTTTGATCTATTTGCCGACGATTTAATGCTTCCTCAGTTTCTGCCAATGCAAAGACCACAATTTTGTCGAAGTCTCTTTTCGTCGGGAATAAAAAAGTCTGGAAGATAACGTCCTGATTGACCGTTATGGTGATCCAACTTCCCCAACGTGCACTGGGTCTTTCATTAATGGTTAAGTTTCCTGTGTACTCGCTTTCCCACTTGTCACTAAAGGCCCGGTAGAAATCATGGCCAATGGAAGAGACCGTGTGGTCAGTTAACAGTCCGGGAACCTCCACCTCTACAGCCGCGTGTAGATTCCCGGCAGCAAAGAGCAAATTTGCTGCCACAATCCAGGTCAAATAGCGTTTCATGGCTTTATCGCCTGAGGTTATCATTGGCCCACGAGACCGCCTGCGTACGATTTTTGACAGCTATCTTTTTGAAAAGATTATAAAGATGTGTTTTCACCGTATTTTCACTAATAAATAGTGAACGTGCGATTTCAATATTTGAGGCACCGATACGCAGTTTATTAAGGATCTCTTTTTCACGGTGAGTAAGTAATGCCGACTCCGTGCTGTTATAGCGGTAGTTCCCGGAATGCGTGATTAGGTAGCTGGCTAGCTTTTGCGAGAAGTAGCATTCGCCACGCAACACCCCCTGCAATCCGCTGACTACACGCTGTTCATCTTCAGTTGCGTAGAATACGCCATTGATGTGCGGCCAGTTTTCAATATCCCGGTAAGGATAATCATCTGGGGTATTCAACAATAAAGTCTTTATATTGTTGTTTTTTCTGCTCAAATTATCTTGCCAGTAATGGATCAGTTTTTTATCTGCCTCCATCATATCCAGTAAAACAATGCAGCTGGAGGAAATATCATCCAGAGAACGTTGAATATTATGTAGTTTTCCGGTTAACGCCAGCGACTGCTTTAAATGCTGTAATAACGCAGTTGCCTGCAGGGATGGTTTAGTGATCAACAATAATGTATGACCATGAATACTATGGACTTCATTAAACATGATGAAACTCCACTTTTTAGTCGCACACCTGACAGCTGTCTCTACTAAAATAGAGGCACCAGAAGTACTGACAGATGTTGCACTGCTGTGTAGAAATAAAATATCGACCCAATGGGGTGAAAATATTAAAACAAATGGACTTCAACTGATTTCAATCTAGCTATTACAAATCTTAAAGCAAGTGTTAAACATGTAACTGGATGTAAATTTATATATTAAATTGTGATTTTTGGGTTTTTGTGTAGTTTAGATTTGATAGTAAAGTTGTACATTTTAGCGTTATTGCATAGATTTAAAAAATCATACAAATTATAATATGTTGTTGATTTTTAATGGTTAAAACTATAATTAGATGGTTTTAGATTTCTAATGAATTCTGATCTTTTTGTCTCACTTTAAGTTGAACAATTTTAGATAGAAAAAAATGATGCTTGTCACGACTTGTACCGAGCACTATCCCGGAACCATCTGCAAGGCCCAGAAAACGCGGGAGAGGCGTTTTTTTGTTACTGCATAGAAATTCAATCTTCAGGTTACAGAAGAAATAAAAAACAGCGAAGTAATGGTGTTCTCTGCTGTTAATTAGTACTTTGGTGTGAATCTGGATATAAAAATACAACTGGCGGGTGAGTTATTTAAAATGTTTCAACGGACATACTCTTCATCGTAACGTGGCGTTAACAAATGTAAGTCACGTTAACAACAATTTGAGTGGTAAATAATTTAACCTTATGTACGACCAGGTCCAGGGTGACAACATGAAAAACAAGTTGTTATTTATGATGTTTACAATGCTGGGTGTGCCTGGGATTGCATCCGCAACAAGTTATGACTTGGCTAATTCAGAATATAACTTTGCGGTAAATGAATTAAGTAAGTCTTCATTTAATCAGGCAGCCATTATTGGTCAGGTTGGCACTGCGAACAGTGCAAATATTCGCCAGGGGGGCTCGAAGTTATTGTCGGTTATTTCGCAAGAAGGTTCTGGTAACCGAGCGAAAACAGACCAGACGGGATCATATAACTTTGCATATATTGATCAAACGGGTAGTTCCAATGATGCGAGTATTAAACAAGGGTCATACGGTAATACGGCGGTGATTATCCAGAAAGGCTCTGGTAATAAAGCCAATATTACTCAGTACGGTACACAAAAAACAGCAGTTGTGGTGCAGAGACAGTCGCAAATGGCAATTCGCGTTACTCAACGCTAATCCATTAACGACGTTTAAATCAATCCGATGGGGGTTTACCATGAAACTTTTAAAAGTGGCAGCATTCGCAGCAATCGTAGTTTCTGGCAGTGCTCTGGCTGGTGTTGTTCCGCAATGGGGCGGCAATCATCATGGTGGCGGTAGTAACTATGGCCCGGACTCTTCAATGAGTATCTACCAATATGGGACTGGCAACGTAGCGAATGCTCTGCAAAGTGATGCTCGTAAATCAGATGTCACCATCACACAAAACGGGCGTGGCAACGGGGCTGTAGTGGGTCAGGGCGCTGATGACAGTACCATTAACCTGAAACAGACTGGCTTCCAGAACAGCGCTACTATCGATCAGTGGAATGCTAAAAATGCTGATATTAGTGTAACCCAGTTCGGTGGCCGTAACGGTGCGCTGGTTAATCAGACTGCATCTGACTCCAACGTCCTGATCCGCCAGGTTGGATTTGGCAACAACGCCACAGCTAACCAACACTAATTCAGTTTTATGACTGATAATAAACAGGGCGTGAGCCCTGTTTTTTTTTCGGGAGAATAAGATGCATACGTTATTACTCATTGCCGCGCTGGCAAATCAAATAACATTTAATACAACTCAGCAAGGTGATATGTACACCATTATTCCTCAGGTGACGTTAACTCAACCTTGCGTATGTGAGGTACAAGTCCTTGCCATACGCAAAGGGCAGGGGGGGCAAAGCCAATCGCAGCAGAAAACAAGCCTTTCGGTCCCTGCTAATCGGCCGATTGAATTAACCAAACTGAGCTTTAATATTTCACCTGAGGATTCGGTCAAAATTATCGTTACCGTTTCAGATGGGCAGTCTCTGCATCTATCACAACAATGGCCTGACTCAAACAGTCATCCATAATTTTTTGCTTTATTTGCATTAAGGGTGTGGCTGGGAATGCGGTGCTGTTCTATGAATATAGAAACGTGTGAACGTTTGTATTTGATCGTTAATCGCAGCGGTGAAGGATCATTTCGATCCCTCAAGGATGGCTAATCATTGAGGAACCCTTATGTGTACATTATTAAAGCGTATTTTAAGTGCCAGTTTGTGTACTTTTTCTCTTTTGACTCTCCCCACAATGGCGCAGCAAATCACAACCGGCGGGGTTATTCATTTTCGCGGTGCAATCGTTGAATCGCCTTGCGACGTGAACACCCAGCAGCAGCAAATTGAATTATCATGTATGCGTGACGGCACTACCCGGAATAGCCTCTACAATCAACAACAGCTCGCGACAACCTCTCAGAACGTGCAACAAATTGCCACAGTCAAAATGCACTACCTCAATGAACAAAAAAACATGGCAATTCTTAATATTGAATATAAATGAGTCGCTGTGGCGTAGATATGCACACTTGCGGTTAAAAAGTGAGATTTCAAGGAAAACCCTGCTGTACACTTAACGAATAGTGTTTTGTCAGGGGGTACTTATGCAATCGCGTGTTCATGTGTTACATGGCGATATTACGACGGTCGCTGTTGATGTGATTGTCAACGCGGCCAATTCATCACTACTGGGCGGCGGTGGCGTTGATGGCGCGATCCATCGCGCTGCCGGACCCGCATTATTGGCGGCCTGCAAACAGGTAATCCAGCAACAAGGAGAATGTCCGACGGGGCATGCGGTTATCACTCTGGCGGGGGACCTTCCGGCAAAAGCGGTCATCCACACCGTAGGACCTGTCTGGCAAGGTGGAGGTCATCATGAGGCCGAACGACTCGAGGAAGCTTACTTAAACACGCTGCAACTGGCCCTGGCTAATGGGTATCAATCCATTGCTTTTCCGGCGATCAGCACCGGGGCTTATGGCTATCCCCGCGCCGCAGCGGCAGAAATAGCGGTAAAAACGGTGTTGAAATTTATTACCCGCCGCGCACTTCCTGATCAGATATACTTCGTGTGCTTTGATGAAGAAAACGCTCAACTTTATAAGAGGTTGCTAACACAACAAGGCGATGATAACACGGACTGATATGACCCGACTTGAGCGCGCCATCACGCCACTTTGCGAAAACCACCCGGGAGAATGCGGCATTCTTGCGTTGGATGATAGCCTCGATGCGTTTGCAGCTCGCTATCGGTTAACGGAAATGGCGGAACGTACCCTTGATGTGCAGTATTACATCTGGGAAAACGACATGTCCGGGCTATTGCTATTTTCCGTTTTGCTGGCTGCGGCGAAGCGGGGCGTCCGGGTGCGTTTGTTGCTGGATGATAACAACACGCCAGGTCTGGATGACACGCTGCGTCTGCTGGACAATCACCCTAATATTGAAGTTCGCCTGTTTAATCCCTTTTCCTTTCGCATTCTGCGCGCGCTGGGCTATTTAACCGATTTTGCCCGGCTTAATCGGCGCATGCACAATAAAAGTTTTACCGCTGACGGTGTCGTGACTCTCGTTGGTGGGCGTAATATTGGCGATGCCTATTTTGGTGCGGGTGAACAACCGCTGTTTTCCGACCTGGACGTCATGGCTATCGGACCGGTTGTCAAAGATGTTGCGGATGATTTCGAGCGTTATTGGCGCTGCCGCTCGGTTTCAACGTTGCAAAACGTGCTTGAGATGTCTGAGTCAGATTCTGTGAAACGTATCGAGCTACCCGAATCCTGGTATAACGATGATATTACCCGTCGCTATCTGCATAAGCTGGAAACCAGCCAGTTTATGTCCAGTGTCGATCAACGTTCGCTGCCGCTGATTTGGGCTAAAACACGTTTGCTGAGCGATGATCCTGCAAAAGGAGAAGGGAAAGCGCCGCGCCACTCGCTATTACCGCAGCGTTTGTTTGACGTGATGGGCTCGCCAACCGAACGTATTGATATTATTTCTGCCTACTTTGTGCCGACTCGCGCCGGCGTGGCGCAGCTCCTGAGACTGGTAAGAAAAGGCGTCAAGATTGCTATTTTAACCAATTCACTGGCGGCGAATGATGTGGCGATCGTCCATGCTGGCTATGCGCGCTGGCGAAAAAAACTGCTGCGCTACGGTGTAGAATTGTACGAACTTAAACCGACCCGCGATCGCGTTTCGGTCGTTCACGATCGTGGATTAACAGGTAATTCAGGCTCCAGCCTGCATGCGAAAACGTTCAGTATTGACGATCGCAAAGTGTTTATCGGCTCGCTTAATTTTGATCCCCGTTCGACGCTACTCAATACGGAAATGGGATTTGTGATTGAAAGTGAAGTGCTGGCCGGATTGATTCATAAACGGTTTATGCAAAGCCAGCGTGATATGGCCTGGCAGCTGCGCCTTGATCGTTGGGGAAGAATTAATTGGGTTGACCGACTTGCCGGCAGTGAACAGGTATTAAAAAAAGAACCCGCCACAGGATTCTGGAAGCGGGTTCTGGTAAAGCTGGCATCCGTGTTACCCATTGAGTGGCTGCTTTGAGCCACACGATGAATGCGAGAAAATCTAGCCTGCCACGGCCTTGTTTTTATCCTGCTTCACGGGCGGTTTACCCGAGAAGAGAAACTTCAGCACCGGTATACGTAAATGGATTTCGTACAGTATGACCGCAATCCCAACCACAAACAGCAAACCGCAAAGAAAACCCAGCAGATTCGACGAGATATGCGGTGTGATGTAAGCGCCAAAAAACAGCGTTAACGGGTGGTGCACCAGATAGATAAACAGCGACGCGTTGACAAAATAAGTCACGCGGGCCGACTGGAAATTAAGCAAACGGTGACCCAACGAAAAGACGACGTTCACCATCCACAGTCCCATGACCATGGTAATGACATATTCGGTTTCATACATCCAGGCATCACCATTGCCGTAACGCTGATTGAGCAGGTATGCAACAAATGCGAATGCAGCGCCCAGGGTGCAACCGCGCGACGGCGTGGTAAACAACGCCTTCAGATTCGGGTTGATAAACGCCAGTGCGCCGAGCATAAAGAAAGGCACATAGAACAGCGTTTGCATAACGATAAAATTGAACATGCCATCGCTGAGAATCGAAGGGTAAAGGATGAAAATCGTCCTTCTGACGGCGGCATAGCCGACACCCAACAAGATAAAAATCAGCGTTAATTTAGTCATTGACACCGCAGGCGCGCTGGCGGAATCGCTTTGCGTAAGCCTGTTTTTCATCAGGGTGAACACCCACATGCTCACGGTTGTTAACACCACCAGAACCAGTAAAAACCACAGATGGGAAATCAGCTCCCAGGCCAGCGCATTGTACTTATCGTAACCGCTGAGAGTATGCCAACTGTCTGCTTTTCCCTTTACATATTGCAGCATGATAAATTGCGGCAGCGTAAGCAATGGAATAGCGGTGAGCATTGGGATCCCCACGCGTTCTACACGCACCTTCCACCAGCGCTTTAAGGGATAGCGCAAAAACAGCATGTAGGAAAAATAACCTGAAATGACAAAGAAGACCTGCATGCGAAAAGCGTGGATAAAGTCGTTAAACAGAGTCAACCACCACGATGGTTCGGCGCTGTTCACGTGCCAGGTGTGGGTCGAGTAAATCAATGAAATATGGAATGGGATCCCTAACAACATTAGCCAGGCACGGATGGAATCAAGAAAATATTCGCGTGGTGGTGATACAGAGCTCATAGACAGTTATGTATTCTCAGACTTTTCGTCTTATCCCTAAGACGAATAATGGTTACATTCGAGGGCAACCCTACACGAAGTCCAACAACCTGTCTCCAGGATAAGCACGCAAAGTGAAAACAGGTAGTTGAACCTGATTAAACCATGAGCCAGCGCGCGAACAATACAGGGATTCAGTTGTCGGAATACCCGATTATCCATTAAAATGGATCGGATCAATATAAGCACACAAAGGGGGAAGTGCTTACTAATTATGAAACATAAACTACAAATGATGAAAATGCGTTGGTTGGGTGCAGCAGTTATGTTAACGCTGTACACATCATCGAGCTGGGCGTTCAGCATTGATGATGTTGCAAAACAAGCTCAATCCTTAGCCGGTAAAGGCTATGAGGCGCCAAAAAGTAACTTGCCCTCCGTTTTCCGCGACATGAAATATGCGGATTATCAGCAGATCCAGTTTAACCGCGATAAAGCCTACTGGAGCAATCTCAAGACCCCATTTAAGCTCGAGTTCTACCACCAGGGTATGTACTTCGACACGCCGGTCAAAATCAACGAAGTTACCGCCACCGCGGTGAAAAGAATCAAATACAGCCCGGATTATTTTAATTTTGGCGATGTTCAGCATGATAAAGACACGGTAAAAGATCTCGGTTTCGCCGGGTTCAAAGTGCTGTATCCGATCAACAGCAAAGATAAAAACGACGAAATCGTCAGCATGCTCGGTGCCAGCTATTTCCGTGTTCTGGGTGCAGGCCAGGTCTACGGTCTGTCTGCGCGCGGTCTCGCGATTGATACCGCTCTGCCTTCTGGCGAAGAGTTTCCCCGCTTCCGTGAGTTTTGGATCGAGCGTCCGAAACCAACTGATAAACGTTTGACCATTTATGCCTTGCTGGATTCTCCGCGTGCAACCGGAGCGTATCGCTTTGTCATCATTCCTGGCCGTGACACGGTAGTTGATGTTCAGTCCAAAGTTTATCTGCGCGACAAAGTAGGCAAGTTGGGCGTAGCACCGTTAACCAGTATGTTCCTGTACGGACCAAACCAGCCTTCTCCGGCGACTAACTATCGTCCGGAACTGCATGATTCTAACGGTTTGTCTATCCACGCTGGCAACGGCGAGTGGATTTGGCGCCCGCTGAATAACCCGAAACATCTGGCGGTCAGCAGCTTCGCCATGGAAAACCCGCAAGGTTTCGGCCTGCTGCAGCGTGGCCGTCAGTTCTCTCGTTTTGAAGATATCGACGATCGATACGATCTGCGCCCAAGCGCCTGGATTACGCCAAAAGGTGACTGGGGTAAAGGTAAGATTGAGTTAGTTGAAATCCCAACTAACGATGAAACTAACGATAACATCGTTGCGTACTGGACGCCGGATCAACTGCCAGAAGCCGGCAAAGAGATGAACTTCAAGTACACACTGACGTTCACGCGTGATGAAGACAAGCTTCATGCGCCTGATAGCGCCTGGGTACAGCAGACTCGTCGTTCTACCGGTGATGTAAAACAGTCCAACCTGATTCGTCAGCCTGACGGTACCATCGCGTTTGTGGTGGACTTTACCGGCACAGATATGAAAAAGCTGCCGCAGGATACCCCGGTTACCGCACAAACCAGTATTGGCGACAACGGCGAAATCGTTGAAAGCACCGTGCGCTACAATCCGGTATCTAAAGGTTGGCGTTTGATGCTGCGCGTGAAAGTGAAAGACGTGAAGAAAACCACTGAAATGCGTGCTGCCTTGGTCAATGCCGATCAGACGCTGAGTGAAACCTGGAGCTACCAGTTACCTGCCAATGAATAAGACAACTGAGTATATTGACGCAATGCCGCTTTCGGATATCGAAAAAGCGGCACTGCCGAAAACTGACATCCGCGCCGTTCATCAGGCGCTGGATGCCGAGCATCGTACTTACTCGCGCGAAGATGATTCACCGCAGGGTTCTGTAAAAGCTCGCCTTGAGCAAGCGTGGCCGGATTCTCTGGCTAAAGAGCAGTTGGTTAAGGATGATGAGGGCCGCGATCAACTGCAGGCGATGCCAAAAGCAACGCGTACCTCTATGTTCCCCGATCCCTGGCGTACCAACCCGGTTGGCCGTTTTTGGGATCGTCTGCGTGGGCGCGATGTGACTCCGCGTTATCTTTCTCGGTTGACGAAAGAAGAACAAGAGAGTGAGCAAAAATGGCGTACCGTAGGCACCATTCGCCGCTATACGCTGTTGATCTTAACGCTGGCGCAAACGGTCGTAGCAACCTGGTATATGAAGACGATCCTTCCGTATCAGGGGTGGGCATTCATTAATCCTGTAGACATGATGGGGCAGGATTTGTGGGTTTCCTTTATGCAACTGCTGCCCTACATGCTCCAGACCGGCATTCTGATTTTGTTCGCCGTGCTTTTCTGTTGGGTATCAGCGGGATTCTGGACCGCGCTGATGGGCTTCCTGCAACTGCTGATTGGGCGAGATAAGTACAGCATCTCCGCCTCAACGGTTGGTGACGAACCGCTGAATCCCGAACATCGTACGGCATTGATTATGCCTATCTGTAACGAGGACGTAGACCGCGTATTTGCGGGACTTCGCGCCACGTGGGAATCGGTCAAAGCAACGGGCAACGCTGAGCATTTCGATGTTTATATCCTGAGCGACAGCTACAATCCTGATATCTGCGTGGCAGAACAAAAAGCATGGATGGAGCTGATTGCCGAAGTGCAGGGCGAAGGGCAGATTTTCTATCGCCGTCGTCGTCGTCGTGTGAAGCGTAAAAGCGGCAACATTGATGACTTCTGCCGCCGCTGGGGAAATCAGTACAGCTACATGGTCGTGCTGGACGCGGACTCCGTGATGAGCGGCGACTGTCTGAGCGGGCTGGTGCGCCTGATGGAAGCGAATCCAAATGCCGGGATTATTCAGTCTTCACCGAAGGCTTCCGGTATGGATACACTGTATGCACGCTGCCAGCAGTTTGCGACCCGTGTTTATGGACCGCTGTTTACCGCCGGGCTTCACTTCTGGCAATTGGGTGAATCGCACTACTGGGGTCATAACGCGATTATTCGCGTGAAGCCGTTTATCGAGCACTGCGCACTCGCGCCGTTACCGGGCGAAGGCTCATTTGCGGGCTCGATCCTCTCCCATGACTTCGTGGAAGCGGCATTGATGCGTCGTGCTGGTTGGGGCGTGTGGATTGCCTACGATCTGCCGGGCTCTTATGAAGAGCTGCCGCCGAACCTGCTGGATGAACTCAAGCGTGACCGTCGCTGGTGTCATGGCAACCTGATGAACTTCCGTCTGTTCCTGGTGAAGGGGATGCACCCGGTTCACCGCGCGGTGTTCCTGACTGGCGTTATGTCCTATCTGTCGGCACCACTCTGGTTTATGTTCCTCGCGTTGTCGACCGCATTGCAGGTGGTGCATGCGTTGACTGAACCGCAGTACTTCCTGCAACCGCGTCAGCTATTTCCGGTATGGCCGCAATGGCGACCTGAACTGGCAATCGCGCTGTTTGCCTCAACGATGGTCCTATTGTTCCTGCCGAAGTTGCTGAGTATTTTGCTCATCTGGTGTAAAGGAACGAAAGAGTACGGTGGGTTTATCCGCGTTACGCTGTCGCTGCTGCTGGAGGTTTTGTTCTCCGTCCTGCTGGCGCCGGTGCGTATGCTGTTCCATACCGTCTTCGTCGTGAGTGCTTTCCTCGGTTGGGAAGTGGTGTGGAATTCGCCGCAGCGTGATGACGATTCGACCCCGTGGGGTGAAGCGTTTATGCGTCACGGGTCTCAGTTGCTGCTGGGGCTGGTGTGGGCGGTGGGTATGGCCTGGCTGGATCTGCGTTTCCTGTTCTGGCTGGCGCCGATTGTCTTCTCGCTGATCCTGTCGCCGTTTGTGTCCGTTATTTCCAGCCGCTCTACGGTTGGGTTACGTACCAAGCGCTGGAAGCTGTTCCTGATCCCGGAGGAGTATTCTCCGCCGCAGGTGCTGGTGGATACGGATACCTATCTGGTGATGAACCGCAAGCGTACGCTGGACGACGGTTTTATGCATGCGGTGTTTAACCCGTCATTTAACGCACTGGCAACGGCAATGGCGACTGCGCGTCACCGTGCGAGTAACGTACTTGAGATTGCCCGCGACCGCCATGTGGAGCAGGCGCTGAATGAAACGCCGGAGAAACTAAACCGTGACCGCCGCCTGGTGCTGTTGAGCGATCCGGTGACGATGGCGCGTTTGCACTATCGCGTCTGGAATTCACCTGATAAGTATTCTTCATGGGTGAATTACTATCAGGGGCTGACCCTGAATCCGCTGGCACTCAGGAAAAAATAAGCGTTATGTAATGTGAAAATACCGGCCTGGTGCCGGTATTTTTTTATACTGAATAAAAGAGGCGGGAGATATCAGGTGCGAATATTAGCAGTGGGGATTATGGTGTTCTTCCTGAGCGGATGCGGCAGCATTATTAGCCGAACTATCCCAGGGCAAGGGCACGGAAACCAATACTATCCTGGTGTGCAATGGGATGTACGCGACTCCGCGTGGCGTTACGTCACCATCCTCGACCTGCCATTTTCGCTGGTATTTGATACGCTGCTGCTACCGCTCGACATTCACCATGGACCTTACGAATAACTATCGCTCGTCCCATTCATCGGCTGCGGTCTGACCTTCTTCGGTATCCAGGGGAGGCTCCAACTGGAATTCACCTTCATCCCATTCGTGAAGCGTGTTTTCTTCCTGCCACTCCTGACGAATCTCAATTTCATCGTAGTCACCATCAAAAACACTTTGCGCGGCTTCGCCACTCAGCATTGGCAGGCATTCACCATCTACATCATCCTCGTCAGCAAAGAATTCCGCCTGCCACATAATGTCACCATCCTGTAGCACGTATTTTTGGACGCTTAGCTGTTGAACGCTGGCGTCGTCTGACTCAAGGTCAGGGTTATCTGCCAGAAACACTTCCCGAGCCGCATCAATAGCCTCTTCCAGCGTGGCATAAAAATTCATGTCATTCTTTGCCATATTCCTTCTCCTAAGGCGAACAATAAAGGGTGATGATTCAATCTATAGACGGCGATTCGCAGAGCGTCAAACCCGTTGGTAGCGTGGCTAACTCAATCAGATGATCACCGCCTGCAATGTCTATGAAGCTGGATAAAAGTAATCTCGGTAGTTTATGCAAAAATTTACATTGGCAGATACTGAAGCCGGCGTAATATCAGGAAAAAAAATCAAGAAAAAAT
The DNA here is from genome assembly GCA_020099315.1 of Citrobacter europaeus. Taxonomy (NCBI): domain Bacteria; kingdom Pseudomonadati; phylum Pseudomonadota; class Gammaproteobacteria; order Enterobacterales; family Enterobacteriaceae; genus Citrobacter; species Citrobacter europaeus. Next base: position 1,815,137 of record CP083650.1, read on the forward strand.
AGTAATGTATGTGGTTTGCAATGTAGTAATGAAAATCAAAAAAATAAAAGCGGACGTCATATAAGAAAACCTTTATCACCAACAGGCTTTTGCTAAGGTTTTGTGTGGATTCCTGCAGGCAGTCATGCACTGAATTTTTATAACACTCTTAAATAAAAGGAGAAAATTAATTTTACGGTCGGGAGTATTGCATATGCAATTATTGAAAAACAATAAACCAGCAAGCATCAATGGTAATGCTAAGGTATCCTTAGTGTATGGACTTTGTTAACGCTTTGATGAGCGTTTCAAAAGCATACATAATAATAGATGATTAATACCAGATGTTATAAATCTATATAAAATCATTAATTTGGGAATGAATCAATATCATTGAACTTGTGCTGTTATAATGTTTGCAAAAATTAATGCTTTAATATATAAAATGCAAAATTAAGAACTCTCCTAAGGTTGTTATGGATAACAGTAATTCAAATAATGGAAGGTTGATGGCTTTCTATGTAATCTGTTTGGCTGGTTATATTCTTGGGGGGTTGTGTCTTACACAATTTAAATTAACAATACAGAGTGTACCGCAAACAGTATATTTAATTATAATTGTAGGGCTATTCTTTTTATACGGAATAATTTTCCTGTTTATGTTGTTCCAGTATCTTTGTAGAAAAGATCTCACCTGCTTAATGATACTAGGAATGGCATTTCTTGGGAATGATGTTTTTTTTGCTGAGACTATCTACATCGTTCAGAATTTGATTAATGACAATGTTTCGATCGAAAAAAGAACAAACGATATTGCTATATTCTATTATTTTCGACAGGTCAGTTTTATAGCATTGTTATTCATATCTTTAAAGTCTTACAAAGAAACTTCGACAGTTATTGAAACCAACGAAAGAGAACCTTGCTATATCGTTCTGGCTTTTTTAATCATGCTGGTAATCGCTGTTGTGGCGCACATTCTGGCCAGTTACAACCCTAATTTTACAATCGAGATCACAAGCCTGAAACCTGATAATGTCACGGTGCACTGGCATATTGGGTATATTTATTCACTTATTGTGTCCTGGAGTCTGGTTCTGTTGTATTTAATCATTAAAACCAGAATGAAAAATATATTGTGGAAAAGCATAGGGTTGCTGTGTTGCTCGGGAATATTAACCAACGTACTACTTCTGAGTCTGGATGAATACAGCATGTATATTTGGTATGTCAGCAGGGGCATTGAGGTAATAAGTACCCTGTGTATAATATCAATACTTATGTACAACACCTTCATCATCCTGAAAAAAGAAACGGATTCAGCTATTAAAGACGCAATGACGAAAATATATAACCGTAAACTGTTCTACAGGTCATTAAAATCAGCGTTAGCAAAAGGCGTAGTGAGTGTAATGGTGTTGGATATTGATAAATTTAAACGAATTAACGATACCTACGGTCATCAGGAAGGTGACAGAGTAATAATCAGTGTTGTCAATATTATCAATAAATCAATTAGGGACACGGATATTTTTGCAAGGGTAGGTGGCGAAGAATTTGCGATCCTGCTTAAGTGTAACGATAAAGATGAAGCTATTGTGATAGCGGAACGAATTAGACGGAATATTGAGAATGGTACGGCAATACCAAATGCGTATGAGTTGAAAGAAAAAATGACGATAAGTATTGGCGTATATTGTAGCAAAACTGATGATGAATCAGCGGACAAAGTCGTTTCATATGCAGATGCTGCGCTGTATGAGGCCAAAAATACTGGCAGGAATAAGGTATGTTACTATTACAATTAAGACTTAAATGAGTGTCGGGTGAAAAATATCATTCGATTCTGAGAAGATAAATACACTCAAATCATCCTGCGGCCTCAGGACTCCGGCGACGGCGCAGGCTATTCCATGAATAGAGGGCGTTAAATAGTACGACGCCCGCGGTCACACAGAAGACGGCGCGAAAACCATAGTTGGCAGATATCGCCGCCCCCATTAATGGTCCTGTTACGTTGCCGATGTCGCGAAATGACTGGTTATAACTGAAAATCCGCCCGGCGATCTGATTCGTTGAGTTATAGACCAGCAGCGTTTGTACCGCCGGGAGCAAAGCCCCATCGGCGGCACCCAATAAAAAGCGCAGAACCCCCAATTGCCAGGGCGTCTGTACGAATGACATTGGAATAAGCAACAGCACGGAGATGACCAGAGCCACAATCAGGATCTTCTCCGGGCCAATTCGATCACCGAGTTTACCAAGCCTTGGGGCGCTTATTAACGCAGCGACACCCGGAACGGAGGCAATCATCCCGCTGATAAAAGCGATGTTACTGACGTTACCAGCCAGCTCGCGAACGTATAGCGTCAGAATGGGCGCAATAGAGCCGGTTGCTACCTGAATGATAAGCGTAGTGACAAACAGGCTCAGCACCAGTTTTGGGTTCTTTAAAGAGGTTACCACTTCGCGAATGTGCAGCATCTCTTTCTTGCTTACCGCCTGGAAACGCTCGCGGATAAAAAATAGCGTCAGGATAAAACAGACCAGCAGCACGCTGGCAGTGATGAAAAATACCGGGCGTAAACCGTACTGATCCGCGAGCAGCCCGCCGGCTAACGGTCCGAGCAGCGCGCCGCTGACGCCTCCGGTTGAGAGCGTACCCAGCGCCCAGCCGCTTTTGTTGCGCGGAACCTGGGTGGCGATCAGCGCATTAGCGTTGGGAATGAAACCGCCGAGCAGACCCAACAGGGCGCGCAGGATCAAGAACTGCCAGATATTTTGCGCCAGGCCCATCAGCAGCATCACAATAGCCATGCCCAACGCGGAACGCAGCAGCATGATTTTTCGCCCTTTGCGATCGGCAAGGCCACCCCAGAAAGGAGAGGCGATGGCGGAAAAGAGAAACGTGATGCTGAAGACCAGGCCTGACCACATGTTCAGGGCGCTATGACCCGTGACGCCCAGACTCTCGACATAGAGCGGCAAAAAGGGCATAACCAGGCTAAATGCTGCGCCGGTTAAAAAACAACCCAGCCAGGCAACGGTGAGGTTGCGTTTCCAGTTTATGGGAGCATCTGAGGGTGACATAGCGTTCCGCAGTGTGACGCGCTGTTTGCGCTATCGATTGAATATAAGTAAGCAGACTAATTATGCGCCTGGTTGATAGTTGCTGCAATGCGGATAGCAGTTAAACCTAAAGCGGGCAGGGAAAGTGTTGCAGCCCTCAGGGCTGCAACAGCGATTTAATACAGGGAAGGGGAGCCTTCGGGGCGCGTCTTGAAGCGACGGTGCAGCCACATGTACTGCTCAGGAGCCATCATGATGCATTGCTCAACAATCTTATTCATCCACGCAGCCGTAGTTTCCGCGTCGTCTAACGGCGGAGAACACTCCGGAGGCAGCATAATCAATTGATACCCTTTACCGTCAGGCTTGCGGCGAGGAACAAACGGGACCAGACAGGCATTGGACATACGCGAAAGCATCCAGGTCCCGGAGGTCGTTGCGGCTTGTTCAACAGCAAAAAGCGGTACGAACACGCTGGCGCGAGGACCGTAGTCATGATCCGGCGCATACCAGACCACTTCGCCTTTTTTCAACGCTTTAATCATTCCTTTCAGGTCTTTACGGTCGAGCATTGATTTATTCGAACGCATACGGCCCCAGGTTTGTAGCCAGTCGAGCAGCGGGTTGTCGTTAGGGCGATACACACCAATACCTGGCTCCTGCAAACCAAACTGACGCGCACCCAGTTCAAGGGTCAAAAAGTGCAGACCCACCAACAAAATTCCCCGCTTTTGTGCCTGAACGTCGCGGATATGCTCCATCCCGATAACTTCCGTCCAGCGTGAAATACGCTTGTCGGACCAAAACCAGGCCATTCCGGTTTCCATCACGCCCATGCCAACGGACTCAAAGTTTTTGACGATCATCTGCTGGCGTTCCTGCTCGCTCATCTGCGGAAAGCACAGTTCCAGATTGCGGGATACAATTTTTACCCGACGTTTCATCAAACGTAACGCCAGGCGACCTAATGCGCAGCCCAACTTATAAAGAATCGGGTAGGGTAACTGCACGATTAACCAAAGGATGCCAATGCCCAGCCAGGTTAACCAATAACGTGGATGCAGTAACGCAGCCGAAAACTTGGGTAAATTCGTCATGTCTATCCTGTCTTCAAACGACCAATTCCCTGTATTGTCGCATTTTTTCGTGCATTTCAAAAATTTGTGACGGGAGAACGGTGATTAAACCAACAATTGTTGTCGCGCGTTTATATTGAAGTAAGAAATGTAGCGCAAAATGTGTGGATGTAAATTGGCGATGTTTGCTTTATGATGCCGCCGATTTCCATTTACTTCCAATTTGCAGGATACGTACACCATGCCAGTGTTACACAACCGCATTTCGAACGACGCCCTCAAAGCCAAAATGCTGGCCGAGACTGAGCCGCGCACGACGATCTCATTCTATAAATATTTCACTATTACCCACCCTCAGCACACGCGTGATGCACTGTACCAGATGTTCACCGCATTGAACGTCTTCGGGCGCGTCTATCTTGCTCATGAAGGAATCAACGCACAAATCAGCGTACCGCAAAGCAACGTCGAGACATTTCGCCAGCAGCTTTATGCGTTTGATCCCGCATTAAACGGATTGCGTCTGAATATCGCGCTGGATGATGACGGTAAATCGTTCTGGGTGCTGCGTATGAAAGTACGTGAACGCATCGTGGCGGATGGGATTGACGATCCGCAATTTGACGCCAGCAACGTGGGGGATTACCTGAAGGCGGCAGAAGTAAACGCCATGCTGGACGATCCTGACGCGGTATTCATTGATATGCGCAACCACTATGAATATGAAGTGGGCCATTTCGAGAATGCGCTGGAAATCCCGGCAGACACGTTCCGCGATCAGTTACCGAAAGCGGTTGAAATGATGCAGGCGCATAAAGATAAAAAAATCGTTATGTATTGCACGGGCGGGATCCGTTGTGAGAAAGCCAGCGCATGGATGAAACACAACGGATTTAGCAAAGTCTGGCACATCGAAGGCGGTATTATTGAATATGCCCGCAAGGCGCGTGAACAGGGACTTCCTGTGCGTTTTGTCGGTAAAAACTTCGTTTTTGACGAGCGTATGGGCGAAAGAATTTCTGAAGATGTCATTGCGCATTGCCATCAATGCGGAACGGCGTGCGACAGCCATACCAATTGCAAAAATGATGGCTGTCATCTGCTGTTTATCCAGTGCCCGGCCTGCGCGCAGAAGTATAACGGCTGCTGTAGCGAGTTGTGCAGCGAAGAGAGTGAGTTGCCGGAAGAAGAGCAACGACGTCGTCGCGCTGGCCGCGAAAATGGCAACAAAATCTTTAATAAATCACGCGGTCGCCTGAATACCAAGCTGGGCATTCCGGATCCCACGCAATAAAATGATGCCGGCTGAGGGGTAAGACCTCATCCGGCAACTCATGTTTTACTTCTGCTGGACACCTTCCACTGAGATTATCAGATCCACTTCCTGTGACGCCGGACCGAGATCGGTGGTGATGTTGAAGTCCTTCAGTTTAATTTTCCCTTGTGCTTCAAAACCAGCGCGCGTACCGCCCCACGGATCGCCGCCCTGACCTATCAGCTTTGCGTCCAGCGTAACCGGCTTAGTGACGCCGTTCAGGGTCAGATTACCGGTGATATCCAGATCGTTCCCTTCTTTTTTCACGCTGGTGGAGCTAAACGTCGCCTGTGGGAATTTGGCCACGTTAAGGAAATCTGCGCTGCGCAGGTGCTTGTCGCGTTCAGCGTGATTGGTGTCAACGCTGTTGGTGTTGATGGTCACGTTGACCTTATCGGCTGCGGGATTTTTCTCATCAAAGGTAAATGTACCGTCGAAATCTTTAAATGTGCCGTACAGCCAGCTGTAACCCAGATGCTGGATACGGAAATTAACAAAGGCATGCTGTCCTTCCTTGTCAATCTTGTAATCTGCCGCCACGGCCGAGCCAGCGGTGAATAACAAAGCGGCGAGTGTCAGTCCAGGCAGGTTTTTTTTCATTTTAAGCTCCATTGTCAGATGACGATTTTCCCAACATGCGATTGAGGGTATCGTCGTGATCGATAAAGTGATGTTTCAGGGCCATCAGTCCGTGCAGAAGCGATAAAACCACCACGGACCATGCAAGCCACAGGTGCAGGCTACCTGCGAGGTCGGCCTGAGCGCCCGCATTGGCAAGGGTCGCTGGGATGTCAAACCAACCAAATACTCTTATCGCTTTGCCATCAGCGGTGGAAATCAAATATCCACTGATGACAATAGAAAAGAGCAATGTGTATAGCGCGAGGTGACCCACTGCCGCAGCGATGCGGGTTAAACGGGAATAATTTGTCAGCGCAGGAGGTGGAGGGGAGAGCAATCGCCAGACGACGCGGATGACTAATCCCATCATAAGCAGAACGCCGATGCTTTTATGCAGTTCAGGGGCCTGGTGATACCAGCCGTCGTAGTAGCTGAGCGTGACCATCCATAAACCCAGCGCGAACATGCCATATACAACAATCGCAGTCAGCCAGTGTAATACGGCAGACACTATGCCATAGCGTTGTGGACTATTATTGAATTGCATAAGCACACCGTTAGATATTTCAGAAGTGAATGAAAATGGCGCGGAAAAGACATTAATGCAACTAATAAATAACAATGGCGCTGATATTTATTGTTAACTCAAAATAATTGATTGACTTGTGAAGTTATCATCAGGCATTTAGAGAGGAATGCGAGTATCAAGGCCTGCTTTCGGGGTTTGTAGGTTTTTTTCTTATTCAATTTAATGCAATGAAAATTCAACTAACATCAGTTTATGTCAATTAATGTCAGCGTAATGAGATCAAAAAAACATAATATATATAACATCCATAATTGCCAGTAGCGACCATAAAATAATGTAGAGCATAAAATGCTCGCGAATATTATTAACCAGATAGTGAAAGATGCGGCGCATCGATGTTATTCCTGTCATTAAAAATGGCCTCACCAACGAGGCCATCATTTATTATCGCTTAAAACGGCTTAGCCTGAAGGGGGTCAGGTCAAAGTCAGACTGTTTGTCCTGGGCGAAGTTTGCCGCAATCTCTCCCAGCACGGAGGCAAACTTAAAGCCATGTCCGCTCAACCCGGTTATGATTAGCGTGTTGTCATGCTCCGGCAGAGTATCAATAATAAAGTCTTCATCCGGTGAGTTATCATAGGTGCAGGACGCACCGTGCAGACAGCAACCAACGCCTGGCAGAATTGTGCGCAGGAATGGGAAGGCTTCAGATCCATCGCTGGCAACAGCGGCAAACGGCTTACGCTCTTCTGTAGAATGAATTACCTGTCCACCATTGTGCTTGCCAATTTTTAGCTCATCGTTTTCTGCCGGGAAACCGTAATATTGGTCGCCATTTGGCAGCTCTCCGGTGAAGGCAGGGAAGTTATTCTTGACGCTGTAACGTCCATCGGCCTGATACCATGCGAACACCTTGCGCACGGGCTGTATCGGAAGTTCGGGGACTAAAGCCTGCACCCAGGTACCGGCGCTGATCACCGCTTTTCGCGCGTGATAGTCACCGTCGGCGGTTTCTACCGTGACGCCATCATCACCGTGACGAATTGCGCTGACCGGGCATTTAAATAGCTGCGCGCAGCCTGCTTCTTCCGCCAGACGGATCCAGGTTTTAATCGCTAACTCACTGCGTAAAAAACCTGACTCGGCTTCAAACAGGCCGATATAGTTTTCAGGTACGCGAATCTCCGGCCAGCGCGCCATGATGGCTGCAGCATCCAGTTGTTCAACGTTGAGTTGCCACTGTTTTGCGCTTTGTGCCGCGGTCGCTAAGAAGGTTGAATCTGCCGGGCCGAGGTTGATTACACCAGAGCGAACAAAAATCGGTTCTTCATTTTGGGTGGACAGTTCATCCCACAATGTCTGCGCCCGCAGTACCAGAGGAACGTATTTTTCGCCTTCGCCATAAGCATGACGAATTAATCGAGTGTCGCCGTGGTGGCTGCCCTGCTGATGCGGGGGCATATGCGCATCGATCATCAGAACCTTCAGACCGGCGCGAGTGGCATAGTATCCGGCTGCGGCGCCTACCGAACCGCTGCCAATAATGATTAAGTCGTATTTCATCCGCTTCTCTCTGCAATCGCGATAGTATACCTTAAATAATTCGAGTTGCAGGACAAAACGGCCCGGCCGTTTTGAACAGCGCTCGCGCTGGCCCCGAAGGGGTGAGGCCGTAAGGCCGAATCACGCGGCAACGCAGCGAATCCCTGGGAGCGTACATTAGTACGTGACCAGGGTGAGCGAGGAAAGCCAACGCACATGCAACTTGAAGTATGACAGGTATAGCAGGGTAAATAACTGACCCGGAATATTCAACCTGGAAATAAGAAAGGCACCGATAAGGTGCCTTTTGATGGTTGGATGTATCAGGTTTAATGTCGCTGATACTCATTTACCTGGTAATCGCCGGATTCAATTTTAGCGATTCCTGCTTCTAATATCGAAATAAATTGCCTGGCAACATCAGTGGTTAACCAGAGCGTTTGCCCAACTTCAGTCCCATCCGGATCTGGACGATTCGGGGTCTGGTAATGCAAACGCAGCATCAGCGCATCGTAGCTATCAACGGTGCTGATGTCCCATCCTACAAGCGGATGAGTCTGAATGACTTCATTATTCTTTTCCATCATGCCCCCTAATTCGTGTTACTAGACAACGGTTTTCGAGGTTCAATGCGTTTTTTTCTGAAGCAACTTCAGTATATCAATAAATAAGGGTATTCATTGGAAATTTAAAGAGGGGAGCGCATAATTTTTTTGTTTTCAGCGTTATCTGAGTAAGAAACCAACATGTTATTCATTTTTTTTTAGCATGTTGCACAATTATTTTGGTGTTGTGGTTAAAAGATGACCAGAAATTGATTATTAAAATATTAGTTTGCCAGCAGGAATTCGCTATTGATTTAAAGATGGCGTGTATAAAAAAGCCGGGGCGACCCGGCAAACAAACATCACTGCATATCATTATTTATTCATTGATGAACCAGTCATCCGCGCTTTCCCACGTCTCCTGGAGGATCTCGCTGATACGTTCTTTGTCTTCTTTGCTCGCACCAATAACCGACAGATTGTTTGCGCCAGCATAACGCACGGATACGTTACCTTCGTTATCCGGAAAATGGTGCTGAATACGGCGGGAGAGTTCACCTGCCAGCGCGTCAATTGCGCCGGCGGGTAGTGGTGAAGTTTTAGCAATAGTGACTTCAATACGCATAGTAGCCCCCTGTGGAATATACTGTTTATTTATACAGTTAATCGCCTCAGTTGGCTACACTTATTTTAATTTTTTACTGACCAGCGTACCGTTTCGCCACCCAGGAAAGGCACCAGCGTATCATCGTCCAGTGCAATGCTCTCCGGGACCTGATGCTCCACGCGCTCCAGCTCAATAAAGGTCTCATTCACTGGCAAACCATAGAACCGTGGGCCATTGAGTGAGCTGAAGGCTTCGAAATACGCCAACGCATTCATCTCTTCAAACACGGTGGCATAGCTGCCCAGCGCGGTCGGCGCATTAAAGCAGCCCGCACAGCCACAGCTAGACTCTTTACGATGACGCGCATGCGGCGCAGAGTCGGTACCAAGGAAGGCGCGGTTAAACCCGCTGGCAACCAGCTCTCGCAGCGCCTGTTGATGGACGTTACGTTTGAGGATCGGCAGGCAGTACAGGTGAGGGCGAATCCCACCGACCAGCATGTGGTTGCGGTTAAACATCAGGTGCTGTGGCGTAATGGTCGCAGCCAAAAGCTCGTTACCGTCGCGCACGTAGTCGGCAGCATCTTTAGTCGTAATATGCTCGAACACCACCTTCAGCGCAGTTAAACGCTGACGCAGTGGTTCCATCACCGTTTCAATAAAGCGTGCTTCACGATCGAAAATATCGATATCCGCATGCGTCACTTCGCCGTGCACCAGCAGCGGCATACCCAATTTTTCCATCCTTTCCAGTACCGGCATGATGGCGTCAATCGAGGTTACGCCATGCGTCGAGTTGGTGGTGGCATTGGCCGGATAGAGTTTTGCAGCGGTGAAAACGCCTTCGTTAAATCCATGTTCCAGTTCGTTGGGATCCAGCGTATCCGTTAAGTAGCAGGTCATTAATGGCGTGAAGTCGTGTCCGGCAGGTACCGCGTCAAGAATTCGCTGGCGATAAGCGATAGCCGCGTCAACCGTGGTGACGGGCGGAGCCAGATTCGGCATGACAATGGCGCGGCCATACACTTCACTGGTATAGGGCACGACAGTTTTTAACATGTCGCCATCGCGAAAGTGAAGATGCCAGTCGTCTGGGCGGCGGATCTTTAAAACCTGGGATGGTGCAGTCATCAATATGCTCCGGCTGAGGATAGTCTTTTTTGCCGGAAACAAAGGATAAGCGGAAACGTTTTCGTTTGCACGAAAAAAAGCGCGCTGTCTGTAAGCGTCACCAGCAGTATCACACTGCCAACGCGCCAAATGTTTAATCGTTAATTAAGACTTAATTTTTTTATTTCAGTGTGTAATTATATATATTGATATAATTAATCATAAAACAAATGATTTTTATTAATCTATTTTATTTCTGGATGTTTGAATAAAAATGTTATGGCACAGGAGGTGCAATGAAGATTTTTCGTCCGCTATGGACAAAAGGGATCCTCCTTTCTCCCCAGTATTTTCAACAGCAAACGTTGCTTAATTCCCGTGATGACCAGGGTATAGCCCAAATGAGCGTTATGCATCCGTGGGGGGTATGGCGTGCAGAATTTGATTCACAAGTACTGACACAAGGGCAACTGAAACCCCTTTGCCTGAACTTACGATTTCAGGACGGTACTCAGATAGATACTGAACAGATGGATGCCCTACCTCCAACGTTAACGTTGACGGGGGAGACAAACGAAGCCACAGTGCTGTTGGCCCTTCCTCAGTTTTATTCGAATGACCGTAATTGCCTGCAACCGGAAGACATTGCTGAATATCCGGTGCGTTACCGCCAGGTGTGGCGCGATGTACGCAACCAGTTTGATGATGACATAAAGCCGATGGCGGTGATGCAACATGAACTCACGCTACGGCTTTCAACTCAGGATAATGCCAATTACCTCACCTGCCCGGTGGCTCGGATATTAAAAGACGTACAAGGTAACTATGTCCTTGATGGGACGTTCATCCCTCCGCTGCTGGCGATGCACGGTAATCACGGGTTGTGCGACAAGACAGAGGTGTTATTGACGCAACTGCGTGCTCGCATTATCCGTTTGATGGCAATGCGTCGGGAAAGTAATGAGCGGATGGCGGATTTTGCTGTAGCAGACGTCTCGTTATTTTGGCTGCTCAATGCGCTAAATACCGCCGAACCCGTCCTGGGGATGTACCAGCGTTTCCCACAGGTGCATCCGGAACGCGTGTATCAGGAGTTGGCGCGGCTGGCGGGGGCGCTGCTGACGTTCTCGCTGGAACATGAGATTGGCGTTATCCCGCTGTATCAGCACGATGATTTAAGCAACACGTTTTTGCCGTTGTTCAGGTTGTTGAACAGATTGTTGGAAACCAGCCTGCCATCACGGGTCATCGCCATTGATATGGAACGCGATCTTCGTCTGCATCAATGGATCGCCCGACTACACGATCCCCGTCTGCGTGAAGGTGCTGATTTTTGGTTGTCGGTGCGTTCATCCCTGCCAGCTGCGCAGCTTTATAACCAGTTCCCACAATTATGCAAGGCGGGGAGCCCGGACGATGTAAACCAGGTTGTGAATATTGCGCTAAATGGCATCCCGCTGAAAGCGCAAACTCACGTCCCGGCGGCGATTCCCCTGCGCCTGGAAAATCAGTATTTCTCCCTCGATCTCAATCATCCGTCGGCCCAGCGAATGCTGGACGCTGGCGTCTGCGTATTTTATGTACCGGGCACGTTGGGTGAACTCGAGCTTGAGCTGTTTGCGGTGTTGCGCACATGACCTTCAACGTCGATGAATGTCTGGCCGATATTTGGCTTCAGACCGTGAGATTACGGCAGGGGGAGCAGTTTGCTACCGGGGAAGGGCGGCGGTTGTGGCAGATGTGCGCGGATAATGTGACGTGTGTGCGAGAGGTGACGCGTACGGCGGGGTTAACCGAGGAAAACATTCTGCACATCACCTATGCCTGTTGTGCACTGTTGGATGAGGCGGTGAAAAGTCGCGAGGTACAGGATGATGCCAGTCTGGTGTGGTATCAGTCCCCGCTCCAGACGCACTACTTCAACACCCTCGACGCCGGAGAAGCGTTGTATGAGCGGATGCGTGGTGTTCTGCGCGAGCCGGCACCGGAACCAACGGTGCTTATCTGTTTCCATCGGGTATTGATGTTGGGATTTCTCGGTGGACTGAGTCCGGACGCACCAACACGGACAGCGTTACTCAATGAACTGACATCGCATATTCCCGCTTTTCAGTTTCAGGAATCACAGCCGGTACTTAATACCTTACCTGCGCGAAGCTCGCTGGGTTTATGGCTGCGTGACGTCCGAATTCGGCTGATGTTGGGCCTGTTTGCGGTGGGACTACTCTGGTGGGGGCTGGACTGCTGGCTTGACTCACTACTGGTCAGTTTCGCCGCATAACACAGGCGAATGGCAACGTTGGGCTTCGCCAATTTCATGTGTTGATCAGTAGGGACATTCAACGCGGTTACTGAGAACGGGGAAGTATTACCTTAATGGGCATAGGGTTACGGCCATGGGCGGTAGCGTGCCCGAACGCCAGGAGGGCACAAAATGTTGTTTGATCACAACCATAACAAACTGACTATTCGTGGGCTGGACGTGGAACCAGACGTTCTGGCTTTCAAAGGACATGAATATCTCAGCCAGCCTTTTCGGTATGACATTCAGTTCACCAGCACTAATCATGGTATTACGCCGGAAACAGTATTGATGCAGGACGCTTCGTTCAGCTTGTGCGCACCGCCGGAACAGGGGATGGCGGTGATGACTCCGCAGCGCACATTGCATGGGGTGATTACCGCATTTAAGTGTCTGTCTGCCTCACGTGACGAAACGCATTACGAGGTGCGACTGGAACCCCGTCTGGCGCTACTTTCCCGCAGTCATCAGAGCGCGATTTTCCAGGATATGTCCGTCTCGCAGATTACGGAAAAAATCCTGCGTGAACGTCATGGTCTGCGCGGTCAGGATTTTGTTTTTAAGCTGAATAATGAGTACCCACGTCGCGAACAGGTGATGCAGTACGGCGAGAATGACCTGACGTTTCTGTCACGGTTGCTGGCGGAGACCGGGATCTGGTTCCGTTTCGCGGCAGATTCACGGCTGAAAATTGAGGTGATAGAGTTTTACGACGATCAGCAGGGATATGAACAGGGAATCACTCTACCGCTGCGCCACCCGTCCGGTATGTACGACGGCACAGTTGAAGCCGCATGGGCGCTGAATTCGTCGCATTCGGTGGTTGAAAACACGGTTACCACCCGAGACTACAACTACCGTGACGCCCAAAGGGACATGGACAGCGCGATGGATGTCACTGCGGGCGACAAAACTACCCGTGGTGAAGCGTATCATTACGCAGATAATTTTCGTGAGGCCGGTAGCCCGCAGACGATTGAGAGCGGGGGATTTTATGCCCGTATCCGCCACGAACGCTATCTGAACGGGCAGACGCGACTGGGGGGCACCAGCAACAGCGTAACGTTAATGCCTGGCCAGGCGCTGAAGGTGACCGGCGGTGAGGCTCCAGATATGTTTGCCCACGGCGTGGTCATCACCGCGATTCATACCCGTGCCGCTCGCGACCGTAGCTATACGCTGGAGTTTGAGGCAATACCCTGTTCTGAACGTTACTGTTTTCGCGCACCTTCGCCGGAGAAACCTGTGATGGCGGGCACTTTGCCTGCACGGGTGACCAGTACCCAGCCAGGCGATCTCTACGGGCATATCGATAAAGACGGACGCTATCGGGTCAATTTACTCTTTGACCGCGATACATGGCCCGCCGGGTACGAAAGTCTGTGGGTGCGTCAGGCCAGACAGTATGCTGGAGATACCTATGGTTTTCATCTGCCACTGCTGGCTGGCACGGAAGTGGCTATTGCGTTTGAAAATGGCGATCCGGACCGGCCATATATCGCCCATGCACTGCATGACTCAGCCCATCCTGACCATGTCACCATCCGCAACAATAAACGCAATGTCCTGCGTACCCCTACGAACAACAAATTCCGCCTCGATGACACCCGTGGGCAGGAGCATATCAAGCTCTCGACGGAGTACGGCGGGAAGAGCCAGCTAAATCTGGGTCATATCGTGGACAGCGGCAAGCAGAAACGGGGGGAAGGGTTTGAGCTGCGCACGGACAAATGGGGGACGATACGCGGCGGACAAGGGCTGTTTATCAGTGCCGATATGCAGGCAAAGGCGCAGGACCTACAGCTTGAAATGAAAGCGGCGCTGGAAACCCTGCAACAGGCGCAAGGACTGGCGCAATCGCTGAGCGAGGCGGTGAAAACGGCCAACGCAGAGCTAGCACAAGTAGCAGCGCAAAAAAGTCTGATGGAAGGGTCGCTAAAAGATTTACAGCAAGCGGCTTTGCTGTTGAGCGCACCCGCGGGTATTGCACAGGTATCTCCGGAAAGTATTCAAATTAGTACGGGTAATAATTTTATTCAGACCTCGGCTGAAAACAGTGATTTCAGCGTGTTCAAAAAGTTTACCGTCGCTGCCGGGGAGGTTATCAGTCTGTTTGCTAAAACGTTGGGGATTAAGATTTTTGCCAACAAAGGCAAGGTTGAGATACAGGCGCAAGATGACAACATGGAGCTTACTGCCATGAAAGATATGAAAATACAAAGTAAGGACGGGGAGGTTTATATCTCGACGGCGAAAAAAATTACATTAGCATGCGATAAAACGGCACTCATTATTGAACGTTCAGGCGTGACCATTAAGACATTGGGTGATGTGAATGTGAAAAGCGCTACGTTTAATCGTCAGATCCCACAGCCGTATAATTATACGCCCCCGGAACTTCCTCCCGGTGCGACCTGCAAGGAGCGGACGTAATCGTGAGCAACTATAAACAGTTTCAATCGGATGATATATGTAGCGATTTTAACGGGCGGTACCAAAATGAATATCGCTATTTACTGGTCGATCCGTTAAAAAATGTCACTTTTTTAAATGATTTATGCCTAAGTAATTTAAAGGAAATATATGGCGCTGAAAACGTCAAACCCGTACTACGTCCTGATCTTCGCTACTCTCCGGAATCTTGTCCACATTTGATATTACTGGCCGCACCCGGAGAGGTGTGTTCAACCGCAGTGATTAATGAAGTTGTAAGATATGGAACCTATGAGCGGAAATATAATAAGCGCTATATTTGTGGGCTATTGAGCAGCGCTTGTGGGCTTCAGGTGTTGTCGCAAAAGATCGCAGATAATTGCCGAACTCTTGGTGACCAGATAACTACAGGTTATTCATTACCCTTTTTTGAGCCATTGCGTATGGAGCTTTTGTATCTAACGCAGTTATCTCCTGTGATTGAAGAGGTTCTTTGGCCAATTTCAACCTGGTGGTATATAGCCTATACGGGAAAACTCAACGGCCTGAACAGCATCGAAGCAACGACAGCAGGTAAACTGACGTGGGGAATGCAGGAAGGCCAACTGAATATCAGGGATATATGGCGCATATTATATGCCTGGGATAATGGGAAAACGATCCTACCGGATAACGCAGTTTATCTGGCTGCACAAGCCTGGAAAGAAGTCGGTAAAATAGGATTGCATCAGTTGCGTGATAAAACTTATCTCGCACTAAATGCACTCAATTTTCCCGTTGATATAACCCGTCATTCAACCATTGCGTCTCTTCTGCAACAGGCGAGAGAAAATCCCTCGCTACTGTTGACGCAGTTACTTCAGACATTACCCGATTCAGTCTGGCTGGAACTGGAACAGCAAAGCACCGTTCAATAAGGAATGTTTATTTATGTCGCTTAAGGATCAATCTCAAGATAATGCCGCAGCAGCAGATCAGTCTGCCCAGATCCCGTCAGATTGTAAGGTGTGTCAACGAGAAGGCATTCCGGTTCTTCCCCTGCGGATTGCTGTTGTACCCAACGGGATGGTCTCTTCTGGTTGGCAACCTAACATTCAGCCACAACCTGCACCCTCGCTGAAAGGAGGGGAATATAAATATGCCTTAAGAACGTTGCGCATGGGATATCTGTACGTACTTTTAAAGCCTAAAGAAAGCAATGGCGATAAAAAAACATGGCAGGGTTATGAAGTTACAACAGAAGGCGCATTGCGGCAATTTGAAGCCACTCTGATGCCTGAATGTGATGCGGTAGAATCGCTTTGCAGCGCCTGTCGCACGCAAGGGCATTGCAATGCGGGAAGTTTTATCAATTTTGATACCAAAAAATACAGCGAAGCGTGGCT
Source organism: Citrobacter europaeus (assembly GCA_020099315.1). NCBI lineage: Bacteria > Pseudomonadati > Pseudomonadota > Gammaproteobacteria > Enterobacterales > Enterobacteriaceae > Citrobacter > Citrobacter europaeus. The sequence goes on from CP083650.1 coordinate 1,831,649, forward strand.
GGCATTTAGCAGCGATCCCTGGAGCGATGACGTTTTAAGTCAGTATGAAAAAGAACCGTCCGAAGAACGCTTTACGCATATTATTCTGGATAGTCTGCAAAGCGCGCCGTCTGCTGAAAAAGGCGAATTTGCGATCGATAGCGCGTTGTCATCATTGAAAGAGAAGGTGGCTGAATATGCAACCTTACTTTATCCCTGGCTGGAGAAGATTAATGAACCCGAGGGAGGAATGCATGGATTTTACTCACGCCAGGATGAGTCCACCTCATTTGGCGATTATGTTGATCGCATTACGCAGCAATACCAGCGTCCGCCGGTGGCAATTACCCTCACAGACAGTGTAGGGATTGTTCAGGAGTTAAAAGCAGGGCAACTGCAGTTGGTGAGCGCCATGGAAGATTATATTAGCCAACCAGAAACCATGCACAAACATATCATCGCCCTGGCAATTGAAAACTATCTGGCGGGGTCGGAAGAGAGTATTAAGCAAAACAGCAAAACCCGCTGTGTGTATACCTCTTCCCCGTATCCTGCTGCTAACAGTGTGGAATGTATTGATAAAGACGAGGTTGGCCGCCAGACGTGGGATGAATACTTTACGCGTTTACAGCAAAGTTATGATGAAAAAGGGCGAGCCGATTTTGCAAAAACCTATAAGGAAAAGGTGGAATCCCTACAACAGCGCATTGACAATGTGGGTACAGATTTAGCTCTCTGGTATGTCGCGCCTCTCTGGAAATATGTTATCGATAATGACTATTCAAAACAGCAGGATCTGCTCGAATGGTATCGCCAGTTCACGACGGTCACCACCTGCCTGCAGGGAGGGGCAATTGATGATAGTACCCGTGATGTGTGGTGTACATGGTTCGGCGACACTAACAGTCCTGTATATAAAGGACTGCTAGGATATAGCACTGATGATTACAGCAGCATCTACAGCGGGCTAAGCGTCTATTCTTATTTGAAAGTTATTGTTGGTGCGGATGAAATCGGTAATACGCTAAAAAGCGACAGAATCCAGGCGATGTTTAACACCCGTATTCTGGCGATGAATGGCGCGTTTAGTCGGGGAATTGACAAACTGGATGATGCGACCCGACACGGGGTCATACGCATGCTTCAGGGGGCTGGGTATGTCGCCACGGGGCAAACGGTGACGCTTTTTTCCTTATCGATGACCATAAGAGAGTTCCAGCAGTTTTATCAGGAATATGGCACGCGCCTGGGCATGGAGGTTGCCAAAAATTCATCCCCGTTTAGTGGCACGATTCGTCAGGGAGGCGTGACAAGCACGCGTTCAGCCGTAGGATATTTGTTGGCGATCACGGACAACGAGTTGCTGGGCCAGCGGATTAATATGCAACTTAGCAGTATGGTTGCTTTAGAAAACCTTTTTAAACCGCTGCGTAAGTCCGGAGTGAGTCCTTCATCAGTAACAAAAGCGCCGATTACTCACCAATCACATGTCGGCAATTTTGCCAGTGAACTCCGTATATCGTCACTTTCATTGCTGGATAAAACCGAGTCCTCTCTGCGCACGGTGGATGCGGCGCAATGGGAAAATATTCGCAGCAACATCATCAGTGAACGAACCGGGCGATTGGTGAGCGGTAATGCTATAGGTATGGTGCTGTCTACGGCCATGCTGGCATTCCAGACTTACGATCTCTGGGAAAATAACCGAGCACTTCAGTTTACCGACGGTAAATTTAAGCAGTTAACGAACTATCTGATGATCGCCAGCGCGGCAACGGAAATCGCCGGTTTTGGACGTATGTTAACGAAAAAAGGCCTCTGGCAAGTATTGGGTAAGGATGTCCATACACTGATTAAAGCGGGCGGTGTTCTGGCTGGAGTAGCTTCGGTAGTGGATGGGATAAGGATGGGATTTTCTTGGTGGGATGCTTATATCAAGGGAGACAATGGTTCTGCAAAGTTTTATTTTTTTGCTGCCGCGTCGACGATCGCTGGTGGGGCTGTTGCTGGTTATTATGCTTACTACGGCGTTTTTACTCTTTTTGGCCCCGCCGGACTAGCATTAGCATTAATTTTTTTAGGCGCTGCATTAGCTCTTAGGGGGGAGCAACTACGTAGTACGCCGATTGAAATCTGGCTGCGGCGTTGCTGCTTCGGTCTTCGTCGCGAAGAAGATGATATTCCCTGGCAGGCTACGAGTCTGGAGGATTTAAACAGCGCCTTAGCCGATTATAACGCAATTATCTCCGGTATGCGGGTTCAGGTCGCCTTTAGCACAGTCTCTTCTATTCCTGGTGGTGGTGGAACCTACCGACAAATTGAGTCCAATATTACGTTACCCGGTTATAATAGTGAATTATCTGCCTATGAATATCAACTGCAGGCATTTGCTGCTAATGGTAATGCACTATCAGTGACGTCAGAATCGCATGAAATGTTCCCAGGTCAGGATGATAAATATCATAATGAAGTCGAGTATTTTTTTAAAGGTTTTATTGAGCATGAAACGGATGAAGATAACAGTTTGCTGATTATTAAAAATGGCGGGTGGGTTTCATCGTTTTCATACAATAGGGCAGTGTTAACGGTGAGCTACTGGAAAAATAAATATAACGTTGAGGATGTGCTTTCATTAACGCTTAATGTAAAAGGATAAATGAATATTATGACTAAAAAGCCAGGCAATAAAGTAAAGCGTCGCGCATCACTGTCCGCCTCTGAGAATAAAAAAAAGGAACAGCATACAGCAAACGTTGAAACACAACGCCCCAAAAACCCTTTCTATCGCCGTTCCGTACTGATCCCGCAGGCGGAAAGATGGCAGGAGGATCTGCCGGTTCAGTGGCTGGAGCACGATGTTGAACCCAATGCTATCTGGCTGAATGAAAAGAATGATATCTGGCTGGAAATTCCCCGTTATGAGAATCAGATCTCATGGGGCGGCGGCGATATTTTTGCCTTCCTTTTAGTGCCATTTATACTTTTTTACTTAATAGCTCCTTTTGTAATTAAATGGGATGTGAGTATTTTTTTAGGCTCTTTATTAACTTGTGCTTTTTTTATATCTTTCTTTAAATTATTGATCAGAATGACCTATCACACGCCACGCGGTACGCCCGTGCGCCTAAACCGTAAGCGGCAGAAAGTCTATATTTACGAACATCACCGCAGCAGCTGGAATCCGTGGATAGACTGGCCGGTGGAGGTCCGGGTGTTTAACTGGGATGAAGTGCGCGGAGAAATCACCTATGAAGCCGGACGCTACAACCAGGGTTACCAGCTGCACGGCGCGGTGTGCCAGCCGGGAACCAGCCATGTCCGGGAGCGGTTTGCGCTGACGTGGACGGTGGGGGATAAAGAGGCGCTGCGCGAGCTGTGGTGCTACTGCTGTCACTATATGCAGCACCGTCCGGTGCCTGAGACGGCGCGTTTTGCAGAACACCCGCAGCAGTGGGGTCATATTCACTGGCCGGAAGCGCTTGACGCTGAATCACGGACGGCACCGTAAGCGACTGGAAAAATAAATATAACGTTGAGGATGTGCTTTCATTAACGCTAAATGTAAAAGGATGAATATAATCACATGGCTAAAAAAACAGTCAATAAAGTAAAGCGTCGCGCATCACTGTCCGCCTCTGAGAATAAAAAAAAGGAACAGCATACAGCAAATGTTGACACACAACGCCCCAAAAACCCTTTCTATCGCCGTTCCGTACTGATCCCGCAGGCGGAAAGATGGCAGGAGGATCTGCCGGTTCAGTGGCTGGAACACGATGTTGAAGCCAATGCTATCTGGCTGAACGAAAAGAATGATATCTGGCTGGAAATTCCCCGTTATGAGAATCAGATCTCATGGGGCGGCGGCGATATTTTTGCCTTTCTTCTAGTGCCATTTATAATTTATTATTTAATTAATCCTGTTCTATTCGGATGGGATGTAAGAATTTCTTTAGTATCATTGTTAGCATTATTTTTCTTTATTTCTTTATTTAAACTATTGATCAGAATGACCTATCACACGCCACGCGGTACGCCTGTACGCCTAAACCGTAAGCGGCAGAAAGTCTATATTTACGAACATCACCGCAGCAGCTGGAATCCGTGGATAGACTGGCCGGTGGAGGTCCGGGTGTTTAACTGGGATGAAGTGCGCGGAGAAATCACCTATGAAGCCGGACGCTACAACCAGGGTTACCAGCTGCACGGCGCGGTGTGCCAGCCGGGAACCAACCGTGTCCGGGAGCGGTTTGCGCTGACGTGGACGGTGGGGGATAAAGAGGCGCTGCGCGAGCTGTGGTGCTACTGCTGTCACTATATGCAGCACCGTCCGGTGCCTGAGACGGCGCGTTTTGCAGAACACCCGCAGCAGTGGGGCCATATTCACTGGCCGGAAGCGCTTGACGTTGAATCACGGACGGCACCGTAAGCGACTGGAAAAATAAATATAACGGTGAGGATGCGCTTTCATTAACGCTTAATGTAAAAGGATAAATGAATATTATGACTAAAAAGCCAGACAATAAAGTAAAGCGTCGCGCATCACTTTCCGCCTCTGACAATAAAAAAAAGAAACAGCATACAGCAAACGTTGAAACGCAACGCCCCAAAAAACCTTTTTATCGCCGTTCCGTACTGATCCCGCAGGCGGAAAGATGGCAGGAGGATCTGCCGGTTCAGTGGCTGGAGCAGGATGTTGAACCCAATGCTATCTGGCTGAATGAAAAGAATGATATCTGGCTGGAAATTCCCCGCTATGAGAATCAGATATCATGGGGCTGCGGCGATATTTTTGCTTTTTTTTCAGTGCCATTTATACTTTTTTTTCTAATTTGCCCTTTTATTTCCGGGATGGATATAATCACTTTTTTAATATCATTTATTGGATTTGTTTTTTTTCTCTCTTTTTTTAAACTTTTGATCAGAATGACCTATCACACGCCCCGCGGTACGCCCGTGCGGCTAAACCGTAAGCGACAAAAAGTCTATATTTACGAACATCACCGCAGCAGCTGGAATCCGTGGATAGACTGGCCGGTGGAGGTCCGGGTGTTTAACTGGGATGAAGTGCGCGGAGAAATCACCTATGAAGCCGGACGCTACAACCAGGGTTACCAGCTGCACGGCGCGGTGTGCCAGCCGGGAACCAGCCATGTCCGGGAGCGGTTTGCGCTGACGTGGACGGTGGGGGATAAAGAGGCGCTGCGCGAGCTGTGGTGCTACTGCTGTCACTATATGCAGCACCGTCCGGTGCCTGAGACGGCGCGTTTTGCAGAACACCCGCAGCAGTGGGGTCATATCCACTGGCCGGAAGCGCTTGACGTTGAATCACGGACGGCACCGAATAATGATTCAACCGCCGGTGTGTAAGAATGTAATCACACTTTTCCGCAATCAAATCTTATTTATCTCTGTCGCAATAATAAATCATGCCCGTAAATTTAAAGTTGATTCCACCGGTGGCTCAGAAACCTAAACTTCCGATCGGCAGACGCTGGTTGAAAGGTCTGACTGGATTACTGGTGATAGGTTCCGGTTGGGCTTATTTTACCGGGTTGTCATTTCATTCGTCGGTATTCTGGATATTTTCAGCCGGGCTCCCGCTTACCGTGTGGCTGGTTGCAATATGGCTGCGTATTATGGTTTACCTTCCCGTGTTAATTCAGGCCCAGGCCTGGGATCGACGAAGAGAGGAGTTATTACTGCGTGAAATTCGTCGTGGTCGTCGCGCATTGCAGATATTGCACAGCGCATTTATTACGCCACACAGTGAGCACCAGCCAACGGGCAGCTCTTCTGTAAATATGTTAAAGCAGAATAAGCCTCTCCTGCATATGCAACCATCATGGCATGGAATAGAACGTTTTCGCCATAGTCGCTTACCCCTGGAGCCAGGGATGAAGCGAGATGACCTGGTTAAGCAGATATTCGACAGATTAATGGCTGGAATTGCACGACATCTTAACCAACTGCCGGACCATCAGCCCATAGCGCTATTGTTTGAAACCAATACATCACTATCTCGCCAGCGGTTGCACACGCTTTGGTGCAATGCCTGGCAACAACGTGATATTCGTCAACCCATCGAGCCTGTGACCGGGTACGGGTTGAACGTTATTGATAGCTGGCTGGACAGTCGAATCCACGAAGAAACGGTATTACTGATCATCGCGCTGCAGGTTGCTCCAGACGATCCAGATGGGACCGGGGAGGCGGCCGTTGCACTGCTGTTTGGCAATCGCATGACCCAAAATATCCTTCCTCCTCTGGCATGGGTTCATCGACCGGAAGCGAGTTTTGCCGACACGTTGGCAGAGAGCATTGCTCAAGCGTTGGATTGGGTGCCCGTTCAACCTGAAGATGTCCACGATCTCTGGTCATCCGGTCTGTCGCACCAGCAGCAAAGTACGATAGCTGCGCTGAATGCGCATCCGCCTCTTCAGGGGATAGAGATGAATAGCCGGTTATATAACCTTGACCGAACGTTAGGTGAAACGGGGTGCGTTGCCCCCTGGCTGGCTATCGCTGCCGCAGCACAAGGTACAAAAGAGTCGCAACTGATTATGAGTGGTGAAACAGGGAGCACAAAAATGTGGAGCGTGGTGGTTTCACCTTGTCAGACTGCAAAGGAGAAGGTCTAAGTGATGCGGTTTTTATTACCGATTAAAAATCCGACAGTGCGTTACTGGCTGATAGCAATGGCACCTATGCTGATTTCGGCAATTGCCTGCCTGATAATCTGGTACTGGCCAGAAAAAGTCGGCATGTTGCCGGGAAGCCTGAAACATTCTCGCTGGATAACCGGGTTGGGGGCGACAACTGCGGTAACCGGTGTATATGCGGTATTGACCTGGTTTAGCGCGCGATCTTCTGGTCGCCAGAGTTTCGACCTTACCCGGGCGCATATCCAGGGTGATGATCAACCTCGCATTAGTGAGAGTTACCAACATCACCAGCAGTCGACCCCATTTGCGGATATGTACGCGTATCTACACCGTCAGTATGGACTCTTCTGGCGTCAGCGGGTGCGTGTAATACTTGTCATCGGGGAAGAGACTGAAGTCGCATCGATTGCGCCAACGCTTGCCGAGAAACAATGGCTGGAAGGTGAGGGTACCGTACTGATTTATGGTGGTAGCCCGCAGGAATCAGTAGATCTCGGACCTTTATCGACGTTGCGTAAATTACGCAGTGCCCGACCTGTGGACGGAATCATTCTGTCGCTCAGCTACGAACAAGCATCAAGCGCTCAATGGATGAGTGATTCGCGACGAAGCCTGGAGCAAACAGGTAACGCATATCACTGGCTACCGCCAATATGGTTGTGGCAAACGGACCCGAGCATGCAAGGGACCCGCATTACTCAGGCGGTAGGTGTTTTCTTTCACGAAAAGACTTGCCCGGAGAGTGTTGGTCGCGAGCTAACCCGTTTGCTGCCGCAGCTATGTGAACAAGGGATGCGTCAGATTTTTACTGATAACCGCCATGATTATCTATTGCGACTTGGGCAGTGGCTGAAGTTGGGAGGGATTGAAAGCTGGCAGCGGATCCTCACGCCGTGGCTGTCTGGTAAGCAATGGCGGATGCCCATATGTGGGCTGATGTTTAGTCCCTCTGTAACGGTCGCGGCGGCGTCAGTTATTCATGCGCATTACTGGTCACCACCGGCCGCGTTTCATGGCGTACTGAAAAGGGGGGCTCAGGCTACTGGGCGGCATATGGGGTTATCCCGAGGTCGGATAATGTGTTACGTGGTGGCGGTAGTTATCGGTCTGTGGGGCGTTGGCAGCCTGATATCGTTTGCCGCCAATTATTATCAAATGACTTCCCTGACAAACAAAGCGCAGCAGTTGGCGATCGGTGAGCAGGTATCAGATGCTGAACTGATACAACTGAATGAACTGCGAAATGATATTGAGCGCATTCAGACACAAAAAAACACAATAGGGTGGCGTCATTTTGGTCTGAATCATGATACTGAATTATTGGCCGTTTTACTCCCGATTTATGGGGTGGCAAATAATCGCCTGATGAGAGACGAGGCTGCGCGGGTGTTGTCTGAAAAACTCGATGCTCTGACGCATCTTCCGCCGGGAAGTCAGCAACGCGCTGACCTGGCAAAATCGGCATACGATCAGCTTAAAGCCTGGCTGATGATGGGCCGCCCGGAAAAGGCCGACCCCGCCTTTTTTTCTCAGGTGATGACGCTGACACAACCGACGCGTAAAGGGATTTCTACCGGTATCTGGCAGAGTCTGTCGCCGGACTTGTGGGGATTTTACATGCAAACTTTACCTGGGCAGCCTGACTGGAAAATTATCCCAGATGCACAGGTGATGGTGGCAACCCGGCAGATCCTGCTAGCGCAGATTGAACAACGTAATGGCGATAATGCTATATATCTGAAAATGCTGGGATCCGTTTCCCGCAATTTTCCGGATATGCCCTTGGCGCAGATGACGAATGATACGGATGCCGCGCAATTGTTTACCACTTCGGAAACCGTTCCTGGGGTATTTACCCGCCAGGCATGGGAAGGGCAGGTGCAGCAGGCAATAGCTGACGCAGTGGCATCACGCCGCGAAGAAATTGACTGGGTGCTGAGCGACAATCAAAAAAATAGTCGTGCTGAGGTTTCTCCTGAAGCATTAAAACAACGACTGACAGATCGCTATTTTAGCGAATACTCTGGGTCATGGCTTAAGTTCCTCAACAGTTTACGCTGGAAGCCGGCGCGAAATCTTTCAGATGTTGTGGATCAGCTTACGCTAATGAGCGATGTACGCCAGTCACCGGTAGTTGCACTGATGAATACTTTGGCATGGCAGGGGCAGGCAGGAAAAAAACGTGAAGCCCTGTCCGATTCATTGATGAAATCGGCAGAAAAAATATTGCAGAAAGAAGAGGAGGCACCGGTTATTGACCAACATGCAAACGATATGACCGGTCCGTTAGATGAAACGTTTGGCCCATTACTGGCGATAGCCGGTAAGGGTGATACGCCGAATAACCTAACGACTGAAACCTCATTAAGTTTTCAAACATTTCTCACTCGCGTGACCCGAGTCCGCCTGAAGCTGCTCCAGGTCACTCATTCAGCCGATCCGCAGGTCATGATGCAGCAACTGGCACAGACGGTGTTTCAGGGCAAAAATATTGATCTTACCGATACGCGGGAATATGGCAGTTTGTTAGCAGCGGGGTTAGGAGAGGAGTGGAGTGGTTTTGGTGACGCGCTTTTTGTGCAACCCCTGACGCAGGCATGGGAGCAGGTCCTGCAACCATCGGCTGCGGGAATAAATGAGAGCTGGCAACGTACGGTTGTTTCTGACTGGCAGGAAGCAACAGATGGCCGATATCCGGTGAGTGAGGGGCGCAGTGATATTCCACTGCCGGTTCTGGCTGAGTTTATTCGACGTGATACCGGAAAGATCGACCAATTTCTTCATGAGAATCTCGCGGGTCTAATGCACCGTGAGGGGCGTCGCTGGGAAGTAGACGAAATGAATACCCAGGGATTAATTATTAATCCGGAATTTATCCAAGCCGTTAACCGTCTTGGTGAGGTTCGCGACGCCTTATTTGCTGATGGTAGTCAGGGGATGCGTTTTGAGCTGCGCGCGCGCCCAGTACCGGACGTTGTGGAAACGATACTTTCCATTGACGGACAGCGACTGCACTACTTTAACCAGATGGAAAGCTGGCAGAGTTTCCGTTGGCCGGGAGAAAGCCAGAGACCCGGCGCCATGCTGACCTGGACAACCACGCAGGGAGGGGCAAATCTTTACGGGGACTATCCGGGAGAATTAGGCTTAATTCGTTGGCTGGAACAAGGACGAGCGGAGAAACGTGATGATGGAATGTGGCAACTCACCCTCAGTGCGCCAGACGGTAAAAAACTGTGTTGGTTAATGCGCACTGGGCCAGGCGGTGGGCCGCTGGCATTATTAAAATTGCGAGGTTTTGTCCTGCCGAAGGATATTTTTTTGGTGAGTCGCCAACGAAATTCAGACGCTGGAATAAACTAGCCCAGCCTTCAGATGCTCAAATACGTTCCTGACGAATGTGTCCCTCTTATGTCACTTCAACGAAACTCGAAATCTATCGGTATATAAAAATAATATGCTGACGATAAAGAGCAGTAAGGAGAATATATGGCTGGATGTTATTTGGTTGTAGGCGATAAAACCACCTGCGGAGGGGTAATTATTGAAGGTGATCCCACGCATACTATTATGGGGATACCTGTAGCAAGAGAATTTGACCGGGTTACCTGTGGGCGTTTTATTGGCATATTCAGCATTGTTGGCGGAATTGTGCCCGATACTATCAACGGTCGAATGCCTGCCGGCTCGCAGGAAAGTCAAAGTACCTGTCCATGTCAGTCTTTGTTTATTCCTTCCATGATAACTGACACCTACACTATTTAATAAATGAGTATTCCATGGATGATTTAACCCTGCGTTACTTTGACGCCGAAATGCGCTACCTGCGCGAAGCGGGCGAGGAGTTTGCCCGCGCCCATCCTGACCGGGCGGCGATGTTGAATCTGGATTGCCCTGGTGCTCGCGATCCTTATGTCGAGCGGTTGTTTGAAGGCTTCGCTTTTCTTATGGGGCGGCTGCGGGAAAAACTGGATGACGACCTACCGGAACTGACCGAAGGGTTAGTGAGTTTGCTATGGCCGCATTATCTGCGGACGATCCCTTCGTTAGCGATTGTGGAGTTGACGCCACAATGGCGCGAGATGAAAGAGCGGATGGTTGTAGAGAAAGGATTTGAGGTGCTTTCTGGCCCGGTAGGTGATAAGCGTACCCGCTGTCGTTACACCACTACTCGGGATGTCACATTGCTGCCGTTGTTGCTGGAGATGGCGCGACTGGACACCGATCCGGACGGACGTTCCGTGATCAAACTGCGTTTTTCCTGCAGTGAGCTGGCCGACTGGCAGCAGGTAGATCTGAGTCGACTTGCATTTTATCTCAATGCCGATGCGCCGCTGGCCTGTGCATTACATGAAGCGTTGTCGCTAAATGTGGCGACTATACGTTTGCGATTGCCAGGACAGACAGATGATCAAGCGCTGGAAGCCTGGTTCACGCCAGGGGGATTTGGCAATGAGGATAACCTCTGGCCGAAGGATAGCGGTGCGTTTGGCGGTTATCAGCTGTTGTTGGAGTACTTCACTTTTCGGGAAAAATTTATGGCGCTGGCGCTCTGCGGACTTGAACAGGTTGTTCTCCCGCAAAGGCTCCCCTGGTTCGAACTTGATGTCGTTTTGAAACGCCGCTGGGATTATGACTTCACCTTCAGTGAAAAACATATCCGCCTGCACTGTGTGCCAGTGATAAACCTTTTTCCTCTGGAGTCTGACCCGCTGACCCCTGATGCCTTGCAGACCGAATATTTGTTACGTCCGATGCGTATTCAGGATGGCCACACTGAAATTTACTCTGTAGATTCCGTTATTTCGTCAAAGCACTCCGGGCATCAGGTTTTTGTGCCATTCACCAGTTTTCGCCACAAAGGGGGAATGTTACGCCATGACGCACCAGAATATTATTATCACACCCGAGTAAAACGTGGCCCTTCCGGTCTACATGATACCTGGCTAATCCTCGGTGGTAAGGCTTTTGATAACTACAGCGTACCTGAAGGCGAAAGCCTGTCATTAAGTCTTACCGGTACGAACGGTCAACTACCTCGTCGGGTATTACGCAGTACGTTGCTCGACACCGTTGTAAAGTCTACCGCGGCGAATGTCCGAGTCCGTAATCTGACGGCGCCAACGCTTCCCTGTTATCCACCAAACCGTGACCGTTTTCACTGGCGTGTATTAAGCCATCTGGGGAGCAGTTTTCTGTGGATGATGGATAACCCGGAAGTATTGCGTGGAACTCTGGCGCTTTATGACTGGACGGACGATGAAATGAATCGACGCCGTCTGGCCGCTATTGTTGACGTTAAGCACAGCGAAACGGAGCGTTTCGAGCGCGGGCATCTGCTACGCGGTGTGCAGATAGAGGTCACCCTTGATAGCAATGGTTTTGCCGGCCGCGGAGACATCTGCCTGTTTGGTGAAATGCTCAATCGCTTTTTTGGACTCTATACCGACATCCACCTGTTTAATCGGTTGATTCTGATCTTACAACCTACGGGGGAGCAGCTAGCATGGGACGAAAATCCGCGCAACCCAGGGATGCGCTAACATCACGTCTGAAAGAAGATATTAGTCGTATTAATTTTTATCGATTTTGCCAGCTTCTGGAAAACCACGGCGCTCACCGACTGGGGGAAAGTGATAACCCGCATGATGATATGGTGCGTTTTCGTCCCCATCCTGGTGTAGGGTTTCCCGCTAGCGAACTGAAAGCTATTGAGTGCGATCCTGAGCATCCGGATGCCCCTCTTACGGTCCGCTCAACCTTCATGGGGCTTTACGGTGTGGATTCACCGCTGCCGACAACATACATAGATGACATCACGCAAAGGCGCGATGGTCACGAGGTACTGGAAACCTTCCTCGATATTTTCAACCATCGTATTTTGACGCAGTTTTACCGCATCTGGCGAAAATACAGTTACCCAGCCACTTTTGAAGCGGGGGGGCGCGATAGTACTTCGCGCTGCTTATTGGGACTCATTGGCTTAGGGATCGCCGGTACACAGGAGCATATTGCCACACCGTCATCGCGTTTCCTCGCCCTGTTGGGGATTATGCGCCAGCCCGGGAGAACGGCAGAAGGTATTGCCCGGTTGGTCAACTTACTGGCGCCGAACACGCGTACTGACGTCATAGCACACGATCTGCGTACGGTGGCGATTCGACAACCTGCAGGACTGTTTGATGAACAACCATTAAGGCTGGATGGCCATACGATACTGGGGGATGAGGCAACCGATGCAGCCAGTCAGTTATTAATTTCACTCGTGACTGATGATGCAACAGAAACGGAGGGCTGGTTACCCGATGGGGGGCTTTTGACCGACTTGCTGGTATTACTGCGTGTTTATCTGGGGTGGCGCTATCGGGCGCGGATTATGTTGACTCTTCCCACCCGTCTGCTTCCTGAGCCTGTGCTGGGTGAGTCACCTGTGCGACTGGGTCTTACCTGTGTTAATGGTCTGCAAAAAGGAGACAGGGACTTACCGGACGACTTCACGGTAGAACTTGAACATTACCGTGGTCTGACACCCGCTATGATAAATAAGGGCATAAAGCGTGTTCATTACCGTTTTTAAAATGAAAAATATTCTTCCCGTACTGGCATTAATACTCAGTGGCTGCGGCTTCTTTCAGTCAGTAAGTGACGGTACCCGCTCCGCTGCAAGCTCTCTTTTTTATAAACAGATTAAGATATTACATCTTGATATCTCTGGCCGGGCCGCGCTCAATACTGACAGCCGCGAGCAAAACAGCGCGCCACAGTCGGTTATAGTGCGTATTTACCAGTTAAAAGATGAGAAGCGTTTTAATCAGACTCAGTACGAACAACTGGTCGGTTACGGGGCTAACCTGTTAAAAGAGGATTTACTGGCTGAGCAGTTTGTGGTGGTTAAGCCCAATAGCGCCGTGACGCAGGATATGCCGATGGAAGAGGGAACACAATTTGTGGCGATTGTGGCTCTGTTTCGCGATCCTGATATGACCAAGGGCAACTGGCGGTTGGTGGTCAAACGCAACGATCTTGACCCCGATGAGGCACGTAAAATCGTGCTTGATGGCCATAGTATGACGATGCTGCCAGAGGAAAAGTAATCCCTCATAGAAAAGGGCGCATCGGCGCCCTCTGTTTTATTAGTCAGTGAACGGGATGATGATTTCGCCCGGTTTCACCTCAATACCTTTCGCCAGTTTTTTCGCCAGCGCTTCACCCTGGCTACTGTCATCCTGCAGAATATACGCTGGCTGCTGATTGAAATAGTTTCGCAGCGACTGATTCAAATAAGGCATCAGCGTTTGCAGCACCGACTGCATTTTTTCCGGTGTGACGGTGGCATCCACAACTTCCATCTCTTGCAGATAAATCGCGCCTTTTTCTTTATTGAAGACCGGTAAGGCTTTGAGTTTCAGCTTCATGGTCGCTTTTTGAGTGCCAAACAGCGAGTTCATGTCCAGGTTGGCATCACCGGTCAGCGTCACTTTATTGGGTTCTTCACGGCCTATCTGGCTGGCGAGATTGTTTAGTACGATATGCGCTTCAGCGACGCCAGGCAATCCGATATCTTTAGAAAAGTTATTATGTTTCGCCAGGGCCTGATTAATCTCTTGCTCGCTAACCGTGTATTGCGTGAGTTGATTACAACCAACCAACAGGCCGCTGACAATGAGCGCAGCGGCAAAAAGAAGCTTTTTCATGGGGTTCCTCAACATGATGCTTGTGGTGTAATCGTGACACAAAGCATCATCGAGTACCAGCGCCGCGGCTACCAGCAGAAAAAACTGAAAAATGCGCGTACGCCGGATTGGCTATCAGGCGTCAGGCTCCAGCATACCCCTCGTTGGGCGTTTGAGGCTGAATTGCCAGCCCAGCGCCAGGAAAGTGATGAAGCCGATGATACCGAGCATCATCCAGGGCAGTTCAGGCTGCGCCAGGGCTTTACCCATGTCAAACAGCCAGCCGCCGCCGACATAACCAATTGCACCACCGATAGCGAGCCCCAGTCGACTGAATCCCATATAGCTTCCTCGGGCACGTGCATTCGCCAGCGAGGCGCTCAGGGTTTCACGCGCCGGTTCGGCGATGATCGAGCCAATATAGAAGGTGCAGATCAGGGTAAACAACTGCTGCAAATTCCCGACCAGACCGATGGGCATCATGCTCAGAGACATCACCAGCAGCCCGGCCATCAGGCGATGCTCAAGGCGAAAGCGTTTTTCACTCCAGCGAGCAATCGGGTAGAGCAACGTTAAAGAGAGGCACGCCTCGATGGCGTACATCCATTTTACAGCAGCCGGTGAGCCAGCGATGTCGTTCACCATGATTGGCAGCATCAGCATCACCTGCACTGCCAGCATGTAATAGCCTGCCAGCGTCAGCACATAGGTGACAAAGCGCTTGTCATGCATGACATGGCTCATCCCTTCGCGCACCGGTATTTTTACCGTCGACAGCTTCCATGCCGGGAGCAGCCAGGCGTTAAACGCCGCGCACAGAACGAATAAAATTGCGCCGGTGGCACATACCAGACGAAAATCGTATTGCAATAACCAACTGCCGAGCAACGCGCCGACCACGGCCCCGGCGCTATCCTGCATCATCAGAATAGAGAAAAAACGCCCGCGCTTTTCCGGGCGGATCAGTTTGACCACCAGCGCCGAGCGGGGAGGGTCGAACAGCGTACCGCCCAGCCCGGAAAGAAAGCAGGAAAACCACAGCAGCCACGGCTCATGAGCAATGCCCATGGTGGCAAATCCGGCAGCGCGCATCAGCATGCCGGTGACGATCATTGGTTTGGCGCCGAAACGGTCCGCAATAGCGCCGCCGAAAATACCCAACCCCTGCTGGATAAATTGACGTAATCCAAGTGCGATACCGACCATCACGGCAGCCCAGCCCATTTGGTCGACGAAACGAATTGAGATCAGCGGGAAAACGACGAAGAAACCCAGCACGACCAGCATATTATCGATGAGAAGGAAGTATTTACCCAGGTTCCTTGCCTGCGAGACTTGCGACATTTCCCCTCCAGGGAAAAACTCGTCACTCTGGATAGAGTTTAAAAGATAAGCACCTCCTATTCTGCGGTGTCGTCATCGCTTTTCCCACCCTTCGCGGGACAATATTTTTTTATCAAAAGTCCGTCTTGATAGAGAGTTTTCATCAAAATGTGTGAATAATTCAAAAAATGGCATTTTGCTCTTTTCACAGGGTGTATTCGCACAGGTATAGTAATGCGAATAGCGTATTGAAGACGTTACGGGAAGGAGTAGGTATAGAATGTTTGGCTATCGCAGTAACGTGCCAAAAGTGCGCTTAACCACGGACCGCCTGGTCGTGCGTTTGGTGCATGAGCGTGATGCCTGGCGTCTGGCAGATTATTACGCAGAAAATCGTCATTTCTTAAAACCCTGGGAACCCATTCGCGATGAAAGCCACTGCTATCCGTCCGGCTGGCAGGCGCGTCTGAGTATGATCTCTGAGTTTCATAAACAAGGCACCGCATATTACTTTGCGCTGCTTGATCCGGAAGAAAAAGAAATTATCGGCGTTGCTAACTTCTCGAACGTGGTGCGGGGATCCTTCCACGCCTGCTATCTCGGTTACTCCATTGCGCAGAAGTGGCAGGGACAGGGACTGATGTATGAAGCCTTAACGTCGGCCATCCGTTATATGCAGCGTACGCAGCACATTCACCGCATTATGGCTAACTACATGCCACATAATAAACGCAGCGGTGACCTGCTGGCGCGACTGGGTTTTGAAAAAGAAGGATATGCTAAAGACTACCTGCTGATTGACGGGCAGTGGCGCGATCACGTGCTGACGGCGTTGACGACATCAGAATGGACCCCCGGCCGCTAAGTTTCAGATGCAGCCATGATTAATGGAGAAGACGATGAAATACGAATTAACCGCCACCGAAGCACGAGTGATTGGCTGTTTATTAGAAAAACAAGTGACTACGCCTGAACAGTATCCGCTCTCCGTAAACGGAGTGGTAACCGCCTGCAACCAAAAAACGAATCGTGAACCGGTGATGAACCTGTCGGAATCGGAAGTACAGGATCAGCTTGATAACCTCGTGAAACGGCATTTCCTGCGCACGGTAAGCGGTTTCGGCAATCGCGTCACGAAATATGAGCAGCGGTTCTGCAATTCGGAGTTTGGTAATCTTAAACTCAGCGCGGGGGAAGTGGCGCTCATCACCACGCTGTTGCTGCGCGGCGCCCAAACGCCGGGTGAACTGCGTAGCCGCGCATCCCGTATGTACGAATTCAGTGACATGGCCGAAGTGGAGTCGACGCTGGAGAAGCTGGCGACCCGGGAAGATGGTCCTTATGTCATTCGCCTGGCGCGCGAGCCGGGCAAACGGGAAAGCCGTTATATGCACCTGTTTTGTGGTGACGTTGATGAAGCAATTGCCGCGGCAGATGAACCTCCGGTAGCAACGGGGGATCTGCAGGCGCGCGTTGAGGCGCTGGAGTCAGAAGTTGCGGAGCTCAAACAGCGGCTTGATTCCTTACTGGCGCATTTGGGAGACTAACGTGAATAAATTACGCATCGGCGTTGTCGGCCTCGGTGGGATTGCACAAAAGGCCTGGCTACCCGTGCTGGGCGCTAGTGCCGACTGGACGCTGCAAGGGGCATTTTCACCTTCGCGGGAAAAAGCGCTGCGTATCTGTGATACCTGGCGGATCCCCTACGTTGATTCTCTGGTGAATCTGGCGCAAACCTGCGATGCGGTTTTCGTTCATTCCAGTACCGCGACGCACTATGCGGTAGTAAGTGAACTGCTAAACGCCGGGGTGCATGTGTGTGTGGATAAACCGCTGGCGGAAAATTTGCGCGAGGCAGAGCAATTAGTGGAGTTGGCCGCGCGGAAAAAGCTGACGCTGATGGTCGGGTTTAACCGTCGATTTGCGCCGCTTTATCAGGATCTCAAAGCTCAGTTGGCTAATGCGGCGTCTGTCCGTATGGATAAGCACCGTACGAACAGCGTCGGGCCGCACGATCTGCGCTTCACTCTGCTGGACGATTATCTGCACGTAGTCGATACCGCATTGTGGCTGGCGGGAGGAAAGGCGCAGTTAAACAACGGCACGCTGTTAACCAATGAATCCGGTGCGATGCTTTATGCTGAACACCATTTTTCTGCCGGTCAAATGCAGATAACGACCAGTATGCATCGCCGCGCTGGTAGTCAGCGTGAGTGTGTGCAGGCGGTGACGGACGGCGGCCTGATAGACGTAACTGATATGCGGGAATGGCAGGAAGAGCGTGGGCAAGGCGTGGTGCACAAACCGATAGCAGGCTGGCAAACCACTCTGGAACAGCGGGGTTTTGCCGGATGCGCACGTCATTTTATTGAGTGCGTGCAAAATCAGACGGTTCCCCAGACGGCAGGCGAGCAGGCGCTACTGGCCCAGCGCGTTGTCGAAACGCTGTGGCGGGAGGCAATGGCTGAATAACCCCCTGTAACATCTGGCGGTAGTAATTCATTGTAATCCAGGTACTATATGCCAACTCAAAAATAACACCTCTTTTCAACCATAGGCTGGTTTGTTGGCCTGGTAAGATGCTGCGGCGTCGCCATCAGGCACAGCAAAAGTGTCGGATAGCGGCGAGCATGCCTTATCTGACCTACGGGCAGGTTTGTCGGGGTTTTGCCTCAGAGTCTGGAATACAACATAGATGAATTTATTAAAGTCGCTGGCAGCCGTCAGCTCGATGACGATGTTTTCACGTGTGCTGGGTTTTGCGCGTGATGCGATTGTCGCCAGAATCTTTGGCGCAGGGATGGCGACAGATGCCTTTTTTGTGGCATTCAAACTTCCTAACCTGCTGCGCCGAATCTTTGCTGAGGGCGCTTTTTCGCAGGCGTTTGTGCCTATCCTGGCTGAGTACAAAAGTAAGCAAGGTGAAGATGCGACCCGCGTGTTTGTCGCTTACGTTTCCGGGCTGTTGACCCTGGCGCTGGCCGTGGTGACGGTCGCCGGGATGCTGGCTGCCCCGTGGGTGATTTTAGTCACCGCGCCTGGGTTTGCCGACACCGCCGACAAATTTGCGCTGACTACTCAACTGCTACGCATAACCTTTCCGTATATTCTGCTGATCTCACTGGCTTCGCTGGTTGGTGCGATCCTTAACACCTGGAACCGCTTTTCTATTCCGGCGTTTGCGCCGACTTTTCTGAATATCAGCATGATCGGTTTCGCGCTGTTTGCAGCACCTTATTTTCATCCTCCGGTGCTGGCGCTGGCGTGGGCCGTTACGGTTGGCGGTGTGCTACAGCTGATTTACCAGCTGCCGCATCTGAAAAAAATTGGCATGCTGGTGCTGCCGCGGGTGAACTTCCGCGATGCGGGTGCGATGCGCGTCGTCAAGCAAATGGGCCCGGCGATCCTTGGGGTTTCCGTCAGCCAGATTTCACTGATCATCAATACGATTTTTGCCTCGTTTCTGGCCTCTGGCTCGGTTTCATGGATGTACTATGCCGACCGTCTGATGGAGTTTCCGTCCGGCGTACTTGGCGTAGCGCTGGGGACTATCCTGCTGCCATCGTTGTCCAAAAGCTTTTCCAGCGGGAATCATGATGAGTACTGCCGTCTAATGGACTGGGGGCTGCGTTTATGTTTCCTGCTGGCATTACCGAGTGCCGTCGCATTAGGGATTCTGGCCAAACCGTTGACGGTGTCTCTGTTCCAGTACGGGAAATTTACTGCCTTTGACGCCGCCATGACTCAACGCGCGCTGGTGGCGTACTCGGTCGGTTTGATTGGCTTGATCGTGGTGAAAGTGTTGGCCCCAGGTTTTTATTCGCGCCAGGATATTAAAACGCCGGTCAAGATTGCCATTGTCACGCTGATTATGACCCAGGTAATGAACCTGGCGTTTATCGGACCGCTGAAACATGCCGGGTTGTCGCTGTCGATTGGTCTGGCGGCGTGTCTGAACGCTTCACTACTGTACTGGCAGTTGCGTAAGCAGAAAATCTTCACCCCGCAACCGGGCTGGGCCTGGTTCCTGACGCGACTGGTGATTTCTGTACTGGTGATGTCGGCGGCGCTGGTCGGGATGCTATACATTATGCCGGACTGGTCGCAGGGAACGATGTTGTGGCGCCTGCTGCGTCTGATGGCTGTCGTAGTGGCAGGTATTGCCGCTTACTTTGCCGCGCTCGCCGTTCTGGGCTTTAAAGTGAAAGAGTTTGTGCGCCGGACGGCGTAACAGATCAATGCCGGATGGCGGCTTAACGCCGTATCCGGCCTACAAAACGCGTAGGCCTGATAAGCAAAGTGTTATCAGGCTTGCATCAGATAGAGAATTTTTTCCCGCCGCGGTGCGCAGCAGAGGTTTGACCGTTTGCGCCATACAGCGCCGGTTCCTGGTGCGGTTTCAGCACTTGTATTGCTTGTTGATTGCGCTCGATCTGTCCTTCCAGCAGCCAGCCATTGTGCTGATTGAGGTCGCGTAGGTGCTGTGTTTTCATGGTGATGGTTTGCCAACGCTCGGCAATTTCATCATTAGCGCTGCGCGTGGCATCATGCTCCAGACGGCGCTGCTGCTCCAGATAATCAAGGGTTGCCAGCAAAGAGCTTTTTTCTTCTGTAATACGCTGAAGCAGGCTGCCGTTGATATATCCTGCGGAAAGTTGCTGCTGTTCAGCATCCATTACCGTTTTCAGGTCATTGAGGACGGTCGTCATCTGGTCAAGTATTTCTGACAAACGAGTCATACTTTATTTACTCTGTAAGTAGCTCTGCGCCTCGCGGATCAGCGAGTCGGCAATTTTTCCAGTGTCCATCTTCAGCTCACCGTTACGGATCGCGGTTTTCAGTGCTTCGACGCGTTCCATATTGATGTCATTGGTGCCGGGCTGCATCAGTTTAGCCTGGGCGTCGCTCAGCATGACGCTGGTGCTGGTGGTGGCGGTGGTTTTTTCCTTCCGCGCTTTTTGTACCGGCGCATCGCTGGTTTCACGTGGCTGAACGGTACTTACTGGTTTCAATGGTGAGGTACGATCAATGCTCATTTTGTTTTTCCTCATCGAGGGGTTACGCTATAGCGGCCCGCTGTAATCATTGGTTGTTTATCTATCGGCACACGCTAAAAAATCTTTAACCTATTATAGGTTAATCAGAATATTCCCATCAGAATCGACGATGCCGCTCACCACCTGGCCTGAAACCATCCGCACTCGCGCATTCTGTGCAACGGCGGCATTGTTCAGCGCTTTGCCTTCGGCATTCACCCGAAAACCCTCTCCGTTGGCGATAACCAGTACGCGCTGACCGGCCTTGATCCGCCAGGCCTGGCGCAACATTGAAAGCTGTATCGGTTGACCTGGCACCAGATCGCGCAGGCTTACGGCATCCTGTACTTGACTCATATCCAGCACCGCGCGCGGTGGTAGTTGGTCCAGTCGACCTCGTTTTAACGTTACGCTGGCCTGAGTCAGGGCGCTACCCCGGGCTACGGGCGCGGCGGCTACCACGTAGTTTCCTGTGGCCTGCACGTTCACCTGCAGATAACGTTTTTCGTTGGCGCATCGCGCCAGCACGTTCACATTGCCCCACAGTTTTGCACTGCCGGACACGCTTAATGCGGGTTGCTCGCAGCTCGGCAGTAAGTTTGGTGACGTTCGGATAGTGACCATCACCTCATCGCTAAATCCGGCCAGACGCTGGGAGAACCATGCTGTTAGCTGAGAATTCAGGTCTTGCGCCAGCGTCATAGGGCTGAACAGCAGTGCTGCAACGACTATTCCACGTTTAAACGTTTGCATCAAAACCTCGTGCTTTTTCAGGTAGTGGCAGGATTTTACCTGTGTGACGCAGTCATCAACGCAACAAATAGCGACGCATTTTGCGTTTATTCCGGCGATAACGCGCGCGTAATGGGATTTAAGCTGTCGGCTGAATTTTGTCATTTGCGGAGGAGATATGCTCGATAAGCTCGACGCCGCCTTACGTTTTCAACAGGAAGCGCTGAATTTGCGCGCCCAACGCCAGGAAGTATTGGCGGCCAACATAGCCAATGCCGACACGCCGGGGTATCAGGCGCGTGACCTGGATTTCGCCAGTGAATTGAAAAAAGTCATGGTGCGAGGACGGGAAGAAACCGGCGGTGTCTCGTTGACGCTGACCTCTGCACAACACATTCCGGCCCAGACCGTTTCCGCTCCTTCTACGGAGCTGCTCTACCGTATTCCTGACCAGCCGTCTCTCGATGGTAACACGGTGGATATGGACCGGGAGCGTACGCAATTTGCCGACAACAGCCTCAAATATCAAATGGGGCTAACCGCGCTGGGTGGACAAATCAAAGGCATGATGAACGTGCTGCAAGGAGGGAACTAATTCGTGGCGCTGTTAAATATTTTTGATATCGCAGGCTCTGCGCTGACGGCTCAGTCTAAGCGTCTGAACGTGGCGGCCAGCAACATGGCGAATGCGGATAGCGTCACCGGACCCGACGGTCAACCGTATCGTGCGAAGCAGGTTGTTTTTCAGGTTGATGCCGCGCCAGGCGCAGCAACCGGCGGCGTGAAAGTTGCTGATGTCATTGAAAGCCAGGCGCCGGATAAGCTGGTTTATGAGCCGGGTAATCCGCTGGCCGATGCGAATGGTTACGTAAAAATGCCGAATGTGGACGTCGTCGGCGAAATGGTCAACACCATGTCAGCCTCGCGTAGCTACCAGGCAAACGTCGAAGTGCTCAACACCGTGAAAAGCTTGATGCTCAAAACGCTGACGCTAGGCCAGTAAAGGAGGCGCACATGTCTATTGCTGTAAAAATGAATGACCCAGGCGCCACTGGCGTTAATGACGCCACGGGGAAGAATTCGCTGACGGGCAGCAACGCTGCTGATCTGCAAAGCAGCTTTCTGACGCTGCTGGTTGCACAGCTGAAAAACCAGGATCCAACTAACCCGCTGCAAAATAACGAACTGACCACCCAACTGGCGCAAATCAGTACCGTGAGCGGAATAGAAAAACTGAACACCACGTTGGGGTCGATCTCCGGACAGATCGACAACAGCCAGTCGCTGCAGGCCAGTACTCTGATTGGCCATGGCGTCATGATCCCGGGCACTACCATCCTGACCGGTAAAGGTACGGAAGAGGGCGCCAAAACCACCACCACGCCGTTTGGCGTTGAGCTGCAGCAACCAGCAGATAAGGTTACCGCAACCATTACCGATAAAGATGGCAAGGTGGTACGCACCATTGATATTGGCGGTTTGAAAGCGGGCGTTCATACCTTTACCTGGGACGGCACCATGACCGATGGCACGGATGCGCCAAGCGGTTCTTACAACGTGTCAATTGCTGCCAGTAATGGCGGAACGCAACTGGTGGCGCAGCCGCTTCAGTTTGCGCTGGTGCAGGGAGTTATTCGCAGTAACGGCGGTAATACGCTGGACCTGGGCACCTATGGAACCACCACCCTCGACGAAGTACGGCAGATCATTTAAGCCTTCACACTTATCAGGAGTAAGTCATGGCCTTTTCACAAGCGGTCAGCGGTCTGAACGCTGCAGCGACCAACCTCGATGTCATTGGTAACAACATCGCCAACTCCGCCACCTACGGTTTTAAGTCCGGTACGGCATCCTTTGCCGATATGTTTGCCGGTTCTAAAGTGGGTCTGGGCGTTAAAGTTGCGGGTATTACCCAGGACTTTACCGACGGCACTACGACCAACACCGGTCGCGGGCTGGATGTTGCTATTAGCCAGAACGGTTTTTTCCGCATGGTAGACAGCAACGGTTCCGTATTCTTTAGTCGTAATGGTCAGTTTAAGCTCGATGAAAACCGAACGCTGGTTAACATGCAGGGGCTGCAATTAACGGGATACCCGGCTGCCGGTACGCCGCCAACTATTCAGCAGGGCGCAAATCCAGGCCCAATCACTATCCCGAATACGCTGATGGGGGGAAAATCCACCGAAACGGCGACGATGCAGATCAACCTGAACTCATCAGCAAAAGTTCCGACGAATAAGTTTTCGCCGTCTGATGCTGACAGCTATAACAAACGTGCGCCGCTGACGGTATTTGACAGCCAGGGAAACCAGCACGACGTTAACCTTTATTACGTTAAAACCGGTGATAACACCTGGGATATCTGGACTCAGGATTCCAGCGTAGCAAACTCGCCGCTGGTGAAATCAAGCCAGATGACCTTCGACACCAATGGCTCTCTGGAGGCCGTTAAAGGTTATACCGAAGTGAAGCCGACGCCTCCTGCGACTGAATCAACCTGGACGCTGGGCGCGGCAAATGCAACACCTTCGTTTTCGATCACTACCGGCACGATAAACGGCGCAGTCCCTGCGACATTCACTCTTAGCCTGCAGAACTCTATGCAGCAAAACACGGGTACAAACAGTGTGATTGCCGCTACGCAGAATGGCTACAAGCCGGGCGATTTGGTTAGCTACCAGATTAATAATGACGGTACCGTGGTTGGTAACTACTCCAACGAGCAAACGCAGGTTTTAGGACAGATCGTGCTGGCAAACTTCGCCAACAACGAAGGTCTGGCTTCTCAGGGCGACAACGTCTGGGCTGCGACTCAGGCTTCCGGCGTGGCGTTGTTGGGTACGGCAGGCTCAGGTAACTTCGGCAAGCTGACCAACGGCGCGCTGGAAGCGTCAAACGTGGATTTGAGTAAAGAACTGGTGAATATGATTGTCGCTCAGCGTAACTATCAGTCGAACGCGCAGACCATCAAAACCCAGGATCAGATCCTCAACACGCTGGTCAACCTGCGCTAAGCGCCTGACGGGATGGCTTAATGGATCACGCAATTTATACCGCCATGGGCGCGGCCAGTCAGACGCTGAATCAACAGGCGGTGACGGCCAGCAACCTGGCAAACGCTTCAACGCCGGGTTTTCGTGCGCAGCTCAATGCCCTGCGTGCGGTTCCCGTTGAGGGATTGTCTTTACCGACGCGTACGCTGGTGGTGGCCTCCACGCCGGGGGCCGATATGACGCCGGGTCAGATGGACTATACCTCGCGTCCACTGGACGTGGCGCTGCAACAGGATGGCTGGTTAGCTGTGCAGACCGCGGACGGTAGCGAAGGATATACCCGAAATGGCGCCATTCAGGTAAGCCCTACGGGTGAACTGACTATTCAGGGTCACCCGGTGATTGGCGAAGCCGGACCAATAGCCGTACCGGAAGGTTCAGAAGTCACCATTGCGGCAGACGGTACGATCTCGGCGCTTAATCCTGGCGATCCGGCCAATACGGTCGCGCCAGTCGGGCGACTGAAGCTGGTGAAGGCGACGGGGAGTGAAGTACAACGTGGTGATGATGGCATGTTCCGTCTGACTCAGGCCGCGCAGGCTACTCGTGGTGCGACGTTACAGGCCGACCCCAGCATTCGCGTCATGTCGGGCGTGCTGGAAGGCAGTAACGTCAAACCGGTTGCTGCGATGAGTGACATGATCGCCAACGCCCGCCGCTTTGAAATGCAAATGAAGATTATCAGTAGCGTGGATGATAACGCGGGCCGCGCCAACCAACTGCTGTCGATGAGTTAACACAGGACATTTTATGATCAGTTCATTATGGATCGCCAAAACCGGCCTGGATGCGCAGCAAACCAACATGGATGTGATTGCCAACAACCTGGCAAACGTCAGCACCAACGGATTTAAGCGCCAGCGTGCGGTGTTTGAAGATCTGTTGTACCAGACGATTCGCCAGCCTGGCGCCCAGTCTTCTGAACAAACCACACTGCCGTCTGGCTTGCAGATAGGTACCGGTGTGCGTCCGGTCGCGACCGAGCGTTTACACAGCCAGGGGAACCTGTCGCAGACCAACAACAGTAAAGATGTGGCGATTAAAGGGCAGGGATTTTTCCAGGTTATGCTGCCTGATGGCACGTCTGCTTATACCCGTGACGGTTCATTCCAGGTGGATCAGAACGGTCAGTTGGTGACGGCGGGTGGTTTTCAGGTTCAGCCAGCCATCACCATTCCGGCTAACTCGCTCAGTATCACCATTGGCCGCGACGGTATTGTCAGCGTGACCCAGCAGGGCCAGGCTGCGCCGGTTCAGGTAGGCCAGCTTAACCTGACAACCTTCATGAACGATACCGGTCTGGAAAGTATTGGTGAGAATCTGTACACCGAAACGCAGTCATCCGGTGCGCCGAATGAGAGCACGCCGGGTCTGAACGGCGCGGGTCTGCTGTACCAGGGCTATGTTGAAACCTCTAACGTCAACGTGGCGGAAGAGCTGGTAAACATGATCCAGGTTCAGCGCGCTTACGAAATCAACAGTAAAGCGGTATCGACCACCGATCAGATGCTGCAAAAACTGACGCAACTCTAAAGTGTGGTCCGGTGGGGTGAAAGCCTCACCGGCACACTGATTTTGAAGATGACCGCAATGCGAAAATACGCGCTTCACCCATACCCAATTTTAGCCCTGCTGGTGGTTTCACTGACAGGATGCGCCTGGATCCCGGCCACCCCCCTCGTGCAGGGCGCGACGTCTGCCCAGCCTGTTCCAGGTCCGACGCCGGTGGCGAATGGCTCAATCTTCCAGTCGGCGCAGCCGATTAACTACGGTTATCAGCCGCTATTCGAAGACCGCCGTCCGCGCAATATTGGCGATACGTTAACCATCGTATTGCAGGAAAACGTCAGCGCGAGCAAAAGTTCTTCGGCTAACGCCAGCCGTGACGGCAAGACTAACTTTGGTTTTGATACCGTCCCGCGCTATCTGCAAGGTCTGTTCGGTAACGAACGTGCTGACGTAGAAGCGTCAGGGGGTAACTCCTTTAACGGTAAAGGCGGCGCGAACGCCAGCAATACCTTCAGCGGTACGCTGACCGTAACGGTCGATCAGGTACTGGTGAATGGCAACTTACATGTCGTGGGTGAAAAACAGATTGCCATTAATCAGGGCACTGAATTCATTCGCTTCTCCGGGGTCGTTAACCCGCGCACCATCAGTGGCAGCAACTCCGTACCGTCAACTCAGGTTGCGGACGCGCGGATTGAGTATGTCGGCAACGGCTACATCAATGAAGCGCAGAATATGGGCTGGTTGCAGCGTTTCTTCCTTAACTTGTCGCCGATGTAAGCGAGGTACCCAGTGTTTAAATCTTTAGTTGGAATGGTACTGGTGCTGATAGCCACCATTGCGCACGCTGACCGTATTCGTGACCTGACCAGCGTTCAGGGAGTGCGGGAAAACTCGTTGATAGGTTATGGGCTGGTAGTCGGTCTGGATGGTACGGGCGACCAGACCACCCAGACGCCGTTTACTACGCAAACGCTCAACAACATGCTTTCGCAGTTGGGGATAACCGTGCCAACTGGCACCAACATGCAGTTGAAAAACGTGGCGGCGGTGATGGTTACCGCGCAGTTTCCAGCTTTTGGTCGCCAGGGGCAAACGATTGACGTGGTGGTCTCTTCCATGGGGAACGCCAAAAGCCTGCGCGGCGGCACGCTGCTGATGACTCCACTGAAAGGGGTCGACAGCCAGGTTTATGCGCTGGCGCAAGGGAATATTTTAGTTGGCGGTGCGGGTGCAGCTGCGGGTGGCAGTAGCGTGCAGGTTAACCAGCTCAATGGCGGACGTATTACTAACGGCGCAATTATTGAACGTGAATTACCCAGCCAGTTCGGCGGCGGTAACACCATTAATCTGCAGCTCAATAATGAAGATTTCACGATGGCGCA
This sequence comes from Citrobacter europaeus, assembly GCA_020099315.1. NCBI lineage: Bacteria > Pseudomonadati > Pseudomonadota > Gammaproteobacteria > Enterobacterales > Enterobacteriaceae > Citrobacter > Citrobacter europaeus. The sequence continues at coordinate 1,859,004 of CP083650.1, forward strand.
GCAGATTACCGACACCATTAACCGCTCGCGTGGCTTTGGTAGCGCAACAGCGTTGGATGCCCGAACCATTCAGGTGCGCGTGCCAAGCGGCAACAGTTCGCAGGTCCGTTTCCTTGCTGACATCCAGAATATGGAGGTCAGCGTCACGCCGCAGGATGCGAAAGTGATTATCAACTCGCGTACCGGATCCGTCGTAATGAACCGCGAAGTCACGCTGGATAGTTGTGCCGTGGCGCAAGGCAACTTGTCGATTACGGTAAACCGTCAGGCGAATGTCAGCCAGCCGGATACACCGTTTGGTGGTGGACAGACAGTGGTAACGCCACAAACCCAGATCGATCTGCGCCAGAGCGGTGGTTCGCTGCAAAGCGTGCGTTCCAGCGCCAACCTGAATAACGTCGTACGTGCGCTTAATGCGCTGGGGGCAACGCCGATGGATCTGATGTCCATTCTGCAATCGATGCAGAGTGCGGGATGCTTACGCGCCAAACTGGAAATCATCTAATGATTGGTGACAGCAAACTGCTGACCAGCGCCGCCTGGGATGCGCAATCACTGAACGAACTGAAAGCGAAAGCGGGTCAGGACCCGGCGGCGAATATCCGCCCGGTCGCCCGTCAGGTTGAAGGGATGTTCGTGCAGATGATGCTGAAAAGCATGCGTGAAGCGCTGCCGAAAGATGGTGTGTTTAGCAGCGATTCGACACGTTTGTATACCAGCATGTATGACCAACAAATTGCGCAGCAGATGACCGCAGGTAAAGGTCTGGGGCTGGCGGAAATGATGGTTAAGCAGATGACCGAAGGGCAGGCGCAACCCGCAGACGACGCGCCGCAGGTGCCAATGAAGTTCTCGCTTGAAACGGTGACCAGCTATCAAAACCAGGCGCTGACGCAACTGGTGCGTAAAGCCATTCCCCGGGCGACGGAAAGCATTGATGAGCCGCTGTCAGGTGACAGTAAAGACTTCCTCGCCCAGCTATCGCTGCCAGCTAAGCTGGCCAGCCAGCAAAGCGGGGTTCCGCATCATCTTATTCTGGCACAGGCGGCGCTGGAGTCCGGATGGGGGCAGCGACAAATCCGTCGTGAAAATGGCGAACCAAGCTTTAACATTTTTGGCGTGAAGGCTTCGGGAAGCTGGAAAGGCCCAACCACCGAAATCACCACCACCGAATATGAAAACGGTGAGGCGAAAAAGGTGAAAGCCAGATTCCGCGTGTATAGCTCTTACCTGGAGGCGCTGTCGGATTATGTCGGTCTGATATCGCGTAACCCGCGCTATGCGGCGGTGACCGCTGCCGCGACAGCCGAGCAAGGCGCACAGGCATTGCAAAATGCCGGTTACGCAACTGACCCTAACTATGCGCGTAAATTAACCAACATGATCCAGCAGTTGAAATCGATGAGCGAAAAAGTGAGCAAAACCTACAGCACGAACATCGATAATCTCTTTTAAATAGCTCAAGTCTACCGACCTGCTGCCGATAATAACGAGTATTGAAGGATTACAAGGAACCTCCATGTCCAGCTTGATTAATAACGCGATGAGTGGACTTAGCGCAGCGCAGGCCGCGTTGAATACCGCCAGTAATAACATCTCCAGCTATAACGTTGCCGGGTACACCCGCCAAACGACAATTATGGCGCAGGCGAACAGCACGCTGGGTGCGGGGGGCTGGGTTGGCAATGGCGTCTATGTTTCTGGCGTACAGCGCGAATATGATTCTTTTATCACGAATCAGTTGCGTGCAGCGCAGAACCAGAGCAGCGGCCTGACAACGCGCTATGAGCAAATGTCGAAAATCGACAATCTGCTTTCCAGTAAAACCAGTTCAATTTCCACCTCAATGCAGGGTTTTTTTACCAGCCTGCAGACGCTGGTCAGTAATGCAGAAGACCCGGCTGCGCGTCAGGCACTGATTGGTAAAGCTGATGGTTTAGTGAATCAGTTCAGAACAACCGATCAGTATCTGCGCGATCAGGATAAGCAGGTCAATACTGCGATCAAAGCCAGCGTAGATCAGATCAACAACTACTCAAAGCAGATTGCCAGCCTCAACGATCAGATTTCCCGTCTGACCGGCGTTGGCGCGGGCGCATCGCCTAACGATCTACTCGATCAGCGTGACCAACTGGTTAGCGATCTGAACAAACTTGTCGGCGTTGAAGTCAGTGTCCAGGATGGCGGCACCTATAACGTAACGATGGCGAACGGCTATTCACTGGTACAGGGCAGCAACGCCCGCCAACTGGCCGCAGTACCGTCCAGTGCCGATCCAACACGCACTACGGTTGCCTATGTTGATGGCGTTGCCGGAAATGTTGAAATTCCTGAAAAACTCATTGATACCGGCTCATTGGGCGGTTTGATGACGTTCCGTTCTCAAGAGCTGGACCAGACGCGTAACACGCTGGGGCAACTGGCACTGGCGTTTGCCGATGCATTTAATACGCAGCATAAAGAAGGTTTTGATGCCAATGGTGATGCTGGTAAAGACTTCTTTGCTATCGGCGGTCCATCTGTGCTCAGTAATACCAAAAATACTGGGACAGGGTCGTTAACTGCAAAAGTTACTGATAGCTCAGCAGTGCAGGCTACTGATTACAATATTACTTTTGATGGTACTGACTGGCAGGTAACTCGCCTTGCAGATAATACCAGCTTTAAGGCGACCGTCACTGGTGGAAAAATGTCCTTTGATGGGCTGGAGATAACCGTAGGGGCGGGAGCGAAAGCGAATGATAGCTTTACGGTGAAGCCAGTGGGTAATGTCATTGTTGATATGAAAGTGGCTGTGACTGATGAGTCGAAAATCGCCATGGCCGAAGTATCCAAAAATGATATCGATCCAGATAAGGATAAAGGGAAAAGCGATAACCGTAACGGCCAAAAATTGTTGGATCTGCAAACCAAAGCGACTGTCGGAAATAAAACCTTCAATGACGCGTACGCAACGCTGGTGAGCGATGTCGGGAATAAAACCGCTACCCTGAAAACCAGCGCCACCACCCAGAACAACGTAGTTACGCAGCTTTCTAATCAGCAACAGTCGATTTCCGGGGTTAACCTCGATGAAGAGTACGGCAATTTGCAGCGTTATCAACAGTATTACCTGGCCAACGCACAAGTGCTGCAAACAGCAAATTCGCTCTTTGATGCGCTTCTGAATATTCGCTAAGGGAGAGGGACTCAATGCGTATTAGTACTCAGATGATGTACCAGCAGAACATGCGTGGCATTACCAACTCTCAGGCCGAATGGATAAAATTTGGTGAGCAGATGTCAACGGGCAAACGCGTGATCAACCCGTCTGACGATCCGATTGCCGCCTCGCAGGCTGTAGTGCTTTCTCAGGCTCAGGCGCAAAACAGCCAATATACGCTGGCGCGTACTTTCGCGACGCAAAAAGTGTCACTGGAAGAGAACGTTTTAAGCCGGGCGACGACCGCGATTACCGCGGCGCAGGAAAAAATTGTCAACGCCGGCAACGGTACATTGAGCGATGACAACAGAGCATCGTTAGCGACTGATTTGCAAGGGCTCCGCGATCAACTGATGAATTTGGCTAACAGTACCGACGGTAATGGTCGCTATATCTTTGGCGGCTACAAAACCGAAGTTCCACCATTTGCCCAGACTGATGGTACTTATAGCGGTGGAACTGAAAATATCACCCAACAGGTTGATGCCGCTCGGTCAATGGTGATTGGTCATACCGGAGATAAAATTTTTAACTCGGTGACCAGCAACGCGGTTCCGGAGCCAGATGGTAGCAAGTCTGAAACGAACTTATTCGTAATGCTGGATACAGCTATTGCAGCCCTGAATACGCCGATTGAAGGCGATGATGTGGCGAAAGCAAAGGCCGCTGAAGCGATTGATAAAACCAACCGTGGTTTAAAGAATTCACTCAATAATGTGTTGAGCGTCCGTGCGGAATTAGGCACGCAGCTTAGCGAATTAAGCTCGCTGGATTCACTGGGAGCCGATCGTGCACTGGGTCAAACTCAGCAGATGAGCAATCTGGTGGATGTTGACTGGAACGCAGCGATTTCGTCCTACGTGATGCAGCAGGCTGCACTGCAGGCATCGTACAAAACGTTTACCGATATGCAGGGCATGTCGCTGTTCCAGCTTAACCGGTAACGACCTTTTTTGAACATATCATGAAACTGGATATGTTTGTCTGCCCGCTCCTTTAACACCCCGGAGCGGGCATTTTTTTAGGCCACGGTTGTTTTTCTCAGTGACAGATTCCCCGTTAATCTTATTACCAGCGCAATCGCACCGCTAAACGTTGCCAGCGTAACCACACCTTCCCAGTCTGCCTGCGCGTAGACCTGACTTCCGAGAACCGAACCCAACGCCATACCGATAAATACCATTGTAAACAGTAGCGCGTTCAGGCGTCCACGTGCCTGGGGCTCGAGGCCATAGACCAGGTTCTGGTGGGCAACCAGGCTGGATTGCAATCCGAGATCAAAACCTACCGCCGAAAGGGCAATAAGCAGCCACTGCCCCTGTACTGGCAGGGCGGGTAACAGGAACATCAGGGCGAAAGATACTGTTACCAGCAAAGCACCTAACTGCGCCACTTTCGCTGCGCCCACTTTGTCGGCAAGATGGCCTGCCAGCGGCGCGGCAAGCGCACCAGCCGCGCCCGCGATACCAAACGCGCCAGCCATAGCGCTACCCATGTGATAATGCTCAGATAACATCACTGCCAACGTGGACCAGAAGGCGCTAAAGGCAACAGACAGAAAGCCTTGTGCCAGCGCCGCGCGGCGCAATGCGGGATACCGCTGCCACAGTTGCGCCATTGAGAGCAGTAATGACGGGTAGCTCAGCGTGGAATGGACAGCAAAACGAGGGAGCACTTTCCACATGATGGTGGAAATCACAGCAATGCTGAAGGCTGCGAGTTGATACATTTCGCGCCAGCCAAACGCCTCACCTATTAGCCCGCTAACGGTACGTGAAAGTAAAATTCCCAGCAGCAGGCCCGTCATCACGGTACCTACCGTTTTTCCCTGCTTGCCTTCAGGGGCCAGAATTGCCGCAGCGGGAACGATGTCCTGCGCCATGGTTGCCGCCATTCCCATCAACAGGCTGACCAGTAAAAGCGAATGCAATTGGCCGGTAAAGCTGCAGGCCAGAAGCAGTACGGCGAGCGCGAGGCTTTTCAACAGGATTAGCGTCCGACGGTCATAGCGGTCGCCTAATGGTAATAAAAAGAAAATCCCCAACGCGTAACCCGCCTGGGTTAGCGTCGGAACCAGCCCCATGCCGGTGATGCTTAGGGCCAGATCCTGACCCATTAAGGGCAGAAGCGGCTGGGCATAATAGATGGATGCCACGCTGAATCCGGCGCCTGATGCCAGTACAAAAATAACCCAACGGGTAAGGGCGGTATGTGTGTTCACAGTTGATTCCTCAATCACAGGATGTGCGGCTATTTTTAACCTTCAGCGGGTGGCGCGGTAGCGAGCGCGGTGGTAAAACAGTTATACGTCAGACGTATGAAGAAACCTGGAATGGTAAAAACTTAGCGTATAGATAGAGTGGAGCTGATGCGCACGTTTGTGCGTATCGTCGAGGCGGGGTCGCTTTCAGCAGCGGCAAAGCAGATGGGGACAACGCAGGCGACCGTCAGTCGACGGTTACAATCCCTGGAAGCGCTGCTGGGTGTAAAACTGATCATGCGCACCACGCATGCGATGAAACTGACCGACGACGGCGAACGCGGCTACCAGCATGCCAAGAATATTATTGATGCCTGGCTGGCGCTGGAAGATGGACTCAATGTTACGGAGGATGAACCGGTGGGAACGCTGCGAGTACGTGCTCCGCATGCGTTCGGGCAGCAACAGCTTCTTGAACCGCTTTTGCAGTTTCTTTCGCGCTATCCGCAGTTGTCGGTAGAGTGGATGCTCAATGATAAAACCGTTGATTTCCTGAGCGATAATATTGATTGCGCCATCAGGGTTGGGGCAGAGGTTGATCCAGCGACGGTCTCGGTTTTACTGGCTGAGGTTCCTCGTAGCATGGTAGTGAATCCTGCTTTGCTTGAGCAATATAGCGAGCTTTCGCATCCGGAGCAGTTATCAACGCTGCCATGGATTGCAGTGAACACGTTTTACCAGCACAGCATTTCGTTGCTGCATCAACCACGTAATGAACCTGTTACGCTGAATATTACACCCAGATTAAGCACCGACAGCATTTATGTCGCAAGAAATGCCGCCCTGGCAGGGTTGGGGGTGGCCATTGTTTCAAGCTGGATGGTCGAGGAGGATATTGCCCGTGGACGACTGGTTACGCTGTTTCCCGAGTGGCATGCGGCGTCGTTGCCTGTACATTTGGTTTATCCCTGGGCGCGTTACTATCCCACCCGATTACGCAAGTTTCTGGCGTTAATGAAAGATGTCATGCCGCAGCTAACGGGGATGAAACGCGTAGAGCAGGTATAAAAAAGCCGACCCGAAGGTCGGCTTTGATGTTGATTACGTCTTACTCAACGGGCTGTGGGCGTGTTGCTGGCGCAGTCGCCTGATGTGTGGCGCTGTGTCCACCTGCGGCACCTTTCCCTTCAAAGGCGAATGCCGGGCGCTGCCACTCGCTATGACGCGGCGCTTCAGGCACATACTCTGGTGCCGGTGCGCGCGTCATCGGCGCGGTTGCATGGCTGTGAAGATGTTCCGTGTCAACGCTGGTTGCGACAACTTCAGCCTTAACGACTGCGGCTTCGACGACAGGAGCTGCAACAACTTCTTTCGGCGCTGCAACTTCTTCAACAACCGGTGCGGTTTCCACAACTGGCGCTGTTTCCACAACCTCAGCGATCTCTTCAACCACTTCAGGCTGAGAAATAACAACTTCCGCAGGCGCATCGACAACCGGCGCAGTCACGACTTCAGCGACAGGTTCGGCTTTCGCAACGGTTTCCTCGGCAACAGGTGCGTCGGATTCGGCGATAATTTGCGGTTGTTCATCGACCGGAGTAGCAATGACTTCCGGATGCGTGGTTTCAACCTGTGCGGTTTCAACAGCGGCGGCCTGAGGTTCGGCATTAACCACCTCTGGCTGTACGGTTTCAACCGACGCCGGGGCGTCCACAATGTGCTCAACGGCAGCTGCAACCTGAGGCTCTACGACCACAGTCGCAGTTTGCTCCTGAACCATTTCCTGTTCGCGCTGCTCTTCAACCTGCTGATCCTGAGGACGAGCGACAGGGTAGCGGATCCATACTTTGCCGGACGCTAATTCTGGAGATGCGCAGGCGACCGTTAATGGCATCGGCGACTGAACCGGATAACGCTCGTCACGATAACGACGACGACGCTGACCACTTACGCGCAGATGGCGAGGAGAACGACGGGAACGACGCGGCATACCATTTGAGTCGCGCGCTTCGCTGTTGTCATCCTGCTCAGTCGCAACGACGACTGGCAGATCAACTTTCGCCAGTTCGGTACGCTGTGCCGGTGCTGGCTGTTCAGTTGGTTGAACGACAGCCGTTTCAGCGATCGCAGCGGCAGTTGCCACTTCAGCTTCAACAGCCGGGCTATCTGTGAAACGAACTTTCTGATTCAACTGACGCTGTTTACGGCGAGTCTGAGGCTGACGTACGCGCTCTTCCTGCTCGGTATCCCGCGCTGGCTGTTCAGCCAGGTTCAGCTCTTTAACTTCTTGCTGCGCCTGACGTTTGTCATCGTTACGACGGCGGTTGCGCTCGCGACGCGGAGCCTGCTGCTCATCACCGGATTTCGCTTTGTCGGCGACATCAACGGACTGCTGGCGGTTATCGCGCGCTTCCGCATTTTGCTGCTGAGACTGACGGCGGTTACGGCGGTTATCTTCACGGTTTTCGCCGCTTTCTGATCGCTCGTTACGGTTATCACGATCGCCACGGTTGTCGCGATTATCACGACGGTCGTTACGGTCGCGACGATTGTTCTGCCGCGGTTTACGACGATCCTGCTGGCGTTCGGTTTTCTCTTCAGCTTTCGGTGCAGGTTGTTCAACCGGTTTCACTTCTTCGCTGCCACCGAAGATGGACTTCAGTGCGCCAAAGAAACGGCTAATCAAACCCGGTTGTGCGGCGACGGCTGCGGTCGCTGCTGCGGCTTTAGGCGCGGCGGCTTTCGCTGCAGGCTCCTGCGGTGCAGGGGCTGGCGGCACGTCTGGCATAGCAAAGGTAGCTAATGCCGGCTGTTCTGGCTGTTTACGCTCGACGTATTCTTCTTCCGTCGGCAATGCCATCGCTTCTTCATGCAGTTTTGGCAGCAGGTAGCTCAGGGTTGGTGTTTCTTCCCCTTTGCGTACACGCAGTACGGAGTAATGCGGGGTTTCCATCTGATCGTTTGGCACAATCACACAGCGCACGCCATTCTGACGCGTTTCGATGGCATTTACCGCGGTACGTTTTTCGTTGAGCAGGTAGGATGCGATCGGCACAGGAACAATAGCATGAACTTCCTGGGTATTTTCTTTCAGCGCTTCTTCTTCGATCAGACGCAGAATAGACAGCGACAGTGATTCGTTGTCACGTACGGTACCCGTACCGGAACAGCGTGGGCATACGTGATGGCTGGATTCACCCAGAGACGGGCTCAGACGCTGACGGGACATCTCCAGCAGGCCGAAGCGTGAAATATGACTGATCTGAATACGCGCCCGGTCCTGACGCACGGCTTCGCGTAGACGGTTTTCAACCGCGCGCTGGTGGCGAACCGGAGTCATATCGATGAAGTCGATGACAATCAGGCCACCGAGGTCGCGCAGACGCAGCTGACGAGCAATTTCATCGGCAGCTTCAAGGTTGGTGTTGAACGCTGTTTCTTCGATGTCGCCGCCGCGGGTAGCGCGTGCGGAGTTGATATCGATAGCGGTCAGCGCTTCGGTGCTGTCGATAACGATTGAGCCGCCTGACGGCAGGCGCACTTCGCGCTGGAACGCAGACTCAATCTGAGACTCGATTTGATAGTGGCTGAACAGCGGAATTTCACCGGTGTACAGTTTGATTTTGCTGCTGAAATCCGGACGACCCAGCGCGGCGATGTGCTGACGCGCCATCTCCATCACTTTCGGGTTGTCGATGAGGATTTCGCCGATGTCCTGACGCAAGTAGTCACGGAATGCGCGAACGATAACGTTGCTTTCCTGATGGATCAGGAACGGAGCAGGGCGACTGTCAGCGGCTTTTTGAATCGCTTCCCAGTGCTTCAGGCGGAAGCTCAGGTCCCACTGCAGCGCTTCGGCGGATTTGCCGACGCCTGCGGTACGCACGATAAGCCCCATGCCATCAGGCAGTTCCAGACTTGCCAACGCTTCTTTTAATTCGGTACGGTCGTCGCCTTCAATGCGACGGGAGATGCCGCCCGCGCGCGGGTTGTTCGGCATCAGAACCAGATAACTCCCTGCCAGGCTGATAAAGGTAGTCAGCGCAGCGCCTTTATTGCCGCGTTCTTCTTTATCGATCTGAACGATGACTTCCTGACCTTCGCGCAACACATCTTTAATGTTGGGACGACCATGGGAGTTGTAATTAGCGGGGAAGTATTCGCGGGCAATTTCTTTTAACGGGAGGAAACCGTGACGTTCAGCGCCGTAATCAACAAAAGCCGCTTCCAGACTCGGTTCAATACGGGTAATTTTGCCTTTATAGATGTTGGCTTTTTTCTGTTCGTGTCCAGGACTTTCGATATCCAGATCGTACAGACGCTGCCCATCTACAAGGGCGACACGCAACTCTTCCTGCTGAGTCGCGTTAATTAACATTCTTTTCATCGTAACTTACTCATTATTCTTACATTGACGACTAAGCTGCGGGCAGAGTAATGCCTTTCCGGGTGTGAACCGATGGCCTCGTGTCTATTCGCGTCGCCAACCTCACGGTTATCGTCAGCTCAAAGAGGCGCAGAGTGTCGGTTGCCTGTATTTCATACGGAAACACAGCGCAATTATCAGGGGAACAGTCTGGGTGTTACTCTCCAGAAAAGCTTCCTTATTACCGGTAAGGACTGCAACCCGCAGCCCGCTAACTGCCTGAAAGATCAATACGTCTTACGCCATTGCTGCGTTGATGATCGGTCGGGCAAAATTGGGTCATTCCGGAAAAGTTCTTGTTTTAACAAGATTCAACACGGAAACAACCTCATTATTCCACTGCTAACCTTGTTATAGCAAGATGACTTTTGCCATTTATCACCCGGTTACTCACAGTTTTTTCACTTCCGCGTAGTGATTGCTTTAATAACCACCAAATCGGCTATGTCAAACTGAAGTAATAAGGTATAGCAGTTAATATAAGCATAGAAAAATGTGTGGCGCGAATCTTGATGGCTATTTAAAATCGGCCCCCATGAAAACAGAGACTCCAGCCGTAAAAACAGTTGCCATTACTGCCGACGAAGCAGGGCAACGCATCGACAACTTTTTGCGCACCCAACTCAAGGGCGTGCCAAAAAGTATGATTTATCGCATTTTGCGTAAAGGCGAAGTGCGGGTGAACAAAAAACGCATTAAACCCGAGTACAAACTCGAAGATGGGGACATTGTGCGTATTCCACCTGTACGTGTCGCTGAACGTGAAGAAGAGGCCATTTCACCGAATTTGCAGAAGGTCGCGGCGCTGACCGATGTCATTTTATATGAAGATGACCACATTCTGGTGCTTAACAAACCCTCAGGTACGGCCGTGCATGGCGGAAGCGGATTAAGCTTTGGTGTAATTGAAGGCTTACGCGCGTTACGTCCGGAAGCGCGTTTCCTCGAACTGGTGCATCGCCTGGACCGGGATACCTCCGGTGTGCTGCTGGTTGCTAAAAAACGCTCAGCTTTACGTTCGTTGCATGAGCAGTTGCGTGAAAAAGGGATGCAGAAAGACTATCTGGCGCTGGTGAGAGGCCAGTGGCAGTCGCATGTCAAAACCGTGCAGGCGCCGCTGTTGAAGAATATTCTGCAAAGCGGCGAGCGTATCGTGCGGGTGAATCAGGAAGGCAAGCCGTCGGAAACACGCTTTAAGGTGGAGGAGCGCTATGCGTTTGCCACGCTCGTGCGCTGTAGTCCGGTGACAGGGCGTACGCACCAGATTCGTGTGCATACCCAATATGCCGGGCATCCGATAGCCTTTGACGATCGCTATGGCGACCGCGAGTTCGATAAGCAACTCACGGACACCGGACTGAACAGGCTGTTCCTGCATGCCGCGGCGTTAAAATTCACCCATCCGGGGACGGGTGAAGTAATGCGTATTGAAGCGCCGCTGGATAAGCAGTTGAAGCGCTGCCTCGAGGTATTACGCCGCAAAGCCTGACGCGCGTTGCTTATCAGGCCTACAATCGCGTTATGCGCTGTAGGCCTGACAAGACGCATCGCGTCGCCATCAGGCAGATTAACTAGGCGTTCAGCGGGTTCATCTCTTCCCGGCGCAGCATTTGACACAATGCGATCAGCGGCAGGCCGATCAGCGTATTTGGGTCGCGGCCCTCAAGACGCTCAAAGAGAGCAATACCTAACCCCTCACTTTTAAAACTACCGGCACAATGTAGCGGGCGTTCTTTGCGCAGGTAATCATCAATTTCCGCTTCGCTTAAATGCCGAAAATGGACATCGAACGGCTCAACCTCAGTTTGTAAATGTCCGGTAGCTGAATTATAGAGCGCCAGTCCGGTGTAAAACGTTACAATATTGCCACGGGCTTTGAGTAATTGTTGGCGCGCATTTTCTTCTGTTAACGGTTTGCCGGTTATTTCACCATCAAGAACACAAATTTGATCGGAGCCGATAATAAGGTGCGCTGGATAGCGGTGGGCGAGAGATTGCGCTTTTTTCTGCGCCAGTCGCGAGACTAAATGGCGTGGCGCTTCGCCGGGTAACGGCGTTTCATCCACCTCGGGAGCCGCGCATTCGAACGGAATTGCCAGTTTTTCAAGTAAAGCGCGACGCCAGGGAGAGGTCGAGGCAAGTATAAGTTGAGGCATATTTTTCCCCTCGCATATAGCGTATTGATGAGAGCCATTTTAAACTATGGACTTCGTCCTACAAGCTGGCTGTATTGGCTTGTGTTGAGCGATTTTAAGTCGATGACCCGCAATGTGTGCGAATTATTGGCAAAAGGCAACCACAGGCTGCCTTTTTCTTTGACTATATGACGTTACAAAGTTAATATGCGCGCCCTATGCAAAAGGTAAAATTACCCCTGACTCTTGATCCGGTTCGTACGGCTCAAAAACGCCTCGATTATGAAGGTATCTATACTTCTGATCTGGTTGAGCGCGTCGCCGATTCTGTAGTCAGTGTGGACAGTGATGTGGAATGCTCCATGTCGTTCGCGATCGATAACCAGCGCCTTGCCGTCATAACCGGTGATGCAAAAGTATCGGTTACGCTCGAATGTCAGCGTTGCGGGAAACCGTTCCCACTTCATGTTCACACAACATATTGTTTTAGTCCTGTCCGTTCTGACGAGCAGGCTGAAGCACTCCCGGAAGCGTATGAGCCGATTGAGGTTAACGAATTCGGTGAAATCGATCTGCTTGCAATGGTTGAAGATGAGATTATCCTCTCCTTGCCGGTAGTTCCGGTGCATGATTCTGAACACTGTGAAGTGTCCGAGGCGGACATGGTCTTTGGCGAATTGCCTGATGAAGCGCAAAAACCAAACCCATTTGCCGTATTAGCCAGCTTAAAGCGTAAGTAATTGAGGAGTAAGGTCCATGGCCGTACAACAGAATAAACCAACCCGTTCCAAACGTGGCATGCGTCGTTCTCATGACGCTCTGACCGCAGTCACCAGCCTGTCTGTAGACAAAACTTCTGGTGAACAACACCTGCGTCACCACATCACTGCCGACGGTTTCTACCGTGGCCGTAAGGTAATCGCTAAGTAATCACGCATGACTCGATGGCTTTCCCACTACGGTGAGAAAGACAAAGAGTACACGCGTGATGAAGCTTAGTGAGGCTTTCCCCGGGTAACTGGGGAAACACCTAACCGGGCAGCGACGATACCTTGACACGTCTAACCCTGGCGTTAGATGTCATGGGGGGAGATTTTGGCCCTACCGTGACAGTGCCTGCAGCATTGCAGGCACTGAATTCTAATTCGCAACTCACACTTCTTTTAGTCGGGGATCCCGATACAATCACGCCATTACTTGCCAAAGCTGACTTCGAACAACGTTCACGTCTGCAGATTATCCCTGCTCAGTCAGTTATTGCCAGTGATGCCCGGCCCTCGCAAGCTATTCGCGCCAGTCGTGGAAGCTCAATGCGTGTTGCCCTGGAGCTCGTGAAAGAAGGTCGAGCGCAAGCCTGTGTGAGCGCCGGTAATACGGGCGCGCTAATGGGACTTGCGAAGTTATTGCTCAAACCTCTTGAGGGGATTGAGCGTCCTGCGTTGGTGACGGTTTTACCCCATCAGCAAAAGGGCAAAACGGTGGTGTTGGATTTGGGCGCCAACGTGGATTGTGATAGCACGATGTTGGTGCAATTTGCCGTCATGGGTTCCGTGCTGGCAGAAGAGGTGGTTGGCATTGCCAATCCCCGAGTTGCGTTGCTCAACATCGGCGAAGAAGAAACCAAGGGTCTCGACAGTATTCGGGATGCTTCTGCAGTGCTAAAAACAATCCCTTCTATTAATTATATCGGCTATCTTGAAGCCAATGAGTTACTGACTGGCAAAACCGATGTGTTGGTCTGTGACGGCTTTACAGGTAATGTCACATTAAAGACGATGGAAGGTGTTGTCAGAATGTTCCTTTCACTGCTGAAGTCTCAGGGTGAGGGCAAAAAACGGTCGTGGTGGCTGCTGTTATTAAAACGTTGGTTACAAAAAAGCCTGACAAGGCGATTTAGTCACCTCAACCCCGACCAGTATAATGGCGCCTGTCTGTTAGGATTGCGCGGCACGGTGATTAAGAGTCATGGTGCAGCCAATCAGCGAGCATTTGAAGTCGCGATTGAACAGGCAGTGCAGGCGGTGCAGCGACAAGTTCCTCAGCGAATTGCCGCTCGCCTGGAATCTGTATACCCAGCTGGATTCGAACTGCTGGACGGTGGCGAAAGCGCAACCTCACGAGCACACAGATAACGATGTGTTTGTGAATGCTGCCAACGTATCAGCGATTTGCTCGTGGCGGTATATAACCAAAAAGTGACTGAGCGTACATGTATACGAAGATTATTGGTACTGGCAGCTATCTGCCTGAACAAGTGCGTACTAACGCCGATTTGGAAAAAATGGTTGAGACATCTGATGAGTGGATCGTTACTCGTACAGGTATCCGTGAACGCCATATTGCAGCGCCAAATGAAACAGTTGCGACGATGGGCTTTGCCGCCGCAAACCGCGCAATTGAAATGGCGGGCATCGACAAAGAACAAATTGGTCTGATTGTGGTTGCCACCACGTCATCCACTCACGCATTTCCAAGCGCGGCATGCCAGATCCAAAGTATGCTGGGGATCAAAGGCTGTCCGGCGTTTGACGTTGCGGCCGCTTGTGCCGGTTTCACTTACGCGCTGAGCGTTGCCGACCAGTACGTTAAGTCTGGCGCAGTGAAGCATGCTCTGGTGGTTGGCTCAGATGTTCTGGCCCGTACCTGTGATCCAACCGATCGCGGAACGATCATTATTTTCGGAGATGGCGCGGGTGCGGTTGTACTGAGCGCATCTGAAGAGCCTGGCATTCTCTCCACGCATCTGCACGCGGATGGTCGCTATGGCGAACTGTTAACGCTGCCCAATGCCGATCGCGTTAACCCGGAAAACCCGATCCACCTGACGATGGCGGGTAACGAAGTCTTTAAAGTCGCGGTGACCGAGCTTGCACACATCGTTGATGAAACGCTGGAAGCGAATAATCTGGATCGTTCTGCGCTGGACTGGCTGGTGCCGCATCAGGCAAACCTGCGTATTATCAGCGCAACAGCGAAAAAGCTGGGTATGTCGATGGATAATGTTGTCGTGACGCTCGACAGACATGGCAATACCTCCGCGGCCTCCGTACCGTGCGCGCTGGATGAAGCCGTCCGCGACGGGCGTATTAAAGCTGGGCAGTTGATATTGCTTGAAGCCTTTGGGGGTGGATTCACCTGGGGCTCTGCGCTGATTCGTTTCTAGTATAAGGATTTAACCATGACGCAATTTGCATTTGTGTTCCCGGGGCAGGGTTCCCAGACCGTTGGGATGTTGTCTGAAATGGCGGCAAACTACCCAATTGTTGAAGAAACTTTTGCTGAAGCATCAGCTGCGCTGGGCTATGATCTGTGGGCGTTGACTCAGCAGGGGCCGGCCGAAGAACTGAATAAAACCTGGCAGACGCAGCCAGCGCTGTTGACCGCCTCGGTCGCGCTTTATCGCGTATGGCAGCAGCAGGGTGGCAAAACACCTGCGCTGATGGCGGGTCACAGCCTGGGCGAATACTCTGCGCTGGTATGTGCGGGTGTTATCGGTTTTGCCGATGCCGTACGTCTGGTTGAACTGCGTGGTAAATTCATGCAGGAAGCCGTGCCGGAAGGCACTGGCGGCATGTCTGCTATTATCGGTCTGGACGACGCGGCTATCGCTAAAGCGTGTGAAGAGTCGGCCGAAGGTCAGGTGGTTTCACCGGTTAACTTTAACTCACCGGGTCAGGTGGTTATTGCCGGGCACAAAGAAGCCGTAGAACGTGCCGGCGCTGCCTGTAAAGCTGCTGGCGCTAAGCGTGCTTTGCCGCTGCCGGTCAGCGTTCCTTCTCACTGCGCGCTGATGAAGCCTGCTGCTGAGAAACTGGCTGTTGAATTGCAAAAAATCACGTTTAACGCGCCGACCGTTGCGGTAGTCAACAACGTCGACGTGAAGTGCGAAACCGACGCTGACGCTATTCGCGATGCGCTGGTTCGTCAGCTGTACAGCCCGGTTCAGTGGACTAAAACCGTTGAATTTATGGCATCCCAGGGCGTAGAGCACCTGTATGAAGTTGGTCCGGGTAAAGTTCTGACCGGTTTGACGAAACGTATTGTTGACACCCTGACTGCTTCGGCACTGAATGAGCCGGCGGCACTGTCTGCGGCGCTAGAGCAATAAAAGAGGAAGACCATGAGTTTTGAAGGAAAAATCGCGCTGGTTACCGGTGCAAGCCGTGGCATTGGCCGCGCAATTGCTGAGACACTCGTTGCCCGTGGCGCGAAAGTTATCGGTACTGCCACCAGCGAAAGCGGCGCGCAGGCCATTAGTGATTACTTAGGTGCAAATGGTAAAGGTCTGATGTTGAATGTGACCGATCCGGCATCTATCGAATCTGTTCTGGAAAATATTCGCGCAGAATTTGGTGAAGTCGATATCCTGGTCAATAATGCCGGGATTACTCGTGATAACCTGTTAATGCGCATGAAAGATGACGAGTGGAACGATATCATCGAAACCAACCTGTCATCTGTTTTCCGTCTGTCAAAAGCGGTAATGCGAGCTATGATGAAAAAGCGTCATGGGCGTATTATCACTATCGGTTCTGTGGTTGGTACCATGGGAAATGCGGGTCAGGCTAACTACGCTGCGGCGAAAGCGGGTCTGATCGGCTTCAGTAAATCACTGGCGCGCGAAGTTGCGTCTCGTGGCATTACTGTAAACGTTGTTGCTCCGGGCTTTATTGAAACGGACATGACGCGTGCGCTGTCTGATGATCAGCGTGCGGGTACGCTGGCGGCAGTACCTGCGGGTCGTCTTGGCGAACCGAAAGAAATCGCCAGCGCGGTTGCATTTTTAGCTTCTGACGAAGCAAGTTACATCACAGGTGAGACTTTGCACGTCAACGGCGGGATGTACATGGTTTAACCACGATGAAAAATATTTGCGTTATTGTAGGTCTTGGCCTCAAAATAACGTAAAATCGTGGTAAGACCTGCCGGGATTTAGTTGCAAATTTTTCAACATTTTATACACTACGAAAACCATCGCGAAAGCGAGTTTTGATAGGAAATTTAAGAGTATGAGCACTATCGAAGAACGCGTTAAGAAAATTATCGGCGAACAGCTGGGCGTTAAGCAGGAAGAAGTAACCAACAATGCTTCCTTCGTTGAAGACCTGGGCGCAGATTCTCTTGACACCGTTGAGCTGGTAATGGCTCTGGAAGAAGAGTTTGATACTGAGATTCCGGACGAAGAAGCTGAGAAAATCACTACCGTTCAGGCTGCCATTGATTACATCAACGGCCACCAGGCGTAAGTGAACATCTCCAGGCGGTCATTCGACCGCCTGAGTTTTATCTTTTTATCCCACTTGAATTATTTTCCCTCCCTGGAGGACAACCGTGTCTAAGCGTCGTGTAGTTGTGACCGGACTGGGCATGTTGTCTCCTGTCGGCAATACCGTAGAGTCTACCTGGAAAGCTCTCCTTGCCGGTCAGAGTGGCATCAGCCTGATCGACCATTTCGATACTAGCGCCTATGCAACGAAATTTGCTGGCTTAGTAAAGGATTTTAACTGTGAAGACATTATCTCGCGCAAAGAACAGCGCAAGATGGATGCTTTCATTCAATATGGAATTGTCGCTGGCGTTCAGGCCATGCAGGATTCTGGCCTCGAAATTACGGAAGAGAACGCTCACCGTATTGGCGCCGCTATTGGCTCTGGTATTGGCGGTCTCGGTCTTATCGAAGAAAACCATACCTCTCTGGTAAACGGTGGACCGCGTAAGATCAGCCCGTTCTTCGTTCCGTCGACGATTGTTAACATGGTGGCAGGTCACCTGACCATCATGTACGGCCTGCAGGGGCCAAGCATCTCCATCGCGACGGCCTGTACTTCAGGCGTACATAACATCGGTCATGCCGCACGTATCATTGCATACGGCGATGCAGACGCGATGGTTGCGGGTGGTGCAGAAAAAGCCAGTACGCCGCTGGGCGTGGGTGGTTTTGGCGCAGCACGTGCGTTGTCTACGCGTAATGATAACCCGCAAGCGGCAAGCCGCCCGTGGGACAAAGATCGTGATGGCTTCGTGTTGGGCGACGGCGCAGGCATGGTGGTACTGGAAGAGTACGAGCATGCAAAAGCGCGCGGTGCAAAAATTTATGCTGAAGTCGTTGGTTTTGGCATGAGCAGCGATGCTTACCACATGACGTCACCACCGGAAAACGGTGCAGGCGCTGCTCTGGCAATGGTCAACGCACTGCGCGATGCGGCTATCGAAGCAGGTCAGATCGGCTATGTTAACGCGCATGGTACGTCTACTCCTGCAGGTGATAAAGCTGAAACCCAGGCAGTGAAATCTGTCTTTGGCGATGCGGCAAGCCGTGTGATGGTCAGCTCCACTAAATCCATGACCGGACACCTGTTGGGTGCGGCGGGCGCGGTAGAGTCTATTTTCTCTATCCTGGCGCTGCGCGATCAGGCTATTCCACCAACCATCAACCTGGATAACCCGGATGAAGGTTGTGACCTGGACTTCGTACCTCACGAAGCGCGTCAGGTTAGTGGTCTGGAGTTCGCCCTGTGTAACTCCTTCGGCTTCGGTGGCACCAACGGCTCGCTGATTTTCAAACGCGTGTAGTTGGCCGCAAAGCAATATAAACGGAGCGCTTAGCGCTCCGTTTTTTTATACCTTGAACACGGCTACTGGTAGGTAAAGGTAAGCTGAACGGTGGTTATAAATTCTCCGGCGGTGACCGCCCCTGTCGGGGTATACATCCGCGCCGATAGCGGAAAGACCGCCCGGCGGCTGGTGCTATCCACTGAGGTTGCCAGTTCATCTGCCGGTGATATCTCGCTGAGATGGTCGCGGGTCATGATTTGCAGCGCTATGCCGCTGGCGCTGCCTTGGGCGTTGGCGAATTTGGTGATGTCATCGGTATCCGCATCGCCGCTGAACAATGCCGTGACCTGCGTGGTTGACGGCGGGCAAGCGGACAGCGTCAGAGTGAAATCCTGCCATTCGCTGGTATCGCCAACGTTTGGGTAGTCAACGGCGCGCGCCTGTTCGAAGGTGACCGTCTGTTCTTTGGTACCCGTGTCTACCGTACAGGCCGAGGCCACGACGGTGCCGCTCAGGTTAATGTCGGTAGCCTGTACGGCATGAAAGCCGCTTATCGCCCACAGGCAGGTCAGGGCAGGGAGCAGTTTGCTTATTCGTTGCGCCATTGTCCCGTCCTGGATTACTGATAGGTGAAGGTGGCCTGCACCTGGCCGACAATGGTCCCCGGCATGACACTGCCGTTCGATACCGCGCGGGCGCGCATCACCAGGTCATAGGCGTGCGATGCGCTGGGAATGGTGACATTTTCCAGCTTTGCGCCGTTCTTATAGGCTTTTTCGCTGCTGCCGTCCGTCAGTTCCAGCTTCAGGTTGGTCGCGGTACCGGTATTTTTATAGTATGCCGTATCCGTATCAGCGGTCCCGGCAAACGCCACGCTAAATGAGGTCGTAGAAGCCGGGCAACTGGTGAGCCTGAGCGTCACGTCAGTCCATGTGGTAGCGCTGCCGCTGGCGGATAGCGAATCTGCCTGAATGTTATCGCCTAAGTTAACCGCCAGAGATTCATTATTGCCGTTGACCACGCAGGGGGAGGCGACAACCTTGCCGGTGATATCAATATTGACCGCCTGGCTGGCCGTCGAAAACAGCCCACCGCACGCCAGCAGGCACAGCGCCATTTTGTTTCCGTTGATGATGTGCATAAATAATCCTTATTAGTTGTAGGTCACATTGAGTTCAATGGCTGATTTGACGTTGCCTGCTCTGACGCTATCGGCATCGTCAACGAAGTAGGCCACTTTAAAATCGGGCAGGGGGTAGTCGCCGGAACCGTCGTAGTTGCTGAGCGGAATCGCGGCGTTAATCGTATGCGGTGTGCCGTCGGCGTTTTGCACCTGGATATAGACGTTTTGCGCGTAACCCTCACCGGTAGCGGTATTCAGCACGCCGTTGGCGGCGTCGCGGGGGCCATACACGGCGGTAAAATTGTAGGAGATGCCATTGATGGCGCCCGGGCAATTGGTCAATGTTATCGTTGGCGCTGCGGTAACGTTCAGCGCGCCATTTTGCACCGTATTGCCGTACAAGGTTGGCAGCTTGATTTCTGTTGGCGCATCAATGCCGCAGGAGGTGCTTCGCGGTTGAACCGACACACCGGAGAGCGCCAGAAAGGAAAGATCTCCGTAGCTGCCGCCGGCGGGATTATGGTAGTTCAGGGTTACGTCCGGCACCTGGGTGATCCGTCCGGCGGGCACCTTATCGGTCAGGCGCACCAGTTGATACTTGATATGCATATAGCCGTTCAAACCGATATTATTAATCAGCGTAATGGTGTTAGGTGCCACCAGACCATATTGTGGCGAGAACCAACTGGGCGTCGAGTGATTAAGCTGGTAGGCAATGCCGACGCCTGGATTATTGGTTTTATAGACGGTTGCGCCATCCGGGCTTAATGTACCCGTCGGCGTACCGTTGACGGTGATATCCGCATACCCCCAGCCGCTGCTCGCTACGATATCGACTTTGTAAAGTCCATGCTCATCAAACCACGTCGCGCCGCCCACTTTTGTTGGGATGGACCACGAACTGAAATCATACCGATAAACGGGCCGTTGGGCCGTGTTGGTGTTAAACGATGAAGACCAGGCGTTGATCGATACCAGCCATGTCACCAGGCCGGCGGATAAATTAATAAGAAATCGATTCATCATTAATGGCTCTTTATTATTGGCAGACGGTTTGCATTTCCACCACGCCGCTCGTGGCTTCGGCGTCTGGAAGTCGATAATGAATCTGGCACTGTTGGTTCGGCCCCTGGCCCCATTTCGCCAGCGCCGTTCCGCTATCAGCCATCCCCGTCAGATAAACCTGCCCGCCGTCGCCGACGATGCTGCCGGAAGGGTTGTCCGCGTCTGTCACCAGCGCGCCAAACGGCACGGCTTTGCCATTGTTGCGGGTTAGCGTCATTAGCACCCGTTTACCCACTCGGGTTGCAAAATGCGCGCGCACCATCGCCCCGCGGGTTGGCGTAATGATTCTGCTGGTCAGCTCAACGTCGGCGTTATCCGGCAGGGTGGCGGTATCCAGCGATACCGTTGATTCGCGGTAAGGCGTGACGTACGGCACCACGGTGTAGCCGCGAAAATCGGTTCTGACCCCGGTCTGATTACTGATGGTCACGCCGTCAGCGCCGGGGGCTTCCACCAGCGCCGAGGTTTCGCCCAGCGCCTGGCTCAACGTCACGCCGTTGGCGTGGGCCACAATGCCGCCTTCAATACCGTAGTTGACACGCTTCTGATCGTGGTCATAGCTGTAGGCGGTATTCACACGGGCGTAAGTGCCCTGATAATCGAGGCTGGCGTAGCCGCCGCTGCCTTCGCCGTGGTTGGTTTCGCTCTGCTGCACGTTCCAGTTAAGGTTGCGGTCTTCCAGCAGCGAACCGTTGAGGCCCACGTTATGGCTGGTGTCGCCGCGTTTACTGGCGTTCAGGCTGTAGGTGGCGTAGCTGTTGCTGAGCCAGCGGTCGAGGGGTACGCTGATACTTAACGAGAAGATCTGATCCTCATCGTAAACTTTGTCGCTGTCGGTATCGGTAATATTGCGGTTATAGCTGTAGTTCAGGTTATAGGTTACGCCCGCCCAGCTATTGCTGTAGCCCACGCCGATAGAGCGCATCTTGCGGTCGCTGTTCCAGTAGTCTTCGCTCATGACGGTTAACGACAGCGAGCCAAGCTGCTCGCCGATATTTTGGTTAAGCTGAAACTCGGCGCGGTTGCGGCGGCGGTCGTCGTTGGTGCGCCACTCATCCTCGCGCCAGGTATCCAGCACCTCTGATAAGGTGTAGTAGCCGGAGGTGGAGTAGCGATAGCCTGCGATAGAGACATTGGTCCCGGTTTCAAGGATGTTTTTGCTATAGCGTACGCGCCAGGATTGGCCGCCTTCTTTATCTTTGTCTTTCTGCGTCGACCACGCCTGGGTGCCATCAACAGACACCGCGCCCAGCGTGCCGAAGTTTTTCCCCACGCCGCTGAGTAGCGACTGATAGTGCTGCGAGAATTGTCCGCCGCCGTAGACGGTGAAACCCGCAGGCAGGCCGTAAATGGCAGTGGCCTGGGTAAACATCTCTTTATCGATATCGCCGTCATAGGGGCGATACTGACCGCTGGTCAGGCTGTATTTGAAACGGCCTTCACGCTGCAGTACTGGCAGGGAGGCGAAGGCTATCGTCTGATGCTGCTCGCTGCCATCGGCCTCCTTAATGGTGACGTCAAGATCGCCACTGCTGCCGGTCGGGTACATGTCGGTGATTTCAAAGGCGCCTGGTGAGACGTAGCTCTGGTATATGGTGTAGCCGTTTTGTTTGATGATCACCTGCGCGTTGGTTCGGGCGATGCCGCGCACTACCGGGGCATAGCCGCGCAGGCTGTCCGGTAGCATATCGTCGTCGGAGGCCAATTGCGCGCCGCGAAACGGCACGCTGTCGAACATATCCGACGGCGCGGTACTGTCGCCGACCGTCAACTGGCTCTTTAGCGCAAGAATATTGCGCTGTGCGTAGGTGTAGATCGAATCCCAGCTCTCCTGAGCATTGCCGCCGTTGTCGCTGCGGTTCCAGGTGCTGTAGTTACGAATGCGCCACGGGCCTACGTTTAGCCCAGGGCGCAGGTTCAGGTAGTAACTATCGGAGTCTGACATGCCGCTATGGCGGCCTTCTGTGTTATCGCCGCTGAAGCTGTAGTTGAGCAGCAGAGCGTTGATGCCCTCATCCAGCCGTTCCGGCGCGACGTAGCCGCGCGCGTGGTTGCTGACGGCGGCCTGCGGCACCGAGAGCTGCAGCAGCTGGCGCTCAAAGAGAAACGTCGCGCTGGCCTGGGGAATGGCCGTCAGATCGGCGCAGTTGCCTGCCAGGCGTGGAAACTGGTCAGTACGGACGCCAAATTCCCTCAGCGTGGCGACGCTCAGACACGGTTGTAGGGTGGTGTTTCCGGCGGTATCTTTTTGCGTGACAAACTCAACGTCATGCACGCCGACGGCGGTTTTGTTGAGCATGACGTTAACCCGATAGGTGCCGGGCATCTGGCCGACGCCTTCTTCAAAGGCGGTAAGGTCGGTGAGATCTTTCCCCGGCCCATCGATACCCAGTAGCGCCGGGTTAAAATATTCACGGGCCAGCGCGCTGCTGCACAGCGGTAAGGCGCACTGTAAGGCAATAAAGCAGGCGATCTGACTCAGCGTTATTCTTTTTCTGTATGCGTCTGCATTCATCCCGATATCCTTTTGGTGCTGGTGTTAGAGGCGGGCGCGGTGCTCGTCGCCGATAGAGCCAAAGTCGTTAATCAGCGTCCAGCTCACATCGCCGCTGGCGCCGTCAGGGATGGTAAAACTGGCGTCGCTCATAGGTGCCACGTAAGTGGCGTCCCTCACCGTGCTGGTGCCAACCTTCAGGGTGCTGAAGTTCATGTAATAGGCGGTGGGGTTGGTGACGGTAAGCCTGCTGCCGCTGCGCTGCCAGCTGAGTTTGCCGGTGAGGTCTTCCGGCTGCTGGGTGAGCGACTGCGGGCGATAAATTAATTTGATGCGCGTCTTCACCGCAATTTGCAGGGTGTTGGCGTGGTCCTGCTTTTCGGT
Organism: Citrobacter europaeus; assembly: GCA_020099315.1. Taxonomy (NCBI): domain Bacteria; kingdom Pseudomonadati; phylum Pseudomonadota; class Gammaproteobacteria; order Enterobacterales; family Enterobacteriaceae; genus Citrobacter; species Citrobacter europaeus. The sequence continues at coordinate 1,882,588 of CP083650.1, forward strand.
TGCCGGAATAGATTTAATATTCATCCAGTAGAGCGATTCGCGGTCCTCGGCAAGATTACTGCCGGTGCGAATAATACGCAGGGTATTTTCTTGTCCGGCGCCCAGGCGAAATAGTGGCGGAGTGATCATAAACGGTGATTTATCGGTACTGGTTTCTCCTGCGTCGCTCCATGACTGAATTAAGTAGGATGATTTGTCGGGGTTTTTAACGCTAATGGATGTTTCTTTATTCTCACCGTTATAAATAATGCGGGTCCCACCGACAATAACGCCTGCTTGTACAGAAACCGAGAGCAGCGATGCGATAACAGTTAGGATATATTTATTCATGGATTACACCTCGGGAAATAAAGCCGGAGCGATCCGGCTTTATTTATTGTCAATGGCGGGTAACGCCGTATTCAGGTGATTAGTTATAGGTCAGCGTAAAGTTAACGGAACCGTTAGCATCCCCGCCGCTTACCGCTGCCTCTGTAGCAATATAACGAGCAAAGAAGTCGAGTTTTGTATCTGCTGGTGTGTCAGCTGTGCCTTCGATGGTTGTCTCTTTTGAGGCGGTGCCCAGCGGTAATTCAGAGGTGTCTGCGTTCAGTAACTGGATGGCCACGCCTTTTGCAACGCCCGCGGTACCATAACCGGTCAACTGCAGATAGTCGTTGTTAAGAGTGTCAGGCGTACCGTCGTACTTAACGGATACGGGTTTTCCCAACAGGTCTGCGGGGCAGCCGCTTAATACTAGCGTGAATTTAGTGGTTGCAGCGGTGTCGCCTGCGCCTGCAAAAGCGGTTTTAGCCACTTCACCCAATTCTACGGTTTGCGGGCTGGCAACTGTGCTATCAACCTGGCAACCCGCTTCAATAATTTTACCAACAAAATTTACCTTTCCATCCTGAGCCATTGCAGACGAGGTAATTCCTATAGTGGTAAATAATGCGATGGTAGCCAATTTTCCTTTCATTAAATAATCCCTATCATAGTATATGAGTTGTTTCCCTTAATATATTATTAAGGTTTTGGTGGTGAGGTGCGAATGAAAATATATTTTATGTGGTGAAATATATTAATTCACAGAGGATTTTTGCTGAATATTAAAGGTGTAACAATGTATAAAATCTAAATACACCAGTAATTAAAGCTTAATAAATTGGCGGTGAGGATATTATTGATGGGGGTTTTATATTGGTGAAATAAACTCGGCAGGTTAACTTTATGATATTATGTGATAATAAAAGCTGTGGCTGGAAAATAAATTTATTTTTCTCGATTCTGATTCATTATTGGATGTTTGTCTATAAATAAATACTAAAAAATGAATTCATAAATTGTAAGTTTGTTTGTTATTTGATGGTTATCATTTTATGGCTCGTTATGGGAGCAAGCACATAACAGACGATGAAGTCTCTTTGGGCTGCGGTACCTTGCCGGGGTGGTGTGCGGACACATCGGGAAGATTCAGGTTCTCTGTAATTCAGGAGACTCAACTGATACTCTGTTGTTAAAAATCAGGAGAGTAAATGTACTTAATTAACGGAAACCCCTCTGAAATGGTGCTCGCAGGCGATCGCGGTCTGCAATTTGGCGACGGCTGTTTCACTACGGCAAGGATTATCGATGGCGCGTTACAATTACATGACGCGCATATTGCCCGTCTACAACAAGCATGTCATCGGTTAGCGATCCCATTTACGCTGTGGCAGACGTTGGCCCAGGAGATGGGGCAGATGGCTGGCACTCAGCAGGACGGTGTTCTTAAAGTTCTCATTAGTAGAGGCATTGGTGGCCGTGGCTACAGTAGCTCATCATGCACTTCGCCAACGCGCATTCTCTCTACCTCAGCATCTCCCTCGCAGTACGATCGTTGGCGGCAAGAGGGGATTACGCTGGCGCTAAGCCCAGTGCGACTGGGGCGTAATCCGCTACTTGCCGGACTAAAGCATCTGAATCGACTGGAGCAGGTGTTGATTCGCTCTCATCTTGAGCAGACGGACGCAGATGAAGCGCTGGTCCTTGACAGTGAGGGATGGGTTACGGAATGCTGTGCGGCTAATTTGTTCTGGCGTAAGGGCGATGTGGTATACACTCCCCGGCTGGATCAGGCAGGCGTGAACGGCATTATGCGACAATTCTGTATCCGGATGCTGGCACAATCGCCGTTCAGTATTGTCGAAAAGTATGCCGGGTTGGAAGAGGTTATGCAGGCCGATGAAATTGTCGTCTGTAACGCGTTAATGCCTGTTATTCCCGTGCGTGCTTGTGGCGACACATTGTTGTCTTCACGTTTGTTATTCGATTTTTTAGCCCCACTTTGTGAGCACCCGAATTAGTCATGAAAAAACTGTTACTCGTTGTCCTGTTATTGCTGGTTGTGCTGGGCATTGCCGCGGGAGTGGGAATGTGGAAAGTTCGCCATCTGGCGGACAGTAAATTATTGATTAAAGAAGAGACGATTTTTACGCTGAAAGCGGGTACGGGCCGTCTGGCTCTCGGCGAACAGCTGTATGCGGACAAGGTTCTCAATCGTCCGCGCGTGTTCCAGTGGCTGTTGCGAGTGGAACCCGAACTGTCGCATTTTAAGGCCGGAACCTACCGTTTTACGCCCGATATGACGGTGCGGGACATGCTGCAACTGCTGGAAAGCGGTAAAGAGGCGCAGTTTCCGTTACGTCTGGTTGAAGGGATGCGCCTGAGCGATTACCTCAAACAGCTGCGTGATGCTCCGTATATCAAACATACGCTGAGCGATGATAGCTACGAGACCGTTGCCGAGGCGCTGAAGCTGGAAAATCCGCAATGGGTGGAAGGCTGGTTCTGGCCAGATACCTGGATGTATACCGCCAATACAACCGACGTGGCGTTGCTAAAACGTGCGCATCAGAAGATGGTTAAAGCGGTGGATACCGTCTGGGAAGGGCGCGCTGAAGGCCTGCCTTATCAGGACAAAAATCAGCTGGTAACCATGGCCTCCATTATCGAAAAAGAGACAGCGGTAGCCAGCGAGCGCGATCAGGTGGCTTCAGTCTTTATTAACCGCTTACGGATTGGCATGCGCTTACAAACCGATCCGACGGTGATTTACGGGATGGGGACACGGTATAATGGCAAATTGTCGCGTGTGGATTTAGATACCCCAACCGCCTATAACACCTACACCATTACGGGGCTACCGCCTGGCCCGATTGCCATGCCGGGAGAGGCCTCGTTGCAGGCCGCGGCGCATCCGGCAAAAACGCCGTACCTCTATTTCGTGGCTGACGGTAAAGGTGGCCATACGTTTAATACCAATCTTGCCAGCCATAACCGGTCCGTGCAGGATTACCTGAAAGTGCTTAAGGAAAAAAATGGGCAGTAACTATATCGTCATCGAGGGCCTGGAAGGCGCCGGAAAAACCACCGCGCGTAACGTGGTTGTAGAGACACTTGAGCAACTCGGTATTCGTGACATGGTTTTCACCCGTGAACCTGGTGGAACGCAGCTCGCTGAGAAACTAAGAAGTCTGGTGCTGGACATTAAATCGGTGGGTGACGAGGTCATCACCGATAAAGCCGAAGTTCTGATGTTTTACGCCGCACGCGTACAACTGGTCGAAACCGTTATTAAACCTGCGCTGGCAAAAGGCGCATGGGTAATTGGCGACCGCCACGATTTGTCGACTCAGGCGTATCAGGGGGGCGGGCGCGGCATCGACCAAAACATGCTGGCAACCCTGCGCGATGCGGTGCTCGGTGATTTTCGCCCGGACCTGACGCTCTATCTGGACGTGACTCCGGAAGTCGGATTGAAGCGCGCGCGCGCGCGCGGCGAGCTGGATCGTATTGAGCAGGAATCTTTCGATTTCTTTAATCGCACCCGCGCGCGTTATCTTGAGCTGGCGGCCAAAGATGCCAGCATTCGTACTATCGACGCGACGCAGCCGCTGGAGTCTGTGATGGCAGATATCCGCAATACCATCACCCAGTGGGTGAAGGAGCAGCGCGCATGAAATGGTATCCATGGTTACGACCGGATTTTGAAAAACTGGTAGCCAGCTATCAGGCGGGTCGTGGTCACCATGCGTTACTGATTCAGGCGTTACCCGGCATGGGCGACGATGCGCTGATTTACGCGCTCAGCCGCTATTTAATGTGCCAGCAGCCGGAAGGACATAAAAGCTGCGGACAGTGCCGGGGCTGTCAGCTGATGCAGGCGGGGACGCATCCTGACTACTACTCGCTGCTGCCGGAAAAAGGCAAAAGCACGCTGGGGGTTGATGCGGTACGCGAAGTCAGTGAGAAATTGTACGAGCATTCACGCCTGGGCGGGGCGAAAGTGGTGTGGATCCCGGATGCCGCCCAGCTAACTGACGCCGCCGCTAATGCGTTGCTGAAAACGCTGGAAGAGCCTCCGGCGCAGACCTGGTTTTTCCTCGCCAGTCGAGAGCCTGCACGTTTATTGGCCACGCTACGTAGCCGCTGTCGGTTACACCACCTTGCGCCACCGGCTGAGTCGTACGCTATTTCCTGGCTTGCCCGAGAAGTGACCGCGTCTCCAGAAGCGCTGCTTAGCGCATTACGCCTGAGCGCAGGTTCGCCTGGCGCAGCACTTACGCTGTTACAGGCTGAAAGCTGGGCGCATCGCACAGATTTTTGTGCGGCACTGGGGAACACATTAAACGCAGGCGACTGGTATATCTTGCTCGCGGCGTTAAACCACGATCAGGCTGCCGCCCGTTTACACTGGCTGGCAACGTTGTTGACGGATGCGTTGAAACGTCCATATGGGGTTTCCCATTTAACGAATCCTGATGCGCTGGACCTGATATCTTCTATCGCAGAACGGTTATCCGTCGCCCAGATACAGGCGATACTCGGTGACGTTTGTCATTGCCGTCAGCAGTTGCTGAACATAACAGGCATAAACCGTGAACTGGTGCTAACCGACCTTATCCTGCGTATTGAGCATTACCTGCAACCGGGCACCGTACTGCCTGTTCCCCATCTTTGAGAGAGACATTATGTTTTTAGTCGACTCACACTGCCATCTTGATGGCCTGGATTATCAATCTCTGCATAAGGACGTGGATGACGTGCTGGCGAAAGCGGCCGCACGTGATGTGAAATTCTGTCTTGCCGTTGCGACCACTCTGCCAGGATACCGCAGTATGCGCGAACTGGTCGGTGAGCGTGACAATGTGGTTTTCTCCTGCGGCGTGCATCCGTTAAATCAGGATGAAACCTATGATGTTGAAGAACTGCGCCGCTTTGCTGCCGAAGAGGGGGTGGTGGCGATGGGAGAAACCGGTCTGGACTATTTTTATACGCCGGAAACAAAGGTGCGCCAGCAGGAATCTTTTATCCACCATATTCAGATTGGCCGCGAATTACAAAAGCCGGTCATCGTGCACACCCGCGATGCGCGAGCCGATACGCTGTCTATTCTGCGCGAAGAAAAAGTGACGGATTGTGGCGGCGTACTACACTGTTTTACAGAGGACAGAGAAACGGCGGGGAAATTGCTGGACCTCGGTTTTTATATCTCTTTTTCCGGCATCGTCACGTTCCGCAACGCAGAACAGCTCCGTGATGCCGCCCGCTATGTTCCTCTGGACCGGTTATTGGTTGAGACGGATTCTCCCTACCTTGCGCCTGTACCGCATCGTGGGAAAGAGAACCAGCCCGCCATGACTCGTGACGTTGCGGAGTACATGGCCGTAGTGAAAGGTGTTGCCGTTGAAGAACTGGCGCAGGCAACCACTGATAACTTTGCCCGCCTGTTTCACATCGACGCTTCTCGCCTACAATCAGTTCGTTAACTGACTTTTTTTAAAGCTCGTAATTAATCACCAATGCGAGTAAAGTTCACCGCCACAAAATGGGCGGTGAATAACCAGTTTGACACATTCAGAAACTCATTTTACCGGAATGTGCGGATTTTGCGGCCATCCACGACTGAATTGTGATAGCCGTCAAACAAAAACAAACTGAATTATTTTACTCTGTGTAATAAATAAAGGGTACTTAGATGCCCTGTACACGGCGAGGTTCTCCCCCCTCGCCAATGCGTGAGAACGTAGAATACACAAAGTCATTCAGGCTGCATCAAGGCGGCAAGTGAGTGAATTGCAGGAGCTTACTTGAGTAAGTGACTGGGATGATCGAGCGCAGCCAACGCTGAGGCGGTTTGAAGGATGAAGTGTATAAGCACAAATACTCAGGAGCACTCCTAATTATGTTTAAGAATGCATTTGCTAACCTGCAAAAGGTCGGTAAATCGCTGATGCTGCCGGTATCCGTACTCCCGATTGCAGGTATTCTGCTGGGCGTCGGTTCCGCTAACTTCAGCTGGCTGCCAGCCGTTGTATCGCACGTAATGGCAGAAGCAGGCGGTTCTGTTTTTGCAAACATGCCGCTGATTTTTGCTATCGGTGTTGCGTTAGGCTTCACCAACAACGACGGCGTATCTGCACTGGCATCCGTTGTTGCTTACGGCATCATGGTCAAAACCATGGCTGTTGTTGCGCCGCTGGTTCTGCATTTACCTGCTGAAGAGATCGCCGCTAAACACCTTGCTGATACGGGTGTTCTCGGGGGGATTATCTCCGGTGCGATTGCAGCGTATATGTTCAACCGCTTCTACCGTATCAAATTGCCTGAGTATCTGGGCTTCTTTGCGGGTAAGCGCTTCGTTCCTATTATTTCTGGTCTGGCCGCCATCTTCACGGGTGTGGTTCTGTCCTTCATTTGGCCACCAATCGGTACTGCTATTCAGACGTTCTCCCAGTGGGCTGCATACCAGAACCCGGTCGTGGCGTTCGGTATCTATGGCTTCATTGAACGCTGCCTGGTGCCGTTTGGTCTGCACCATATCTGGAACGTTCCATTCCAGATGCAGATCGGTGAATACACCAACGCTGCAGGTCAGGTTTTCCACGGCGACATCCCTCGCTATATGGCGGGTGATCCGACTGCAGGCAAACTATCCGGTGGCTTCCTGTTCAAAATGTACGGTCTGCCGGCTGCCGCTATTGCTATCTGGCATTCTGCAAAACCAGAAAACCGCGCGAAAGTGGGCGGTATCATGATCTCCGCGGCGCTGACCTCGTTCCTGACCGGTATTACCGAGCCGATCGAGTTCTCCTTCATGTTCGTGGCGCCGATCCTGTACATCATCCACGCGATTCTGGCTGGTCTGGCATTCCCGATCTGTATCCTGCTGGGTATGCGTGACGGTACGTCGTTCTCCCACGGTCTGATCGACTTTATCGTTCTGTCCGGCAACAGCAGCAAACTGTGGCTGTTCCCGATTGTCGGTATCGGTTATGCGATCGTGTACTACACCATCTTCCGTGTGCTGATCAAAGCGCTGGACCTGAAAACGCCGGGTCGTGAAGATGCTACCGAAGACAGCAAAGCAGGCGCATCCGGTGAAATGGCTCCGGCTCTGGTTGCAGCATTCGGCGGTAAAGAAAACATCACTAACCTCGACGCGTGCATCACTCGTCTGCGCGTCAGCGTGGCTGACGTTGCCAAAGTGGATCAGGCTGGCCTGAAGAAACTGGGTGCGGCGGGCGTTGTGGTAGCTGGTTCCGGTGTTCAGGCTATCTTCGGGACGAAGTCCGATAACCTGAAAACTGAAATGGATGAGTACATCCGTAACAGCTAAGCAGTAAGAAGTTGGGGAGAACTAAGGCAGCCTGCGGGCTGCCTTTTTTATTGTATTAATTAGCCTGAACGCGAATCGGCGCGGTAGCGGCGAACAGCCACGGACGTGCCTCTGCGTTCACGCGAGGGGATAACGACTCTCTGACCTGCTGGTGATAATCATCAATCCACTGCTTCTCTGCATCGCTGAGCAGATGCCGTTCAACCAGATTCAAATCAATCGGCACCAGCGTCAACGTTGAGAAACGACAGAAACCAGGACGACTGTTGATAATCTCCACCTGATTCTCAATACGGATCCCATATTGCCCGGCCAGATAATAACCCGGTTCGATGGTAATGATATTGCCTGCTACCAAAGGCCAGGGGTTTACTTTTTTGGCGATGCGATGGGGCTGCTCATGAATAAGTAGCTGATGGCCGACCCCGTGTCCTGTTCCATGATCAAAATCCAGACCTAAATCCCACAACGCCCGACGACTAAAGGCATCCAGTTGATGTCCCTGAGTACCGCTGGGGAACTGCAGCGAGATAAGCGACAAAAAGCCTTTCAACACGGCGGTGTAATGCAGACGACGCTGCGGATCCTGTGGACCAAACGCGAGGGTGCGCGTCGTATCCGTCGTACCATTATGGTACTGGCCGCCGGAATCATTCAGGTACATGGCCTGAGAGGTAATTGGCGTATTGGTTTTTTCACTGGAGTGGTAATGGCACATTGCGGCATTGCTGGCAGAGGCTGAAATCGTGCTGAAACTTTGCTCGATAAATCCCGGCTGCTGCTGGCGAAATTCCAGTTGCTTTGCCTGCGCTTCCAGTTCGGTGACCGGATTGCCTGCAGCTTCGCGCAAGGGGACTTCATGCGTAAGCCAGGCGAGGAAGTTAACCCAGGCAGCGCCATCCTGTTCATGGCATTCCCGATAGCCTGCCAGTTCCACGTCATTTTTGTGCGCTTTCATCAGGGTGATAGGGTCAGGAGCCCACAAGACGTTGCCGCCGTGTTCTTCAATGGCAAAACGCAACGCAACCGGGGCGTAGTCTCTATCGACCAGGAAGCGCTTACCCTTAGCCAACTGCTGGCAGCGCGCCAGGAAACTCTCTTGCGGGGCCAGCGTAAGCGTATTCAGCAGCGATGCGGGGAGCTGCTGCGTTTTGTTGCTATCCACAAACCATTCCAGCTCACCGCTGCGATGGAGCAGGGCAAACGAAAACGGCACTGGCACCATGGCCAGATCCGAACCGCGTACATTCAACAGCCAGGCAATGTTATCCGGCAGGGTGATCGCCAGAACGTCGGCCTGGTATTGAATGAGTTGCTCCACGACGCGGGCACGCTTTTGCGTACTGCTTTCCCCGCTGATTTCAATGGGCATTTCACGAATGATTCCACAGGGTGCCGCCGGGCGGTCGAGCCACACCTGGTCGAAAGGATCCTGTGCAAGAGGCACCAACTCGCAATGCGTTGCTGAAAGCGCTTCAAACTGGCTGTTGACCATCAGCAGCGGTTCAAAGCCGATACGCGCGCCCGCTGTAACGTGAGACTGCAAATAGTCAGCCAGCGGTTCATCGTGTAAATGATGAATTTCAAAATCATCAAGCGAGACTTCATTGCGCACCTGGACCTGATAACGTCCATCGACAAACATTAATGCGCGGTCTTGCAGGACCAGCGCGAGTCCCGCAGAGCCGCTAAAACCGGTAAGCCAGGGCAGCTTATTGTCATGCGGCGTACAATCTTCGCTTTGATGAGCGTCGGCACGCGGGACAATCATGCCATCCAGCCCCTGCGCTATCAGCAAGTTACGCAGGGCGGAAAGAGGAGTTGAGTTGTGCATAGTTACCTTCAGGCCTTAACGGAACGGCGGTTCGTTGAACGTACGTAATTTACGGGAGTGCAGTCGGTCGCCTTCAGCACGCAGACGATCGATAGCCCGGATACCTATTTGCAGGTGCTCGGAAATGGCGCCTTCATAAAAACGGTTGGCCTGACCAGGCAGTTTGATCTCGCCATGGAGCGGTTTATCGGAAACGCACAGCAGCGTGCCGTAAGGAACGCGGAAGCGGTAGCCCTGGGCGGCGATGGTGGCGCTTTCCATATCGATAGCCACCGCGCGGCTGAGGTTGAAACGCAGCGCAGAAGCGGAATAGCGTAGCTCCCAGTTACGATCGTCAGTGGTGACGACGGTACCGGTACGCAGGCGCTGTTTAACCTCTTCACCGGGCATACCGCTGACTTCTTTGGTGGCGTCATACAGTGCGCGCTGTACTTCCGCAATGCTCGGAATTGGGATATCCGGCGGTAGAACTGCATCAAGCACGTGATCGTCACGCAGATAAGCGTGGGCCAGAACATAGTCGCCAATCGCCTGGCTTTCACGCAGCCCGCCACAGTGCCCAATCATCAGCCAGACGTCAGGGCGCAGTACGGCCAGATGATCGCAAATGGTTTTGGCGTTAGACGGGCCAACGCCAATATTGACCAGCGTGATCCCCTGACCGTCGGCGGTGATTAAATGCCAGGCAGGCATCTGGTGTTTCTTCCAGGCGAGGTCGGAGATGGCTTCTTCCGGAGCTTCAGTTTCTGCGGTGATCCAGATCCCGCCCGCGCATGACAGCGCGATATACGGGCTGTCCGGGTCGAGGATCTGGCTGCAGCCCCAGCGCACGAACTCATCGACGTAGCGGGTGTAGTTGGTGAACAGCACAAAAGGCTGAAAATGTTCAACCGGTGTTCCTGTGTAGTGACGCAGTCGTGCCAGCGAAAAATCTACGCGTCGGGCGTCGAAGTGCGACAACGGGGAGAATTCCGCCGGATGAAAAATCCCGTCTGCCGTTTCGTCACCAATCTGGGACAATTCTGTAGTGGGAAAATGGCGCGTTAATCCGGCGCTCATCGAGCGGTCAAGCGTCAGTTCAGAACCGTCAATGACGTATGGATAGGGAATTTCATGCAGCGATGGCTCGACGGAGATATGCGCATCATAATCCTGATACAGCAGCGTGAGCTGTTCCTCAAGATACGGACGAAAAAGCGACGGACGGGTAATCGTCGTGGTGTAGCTGCCCGCGTGGGTAAAACGGCCATAGGCGCGGGTTTTCGGGGGATTTGTGGCGCTGCCGTCCCAGGTGACACAAAGCGACGGGTAAACAAAAAGACCATTATGGCGGGCTGTTACGTCAGGGAGTATCCCTGTTTCAATATACTTACCAATGGCGCTTCGCAGTGCTTTAACCGACTGCTCGTACAGCGCGTCCAGTTTATCCAGTGCCTGAGCCGGTGTCAGGCTGGAGCCCTTATTGATCATGTCTGTCTCCTTGTTCCACAGATGTACTGCTCTCCCGATAGTATGTCACAGGAATATGAAACAAAAGTCAGACGTTGAGGAAGATTGTGCGAAGGCCGGACGACCTTCGCACCATGGCTTAACCGTGCTGCTTATCCCGCATCAGCAATGCGGTGGCGGCAGAAATAAGACAACCAGCCATCAGATAAATGGCCACGCTATGCCAGTCTCCGCCCGAAAATGTCACCAGTGCCGCAGCAATGAAGGGCGTAAAGCCGCCGCCAACCACGCTTGCTACCTGATAGCCAACGCCTGCGCCGCTGTAGCGGTAGCTTGCGCCAAACAAACCGGTAAACATAGGCTGCTGCACGCAGACCACCATATCGTGCGCGATGTTGGCTAACATAATCGCGAAGAACACGATCCAGAAAATAGACTGTGCTTCCAGCGCCATAAAGAACGGGAAGGCGCTCAGCGTACCGACCAGTGCGCCGGTAATGTAGACGCGCCGACGACCAAAGCGGTCCGCGAGCCAGGCAAAGCAGGGGATAGTCAGACAGCTCAGTCCACCCACTAACAAGCCAATATTCAGAAACAGCTCGCGGGGCAGACCCAGGTTCTGCGTGGAGTAATTAAGAGCAAACGCGGTGACGATATACATCGTCAGCAGTTCACATAAGCGCAGAGCGATAATTTTTAAAAATGCGCCCGGATGACGGATTAACGCCTCGACTACCGGTAGCCGCTTTTTCTCTGGCTGCGGTGCCTGCTGCTGCTGTTCAAATTCGGCAGATTCATCCATACGGTTACGCATCCACAATGCCCCCAAAACCAGCACAATGCTGAACAGGAACGGAATACGCCAGCCCCAGCTCAGGAACTGCTCATCGGTGGTTTGCGAGCTAATCAGCGAGACCAGACCGGTAGAAAGCAGCAGTCCGACGCCGTAACCAACCTGAACGCCACTGCTGTAGAAGGCTTTTTTGTTTTTCGGCGCGCTTTCAACCGAGAGTAACGCCGCGCCGCCCCATTCACCGCCAACGGCGAATCCCTGAATAGCACGCAGCGTTACCAGCAGCACAGGGGCCCACCAGCCAATGGTGTCAAAGGAAGGAATAATCCCTATCAGCGCAGTAGCAATCCCCATCATCCAGACGGTGAGCATCAGCATACGTTTACGGCCCAGGCGATCGCCGAAGTGGCCGAAGATCACCCCGCCTAGTGGGCGGAACAAAAATCCGACGCCAAAGGTGGCGAATGCGGCAAGCGTTCCCATCGCTGGGCTAACCTGCGGGAAGAACTCGCGATTAAAGACCAGCGCGGCGGTGATGCCATAAAGCAGAAAATCATACCAGTCGACCACGGCGCCAGCGAAGCTACCAAGCGCAGCGCGTCGGGCACGATGAAGCGAAGAGGCGTCCTGTTGGGGACCCGTGGAGGTGAGGGTGGAATCCATAGTTATCCTGTCTGTACTGTCTTTTAGTTATTAGTATTTAGGTTGGGTTACACACATTGCAGTCGATATATTAACGACCGTTATGAGATTACCGCGACAGATGCGATGAGAAAACGATTATCTCTCTCAACATGGGACAAGATGAAAAATAAGACGAATGAAAAACAGTAATGCAGAAAAGCAAAAAACCCGCTAAAAAGCAGGCTTTTCTAAATATGGCTCCTCTGACTGGACTCGAACCAGTGACATACGGATTAACAGTCCGCCGTTCTACCGACTGAACTACAGAGGAATCGTTTGAACGAGGCGCATATTAGCGAGGGTGATGAGGCTTGTCAAAGGGGGAAATACATTTGTGCGTTCGTTTGCTGACAAAATCAGCAAAGCGGCGATCTTTCCATCTTTTTAAGCTTTTGCCCCATTCTGGTGCGCGCCTACCTCTTCCAGGGCAATCAAAGTAAGCCATACAGATGTAAATAATGTTTTTTACGCACCTTTGCTCCAGACTTTACGCGGTTTTAGCCGTAAAACACGGCATATGACGAAACTGGCAAGCATCTTGCAACCCTGAATTCAATGACTGCCAGCACGGGTTCTGGTATTCCGACAGGAGGCAAAATGAACTTCAGACGACTGAAATATTTCGTGAAAATCGTCGATATTGGTAGCCTGACCCAGGCAGCGGAAGTGTTGCACATTGCGCAACCTGCGCTAAGCCAGCAGGTCGCCACGCTGGAAGGCGAGCTGGATCAGCAATTGCTGATTCGCACCAAGCGTGGCGTCACGCCGACGGAAGCGGGGAAAGTGTTGTATACCCATGCCCGGACCATTTTGCGTCAGTGCGAACAGGCGCAGCTTGCGGTTAATAATGTGGGCCAGACTCTTGGGGGACAGGTCTCAATTGGCCTCGCGCCAGGTACGGCGGCGTCATCCATCACTATGCCGCTATTACAGACAGTACGTGCAGAACTGCCAGAGGTACTGGTCTATTTGCATGAAAACAGTGGGGCGGTGCTGAATGACAAGCTGCTCAGCGGGCAGTTAGATATGGCGGTACTCTATGAGCGTTCACCCGTGGCGGGTATCAGCAGCCAGCCGTTGCTAAAAGAGGATCTTTACCTGGTCGGCACGCGTGAGTGTCCGGGGCAAAGCGTCGATCTGGCCACTGTGGCGCAGATGAATCTGTTTTTACCACGGGATTACAGCGCAGTTCGTCTGCGTGTGGATGAAGCTTTCTCGCTACGTCGCTTAACCGCTAAAGTCATTGGCGAAATTGAGTCTATTGCCACCTTAACGGCCGCTATTGCCAGCGGTATGGGCGTTACGGTATTGCCTGAGTCGGCGGCTCGTTCATTGTGCAATGCTGCAAACGGCTGGATGGCGCGGATAACAACCCCATCGATGAATCTGCCATTATCATTGAACGTCTCAGCCAGAGGGAGCTTATCGCCTCAGGCACAGGCCGTGAAGGAGATTCTGTTGTCGCTGGTTAGCCGTCCTGCGCTGGAAAACCGTGAGCTGCAGCTGGTCAGCTAAACCTTATTCCCGCGAGGAATAAGATGCAGGTTTTTATTATTTGTTATGCCGGGCGTCAGACTTTAACAATAGCGTAATGTCTGATGTGCCCGGAGCGAAAAGTGAATTTCCAGCAACTTAAAATAATCCGCGAGGCGGCCCGTCAGGATTACAACCTGACGGAGGTCGCGAATATACTGTACACCTCCCAGTCTGGCGTCAGCCGACACATTCGTGAACTTGAAGATGAACTGGGTATCGAGATATTTATCCGTCGCGGTAAACGCCTGCTGGGCATGACCGAACCGGGCAAAGCCTTGCTGGTTATTGCTGAACGTATTTTGAATGAGGCCAGCAACGTTCGCCGACTGGCGGATCTGTTTACCAATGACACGTCCGGTGTACTGACGATCGCTACCACGCATACCCAGGCGCGTTATAGCCTGCCAGCAGTAATTAAAGCCTTTCGTGAGCTGTTCCCTGAGGTGCGACTCGAACTGATCCAGGGCACGCCGCAGGAAATCGACGTGCTGCTGCAAAATGGCGGGGCAGATATCGGGATCGCCAGTGAGCGACTCAGCAGCGATCCACTGCTGGTGGCTTTTCCCTGGTTTCGTTGGCATCATAGCCTGCTCGTGCCATATGATCATCCCTTAGCGAAGACTTCTCCACTTACGCTGGAATCCATCTCACACTGGCCTTTGATTACCTATCGTCAGGGGATCACGGGACGTTCCCGTATCGATGAGGCGTTTGCGCGTAAAGGGTTAGTGCCGGATATTATCCTCAGTGCCCAGGATTCGGATGTGATTAAAACCTATGTGTCGCTGGGTTTGGGGATTGGACTGGTGGCAGAACAATCCAGTGGCGAGCAGGAGGAGGGGAGCTTGACCCGTCTGGATACCCGGCACTTATTTGATGCAAATACGGTCTGGCTAGGCCTGAAACGCGGGCAACTGCAGCGCAACTACGTCTGGCGATTTATCGAGCTATGTAACGCAGGGTTATCCGTCGATGAAATCAAACGCCAGGCGATGGAACCGGATGACACCGTGATTGACTATCAAATTTAAGGATAACGTTATATCTATCTCATGAATTGATAAACCAATGGCTCAGGTTATAAGTGCGGTTTTGTTATGGCGATTTTCGGCTGTAACATGTCGCGCTTTAACAAGACTCTAACGGATTGTTTAACCTGAGCCCCGGCATGATTGTCATTCAGTTTTTGATTTGGAATATAACAGACTGAGCTGTTCGGGAAGGCTGATGACTTCTGTTAAAATACCACGTGAAAGATGGATGTAGCCTTCGGTTTTGAGTATTGCCAGGATCCGCATTATCCCGCTGCGCGAGAGAAATGAGTGATTCATGATATAATTGGCAGCGGTAATATTGTTCCTGATGGACTCTGGCTCATCAATTAACTCAAGAAGGTGAATGCGTATAATCTCATAGGAAGATAGTTGTGATACTGCCAGACAATGAGAGTAGACTTTAGCCGCAGAATAATCTTGCAGTGCAGCAAATGACTTCCAGAGGTTTAATCTGTCAACTATTTCGTATAATTCAGTCTGCGGAATAAGCAGCAGTGTCGATGTTTCTTTTGCTTTGGCATAAAGATGGCGTGAATAGGATAACTGAATGTTAGCGCCAAAGATAAATGGTGCATTTTCTGAGTTGAGCACCATTCCGTCACTGATTCTACAAAGAGATATACTGCCCTTAAGTAAAATTACGCAATGCCGCTCATTGTTTTGAGTCAGGCTAATGTGTCGTCTTTTAATGATACTAATTGTGTTACCACGATGACCAATTGCTTGAAGTAAAATCTCTATATCTTTCGTGGGTTTAACTAATTTTATTAATACGTCATCCTTGACGCGATTTCTGTTGTTCATTGGTTTTCCCTTTTTAAAATAATGCTGTGACGTAGTGTTGTATTAAATGTATGAAACGTGATTTTAAAAATAAGTCCAAAGATAGACAAATTTAATCTTGCAAGATTTTTTTCGATATACTAAATTTCATCCGGGTAATGCACGTGGTTTAAATAGGATGAGTTAATGTAACGTGTTATTTGATTGTTGGCAATTATATTTAAATATATTTGGTGATAGTTTCTAATTGATCGAGAGAATAAATTATATAGCAAAGCCCATTCATTAGATGAATGAATGGGCTTTGCTATATAATTAAATTCAATTTTTATTGAGCAAAAGTGAGTGTTCTATGAACAGAGTATAGAATGTCAGATTATCCCAGTATCTCCAGCCTGAGTTCCTGTTCATCCATCAGCCCGTACTGAGAGGTTTGTCAGGTCAAATATTGACGAATATCGGAAGGCGCATAGTTTTGTTCCCATAACGCCCTCATCATCAACATATAGGGTTCAACATAAGTAAAAAAGGCCTGATAACTTTCACAAAAATAATTAAGTTGCGGAACACCGCATCGGGAAAGTGCTACGCGATCTTTTGCACAACCACCGTGGCAGGCGAATTCTACTTTGCAACTCGCACATTCTTCTACCAGTGTCGGTTTGGATGATTCTACTCTCTGATTCATCGAGTTTTGCTGCATCGCGGTTGCAATAGGTTGATTGCGGTCACGCATAAAATATTTCGAATTAACAACGCGATCGCAATGATAATTATCATCGTTTATTTTCAGCGCTAACGCGCTATCATCACATGAAGCATAAACACATGTTGGCACAGATAACCCGCACCACGCAGCAAACGCATGCTCAAAGATGGGGATTTTAATCGTACCGATATCCAGACGTACCCAGGTATAAAAAATCGTTTTCAAAAAAATTCCCAGTGCGGCTGGCCCAAGGCTTTGCGCATCTACACCGCCTTGTACAAGCGGTCTAAGTAAGGGAATAAACTGCATATGGCGGCTACCCAGACTTTTTAAATAATGGTAGATGCGCAGCGGATGGTGGCTATTTTCGGTGTTAACGACCGTCAGTGTGCTAAATTCAATATCATATTTTTGCAATAATCTCGCAGCATTTTCAACCTGATAGTTTGTTGATTTACCAGAAATCGTATCGCAGGTATTGTCATGTAATGCAACATCGCTATCCACTGAAATGCAAATCATAAACTGGTTTTTCTTGAAGAACTCACACCATTCATCATCTAAAAGAATTCCGTTGGTTTGAAATGTATTAATAATATTTTTACTTTTCGCATATTGCTGTTGTAGCTCTATGACTCGTTCAAAGAAATGAAGTCCGCCAGGCATTGATTCTCCGTCCTGCCAGGTAAAAACCACATCACTCGCTTCCTCAGTATCAATTTTTCGACGAATAAATAGCTGAAGTGTCGTATCGTCCATACAGTACGTATTGCATTCTGGGGAGTGTTCCGTGTTATTGATGCAAAAGCAACTCTTACAATGTAAATGACATAATGGACTTGAGTTTTTCATCATCACATGGCAACTTTTCATTATCGAATACCCTCATAAAAATATTATGCTATTTGCTTTGTAATATGTGAGGAACAGGTGATGCCATCTATAAAATAAACAGCATCACCTGGGTTATTTATTTTTTACTCACTTCAACACGCATTTCGTTAACTTCGTGGGGAACGATTTTGTGCCCCGATTTCAGATAATCAATCACGACATCAGACATATTATTCCCGGCGCGGACTTGTACATTTTTCCCTTCTTTAAATGCCAGAAAACCATCGCCTCCTAAAGCAAGGAAGGTCGTGGTGGCAACATGGTAAGTCTGCGTATCTTCAATCGCTTTGCCATTGATTGTGAACGATACTATGCGCTGCCCGACCGGATTCTGCGGCATGTAACGCACTTCAGCACCTTTTGACATTTGCAGTATGCCATTAGTGAGAGATGCCCCATGTTCCATGAGATTGCGCAGCTCCTTACCGCTAAGATCCATCTCAGTAAGCTCATTCTTAAAGGGGAAAGTACTGGTAATGTCACCAAAGGTAATGGGACCCGCGTTGAGATCAGCACGTAAACTACCGGAGTTAATCAGTGCGATCTGTGCATCCGGTGCAGCGACGAGCATTGCATCTGTAAATAAGTTGCCTAGTTGCGATGATTCGCCATAGGCACGGGTTAACATGATCGGGGATTCACCGACTGGCTGACGCACAATATCCGCGAGTTTTTTATTCCAGCCATCGATAACTTTTTGTGTTGTTGGATCAGGTTTCCACTCATCAGCAAAAATTGTTTTCAGCTCGAAGCTTTTAACTTTTTTTGTATTCGCCCCTGGTTCAACATCAAGTATCAATTTACCTACATCGATACCACCACTGTCAGTAGAAAGGATTAGCGTATCCCCCACTTTGATAGGTTCCGGTGTTCCAACATGAGCGTGTCCGGTGATGAGAATATCAAGCCCTTTAACCTGACTAGCGGTCTGAATATCTTTATCCAGTGCACGTCTAACGTCCGTACTACCGATACTGGACTGACGAGCCGGAACGCCTTCGTGAACGAGCGCAACGGTGACGTCAACTTTACCCCGCAACTCATCCAGATAATGCTGCAGATATTTCACCTCATCGCGAGCTTCGATTCCCTGGTTCTTGAGGGCAGCTGCTGATTTATCAAAGCGGTTACTTTTATCATTATCGAGCCCCTGGATCGAGAGTTCTGAAATGGTGTCATTGAATGCATACACACCGTGCAGCCCAATAACGCCAATTTTCACGCCATCCTTTTCCAGGATGGTATACGGTTTGTTCCAGAATGGTATCTCGCTGTCCTTGTGGAATACATTCCCCAACAGAACAGGAAATTTTGCTTTGCTCAACTGCCGCAAGAGATTATCCCAGCCATGGTCGAATTCATGATTACCTATTGATACTGCATCAAAGGGCATAGTATTCATGATGTCAATGATGGCCTGACCCTTAGTCAGGCTGCTGATATACGGCCCGGTAAAATAGTCACCGGCGTCAAAATAAAATGTGGCTTTATTTTTGGATTTTTCCTGCTTGACTAAAGTGCTTATATTAGCGAATCCACCAATTTCACGTTTACCGTCTGCTACATAGGGGACTTTATAAGTATCAACATGAGCATGGAGATCATTGGTATAAATAATGGTGACATCTTTGGCGCAGGCCCAAAATGGCAATGTCAACAGAATACCTGCTGTAATCGTTTTTACCTTCATAGCTAATTCCTTGCAGATTGTTTAAAAAGCGTAACCAACAGTTAAATAGTATGCCCACCCCGTTGAGTCTATAGAGGTGATGTCTCCGTCGCTGTTAAATGCTTTACTACCTTCTTCAAATTGTCCACCATGATAGAAATAACGCAGGGTGGCGCCAAAGTTCCAGTGAGGATAAACCAGACTGAGTACATTTGTGGAAACTATCGAGCTATTTGTTCGGGAGTAAAATTGCTGCTCGCCACCTGATTTTTCTTTTAGGTCTGAACCAAAGTCAAAGTTGGTAAAGCCGACGTAATTTAGGTTTCCACCAAATATTGTGGTAATAGGAATGACATATTTTACTTTAAAGCGATAACCATCCCATTCGTTTTCGTTGGCTGCATTGTAATTGTTTCCTTGATATTTGGCATAGATATTTGCAGATAACGTCATCGGTAGTCCCGTTTCAATATCTGTCCCTATCCCCATATACCATGTGCTCTGACGTTGTCCTGCATTGGTTCCTGCATCATAGATATAGTTGTGGGCAAAATACCATTCTTTAAATGGACCAAAACTTAGGTCGACCCCCGTTAGTTTGTCGATGCTAAAGCGCGGTTCTATCTCCATAAAAAACGGAGAACCGTTGTCCCAAATGCCGATATCATTATCATTGCCTATACCAAAAAACTTAGGTAAGTCAGCATAGCCATAGAAATCAAACCAATCCACATGTGCCCATGCACGATACTCGGGATATAAGTCGGCTCTTTTTAGTGGCCCAAAACGAGTGGAGTTGCTCCCAACTATATTAATACTTTGATGCCACCAGTCTGATACGTATTCATTATTCGCTGAGGCTGCCATTGTTAGCGTAGGGAAAAGCATAAATGCGCCGGATAATATTTGTGTTATTTTTTGCATGCGTAGGGGTACCTTCCACAGAGATTTGTTAATAAAGATGGTTCATGTAATGGAAAATATATTCGTTAACCTATTTTGCCGTGCTTACATCGACTACTCTCATTTCAAGATCGGGTTTCAAAGGATTATGAGTCTTGACATAATCAATGATTGACTCAGCAGAGGTTGTACTATTGATAGTTTTGATATTGGTTCCTTTTAAGAACGCTTCGAATCCATCTCCACCCGTCGCGCAAAATGAGTGTGTAACAACCCGATATGTTTTGGTTGGATCCACAGGTTTATTATTAATAGTGAAACTTATGATTCGCTCACCCAAAGGTTTTTTACTGTCATACTCAACATGAATGCTTTTTGAAACTTGCAAAACCCCATTAGTAAGATTAGTTGCGTGGATCATTAAATTGATGAGATCCTTTCCGGTGAGATCCATTTCAACAAGTTCGTTATTAAATGGGAAGGTAGTAATTACATCACCATATCGTAAATTTCCTTGTGGTAAATCAGCACGCAATCCTCCACTATTCTGTAATCCCACGACGGCGTCCGGCGCCTTGGCCATCATGGCGTCAATAACTAAATTACCAACAGGTGATGATTCACCATAAGAGCGGGTGAAGGGGGCGGTTGTTGACCCAATGATTTGATCGGTGATATTTTTCAGCTTAGCATTCCATTCATCAATCTTGGCTTGAACTATAGGGTCTGGTTTATATTCGTCTGCAAATACAGTGATTAATTTACCGTCATAGCCGTCAATTTTTTTAGTCTGCGGGTTAAAATCCAATACTAATTTACCGATATCAGTACCATACGCATCTGTGGAAGCAATGAGCGTGTCATTGACTTTAATTGGCTCAGGTGTGCCCACATGAGCATGTCCTGTAATTAACACATCAATACCCTCAAATTTCTTTGCGGTATCGATATCGGCTTGCAACATTCTGGCTACGTCTTTATTGCCAAAACTTGATTGACGTGCTGGCGTACCTTCATGGATAAGCAGCACAGTGATATCCACTTTACCTTTTAATGCATCAAGCCCTTTTTGAATATAAGGTGCTTCATCACGGGCCTCTGAACCCGCATAAGCCTTAGCGGCAACGGTGTCATAAAACGCAAATTTTTGATGTATACCAATTACGCCAATTTTTATGCCGTCTTTTTCGATAATCGTCCAGGGTTTGTTCCAGACGGGTTTGTCACTGTTAGTATAAAAAACGTTACCCAGTAAAACCGGAAATTTTGCTTTTGATAACTGCTTAACCATATTATCAACGCCATGGTCAAATTCGTGGTTCCCCACGGATACAGCATCGAACGGCATGGTATTCATGATGTCGATAATTGCTTCACCTTTCGTCAAGGTGCTTATATAGGGGCCGGTGAAATAATCTCCGGCGTCGAAGAAAAATACATCTTTGTTTCTTTTCTTCGCATCATTAACGATGGTGGCTATATTCGCAAAACCTCCTACCAGACGTTCTTTATCGACGGCTGGAATTTTCCCTGGAGATACATGAGCATGTAAATCGTTAGTGTAATAGATCGTCACATCCTTTGCGTTAACTGATGCGGCTAATGTTGCGGACAGGCACAATGTAATAAAATTAAGCTTTGTTCTTATCTTCATAGCCAAACCCTTTCAGCTTTATGAGTAATTATTATATTTCAATCAAGATCTCATGCAGATGTTTGCATGTTTTTATTACTTTTCAGTAATGCTTCCATATTCGACTTTAAAGATAAGAAATAGCCAATAAAGCCGAATATTTTCAACTAATGACACCGATTAGAACTTATTAAGGTAATAATATTTATTTTTTCACGTCAGCAACGCGCATACCGTTAAGTTGTTCATCGGTGATGGTGTTACCTGCTTTAAAGTAATCGATCACTGCGTTGTAAACGTAATACCCACCTGTTGTGTTACGCGCTTTACCCTCGGTAAATGTGGTGAAGCCGTCACCACCATCAGCAAGGAAGTTTTGGGTAGCAATGTGATAAACCGTCGCATCTTCAATTGCCTTACCATTAAGTGTAAGTTCCAGGACCCGTTGTCCTACGGGTTTACTGCTGTCGTATTTCATTTCCAGGCCTTTTGAGACCTGCAACACGCCATTACTTAAACTTGCGCCATGTTCCATCAGACTACGTAATTGTTTACCGGTAAGATCCATCGTGACCAGTTCGTTAGGGAATGGGAATGTACTAATGACACCGCCCATCGTAATCGCGCCAGACGGGATCTCACTGCGGATACCGCCAGAGTTGGTTAAGGCCAACTGTGCGTTTTTACCCGCAGCGGCCAGCAAAGCATCCGCAGCCAGGTTGCCCAGCGAAGCTGATTCACCATATGCACGTGTTAATTCAACCGGCGACTGCGCCACCGTCTGTCCTACCACTTCGTCAAGTTTCTTATTCCAGCGGTCAATCACCTGCTTTGTTTGCGGATCGGGCTTCCACTCATCTGCGTAAATGGTTTTAAGTTCGAAATTTTTCATCGTAAAACTATGTGGCTTATCTTTGTAGTCCAGTACCAGTTTCCCTACATCGATACCACCGCTGTCTGTCGAGAGGATCAGCGTATTGCCTACTTTAATGGGTTCCGGCGTACCGACATGCGCATGTCCGGTAATCAGAATATCCAGACCTTTCACCTGGCTTGCCGTCTGAATATCCTTATCCAGCGCACGGCGTACATCGGTACTTCCTATGCTGGACTGACGGGCAGGCGTGCCTTCATGAACCAGTAATACGGTCAAATCCACTTTATCCTTAAGTTCATCAATATAACGCTGTAACCATTTAATCTCATCCCGTGCTTCAATACCTTCGCGCATTGCAGCAGAAACGGTATCATTGAAGGCAAATACGCCGTGCAAACCTATAACGCCAATTTTCACGCCATCTTTTTCAATAATGGTGTATGGCTTATCCCAAAACGCTTTATCACTGTTCTGATAAAAAATATTGCCCTGCACAATAGGGAAGTTCGCCTGGCTTAGCTGGAGTAACGTATTATCCCAGCCATCATCAAATTCATGATTGCCCATGGTGACAGCATCAAACGGCATGGTATTCATAATATCAATGATCGCCTTGCCCTTCGTTAAGCTGCTGATATAAGGACCGGTAAAATAGTCACCTGCATCAAAAAACCATGTGGCTTTGTTTTTGCTTTTCTCTTTTTTTATCAAAGTGGTGATATTCGCCCAGCCGCCGATATCACGCTTACCATCAGCAATCCACGGCACTTTATAAGGTTCCACATGTGCATGGAGATCGTTGGTATAAATAATGGTGACATCCTTGGCACAGGCCCAGAATGGTAATGTCAACAAAATACCCGCAGCAATCACTTTTAATTTCATAAACTGTTCCTCTATTCACATTTATCCAGGGTATTTTACATTCCGAAAGACATTGATATGTGCGTCTGTTCACACAATCAAATCGAGGTTATAGTTCAAAATCAGCGACCTTTGGAAATCGTTGGTGGCTCATGTCGACTTTATTTACAATTAATACCTGCAAGACGTTTGGGTGTCGCAATTTAGGGTTAGCTACATCTGAAGATTACAGCTGGCCGAACTATAGGTTGGGTTATCCGGCATTGCACTGTCGGGCATGTGGGAGTTATCCCCCACTATTTGAAGCACAACAATTTAATGAATGGGTGACTGTTTACTTAAGCGCATACGCCTCTGAAAGTGGCCATTTTTGTCCCGTATGTTATGGCAAGAAAACTATTTGTTATGGTTATAATCCGCAAAGAACACAGCGCGTTCAGTGCTGCGCCTGCAAAAAAGTCTGGACACCTAAGCGGCAATTACCAAGAGAAGTAATATCACCAGAACGGATTGAAACGGTTCCTTTAATTGTACCGTTCCAGGGGGCGGAAGCAGATCAGAAACTCTATGTCCTGCTCAGTTTCGATGCTATTCGAGGTAATATTCTTCATCTATCTACTAATTTTACTCAGCACCCGGTCGGGGAAACCTTACGTTATCTCTGGAGAGGCAATATCGAGCCTGATTTGGATCGCAGTGATATCGTAAAACACGTTGATATGCGTGAGATGCAGTTTTTACAACGCAGTCAGTTCGATGAGATTCAGTATGGAAGTGCGGTACTCAAACGTAACGCCAATGGTTCTATTCTGCGTCCGGTTATATCAGCTCATGGGCATTTTCGGTTGTTGAAGATCCTCTTTCCTGAGATAAAGACACATGTTATTTCTCACGAATGTTTTCTTCGCGGAGCGGTTATTACTGTTTGGGCAGAACTGTTTCGCCAACAACAAGCTGAGCTTTGGTTTATAGAGGAGGATATAAGTGACAGTGATACGAATACTCCCTGGTATTTTCAGGGTAAAACGCGGCATGGCTGGTGGCAAAGTCAGTGGTCGTTTTGGATACAGGAAAAAAACCGTAAGATGGTTTGCCCATTAACCGGCGGGGATGGCAATAATGCCAGGACAATTTCTTTAACGGCCAGTCAGCGCTATATTCGCTGGCTATACAAACAAACTAATTTTACTCGCAGTACCCAATTATCCGCAGGAAGCGTAACGCAAATACTAATTTCCCTCGCGCATGAATATAACGCTAAACTTTAATAGCGGCTCCTGATGATGAGTCTCGGGTAAATATTCCCTGTCATGATGTTATGACCTCCTTTTTTGATTGATATCATAAAGGGTTCATGTAGGTACATGAACCCTTGAAATATATGTAATTTAATCAATTACTCGTGCTTTTTAAAAATACATCTCTTTATCAATTTACAGTAATTGAGGCTGTAGTGATTAATGAAGACAGTTCTGTTTCGGCAAATAATCTTGCACGGTAACCCTCTCCAGGGTATTGAGGTGCACCATCAGAATCACTCATGTCGAATTCAAAAATGACATTACCGAGGATGTCAATTTTGAAAAAACGACAACCGTACCACGGTATATCTTCATCGCTACCCATATAGATGTAACCATTGTGAATTCTTAACAGAATAGCATTTATCGATCGATTCGTGAGTAATGATATCTGTGTGTTATTGATGTTGATAATTCTATTTATTAGTGGAATGCATAAGAGGAGCTAGCGGGAGAGGGCGTAATCCATTAGCAAAACGACTACCGGGTTTAAGTGGGGAACGCAGATAATCTCGTGCGCCACATTATCTGTGGCTGGATGAATACGGATACTCGTCTGGCGCAATTCGGGATTCTTTTTGATTACGCGATAGTTGAGATACTGAAGGAGTGAACCCAACTGGGTTGGCAGGCAACTGCAGATCATGAAAATCAGGAAGATTTTTCACGCTAACTTATTGAAACCTGATGATATCAGTATTCATAAGTAAGTCTGAAAGCAAAAAGCCTGCTTAGTTTCCTAAGCAGGCTTCTTAAATTTGGCTCCTCTGACTGGACTCGAACCAGTGACATACGGATTAACAGTCCGCCGTTCTACCGACTGAACTACAGAGGAATCGTGTGAACGAGGCGAATATTAGCGATGCCACTCAGCGTTGTCAAAGCCTGAATCGCTAAATTCGATCGTTTGCCGAAATATTCCTCATTTCGCCGATTATTCAGGCGCAACAGGTTGTTTTATGCACTTTTCCCGTTCGGGACGCGGGTATTTCCACAGCCAACGGCCTGTGACCATACGCCAGTAAAATAACGCCGCGCGCACAGCCCAATCGAAGAACATCCCTAACCAGACACCGACTACGCCCCATCCTAAAACGATCCCCAGGGTGTAGCCCACTACGACGCGACAGCCCCACATGCCCAACATTGATACCCACATAGCAAAACGTGCATCGCGAGCACCTTTAAATCCAGCCGGTAATACCCAGGAAGCCGCCCATATCGGCATAAATGCCGCATTGAGCCAAATCAGAATGACAATGACCTCTTTTACATCCTGATCCTGGGTATAAAACGCGGCCATCACGCCAGCAAAAGGGGCGGTTAGCCAGGCGATGGCGGTTAAGCCTATCGTCGACAGCCAGAAAACATGGCGTAACTGGATTTCAGCCTGGGCAATCTGGCCATTTCCCAAACGCCTGCCGGTAATGATTGTCGACGCGGAACCTAAAGCATTCCCCGGGAGGTTGATGAGCGCAGCGATAGAAAATGCAATGAAGTTTCCGGCAATTACGCTGGTGCCCATGCCTGAAACAAACATCTGCGTTAACAGTTTACCGCCATTAAACAGTACCGACTCGATGCTTGCCGGAATACCGATCCCCATAACCTCCCAGATGATGGCGAGATTGAGGGGTTTAAAATAGCTTTTGAAGGGAATACGTAGCGCCGGATTAAAACCAATCATCAGTACCCAAATAATGGCGATTGCACCGATGTAGCGTGAAATGGTTAGCCCGAGTCCGGCCCCCACGAATCCCAACCCTTGCCAGGAAAAGATCCCGTAGATCAGGATGCTGCTGATGATGATATTCAGAATGTTCATGCCGCCGTTAATCAACAGCGGTATTTTGGTATTTCCGGCTCCGCGTAGTGCACCGCTACCGATCAACGCAATGGCTGCCGCCGGGTAGCTGAGCACAGTTAGCTCCAGATAGGTAAGCGCCAAAGCCTTAACGTCTGGCGTTGCTTCACCTGCGACAACGTCAATAATCTGTTGACCAAAATAATGAATGACCGCGGCCAGCACGGTAGCAAAAATTGTCATGATCACCAGCGATTGTCTGGCCGCGGCTCTGGCCCGTCGACGATCCCGTTTTCCCAGACTAAATGCTACAACCACCGTGGTACCCAGATCGATGGCGGCGAAAAATGCCATGATGACCATGTTGAAACTGTCGGCGAGGCCGACCCCAGCCATTGCTTCTTTTCCCAACCAGCTCACCAGGAAGGTACTCAAGACCCCCATCAACAGCACACAGGTGTTTTCCAGAAAAATAGGGACAGCAAGCGGGGTGATTTCGCGCCAAAAGAGAACCTTATAACTCTTGCGTTTGGCATACCAGGGCGTACGGGAAGCGACCTGGCGTAAGGCAGCGGAGACGTTCAAAGTGGACCTTAAAGAAGAAAGTTGAAACCTCATTTCAAATGATGAGGGAGAATCCAAAAAGCTGCAAAGTTTTTTCCATTTAAAATGTCTGTAAATGCAACAAACTGTCGAGAGAAGCATCAATTGATACGCATTCGTGGAAATGGGGTTTGACAAAAAAATTTTCGCCGCTAAGATAAGCCTCCACAACGATTCCTCTGTAGTTCAGTCGGTAGAACGGCGGACTGTTAATCCGTATGTCACTGGTTCGAGTCCAGTCAGAGGAGCCATATTTAAGAAGCCCGCTTAAGGAAACTTAAGCGGGCTTTTTGTTTTTCAGTCCAGTTCATCCACCTGATGGGCAGGTGGAGCGTGATGTGTTTAGAATCAGAACTGATAGCTGGCGGTAACGCTGACGTTGCGCGGCTCACCATAGACAATAGAACCGTCGACATTGGTGTCGTAGGTTTTATCGAACAGGTTATTGAGGTTACCCTGCACAGAGAAGTTTTTTGTTACCTGATAGCGGGTGAACAAATCTACCAGGGCATAGCTTCCTTGTTCCGCGCGGAGTGTGCCATAAGGCGTGACCGTATCGCTGTAAACGCGATTCTGCCAGTTAACTCCTCCGCCGACGGTCAGTTCCGGCATAGCCGGCAGGCGATAACGGGTGAACAGTTTGACCGTGGTACGCGGCAGGTTTGGGTTCACCGCATTGCCTTCGTTGTCTTCAGCAACATAGCGTGTCGCGCCAAACGTCATCTGCCAGTTATCGGTGATCGCACCGTTAACTTCGAATTCGACCCCTTTGCTGACCGTACCATCCATTGCTTTATAGGCCGTGTCGCCATTGCTACCGGCGATTGGCACACCGGTTGATTGCGCCACGTTATCCTGTTCAATGCGGAACACCGCGAGGGTGGTGGTTAAACGGCTATTCATCCAGTCGGACTTCAGGCCAAGCTCATAGTTGTTGCCGGTAATCGGGGAGAGATATTTGCCGGAACTGTCGCGCTTGTTCTGCGGTTGGAAGATTGAGGTATAGCTGGCGTAGGTAGACCAGTTATCGTCAATATCATATACCAGGCCCGCATATGGCGTGGTGTGGTTTTGCTCCATGCTGTAGGTCAGGGTGTCGATACGCCAGTTGGTATAACGCGCGCCGACGATCAAATGCAGTGGGTCGGCCAGCGAAATACGCGTTGCGGCGTAGAGCGATTTCATGTGCGTGGTATCGTCCTGAGCCAATGACTGCGGGTTCCAGTTGGTTTCCGGGAAGTTACCATCGAAGGTATAGAAACTGCCGATTTCATTGGGGAAGACGTTCGCCCACGAACTTTCATAACGGTTATTCTGTTTACTGTAGCTGCCGCCAAGCATCAGATTATGCTGACGACCAAACAGGTCGTAACCGCCGTCGGCGAACAGATCGACGGCATCCACTTTACGTTTACCGCTGTTCCAGCCGGTTCCGCCGACGTAGTCATAGCCCGGACCATAGCTGCCATAAGGGCCAACCAGGGTGCCGTCGGCCTTGTTGACATAGGCATCAACGTACATCATTTTACTGTCGAACTTGACCTCGGAGTGGGTGGCGTTCATGGTCGCCTGCCAGGTATCGGCAAAACGTTGTTTGACGGTGACAAACACTTTATTGAAGTCTTTATCGTTGTACGCCCAGTCTGGCGCAGTGCTGTGCGAGCGGTCGTAGCTGTTTTTACTGCCATCGGTATTCCAGCGCGGCAATCCACCCCAGGTTGGGCTGTTGATATCAATGCGCTGATATTCATAACCTGCAGACAGACTGGTGGTGTCGCCCAGATCGGCATCGACAATCCCGGAGAAGAACATTTTTTCGCTGTTGTAGCGATCAAGCCAGGAATCGTTATTCTGGTAGCCCGCCACAATGCGACCGCGCACGTTGCCGTCTGCAGTGAGCGGGCTTTGCAGATCGGTCACATAGCGTTGTTTATTCCAACTGCCATATTCCGCAGATACATTACCGGTGAACTCGCGGCTGGTGGCATGCTTTCGGATCATGTTAATGGAGGCGGAGGGGTTACCTGTTCCCGTCATCAGTCCGTTTGCGCCACGGACCACTTCGACACGCTCGAAGAGGGCCGCGTCGGAAAGAGCGTCACCGAGATTCCAGCGGGATTCGAAATAGGTCGGGATCCCATCCACCATGTAGTTATCAATCTGAAATCCGCGAGAGTAGTAGCTGCTGCGATCTGAATCTGCCTGGCTTTTACTTATCCCCAACGTGTTATCCATCACATCGCCCAGCGTTTGCAACTGCTGATCTTCCATGCGCTGTTGGCTGACGATGCTGACCGATTGCGGAATATCGCGCTGCGTCATCTGCATTTTGGTGCCAGCGGTCGTCGATTTAACGCTGTAATCCTGCTCTTCGCTGGATGCGGCTGGAGCAGAACCCTCCACGATCACGGTTTCTTCAGAAGGGGCTGCGAGGCTGGTGGAGGGCAATAGCGCTAACGTGATGCAGGCTGCCAGTAAAGAAGGGGCAACCCCCGGCTGGCGTTGAACATTCCCGTTGAGTGTTGTGAAAGACATCGAAAAGTCCTTGATAATTATTAATATTAAGTTCGAATCACCGGTAGTGTGATGAACCCTTTGGTTGTAAATTATTAAGTGCGCATGTAAATACAAATGCGAAATATACGCATTAACATTCAATGTGTAAACAGATGCTACGCGATAAATGAAATATTGTTTCAGTACTATGCTTGAGCGATAGCGATGGGAAATGGTTATAAGAACAGCAGCGGCAAAGGATTTTGCTTAAATAATCGAGGGTTAAAGTTGAAAGAGCGTGAGTAACTCGCTCATACTCTATACTCGCAGAGTTACCCGGCGTAGCATGGCATAACGCTTGGGCTGTTAATGAAAAAGGAAAACGTCGTGGCAGAAGAAACTATATTCAGCAAAATTATCCGTCGTGAAATTCCGTCGGATATCGTGTACCAGGATGAACTGGTCACCGCGTTTCGTGATATTTCCCCTCAGGCACCTACGCATATTCTGATCATTCCAAACGTCCTGATCCCGACCGTCAACGATGTGACGGCGGAACACGAGCAGGCGCTGGGTCGCATGATCACCGTTGCGGCGAAAATCGCCGAGCAGGAAGGTATTGCTGCAGATGGGTACCGTCTAATCATGAATACCAATCGTCATGGCGGTCAGGAGGTGTATCACATTCATATGCACCTGTTGGGTGGCCGTGCGCTCGGTCCAATGCTTGCGCATAAAGGTCTGTAAGCATGACCAGAGGATGCATTGCACTTTCACTGAGCTTGCTGCTACTGGCTGGCTGTCGGACACATCCTGAAATTCCGGTAAGTGATGAACAGTCGCTGGTGATGGAATCAACGATTCTGGCGGCGGGCATTACAGCAGAACAGCCGACGTTAACCACGTCTGATATTCAGGCCTCGGCATCCTCTCGACTCTATAACGAAAGACAAGAACCCGTTACCGTTCATTATCGGTTTTACTGGTATGACGCCAGAGGGCTGGAAATGCACCCTCTGGAAGCGCCACGCAGCATGACTATCCCGGCTCATTCGTCGGTGATGCTGTACGGCAGCGCCAATTTTCTGGGGGCGCACAAGGTTAGACTTTATCTTTATTTGTAAGGGGTGAATCTTGATGATCAAAATGAATCGCTACGCACTGATTGCCGCGCTGGCGATGTTTCTTTCTGGCTGTGTGGTGCAACGTGAACCCGCACCGGTAGAGGAAGTGAAGCCGGTGCCGGAACAACCCGCGCAGCCGCAACAGCCGGTACCGGTTGTACCAACGGTGCCAACCATTCCGCAGCAGCCGGGTCCGATTGAGCATGAGGACCAAACGGCGCAGCCGACGCCACGTCAACGCCACTATGACTGGAACGGGGCTATGCAGCCGATGGTCGGCAAAATGCTGCAGGCTGACGGCGTCAAAGCGGGAGGCGTTCTGCTGGTTGATAGCGTCAATAACCGCACCAACGGCTCGTTGAATAGCGGTGAAGCCACCGAGACCTTGCGTAACGCGCTGGCGAATAACGGTAAGTTTACTCTGGTTTCTGCCCAGCAACTGGCTGTCGCCAAGCAGCAGTTAGGTTTGTCGCCGAACGATAGCCTGGGAACGCGCAGCAAAGCGATTGGGATCGCCCGCAACGTTGGCGCACAGTATGTGCTCTATTCCAGCGCTTCCGGCAACGTCAATTCGCCTGCGCTGCAAATGCAATTAATGCTGGTACAAACTGGCGAGATAATCTGGTCAGGTAAAGGTGCCGTTCAGCAACAATAACCGATTGACGCGCGACGAAGTCTTGTCGCGCTATTTCCCACAGTATCATCCCGTCGCAGCCAGCCAGAGCGGCCTGAGCGGTGGGAGCTGCATCATCGAACATCATACTCACCGCTTAGTGCTGCGTCGTCATCACGACCCTGATTCGCCGGAATCGCATTTCTTACGCCATTATCATGCGTTAAAACATCTGCCAGAAAGTCTTGCGCCGCGCCCTCGCTTTTATACGCGGGGGTGGATGGCGGTCGACTTTTTACACGGCCAGGTAGAATCCAGATTACCGGACGCCGACGAACTCGCTGGCTTATTGTATCATCTGCACCAGCAACCCCGATTGGGCTGGCGAATCAGTCTGCTGCCGTTACTTGAGCAGTACTGGCAGTGTGGCGATCCGGCTCGTCGTACGCCATGTTGGTTACGTGCGATGAAGCGGCTACGGAAACGCGGTGAGCCTCGACCTTTGCGTCTGGGGCCGCTGCATATGGATGTCCACGGTGACAACATCGTACGTACATCCTCAGGGCTGCGGCTGATTGACTGGGAATATGCTGGTGACGGTGATATCGCCCTGGAGCTGGCGGCGGTATGGGTCAGCGATGAATCCCAGCACCAGCGGCTGGTTAACGCCTACGCTCAGCGATCGCACATTGAGCAAAACGCGCTGTGGCGACAGGTCAGACGATGGCGGCCCTGGGTAATGATGCTAAAGGCGGGGTGGTTTGAGTATCGCTGGCGACAAACCGGCGATCGACAATTTATCAGGCTGGCCGATGAAATCTGGCGGCAGCTAACAATGAAAGGATAAGGAGAGCAGTGTGGGCCCAGTAATGTTGGATGTCGAAGGGTATGAGCTGGACGCTGAAGAGCGTGAGATTCTGGCGCATCCGCTGGTAGGTGGGTTGATTCTCTTTACCCGAAATTATCATGACCCGGAACAGTTACGTGAGTTAGTGCGCCAGATCCGCGCGTCATCGCGCAATCATCTGGTCGTGGCGGTAGATCAGGAAGGCGGACGCGTACAGCGTTTTCGTGAAGGATTTACGCGTTTGCCAGCGGCCCAATCCTTTGCCGCGCTGCACGGTCTGGAAGAGGGCGGCAAACTGGCTCAGGACGCCGGATGGTTAATGGCCAGCGAAATGATCGCCATGGACATCGATATCAGCTTTGCGCCGGTACTGGATGTGGGGCATATCAGCGCGGCAATTGGCGAGCGCTCTTACCATGCCGATCCGCTGAAAGCGCTGGCTATGGCGACCCGCTTCATTGACGGTATGCACGCTGCTGGCATGAAAACCACCGGTAAACATTTCCCCGGACATGGGGCGGTGACGGCGGATTCACACAAAGAAACGCCAACCGATCCACGCTCAGAAGCTGACATTCGGGCGAAAGATATGTCCGTGTTCCAGACGTTGATTACTGAAAACAAACTCGATGCCATTATGCCTGCGCACGTCATCTACAGTGACGTGGATCCACGTCCGGCGAGCGGCTCGCCGCACTGGCTGAAAACGGTATTACGTCAGGAGCTTGGCTTCGATGGCGTCATTTTCTCCGACGATTTGTCGATGGAAGGGGCGGCGATTATGGGAAGCTACGCGGAGCGCGGTCAGGCATCGCTGGATGCCGGTTGCGATATGATCCTGGTCTGCAATAATCGTAAGGGAGCGGTCAGTGTGTTAGATAATCTGTCGCCGATCAATGCAGAACGTGTTACACGTTTGTATCATAAAGGTTCATTTTCACGTCAGGAACTGATGGACTCTGCACGCTGGAAGACGGTAAGCGCCCAGCTCAACCAGCTTCATGAGCGCTGGCAGGAAGAGAAAGCAGGTCATTAACGCAAGTTTGGCGAGGATGCGATGATTATCTATTTACACGGTTTTGACTCTAACAGCCCGGGCAACCATGAAAAGGTGTTGCAACTGCAGTTCATCGACCCGGATGTCAGGCTGATTAGCTATAGTACGCGGCATCCTAAACATGATATGCAGCATCTGCTGAAAGAAGTGGACAAAATGCTGCAGCTTAATGTGGACGACCGTCCGCTGATTTGTGGCGTGGGGCTCGGGGGATATTGGGCTGAACGCATTGGTTTTCTGTGTGATATTCGTCAGGTCGTGTTTAATCCTAACCTGTTCCCGTATGAGAACATGGAAGGAAAAATTGACCGGCCTGAAGAGTATGCAGATATCGCGACAAAATGCGTGACCAATTTCCGCGAAAAGAATCGCGATCGCTGCCTGGTGATCCTGTCACGTCATGATGAAGCGCTCAATAGTCAGCGTGCGTCAGAAGAGCTGCATCATTTTTATGAGATAGTCTGGGATGAAGAACAGACGCACAAGTTTAAGAATATCTCGCCGCATTTGCAGCGAATCAAAGCGTTCAAGACGTTAGGTTAATCCTTATTGAGCTTTTAAAAAAACAGCCGCTAGGCTAATGCTCGTCAGTTACGAACGTATGGTGAACATGTGATTCCGGCTGAGGGTTCCGTTCACCTCAGCGGTGTCATTTCTCTGAAGCGCAGATACCTGTGAACGTGCAAGGGAGGCTCACCGCCGCCTCCCTTGCAACCCAGGCTCCCGGCGGGAAAATCGTCGCTGCGCGAGTTATTCGTCTTATGCCGTCTGCCTGTTGGGTCGGGGTCGAGCCTGCGTCCATGCAGGCCGTCCCCTCTGTCCGCATCCCTGCGGACAGCCCCGGTCAGCCGTCAACGCCTCATCGATTTTCAGCCGGACCGGGGTCATCGCTTCAACGCACTGACTTCCAGTTAAATCTTTTTTGCTGTTCAAATATATTCAAATAAAAGTGCAGGAGGTCAGGTGTGGCTGGTCCGGCTGAAAATTGCCGACGTGTTTCCGTAAGGCCGGGAGAGCCAGCATGGATGCTGGCTCAGGGCGCGCTTTGCAAGGACGCTTCCTCGCGCCCGGCCCGGTAGCCTGGAGGAATAAGCGGAGGGTATTGCGCAGCAACAATTTTCCTGCCGGGAGCCGGGATTGTAAAGGGCGTGGCGGAGAATGCCCTTTACACGTTCACAGGAATCGGTGCTTCAGAGAAATGATGAGCATGAGGTGAACGGAACTTTTCCTCCGAGATAGCATGTTCTTTACCTCGGTCAGCACAGGTTGAAGCTTTCTGAAACTGAGGCGCTAACTGACTGGCATTACAGCCATCGGGCTGGTTTTTTTGTTCTTAAAGTTCCGGTTGTCTATCTTTTCAGCATCAAAACTTGATACATATCAATTTTGGTATGACCAATGCACCGTTCGTGTTATTCTCACTCTCGAAGAACATTTTCATTATCGTAACTTGTTGTTAATTAAAGGTTATGCTCATAACTTTTAATTAACAATTGGTTAATAAATTTGAGGGGGTCACGTTGACTACACCATTGAAAAGGATCGTGATTGTCGGCGGCGGTGCTGGCGGACTGGAAATGGCGACACAACTGGGTAAAAAGCTGGGACGCAAGAAAAAGGCCAAAATCACGCTGGTGGACAGAAACCACAGCCACTTATGGAAACCGTTGCTGCATGAAGTGGCGACAGGTTCCCTGGACGAAGGTGTGGATGCGCTGAGCTATCTGGCGCATGCCCGTAACCACGGTTTCCAGTTCCAGTTGGGGTCGGTGGTGGATATCGATCGTGACGCGAAAACCATTACTCTCGCCGAGCTGCGCGATGAGAAGGGCGATCTACTGGTTCCTGAGCGTAAAGTCCCGTATGACACGCTGGTGATGGCGTTGGGCAGTACTTCCAACGATTTCAACACCCCAGGCGTCAAAGAAAACTGCATTTTCCTGGATAACCCACATCAGGCGCGTCGTTTCCACCAGGAGATGCTGAATCTGTTCCTGAAGTATTCCGCGAATCTGGGCGCTAACGGCAAAGTGAATATTGCTATTGTGGGCGGCGGTGCGACGGGGGTTGAACTCTCCGCCGAGCTGCATAATGCGGTAAAACAGCTGCACAGCTATGGTTACAAAGGGCTGACCAACGACGCTCTGAACGTTACTCTGGTCGAAGCTGGTGAGCGTATTCTGCCTGCGCTGCCGCCGCGTATTTCCAGCGCAGCACATAATGAATTAACCAAACTGGGCGTACGCGTACTGACCCAGACGATGGTTACCAGCGCAGATCAAGGCGGACTGCACACCAAAGATGGCGAATACATTAAAGCCGATCTGATGGTGTGGGCGGCAGGTATCAAAGCGCCAGACTTTATGAAAGACATTGGCGGTCTGGAAACGAACCGTATTAACCAACTGGTGGTTGAAACCACTCTGCAGACCACGCGCGATCCTGATGTCTACGCGATTGGTGACTGCGCCTCCTGCGCTCGCCCGGAAGGGGGTTTTGTGCCGCCGCGCGCTCAGGCTGCGCACCAGATGGCAAGCTGCGCAATGAGCAACATACTGGCGCAGATGAACGGCAAGCCACTGAAAGCGTATCAGTACAAAGATCACGGCTCTCTGGTCTCGCTCTCTAACTTCTCTACCGTGGGTAGCCTGATGGGTAACCTGACCCGTGGTTCGATGATGGTGGAAGGGCGTATTGCGCGCTTTGTGTACATCTCACTGTATCGCATGCACCAGATAGCTCTGCATGGCTACTTCAAGACCGGTCTGATGATGCTGGTCGGCAGCATTAACCGGGTGATTCGCCCGCGTCTGAAACTGCATTAATATCGACTTGTGGCGCCGGATGATTTATGCATCCTGCGCCTTCCTTCAGAGTTCTCCGAATCATCCTGCGTTCGTGCCTCCTCCTGCTATTTTCATCCGTAATCTGATTGGCATTCCTTACCTTCTGTTGCAAAGTTGTTGCTAATAGCAAAAAAGGAGGAACTCCCGTGAATAAATCAATGTTGGCGGGTATAGGGATTGGCGTAGCTGCTGCGCTGGGTGTTGCAGCGGTGGCCAGTCTGAACGTTTTCGAGCGTGGCCCACAGTATGCGCAAGTTGTCTCTGCAACACCGATTAAAGAGTCGGTGAAAACACCGCGTCAGGAGTGCCGGAACGTGACGGTCACGCACCGTAAGCCGGTACAGGATGAAAACCGCATCGCAGGTTCCGTGCTGGGTGCCGTTGCGGGTGGTGTTATTGGCCATCAGTTTGGCGGCGGACGAGGTAAAGATATTGCCACCGTGGCCGGTGCTTTAGGCGGCGGCTATGCAGGTAACCAGATTCAGGGTTCGATGCAGGAAAATGATACTTACACCACCACGCAGCAGCGTTGTAAAACGGTGTATGACAAATCCGAAAAAATGCTGGGCTACGACGTGACGTACAAAATTGGCGATCAGCAGGGGAAAATCCGCATGGATAAGGATCCCGGCGCGCAAATTCCGTTAGACAATAATGGACAGTTGATACTGAATAACAAAGCGTAAAATAGCATTATCCTGAACATTAGCCCCCCATTCGCTCAGGCTGGGGGGCTTTTTTTATCAGAAGGTTAAGGCATAGTTCAGACCAAAGGTGCGGCCCCGGCCCTTGTATTCATACAGTGACGGGCTACCGTAGGTTGGGCTGTACAGCAGTGGCGCACGTTGTCCCCACAGCGTGGTGTACTCTTCATTCAGCAGGTTTTCCACGCTGAAGGTCAGCTTACCCAACGGGAGCTGATAGCTGCCGATAAAGTCCATGGTGTTATAGCCATCCAGCTTGTTACCGCTGGCATCGGTCAGATCAAATGTTTGCTGGCTCTGTATGCGTAATGCCCACGGTTCAGGCGCCCAGCCGACCCATGCGGTTGCTTTGGACGGAGAGGCCAGAGTGACATCCCATTTCTGCCATTTACCGTTCTGTTTCACTTCCGATTTAATGACATTAAAGTTGCCGCCCAGACTCCAGTCCGTATCCGCAATGAAATAATCCACCGCACCTTCCAGACCATAAATCCGGCGATCGTCGGGCTGAACGTTAATGGTCATATCACTGCGATTGATAACGATCGATTTATCCGAAGTTGAGTAATAAGCGGCCAGTTGCGTGCGCAGACTATCGCCGGTGTAACGCCATCCCAGTTCGTACGAGTTAACTTTAATCCCTTCCAGGCGTGAATCCGCCACGTTGACGCTGCGCTGAAGCTGATAATGATCGCCAACCAGCGAATAGGTGCCGTTCCCGTAATATTTCCCTGGATCCGGAAGCTCCACGCCCTGAGAGAAGTTAAACCACGTTTGCTGACGGTCGGTCAGGTGGGCGAGGATACCGGCGTTGAACAGGAAATTATCGTAATCGGTTTTGCCGCCCGGAATGGTATCGGCAGAGTTCGCAAGCCCGGTCGCGATTCCCTGCTGTTGAGCATAGCCCACGAAATCATCAACCCTGTTTTCGGTCCATTGATAGCGTACGCCGCCGCTAAGGGTAAAGATGTCGTTAATGTCATAGCTGTTTTGCAGGAAAGGCGCGAAGTTGGTGATGCTATAACCGGGATAACGCCCGGTGGTATAAGCGGTGCGGTTATCCATGCCGCCGGAGGGCAAGGACCAGGCCAGATCGAAGAATTTCTGATTAGAATCGAAGGTCTCGTGATCGGCATCGATACCCCACGTCAGCTCCCAGTTATCCATCAACTGGCTGTTGAGGGTAATTTTGGCGCCAAACTGGTCGGTGTCCTGCTGTGATGCGGAGAAGCTGGTAACCTTACCTTTGCTGAGCGTCGGGAAAGGATAGAATTTCAGGGATTCGTCTCGGTAATAGATTTGGCTGACCAGGTTCTGGCCGAAAAAATCCGCATCTGAATATTGCAGGCTGATCAGATGACGTTCGGTGCCGGGAATACGATCGGAATTCAGTCCGCTGCTGGTATAAGCTTTACCGTTTCCGGTCACGGCTGACATATTCTCGCCGAGATCCAGCCCGTAATCGTCATCCCCCTGGCTCTTATAATATTGCGTAACCAGTTGCAACTGACGGTTGTCGTCAAGTTCAATCGTTCCGGTACCCATCACGTCCAGACGATCGGAGTGCTGCAGGCCGGTTTGGGTGTTATCCAGCATCAGAGCATCGTGATTACCGTCATACCAGCCACCAAACCGTTGATACGCGACGGACATGCGCCCGGAAGCACGATCGGTTCCTCCGCTCACCGCCGCGGCAACGCGTTCATCATGATCGTTACTGTTGTTGAAGCCGCTTTTACTCCCCAATTCGAGTTCTACTTCACGCTCCGGCTGACCTTTTTTGGTGACGATGTTGATTAATCCGCCGGTACTGCCGCCACCATAAAGTGAGGTTGCGCCAGAGATGACTTCAATATGCGCAATGTTAAATGGGTCAATGGAGTCAAGCTGACGACTGTCGGTTCGCGAGGAGTTCAGACGAACGCCGTCAATGAGTACGACGATGGCGCGACCGCGCATATTCATGCCGTAGTTTGTGCGTCCCTGGCTACTGACATCGATTCCTGGGATTAACTGAGCAAGAACATCCTTGAACTCTTTACCACCCTGAACTTGCTGTTCAATCTCGCTTCCTTCAATAACCCATGTCGTTTGTGCCATTTCTGCCACGGTACGTTGGCTACGGTTGGCGCTGACGATGAGGTTATCTTCCTCAGCCGCAATGGCCGGGAGGGTTAAAGATAACAGGAGAGGATTGAGCACCCAGAGACGCTTATGCATTTGTATTCCTTTTAAAAAAGAGTCGATCTGTTTTTGTTATGGCGGTAAAGAAACCGATGGTTACATTGTGAAACAGGCGTTAAATCAAATGCGAATATTGCTGATAATAATTGTTGTTATCAATATGTTTTACAAAAAATGATCAGATAAGATGATGAAAACAATAGGGAATGTAGGGGTAATACGCGGAGTTTTAACCGGGGGCTGTACCAGCTCCCGGTCATGTCAATACAGCGGGGAAAAGCGGGAAAGGCTTAGGCTTTGATGAGCTCGGGCCAAAGCCGCAGGGTTGTATGTGCGATCTGCATCAGTTTTTCAAATGTTGCACCTTCACGGGCGCTGATCGACATACCCTGTAAAATACAGTTCAGGTATTCGGCCAGTTTTTGCACGTCGCAATGGGCCGGGATTTCGCCTCGCTGCTGGCGCTGGTGAAGAAACTGGGTAAGCGTCTGTTCTTGCATTGCATGGCGGGATTTCACCGTGTGCGCAATATCGCGGGAAGAGGCTGCCAGCGTCGCAGAAGTGTTAATCATGAAACATCCCGCCGGGGTGTCCTTGCTGGTGAAACAGGTCGCTATGGCGGTGAAATAGTCTTCCAGTGCGGACTCCAGACTTTTTTCTTCGCAAAACAGCTGGGCTTCGTGTTTCGCCGCAAAGCGGGTGATGTAGCGGTCCAGCACGGCACGAAACAACCCTTCTTTATTGGTGAACTCTGCATACAGCGTGGGCGCTTTTGCGCCGGTGGCTTCTACGAGATCGGCGAGCGAAGTCGCTTCATATCCGTGCTGCCAGAAGAGTGTCATGGCCTTATCAAGCGCGGCTTCCCTGTCGAACACTTTTGGTCGGCCACGGCTTTTTTTAGCACAACCTGTCGTTTCAGTTGTCATGGCGCCGATGTACCTTTGTTAGGTTTATTGAATAACCATTATAAAAATATTCGACTGCACACTCCAGCGGATTCACGATAAAAATAATATATAGCTATTAGTATGAAAAATAAGGTCTTTGTGTTTTATTTAACGATCATTATAAAAAAATGTTGACGTGTGACCTGGATCACATCTATGATTTACCTATCGATCGTTAAGTTAATCTTTTCGACACACATTCATCTGCTAAAGGTCACTATCATGAAAAACGTAAAAACTCTGTTTGTTGCTGCTGTTCTTAGCTCACTGTCATTTGCAAGCTTTGCCGCCGTTGAAGTTCAGGCCACACCTGCTGGTCAAGAGAAAGTCGGTACTATTTCTGCGAATGCGGGGACTAACTTAGGTTCTCTGGAAGATCAGCTGGCGCAGAAAGCGGATGAGATGGGAGCGAAGTCTTTCCGTATAACTTCCGTTACCGGTCCTAACACCCTTCACGGGACTGCAGTTATCTACAAATAAGATTTAACCCATCGCAATGCCACTGCGAGTTAAATA
Source organism: Citrobacter europaeus (assembly GCA_020099315.1). NCBI lineage: Bacteria > Pseudomonadati > Pseudomonadota > Gammaproteobacteria > Enterobacterales > Enterobacteriaceae > Citrobacter > Citrobacter europaeus. The sequence goes on from CP083650.1 coordinate 1,922,952, forward strand.
AAAAACCCCCGCGGAATAAAATCCAGCGGGGGTTTTTTTATGTGCAGAGTTTACATCGGTTGTTGGGCAACGTCGTAATGACGGGTCACATCGACCGGCATTCCTGAGCGAATTTCCATTGCATGTTCCATGACCGCAGGATCCGTTTGCACCGCATTTTTAAACGTCTGCATGGATGCGTTCAGCACGATCGGCAGCAACTGCGGGTCGTCATTGATTTTTTCGGACAGCGGCTGGTGTACTTCCACCAGGCGCGCGCCGTTAGGTTCAACAGATGCTTTGATCGGCGTATTGATAATATTGACCCTGGTTCCTGGCTTCACCTGACGGAACAGGGTTTCGATATCACCGTCGCGTAAACGAATACAGCCGGAACTGACGCGCATTCCAATGCCAAAATCAGCATTGGTTCCGTGCAGCAGGTACACACCGCCGTATGCCGCTAAACGAATCGCATGATGGCCCATCGGGTTATCCGGGCCTGCAGGTACAACGGCAGGTAGGTCGATCCCGTTTGCTTTGTATCGCGCGCGGATGTTTGCCGTAGGCGTCCAGGTGGGGTTGGCGCGTTTATCTGAAATGGTGGTTACCATTGTTGGCGTTAACGTGTCACCACCTAACTGGCCAATACCAATAGGATACACGGTCACCGAATTGGTCCCCGGCTGGTAATAGTAAAGACGCAGTTCGGCGAGGTTGATAACAATGCCTTCGCGCGGCGCATCCGGCAGCAGAGTTTGTAACGGGATAGTCAGCACGCTGCCCGGGCGTGGTACGTAAGGGTCAACGCCAGGGTTGGCCTGCAGCAGCGCCAGAAAGCCGACATTGTACTTTTTCGCAATCGCTTCCAGAGAACCGCCATTGTCTTCAACAACATGAACGGCATTCTGACCCACCACGCGGCTTCCCGGTGGCGGCAGCGGCCAGGTGTTTGCCTGAGCCGGAAGTGCTAACGCGAAGGTCGCGGCAAGCGTAAAAAACGCTAACCAGCGAGAGAGTCGATTATTGTTTAACATCACCATAAATCCATTGTTTTTACGTGGTTTTTATTATGTAAAAGTAAACAAGAATTATGGCGGTTTGCTGTGTCGGGAAGTGCAGGGAAGTGCAAAGAGTTTGTAAATTCAACAGGCCGGGTGAGGGGGCTCACCCGGCCTGTTCACTAGGCTACGGCGTTTTCTTCAAGCTGGCGCATAAACTGGCGTACCCAGTCAATTCGGGTTTTACGCTCGCTCAGATCTTGCATAAATTTCAGTCGGGTTGGACCGTCGAGGCGGAAGTGCTGCGGCTGTTTTTGCAGTAACCCAATCAGCCAGACCGGGTTAACGTGGTTTTTCTCGGCAAATTCAATAGTACCGCCTTTTTCATTACCTTCGAGCTTTCTGATCCCCAGTTTCTGCGCCTGCTGGCGTAAACGGGCGATATCCAGCAACGTACGAGCCGGGTCGGGCAGCAGGCCGAAACGGTCAATCAGTTCGACCTTAATTTCTTCCAGCTCGTTTTCACCTTTGGCACTGGCAATCCGCTTATAGAACGACAGTCGGGTGTTAACATCCGGGATATAGTCATCTGGCAGTAGTGACGGCATGCGTAGTTCGACTTCGGTTTGCTGGCTGGTGAGATCTTCCAGCGAAGGCTCACGCCCCTCTTTGAGCGCATCGACGGCATTTTCCAGCAGCTCCATATACAGCGAGAAGCCGATGCTTTCCATGGAACCACTCTGATCTTCACCCAGCAATTCCCCGGCGCCGCGAATTTCGAGGTCGTGGGTCGCCAGCGCAAAACCTGCGCCCAAATCTTCCAGCGAGGCGATGGCCTCCAGGCGTTTTTGCGCGTCGGTGGTCATCGCTTTTGGATGCGGCGTCAGCAGCCAGGCGTATGCCTGATGGTGTGAGCGCCCCACACGACCGCGCAGCTGGTGCAATTGCGCCAAACCGAAGTGATCGGCTCGTTCGATGATGATGGTGTTAGCGGTGGGAATGTCGATCCCGGTTTCGATAATGGTGGTACACACCAGCACGTTAAAACGTTGATGGTGGAAATCGTTCATCACGCGTTCCAGTTCGCGCTCGCGCATTTGTCCGTGGCCGATACCAATCCGCGCTTCCGGCACCAGTTCCGCTAGTCTGTCAGCAGTTTTCTGGATATTTTCGACATCGTTAAACAGATAATAAACTTGTCCCCCGCGCAGAACTTCACGCAGGATTGCCTCGCGCACGACCAGGTTGTCATATTCGCGCACGAAGGTTTTGACTGCCAGACGACGGGCAGGCGGTGTGGCGATGATCGACAGATCGCGCATTCCGCTCATTGCCATATTAAGCGTACGCGGAATTGGCGTTGCCGTCAGGGTCAGAATATCGACATCTGCGCGCATCGCCTTGATGCGTTCTTTGTGGCGAACGCCGAAACGATGCTCTTCATCGACAATCAGCAGACCCAGATCTTTTAACTTCACATCCGCTTGCAGCAGTTTGTGCGTGCCAATGAGAATATCGATTTTACCTTCGGCAACCTGCTCCAGAATCTGCGCTTGCTCTTTGGCGCTACGGAAACGGGACAACATCTCGATGCGTACCGGCCAGTTGGCAAAGCGATCGCGGAAGTTGTCGAAGTGCTGCTGCGCGAGCAGGGTGGTAGGCACCAGCACGGCAACCTGCTTGTGGTTCTCTACGGCAAGAAAGGCAGCGCGCATCGCGACTTCGGTTTTACCAAAGCCGACGTCACCACATACCAGGCGGTCCATGGCCAGCGGCTGGCACATATCGCTGAGTACCGCGTTGATCGCCTGCGCCTGGTCAGGCGTGGTTTCAAACGGGAAGCTGTCGCAAAACAGCTGGTACTGCTCACGGTCATGCTTAAAGGCGAAGCCTTCTTTCGCCGCGCGCTGGGCATAAATATCCAGCAGCTCTGCTGCGACATCGCGTACCTTCTCAGCGGCTTTCTGTCGGGCGCGGGACCAGGCATCGCCGCCAAGTTTATGCAGCGGCGCATTCTCTTCTGCACCGCCGGCATAGCGGCTGATCAGATGCAGTGACGACACCGGCACGTACAGTTTGGCGTCGTTGGCATAGGTGAGCATCAGATATTCACCGGTGATACCGCCCGCTTCCAGCGTGGTCATCCCGGCATAACGACCCACGCCGTGCTCCAGATGCACCACCGGTTGACCGGGATGCAGCTCTGCGAGGTTACGAATTAACGTATCCGGATTGATGGTGCGACGAGAATCCTGGCGACGGCGCGCCACGCGTTCCCCGAGCAGATCGCTTTCACAAATCAGCGCCAGATTGCGTTTGCTATCGATGAAGCCGTGCTCAGCTGCGCCAATCATCAGATAACGACCGTTATCTACGGCCTCATCGAGTCGTAATATCCGTTTCGGCGCCACTTTAATGCGGGCGAGCAGCTCGCCAAGTGCTTCACGGCGACCTTCACTTTCCACTGAGAAAATCACCGGACCGGTGAAGCCCTCAAGAAATTTACGTAACGCATCTAGTGGTGCTTTTTGCTGCGCCTGAACGGCGATGTCCGGCAGTTTCTGGAACCCGAGGTTGGTATTCGCAGCTTTGTTCGCCAGACTCTCGGTTTTCAGTTGAACGCGCGGCCAGCGTTTAAGTTCAGAAAACAGCTCATCAACCCGTAGCCACAGGGATTCCGGCGGCAGAAGCGGACGCATTGGATCAACGCCGCGATTCTCAAAACGTGACAACGTATCGGCCTGGAAGCGTTCTGCGCTGGTCTCGATATCACCGGTATTCACCAATAGCGTATTGGCGGGGAAGTAGCTGAACAGCGGCGGCAGCGTTTCGCTGAAAAACAGCGGTTGCCAGTATTCAATACCCGCAGGTAACGTGCCTTTACTGACCTGCTGGTAAATATGCTCGGCGTCGCGTTTCACCTCAAAGGTATCGCGCCACTGGCTACGGAATAGCTCAATGGCCGTTTTGTCAGTCGGGAATTCGTGTGCGGGTAGCAAATTAATGGCATCGACTTCTTCCAGCGTGCGCTGGGTGTCGGTATCAAACAGACGCAGACTGTCGATTTCGTCATCAAAGAAATCCAGGCGATAAGGCAACTCGCTACCCATCGGGAACAGATCCAACAGTGCGCCGCGCGTGGCGTATTCACCGTGTTCCATGACCTGATCAACATGGCGATAGCCAGCGCTGTCCAGCTGTTCGCGCAGGGCGTCGCGCGAAAGCCTCTGACCTTTTTTCATGACCAGCGCATGGCCGTGCAGATAGCTGTGCGGACAAACACGCTGCATCAGGGTATTTACCGGAACGATCAGCACGCCGCGCTGCATGGCTGGCAGCTGATACAGCGTGGAGAGACGCGAGGAGATTATCTCCTGATGAGGAGAAAAGCTGTCGTAGGGAAGCGTTTCCCAGTCGGCCAGGTTCATTACCATCTGGTCGGTAAACTGACGAATTTCATCATGCAGACGTAAAGCATTTTGCATGTCCGGCGCGATCAGTACCACTGGACCGGCGTGATGTTCGGCGATTTCGGCAACCAGCGTTGCGCAGGCCGCGCCGGTAAGCTCACCCAACTGGCGCTGATCGCCTGCTTTCGCTGGGAGCGTGTAACGATGTTGTTCAGGCATTCGGTTGTCAGGATCTCGTTTAGATATACATCTGATAAGCAATGTTCTTTATTATCCGTGATCGTTTCTCATAAGCAAATTGATTCGCCCCCGAATGGGGGCAAAAAGCGCGTTGGGGTTAGCGCGAGGCGGTCGATAAAGAGGGTGGGGAAAAGAGCAGATCGGCCACGGTTTTCTGTGAGATTTTACGCACCAGCAGGCCAAACAGGGTGCACAGCAGCAGGCAGGCGAACGGATACACCAGCAGCAGGGCCAGCTCCGTGTATGCAGGCCAGACGGCATGATTAATTTTGGGGATTAGCGTTAAGCTGAACAGTTCAACCAGAATACGGTGAGTGGTGTAGATGGCGATGGTATTGGCGCCAATCACGCTTAGCGGACTGGATGCGCGCATGCCAAAGCGGCGTTCAAATTGATAAAACAGCTTCATGATTAGCACAATGGAAAGAAGAGAAAGCAATAGTGACACATTTGCCAGCCACGCGATGACGGCGGCGATTGCGCTAACCAGAAAAATGATTGCATGGCGGCGCAGGGGCACCTCCTTGATCCACACCAACAGCGTTGCGCCAAACCACGCGCCGAGGCTATACCAGGGCAAATTGCGAATCACGCTGTTCATTCCCCACCACGGCGTTGGGACAAAATTGATAGCCACGCTCAGCACCACAAATAACGCCAACAGCGGCACCGCCCAACGACTGAAAATTTTACACAGTACAAAATAGACAATCAGTGCATACAGATACCACAGGCTGGTGCTGGCGGTCAGCATCCCGTGGGTGAAACCCGCTATCGAACCGGCATAGGCAGCGTTGGCTGCATGGCTCAGATCGCGCTGTGGGGCCAACCAGTTATTGAGAGTCACTAACGCCAGCCATTGCATTACCCCCCAGATCACCAGCACCCAGGCAATACTCCAGATCCGTTTATCCACGCAGGTTGTCCATGGGACGCTATCGATGTAGCGACGGATCAGATACCCCGAAATAAAGAAAAACACCGGCATGCGAAACGGCGCCAGGTACAAATTGAGGTAAATCCAGCATTTGCTCAGCATCTCTGAAAGCGGATGCTGAAAGGTGATGAGGTGCGGGTAAAACGTGATTACCGAGTGGTAAATCACCACCAGACAAATACATAACCCTTTGATCTGATTAATCCATAGTTCTTTTTTACTCATTGAGACGGCGTATCCATATTGATTGCTATAGCCTGCCATCCTGCGCAACCCGCTGCGCGCTGTAATGCGTAACTGTCTGCTTTTTGTTTTTTTAAGATAAAGATCAGGGACCCGGACTGAAGGGCGGAGGGACAACTTTAGCGGATTGATTTATTTATACTTTTAGGAATAGTGCTGACGAACACTTACGGTTCAGTCATTTACCCATTCCGCTTTCGCTTATATACTCGTGACTTTGCTAACAGCAACCAGACGGATTTCATGTACCAACCTGTCGCTCTATTCATCGGCCTGCGTTATATGCGTGGGCGTGCAGCAGATCGCTTCGGTCGCTTCGTTTCCTGGCTCTCCACCATTGGCATTACTCTCGGGGTAATGGCGCTGGTCACGGTGTTGTCGGTGATGAACGGTTTTGAGCGCGAGCTGCAAAACAATATTCTTGGCCTGATGCCTCAGGCCGTTCTCTCGTCTGAACAGGGTTCGCTCAACCCGCAGCAACTGCCAGAAAAAGCGGTGGTGTTGAACGGCGTCAACCGCGTTGCGCCTATAACTACGGGAGATGTGGTGCTGCAAAGTGCGCGTAGCGTGGCGGTCGGTGTGATGCTGGGTATCGATCCGGCGCAAAAAGATCCGTTAACGCCGTATCTGGTCAATGTGAAGCAAACAGATCTGCAGCCGGGTAAGTATAATGTCATCCTCGGAGAGCAGCTTGCCGGACAGTTGGGCGTTAATCGTGGCGATCAAATTCGCGTGATGGTGCCCTCGGCCAGTCAGTTTACGCCAATGGGGCGTCTGCCGAGCCAGCGTCTGTTTACGGTAATTGGCACCTTCGCCGCCAACAGCGAAGTCGACGGCTACCAGATGCTAACCAACATTCAGGATGCCTCACGGCTGATGCGCTATCCGGTGGGTAATATTACCGGCTGGCGTCTGTGGCTGAACGAGCCGCTGAAGGTTGACACGCTGAGCCAGCAAACGCTGCCGCAAGGTACTAAATGGCAGGACTGGCGCGAGCGCAAAGGGGAATTGTTCCAGGCCGTGCGCATGGAAAAGAACATGATGGGGCTGCTGCTTAGCCTGATCGTGGCGGTGGCGGCTTTTAATATTATTACCTCACTGGGTCTGATGGTAATGGAGAAGCAAGGGGAAGTGGCGATTCTACAAACGCAGGGGCTGACGCCGCGGCAGATAATGATGGTGTTTATGGTTCAGGGGGCCAGTGCCGGGATTATTGGCGCGCTGTTGGGCGCTGTGCTGGGCGCATTGCTTGCCAGCCAACTGAACAACCTGATGCCCATTATCGGCGTGCTTCTGGATGGCGCTGCGCTGCCGGTCGCCATCGAGCCGCTGCAGGTTATCGTTATTGCGCTGGTGGCGATGGCCATCGCGTTGCTGTCTACGCTTTATCCTTCCTGGCGCGCTGCCGCCACTCAACCCGCTGAGGCTTTACGTTATGAATAAGATCCTGTTGCAATGCGACAACCTGTGCAAACGCTATCAGGAAGGCACTGTGCAGACCGATGTACTGCACGATGTCAGTTTTTGCGTCGGCGAAGGTGAGATGATGGCGATTGTCGGCAGCTCCGGCTCCGGTAAGAGTACGCTGCTGCATCTGTTAGGCGGGCTGGATACACCGACTTCCGGCGACGTCATTTTTAGCGGTCAGCCAATGAGCAAGCTCTCGTCGGCGGCGAAAGCGGAACTGCGCAATCAGAAGCTGGGTTTTATTTACCAGTTCCACCATTTGCTGCCGGACTTTACCGCGCTGGAAAACGTGGCGATGCCGCTATTGATCGGCAAGAAAAAACCGGCTGAAATCACCGAGCGCGCGCGGGATATGTTGAAAGCGGTAGGGCTGGACCATCGTGCCAGTCATCGCCCATCCGAACTGTCTGGCGGGGAACGCCAGCGCGTGGCCATCGCCCGTGCGTTGGTAAATAACCCGCGCCTGGTTCTGGCAGATGAACCAACGGGTAACCTTGATGCGCGTAACGCGGACAGCATTTTCGAACTTCTGGGTGAGCTGAACCGCTCTCAGGGTACGGCATTCCTGGTGGTGACGCACGATCTGCAGTTGGCGAAGCGGATGAGCCGTCAGCTTGAGATGCGCGATGGTCGCCTGACGGCTGAACTGAGCCTGATGGGAGCTAAGTAATGGCTTCGCCTTTATCATTATTGATTGGTCTGCGCTTTAGTCGTGGTCGGCGGCGTGGCGGTATGGTTTCGTTGATTTCCGTGATATCCACCGTTGGTATCGCGTTGGGCGTGGCGGTGTTGATCGTCGGTTTAAGCGCCATGAACGGATTTGAACGTGAGCTTAACAACCGTATTCTGGCCGTAGTCCCTCACGGAGAGATTGAAGCTGTAAATCAGCCGTGGAATAACTGGCAGGAAGCGCTCGACAAGGTACAAAAAGTGCCGGGTATTGTCGCTGCGGCACCTTATATTAACTTTACCGGACTGGTGGAGAGTGGGGCGAACCTACGCGCGGTGCAGGTGAAGGGCGTTGACCCAAAACAGGAACAGCGTTTAAGCGCGCTGCCATCCTTCGTGCAAAACCACGCCTGGGATAATTTCAAAGCCGGTGAGCAACAAATCATCATTGGTAAGGGTATTGCCGATGCGCTGAAGGTGAAGCAGGGCGACTGGGTGTCGATTATGATCCCTAACGCCAGTGCGGATCATAAGTTACAGCAGCCTAAACGCGTGCGTTTGCACGTTACGGGGATCCTGCAACTGAGCGGTCAGCTCGATCACAGCTTTGCCATGATCCCAATGGAAGATGCGCAGCAATACCTGGACATGGGAACCAGTGTTTCCGGGATCGCGCTGAAAGTTAACGACGTGTTTAACGCCAATAAACTGGTGCGAGACGCAGGTGAAGTCACCAATAACTATGTTTATATTAAGAGCTGGATCGGTACTTACGGTTATATGTATCGTGATATCCAAATGATCCGCGCCATTATGTATCTGGCGATGGTGCTGGTGATTGGCGTGGCCTGTTTTAATATCGTTTCCACGTTAGTGATGGCGGTAAAAGACAAAAGCGGCGATATTGCGGTATTAAGAACCCTCGGGGCGAAAGATGGGTTGATCCGTGCCATTTTTGTCTGGTACGGCCTGCTGGCGGGGCTTTTCGGTAGCCTGATAGGCGTCGTTATTGGGGTGATTGTCTCGTTGCAACTGACGCCGATAATAAACGGGATTGAAGCGCTTATCGGGCATCAGTTCCTGTCCGGTGATATCTATTTCATTGACTTCCTGCCATCGGAATTACACTGGCTGGATGTGATTTACGTGCTGGTGACAGCACTCGTGCTGAGTCTTTTGGCAAGTTGGTATCCGGCGCGTCGCGCCAGCAATATTGATCCTGCGAGAGTACTTAGCGGCCAATAACAACAATAATACACTAAAGCATTCATGCTGCATCAAGGCGTAGCCAACGCAGAGGCATCTTGAAGGATGACGTGTATCAAGGAGCGGTGATGTATTACGGATTTGACATCGGCGGGACCAAAATTGCGCTGGGCGTGTTTGATAAGCAACGTCGTCTGCAATGGGAGACTCGCGTGCCTACACCTCGTGACAGCTACGATGCTTTCCTTGATGCGGTCTGCAATCTGGTAACGGAAGCGGACCAGCGATTTGGTGTCAAAGGTTCGGTTGGCATTGGCATTCCTGGCATGCCGGAAACGGAAGACGGCACGCTATACGCGGCCAACGTTCCTGCCGCCAGTGGTAAACCGCTCCGCGCCGATCTCAGCGCTCGCCTTGACCGCGATGTGCGTCTGGACAACGATGCGAACTGTTTTGCCCTCTCCGAAGCCTGGGATGACGAGTTTACCCAATATCCGCTCGTGATGGGGTTGATCCTCGGCACGGGCGTCGGCGGCGGTCTGGTGCTTAACGGGAAATCCATTACCGGACGCAGCTATATCACCGGCGAGTTTGGTCATATTCGTTTGCCAGTCGATGCGCTGACGCTGATGGGCTTTGATTTCCCGCTGCGCCGCTGTGGATGCGGTCAACTGGGATGCATCGAAAGCTATCTTTCCGGCGGTGGATTTGCGTGGTTGTACCAGCATTACTACCATCAACCGCTGGATGCCCGTGAAATTATCGCACTGTGGGAGCAGGGTGATGAACAAGCGCGTGCCCACGTTGAACGCTATCTGGATTTGCTGGCGGTGTGTCTTGGCAATATCCTGACTATCGTCGATCCCGATTTGGTGGTGATTGGCGGAGGCTTGTCGAATTTTACCGCTATTACGACGCAACTGGCGGACCGACTGCCACGTCATCTGCTGCCGGTTGCCCGGGTGCCGCGTATTGAGCAGGCACGGCACGGTGATGCGGGCGGGATGCGCGGGGCCGCTTTCCTACATCTTACCGATTAATACAAAGAGGTTGTTATGCTGTCGCGTCGGGGTCATCGGTTAAGCCGCTTTCGTAAAAATAAACGCCATTTGCGCGATCGCCTGCGTCAACGAATCTTTTTCAGAGACAGAGTGGTGCCTGAATTGATGGAAAAACCAAGAGTGCTGGTACTGACAGGGGCGGGAATCTCCGCTGAGTCAGGAATTCGAACATTCCGCGCGGCGGATGGTCTCTGGGAAGAACATCGGGTCGAGGACGTTGCGACTCCGGAAGGATTTAGTCGAAACCCGGAACTGGTTCAGTCGTTTTATAACGCCCGTCGCCATCAGTTGCAGCAGCCAGAAATCCAGCCTAATGCGGCGCATATCGCGCTGGCAAAACTCGAAGCCGAGCTGGGCGACCGTTTTTTACTGGTGACGCAGAACATTGATAACCTGCATGAACGTGCAGGCAGCCAGAACGTTATCCATATGCACGGCGAACTGCTGAAGGTTCGCTGTTCGCAAAGCGGGCAGATTCTGGAGTGGACGGGCGATGTGACCCCGGAAGATAAATGTCATTGCTGCCAGTTTCCTGCGCCGCTAAGACCGCACGTGGTGTGGTTTGGTGAAATGCCGCTGGGCATGGATGAAATTTATATGGCGCTGGCAATGGCGGATGTGTTTATTGCCATTGGCACATCGGGCCATGTTTATCCGGCTGCGGGTTTTGTGCATGAGGCAAGACTGCACGGGGCGCATACGGTAGAGCTCAATCTCGAGCCGAGCCAGGTGGGAAGCGAATTTGAAGAGAAGTATTACGGTCCGGCAAGCCAGGTGGTGCCTGAGTTTGTTGAGAAGTTATTGAAAGGACTGTAACGGCTATCCGGGCAATATTGCTTAAGTTTGTACAAGCTGGCGGTCCTCACGCAGGGCCGCCATAATCAAAAATCCTGCGATGTAAAAACAACAGATCAGCGCCAACGCGCTCAGCCACACGGGCAGCCGGGTAATGTAGACGAGGCTGCACGAGATAATCACCAGAATAATTCCGGTATACATGGGGTGCGCAATCCAGGCAAAAATACCGCGCGTAACCCGTTTGGCGCTGGGTAAATAGTAGCCTGTCCACGTGTGGCTTTCACCTAAATCCCATTTTCCTTTGATGACCAGCGCGTTACCGACGATCGCCAGAATGAGACATCCCCACTCCACCGGGCCAATCTGATGATTGAAAAACAGGCTGTAGCCAAAAACCAGGATCGGTATTAAAAAAGTGAGTCGTAGCAGGCGGGTTGCGGTGATGGGCAGCAAAGGACGAGCGTTTACCGGCTGTTTACGAGGGAAGATCACCAACGTAAATACGATCAGATTAGCCAATTCAAGTATCAGCCAGAGCGTTGCCATTGGAAGTCTCAGAAGCCGACCTGGAATACTGTAAGCATAGCCAGAAACTGGAGAGCGGGAGTCAGTCGAAAGACGTAAAAGTCGGGTTGGCAGGTAGCAACCCGGCGCAGCGAGGCCTGCCGGGTTGCACGAGTATTAGCGTCCTGCTTTCAGCTTCTGATAATACTCTTCATAGATAGCGCTGGCGGAACCGACATCGTTCTGCCATTCCCCTTTGTTGATGGTTTCTGCGTCAGGGTAGAGCGTTTTATCATTCGCGACTTCAGGACTTAACAGCTTACGTGCTGCCAGGTTTGGCGTCGGATAACCAATAGTTTCCGCAACTTCTTTCGCCACGTCCGGGCGCAGCAGGAAGTTAATCAGCTTCAGCGCACCTTCTTTGTTTTTGGCGTTAGCCGGTATAGAAAGGCTGTCCATCCAGAAAATACCACCTTCTTTTGGCCATACCACTTCCAGTGGAGTACCCGCCTGGCGCGCCACATACGCGGAGCCGTTCCACACCATTCCCAGATTAACTTCGCCTTCCATATACGGGTTGGCCGGGTTGTCAGAGTTAAATGCCGCAACGTTAGGCATCAGCTTCTTCAACTCGTTATAGGCGGCTTCAATCTCTTTAGGGTCGGTGGTATTGCCGGAATATCCCAGTTTGCGCAGCGCCATCTGGAACACTTCACGCGCATCATCCGTTAACAACAGGCTGCCTTTGTACTCCGGTTTCCACAGATCGGCCCAACTGGTTACGGTTTTCGGGTCGATGGCATCGCTGTTAACGCCAATGGCCGTCGCACCCCAGATATACGGGATGGAGTAGTCATTGTTCGGGTCAAACGGCTTATTGAGCATTTCCGGGTCGAGGTTGTGGAAGTTGGTTAACGTCGACTTGTCGATCTTCTGGATCATGCCTTCTTTGCGCATTTTGTCGACATAATAGGTGGACGGTACCACCAGATCGTATGCGCCGTCTTTATAGGTTTTGAGCTTGGCGTACATGGTTTCATTCGACTCGTAGGTCGAATAGATAACCTTAATGCCGGTCTCTTTGGTGAACTGCTCCAGCAGCCCAGGCGGGACATACTCGGTCCAGTTATAGAAATAGAGCGTGTTGTTGTCATTCGCGTGAGCGGCGCTCATGCCCAGTGCCAGAGCACCCGCCGCGAGCAGGTGGCGTGACCATTTTTTCATCATTTAACGTCCCCTGAATTAAGGGCCTTAGCGGCCCTTGGTTTTATCACGTGCAATAAGCTGGCTGGCGATCACCATAACCAGCGACAGAACCAACAAAATGGTCGCCAGCGCGTTCACCTCTGGTGATACGCCGACCTTAACCATCGAGTAGATTTTTAATGGCAGAATTTCATAACCCGGCCCGGTAACGAAGGACGAAACGACGACATCATCCATCGACAACGTAAAGCTCAGTAGCCAGCCTGCAGCTACGGCAGGCATAGCCAGTGGTAATATGATCTTGCGCAGAATAGTCACTTCACTGGCGCCGAGATCTTTGGCTGCCTCAAGCATGCGTACATCAAAACCTTTCAGGCGTGAGTAAACCGTCACCACCACAAAAGGCAGACAAAAAGTGATATGCGAGAACAGCAGCGACCAGAAACCGAGCTGAATACCGATCAGCATAAACAGCACCAGTAAAGAAATCGCCATCACGATATCCGGCGACATCATCACCACGAACAGCATGCCGCTGACAAACGGTTTGCCGCGAAAGCGGTAGCGGTACAGTGCGACCGCTGTAAGTGAGCCGATCAGCGTGGCGAACGTGGCGGAGAGCACCGCCATCGTCAGCGAGTGCTGCGCCGCCTGCAGCAGACTGTCGTTATTCATCAGCAGGCCGTACCATTTGGTGGTGAAACCCTGCCAGTTGATACCAAAGCGCGAGCTGTTAAAGGAGTTCACAATCAAGATAATGATTGGAATATACAGATACGCGTAGATAGCGGTCATAAAACCGCCGCGAAGCAGTCGACCGATCATTCGAGTTCCACCTTCTTGTTCAGCAAGCGGGAGGCGCGCCAGTAGATCAGCAGCATCAGACCCATCACGATGGTAAGGGTAATACTGGTGGCGGCACCGAACGGCCAGTCGCGGATGTTCAGGAACTGAACTTTAATCACGTTGCCAATCAGCAAGTTTTTTGCTCCGCCCATTAGGTCGGAAACGTAAAACAGGCCCATTGCGGGCAGCATAACCAGCAGGCATCCGGCGATAATCCCCGGCATCGTCAACGGAATAATGATGCGGGTAAAAGTCTGAAGTTTACTGGCGCCTAAATCGCGTGCGGCTTCCAGCAGCGGTTTATCGAGCTTTTCAATGCTGGAATAGAGCGGCATCACCATAAACGGCAGCAGAATGTACACCAGCCCGATAATCACTGCGCTGGGGGTAAACATGATGCGAATGGGAGTATCAATAATGCCAAGCCACAACAGAAACTCGTTGAGATAGCCTTTGGTGCTGAGAAAAATTTTGAGTCCGTAGATGCGAATAAGCGAGTTGGTCCAGAACGGAACAATCAGCAGGAACAGCAGCAATGGGCGCACTTTTTCCGGCAGTTTCACCAAAAACCAGGCAAACGGATAACCGAGAACCAGACAGGCGAACGTGGCAATCAGCGCCATATTGAGGGAGTGAACCAGCACCTCAAAATAGAGCGGATCGAGCAGGCGCGTATAGTTTTCCAGCGTAAAGACCATTTTGACGAAATTGGCGTCGTCGCGGGTCAAAAAGCTGGTGCCGATGATCATCAGGTTGGGCAGAAAGACAAATAACACAAGCCAACCGACAATGGTGACAATCACCACACTCTGGAATTTACTTGTGTTCTTCATCAGCCAGTACGACCTCCCAGCTTTCTACCCAGTTAATCGCCATTTTCTGGTCGAGAGAGTGGTCAAAGTCAGGGTCGTCTTCGTTGAAGAATTCACTGACCATCACCATCTTGCCATTTTCCAGTTCCACAACCGACTCCAGCGTCATGCCTTTGTAGTTGCGTTCACGCACGTAGCCGATCAAGCCTTCGATATGATTATCATCGTTGATTTCATCAACGCGCAAGTCTTCTGGTCGTAACAGAACGTGCAGCTTCTGACCGGGAATCACCGAAAAGTTAACATAAATATTGCACTCGCGGCCTTCAACGTTAGCACGAACACGCTGTTCGTCCAGACGTTCTATCACCGTGGCGTTAAACATATTGATCTCGCCGATAAATCCGGCGACGAACAGATTTTTCGGCTCTTCGTAGATTTCGCGCGGCGTACCGTCCTGCTCAATCTTACCATCGCGCATCACCACGATGCGATCTGACATGGTCAGCGCTTCTTCCTGATCGTGTGTGACAAAGACAAAAGTGATACCCAGCTTACGCTGCAGCGCTTTCAGTTCGTTCTGCATCTGCTTACGCAGTTTGTAGTCCAGCGCAGAGAGGGATTCATCTAACAGGAGTAAGCGGGGTTTGTTGACCACAGCTCGGGCTATCGCTACGCGCTGCTGCTGTCCACCGGAGAGTTGATGCGGTTTTCGCTGGGCGAACTCTTCCAGTTGCACCATGCGTAGAGCTTCGGTAACGCGGGGAGAAATGTCGGCTGCGGGCGTTTTTTGCATGCGTAAGCCAAAAGCCACATTCTCAAACACGGTCATGTGGGGAAATAAGGCATAGCTTTGGAAGACGGTGTTCACGTAGCGGTTTTCCGCAGGAACGTGAGTGATGTCCTGGTTGTCCAACATAATATGACCGGAATCAACTGTTTCCAGGCCGGCTATCAGGCGAAGAACGGTTGTTTTACCGCAGCCAGAGGGGCCGAGCAGCGTGAGAAACTCGCCATTATTGATGGTCAAATCCAGGCTGGAAATCACCTCTTTGCCATCGAAACTTTTGCGAATTCCCGCTAATTGCACCAGTGGAGAAAGCGAACGCGGTTGTTTATTCAATTTTTTACTCTGTCCCATGTAAACGCAACGGATGGCTGACCGATGCGGGGTTTGTGGTTAACCACCTTGATGACTCTTAATGAGGGCCGTTATTCTACGGCAAACCATGGTAATCGCCAATCCTTGTTGCTAATTACTGACTTAGCCCTATAGTCAGAGGGGATGTCAGGGCGAAATATTCTCATTTGCGGGGATAAAAGTGACCTGACGCAATATTTGTCTTTTGTTGCTTATTGATAATGTTGTCACAAAAAGTGAGGGTGACTGCATGGATAAACTACTTGAGCGTTTTTTACACTACGTGTCGCTGGACACCCAATCAAAATCGGGCGTGCGGCAGGTACCCAGCACCGAAGGACAGTGGAAGTTATTACAACTGCTCAAACAACAGCTCGAAGAGATGGGGCTGGTTAATATTTCACTGAGCGAAAAGGGGACGCTGATGGCGACGCTGCCCGCTAACGTTGCTGGCAATATTCCCGCGATCGGCTTTATTTCCCATGTGGATACCTCACCGGATTTCAGCGGTAAAAACGTTAATCCGCAAATCGTTGAAAACTATCGCGGCGGCGATATTGCGTTAGGCATTGGTGATGAAGTTTTGTCGCCGGTGATGTTTCCGGTACTGCATCAACTTCTGGGCCAGACGCTGATCACCACAGACGGTAAAA
The DNA here is from genome assembly GCA_020099315.1 of Citrobacter europaeus. Classification (NCBI taxonomy): domain Bacteria; kingdom Pseudomonadati; phylum Pseudomonadota; class Gammaproteobacteria; order Enterobacterales; family Enterobacteriaceae; genus Citrobacter; species Citrobacter europaeus. Next base: position 1,939,125 of record CP083650.1, read on the forward strand.
CCCTGCTGGGCGCAGATGATAAAGCAGGCGTGGCGGAAATCATGACCGCGTTGGCTGTGCTTATCCAAAAAGATATTCCGCACGGTGATATCCGCGTGGCCTTTACGCCAGACGAAGAGGTCGGCAAAGGGGCGAAGCATTTTGACGTTGCGGCATTCGATGCGCAGTGGGCCTACACCGTTGATGGCGGTGGCGTAGGGGAGCTGGAGTTTGAAAACTTCAACGCCGCGTCGGTTAATATAAAAATTGTCGGCAACAATGTGCATCCCGGTACCGCAAAAGGGGTGATGGTGAATGCGCTGTCGCTGGCGGCGCGTATTCATGCGGAAGTTCCGGCAGACGAAAGCCCGGAGACGACGGAAGGCTACGAAGGCTTCTATCACCTGGCGAGCATGAAAGGGACGGTTGATCGGGCGGATATGCACTACATCATCCGTGATTTTGACCGCAAGCAGTTTGAAGCGCGTAAACGCAAGATCATGGATATTGCCAAAAAGGTCGGCAAAGGATTACACCCGGACTGCTATATCGAACTGGTGATTGAAGACAGCTACTACAATATGCGCGAAAAAGTGATTGAGCATCCACACGTTCTGGATATCGCCCAAAAGGCGATGCGCGATTGCGATATTGAACCGGTGCTGAAACCCATTCGTGGCGGCACTGACGGCGCGCAGCTGTCGTTCATGGGTTTACCGTGTCCGAATCTGTTCACCGGCGGCTACAACTATCATGGTAAGCATGAGTTTGTAACCCTGGAAGGAATGGAAAAGGCGGTGCAGGTGATTGTGCGTATTGCGCAGCTCACCGCGAAGCAGCAGTAAATTTATTGACAGATGCCGGATAAGCGGAGCGCCATCCGGCCTGGAATATTGCTCTCCAGTAGGCCTGATAAGACGCGTAGCGTCGCATCAGGCACTGTCCGCATTATCCTTCGAAGAACCAGTACCCGCTGTTGACCAGCGCGGCAAGCATGGCAAGGAAAGACGGATCTTCCAGCGCATCCTCAAAATTCTCAGCTGTCAGCACAATATGGCTGGCCAGCGCTTCCAGGGCAGGACGATGCGGCGAATCAATTTTCTCACCGTTGGCGTAGACGTCGTCGCCAATACGCAATACGCGCAACCCACCCAGACGCACTAATACATCCCCTTGCTTCAGGGCATCGTAAATTTCGTCTGGCTGATAGGGTGGCTCCGGCGGAGCAATATCCAGCTCATGACGAGACTGAGAGATAAACTCGCCAAACCACTGCTGGAAATGTTCCGGCTGATTAATCAGACCGAGCATCATTTCGCGCAGCTTGTCCATCTCCTGCGGCAGAACGTCAGCCGGGTGATCGCGCGGCGGCAGGTCAGGATCGCTGTAATACGTGCTGCCCAATTCACGTTGCAAAACGTAATCGGCGAATCCGCTGATCAGCTCGCGAGTGTTTGGCGCGCGAAAACCGACCGAATAGTTCATCGCATTTTCCAGTGCATAGCCCTCGTGCGGGAATCCTGGTGGAATATACAGGATATCGCCGGGTTCCAGCTCTTCATCAATGATGGCTTCAAACGGGTCGACCTGCAGCAGGTCCGGATGAGGGCAGTGCTGCTTCAACTGCAGTTTTTCGCCCACGCGCCAGCGACGACGTCCGGTTCCCTGAATGATAAACACATCGTACTGATCCAGATGTGGGCCAACGCCGCCGCCGGGTACGGAGAAGGAGATCATCAGATCGTCGATGCGCCAGTCCGGCAGTTCGCGAAACGGGCGCATCAGCGCGGCGGTTGGCTCATGCCAGTGATTGACCGCCTGCACCAACAATGACCAGTTGTTCTCGCCGAGATGATCATAGCTTTCGAACGGACCGTGGCTCACCTGCCATTTACCGTCCTGGTGGCTGACGAGTCGGCTGTCGACTTCGCTTTCCATCGCCAGTCCAGCCAGTTCGTCAGGAGAGAGTGGATCAATAAAGTTGTTAAACCCGCGTTTTAAGACCACCGGGCGTTTCTGCCAGTGACGTTCAAGAAAATCGGGCCAGTTAAGTGTGAGTTGGTATTCCATAATGAGCATCCCGCAGGCTGGTATCTGCAACCGATTATAACGGATACTTAACCTCAAGCGTGAAGTCAGTACATATTTATTACATGCGACGATTACTCGTCTTTCTGACCTGGCTGCTGACGGCCAAAAATAACTTCCATACGCGCGCCACCCAGCAGGCTGTCGCCAGCAATAATCTGTCCGTCATACTGCTCGGTGATTTCTCTCGCCACCGCCAGGCCGACGCCTTGCCCGGGACGTAGCGTATCTACGCGTTGTCCACGGTCAAACACCACTTCCCGTTTGCTTTGCGGAATACCGGGGCCATCATCTTCAACCAGAATATGCAGTTGATCCTCGGACAGTTGCGCTGAAATCTCGACAAACTCCAGACAGTATTTACAGGCGTTATCCAGCACGTTACCCATTACTTCGACAAAGTCGTTCTGCTCGCCCACAAAACTGATTTCGGGTGAGATATCGAGATTAATGTTAACGCCTTTACGCTGATACACTTTATTCAGTGCCGAGGTGAGTTTATCCAGTAACGGCGCGACCGGATGCAGTTCGCGGCTGAGCAGGGCGCTGCTGCCACGCATACTGGCGCGATGCAGGTAATAGCCTATCTGCTGCGAAATACGGCTGATTTGTTCCAGCATAATGGGTTCTGCATCGCTCACGTTCATTTTTTCATTACGCATTGAGCGGAGCGTGCTTTGCAAAACTGCCAGCGGTGTTTTCAGGCTGTGGGTGAGGTCCGTTAACGTGGTGCGGTATTTGTCGTAGCGCTCGCGTTCGCTTTTTAAAAGCCGATTAAGATTGCGGACCAGGCTGGTCAGTTCGCGCGTCGTGGCGGGGTTTAGCATCTCACGATGATGTTCCTCAAGTTCACGGACTTCACGCGCCAGCGATTCAATAGGTCGTAGGCTCCACCAGGCGGCCACCCATAACAGCGGAATGACCAGCAACAGATTGGCGACCAGCACATAAATAAACCAGCTCCAGACCATATACGAGCGTTTTAGCTCAATAGGAATGGTATCGACAACCACAATAGTCAGTTGCGGCATTCTGGCGGTGGCGGGATAGACGTTCACTGCTACCGAGTGGGTCATTTCGGCATCGTCGTCATCTTCTCTGACTTCTTTTAACTGCTGCTGAGCAGAGTGATCTTCGCCCAGTAAGGTGCTGGTGGCGTCTACATTGGCTTCAATTTCATGAAAGCCGTTCGTTTTTAGCCAGTCCGGTTGGATACTTTGCGTCAGCCAGGGAACATTGCGCTGCGCCCACAACAACTCACCACTTTCGTTATAGATCAGTGACATTGTTGGGCTTTGCATATCGAGATTCTCAGGCAGCTCGATGTTTATCTTGCCGTTCTCCCACTTTGCCAGGGTATAGAACAGATTACTTTCTCCCCGTAGCAGACGGAATGTTGTCTTATCAAAGCTGACGCTATAGCCCACAAGGGCAACCATGCCGTAGGCCAGCGAAAGCACCAACACCACGCCTGCGGTTGCCAGTAAAAAGCGCAACCGCAGCGATAATGGAAAAAAATGACGCAATAATTTATTCATTAGCGCAGTTCAAAAAGATATCCCTGGCCACGCACGGTGGTGATGACATCATCCGGGTATTGCGCCTGAATTTTTTTACGCAAACGGCCCATCAAAACATCAATGGTGTGACTTTCACGCAGCTCGGCATCCGGATAAAGCTGCAGCATGAGCGAATCTTTACTCACCACTTTGCCATTATTACGGATGAGCGTTTCCATAATGGTGTATTCAAACGCCGTGAGCTTGATAACTTCATCATTGACGGATAACTCGCGGCGAGAGAGGTCCACCTGAAAAGGCGGAAGGGAGATAATTTGCGATGCCAGACCGCTGTTGCGACGCATCAGTGCCTGCATGCGCGCAGCCACTTCTTCAATGTGAAACGGTTTGGTGACGTAATCATCAGCGCCGGCGCTGAGTACTTCCACCTTGTCCTGCCAGCCTTCACGCGCGGTTAACACCAGAATCGGCAGCGAAACTTCATTACTGCGCCAGCGGCGGATCAAGGATAAACCGTCTTCATCGGGGAGTCCTAAATCAACGATCGCGATATCCGGCAAATGTTCATTCAGATAATAGTCCGCTTCCTTCGCATCTTCTGCATCATCCACCTGATGCCCTAAATCCTGTAACTGAACCTTGAGGTGGTGGCGTAATAAAGCATTATCCTCGACGACCAATACGCGCATCATCTTTTCTCCCTAAAATAACGGTATGAATAGTGTAACGCTGATTATGTGGATTGAAAGCAGCGCTATGAAATTAAATAACTTTTCTCATGCTCCCCTGCCCGTGGGGGCGCCCTGGGGGCAGTGCTGTTGGCATCTGATTGTTCAGCATGTTGACCTGATCCTGGTTCATGTCGCCAATCCACTTGGAGTAAACCTCGTACACCATGCGCGCATCTTCATGTCCCATCTGACTCGCTATGAATGACGGGTTCGCTCCGGCCATCAACGTCCAGCATGCGTAGGTATGCCGTGACTGATAAGGATTCCTTTCGCGGATATTGGCAAGTTTAGTGCCTCGCTTCCAGCCATAGGCAATCGAGTTCTTGGAGAAGTAACTGCCTTTCCTGGACGAATATGCTGTCGGTGAAAAAACGAAGCGAAGAGATTGCTGCTCAGTTTTTCCGATCTCACGATGGTGAAATCGAATTTCTTGCTTCGGATTAGCGCCGGTGATTTCGTATTGTTCCTTCAGTGCATCCAGAGCAGGTTTAAGCAACGTTATCGTCCTTATTCCGGCATCTGTCTTAGGGGGAACAAATACTCGCTTATTCGTCAAACTTCTGGATACGTGGATTTCACCTTTTACCAAATCAATGTCTTCCCATGCCAGGGCGCATATCTCGCCCGGCCTCATCCCCGTATGAACGGCAACAATGATGATTAATGCCTGGCTACGGGGAAGGGCGGCTATCAGAGCCTGGTACTCATGAAGTAAAAGTGGGTCGGGATCATTTTTAGATAACTTGAGTCGCGACACTCCTTCATAAGGAGCATGCAATATAAACTGGCTTCGGTTTGCGAGCTTAAGCATTTCTGATAAAACTGCCATCTGTTTATTGACTGTTGAGGGCGCGCGGCCCTGCCTGGCCAGATTCGGCATTGCCGGGTTAATAATTGTCCCGATCAATAACTCCTTTCGGTAATGCAAAATGTCGGCATGCTCAATATCTACCAGACGAGTATTTTCTCCGATTACACGCAATAACGTATTTACGACCGAAGTAAGCGATAGCAGTGTTGCACCAGATACCTCTAAGGCTTTGGTGTCTGTAAAAAAATCACTTAGTTCTTTAAACGTGGTGATTTTTTTGGTTGTGATGAACTTCTTAAGCGCTTTGGATTCCGGGAAACGTTCCGCATAGTCGAACTTACCGAGCTGTATTTCACTTGTTATGAGCGCACGAAGATTTCCAGCTTTTTTGATGTTGCTGCTGTTCACCGTCCAGCCGCGAAGGACTTCGCGGCAACGTTTGCCGCGATAGGTAAATGTGATCCGTATTTTTCCATTATGCAGCTCAACGCCGGTTGGAAAGTCCATCATGCATCCTGTACTAATTGGTTAATCTTTGGATAGTTGTACCAAAGCAGACCTTTAGAATTGTCAGTTTCCCCGAGAGCTGTCAGATGTTTGAAATGCACACCTTCGATCCACAAATTCAACCGATAACTTTTAATTTGTCTTTCAGACAAGCCGGTCTTTTCTGTTAGTCGCGCTTCAACCATCCACTCTTCGCTGAAAATGAGTTGCGACATACATAACTCCGATGCCGCCAGCCACAACAGTACATGCTGCAGCTGGCGAATATTGATAATCAAAAATCAGTAGTTGGTTTTGCCTTTCGTTTTTGGCACTGTTTTTTCTTGGGTTTCATGCTCGGCTGTATAGCGCGCTGACGAACTGGTAGCCGCGTGAAAACATGTTCACTTATGCGCCTGCGTTCTCCCATTCGCCATAAATGCCAGGACGTCCAGTCACATCCATCATCACAGATGTGCAGAGAACGGATCAGGGCTTTATCGCCGGTTAAATTCTCTGTCACTGTTCCGCCTCCGCACTTATAACCCCTGCGGCCAACGCTGCGGCCATGTGCGGCAATTCGTCAAAATCGCCGCGGTATGCCGGGTTTGCACACATCCCTTGCAGCGCTGCGAGCGTCAGTTGCTGGCGATAGGTGAGGGTGGTAAACGGTTCGCCATTTGTGAAATTGCTACCCGGTGCGGAAACAGTCAGTTCTGGTTCTTTCTTCGGTTTGGCGGTGACAGCTGGTGGATCCATCACTATGGGTTTTGGTGGCTCTGGTCGGCGATATTCTACTATCGCATCGAGGGCGATCTTCTGACGCGAGGCAGCATCATCAGACCAACTATCAAGAATTGTCGTTGCGACATCGTGAACTTCTTCGTCGCTGAAATTGGGCGACAGACAAAATTCAGTGGTGGCAATATCGATGATCAGCAGAGGAAGAATGTCAGCGATAATATGACCGGTACATGCCACAACGCCTTCCGCTTCTTCCTTGCCCATAATGTCAGTACGTCCCGAAAGCAGGTCGATCAGCGCGTGGGCTATCTCAATTTCATGATCATCCAGAAGTGGGCGATCGTCTTCCTGTTCGGTAACTTCCGTTTTTTCACTCTCATTTGAGGCGCTATTGGCAAATGCTGCATCCAGCTCCCTGTCGAGTTCTGCAGCGTGAGCCGGGCAGACTGCTGGTGGTAAATTTTCGTCCTGTAACGTCTGTTCGGTTTTACTATCAGATTTTGCTCCATCATTTTTTTGTGGCAGCGGGGCAGACGTACGTCCGCAGGCAATATCAATGACCAGTTGTGGTGGATTAACGCAGTCAAAACCCGCAATGCAGCTATCGATGTATTGGCGAAGTTCGCCAGGGTAAATATGAAGTTTTTCATCAGCGGTTTTGATGATGGCCACGATGGCCGCCGGGTGATAATCATGAATACCCGGTGTACGTGAAAATGGCGCACACCAGTCATCAATCTCTACATCTTTACTGCACAGCATGGTATTGATCCGCATTTCAATGCCAACAGGAGGGTTGCACACGTCGAAATCCATGGATCGGGATAATTTTCCCATGGCTGTGCGATAGCGCAGTCTGGTAGCAAGTTCGTTCATGGTCGGCTTGTCACTGCTCGTGGTGCCAGTCTGAACACACTTTACTGGCTCGCGTTTATCGGGCGGGGTATCAGCCCATTGGGTAAACAGGTTTTTATAGTCTGGCCATTTAGCATTGTCGCGCGCCTTCTGACGCACCCAGGCCAGGCATTCGGTCTGTTTTTCAGGAAGCATGGCAAGAATGCGGGGTTCTTTGGCAAGACCCTCTGCCTGTTCGCGTAAAGGGCTAAATTCATCATCATTCAGCATGTCGATTAACTGGCCATACTGAGAAGGTGTGATTTCCTCAATGGCACCAAACACCGCAAGGCAGTATGCGCGGGCCAGCACATCCAGCTCTTTCACCGGTTTCATTTTTTCTTCTGTCGCGTCAGCATTAAGTTGTTCATTTCCGCCAGCAAGCTCTGGCTCAACTATGATGCGCTCTGGTTCGCCTTTCTCAGCATTCCAGACAATTTCACCAGTGAAAAGGTCGGTATAGAACTGCCCTTCAACAGTGCAGAACATTCCTTCCTCTACTTCCCATACCTTGGGAGCAAAATAATCATCAGCATAATCTGGTGCGAACTGTATAAAATCCGCATGCAGTAATGTTTTTGCTATTGTTTTATTCTTGGCTTGTTTAAAAGCAACATAAACCGGAAGCGTACTATCTTTTTCAAGTGCGCTTTTTTTCGGTTCGAATCTCCCGCCAAAGTTTTTTAATCCAATTGCCATAATAACCTCAATAATATTTATGTGAATGGCGTGCATTGCTTCTGCTTAAATTACAGCGCCGTGGTTCATGAATTTGTTTGTAGGAGATAGCATGCTCAAGGCTACAGAAATAAGCAGTGACTACTCTCTTATTCATTCTTTTTGTTGATTTATACATGGAGTCAACAGAACTCCATTTTTTGCAATACGGACAGCACTCAAGTGTCACTTACCCTCCTTGCATGGCTGACTATGACAGGGCCATCATTGATGGATGTAGTAAGACCTGCCATTTAAGGCATAAATAAAAACTCTCTTAATTGCTTGAGGTTATCGAAGGGGGTAAATAAAAGGTCAGCGTAGAAACTCGCTAATATTAACCCTCTGATCGTTAACTATTTTGGTCATTACTTTAATGAAGCACATATCCAGTACCGCTTCATCTTTGTATTTCTGAACTCCAGTTATATCAGCCACAGCCTTTTTATATTCAGCTTCAGCTGTACGTTGGGCAATATCTTCGCTGGTAAATTTAACCATTGGCACGCACCATCCTGAGTAAAGATTCTGTGTGATCGAGAGCTTCCTTCTGTTGTTCGTACAGTGCCTCGAGTTCAGCTGTAAGGCGGTCGCGAAAAGCAGGAACGCTTAACTGGTAAATAAAATTATTAACTGAGCTTTCCACATCAGGATCCCCGTCCGGTATAACTGGCTGTGAATTTTTCATAAACCCTCCGGTAAAAAAGGTGCCCATCGTGGAAGATGGGCAAAGACCACGCGGCACACACAGCAATTAATCACATCTGCTAGCGCACTCCGCCTGTTTCATACCTGTCACCCAACTGGTAAGTGAAGGAGTGCGCTTGCATGTTGTTCCCTGAAAAAGCTGGCGGTGACCGGATACATATGGGAAAACACCGGGCCGCCAGAACGGGTTCTACTTGTTATTGCTTTGGCCTGCTTTTAACCACATCAGGCGCGGTGGTATGCTGGAGTACTCACACAGCCAGCAAGGAAACCTAATGAACAAGTTTTATGTTCACGTTCGTCTATTTGAACCTACAGCAGAACAGACCAAAAAATTTGAAGAATTTATGCTTAACTTTCTGTACCAGAAAACAATCAAAGAGTCTGACGATAGCTGCTGTAGACTGATTCCAGAGGGATATATCCTTAAAAGCACAATGAACTGCCAACAAATCCTTGATCAAACATTTTCAATTGCTAACAGCGTCGGTGTTGACGCAAATATATTTGTCTGTAAATTTGAGCAAAGCGCATGCTTACTTCCGTCTGCTTCCTTAGTTGGCAACGATTTCGTTCATCACGATCTTACGCCTAAGCCCATCAAGCTCGATTCTTAAAGCTTTAACCATTGTGTCGTGATAAACACGGCTCACCCTCTCTCCATTGCATGGCAGAGGGGTGATCGTGTCAGCCATGAAATTCATGAACTTGGTTCGATCAGGGGTTTGCGCTACGCAATTATTTAATGCCTGTTTTGCTAACAAAATACGGGCCTCAGTGCCTGCATTTGGCTCGATCTGCTGCAAGCGTTTAGTGTCTTCCAGCAATGATGCGATCACATGTTTCAAATCCTGTTCATTCATCTTTTCCATCTCCTTTGAAATCATCTGCTAGCGAATCATCCCGGTTTTCATACGCCCCTGGCGGCTACTTCGTGGGCATCCTGCCTGTTCGCTGTTAAACCCATTAACGCCGGGTAGGCGGAACATTTTGATTCTGAGTAATCACTGCGTGTGGTTACTTGGTGGCATGAGATTAACTAAAGGTAATTTAAATGGCAAGGATAAAAATAACAAAAGTTAAGTTGTGAGGTGTAAAAAAACGCAAGCCATTGACTGACTTGCTATTTTTTATTTGTTTGGGATTTTCTAACTTTTAGAAGTTCTTCAAAGAGGCGGTTAAAATTTTCAACTCTTGCTTCTAACTCATTGAGATAGGACTCTTTTTCTGATTCAGGAAGAGAATCAAACAAATCTAAAAGACGTTGCTGCCGTTCATCTAACGCCGTAGGAAGTGACTCCACTGGGGTGGGGATTTGTTCTTCATCACCGAAAAGTAACCAGGTCGGAGAACAGCGCAGCGCAGTACTTAAAGCAAAGAGACTTTTCCCCTTTGGCTCAGTTTGGCCGCTTTCCCATTTGAATACGCTAACGCTGGACTTCTTAACCAGATCAGCAAGCTGCTGCTGCGTTAGTCCAAGCTCTTTGCGCCGGGCGGCAATGCGATCACTCAAAGTTTCAATTTTCATAAGCCTAATATAAGTTAACTTGACATAACTTTTGTTAGTATTTATTTTGCTAACATTAGTTATGCGGAGGGCGCATGTTCACAGAGACAGTGATTAAGTTTTTTGGCTCCAAAGCTGCCGTTGCGCGAGCGCTTGGCATTTCTCAGGTCGCGGTCACCCGATGGGGGAGCGCCATTCCTGAAAAGCGAGCAGTTAGGCTAGAGCGTCTAACAGGTGGAGTTCTGAAATATGACCCGTTGTTTTATGAAAACCAGGATAAAGCAAAGAAAGGGAGAAAATTGAACGATGAAAATCAATGAGATCAAATTGCTGGCCCTCGAGCTGGAAGAGTGGGCGATGAAGGATGGCAGGAAAGGGGGCTGGAAAAAGATAGTCCCGCTGATTACAGCGCATCACTACGGTGATTTGCTGGACAGCCTGGCGGATATCGTTGACCCGTCAGAGTATGCGCGATGCCTGCATAACAACACGCAGATCATCCAACGGGCATTTCGAAATGACACGCCGAATTATCGTGGTCAGGCAGCTGCGCTGGCGCCAGCAATCAGAGCTGCGATGGATGCAGAGCTGGCTGGTCAGCATGACTTACATAACCTGGTGGCCATTGCGAACCGCGAGTGCATCGAGGCGACCAGCGCGGTGCTGACTGGTAAGCCAATGCAGGTTATCCGCAAAGAAACGGCAGAGGCGATTCAGGCGCTGGCCGATCTCATTCCCGGCGTCAGCATCCAGTTCAACCATATTGGTCCGCGCGCGGTGTAACAGGAGACTCCCATGCTTGCCCAGGAATTAGTAGACCGTATGAAAAATGCGATGAAGCACAGATTACCGACGGAGACAGTCGATCGCAGCGCTGAACTGATTCCGGGGATGAAATACCGCAACGAACGCGGACGCATGGTGACGGTAATGAGAGTTTCTCATCTTCGGGTTATGTACCGATACGAAGGTTATCAGGACATCTGCGAGACAGGCCGGAGAGAGTTTGAACTCAAGTTCAGGAAGGTGCAGTCATGACAGAGCGCACAGCAGGTACGGAGTTTTGTGTGAGTAGAATTTTTGAGATTGTCCAGTCGATGTCCGGTCAGGGGAACAGCATCACGATCCCTTGTCCTTACCTGGATTTTTTCGCCGGTGACCGCCAGCAGCATTTACTCGCGGCGATCCTGAATCAACTGGTGTTCTGGTCTGGCAAATCCCACCTCGAAAATGGCTGGTTTTACAAAGAGCATGCGGTAATTGCTGCGGAAGTTCGAGCCTCCAGTGAGGACGTCATCCGCAAGGCAATGAGCAAAATAATCAGCCAGTATTTGCCTGGTGTTATCGAAGAGAAGAAACGCAAGGTAAACGGTACGCCGAAGATGCATTATCGCATCAATGAAGAGGCATTAATTGCCCTGATATTCCCGCCAGTGCTGGATTCGGCTCTTAAGCCGAATGGAAACGGCTCTCAAGCCGAAACCAAACGGCTCTTAAGCCGAATGGAAACGGCCCATAAGCCGAATCCTGGAAACGGCTCTCAAGCCGAATCTATTCTCTATACAGATCTTAAAACAGATAAATACATACAGATCTCTTCTTGTCCGGGAACTGCGTCCCCGGAAGCCGATTTATCCACAGGCGAAGAAAAAAAATCATCCTCTGAACTGCAAAGGGGCAAATGGGGCACACCAGAAGATCACCAGTGCGCTGAGTGGATTTTTTCCCGCATCAAAAAACTCTACGAGAAGGCTGCAGAGACAGACGGCGAACTGTCACGCCCAAAAGACCCTAACTGGAATGCCTGGGCAAACGAAATACGCCTGATGCGCTGCATAGACGGGCATACCCATCGCCAGATTTGCGATTTATTCAAACGCGTACAACGCGATCCGTTCTGGTGTCGCAACATCCTGAGCCCTTCAAAGCTACGGGAAAAGTGGGATGAATTAATTATCCGCCTTGGTGGTAGCACACAACAACGGGATGTTAACGCCATTTCAGCCCCGGATAACACCATCCCTGAAGGTTTCAGGGGCTAAAAAATTAACTTGGAGAATTTTATGGAAACCATTTTAGACGTACTGAAAGCGATGGAAAAAGCGACTGCCCGTGAAATTGCGGCGCGCATGAAAATTGAGCCTGCGGCGGTGATCGGGATGCTGCGTGAGCATGAAGAACGTAACGAAGTTGCACAGACTAACGGGTATTGGAAAGTTGCTACTGGGAAAGTTAAATCACAGCCAAAAGCGATCAGTTCAGTCAGCAAAGCGCCAGCAACTGTATCAGTCAGCGACGTCATCGCATTACTGGCGGAACATGGGCCACAGACATCTCTGGAGCTGGCAACACTGGCAGGTATTGAGTCAAAACGTGTGGCGCCAATGCTGACTCACCACATGACAAAAGGGCGGATCATCCGCGAAAAAGTTGGCAGCAAGTTTGTTTATTCGGTGTCGGCCACTGCGTCAGTGAAAAACAAAAGCTCTGCACCACGGGAACCGGAGACATCAACTCCACCAGTACCGGAAAAATCTGTCACTGAAATTGTTGAGGAAATCCCCGCTTTCGTCAGCCGTCCTGATGATCTGCTGATCCCTACGGTACGCGGTATCTCAAGTGAAATTCGCCGCACGAAAGCGAAGCTGGCCAACCTGGAAAAACTTCGTGAAGCCGTTCGTAGCATTCGCAAGCACGGGGCGCTGATGCAGGAGTTGGCGCAATGAAACAGAACGAATTACCACGCTGTCCGGAGTGCGGGAACATGCCTGAATACGCGTTTAAATCGAACCCGTTCGGCGGTGGGTAGGCCGAGGGGATGCTGGCGCCTCAGTAGATTAAGTTAGCCACAAAGATTTATGAAGGAAAAACGTTTTGAGCGATGTGAGGATTTATATGGTGATAAGTAACGAACTGTAACTATCAGTAGTCGGGGGAGGTGTTCTGTACAAACATGGTTCGTCACAGTGACTATGTAGCGCTTGAGTTAAAACTAGCAGACATGGCAGTGTAAGGCGGCTGACTGGGTTTTAATCGCATGTCTGTCTGACGGGGCGAGGCTCCTGTGTTCTCTATCACTGAAGAGCATGGACGGGTAAGACATTTGGCAAACTAAGTATAAAATTGGCTTAGAATAAAACTCGTTAGTTTCAGAGGGCATTTACTTAAGTTAGTGTGAAAAGTGAGCTTTTTTTAACATTTAACAAATGCAAAATGAAATATAACCGGTATAATACTCGCTCTGCTTAGGGGGTAAAATGTTAAAAGCTGTATCGTTGTTTTCCGGTTGTGGGGGTTCTGATGCCGGTTTGGTTAAAAATGGAATTGATGTCGTTATGGCTAATGACATATTGCCATACGCGCGTGATGTTTATTTGGCCAATCTTCCAGAAACGGATTATCTCCTAACGGATATAAGAGAAGTGAAATCTTTTCCGATGGCAGATCTGCTTGTGGGATGCTATCCATGTCAAGGATTTAGCCAAGGTGGTGCAAGAAAAGTTGATAGATCAATCAACTATTTATATAAAGAATTCGCAAGAGCATTATCACAAATTAAACCTAAAGTATTTGTGGTTGAAAATGTGTCTGGGATGCGAACAAGTACGTTTAAACATCTTTTAAATGATCAGCTAGATATTTTTTCTAAGGCGACGGAAGTTGGATATAACGTTGTATGGAAAGAAGTTAAGGCTAATGAGTTTGGCGTCCCTCAGGAACGGAAGAGGTTAATAATTGTCGGTTTTAGGAATGATTTAAATATGAAATATTCATTTCCTGTACCAACCCATGGTCCTAATACTGATAATGAGTATTTAACTATTCGTTCAGCATTGGAAGGTATGCCTGACTGGCCCAATGGAGAATATTGTGAAGATGTTTTCCATTGGTATTATCTATCACGAAATAGACGCTGTGACTGGAATGATGTTAGTAAAACTATCGTGAGTAATATGAGGCATATACCTTTACATCCGGTAAGCCCTAAGCTCACTAAAGTTGGTACTGATCAATGGAAGTTTGAAACCGAGCAACCAGCTAGACGTTTTTCATTTAGAGAGGCCGCACGGTTACAGGGATTCACTAAAGATTATACAATTCATGGTCGAGATTTGTTATTTCCAGATAATAATAGATTATCTCGTACGAGCTTGTTAAAAGAACGTTACAAGGTAGTAGGAAATGCCGTTCCGCCACCATTGTTCGATGCAATTATCGCCAATATACCAAAAGAGATATGGTAGTCTGAGCCCGAGGGCTCAGACTTGCGTGATACAATGATTTATTATTTCGTTTATATCATCATTCATTTCTTCAAATTCTTCATGATACTTCTCATGTATTAGAGTCAGACGTATTCTATCAAGAACAACCCCGGCATCCTCACTAGCAACTTTAAGCATTCCATCGCAAAGGACATAAGGTGTTGTAAAAACTTTAACGCAAGAAACATAGCTTAGAGGATGAAAAAAACTCTCAAGTCTCTTTATGTTAATATCTGAAAACTTTGTATTCCAATTATTTCCACATGCACATTGACCAAGTGCGAATAATAAACCATCTCTTCCATCAGAAAAGTGTTTCCAAGAAATAAAATCAACCCCTCCGTCTTTAATCGGCCCTGCATCGCCGTTCGAAAGTCCAGCCTCAGGCATCCAATGCCATTCCAACGTTCTAAAGTTGATTAGTCTTTTTAATTTCTTAAATAATTTCTGAAATTCAGTTGGGTTTTTGCGAGATCTTGGCCAGCCTGTATGCATATGCTTTGCCTCTTCACCGAAGAATCTTGTGAAGATAGCGCCCGCAAATATTTCAAAAAAACGTGGAAGTCTTGTATTACTTCCTTCTGTTATGTTTTGTGCCATGGATATGCATAAACATAAAATATATGATATTGGATAGGACTCTTTGAGTTTTAAATGGTTCTCTTCGTATATAAAAGGATAACTATTCTTCAAGATTTTGGCTCTGCGCTGTAATTCATCTGCGACATCACTTAGGATGTTATCTTTTCCATGATCTTCAATCATCCATTCTTCATCAGCATGATCTGATAGTTCATCTTGAATCTCATCATCCAGGGTGCCAGCTATTTGTTCATCAGCTATAGCATTGTCTATAGTAGAGAATTTTTCAATAAGCGCAGAGAATTCAACTTCATCAGCATCAGTGCAGATCTTTTGGTATCTATTTTTATCGGCTAATAGTAACTTTTTAGAACTCACCGTCAGTATCCTTACCAGCAATAACAGAGTTTAATGATTCACGGAATTTTCTAAATTGTCTAGAAAGTTGGTCCAAACGTTCGGATAAGGCAATAGCGGTTTCTTTTGTAATTTTGTCTTTATTTACCCTGGAATGACATTCTTCTAAGTTATCACTAATTTGAAATATTAGTTCAATAATTCTCTCTTCAGCAGGTTTAGAAAGTGATTGAATTTCATCGACATTTCTACCTGCTTTGAGATGTCTAACTTTTTCTTCAGAAGAAACTATTTCTGCCAAAAGTCCTAACTTTCGAGAGTCGTTAACTTGAGAGTTTTTGCCAGTTCGTTTATCACCGAACATAGCAGTCATTAATAATTTAGCGTTGTCAAGCTTTTCGCTATTTATTGGCTCTAATTCTTTCTCTTCTGAGGATAAATTTACAAAGTCCTGAATCGATTTATATCCGAGTAATGTATATACCCATGAAAATGGATAGGCCGAATTACTTCCTCTACCCTTTTTTACGCTATCGTCTTTAGTGTATTTCCCTGTTCTTTCTAATTGCTTTACAAAGTTATATCCCTGCAAAAGACGTTTAATAGTATTATGCTTATCTCCAATCATAGAAGATATATCACTAATACTCATATCTCCGTCATTTACAGTACGCGAAATCCACGCTGCTTTTGCATATGAATCCCAATCCTTAGTTGAAACAATGTGACGAACACCTAGATAAGATACCAACGGTTTATTGTCTTGGGCACCCTCAAAAACAATTGCAGGAATTTTTGTAAGACGATGTGAACCATGTTTATGATATTTTTCTATATAAGATTTGAAGATATCTAACTGATCTCTAGCCCTGTCATCTTGAATAAGAATTAGGCATGCTGATAATCTTCTGTTGCCCTCCATTACAGTGTATTCTTTTTCATTTATTTTTTTTACAACCATGGGTTCAGCAGAAAAATAGCCATTAATTGCTATTGAACTTAAGACATCTGTTACACCATAGTTTTTAACAATATTATTAAGAACATCTATTTGTGTTGCTTTTCCAGAAAAGTCCTCTCCAAATCGTGGATTTTTTTCGTCAAGTTTAAGATATTCAATCGGTAACTCAATTACTTGTCTTGATTTCAATTCGTCCAGCTCTTTTTTTATTTTCTTCTGTGGCATGATATCACCTAATTATGCATATTAAAAACATAATTATACAGTAAAAATAAATGCTTGTTAATAGTGTGTTTAAAATAAATAAAAAATAAAGAAACTACTTCGATGAAAATCATATAATAATTTTGTTTGTAAACTATCATTTAATAAATTGTTTTAAAAAGAGAGTAGATAAATCAAATGATTCTGAGAATATGCACAAACCTTTATCGAACCCACACTTCTGAAATCAAATGATGTTGCATGCTAAAAGCCAGGAAGTTTCATATTATTAGCGCAGTGATATGTTGAACCGAGACATTGCTGAAAATTAGAAAGAAGAACAGGACAAGGTCAGTATTGATCGTGCTACTTAAATAATAGTTAATCAACCAGCAGTCGCCGATTAAGTAGCGAGAAAACAGTCTGAACATCTGCATGTTTACTCTATGGTACGTGTACCTCACTATCGTGAACTCGGTTTTACTCAGCCAAAAGCATCCTATCTGCGTTATCTGGATCTGGAAGCGCAGAACAAGAAGAAGTAACGGGTTGTCTCATTATCCCGTCATAGGCTGAGGCTTTGGCGTAAGCTAACTTGCCAGAGATGTGTCAGACTACATTTTGTAGCCTGATTTGTTTCATTTACGTCCATAATGAAGACTTATCGGATGGAAAGAATGGTGTCGTTTTCTACGAGGTAATTTAATGATGAACTTTAAGATACTTCTTCCCTTAACATTAATTATATCAGTTGCATCCTACGCAGAGGGGGACTACTTACCAGGCATGTCCCCACTGCCGTCCAGGCAACAGGCTATAGATTTAGCTGTATTGGTGATAGCGTCATCCAGCCCAAAAGTAAGTGAGGAAAGGGATCTGGAATTGATGTCCAGTATCGAGAAAACTGCGGGTGGTGTTTGGGATTCCTGTGCTGTTGCAGCTAAGAATGGTACTTTCTCAGACGAACATTCCAGAGTAATTGTGACAGCTAAGAAAACAGGTAACCAATTTGTAGTCGAGCAGTTAGGTAATGTCTGCTCAATAGCTTTCATGAAGGTTACAATTGATAAACAAGCATCAGAATAATTTTAATAGTCAGAAATGCTACGGCTTTAAGGTAATGAGTCGTAGTGCCATGCCAGTTGAAGGAAACCGCCGCTTACTTATACCAGGTTCATCGACTGTAATCATATAAAGCAATTTTACTAAAAGTGAGCCATGATACATTCACGGAAATTATTCTTCTATGGTTGAGAAAAATGAGCATTGTTTTGGTAGGCCTCGTAGTGGCGCTCGCTGTGTACGTTTTAACATCGATAATGTGGGAAAAACGGAGTGAAAAAAAGAAGTTTGAATATGCCTCAGTTCTTATACGAAGTCTTTTGGATGATGAGGATAAGAATGATCGGTTTTACCGTGACGCAACAGAGAAGTTGAGACAAGTTGAGGGTTATGTAAAAAACGGTGATTTCTCCACAGCGCATTCGCAATACTTTACAGCGATAAGCGCAGCCGCTGAATCTCACTGTAAGAGTCTTCACGATGACTTGGATGCACATTTCTTCATCCAGGAAAGACTTCCATTTCATGAAAAAATGAAATACGTAGCTATTTTCGAAGAATGCCGAAAAGAAAGGCGGGGTTCACGCTGAGCTGGCTATGTTCAAGACCGAAGGATGGTTTTACCCAGAGGATGGTAGATTCGATAAATAAGCGCAAGTTGTCCCCATATCCCTCCCGCTAGAATATCCATTATCTTACTGTCGAAAAGCCCGCTTTTGCGGGTTTTTTCTTGTCTGGATAGTTTTGCCAATCTGATTTAGTAAATTCCGAACACTCGGAAAAACTTAGCGG
Organism: Citrobacter europaeus; assembly: GCA_020099315.1. NCBI lineage: Bacteria > Pseudomonadati > Pseudomonadota > Gammaproteobacteria > Enterobacterales > Enterobacteriaceae > Citrobacter > Citrobacter europaeus. The sequence continues at coordinate 1,957,533 of CP083650.1, forward strand.
ATACAACGGCATGGCTTTGGCGAAAAGTGCTATTAACCACTTGAATATGAGGTTCAATAGGTATACTGTATAAATGTACAGTATATTGATGTAGAGGGAATTATGAAGATAGAACTTACCATCAACAAATCAAAAGACCTGCCGCGTGACGTCATACCCGCACTTGAGAAAGAGTTGCTTAAACGACTTCAGAATCAATATGAAAATTGTTCTCTGGTTATCCGCAGAGCTGGCGGCGATAGCCTGACTGTTTTCGGTGGCGATAAGGGCGATAAAACGAAGGTAGAGGAAATCCTGCAGAATACCTGGGAAAGCGCCGACGACTGGTTTTTCAACTGATCGCCCTTGGATAGTGGCTGATGCCGCTATTTGTTTCGCCTGATTGCTAAAATTCTCGTTGCGCACCGCGCTACTGCTTAGAAGCAATTTCCGTTGTCTTAACGGTGTGGATATCACCGCAAGGGGCATCTCATGCAAATTCCGGATGATTTAATTCCCGGACTGCCGGAGCATACTGGCCCGGTTCTGATTTATGTCGTAAAGGGCAGGGCAGAAAGGGGATTCGCGCTGCGCAAAGATGAATTTGTCACGTCGTTGCGGGCACTGGATGAAGCAAGAAAGAAAGCCGGCCTTCCTGTTTCTGATGTCTGATAAGTTAGGTTATACTCAAACACGGGTCTGAACAGCCTGCTGAGTAACACTGCGCCAACCGGGAAATCACGATGGCGCATAAAACTGAATTACCCCACTCACACCGTTTCTTCGTGAGCGGTGTCTTTGTTCATGCTGGTGGTGCAGCATGAGCAGATCAAAAAATAAATCTGAAAAACTCCACCTTTCCCGCGTAGCCGGGCTGGGCTGCATTGTCTGTAAAAATCTTAAACTGGGCGAAACCCCTGCAGAGATTCATCACGTCCGAACCGGCCAGGGTGTTGGCCAGCGCGCTGACAATTTCAAAGTTATTCCTCTTTGCCCAATTCATCACCGTCATGGCGGTCACGGTATTGCCATTCATGCTGGCCGCCAGTCCTGGGAAAACAATTTCGGTACTGAAACAGAGTTGCTGGTGCAGGTTCTCTACGAACTGGGGGAATCAGCGTGAGTATTACTTATGGTTCAGTATGTAGTGGAATTGAGGCTGCAAGTATAGCGTGGGAGGTTTTGGGCTGGCGACCGTCATGGTTCTCTCAGTTCGATCCTGAACACAATTATAAAAACGGTCCAGATTTCCCATCTGCTGTTCTGGCGTATCGCTGGCCGCACGTAACAAACCTCGGTGATATGACAAAGATCGCCGCAGCAATACGGCGCGGAGAAATCCAGGCACCAGATGTTCTGGTAGGTGGCACACCGTGCCAGGCATTCAGCATCGCTGGTCTGCGTATTGGTCTGACTGATTCCCGCGGTCAATTAACTCTCGCCTTTGTTGAACTGGTAAACGCAATAGATGAAAAACGAAGAGAACAGGGAAAACCTCCCGTCATTGTCGTCTGGGAAAACGTACCCGGAGTATTCAGCAGCAGAGATAACGCTTTCGGATGTTTTCTTGCAGGGCTTGCCGGTGAAAGCTGTGAACTGGAATCACCAGGGAAAAAATGGACAAACGCTGGTTATGTGCTGGGACCAGAAAGGGCTATCTGCTGGCGAGTGCTCGACGCTCAATTTTTCGGAGTGGCCCAACGACGCCGCCGTGTGTTTGTTATCGCAAGCGCTCGAGGGGATATCGATCCCGCAAAAATACTTTTTGAGTCCGAAGGCATGCGCCGGGATACTCCGCCGCGCCGAAAAGCGGGGAAGGGCATTACCGCAAATACTGGGCGTCGCATTGCTAACGGTAGCCACTGGGATGGGGAATATAATCCACATCCAACCCTCAACCAGTCACACAACATCGGAGGCATAGGTCAAAGCAACCAGGAATTATTCAGCCAGCGCGGAGGTGGAATCGTTGGTGTCTTTCGCATGCGGGCATTTGGTGATTATGTTAATGATGAAACCGCATCCACTGTTAAAGCACGCGACCATAAAGATGCAACCGATCTCACTGTGACTTATTCAGACGTCAGTAGAACGTTGCTTGCCAAATCAAATGACAGCATGGCTGAAGATTTGGATACCTATGCCATTCACGGCACACAAGACCCAGACACAAACATTAATTTTGCTCATACGCTGGGACGAAATCACGGGCAGGAAAATGCAGTTGCTTATGCCTTCAAGGCTGGTCAAGGCGCAAAAGCGGGTGGCATTGGCTGGGCAGAAGAACAATCCCCAACTCTGACCGCCGCCAGTAGCGGATCGAATTTATCCCCTTCAGTAATGAAAGACATGGCCGTTCGTCGCCTGACACCAGTTGAGTGCGAGCGTCTGCAAGGCTTCCCCGATAACCACACTTTAATCCCCCGTGATAAGCGTAAGCAGATCACTGCTGATGAATATGCTTACGTGCGCCATCACAACCCAAAAATAACTGCAGAAGAAGCCTACCGACTGGCGAAAGATGGTCCGCGCTACAAAGCTATCGGCAACAGTATGGCTGTACCGGTTATGCGCTGGATCGGTAAAAGAATCAAGGAGGCTCTTGATGCCTGAATATCCAATTACACCCGTCGGTAAGCCCAGAATGACGCGCGCTGACAAATGGAAAAAGCGCCCCGAGGTTCTGCGTTACCGGGCTTTCTGTGATGAAGTTCGTCTGCAGGGTGTTGAGCTGCCGGAAAGCGGTTCGCATGTCACTTTCATTCTTCCTATGCCAGCGAGCTGGAGCAATAAGAAACGGACTGAGTTCAATGGTAAACCACATCAGGCCAAACCTGATTTCGACAATATGGTGAAAGCCCTGATGGATGCCATTTACGAAAATGATGCTCATATATGGGATGCACGGGTATCAAAATCATGGGGAGAAACCGGGAGAATAATTATTGAGGAGCTAAAAGCATGACGCCACGCCAACGCAGACTAAAACAGTCAGCATTTGAAAAAGCAGCAGCTGCGCCGCGTAAAAGCTGGCTGGGTAAATGTATTCTCCTTACGGGGATTCAGTCCGGATGGATTAAATCCCTGCTCACAACATGGGGCGAAGGTGTAGGAGGAAATACTGCACCCCGTATGCCGCGGGGCCATGCATGCTGGAATGTGATCAAAGGAAAGAACTGGTCAGATAAGGCACTGGAGCGCTTTACCGCAGCGTTAAATCAGGCGAGAGAAGAGGGATTCCGTGGGCAGCAGGCGATGAACAGGGCACATAGCATTCTCTGGCCACAGTCACCTGCCAGTGTAATTGATGAAGCCTTGCATAATGATGATGTCGATTTTGTTGAGCAGTGCGTACTGCAGGCGCTGGATATAAACGATCCGGTTTATGTCGTTGGTCTTCAGTATTACACCACACGAAAAAAAATCTCAGACATAACCCGGGAACTGCAGGCGATTGCGCCATGGTTAACCGACGGGGAGGCGAGAAAACGCGTGCGATGGTGCCTGGAAATATTCAGAGCAAAAACATTTCTTGCGGTTCGTAACCAGATGAGAGCCGGGTTAGAGGATGGTTGGTCATACCAAAGGAGGAACTGACCAGGAGACTGATGAGTCTGTAATTCGAAACAAAAACCCCGGTTATTAGCCGGGGTAAAATGTTATTAGTGACGATTCTGTTTAAACCGCTCATAGATCTCAATACAGATAATAGCAACAGAGTAGAAGGGCCACAGAAAGGAGGTTATCAACGTATCAGCCAGGTCCAACTCGATGCCGTGTACTCGATCCCCACGAACTAACAAAGCAAACATTACGATGAAGCCCGCGATATATATGGCCAAATAGTGATAAAGGCTCATGATAATTCCATTTATTAGGTTTGGCCCTGAGTCTACGTGTGATAACCATACAGTTAAAATTGGTATTACAGATCGATTTTGATTTATCGATCGTTCAAAACGATCGTTTTGCAACGAGTTGCTCATTGATTGAATGATATTTGAACAAAATGGCGGTAAAAATTAGCTTTAAGTGCTTTATGATGTAAAAACGTTTGAAAACGGGCCAGCAAAGTGAATAATTAATTCATGCTTGGCAGAGCTGCGCCACGATGGCAGCGACGAAAAGCGAACAATTTGAATATAACGAGAACCCCGCCAGCGCGGGGTTTTTGCTTTCCGGCGATACGACAGGGGTATTCGCGAGGTGTATTACACCAGTACCCCTGTCATATCGCCGAGCTGAATCGTTAACTCGAAAACAAGTTCTCACAATGCTCCAATGCTTTTTCGTTTCTAGCTCAGAGGAAAAATGAGAGAGGGGCAATTGCTAAACGTAGACATCAATATTTTTAGTATTATTCCCTGCAACGTTCGAACTTGAATTGTCACTTACCGTAGGTAATGCTACCGATGCCATTTGGTTTTTTTCTGCTTCTTGTTTTTGTAATTGAGCAATTTTTGCGTATATAGACTCGATTTGCCTTTGAATCATCTCCATCTGCTGTTTAAGCAGTTTTGCCTCATCTTCGGAGGTTACTTCATTTATTTTTGAACCCATGGCGCTGAGCTCTTTTGTCAACTCACCAATTTGTTTTTTCAGGTTTTGAATTTGTTGTGAAACAGAGTTGCCAGTACTTGAAGGTGCTTGTTTTACTGTGCTTTGCAGTATGTCCTGACCCAAAGTGCTAACTGTCATGCTCATGGTGGTTCCTCCGGCATTACATTTATTACCCATTATCGTCATCTTTCGAAATTACTTTATTAGCAAAGGTTAAGTTGTGGCTTCCTGCACCACAGCATTATTTGTGCCGCTCTATACTATCTGCGGAGTATCGCGGAGGAGCTTATGAAAGAAGGTTATTACTGGATTCAGCATGTCGGTGTTGTACATGTGGCGTACTACACGAATGATACTGTTGATGATCTGGAAACGGGTAAAACAATCACAGGTGTCTGGCATCTGACCAGAGGCGATGACATTTGCCATAACGGTGAAGCAGAGGTGTTAGAAGGTCCTCTTACTCCACCAATGTAAACAATCTATTTTACTAGGGGCTGCCGCATGGCGGCCTTTTTCATTTCAGGCTCACGGGAATCATCCGCTACGTGCTTTGTTGATAAATCCAGCTCGTGAAGCCTGACCCTTTCATCACACAAAGCGCCATCCGAAGAATCGGAGGTGAGGCTATGACCAGAATGAGCACCATTTACAGCAGACTTTCATATGGAACAGGAACCACGCTAACCGGCTGCGGTGTATCAGCGAAGGCATATGCCGAAACAGCAAAAACAGCAAAAGAGGTGTCCTGGATGTTGGCCGACAGAATTGCAGGGTTAAGCCTGAGCGACTGGGCAATTATTGTCGGTATCGCATGCACTGTTATCACCTGTGCAGTGAACTGGTATTACAGGAAAAAGGAAAGGGAGGACCGGCTTAATGGCAATGTCACCAAAGCTGAAAAATAAACTGAGCGCAGCGGTTGTTGGTTTGATTCTAGCTGGGGCTTCCGCCCCTGTGATTCTCGATCAGTTTCTGGATGAGAAAGAGGGTAACAGCCTGACGGCGTATCGCGACGGTGGCGGAATCTGGACTATTTGTCGTGGCGCCACGTTGGTTGATGGGAAGCCAGTTGTGCAGGGCATGAAGCTGTCTGCTGAGAAATGCGCCCAGGTAAATGCCATTGAACGCGACAAGGCGCTGGCGTGGGTAGAAAGGAATATTAAGATGCCGCTGACCGAGCCGCAGAAAGCAGGTATCGCTTCTTTCTGCCCGTATAACATCGGCCCCGGAAAATGTTTTCCATCTACGTTCTATAAGCGAATTAATGCTGGCGACCGTAAAGGTGCCTGTGAAGCGGTCCGCTGGTGGATTAAAGATGGTGGCCGCGATTGTCGCCTGACCAAAGGCCAGAAAAATGGTTGCTATGGTCAGGTAGAACGGCGAGATCAGGAAAGCGCGATGGCGTGCTGGGGGATCGACCAGTGAGTCGAATAACAACCATCATCACTACTGTGGTCGTCTGCATAATCGTATCGCTAGGCTGGGCCGTTAACCACTACCGCGACAACGCTATCACCTACAAAGACCAGCGCAATAAGGCCACCGAAAAACTCGGCCTAGCGAACAACACCATCAAAGACATGCAGATCCGACAGCGTGATGTTGCGACTTTGGATGCCAAATACACCGGAGAACTGGCTGATGCGAAAAAGCAGTTGGATGATCTGCAGCGTTGCGTTCACACTGGTAAGTGTGGGCTGCACGTCAACGCAAAATGTCCCGCGAACGAAGCGACCGGCTCCGGCAGCCTGGGTGATGCTTCCGGCCCCCGACTTACAGACTCCGCTCAACGGGATTATTTCACCCTCAGAGAGCGAATCGTCACAGTGACGAAGCAGGTCGGCTATCTGCAGGACTACATCAGACAGCAATGTTTGAAGTGACGTGTTAAATTACCCCGCTTGCATGCGGAGGTCTTCAATGAACAATGAGGTTTTGGCTACTTCAGCCCAATTTCCATGGGCTGCTGTAATAACCGGTTTAGCTGGGGTTATAGGTGCGCTTGGTGGTGCTTTCTTGGCAAATTTTTTTGCTGAAAAAAGATGGAAAGACCAGATCGTGCACGATGTGCAGAAAGAGAGCAGAAAGTTAATGCGTGAAAAGGGCGAAGAGACATTCATCAGTTTTAAACGATGGGAAAAGGAATTGTATTTTTTCAATGCATCACGTATTGGATACATTCAAGGAGTCATAACTGAAGAAGCACTCAACAAAACCATTGATGAGAAGGTATCACCTGACACTCATGTAACTTTAGATGTCCTTGTCTCAATCTATTTTAACGACCTTTACGCAGACCTAAGTCAGATACATACACAGACCAATAAACTACAATCCTTGTTTCATCAGTACAGCCAAATTATTCCGAACATGAGTGGAGCTGAGCACATGAAGATAGAAGCTGCTGTATACGAAAGGCAGCTTGAACATTTTCAAAGAAAGCTGAGACTAGCCATAAAAGAGTATATCTAACCGCCTCCGGGCGGTTTTTGCTTGCCATCACCATGGGCAGACCCATTGTGATGGCGAAATATCACTCACCCAAGAGAAGATCCATTTCCTCTACAACACCTGCAAGCCAGCACGGCTTAGATACTTGGCTAGGCTCACCATTGGCATATTCGGTGTGAATTGGCAGGTAAGGTCCAACATGTATCGTAGGGTAGGGCATGCAAGTCTCAATGTTAAATTGATCCAACGTTATATCTAAGCACAGGCCATCTATATCTACCCAAGCATGTGAGTCAGCAAGGCCGTTACAGCCTTTGTCAAAACTCACAACCTTAGCGCTACAGCCAATTCGGCGGTTAATTATTTCAGCCAAAATAAGTGCGCTATCAGAACAACATCCGTGCGGGAACTCGTTAAAAGGGATGTATGGTAATGAGTTAGGCGTTTTCTTATGAAGGTGAAATCTAACCTTCTCTGCTAATGCTAAAAAATTATCATTCATTTTATTATTAACTAGATAGTAAAGCTAATTGCATTCAAGAATGAGAAATCTTGCGCGAATAGCTCGTTGATTCGAAAAGTCACTATCACTGTTTTTAACAAAATTATCCAGAGGAAACCATCGCAAAACTGGACCGGGGCGTGCTTCAGCAACGGTTCCTGTCCGAACATGCCGCAACCGGCGTATCACCAAAGGAATGGTCTGAGGCGCAGGGACTGAACTACGCTACCGAACGTCGATACATCAAAAAATCCATCGGCGCAATTCAGCCAGCTGAGTAAGCCATCCCAAAGCTCATCTGCGGGTGGGCTTGATAATGCCGTAGTGCTTTAAGAGCGCCAGACTGATTGCAAGGCAAGCGGTTTCAACGATTCGGTTGACTGATGGTGCGATAGCAATTGCAAGAGAAATTTCTGAAACTGAGAACATATTACCTCCTATAGAAACGATGAGTGATGATTTTTCTTCTTGAGTAGCCACTATTTATTCTCACGCTCAAGGTGATGACTCATTTTGAATAGCCACTAACTCACCTGAAACTCTGGTCCAACGCGTTGGACTAATAACGTTATGCTATAATATTGCAGAAACTCTTCACTGAGAGGCATTTGATAATGCTAGATTTTCTCTTTTTTAAGTGGGGTGGGATGTGCTACGGGTGTGCAGAATCTCAACCCAGTCATGGGGAGTAAGCATTTCATATCCTTTTCAAAGTGTGGCGGGAGTGGCCAAGATTGGGCCTTCTATAGTGTCCCCTAAATGCTATGCAACGTGTCTAACGCGTTAGACACCGAGTTGTCCCATAGTGATAGTTTAGTCCGTCTTCTGCAGCGGAAAATCAACCACACACCATCGCAAGCGGATAAAGAGGCTCTAAATGTCCGACATATATCCAATCACTCTAACCACCCAAACAGGCGAAACCTTCACGGGCAAGATGTCACGACGTCAGCCTGAGCAGGTTAACGGCTTTGTGCTGCTGGCGACCGAGACGGGGCAGTGGTTGTATTTCCCACCTGCTGATGTGAAGCGAGTGGAATTTACGCCAGTACCGGCTGAGCAGGACAACTAGTCAATAGAAGAAAGTGAGCAAAGGAAGGAAAAAGCGAAAGGCCTACCACTAGATAGGCCGAAATATTAGTCTTTCATAAACTTATCGCGACGGTAATCGTCATAATCACTTTGTTCGCGACAGTCTTCGCAGACTAAGCCGCCATGCTCCCAGGTATGCTCATAAGCCTCATCAAGCTCTGCACCTTCAAGAACCTTCCCGCAACCGTTGTGATGTCCACCAGGATCGGTGTAACCCTCACAACCATGACTCATAAACGGTTGTAATACTCTCTTTTGTGCCGGCGATAAAGTTTTATATCCTTTGTCGATAGCAAGCTTGGCAATGCCTGATACTTTGCCATCTTCATTATGGAAAACATCATGCTTTAACAGTGTTTCGAGCAAGTTCTCTTCAATACCCATAGTTCCTCCTTATGAAAACTCTTCAATAATCTACTAAAAGTAGGAATTATTAAGTGATTTTGAGCAAATCATGAGGAGCAAATCACATTTAAATAGCGATCGAATGAACGGAGTAATATATGGCTAACGATGACGAGCACAGGCCATTCCCGCCAGTTAACTTCATCGAATCCGAGAACTGGCAGCCATACACCAGGCTAATCCCAGCCAACGAAGTGCATGAGTGGATAAGCCGACAAATCATCAGCGATACCGGAAGCATTCATAACCCTGACCACGAACACCTGCTTGAGGCTGATCTCTGCTTTATGTGGGCGTCTGACTCATTCGCGAAGAAATGGCGGTATGTCCTATGTCAGGCCGAACAGGTAATGCTCCGTGCCGGCGGTTGGCAGAAAGCCAGAATGGAACAACAGATGCATGAATGGTTCGGGCTCATCCCGAAGTTAATCATCACACTGGCATCCGACTACTGCTCACAATGCAGTGACCTTGAGTTCTGCGCGCTGGTTGAGCATGAGCTTTACCACATCGCCCAGGCCACCGATGACTACAGTGCTCCGAAGTTCAACAAAGAGACCGGGCAGCCAGTGCTTACACTGCGCGGACACGATGTCGAAGAGTTCGTTGGTGTAGTACGTTAATATGGGGCGAATACAGACTTGCAAGAACTGGTGGATGCAGCCAATCACGACATCACTGTCATGGACAAACAGACCAAGCGTGGCAGGGGTCTTGTCATAAATAACGCAAATATGGTAGTAAGTGAAACTATGATCTCACGGCTTGATAAAGCAGTTATGCTAATGATATAAAATTCAGGTACATAATCTAAATCGGAACCAACAAATGCTTTCAGCAAAACTGATATCTGCTCTATTTGGTCAAGCGAACCAAAGTGGAGAAAAATCAACAGTTGTCCACACAATAATCTGGCTGATTGCAATAATCGTTCTCGGTATTGTTTTTCTCATATACTTTAATGCTCCTGTATGGGTGATCGCCACATTTCTGTTTATTATGGTTGCTGGTTGCATTTTCTATGGGGCTGTGTTCTGGTTCTGTTTGCGTAATAATCCTGATTTGCTCAGAAGCGAAAAAATGGTGCTGCAAAAACTAGCAATCGAAAAGCAGTTTCTTGGAGATAGTATCACTGGGGAGTTTGATGAAACGCTAAAGACAGTGGACAAACATCAGGGAGAGAAGTTGATCGGTAGCAAGGCAGAAGGAGTCGATGACAAATGAGGAGAAAATTTGCCGTTGCACTTGATTCTTCTACAAAAGAACAAAACGCTCAGTTGAAAAAATTTATAGAAGATAATGGGCTTGGTTGGTGGCATTGGATAGCCAACTTTTGGCTACTGACAGATCCAAATGGTAACTTTACTGCAAAGGATATTAGAGAAAAACTAAACGTATTATATCCTGGCGTGCATTGTATAGTTTTATCGATAGATAAGGATGAAGATACTTGGTCAGGTTTTGGGCCGAAGGGAACAGAAAAAAATATGTTCAATTGGCTCAAGAGCACTTGGGATAAAGACCTTAACTGATCATCGCTGGTCAATTTATTATTACCATCAAAAAGGCCACCTTCGGGTGGCTTTTTTTATTGCCATCACCATGGGCTGACCCATCGTAATGGCTTTAAATTATCGAAACGCTTCTAAGGCTAAAACAAAGCCTCGCATGACATTCCGATGCTCGAGTGGTTCTCTAAAATGAAATGTTGATTCTCCTGGCCCTCCTATCTCATACCCTTCGTACTGAAAGGAGTGAAGCCAATAAACTTGTTCATCTCGACGATCTTCGTGAATCCAATATCTCCACTCAGGAGTCGATAGGATATGTTCGATCGGAATGAGAGGACCCCATTTATCAAGAGGTAAGATATTCGGTGTCTTGAGTGAAGGGCCACCCGCCGCAAGCCAAACCCTTTGCCCTGGGCGATCATAAGACAAAATCCTGGCTTTACGACTTTCAACAGAAATGATCTCGTCATTTGATGGTTTTACTTCAAAGTAGGCATCAAAATCTTCAATATAAAAATCTGGGATATAAATTTCCTTAGTTGAAAGTTGAATTTGTTCTGGTTCATATCTAAACGTTAACCCTAGAGTATCAAAGAAGACTGCCCAACGGGCTTCTGTCTGAGAGCGGTATGATATCCCTTTATAATTAGTTGGAATCACATTTGCACTACGGTTATTGATCACACTCCACTCCTCATATTGTATAAAAAAATAAGGCAATTATATGGCAAATCCGGACTGGGAGGCTATCGAGACGGCGTACCGGGCCGGAGTGATGTCCCTCAGAGAAATCGCATCGCAACACGGCATCAGTGAAGGGACAATGCAGAACCATACTAACTACTGAGCGAGTGAAACAGACAACATTATCGGTAAGGATGATGGTAAAGACCCAGACCTACAGACTCCGCCGAACGGGATTGTTTCACCCTCAGAGAGCGAATCGCCACAGTGACGAAGCAGATTGGCTACCTGCAGGGATACATCAAAACCCAATGTTTAAAATAGGGTGATATAACATAACGTTTTGCTTAAAAAGTGCGCTCAATTAATTCATGCACTTACGGAAAAGTAGACAAAATACTACGATTACAGTATGTTTTTGCTATCTTGGTGTGAGTTGTAGCCAATATTCGAAGCCTCGCTATCTGCGGGGCTTTTTTGTATCCGAATTTCACCGCGCACCGCAGCGCATCCAACCACGTCGAACCCAACCCTTTGGAATGAGCCTTTGAGGAGTCAGTTAGTGCTGGCGAGCCTCGACGGGCTGATCTCCTATGCGGCAAAGGTTCATCTCAAAGTAAGGTACACGCTATGACATACCCAACTGTTATCAACGGCTTCGATTTTCGTGAGCTTATCTTCCTGTCCGGTACGGAATCAGCAACTGACACATTCAAGGTGGCGAAGGCGTTCGGGAAGAGCCATAAGGATGTGATGAGAAAGACCAGAAAGGTGATCAGCTCATGCTCCTCGGATTTTGCAGGGCGCAATTTTACGCTTTGCTATGAAAACAATGAGTTACAGAACGGCAAGCCTCAGCCATTTTATAGAATGACCCGGAACGGCTGGACCATGCTGGTTTTCAGCTTCACAGGTGCTGCAGCGTTTGCTTTCAAAGAGGCCTACATCGCCGCGTTCGACTGGATGGCTGACATGATCACCCAAGGAAAGAGTAACCTTGAAGCAGAGCGGAACGCTGTAATGCTGGAGCTCATGAAAGAGAAGGATGTAGCGAGTATGTCCGGGCGTCTGCTTAACCGCTGGGGAAGGGTGAAAAAGCCTTTCCTGCTTGCGAAAATTGAACGACTCGAAAAGCAGGGACAGATCCCTTTGCCGGGATTAGCTAAAGCACTTATTGAATAGGGCCGCCACTGAGCGGCCTTTTTTATGACCATTAAAAAGCTCATCTGCGGGTGGGCTTGATAATGAACGCTAAAGAAAATTTTCACAAAGTCGATACTTCCAATTCAATCTGAAAAGGAGGATGTATGAACACTTATAATCTGGTAAGCACAGTCAAGTTTGTGAACTCTCATGGTCATGAGGCTAAATACGACATCTACTACGACCCTGCCTCGTCTGATTATCATGCGGAAATTTTTCATATTGCCAGCGTGAATTCTCAGGGCCCTAACGCCCATACCATAAACGTTTGGTATAGAACGCATAATACTTACCGTCGCATTCCTGGTAATAATATTAAAGATATAGAGGATTCTTGCCTGAACAATTTTCTTGGCAAATAAATTACACAAGCCGCCTTCGGGCGGTTTTTTGTTGCCACCACCATGGGTAGACCCATCGTACTGGCTGTTCATCTAACTCTGTTGTCTCGCAAACTTAACTGTCACCTTCTTACCATTGAGGGTTAGTTTTTTCTCGGTGCCAGGAACCATATCCCCAGACCAATTAATGACATCACGATCTTTAACCGCCTGAATCCTAACTCTGTACTTATCTGCCTCTTTGGTTACTTGAGATGTGATTGATGCGGATACTGAATTGTCACTGGAAGAAAGAGGAATCACAAGCCCCAGTCCTTGTGGCGGGTATGCGATTCAACCTGTTATGGGGTGGCGACCGTGCTGATTCTCGCTATTTATGAATATTTTCCGCTATTTGCCGTTTCCGTTTATCTCTCCGAGTACAACACAACTTGTTTCTAACAAACAGGACGATGCCGATGCCAGCACGCGCTAAACGCCCATGCCGACACAAGGGATGTGCGGCAATCACCAACGATGCCAGCGGGTATTGTGAACAACACAAGCAGCAGCATGCCGGTGATGGCTGGCGTAACTACCAGGCAGGAAAGAGCAGGCAGGAACGTGGATACGGGCGGCTCTGGGAAATCATACGGGCACGTATCCTACAGCGTGATCAATACCTGTGTCAGAATCATCGCCGGCAGAAGATAGCGAAAAAAGCGACCAGCGTTGACCACATCATCCCAAAAGCTCATGGCGGTACTGATGACGATTCCAATCTTGAGTCGTTGTGCTGGGAATGCCACAGAGCGAAGACGGCAAGAGAGCGTATCCGATGAGTTATACCCATTGCACATACTGTGGTTCACGACTTCATACATACGCGAACTGCACTAAAACATGGGGTGGTTCCTCCCTCCGCGCCAACCTGCGCTACGGCTATTGTGGGCAGTCAGGGCATAACTCTAATGCCTGCCCACACAATGCGAGCAGCGGTCGTCGGCACAGCCTGAATGATGACTTCCATCTTTATTGAAGTCCACATAGGCCAGGGGTAGGGGGGATCAAATCCCTGACCCCTTTCGCGCTTTAGGACTGCCCGCTTCCTCGTATTTTTATACCCGCGAAAAATGAAATTTAACCAGGAGTGTCGCTTATGGCTGGAACGGCGGGGCGTTCCGGGCGTCGCCCCAAGCCAACGGCGCGCAAGGAGCTGGCAGGGAACCCCGGCAAACGAGCTCTGAATAAAGAGGAACCTGTATTCACACCGATTAAAGGTGTGGCACCACCTGACTGGTTTTCTGAGGATGATGGTCTGCCAATGGCGGCCGTCATGTGGGAACTGACCACGAAAGAATTATGTGGACAGGGATTACTGTGTGTTACCGATCTTGCCGTACTTGAGCGCTGGTGTGTTGCATATGAGTTCTGGCGCAGGGCGGTTAAAAATATCGCCAGAGAAGGGCTGACTATCACTGGTGCTATGGGGGGGAAGATAAAAAACCCTGAGCTAACCGCAAAGAAAGAGCAGGAATCGGAGATGAGCTCTACCGGCTCCATGCTTGGCCTTGATCCCAGCAGTCGACAACGCCTAATCGGCCTTGCCGGACAGAAGAAAACCTCTAACCCATTCCTGAAGATGATCAACTCATGAGCCGGAAATCGTACCCCAACGTAAACGCCGCGAATCAATACGCCCGCAACGTTGTGCGGGGGAAGATTCCGGCGTGCCAGTTTGTCATTCAGGCCTGCCAGCGTCATATCGATGACATGGCGGCTGAAAAGAGTAAGAAATTTCGTTACCGCTTCGATAAAGACATGGCAGAAAAGGCCGCGAAATTTATCCAGTTGTTGCCACATACAAAAGGAGAGTGGGCATTCAAGCGGATGCCGATCACTCTGGAGGCATGGCAACTGTTTATTGTGTGCTGCGCCTTTGGCTGGGTCCAGAAAGGGTCGAAGCTTCGACGATTTCGCGAGGTTTACACGGAGATACCGCGTAAAAATGGGAAATCAGCTATTTCGGCAGGTGTGGCGCTGTACTGTTTTACCTGTGATAACGAGTTTGGCGCTGAAGTATATTCCGGGGCCACAACTGAAAAACAGGCGTGGGAAGTATTCAGACCCGCTCGTCTGATGTGTAAGCGCACCCCGATGCTGGTGGACGCGTTCGGGATTGAAGTTAATGCGTCCAACCTGAACCGGCCAGAAGATGGCGCGCGTTTTGAGCCGCTGATTGGTAACCCTGGGGACGGCGCTTCACCGCACTGTGCGATTGTTGACGAGTATCACGAACATCCCACAGATTCGCTCTACACCACTATGCTGACGGGTATGGGGGCGCGGCGACAACCACTAATGTGGGCGATCACGACGGCGGGTTACAACATTGAGGGTCCATGCTACGACAAACGGCGTGAAGTGATTGAGATGCTTAACGGCACAGTACCGAATGAGGAATTGTTCGGCGTGATATACACCGTCGACGAGGGGGATGACTGGACCGATCCTAAAGTGCTGGAAAAAGCTAACCCGAATATGGGCGTGTCGGTCTATCGTGACTTTCTCCTCAGCCAGCAACAGAGAGCTATTAATAACGCCCGTCAGGCTGGTGTATTTAAAACTAAACACCTCAACATCTGGGTTGCAGCCCGTGCCGCTTTCTACAACCTGGTTTCCTGGCAGAACTGTGAGGATAAGACACTTACGCTGGAGCAATTCGAAGGACAGCCATGTGTTCTGTCTTTCGACCTGGCGCGCAAGCTGGATATGAACAGTATGGCGCGGTTGTTCACCAGGGAAATTGACGGCAAGACACATTACTACAGCGTTGCTCCCCGCTTCTGGGTTCCCTACGACGCAGTATTCAGCGTTGAAAAGAACGAAGATCGTCGTACTGCGGAGCGATTTCAGAAATGGGTTGAAATGGGACTGCTTACAGTTACTGATGGCGCTGAAGTTGATTACCGCTACATCCTTGAAGAGGCCAAGGCGGCAAACAAGCTCAACCCAGTCAGTGAGTCACCGATTGACCCGTTCGGCGCGACGGGGCTTTCACATGATCTGGCTGATGAAAGCCTTAATCCGATCACTATCGTTCAGAACTACACCAATATGTCTGATCCGACGAAGGAGCTGGAAGCCGCCATTGAGTCAGGCCGCTTTCATCACGACGGGAACCCGATTATGAGCTGGTGTATCAGCAACGTCGTCGGGAAGTATTTGCCCGGTAATGACGATGTGGTTAAACCCATCAAAGAGCAGAACGAAAACAAAATCGATGGCGCGGTTTCGCTGATTATGGCAATCGGACGGGCAATGTTGAATAGCCGGGCGAGTAATTCATCCGTTTACGACGAGGAAGATGTAGCATGCTAATGACGTTTTTAAGTTTTTTTATCGGCCTCGCCGGAGCCGCGTTACTGTCTGCCGGTGCCTGGCTTATTTCACCTGCAGCCGGGCTTATTACCGGCGGTTCAATCTGCCTGCTGTGGTCATTTTTAATCGCGAAATCAATGTCTGCCAGCGTAATTAAATCAGGGGGTGAATAATGTTCATTCCCCAGATGTTTCGGGGTAAATCTCAGTCTGGTGGTAGTTTCTGGCAGGCGATGCTGGGTGGTGTGAGTTCCAGCCAGAGCAAGGCGGGGATCATTATCACTTCTGAAACCGCAATGGCGTTATCGGCGGTCCGGGCATGTGTAACGCTTCTGGCAGAATCGGTGGCGCAGCTGCCGTGTGAACTTTACAGGCGAGGCGCTAACGGAGGCCGTGAACGGGCGACTGACCACCCTGTTTATGATCTGATTCATTCCCAGCCCAACAAAAAAGACACTTCATTTGAATACTTTGAACAACAGCAGGGCCTGCTTGGTCTGGAGGGGAATTGCTACTCGATCATCGACAGGGACGGGAAAGGTTATCCCCGCGAATTAATCCCGGTTAATCCCCAAAAGGTCATTGTCCTGAAAGGCCCGGATGGGATGCCATATTATGAACTACCCGAAATTGGCGAAACGTTGCCAATGCGCATGATGCATCATGTGAAGGTCTTCTCACTGGATGGCTATATCGGCAGTTCCCCAATCCAGACGAACGCGGATGTTCTTGGGCTAAACCTCGCCGTGGAAGAGCATGCTTCTCAGGTCTTTCGCCGTGGTACAACGATGAGCGGCGTTATTGAGCGTCCAAAAGACGCCCCGACGATCAAAAGCCAGGATGCTATCGACCGCCTGCTGGCAAAGTGGACGGACAGATATTCCGGCGTCAGAAACGCCTTCTCTGTTGCATTGCTTCAGGAAGGGATGAGCTACAAGCAGTTATCTCAGGACAATGAGAAAGCGCAGCTGTTGCAGTCCCGTCAGTGGGGCGTGGAGGAAGTGTGCCGACTCTATAAAATCCCGCCTCATATGGTGCAGATGCTGGCGAAAGCCACGAATAACAACATTGAGCACCAGGGGCTGCAGTTTGTGATGTACACGCTGTTGGCCTGGCTGAAGCGTCATGAAGGCGCATTAATGCGCGATCTGCTTTTACCCAGCGAGCGCGGTGATCTGTACATTGAATTCAATGTTTCTGGCCTGCTGCGCGGGGATCAGAAGTCACGCTATGAATCTTATGCACTAGGCCGCCAGTGGGGCTGGTTATCGGTTAACGACATTCGCCGCATGGAGAACCTTCCACCCATCGCCGGAGGGGACAAATACCTGACGCCTCTGAATATGGTCGACAGTAAACAAATCTTACCTGGCGATAACACGCCAACAGCAAAACAACTGGCAGAAATCAACTCTATTCTGTCCAGAAACTGAATATCACCCGCAGCGCGGGCTGACCTGGTAAACATCATGACAAAAAATTTAATTAATCTGCCGCACCTGGCGGCTATGGTCTTTGGTGTTCCACATTACGTGACACGACAGACAATGGATTCTGTAAAAGCTGTGCTGGTTCCCCGTATTCAGGGATTATCAGAAGAGGCTGGAATTCACATGACGCAGGAGCCTGATAACAATCAGGCGCCAGATTTGGTTCAACCAGCTGGTGGAATGGCAGTTATTCCTGTTCACGGCATTCTGGTTCCGCGTCGTGGGCAAATTACTGCAATGTGTTCTGAACTTACCAGTTATGAGCGCATACGTAGCCAGGTGCATGCTGCATTAAATGACCCTTCCATCAGTGAAATTGTGCTGGATATAAATTCTGGTGGTGGTGCGGCGGTTGGATGCAAGGAACTGGCCGATTATATTTTCCAGTCACGTCAAACTAAGCCTATTACTGCAATTGTGAACTACAGCGCCTATTCTGCGGCTTACTTTATCGCTTCGGCCTGCAGCAAAATTGTAGTCAGCCAGACCAGTGGAGTCGGCTCGATTGGAGTGATTATGGAACACCTAGATACTTCTAGGATGGAAGAGCAAATGGGGTTAACATTCACCACGATTTTTCGGGGAGATAACAAAAATAACGGTACACAACATGAGCCACTGAGTGAATACGCTCGGGGAATGTTCCAGAGGATGATTGACGATATGTACGAGACGTTTATTACCTCTGTAGCGGAATACCGGAATCTTGCCCCTCAGACGGTGATTAACACGCAGGCCGGAATCTATTTCGGCGCTGATTCCATTTCTGCTGGTCTTGCCGATGAAGTTTCGGATCCTCAGTCTGCGATTAATGCCATTGCAGCAAAGTACAAACAACCTCAACAAACCACTTCCATAAAGTTGCAGGCCGCCGCGATGGACCTGCAAACCAGAATGTGACCCGGCGCTAACGCGTCATTACCAGAAAGCAGCCTGTTGGCTGCTTTTTTTATGCCAAAAAGAGAGAAAACTATGCCACAGATTGAAGAATTACGTCGTCAGCGTGCGGGTATTAATGAACAGGTACAGGCCCTGGCCACGATTGAAACTACCGGTGGAACGCTGACAGCGGAGCAGTTAACCGAATTTGCCAGCCTGCAGCAGCAGTTTACAGATATCAGTGCCAAAATGGAGCGTCTGGAAGCAGCTGAACGTGCTGCAGCGCTTGTTGCCAAACCGGTTAAAGGTACACAACAGGCTCCGGGTATCAGCGTTAAAGCAGAGCCAAAGCAATATACCGGCGCAGGAATGACCCGTCTGGTGATGTCGATTGCGGCAGCACAGGGTAACGTCCAGGATGCTGCTAAATTTGCAGCTGAAGAACTGAATGACCCGTCTGTCTCGATGGCCATCAACACTGCCGCCGCGTCAGGTGGCGTTCTTATTCCGCAAAACCTGCACAGCGAGGTGATCGAACTGCTGCGCGATCGCACCATCGTCCGTAAGCTGGGCGCGCGCTCCATTCCGCTGCCGAACGGCAATATGGCGCTGCCGCGTCTGGCCGGTGGTGCGACGGCGAGCTACACCGGGGAAGGCAAGGATGCGAAAACATCAGAAGCGCGCTTCGATGATGTGAAACTCACTGCGAAAACCATGATTGCAATGGTGCCTATCTCCAACCAGCTGATTGGTCGTGCTGGCTACAACGTGGAGCAGCTGGTCCTGCAGGATATTCTGACCGCGATTTCTGTTCGTGAAGATAAAGCCTTTATGCGCGATGACGGTACCGGTGATACGCCTGTCGGTATGAAAGCGCGGGCAACTGAGTGGAACCGCCTGCTGCCGTGGGAAGCTGCTGCAGAGGTTAATCTGCAGACGATTGATACCTATCTCGACAACATTATCCTGATGGCTATGGACGGGAACAGCAACATGATCAGCTGCGGCTGGGGCATGTCGAACCGGACTTACATGAAACTGTTCGGTCTGCGCGACGGTAACGGTAACAAGGTCTACCCGGAAATGGCCCAGGGGATGTTGAAGGGATTTCAGATTCAGCGTACCAGCGCTATCCCGGCAAACCTCGGTGACGCAGGCAAAGAGTCGGAAATTTACTTCGCGGACTTTAATGATGTGGTTATCGGTGAAGACGGCAACATGAAGGTGTCGTTCTCGCAGGAAGCCTCCTACCAGGACGGGGATGGCAATCTGGTTTCCGCGTTCTCCCGTAACCAGTCGTTGATCCGCGTGGTGACGGAGCACGACATCGGCTTCCGTCATCCGGAAGGTCTTGTACTCGGGACAAAAGTGCTGTTTTAACCGGTCCTGCACTCTGTGCGACCACGGTCGCACAGAGTAAAAGCACGTAATCCCCCAGGCCCGCAGCAGCGGGTTTTTTCTTTTCAGGAGCAAAACGATGACAACGAAAGCAGCAAAAGCAGCGGCGGCTGCAGCCGGTGATGTGAAAAAACCGGATGAACTGACGCCGGAAAATTCAGTGGACGGGGATGACGGTCAGAATACCGCAGCGGGTTCAGATAATGCGGGTGTTGAACTGACCGGAAGTGAAGCAAACGGGGCCACGGGCCTGACGGGAGCAGAAGTGGCGCGGAAAGCGGTTTTTTTCCTGGGACCCTATCATCGTTATTCACGCGGTGATACGGCCTGTTTTGATGCTGAGTACGCAGAAAAACTGGTTGAACGCCATATTGCGGTATGGCCAGAAGATGCGGAAAAGGCGCTGAGTCCCCGCAAGGGAGCCGATGACCATGATACTGACATTGGATGATGTGAAAACCCAGCTCCGTCTGGAGCCGGATTTCACGGAGCATGACGGCATGCTCACTAATATGGTGGCGGCGGCGCAGAAGAGTATTGAGCGTGACTACTACTGCAAACTGGTGGGAAGCGATGACGAACTGCAGGCGCTGCCGGAAGGTGTACGCGGTTTTGTGGCGGATGAAGATATCCAGCTGGCCATGCAGTATCTGGTCGGGGATGCGTATCTGAATGGTTTCACCGGTCAGTGGCTGGAGACGGCTGCGGTCCGGCACCTTCTTTTCCCGTTGCAGGAGAACACCGTATGAGCCTGAAGCCGGAAGAGATGACCTGCCGTCTTTCGATTGGGTATATGCAATCCGGCCGGGGGCCGCTGGGTGAACATCTGCCGGAACAACTGGTCGCGACCGGGAAAGCCTGGGCGAAGCGCGAACTGGTGTCGGGCAGAAAGATCCGCACACTGGATCAACAGCAGGTTGTTGAAACGTGTCTTTTTACCACTCATCCGAACCTGAATATTGATATCGACTGGAAAATAACGACGTCTGACCGGGTTTATACCGTTCGTAACGTCGAACGTCTTGCGGACCGCATCATCATCACAGGGGAGGCAGACGCACGTCATGATCGAGCTGGCATTAAAGACAGCACTTGAACGCCTGACCGGGCTGGATGTTTACCCTCTGCTCCTGCCTGATGAACTGCAGGAGGGAATTACTTACCAGTGTATTTCCGATCCGGAGCTGTACGCCGGACTGTTGCGCACAGGCCTGATTGCTGGGCGCTTCCAGATATCGATTCATCTGCTTAATGACTACACCCGCCTGTTACAGCTGGATAAGGAAATCAGCGCGGAATGGACCGCTATCGTGCATGGCCAGCTGGAGGGCTTTCCCGTACAGAATGTGGTCCGGGGGGGAATACAGCAGAGTAAATTGGTACTGACCAGCGGCAATATTCAGTACCGGCTCGTCCGGGATTTTACCTTTCACTACCGGGAAGCTTCACCATGATCACTATGGACGTAAAAGGGCTGGACGAGCTGGAGCGGCAGCTTACCGCGCTCGGTGAAAAGGTCGGCATGAAGGTGTTACGTGATGCAGGGCGTGAGGCGCTGAAAGTGGTTGAAGAAGACATGAAACAACATGCCGGCTTCGACGATGCGTCCTCTGCAGAGCATATGCGTGATTCCATCAAAATTCGTTCATCCACCCGGAAAGGTCGCGGAAATACGGTGGTCATCCTTCGGGTTGGCCCCAGCAAAAAGCATTACATGAAAGCACTGGCCCAGGAGTTCGGTACGGTGAAACAGGTTGCCGATCCGTTCATCCGCCCGGCACTGGATTACAACGTCCGGCAGGTTCTGCGCATTCTGACCGTAGAAATCCGCAATGGCATTCAGAACAGGTAGCAACCGCTGCCCACTATTTAAGAGAGAATCATTATGGCTGATGAAAATAACACGCCAAAATCATCCCCTGAGTATGCAATGCTTCCTGCCGGGACGGTGGTGAAGTTTGGCGAAGTAGGGGCCGCAGTGGCTGCGCTGAAACCTCTGATTAACTGTAAGGCGCTGGGCGCGACAGGTCAGACGGGAGGATTTGTCGACTGTACCACCCTGCTGGACAAGAGTAAGCAGTCGGTGTCAGACCTGCCTGAAGGCCCGGAGAAATCGCTGGGCTTCATTGACGACCCGGAAAACGAAGATTTCACCGCATTCCTCAATGCTGCAGAACAGCGTAAGACCGTTCAGTTTTATGTTGAGTTGCCGAACAAACGAACGGCTTCAATGATCCTTGCGCTTTCAGGCTGGCAGATGAACGAAATCACAGCGCCTGCCAGTGAAGTTATCCAGATTACGGTGCAGGGTAAGCAAAATAACATTAAATGGGGAATTGCCGCCCCGGCGCCAGATGCCGGCGCGTAATCCTTTTCCCCGTTACACACCGCCTCCGTGCGGTTTTTTTTCGTCTGAAAAACAGGATACATCATGTCTGAATTTAGCCTCTCCGAACTGAAAAAGGCCCTGCTCAGCGCAAAACCCTCTCCAATTAAAACCGAAATCTTCGGTACAAAGGTTTACCTTCGCCGGCTGACGGCGGCTGAGCTTATTGATCATGAAGATGCGCTCATCGAGGCACAGACCTCTGGCAACGCCCGCATGGCGTCAGAGCTGAGCGTACAGATTGTTATCGACAGTCTGGTTCAGCCTGACGGCTCCCCGATTAAAGCCAAAGACAAACCCACGGCGAAGGAGCTGCTGGCGGCACACGATAACGTTGCGCTTCTGGATGCCATCGACAAAGTGAAAAAGCACGGCATCGGTAAGCTGGAAACCGCCGAAAAAAACTGAGTGACTCGCCCTGGCTGGAGCTGATTTTCTGGCTGGCCGACCGCTGGGGCGAGCCTGACCCGTCAAAAATTGCGGCACTTCCGGCTGACACGCTTTTTCACTGGCGTGCTTTCTTCCTCAAACAGGGCATTTTCAAAAAGCCTTCGCCAGAAGGTTCTGACAATAACCCGCCCCCTGTTAAATCACCCGCAGCAGCGAACCAGAGTCTGGATGCGCAGTGTGCGGCAGTCATGAAGGTATTAATGTAATGGGTGACGTTGCCTCTCTTGCCGTTGGGCTGCATCTGAATGCAGCGAACTTTAAATCGCAGCTGATGAGCGCCTACGGCAGCGCTGAGAGTCAGTCACGCCAGTTTAACCGCAATGCCCAGGCCGATGCGAAAAAGACGGAGGATGCCTATAAGCGTGTTTCTGCTTCGGTATCGGGGCTGGCAGGCAGGCTGGCAGGTTTTGCCGGGGCGGGTTTATCGCTGGGTACCATTATCAGCACCACGCGGCAGTACAGCCAGTCGTTGTCGGATTTGCAGGCTATCACCGGTGCCACCAGTGCGCAGATGAAACTGTACGATCAGGCGGCGCAGGAAATGGGCCGCACAACGGAATACAGCGCATCACAGGCCGCTGAGGCGATTAAGCTGATGGCTTCGGCAAAGCCTGAACTGCTGAGCACCTCTGCGGGGCTGACGGCGGCGACCAAAAGCGCGTTAACGCTGGCCCAGGCCGCTGGGACCACGCTTCCGGATGCCACCCGAACGCTGGCCCTGTCATTAAACCAGTTTGGGGCGGGAGCCAGTGAAGCCGACCGGTATATCAACGTGCTGGCTGCTGGCGCGAAATTTGGCTCGTCGGAGATAGCCGATACTGCTGCCGCGATTAAAAATGGCGGGGTGGCAGCGGCACAGGCTGGCGTGGGTTTTGAAACCCTCAATGCCGCCATACAGGTAATGGCGGAGCGCGAAGTGAAAGGCGGCGAAGCCGGGACCGCACTGCGCAACGTGATCCTGAATCTGGAGAAAGGAACGGATAAGACCCTGAAGCCTTCTGTTGTCGGGCTGAGCCAGGCGCTGGAGAATCTGGCGGGAAAAAACCTGTCAACAAAACAGGCCGTAAAGCTGTTCGGGGTGGAAAACCTCAGCGCAGCATCCATCCTGGTGCAGAACCGCGAGAAGGTGGAGTCGCTGACCGCCGCCCTGACCGGTACGCAGACCGCGCATGAGCAGGCCGAAATCAGGGTAAATAACCTGAACGGCGATCTTCTCAGCCTGACTTCGGCTTTTGAAGGTCTGATTATTAAGGTAGGACAGAGCGGAAACGGCCCGCTGCGCAGTGGTGTTCAGACCGTTACCGATGCCATTAATGGCCTGACGGATAATTTCAATACAGTAGCTAACGTTGCGCTGTATACGCTGATTCCTGTTCTGGCGACAAAACTGACGGCAGGTATCAGGGGGAACATCGGTGCCTGGGTTGAGCAGCAGCAGGCAGTCAGGGCCAGCGCGATGGCGCAGGCCGATATGGCGCGAAAAACGCTGGAAAGTACCGCTGCCACGCTGGCGCAGAATAACGCAGAATTCGGGCGTTATCGGGAAATGGAGAAAAGCGCCAGGCAATTTGGCCTTAACGTGAGTTACCAGAGCGAGTTTAACCGCTTAATTCGCCAGGAAACCGAGCAGACACTGCTCTCCACCCAGGCAAAGAGCCAGCTGAATGCAGCCAATAAACAGCTTTCCGTTTCAGCCCGCGCAGCCTCTGCAGCGGTAGGTATGGCCAGAGGGGCGCTGGCACTGTTGGGCGGTCCTGTGGGCGCAGCGATGCTGGCCGGTTCGGCGCTGCTCTATTTCCATAATCAGGCGAAGAACGCCCGCCAGTCGGCGATTGACCTGAAAAATGCTGTTGTTGAAACGAATGAAGAACTCAAAAAACTGTCGCTTAACCAGCTCAACGTGAAGCAGTTGGACATTGATGAACAGTTTGAGAATCAGGTTATTCAGCGAAATAAACTGATTAAAGAAATTCAGGATGCGGAAAGCCGTATTGATGGATTGAGTGGCTTCGATCCGTTCGGACAACTTAAAGGCGTACAGAACGATAAAACCCGCTACAAAGGGGATCTGGATGCCGTTGAACAGGGGTTAAAACTCCTCAAAGAACGGCAAAAAATTGTCAAAGAGGCCATAGAACAAGCTAAATCAGGGAAACTCGATCCCACACCGAAGCCGGATAAACCAGGGAATGAAACAGGGAGCGATAAACCTGATACCCCCTGGACCGGGGAAGGCGGGGATACTGGAAAGGGGCAAAAGTCGAAGGTTAACCAGTATGAGCAACTGCGGCGTGAAATCGAAGCGGCGCATGCCTCCAGTCTCGGACGTATCAACCTGCAGGAGCAAGAAAGCGCCAGAAAACTTCTTGAAGCCGCCCGCGCTGACGGAGCCAGCGAGGCTGATATTCAGAAGACTTTGCTGCTGAATGCTGAAAACTATCAGAAACAGCGCCTCGAACTGGCAGAACAGTATGCGCCAGCCAGAGCAACTCTTACGAAAGAGCGTGAAGCGAGCCAGGAGCTGAAGTCGCTCCTGAATGCCCGTCTTCTGGATGAAAAGGAATACCAGACGGCCAGAATCACGCTGGCACAAAGTACGGCCCGCGAACTGTTACAGGCACAGGCAGCGGCAATGTCTGCCCCTCTGATTGATATCGCCGGGATGGTTGATCCGCTGGCAGAACTGCGCAATCAACTGGCCGAGCATCAGTCACTGCTGCAGGCGTTTTACCAGAACGATGCGATCAACAAAGAGCAGTACGAACTGTTGAAGCAAAAGGCGGATAAAGATTCCGCTGATGCGCAGTACCAGACGGCGGTGGAGCTTTATAAGTCGCAGGGAAACCTGAACAGCCTCGCCATTGGCCTGATGGAAACCACCCAGGAGCGAACCTCCAACATGCTGACCGGCATGCTGAATGGTACACAGACACTCCGGGACGGGATGATTGGGTTATTTGCCTCCCTGACACAGTCGGTGATTAAAAACCTTGTCGATATGGCAGCGCAGGCGCTGATTACCAACACCATCCTGAAATCCATCATGGGTATCGGCGGCAGTCTTTTTGGCGGCGCAGTCACCGCGAGCACCGGCACGGCCATCAGCAGTTTTGGCAGCAGTTTTAGTTTTAATGCGAAGGGCGGTGTTTATGACTCACCTTCATTAAGTGCCTACAGCAACGGCATCTATGACAGCCCGACCCTGTTTGCTTTTGCAAAGGGGGCTGGCGTGTTTGGTGAGGCTGGTCCGGAAGCCATTATGCCTCTGGCGAAAACGACTGACGGTACGCTGGGTGTCAGGGCGCTGGGTGACCCTGGTTCTTCTGGTGGTGGTATGAATGGGGGGATTGCTTATTCACCTGTGTATCACATTGCCATTCAGAATGACGGACAAAACGGGGAGATAGGGCCGCAGGCATCGCAGATGCTGGTCAAAATGATCGACACGCGTGTCATGAGTATCCTGAGAACTCAGGGCCGCGATGGCGGCATGCTGGCGGGAGGATAAGTGAAAACCTTTCATTGGGCACCCAGGGAGGGGATGCAGTCGTCTGTTTCCCCTTCGGTGACAACCATTAAATTTGGGGATGGTTATGAGCAACGTCGCCCGACCGGACTCAACCATCAGTTAATTAACTTCCAGCCTGTTTTCCGTATCACGTCGGACAATTCCCGCACCGCACTTGAAGCGTTTCTGGCGGAGCACGGGGGATATAAAGCCTTTCTGTGGCGACCACCAAAATACAACCGCACGATTAAAGTTGTCTGCCGAGAGTGGTCTGTTACGGACAACGTCACGTATTCCGATTTCAGCTGTAAATTTGAGCAGGTCATTGCTTAAGGATCCTTATGCAGGATATTCCTCAGAACACCCTCAACGAAACCACGAAAACCGAACAGTCGGCCCGCATTGATTTGTGGGAAATCGACCTGACGGCCTTTGGTGGCCAGCGTTACTATTTTTCAAATGAACTGAATGAGAGGGGCGAGCCGGTCACCTGGCAGGGCCGGAAGTATGACGTTTACCCGATACAGGGAACCGGGTTCGACCTGGTAGGGAAAGGGACTACCGCCCGCCCGACGCTGGCGGTGTCGAACCTGTTTGGCATGGTTACGGGACTTGCGGCAGATATGCAGAGCCTCGTCGGGGCCACGGTGGTAAGGCATGTTGTGTACGCCCGTTTTCTCGATGCGGTGAACTTTACAGGCGGCAACCCGGAGGCCGATCCGGAACAGGAAGTAGTCAGCCGCTGGGTGATTGAACAACTGTCAGAGCTGAAAGCCACCACGGCGACCTTCGTACTGGCCACACCGACCGAAACGGACGGCAGCGTGTTTCCGGCGCGGATCATGCTGGCTGATGTCTGCAACTGGACCTACCGTTCTGAGGAGTGTGGGTATGCCGGGCCGCCTGTGGCGGATGAATTTGACAAACCCACGGCAGACCCGGCAAAAGATGTCTGCAGCAAATGCCGTACCGGCTGCGAGCTGCGTGATAACCTGCCGCGCATCGGCTGCTTCCTTTCGATTAACCGTCTTTCCTGATGGATACACCCATGAACAAAACTATCCTGGCGCATGCCGCTGCGTGTGCGCCGGCTGAATCGTGCGGCTATGTGGTGAAGACACCTGCCGGGGAGCTGTATTTTCCCTGCCAGAATCTTTCCGCTGAACCGACAATGTATTTCCGCATGGATCCGGCAGATTACCTTCAGGTGCAGGCGGCAGGCGATGTGGTGGCCCTGGTCCACAGCCATCCCGATGGACTGCCGTTTCTCAGCGATGTTGATCGCCGCCTGCAGGTTCAGAGTGACCTGCCGTGGTGGCTGGTCTGCGATGACCGGATATACAAATTTCGTTGCATGCCGTTTCTCACCGGGCGGGCATTTGAGCATGGCGTGACGGACTGTTACACCCTGTTCCGCGATGCGTACCATCTGGCCGGTATTGAGATGCCGGATTTTGCGCGGAAGGAGGACTGGTGGAAGCAGGGGGATAATCTGTATCTGGATAATCTGGAGGCGACCGGTTTTTACCGGGTGAATGCCACAGAGGCCCAGCCCGGAGACATTCTGATTTGTTGTTTTGGTTCATCGGTTGCCAACCATGCTGCGATTTACTGCGGCGACGGCGAACTGTTGCACCATATTCCTGACCAGCTCAGTAAACGCGAGAGGTATACCGACAAATGGCAACGCCGCACACACTCGATATGGCGACACCGGGCATGGCACGAGTCTGCCTTCACGGGGATTTACAACGATTTGGCCGCCGCTTCAGCCTCAGTATAAAAACGGGGGCCGAGGCCATTTACGCGCTGGCCATGCAGGTTCCGGGCTTCCGGCAGAAAATGAATGATGGCTGGTATCAGATACGCATTGCGGGCCTGGATGTGAATGAAACCAGCCTGTCAGCCCGTCTGCACGAGCCGCTGCCGGACGGTGCCATTATTCATATTGTCCCACGCATGGCTGGGGCTAAATCCGGTGGTCTGTTCCAGGTGGTGCTGGGAGCAGTAGCAATAGCCGCGTCCTTTTTTACAGCAGGGGCTTCACTGGCCGCCTGGGGAGCAGCGTTATCTGCCGGTGCTATTTCGGCATCCTCGGTTCTGTTTTCTATGGGGGCGGCCATGATGCTGGGTGGTGTGGCGCAGATGCTGACGCCGCAGGCAAAAATCCCCTCGTCCCGGCAGACCGATAACGGCAAACAGAACACCTGGTTTTCGTCGCTGGACAACATGATGGCGCAGGGTAATGCCCTGCCGGTGTTATACGGTGAAATGCTGGTCGGATCCCGCGCGATCTCCCAGGAAATCAGCACACGGGATGAAGGTGGCGGGGGGCAGGTGGTGATCATCGGTCGCTGACTTACTGCAGCATATTTGTATTTACACAGAACCGCCTCCGGGCGGTTCTGTCGTTTCAGAGGGAACAGATTATGGGTAAGGGTGGTGGCAGCAGTAAAACACCGCATGAGGCTCCTGACGACCTGAAATCCAGTCAGATGCTGACGGTAGTTGATGCCATCTGCGAGGGGCCGATTGAAGGTCCTGTGGACGGGCTGAAGAGTGTCAGAATTAACAAAACGCCGGTCCTCGACAGCGACGGTAACGCGATGGTTCATGGTGTCACCGTGGTTTACCGCGTGGGGGAGGATGAGCAAACCGCGATGGAGGGATTCGAAGACTCCGGGGCGGAAACCCTGCTGGGTGTGGAGGTGAAGAAGTCAGAGCCGGTAACCCGCACGATTACCACTAAAACGCTGGACCGTCTGCGCTTTACCTTTGGTGTGCAGTCGCTGGTCAGTACCAGTACCAAAGGCGATCGCAACCCGACCAGCGTACAGATGCAGATCCAGTTTCGCCGGGAAGGTAAGTGGCAGGTGGAACGGAATATCACCATTACAGGTAAAACGACCACGCAGTTTCTGGCATCTGTGGTGATTGATGATTTACCGCCCCGACCGTTTGAAGTCCGCATGCTACGCCTCACTGATGACAGTACGACAGACCTGCTGCAGAACAAAACGGTGTGGTCGGGCTATACCGAAATTATCGATGTGAAACAACGTTACCCGAATACCGCTGTTATCGGCGTAAAAGTGGACGCGGAGCAGTTTGGCAGCCAGCAGGTCACGCGAAACTATCTCCTGCGCGGGCGTATTGTGCCGGTGCCGTCAAATTACGACCCGTTAACGCGGACTTATACGGGACTCTGGGACGGGACGTTTAAACCCGCCTGGACAGATAATCCGGCCTGGTGTGTGCTGGATATGCTGACTCACCCGCGCTATGGCATGGGAAGCCGCATTGGTGTTGCCGATGTGGACAAGTGGGCGCTGTATGCCATTGCACAGTACTGCGATCAGCCTGTCCCTGACGGTTTTGGCAGGACTGAGCCGCGTATCACCTGCAATGCGTATCTGACGGAGCAGCGTAAAGCGTGGGACGTGCTGGGGGACTTTTGTTCCCTGATGCGCTGCATGCCGGTCTGGAACGGCAGCGCCCTGACGTTTGTACAGGACCGGCCCGCCGATAAAGTCTGGACTTATACACAAAGTAATGTGGTCATGCCCGCTGACGGTGCGCCGTTCATCCACAGCTTCAGCGCACTGAAAGAGCGCCATAATGCCGCCGAGGTCCGTTACACCGACCCGAATAACGGCTGGGAAACGTCCACCGAGCTGGTGGAAAACGATGCTGCCATCCGGCGCTACGGTCGCAACGTTCTGAAGATGGATGCGTTCGCCTGTACCAGCCGTGGGCAGGCGCACCGCGCCGGACTGTGGGCCATCACCACCGAATTGCTGGAAACACAGACGGTGGATTTTTCCGTAGGGGCTGAGGGATTACGCCACGTTCCCGGCGATATCATTGAGGTCTGCGACAGTGATTATGCCGGTGTGACCGTGGGCGGACGCGTCCTGTCGGTCGACAGCCTTACGCGCACGCTCACGCTGGACCGTGAGGTGGAGATACCGGCAGGCGGCAATGTTGTGCTGAACCTAGTGGGCAGCGATGGCCAGCCTGTTACCGTAGCAGTTACCGCACATCCGGCTCCGGACCGCGTGACCGTCAGCCAGTTACCCGATGGCGTGGCGGCGTACAGCGTGTGGGGGCTGAAACTGCCGGACCTGCGCCAGCGCCTGTTTCGCTGTGTGGCCATACGGGAAAACGATGACGGCACGTATGCCATTACCGCCGTACAGCATGTTCCGGAGAAAGGATCCATTGTGGACAACGGGGCGACGTTTGATCCGTTTCCGGACACCGGTATAACGAATACGCCGCCTGCCGTACAGCACCTGACCACAGAGATTCTGGCAGAGGAGGGGCAGTATCAGGCGCGGGCGCGATGGGATACCCCGCGTGTGGTTAAGGGGGTTAACTTCTCCCTGCGCCTGACGGTGAAAGCGGAAGATAACAGCGACCGGCTGGCCAGCAGCCTGACCCTGACAAAAACGGAGCACACTTTCCGTAACCTGACGCCGGGACGTTACACCCTGACGGTCCGGGCAGTGAACAGCCAGGGCCAGCAGGGCGACCCCGCCAGCACGGATTTCAGCATCGCCGCACCCGCAGTACCGTCTTATGTTGAACTGACTCCCGGCTATTTCCAGATAACCGCCACCCCGCGCCAGGCGGTATATGACCCCACAGTGCAGTATGAATTCTGGTTTACGGATACGCAGATTGCCGATATCCGCCAGGTGGAAACCGATGCGCGTTATCTCGGCACCGCGCTGTACTGGATTGCAGCAAACGCGAATATCAAACCCGGCAAGGATTATTACTTCTATATCCGGGCCGTGAACCAGGTCGGGAAATCGGCGTTCGTGGAGGCTAAAGGGCAGGCCAGCAACGATGCGGCGGGTTACCTGGATTTCTTCAAAGGGGAAATCACCGAAAGCCATCTTGGGAAAGAGCTGCTGGAGAAGGTGGAGCTGACGGAAGACAACGCCAGCCGGCTGGATGAGTTTTCGAAAGAATGGCAGGACGCGAACGACAAATGGAATGCCATGTGGGGCGTGAAGATAGAGCAGACCAAAGACGGGAAGCACTATGTGGCTGGTCTGGGCCTGAGCATGGAAGACACGGAAGAAGGGAAGGTAAGCCAGTTCCTGGTGGCAGCAAACCGTATCGCGTTTATCGACCCGGCAAACGGTAATGAGACCCCGATGTTTGTGGCTCAGGGGAATCAGATATTTATGAACGAGGTGTTCCTCAAGTATCTGACGGCTCCCACTATCACCAGCGGCGGGAACCCGCCGACCTTTATGCTGACGCCTGCCGGCAGGCTGACCGCCCGTAATGCGGATATCAGCGGCCATATCAGTGCAAACTCTGGTGCTCTCAACAATGTGACCATTGAGGAAAACTGCACCATCAAGGGGACGATGCGGGCAGAGAAGATTGTTGGCGATATCGTTAAAGCAGTTGGAGGGGCTTTCCCCGGTACCCCGCGTTACCCGAATGGAACCCTCACGGTCCAGATACAGGATGATCACGATTTTGATCGGCAGATAATTATTCCCCCCATCACTTTTGCAGGAGCAAGTGGGCAATCAGCCACAAGTAATGACCGGTGGACAGATTGTGGGCTTGTTGTGAAGCACAACGGCAGAGAGATATACAACGCATATCCCGCAATTCCAACGAAATCATTCAGTACAGTCATTGATATGCCAGCAGGATCTGGAAATGTGACCCTGAGTTTTACGGTTTCATCTAAGGGTAATGGTGGTGGTGGTGATAGCCCGGCTTTTATCAGTAACCTGCTGGTCATGGTGGTGAAGAAGAACAGCACAGGCATCAGCATTTACTGATGACTGAATCCCAAAACGAGCGCTCATTCGGGCGTTTTTTTTATGGAGGAACTATGGCAGTACTTATCTCTGGCGTATTAAAAGACGGAGCGGGGAAACCGGTACAGGACTGCATCATCCAACTGAATGCGAAGAAAACCAGCGCGACCGTTGTTGTGGAGGTTATGTCATCCTCTGTTACGGACGCGAACGGCCATTACAGCATTGAGGCTGAACCGGGTTATTACAGTGTGTCATTGCAGCGGGAAGGTTTTCCTCTCTCAGTGGCTGGCGATATTTACGTGGCCCCGACCGATACGCCGGATACCCTGAATGCGTTTCTCGATGCGCCAAAGGACGCGGACCTGCGTCCGGAGGTGATGAAACGTTTTGAGGAAATGGTAAACCGCGTAGTGGATTTGAGCGGTACAACAGAGAAGGATCGGGAACGAGCCGAACTGGCCGCACAGTCAGCGGAGCAGAGTAAAGACGCGGCAGCGTTGTCTGCAACGGCTGCGGCAGAGTCACAGCGCCAGGCGGCACTCTCTGCGGGTGCTGCTGATGATTCTGCCCGGTCTGCTGCAGATAATGCCCGACAGACCGCGCAGAACGTTCTGGCCAGCAGTGCAGATGCTGACAGTGCGGCAAAGTCGGCACAGACAGCGACGGAAAAGGCCGGAAAGGCAAAGATCGCCGCTGATGCGGCACAGAAAGCGCAGCAGGAGGCAGGCGCTTTGGCACAGTCTGCAGCAGGGAGTGCCGGAAGTGCATCTGCGTCAGCACAAACAGCAGGTGAGCATGCCGGTAATGCAGCCGCATCTGAAACCTCAGTGCGTGAAAACGTCCTCACGGCTATACAGGCTGCAGAACAGGGGGATAACAGCGCTGCAGCTGCAGCGCTAAGTGAACAGCATGCCAGGGAGTTCTATGAAAAGGCTGCTAAATCAGAGACTGAGGCAGCAGGCAGTGCACAATCGGCTTCCTTAAGTGAAGCATCAGCATTGCAGGCTGCGAAAACTGCTGAGAATCAACAAAATGCAGCCACTGAGAGTGCCACTCGCGCAGAGCAGGCCAGAGATGAGGCCCTGACGCTGCGCGATGAAGCTCAGGAAGACACCCTGAATGCCCGGAACAGTGCACAGGCTGCTGCTGCCAGTGAGAAAGAAAGTGGACAGGCAAGGAATGAAGCACAGCTCCTTGCTGAACAGGCCAGAAGTGCAGCCTCAAAAGCCGCCGCTGATACCATTAAAGAGATACAGGAAAGTGAAGACCTCAGTGGTCCGCCAGGTCCGCAGGGGCCAGCAGGTGCAAAAGGTGAAAAGGGTGACAAGGGAGACATCGGGTTAACGGGGGCAACAGGACCAATTGGCCCTGCTGGTCCGCAAGGACAGGCAGGTGCAAAAGGCGAAAAGGGTGACAAGGGAGACACCGGGCTAACGGGGTCTACAGGACCAATAGGCCCTGTAGGTCCGCAGGGGCCAGCAGGTGCAAAAGGTGAAAAGGGTGATACCGGATTAACGGGGGCAACAGGACCAACTGGCCCTGCAGGTCCGCAGGGACCGGCAGGTGTAAAAGGGGATAAGGGAGATAAAGGGGATACCGGGTTAACAGGACCACAGGGACCACAAGGACCTGTAGGCGCTAAGGGTGCAACAGGAGCTACTGGACCACAAGGACCAGTAGGTGCAAAGGGAGCAACAGGCGCTACGGGACCGCAAGGGCCGCAGGGACCAGCAGGCGCACCAGCGGGTGCTCTTCATGCTGTAGGTTCGTTTGCGCTGGCATATATGAGTGTTGGAGCACCTCTTGCCCCAGGCGCAACCGTTGCAGGGGGGAGTCTCAAGGCTTGCGGCATTATTTTTCCACCGGATCGTTATAGTACATACACTATTGATGCCTACAGGTCGGGTGTTCAATATGGGCCTTACCCTCTTCCGGGGACGTGGCGAGCTTGCGGCATTATCTCAAACCAGTGGCCAAACGGTACTACTTCGCATTATGTAGGTCTTTTTCAGAGAATTTCATAAAAGGAGATTGTATGAACATTGAGGGCATTCAGGCTCCTGAGTGGGCGAATAAAGAACATACAGCGATTAACTGCAGGGTTAAATTTGCAGAGTTTGATGAGTTTCTGCCGTTCACTGCATGCCCGAATGATTTTGAGGAGCATGGACGCCGTATCTACAGCGAGCTTGAATCAGGAAAGTATGGACCTGTCGCCCCTTTTATTGTGACTGACAGGATGGTGGAGGATTTACGAAATCAGAAACTGACTGAAATCAGCAACTGGCGTGACGTTCAGGAAAGCGCCAACATTATTTTTGAACTGGACAATCGCCGGTGGGATGG
Organism: Citrobacter europaeus; assembly: GCA_020099315.1. NCBI lineage: Bacteria > Pseudomonadati > Pseudomonadota > Gammaproteobacteria > Enterobacterales > Enterobacteriaceae > Citrobacter > Citrobacter europaeus. Next base: position 1,991,878 of record CP083650.1, read on the forward strand.
AGGCAAAGCGTCGCAGGAGCGCCTTGCGCCCGTGGTTATGGCTGGCAGCTCAGGACAGTTACCGGAAGGGTTCTTCTGGACGGATGCGGATAACCACGATGTTCCGGTGAATTTTGCGTTCCTGCAACAGCTTGAGGCGGCGATGATGCAGTCAATGGTGATGCATGGCTTCAGAATTCACGAACGGCAGAGGCAGATGAAATCGGAGGTAGCGTTACTTACAGATATTAATGCAATTGCTGAATATCCAGTTGGTTGGCGTGAAAGTAAGCAATGAGCTGGTTCATCTTTCTAAACGTTTAATGATGCGTGTAATCGATAACCTCTTAATACAAACCATCTACAGAGTATCCAACCTGATTAAAAGACTTGGTAGCGGAGTTACTCTTTTTCCTCAAAGCCCACATACGTGGGCACTAGTGCTTCAGTCATGAATCAGCCACATATCAGCATCTTCAAACTGAATGCAATATAGAGAGACGGGCACAGATATCAGAAAACTGGGGTAATGCTAGGGGACTTCTTCAGTCAAGGCATCGCACAGTTGAATCTGTTCGATGATAATGCGTCTCGCCGGGGTAGTGAGAAGTTGATGGAATTTCTGGATCGCCTGAATGCAAAGGAAGGCAAGGGGGCGATATTTTTTCAGGGCAGGGTCTTGAGCCGAATCGGTTGATGAAACGTGAAATGCTTTCTCCACGTTATACAACACGGGATACTGATATTTTGACAGTTCGATAAATTGTATATAGATTGTCATGAACGAGGCATACCTTCTAATTAATGGATTATTTAAGCATGAGCAACGTCGAGACGAAACAGTCTTCTAAAGGAACCAAAAATACAGCAGCAAACAAGGCTAATGATGATCCAAGAGGATTGCCAGAAGAAGTGCGTAACATTGCTAATGAAATAGAGGAGAAAAAGCGCAACAAATCTATTGCTTCTATTGTGAGTATTATTGGGGTGTTGTTTATTATATTTCCATTAGGTTCTATGGTTATTCCTTTTTTCTCCAATATCTGGCCTAGTTTTATTGGTGTGGCTCTTTTGGCTGGCGCGTATGCTTATTATTCGCCGATTTATAATGGCGCAAATAAAACAGAAAATAGCTTTGTTGGTGTGGATTACAAATATAGCTCGGTTAGCAGTGTAGAGAAGTATATTGACGAGAAGATTTCTTTGCGTTTTTCTGAGATAAATCAACCAAAAAGTGATGAGGTTGATATGGATTCGCTTAAAGGGAAAGGGGTTGATTATGCAGGGCACTCTTTAAGATTATTAGCAGTCTTGCAGGCAAAGGCTGATGCAGCAGATGAAAAAGCTTCAATTTTATTACAGAGAGGGGTCGCTTATACAAAATTTGGAATTGCATACTATTTAGTGTCAATAATAATTTGGCAGTTTATTTTTTTTCATAATGGCTATAAGAAAGAGTACTTATGGGGGATTGCATCATGCTCTTTTTTATTTCTTTTTATTGAGTTTCTAAGTGCGTGGTTTTTGAAGCAATATAAAAACTTTACTGATAATTCAGTATATTTGCTTAAGGTTAAGTCTATTTTTGATAGATATCTTTTAATATACCATTTGGAAAATAATAAGGATGGTGGTGGTAATGAAAAACACGAATTTACTATTGCTGCCTTAAGTAAGGATATAATGTGGCCTGATGTCTCGGTCATAGAAAGTAAAGAAGATACATTTAGTAAAGAGGCTGTAACCTCTATAACAGAGGCAATAAAATCAATAAAAAAAGCACCTAAATAGCTTTAGTACTATTTTTAAAATCAATCTGCAGTACTTTGCCCTGATTTTTCACATTCCCGACGGCACGCGTTAAGGCATGCCATATAAATTTATCAGCCGACACGGAACCGTCGGCCGCAATTCCGCAGCTTCTTTCCCTCCAGTGTCCTGCCTCATCCATTCGCGAGCGGCTTCTGGTGCCAGTACCAGTGGCCGCCTGGCGTGAATATCTACCAGTCCTTTGTCGGCCGCAGTTGTCACTATCAGGAAACCTTCTGCTTCATCTCCACGTTCGAATGGTGTGCTGCAGATCGCCGCCATAAAAATCGGCTGACCATCTGCCCGGTAAATAAAGTAGGGTTGTTTCTTGTCGCCCACCTTTTTCCACTCAAACCATCCATCAGCAAAGCAAATTGCGCGGCCATGCTGCCAGAGTGGTTTAAACATTCTGCTGGTGGCCGCAGTTTCAGACCGTGCGTTAATGAGCGGCGATTTATCCCACCAACCGGGGGGGTATCCCCAGATAACTGGATCAAGATGCAACTGCTCATCACGTTCGCTCAGAAGCAGACTTTTGTTCCGGTCGCTACGTTGAATCTTCCGATGGATTCTGGACCGTATTGAATGTAGCGTTTTGATTTATCAGCGAACAGAACAAGATAATCTTCATGCCTCATTGACTGTCAAAAGCGTCCACACATAGAAACCTCCAGCCAACTGTCAGACTGAAAGTATAGGGCAGTAAGAAAAAGTGGTGCGCACCGTTAAAGATTTAAAAGGAGTTTGTAAGGTAAATCGGAATGATGATTTTGTGAATTGATGATTTCCAAAAGTGAAAAAGATACTTAATCATTGTGTGCTAGCGATCCGGGGGTAACATTTGACGGAGTTATTCCCCCGTAATTCCTCATTACTTCCCCGTACAGAAAACAGGCAAAAAAACCGGCCTTAACAGGCTGGTTCCTAGAGGATTTTTGGTTGGCACGAGAGGGTTTGAACCTCCGACTCCGCATTCTATGAAGATTAATATATATATTTCAATTGGTTATAATTTTTCAGGTGTGCTGCTATTGGCTAAAATCCGTCAATTACTATCCGGTAGAGTCAATGCGCAATTGCGCGTGAAAGGCTTCCCCAAAAGACAATAACCCGTGATACTTATGTTGAATGTGAGCAAGCTGGTAACGAATATTTAGCGGGGCTTCAACCTACACTGTAGAAAAGCTAACTACACCTTACATGAATTAAGTCATGATTGGGGCAGGTAAGAAACGTGGAGGCTATGAGATTACTCAGTAGTAACCGTAGGGAATCTACACCTTCCGGCCTCTCAGGAAAAAAACATTCACTACGCTAATTCTGATCGGTCCTCTCAACAAAAAATTTTTACAAATTAAAATAATTCATGAAAAAGATAATCCTTTTATTTCAATGAGTAGCCCTTTTTAGTTGCTAGACCTTCTATCAGGACACTATTCGGTCTGCAGTCGCGTATGGCATAATTAGTTTTTATTCTTTTAAATACAGGAACTAACAGAAATGGGTCTATTTAATAACAGTGAATATGATCGCTTGAAAGAAGATTTTAACATTCTGAAATTCACTCTCAACTTAGAAGAAATGAAAGCAGCTCACGCTATCAACTTCTCAGATATGAAATACAGCATTGGTAAGGCTTGCGGCCTGATCGACGCTGTAGGCACTCTGGTAGAGGATAAGTTAATCTCTACTGCTTCCAGCCTTTTTGATCTGGTAGAAAATGACATAGTAGAGGCTATCATTCAGGCCAACAAATCACACCGGGTGATCCTTGAATCTATGGAGGCTTTCAGCCCTTCTATCAGTGCGGCTTATATTCAGCACTTATCTAAGGATGATTTACCACTTCACACGCAAGTTAATAACACTAACGATCTGATTCGTCAGTGTATGAACATGGTTGATAGTTTCCGGAACATGTTTCGTTAAAAGCAACAAGTGTCCTATAAATAGAAATAACCATTTCCTGTATATCCCTTTTATTGACCATTACCATAGAAGGGATTATTTATGTCTATAAAAATGCTCACGTCCTATGAGTTACACGGGGTTAAGGGATCTTATGATGGTTCCTACTCAGCCCAAACAACCACACCGGTTAAACCAGTTAGTAACGAGATTTTGACGGGTGTTGGTTTAATCAGAAACACATCAACCGGTACGTGCTAACCCACGAAATGCAGGGCCGCAGGTACGCTAATTCCTGAAAAGGGAAAGGCACAATCAACGGTGCGGAAATTGCAGAGAAACAAAGAGTTTTTTCTTTACGGAGTATTGCCGGGAATGTGTAGCCTCTGAAAAAAAGAGAGTGCTGGAGAAGCAAACCATGTTTGCCTCTTCTATGGTGTACGTTCTTGACCTTTAGGCACGTAGCGCAGCATGGATAGCATAGGCGATTTATCGCCGTTCTAGACTTTAGCTTTGCGCGTCATGGTGGCGTCAGGGATTAAGAAATATTTGTAGCTAATATCACATAATGCGAATTGACAATATGAGGAATAACCAAAGCGGGTAAGCATGGGAGCGAACATTGTGACTTCACAAATTACTTTGGTAGAAAAGGGGTCAACCATCATGGCTAACCCCCTGATCTATAGCGTTAGTCCGTCGGCATGAGAGAATTCGAACCTCCGACCCTCGCCACCCCATGACGGGGAAAAGCATGTACGGTACAAAATCCTGATTGATGGCTGAAGTATACTTTGCACACCACAAAAAAGGAGTCTGTATGAGGCCTAAAACTGCGGCTGGCTATGCAAAAATTGCTAGGGAATCAGTTGAACGTAACTCTATTAGAGAAGAGTTTCGTGATTTTTTGAAAGTAAGAGGGCTTGAGAGAAACGAACAAAACGCCCATATGTTTGCGTTTGGGAAAACTTATAATTCTAACGATAGGGTTAAGCTTGTGCAGATTCTAATGTCAGGAATCTGGCTTGGTTGACTCTTTTATGTGAAGTGCCTAATAGATACTGGCAGCTGTTTTCCTCTCTTAAACGGTTATCAAAATCAAAAAACAAGTACTGATAATCAATGGGTTAGATGAATGTCAAAAGTGAGTCTTTTTATAGGGGCTTCTTAGGTTGTTAATGTTCATCAGATGGATATATTTGAACCATCTAACTACTGCTGCGTCATATTGGCTGAATTAACTGTGAGCCTTGATTTTTCACATTCCCAACGGCACGTGTCACGGCGTGCCATATAAATTTATCAGCCGGCATGGAACCGTCGGTCGCAATTTCCGCAGCTTCTTTCCCTCCAATCTCCTGCCTCATCCATTTGCGAGCGGCTTCTGGTGACAGTACCAGTGGCCGCCTGTCGTGAATATCTACCAGTCCTTTGTCGGCAGCAGTCGTCACTATCAGGAATCCTTCAGCTTCATTTCCACGTTCAAATGGTGTGCTGCCGATCGCCGCCATGAATATCGGCTGGCCATCGGATCGATGAATGAAGTAGGGCTGCTTTTTGTCACCTTCCTTTTTCCATTCGTACCAGCCATCAGCAAAGCAAATTGCGCGACCATGTTGCCAGAGTGGTTTAAACATTCTGCTGGCAGCCGCAGTTTCAGAGCGTGCATTAATTAGCGGTGATTTATCCCACCACCCGGGGGCGTATCCCCAGATAACTGGATCAAGATGAAGTTTCTCGTCACGTTCGCTCAGCAGCAGAACTTTGGTGCCTGGCGCCACGTTGAATCGTCCGATCGGTTCCGGGTCATATGGGATATCACGTTCAGCTTCTTCAGCGAGCAGGGCGAGATAGTCCTCGCGTGTCATTGACTGTGAAAAGCGTCCACACATAGAAACCTCCAGCCAACTGTCAGACTGAAAGTATAGGATATTGAGTAGAACGATAGGATTTGAACCTCCACACCACTAATATTCCATTATAGCTTTTAGCTTCTCGAGGTTGCTAAATGGCCGATAGACCACAACCCATTTTTACTTTTTTGGGGGCAAATTTGGGGGCAAAAATCAGTTTGGGGCATGATTTGGGGCGATAAAATGACTCATATTGCCCGCAATTGTCCAAGACGGTTTTTTATTAACTGGTTGATTTTATGGTAATTAACTGTGTTTGCTGAATTTACAAAATCAATTTTATAGTCTAACGCTGATTATGTGGCTGTGGGGATAAACATTTAATAAACCGCGGGAAGGGATAATGTTCCGGGCGATAAAAAGCCGGAGGCGCTGACGCTTTTCCGGCTTGCATACGACATAAACTGATGGCCGGAACAGGCGCAATTGCCCTCCGGCGTATTACAGATTACTTAAGTTCATCAACCATTGTGACGGCGCGACCAATGTAATTGGCTGGCGTCATTGCTTTCAGGCGCGTTTTCTCGTCTTCCGGCAAAGCCAGACCGTCGATAAACTGCTTCATACCTTCGGCGTCAACGCGTTTGCCGCGGGTCAGTTCTTTCAGTTTCTCGTATGGTTTTTCAATACCATAGCGACGCATCACGGTCTGGATTGGCTCAGCCAGAACTTCCCAGTTATGGTCCAGTTCATCCAGCAGATGATCGCGGTTCACTTCCAGTTTGCTCACACCCTTCAGCGTGGACTGATAGGCGATCAGCGCATAGCCAATACCGACGCCCAGGTTGCGCAAAACGGTAGAGTCCGTCAGGTCACGCTGCCAGCGGGAAACCGGCAGTTTGCTCGCCAGATGCTGCAGTACCGCGTTAGACAGCCCCAGATTTCCTTCGGAGTTTTCGAAATCGATTGGGTTCACCTTGTGCGGCATAGTGGAGGAACCAATTTCACCCGCGATGGTTTTCTGTTTGAAATGGTTCAGCGCCACGTAACCCCAGACATCGCGGTCGAAGTCGATCAGGATAGTGTTGAAACGGGCGATGCAATCAAACAGCTCGGCAATGTAGTCGTGCGGCTCGATCTGAGTCGTGTATGGGTTCCACTGGATACCCAGCGAGGTGACAAACTCCTCGCTGAACTGATGCCAGTCTACTTCCGGGTAAGCGGCAATGTGGGCGTTATAGTTACCCACGGCACCGTTGATTTTACCAAGAATTTCAACCTGGTTGAGCTGGCGATACTGGCGCTCCATACGGTAAGCCACGTTAGCCATTTCTTTGCCCAGCGTTGACGGGGTGGCTGGCTGACCATGGGTACGGGAGAGCAGGGGAATATCGCGATATTGTACGGACAGATCTTTCACCGCGTCGATAAGCTTACGCCAGTACGGCAGAACCACTTCGTCACGGGCAGTTTTCAGCATCAGCGCGTGAGACAGGTTGTTGATGTCTTCTGAGGTACACGCGAAGTGGATGAACTCGGAAACGGCGTGCAGTTCCGGGATATCCGCCACTTTCTCTTTCAGGAAATACTCAACTGCCTTCACGTCATGGTTAGTCGTACGCTCAATGGTTTTGATGCGCGCTGCATCTTCTTCATTGAAGTTAGCGACGATCGCATCAAGGAAACCGATTGCGTCGGCAGCAAAAGCAGGAACTTCCTTGATCGCTGCGTGCGCGGCCAGTTTTTGCAGCCAGCGTACTTCAACCTGTACACGGAATTTCAGCAAACCGTATTCGCTGAAAATCCCGCGCAGCGCGCTGACTTTATCGCCGTAGCGTCCATCGACAGGGGAAACGGCGGTCAGTGAGGATAATTCCATAGATCACAACTCCGGGGTTAAATGAGCAAGAATTTGTTTTGCCTGAGTCGTCAGGCGATTACGAGAAAACATGAGTTGCAGACGGCCTCCACCAACCTGATGCCAGAGCACGGCAGCACGGATACCAGCCAGCAGCGAAGCGCGTACTTTAGCCTGAACCTGTGGGCTCTGAAGGATGGCCGGGGAGCCCGTAACCTGAATACGCGGGCCGAGTGGGCTGATGACGTCAACATAAATGCCTGCCATCGCACTCATCAACGTTTCAGACTGCAAGTCAAAATGGTCCAGCTGGCGCTGCAAACCGTTGATACGGTCTCCCAGCGTGTCCATAGCGCCTTTAGCGGCTGACAGCTTACGCTCCAGCACCATCAGGCTTAACGTGTAGCGGGTGAGTTCCGCGTTCAGCCCCTGACGACTACTGGCATTGAGCACGCCGAGCATCGTTTCCAGACCTAAACGCAGGTTGGCCTCGCTACCGCCAAACACGCCCAGCGTAGAGCTGGGATTCATGTCGATGACACTGTTCAGTGAAACGTGTAATGCATCGGCATCACAATGCCCCTGGTGCGCCAGTTCTTGTACCAGGCGTGCCGACTGGCAAATACCTGCCAGGGCGAGGGTGATGTCATAATAATTCTTTGCCACGTTCACTGCTTCCTTGTATCAGATGTGTAAGTAATTATACCGGCAGAGGCAATCGTTGTTCGATAATGCCGCCGCCGAGGCACACTTCACCATTGTAAAAGACAGCCGACTGACCCGGCGTTACCGCCGCGACTGGCTCGTCGAAAATGACTTCAATACGCTCAGCATCCAGCGCTTTAACGGTGCACGGAATATCGGTCTGACGATAGCGGGTTTTCACCGTGCAGCGCATTGTGCCGGTGAACGGTTCGCGATCAACCCAATGCAGCTGTTGTGCCACCAGGCCGACGGACATCAGGCGCGGGTGTTCATGACCCTGAGCAACCACCAGAATGTTGTTCTCAACGTCTTTATCCACCACATACCACGGATCTTCCGTACCTTCTTTCGTCCCACCAATGCCCAGCCCTTTACGCTGACCCAGAGTGTGGTACATCAACCCCTGATGCTGGCCAATTTCTTCGCCATCAACGGTGATAATTTTGCCTGGCTGAGCCGGCAGGTAACGGCCGAGAAACTCGCGGAACTTACGTTCGCCGATGAAGCAGATACCGGTGGAGTCTTTTTTCTTGGCCGTAATCAGACCGAGGTCTTCGGCAATTTTACGCACCTGTGGTTTTTCCAGTTCACCTACCGGGAACAGGCTTTGCGCGATTTGCTCATGGCCGAGCGTGTAGAGGAAATAGCTCTGGTCCTTGTTGCCATCCAGCCCACGCAGCAGGCGGCTTTTGCCGTCGACGTCGGCGCGGCGCACGTAGTGACCGGTGGCGATGTAATCGGCACCTAAATCTTCGGCGGCAAACTCGAGGAAGGCTTTAAACTTGATTTCTTTATTGCACAGAATATCCGGGTTCGGCGTACGGCCCGCTTTGTACTCTTCAAGGAACAGTTCAAAGACGTTGTCCCAGTATTCTGCGGCAAAGTTGACGGTATGCAGTTCAATGCCGAGTTTGTCACAGACCGCCTGCGCATCCGCAAGATCGGCAGCCGCTGTGCAATATTCCTCGCCATCGTCCTCTTCCCAGTTCTTCATGAACAGGCCTTCTACCTGATAACCCTGTTGTTGCAACAGCCAGGCAGAAACGGAGGAATCGACACCGCCGGACATGCCGACGATCACTTTTTTTGGGCTTTCAGACATAGGAATACTCACGACATTGAACTTCAAGGCGGCATATTCTAGCACGCAGCCCTTTACTTGACACCCTCTGTAAACGGCCAGTTAAATTCGCCAATCATCGCCAGTGGATAGCGCTGTCCGCTCTGATAACAGAGAATGCTCTCGGCAACCAGCGGCGAGCGCAGGTTTGGTGCTGAAAGAATCTCTTCCGCGCTGACCCAGCGACAGCAATCTATATCGCTGTCATGAGGTTCAGTAGCGCACATATTGGCAAGCTCGATAGAAAACAGAAAACGTAAAAAGGGCGTTTTGTCTGGCGCAATCCATTGATGCATTCGAATGAAATGTTGTGGCTGTGCTTTGATACCTGTCTCTTCCCACAGCTCGCGAGCGGCGGCTTGCACTAAAGTTTCATCCGCTTCCAGGTGCCCGGCAGGTTGATTCCACAGGGCTTTGCCATTGATTGTTTCCTCAACGACTAAAAATTTGTCTTCTGCATGCACAATGCAGGCGACCGTAACGTGTGGTTTGAACATACCTGTTCCTTATTCAGTTAGTTGCATCCCGCCACTCGCCATTGGCGAGATTGTCCAGCGTGTAATCTCCCATGGCATAGCGGATAAGGCGCAGCGTAGGAAATCCAACATGTGCTGTCATACGACGTACCTGGCGATTGCGGCCTTCATATAAAGTCACTTTCAGCCAACGGGTGGGGATATTTTTCCTCTCCCGAATAGGCGGGTTTCTCGGCCATAGCCATGTGGGTTCTTCTACCATCTCAATGCCAGCAGGCAGCGTGGGGCCATCATTGAGCGTAACGCCAGTGCGCAGGGCTTCCAGCGCTTCGGGCGTAGGTTCTCCCTCAACCTGAACGTAATAAATCTTCCCCGTGCGCTTGCCGGGTTGCGTTAACCGCGCCTGCAGCGCGCCGTCATTGGTCAGCACCAAAAGACCTTCACTGTCTCGATCGAGTCGGCCAGCGGCATAGATTCCTGGTACGGGAATAAAATCTTTTAACGTGCTTCTGCCTGCCTCGTCAGTAAATTGTGGCAAAACATCGTAGGGTTTATTGAACAAAACCACGCGTTTTGGCTGGTTTTCTTTACGCTGCTTAGTGACTTGTCGTGAGCTGAATCGCTCAACCCGGTGATTTCTAAAAGAAGTTTTTTGCATGGTATTTTCAGATTATATCAATTGCCGCATTATAGCCTAAGAACGAGTGTCTTTCATGGCGGCGAACAATAGGGTAGTATTGACACGCTCATTACAAATCATTAACAAAAAGTTGCTCTAACGCATCCGTGTAGCAGGACGCAAACGCACATGCAGCGTGATGACAGACGAGCAGAACCAGAAGCGCTCGAAGGAGAGGTGAATGGAAAGCAAAGTAGTTGTTCCGGCGGAAGGTAAGAAGATCACCCTGCAAAACGGCAAACTCAACGTTCCTGAAAATCCGATTATCCCGTTCATTGAAGGCGACGGTATCGGCGTTGATGTAACCCCACCGATGATCAAAGTTGTCGATGCTGCTGTCGAGAAAGCCTATAAAGGCGAGCGTAAAATCTCCTGGATGGAAATCTACACCGGCGAGAAATCCACTCAGGTTTATGGCCAGGACGTCTGGCTGCCTGCTGAAACCCTTGATCTGATTCGTGAATATCGTGTTGCCATCAAAGGCCCTCTGACCACACCAGTTGGCGGCGGTATTCGCTCTCTGAACGTTGCCCTGCGTCAGGAACTTGACCTGTATGTCTGCCTGCGCCCGGTGCGTTATTACCAGGGTACGCCTAGCCCGGTTAAACACCCTGAACTGACCGACATGGTCATCTTCCGTGAAAACTCCGAAGATATCTACGCGGGTATCGAGTGGAAAGCGGACTCTGCCGATGCCGAGAAAGTGATTAAATTCCTGCGCGAAGAGATGGGCGTGAAGAAAATCCGCTTCCCGGAACATTGCGGTATCGGTATTAAACCGTGTTCTGAAGAAGGGACTAAACGTCTGGTTCGTGCAGCGATCGAATACGCCATCGCTAACGATCGTGATTCTGTTACCCTGGTACACAAAGGTAACATTATGAAGTTCACCGAAGGCGCGTTCAAAGACTGGGGTTACCAGTTAGCGCGTGAAGAATTCGGTGGTGAACTGATCGACGGCGGTCCATGGGTGAAAATCAAGAACCCGAAAACCGGTAAAGAGATCGTGGTGAAGGACGTTATCGCAGATGCGTTCCTGCAACAGATCCTGCTGCGTCCGGCTGAATATGACGTGATTGCTTGTATGAACCTGAACGGCGACTACATCTCCGATGCGCTGGCCGCACAGGTTGGTGGTATTGGTATCGCACCGGGTGCGAACATCGGTGACGAATGTGCGCTGTTCGAAGCAACCCACGGTACTGCACCGAAGTATGCAGGTCAGGATAAAGTGAACCCAGGTTCCATCATTCTGTCCGCTGAAATGATGCTGCGCCACATGGGTTGGGTTGAAGCGGCTGACCTGATCGTTAAAGGTATGGAAGGCGCAATCAACGCCAAGACCGTAACCTATGACTTCGAACGTCTGATGGACGGCGCTAAGCTGCTGAAATGTTCAGAGTTTGGTGACGCGATCATCGAAAACATGTAATCCAGATCCTGGGTTGTATGAGAACGGGAACCGAGTGGTTCCCGTTTTTTTCATGCCTTAACTCGCGGTTGCGTAATACGTAAGCCGCTCACGATTGCTGCCAGCGAGGCCAGAATGCCAGCGGTTATCAGCGAGACGTGCGTGCCACTGTCGCCAAACTGGTTTAGCATCAGCGCGACCAGTGCGGCTCCGGTACTCTGACCCAGCAAGCGCGCCGTCCCCAGCATACCGCTCGCACCACCGCTGCGTTCACGCGGCGCGGAGGTGATAATGGTGTGGTTATTCGGTGACTGAAACAAGCCAAAACCCGCGCCGCACAGTATCATCGGCCAGATGATATTAACATCCGAGGGAGAAGCGGGCAGCAGCACCAGCGAAAACAGCCCGCTTGCCATTACCACCATGCCCAACGCGCCCAACAGTCCGGCGTGAACGCGTTCAATCAGATATCCCGCCAGCGGAGCCATCACCATGGTTGCCAGTGGCCATGGCGTCAGTAGCAGCCCCGTTTCAACCTCGCTGCGGCCAAGTACCGTTTGCATAAAGAAGGGCAGGGAAACCAATGCCAGCATTTGTGCGCTGAAGGAACATATCGAGGTACAGATCGAGAGTGAAAACAGTGGAATGCGTAGCAGGTCGACCGGCAATAACGGAACCGGCAGCGCAAGCTGACGGCGGATGAAGAAATAACCCACCACGATAAGCGCCACAAGCTCGGCGCCAATCAGTTTTAGCGACTGCCCTTGTGCAAACCCGCTGAGCGCGGTAATTAGTAAGCCAAACGTTAAGGCATTCATGACCGCACTTGGCAGATCAAAGCGTGGTTTATTACCGCGGGACGCATTGGCTGGCAAAAAACGCATAGCCAGAAGCAGGGCTATTATTCCCAGCGGGACGTTGATCAGAAACAGCCATTTCCACGAGCCAACAGAGAGAATTGCTGCGGCAATGGTCGGACCCGCTGCCGAAGAGACCGCGACAATAAAGGAGTTGATCCCCATACCTCGCCCAAGCTGACGCTGAGGATAAATGAGTCGGATCAATGCCGTATTGACGCTCATCAGCGCCGCGCCGCCAAAACCCTGAGCGACGCGCGCCAGTGTCAGCATGTGCAGCGAATCTGACAAAGCACAGAATAGCGATGCCAGCAGGAACACGATCAGGCCGCACTTATAAATGCGCCGGTAACCGAACATATCACCTAAAAAAGAGAACGACAGGAGCGAAACCACGATCGCGATTTGATAGGCGTTCACGATCCAGATTGAGCTGGCTGGTGAGGCCTGAAGATCGGCTGCGATAGTTGGCAGGGCTACGTTCGCGATTGCGCCGTCGAGCACTGCCATAGAGATGCCAATAACAATGGTTAAAATTGCTCCATATCGCTGGGGCAATGGCAGACCATCGGTCTGAGTTTTTTCCATAGGAAGTCAATATTGTCGGAATTTATGATGAGAATAATAATTTTAGCATTGATATTCAGGCGTTAGGTCGCAGATTTGTAACTAAGTAAGCAAAGAGCGATTGCGAGGGGGGATACGTGAAATTATAATAAAAACCGGTTCTGATTTTTATAAAACACTCGAAAGGGGTGATAAATGGCAATCGCAGATCTGGATAAGCAACCCGATTCTGTATCTTCCGTGCTGAAAGTTTTTGGCATTCTGCAGGCGCTGGGTGAAGAGCGCGAAATTGGTATTACCGAATTGTCGCAACGCGTCATGATGTCGAAAAGCACCGTTTATCGCTTTTTGCAGACCATGAAAACGCTGGGTTATGTGGCACAAGAAGGTGAGTCTGAGAAATACTCGCTGACCCTGAAATTATTCGAGTTGGGCGCGCGCGCGTTGCAAAACGTCGATCTTATCCGTAGTGCTGATATCCAGATGCGCGAACTTTCGCGTCTGACTAAAGAAACAGTACACCTCGGTGCGCTGGATGAAGACAGCATTGTCTACATCCACAAAATCGACTCCATGTACAATCTGCGCATGTATTCCCGCGTTGGTCGTCGTAATCCGCTGTACAGTACGGCTATCGGTAAAGTTCTGCTGGCATGGCGTGACCGCGATGAAGTGAAGCAGATTCTGGATGGCATTGAGTACAAACGTAGTACCGATCGTACTATTACGAATACTGATGAATTGCTGGTATTGCTGGATAAAGTGCGTGAGCAGGGCTACGGCGAAGATAACGAAGAACAGGAAGAAGGCCTGCGCTGCATCGGCGTACCGGTGTTTGACCGTTTCGGCGTGGTGATTGCGGGTCTGAGTATTTCATTCCCAACGCTGCGTTTCTCAGAAGAGCGTTTACACGAGTATGTGGCGATGCTGCATACGGCGGCGCGTAAGATTTCAGAACAAATGGGCTATAACGACTATCCGTTCTAATCTGACGTAATCGCGAATGCTAAAAACCCCAGGTATTTTGTACCCGGGGTTTTTTGTGAACAGTCATAACGTTACCAGGCGTAAATAACGTATCGAATGTATTGCTGCGATATTAACCGTTATCGATTATGACCGTGCTTTTCCTGAGCAGGGGACAATCCGACAGGCCAATGATACCACTATTGGTGTGGACGTATTGTGCGGTGCTGGTTCCGCGGGCGGTCAGATATTGGCATTGCAGGCCCAGACCGGCAGCATTCTCTTTACTTCCAATTAAAATTCCATAGCCGCTCAGTAATAAACCGATCCAAACCAGAGCTAACAACACAATAGCGCGGATAATCAGACGCATTACAACCTCTTATCTTTTCTCGTTATTCTTAGATTAGCCTGTACACGGGATGAAACAAGTCAATCATTCCTAAAAAGATTGAATGCCGATACAGTTAACGCTGGGTTTAGGTAACGCATGATAATTTATAGACATAAGATGTAGGGTTGAAGAGTGGAGCTGGAGTGAAAAAAATTCGCTGGGTAGTGCTGATTGTTGTTGTGCTGGTATGCATACTGATGTGGGCGCAGGTGTTCAACATCATGTGCGATCAGGACGTACAATTTTTCAGTGGTATTTGTGCCATCAATAAATTTATTCCCTGGTAAGCGCATTTTCGCAACAGTTGATTACCTTCTTGTGCGGCAGTGGTAAACTACACTGTCTACATTGAGGTGGTGAAATGAACGAAGTTTTGAATTCTGGCGCGTTAAGTTTTGCGTCTTTAGCGGTATCGGTGGTGGTTCTGATTGTCGGGCTTGTTCTTTGGTTTTTCATCAATCGGGCAAGTTCGCGTACTAACGAGCAGATTGAGCTGCTTGAGGCATTGTTAGATCAGCAAAAAAGACAGAATGCTTTACTCCGTCGCCTTTGTGAAGCTAATGAACCTGAGAAAGCTGCAGAGCCTACCGCAGAGCCCGCCAGGGATGAAGACGATGACATCATCCGCCTGGTAGCTGAGCGGTAAAAAAGTCTGGCAGGATGAGGTACTGCTGATGTTGTTCTCAGTTGCTTCATCCTGTCATCAGTGCGTCAGACTATTTTCTTCTACCCTCGTCCTGCAATTAGCGGTCGGACCGGTATGTATTCTCAGTATTTTCAGATGCTCCGACTAATTAATATCTTATCCCCGGTCTGATATAAATATAATCTCCCATACGTTAAAAATATGATTATGTCATTTTTGTGATAACGATCGTCTTATTAACAGCGAAACGTTTCTCTTACTTTTTTTGTGCCTTGTCATCATTCTTTCATTATTTTGGTGCAAAACCAGAAGGCGGATCTCATTTCTACGCTTGTGACATTTTATGCATTACTAAGCATAAAAAATGATATCTGGCAGAACCCGTAACAGATAACCTGGAACAACCGAAGCTATTGAGCTATGGTAGAAATGTCCCAGCGTTGGCGCAAGCCAGGCGGGGGAAGAGGGGAGGCGCGTGAATATATCTCTTCTCGATATGGCGCATAACTGTGCAGTTGCTGTTTGATGAACGACGGGATTTGTGCGACCGATCGAGACACGTTTAAAAATGGCTTGCCATTATTTACGTTGTATGTGATAACACGTTTTGGGTTAAACGAGGTACAGTTCTGTTTATGTGTGGCATTTTCAGTAAAGAAGTCCTGAGTAAACACGTTGACGTTGAATACCGCTTCTCTGCCGAACCTTATATTAGTGCCTCAAGCAGTAATGTCTCAGTTTTATCTATGTTATGCCCGCGGGCGAAGAAAATACTCTAAGGAATTTTGCAAATGGCAAAGATTAAAGGTCAAGTTAAGTGGTTCAACGAGTCTAAAGGTTTTGGCTTCATTACTCCGGCTGATGGCAGCAAAGACGTGTTCGTACACTTCTCCGCTATCCAGGGTAACGGCTTCAAAACTCTGGCTGAAGGCCAGAACGTTGAGTTCGAAATTCAGGACGGCCAGAAAGGTCCGGCTGCTGTTAACGTAACAGCTATCTGATCGATACCACTGATTTGAAGCGCTCAGGCGCAACCAATTCAGATATAAAGCCTCGCTTATGCGGGGCTTTTTAATTCAAATTACGTCAAAATATTACTGAATGACCATCCATTAGCGCTTTGTTGCAAAGGCGTGATGTTCGTAGCATAGTTTTCCCCGCTTTCTTACGGCATTTCCCGTTAAATCAGTCACCTGAAAAACTATCATGCGGGAGTCCAGGTGAAAAAGAAAAACGACATAGATGCGCGCAATTTTACTCCCGTCCGTTTTGCCCTGCTTTGCGTGGCAATATTATTGAGTCTTGGATTGCTGCTGGGTCGGGTTGCGTGGCTGCAAATTGTTACGCCGACGAATCTGGTCAAACAGGAAGACATGCGTTCCTTACGTGAGGTGTCCATCGCTTCGCCACGCGGAATGATTACCGACAGAGAAGGGCGACCGCTGGCAGTTAGCGTTCCGGTTAACGCCGTCTGGGCCGACCCGAAGACGATCGTTAGCAAGGGTGGTGTTGGCTATAACGAACGCTGGCAAGCGTTAGCAAAGACGCTGCATATTTCGCTCACCACGCTGGCTGAACGCGTTAACAGCAATCCGGCCGGGCGGTTTATCTACCTGGCGCGTCAAATCTCTCCTCAGCAGGCTGAATGGGTCGATAAACTGGATCTACCGGGGATCAATCTGCGTGAAGAGTCCCGTCGCTTTTATCCCGCCGGACATGTTGCAGCTAATCTGATTGGTTTCACCAACATTGACGGGCAGGGTATTGAAGGGCTGGAGAAAAGCTTCAATAGCCAACTGATGGGCAAACCCGGTTCCCGCCTGGTACGGAAAGACAAATTTGGCCATGTCATCGAAAATATCACCGAAGTGATGCCGGTACCGGCGCATGAATTACAGCTCAGCATTGATGAGCGTTTGCAGACGGTTACTGAAGACGCGCTGGATAATGCCGTAACGTGGAATAAGGCGGAATCCGGGGCCGCTGTTCTGGTCAATATTGCCACCGGCGAAATACTGTCCATGGCAAGCTTTCCCGACTTCAATCCCAATAACCGTGATGGTGCGGTCCTGGATGATTTTCGTAACCGTGCAATTAGCGACACCTTCGAACCCGGCTCAACCGTTAAGCCTCTGGTGATCATGACCGCTCTACAGCAGGGGATTGTGCAACCGGACAGCGTGATTGATACCCATCCTTTTAACGTTGATGGACATCGCATCCGCGACGTCGGGTTTTACCCGGAGTTATCCCTAACCGGAATTTTGCAGAAATCCAGCGATACCGGCGTATCACACCTTTCGCTGGCAATGCCGGTACAAAAACTCCTCGATACCTATAAAAGCTTTGGCTTTGGCGATCCAACCGGATTGGGGTTAACCGGGGAAAGTAGCGGTTTAATGCCTCAACGTCGCTACTGGAGCGATCTTGACCGGGCAACTTTCGCATTTGGTTATGGGTTAATGGTGACGCCGCTCCAGCTGGCGCATGTCTATGCCACCATCGGCAGCTTCGGTATTTACCGCCCGCTTTCTATTACGCGTATCGATCCGCCGGTAATAGGTACACGGGTGATGCCGGAGGCGCTGGTTCACCAGGTTGAACATATGATGGAAAGCGTCGCGCTACCTGGTGGCGGGGGAACCAAGGCTGCAGTCAGAGATTATCGCGTAGCGGTTAAGACCGGAACGGCAAAGAAAATTGGCGATGATGGCAAATATGTCGATAAATACGTGGCCTATACGGCGGGCGTCGCACCAGCGAGCGACCCGAAATTCGCTCTGGTCGTGGTGATTAATAACCCGCAAAACGGTGCATATTATGGGGGGGCAGTCTCCGCGCCTGTATTCAGCCAGATTATGGGCGATGTCCTGCGTCTGGAAAACGTCAAACCGGACGGCATGCCAGCCGACTCCGATCATCTGCTGGTGATGCACGGCAGTAGCGTATCCTCGCCGTCGATGTAAGTTATTTTCCAGGGGCGCGATTCGCGTTACACTTGCGCCCTTAAATCATCAGCCGGAGTTGTCATGTCGTTTTCCTGTCCTCTTTGCCACCAGCCTCTTACACAAGTGAATAACAGTTTTGTCTGCCCGGAGCGGCATCAGTTTGACGTGGCGAAAGAAGGGTATGTCAACTTACTGCCGGTTCAGCATAAGCGATCGCGCGATCCGGGTGACAGCGCTGAGATGATGCAGGCGCGACGGGCATTTCTTGATGCCGGACACTATCAGCCGCTGCGTGATGCTATTGTGGATGCGCTCACACAGAGGCAGATTACAGAAGATGCGGCGATCCTGGATATTGGTTGTGGGGAAGGGTATTACACCCATGCGTTTGCTGATGCGCTGGCGGGCTGTAAAACTTTTGGTCTTGATGTCGCCAAAGTAGCAATTAAAGCCGCGGCCCGACGCTATCCGCAGGTGACCTTTTGCGTTGCCTCCAGCCATCGTCTGCCGTTTGCAGATGAGTCAATGGATGCCATCATCAGGATCTACGCGCCCTGTAAAGCGCAAGAGTTGGCCCGCGTGGTAAAACCGGGTGGATGGGTAATTACCGCCACGCCGGGTCCGCGTCATTTGATGGAGCTGAAAGGGCTGATTTATGATGAGGTGCGGTTGCATGCGCCACACGCAGAGCAACTGGACGGTTTTGTGCTGCAACAGAGTATTGCGCTGGGGTATCAGATGCAGCTTCAGGGCAGCGAGGCCGTTGCGTTATTGCAAATGACGCCGTTCGCCTGGCGGGCAAAGCCGGAAGTGTGGGAAACGCTAGCGGGTAAAACGAAGTTTGACTGCCAGACTGACTTTAGTATTCATATCTGGCAGCGCCTGAATTAACCGTGGAAGTGTGCCCAGAGGATCTGGGCGCCGATACCAATCAGTACCACCCCGCCTAAAATTTCAGCACGCTTACCCAGCATCGGGCCTATGAAACGACCGATCATCATGCCAAGCGTGGACATAATCAACGTGGCGCAGCCGATGGCCAGCGCAGTGGCAATAATGTTGACCTGCAGAAAAGCCAGGCCCACCCCGACTGCCATCGCGTCGAGACTGGTCGCAATGGCAGTGGTGACCAGCAGCCAGAAACCGTGACGGCGCTGCGGCTCTTCATCTTCATCATCGTTGTCACGAAAGCCTTCGATTATCATTCGCCCGCCTAAAAAGATCAGCAGAATGAAGGCGATCCAGTGGTTCCACTCCAGCACGAATTTGCTGGCCAGCATCCCCATGCCCCAGCCAATCAGCGGCGTAAGCGTTTCAACTGCGCCGAATATAAGGCCAGTCCGCAGTGCTTCAGAAAATTTAGGTTTATGCAGGGTGGCGCCTTTGCCAATTGATGCAGCGAAAGCATCCATCGACATGCCGAAAGCGAGAAGAACAGTAGCGGTGAGATTCATAACAGCGTCCTGACCGGGGTATCCATAAAACACATCACTGCCCCCAGTAACCATGCATACAGGCCGGAATCACTGTGAATACAGCGCCATTCAGATATGCAATGCAGTTGATGTGCCTATGGTCTCGCCTGACGGAACCTGTAAGTTCAGTCCGTACGCGCCACGTTTTTCAACGAGTATGTTGACACGTACATTTCCGGAGTCTGGAAATCGGCTACTCCCCAACGACGGGCGCAACCTTAACATATATTGAGAATATAAAACAAGAAATGGAGAAATAATATTTGACTTCTAATTGAAAACGATTTTCATTTAGATTTATTGATCAATAAAACGTTAAAACAAATAACATTATGAGCGGTGTAATATAGCCTTGGCTATGTTTGTTTTTAAGTTGATATATAAAAAACATAGTTCAGGCTATATTTGTAACTTACTGATTTGAAATTAAAAGTTTATATATTCTCTCGAGATCGTCTATATTTCGTACGCGAATCAGCAATCGTCTATGTTCTAATTGCATCACTAATACACCGTCTTCAGATAAATTCATCTCTTTAATGCGGTTATATTCAATCCAGACGTTGGCGAAGAAAAAACCTTTCTGCTTGAAGATGATTTTGGGTGTACGGATCCAGAACAGATACAACCCCATCAATACCAGAGCACATAATAACCATGTGGTAAATTGCGCGCCATGGCTGGTGACGTTGTTGTAGATAAGAATAGCTACCAAGCCAAGGAAGATAACGCTGTCGACTCTGCTACGGGGAAGCAGGGCGACAGTCAGCAGAGTGGGGCCATTACGGCGGGGCATGATGAACTGATCGTAAATGGCATACGCCAGCAGCGAAAAGATAAATAGAACCAGCACCAGGTCCGTGATAGTCATGAATCCTCAACCCTCTAAATAGAAAAACCGGGGGCAAGCCCCCGGCGATGTACAACAGTCTTACAGGCCGAGCAGTCCAACAGCGTAGCCCGCGATACCGATGACGAAGAAGCCAACGATGATCCACAGCGGGTTCACTTTCTTACGCAGCAGCCACATACAGGCGAATGTCAGCAGCAGAGGAACCAGACCCGGCATCAGCTGGTCAAGGATAGTCTGCACGGTGGTGACGCGAGTCTGACCATCCTGGCCGGTAATAGTGGAAACCACCAGCGGGATGTTTACGTGCGTCCACTTGTTAACCAATGCCCCCATGACAAACAGGCCGAGGATTGACGCCCCCTCAGTCAGTTTCTGCAGGAAGCCGCCGCCCATATCTTTTACGATATCGACACCTTTACGGTAGCCATATGCCACACCGTAATAACGGGTTGCCAGACGTACCAGGTTAAACAGGATGAAGAACAGCAAAGGCCCAAGCAGACTGCCGCTCATCGCGATACCTGCCCCGAGCGCGGCGAATACCGGACGAACGGTACCCCAGAAGATCGGGTCACCCACGCCTGCCAGCGGCCCCATCAGACCAACTTTGATACCGTTGATGGCACCATCGTCAATCTCTGCGCCGTTTGCACGCTGTTCTTCCATCGCCAGCGTAACGCCCAGTACTGGAGCGGCTACGTACGGATGGGTGTTAAAGAATTCCAGGTGACGCTTAATAGCCTGCTTACGTGCGTCGTTGTTTTCCGGGTACAAGCGGCGGATAGCCGGCACCATGGAGAAACAGAAACCCAGCGCCTGCATACGTTCGAAGTTCCATGAACCCTGAAACAGGTTAGAACGAATGAACACGCCACGAATGTCACTCGGAGTGAGTTTTTTCTCGGTGGTAGTTTTAGTCATATCAACCATTTCGCTCACCTGCTAGTCCAGTTCGTTATCGAGATCGTTATTGCCAGCCGCAGCAGCAGGTGCACCGGCTACACGGTTATATTTCGGGCTCAGCTGAATGTAGAGGATCGCCATTACTGCGCCAATCACACCCAGAGCAACCAGGTTGAAGTTAGTAAATGCCGCGGTGACGAAGCCAAGGTAGAAGAATGGCATCAGGTAGCCTGCGCGCATCATGTTGATGACCATCGCATAACCGACCACGACGATCATACCGCCTGCGATGTTCAGACCACCGGTCACAACTTCCGGAATGGCGTTAAGCATGCTTTGAACTTCACTGGTACCAACAGAAATCGCCACGATTACCGCCGGAATAGCGATACGCATAGCCTGCAGGAACAGGGAGGACACGTGCAGCCAGGAGAGCGCCGTCAGGTTACCGTTTTCTGCCGCCTTATCCGCCGCGTGCTGGAATGCTACGGTGATAGTACGAACGATGATGGTCAGTACCTGGCCTGCTGCTGCCAGCGGGATAGCCAGCGCGATACCGGCACCGATACTTTGGTGACCCGCGATAACCAGAACGGTAGAGATAATTGAGGCCAGTGCGGCATCAGGCGCAACCGCAGCACCGATGTTCATCCAACCCAGGGCGATCATTTCCAGGGTACCACCGATGATGATACCGGTTTTCATATCCCCGAGAACGGCGCCAATCAGCGTACAGGCCACCAACGGACGGTGGAACTGAAATTCATCGAGTACCGACTCCATACCCGCGATACATGCGACGATGAACACCAGCACAATCTGAAGAGTGGTAATCTCCATTGTACTTCTCCTATTGCTATACAGACTTAAGTGTGAAAACTAAGTAAATGCCAGGGAGTTATTTCGCCTTGGCAATCAAATCCATCATTTTCAGTTTCTGATCGGTAGAAACTTTACGCGCTTCGAGCTCAATACCGCGTTCATTGAGTTTCTTGAAGGCTTCGATGTCTTTTTCATCGACAGAAATTGCGTTGTTTACCTGCGTTTTACCCTGACGGAAAGCCATACCGCCAATGTTTACAGAGGTAATTTTCACACCACCTTCAACGATACGTTCTACGTCGGTAGGGTTGGTGAACAACAGCATCACACGCTCACCTGCATATTTCGGGTTGTTATAGACGCGGATCATTTTTGCGACATCAACCACATGCGCTGTCACACCCGGAGGTGCTACCTGAGTCAGCAGCGTTTTACGCACGGTATCGGCGGCAACTTCATCACTGACGACGATAATGCGTGTTACGTTGGTTTCTTTGGTCCAGCGAGTTGCCACCTGACCATGGATTAAGCGGTCATCAATACGCGCCAGGCCGATCTGCATATAATCGTTCGGACCCATCGGTTTCGCGGGGGCTGCTGCTTTAGGTGCTGCGACTGGGGCAGGAGCGGCTTTTTCCACCGGTTTCGCTTTCAGCGCTTTCACGCCTTCGCTACCGGTTTCAACGGCCAGTGCCACTAATTCATCGAAGCTCGGGTTGTCATCACGCGCCATGAAGGTTTCAACCAGCATGGGAATGTTCACACCGGCGATAACTTCGTAATGCTCTTTATCGACGACAATGCGGCTCGCAGCGTTAAACGGGCTGCCTCCCCATGTGTCAACGAGAAACAGCACGCCTTTACTGGTATCGAGTTTTGCTAACTGAGCGTTGTACTTTTCAATCAGCGTTTCGGCATTTTCGCCTGGAACGAAATCGATCCAGCCGACGTTTTCCTGCTCGCCTAACAGCATTTCTGCCGTCTTAAGTAACTGCTCTGCAGCCCAACCATGTGTGCCTATTACAATAGCAATGGTCACTTGCTACCTCCTTTATTATCGTTAACACATCAACGTGAAGATGTATTTGAATCGTCGTCCGCAATCGAATCGATTCAGATAAGGGTTACAAAGAAAAACCTATGATTTTCGTGAATTATTTTAGATATCGAAAAAAATATTTTATGTGATGAAGATCCGTAATTTAACTTCCGATGAAAAGAAATTTCGAAGGGTAAAATATCTCCGAAACAACTTATTGCAAAGGAAGGTAAATCTTTGCTAAAAACCGGTTGTCTCTGTTATGTTTAGCATCTGTTTAATTACTCAGGAGTATAGGGCAGTAGCCCACCATATGGATCGTCACCGACGTCATTTCACCTTCAGGCCGTATCAAGCCTGTCAGATTGGCACTTTTTGCCACAAATTTTCTCTGCATATCGCTTTAACGCCTGAGATCCTCAGCGCGCAGTTTGGTCATTCCTTAAGCAGGAGCTTGTCATGGAATTATTAATGGACCCGCAGATTTGGGTGGGTTTGCTCACGCTTGTCGTTCTCGAAATTGTTCTGGGTATTGATAACCTGGTCTTCATTGCGATCCTGGCTGATAAGCTGCCGCCGAAACAGCGAGATAAAGCGCGTTTAATCGGTTTGTCACTGGCACTGATTATGCGTCTGGGCTTGTTGTCCGTGATTTCGTGGATGGTGACGCTGACAAAGCCGCTGTTTACGGTAATGGACTATGCGTTCTCGGGGCGCGATCTGATTATGCTGCTGGGGGGTATCTTCCTCTTGTTCAAGGCTACGACAGAGCTGCATGAGCGGCTGGAAAACCGTGAACATGATACCGGGCAGACGAAAGGGTATGCGAGCTTTTGGGTTGTCGTCACGCAGATTGTCATCCTCGATGCCGTGTTCTCGCTGGATGCGGTGATTACGGCGGTCGGTATGGTCAACCATCTGCCAGTGATGATGGCGGCAGTAGTGATTGCCATGGCCGTGATGCTGTTGGCCTCTAAGCCGCTGACCCGATTTGTGAACCAACACCCGACGGTGGTGGTGCTGTGTTTGAGCTTCCTGTTGATGATCGGTCTGAGCCTGGTTGCCGAAGGGTTTGGCTTCCACATTCCGAAAGGCTATCTGTACGCGGCGATTGGTTTCTCGATCATCATTGAGCTGTTTAACCAGATTGCCCGTCGTAACTTTATTCGTCACCAGTCAACGCTGCCATTGCGTGCGCGTACTGCCGATGCCATCCTGCGTCTGATGGGCGGTAAACGCCAGGCCAGCGCGCAGATGGAATCCGACAACCCGGTGCCGGTTCCCGTTTCGGAAGGCGCATTTGTGGAAGAAGAACGCTATATGATCAACGGCGTCCTCTCTCTGGCGTCGCGTTCATTACGTGGCATTATGACGCCGCGGGGTGAAATTAGCTGGGTTGATGCCGACCTGAGCGTGGCGGAAATTCGCGAGCAGTTGCTTTCTTCACCTCACAGCCTGTTCCCGGTATGTCGCGGCGAACTGGACGAAATCATCGGTATTGTGCGTGCTAAAGAGCTGCTGGTGGCGCTGGAAGACGGTGTAGATGTGGCGGCGATTGCCTCTGCGTCTCCGGCTATCGTTGTCCCGGAAACGCTGGATCCAATCAATCTGTTAGGCGTTCTGCGCCGTGCCCGCGGCAGCTTTGTCATCGTCACTAACGAATTTGGTGTCGTGCAGGGGTTGGTTACCCCACTGGACGTGTTAGAAGCTATCGCCGGTGAGTTCCCGGATGCCGATGAAACCCCTGAAATTATTGCTGATGCAGGCGGTTGGTTGGTGAAAGGCGGTACCGATCTGCATGCGTTGCAGCAGGCGCTGGACGTAGATACGTTAGTGAATGAAGATGAAGACATCGCCACGGTGGCAGGTTTAGTCATTGCGGCTAACGGTCATATTCCACGCGTCGGCGATGTTATCGAGGTTGCGCCGCTGAGCATTACGATTGTCGAAGCGAATGACTATCGTGTGGATTTGGTTCGCATTGTTAAAGAACAACCCGCTCACGACGAAGACGAGTAATCGGGTTTAGCGAAACGGCATGACGGGCATACTGTGCCGCCCGTTATGCCGGGTGGGCGGCGGCGTGCTGCCCGCCAGCCATTTTGGAAAATCGCGCAACGGCATCGGCTTCGCATACAAAAAACCTTGCAATAAATGTACGCCGTGTCGGCGCAAATGCTGTGCCTGCGCCTGTGTCTCAACGCCTTCCGCCACCAGTTCAATATTCAGTTTTTTACCCAACGCAATAATGATGTCTGTGACGGTTGAATTCACAGCGTCTGTTCCAATCGCAGAAGTAAATGATTTATCAATCTTCAGCACATCCGGGCGGAGCTTTTCCAGCCAGGAGAGCGAGCTGTTGCCGGTGCCGAAATCATCAATTGCCAGCTTTACGCCCAGCCGATTTAATTCGCGCACTACCCGATAATCCACATCCAGTAACGCATCGCGTTCGGTGAGTTCGATAACCAACTGCTGAATAGGGTGCTGGCTGAACCAGTACTGGTTGAGATCTTTTAGCAGCGTACCATTACGAAAATGGCTGGCGGCAACATTAATTCCAATATGAAACTGGCTGCTCATCGGGAAAACGTGCCGCTGCTGAATGGTTTCTGCGATGACATGACGGGTAAGCGGCACAATCAGGTTGTGCTCCTCAGCGATGGGAATAAAAACTTCGGGAGAGATCCAACCCTGGCGCGGGTTATTCCAGCGTAAAAGGATTTCCACGCCCATGCATTGCTGGGTTTGCGCGTTGAGCAGCGGCTGGCAAAACAGCTCAAATTCCCGTGCCGCAAGGGCCAGATTGATCTCCCAGGAGAAGCTCATTCTGCTGGCGGTTGCCAGCCATGCCAGGTAGCCCACTAATAAACTGAGGATCACTGCCAGCGGAAGCTGTGTTGGCAGATGTTTAATCGCCAGTTCGCTGGCGCCAGGACCGGTGACGCTGATGGTAAAGGGGAAATGCTGCGATGAGAGCTGGTAGCGTTTTTCATTATTCAGTTCAGGGAGCGTATCGACAACACCTTGTCCGTATAGCAAATGGCGATTACCGACGGTTAAGCTGGCATTGGTGATTTGCGGCGGCTGGGGTTCAAGCAGCATCGACGACAATAAATCAATATTAACGATTTCCAGTACGCCATCTTCGCCATCGGCAGAGGATGGATACCATTGCGTCAGAATCGGACTGCCTTTAATCAGCGAATGGTCGGTAGACAGCAGTAGTTGCGGTTCCCGGCTGGGTAATTCAGGCTCCAGTTGACGAACAGGCACATTGCGATAACCAAAAATGCTGGAGCAATAAAGGATCCCGCTTTGAATCAGGCTGATAGAGCGTACCGTTTGTAGCCTGGCAGCATGTTTGCTCAGGGGTAAACGTGCAACTGAGCAGGGGAGACCAATCAACGGCAACAACATATCGCGTCCGGTCTGTAGGGGTAAAAGTATGTCATCCAACTCTTCAACGGCGTGGTTGGCAAAGGTGACGGTATTGTGATGATTTAAATTACGCTCCGAAATAAATCGGACAGCTAATGTGAGGATGAGCGTCAGTAGTGCACATAATGTGCAGACGATTAAGCGATTCCGGCGATAGTTTTTGATGATCCGTTGTGCTGTTTGCATGCGGGCCGCCCGATAAGCCGTTGGTCACAGAAGCCAACAGCAACAGAGCAAGTGTAGTGGGGAAAATTACAGTAGACGAAGGCGAGGGGGCAAAATCGCCCATCCGTCGCAGATGGGCGAAAATTAAGTATTAGTCACACTGAACTTTGATTGCCAGGCCACCGCGTGACGTTTCGCGGTATTTGGCATTCATGTCTTTACCTGTTTCGTACATGGTCTCAATGACTTTATCCAGCGAGACGCGCGGAGCGCTGGTACGGCGCATTGCCATACGCGCAGCGTTGATGGCCTTCACAGAAGCAATGGCATTACGTTCAATGCACGGAACCTGTACCTGGCCGGCAACCGGATCGCAGGTTAAGCCGAGGTTATGTTCCATACCGATTTCGGCAGCAACACACACTTGCTCAGGGCTTGCGCCTAACAGTTCAGCCAGACCAGCGGCAGCCATGGAGCAGGCTACGCCCACTTCACCCTGACAACCGACTTCTGCACCGGAGATAGACGCGTTCATTTTGTACAACGCGCCAATCGCGCCGGCAGCCAGGAAATAACGGGTGTAGATATCCGGGCTGACGGACTCGATGAAATGATCGTAATAGGCCAGTACCGCAGGCACGATTCCGCAGGCACCGTTGGTTGGCGCAGTCACTACGCGACCACCCGCGGCGTTTTCTTCGTTTACGGCCAGCGCGAACATGTTCACCCAGTCGATCACGTTCATCGGATCGTTGGACAGCTTATCACTGGAAACCAGCATACGACGCAAAGCTGAAGCACGACGAGGAACGCGCAGTGGACCCGGCAGTACGCCTTCGGTGTTCATACCGCGATCGATACAGGCCTGCATGGTCTGCCAGACGTTGCCAAAGTACTCTTCGATCTCTTTTTTACTGTGCAGAGCAAGTTCGTTCTGCATCGCCATACCAGAGAGAGACAGGCCGGTGGTGTTACAGTATTCCAGCATTTCAGTGGCGGATTTGAACGGATAAGGCACGCTGACCTCGCCCGCGGCATCCTGACCAAAATGTTCTTCATCAACGATGAATCCGCCGCCGATGGAGTAGTAAGTTTTGCTGTAAATGACGGTTTCGCCATTGTACGCATGGATCTGCATCCCGTTTTCATGCAGCGGCAGGTTGCCATTGTGAAAACGCATCCCGTCATTCTGCGGGAAATCCACTTCGTGCTGCCCCTGCGCAAGCAGCAGGCGTCCACGCGTTTCTACGTCGCGGATAAATCCGGGGATGCTGTCAATATCCACGGTAGCAGGTTCATTGCCTGCCAGACCCATAATAATGGCGATATCGGTGTGGTGACCTTTACCCGTGAGCGACAATGAACCATACACGTCGACGGCGACACGAGTAACGCTGTCCAGTAATCCTTTTTCGACCAGGTCATCGACGAACTGTTTACCCGCCTTCATAGGCCCTACGGTATGGGAAGATGAGGGACCAATCCCCACCTTAAACATGTCGAATAGACTAATCACGATAATACTCCTACAGGGCGACTGGGGTTTCCAGTAACGATGTTATAACTGCGCATAGTGTAAGAGGGAACGCGGCGATCGGCTTAACTATTCACATGAATTAAACTAATAGATAACCGCGGTTTTACTAATGTTGTGACCTGAGTTTCAAGTTGTCTATGGAGCGCGTAAAGATAAGTATAGTCAGGGCTTGACGCCAATTTGCAGCGCCAGCTCACGAATTATTCCGGCGGTCATTCCCCAGACGAAATATTGCTCATACCAGGAAAGCCATACACGATGTGAATCGCCGCGGCGGTAGATATCCAACGGGTGATAACGACCTAAATGCAGGGCCTGCGCCAGCGGCATTTCGAACACGGCGGAAACTTCGTCTTCACTTGCGCGATACGGCAAATTTGGCGGGATAATCCCTACCACCGGTGTGACCTGGAAGCCGGTCACGCTGTCGACCGGTGGCAGAACGCCAATCACCTCAACGCAAGAAGGGGGGATCGCCACTTCTTCCTGCGCTTCGCGAAGGGCGGCGGCAATCAACGAGGCGTCGCTGCTATCCACCGCGCCGCCGGGAAAGGCGACCTGTCCGGCGTGCTTGCGCAGATGAACGGATCGCTGGGTTAACAGCAACCCAGGCTGCGCACGACGTACGACAGGGATCAGTACGGCGGCCTGGCGCTGGTTTAACGCGGCATGGTTGACCTGCGGGCGCAGGAGTTGGAAGCGCGATAAAAAAACATCAAGCGTCAGGCTGCTGTATTCCACGTCTCAGTTCTCCAGTTGGTGCAAAATACGATTCACTTTATCAAACGTTTCCTGATACTCCGCGTCTTCCTGACTGTCCGCCACAATGCCACCGCCAGCGGAACAATAAATTTGTCCGTCTGTGGCCGTCAGCGTGCGAATGGTGATGCTGGTATCCATATTGCCGCAAAAGCTCAGATAACCAATGCTGCCGCACCAGGCGTTGCGTCTTTGCGGCTCCAGTTCGTCAATAATTTCCATCGCCCGCACTTTCGGCGCACCGGTAATAGAGCCGCCAGGGAAGGCGGCGCGCAGCAGGTCGGTGGCGTGTAATGACTCTGGCAGACGCGCGGTAATGGTGCTGACCAAATGATGAACAGCAGGGAACGGTTCGACCACAAACAGCTCCGGAACCTGTACCGAACCCGGTTCAGCAACGCGGCCAATATCATTACGCATCAAATCGACGATCATCAGGTTCTCCGCACGATCCTTCGGCGAGTTCGCCAGCCTCCGGGCCTGCTCTCGATCGGCATCGGTATCTTCAAGCCTCGGTAGCGTGCCTTTAATCGGACGCGTCTGGATGTGCTGGTTTTCCAGCAGAATAAATCGTTCCGGCGAAAGGCTGAGGATTGCGCCTTCCTCAAGACGAATAAACGCGCTAAACGGGGCGCGGTTGGCGCGATTGAGTCTGACAAATGCCTGCCACTCATCGCCCTGATAATGCGCCTGAAAACGTTGGGCAAGGTTGACCTGATAGCAGTCGCCGCTGTGCAGATAGCGCTGTACCTGGCGGAATTTTACGCCGTACTGGGCACGGCTCATATTGGACTGCCACGCCGAGGTTAATGTAAATGGCTCACCTATTGATGATTGTTGCGCGTTGAGCCATTGCAGCCGCGCTTCAACATCGGTATGGCTGAGCAGGGATACGGTCTGCAACTGATGATCGACAATCAGCGCCCAGTCGTAAATGCCTATCGCCATATCCGCAAGTGCAATATCGCGCCCGGCAATAGCGGGCAGAGATTCAAAGCGTCGGCCAAGATCGTAGCCAAACAGGCCTAACGCGCCGCCCTGAAACGGCAGGTCCGGGTGATAATCAGGGGTGATCTTGCGTGCGCTAAGAACTGACTGCAATACCGTCATCGGATCATCAAGCGTGCGTACGGTGGCGTGTCCGTCATCCACAACGGTCTCTTCAGCCTGCGTAACCAACGTGGCGACTGGGTCAGCCACCAGAATATCAAAGCGGCTATGCGGATGGTCGGCGTGACCAGAATGCAACAGCATCGCCCAGGGCAGATGGCTTAAGGTCGAAAAATAGCGTTCAGCGGCGTCCTGACGCCAGGGTAATGTGATTACTGCGGGAGATAACGTCTTCATCAGTCCTGACTCGTTGCTACGCTACTGGCTAACTGCGCGGTAGCATGAAATAATTAGCGCAGACAATTTAGCAGGAGTTAACAATGTTTGCAGGTTTACCTTCACTCAGTCATGAGCAGCAGCAAAAAGCGGTAGAGCGTATTCAGGAGCTGATGTCGCAGGGGATGAGCAGCGGACAAGCCATTGCTCTGGTTGCTGAAGAGTTACGCGCCAGCCATACCGGCGAGCGGATTGTGGCGCGTTTTGAAGACGAAGACGAGTAACGCCGCTTATACCGCAGCGATAATCTTGATCTCAACTTTATATTTCGGGTTCATCAACCCGGCCTGAACGGTACAACGTACCGGCGCGTGACCCGCAACAACCCACGCGTCCCAGGCTTTGTTCATGGCGGCAAAGTCACTTTTGTCTGCCAGAAAAAGGGTGGCATCAAGAATACGTGACTTGTTGCTGCCCTGTTTTTCCAGCACCGCATCAATTTGCGCCAGCGTATTTGCCGTTTGTTCAAAGGCGTCTGCATCCAGATTTTCCGGCACGCCGGTGTAATACAGCGTGTTGTTGTGGATTACCACGTCGGACCAACGCGCTTCGGCATCAATGCGCACAATCGTCATAAATCATTCCTCATTTACGGGTTTTCAAATAGCTTTGGGTTGCGCCAAGACTGCCATAATGTTGTGCCCACGTCACCTCTTCAACTGGCGAAAGAGCCGCTGGCCTGACATAATCCCTGTTCAAATGAACAGGGGGCAGTGTGACGGACGATTTTGCAGCAGACGGTCAGTTGGCTAAAGCGATACCCGGTTTTAAACCGCGTGAACCACAGCGGCAGATGGCTTTCGCAGTCAGTCATGCTATCGAACAATCACAGCCGCTTGTTGTAGAAGCCGGAACCGGAACGGGTAAAACCTACGCTTATCTTGCCCCTGCGCTGCGTGCCGGAAAGAAGGTGATTGTCTCCACGGGCTCGAAGGCGTTACAGGATCAGCTTTACAGCCGGGATTTACCCACCGTGGCGAAAGCGCTGGAGTTCACCGGTAAACTGGCGCTGCTGAAAGGGCGTTCAAATTATCTGTGCCTTGAGCGTCTCGAACAACAGGCGCTGGCGGGCGGCGACCTGCCGGTGCAAACTTTGAGCGACGTCATCCTTCTGCGCTCATGGTCAAATCAAACCCTTGATGGCGACATCAGCACCTGCGTTAGCGTGGCTGAAGACTCTCAGGCCTGGCCGCTGGTGACCAGCACTAACGACAATTGTCTTGGCAGCGACTGCCCGCTGTATAAAGAGTGCTTTGTCGTTAAAGCGCGCAAAAAAGCAATGGATGCAGATGTGGTTGTGGTAAACCACCATCTGTTTCTCGCTGACATGGTGGTGAAGGAGAGTGGGTTTGGCGAGCTGATCCCTGAAGCGGAGGTGATGATCTTCGATGAAGCGCACCAGTTACCGGATATTGCCAGCCAGTACTTTGGTCAATCGCTCTCCAGTCGCCAACTGCTGGATCTGGCGAAAGATATCACCATTGCCTATCGCACCGAGCTGAAAGACACTCAGCAACTGCAAAAATGCGCCGACCGCCTGGCGCAAAGCGCTCAGGACTTCCGCCTACAGCTTGGCGAGCCGGGCTATCGCGGAAACCTGCGGGAACTGTTGGCTGACCAGCGTGTACAACGCGCGTTTTTGTTGCTCGATGACACGCTGGAGCTGTGTTACGACGTGGCGAAACTGTCCCTCGGACGTTCGGCCTTGCTGGATGCCGCGTTTGAACGCGCCACGCTTTACCGCGCTCGTCTGAAGCGCCTGAAAGAGATCAACCAGCCGGGCTTCAGCTACTGGTATGAATGCACCTCCCGCCATTTCACCCTTGCGCTGACGCCGCTCACGGTGGCGGATAAATTTAAAGAAGTGATGGAACAAAAGCCGGGCTGCTGGATTTTTACCTCCGCGACGCTGTCGGTAAACGATGATCTTCACCACTTCACCGCGCGGCTGGGTATTGAAGATGCCGAGTCGATGCTGCTGCCAAGTCCATTTGATTACACCCGCCAGGCGCTGCTGTGCGTGCCGCGTAATCTCCCGCAAACCAATCAGCCGGGGGCTGCGCGTCAGTTGGCATCCATGCTGCGTCCCATTATCGAAGCGAATAACGGTCGCTGCTTTATGCTGTGTACCTCACACGCGATGATGCGCGATCTGGCTGAACAATTCCGCGCCACCATGACGCTCCCTGTACTGCTGCAGGGCGAAACCAGCAAGGGACAACTGCTACAGCAATTTGTCAGCGCAGGTAATGCGTTACTGGTTGCCACCAGCAGCTTCTGGGAAGGCGTGGACGTGCGCGGCGATACGCTGTCGCTGGTAATTATCGATAAACTACCGTTCACCTCGCCGGACGACCCGCTGTTAAAAGCACGGATGGAGGACTGTCGTTTGCGCGGCGGCGATCCGTTTGAAGACGTTCAGTTGCCGGATGCGGTCATCACCCTGAAACAGGGGGTGGGCCGTTTGATTCGTGACGCCGACGATCGCGGGGTGCTGGTGATTTGCGACAATCGTCTGGTGATGCGGCCTTACGGCGCCACCTTCCTGGCGAGCCTTCCTCCTGCGCCGCGTACGCGTGACATTGCTCGCGCTGTTCGCTTTCTTGCCATACCAACGACTGAGTAATTTGTAACGGAGTGTGGTAAGATGCGCGCCAAATTTATTTGACCTGATCATAAACACCCATGCGAATTCTGGCTATCGATACCGCCACAGAGGCGTGCTCTGTTGCCCTGTGGAATGACGGTACTGTCAAGGCTCATTTCGAGCTTTGCCCACGAGAACACACCCAACGAATTTTACCGATGGTCCAGGAAATCCTGGCCGCTGGCGATCTCACGTTAACCGATATCGACGCCCTGGCGTTTGGTCGCGGTCCCGGCAGTTTCACCGGCGTACGTATTGGGATTGGCATTGCTCAGGGGCTGGCGTTAGGCGCGAATTTACCCATGATCGGCGTCTCCACCCTGGCGACAATGGCGCAGGGAGCCTGGCGTAAGTCGGGTTCGACCCGCGTACTGGCTGCAATTGACGCGCGAATGGGCGAAGTCTACTGGGCTGAATACCAGCGTGATGACAACGGAAACTGGCGCGGCGAAGAAACCGAAGCGGTGTTAACCCCCGAGCAGGTGCATGAGCGTTTACTGCAGCTGTCTGGCGAGTGGGTAACGGTCGGCACGGGCTGGCCTGCGTGGCCTGAACTTGGCAAAGATAGCGGTCTGATGCTCCGCGATGGCGACGTTTTGCTTCCAGCGGCTGAAGATATGCTGCCTGTTGCCACGCAAATGCTGGCTGCCGGTAACACCGTGGCGGTTGAACATGCTGAACCGGTTTATTTACGTAACACCGTCGCGTGGAAGAAACTTCCCGGTAAAGAATGAATCTTAGTAGTACATCCCCGGTTAATTCGCGCAGGCGTCAGTACGCAACATGGTGAACAGGCCGGGGCAGAAGCTAAGAAAAGGGAGTCGCAATATGGCGGTGCAAAAGCAGTTCTTGAAAGGTGTGTTGGCGGGAGCATTAGCGTTAATGCTTAGCGGCTGCGTCACCATCCCGGATGCAATTAAAGGTTCGAGCCCAACGCCGCAGCAGGATCTGGTGCGGGTAATGAATGCGCCGCAGCTGTATGTCGGTCAGGAGGCGCGTTTCGGCGGCAAAGTGGTGGATATTCAGAACCAGCAGGGGAAATCTCGTCTGGAAATAGCCACCGTTCCTCTTGATAGCGGAGCGCGACCCGTGCTGGGCGAAGCCTCCCGCGGGCGGATATATGCTGATGTAAATGGCTTCCTCGACCCGGTGGACTTTCGCGGGCAACTGGTTACCGTCGTCGGTCCGATTAGCGGTACGGTGGACGGAAAAATCGGTAATACGCCGTATAAATTTATGCTGATGCAGGTAACCGGTTATAAACGCTGGCATATTACTCAGCAAATTGTTATGCCGCCTCAGCCTATCGACCCCTGGTTCTACGGTGCGCGTGGCTGGCCTTACGGTGGCTACGGCGGATGGGGATGGTACAATCCCGGCCCGGCACAGGTTCAGACCATAGTAACTGAGTAACTCTTTGTATTATTGGTAAAAGAAACAGCGGCTCGTCCGCTGTTTCTGCATTAACGTGGATATAAGAAAAATAAATAGTGACGTGCTTCGCAACCTTGTCGTTGTGTAATAAACAAACTGGTACGCTGAGTTAATATTATGTTAACAGTTTGTTTATTGCCTGGGGTTGTGATGACGACGAATACGCATTTTAGAGGTGATGTATTGAAAAAGGTTTGGCTTAACCGTTATCCCGCTGGTGTTCCTGCGGAGATCAATCCTGACCGTTATCAATCCCTGGTGGAACTCTTTGAACACTCAGTAAGACGGTATGCCGATCAGCCCGCGTTCGTAAACATGGGGGAGGTGATGACCTTCCGCAAGCTTGAAGAGCGGAGCCGGGCATTTGCGGCCTATTTACAACAAGGCCTGGGGCTGAAAAAGGGCGATCGCGTCGCGCTGATGATGCCGAACCTGCTGCAATATCCGGTCGCACTGTTTGGGATTTTACGTGCCGGCATGATCGTCGTGAACGTTAACCCGCTTTACACGCCTCGCGAGCTGGAACATCAGCTTAATGACAGCGGCGCGTCGGCGATTGTCATCGTGTCCAACTTTGCTCACACGTTGGAAAAAGTGGTCGACAAAACGTCGGTACAACACGTGATCCTGACGCGTATGGGCGATCAGCTGTCGACCGCAAAAGGGACGCTGGTCAACTTTGTCGTCAAGTATATCAAACGGCTGGTGCCGAAATATAACCTGCCGGATGCCATCTCGTTTCGCAGTGCGCTGCAAAACGGTTATCGCATGCAGTATGTGAAACCCGAAGTTGTGTCGGAAGATCTGGCGTTCCTGCAATATACCGGCGGGACAACCGGCGTGGCGAAAGGCGCGATGCTCACGCACCGCAACATGCTGGCTAACCTGGAGCAGGTTAACGCCACCTACGGCCCGTTGCTGCATCCGGGCAAAGAACTGGTGGTAACGGCTCTACCGCTGTATCACATTTTTGCGCTGACGATGAATTGCCTGCTGTTTATTGAGCTGGGTGGTCAAAACCTGCTGATTACTAACCCGCGTGATATCCCAGGACTGGTCAAAGAGCTGGCGAAGTATCCGTTTACCGCGATGACCGGCGTCAATACGCTGTTTAACGCGCTGCTGAATAACAAAGAGTTTCAGCAACTGGATTTCTCGTCACTGCACCTTTCAGCAGGCGGCGGCATGCCGGTTCAACAAGCGGTAGCTGAACGTTGGGTGAAGCTGACGGGGCAGTATCTGCTGGAAGGCTATGGTCTGACGGAGTGCGCCCCGCTGGTGAGCGTCAACCCTCACGATATCGACTACCATAGCGGCAGTATCGGGTTACCGGTTCCTTCCACCGAGGTCAAACTGGTGGATGACGACGACAACGAAGTGCCGCCGGGAGAACCGGGCGAACTGTGCGTGAAAGGTCCGCAGGTGATGCTGGGCTACTGGCAGCGACCAGACGCCACTGACGAAATCGTCAAAGATGGCTGGCTGCACACTGGCGATATTGCGGTGATGGATGACGAAGGCTTCCTGCGTATTGTCGATCGTAAGAAAGATATGATCCTGGTCTCCGGCTTTAACGTTTATCCGAACGAAATTGAAGACGTGGTTATGCAACATCCTGGTGTGCAGGAAGTAGCTGCAGTTGGCGTTCCGTCCGGCAGCAGCGGTGAAGCGGTGAAAATTTTCGTGGTGAAGAAAGACGCCTCGTTAACCGATGAAGCGCTGGTTACTTTCTGTCGTCGTCACCTGACGGGCTATAAAGTACCGAAGCTGGTTGAGTTTCGCGATGAGTTGCCGAAATCTAACGTCGGTAAAATTTTGCGACGAGAATTACGTGACGAAGCGCGCGCCAAAGTGGACAATAAAGGCTGAGCGTTAAGTCAGCCAGCAGAAAACGCCGGGTAATCCGGCGTTTTTTTTGGCGTAAACCTAAGAGAGCACGATTTGAATTATCAAATGATCACCACGGACGACGCGTTGGCCACGCTGTGCGAAGCCGTCCGTGAATTTCCGGCGATAGCCCTGGATACCGAATTTGTTCGCACACGTACCTATTATCCGCAGTTGGGGTTGATCCAGCTGTTTGATGGCAAACACGTTGCTCTGATTGATCCGCAGGGGATCACCGACTGGTCGCCATTGCGCGATATTCTGCGTGATACCGCCATCACCAAATTCCTGCATGCGGGCAGTGAAGACCTGGAAGTGTTCCTCAACGCTTTTGGCGAACTTCCGCAGCCGTTAATTGACACACAAATTCTGGCCGCTTTTTGCGGTCGTCCGCTGTCGTGGGGCTTTGCCGCGATGGTGGAAGAGTTTACGGGCGTGGCGCTCGACAAAAGCGAGTCGCGTACCGACTGGCTGGCCAGACCGCTGACCGAACGTCAGTGCGAATATGCGGCGGCTGACGTCTGGTATCTGTTACCGATCACCTCAAAGCTGATGGCTGAAACTGAAACCAGCGGTTGGCTGCCAGCCGCGCTGGACGAATGCCGCTTGATGCAACAGCGTCGCCAGGAGATTCTGGCACCTGAAGATGCCTGGCGCGACATCACCAACGCCTGGCAACTGCGTACCCGTCAGTTAGCCTGCCTGCAACTGCTTGCCGACTGGCGGCTGCGTAAAGCGCGCGAGCGCGATCTGGCGGTAAACTTCGTGGTGCGTGAAGAACATCTGTGGGCGGTGGCACGTTATATGCCGGGCAGCCTGGGTGAACTGGATAGCCTGGGTCTTTCCGGAAGCGAAATTCGCTTCCACGGCAAAACGCTGATCTCGCTGGTAGAAAAGGCCCAGGCTTTACCGGAAGAGTCGCTGCCGCAGCCGCTACTGAATTTGATGGATATGCCAGGATATCGCAAGGCGTTCAAAGCCATCAAGGCGCTGGTTGCCGAAGTGAGTGCGGAACAAAATCTTAGCATCGAACTGTTGGCTTCCCGCCGTCAGATCAACCAGTTGCTCAACTGGCACTGGAAATTAAAGCCGCAGCAGACCCTGCCGGAGCTGGTTTCCGGCTGGCGTGGCGAACTGATGTCCGATCGTCTCAACGCGCTACTGCAGGAATATCCGCAGTAAGTCACCAGACTCGCCGGGTCGCGCCATTGCTGACCCGGCCTGCGAACGCTACAAATCAAGTACCAGGCGCTTACCTTTGGCGCGAGAGCAGCAAATGAGCATGCTCTGCTGGCTGGCTTTTTCGTCGTCGCTAAAGTATTGATCGCGGTGATCCGCTTCCCCTTCAAGAATCGTTGTTTCGCAGGTGCCGCACACGCCTTCCCGGCACAGACACTCAACGCGTGCAGCTTTGTTATTTTCGATAACCTGCAAAATGGTCATCTCTTCCGGAACCACAAACTCGCGCCCGGAACGCGCCAGCACCAGGGTGAAGGCGTCGCCGCTTTTATCTTCCAGCGCAAATTGTTCGAAATGTAGCGTATTGCTATCCAGCCCATGGCGGGAAGCCGCTTCTCTGACGGCATCGTTGAGCACCGCTGGGCCACAGGTATAAATATGCGTGCCGGGTTTAACATCGGCCAGCAGGCGTGCTAAATCAAGGCGGGTGCCGGCGCTTGAGAGGTGCAGATGAATGCGACCGGCGCTGGGGTACTGCAGGAGTTCGTCATGAAATGCGCAGTTGTCCAGGCTGGGAGAGCAATAATGTAGCTGCCATTCTGCCTGAGAGTGTTCCAGCTCCGGGATCTGCGATAAAAACGGTGTGATGCCGATACCTCCGGCAATCAACAGATGTTGTTGTGCCTGAGGGGCGAGGGCGAACAGATTGTTTGGCGTGGAGATCGTGAGCGTGTCGCCGGGTTTCACCTTTTGATGCAGATATCGCGAGCCGCCTTTGGACGCCTCCTCCAGTCGTACGGCGATTTGCCAGGCGCTGGTATCGAAGGGTGAACTCATCAGCGAGTACGCATTGCTGTATAGGTTCTCGCCATCGCGCATCTGTACGATGATATGGCTGCCACCCTGAAACGCAGGCAACGGCTGGCCTGAGGTCGCCATTAGGGTGAAGCGTTTTACCTGCGCGGTAATGGTCTCAATCCGACTGACCCGGACTTCTTGCATTTGATAATCAGACATTGCGGCACTCCCTAAAAAATCTGTCCGGCGCGGTTCAACGACGCGCCGGTGTCTGTCGTTACAGCCCCGGGTTATTCCTGAAACACCTGCGCGACCAGATTATGGAAATGGGCAATGCCATGCTCGGAGATGCCGCTGCCGCTGGTGTCCGCCATAATGCGGCCCTGACCGCGATACCCGCGCGATTTCAGCCCCTTTTGCACGCTTTCAACCAGACGTAAATCTTCAGGACGAAAGACGTTGCGATACCATTCGATCAGTTGTTTCTGCTCTTCGGTCAGCTCTTCGTTGGTGAAGTAAATGTCATAGTTTTGCAGCGTGGTTTCCGCATCCACCGGGAATTCGTAGATAACGGTCATCATGCCTTTGATTGGCGTGACGTTGAGCATGGTGCATGGCCACAGCCAGAAACCGTGGAAGGCGGCATCAACACCTTCTTCGAACTTAAATGACTGCTCTGACGGTTTGGCGAAACCGTGTTGCAGCGTCCAGTTGCCGTGCATGGTGTGCCAGTAACGGTCAACCTGAACCGAGTCGGAAAAACCTGGGTGGGCCGGGCCGCAGTGGTAGCACTCCAGATAGTTGTCGACAATATTCTTCCAGTTTGCCGGGGTACGGGTCGTAAAGCGCGCCGCCAGTTTCAGATCATGCACGTCAGGGCAGGCTTCGATAACTTTGTCTGCAAGACCAGGGAGTTGTTCTTCTACGCTGCCTGCGTTCGGATCCATGTTGATAAACACGAATCCGGCATACTCTTCCAGACGTACAGGGGTAAGGTGCGCTTTTTCGCTGTCGAAGTTGGCGACATTTTCGCAGTTACGCGCATGCGCCAGATTGCCGTCAAGTTTGAACGCCCATGCGTGGTAAGGGCAGGTAATTACATTTTTCGCTTTCCCTTCGCCGCTCAACAGCTGATGACCGCGATGCGGACAAACGTTGTAGAACGCGCGCAGCACGTTATCGCGACCCCGTACCAGCACGATGTTCTCGCCAATCACTTCACGGGTAACATAATCATTGGGCTTTGCCAGCTCGCTACTGTGGGCGACGCAAATCCAGCTTTTAGCAAACACTTTCTCTTGTTCGTGCTCGAAGGCCTGATGGTCGGTATAAAACCGGGCAGGGATAGTCCAGGCGTCCTGCGGGTTGGCACAGAAATTTTGCGGCAGAATAAACTCAGGGCTTAGATTGCTCATTGGAATACCTTTTAATTTGTGAGTAAGAGGGTTTTATACTGGCGCTTAATTGTCGCCTTTGAGTAATGTCCCGGCCGTTGGCGCAACGGGGGCGTTAACTGGCGTTTCGGGAAGATGACTTTCAATTTGATGCGCAGGAACGTGGGCATAGTCCTGCCGTACCCAGCGAAGAAAACCGCCGACTTTCACCAACAGAATGGCGAGGAAGGGAAGTGCGGTCAGAACCACCGTGGTCTTCATGGTTTCCAGGGATGCGCCGGTGAATAAAATCGATAAGGGGATCAGGGTGATGACCACGCACCAGAACAGTCGTAAGCTACGCTGCGGATCTTCCCCTTCCTGCAGGTTACGCGTGCTGGTGGCGGCCATGGTATAGGCGACGGCATCCATGTGCGAGGCAAGGAAAATAATCATGATCGCCAGATACGCCACCAGGAATAGTTTCCCGGCTGGCAACGACATCAACACTTGCTGTACGGCCGTTTCACCGCCCAGTGTCGCCATAACCTGCGGTACGTCGATCACACCGTTCACAAACTGGTGGATTGAGTAGCTTTCCATCACGCCGAAGAAGAACCAGCAGCCAACGGTACTACCGAGGATTAACGCCCAGATAACCTCTTTGATTTTGCGACCACGGGATACGCGAGTGACAAACATTGCCACGCCTGGGGTGTAGGAGATCCACCACAGCCAGTAGAACACCGTCCAGTTGCGGGTGAACTCACCGTTGCCAAGTGGATCGGTGAACAGGCTCATCTGCAAAAAGTTTTGTGTCGTCAGACCAATGGCGTTGATGATGTTATTGGTGATAAATTCGGTCGGGCCGACGATCAGCACCAGCAGCGGCAGTAAGAATGCCCCCCAGCCGACCATTTTGCTCAGACGTTGCAAACCGTTATTGATGCCAATCCAGGAGCTCATGCAGAAAATGCCGCCAGAGAACAGGATCACAAACGCCTGCATGGTGAAGTTATCCGGCAAACCCGTGAGGGCAGATAAACCGCGGGTAAAGGTGGCGGCGGTGACAACCAGAGAGATGGTTAACGCGCCAACTGTTGCGATCAGGAACATCAAATCAACCAGGCGACCCCACACGCCCTGCGGATGGACGCCGGTGATAGCGGCAATAATTCCGGACAGGCTCAGCCCTTTGTTTTTACGCACATGAAAGTGGTAGGCCATTGTTAGTGAGGCCAGGGTATAAGTCGCCCAGGCGCTGATCCCCCAATGGAAAAAGGAGTAGGGTAAGCTATATTCCAGCGCTTTTTGCGAATGCGGCGCGATATTCAGACCCGGAGTCTGGTAATAATAGGCCCACTCAGCAACACCCCAATAGAGTGTTGAGGAGCCTAATCCGGCACATATAAACATAAACAGCCAGGACAGCGTGCTGTATTCCGCTTTCCCTTCACCCAGACGAATGTTGCCGTATTTGCTGGTAGCCAGCCAGACGACCAGACCCATCGCCATCAGAACGAGGATCTGCAAGGCGGAACCCAGCATCCGGGTAACTCCGTTAAAAAGGGTATTTGCGACTTGTGCAGACTGCTGAGGGAAGAGACTAAGCGTGGCGGCGATGAAAAGAATAGCCACCAGGCTGATGGCTATCAGCGGCATGTCTTTTTTCTTTACGTTGCTCAACATGGGATCTCCTGGGCACAGTTGCCCGCGTATGGCATTAGCCTGTCGTTGTTATCATGCTGTAGGGAATCAGTGATTTTGTATTTAACAATTTTATTATTTGTTCTTTACATGAATTAAACAATTGCCCGATGCGTGAAGCAATAAAACACGGAACGGAAATAATAAAAGGTGAATTGGCGCAGGTTATTGGCGGCATAAAACGCATAAAAAAGCCGCGTCAGTGACGCGGCTCATATTTCGTGGTTTGACCTCTAACGCAGTGCCTGAGCGATGGCTTCACCTACCTGTTGGGTGGTGGCGTTGCCTTTCATATCTGGCGTTTTCGGGCCGCTGGCAATGACCTGCTCAATTGCCGCCAGAATACCGTCGTGGGCGGCTTTATAGTTGGCATCACCGTTGCCAAGGAAGTCGAGCATCATGGCGCCAGCCCAGATAGTCGCAATAGGGTTGGCGATATTCTTGCCGTAGATATCGGGGGCCGAACCGTGTACCGGCTCGAACAGCGACGGGAAGGTGCGCTCCGGATTTAAGTTGGCAGAAGGCGCAATGCCAATCGTTCCGGTACAGGCCGGGCCAAGATCGGAGAGGATGTCGCCAAACAGGTTGGAGGCAACCACGACGTCAAAACGCTCCGGCTGCATCACAAAGCGGGCGCACAATATATCGATATGCTGTTTATCCCAGCGGATCTCGGGATAGTTAGCCGCCATTGCTTCCACGCGTTCGTCCCAGTAAGGCATGCTGATGGCCAGGCCGTTCGATTTGGTTGCTGAGGTCAGGGTTTTGCGTGGGCGGTTTTGCGCCAACTCGAAAGCGTAACGCAAGATACGATCCACGCCACGACGGGTGAAGACCGATTCCTGGATAACCACTTCGTGTTCGGTACCTTCGCTCACACGTCCGCCGAGGGCAGAGTATTCTCCCTCAGTGTTTTCGCGTACGACGTAGAAATCAATGTCGCCTGGCTGCTTGCCAGCCAGTGGGCAAGGGACGCCCGGAAACAGGCGCACCGGGCGCAGGTTGACGTACTGGTCGAATTCGCGACGAAACTTAAGCAGCGAACCCCATAATGAGATGTGGTCAGGCACGGTGTCCGGCCAGCCAACCGCGCCAAAATAGATAGCATCAAAGGATTGCAGCTGCTCATGCCAGTCATCCGGCATCATCTTGCCGTGATGGGCGTAGTATTCGCAGCTGGCCCATTCCATTTGCTCAAAGCTGAGCGACAACCCCCAACGCTCGGCGGCTGCCTGCAACACATGAATGCCCTCAGGCAGAACTTCTTTACCAATGCCATCTCCGGGGATAGCGGCGATACGCCAGGTTTTCTTCATAGCAGCTCTCACTTGTACGCCATCAAAATTGACTTTCCCCTTATCCTATAATTGACTGATTAATAGTTAATCCCCCTAACTGGTGAAACATAAAACACAGATCATGAATAATCTTCCGCTGCTAAATGATTTACGCGTCTTTATGCTGGTTGCCCGTCGTGCAGGATTTGCCGCCGTTGCCGAAGAGCTGGGCGTCTCACCGGCTTTTATCAGTAAGCGCGTTGCCCTGCTGGAGCAAACGCTGAATGTAGTGCTGCTGCACCGGACAACGCGGCGCGTAACCATCACGGAAGAGGGGGAGCGGATCTACGAATGGGCGCAGCGGATCCTGCAGGATGTCGATCAGATGATGGATGAGCTATCAGATGCCAGGCAGATCCCGCAGGGGATGCTACGTATTATTAGTAGCTTTGGTTTTGGCCGCCGGGTGGTGGCTCCGGCGCTGTCTGCGCTGGCAAAAGAGTATCCGCAATTAGAACTGCGGTTCGATGTTGAAGACCGCCTGGTGGATATGGTGAATGAGGGCGTCGATCTTGATATTCGTATCGGGGATGATATCGCGCCGAACCTGATTGCCCGCAAGCTGGCGACTAACTACCGTATTCTGTGCGCCTCGCCGGAATTTGTGAGGCAGCATGGGACGCCGAAGCAACTCAACGATCTCTCCACTTTTCCTTGTCTGGTCATCAAAGAGCGCGACCATCCGTTTGGTATCTGGCAAATGCGCAATAAAGAGGGCGCGCATTCGATTAAAGTTACGGGGCCTTTGTCGTCTAATCATGGCGAAGTGGTACATCAGTGGTGCCTTGATGGGCAGGGAATAGCTCTGCGGTCATGGTGGGACGTTTGCGACAACATTGCCAGCGGCAATCTGATACACATATTGCCCGAGTATTATCAACCAGCAAATATTTGGGCGGTTTATGTTTCCCGGCTGGCGACGTCGGCAAAAATCCGTATTACGGTTGAGTATTTGCGCCGCTATTTTACCGAAAACTATCCAAAGTTTACTTTGGAATAAAGGTGCAGCAGCCTGGCAAGAAACAGAAAATAAAAAAGGCAGAATAATCTGCCTTTTTTGTAACGATGACTCTCTGAGCAAAGCCGTTATTTAGATTCTTCGGCTTCAGGTAATGTCACGTTCAGTTCGAGGATAGAAATATCGCCGTCTTTTTGCTCAAGCTGTACGGTGACCATTTCAGGATCAATTTGTACATACTTGCAGATAACCTC
Organism: Citrobacter europaeus; assembly: GCA_020099315.1. Classification (NCBI taxonomy): domain Bacteria; kingdom Pseudomonadati; phylum Pseudomonadota; class Gammaproteobacteria; order Enterobacterales; family Enterobacteriaceae; genus Citrobacter; species Citrobacter europaeus. The sequence goes on from CP083650.1 coordinate 2,036,008, forward strand.
GAGAATATCTTTCCTCAACTGCGGTAAATAATGTGGCTCGGCGTCACTACGACGGCGTTCCGCAACAATAATCTGCAGTCGCTCTTTAGCGATGTTCGCTGTGCTCTTTTTCCGCGAGAGAAAAAAATCCAGTAATGCCATAACTTATCCTCCGAACAGGCGTTTGAGGAAACCTTTCTTCTCTTCTTCAATGAAGCGGAAAGGACGTTCTTCTCCCAACAGACGGTCTACGGTATCAGCATAGGCTTTACCGGCATCGGCATTGATGTCGAGAATAACCGGCTCACCCTGGTTAGACGCGCGCAGGACTGACTGATCTTCAGGAATCACGCCAACCAGCTTGATTCGCAGAATTTCCAGTACGTCTTCCATGCTCAGCATGTCACCTTTATTTACGCGGCCAGGGTTGTAGCGCGTCAGCAACAAATGCTCTTTAATCGGATCTTCACCGTTTTCCGCACGACGAGATTTCGACGCCAGAATACCCAGAATACGGTCAGAGTCACGTACAGAGGAAACTTCCGGGTTAGTGGTGATAATCGCTTCATCGGCAAAATACAGGGCCATCAGCGCACCGGTTTCAATACCCGCCGGGGAGTCGCAGACGATGAAGTCGAATTCCATCGTTTTCAGGTCGTCCAGAACTTTCGCGACGCCTTCACGCGTCAGCGCGTCTTTATCGCGAGTCTGTGAGGCCGGAAGAATAAAGAGATTTTCGGTACGCTTATCTTTGATTAACGCCTGATTTAACGACGCATCGCCCTGAATAACGTTGACGAAGTCATAAACGACGCGGCGTTCACAACCCATAATCAGATCAAGGTTACGCAGGCCGATATCAAAATCAATAACGACAGTTTTCTTTCCCTTCTGGGCCAAACCTGTAGCGATGGCCGCGCTGGAGGTGGTTTTGCCAACGCCCCCTTTACCCGAAGTAACAACAATAATGCGTGCCATAGAAATTCCTTGTTAAAAAGGGATCAATTCAACGGTTGAACTGTCAAAGCGTTCTCTGCTAATTGCAGACGGGCCGCTTTGCCATAAAATTCTGCTGGGATTTTATCACTCAGCCAATAAACACCTGCGATAGACACCAGTTCTGCCGTCAGATGGGTACAAAAAATTTGCGCTTCCCGATCGCCGCTTGCGCCTGCCAGCGCACGGCCTCTCATCATGCCATAAACATGAATATTACCATCAGCGATAAGCTCTGCGCCTGCACTGACGTGGCTTGTAACAATCAGATCACATTGTGGAGCATAAATGCGCTGACCGGAACGAACCGGCACATTTATTAATCGTGTTTTTGTGATGGGAGTAACGTTTTGCGGCGGAGCAACGGGAGCCGGGGTCTCAACAGGCGCAGAACGAATAGCTTTTTCTTTACCTTCAGTCAGTAAAGGAAGGCCCATTTCGTCGATTTCAGCCTTGAGTCTGGCGTCTTTGCATCCGCTAACGCCAATAATGCGCAATCCGGTAGACGTAACAACTTTCTGCAGCGCTGACCAGTTGACCGGGCTTTCAAGACCACTCACGTTAACCACCACGGGAGCATGTTTTAAAAAAGCCGGCGCCTGCGCGATTTTGTCTTCCAACGCCTGACGAATAACCTCGGGTTCTGCTTCATGTAAATGAACCACTGATAAGGTGAAGCTACTGCCTTTAAGCTCGATTGGCGTGTTTGACATCCTGGCCTTACTCAATTTGCTATTTATCATCCCCAGCGCGGGGTGATATTCCGAAGACTATAAGGCATGTTATAGTCAGTATTATATTGAGGCAAGCCACCATTCCGTGAATTCAGAGTAAAAGATATGTTTTGTGTGATCTACCGAAGCAGCAAACGTGACCAGACCTATTTATATGTCGAAAAAAAAGACGATTTCTCACGCGTTCCTGAAGAACTGATGAAAGGATTTGGTCAGCCGACGCTGGCAATGATGTTACCGCTTGATGGTCGAAAAAAATTGGTTAATGCCGATCTTGAAAAAGTAAAACAGGCCCTGGCCGAGCAGGGCTATTATTTACAAATACCACCGCCGCCAGAAGATTTACTTAAACAGCATCTGGCTGCGACAAAACAAAATACACCAGACGCTAAACGTTAAACTGCATCCGCCAGCAGCACGTTCCATCGATGCAGTACCTGAAATCTATGACTACGTTAGGGGAAAGTAATGTATCAACATCACAACTGGCATGGTGCTCTGCTGGATTATCCGGTGAGTAAGGTGGTTTGCGTAGGAAGTAACTATGCCAACCATATTAAAGAGATGGGCGGAACCCCCCCCGAAGAGCCGGTGCTGTTTATTAAACCGGAAACCGCACTGTGCGATTTACGCCAGCCGCTGGTGATCCCATCTGATATGGGGTCGGTTCACCATGAAGTTGAGCTGGCTGTGCTGATTGGCGCGACCCTGCGACAGGCGACGGAAGATCATGTGCGCAAAGCCATCGTGGGTTATGGCGTTGCACTGGATCTGACCCTGCGCGATATCCAGGGCAAAATGAAGAAAGCGGGGCAGCCATGGGAAAAAGCGAAGGGTTTTGATAACTCTTGCCCGCTGTCAGGATTTATTCCCGTAGCGGAATTTAACGGCGATCCACAGGATACGATGCTCGGGTTAACGGTCAACGGTGAACAGCGTCAGCACGGCTCCACGGCGGATATGATCCATCAAATCGTTCCTTTGATTGCCTATATGAGTCGTTTCTTTACCCTCAAAGCGGGTGATGTTGTGCTGACGGGCACGCCAGCAGGCGTGGGGCCATTAAGCAGCGGTGATGAACTGGCGATCAGTTTTAACGGTCAAACGCTGACGACCCGCGTACTGTAATCTCTGCTTGCCGCCTTTTCGGGCGGCAAAACTTGCATCAGCGTGCCAGACTGGTTATAAGGTGCAGCTTTAATGCAATAGCGGAAACCCTGATGAGCGACATACCTTTCTGGCAAAGTAAAACCCTTGATGAAATGACCGATGCCGAGTGGGAGTCATTATGTGACGGGTGTGGTCAATGCTGCCTGCATAAGCTGATGGATGAAGACACCGACGAAATCTACTTTACCAACGTCGCGTGTAAGCAACTCAATATCAAAACCTGTCAGTGCCGTAATTACGAACGTCGATTCGAGTACGAGCCTGACTGCATCAAACTGACGCGCGATAATTTGCCGACTTTTGAATGGTTGCCAATGACCTGCGCGTATCGTCTGCTCGCGGAAGGTAAAGGGCTGCCGGAGTGGCATCCGTTGCTGACGGGGTCTAAAGCGGCGATGCACGGTGAACGTATCTCAGTTCGTCATATTGCGGTGAAAGAATCGGAAGTACGTGACTGGCAGGATCATATCCTGAACAAACCTTCATGGGCGGACTGAGCCGCCCATCGATTAGCAGGCGTTAAGGTTTAAGACTTTTTCGCCTGATACATCTCATCGGAGTGGTTGTCATCTTCCACCCAGAAGTTAATGTTGAATTGTGCGTCGTCGCTTAATTCAACACGATGCCAGTACTGCGGTGGGCTGGTCGCGAACTGACCGGCATTAATCACTACCTTCACTTCGGGCTCTTTTGCGTCTTCATTGGCAAAGCCATAATACGTTACCGTACCTTCCATTACACAGAGCTGACCAAACACGCCTGCTGCGGTGTTATGGTGAGAAAGAAGTGCTGCCGGGACGTTGTCTTTGGTAAAGAAGGGAGTAGAGCGTTTCACTTTCCAGTTTGCCGGGATGCGTAAATGGGACATAAGACATCTCCTTCGTGTGGCATCTATAAGATGTATTTAATATACATTTTATAGATGCCAGCAGGCAATGGATTTAAGGCAAAAAAAACGCTCCCGAAGGAGCGTCTCTGTTAGCGACCGAAGAGGTCACGTTTTTTCGGTTTAAACGGCTGTGCTATGAATACCAGCACGGCGACCACCAGGTAAGCGGCGAAGATCCCCAACAGCCACTGTGGCATTTCCAGGGTTAAAAAAGACCACTGGCGTTCAGCACAGTCACCGGATGCTAAAAACACCTGCGGCAGCCATTTGTCCAGCGGCAGCCAGCTCGGGAAGCGGGCTGCAAAATCACAGGTCATGAACGGTGATGGGTGCAACTGAATCATGGTGTGCTCATACGCTAACTGAAGCCCACGCCAGGCACTGTAAATCCAGATTATCATCGCCACATAGCGCAGCGGTGTCTTTGGCGCGATAGCCCCCACCAGCCCCGCACCCATCACGCCGAATAATGCGCTACGTTCGTAAATACACAACACGCAAGGTTTTAGCAGCATGACGTGCTGGAACCACAGCGCAACGAGTTCCAGCGCAAAGGCGGTTAACGCCAACAATAACCATGCTCCACGACCTCGGGAGCATTGGTTTAAAAATCGCAACATAATAATTTCCCTGCAACATGCGTAGAGACCGCAGTTTAAACCAATTCAATTTATGCGCCACTAGCGGGAATTGAAAATTTGCGTAATCGGATAATTATCATGCAAAAAGTCAAACCGGGCAGTGATTTGCCCGGTTAATTGTTATGAAAGTGTAGCTAACCAGCCCGTTTGAGTCATCCACTCGGTCACCGGTACCAGCGTGAACTCGACGCAAAGCAGACCAACGAGCGTCAGGACGAGAGTATACGGCAGAGCCATCCACACCATGCGGCCATAAGAGAGGCGAATCAATGGTGCCAGCGCGGAGGTCAGCAGGAACAGGAATGCCGCCTGACCGTTTGGTGTAGCCACGGAAGGCAGGTTGGTCCCGGTATTAATCGCTACCGCTAACAGTTCGTACTGGTTGAGGCTGATGGTCCCTTGTTCCAGCGCTGCTTTGGCTTCGTTAATATAGATGGTGCCGACAAAAACGTTATCAGAGATTGAAGACAGCAGGCCGTTAAAGAGATAGAACAGCGTCAACTGAGCATGTTCAGAGGACTGCAATACGAACTGAATGATCGGCGAGAAGAGCTGTTGATCGATAATAACCGCAACAATAGAGAAGAACACGGTCAGCAGGGCGGTGAACGGCAGCGACTCGGTAAACGCTTTGCCAATAGCATGTTCGTCTGTAACGCCGGTCAACGACGTTGCCAGAATGATGACGGACAGGCCAATTAATCCAACCTCTGCCAGATGCAGGGCCAGAGCAACCACCAGCCAGACGCCGATAATAGCCTGAACAATCAGTTTGATTTTATCCTGACGAGTACGTTGCTGACGGCTTTGATCGTCAAATTGTTGCAGGACATCGCGGACGGTCTCCGGCAGCGTTTCGCCATAGCCAAACCAGCGTAATTTCTCGACCAGCACACAGGTTAACAGGCCGCAAATCAGCACAGGTACGGTGACCGGCGACATGCGCAGGAAGAAGTCACCAAAATGCCAGCCCGCCGCTTTGGCGATAATCAGGTTTTGCGGTTCGCCGACCATCGTCATTACGCCGCCTAACGCCGTACCGACGCCCGCGTGCATCATCAAGCTACGCAGAAAACCACGAAACTGCTCCAGTACGACCTTATTGTGCTGATCGATATGGCTGTCATCGAGCATGTTGTTGTCTTCCGCGCGGGAAGAGGCGACGCGATGGTAAATACCATAGAAACCGACCGCGACGCTGATCACCACGGCAACGACGGTCAGCGCATCAAGAAACGCAGAAAGGAAGGCGGCAGCAACGCAAAAAGCCAGCGACAGCAGCGTTTTGGAGCGAATCGTAAGCAGCAGGCGGGTGAAAATAAACAGCAGCAGCTGTTTCATAAAGTAGATGCCAGCCACCATAAACATCAGCAGCAATAACACCTCAAGGTTAGCGGCAACCTCTTCACGCACATGCGTGGCGCTGGTCATACCGATGATGACTGCTTCGATAGCTAACAGCCCACCTGGTAGCAGCGGATAACATTTTAACGCCATCGCCAGCGTAAAGATGAACTCGGCCACCAACAGCCAGCCCGCAATAAAAGGATTAATAAAAAATATAATCGGGTTAACGACTAAGAAGACGAGCAGTGCAAGTTTGTACCAGTCAGGTGATTGACCTAAAAAATTGCGCCACATAGCGCGACCCCATGATAGCTCCATGGTGATTTCCCTACCTTTAAAAATGAAATCATATTTTTATGTTTGACCGCAAAGCTTAGCGGGAGGAGGGAGTACAGGCAAGCTATTCACGCGACGGGCAAGGCTGGCTGCGCTTTAGCGTTATCTGGAAAATGAAGCCTTGATCTACTTTTTCTTCATTGCGTCAGCTATCAGCTATGTAACCCGTCTGGTATGATAACTGTAACTATGTTTTGCTGTGTAATGGAATTATTACTATGGTCATTAAGGCGCAAAGCCCGGCTGGGTTCGCGGAAGAGTACATCATTGAAAGTATCTGGAATAACCGCTTCCCACCTGGCACTATTTTGCCTGCTGAACGTGAACTCTCTGAACTGATCGGAGTGACACGTACCACGTTACGCGAGGTATTACAGCGTCTGGCGCGTGACGGTTGGTTGACCATTCAACACGGCAAACCGACGAAGGTGAATAACTTCTGGGAAACCTCCGGGCTGAATATCCTTGAAACGCTGGCGCGTCTCGATCACGAGAGCGTTCCGCAGCTTATCGATAATCTGCTGTCCGTGCGTACCAACATCTCGACGATCTTTATTCGTACCGCGTTTCGCCAGCATCCTGATAAAGCGCAGGAGGTTCTGGCGACGGCAAATCAGGTGGCCGACCATGCTGATGCGTTCGCCGATCTGGACTATAACATTTTCCGCGGTCTGGCATTTGCCTCCGGTAATCCGATTTACGGTTTGATCCTTAATGGTATGAAAGGATTATATACCCGCATTGGCCGCCATTATTTTGCCAATCCGGAAGCGCGCGCGCTGGCGCTGAGCTTCTACCATAAGCTGTCAGAACTGTGCGAGCATGGCGCTCATGAGCAGGTTTATGAAACGGTGCGTCGCTATGGTCACGACAGCGGCGAGATTTGGCATCGTATGCAGAAGAACCTGCCGAGCGATTTAGCTATTCAGGGACGCTAATTAAAAACCCCTCATTCGAGGGGTTTTGTTTTTACAGACCGTTCATCCTCGGCGGGCAACGCTCCAGCAACTCCACGCTACCATCTTCATTCTGCTGCTCCAGCATCACGTCAAAACCCCATAGCCGGTGCACATGCTTAAGCACCTCTTTGCGTCCTTTATCCAGCGGAGCGCGGTTATGCGGAATATAGCGCAAGGTGAGCGAGCGATCGCCGCGCAGATCGACGTTCCAGATTTGAATATTCGGCTCCAGGTTGCTCAGGTTATATTGCGACGACAGCCTGTTGCGGATTTCGCGATATCCTTCCTCGTTGTGGATCGCTGAAATCTCCAGATAATTATGACGATCGTCATCCAGTACGGTAAACAAGCGGAAATCACGCATAACCTTCGGTGACAGGAACTGGCTAATGAAGCTCTCATCTTTGAAATCACGCATCGCGAAGTGCAGAGTTTCCAGCCAGTCTGAGCCCGCTATATCCGGGAACCAGTATTTGTCCTCTTCGGTCGGCGACTGACAAATACGTTTGATATCCTGGAACATCGCAAAACCCAGGGCATACGGGTTTATCCCGCTATACCACGGGCTGTTGTACGGCGGCTGGAACACCACGTTGGTATGGCTATGCAAAAACTCCAGCATAAACCGTTCGGTGACTTTACCTTCATCATAAAGGTGGTTCAGGATGGTGTAATGCCAGAAAGTAGCCCAACCTTCGTTCATCACCTGCGTCTGTTTCTGCGGGTAAAAATACTGGCTGACCTTACGCACAATACGCAGGACTTCGCGTTGCCAGGATTCCAGCAGTGGGGCGTTCTTTTCCATGAAGTACAGCAGGTTCTCCTGTGGCTCAGAAGGATAACGCCGGGCTTGTGAAACGGTTTTCTCTTCTTCTTTCTTCGGCAGCGTGCGCCATAACATATTCACCTGACTTTGCAGATACTCTTCACGACTTTTCTGCCGGGCTTTCTCTTCCTGTAGCGAGATTTTTTGTGGACGCTTGTAGCGGTCCACGCCGTAGTTCATCAGCGCGTGACAGGAGTCGAGAAGCTTTTCGACTTCATCCACGCCATAACGCTCTTCACACTGGGTAATATAGTTTCGCGCGAAGATCAGGTAATCGACGATGGAACTGGCATCCGTCCAGCTACGGAACAGGTAGTTGTTTTTGAAGAAGGAGTTATGTCCGTAGCAGGCATGCGCCATCACCAGCGCCTGCATGGTGATGGTGTTCTCCTCCATCAGATACGCGATACACGGATTGGAGTTGATAACGATCTCATAGGCCAACCCCTGCTGACCATGCTTATACAAGCGCTCGGTTTCGATAAACTTTTTACCAAACGACCAGTGTGGATAGTTGATTGGCATCCCGACGCTGGAGTAAGCGTCCATCATCTGTTCGGAGGTGATTACCTCGATTTGGTGCGGGTAGGTATCCAGTTTGTAGAGTTTCGCCACGCGGTCTATTTCCGCCAGATAGACATCCAGCAGATCAAACGTCCAGTCGGGTCCATCGCTTAACCGTGTGCTGTCCTTGTTCATGGAATCAATCGTAGCCATTCGCGCACCCTCATTGTTGGCGGCACTCTCTGTCTGGAGTACCTCATTTCAAGCATAGATCATGGTGTTAAAAAACGTGCTGCGGCTGAAATTTTTTCTTTGCGATTTCTCGTTAGCGAGGCGTCGAAAAACGGTATGGTCGCAAAATTTTATGCTGGATAAAAATAACGCACAGCAGGAGATGCCAAAGCAGAGAGTTCCCCGCTGTCACCGCTATATGTGAGATAAGTCACCATAAAAAAGCCATATGTTGAATAATATTTTCAACTGAGTTATCAAGATGTAATTAGATGATTGTTCTTTTACTGTTAACGGAGTGGCTATGCGAGTTGTCATACTGGGAAGTGGTGTCGTTGGCGTGACCAGCGCCTGGTATTTAAGTCAGGCTGGACACGATGTCACCGTCATTGATCGTGAGCCCGGTCCGGCACTGGAAACCAGTGCGGCGAACGCGGGGCAAATCTCTCCAGGTTATGCAGCACCATGGGCGGCGCCAGGTGTACCGCTGAAGGCAATTAAATGGATGTTTCAGCGCCATGCTCCGCTGGCCGTGCGCCTCGACGGGACCCAGTTCCAGTTGAAATGGATGTGGCAAATGCTGCGCAATTGCGACACCAGCCATTACATGGAAAACAAAGGACGCATGGTGCGTCTGGCGGAATACAGCCGTGATTGCCTGAAAGCGCTGCGCGCTTCTACCGGTATTGAGTACGAAGGGCGCCAGGGCGGAACCCTGCAACTTTTCCGTACCGCTCAACAGTATGAGAACGCCACCCGCGACATCGCCGTGCTCGAAGACGCTGGCGTACCCTATCAGTTGCTGGAAGCAAGCCGCCTGGCTGAAGTCGAGCCGGCGCTGGCGGAAGTGGCGCACAAGCTGACCGGCGGTCTGCGTTTACCGAATGATGAAACGGGTGACTGTCAGCTGTTTACCCAGCGTCTGGCGCTGATGGCGGAGCAGGCTGGCGTTAAGTTTCGTTTTAATACGCCGGTCGATAAGCTGCTGAGCGATGGTGAGCAGATTTACGGCGTTCAGTGCGGCGAAGAGATAGTCAAAGCAGATGCCTATGTAATGGCGTTTGGCTCGTACTCTACGGCGATGCTGAAAGGCATCGTTGATATTCCGGTCTATCCGCTCAAAGGCTATTCGTTGACCATTCCGGTGGCGCAAGATGACGGCGCGCCGGTTTCTACTATCCTTGATGAGACTTACAAAATCGCCATTACCCGCTTTGATAACCGTATTCGTGTGGGCGGCATGGCGGAAATTGTCGGCTTCAATACGGAATTGCTACAACCTCGTCGTGAAACGCTGGAGATGGTTGTACGCGATCTCTTCCCGCGTGGTGGTCATGTGGAACAGGCAACTTTCTGGACCGGGCTTCGTCCGATGACTCCGGACGGTACACCGGTGGTTGGGCGAACCCGCTTTAAGAATCTACTACTCAACACCGGCCACGGTACGCTGGGCTGGACTATGGCCTGCGGCTCGGGTCAGTTGCTGAGCGACATTCTTTCTGGCCGCACACCAGCCATTCCTTACGACGATCTGAGCGTGGCGCGCTACAGCCCGGGGTTTACTCCATCTCGCCCACGGCATTTACATGGCGCACATAACTGATAAGGACGTGAGATGACTCGCCCGATACTGGCCAGCATTGACCTGCAGGCGTTGAAACAAAACCTGAGCATCACCCGCCAGGCCGCGCCGGACGCTCGCGTCTGGTCGGTGGTGAAAGCCAATGCGTACGGACACGGCATTGAACGCGTCTGGAATGCGCTGGGCACAACCGACGGTTTTGCCATGCTCAATCTTGAAGAAGCGATAACCCTGCGCGAGCGCGGATGGAAAGGCCCGATACTCATGCTGGAGGGTTTTTTCCACGCCGAAGATTTAACTGTGTATGACAAATATCGTCTGACCACCTGTGTACACAGTAACTGGCAGCTAAAAGCGTTGCAGAATGCGCGCCTCAACGCGCCGCTGGATGTTTACCTGAAGGTGAACAGCGGCATGAACCGGCTGGGTTTCTTACCGGACAGAGTTTCCACGGTCTGGCAACAGCTGCGGGCGATGCCCAACGTTGGTGAAATGACGCTGATGTCACACTTTGCCGATGCGGAGCACCCGGAAGGTATCCGGGAGGCCATGGCGCGTATTGCGCAGGCGACAGAAGGGCTGGAGTGCCGACGCTCGCTGTCCAATTCGGCCGCCACGTTGTGGCACCCTGAAGCACATTATGACTGGGTTCGTCCGGGTATTATCTTGTATGGCGCATCGCCGTCGGGACAATGGCAGGACATCGCCAATACCGGCCTCAAACCGGTGATGACTCTGAGCAGCGAGATAATCGGCATACAAACGCTGAAAGCCGGAGACCGGGTGGGTTACGGAGGACGCTACACCGCCAGCGGCGAGCAGCGTATTGGCATTGTAGCGACCGGCTATGCAGACGGTTATCCGCGCCATGCGCCAAGCGGAACACCGGTGCTGGTGGATGGCGTACGTACCACTACGGTGGGAACAGTCTCAATGGATATGCTGGCGGTAGACCTGACGCCGTGTCCGCAGGCGGGGATAGGGACGCCGGTAGAGCTGTGGGGCAAAGAGATTAAAATTGACGATGTAGCCAGCGCCGCGGGTACGGTGGGTTACGAATTGATGTGTTCTCTGGCGCTGCGCGTGCCGGTGGTGACAGTGTAACTTTTGTAGGGCTGCCTGATAGCGATGCGCTTATCAGGCCTCATTTTGTAGGCCGGGTACGGCGCAGCCGCTACCCGGCAAAAATATCCGCGTTACTCATCCTCATCTTCAGCAACGCGAACACCGACCTTCAGTACCGCATTATCTTCTTTCTCGGCAACCGTCCAGATCATGCCAGCGAATTCAACCTGGTCACCGACGACCGGCGCGGCGCCAAGCAGATGCTGGACAATATCCCCCAGCGTTTGCTGCTTATCACGATACTCTGTGCCATCATCCAGGCCATAAATCAGCGCCACATCGGCATATTTTGCGCTGGCTTCAAGAATAAAGTCACCGAAGAAGCGCTGGTCCAACGACACCGGCGGGGACTGGCTGAACAGCTTGCCGAGAGCAGGGAGATCGCGCTCTCGGCCAATAACACACAATACATCGCCTTCGCGCAGGCGCGTACTGCCGGAGGGGTGAAATAGCACGTTGTCACGAAACAGGGCGGCAATTCGCGTTTCTTCCGGCATATGCAGGTCGCGCAGCGCGGCGCCCACACACCACTTATCCGCGCTGAGCTGATAAACAAACTGCTCCCAGGGATTATCCGGATGAATATCCAGACCAATGCGCGACACGGGCCAGCCGACCGGAGGGACCACCACTTTGGCTTTTTTAGCGGCCCACGAAAGCGACGTTCCCTGAAACAGCAGCGAGATCAGAACCACGAAGAATGCGACGTTAAAGAACAGGCGCGCGTTTTCCAGACCTGCCATCATTGGGAAGACGGCGAGGATGATCGGAACTGCGCCGCGCAGACCCACCCAACTGATGAAAATGCGCTCGCGCAGATTGAAGCCTCGAAATGGCAGCAGTCCGGCGAACACCGAAAGCGGGCGGGCAATAAATATCATCCACGCAGACAAAATTAACGCAGGGATTGCGATAGGCAGCAGGTCAGACGGTGTAACCAGCAGTCCGAGCACCAGGAACATGGCGATTTGCGCCAGCCAGGCCAGACCGTCGAAGTTTTGCAAAATACCAAACCTGTTGCGGATGGGGCGATTACCCAGCAGGAAACCACACAGATAAACGGCCAGAATACCGCTGCCTTCCAGCGCAGTGGTCAGGGCAAAGATCAGGATCCCTCCGCTTAACGCCAGTAGCGGATAAAGCCCGGCAGGCAGCGAAATACGGTTAATCATTTGCTGGAGCAAGTAGCCGCCGCCGAGTCCCAGCATGATGCCTAAGCCAAACTGCTGGATAATATGCACCGCAAACATCCAGCTTAAACCGGTCTCGTGATTTTGGATCATGGCGATAAGCGTGATGGTCAAAAAAACCGCCATCGGATCATTACTACCGGATTCAATTTCCAGCGTAGAGCCAACACGTTCGTTAAGACCCTTACCGCCAAGCAGGGAAAAGACCGCCGCGGCGTCGGTTGAACCCACAATCGCGCCAATCAGCAGCCCTTCGATAAGATCCAGATGGAACAGCCACGCGGCCATCATGCCAGTGAGTCCGGAGGTAATCAGCACCCCGACGGTTGCCAACGATAGCGCCGGGCCTAAAGCGACGCGAAAAGAGCTGGCCTGGGTGCGCATCCCGCCGTCGAGGAGGATAACCGCCAGCGCCAGGTTACTCACCATGTAGGCAAAAGGGTAATTATCGAAAGGAATACCGCCCACGCCGTCGACGCCCGCTAACATACCGATAGCGAGAAATATCACCAGAATAGGGATACCAAGACGTGATGAAAATGAACTGAGTAAGATACTGCAGGTGACGAGAACGGAACCCAAAATAAAAAGGCTGATAATTGCTGCGGCATCCAACGTTCGGTTACTCCTGAATTACGCTGTTTCGTATTAATAAACCCTAACATATTAACGACAGAAACAGCGTTTTACTTAGCCCTCTTAACCGCTTTTTTTACGATTTTAATACCGGATGCCCACTAATAGTGAGCTGAGTGCCGTTTTTATCGTTTTTCAGCATCGCTCTGGCTCCCAAAGGCAGGGTGACAGTGCGTTGTTCATGGCCAAAATCAAGGCCGTCGATCAACGGAACCGACAGCCTGGCGCGCAGAAAATCACAAACTGAATCAAGATTGTAACCTGCGTCGTAATCATTAGGCGCGCTGCCGCTAAAACTGCCGAGGATAATGGCGTTTTGCTGGGCCAGTATTCCCGCGTGATACAGTTGCAGCAGCATGCGCTCAATGCGAAACGGATGCTCGTTAATATCTTCCAGCACCAAAACGCCGTTTTTGATAGCCGGCATCCACGGCGTACCCATCAGCGAAATAAGCATCGCCAGGTTTCCGCCCCATAGCGTCCCTTCTGTCGCACACGCCGGGCCGTTACCCTGCCATTCGAGGGTGAATTGGGCATTGCGCAGAGCCTGCCAGAAATGGTGCTCGGTGAATGCGTTCATCTCCTCGGCGCCGAAGTTAGCCGCCAGCATCGGGCCGCTGAAGCTAATCACATTCCCCTGCGCCAGCAGACCACACTGGATCGCCGTAAAATCGCTGTGCCCGCACAGCAGCAGCGGGTTGTGTTGCTGGCGGTCCGCCAGCGCCTGCCAGTCAATATCTTCCAGTAAACGGCTCGCGCCATAGCCGCCGCGTACCGCCATCACAATGGTATCGGGCGTTTTCAGATTTACCAGCGAGTTCACATCAGCCAGACGCTCTGCTTCTGTACCCGCAAAACGCTGGCTGCGGCGCGCAATAACCGCTGAATTGTCGACCTGATGACCGGCCTCAGTAAGACGCGCAAGCCCGCGTAAGGCGGCCTGCTGGTTGATACAGTAGCCCGACGGGGCAATTAAGTGAAACCGGGACATGGCATTTCCTTGCTACAACTAAAACCAAATGTATATCATGCCGCGTAGGTATGTCGTTGTCACCTCAGCGACAGGTTCCGGCTATAAGGATAGATGACGTGAAATTGAGATGGTTTGCTTTTTTGGTTGTATTACTTGCGGGCTGTAGTTCAAAACAGGATTACAAAAATCCGCCGTGGAATGCTGAAGTTCCGGTTAAACGCGCAATGCAATGGATGCCGATTAGCGAAAAAGCCGGTGCGGCCTGGGGTGTCAGTCCACAATTGATTACCGCTATCATCGCTATTGAATCAGGCGGTAACCCGAATGCGGTCAGTAAGTCTAATGCGATCGGCCTGATGCAGTTAAAAGCCTCTACTTCAGGACGCGATGTTTATCGTCGTATGGGATGGAGCGGAGAACCGTCGACCAGCGAATTGAAAAATCCTGAGCGCAATATCTCGATGGGGGCCGCCTACCTGAGCATTCTGGAGACCGGGCCGCTGGCCGGGATCGAAGATCCGCAGGTGATGCAATATGCGCTGGTGGTATCGTACGCCAACGGCGCGGGGGCACTGCTGCGAACGTTCTCTTCCGACAGGAAGAAAGCCATCAATAAGATCAACGATCTCAGTCCGGATGAATTTATTGAACATGTTGCGGACAATCATCCGGCGCCGCAGGCTCCGCGCTATATCTGGAAGCTTCAGCAAGCGCTGGATGTAATGTAATTCAGGTGATGTTAATCGCGCACTTTGTTCGATTTTTCCCTGGCTTCGCGCTCAAGGGAAAAAATAATCCGCTGTAAGTTCCGCTCCACCGCCGGGCCGACGTTGAGAAAACGAAAGCTCAGGCGGGGAGTGGTAATGGTTTCGTTTTTACTGTCGATAACTTTGCGTTCGCTAATGGAAATAAGCTGAGCGTCAACGTTATACACCCCCCATTGCTCCATGTTCAGTTCAACCTGCGAGAAGCGCATGCCTTCCACCAGCCCCTCTGGTTTCGGCGTTTCTAACAGCCCGCCCATACCGCCAAGCGACAAATCGAATAAGCGAAAACAGAGTGTGCTGTTGTCCGGCATTTTTACCGTACAACGATAGGGAGGATGCAGCGGAGCGCCGATGCGGAAATATTCCCGACGCTGGACGAACCACAGGGACGGTGGTAACGATGAGATAAATGCGGGTAGTCGCTGGTATTCGCCTTTTTTCAGCTGTGGCAGGGTGAACTCCACTTTGGCTCCCTGCGTTTCGGCGATAATTGTTATCTGGCTGGCACGCTGCACGGCCTGGTTTTCGTATTCCTGACTGCCAAAATCCATGATCAGTTCGTCTGGGTTGACCGCCAATATTTTGCTGATGAACTGGCCACCCGCCCAGGAGATACGCAGCGGAACCTGCTGCGAATTTAAGTCCCGGAGTACGCCTAACACCGCTAACGGATTTTGCTTCAGGAACTGCTCATTGTAGTTACTCACACCTAATGACTCCTGGATGCCTGGTTTATCGTTGGATTATCGGCATCAATCAACGGAACTTAATACAAATGGATGAAATTTTTTACCAACGCCAATGAATTAAGTCTGCGTGAAAACAGCACTTAGCGATGGTTTGCCTATACTTTAAAGGCTGGCGCAGGAATGTCTTGCGCGTGCGTTCACTGGAAAGAGGGCCTGAAAATGGGAATTATTGCCTGGATTATTTTTGGTCTGATTGCGGGGGTTATCGCCAAACTGATTATGCCGGGGCGCGATGGCGGTGGATTTATCCTGACCTGTATTCTGGGTGTTGTCGGTGCTGTGGTCGGTGGATGGCTGGCAACGATGTTTGGTATCGGCGGCGATGTCAGCGGGTTTAATCTCCACAGCTTCCTGGTGGCCGTGGTCGGCGCGATTGTCGTGCTGGGTGTCTTCCGGCTTGTACGACGAGATTAATCGAACGGCCCCCGAGCGGTAATGCCGTTCAGTTAAGCATGTAAGGTGAACATGTGATTCTTGCTCAGGGTTCCGTTCACCTTAACGGTGTCATTTCTCTGAACCGCAGACACCCGTGAACGTGCAAGGGAGGCTCGCCGCCACTTCCCTTGCATCCCAGGCTCCCGGCGGGAAAATCGTCGCTGCGCGAGCTATTCGTCTTATTCCGTCTGCCTGTTGGGTCGGGGCCGAGCCTACGTCCATGCAGTCCGTCCCCTCTGTCCGCATCCTTGCGGACAGACCCGGTCAGCCGTCAACGCCTCATCGATTTTCAGCCGGATACGGGTCATCGCTTCAACTCTCTGACTTTCAGTTAAATCTCTTTTGCTGTTCAGACATAATCAGATAAAAATACAGGTGGTCAGGTGTGGTTGGTCCGGCTGAAAATTGCCGACGTGTTTCCGTAAGGCAGGGAGAACCCGCATGGATGCGGGGTCAGGGCGCGCTTTGCATGGATGCTACCTCGCGCCCGGCCCGATAGCCTGAAGGAATAAGCGGAGGGAACCACGAAGTGGCAATTTTCCTGCCGGGAGCCGGGATTGTAAAGGGCGTGGCGAAGAACGCCCTTTACACGTTCACAGGAATCGGCGTTTCAGAGAAACTATGGATATGAGGTGAACGGAACCCTTTATCTGAGAGTGCATATTCATAACTTCTACCCACACAGGCGATACTTTCTGAAACTAAGGCGTTAACTGAACAGCATTACTCCGAGTGGGGCCGTTTCTCTGCATCGCTATATCAGAATTGATACTCAATCCCCGCCCAGTAATTGCGGCCTTCTTCAATAAATCCTTCACTATAAACGTACTGCGTATCGAACAGATTATTGACCGAAGCGTTAACGCTGAACCCGTGACCGATAGCGTAGTCAGCGCGTAAATGGGTAATGGCGAAACCCGCGGCTTTCTGCGAGCCGTCGCTATTGCTATAGCTCGACGAACGGGCTTCTTCAGACAGCGTAATGCTCAGCGGATCCCACGGTTTCAGCGTCATCCAGGCGGTCAGGGTTTGCGTCGGCAAATCGGTTATTTTGCCGATGTCGCTGCGTTTGACGTCTGCATGGATAAGGCCATAGCTCAGCCCGACGTCCAGCATATCAAAGACCTTACCTTTAACACCGGCATCAAGGCCGGTGTAATCCACCCGACCACTGTTCTGATTCTGGATAGTGTCGGCATCAATGTTGTGCGACAGAATCGCGTCGCTGATGCGGTTGTAATAGACGCTGGCTTCAAAGCCCCAGTTCTGGCTAAGTGAACCATTCCAGGTCAGGTCTACGCTGCGGGCGCGTTCCGGTTTCAACTGCGGATTGACCAGCGCCACCTGGTTATAAGCCGGTTTTGAGGTCGTGTAGCGCTCTTTCAACGTTGGGAAGCGCGTTCTGTCAGAGTAGGACAGCGCCAGTGTGTCTGAATTTTCAAAGTGGTATTTGGTCATCACCTGCCAGTTAAAGGCCGACTGATTGTTGTCATCGTAGTGAGTGACGCTGCCGTTTTTCTCGTGTTTCATACCTTCCAGACTGTCGCGCCAGTCATAGCTTATTCCCGCCACCACATCGACATTGTCCGCGGCTGCCCACTGGTATTCACTGGCAACAGACCAGGTACGGTCTTCGTAACGGTCGTAAGCCGCATTCGGCGCCCCTTTCTCGCGGTGAACATCATCCTTCCAGTTTACGGCGAAAGAGAGCAGATCGTTTTCACGCATATCCGCAGCGAGCTGCAGGCCAGCCCCATCGCTGTAGTCCGAATAATGGCTATAGCTGCCTTTCTTATTTTTCAGATCGGCAAGCGAGTTATACATCATCAGCGTATTTTCAAAAGTATCGCGATACAGACGGCTTTTCAGGGTAAAACGGTCGCCCAGATGGGTAGTTCCCTGATAGTAATAGCTCTCTTTATCGTACTGCGGCCATTGCCAGTAGCGTGATTTCTGACTGCTGGTTCCGGCGTACGGTGGGTTATCTTTTTCACCGTCCTGATTAATATAGGTCAGCACATACTCATCATCGCCGCGAGGGGTAAAGCCCAGCTTCACGATGCCGCGTTTATCATCGGCGGAGGAGTTGGCAATCTTGCCGTGACTGCCCGCAACCGGATTGTCCACGCCGTGCGGTAAGCCAAGGAAATCCTGCTTCAGCTGGCTGCCGCTGAGCTGGATGTAACCCAGATCGTTACTGGCTCCAAATGAAGCGTGCATATCGTGGGCGTTGTCTTTGCTACGACTCCAGCCCTGACGATAACCAATGCTGCCTTCAATTGGTTTGGTGGGCTTTTTGGTGGTGATATTAATGGCGCCGCCCATCTGGTTAGGCCCTTGTAGCAGAGACGAGTAGCCTTTGGAGACTTCAACCGAAGCGATATCGGATGTCAGGAAACGGCCTAAATCGAGGTTGCCGTCATAGGGGATGTACACCGGCACACCGTCAAAAAAGACGGGAACCTGACGGCTGTCAAACCCGCGCACCTTTACCTGCTGCTCATTACGGTTGCCTGATTTTTGCAGCACTACGCCGGGGACGACGCTCAGCGCCTGCGCCACGTTTTGTTTATCCAGCTGTTGGATCGTTTCCTGGCCGAGAACCGTAGTGGTTGCCGCAGAGGCCGGGCTTGACCAGACGGTCATGGTTTCGCTTTCCAGCCCAGCAAAAGCACTATGCGCGAAAGCAAACGACAGGGCTGTGTAAAGACAACTTTTGTTGAAATTCATTCTTTTAGTCCATTTATAAATGTTATATGCCACGTGTGTCCGGGCTCAGGCTAACTTTGATATCCGCAGGCGGAGCGTAGTAAGGCGCGGAAGTGATGAAAAGTCTGATGCCACAGTCGAGATAACTCGCCAGCGAGGCGAGGGTAATGCCGCCAGTCAGCGCCAGCGTGCAATGGGGGGCCAGAGAAGGGGCCAGACGGACAATTTCTGTTGCCTGCTCAGGGGTAAATTTGTCGAGTTGCAGAACATCGGGGGCGGCACGTAGCGCGGCTAATGCTTCAGCTGGCGTATCCGCTTCGACGACGATCTTTTTTTCTGGCGCATGGCTGCGTAAGCGCGCAATCGCGCCTGTCCAGTCGTTTGAGTTGGTAAGAAAACGGCGGTGATTAGCGAACAGCAGTAGCGTCTCGGCGCATCCTCCGCGATGGATAATGCCCCCGGCGGCGAGTATTGCCTGAGTCGCCAACAAACGCGTGCCGGGGATGGCTTTGCGGGTGCAGGCAATCTGCCCATCAGGATAGCGTTGGCGTAGTTGGCTCAACATACTCTCAAGATAGCCCGAAACCCCGCAGCTCCACTCCAGGACATTTTGTACCGCTTTCCAACCCTGGTGCAGCGCTGCCGCATTTCCGTGCGCGCGAATCAATTGCTGTCCGGCGCTGACCTGTTCACCATCGGCCACCCCGTCGCTGACGGTTAAACCTAATGAGGTGAGCATTTGTCTGGCAACGGCGGTGCCGCTAACGCATCCGCCCTGGCGATGGTAAAACGTCATAACACCAGGTTGCGCGCCGATACCCAGCGCGCGGGTGGTCAGATCCCCGCCCTGGATATCTTCCAGCAGCAGCGCGTCGGTTTGCGCCTGCGAAAAGTAGATCATCTCAGCGCCTCCTGCGGAACGCTGTCCCACCAGATAAGCGCCCAGTCACGACTGGCGGGGGCAATCGCGCGAGGATCCTGCTGCTGATACCAGGCTTCCAGACGTTCGATCTCGTCGGCGCTCAGGTCCCCCATACTCCAGCGCACGTTTTCGAGAAAACGTGTCCAGGTGCTGTTGTCCTGCTGGCAGTTGGGTCCGCGGATAAAATCAACGTGCGCGTGGATCCCCATCTGATACAGGACATTAAGCGCATAGATATAGTTGGGAAGCTCAATCACTTCGCGGCCCAGCGCACGTTGAATGGTGGGAGAAACGAAAGATGAACTGACGAGATGAGTGGTATAAACCCGCAGCCGGGCCTGATTATTCAGTTTGGTCATCGC
This sequence comes from Citrobacter europaeus, assembly GCA_020099315.1. Classification (NCBI taxonomy): domain Bacteria; kingdom Pseudomonadati; phylum Pseudomonadota; class Gammaproteobacteria; order Enterobacterales; family Enterobacteriaceae; genus Citrobacter; species Citrobacter europaeus. Next base: position 2,056,070 of record CP083650.1, read on the forward strand.
CTGGCGCATATCGGCAACCAGCGTGGAGCGCGAGGCGACGGCGATATCGCACTGGGGTAAATCATCCCAGTGCTCTTCCCAGGCCCGCTGCACCCACTGTACGTGATGGGCATTCATTTGTACGGCGCGGCGGGCAGCTACGCTCAGCATTCCCTGACTGTAATCTACGCCGTAAATTATTGGCATCTTTTTAGCCAGCGCCAGCGAGACCGTACCGGGCCCGCAGCCCATATCAAACAGCGACTCTGCGCCTTTCAGGTCGATCTTCCCCAACAGCTGCAGCAGATAGCTGTCGGTTAATGAGGCGCAATTCTCCGCCATTTTTTCCGCACGTTTATCCCAGTGCTCCGGCTTTTTCTCGGTTCTGTTCGCCAGTTGTAACTGTTTACGGTAAAGATCGGCAAAATCAATGTCGTCAATGAGCATTCTTATCCCTTAATTATGTGAGCCAAAGAGGTGGTGAGCAATTTGTGACGGTGTAACGCGATACAATTCAGCCAGACGATCGGCGGCGAGCTGGTATTCAGGACGTCCCTGCGACACTTCACCGTCTGGCTCGACGCGTACCACGCTGTCGGCGATTGCCCGGGCATGCAGCGGGTGATGGGTCGACATCAGCAGGGCCATACCCGAATTTTTCAGCGTCACCAACGTGTCGAGCAGGCGGATTTGATGCCCAAAATCCAGGCTGGAAGCAGGTTCATCCAGCAATAAAAGGCGCGGACGTTGCGCCAACGCGCGGGCAATTAACACCAACTGCCGCTCTCCGCCGCTCAGTGTGTTCCAGCGTCGAGACGCCAGGTGAGAGATCCCCAGCATCGCCAGCTGTTGATGGGCAATTTCATGTTCTTTAGCCCCGGGAACCGCAAATGCCGCCAGTTGCGGGGCCAGTCCCATCATCACCATGTCCAGCGCGCTGAAGGCAAATGCGCCGTCATGCGCCTGAGGAACCCAGGCGATGGCCGCGGCGCGTTGCCGATCGTTGAGATGATTCACCGCGATGCCATCAAGAAGAATGTCACCGTGAAGCGGCGGAAGAACCCCGAGAATGGTGCGCATCAGGGTCGTTTTTCCACTGCCGTTGGCGCCAATCAGACAACAGACGGAGCCGGGCGAAACCTGAAATGAGACATCGCGTAACACGGGCTGTTGACTGTGGTACCCCAGCGACGCGTGGCGCACGATTAATAGCGTCATGACCGGTTTCCCCGCAGCAAAAGCAGCAAAAAGAACGGCGCCCCAATAAATGCAGTCAGGATCCCCAGCGGAATTTCCGTGCTGCTCAGCGTACGGGCGAGGGTATCGGTAAGCAGCAGCAAAATGGCGCCGATCCCCATGGACACGGGGAGCAACTGCTGATGGTTATTGCCACTGATGAGTCTGCCAATGTGCGGCACAACCAGTCCAATCCAGCCGATGATGCCCGCGATGGCGACGGTACAGGCGGTAATTAACGTTGCGCAGACGATCAGTCCCAGTCGCAATCGGGAGACGTTGATCCCAAGCGATCGTGCTTCATCATCCGACAGGGTGAGCAGGTTCATGCGCCAGCGCAGCAGCAATAGCGGGACCAGTCCTGCGAAGATCAGCGGTGCCGAGAACCACAGATCGTGCGAAGTGATCGTCGATAAACCGCCAAGCAGCCAGAAGGTGATAGACGGGAGTTGGGTATACGGGTCGGCCAGCGTTTTGATGAGTGAAATCCCCGCGCCACATACCGTACCCAGCGCAATCCCGACCAGAACCAGCGTTAAAACCGGGTCGTGGCGCTTGACTCGCCGGGTAATCAACCAGACACCGGCGACCACGAATAAACCGCCCGTGAACGCATACAGTTGAATAAACAGGATCGGTAATCCGAACAGGATTGCCGTACAGGCACCTAAACCGGCACCCGCCGCCACGCCGAGGATATCCGGCGAGACTAGCGGGTTGCGGAACATGCCCTGATAGGTGGTTCCTGCGCCTGCCAGCGCCGCGCCAAGCAGCAATGCAGCCAGAATGCGCGGCAGACGGATTTGCCAGAAGACGATTTTGTCCTGCATCGGGACGCTATCTGTACCGGCAATAAGATTCACGACCTGCTGTGCATCCAGGCGATAAGCACCAGAGACCGCGGCGACGCTCGCGCAAAGCACCACCGCAGCAATCATCAGAAAACCGAGGGTAGATGTTTTCATCAGACAGCCACCAGACGTTGATACTGTGCATCGCTTAGCGTGGTATGCCAGAAGAGTTCGCTGTAGCGCTGCATATCGGCTTTAAAGCTCGCGTTAACCTGCGGATCAAGCCAGGCGTGCAGGCGGCGTAATCCCAGTAAACGGTTGATGCCAGGAGGCGCATCCAGCCAGCCAAACGGTAGACCGCTGAGAAACAGAATGCGTTGGTTGGCAACCGCTTTAACCCCTTGCCAGACCGGATCTTCCCTCAGGTACTGCGCCGTCACCGCATCCTGCACCAGAATAATATCGGGCTGCCAGCTCAGCAGATTTTCCATTGAAACCTGCGTGAGTCCCTGTCGCCCAGGGATTTGCGCCACATTGTGTAAGCCCAGCAGTTCTGCCGCTTCGGTATGCAGTGAACCTTGTAACCCTGTCTCAAGCCCTCTGGCGCCGCGCGCGGCATAAAAACGCAGCTTTGCTCCGGAAGAGTGGGAAAACGCGAGTGCTTCATCAATAAACCGACGAGCCAGTCTGGCCTGAGCTCTGGCCCGCGAGTCGACTCCCAGTGCTTCACCGGCGGCGAGTAACTGTTCCGGGGTACGTCGCAGCTCACCGTTAATCAACAGCCAGGGAATTTGCGTTTGCGCGCTCACCTGTCTGGCCTGAGAAAGCCAGGTTTCATCGGCATTGCCGCAGTCAACAACCAGGTCGGGTTTAAGCGCCAGTAACGCTTCAAGTGAGAGGGTACTGGCGCGCCCTGCCAGCCTGCCCAGTTTCGGCAATGCCCGAATATCATCATGGAACGGGATGGCGGTCTGGCGAGATAAATCAAAGGAGGAAAGCCCTACCAGTTTTTCCGGCGCAACGGCCAGCAGCAGCATGTCGGCGGGCGCCCCCGCGCTGACCACGCGTTGGGTTATATTCGGCCCTGGCGTGCCTCCAACGGCAACGGTTAGCGGCGTTTGCGCCAATGCGGGAAGATGGCGTAGCAGCAGTGCAGATGCCACAAGCTGGGCAAACATCCGTCTTGTCAGTGCCATTATCGGTATCCTGAAGGTTACAAATTCGCTATATATTTACATATACAGCGAATAAAAACATGTTCAGAATCAAATTCTCACGGATGAAAACCCCGGATACCCCATAAGGGCTAGGGGGCATAGAGACAGCTTAAATGGCGGAAAATAAGACAGAAAAAATCCGCGGCATAGCGCGGATTCAGGGCGTAAAACGGCTCAGGTAATGACCTTAAGGCGTCGGTTGAGTCTGTTTTTTAGGTTCGGCAGGGGGAGTACTGGCACTTGCTGGGGTTGGTCGTGATGCGGGTACGCTGTCACAGGGTTTATCTTTGGCGCAAATCAGGTCGAGCATTTTCAGCGTTACGCCATTGGTCCAGCCGAAACCATCCTGCAACGGATATTCACCGCCACCACCGCCTGTGCCTGTGGTGCTCACGTCATACTTCTCAACCAGCTTTTTCTCGCGATCGTAGGTGTGCTGAACATTGGTGAGGAATCGCCAGGTTACGTCCATGGCGACGTTATCCTGACCGTAATTCTGTAACCCGGATGCTGCGACCCACTGGAGCGGGGCCCAGCCGTTGGGTGCATCCCACTGCTGGCCGCTTTTCACCGATGTAGTAGCCAGACCGCCAGGTTGCAACAGGTGCGCCTGGGTTGCCGTGGCGACTTTACCGGCGCGATCTTTAGCCGCCGCATTAACATACAGCGGGAACAGGGCGGCGGCAGTCAGTTGGTTGCGTACTTTGTGGCTCTTCAGATCGTAATCGGCATACCAGCCTTCTTTATCGTTCCACAGGTGTTTTTCGATCCCTTTTTGTCGGGCATTGGCCAAATCTTCATATTGAGCAGCTTTGGCGTCATCACCGGCGGCTTTACTGGCGAGGGCGATCATCTTTTCCATTTTGAACATCAGCGCATTGAGATCGACCGGAACGATGCTGGTGGTGCGCAGGGTGCCAAGCTGATTGGGGTTATCCATCCAGCGGGAACTAAAGTCCCAACCAGACGCGGCGGCAGAGCGCAGATCGCGGTAGATTTCGGTGGAAGGTCGGTTCGGGTTGCTTTTGGCAGTGGCGATATCTTCCACCCAGGACTCTGGCCTAGGCGTATCGCGGTCATCCCAGTAGCGGTTCAAAATGGTGCCGTCATCCAGTTTAACCACGCGCTTATTTTGCTGACCGGGCTGGAGCGTTTCGACGCCTTCCATCCAGTAGCTGTACTCTTTGAGCATCTGCGGGAGGTATTTTTTCAACGCGTCATTCCCGTCGTGCTGCGCCAGCAGTTCAACCATAAAGGCAAAGAACGGCGGCTGAGAACGGCTCAGATAATAGGTACGGTTACCGTTAGGAATATGTCCCCAGGAATCAATCTCGTAAGCGAAGTTTGCCACCATGTCGGAGACCTTATCCCAGTGATTGCTCTCGGCAAGCCCCAGCATGGTGAAATAGCTGTCCCAATAATAGATTTCGCGAAAACGCCCGCCCGGCACCACATACGGCTCCGGGAGCGGCAACAGCGAGTCCCATTTTTCTGCGTCGGTTGTCGAACGAGTGAGTACCGGCCACAGTCCGTCAATATGTTCGCGTAATGATTGCCCTGCCGGGGGGACGTATTTCTCGCCTTCTTTCGGCAAGGTGAAATTTACTTGCACAAAATGGCGTAGGTCGAATCCGGACTGATTTTTCTGCATCCGGTAATCGGCAAGGATCATTAATGGATCGCTGTTGGGCACCGCGTCTACAAAGGTTTTCTGGTCAGGAAACAGTTTGGCCGTTTGTACATCGTTAAACAGAGGACCAAGCAGAATATCAGGCGGTTGAGGCGTAGCGGCTGGCGCGTCCTCGGCGTTGGCGGCAAAAGAGGAAAGGGCAAAAAAGGTGCTTGCGAGCGTCAGTTTTATCGCAACAGAGAGCAGGCCAGGATGGCGAGTTGCTGGCGTTATCATCGGTTAATCTCCTTAGCGGTGTGCCGAAGTAGCGGCATTTACCATGAGAAAACCTTAGTTCAGGATCGGCCGTTGCGCGTGATCGGCTCCCCATTTTGCGAATAAACAGACATTTCCCGACGCGATTAGAAACGATGCACGCCCTTTATCGGGAAAGGGCGTGCAAATGGCCTCAGCCCGCGAGGTTTATCCGCTTCGCCACGCCGTCAAGGGTCAGAGTGTCACCCATCTTGATGCTATCGACAGCATCACCCTGCTGGCACAGCCAGCACAGACCCATTGCGCGGGCGATAATCGCCGGGTGGGACGCCTCGCTGCCGTCCCGCAGACAGACGCCTTTGATGGCCTTCGGATCCAGTTGCAGCACCGTAGACGGATAAATGACATCAGCGACCAGAATAGTGGGGCGGATGAACGCGGGAATTTGCTCGGTCTCTCCCGTCAAATGCTGAAGAGAACGAGATAATAAATCTTCAATATCGATGTACCGCGCCTGCAGGTAGGGATCGTCGAGCTGTAAATACTGCTGGCTGAGTTCGCTTAACACCTGATGCCATGCCCAGGCGGCGCTGCACTGCTTTTCACTCATTACGCCGCAGGCCATATCAAACAGTTCAGGATCGTCTAACAACGTGTGATGACCGGAGAAAATCGCGGCGATATCGGCGGAATATTTCTCTTCGGCAAGTGCGGTTAAAGCATTTAAGTCATTCAGCGTGCTTTGAATGGCGGCCCGTAATTGCTGCTGCTCAGTCTGCAATGATGCTGCAGGCTGCAGGCTTACCTGTGGTGAGTACGGCGTGTAACAAAATGCCGTCCCCGTTGCCAGTGAGGGGACGTGAGTCGCTACGTTATCAGCATGTACGGGCTCAAGCGATTCACCGAAATTCTCAGCCGCCAGCTGTTTAAATGCGGCCAACGCATCCTCAGCCTGTTCACCCTTGGCAATCAGGCGCAGCGTGTCGTTACAACGCACCTGCAGCAGAGCTATTTGGTTCAGGCTATCTGGGACCACGCACTTGCCATTTTTCTCCAGCCACATGTCGGCGTTAAAGCCAGACAGTGTGGAAACCAGCCGTGAAGCGGGACGAACGTGGATGCCGTTGGGGTTTTTCACCACAATGGCAACTGAATGAGCATTTGCATCCGGCGCAAATTCAGCCGATGTCGGTTTTGCGGTGGATGACGAAGGTAAACCCAGTTGCTCACATTTGGCGTCAAGGGCGTTCATGGCGTCACGGATGACCCGCTCGACGTCAGCGCCCCCGGCGGCGCTAACCGTCGCGGCTAACGTGCCTTCAACCAGCGGCGCGGCACACAGCCGCACTCTGGCGGCAATGTTAGGGTCGAGCAGTTCCAGCGCGGTTTCCGCACTCAGTAACGCACTACCGATATCCATCATCACCAGCACGTGATCCGTATCGGCCACGGACTCGATGGCTTCCATCACCTTAATCGGATCGGTGCCAATCGGATTTTCAGGATCGTCAATGCCTGCGGCAATGGCGATTTTGCAACCATCACCCATTAACATCTGCCGGGCCAGCGCGCCGACGCCTTCGCCCAGTTGGGCGCTGTGAGAAACAATAACCAGGTTTACCATCGCTTTATCCTTACTCTCTGGACGCCTGAGCCAGCATTTGCATCATAAACATTACGGACGTTGCGCCAGGATCCTGATGCCCAATGCTGCGCTCACCAAGATAGCTGGCACGGCCTTTACGGGCCTGCATGGTGATGGTGCTTTGCGCTGCGGCTTCCGCTTGCTTGCTTGCCGCTTCCAGCGCCGCCTGTACGCTCAGTTTCTGTTCGCAGGACTGGCGTAAAGATTCCACAACCGGCAGCCAGACATCGCACATGGTTTTGTCGCCAGGTTCAGCCTTCCCACGGCTAACTACACCTTCTGCGCCATCACGAATCATTTGATACAGCTCTTCAAGCGTCAGGCTTTGATGAGCCTGAGTCACCTGGGCGGCGCGGATAAAAAAGGTGCCAAACAGCGGGCCACTGGCTCCGCCGACGCTTGAGAGCAGCACCATACCGGTGTTTTTCAAAATAAAACCGATGTCTTTATCGGCGATGGACGGCAGCTTTTCGACTACTTTGCTAAATCCGCGGTGCATGTTCAGACCGTGGTCGGCATCGCCGATCTCCCGGTCAAGTCCGGTGAGAAAATCACTTTCGGTGGTGAAGATCTCACCGCAACGATAGAGCCAGTTAACAATTTGCGTTCTGTTGAGGGACATCATGAATCTCCTTATTTACCCCAGTTGAGAGCAGGGGTGTGAACCGGCGCATCCCATAAGCTCAGCGTTTCGTCATCCACCTGTAACAGGGTGATTGAGAAGCCGGTCATATCCAAAGAGGTACAGTAAGAGCCGATCAGGTTGCGCTCAATGATGATGCCTGCATCCTGGCAACGGCTTTCGAGGCGGTTATACACGCCGAACAGTTCTGACAGCGGCGTCGCGCCGAGATTATTAACCAGCGCAATGACGCGATCGCCGCTTTGCAACGCTCGTTTGCTTTCTTTACCTTCCTGCCACGCGCCCTGGACGTTGTCCCAGTGGCGCAGCGTACGGCTGTAGTTGCCGTTTTCAAGTAGAGTATCGAACATTTCATCAACGGTCTGATCGAGAGAGGAGAAGGCGCGGCGGTCTATGCCTGGTTCCCCGTGGATACCTACGCCAAACTCCATTTCGTTATCCTGCAACGTGAACGAAGGTTGTCCGGCGGCCGGAACGGTACAGGCGCCAATGGCTATGCCAATGGAGTGGCCCTGGTTGTTCAGCTTACGACCCAGCGCCGCACAGGCTTCCAGTGAGTCACCGCGTTCGGCGGCCGCGCCGACCAGTTTTTCGATCAATACGGTATTGGCCACACCACGTCGCCCAGCGGTATACAGACTGTCTTTCACCGCTACGTCGTCATCTACCACCATGGTGGTGACTTTGACACCGCTTTCGTGCAGCAGCTCGGTAGCGGTTTCGAAATTAAGAATGTCGCCGGTGTAATTTTTGATTATCAGCAGCACGCCTTCGCCGCCATCAATTTGCATAGCGCATTCGAACATTTTATCCGGCGTGGGTGAGGTAAAAATCTCACCCGGACAGGCGCCAGAGAGCATGCCCTGACCAATGAAGCCGCAATGCATAGGCTCGTGTCCGCTGCCGCCGCCGGAAAGTAGCGCCACTTTGCCCATCACCGGCGCATCTGCGCGGGTGACATACACGGGGTCCTGATGCAGTGCCAGGGAGGGGTAAGCTTTCGCCAGTCCGGCGAGTTGTTCATTCAGTACGTCTTCAACACGGTTGATCAATTTTTTCATTATTTATGCTCCGCAGACAGTCCTGGATGGCTGCCAGCTTCGGGCAGGCATCTGATGTAGGGTATCGGTTTGTACAACGTCACGGCGACCGCTCGCTGCCGATAAGGTAATTTTGCACATGGGTTTATAAAAGAAAATTGTTGCGCGAAGCGTTTCATTACGAAACGTCACCACCAACTATTGTTCCATATTGAAACGTGATGATGCGAAAATCAGCGAAAATGAGATGTTGGGCAGTGTTAGGTGGAAGAACAGTTACACGCCAGATTTTGCTGAAAAAAAACCACCTGCGAGGCAGGTGGTTTATGCACAGGAAAAGATCCAGCCTTAGCCCGGATAAATTCCGCGATCTTTTCGTGCCAGCAGAATGCGTTCACAGGCAACAATGTAGGCAGCGGTACGCAGGGAGCAGGATTTCTCTGCTGCTTTTTCCCACACATGCACCATCGCATCGGTCATGATTTTGTCCATGCGATTGTTGATCTCTTCTTCGCTCCAGAAGAAGCTTGCCATGTCCTGAACCCATTCGAAGTAGCTGACGGTTACGCCGCCGGCGTTACAAACAACGTCAGGAACAACGACGATACCGCGGCTGGCCAGAACGTCGTCGGCGTCCGGATAGGTCGGTCCGTTGGCACCTTCGAGTACCAGTTTACAGGTCAGCGTTTCCGCGCGGTGACGGGTGATCTGGCCTTCGAGTGCGGCCGGGATCAGAATATCCATCTCCAGGCTCCAGAAGGCTTCGCTGGCGATGGTCTCAGCGCCCGGGAAACCGGCAATCTGCTTGTGCTCTAACTGCCAGGCAGACAACGCGGCCATATCAATACCCGTTGAGTTAAACAGCGTTGCGGTGTGATCCTGAATCGCGACTACACGCGCACCCGCTGCGGCGAACAAGCGGGCGGCTTCGCTGCCGACGTTACCGAAACCTTGTACCGCCACGCGAGCGCCTTCAACTTCAATGTTCGCACGACGAGCGACTTCCAGACCGCTGACGAAAACGCCGCGACCGGTGGCTTTATCACGGCCTAACGAGCCGCCGAGGTGAATAGGTTTACCGGTGACCACGCTGGTCACGGTGGTGCCGTGGTTCATGGAGTAGGTATCCATCATCCAGGCCATGACCTTTCCGTTAGTACCTACATCCGGCGCAGGAATGTCTTTCTGCGGCCCAATGATAATACCAATTTCACTGGTATAACGGCGGGTTAAACGCTCCAGTTCCCCTTCGGACAGCGAGAACGGATCGACGCGCACGCCACCTTTAGCGCCGCCGTACGGCAGGTTTAACGCCGCGCATTTGATGGTCATCCATGCGGACAGGGCCATCACTTCATTAAGATCAACATCAGGATGATAACGCACACCGCCTTTGCCCGGACCGCGGGAGAGGTTATGTTGCACGCGATACCCTTCAAAATGACGGATAGAGCCGTCATCCATCTGCACCGGGATATCGACAATCAGCGCGCGTTTTGGGTGGCGCAGGGTATCCACCCAATGGGAAAGTTCGCCCAGGTAAGGGGCCACACGCTCGATTTGTTGCAGGTAGGTATTCCAGGCAGATGTGCTGCTATCTGAAGCGTAAGATAACTTATCCATGATAAACCTTAGTTATAAAAGTAATATGTTCTTAATTTGGCCGTGGTATACAGTGAATCTCACCATATAAACTTAAATTTAACATTTTTTTCATGGAACGGCCTGCCTGGCCAACACGACTTATCGGCATGAATAGTGTGGGCTTTGGCTTGGGTGTGAATAGTTATTCTTCGGTTGTGGCGATATCGCGGTTATTTTGCGTTTTGTATGACTTAATATGCTTGAATTGTAAAAATTGTAATTTGTCAGATTTATGACGCACCTCTAAAAGTAAATAATATGATAATAAAATGTGTTTGCATTATTGCTATTAAGCTGCGCGTCAGTAGGTCACTGCGATGGTGACAGTATCGGCATAGTTGTCTGGTGTGTAGTTCGCGCTGGGAACGGTGGCATAAACCGGGTAGGTTGTGGTTGTCCCCGTACCGTTGCCCGCGACGGTATTGAGTGATGTATTGCCCCAGATCGTGCCGGACGGTCCCGGAGTCGAACTAAGTTGATAGGGGACTTTATCCGTATTTGACCCCGTGCCCGCCATCACGCCGCTGCCTGCCGTATTGCCGTTGGAGGGTTGAAGGCCGATGGTGTAAGGCGTGTTATTGGAACATGCTACGCCCACGGTATTTGACGCCGTAAGGTTACGCCCGGTCGCTCTGGTTGGTGCAAAGCTAATATCGGTTGCAGAGGTGATATTGCACTGCTTGCTGACAGTCGCCGATACGGTGAAAGGAAGCCTGGCGGCAACGGTATCGCCACAGGTGGTCGGCGGGAAAAGTAATCCGGGATTGAGGGTGACGAGGGCTGTCGCCGTCGTATAGCTATCCTGATAGCTTCCGGGGACGGCTGAAGTTTGTGGCGTGACGATCTGCGCTGATACCGTCAGTGAACCCGTTACCGGCGTCAGATTCAGCAGGCTAAGCTGTACCATGGGAAAAGTTGTTCCCGACTGATACTGGCTCCCCCATACCCTGGTGCGCCCGGCATCCTGGTATAGCTGGTATGCCAGTGTTCTGGCAGGCGTACCGCTTAACGACATATTTCGCGGGGTAACCTGGCCACTGACAGCTGAGGCGCCAATATTAAAACAGAGATTGATCCCAGCCAGCGTGTCGCCAAGTTCTTTGGCGCAGGTGTAATTGAACGTCATTGATGACGTTGCGCCTGTCGCAGACAACGGATTGACTGAACCCAAATTTATGGGCTGCACGTTGCTCACCGAGCAGGTTACCGCATGACCGATCGCCGGGAAAAAGAGAACGGCAGCGATGAGTAACAGATGTCTTAACCTCATGAGCGCACTCCTGTTAGTATGATCGGCAAACCAGTGGGCCTATTTGCACAATCCCTTTTGCTGACGCGGGATAGTCAAATTGCACGCGACAACTGCCGGTGTCCGTATCAACGCGCAGCGTATTGTGCTGCTCCAGCGTGTCGAACCAGGTCATCCCATCAAAACCAACGACAGACGACTGGCCCGTAGTGCTGACGGCGTATGCCATGCTGCCTTCGGGAATTGGTTTACCCTGATTGTCGACGAGGATGACCTGCGCAGCGCGTACGGGAGTGATGCCAAAGCTAACCAGAGTACCGGAACGATCGGCAGGCGTTGCGTTCGTCTCAACGCGTGCAATCCGCATATTGGCGGGGAGATCCATTGGGTCAATACTAATCAGGTTTTTTTGATAACTGTTGAGGGGCGTGACCAGCAGTAGCCCCTGGTCGTCGCTGCGACCAATCAGGTTATTTTGCAATTTGACCGGAACATCAGGTACACCGTCAGTTGATACGACGGCAAAACCATTATTGATTTCTCTTGCTGCAAACAAGCCGCCTCCCATGGCCACCAGCGATCCGGTTGCGCCTGCATAACCATAATGGTTATCGGGTAAACGGCTAAATCCCGCGTACGCTTTACCATAACGCCCCAGATATCCCACTTCGCCCTGGCCACTTTGCCGGAAAGCCTGCTGACTGGCGGCCAGATTCCAGCCCCACCCACCGTCGGCAGGAGGCGTCAGGCTGGCGTTGAGCTGGTAGCCGGTTTCATCGTTGGTACGTTGTAGGGTGCTGCTGGCGCTCAGATTGTTGTCGGTAGCGATCGTCACCATCAAATAGAGACTGCGATCGCGGTTATCGTCAATGTTCTGATTGAATCCGGCATTCAGTGAGATGTTGTCTGTAACAGATTTAAACCAACTGGCGTTGGCGTAGCGCACCGCATTTTCATGTGGATAACGAAACTGCAGGTAGCTCAGGCTGACATTACCGGCAGCTTCGAATGAATAGCCAATGACTGTGTTGCTGTTAAGCGTCGGTGGCGGCTCACCGTAATGGGTGGCGACATCGCGATAATCGCCGGAAGTTGCCGTGGTACTGGTACTGAAATTAAACCGTTCACCGGACCAACGGTAACCAAAACTGTACAAAAACCCGTTCTTTCCTGAGTCGGTACTTGCGGCAAGTGAGGTCGAAAACGTGCCGCTGCGGGTTCCAGGGATCCAGTCGTTACTGAAGCCCGCGTTAATCAGTCCATCGCTGGTTTCCGTATGAGTCCCGGCGGTGAACGTATTGCTAAACCCGCGGCGCCACGTAGCGCTCAATACCGGTGCGCTGGCATAATCAAAAGAGGAGTAACCATAATTTTCGCGTACCGTGCCCAATTCAGCCGACCAGGCAGTTAATCCTTCCCGCAGGAGTTGCTGATCGTTGTAGAACGAGAAATTTTGTACGCTCGTTCTGCCCAGTGCGTCCGTCATCATTACCTGACCCGTACCCGCGCCGCTGATGTTAGGCATGGTGTTAATCTGAAAACTACCTGCGGGGACTTCTCCGTTGTAGTACCTGACGCCGTCCACGTACAGCTCAACGTTTGACGGCAACGTCGCGGATCCCAGATATGCAGGGAGCGGGGTGGTTGGCTTATAGGGCTGCAAACCAAAATCGGTTCCTATCTGAATACCGCCGATACGCGTCGGTCGGGACCAGATGAGTGAACTTGTCAGGGTATCGCCAACGGTGAGCGCCAACATCGAATCAGGAAATGACGTACGCCAACTGGTGTCGAGGCGCTCAAAGCTGTTATCGGCATATTCCTCGGTGGAGTACTGCGTCAACTGGGTGGTGCTGAGCACGCCGGCAGCATTGAAGGCGCGAAGTTCACTGAAAGTGTTGATTGCACTTTCATCCCCCTGTTGGGTATAGATATCATAATTGAGGAGCGCCCCGCGTGATGTTGTCGCCGTTGGCGAGGTTTCAGTGGGCGAGTTAAGCTGCGTGGTCGCAAGATCGAGTGAACTGAGTGGCACAGTAAGCGAGAGCGTTTGCAATTGAACGTTGTAGTCAATGGTTAGCTGGGGGATATCATTCAGGCAGACGGCGTTAGTGGCATCTGGAGCAAAGCGGAACCCCATTTTACGCAGGGTATCTGCTCCCGCATAAAGCTTTCCATTATCGTAGCCAAAATGTACCAGCCCAACGGGATTTTCATTTAAGGTGACGTCGAGATACAAATCGACCCCCGTAATCTGCGAAGTGCTATTAATAACACTATTTTCGTTCTGGTTATTATTCAGCGTTTGTGCGCAAACCATTCCCGAAATTAATACTCCATTGAGAAAGCAATATTTCACCAGAAGCCAGGATCTGTTACAGATCTTGTACTGTTTTTTGGCCATTGATTGTGACTTCAACTTTCCCGCCATAATGATTATTACTGGCCGACGGGGAGACTATCCAGCGCATTGTTGAGCCGGGTAAAACGTAGCCTAATAGTCCGGGTGTTATGACTTTTTTAGCACCGTCAGGGCTTATAAATGTTGCAGCGGATAATTGCGCATGCCCATTTCCCTGATTGCTGACTTCAATAAATTTTTTGCCATTCAGTTGTTGTAATTTCCATTGCAGTTTTGCCTGCGTTTGTGCCGCTGATGTCGGTTGAATGAAAACGGGAACGGAATAATGCAGCACAAACTGAAGCTTATTTTTTTCTACTTTTGCAGGCGGCAACTCATCTATCGACAAACGATAAGCGTCTTCGGCATGCGCCGAGGGAGGGCTTGTGCGAATAACACGAATCAACTGACGTTCTCCAGGGGCTAATGCCAGCATCGGCGGGCTAATGACCAGCCCCTGAGAGGGAGAAAGTTTGTCGTCATAAGCGCTCTGGCTCCAGCGAAAAACCCGAACCTGGGCGTTGAGCACATTTTCACCTGCATTACTCAGCCAGATACCATCGGCATTTTGCGTCGCTTGCAACGTTAATGTAACCGGGGCTATTTGCAGCCCGCTGGCGGCGGCGGGGTTAACGCTCGCCACCATCCCTAACAGGCATGCGCAGGCACACTGCTGAACAGGCAGTTTTACTTTCATGTAGCTTCCTGAAGTTAGTAGTTAACGTTAACCGTTACCGTGTCGGCATAGTCGTCAGGAGTGAAGTTGGCGCTCGGTGCGGTGGCGTAAACAGTATAGGTTTGTGCCAGACCGGTCCCCGTCGCCGCTACGCCATTTCCAGGCGCGGTGTCGGTGGCGGTATTACCCCACACCGGACCTGTTGCTGACGTGCGATTTAGCTGATAGGGCACTTTGTCGGTATTGGTGGCCGCGTTAGCCACAGAGGACATGGCGCCTGAGCCCGTCGTCGTCCCTCCATTGGCAGCCGACGGTGCCAGGCCGATAAAATAGGGCGTGGTTTTTGAGCAATTAATTGAAATAGTGTTGCTTGCACTGGTATTTGTCGCTGTGGTATTCACCGGACCAAGCGTGATATTTGAAGCCGAACCAGCAGTTACGGTACAGGCCTTCTGAATCGTCATCAGCACCTGAAATGTTCCGTTAACGGTTGCTGCATTTGCCACTGATATAATGGAAAAGGCGCAGCAACAAAGAATTAAGCGTTTGTCTAAGACTAGAGCCATATCCTTTACCTTTTTCAAATAACCACATTTATTACTTTAGAAAAACAATAATGTGGCACAAGAAGACATAATTTAACCCTAGAATAAGTATTAGGCGTACGCCAGTTGATCTAATGAATTTTACTTAGGAAAAAGGTGATGGCGTCTACAAAAAAATAATACCAACGGGTGAGTATGTTGTTTGGTTTTTATGCTATGTCGGGTGTTTAGTCAAAAGGCCAGGGGGCAGCATATTCAGTGGATGGTACTCAAATGACCACCCAAAATATGAGAATCGTAGGTTTTATCTTCCTTAATTCAGTACCGTATTACCTGTTGGTTATGGGCTGTGGAAAACGACCTTATAACCTTGTTCATTCCAGTGTTGTAGCAGCTCATTTTGTCTACGGGTTGGCGTAATACCGGTCCAGACAAAAAGCGTCTGACCTGGGAAAAGTTCTGGTCTTGGCGATTCAATGGGTTCAGCAAGAACGGCAATATGCCAGCCAGATTGCGATAAGCGCCAGGCTTCGAGCCACAGACGGGTTCTGTCTTCAACATCCCAGGCCATCAGGATGGCATCTTTCCCTGACTTGCGCCGCGTTTCAGACAGCAGTGTGGCAACATATTCAATCAACGCGCCATCAAGCATACTGTTCATAATGCGGGATGTATTATGATCAAGCATTAACCGTTGACGTACGGGAAGATAAACGTGATCAATCAGTGCATCTACGGGATGGACGCGACCAAGTGCGATAATTTTGGCTCGCAGCTTCGGTGGATGCGCCATGCGAAGCATGCTCATCATCTCTTCTTGCAATTGATTCCAGTCATCGTCAGTTTGACGGGTACTGGTTTCCAGTAATGCTTTTACTTTGCCAACGGGTGTGCCACTGTTAATCCAACGTTTTATTTCTTCAATACGTTGAATATCTTCTTCATCAAAGAGACGGTGGCCACCTTCGCTGCGTTGAGGTTTGAGTAAACCGTAACGTCGTTGCCATGCCCGGAGGGTGACAGGATTTATCCCGCAACGTTCTGCGACATCTCCAATGCTGTAATAAGCCATAGTTCCCCCAGACACTCCTGATTCTCCGTCACCGATATGCGGTTCCTGTTACTTTGTACAAGATGCATCAAATTGTACAAAACATACAGAGAATTCTAGCAAAATTAAGATTTACTTTACTATCACGCAGGGGGAAATGCTGAATTTTTAAGTTCAGCATGAGAGAGAAGGGTGTGAATTGTTGTTTACTAACAATGTCTTAGGTGTTCTGGTGCTGAGAAATCATTTTTTCTCTGGCCATGCAACAGACGGCGTACCATTCAGGCAGGCTTGTGCAAAAAGGTTACCCTGGAAGATTTCAATACCTGCGGACTCAAGCCACATCCACTCTTCAGGTTTTTCAACGCCGACTGCGGAAATCATGATTTCCAGCGAAGTGCAGCATTTGATAATTGCCTGAATGATGGCCTGTCTTGGTCCACTTTTATGCACATCCGTGATGAGCTCGCGGCTTATCTTAATTCGGTCGGGTTGAAAACGAGACAGAAGCTGAAGCCCGGCAAAACCTGCCCCAAAATGATCTATCGCCACACAGATCCCCGCAGCCTTGAGTGACTTCACAGCCTGCGCGAACGTATCAAAACGAGAAATAACTTCGCTTTCGGTAAATTCTACAATGATTTGTTCAGGCACCAGTCCGTGCGCCGCGATTTCGTTTATCAGAAAGCTGACTGCATCGGGTTTATTTACCAGGGTCATGGGGAGCAGATTGACTGAAAGCATTTTGTCGTTAAGTCCCAGCGCGCTTGCCATTGCAAAAGCAGTCTTTTTGCTCTGCAGATCCGCGGTATACAGTTCCTCAGGATTTAAGTTGTCAAAATAAGTTGCGGGCGTTTCACCGTCTCTACCACGAATAAGTGCTTCAAGGGCAATGACGCGTTGCGACATAGGATCGATAATGGGTTGAAAAGCAAAGCTGAAATCGATATCGGACGGGAGTGTGCTTTCATCCAGGAGAGTACAAGAGTCGTCGGCAATAAAACTCCAGTAATCAGGCGCAGGTATTTCAAAATAGCTCGATTTTTCCGTCGCAAGGACAAATGTGCGGAAAAACTGTAATGCCCTGTCATCATACGTGAGCTGAAATTTAGATGTTCCCTTGTTAAGTACCGCTTGCAGGACGTCATTGCGTTCATGTTTTTGTAAATCAAATAACTCCATCCCCGCCTTTCCGAATCTTCTCGCAGGCGCGTAATCACACATCAGCTCAACGATATTGTGGTGCCGTGGATCGTTACATATACAACGATAAATCTCCTTTACCTGCTCCTCAGGGCCTTCAAGCAGTTGGAAAAAGTGGCGACCGTTAAAGAGTAAAATCCCCGTAACATCAGATCGCCTGTTTTTGAGGTTTGCGGCTGCCACCATATCCTCAAGCGCTTTGAGGGGGGCGTCATCACGTAGATGGCTACGGTAAATAATGGTCGTGAGCATGGACAGTCCGGGATCATGGGGGGAAGAGGTATGGACAGTATCAGACAAACCAGCTTATGTCCTGATTTTAATACATTATTCTAACTTTATTTTTACAAACAAAGACCCCTAAAATGATCAAATTCATTCGTTAAACGATGTGTGTTGTACAATTGAATTTGATTTCATGTAGAATGAAACTTATACAACTCATTGATTGTATTGGCTTAGCACTTATTGCTAAAAATTAACGAGCTGCGTTGTACATATTTTTGGTACAACTTTGCTACTGTTATAAAACTTAATATTCACCAGCATTTTGTTACAGGAGCATGACATGCAGCAGCATACCGTTCGTACTGATTCTGCAAGCGCGATTTCTCGTTACTTTGCAAAGGCGCATCTGCCAACCCAACAGGAAACATTGGGAGAAATCGTCACTGAGATACTCAAAGATGGGCGAAATCTGAACCGCAAATCACTTTGCACCAAGCTTCTGAGCCGTCTTGAAAAAGCATCAGGGGAGAACGAACAGAAACATTACAATGCGTTAATTGGCTTGCTTTTTGAATAAAAGGAAGTCTGACATACAGAATCGGAGTAAATACTGACGTCGTTATGAATAAAACTGACAGTGAACGCTTGAAACATGAAATTACAGGTTTGGCTGTGCTAGAAATTTTGCGAATGCATACAGACGTTTCGTTAGCTGCAGTGATTAAGCAACTGCGACTTATGCAGGCCAGTGAAATGGATAGCGCACGCAAGCAATTAATTGACAGCGTTATCAATGATTTCACAAACATTAATCCGGGAAAGATAAGCAGAAAACCGGATAAAACCAGAGATGAGAGTGCTTTCAGTGCCAGCAAAAACCCTAAATTACATTAAAGATAATCTTCCAGACTATACAAGCGAGGTTACCATGCTTCATGAAATTAATGTCCACAGTGTAATGACGGATAAAGCTTTATCAAGTTACTTCCATAATGCAGGTGAGCTATTAGCAGATGAGTCTGTGGTATTGGGGCAGGCGGTAACAAATGTAATTCTGGCTGGTGATAATGTTAATAATAAAAATATCATTTTAAGCCTGATTGGTTCTCTGGAGTCAACAGTTGACGTTGTCCAGGCAGATGTTATCAGAAAAACCCTGGAAATAGTGTTGCGTTACACAGCTGACGATGTCTAATAAATTTTCATATTAATATAATATGTACAGTACCTTTGTTATATGCTTAAAGCATTCATGCTGAGCATTTTTTTGATTAAGACTATACATAGCACCCTCTCATTTTTATGACTACATTTTATGGGGTTGATATGGCCAATTCTATTCCGGAAAGCTTTATTTTTTGCTGTGCGTTGTATAAAAATATAGAGCGTAAGGTAATGTTAAAACAAGGTTATATCAATAATGATGTTCTTGTTCAGGCTTTTAGTATTCAGTTGAAGAATGAGAAGAATGCGATTTTAACCGATCTCTATACACAGATTTTGGCTCATCTTCAACCCGACAAAGTAGTACAACACGGTTAGGTTTATTGTGATTTTTCATTGAGGCCATAATGATGAACATCGTTCAGGAACAAGTTGGAAACGCAGAGTTATGGCTTGATGATATTTTTATCAGGCAAGGGTTAAAGAATATTCTTGCCGATATATTTTTCGAAGATGACCAGACGCGTCTTGTTTTCTTCACCGCCAATCACTTTGATGCGGTAAAAAAGCAAAAATATGATCTGAATACGCATCGTTTGGTACTGTTGATTGATGGTCATCAGTATCAGTATCTCAATGATATTTCACTTTACAGACTTCCAGTGGATATTGGCGTTGGCTCAATTAAACAATTTATTATTGATATCACTCGTGCTGGTGGTGAGCACGAGAATCAATCGAAAGCATGTATCTCTTTGACCGCACGAGATAAATTTATTTTAACGCAGTTAGGAGAAGGTCGAACTATTTTTGAGATATCCGCCTTGTTAAATCTACACTTAAAAACGATTTACCAGGCCAGGCAGAATCTGATCAAGAAACTTGGCTGTTCTGGGCTGATTGATTTTCAGGGAATACTGCGAGCGCAGGTATTCCGCAACTGGCTGGAACATGCCTGAGCATCGATAATCTTAACGAGCTGAGCGGTATTTTTTTACCTGTACAGGTTCAGCTCGTTAATAATGCACTCAGGTTCTTCACGCAGAGGCATATTGTCTATGTCCAGAACCCCATCATTTTTTTGCGGATCATCAGCCCGCAGGCCTGCAAACAGTGGGGTAAGATCCTGTTGTGCTTCACCTCGTTCAGCCATCAGCTCGAACGTTTTATTTTTTGCCTCGTCGTGGGTCAGGGCACTGACCAGAACCTCGGCGATTTGCTCGCGGGATATCACACCATCTTCCGGTGTCCCTGCGTGGCGACGATCCCCCTGAAGCATAACAATTCTGTGTTCATCATCATTGTTGTAATCAAACCAGCCGGGCCGGACGATGGTATAGGGATGACCGCTGGCCCTGACCAGACGCTCGGCACGTCTTTTCCAGTCATGAACCTCAGTTCGTTGATTCCAGGTGCTGAGCCGCTCAGTCACGCCAATCGTGGTCATCAGGCTGATACGAACAGACGTATCCTTGAAAATCCGTAAAACATTACGTACTCCGCCGTAATCGATCGCTCTGGCACCGATACGACCCTGACCATCGGAACCGAGCGTGAAGATGATGGCATCAATATCTTTCGGTAATTCGGTGAGTGTTTCCGGGATTGAAACATCGCCGTAAAAAACAGCCGTTCCCCGAGGAAGCAATTTAACTTTGCGCTTATTTCTGACCAGCGCGACGGGCTGATGGCCCATTTTAATAGCGCTATTCACGACATGAAGACCAATACTTCCTGTCGCCCCAGCAACGAGTATTCTCATGATAAACCTTCTGATAATTCGGACTTATTTTCGATACAGTCAGAATATCAATTATCATTATGGTCAGTAATAGGGCTAAAATGATTGTGTCTATGAACACCCTTCATGAGTGTGCGATGAAGGGAATGCCGCCATAAGGAATTCGCCGATGCTCAAAGAAAACTTCAATGAACTGCAAATCTTTCTTGTGGTGGCAAGGGAGCGAAGTTTTACCAAAGCAGCGGGTAAACTGGGCGTTTCTCAGTCTGCACTCAGCCACGCGATGAAGGCCCTGGAGGAAAGGCTGAATATCCGCCTTCTGACTCGCACGACCCGAAGCGTTGCCCCTACGGAAGCCGGTGAGCGAATTATTGCCTGCCTTGAACCTCGCATTGCCGATCTTGAACAGGAGCTGGAATCGCTTGTTCAACTGAACGGCACCGCCTCCGGCAATATCCGTTTATCTGCCGGGGAGCATGCCGCGCGAAGTCTGGTATGGCCGAAGCTAAAACCCTTCCTCAGGGAATATCCCGAAATTAATCTCGAACTGGTGGTTGATAACGGCTTTGTCGATATTGTTGAGGGGCGTTTTGATGCAGGGATCCGCCTTGGCGAAAGTGTGGATAAGGATATGATTGCGGTAAGAATTGGGCCGGATATGAGAATGGCTGTTGTAGGAGCGCCGTCTTATTTCGCTGCAAATCCTGCACCTGAAACGCCGCACGAGCTACAAAATCATCGGTGCATCAATATGCGTCTGCCGACAGCCGGTGGGCTTTACCACTGGGAGTTTGAGAAGGAAGGGAAACCGTTACGTGTCAGAGTAGAAGGGCAGGTAACCTTTAATCTGCAGGCGGAACGAATTGATGCGGCGTTATCCGGTTTTGGTATCGCCTGTATACCTGAAGACAGGGTGCAGGATTATATAAATACAGGAGAGCTTATCCAGATTCTGCAGGACTGGTGTCCGTCTTTCCCGGGATATTACCTCTACTACCCGAGCCGTAAGCAGCATCCACCCGCTTTTGCGCTGATGATCGATGCGCTTCGCTACCAGGAATAACGGGTCCGACAATCTCAGCGGACCCGTTCGGGTATTAACGGCCTACGCGAGCCTGATGCTCAGGAGAGTAACGTTCGCCGACGATTTTAATCGTTTCAAGCGCCTGGGTTATCTGCCGTGAGTCATTCTGCGAAAGGATGATGTCGGCAGCCCCCAGGTTTTCCTCCAGCCGGTGCAGTTTGGTGGTACCAGGAATAGGAGCAATCCACGGCTTTTGTGCCAGCAGCCATGCCAGCGCGATTTGTGCAGACGTCACGCCTTTCTCTGCCGCCAGTTCCCCCAGCAATGAGACCAGCTTTTCATTGGCTTCAATCGCCTGCTCGGCGAAACGCGGCACTTGGCTTCTGTAATCATCTTTCCCAAAAGTGGTTCCTGGCTTAATTGATCCCGTCAGGAAGCCTTTGCCTAATGGGCTGAAGGGCACAAAACCAATGCCCAGTTCCTCCAGTAACGGCAGAATCTCCTTCTCAGGCTCACGCCACCACATCGAGTATTCGCTTTGCAGCGCAGTGACCGGTTGTACGGCATGCGCGCGGCGAATGGTTTGCGCACCCGCTTCGGACAGACCGAAATGTTTAACTTTGCCTTCAGCGATCAGGTCTTTTACCGTACCCGCAACATCTTCAATGGGGACATCCGGATCGACACGGTGTTGATACAGCAGGTCAATGACATCAGTCTTAAGACGGCGTAATGATCCTTCAACGGCTTCACGGATATGCTCCGGACGGCTGTTTAAAATCTGCTGCTTGTTGTCGTCGCCAAAAGTAAAACCAAATTTAGTGGCGATAACCACACGGTCACGAAACGGTTTTAAGGCAACGCCTACCACCTCTTCATTAAGAAAGGGGCCATACACTTCAGCGGTATCGAAGAAGGTGACGCCACGTTCAACCGCTGCACGAATGAGTTCGATAGCCTGCCGGGTATCGGTCGCCGGGCCGTAGCCGTGGCTTAAGCCCATGCAACCGAGCCCAAGCGCGGAGACTTCGAGTCGGGATTGACCCAGATAACGTTTTTGCATTGTATGAATACCTCTTTTATCGCGACTTAAACATCAAGCTTACGGCCAGCCAGCCATTCAACTCTGGCAGGATCGCGATGGGAAAAGAATGCACTCGTTGCGGTGTCGATAGCGGTAATCTGCAGCATATCTCCAGCGCTGAGTTCAAAATCGAGAATGTTGATGTTCTCTGCCATGCGTTCTTTGCGCACCGATTTCGCCAGTGAAACGATGCCTCGCTGGAAGATCCAACGCAGCACAACCTGGCCCACGCTTTTGCCGTACTTCTGGCCAATTGCCGTCAACACCGGGTGCTGGAACAGGCCGTTTTTACCTTCTGCAAACGGTGCCCAGGCTTCCGGCTGAATGCCGCGGCTTTGATTCCATGGAACCGCATGCAACTGTTGGTTGAAGGGGTTAACTTCAATCTGGTTCACCGCAGGGGCCACTTTGTTGAAGGCGATAAGATCGGCCAGTCGGTCAGGATGGAAATTGCTAACGCCAATGGCGCGGATTTTGCCAGCCTGCTGCAGTTCTTCCATCGCACGCCATGCCCCATGGACATCGCCGTAAGGCTGGTGAATCAGATACAGGTCAACGTAATCAAGCTGCAGTCGGTTCAGAGAGCGTTCGAACTGGGCTTTAGCGCCTTCGTAATTCGTATCCTGCAGCCACAGTTTGGTGGTGACAAACAGTTCATCACGGGCGATGCCGGTCTGTTTCAGCGCGTTCCCGACCTGGGTTTCATTCTGGTAAGACGCGGCGGTATCGATCAGACGGTATCCAGTATCGATGGCATCAATAACGGCTCTTTCGCATTCAGCGGCATCCGTCATCTGAAAGACACCGAAGCCCAGCAGGGGCATTTCAATCCCGTTGTTCAGTTTTACAGTTTGCACGACGTTATCCTTCAGTTGTTGTGTTGGAAAAGCATAACGCAAACTGATTTATTCGATTAGATGGGGTAATTAGCTAGGGTTTATTAGGTGGGCTCATTAATTTGGAGGGGCTCAAGGTCGGCTTTGTGCCAGGAGGGGACATTACAGATATGGCCGCGCGGTGTCACTTGCGGGGGTTACATGATTTACCTGTAATCAAGTGCAATAGCAAACGGGCAAATATTCTTGAGGCTGCGGGGAAGTGCAGCCTCAGTGATATGACTGTGGAAAGCGGTTTATTATTTCTTTGCTGCTCGAATCAGGCCGTCAAGCCATTCCTGATGACCATTAAGCATTGGGTTCGGGCGGGTATTTGCCAGATCTTTTGCCGGGACTCCGTTCTGTGTTTCCTGCGTTAGGATACGGACCCTGTGACCGGAAAGATCCTCCAGTAGCCACGCATGATGGACATCGAGTCGTTGAGCGGTATCTTTTTCACCGGCCCATCCGTGCCATGCCAGACGAGCAGGTTTACCTTCAGCAGGTGGAACAAACTCCACAACCTGAGCTTCAACTGGGAAACCAAACGTGCTGAAGTAGAAGCGAACCCCATTTTCCAATTCTGGACCTTTGTTGTCATAAAAGCGCACATCGGCGGAATTTTTATAGTATTCCGGCCATAGCAATGGCTGACTCAGGAGCGGCCAGACATCATTGACGTTCAGACCTGAGATGATCATTTCATTAGAAACAAAGTTATCGGTAAAACCCGGAACAAAGCCTTCTGGCCAGTTAATCGCGTTCATAAATTTCTCCAATTGCTATAGTTGAGTGCACTGCGTGTGTCATTACGGCAGTAACGTGATGACAGTGATTATTGGTGCAATGGAGTTATAAGGCGAATTGTCATTACTTATATTCTTAATAAGATAAATTATATCAGGACGCGGGATGTTGGCTTACTTCTGCGCATAAAGCACGAATCCACTGATGACTTGGGTCACGATGGGTTCGCTCATGCCAGGCCATGCTCTTGGTAAAGCCGGGTACTTTCAGGGGCAAAGGGAGAATGATGAGATCGTTGTTAGTCAGGACCATGCGGTGAGGTACAACTGCAATCATATCAGTCACTTGTAATATATCAGGTATCACCTGAAAACTATTAACTGACATGCCTACTCGTCGTGTCAGACTGAGCTTAGCCAGTGCTTCATCTGTAACACCGGTGAAGTTACCTTCTGAAGACACCAGAATATGTTCCTGTTTGCAAAATTGTTCGAGCGTCATTTCTGAACTCGCTGCCAGAGGATGATGACGTCGTGCTACGCAGACATAATCTTCTTCATAGAGCGCTCTTCCATGCAGGTCTTCGGGGGTTGTTTGCGGTGTTATCAAAGCCAGATCAACTTCACCCCGAGATAACTGCTGATACATTCGCTCATTGTCCACGGGCCGCACGGCGATTTTAATATACGGTGCACGTTGTTTTAGCTCAGCCATCAACGGAACGACAACAGCCTTAAGTGCATAGTCCGTTGCGACGATGGTATAAGTCAGTTCCACCGTCACGGGATCAAATTTCTTTGGTTTCAGCAGGATAGCGATATCGGTGAGGATTTGTTTTACCGGCGTAGAAAGTTCGTTGGCCCGCATTGTGGGGACCATACCGTGGCTGGTGCGAACAAAGAGTGGATCGTCAAAGTAATCACGCAAGCGAATAAGCATACCACTGACGGCAGGCTGCGTCAGTGAGAGGCGCTGTGCAGCCCGAGTCACGCTTCCCTCATCCAGTAATGCATCAAGGGCCTTAAGAAGGTTAAGGTCGAGGGTTCTGATATCATTTTTCATAATGAACTAGCCTGACAGATATTAAAATTTTAATTCAGGCTAAATGCTCGGGAAAAGGTTGTCTAGAAGGTTTGCGAGTGTTTTCCTTTTGGGGGAACTTCCATTTCTGGATGGTAGGCCTTGTACGGATAAGTCCGCTCTTCAGCTCAAAGCAGACCTTGGAATTGAAAGCAGAGGGACTACCTGACACAATTTTGCACAGTGAAGAGTCGGGCGTTGTTAACGTTCAGATTTTCAATGTATCAATGACCATCCGCAGGGCGGGAGAGACGTTGCGATGAGGATAATAAAGAAACAATCCTTCCATTCGCAGGCTGTAACGCTGCAACACCCTGATAAGCTTACCGCTTTCTAAATCATGCGCGACCAGTTCAACAGGAACATAGGCCAATCCGAGGCCCAGTCGGGCGGCCTCTGCTTCCATATAGCTGTCGGATAAGGCCCATTGCCCTTCGGGTTGATGAGTGATTTTTTTATCATCCTGAGTGAGTTCCCACTGGTATACGCTGCCGTCGGCAAACTGATAGGCGATACAGGGATGCGTCTTTAAATCTGTCGGGGTTTGCGGAAAAGCGTAGCGACGAAAATGTTCCGGAGTCCCCACAATCGCCATCTCCATATCGGGCGTGATGCGCACCGCGACCATGCCCTGGCCGACTTCAGGCCCCAGACGGACACCAGCATCGAATCGCTCTTCGATGATATCGACGAACCGGCTCTCATTCATCAGTTCCAGTCTGATATCAGGATAGCGCTGTTTAAATACCGCCAGCTTTGGCAGCAGGCATTTATCAATGGCGTGCTGGCTGGCATTGATACGTACCGTACCGGAGGGCGTCTCTCGATAGTGCGCCAGCGTGGCAAGCCCAAGATCTAACGTATCAAATCCAGATGCCGTCTTCTGGTAGAGCTGCTCGCCTGCTTGCGTCAGCGATAGTTTACGCGTGGTACGCACCAGCAGCTGGACGCCCAGCCTTTCTTCAAGCTCGCGAACAGAACGGCTGACTCCTGACTGAGCAAGCCCCAGCCGCTGAGCCGCTGCGGTAAAGCTGCCTTCCCGCACCACCTGCATAAACAGGTACAGCTCGTTGTAGTTCTCCCTTTTCGCCATTGAAAAATCCCCCCGGAATGACAGCAAATTCAGTATTGATTTATAACAATATGGTATCAATCTTAGCAGTAATCGCCCCTAATCAGCACTAATTCTGCTCACTATAATGACCCCATCAAAGCAAAGCACCGCAGCGTTGTCCGTCGGAAACCTGTATCTCTCTGTTGTTTTTTATGGGGATTTTTATGAAAGCCTTCACCCTAACGCTAAAAAACGCGATGCCGGCCATGCTGTTATTCGCATCATTAAGTGGAGTCACGACAATGAGTTATGCTGATTCAACCAATCCTAATGCCCCTGTGTCCATGACAGATAAATGGGATAAAACGTTCGCCGAGAGCCAGAAAGTCGAACATCGTAAAGTCTCGTTCCCGAACCGATATGGCATCACCTTAGTGGGCGATCTTTACCTGCCTAAAGACCGTGGCGATCGCAAGCTGGCGGCGATTGCGGTCAGTGGGCCATTTGGCGCGGTGAAAGAGCAATCCAGCGGCCTGTATGCGCAGACGCTGGCGGAACAAGGGTTTGTTACCCTGGCGTTCGATCCTTCTTACACCGGGGAAAGCGGCGGCTATCCGCGAAACGTCGCCTCACCGGATATCAACACTGAAGATTTCAGCGCGGCGGTGGATTTCTTAGGGCTGCAAAAAGAGGTGGATCGCAACCGTATCGGGCTGCTCGGTATTTGTGGCTGGGGCGGCATGGCGCTGAACGATGCCGCGATGGATACCCGCGTTAAAGCGGTGGCTACCAGCGTGATGTACGACATGAGCCGGGCGATGGGCCATGGTGTGGGGGATGGCAAAGACCGTTATTCCACCGCCGACCGTCGTGCTGTTCTGCAATATCTGAATGAACAGCGCTGGAAGGATGCGCAGAGCGGCACGTTCGCACACGGCGGTCATGATATTAACGTCGACAGCAACGGTAAGGTCAGCGCGGGCGAGCGCGTTCTGCCAGAAACGCTGCCGGCAAATCCGCATCCGATACTGAAAGAGTTCTTCGATTACTATCGCATGCCGCGCGGCTTCCACGAGCGTTCCGTTAACTCGACCGGGGCGTGGACGGCAACGATGCCACTGTCGTTTATGAATATGCCGCTGCTGAGCTACGCCAGTGAAATCACCATCCCAACGCTTATTGTGACCGGTGAGAAAGCGCATTCACGCTATTTTGCTGAAGATGCTTTCAAGGCGATTGGCAGTAAAGACAAAGAACTGGTAGTGGTGCCAGGGGCAAATCATGTGGACCTCTACGATAACGTGGCCGGAAAAATACCTTTCGCGAAGTTCGAACAATTTTTCCAGACCAAACTGAAATAAACCCTCTCCTGAATTGATGCAAAGCCACCGGCCTCTGGCGGGTGGCTTTTATCCTGATCTTCGTGAAATTTCACTATGTCGACGCTAAACCAAACACCATCACATCCTCATCAGCGCGCATACTGGGGCGGTATTTTTGCCATGACCCTGTGCGTGTTTGTGCTGATTGCTTCTGAATTTATGCCCGTCAGCCTGCTCACGCCGATTGCCCGCGATTTAGGCGTGACGGAGGGGCTGGCAGGCCAGGGGATTGCCATCTCCGGCGCACTGGCGGTTCTGACCAGCCTGACGCTTTCAACGCTAGCAGGAAAGATGAATCGTAAATTCCTGCTGCTGGGAATGACGGTTCTGATGGCCGTATCGGGGCTTATTATTGCGCTGGCTTCCAGTTATCTGATGTATATGATCGGTCGCGCGATGATCGGTATGGCGATTGGCGGATTCTGGTCGATGTCTGCGGCAACGGCGATTCGTCTGGTGCCGCAGCAACAGGTCACGCGTGCGCTGGCGATTTTCAATGCCGGTAATGCGCTGGCGACGGTCGTGGCCGCGCCGCTGGGAAGCTATCTGGGTGCCACGGTCGGATGGCGAGGCGCTTTCTTGTGCCTGGTGCCCATCGCGGTGGTCGCCTTTATCTGGCAGTGCATCAGCCTGCCCAGTATGGATGCGAATAAAAGCCGCACGTCACCTGGCGATGTATTCCGCATACTTAGCCGCCGCGTGGTTGCGGTTGGCATGCTGGCCTGCGGCCTGTTTTTCATGGGCCAGTTTACGCTATTTACCTATGTGCGCCCGTTCCTGGAGACCGTGACGCGGGTTGATTCCTCAGGCTTGTCGTTGATTTTGCTGATTATCGGCGTAGCCGGTTTTATCGGCACGCTGGTTGTTTCGACATTCCTCAACAGAAAATTCTATCCCACGCTGATGGTCATACCCGGACTGATGGCCGTCATTGCCATCGGCCTGATGCTGACCGGGCATCACGTCTGGACGGTTTCTCTGCTGTTAGGCCTCTGGGGCATGCTGGCCACCGCTGCGCCAACCGGATGGTGGACATGGATTGCGCGTACGTTGCCTGATAACGCAGAAGCCGGAGGCGGGCTCATGGTCGCGGTGATTCAGCTCTCCATCGCCCTTGGATCAACGGCAGGAGGCATCGTGTTTGACCACCTCGGTTGGCAGAGCACGTTTGCCATGAGTAGCGTGCTGCTCCTTTGCGCGGGCGTACTGACCTTTTTTACCGCACGCCAGAAGGCCGGTGCGCGTTAATCCGGCGAGGGCCCGCGCTCCAGAAAAGTGGAAAGCGCAATATAGCTGCGTACGGAACGTACGCCCTCAAGGCTCTGAATCTCCATCAGGAAATTTTCCAGCGATTCGGTATCGGCGGCGCGTACTTTGATAAAGACGCAGCCGTCGCCGGCAACGGTATGCAATTCTTCCACCTCCTTGCGGCTGGTGAACTGCAAAAGGGCGCGCGTCGCCTGATAGCTACTGGTGTCGATAACCAGAAACGTTAACAGCGTCCGTCCCAGCTTGCAGCCATCCAGGACCGCCACGGTACCCTTGATCACCCCATCGCGCTTCAGTCGTTTTACGCGATCGTGAACCGCCGGGGCTGATAAGTTCACAATCTCACTCAATTCCGTGTAGCTGCGTCCTGCATCCTCTGCCAGGGCACTTAATATTTTTCGGTCAATGGCATCCAATTCCGCCGGTTTATGTCTTGTCTGCCGAATACCATCTTTTTCTTTATCAAATGCGCTCATAGGGCTTCTCAATCTGAATGAAAATATGAATATACTTAATTCTACCTAATATTATTAAGCCATAAAACGAATAATGGAGTTGCAATGCCTATCGCACTTTTCGCCCTCGCCGTGGGCGCATTTGGTATCGGCCTGACGGAATTTGTCATCGCCGGGATCCTGCCACAAATCGCAGCAGAATTTAGCGTCAGTATCCCGAAGGCGGGAATGATGGCGACGTCATACGCGCTGGGCGTATTTATTGGTGCACCGCTGTTAACGATTATTGGCGCGAGGATCCCCCGCAAGGCCATGCTGATTACGCTGGCGGGTATTTTTACGGTCGGTAATATCATTACGGCCATCGCGCCGACGATGGCGATAGCAATTGTCGGTCGTATTATTACCTCTTTTAATCACGGTGCCTTTTTTGGTATCGGCTCGATTATTGCCGCATCGCTGGTGGCACCCGGACGCCAGGCAAGCGCCATTGCCTTTATGTTTTCGGGGCTGACGTTAGCCAATCTGCTTGGCGTTCCGGTGGGTACGTGGCTTGCGCAAACCTTTAGCTGGCGGCTGGTATTCTGGATCATTGCTGGTATCGGGGTGCTGACGATGGCAAGCATAGCCGTGCTGGTTCCGCATATTGCGAAAGGCAAAGCTATTGCTTTACGCAACGAACTGAGAGCCTTTGTTGACCCGCAGGTGCTGCTGGTCATGGGGATCACGATTTTCGGTCCGGCCGCCTTTTTCACCTCGATTACCTATATTGCGCCAATGATGGTGCAGGAGGCCGGTTTCTCCTCAGGCGGCGTGGCAGGGTTAATGGTGCTGTTTGGTCTGGGACTTGCTGTCGGTAACTGGATTGGTGGACGCTTCGCTGACCGCTCTCTGTTTGGCACGCTGTTCGTTACCCTCGCGGCTCAGGGGTTGGTGCTGCTGGTCTTCTGGGCGGGTGTTGAAAGCCAGTGGGTTGCCGGCATCTCAGTCTTCCTGATGGCGGCCTTCGGCTTCGCGACGGTCTCACCGATTCAGAAACTGGTTATGGAGCGCGCCAGCCATGCGGGAGCCCCGACAATGGCGGCCTCGGTCAATATCGGCATGTTTAATCTGGGAAATGCGCTGGGGGCATGGGCCGGTGGGGTAACCATTGCTGCGGGTTTTGGACTGGCTTCTCCGAACTGGGCGGGCGCAATTCTGTCCTTCATTGCGTTGGGCCTCGCTGTTCTTGCATGGCAAAGTGCGCGTAAAGGTTATATTTTGCCGGTACTTGAATAAGTTACACAAGGCGATGAGCGCCCACTATGTGTTGGGCGCTCTTTTAAATGATTTAGGTGATTTTCTAAAACGGCTACTGCAAATTTTTCTCTTTCAAGAATTTACTCACCAAATCAGCAATCTGCACATTATTTAAATCAGAGAACGGGAAGTGGGTATTCCCTTTGATTCCCACTTCTGGCAGATGCGTCACAGTGACATCCCCGCCTTGCTTGTTCACCACATCACGCCATTCGCGAGCCATCGCCAGACGTACGCGCCAGCTGTCCTGCGCGGGCATGGCGACAGGTTTATCCGGTATGTTATCGCCGTAAATAATCAGAATCGGGATTTTGGTCAGAGCCATAAACTGCTCCATCGGCACTGGCTCACCCTTCAGTGTGTCGAACGCGCTTGGCATAGGGGCTGGGAGTTCTTTTTCCGGGAAGACAAAGCTGCTGCCAGGCTCGAAGGCGACAATGGCTTTGACCTTGTTGTTTTTCATCGCCGTGTACCAGCCTGGTCCACCGCCCTGAGAGTGGGTGAAGAGGATAGCGGGGCCGGATTTATCCACGACGGCGGACATCGCATCAGAGATGACATTGATATCAAACGGCCCGGTGTTCGGGGTCATCTGACGGAAATACTGATTCAGTGCTTCTTTGTCGTGAGAGAACTGAACGTCCTTAAAATACTCTGGCCACACGCCAACGCGGAACTGGTTGAACCACATTTGTTCATCCGGTTTAGGCGTAACCGTACCTTCTACCGTCGTGCGCCCGGCGCTGCCACGGCGTGGCTGATCGACAAGATAGGTTGAGAACCCGCGACGCAGGAATATGTTCTGGAAACCTTCACGACCATCCGGGGTACTTTCCCAGGTACGGGAGAACTGACCTGCGCCGTGCAGCATGACAATAGGGTATTTATGCGGATTCTCCGGGATCTGGTAGAACACAGACGCATGATCGCCATGCCAGGTTTGGCCAGCTGAATCCAGCGGCTTTTTCGCATCAAATGTTCCTGGGGCGGTAATGATGGTGCCACCAGCAGAAAAGCTTCCTTGTTCCTGAATGACCAGCGGCTCGGCATAGACCGACTGAGCCACCAGGCCACCCGCCATTACGCAGATGGCCAGCGTTTTTAAGATTGTCTTCAAGATTACATCCTCTGTTATGTTTGCCGTTCAATCATATCTGAGTTGTCAGCGGTAATTATTTAGCACCACTGATTGCCCTTAATTGCCATCGAGCGCCTGTTGCAGCGCCTTTTCTGCTCGCGTTGCTGCATCATTTTCGCCATGTTCACGCAGAACCTGTGCGAGCTGGCGCAGCTGCGACGCCGTCAGGCCGACCCGCATGCTTGCTCGCGTATGCGACAGCAGTTGTGATTCGACGCCCGGCGTGGCCGCTAATGCACCCACCGTTGCCAGCTC
Organism: Citrobacter europaeus; assembly: GCA_020099315.1. Lineage (NCBI taxonomy): Bacteria > Pseudomonadati > Pseudomonadota > Gammaproteobacteria > Enterobacterales > Enterobacteriaceae > Citrobacter > Citrobacter europaeus. The sequence continues at coordinate 2,088,070 of CP083650.1, forward strand.
GCGGCTTTGCCAGTCGAGGTTATCGCGGGCGAAAATGTCACCGAAAAGATGCGTTTGCAGGAACTGGTTAATCACTGGGGCAAAATCAAACAGCGGACCCTGGACGGGAGCGCCTGAGATTTTCGTCTGGTTTGCGGTACCGACACGGCGAAGCTCATCCCCGACAGGGATGGTGGCGACCGGTTCTTGGCCCTCAGCATCTTTGATGCCACGTTGTTTACGTGCTTCGACGACCTTCATCAGTTCACTAAGTGCATTCAGGCTACGGGGGAAGCCCGTATAGGCATAAAGCTGGACGAGAATCTCTTTGGTTTCGTTTATCGTGAGCCCAGCGTCAAGACCCTGATTCAGGGCGGCATTCAGCTTATCCATCTGACTGCTGGCCATCGATGCGGCAATCAGCGGGATGGCCTGTTGGCGGGCTGACAGCGTATCTGAAACCGTTTGTTCGTGGTTCATTTCTGAGGCTCCTTTATTGACGGGCACAGCATGTGCCGCGAGACCAAAACCAAAGGTCAGCAGTACCCCTGCCGCTAATGCCTTAATGGGCGTGGTATTGTTCATCTGTCACTAACTCCTTCCAGTTAACGCTTTTGCCATCCACAATCCCGGTTATCGCCAGATGCGTCATCGCGCTGCCGGGGGCCGCCCCGTGCCAGTGTTTGACGCCCGCCGGGCAAGAGACAACGTCACCGGCGCGGATAACCTGCACCGGCTGGCCTTCTTGTTGGGTGAGCCCCACACCCGAGGTTACAATCAGCCGCTGACCTGCCGGATGCGTATGCCAGGCGGAACGAGCGCCGGGTTCAAACGTGACATAAGCCCCGGAAACAGGGATGTTGTTATCCGGTCTGAAGAGAGGATCAACCCGGACGCGACCGGTAAAGTTCTCGGCGGGTCCATATACCGCGTTCTGACTTCCTGCGGGGGTGATATGGACAGCGGGATTTTGCTCCGCTGCCCAGGATGAAAATGTAATCGGCAGTAACAGCCCGAGGTAACGTAAATGTCTGATCATGCAAAGCGTCCTTATCAATGAAGAGGGGATTGCCTGCGATGATTTTATCGAGAGGGTGATGACGTCAGGCTGACGCCCCCCTGACAATTCTGTCAGTTAACCCGGGTCCCGGCTCAGTGCCGGATTGAGCATTGCCCGCCGCTTTATCCGCTTGTATCGCAAAGGTGAGGCCAAATGTATTGATGCCACCTTCACTACGGGCAAAGACATCTCCCTTGTGCATAATGGCGACGGCACGCACGATCGACAGGCCCAGTCCATGGTGGGTATCACTCCTCGCCCGGGAGGTGTCAACGCGATATAACCGCTCGAAAAGCCGGTGTAAGTGCTCTGGTGCTATCGGATCGCCCAGGTTTGACACTTCAACACAGGCTTGATGACCGGTTTCGCTTAACCGCACCGTAACCGTGCTATTGGACGGCGAATGCCTTGCGCTGTTTTCCAGTAAATTAGCCAATGAGCGATGGAACAGACGTCGGTCGATGTGCGCGATCACGTCGCCCTGAACATCCAGAGAGAGCTGTTTTTCAGCAAAAGAAGGTTCAACGTACTCCGCTGTTTTCAGGGTTTCTTCTCGCAGCGACACTTGGGTCAACTGGGACGCATGTTCACCCGCGTGGGCATGGGACAGGAACAGCATGTCGTTAACGATAGACGCCATGCGTTCCAGTTCTTCCAGATTGGAGCCCAATAATTCTTCCAGTTCATCATGCGAGCGTCGGCGCGAGAGCCCCAGTTGCGTCTGGCCGATCAGATTCGTAAGCGGAGTCCGGAGTTCATGCGCAACATCGGCATTAAAGCTGTCGAGCTGTCGCCAGGCGACCTCTTGCCGTTCCAGCACGCCATTAAAAGATGATGCTAACTGCTGTAATTCGTCAGGTAATGCTTCGGTATTCAGGCGCTGGCCATGGTCTCCCGGTGCAAGATGCCGGGCCTGTTTACTGAGCGCCCCAACGGGACGAAGACCGATCCTTGAAACGATGTATCCCAGTAAAGCGACAATCACGACGCCCAGCGCGGTAATGATTAACAGCGTCCGGGTGAAGGCATTCAGTGTGCCCATATACGGCGTGGAGTCGATGGCAACGATATAGCGCAGCTCAGGCCTTTCACCGTTGGCGGGGATCGTTTTCACTAACAGAAACAGCGAGCAGGCACCTTCCGATGCGCCGGGCACTTTATTAAAGCCTTCCTGTAAAGAAGACCACTCAACACCCACCGGTGGTGTTCCCCCCATGCTAAAGCGTGGGTTATCGCTCACTATCCAGTAACGAACGCGTTCACCTTCAGAATTGGTTAACACGGTGAATTTATTGGCAAGCAGTGACCAGCCGTCAGCCGACGTTCGTGCGGTGATCCACGGACTCATCAATGACTCACGAAATAACAATTCGTTGTGCATCTGCTTTTGCAAAGAGTCATGCAAAGAGCTTCTGAGCAGGATGCCGATAACGGACACAATCAGCAGCGCGGATAAGGCAAACATCAGCGCCAGGTGAACGGAGATGGAACGCTCAGGCAAGCATATCCCCTTCATTTATTTGGACCGGACTTCGAGGACATAACCCATGCCACGAACGGTATGCAGCAGTTTGATATCGAACGGGGCATCCACTTTGGCTCGCAGGCGTTTAATGGCCACTTCAACCACGTTGGCATCGCTATCAAAGTTCATATCCCATATCTGCTCAGCAATCATCATCTTTGACAGGATCTCTCCCTGATGTCGGACCAGAAGGCTCAACAGGGAAAACTCTTTCGCGGTCAGTTCCAGCCGTGTTCCGGCGCGAAATACCCGACGCGCCAGCAGGTCGAGATGCAGGTCGTGAATTTGCAGTTGAGTGATGTCCACGCCATCCGTAGAACGACGACGCACCAGGGCCTGAATACGCGCCACCAGCTCAATAAGCGAAAAGGGCTTGGGCAGATAATCATCCGCGCCAAGACGCAGCCCTTTAACACGTTCATCGACTGAGCCGCGAGCCGAAAGCATCAGCACCGGCGTCTGTTTGGCTGCTCGCACATCCTCAAGTACCCGGTAACCATCCATCCCCGGCAGCATCACATCCAGTATTATCGCGTCGTAGTCGAACTCCAGCGCATAATGAAGACCTTCAGCGCCGTCTGCAGAGACATCTACCGTAAATCCGGACTCGCTCAACGCACGGTTGAGATAGGTTGACGTTTTTTCTTCATCTTCGACTAACAACAGGCGCATAACGGGACTTCCTCTTAGCTTTTCATCGGTGCTTCAATACCTGAACAACCCTGTTACTGAGACCATTTTGCCTTCTGATTGCCAACATAAAGCTGACGGTTACCTGACAAAAATGTTATTTCCGCGTCAGGATGCTGACAGCGCTCGCACCCTAATCTGAGCCTGCAAATTTAATCCGCGAGCCTGAATAACCAGGCCGACACTCATCGGGAGAGACCATGAAATTCACGCTTATCAGTGCAATGCTACTCACGGCAATGGCTGGAGTGACCTCAGCCAATGCGGCCGATTACAAAAAAAATCCATTCACGCTGGCCTATGACGGCGCCATCACTGAGAACGTCAAAGGCAAGGTCAACATTCACCCCGTGAAATACGATCTGCATGGCATCCAGATTGCTGCGAATGTCTATACCCCTGCTAACTACGATCCCGCCAAAAAATACCCTGCTGTAGTGGTGGCACATCCTAATGGCGGCGTAAAAGAACAGGTCGCCGGGTTGTATGCCCAGCGTCTCGCCGAACAGGGCTACATCACGATTACCGCCGACGCGGCTTATCAGGGTGCTAGCGGTGGGATGCCTCGCAGCGTGGATAAACCCGCTAATCGCATTGAGGATATCCACGGTATGGCTGATTACATCAGCCAGTACCCCGGCGTAGATACCGCCCGCCTTGGTCTGCTGGGTATTTGCGGAGGCGGCGGGTATTCACTGATAGCCGCCGAAACTGACAAGCGGTTCAAATCGATAGCGACCATCAGTATGTTTAATTCAGGCCTGGTGCGACGTAACGGTATGCAGGATTCACAGCTGGATACTATCCAGCAGCGTCTTCAGCAGGCTTCTGACGCACGCGCTCAGGAAGCTGCCGGAGGCGAAGTGCTTTACTCCGGCGATGCCAATCTGACTGATGAACAGATTGCTAAATTACCCTTTGCCTTATATCGCCAGGGCTACGAGTATTACTGGAAAACTCACGCCCACCCGAACTCTACGTTTAAATACACCACCAGCAGTCTGCTGGATTTGATGAGTTTTGACGTCACGGACCATATCAATCTCATCAATCAACCGCTGCTGATGATTGCCGGTACAAAAGCGGATACGCTCTATATGACTGAAGATGCGTTCGCGAAAGCCACCGGTACGAAGGACAAAGAACTCTTATTGATCGATGGCGCTACTCACATCGAGACTTATTGGGTTCCTGAGTACGTTGACCAGGCGATGCAAAAGTTAGATGTCTTTTTTGATAAAAATATTTAATCCGTATCTGTCGATACCCCGAGGGGTATCGACTTATTCAGTATTTATTGTTCAGCTTAACGAAACTGGGCAGAAAGATAATTACGCACATTAAATAGCCGCTATGAATTAAATTCATAAAACAATTGGGCATGTGATGGCTATGTTTACCTGAATAAGTCTGTGAAATGAAAAATCCACGCAATTGCGTGGATTTTATAGTTTTTAGTGATTCTTATGAGATGTATTGAGATCTCATGAGACAGCAGATTTTATTTAGACGTTGAACAGGAAGTTCATCACGTCGCCATCTTTAACGATGTAGTCTTTACCTTCTGCACGCATCTTACCGGCTTCTTTCGCGCCTTGCTCACCCTTGTAGGTGATGAAGTCTTCAAACGCGATAGTCTGCGCACGGATAAAGCCTTTCTCGAAGTCGGTGTGGATCTTACCGGCAGCCTGCGGAGCGGTCGCACCGACAGGGATGGTCCACGCACGGACTTCTTTCACGCCAGCGGTGAAGTAGGTCTGCAGGTTCAGCAGCTCGTAACCAGCGCGGATAACGCGGTTCAGGCCCGGCTCTTCCAGACCCATTTCAGCCATGAATTCTTCACGGTCAGCATCATCGAGTTCTGCGATGTCAGCTTCAACGGCAGCGCAAACGGCAACAACAACAGACCCTTCTGCCGCCGCGATTTCGCGCACTTTATCGAGGTATGGGTTGTTTTCAAAACCATCTTCGTTGACGTTGGCGATATACATCGTTGGCTTCAGCGTCAGGAAGCTCAGGTATTTGATGGCTGCTTTGTCTTCTTCGGTCAGCGTTTTCAAAGCGCGCAACATGCCGGCGTTTTCCAACTGTGGCAGGCATTTTTCCAGCGCAGCCAGTTCCGCTTTAGCGTCTTTATCGCCGCCCTTGGCCTTCTTCTGTACGCGATGGATAGCGCGCTCACAGGTATCCAGGTCAGACAGTGCCAGTTCGGTATTGATAACTTCAATGTCGTCAGCCGGATCCACTTTATTATTAACGTGGATGATGTTGTCGTTTTCAAAGCAGCGAACCACATGGCCGATAGCTTCGGTTTCACGGATGTTGGTCAGGAACTGGTTACCCAGGCCTTCACCTTTGGATGCGCCTTTTACCAGACCGGCAATGTCGACGAATTCCATCGTGGTTGGCAGGATACGCTGCGGTTTGACGATTTCGGCCAGCTGATCCAGACGCGGATCGGGCATCGGGACAACACCCGTGTTCGGCTCGATAGTACAGAACGGGAAGTTTGCCGCTTCAATACCCGCTTTTGTGAGCGCGTTGAACAGGGTAGATTTGCCTACGTTTGGCAAACCGACGATACCGCATTTGAATCCCATGTTTAAATCACCTTAATCTTTTGATATTCAACCTGTTATAGAAAACAGATTGTAGAAAAGTAAATAACTTTGCCTATTATACACAGCACGCGAGAAAAATGCCGCACATCGCTGCTTATTGCGCTTTAAAGGTGTGTAACCGGCTCGTTGCCTTGGTCAGGCCATCTTTGAATAAAATCTCGGTACAACGTGCCGCTTCGTCAATCGCTTCATCAATTAACTTCTGTTCTGAAACAGGCGGTTTGCCTAAAACAAATCCGACAACCTTGTTTTTATCGCCCGGATGCCCAATTCCGACGCGTAAACGATGAAAGTTAGGGTTATTGCCCAACTTACTGATGATGTCTTTCAGGCCATTGTGTCCGCCATGACCGCCGCCAAGCTTAAATTTGGCTACACCAGGCGGCAGGTCTAACTCGTCGTGTGCGACCAAAATTTCATCGGGATTAATTCGATAAAAACTGGCCATCGCGCCGACAGCCTTGCCGCTCAGATTCATAAATGTGGTCGGCACCAGCAAACGAACATCTTCCCCTTCGAGCGTTACTCTGGAGGTATAGCCGAAGAATTTCGGCTCATCGCGCAGGGGAGCGCGTAATCTCTCTGCCAGAAGATCGACATACCATGCGCCTGCGTTGTGTCGCGTTGCCGCATACTCTGCGCCGGGGTTCGCCAGGCCGACAATCAATTTAATCGCCACGTGTTTTGTCCTGAGTGTTTCCATAAACGACGTGTAGTTTACTGTCTGAGGCTGCTGTTGACAAAAAACTGCGTGCTAATCGCCAAAAGCTGAATAATTGCACAAGTGGACTATTAGAAATTGAGTGTGTTCAGTAGCTTATTTGTAAAGTTTTGTTGCGTGAGTGTTTGTAATTGTGATCGCTCCCGCACTTGCGAACGGCAGTGTTGTCTATACTTTACACATAAGGATTAGGGGTATTCCCTGTAACAACCCAAAGTTCCGGAGGTGACACATGAAACGCAAAAACGCTTCGTTACTCGGTAACGTGCTCATGGCTTTAGGGTTGGTGGTGATGGTAGGTGGTGTCGGTTACTCTATTTTAAACCAACTGCCGCAATTTAATCTGCCACAGTTTTTCGCACATGGTGCCGTGCTCAGTATTTTTGTTGGTGGTGTTCTCTGGTTGGCAGGTGCCAGAGTGGGTGGGCATGAACAAATCAGTGACCGTTACTGGTGGGTGCGCCATTATGACAAACGCTGCCGTCGCGGTGATACCAATCATCGTCATAACTAAATAAGTGCTGCGTTAAGAACACAAAGTCCTGGTCGAAAAACCAGGGCTCTGTTTGTTCATTACACTTGCATTAAACGCTCTTCTGTTCACTACCGAATATAAGAAACGTTATTCGAATAATCGATAATGTAACGCCTTAACCGCGCTATCCGCAGCTTCAGCCGGTAACAGAATGCTCAGGTTATCGTTTGACGCACCGTGGCAAATCATTCGCACCGTATGCTCTTCGAGCCAGGCAAAAACGTCTTTGCAAACCCCCGCAGCCTGGGTCAGTTGATTCCCCACCAAAGTGACTAATGCCAGTCCGGTTTCCACTTCCACACGACAGTGGGAGGACAATGCGGTAAACAATGCCGTGGTCAGCACATGGTCTTCACCTGAGGTTGCATGAGTGGCGTCCAGCGCCAACGCAATACTATTCTCTGAGGTTGTAACCAAATCCACCGTGACCGCGTGGCGAGCTAAAATGGTGAAGGACTGTGCCAGGAAAGAACAGAACGGCTGTGTCTCCAGACGATGTAATCGCAACAACGTCTGTTTACGGCGCACGGCAAGCGCACGGTAGCGCGGTGGATTATCGGTGGTATTGTGTACCAGCGTACCTCCGGCGGCAGTATCCTTACTGGAGCCTACAAAGACCGGAATGCTTTTACGCATTGCCGGGAGCAGCGTAGCCGGGTGGAGGACCTTCGCCCCGTAGGCGGCCATATCGCTGGCCTCGGAAAATGAGATGTGGTCGATGCGTTTGGCCCGCGGCGCAATGCGCGGATCGGTGGTGTAGATCCCTGCAACGTCGGTCCAGATGTCCACGCGTGTGGCGTGAAGCGCCTCACCGAGAAGCGTTGCCGTGTAATCACTACCGCCGCGTCCAAGCGTTGTGGTATGCCCAGCGGCATCACGGCCAATAAATCCCTGAGTCACCATAATCGCTTGCTCAAGACGAGGGCGCAAGTGAGTTTCCACCTGGTGGTGCAGGGTGCTAAGTTCGGGTTCCGCGCAGCCGAAGTTCGAATTGGTACGCATTACGCTGCGGGCGTCAAACCACCCGGCCTCAGCATGCCGTTCACGTAACACTTCAGTAAACAGCAAAGAGGACATCAGCTCGCCGTGACTAACCAAATCATCGCTTAGCGCATCGGACGGTGAAACCGTCGCCGTTTGCGCAAGATGACGAATATTGTTGAGAAGATTATCGATTTCCGTACTGATAACGGACGGCTGCTTCAGGCGGGAAATAATGTTGTATTGGATGGCGCGTAAGGTCTCAAGCTTATCTAATTGTTGATGCGTTTCCAGACCTTCAGAAAGCTCGACCAGTAAGTTTGTGACGCCTGCGGAAGCAGACAGTACGACTAAACGGACATCGTGATCAGCAAGGACAATGCTGGCGCTTCGGTTCATCGCATCAAAATCAGCGACGCTGGTGCCGCCAAATTTGGCAACGACGGATGGTGGATAAATGCGAGTCATAACAATCTCATATCAGGGCGCCATAAAAGTATGGCTAGAAAATTTTCATTCTCGGCATAAGGGAACGACGTTCACCTTACGAAATGTCCGCCCGCGAACATTTCTGCTGACAACCCAGGGAATACCTGTTGTCGATAACGCGTGTCGCCTGTACGCGTTATCGGGTGCTGCGCATTAATTTTATCTACATAGCCTGTAAATAAGCGCGCCATACTAAGTGATTTATATTTAGGGATCGACTTTTTTATTCGATTTATCGATAAATAAGTGAAAAATCATGTCGTAACAAGAAAACGCGTACATTATTAATGGTAAAAACGTGTAAAAAAATAATAAAAACATGAAAATTCCATGGTTTTTATTACAACACAGGCGTTGCAACTGGGTACGGTTTTGTAAAATAAATAGCTATATTACTTTATGATTTCGTAATGTTGAATGAGTGTTACGTTTTGAATTTTAAGGTAAAAATGCTTATTTAAGCGACGTGAAAATAAATGATTGAGTCCTGTGCTAAAACAACATATATTAGCCGCGCTTTTTTACAGGTAATCCTTATAACCATTTATTCAATCAGGCGTTAATCTAAACCTGGTTGTAGGAGTGATATGATGACGGATAAAGTCCGTATTGATACTTTAAGTGCTAATTCATTACCACAGAGCAATGATACCTTTTTAGCAAGACAGGCTGAGTTTGAATCTAATGTCCGCAGCTATCCGCGTAAACTGCCATTGGCAATTGCCAAAGCACAGGGCGTCTGGATTACTGATGTAGAAAATAATCAATATCTTGATTGTCTGGCAGGCGCCGGAACTCTGGCGCTTGGTCATAACCATCCTGAAGTGCTGCAAAGCATTCAAAGTGTCATCACAAGCGGCTTACCGTTACATACGCTTGACCTTACCACGCCGTTAAAAGATGAATTCTCATCTTATTTACTTTCCTTATTACCGGGCCAGGGCAAAGAATATTGCCTGCAGTTCACCGGGCCGTCCGGCGCTGATGCCGTTGAAGCGGCGCTGAAGCTGGCGAAGAAAGTGACCGGCCGTTCCAGCATCATTAGCTTCTCTGGTGGCTACCACGGGATGACGCACGGTGCGCTGTCCGTGACCGGCAACCTGTCGCCGAAAGAAGCGGTCAGTAACATGATGGCGGAAGTGCAGTTTATGCCGTATCCGCATCAGTACCGCTGCCCGCTGGGTATCGGCGGCGAGGCTGGCGTGAAAGCGTTAACCTACTACTTCGAAAACCTGATCAACGACGTTGAAAGCGGCGTGCGTAAACCGGCAGCCGTGATCCTCGAAGCGGTGCAGGGCGAAGGCGGCGTGAACCCGGCGCCGGTCGAGTGGCTGCAGCGCATTCGTAAAGTGACGCAGGAACATGGCATTCTGCTGATTATCGATGAAGTTCAGGCTGGCTTCGCGCGTACTGGTAAACTGTTCGCCTTCGAACACGCCGGTATTGAGCCAGACATTATCGTGATGTCCAAAGCGGTTGGCGGCGGTCTGCCGTTGGCGGTGCTGGGTATTAAGAAGCAGTTCGACGCGTGGTCTCCGGGCCACCACACCGGCACCTTCCGCGGCAACCAGCTGGCGATGGCGACCGGTCTGACAACGCTGAAGATCCTCAAAGACGACAAGATTGCCGATAAAGTCGCCGCCCAGGGCGAGTGGCTGAAAGGCAAACTGGCTGACCTGCAGAAACGCTACCCGGTTATCGGCCAGGTGCGCGGTCTGGGTCTGATGATCGGTCTGGAAATCGTGAAGCCGAACGAAGCGCAGGATCACATGGGCTGCTACCCGGCCGATGGCGAGCTTTCCGCGCTGCTGCAGAAAAAATGCTTCGAAAACGGCCTGATTCTGGAGCGCGGCGGTCGCAATGGCTGCGTCCTGCGTCTGCTGCCGTCTCTGCTGATCACCAACGCTGAGCTGGAAGTGTTCCTCGATAAATTCGAAAACGCCCTGCTGGGTGCTGGCGTGAAGCCGGTTTAAACGGAGTTGGATCGAATGTCAGACGTAAACCCGATTCTGTCCGGCTCGGCGCAGAGCATCGCGGCCTACCAGGACGCTATCGAGCAGAGTACTCAAGCGGTCGTTGAATGGTTGAAGCAGCCTGAGATGTATCAGGGCAAAACCGTTGAACAGCTGCGTGAACGTATCAACCTGAACTTTACGTCTCAGGGCCTGGGCAACCAGGCCGCTATTGAGCGTGCGGTTGAATACTTTCTGAAAGACAGCCTGTTGGTTCACCATGCGCAGTGCGTGGCGCACCTGCACTGCCCAAGCCTGGTGATTAGCCAGGCGGCGGAAGTGCTGATCAATGCCACCAACCAGAGCATGGACTCCTGGGACCAGAGCCCGTCGGCCACCATCATTGAGATCAAACTGATCGAATGGCTGCGTGAGCAGGTAGGCTACGGCGCAGGCGACGCGGGCGTATTCACCAGCGGCGGCACCCAGAGCAACCTGATGGGTCTGATGCTGGCGCGTGATGCCTTCTTCGCACGCCAGGGGCACTCCATTCAGCAGAATGGTCTGACCGGCGATCTGAGCAAAATCAAAGTGTTCTGCTCTGAAAGCGCGCACTTCTCCGTGCAGAAGAACATGGCGCTGATGGGGCTGGGCTACCGTTCCGTCACCCAGGTGAAGACCGATGCGTTCTCGCGCATGGATCTGGCCGATCTGAAAGTCAAGCTGGCCCAGGCGAAAGCTAACGGTGAGCAGGTGATGGCGATTGTTGCCACGGCCGGAACGACCGATGCGGGCGCAATCGATCCGTTAGCGGATATCGCGGCGCTGGCGGCAGAAAACCAGATCTGGATGCACGTGGATGCGGCATGGGGCGGGGCGCTACTGCTTTCTGAGAAGTATCGTCACTTCCTGAATGGCCTGGAGCTGGCGGATTCCGTGACCCTGGACTTCCACAAGCAGTTCTTCCAGACCATCAGCTGCGGCGCGTTCCTGTTAAAAGACGCGCGTCACTATGAGCTGATGCGCTATCAGGCGGCATACCTGAACTCTGATTTCGATGAAGAGGCTGGCGTGCCAAACCTGGTGTCGAAGTCGCTGCAGACCACGCGTCGTTTCGACGCGCTGAAGCTGTGGATGGGCCTCGAAGCGCTGGGCAAAAAGCAGTATGCCGAAATCATTGATAACGGCGTAACGCTGGCGCGTGATGTGGCTGAGTTTGTGAAAACCCAGCCGCATCTGGAACTGGTGATGGAGCCGCAGCTGGCAAGCGTACTGTTCCGCTTCCGCCCGCAAAGTGACGACATGGCCTTCGTTGCGCTGCTGAACCAGCGTATTGGTGACGTTCTGCTGGCTTCCGGTAGCGCCAACGTCGGCGTGACCGAAGCCGATGGCGTCACCTGCCTGAAGCTGACGCTGCTGAATCCTACCGTGTGTCTGGAGGACATTAAAGTTCTGCTGGCAAGCGTGAAGGCAACGGCTGAGCAACTGCTGAAAGCCTAAGCAATAAGCTTGTTATAAAAATGGCTCCCACATGTGGGAGCCATTTTTTTTCTGTCATTTGTCGCCCCGGCGGCGCTTCGCCTGGCCGGGCTACGGTTAGATGATGTCTGCCAGCGCGGCGTCTTTATTCGGGAAGAAAGTCAGACGCCCGGCAATCGGCTGAATGCCTGCGCGCGCCATGGTACGTAGCGGCTGGAATTCCAGATTACTGATGCGTAATTCACAACCTTCCGGCAGCCGTTTTACAAAACGCTGGAAAGCATCCAGACCACCGGCATCCAGTACCGGGACCGCGTCCCACTTCAGGACCACGATGCGTTTACCTGCAATACGTGACTCGAGGTCGGTAAATAATCCTTCCGCAGCGGCAAAGAATAGTGGGCCAATGACGCGCAATACCAGCACATCGTCCGGTACGTCAACGTTGACCGGCGCCAGACGCGTCATGCGTGCAATACGACGCATAAACAGCAGAGAGGCGAGAACGATACCGACGCTGATGGCGATAACCATGTCGAACAGCACCGTCAGAGACATACACATCAGCATGACGATGATGTCGTCTTTCGGCGCATGACGCAGCAGATCCACCACTTTATGCGCTTCACTCATGTTCCATGCCACCATCAGCAGCAGAGCGGCCATGGCGGAAAGCGGTAACCAGGAAAGTAGCGGCGCAAGCACCAGCAGGGCAAGGATCACCAGAATCGCGTGGATAACCGCAGAGATTGGCGAGGTCGCCCCGGCGCGGACGTTTGCCGCAGAACGGGCAATTGCCGCTGTGGCGGTGATACCACCGAAGAACGGCGCGACGATGTTACCCAGTCCCTGACCAATCAGCTCACTGTTAGCTTTATGTTTGGTGCCGGTCATCCCATCGAGTACGACGGCGCACAGCAGAGATTCGATCGCCCCGAGCATCGCCATCGAGAAGGCCGCGGGTAACAGCGCCTGTAACGAACTCCAGCTCAGGGTAAAGTTTGACTCCGGCATATTCCACGGTAATACCAACTGCGGTAGCAGCTGTGGGATACCATTGCCCTGTGAGCCATCAGCCAGAATGTAGTGGAACTGAGAACCGATGGTGGCGACATGCCCGCCGGTGAGGTTCACGATACCCATTACCGCACAGCCTGCCAGCAGTGCAGGAAGGTGACCCGGCAGTCGAATCCCCAGACGCGGCCAGAAAATCAGGATCCCCAGCGTCACTACGCCAATAGCGGCATCGCCAACGTTGATGGTCGGCAGGGCCATAAACAGCGCGCCGACCTTCTGCAGGTAGTGCTCCGGGACATGAGCCATCTGCAGGCCAAGAAAATCTTTAATCTGCATGGTACCGATGGTGATACCAATACCCGAGGTAAAACCTAACGTAACGGACACCGGGATATATTCGATCAGGCGACCAAAGCGGGCGAGGCCGAAAAGGATCAGGAATATCCCGGACATCAGCGTGGCAACCAGCAGGCCTGCCAGCCCAAACTGTTGCGACACCGGATACAGAATCACCACGAAGGCGGCGGTTGGACCTGATACGCTAAAGCGCGATCCCCCGGTAAGGGCGATGACAATCCCAGCGACGGCTGAGGTATACAGGCCGTACTGCGGCGCAACGCCACTGCCTATTGCCAGGGCCATCGCCAGCGGAATGGCAATGATCCCAACGGTAATCCCGGCGATCAGGTCGCGGGTAAAGCGAGAAGCGGTATATTTTTCTTTCCAACAAGCGTCGATGAGGGCGCGGAAAGGCATCACATGTGAGGAAAATAATCTGTTCACAATAATGTTTCATCCATGAGCGCATCATCTATCTAAAAAACGATAGTTGAAGTTGGCATAAATCATACAAATAAATAAAAAGGATAAAAAAACCCGCCGCAGCGGGTTTTTGAGCCGGGCTCGATTAATGCTCGAACATGGCAGAAATGGATTCTTCGTTGCTGATACGACGAATCGCTTCGGCCAGCATACCCGACAGGGTCAATGTACGCACGTTTGGCAGTGCTTTGATTTCGTCAGTCAGTGGAATAGTGTCACAGACAACGACTTCGTCAATCACTGAGTTGCGCAGGTTGTTTGCCGCATTACCTGAGAAGATCGGGTGGGTTGCGTAAGCAAATACGCGTTTTGCACCACGTTCTTTCAGTGCTTCTGCTGCTTTACACAGCGTACCGCCGGTATCGATCATGTCATCAACCAGCACGCAGTCACGACCTGCTACGTCACCAATAATGTGCATCACCTGAGAAACGTTTGCACGCGGGCGACGTTTGTCGATGATAGCCATGTCGGTATCGTTCAGCAGTTTAGCGATAGCGCGGGCACGCACGACGCCACCGATATCCGGAGAAACCACAATCGGGTTATCCAGGTTCAGCTGCAGCATGTCTTCTAACAGGATCGGGCTACCGAATACGTTATCAACCGGTACGTCGAAGAAGCCCTGGATCTGTTCAGCATGCAGGTCAACGGTGAGGACGCGGTCAACGCCAACGCTGGACAGGAAATCAGCGACGACTTTAGCGGTAATCGGTACACGAGCGGAACGTACGCGACGATCCTGACGTGCATAGCCGAAGTAAGGAATAACGGCGGTGATACGGCCTGCGGAAGCACGGCGCAGCGCATCAACCATAACGACCAATTCCATCAGGTTGTCGTTAGTAGGGGCACAAGTGGACTGGATGATGAAAATATCACCACCGCGTACATTTTCATTAATTTGTACGCTGACTTCGCCGTCGCTAAAGCGACCTACAGCGGCGTCGCCGAGTGAAGTGTACAGGCGGTTGGCAATACGTTGTGCTAGTTCCGGGGTGGCGTTACCAGCAAAAAGCTTCATATCAGGCACGAGAAGAACCTCAGGCATGCGTCCATTGGTGGAAAGAATCTGCCGAAAACTGTGCGGGCCAGGCAGTATCCTCTCCATGCGGTGTATTAAAGAGCGCGATGCAACGTCTGGAACAGGGTGACGTTGTCACCGCAACTCAGCTTGCCCGGCTTACTCGTGATCCTTCGTGTTTCATGTGCGTTGGCATCAATTTCTCGCACCAGTCACATACTTTTGTATGCTCCTGGCGATTTGTCATCTCGCCATCTTCCTGAAACCCGAATGATTTAGAGTAACGCTCTATGCAATGGGGAGAGGTTGACACCTTTCGCCACAAAGCCTTTGAGCCATTCCGGGGCTTGCTCAAGCACCTGGCGAGCACGAGACTCAGTGTCAAATTCAGCAAAGACACAAGCCCCTGTACCAGTCAGGCGCGACGGCGCGTATTCTAACAGCCAGGAAAGCGCCGCATCAACCTCGCGAAAACGTTTTCTTGCGATAACCTCGCAATCATTGCCGAATTCACATTTTAGTAACGTTTTTATTGACCTTTTTGGCGTGTTACGCGGGAGGTCGGGATCTTTAAAAATCACCGGTGTCGGAATACTGACTCCCGGGTGTGCAACCAGATACCATTTTTCCTCTGGCTCGACCGGTGTCAGAATTTCTCCTACGCCTTCGGCAAAGGCCGCATGGCCACGCACGAACACGGGAACGTCTGCCCCCAGCGTTAAGCCGAGTGCCGCCAGTTCATCAACCGAGAGTCCGCATTGCCAGAGATGATTCAGCGCCACCAGAACGGTCGCCGCATTAGACGAGCCTCCGCCAAGACCGCCGCCCATCGGCAGGCGTTTTTCGATACTGATGTCGGCGCCGCTCCCTTGAGGAAGACGATTGCTTTCAGATGCCGCCTTCATCAGCAAACGTGCCGCACGGACGATCAGGTTGTCTTCATGCTCAACGCCTTCCACCGGGGTTAACAGGCGAATTTCGCCGTCGCCGCGCGGCGCAATATCAATCGTGTCGCCATAATCAAGAAACTGAAATAACGTCTGCAGCGTGTGGTAACCGTCCGCACGCTGCCCGGTGATGTATAAAAACAGATTCAGTTTTGCCGGAGAGGGCCAATGGGTCATCATTTCACAATCCAGTTATCCATCTTCAGCTTAATACGCTGGGAGCCGTCGGACAGTTCCATGTTTGCCGGCATCGCGGGCTGGGTTTTGCTGTCGTAGGCGCTATAGACCACTTTCCAGCTTTTACCGTCTTTACTGTAGTTCACCTCACTCAGACGATATTGGTCATCGAGCTTGTAATCGGTGGCGTCACCTGGCAGACCAAGGATCCACTGGCGCAGGCTGTTCAATGGAATAGGCATGCCGGTCAGTTTGCCAATCATCTCTTCGGCATCGTCGGCGGTGTAATGCTTGCCTTTGTTATCGACAAGTTCGACGCTGCCCGGCTGCGCATTGAGTTCCAGTTCAGTACTGCCCAGCGGGTTGGTCAGCAGGAGACGATAGCGATCCTGTCCGGTTTGTTGCCAGAAAAAGCGGGCATACACTTTCTGTTGATCGGAGATATAGGCAAACGCACCGCGCGTCTGATATTGGTTCAGGGCGCGTACTTCCTGCTGGTGCTGGCGCCACTGTGGCGAGTCGGGGCTTTTGCCGGGACCTTTCGGCGCGTTGATCGTACAAGCGGTAAGAACCAGGGCCGCCAGCGGCAGCAGGCGAATCAGGCGAAAATCGGGCAGGGTCATAATGATGACAAATCCTTGAGATACGTTGCAGTTATAATTCTTAATGCTAGCGCCGCCATCAGGCATCGTCTACGTTCAAGTTATCTTAAATCGCTTAAATTTGTGCACTAAGCCATTACTCCAAAAGGGGTCAGTCTCTTTTATTGACCGCACGCATCCTGTATGATGCACCCAGTCTAACCTTATCAACGCTGGTACTATTCCCGCACACATGACCCTTTTAGCGCTTGGTATTAACCATAAAACGGCACCTGTATCGCTGCGAGAACGCGTAACGTTTTCGCCGGATACGCTCGATCAGGCGCTGGACAGCCTGCTCGCGCAGCCAATGGTGCAGGGCGGGGTGGTGTTGTCGACGTGTAACCGCACGGAGCTGTATCTCAGCGTTGAAGAGCAGGATAACCTGCAAGAAGCGCTGGTTCGCTGGCTGTGCGAATACCACAACCTCAATGAAGAAGACCTGCGCAACAGCTTGTACTGGCACCAGGACAACGACGCCGTTAGTCATTTGATGCGTGTTGCCAGCGGTCTGGATTCACTGGTGCTCGGTGAACCGCAAATTCTGGGGCAGGTGAAAAAAGCGTTTGCGGATTCGCAAAAAGGTCACCTGAACGCCAGTGCGCTGGAACGCATGTTCCAGAAATCATTCTCTGTCGCTAAACGTGTACGTACAGAAACTGACATCGGCGCCAGCGCCGTGTCGGTGGCGTTTGCCGCCTGTACCCTGGCGCGGCAGATATTTGAATCGCTCTCCACGGTAACCGTGCTGTTAGTGGGCGCAGGCGAAACTATCGAATTGGTGGCGCGACACCTGCGTGAGCACAAAGTGAAGAAGATGATCATCGCCAACCGTACGCGTGAGCGTGCGCAGGTGCTGGCGGATGAAGTCGGCGCTGAGGTGATTTCACTGAGTGATATCGACGCGCGTTTGCAGGATGCTGATATTATTATCAGTTCTACCGCCAGCCCGTTGCCGATCATCGGCAAAGGAATGGTAGAACGCGCGCTTAAAAATCGTCGTAATCAACCTATGCTGCTGGTGGATATCGCCGTACCGCGTGACGTCGAGCCGGAAGTGGGTAAATTGTCTAACGCCTATCTGTACAGCGTAGACGACCTGCAAAGCATCATTTCGCATAACCTGGCCCAGCGCAAAGCGGCGGCCGTGGAAGCCGAAACGATTGTGGAGCAGGAAGCCAGCGAGTTTATGGCCTGGTTACGTGCCCAGGGCGCAAGCGACACTATCCGCGAGTATCGCAGTCAATCAGAACAAATTCGTGATGAACTGACCGCCAAAGCGTTGGCTGCTCTTCAACAGGGTGGTGATGCGCAAGCCATTATGCAGGATCTGGCCTGGAAACTGACCAACCGCCTGATCCATGCACCAACCAAATCACTTCAACAGGCTGCCCGTGACGGGGATAGTGAACGCCTGAATATTCTGCGCGACAGCCTCGGGCTGGAGTAGCAGCACACCAATCTTATTTTTTACAGGGTGCATTTACGCCTATGAAGCCTTCTATCGTTGCCAAACTGGAAGCCCTGCATGAACGCCATGAAGAAGTTCAGGCGCTGCTCGGTGATGCGGGTACTATCGCAGACCAGGACCGCTTTCGTGCACTGTCGCGTGAATATGCGCAATTAAGCGATGTATCTCGCTGTTTTACGGACTGGCAACAGGTTCAGGAAGATATCGAAACGGCTCAGATGATGCTCGACGATCCTGAAATGCGTGAAATGGCGCAGGATGAACTGCGTGAAGCAAAAGAGAAATGCGAGCAGTTGGAGCAACATCTGCAGGTTCTGCTGTTACCTAAAGATCCCGATGACGAACGTAACGCCTTCCTCGAAGTTCGTGCGGGAACAGGTGGTGATGAAGCCGCGCTGTTTGCCGGCGATCTGTTCCGCATGTACAGCCGTTATGCTGAGTCCCGTCGCTGGCGGGTTGAGATCATGAGCGCCAGCGAAGGCGAACATGGCGGGTTTAAAGAGGTCATTGCCAAGATTAGCGGTGAAGGCGTTTACGGGCGACTGAAATTTGAGTCCGGCGGCCATCGCGTTCAGCGCGTACCTGCGACGGAATCACAGGGCCGTATTCACACCTCTGCCTGTACGGTCGCAGTTATGCCGGAATTACCGGATGCCGAACTGCCGGACATCAACCCGGCCGATCTGCGTATTGATACCTTCCGCTCATCAGGAGCAGGCGGTCAGCACGTTAACACCACCGACTCCGCAATCCGTATTACCCACTTACCGACCGGTATCGTAGTGGAATGCCAGGACGAACGTTCGCAGCACAAGAACAAAGCGAAAGCGATGTCGGTGCTGGGGGCGCGAATTCGTGCCGCCGAAGTGGCAAGACGTCAACAGGCGGAAGCCTCTGAACGACGCAATCTGTTGGGTAGCGGCGACCGTAGCGATCGTAACCGTACCTATAACTTCCCGCAGGGTCGCGTGACCGATCACCGCATTAACCTGACGCTCTACCGTCTGGATGAAGCGATGGAAGGTAAACTGGATATGCTCATTGAGCCGATTGTCCAGGAATACCAGGCCGACCAACTGGCGGCGTTGTCCGAGCAGGATTAATGGATTATCAGCACTGGCTGCGTGAAGCGATAAGCCAATTACAGGCAAGCGAAAGCCCGCGCCGTGACGCCGAGATTTTACTCGAGTCTGTTACCGGTAAGGGTCGCACCTTTATTCTGGCTTTCGGCGAAACGGTGTTAACCGAGGCGCAGCGTCAGCAACTCGACACATTACTGGAACGCCGTCAGCGGGGTGAGCCGGTGGCACATCTTACCGGCGTGCGCGAGTTTTGGTCGCTGCCGCTGTTTGTGTCTGCGGCGACGCTTATCCCTCGTCCGGATACCGAGTGTCTGGTGGAGCAGGCGCTGGCTCGCCTGCCGGCCTCAGCGTGTCGTATTCTCGATTTGGGAACCGGCACGGGCGCCATTGCTCTGGCGCTGGCAAGCGAGCGTCCGGATTGTGCGGTGACGGCGGTCGATCGTATGCCGGATGCCGTGGCGCTGGCCATTCGCAACAAACAGCATCTGGGCATCGACAATGTTTGCGTGCTGCAAAGCAACTGGTTCAGTGCATTGCAGGGACAGCGGTTTGATATGATTGTCAGCAATCCGCCGTATATCGACGAGCAGGATCCTCACCTGGCGCAAGGCGACGTTCGCTTTGAACCGCTGTCGGCACTGGTGGCAGGCGATCAGGGACTGGCGGATATCGTACACATCATTGACCAGTCTCAGCATGTGTTAACGCCCGGGGGCTATCTGATGCTGGAGCATGGCTGGCAGCAGGGACAGGCAGTCCGCGACGCCTTTTCTCGGGCGGGTTATCAGGCGGTTGAAACCTGCCGTGACTATGGCGGCAACGAGCGAATTACGCTTGGACGCATCCCATCATGAATACTTTCAGTATGTTACTCAACGTCCATCTCATCAGCATTGCGCTTTCTGTTGGTCTGCTGACGCTGCGTTTTTGGTGGCGTTACACCGACTCGCGTCTTGCCTGCGCGCGCTGGACGCGCGTTGTGCCGCCGGTTGTGGATACCGTTTTATTACTCAGCGGCGTGGCGTTAATGGTTAAAGCGCACATCCTGCCATTCACTGAGCACGGGACATGGCTGACTGAAAAGCTGTTTGGGGTTATCATTTACATCGTTTTGGGTTTTATTGCGCTCGATTATCGTCGGGCGCGCAGTCAGCAGGCGCGATTAATCGCATTTCCGCTGGCGCTGGTGGTGCTGTACATCATCATTAAACTCGCCACCACAAAAATACCGTTACTGGGGTAAGCATGAGGTCGTTAGCTGATTTCGAATTTAATAAAGCGCCATTGTGTGATGGGATGATCCTGGCGTCGGAGTCTATCCGTCTGGATTTTCCAACACAAACTGTCTATGACGAACTGGAACGTCTGGTCAGTCTGGCGCAAGAAGAAATTAGCCAGCTCCTGTCTCAGGATGAGCAACTGGAAAAACTGCTGGCACTTTTTTACGGCGAATGGGGGTTTACGGATACCCACGGCGTCTATCGTCTTTCTGATGCATTATGGCTTGATCAGGTACTGAAAAATCGTCAGGGCAGCGCCGTGTCGTTGGGGGCGATCTTATTGTGGATTGCCAACCGGCTGGAACTGCCGCTGGTGCCGGTGATTTTCCCGACACAACTTATC
The DNA here is from genome assembly GCA_020099315.1 of Citrobacter europaeus. Classification (NCBI taxonomy): domain Bacteria; kingdom Pseudomonadati; phylum Pseudomonadota; class Gammaproteobacteria; order Enterobacterales; family Enterobacteriaceae; genus Citrobacter; species Citrobacter europaeus. The sequence continues at coordinate 2,108,906 of CP083650.1, forward strand.
CTGCGTATCGAATCGCTCGATGGCGAAATGTGGCTAATCAATCCGTTCAATGGCGAAACGTTGAATGAGCACACGCTGGAAGTATGGCTGAAGGGGAATATCAGCCCGGTCGCGGAGTTGTTTAACGAAGACCTGGATGAGGCGGATAATGCAGAAGTCATCCGCAAGCTGCTCGACACGCTGAAATCATCGCTGATGGAAGAGCGGCAAATGGAGCTGGCGCTGCGTGCCAGCGAAGCACTATTACAGTTTAATCCCGAAGATCCGTATGAAATACGCGATCGCGGATTGATATACGCGCAGCTCGAGTGTGAACATGTTGCGCTGACCGACTTAAGTTATTTCGTTGAACAGTGTCCGGAAGACCCGATCAGCGAAATGATTCGTGCGCAGATTAATACTATTTCGCACAAGCAAATTGTATTGCATTGATTAATGACACTTTACCTACCGTTTAAGGCGATCCTATGAAACAAAAAGTGGTTAGCATTGGCGACATCAACGTGGCAAATGACCTGCCGTTCGTGCTGTTTGGCGGAATGAACGTGCTGGAATCCCGCGATCTGGCGATGCGCATTTGTGAGCACTACGTAACCGTTACTCAAAAGCTGGGTATCCCTTACGTGTTCAAAGCCTCCTTTGATAAAGCCAACCGTTCTTCCATCCACTCTTACCGTGGGCCGGGCCTTGAAGAAGGGATGAAAATCTTCCAGGAACTGAAGCAGACTTTTGGCGTAAAAGTGATCACCGACGTTCACGAAGCCAGCCAGGCACAGCCTGTTGCTGACGTGGTGGATGTGATTCAGCTGCCGGCATTCCTCGCTCGTCAAACCGATCTGGTGGAAGCGATGGCGAAAACCGGTGCCGTTATCAACGTGAAGAAACCGCAGTTCGTAAGCCCGGGCCAGATGGGTAATATCGTGGATAAATTCCATGAGGGCGGTAACGATAAAGTTATTCTGTGCGACCGTGGCGCGAACTTTGGTTATGACAATCTGGTTGTGGACATGCTTGGCTTCAGCGTGATGAAGAAAGTCTCCGGCAATTCACCGGTGATTTTTGACGTCACCCATGCGCTGCAGTGCCGCGACCCGTTTGGCGCAGCAAGCGGTGGTCGTCGCGCGCAGGTTACCGAACTGGCGCGTGCCGGTATGGCGGTAGGCCTGGCAGGTCTGTTTATTGAAGCGCATCCGGATCCAGCCAATGCGAAATGCGATGGCCCATCCGCACTGCCGCTGGCGAAGCTGGAACAGTTCCTGACGCAGATTAAAGCGATTGATGACCTGGTGAAAAGCTTCGACGAGCTGGATACCGAGAACTAAGTCTGGTTTGACCGCCCGATAGCGCCAACGCTTATCGGGCCGACAAAACCGTAAGAAATGAAGTGAAACATACTCCAGGCCGGATAAGACGCATTGCGTCGTATCCGGCTTTTTTTCAGGCAAATATCGTCATCAGATAGGCGATAAACAGCGCCAGATGCGCCGCGCCGTTAAGCACGTTGGTGCGTCCGGTAGAGAAAGAGATATGGCACAGTACCAGCGATGAAACCATCACAATCATCTCTGGCGCGCCCAGCGCAAAGACCAAATCATTCCCGGTTGCCCATGCGATCAGCGTTACGACCGGAACGGTCAGTGAAATGGTGGCTAACACCGAACCGAAGAACAAATTCATCGCCCGCTGAACCTGATTACTCAGAACCGCTTTCAGCGCGCCCAGACCCTCAGGAGAGAGGATCAGCAATGCGACCAGGAAACCGGTAAATGCCACTGGGGCATTCAGTTCAGTCAGCAATGTCTCCAGCGGGCTGGCGTTCATCTTGGTCACGGCGATTACAGCGATCAGATGAATGATAAGCCAGGCGGCGTGCCACATATTGCTGTGGGCTGACGGTTTACCGTGATGCGGGTCATCGTCGTCACCCTCGTCTTCATGCTCGTAAATGAACAGGCTCTGGTGGGTTTTAGTTTGTATCAGCAAAAACACGCCGTACATCGCCGCAGAAATTAATGCCACCAGCAGCGCCTGCGCGGTAGTGAAATTCGCTCCCGGCAAAGCCATTGGGAACACCAGTACAATAATAGCCAGCGGAAACAGGGCGATTAAATACTGCTTAATACCAAACAGGTTCATGTACTGAGTAGCAAATTTACGGCCACCTAACAGTAATGAAAAACCGACCAGACCGCCGGTTACGATCATAATGATTGAATACAGCGTATCGCGCATGAGCGTAGGCGCGGCATCGCCGGTCGCCATTAATGCGGAGATTAAGCTGACTTCAAGAATAACAACGGACAGGCTGAGGATCAGCGACCCGTAGGGTTCGCCAAGTCGATGCGCTAATACATCCGCATGACGGACAACGCTAAATGCGCTGCTTAATATACCAATAAGGGCCAGCGCATTGATACCGATGACCACTGGTAGTGACTGACTGCTCCCCCAGAAGAACAGTACTACCAGCGCCAAAATCGGGAAGACGAGAGAGGTCTCCTTGTGGCGGGTTTTTACCGCCTCATGTACTTGTGTCATTGAACTAATTTCTCCATCTCTGCAGGTATTTATAATTATAAAAAGTATTAAAGAATGTAAAAAATAACAGAAAACCTGGTTTTGTAGGTGACATTTTACGAAATTTTACTACATCGCTTATTTTTCCTCTCAAAGCGGTCAAAAACAAATTTCTTGTTTATAGACTGTTTAATTAACAGAAGGTTAGATGAAGAAAGTTTCTAAAAATGTCTTTTGTTGGCGTATCGCCGCATTGTTAACCACACTTAAGGTTTAGCCTAAAAAGAGGAGTTCACAATGCCGTATAAATCTAAAAGCGATCTGCCTGACAGCGTGCAGCATGTTCTGCCAGCCCATGCTCAGGACATCTACAAAGAAGCTTTCAACAGCGCCTGGGAACAGTATAAAGATAAATCTGACCGTCGTGATGATGCCACCCGCGAAGAGACGGCGCACAAGGTGGCGTGGGCCGCGGTCAAAAATGATTATCAAAAAGGTGATGATGATAAATGGCATAAAAAGACGTAACAGTATCAATTATAATGCCTTTATGAACTAGCCAGCATCAGGCGTTAGCGAATCGTGCTACGCCGCGCCGTTGCTGGCTTGCAAGCGAGCGGTGAATTGCCTATTGTCCAGCTATTGGTTTCAAAATGAGCAGTAAAAAAGCCCGGAAGGCGTCAAAAAAGTTGTCGCAGGGAAGCTGCAGTGGCGGAGGTGTAAGGTGTTAACGCGTGATTTTTTATTGAATGCCGACTGTAAGACGGCATTTGGTGCTATTGAAGAATCACTACTCTGGTCAGCGGAACAACGTGCAGCCTCACTGGCCGCCACGCTCGCTTGCCGACCAGATGATGGACCGGTGTGGATCTTTGGTTATGGATCGTTGATGTGGAACCCGGCCTTAGAGTTTGAAGAGTCTTGTACCGGGACGTTAGTCGGCTGGCACCGTGCTTTCTGTCTGCGCCTGACGGCGGGACGAGGAACGGCGTGTCAGCCAGGACGCATGCTGGCCCTGAAAGAAGGGGGACGCACCACCGGTGTGGCCTACCGCTTGCCGGAGGCATCCCTGGAACAAGAGCTTTCGCTGCTGTGGAAGCGAGAAATGATCACCGGCTGTTATCTGCCGACCTGGTGTCAGTTGGCGCTGGATGATGGCAGGACGGTGAACGCGCTGGTCTTTATTATGGATCCGCGTCACCCGCTGTTTGAGTCAGACACGCGAGCGCAGGTGATCGCGCCGCTGATTGCCGCCGCCAGTGGACCTTTAGGCACTAACGCCCAGTATCTGTTCTCGCTGGAACAAGAGCTGGTTAAGTTAGGGATGCAGGATGATTGTCTTAACGATTTGGTGATCACGGTCAAACGATTGTTGGGAGAGAACCTGCCAGAAGGCGTTATGCGACCAGGGTTCGCCTGACTCCAGTCTGGAACTGTATGCCCGAAAGCCAGACGCTCTTCGGGCATTTAACCCTTAGGCTGCAATATAACTTATCGAATGCTCGAGCGACTGGCTGTGGCTGTCGATCAGCACATTCCAGATGCCGGTATAGGGCACGGTCAACCATGCGTTATCACGATCCTGCACGCTTAAAATATCGGACTGCGTGTCTTTGACGTGATTTTTCTCGCTCATCAGATGGATATGACAGCGCTCAGAACAGCGCACCACCACCGTATCGCCACCAAATAACTTTAAACTCGCCTTCACTAATGCCATTTTTCACCCCGTTCTTGAAAACAACGTACTTTCTGTCGAAAGTGCTGCGTGATGTTGTTCACATTTCACTCATGGCATAACACCAAAGGGTGAGCCACAGGATGCTGATTTTGATCAAAAAATGGCATAACGATTAAACAAAAGTGACAAAATCCCTCAAAAGGGTTGAAAGGGCGTGCTAACGTTCAACGAAACCGCGCCCATCTACGATTAAATCCGGAAATTATCGACACTTTCAGTGTGCTTGCCTGAAAGCGGTGTATCAGAAGGTTAGCACTTTATCTGCAGCCAACGTCCATTGAGCCAGTTCTACCAGCGTACCGACGGCGACTCCGTCGATTAACGGCAGCTCCGTTATGCCTCGGCCATCGGTGCAGGTTTTGCACAGTTTTACCGGCACATTTTGCGCCGTCAGAATCTCCAGCATTTGCTGAATATTGTATCCTTCCGCTGGTTTCTGTCCTCGTAATCCCGCGGTTACCGCGTCCGACATTAAAAACAGGCGCAGGTCGAGATCCGATTCTTGTTCGCGCAGGGCGATAGCCAGTCGCAGGCTGTTAAATAAGGATTCACTTCCATAGGCCGCACCGTTCGCGACGATCACTATCTTTTGCATTATTACTCCTGTTGTCAGGGGGGCATGGATATTGCTTGTCCTCAGGGATAACCCGTTATCGGTGAGGGCAGAGATGATGACAAATGCACAAAATTCCGGCGCGACGCAATGGTTTCGCCATGCCCGCCAGCTTGAGAACACCCAGCTTCGCCAACTGGCGCAGTCCGGTAAGCTGGTGATACGCATCAGCCATCTGGTGCATATGCTACAGTGCGAACGCGGTGCATCCAATATCTGGTTGTGTTCTCAAGGTACGCTTTATGATCGGGAGGTCCGTGCCAGTCGGGCGCTGGTGGATGAGGAGTGTCGGCAACTGCATATCCTTTTCCAGCACATTATGCCGGTGGTGGGCAGTGCGTTGTGTCACCGCATTGCTGGCACCGTCTGGTGTCTCGATCAGCTAACGACGCTGCGTGAGTCTGTCAGCGGACAGATTGTCGATGCGCAGCAGGCGATGGAGCAATATAGCCGGATGTTACGCCATCTGCTGGGTATTGTACCGCAGCTTAACGACAGCATCGATTATCCCCATGTCGCAGGTGGACTGGTGGCGCTGTACAGTTTTATGCAGGGTAAAGAACTGGTGGGGCAAGAGCGGGCATTAGGGGCCATTGGCTTTACCCAGGGCGAGTTTAATCCTCCGATGCGCCAGGAGCTGGTGGACAGAATCGACGGGCAGCAGCCGTGCTTTGATACCTTTATTTCCCTGGCTTCACCTGTGCTGGTGCAGCATTTTCGCCAGCAATGCGAGGCATCGGGCGAGATCGAACAACTGCGACGCCAGGCCTGTACGAGACAACCCCAACTCGATAACGGCGAAAGTGCGCTACGCTGGTTCACGCTGCAAACGCAGCGCCTTGAACAATTACGCCATCTCGAAGAGATGCTGATTACCGAATGGCTGAACGCCGTGGCGGGTCGGCTGGCGGAAGAAACTTACGCGTTGCCGCTCGACAACTGGCTTGATGACCGTGCTGAGGAACCCCTCTCGCTACGCCGGGATAAACAATTATTGTGGGTTGTTCGCCAGCAGGCCCGCCAGCTGGAACAAATGAGCGCCCAACTGGCCTCATTGCAGGATGCCTTAGAGGAGCGCAAGGTGATTGATAAAGCAAAAAGCATCCTGATGAATCATCAGCAGGTCAGCGAAGAACAGGCGTGGCAGCTATTGCGAAAAATGGCGATGGATAAGAACCAACGGATGGTGGATATCGCCCGGGCACTGCTTACCGTCAAATCCCTGATGCAGGGATAGCGGCTGCACAACGGACGGGCAGCGCCTGCCATATTTGGGTGCACCGCGACGTCTGCTACGCGTCGAACCCGCTAAAACTGCCAGTGTAATTCTGGCATCTGAATTGCATTCACTCATACAGACAATTTAGCAGCAGGCCAACGGCGGTCTGACTGTTTTGAGGATAAAGGCGTCCTGCAATGCTTCGGCATTGTTGGACGCCTTTTTTTATGGGGAGCATGTATGGGTGACAGAGCAGTTTCGTTAACGCGGCGGCGGTTTTTGCAGGCAAGTGCCGTGATGGGGGCCAGTTCCCTGATTCCAGGACTGATGTCCTCGGTCTGGGCGGCAGGCTCTGATGCGCCGGAGATCACTACCGTTCGGGTCGGTTTTATTCCGCTAACCGACTGCGCGCCGCTGGTTATCGCCGCGTTGAAAGGTTTTGATAATAAATACGGCATTACGCTGGTGCCGACCAAAGAGGCAAGCTGGGCCGCAGTGCGTGACAAACTGGTCTCTGGAGAGCTGGATGCTGCGCATGTTCTGTACGGCCTGTTGTATGGACTGGAACTGGGGATTGCCAGTAAAGCGCAGCCAATGGCCAATCTGATGACGCTCAATCAGAACGGGCAGGCGATCACGCTCTCCGCAACGCTGCTGGAGCAGGGGATTACCGATGCGTCTGCGCTGAAGAAACTGATCGTCTCGCAGGCGCCTGGAACCTATACCTTCGCGCATACCTTTCCCACCGGCACACATGCCATGTGGCTCTATTACTGGCTGGCCAGCGCTGACATCAATCCTTTCACCGATGTTCGCACCGTCGTGGTACCGCCTCCGCAAATGGTGATGAACATGCGCATTGGCAATATGAGCGGATTCTGCGTCGGCGAGCCGTGGAATGCGCGGGCGATCAACGACCGCATCGGTTTTACCGCGGCGACGTCTCAGGAAATCTGGCCCGACCATCCGGAAAAAGTACTCGGTACGCGCCGGGAGTGGGTAGAAAAATATCCACATACTGCCCGGGCGCTGGTTAGCGCGCTGCTTGAAGCGTCGCGCTGGATAGATGCCAGTGACGCCAACAAACGCGAAACAGCACAAATTCTGGCGCGCCGGGCCTGGCTCAATACCAAAGAAAGCTATCTGACGGGAAGAATGCTGGGTGAGTACGTCAACGGGGCAGGTCGTCGCTGGCAGGATCCGCATGCCATACGCTTTTTTTGCGACGGCGAGGTGAGTTTTCCATGGCATTCAGATGGCATGTGGTTTCTGACCCAGTTCCGCCGTTGGGGATTGTTAAAGCAACAACCGGATTATGCAGCCATTGCCGCGCGCATCAACCGGACCGATATCTGGCGCGATGCGGCAGCTGCGGTTGGTGGGATAACACCGCCTGCGCAACTGTTACGTACCAGTACGCTGATGGACGGTTCCGTATGGGATGGCCGCAATCCAGAAGCCTATGCCAACAGTTTTACCCTCCACCGTACAGGAGCCTGAGATGAAACAAAATACGCAGCTTAAATCCCCTGAACCGGCAGTTGGTGAAGTCATAACGCTATCAACGATGAAGGTCAGAAAGCGCAAAATGCCGTGGTCGTTATGGTTAAACGCATGGCTCAGGCGAGCCATACCCGCTCTGCTGGGGATTGCCTTGCTGGTGGTGTGTTGGCAACTGGCCGCTATCAACAGCAAAGGATTTCCTACGCCGCTGAGCACTCTGGATTCAGCCCTGACGCTGTTTGCCGATCCGTTCTATAACGGCGGGCCGAATGATATGGGGATCGGCTGGAACGTGCTGGCGTCGTTGCAACGGGTTGCTGTCGGTTTCGGATTAGCGGCGCTGGTGGGGATCCCGCTGGGATTTCTGATTGGGCGTTATACCTTCTTCTCGCACATGTTTTCGCCGCTGATTGCGCTGTTGCGCCCGGTCAGCCCGCTGGCCTGGCTGCCGATTGGACTGCTGTTGTTTCAAAAAGCGGAACCCGCATCGAGCTGGACCATCTTTATCTGTTCTATATGGCCGATGGTGATCAACACCGCCGAAGGGGTGCGGAGAATTCCTGACGATTATCTCAACGTTGCTCGCGTACTGCAGCTCTCAGAGTGGACGGTGATGCGACGGATACTTTTCCCCGCCGTGCTGCCGGCGATCCTCACTGGCATACGCCTGTCTATCGGCATCGCCTGGTTGGTGATTGTGGCAGCCGAAATGCTCACCGGCGGGTTGGGGATTGGTTTTTGGATCTGGAATGAGTGGAACAACCTTAACGTCGAAAACATTCTCATCGCTATCGTCATCATCGGCGTTGTAGGCCTGCTGCTTGAGCAGGGGCTAATGCTGGTGGCACGTCGGTTTAGCTGGCAGGAAAAATAAGGAGACAACATGAAACCCATTATTCAGATCCAGGCGGTCAGCCAGCGTTTCTCGACCGCCAGCGGTGAGTTCCTCGCGCTCCACAATGTCTCTTTTGATATCCATGAAGGGGAGACCGTCAGTTTGATTGGACACTCCGGTTGCGGCAAGTCGACGCTTTTGAATCTGATTGCCGGCATTACGCTGCCTACGGAAGGAGGCCTGATTTGTGATAATCGCGAAATTGCCGGGCCTGGGCCTGAGCGGGCGGTCGTTTTCCAGAATCATTCGCTGCTGCCGTGGCTGACCTGCTTCGACAATGTAGCCCTGGCCGTCGATCAGGTTTTCCGCCACACCATGAGCAAAGCCGAACGACGCGAGTGGATCGAGCACAACCTGCATCGCGTCCAGATGGGCCACGCGATGCATAAACACCCCGGTGAAGTCTCTGGTGGGATGAAGCAGCGCGTGGGTATTGCCCGGGCGCTGGCGATGAAACCCAAAGTCCTGCTCATGGATGAACCGTTTGGCGCACTGGATGCGCTCACCAGGGCGCATCTGCAGGATACGGTGATGCACATTCAACAGTCGCTGAACACCACCATTGTGCTGATCACTCACGACGTTGATGAAGCCGTGCTGCTTTCCGACCGGGTTCTGATGATGACCAACGGGCCGGCGGCGACGGTAGGCGAGATCCTGACGGTTGATTTGCCGCGCCCACGCAATCGGGTCCAGCTCGCCGATGACAGCCGATACCATCAGCTACGACAACGCATTCTCCATTTTCTGTATGAGAAACAGCCGAAGGCGGCGTAAGGAGGGTGATATGACGCGACTGGTCATTGTAGGTCATGGCATGGCGGCTACTCGCCTGATTGAGGCGCTTATTACGTACAGGGATTGCAACATTGCCATCACCGTTATCGGTGAAGAGCCGCAGCTTGCTTACAACCGGATCCAACTTTCACCGGTACTGGGGGGAGAAAAGGCCTTTGCGCAAACCTTACTTCACCCGGCGCAGTGGTATCTCGACCACGGCGTGACGGTGCTAAGCGGTGAAACCGTGCTGACTGTTGATGCCGCCAGCCACAGCCTGACCACGACAAAACGGCTTATGTTCTGGGATGAGCTGGTATTTGCCACCGGATCGTATCCGTTTATTCCGCCTATTCCCGGCGGTAAACAGCCGCATGTTCATGCTTTTCGCTCGATGCAGGATGTTGAGGCGATTCTCCAGCGGTCTGGGCCAAAGGTGGTGCTGGGCGGTGGCGTTCTTGGCGTAGAGGCGGCGGCAGCATTACGCCTTAATGGTGACAACGTCACGTTAATTCATCGCACGGGTAGGCTGATGGAACAACAGCTTGATCAACTGGCCAGCGACCTGTTGCAGGCTCAACTGACGAGTCGTGGCATTCGCTGTGAACTTGGTTCAGGCATCACCAGTATCGAAGCCGACAGCGTCACGTTGCTGGATGGCCAGCGGATTGCGGCGAATGGCGTGGTGATTGCCACGGGGGTAAAACCCAATATCCGCCTGGCGCAGGCGTGCGGCGTAGTTTGTCAGCAGGGGATCGTGGTGGATGATCAACTTCGCACCTCAACGCCCAACATTAGCGCTGTCGGAGAATGCTGCGAGATTAACGGCCAGACGTGGGGGCTGGTCGCGCCGTGTCTGAAGCAGGCAGAGGTGTTGGCTGCGCGACTGGCGGGTTTTACCTGTGCCGGATTTGGCTGGCAGTCGAGCGGAACGCGTCTCAAGGTGACGGGCATTGATCTGTTTAGTGCAGGTGTAACAGACGCGACGGCGACGGATGCCATCCTGAGTACATACGATCCGCTTAGCGGGCACTACCGCCGCTTGCTGACGCGTGACGGAAAACTCCATGGCGTGCTGCTGATGGGCGATTGCCGCAGCGCCGCGCCGTTAACCGATTTGCTGGCCCAGGGGGCGACAGCACAATCAGACTGGCTCTTCGACCGCTTTGATACGCAGCCATCGGCTGCAGGACAGATGACGATGACAAAACCGACGCTGGCTGTTGTGGGACACGGTATGGTTGGCCACCATTTTCTCGAGCAATGCGTAAGCCGTAATCTGCATTTGCATTATCACATCGTGGTGTTTGGCGAGGAACGTTATGCCGCCTATGACCGGGTGCATCTGTCTGAGTATTTCGCCGGGCGCAGCGCGCAATCACTTTCGCTTGTCGCAGATGATTTCTTTGCCCGCAATGGCATCGAGCTACGTTTGGGGCAATGCGTGACCGGGATCGATCGTGAAACGCGCGTCATCCGTAACGCCGACGGACATGAAACCCACTGGGATGCGCTGGTGCTTGCCACCGGATCGTATCCGTTTGTCCCTCCCGTGAAAGGTGGGGATTCTCCATCCTGCTTTGTTTATCGTACGTTGGACGATCTGGATGCCATTGCAGCGAAAGCGAAAAGTGCGCGCCGCGGGGTGGTTATCGGCGGAGGCCTGCTTGGTCTGGAGGCGGCGAACGCGCTGCGTCAGCTTGGGCTGGAAACGCATGTCGTTGAATTTGCGGCTAATCTGATGGCGGTACAACTGGATAACGCCGGTGCCGCGATGCTGCGAGAAAAGATAGAAGCGCTGGGCGTTGGCGTCCACACCGCGAAATCGACCACGGAAATTGAAAGCACTTCTGACGGGCTGGTACTGCACTTTGCCGATGGCGAAAAGCTGGAAACTGAAATGGTGGTCTTTTCTGCGGGGATTCGTCCGCAGGATGCGCTGGCGCGTCGTAGCGGATTAAATATTGGCGAACGCGGTGGGATTTGTATCGATAACCACTGTCGCACGTCAGATGACGCCATTTTTGCAATCGGCGAATGTGCGCTGTGGGAAGGGCGAGTCTTTGGCCTTGTCGCGCCGGGGTATCAAATGGCGCGGGTGGTCGCCGCACAGCTGGCCGGAGACGATGTCAGCTTTAGCGGCGCGGATATGAGTACCAAACTCAAGCTGCTGGGCGTCGATGTCGCTTCTTTTGGCGATGCGCATGCCCGTACGCCGGGCGCGAAAAGTTACCAATGGACGCATGGTCCCGAGCAGATCTACAAAAAAATCGTCGTCAGCGCGGAGGGCAAAACGCTGTTGGGTGGGGTGTTGGTTGGCGATGCTGGCGATTACGCCACGCTACTGCAAATGATGCTCAATGGGATGCCGCTTCCCGGTCAGCCGGAATCGCTGATCCTGCCCTCGCTGGCGGGCGGTGCGTCGAAAGCGCTTGGGGTTGCGGCATTGCCCGATACTGCGCAAATCTGCTCTTGTCATAACGTCAGTAAGGCCGATATATGTCAGGCGGTGAGCGCGGGCGCGACGGACATGGGCGCCATCAAGCAGTGCACGAAAGCTGCGACTGGATGTGGCGGATGCAGCGCGCTGGTTAAACAGGTGATGGAGCACCAACTTGCGGCCCAGGGCGTTGAGGTTAAAAAGGATATCTGTGAACACTTTCCCTGGTCGCGCCAGGAGATTTATCACCTGGTACGGGTGAACCATATTCATACTTTCGAACAGTTGATTAGCCGTTACGGTCATGGTCACGGCTGCGAAATCTGCAAACCTCTGGTGGGGTCAGTGCTGGCGTCCTGCTGGAATGAGTATCTGCTTAAACCTGCGCACTTACCGTTGCAGGACACTAACGATCGCTATTTTGCCAATATTCAAAAAGACGGTTCCTATTCCGTGGTTCCACGTATGCCTGCGGGAGAGGTCACACCAGACGGCCTGATCGCTATAGGCCAGATTGCGAAACGTTTCCAGCTGTACAGCAAAATTACCGGCGGGCAGCGGGTGGATCTTTTTGGTGCGCGTCTGGAGCAGTTACCAGATATCTGGCGCGAGCTGGTGGCGGCGGGGTTTGAAACAGGGCATGCGTACGGGAAGTCGTTGCGTACAGTGAAGTCCTGCGTGGGCTCAACCTGGTGTCGCTACGGTGTACAGGACTCAACGGCAATGGCGGTGATACTTGAAAATCGCTACAAAGGGCTGCGCGCGCCACACAAAATTAAAATGGCGGTTTCCGGTTGTACCCGGGAATGCGCCGAGGCGCAGGGCAAAGATGTCGGCGTCATTGCGACGGATAAAGGCTGGAATCTCTATCTGTGCGGCAACGGAGGAATGAAACCGCGCCATGCCTGTCTGTTTGCCAGTGATTTGGATGATGTCGCGCTGATGAGTACCATCGACCGTTTCCTGATGTTCTACATTCGCACCGCCGATCGTCTGCAACGTACCAGCACCTGGATGGATAACCTGGAAGGCGGTATTGAATATTTACGTGAGGTGATCCTTGACGACAGTTTAGGTATTGCCAGCGAACTGGAACAAGAGATGGCGCGGGTTGTGGAAAGTTATCAGTGTGAATGGCAAACCACGCTCAGCAGCCCGCAGCGCCTGGCGCTGTTTCGTTCTTACATCAATAGTGATGAGCCGGATGAGACGATTGCACGCGCGCCTTTGCGCGGGCAGCCGCAGTTGGCGGCATCTGCATCCAGAGTTCGGGAGTTATTACCGACAAAACCCTGGCAGGAAATATGCGCCCTTGATGCGATCCCTGAGCAGGCGGGTATTGGTGCTCGCCTGGGAGACGTACAAATCGCGTTATTTCGCTTTGGGCAGACGATTTATGCCCTTGATAACCTTGAACCCGGTAGTTCTGCTCAGGTGTTATCACGCGGTATTCTGGGGGACGTGCAGGGTGAGCCGATTGTTATCTCGCCGCTGTATAAACAACGTATTCGTCTGCGCGATGGCCGCCAGTATGACAGCGGAGAACAGGCGGTACGCGCCTGGCCGGTGAAAGTGGAGGCTGGAAAAGTGTGGGTGGGAACTCAGGCGCTGATCCTGCGGGCGGAGGCATCATGAGTGAGACTCGTACAACGTGCCCGTACTGTGGCGTTGGCTGCGGCGTAATTGCGCAGGTGGACAACAATGGTGTCACCGTCAGAGGCGACCCCGAACATCCGGCAAACTTTGGCCGCTTGTGCGTCAAAGGCGCGGCGCTGGCTGAAACCACAGGACTCAGCGGCAGGTTGTTGCAGCCAATGGTGGATGGCGCAACGGCAAGCTGGTCGCAGGCGCTGGATACCGCCGGTGAACGCCTGCGCGCTATCATTGCTCAGCATGGTCCGCATGCCGTGGCCTTTTATGCCTCCGGGCAACTGCTGACGGAGGATTACTATGCGGCGAATAAGCTGATGAAAGGTTTCATTGGCGCGGCCAACATTGATACCAATTCGCGGCTTTGTATGTCGTCTGCGGTGACCGGGTACAAGCGGGCGTTGGGGGCGGATGTGGTGCCCTGCAGCTATGAGGATATCGAATGCAGCGATTTGGTGGTGTTGGTGGGATCGAATGCGGCATGGACGCATCCGGTGCTGTATCAGCGTCTGGTACAGGCGCGTAGTGCCAATCCGTCGATGAAGGTTGTGGTTATCGATCCTCGTCGCACCGCCACCTGTGATATCGCCGATCTGCATCTTTCCCTGCTGCCCGGTAGCGATGCCGGACTGTTTGTAGGCTTACTGAACCGGATTGTGGCTGAGGGTGATGCGCGGAGTGAATTTGATGACGCTGCAGAAACGTTTGCTATCGCCCGCGACTGGAATCTGGAGCGTGTCGCGCAATTTTGCGAGCTGGATGTTGCTGATGTTGTCACCTTCTATGACTGGTTTACGCGCGCGTCAACAGCCATCACGCTTTACACCATGGGCATTAACCAGTCCGCCAGCGGTAGCGACAAATGCAATGCGATTATCAATGTACATCTGGCCAGCGGTAAATTTGGACGGGAGGGGTGCGGCCCATTTTCGCTGACCGGACAACCCAATGCGATGGGCGGACGGGAGGTTGGTGGGCTGGCGACCCAACTGGCGGCGCATATGAATTTTGAACCTCAGGATCTTGCCCGCCTGGCCCGTTTCTGGGGCACCGAAAGGCTGGCGCAGACGCCAGGGTTGATGGCGGTAGATCTGTTTGAGGCGATCGGTAAAGGCGATGTCAAAGCGGTATGGATCATGGGGACTAACCCGGCGGTGTCACTACCGGACAGCCATGCAGTGTGCCAGGCGCTGGCCGCCTGTCCACTGGTGATTGTCTCCGAAGTTGTGGCTGACACGGATACCAGCCGCTATGCGCATATCCGGTTTCCGGCGCAGGCCTGGGGGGAGAAAAACGGTACGGTGACCAACTCAGAACGTCGGATCTCGCGCCAGCGTGCATTTTTACCTGCGCCGGGTGAGACGCGGCCAGACTGGTGGATTGTCGCGCAAATGGCGAAACAGTTGGGATTTGCCCAGGCGTTTGGCTGGCAAAGCGCCTGGGAGGTATTTTGTGAACATGCGGCGCTTTCTGGTTATGAAAACAGAGGTGAACGTGCATTTGATATTGGCGCGTTAGCTGAGCTGACGCACCAACAGTGGGATGAGATGACGCCGGTTCGCTGGCCGGTGAGCACAGGCTCATCAACGCTTAATCTTTGGCAGGGGTGGCGTGGTAACCAACGTTTACGCCTGGTCGCTGTTGCGCCGCAGGGGATGAAAACCACCTGCGATGCCCTATATCCATTGGTGTTAAACAGTGGTCGCATTCGCGATCAGTGGCACACCATGACGCGCACGGGGACAATTTCACGCCTGATGCAGCATATCAATGAGCCGCTTGTAGAAGTTGCACCTGAAGATGCTGGTCGCTTCAAACTTAATGAAGGTGCACTATGCCGGGTGAATTCCCCGCGCGGCGTGATGGTCGGTAGAGTAACCATCCACCCTGGACAGAGGCCGGGGTGCGTCTTCACCTCAATGCATTGGAATAACCGTTTTGCCCGTCAGGGGCGAGTAAATGCATTGGTTTCCCCGGTTTGCGATCCTGACTCTGGACAGCCGGAAAGCAAACAGACTGCGGTGCGCATTATGGCGTGGCAGCCCCGGTGGCAGGCAGAGCTGTTTTGCCGCTCTACGCTGACGTTGCCGGGATTCGTCCACTGGTGGCGTAAAAGTGCTGACAATGCGTTGCGCTATACCCTTGCGGGTGACAGCGATATTTTCGTCTGGCTACAACAATATTGTGTGGCGCAGGGCTGGCAACTTCAACTGGCGCAATGGGAACGGGGGCTGAATCTGCTGGCCTGGCATGATGGCAACCTGATGCTCGGGTTCTGGTCAGCAGCAACGCCGCCGCAGATTGATGATGAGGCGATCCTCTGCGCATTCATGCAAAAGCCGGAAAATGCTCAGGCTCGTCATGCGCTGTTGGGCGGGAAATCCGGAGGAATTCCGGCTGATAAGGGAGTGACTATTTGCAGTTGTTTTAACGTAGGAGAAAAAGCCATTACCCAGGCTATCGCTAACGGTTGTGATACGGTTCAGGCACTGGGACAGGCATTACGTTGTGGAAGCAATTGCGGCTCATGTATTCCGGAACTGAAGGCATTACTGGCACAAAAAATCACACTCAATGATTAAGGATATTCCTGAAAATTTGAGAAAAGGCTGCAAAGGGGAGCGCGGGCAGGTAGGATTTAAGCTGTGATCCCCAAATTCAATGATATTAAAGCCAGTAACGATTTGAGCCGTATTTTAAGTTGTAGATTTTCTCTTCTCCTACTCTTGCCTTTGGCAGGCGGTACTGCCAGCGCGCAGTCGTCTTTTATTCACCAGGCTGAAAACCCTTTCGACAACAATAGCGATGGCTTGCCCGATCTCGGTATGGCGCCTGAATCGCGGGCAGGTGAAAAGCACTTTGCCGAAATGGTTAAAGCGTTTGGTGAAGCCAGCATGATCGATAACGGGCTTGATACCGGTGAACAGGCGAAGCAGTACGCCTTTGGCCAGGTGCGTGACACGGTCAGCGAACAGGTGAATCAGCAGTTGGAATCCTGGCTCTCTGTACGGGGAAACGCCAGCGTCGGGTTGCAGGTTGATAATGAAGGCAGTTTTACCGGAAGTCGGGGAAGTTGGTTTATTCCGTGGCAGGACAATCAGCGATTTCTGACCTGGAGCCAGTTGGGTTTGACGCAACAGGATGAAGGCTTAGTCAGTAATGCGGGGATTGGGCAGCGTTGGGTGCGTGACGGTTGGTTAGTGGGTTATAACACCTTTTATGATAACCTGCTGGATGAAAATCTGCCCCGGGGCGGCCTCGGCGCAGAGGCGTGGGGTGAATATTTGCGCTTATCCGCAAACTATTATCAACCGTTGTCCTCCTGGCAGGAGCGTTCAATAACCCAGCAACAAAGGATGGCCCGCGGCTACGATCTGACCGCGCAAATGCGTATGCCGTTTTATCAACACCTCAATACCAGCGTCAGCGTGGAACAGTATTTTGGCGACCAGGTGGATCTGTTTCATTCGGGAACCGGATATCACAATCCGGTGGCGGTGAACCTCGGACTGAGCTATACGCCGGTGCCGCTGATCACAGTGACAGCACAACACAAACAGGGTGAAAGCGGCATCAGCCAGAATAACCTCGGCTTCACGCTTAATTACCGTTTTGGCGTGCCGCTAAAAAAACAGCTGATGGTCAGCGAGGTGGCAAACAGCCGTTCGCTGCGCGGCAGTCGCTATGATGCTCCGCAGCGTAACAATTTGCCGACGCTGGAATATCGCCAGCGTAAAACGCTGTCGGTATTGTTGGCCACGCCGCCCTGGGATCTCAAACCGGGAGAGACGGTGGCGCTGACGCTGCAGGTCCGTAGTCTGCATGGGATCCGCCATCTGGCGTGGCAGGGCGATACTCAGGCGTTGAGCTTAACGGCTGGCAGCAATAGCCGAAGCGCGCAGGGCTGGACGATTATTATGCCGAAGTGGGACAACAGAGAAGGTGCGATGAACCGCTGGCGGTTGTCTGTGGTGGTAGAAGATGAGCAGGGCCAGCGTGTCTCTTCCAATGAGATCACGCTATCACTGACCGAACCGTTTTTTACGGTTTCGGAAAATGATCCTCGTTAACAATGACGCATGAATGCGTTATCAGAAAATGCGTTCCTGGTGCACCCATACCGCGGCTTCAACGCGTGATTTGAGCTTCATTTTCTTCAGCATATGCTTCACGTGAACTTTTACCGTGCTTTCGGTGATGTCCAGTCGGCGGGCGATCATCTTGTTAGGCAAACCCTGGGCGATGAGCTTAAGAATATCGCGTTCGCGCGGGGTCAGTTGGGTGACATCACGGTCGGACGTTGCGCGATTTGCGCGCAGGCTGGCGGCCAGAACCGGGGTCAGGGCTTCGCTCAGCACCATTTCACCAGCGGCAGCCTGCTGCAATGCTTTCAGTAAATCTTCCGGCTCCATATCTTTCAGTAGATAACCGTCGGCGCCACGCTTCAGTGCGGTAACCACGTCTTCTTCATGATTGGATACGCTAAACACAACGATACGACCCGACAGGGATTTCTCACGCAGTTTGTCGAGCGTTTCCAGACCGTTCATGCCAGGCATGTTCAAATCAAGAAGGATCAGATCGGGATCAAGGGATTCTGCCAGCTCGATACCCTGCTCACCATTGCTGGCTTCGCCGACAACGGTGATATCGGGCGCCATGCTGACAAGCTGTTTCACACCGGTTCGCAGCATCGGATGATCGTCGATCAACAGGATGGTTGCCGGTTCCAGATTACTCATGGGTATCTCCTTGGACTTCTGTGAAGTTTGTTTCGGGAATAAAAGTGACAGCAACTTCAGTACCGCCTGTCTCGCGACGGCGTACACGGCAATCGCCGCGTAAGCTTTGCGCACGGTCGCGCATGATTATCATGCCATAATGGTTACTGCGTTCGGCGTTTTCCGGTACGCCGCAGCCGTTATCTTGCACTGTCAGTTTGACCTGCTTGCCATTTTGCACCACCGTCACGACCACTTCGTCGGCCTGAGAGTGTTTGAGGGCGTTGCTCAGGGCTTCGCGCGCAATTTGTAGCAGGTGTATAGCCTGATGTGAAGGTACCAGGCGCGGCGGCAGCTGATAATCCAGCTTCACCGTAAATCCAAAACGGGCGCTGTATTCCTGACAGCTGGCTTCCAGCGCCGGTCGCAATCCCGGTTCCGTCAGTTGTAAACGGAAAGTGGTTAACAGCTCACGCAATTGCGCCCACGAAGCATTCAGCTCGTTACGAATCTGACTGAGCAGCTCGCGGCAGTTGTCAGAAAGCGCATCGCCCTGCATCTGCAAACAGCTAACCTGCATCTTCATACAGGAGAGCGATTGTGCAATAGAATCATGAAGTTCGCGCGCAATGGTGGCACGCTCTTCCATCACGATCAACTGCTGTTGACGCTCCTGATGCCTGTCGAGCGCAAGCGTGGCGGTCAGTTGCTCCACCAGGGTATCAACCAGTTGCTGCTGATCGTGGCTGAGATGGCGTCCCTTCGGCAAAGTAGCGAGCAGGATACCATACTGGGTATGCGCATCGGTCAGTCGCCATTTCAACGTGATACCGCCGTCAATGGCGGGCAGCGTGCCGCGCGGACACAAATGGCAGCCTTTCTCATCACAGCTGGCATTGGACTGGCAGGTAAATTCCTGATGATTGTCTTCATCTTCCAGGTCATAAACCCGAAGTTCAATATCATGCAGCAGGGTCAAATTTTGCAGGCCGTTCAGTACCGGCGAGAGGCGTTCGCACAACGGTACCTGAGAGTGCAGGCGGCGGTTGGCTTGCCACAGGAAAGAGAGGATCTGGTTTTTGTGCTCCAGGCCCGCTGTTTTCTCCTGTACCCGCTGTTCCAGCACCGCGTAACTTTCGGCCAGTTCCTTCGACATATTATTTAGCGCCGAGCCCAGCGCCGCCATCTCATTGCGCCCGCTGATATTCGCGCGTTGGGTAAAATCACGCTGGCTGACTGCTCGCGCCATCGCCAGCAGCTGTTTCCACGGCTCTAACAGGCGCACGCGCAGCCAGATAATGGTGAAAACCAGCAGTAATGCCATAAATACGGCCATCAGGCGATGCAGCAGGACGACGCGTTCAATGCGTAATTCGGTAGTATGGTCAAAGGCAGTGACCAGCTTATCCAGCCCGTCCACAAAGCGCGTCACATCTTGCGCTACCGCATCAGGCGTTTGCGCATGCGCAAGCCCCGGCGCCAGTTCGGTATGCCAGTAATCCTGTAATGCTTTTAACTGCGCCTGTTGTCCGTCACGCTGCGCAGCGCGCGTCAATTCCGGGCTAAACGCCGTTTGCTCCATTTCATCCAGCAGCGATTGATCGCTCGCGTCAAGCGGTACGGCTGCCAGCAGGCGATAGCTCTGCATACGCAGCGAACCCGCTTTGTTGATCGCATGAGCGCTACCTTGAACACCCTGAACCAGCCAGCCAGAGACAGCCATACCCGCCACGCCGATGGCAGTAGACAATAAAACAATCAGCGCCACCTGGTTGACCAGCGTGAGCGGGGAGAGACAACGTTTAAACATGGTGACTAGTTCCTTCGGGTTTTCGCTGTTCAGAAAACCTTATTGAATGACGATTCTGCTGCAGGCAGTGGCGTTATTCTCGGCGATACACTGGAGTATACCCATACCTCAAACGGGCTACCTCTTAATTGCCAGTAGAGGGAGAGTTCCAGGACGAGGGGGAGTAGGGGACGACAGAAGCGTGAAAAACCACATCTTTTTTACCGAAGTTATGTACTCATTAAGGGTAATGATAAATTTTAGGCATGAATAATGACATCTTTTCCTTTGATTTATATCAACTTACCTCCAGCTGTAAACCCTAATGTTGCAGGCATCGAAACAAGTATCAGAGGTGTCTATGAGTCACTCATCTGCCCCGGAAAGGGCATCTGGAGCTGTAATTACCGAATGGCGGCCGGAAGATCCCGCCTTCTGGCAGCAGCGTGGTCAACGAATCGCCAGTCGTAACCTGTGGATTTCCGTCCCTTGCTTGCTGCTGGCGTTTTGCGTGTGGATGTTATTTAGCGCCGTGGCGGTGAACTTACCGAAAGTAGGATTTGATTTCACCACTGAACAGCTGTTCATGCTGACGGCATTACCTTCGGTGTCCGGCGCGCTGCTGCGTGTTCCGTACTCCTTTATGGTTCCCCTGTTTGGTGGACGTCGCTGGACGGCGTTTAGCACCGGTATCCTGATCATTCCTTGCGTATGGTTAGGTTTTGCGGTGCAGGATACCTCCACGCCGTTTAGTACCTTTATTATTATCTCCCTGTTGTGCGGCTTCGCTGGTGCGAACTTTGCGTCCAGCATGGCAAACATCAGCTTCTTCTTTCCAAAACAGAAACAGGGTGGTGCGCTGGGTCTGAACGGTGGTCTGGGCAACATGGGCGTCAGCGTGATGCAGTTGGTTGCGCCGCTGGTGGTTTCACTGTCAATCTTTGCCGCATTTGGTAGCCACGGGGTTGAACAACCGGATGGTACGCAGCTGTATCTGGCAAACGCCGCATGGATTTGGGTACCGTTCCTTGCGGTGTTAACGCTGGCTGCATGGTTTGGTATGAATGAACTGGCAACCTCAAAAGCGTCGCTGAAAGAGCAATTGCCGGTGCTGAAACGTGGGCATCTGTGGATTATGAGCCTGCTGTATCTGGCAACCTTCGGTTCATTCATCGGTTTCTCTGCCGGTTTTGCCATGTTGTCAAAAACGCAGTTCCCTGAGGTGCAGATCCTGCATTACGCCTTCTTTGGACCGTTGATTGGCGCGCTGGCTCGTTCAGCGGGCGGGGCTATCTCTGACCGTCTGGGGGGAACCCGCGTTACGCTGGTGAACTTCGTACTGATGGCTATTTTCAGTGCCTTGCTGTTCCTGACGTTGCCATCTAACGGTGTCGGCGGCAACTTTATCGCCTTCTTTGCGGTGTTCCTGGCGTTGTTCCTGACGGCTGGTCTGGGAAGTGGTTCAACCTTCCAGATGATCTCCGTTATCTTCCGTAAGCTGACGATGGACAGAGTGAAAGCTGAAGGGGGTTCTGAAGAGAAAGCAATGCGTGAGGCGGCAACCGACACTGCGGCGGCGCTGGGCTTTATCTCAGCTATTGGTGCGATCGGCGGCTTCTTTATCCCGAAAGCATTTGGTACGTCCCTGGCATTAACCGGATCTCCGGTCGATGCGATGAAAGTATTTCTGATTTTCTATGTCGCTTGTGTGGTTATCACCTGGGCGGTATACGGACGTCATTCTAAAAAGTAAAAAAGTAGTAGCAGTTGATTATCCATTGCGCGGCGTTAGACCGCGCTTTTTTTTGCTCTAAATTAGTTACAACATACTTATATATGAGCCCATGACGTAAGTCTGCGAAAACGGTGCGGGTGATATGCCTGGCAGGGGGGATACCCCTTAATACCCACTTATAAAGAATTTAACATTTGTATGATAAGTGATTTTAATAAAATCATTTAAATTCAATATGTTGACTGATTTATTAATATCCCACTAAGGGGGTATGTGAAAATCGACCCTCTGTTTTCATCCCTGCCTGCCTTGATCGTTATCAATTCTCACGCCCTTTCAGAGCGTTACCTTCGCACTCAATCAAGCAATGTCGATTTATCAGAGAGCCGTCAGGCTCCTACAGGAGAAAACCGATGAGTAAATTCCTGGACCGGTTTCGCTACTTCAAGCAGAAGGGCGAAACCTTTGCCGATGGGCATGGCCAGCTTCTCAATACCAACAGGGACTGGGAGGACGGATACCGCCAGCGTTGGCAGCATGACAAAGTCGTACGTTCAACCCACGGGGTAAACTGCACAGGCTCATGCAGCTGGAAAATCTATGTGAAAAATGGTCTGGTGACCTGGGAAACCCAGCAAACTGACTACCCACGCACGCGTCCAGATATGCCTAACCACGAGCCTCGCGGCTGTCCACGTGGTGCAAGCTATTCCTGGTATCTCTACAGCGCTAACCGTCTGAAATACCCACTGATGCGCAAACGTCTGATGAAGATGTGGCGTGAAGCCAAAAAGCTGCACAGCGATCCGGTAGATGCATGGGCATCCATTATCGAAGACGCCGATAAAGCAAAAAGCTTCAAACAAGCGCGTGGTCGTGGTGGGTTTGTTCGCTCTTCATGGCAGGAAGTGAATGAACTGATTGCCGCATCTAACGTATACACCATCAAAACCTATGGTCCTGACCGTGTCGCAGGCTTCTCACCGATCCCGGCGATGTCGATGGTTTCTTATGCTTCCGGCGCACGCTATATGTCGCTGATTGGCGGTACCTGCCTGAGCTTTTATGACTGGTACTGTGACCTGCCGCCGGCTTCCCCACAGACCTGGGGCGAGCAGACTGACGTACCGGAATCTGCTGACTGGTATAACTCCAGCTACATTCTTGCATGGGGCTCTAACGTCCCGCAGACCCGTACTCCGGATGCACACTTCTTTACCGAAGTTCGGTACAAAGGGACCAAAACGGTAGCAATTACCCCGGACTACGCAGAAATCGCCAAACTCTGCGACCTGTGGCTGGCACCGAAGCAGGGAACCGATGCGGCAATGGCAATGGCGATGGGCCACGTCATGCTGCGCGAGTTCCACCTCGATAACCCGAGCCAGTACTTCACCGACTACGTTCGTCGTTATACCGACATGCCAATGCTGGTGATGCTCGAAGAGCGCGACGGCTACTATGCTGCTGGTCGTATGCTGCGTGCAGCGGATCTGGTTGACTCCCTGGGCCAGGAAAATAATCCGGAATGGAAAACCGTCGCTATCAACAGCAACGGCGATATGGTTGCGCCAAACGGTTCAATTGGTTTCCGTTGGGGTGAAAAAGGCAAATGGAACCTCGAGCAGCGCGACGGCACGTCTGGTGATGAAACCGAACTGCAGCTCAGCCTGCTGGGTAGCCAGGATGATATCGCCGAAGTGGGCTTCCCGTACTTTGGCGGCGAAGGCACCGAGCACTTCAGCAAAGTAGAACTGGAAAACATTCTGCTGCATAAATTGCCGGTTAAACGCCTGCAACTCGCCGATGGCTCTACCGCGCTGGTGACCACCGTTTACGATCTGACTATGGCCAACTACGGTCTGGAACGCGGTCTGAACGATGAAAACTGCGCAACCAGCTACGATGACGTGAAAGCGTACACACCGGCCTGGGCAGAAAAAATCACTGGCGTATCACGCTCTCAGATCGTACGCATCGCCCGCGAATTTGCGGATAACGCCGATAAAACGCACGGTCGTTCGATGATTATCGTCGGTGCGGGTCTGAACCACTGGTATCACCTCGATATGAACTATCGTGGCCTGATCAATATGCTGGTGTTCTGCGGCTGTATCGGCCAGAGCGGCGGCGGTTGGGCCCACTATGTCGGCCAGGAAAAACTGCGCCCGCAAACCGGCTGGCAGCCGCTGGCGTTTGCGCTTGACTGGCAGCGTCCGCCTCGTCATATGAACAGCACCTCCTACTTCTATAACCACTCCAGCCAATGGCGCTATGAGACGGTTACTGCGCAGGAACTGCTGTCCCCGATGGCAGACAAATCCCGCTACAGCGGTCATTTGATTGACTTTAACGTTCGCGCTGAACGTATGGGCTGGTTGCCATCTGCGCCGCAGTTAGGGACTAACCCGCTGCGTATCGCCGAAGAAGCGCAGAAAGCAGGCATGACGCCGGTGGACTACACCGTTAAATCCCTGAAAGATGGTTCCATTCGCTTTGCGGCAGAGCAGCCGGAAAACGGTAAAAACCATCCGCGTAATCTGTTTATCTGGCGTTCTAACCTACTCGGTTCTTCCGGTAAAGGCCACGAGTACATGCTGAAGTATCTGCTGGGTACTGAACATGGTATTCAGGGCAAAGATCTCGGCCAGCAGAGCGGCGTGAAGCCGGAAGAAGTGGAATGGCAGGATAACGGACTGGACGGCAAACTGGATCTGGTCGTTACGCTGGACTTCCGCCTGTCGAGTACTTGTCTGTATTCCGATATCGTGCTGCCGACCGCAACCTGGTATGAAAAAGACGATATGAATACCTCGGATATGCATCCGTTTATTCATCCTCTGTCTGCAGCCGTTGACCCGGCCTGGGAATCGAAGAGCGACTGGGAAATCTATAAAGCTATCGCCAAAAAGTTCTCTGAAGTTTGCGTGGGCCACCTCGGTAAAGAAACCGATGTCGTCACGCTGCCAATTCAGCACGACTCCGCTGCCGAACTGGCGCAGCCGTTAGACGTGAAGGACTGGAAAAAAGGTGAATGTGACCTGATTCCTGGTGTTACCGCGCCGCATATCATGACCGTTGAACGTGATTATCCGGCTACCTACGAGCGTTTCACCTCCATCGGCCCGCTGATGGAAAAAATCGGTAATGGCGGTAAAGGGATTGCCTGGAACACCCAGAGCGAAATGGATCTGCTGCGTAAGCTCAACTACACCAAGGCTGAAGGTCCGGCGAAAGGCCAGCCGATGCTGGATACAGCGATTGATGCCGCAGAGATGATCCTCACCCTGGCGCCGGAAACCAACGGTCAGGTGGCCGTTAAAGCCTGGGCGGCGCTGAGTGAATTTACCGGCCGTGACCATACACATCTGGCGCTGAATAAAGAAGACGAAAAAATTCGTTTCCGCGATATTCAGGCGCAGCCGCGCAAAATTATCTCCAGCCCGACCTGGTCAGGCCTGGAAGATGAACATGTGTCTTATAACGCCGGTTATACCAACGTTCATGAGCTGATCCCATGGCGTACGCTGTCTGGTCGCCAACAGTTGTATCAGGATCATCAGTGGATGCGTGACTTCGGTGAAAGCTTGCTGGTTTATCGTCCGCCAATCGACACCCGTTCCGTGAAAGCGGTAATCGGCGAGAAATCTAACGGTAACCCGGAAAAAGCGCTCAACTTCCTGACGCCGCACCAGAAATGGGGTATCCACTCCACCTACAGCGATAACCTGTTGATGCTGACGCTGTCACGCGGCGGCCCGATTGTATGGATGAGCGAAGTCGATGCGAAGGATCTGGGTATTGAGGATAACGACTGGATCGAAGTCTTCAACAGCAACGGCGCACTGACGGCGCGTGCAGTTGTCAGCCAGCGTGTGCCGGCTGGGATGACCATGATGTACCACGCGCAGGAACGTATCGTTAACCTGCCGGGTTCAGAAATCACCCAGCAGCGCGGTGGGATCCACAACTCGGTGACCCGTATTACGCCGAAACCGACCCATATGATCGGCGGCTATGCGCAACTGGCCTACGGCTTTAACTACTACGGTACCGTCGGTTCAAACCGCGATGAGTTCGTAGTTGTACGTAAGATGAAGAACATTAACTGGTTGGATGGCGAAGGCAATGACCAGGTACAGGAGAGCGTAAAATGAAAATTCGTTCACAAGTCGGCATGGTGCTGAATCTCGATAAGTGCATCGGCTGCCACACCTGTTCAGTGACCTGTAAAAACGTCTGGACCAGCCGTGAAGGTATGGAGTACGCCTGGTTCAACAACGTCGAAAGTAAGCCCGGCGTTGGCTTTCCGAATGACTGGGAAAACCAGGAAAAATGGAAGGGCGGTTGGATCCGTAAAATTAATGGCAAACTGCAGCCGCGCATGGGTAACAAAGCGCTGCTGCTGGGTAAAATCTTTGCTAACCCGCATCTGCCGGGTATGGATGATTACTACGAGCCGTTTGATTTTGACTACCAGACGTTGCACAACGCCCCGGCAGACAGTAAGGCGCAGCCGATTGCCCGTCCACGCTCGCTGATCACCGGTCAGCGGATGGACAAAATCACCAGCGGTCCAAACTGGGAAGAAATTCTGGGCGGCGAGTTCGAAAAACGCGCCAAAGACCAGAACTTCGAAAACATGCAGAAGGCGATGTACGGTCAGTTTGAAAACACCTTCATGATGTACCTGCCGCGTCTGTGTGAGCACTGCCTTAACCCGGCGTGCGTGGCGACCTGCCCAAGCGGCGCTATCTACAAGCGTGAAGAAGATGGCATCGTGCTGATCGACCAGGATAAGTGCCGCGGCTGGCGTATGTGTATCACCGGCTGCCCGTACAAGAAGATCTACTTCAACTGGAAGAGTGGGAAGTCTGAGAAGTGCATCTTCTGCTACCCGCGTATCGAAGCCGGTCAACCGACCGTGTGCTCCGAAACCTGCGTCGGTCGTATCCGTTACCTCGGCGTACTGCTGTATGACGCGGATGCGATCGAGAGTGCGGCAAGCACCGAGCACGAGAAAGATCTGTACCAGCGTCAACTGGACGTGTTCCTCGATCCGAACGATCCGGCTGTTATTGAACAGGCGCTGAAGGATGGCATTCCGCTGAGCGTCATTGATGCCGCACAGCAGTCTCCGGTTTACAAAATGGCGATGGACTGGAAGCTGGCGCTACCGCTGCATCCGGAATATCGCACGCTGCCGATGGTATGGTACGTGCCGCCATTGTCACCGATTCAGTCTGCCGCCGATGCGGGTGAGCTTGGCAGCAACGGTATTCTGCCGGACGTTGACAGTCTGCGTATCCCGGTTCAGTACCTGGCGAATCTTCTGACCGCAGGCGACACTCAGCCGGTACTGTTAGCGCTGAAACGTATGCTGGCGATGCGTCACTACAAACGCGCGGAAACCGTTGACGGTAAAGTTGATACTCGTGCGCTGGAAGAGGTGGGTTTAAGCGAAGCGCAGGCACAGGAAATGTATCGTTACCTGGCGATTGCCAACTACGAAGATCGTTTCGTGGTACCGAGCAGCCATCGCGAACTGGCGCGTGACGCGTTCCCGGAGAAAAGCGGTTGTGGCTTTACCTTCGGCGACGGTTGCCATGGTTCTGATACTAAATTCAATCTGTTCAACAGCCGCCGCATTGACGCTGTTGATGTGACCAGCAAAACGGAGCCGCACCAATGATTGAACTCGTCATTGTTTCGCGTCTGCTCGAGTACCCGGATGCTGCCCTGTGGCAGCATCAGCAGGAACTTTTCGATGCACTCGCGTCATCTGAGAACCTGGATAAAGAGGATGCCCAGACCCTGGGCGTTTTCCTTCGCGATCTGACCGCGCAGGACATGCTGGATGTACAGGCCGCCTACAGCGAACTGTTTGACCGTGGCCGCGCCACATCGCTGCTGCTGTTTGAACATGTTCACGGTGAGTCCCGCGACCGCGGTCAGGCGATGGTTGATCTGATGGCGCAGTATGAGCAGCACGGTTTGCAGCTCGACAGCCGCGAACTTCCCGATCATCTGCCGCTGTATCTGGAATACCTTGCGCAGTTGCCAAAAAGTGAAGCGTTAGGTGGTTTGCAGGATATCGCGCCGATTCTGGCTTTGCTCAGCGCTCGTTTGCAACAGCGTGAAAGCCGTTATGCGGTGCTGTTCGATCTGCTGTTAAAACTGGCGAATACCGTTATCGACAGCGACAAAGTGGCTGAAAAAATTGCGGATGAAGCACGTGATGATACCCCACAAGCGCTGGATGCGGTCTGGGAAGAAGAGCAGGTAAAATTCTTCGCCGATCAGGGGTGTGGCGAGTCGGAAATCTCCGCTCACCAGCGTCGTTTTGCCGGGGCCGTTGCGCCGCAGTATCTGAATATCACCACCGGAGGACAGCAATAATGCACTTCCTGAATACGTTCTTCTTTGACATCTATCCGTACATTGCGGGTTCTGTCTTTCTGATCGGCAGTTGGCTGCGTTATGACTATGGGCAATATACCTGGCGTGCGGCCTCCAGCCAGATGCTGGATCGCAAAGGGATGAACCTGGCGTCAAACCTGTTCCATATCGGGATCCTGGGGATTTTTGCCGGGCACTTCCTTGGCATGCTGACGCCACACTGGATGTATGAAGCGTGGTTGCCGCTTGAAGTGAAACAAAAGATGGCAATGTTCGCGGGCGGTGCCAGTGGTTTGATGTGTCTGATTGGTGGCGTACTGCTGCTAAAACGTCGTCTGTTCAGCCCACGCGTGCGGGCGACCACCACCGGAGCGGATATTTTGATCCTCTCGCTGCTGGTGATTCAGTGTGCGCTGGGCCTGCTGACCATTCCGTTCTCCGCCCAGCATATGGACGGTAGCGAGATGATGAAGCTGGTGAACTGGGCGCAGACAGTGGTGACTTTCCACGGCGGAGCGTCTCAATATCTGGATGGTGTTGCGTTCATTTTCCGTATGCACCTGGTGCTGGGTATGACGCTGTTCCTGTTGTTCCCGTTCTCGCGTCTGGTACACATCTGGAGCGTTCCGGTCGAATATCTGACACGCAAATACCAGATTGTTCGCGCGCGTCACTAATCGGTTATCTGTTCAAGACAAAACCCTGCTCCGGCGGGGTTTTTTTATGCCTGTTTGCCGGATGGCGACGTTAACACCTTATCCGGCCTACACAGGTGTCAGTGAGCTTTGTAGGTCTGATAAGCCCAGCGCATCAGGCAAATTAGGGCATTGCAGATGAATGAGGTGTGTTGCTTTATGAAGTGATGGTGGTGGGGGAAGGATTACTCAGCGCTGCGCGCTTCGCCCTTCGGGTCGTTGCCTTTGGCAACGCTTTCTCGCTACGCTCGAATCGAACCTTAGCCGAAGTTTCTCATCCTTCCCGCATGGGCAGAATATAGGGCATTGCAGATGAATGAGGTGTGTTGCTTTATGAAGTTATGGTGGTGGGGGAAGGATTACTCAGCGCTGCGCGCTTCGCCCTTCGGGTCGTTGCCTTTGGCAACGCTTTCTCGCTACGCTCGAATCGAACCTTAGTCGAAGTTTCTCATCCTTCCCGCATGGGCAGAATATAGGGCATTGCAGATGAATTGGGTGTGTTGCTTTATGAAGTTATGGTGGTGGGGGAAGGATTCGAACCTTCGAAGTCGATGACGGCAGATTTACAGTCTGCTCCCTTTGGCCGCTCGGGAACCCCACCAGGGGTATACTAATTTGTGAATCTAACGTAATGAATGGTGGTGGGGGAAGGATTATTCGTCGCTTCGCTCCTCACCCTTCGGGCCGTTGCCGTTGGCAACGTTCTCTCGCTTTCGCTCGAGTCGAACCTTAATCGAAGGCTCTCACCCTTCCCAGTAAGTGCAAACTTCAGCATAGCTTATTGGGGTTACTACATCGCTGTAGTGAATAATGGTGGTGGGGGAAGGATTCGAACCTTCGAAGTCGATGACGGCAGATTTACAGTCTGCTCCCTTTGGCCGCTCGGGAACCCCACCACAGGGTAAATTCATTATGCTGCTTGCATTCTATAGTGATAAGGATTATTCGGAGCTAAAGCTCCTCACCCTTCGGGCCGTTGCCTGCGGCAACGTTCTCTCACTATCGCTCGAGTCGAACCTTGAAGTCGTTGACGGCAGATTTGCAGTCAGCTCCCTTATGATCGCTCGGGAACCCCACTAGGGGTAATGCTAGTTACTGGCCTGCTTCCGTTGGAAGCGGGGCGCATCATATCAAATGATGCGCCCCTGTAAAGTATTCCGTTGATAAAAAAGAACTGGTTGCCTGATTTTTACGCGTAAAGATGTAAAGGTAACCAATTAAATTATCAATCGATTACAGAATAATCGTTCGGTTGCCGTAAACAAACACGCGTTGAGCCAGCACTTGATACAGTGCGCGGCTTAATACATTTTTCTCAACGTCACGACCCGCACGCATCATGTCTTCTGCGGTGTAGGTGTGATCAACGTGAATCACGTCCTGCATAATGATTGGACCTTCATCGAGGTTATCATTCACGTAGTGAGCCGTTGCGCCGATGATCTTCACACCGCGCTCATAAGCCTGATGGTAAGGACGAGCACCAATAAACGCCGGCAGGAATGAATGGTGGATATTGATAATCTTATTCGGGAAGCGTGAAACAAACGTTGGCGTCAAAACGCGCATGTATTTTGCCAGCACGACATAGTCTGGTTGGTGCGCGTCGATAGCGTCGGCCATTTTCTGGTCGTGTTCGTCACGCGTTAAACCTTCGTGGCTGACCAGCTCAAACGGAATATCAAACCGTTCAACCAAAGGGCGCAGCGTTTCGTGGTTGCCGATAACTGCCGCGATTTCAACATCCAGACCGCCATAATTGGCCTTCATTAACAGGTCGCCCAGACAATGTGCTTCCTTGGTGACCAAAATGACGATACGGCGGCGTCCTGCTGGCGTTAATTCACGAATGGAGCCATCGGGTAGGGCACTATCCAGATCGGCAAGCAGCGTGACGTCGTTAAAAATACCCTCCAGTTCGGTACGCATAAAAAAGCGCCCGGTACGGTGGTCCACGAACTCATTGTTTTGCACGATGTTCAGTTCATGCTTGTAACAGATATTCGTAATGCGTGCGATCAGACCTTTTTGGTCGGGGCAAATAGTACGCAGCACTTTTCGTTGTAATGAATGCATTTGCAGCGGTGATCCTGTTGAGAATGTTTGCAAAATTGATACTGTCGGGCGTTGATTAGCCGCAGCACTTTTTAAATTTTTTACCGGAGCCACAAGGGCAGGTATCGTTTCGTCCAATTTGAGGGCGTGTACCGTCTATATAGTACCACTGACCGTTTTCTTTTAAAAAACGAGAGCGCTCGATAATTGCGCCTGTTTTACCTTGTTCAGAAAACCGTGCAACAAAGCTGACATAGCCGACATTATCTGTGTCTGCCGTGTCTTGTTCAAAAACGTTCAGCCCGAGCCATTCGGTGTGGGCAAATCCTGCGATAATGTCGTCGCGAAACGCGGCGGCATGACAGTCCGGATGCCAGGTTCTGATAAGGTAATCTGCGTCTTTCATCACAAAAGCGCAGTAACGAGAACGCATGAGATGTGACGGCGTAGGTGCTACTTGCGCGCCGGACACATAACGGTAGCAACATAGGCTATACTCGACAGCGCTACCACAGGGACAAAGCTGAGACACAAAGTACTCCCTGGAATAAAAAAACGGCGTAAAAACGCCAGAGTGGCACTATGTTAACTGAGCGGTAGCGATGTTGCTACGTCTGCAAGCCAGGGGAAGTTTGTACGTACAATGAGAAAAATAAAAATTGGGCTGGCGCTAGGTTCCGGCGCGGCGCGAGGTTGGTCGCATATTGGCGTTATTAAAGCCCTAAAGCATATGGGCATTGATGTTGATATCGTGGCAGGGTGCTCCATTGGTTCGCTGGTTGGTGCAGCCTACGCATGCAATAAGTTACCTGCTCTAGAACAGTGGGTTTGTTCTTTCAGCTATTGGGACGTTTTACGTCTGATGGACCTCTCGTGGCGCAGGGGCGGTTTACTGCGTGGTGAACGGGTTTTTAATCAGTACCGTAATGTCATGCCGGTAGAAGCGATTGAGCAATGCACCCGACGTTTCGCCACAGTGGCAACTAATCTGAGTACGGGTCGGGAGCTATGGTTCACCGAAGGTGATTTGCACCTGGCTGTCCGGGCCTCATGCAGTATTCCTGGTTTGATGTCTCCCGTGGCGCATAATGGTTACTGGCTGGTCGATGGCGCGGTGGTGAATCCCGTTCCTGTGTCTCTAACCCGTGCGCTGGGCGCCGACATCGTTATTGCCGTTGATCTGCAACACGATGCGCATCTCATGCAGCAAGATTTACTCTCCTTCAACGTCAGCAGTGATACCGAAACGGGTGAGGATGCTGACGAACTCTCATGGCGTGCCCGCCTGAAAGAGCGCTTGAGCAATATAACGGCCAGGCGTACGGTGACCGCGCCGACGGCGATGGAGATCATGACGACGTCTATTCAGGTTCTGGAAAACCGTCTGAAACGTAACCGTATGGCCGGTGACCCGCCAGATATCCTGATTCAGCCGTTCTGTCCGCAAATATCCACGCTGGATTTTCACCGTGCCAGCGCAGCAATTGCTGCCGGACAACTGGCGGTCGAGAAGAAAATGGATGAGCTTCTACCCCTGGTGAAAACCAACGTCTAACGCATTTTTTTATCAACACTTAAGCAAATTCTGACAGGCGTGAGTAGCAATAGCATGCCACTATTTACTAAAGCCAGTCAGGGGGGAGAATATGACGCAGCCATTGGTCGGAAAACAGATTCTTATCGTTGAGGATGAGCCGGTATTTCGCTCACTCATGGACTCATGGTTTTCCTCTTTGGGAGCGACAACGGCGGTAGCTGGCGACGGACTTGAAGCACTGGATTTACTCGGGCATTTTAAACCCGACCTGATGATCTGCGACCTGGCTATGCCACGCATGAATGGTCTCAAGCTGGTGGAGTATCTGCGTAATCGTGGCGATCAGACCCCAATCCTGGTGATATCAGCGACGGAAAATATGTCTGACATAGCCAAAGCGCTACGATTGGGTGTCGATGATGTTCTGTTAAAGCCGGTGAAAGATCTTAATCGCCTGCGAGAAACGGTCTTTGCCTGCCTGTATCCCAATATGTTTAATTCACGCGTGGAAGAAGAAGAGCGGCTATTTCGCGACTGGGATGCGATGGTTGGTGATCCTGCTGCTGCAGCGAAGCTGTTGCAAGAATTACAGCCTCCGGTGTCGCAAGTGATTTCGCAATGTCGGATCAACTATCGCCAGCTGGTGGCCGCCGATCAGCCGGGGCTGGTACTGGATATTGCGCCGCTATCGGACCATGACCTTGCGTTTTATTGTCTGGATGTGACGCGGGCAGGGGATAATGGCGTTCTGGCGGCATTATTACTGCGTGCGCTATTTAACGGTTTGCTGCAGGAACAACTGGCGCATCAAAATCAACGATTGCCAGAGCTGGGTGCGTTATTGAAACAGGTAAACCATTTATTGCGTCAGGCTAATTTGCCCGGACAATTTCCTCTGCTGGTTGGCTATTACCACAGCGGATTAAAAAACCTGATTTTGGTATCAGCGGGGCTGAATGCGACATTAAATACAGGTTCCCACAATGTACAAATCAGCAATGGCGTTCCGTTGGGAACCTTAGGGAATGCATATCTTAATCAACTGAGCCAACGTTGCGAGTCCTGGCAGTGCCAAATTTGGGGGGCAGGTGGTCGCCTGCGCCTGATGTTGTCTGCGGAATGAACAACCGATAGGAGTGGGAATGAAATTGGCTCACCCCCCTCATGTTGTGAGTGCTACTATCAGCGCCAGATTTATTCGTATTTATCTTAATTATACCGATGCGCGTCCTTTTCAGACCAGAAGCTTGTCGCGGTACTGATATACTTGGATGCGATACAGATTGATGAACACGTTCAATACATGAACAGTCCAGGAGAGTTTTAAATGGCTGCCCTTAATTCAAAAGTCAAAAAGGCCGTTATCCCGGTTGCGGGATTAGGAACCAGGATGTTACCGGCTACGAAAGCAATCCCGAAAGAGATGCTACCGTTGGTTGATAAGCCATTAATTCAGTACGTCGTAAACGAATGTATTGCTGCGGGCATCACTGAAATTGTACTTGTAACTCACTCGTCTAAAAATTCTATTGAAAACCACTTCGATACCAGCTTTGAACTTGAAGCTATGCTGGAGAAACGTGTAAAACGCCAGCTTCTGGAAGAAGTGCAATCTATTTGTCCGCCGCATGTCACTATTATGCAGGTGCGTCAGGGGCTGGCCAAAGGTCTGGGCCACGCGGTATTGTGCGCGCACCCGGTTGTTGGTGATGAGCCGGTTGCCGTTATCCTGCCGGACGTGATTCTCGACGAATACGAATCTGATTTATCACGCGACAACCTTGCCGAAATGATTCATCGTTTTGATGAAACAGGCAGCAGCCAGATTATGGTTGAGCCGGTAGAAGATGTTACCGCTTATGGTGTTGTTGATTGTAAAGGCGTTGAATTAGCGCCAGGCGAAAGCGTACCGATGGTTGGCGTTGTTGAAAAACCGAAAGCGAATGTTGCGCCATCTAATCTGGCCGTGGTGGGACGCTACGTCCTTAGTGCGGATATCTGGCCTCTGCTGGCAAAAACGCCTCCAGGAGCGGGTGACGAAATTCAGCTGACCGATGCTATCGATATGCTGATTGAAAAAGAAACGGTTGAAGCTTATCACATGAAGGGCAAAAGCCATGACTGTGGTAATAAGCTGGGCTATATGCAGGCGTTCGTTGAATATGGTATTCGCCATAATACTCTCGGCGCTGAATTTAAAGCCTGGCTGGAAGATGAGATGGGTATTAAGAAGTAACCTCCTGGTATTATCAGGTCTGAACGGTGCTGCTAATCCAGCACCGTTTTTTTATACCTAATCCGGGTAGGGACTGTGTGAAGTACAGGTAAAAAAAATCCCGCCAGTGGCGGGATTTTAAGCAAACTATTTCTGAATTATTCCTTGATCAGGAAATCGTCCAGTTGTTTACCTTGTTCTTCCATCGCTTTTTTGATCACAGCCGGTGTACGACCCTGGCCAGTCCAGGTTTTAGTTTCACCGTTTTCGTCAACGTAGCTATATTTAGCCGGACGCGCAGCGCGTTTAGCTTTGGTGCCAGATTTAACAGCAGCCATGCTATTCAGCAGTTCGTTCGGATCAATGCCGTCAGCGATCAGCATTTCACGATATTGTTGCAGTTTACGAGTACGTTCTTCAACTTCAGCAGCTGCAGCGCTTTCTTCTTCACGGCGCTCGCTAACAACAACTTCTAATTTTTCCAGCATTTCTTCAAGCGTTTCCAGAGTACATTCTCTTGCCTGCGCACGAAGAGTACGGATGTTGTTCAGAATTTTAAGTGCTTCGCTCATTGTAGTAATCTCAAACTTATATTGGGGGTGGTTTGTTGAGCTAATAATAGAGCGATAAATTCAGTTGTGCAATAGCCAGGAATGTAAGGAATTCAAAATTGCGCTTTATTTAGTATCAGAATTAATTCATCTGTCTTAAATTCACCACGATGTTGGGCATAAAAAAGGCTTATTGGTGAGGGGGCTTCTCCGCGGCTGAGAGTAAAAATTCAAGATTCAGGTCACATTTTATGGTGTACAAATAGTATCTCTTTGCAGTGATTTCAACCTTTTGTATTAGTTTTGCTTACATGAATTCACTAATACATGGTGACAGTGGGTAGATTCAATAACAATAAGGAAAGGGTTTCTTTATTGCCGCAAGAAGATAAGTGGCATGGATAAATTTCATGAGCACTATTTGTGAAAGAGTGTGTATATACCCGTCCAGTTTCAGGCTGCCTGAGCTATGTCTGAGTGTACTCACGCTCCCTTGTAGCTTAAAGGGCCGGTTATTTAGGCATCACTGAACGAGTATGCACGTGCATTTATACGCCTTTGCGGACAACGCTACACCGACACTTTCGTGAAATATGCTACAATCCCGCCCATATTTATTTCCCCGGGTGAGGGCCTACGCTCAATGGCACAGCTATATTTTTACTATTCTGCAATGAATGCCGGTAAGTCGACTGCATTGCTGCAATCTTCGTACAATTATCAGGAACGTGGGATGCGTGCCGTTGTATATACAGCGGAAATTGATGACCGCTTTGGCGCTGGAAAAGTAAGTTCACGTATAGGTCTGTCGTCACCTGCAAAATTGTTTAACCAAAATTCATCATTGTTCGAAGAGATTCGCGCTGAGAATGAACAGCAAAGAATTCACTGCGTACTGGTGGATGAGTCGCAGTTTCTGACTCGACAGCAGGTTTATGAATTATCTGAAGTGGTCGATCGGCTGGATATTCCCGTGCTGTGCTATGGGTTGCGCACAGATTTCCGCGGTGAGTTATTTGGCGGTAGCGAATACCTGCTGGCATGGTCAGATAAACTGGTTGAATTAAAAACCATTTGTTTCTGTGGGCGTAAGGCCAGCATGGTGTTACGACTTGATCAGTCTGGAAGACCTTATAATGAGGGCGAGCAGGTGGTGATCGGTGGGAATGAACGCTATGTATCGGTATGTCGTAAGCATTATAAACAGGCACAGTCTGAGGGCTCTCTGACGGCGATACAAGAACGGCATTGCCACGACTAACTCTACGCGCTTCTGGGCGCTTATTAGCACGGGGTAGGCTTACGACCATTCGCTAATGTTCGCTACCCTGTCAGGCTCTCTCCTGACGATATTCTCATATCCTCCTGGTCACACTTCTCTACACGCTGCTGAATGGGTCATACGCCGATTTTAAAAAAGCAAGACGTAAAAAAAAACGGTCCCATCAGGGACCGTTTATGGTGAAACTAAAACTTATCTGGACGAATTAAGCGGATTTCTTCGCTTTCTTCTCAGCTTTCGGTGCTGCTACTGCTTCAGTCTTAGCGGCGGCCTGGCCTTCGCTGTATTCGCGACCGTAGTAGGTATCAAGCAGGATCTGTTTCAGTTCAGCAATCAGCGGATAACGTGGGTTAGCACCAGTACACTGGTCATCAAACGCATCTTCAGACAGTTTGTCCACGTGTGCCAGGAAGTCAGCTTCCTGAACGCCAGCTTCACGGATAGACTTAGGAATACCCAGTTCAGCTTTGATTTCTTCCAGCCAGGCCAGCAGTTTCTGGATTTTTGCAGCAGTACGGTCACCCGGTGCGCTCAGACCCAGATGGTCTGCGATTTCAGCGTAGCGACGACGAGCCTGCGGACGGTCGTACTGGCTGAATGCAGTCTGTTTAGTCGGGTTGTCGTTGGCGTTATAACGAATAACGTTGCTGATCAGCAGGGCGTTCGCCAGACCGTGAGGAATGTGGAACTGAGAACCCAGCTTGTGCGCCATTGAGTGACATACACCCAGGAAGGCGTTAGCAAACGCGATACCGGCGATGGTTGCTGCACTGTGTACACGCTCACGCGCTACCGGGTTTTTAGAACCTTCATGGTAAGACGCTGGCAGGTTTTCTTTCAGCAGTTTCAGCGCTTGCAGAGCCTGACCGTCAGAGAACTCAGAAGCCAGTACGGAAACGTAAGCTTCCAGAGCGTGAGTTACTGCATCCAGACCACCGAACGCACACAGTGACTTCGGCATATCCATAACCAGGTTGGCGTCAACAATCGCCATATCCGGAGTCAGCGCATAGTCAGCCAGCGGATATTTCTGACCCGTTGCATCGTCAGTAACGACCGCAAACGGAGTTACTTCAGAGCCGGTACCGGAAGTGGTGGTGACGGCAACCATCTTCGCTTTCACGCCCATTTTCGGGAACTTGTAGATACGTTTACGGATGTCCATAAAGCGCAGCGCCAGTTCTTCGAAGTGGGTTTCTGGATGTTCGTACATAACCCACATGATTTTCGCGGCGTCCATCGGGGAACCACCACCCAGCGCGATGATCACGTCTGGTTTGAAGGAGTTAGCCAGCTCAGCACCTTTACGTACAACGCTCAGAGTTGGGTCAGCTTCAACTTCAAAGAACACTTCGGTTTCAACGCCAGCAGCTTTCAGAACAGAAGTGATCTGGTCAGCGTAGCCATTGTTAAACAGGAAGCGGTCGGTCACGATCAGCGCACGTTTGTGACCATCGGTAATCACTTCATCCAGTGCGATTGGCAGAGAGCCACGACGGAAGTAGATAGATTTCGGAAGTTTGTGCCACAACATGTTTTCAGCTCGCTTAGCAACGGTTTTCTTGTTGATCAGGTGCTTAGGACCAACGTTTTCAGAGATGGAGTTACCACCCCAGGAACCACAACCCAGAGTCAGGGAAGGCGCGAGTTTGAAGTTGTACAGGTCACCGATACCACCCTGAGATGCTGGGGTGTTAATCAGGATACGTGCGGTTTTCATCATCTGACCGAAGTAAGCAACACGTTCTGGCTGATTGTCCTGGTCGGTGTACAGGCAAGAGGTATGACCGATACCGCCCATCGCAACCAGTTTTTCAGCTTTAATAACGGCGTCTTCGAAATCTTTCGCACGGTACATTGCCAGCGTTGGAGACAGTTTCTCGTGAGCAAACGGTTCGCTTTCGTCAACAACTTTAACTTCACCAATCAGAATCTTAGTGGTTTCTGGTACGGAGAAGCCTGCCAGTTCAGCAATTTTGTATGCCGGCTGACCAACGATAGCCGCGTTCAGCGCGCCATTCTTCAGGATAACGTCCTGGACTGCTTTCAGCTCTTTGCCTTGCAGCATGTAGCCGCCGTGAGTCGCGAAACGCTCACGCACTGCGTCGTAGACGGAGTCAACAACGACAACAGACTGTTCAGAAGCACAAATTACGCCGTTATCGAAGGTTTTAGACATCAGAACAGATGCAACAGCACGTTTGATATCAGCGGTTTCGTCGATAACAACCGGGGTGTTACCTGCGCCTACGCCGATTGCCGGTTTACCAGAGCTGTATGCTGCTTTAACCATGCCTGGGCCACCTGTCGCAAGGATCAGATTGATGTCCGGGTGGTGCATCAGCGCGTTAGACAGTTCTACGGAAGGTTGATCGATCCAGCCGATCAGATCTTTCGGGGCGCCAGCAGCGATGGCTGCCTGCAGAACGATGTCAGCTGCTTTGTTGGTTGCATCTTTAGCACGTGGGTGCGGAGAGAAGATGATGGCGTTACGCGTCTTCAGGCTGATCAGAGATTTGAAGATTGCAGTAGAAGTCGGGTTGGTGGTTGGAACGATACCGCAAATGATACCGATCGGTTCAGCAATGGTAATGGTACCGAAAGTGTCGTCTTCAGACAGCACGCCACAGGTTTTTTCGTCTTTATATGCGTTATAAATGTATTCGGAAGCGAAGTGGTTTTTAATCACTTTATCTTCGACGATGCCCATGCCAGATTCGGCAACGGCCATTTTCGCGAGAGGGATTCGAGCGTCTGCGGCGGCCAGAGCGGCGGCACGGAAGATTTTGTCAACCTGTTCTTGAGTGAAACTGGCATATTCACGCTGGGCTTTTTTTACGCGCTCTACAAGTGCGTTAAGTTCAGCGACATTAGTAACAGCCATAATGCTCTCCTGATAATGTTAAACTTTTTTAGTAAATCATCTGCTCGATACGAGAGTATAGACAGACCGACGAAAATTTGTGTAACGTTTTGAAAATCAAACGGTTAATTAACGTCCACTTTACCTTGATTTACTAAAAGAGCTTATGCACTAGCGCCAGTTAACTCTAACGCGTTATCTCCAAGTGGCGTAAGCAAGATTACTCACTTCTGAGTAGTAATTGCGTGATCTGGATCAAGATTTAGCAAAGCTGACACCTTTCAGCAGGCCCTTTTAGCGTTTATCGGTAAGTGTTAACAAATTGATGGGGTGAATGCTAATAACATTAGCATATTCAATACATATTAATAACACTAACTATTGGTAGCGTATTTACGTAGATATACGCAGATAGGAGGTGAAGTATGCTGACAAAAGGCGTATCTTCAGCGCGGATTTTATCAATTTTTATGACTCATTTTATCCGGCTAACGCTTCGGAGCTAACCGTGACCCAAACGCTATTTGATTTTCCTGTCTATTTTAAATTTTTCATTGGGTTATTTGCATTGGTCAACCCGGTAGGGATCATCCCTGTCTTTATCAGTATGACCAGCTATCAAACGGCTGCTGCGCGAAACAAAACCAACCTCACTGCAAACCTGTCAGTTGCTATCATCCTGTGGACTTCACTGTTCCTTGGCGACGGTATTTTGCAACTCTTCGGTATCTCGATCGATTCGTTCAGGATTGCCGGCGGCATTCTGGTAGTGACTATCGCGATGTCGATGATTAGCGGAAAACTTGGCGAAGATAAGCAAAACAAACAGGAAAAATCAGAAACAGCAATTCGTGAAAGTATTGGTGTAGTGCCACTGGCGTTGCCGCTGATGGCGGGACCTGGGGCGATAAGCTCAACTATCGTTTGGGGTACGCGCTATCACAGTGCAATTAACCTGTTTGGCTTTTTCGTCGCGATTGCGTTGTTTGCCCTGTGCTGTTGGGGACTGTTTCGCATGGCGCCATGGCTGGTACGACTGTTAGGCCAGACCGGCATCAACGTCATTACGCGTATTATGGGGTTGTTGTTGATGGCTCTGGGGATCGAATTCATCGTGACTGGAATCAAGTCCATTTTCCCCGGTTTGCTTGCCTGATATCCCTCTGCGGGATAAACGGAGCCGCTTGCGGCTCCGTTTCTTTTCATTATTAGTAAAACTTCTCACTAAAGTTGAAAATCAGCATAGTAATAATAAAAAATGCTGATGGTTATTCATTTGTTTATTCATTGATTTTATGAATGTAACACTCATCCGTCCGCCAGAGAGAGTCTGATATCGCTGTTATTTAATTAACATCATACTCTGGGGCTTGCTGAAGGATTATCGAAATGTTATTAGTTATTTCAGCGTTTTTTTCAGTTGAATGTGCTAATTAATAACCAATTGTTAAATTTATGTGCATTTTGGCATGATGTTGACTCCGGACAGGGTAGTTAACACCGTGCTTGATGTAGTGCATTGATTTTTATAGATTTATTATAACAGGCCTTCATTCGTAAGACTTTCTTAGTGAGATTTATTTCCAATAAAAGAGAATTGGTTAACAAATTTGTAAAATGTATTGGCGGTTAAGAAACGCATTTGATA
Organism: Citrobacter europaeus; assembly: GCA_020099315.1. NCBI lineage: Bacteria > Pseudomonadati > Pseudomonadota > Gammaproteobacteria > Enterobacterales > Enterobacteriaceae > Citrobacter > Citrobacter europaeus. The sequence goes on from CP083650.1 coordinate 2,149,751, forward strand.
CTTTCCGGCCAGGTATTATGCAGAAGAATTCACGTTGATGAGAATCATTTGCAGTTAGTTTCTCTCAACAGAGTAATAGCGTGTTTCCGGCAGGGGAGGCACGTAGATAATCGACGTAAGGCGGTCATACGAATCGCCAGAATAAATAAAGTCGGTGATAGCAAGCAGTAAAAACAAAAAACGACCTGACGGCAGAAAATCTCCGATGCCGTACAGTGATCCTGACAGGATTAACAGTCTGGTTAAAAAACCAGCCATAATAATGAGGGAGTACAAACACAATGACTAACATCACCAAAAAAAGTTTAGTAGCTGCGGGGATCTTAACTGCGCTAGTCGCTGGAAATGTTGCCACGGCGGCAGTTGTGCCAGCGGGAGTACAGCTTGCTGAAAAGCAGACTCTGGTGCGTAATAATGGTTCGGAAGTTCAGTCGCTCGATCCGCATAAAATCGAAGGTGTACCTGAGTCCAACATTAGCCGCGATCTGTTTGAAGGTTTATTAATCAGTGATGTCGATGGCAAACCATCGCCTGGCGTGGCTGAAAAATGGGAAAATAAAGATTTTAAAGTCTGGACATTCCATCTGCGTAAAGATGCTAAGTGGTCTGACGGCACGCCTGTCACCGCGCAAGATTTCGTGTATAGCTGGCAACGACTGGCTAACCCAAATACCGCGTCACCGTACGCCAGTTATTTGCAGTACGGTCACATCGTCAATATTGATGATATTATCGCCGGCAAAAAGCCGGTCACCGATCTCGGTGTTAAAGCTCTTGATGACCATACCTTTGAAGTCACTCTGAGCGAGCCTGTTCCTTATTTCTACAAACTGCTTGTGCACTCATCTGTTTCACCGGTTCCTAAAGCCGCGGTTGAAAAATACGGTGAGAAATGGACCCAGCCCGCTAATATCGTCACCAATGGCGCATACAAACTGAAAGATTGGGTGGTCAACGAGCGCATTGTACTTGAACGTAATGCCAATTACTGGGACAACGCTAAAACGGTGATTAACCAGGTGACCTACCTGCCAATTGCTTCTGAAGTGACTGACGTTAACCGCTATCGCAGCGGCGAAATCGACATGACCTATAACAACATGCCGATCGAGTTATTCCAGAAACTGAAAAAAGAAATCCCGAACGAAGTTCACGTTGACCCGTATCTGTGCACCTATTATTACGAAATCAACAACCAGAAAGCGCCGTTCAACGATGTTCGTGTCCGTACTGCCCTGAAACTGGCGATGGATCGTGACATTATCGTCAACAAAGTGAAAAATCAGGGCGACCTGCCTGCGTATAGCTTTACCCCTCCTTACACCGATGGCGCGAAACTGGTTGAGCCAGAGTGGTTCAAATGGTCACAGGAAAAACGCAACGAAGAAGCGAAAAAACTGCTGGCTGAAGCCGGTTATACCGCTGAAAAACCGTTGACCTTTGACCTGCTGTATAATACCTCAGACCTGCACAAGAAGCTGGCTATCGCCGCGGCATCTATCTGGAAGAAAAATCTGGGCGCCAACGTGAAGCTGGAAAATCAGGAGTGGAAAACATTCCTCGATACGCGCCATCAGGGTAACTATGATGTTTCGCGTGCTGGCTGGTGTGCGGATTACAACGAACCAACCTCCTTCCTGAACATGGTGCTTTCCGACAGCTCTAACAACACCGTCCATTATAAGAGCCCGGCGTTTGATAAGCTGATTGCGGATACGCTGAAAGTGACCGACGAAGCACAGCGTAGCGAACTGTATTCAAAAGCAGAGCAGCAGTTGGATAAAGATTCTGCGATTGTACCGGTTTATTACTATGTGAACGCCCGCCTGGTGAAACCATGGGTTGGCGGATACTCCGGTAAAGACCCGATGGATAATATCCACGTTAAAGACTTGTATATTATCAAGCATTAATGGCAAGACGTGGGGCGATCAAGGTTGCCCCACAGTGTCTTTTTCTTCGAACTATAAATACCGCTTTACCTGAACGTCGGGGCAAAAGGGGTATAAAGGCACACGCCAGAAGGTACGGGCAATGTTAAAATTCATATTACGTCGCTGTCTGGAAGCGATTCCGACGCTATTTATTCTTATTACAATTTCATTCTTTATGATGCGCCTTGCGCCGGGAAGCCCATTTACCGGAGAACGCGCGTTACCGCCAGAGGTACTGGCAAATATTGAAGCGAAATATCATCTGAATGATCCTATCTCGACGCAGTACTTCAGCTATCTGAAGCAGCTGGCACATGGCGATTTTGGGCCATCCTTTAAATATAAAGACTATACGGTAAACGACCTCGTTGCCTCGAGCTTTCCGGTTTCTGCGAAGCTTGGCGCTGCCGCCTTTATTCTGGCCGTCCTCGTGGGCGTTAGCGCCGGGGTGATAGCCGCGCTGAAGCAAAATACGCGCTGGGACTACACGGTGATGGGGGTGGCAATGACCGGGGTCGTTATCCCCAGTTTCGTGGTCGCTCCCTTATTGGTCATGATATTTGCCATAACCTTGAAATGGCTACCCGGCGGGGGCTGGAACGGCGGGGCGCTGAAATTTATGATCCTGCCGATGGTGGCCTTGTCACTGGCCTATATCGCCAGTATCGCCCGTATTACTCGCGGCTCGATGATTGAAGTACTGCACTCTAACTTTATTCGTACCGCACGCGCTAAAGGGCTGCCGATGCGGCGGATTATTTTCCGCCATGCGTTAAAACCTGCGCTGTTGCCCGTGCTGTCCTATATGGGGCCAGCATTTGTCGGCATTATCACCGGTTCGATGGTTATTGAAACCATCTATGGTTTGCCGGGCATTGGCCAACTGTTCGTCAATGGCGCGTTAAACCGCGACTATTCGCTGGTTCTGAGCCTGACCATTCTGGTGGGTACGCTGACCATCGTGTTTAACGCGATTGTCGATGTGCTGTATGCCGTTATCGACCCGAAAATTCGTTACTGATACTGGAGCTCGCTATGATGTTAAGTAAGAAAAACAGCGAAGCGCTGGAGAATTTCAGTGAAAAGCTGGAGGTCGAAGGCCGCAGCCTGTGGCAAGACGCGCGTCGACGCTTTATGCATAACCGCGCGGCGGTAGCAAGCCTGGTGGTGCTGGTGATCATTGCGTTGTTTGTGACGCTGGCGCCGATGCTGTCGCAGTTTACCTACTTCGATACCGACTGGGGCATGATGTCCAGCGCGCCGGATACGGAGTCCGGACACTATTTCGGCACCGACTCGTCGGGTCGTGACCTGCTGGTTCGTGTGGCGATTGGCGGGCGTATCTCGCTGATGGTCGGCATTGCCGCGGCGCTGGTGGCGGTAGTCGTCGGTACGCTGTACGGCTCTCTGTCGGGCTATCTCGGCGGTAAAATCGACTCGGTGATGATGCGTCTGCTGGAAATCCTCAACTCCTTCCCTTTCATGTTCTTTGTGATCCTGCTGGTTACCTTCTTTGGACAAAATATCCTGCTGATTTTTGTTGCTATCGGAATGGTCTCCTGGCTCGATATGGCGCGTATCGTGCGTGGACAAACGCTGAGTCTCAAGCGCAAAGAGTTCATTGAAGCAGCACAAGTGGGTGGAGTGTCTACCGTACGCATCGTTATCCGTCATATTGTGCCGAACGTGCTGGGCGTAGTGGTGGTATACGCTTCATTGCTGGTGCCGAGCATGATTCTGTTTGAATCCTTCCTCAGCTTTTTGGGATTAGGTACGCAAGAACCGTTAAGTAGTTGGGGCGCGCTGCTCAGTGATGGTGCCAACTCGATGGAAGTCTCACCATGGCTGCTGCTGTTCCCGGCAGGTTTCCTGGTGGTCACTTTGTTCTGTTTTAACTTTATTGGCGATGGCCTGCGTGATGCCCTCGACCCGAAAGACCGTTAAGGAGTGCAGCCATGAGCGTAATTGAAACCTCAACCGCGCCGCTCGCGCAACAACAGGCTAACGCACTGCTGAACGTAAAAGATCTGCGCGTGACGTTTGCCACCCCCGATGGCGATGTGACTGCGGTCAACGATTTAAACTTTTCTCTGCGAGCCGGAGAAACGCTGGGGATTGTCGGGGAATCCGGCTCGGGTAAATCGCAAACGGCCTTTGCTCTGATGGGCCTGCTGGCCGAAAATGGCCGTATCGGAGGTTCTGCAACCTTCAATGGGCGTGAAATTCTGAACTTACCGGAACGTGAGCTGAACAAACTGCGCGCTGAGCAAATCTCGATGATTTTCCAGGACCCGATGACCTCCCTCAATCCGTACATGCGGGTTGGCGAGCAGTTGATGGAAGTTCTGATGCTGCATAAAGGCATGAGCAAAGCGGAAGCTTTTGAAGAGTCTGTCAGAATGCTGGATGCGGTGAAAATGCCGGAAGCGCGTAAGCGCATGAAAATGTATCCGCATGAATTCTCCGGCGGCATGCGTCAGCGCGTAATGATCGCCATGGCGCTATTGTGCAGGCCTAAATTACTGATAGCCGATGAGCCGACCACCGCACTCGATGTGACGGTACAGGCGCAAATCATGACGCTGCTGAATGAACTGAAAAGTGAATTCAACACCGCGATTATCATGATCACCCACGACCTGGGGGTTGTTGCTGGTATTTGCGATAAAGTTCTGGTGATGTACGCCGGACGCACTATGGAATACGGTAGCGCGCGGGATGTCTTTTATAAACCCGTTCATCCGTATTCAATTGGTTTACTGAATGCCGTACCTCGTCTGGATGCCGAAGGGGAAGAGATGCTGACTATCCCTGGCAACCCTCCGAACCTGCTGCGCCTGCCAAAAGGCTGTCCATTCCAGCCGCGTTGCCCGCATGCGATGGACATCTGTAGCAGCGCTCCGCCACTGGAGGAATTTAGTCCGGGCCGTCTGCGCGCCTGCTTTAAACCGGTGGAGGAACTGGTATGAATGCGGTCACCGAACAACGAAAAGTGCTCCTGGAGATTGCCGATCTTAAAGTCCATTTCGACATTAAAGATGGCAAACAGTGGTTCTGGCAACCGTCTAAAACCCTGAAGGCGGTTGATGGCGTAACCCTACGGCTGTATGAAGGTGAAACCCTGGGCGTGGTAGGCGAATCAGGCTGCGGAAAATCGACCTTTGCCCGTGCGATCATTGGCCTGGTGAAAGCCACTGATGGAAAGGTCGCCTGGCTGGGTAAAGATTTACTGGGCATGAAACCCGATGAGTGGCGGGAGGTGCGCAGCGATATCCAGATGATTTTCCAGGATCCGCTGGCATCGTTAAACCCGCGTATGACCATTGGTGAAATCATTGCCGAACCGCTGCGGACTTATCATCCGAACCTGCCGGGTCAGGAAGTCCGCGACCGTGTGAAGGCGATGATGATGAAGGTTGGATTACTGCCCAACCTGATTAACCGCTACCCGCATGAGTTTTCTGGTGGTCAGTGTCAGCGTATTGGTATTGCCCGTGCGTTGATTCTCGAACCGAAGCTGATTATTTGCGATGAACCCGTTTCGGCGCTGGACGTATCCATTCAGGCCCAGGTGGTGAACCTGCTGCAACAGCTTCAACGTGAAATGGGATTATCGTTAATCTTTATTGCCCACGACCTGGCGGTGGTTAAACACATCTCCGACCGCGTGCTGGTTATGTATCTCGGCCATGCTGTGGAATTAGGGACCTATGACGAGGTGTACCATAACCCGCTGCATCCATATACCAAAGCGCTGATGTCTGCGGTGCCGATCCCCGATCCGGATCAGGAAAGGAACAAGGTTATCCAGTTGCTGGAAGGCGAATTACCGTCGCCGATAAACCCTCCTTCCGGCTGCGTGTTCCGTACGCGCTGCCCGATTGCCGGACCGGAATGCGCAAAAACGCGTCCGGTTCTCGAAGGAAGTTTCCGACACGCCGTTTCCTGCCTGAAAGTAGACCCGCTATAATCGTGAGGGCTGACAAAGGTCAGCCCTTTTTTTTGGTGAGGTATCTGTGCCAGGTTTAGTCTCTTCCGTCCGCCGCGCGCTCTATCGCAAGTTATTCGATTTAAACTCCCGTTCCGGGCGTCGCTTTGAAGGTCTGTGCGCGCTGTTCGCCTTGCTCAGCGTTATTGTTATCTTCATTGAGTCCGGAGTAGGGACGCAATACCATTTAACTTACGATGAGTGGCATATTTTTGTCTGGCTGGAGATCTTTATCACTCTGGTCTTTACTCTCGAATATCTTCTGCGCTTATGCTGCTGGGCCAACCCTGCTAAATATGTGTTTAGCTTCTGGGGGATAATCGACCTGGCCACTATTCTGCCACTGTATGTGATGTGGCTATGGCCTGAAATAAGTCTGAGTTATGTCTTCGCCTGGCGGGCGATGCGCGTCCTGCGTGTCCTGCGCATTCTCAAGTTGCTGCGCTTTATGCCTTCCCTGCGTGTGTTCTGGAATGCGTTAAAAAGCGCCCGGCATCAGTTGATGCTGTTCTATTCTTTTATTGCCATTCTGATGGTGGTTTTTGGCGCGATGATGTATCTGATAGAAGGGCCAAAATATGGCTTTACTACGCTGAATGCGTCGGTGTATTGGGCCATTGTAACGGTCACTACCGTCGGATATGGCGATATCACGCCGCACACGCCGTTGGGACGTATGGTCGCGTCTGTGCTTATCCTGATTGGTTACTCGGTGATTGCGATACCGACGGGATTGATTACCACACACATGAGCAGCGCTTTCCAGCATCGACAGAATGAACGAAAATGTCCCCAGTGCCAGCAGGCGCAGCACGAACATAGCGCGCAGTTTTGTAACCGCTGCGGAAGTAAACTACCGGGCTAAAAATGAAAAAAGCTGCGAGAGCAGCTTTTTTGTTTGATTATTCACGCCAGAGAATATGGCAGAGTTTGTGATCTTTTTCGCGACATAATAAAACGCGCGCAAAAATATCGTTAATCTCTCCATCTTCTGTATCTGCCAGACCAATCACCACTTCGGCAAAGAAATCAGGGTTCAGGTCAAAATCAACATGCTCCTGCCAGTCTTCTGCCGGATCGAATAATTCGGCACCGCCGCGCTCTTCAAACTGCAAATTAAACAGAATGATATCTGCCGGATCGAGGTTGTCCACAGCCAGTTCGAGAAAAATATCGTAAGCCTGCTCAAGCGTTTCGTCTTCAGTCAGACGATTGTTCAAATCCATATCCATAATGACTACCTGTTTACTGTCTGATGGGCACGTTTTACAGCAACGGGCTAAAGAAGTAAAACAGTCGCTCGGCGATCCGCTGCCAGAGAGGTCGTTTTACCCACAAACGGGCATCAAGCAGGCGGGAACGCGAAATATAATCATCCTGCACGGCGGCGAGATCGCCGCCGAATCCGGCATCGTCAATGACCAGCGTGATTTCAAAATTGAGCCACAGACTGCGCATATCCAGGTTAACGGTACCGACCAGGCTCAGCTCGCCATCAACCAGTACGCTCTTGGTGTGCAGCAGGCCGCCTTCGAACTGATAGATTTTGACGCCTGCCGCCAGCAGTTCAGTGAAAAAGGCCCGGCTTGCCCAGCCAACCAACAGGGAATCATTCTTACGCGGAAGAATGATACTGACGTCGACCCCACGCTGCGCCGCCGTACAAATGGCGTGCAGCAAATCGTCGCTGGGAACAAAGTAGGGCGTGGTCATAATTAAATATTCGCGAGCCGAATAAGCTGCGGTTAACAGCGCCTGATGAATCAAGTCTTCTGGGAAACCAGGACCCGAGGCGATAGTGTGAATGGTATGGCCGCTGGCCTGCTCAAACGGCATGATATTGACGTCCGGCGGCGGGGGTAAAATGCGCTTTCCGGTCTCAATTTCCCAGTCGCATGAATAGACGATGCCCATAGCGGTGGCTACCGGGCCTTCCATTCTTGCCATCAAATCAACCCATTGCCCAACGCCAGCATCTTGTTTGAAGAAGCGCGGATCGACCATGTTCATGCTGCCGGTATACGCAATGTAGTTGTCGATCATGATCATTTTGCGGTGCTGGCGCAGGTCCATCCGGCGTAAAAACACACGCATCAGGTTCACTTTCAGCGCTTCAACAACCTCGATCCCTGCGTTACGCATCATCGCCGCCCATGGGCTACGGAAGAACGCCACGCTGCCCGCCGAGTCCAGCATCAGGCGGCAGTGAATCCCGCGTCTGGCGGCGGCCATTAATGATTCGGCGACCTGATCGGCCATACCGCCCGGCTGCCAGATGTAGAACACCATCTCTATGTTGTGGCGCGCGAGTTGAATATCACGGATTAATGCCTGCATCACGTCATCTGAACTGGTGAGCAGCTGCAGCTGATTTCCCTTAACGCCGGCAATTCCTTGACGACGCTCGCACAGTTTAAATAAGGATGAGGCGACGCTGCTGTTTTCCTGCGCAAAAATATGCTTACAGGCTTTAAGGTCGTTCAGCCACTTGGCCGTTGACGGCCACATTGCCCGGGCACGTTCGGCGCGACGTTTACCCAGGTGGAGCTCACCGAAGGACAGATAAGCAATGATCCCGACCAATGGCAGAATATAGATGATCAAAAGCCAGGCCATTGCGGAGGGCACTGCGCGTCGTTTCATTAGAATGCGTAATGTTACGCCAGCAATGAGTACCCAGTAACCCAGAATGACCAGCCAACTCACCACGGTGTAGAAGGTTGTCATAAATTTAAAAATCCTTTTGAAAGCGTATTGTTAAGAGTTTACGCATCAGGATTAATCTGGCAAATAAAAACACGGGAAAACCGCTGGTCTGCATTCGGTGTGGCGTTATAATGGCCACTCAGTGACTGAAAGAGTAGTAAACATGAAGCGTAGTAGAACGGAAGTGGGACGCTGGCGGATGCTGCGTCAGGCTAGCCGCCGTAAAGCACGTTGGCTTGAAGGACAATCGCGTCGTAATATGCGTATCCACACTATCAGAAAGTGCATTCTCAACCATCAACGCAACTCGTTGCTGTTTGCGATCCACAGTATCTGATCTAAAAGGGCACCGCTGGCGGTGCCCAATGTCTGCTTTTCGTTCTGTTTTTAAAAAACCTTTTTGTACGGTTTTACTGAAACCTGCGCATAAACGCCTGCCGCCACATACGGATCGGCTTCAGCCCACGCCTGCGCGGCTTCTAAAGATTCAAATTCTGCAATCACCGTTGAGCCGGTAAACCCTGCTGCACCCGGATCGTTACTGTCAACCGCTGGCATGGGGCCTGCAGTCAGCAAGCGGCCTTCGTCATGCAGGAGTTGCAGACGAGCCAGATGGGCAGGGCGTACAGAAAGACGTTTTTCGAGAGAGTCTGCAATATCTTGAGCGTAAATAACGTACAGCACGGGTAGAGCTCCTTGAAGGGTAAAAGGTCATATTTACGTTATTGGAAAGGCCTGATAACTGCAACGGAAAGATAGCTGATATGTTAAGGCCATACTATGGAAATGGTTTTTTATCATAAAATCGCGTTTTAAATGCCAGTTAGCTTCACGGTCTTATTGAATATGATTGCTATTTGCATTTAAAATCAGGGCCTGGTTTTTTTACTGAAACGATTATGACTTCAATGACCCTTGATTTACCTCGTCGCTTTCCCTGGCCTACGTTACTTTCAGTCGGCATTCATGGTGCTGTAGTGGCAGGTTTGCTGTATACCTCGGTACATCAGGTTATTGAACTGCCTGCGCCAGCGCAGCCGATCTCCGTTACGATGGTTGCGCCTGCCGATCTTGAACCGCCTCAGGCCGTTCAGCCGCCGCCGGAACCTGTCGTCGAGCCTGAACCGGAACCAGAGCCGATCCCGGAACCGCCAAAAGAAGCGCCGGTAGTGATTGAGAAACCGAAGCCCAAGCCTAAACCGAAGCCAAAACCGGTGAAAAAGGTGGAAGAGCAGCCGAAGCGTGATGTTAAGCCAGCCGAGCCGCGTCAGTCGTCTCCGTTTGAAAATACTGCGCCTGCGCGTCCAACGACCAGTAGCGCCCCGGCAACGACTAAACCGGCGGTGAGCGCACCTTCTGGTCCGCGAGCCTTAAGCCGTAATCAGCCGCAGTATCCGGCGCGTGCCCAGGCGCTGCGCATTGAAGGCCGTGTGAAGGTCAAATTTGACGTAACCTCGGATGGCCGGGTTGAAAATGTAGAAGTTCTGTCCGCACAGCCTGCGAATATGTTTGAGCGTGAAGTGAAAAATGCAATGCGCAGATGGCGCTATGAGGCCGGTAAGCCAGGTTCCGGGCTGGTAGTGAATATTGTCTTCCGCCTGAACGGCACAACGCAAATCGAGTAAACGTCAGGCCGAATTTGGCGGTCCGCCGCCTGCCGGTAATGATCAAAAGTATGATTTCCGGCAGGCGGTGCTGGCGCGAGCTATCAGGCCAGGGTAGGGATTGGACGAGGTTTACCGTCTTTATCAACGGCAACATAGATAAACAGGGCTTCGGTGGCTTTATAGCGCTGGCCGATAGGTTCTGAAGCAACTTTCTTTACCCAAACTTCAATATTAATGCTGATTGAAGTCGTCCCGCGCTTCACGCAGCGCGCATAGCAACAAACCACATCGCCTACGGCGACCGGGCGCAAAAAGCTCATTCCTTCAACCCGCACTGTTACCACACGACCATGTGCGATCTCTTTGGCCTGAATAGCGCCGCCTATATCCATTTGTGACATCAGCCAGCCGCCAAAAATATCACCGTTCGCGTTGGTATCGGCAGGCATAGCCAGAGTGCGTAAAACCAGTTCGCCCTGGGGAGTGTTATTCGTTGTTGTCATTGTAGAACCGACTATAGAGAAAGATTACAGGCGCGATGCTACTAGAATTTACGCGCTGAGAACAGAGGGATGGAGCGTGTGGAGCGGAAGTCAGTCGGGTTAAAGGAGATAAGGAACGCGAGGGGATAAAAATTCGCCAGATCCGTAGATCTGGCGAGCATGTATTACGATTTATCTTCCTGCGGAAGATGGCGGTAAATATAGACTCCGCTTAGTAACGTAAAGAGTAGAGTCAGGGCGGTCAGGCCGAATACTTTAAAGTTGACCCAAATATTCTGCGGTAGCCAAAACGCAATATAGATATTCGCCAGACCGCACAGGATGAAGAAGACGGCCCAGGCTAAATTAAGTTTTGACCATACCGGCTGAGGCAGGGTCAGCTCTTTGCCTAACATGCGCTGGATCAGCGGCTTTTTCATCACCCACTGGCTAACCAGCAGTGCACCGGCAAACAGTCCATAAATCACCGTTACTTTCCACTTAATGAATTCATCATTGTGGAAGAAGATGGTCAGGCCACCGAACACGGCTACCAGAACAAAGGTGATTAATGCCATCTTTTCGACCTTGCGATAGCGAACCCAGCTGTAAATTAAAACAACAGCAGTCGCGACAATCAGCGCCGAGGTCGCCGCATAGATGTCGTAGAGCTTATAAAAAGCAAAAAAGACAACCAGCGGTAAAAAATCAAGAAACTGCTTCATTCTTCGATTCCGTCATCAAAAGCACCGGGTACAAGCCCGGAAGCGTTCAGGGTTTATTGGCGAATCAGCATGTACAGGCGGAACAAATAGATCAGCAACACGGCGGAGATCATATTGCTCAGCGTATTCGCCAATACCGCGCCTACATTTGGCGTAAGTACCGCAAAACTTGGCGCAAAAAGCAACAGCAGAGTTTTTGCCAGCAGCCAACCGATCACTGCTGGCGCAACCAGGCGCATATTCGACCATGCCAGGCGCATACTGTTGCGCATAGCGGCAAAGACACCCATTTTGTCCTGTACCAACATCACCGGTGCGAGCGCCAGCAGGATGGCCAGCAGAATACCCGGCACCACAACCAGCATAATACCGATTTGCACCAGCAGAGTAGTCAGAAAAATCAGAATAAACAGCTTAGGCAGAACCGGCGCGCTGGCACCGATGGCGCGTAATGCGCTGACCCGATGACCGGCTGAAATCAGTTGAATCATCAGGATGACACCCCCGGCGAGGATGGCATTACCAATCAAGCCGGAAAACGTCGACGCCGCGGAAGCGCGTAGCAAAATTTGCTGTTGCTCCGGGGTCATGTTCTGTACCAGATCGAACAAGCCCACGCTGCTGGTTAACTGATCGCCTTCACTGAGTTGCGCAATTTGTGCGTCGGTGGGAGAAAAGGCATGCCCTAACACCACTGTGATAAACGCGCACAACAACGATACCAGCAAGATGGTAATGAATTGATTACGGAAAAAGTTTCCCGTGTCACGGTAAACGGATTTCGCCGTGATAGACATGCACTCTCCTTGAGTTTTGCAGGTGTTCATTTGCGGGCAATTGTACCCTGGATAACTCCACAGTGGCAGCATCGCGCGATGTATGGAAAAGCATATCTTTGTAAAGCCCCGGTAATTTTTGGCTATGACTTCAGCGTCATGCAAGAACGTTGGTTGTTCTCTGCGCATCACGGACAAATAACCATCGCCATCCGGCAACGCAGGTCAGTTATTTGCGCGGTGAAAATATATCAAAATTGATCTGAATTAAGTTAACCAGGATTTTGAATGCAAGTTCTAACTTAATCTGGATCAATAAATGTTAAATTATCAAAGTCAATGTGATCCAGGTTAGATCACTTATTACTCCAATGTGGGTATATTCGTTCCGCTTTTATAACCATAACGATGGAGCGGACATGAAAAAATTAACAGTTGCAGCATTGGCTTTAACAACTCTTCTCTCTGGCAACGCATTTGCGCATGAGGCCGGAGAATTCTTTATTCGTGCAGGTTCTGCCACCGTCAGACCGACGGAAGGCGCGGGGGGTACGCTGGGAAGCCTGGGTGGCTTTAATGTCAGCAATAACACGCAGTTGGGTCTGACATTCACCTATATGGCAACCGACAATATCGGTGTTGAATTACTGGCAGCCACGCCGTTCCGCCATAAAATTGGCACTGCCGCAACGGGTGACATTGCTACCGTCCACCATTTACCGCCGACCTTAATGGCACAGTGGTATTTCGGTGATTCCAGCAGCAAACTGCGTCCTTACGTGGGTGTCGGTGTGAACTACACGACCTTCTTTGACGAAGGTTTTAACGATAACGGCAAACAAACTGGGTTATCTGACCTGAGCCTGAAAGATTCCTGGGGCGCGGCAGGGCAAGTGGGTATGGACTATCTGATTAACCGCGACTGGTTGATTAACATGTCGGTCTGGTACATGGATATCGATACCACCGCGAGCTACAAACTGGCTGGCGCGCAGCAGCATGACAGCGTACGCCTCGATCCGTGGGTGTTTATGTTCTCTGCGGGTTATCGCTTCTAAGTCCGTGATTAAAATGCTGAAAGGCTGATCGCTCCACGGTCAGCTTTTTTTATTGCCCATTTATTTCTTCCAGCCACTCTCCCCGTCGATGTAATGCTACTCTTTAAGCAAACTGGCTTTGAGGGCATTCACAATGATGTTGACTCGCCACCTGCTACAACAAAAAATCACGCTTCTGGAACCATTCACCGAAGATCAAACGGCAGCGTTTGCCGTGAGTGCCGCGCGTGAATTACTGATTTACATGGATAAAATTGAGACACTGGAAAAACGTATTGCGACTCCGGTTACACTACCTTTTTGCAGCGCAAGTCCGGTTTGTGAGATAGAAGCGGGCTACGCCGCAGGCGTGAGCGATTGTCGTGAGGCCATTCGTCGGGCAGGATATCCGATTGAGGGCGATGATTAGTTTGCATTTATGTTAACAAAGATGTGCTTTTATTGTATAAATCTGTAACTTTAGCTCGCATAACAGCGGACTTCTAACTCATCAGCTTAGGGAAGGTCACTATTCTCAATCAACGTACAGCGCAGTTATGCAACAACATAAACGGGTAACCGGTTTGGCAATATGTTAACTATCAGGGTGGACTCGTGAAGATTGTGCAGGACAAGCTCAGAAACAGGCAGGCACTGCTGGTATCAGGGCTCATTACGTTGATATTTACCTCATTGTTTCTGTTTATTATTTATGAGCAGCGGATGGCTGCAGCCAGCGAAGGTGTTAACCGCCTGCAAGCGCGTATGATGGACATTTTTAACGATAACGAGCTGATCGCCGATGCGATTGGTGAGCGCTATCACCATATCAAAACGGGTGAACAATGCGGCGATATTTCACAATTTGTTCCCCGCTTTGAAAATGAATGGGGAATTAACGCCGACCCAAAGCGGCTGCATTCGGCGACGGGGACAATGGTTGCCCAGCAAATCGGTCACAACGCGCTGTGTATGTATACGGCGGCGGAGTTTATTCGCGGCATGGTCAATGAGCTGAACCCAGGCAGCTTCGATGCACATCGTTATATTATTGCCAAAAATTCAGATTATTTTTACTGGTTTATGGCTTCCGATTCGCGCAATTTCAGTTTCTCTAATTCTGAAATGGCGCGGGATATCACCAACTTTTTCTATCCGCCGGTCGATTTCTATACCCGACTGCTGCAGAAAAATGTCAAAAACAAAGCCCTTAGTTCCACGAACTTTTATACCGATAAAATTACCGGTGAAAAAGCTTACAGCGTGGTGAGCTATATCTACGATCTGTCTGGTAAAGAGATATCAGACCAAATTGTGGCCTATCTGGTCTATGACCATTCAAAGCCAGAATTGCAGGAAGCGTTGGCTCAGGCCTTTGACGACCAAATTCCACCGGAGCTGAATGTGGAGTTGGTGAATTTAACCAATAATGAGAGTCTCTGCTTATCCGGTAAATGTAACGGTCAATCCCGCTTTATGGTGCGCAATTTTTCGGAGAAATATGCACTGCACTATTCGCTTTCATTAGGCCGTTTTATGGCGCGCGACCCGCATGCAGGAATCGTTATGCTGCTGGCGCCGTTCTTTTTTATCATCATTAGTTTCTCGTTAAAGTCATGGCTGAACGAAAGCGATCTTAAAGTTTATATTGATACGCTGACCGGCTGTTTTAATCGTCGAATTCTCGACATCATTAAGCGCCGTGATTTATCACACTGTTCGGTGGTGCTACTGGACTGCAATAAGTTTAAGGCCGTTAATGATACCTGGGGCCATGCGGCGGGCGATCGTGCGCTGCAAATTATTGCCAACAGGATGTTGTCAAACACCCGCACCAGCCACGATATTGTGATCCGTACTGGCGGGGATGAATTTATGATCCTGCTGTTTCGCTCGCAGGCTAATGACGCCTTCGCGATCGCGCAACGTATTAGCGGGCAGGTGACCAGCCATGTGTTTGTGGTGGACGGCCATACCGTGCCATTGTCAGTCTCGTGGGGGATTGCAGAGGTGAACGGCGAATTGGATGTGGCGATTCAGAATGCGGATAACGCCATGTATAAAATGAAGCACAAGAAAGAGGGATAAAACCGCCAGAAGTTTCTGGCGGTTGATGTAGCTTACTGGTGGGTGGCGGCTTTCATCGCGCTGACAAAAGCGTTCAGCTCAGCCAGCATTTGTTCTGGTACCGCAACATTCTTCTCAATGATTTTCACAATCGCCGAGCCGGAAATTGCGCCAGCAGCGCCGGCTTCAATAGCACCGGCGACCTGTTCAGGCGCAGAGATACCGAACCCCTGTAAAGAAGGCGGCGCATCATATTCTTTCAATTTTTCGACCAGGTGATGCAGCGGTAACGCCGCACGATTTTCCGCACCGGTAACACCTGCACGCGAAAGCAGGTAGGTATAGCCGCGACCGTAAGAGGCAATCTGGCGCAGCAGTTCTTCATCGGCGTTCGGCGGACAGATAAAAATAGGTGCGATGTTGTGGCGCAGTGCCGCAGCTCTGAATGGCGCGGATTCCTCAACGGGAACATCGGCTACAAGCACCGAATCCACACCTACTTTTTCGCACTGGGCGTAAAACTCGTCGATGCCCTTACTGAACACCAGGTTGGCATACATCAGCAACCCAATGGGAATAGTTGGGTGCTTCTGGCGAATCAGCGCCAGCATTTCAAAGCATTGCGACGGCGTAACGCCGGCGGCAAACGCACGCAGGGTGGCTTCCTGAATCGTTGGACCGTCAGCCAGCGGATCGGAGAACGGAATACCGAGCTCGAGGGCATCGGCACCGGCTTCAATCAGCGTATCAATGATTTTCAGTGACTGCTCAACGGACGGATCGCCCAGGGTTACGAAGGGGACAAAAGCACCTTCTTTGCGGTCCTTCAGCTGTGCAAACAGGTTTTCGTAACGTTCCATCAGATTTCCCCTCGCGCTTTCAGAATATCGTGTACGGTGAAAATGTCTTTGTCGCCGCGACCGGAGAGATTAACCACCAGTAGCTGCTCTTTTTCCGGGTTTTCACGCATCATTTTCAATGCGTGCGCCAGGGCATGGGAGGACTCCAGTGCCGGAATAATCCCCTCGTGCAGACACAGCGTTTTGAAGGCTTCCAGCGCTTCATCGTCGGTGATCGAAACATAATCGGCGCGACCAATGCTGTTCAGATACGCATGCTGTGGTCCGACTGACGGGAAGTCCAGCCCCGCAGATACAGAGTAAGACTCTTCAATCTGTCCTTCTTCGGTCTGCATCATGGGGGACTTCATGCCGAAGTAAATCCCGACACGGCCATGTTTCAATGGCGCGCCATGTTCCCCGGACTCAATCCCGTGACCGCCTGGCTCTACACCAATCAGACCGACGCTGGCTTCATTAATAAAGTCGGCGAACATACCGATAGCGTTAGAACCGCCGCCCACGCAGGCGATAACGGCGTCCGGCAGGCGCCCCTCTTTTTCGAGGATCTGTGCTTTGGTTTCTTCACCGATCATGCGCTGGAATTCACGAACAATGGTCGGGAAGGGGTGCGGACCTGCCGCCGTACCGAGCATATAGTGCGCGGTATCGTAGCTGCCAGACCAGTCGCGCAGCGCTTCGTTACAGGCATCTTTCAGCGTTGCGGAACCGCTGTGAACCGGGATGACTTCAGCACCCATAAGACGCATACGGAAAACGTTAGGCGACTGGCGTTCAACGTCTTTCGCACCCATATAAATACGGCATTTCAACCCCAGCAGTGCGCTGGCGAGAGCTGATGCAACACCGTGCTGACCCGCGCCGGTTTCGGCGATGATCTCTGTTTTACCCATACGCTTCGCCAGCAACGCCTGGCCCAGCACCTGGTTGGTTTTGTGCGCGCCGCCGTGCAGTAAATCTTCACGTTTGAGATACAGCGTCGTGTTGGTGCCTTGAGTAATGTTCTGGCACTTGGTCAGTGCGGTTGGGCGACCAGCATAGTTTTTCAGCAGGTCTGTAAACTGCGCCTGAAATTCAGGATCTTTTTGCGCGCTGACAAAAGCTTCTTCCAGCTGGCGCAGGGCAGGCATCAGAATCTGTGGCACATACATACCGCCAAATTCACCAAAATATGGATTGAGTAATGTTGTCATGTCCTTTTCCTTAATATGCGCGCAGCGTCTGAAAGACCGAAGCCAAAAGACGTGCATCCTTGATGCCCGGCTGTGACTCTACGCCAGAATTGAAATCGAGACCGGCACAGCCGGCTTTTGCCGCGTCAACGCAGTTATCTGCGCCGAGTCCGCCAGCCAGTAAAACGTTATCCAGCGATTGTCCGCCTAAAAGTGACCAGTCGAAGCGTTGACCGCTGCCGCCCTGACCATTGTCGAATACGTATTTATCGACATGCTGATAATCACGGGCTGGCAAGGTCTCGCTGACGCTCAGCGCCTTCCAGATTTGTACCTGCGCGGGTAGCGCATCGCGTAGTGCATCAATATAGATCTGGTCTTCACTACCATGCAGTTGCACGGCAGTGAGTCCCAAAGCAGCCGCTATTTCACGCACGTCGCTAATCTCTGTGTTGCGAAACACCCCGACGTATTGCAGCGGCGCGCCGGTCATGACCTCTCGCGCCTGTTCAACGCCGATCGCGCGCGGCGATGTGGGCACAAAAATCAAGCCACCGTAAATGGCGCCCGCTTCGTATGCCGCGTTTGCATCCTGAGCCCGGGTTAAACCGCAGACTTTATTCTCGCCAAGGAGTACGCGACGTACGGCGGCATGCAGATCATCGTGCGACATCAGCGCGGAGCCAATCAGAAAACCGTTGGCGAAGTGGCTGAGCTCGCGCACCTGACCATAGGTATTGATGCCGGACTCGCTGATGACGGTTACGCCATGACCCAGTCGCGGCGCCAACTGGCGGGTGCGATTCAGGTCAATCGACAGATCGCGTAAATCACGGTTATTGATACCAACGACTTTGGCGCCCAGAGCGATAGCACGCTCCAGCTCTTCTTCGTTACTGACTTCGGTCAGTACGCCCATTTTCAGGCTATGGGCGACGGCGGCGAGTTGACGGTATTGCTCATCATCAAGCACCGACAGCATCAGCAGACAGGCATCCGCCTGGTAGAAACGTGCCAGGTAAATCTGGTATGGATCGATAATAAAATCCTTACACAGAATCGGCTGCGGTGCGATCCGGCTGACGATGGGCAGGAAATCAAAGCTCCCCTGGAAATATTTCTCATCGGTCAGGACGGAAATTGCGGAAGCATAATGTTTATATATCCCCGCAATCTGTGCCGGGTCAAAGTCATCGCGGATCACGCCTTTTGACGGAGACGCTTTTTTGCACTCCAGAATAAAGGCGGTGCGCGCACCCTGCAGCGCATCGTAGAAATCGCGAGAGCTGGGTTGAACATCATTCTGAAAGCTGGCCAGCGGTTGTTGCTGTTTGCGGGCTTCTACCCAAATCGCCTTGTCTGCGACAATTTTCGCTAAAACGGTTTGCATCATTTACCCTCTTGCTGCCAGTGCAGTGACGCGGTCATAGGCCGCACCGCTGCGCAGTACATTAATCACGGTTTGCGCATTGGCTTTTAAATCTTCTTCACCGTGCAGGCGCATTAACATGGCGACATTTGCGGCAACAGCAGCTTCATGAGCGGCTTCACCTTTACCTTGTAACAAGCGACTAAGAATGTCACGGTTTTCTTCCGGCGTGCCGCCCGCCAGCTGTTCCTGATGGTACGGCGTCAGGCCAAAGTCTTCTGCCGTCAGTTGATAACTCTTGATTTCGCCATCGTGCAGCTCTGCCACAATGGTCGGCGCATGCAATGAAACCTCATCCATGCCGCCACTGTGCACTACGGCTGCCCGCTGATATCCCAATACGCGCAGCGTTTCGGCAATCGGCAGCACCAGTTCCGGGCTGTATACGCCGATCAGCGCCAGCGGCGGATGCGCCGGGTTAATCAGTGGGCCGAGCACGTTAAAGAGCGTGCGGGTTTTCAACTGTTGGCGTACCGGCATGGCATGGCGAAATCCGGTGTGATATTTCGGCGCAAACAGGAAGCACACCCCGAGGTCGTCAAGCGCCTGACGGGATTTATCGGCGTTCATATCCAGATTGATACCAAATGCCGCTAACAGATCCGAAGAACCCGATTTGCTGGATACGCTACGGTTGCCGTGTTTGGCGACTTTCAATCCGCAAGCCGCCGCAACAAACGCGCTGGCGGTAGAAATATTGATACTGTTGCTGCCGTCGCCGCCGGTACCGACAATATCGGCAAACAGATAATCAGGACGCGGGAACGGAGCGGCGTTTTCCAGTAGCGCGGTTGCCGCACCGGCAATTTCATTCGGGTGTTCACCACGGATTTTCATGCTCACCAGTGCTGCAGCCAGTTGTTCCGGCTTCAGTTCACCGCGTACCACAGCAGAAAACAGCTGGTGGCTTTCCTGCTGAGACAACGTCTGAGCCTGATACAGTTTCTCCAGAATGGGTTGCAGCGTATTGGTCTGTTCGAGCTTCTGTTGCGCCCAGGCCAGCGTTTGCTCCAGCAGACGCGCGCCCTGGGTAGTCAGAATGGATTCCGGATGGAACTGGAAGCCGCAGACGCGATCGGTGTCGTGACGCACCGCCATCACCATGCCGTTAAAGTGGGCGTTGATGGTCAATCCGGCGGGCACATTACTGCCAACCAGCGAATGGTAGCGCGCCACCGGCAGCGGATTTGCCAGACCGGCGAACATTGCCTGGCCGTCGTGTTCAATGCTGGACGCTTTGCCGTGCAGGATTTCGCCAGCCTGACCGACATAACCACCATAGGCTTCAACAATCGCCTGATGCCCCAGACAAATGCCGATAATTGGCAGTTTGCCGCGCAGGCGGGTTAACAGCTCCGGCATGCAGCCGGCTTCGCTTGGCGCACCAGGACCCGGAGAGAGCATCAGCACCGGGTTTTTCATGGTTGCTAAGCGGTCAATTAACGTCTGGGCCGGAATATGGTTGCGGTAAATCACCACGTTGTGACCGTTAGTGCGCAGCTGATCTGCCAGGTTATAAGTAAAAGAGTCGATATTATCGAGCAGCAGAATGTCAGCCATTAGAAAGTCTCCTGTGCGTGGTGCGCGGTGGCGATAGCACGCAGAACCGCTCGTGCTTTATTACGGGTCTCATCGGCTTCAGACTGTGGAACAGAATCCAGCACAATCCCGGCGCCGGCCTGCACGGTGGCAATACCGTCTTCCACGAGAGCAGAACGAATCACAATACAGGTGTCCAGATCGCCATGGGCCGTGAAGTAACCTACCGCGCCGCCATAGCTGCCGCGGCGGCGACCTTCGGCTTCGGCGATAAGCTGCATGGCGCGAACCTTCGGCGCGCCGCTAAGCGTGCCCATGTTCATGCAGGCACGGTAAGCATGCAGCACATCCAGATCGCTACGCAGCTCGCCTACTACCCGGGAAACCAGGTGCATCACGAAGGAGTACCGATCCACTTTGGTCAGATCAGCAACGTAGCGGCTGCCCGGCGTACAAATGCGCGCCAGGTCGTTACGCGCAAGGTCAACCAGCATCAGGTGCTCGGAAAGCTCTTTATGGTCTGTACGCATCTCCAGCTCAATACGGCTGTCGAGATCGCGGTCAAGCGAACCGTCTGCACGACGACCGCGTGGGCGGGTTCCGGCAATCGGGTAGATTTCAATCTGGCGACTGGTGGCATCGTATTTCAGTGAGCTTTCCGGGGAGGCGCCAAACAGCGTGAAATCGTTGTCCTGCATGAAAAACATGTACGGGCTGGGGTTACTTTTCTTCAGGACATAGTAGGCTGCCAGCGGTGACGGGCAGGGCAGCGAGAAACGGCGGGACGGAACAACCTGGAAAATTTCGCCCGCGCGAATGGCTTTTTGCATCCCACGCACCACGGCGCCAAATTCTTCATCGCTCTGATTGCATTCACAGCGCATCTGCGGGACTTCAGTGACGGGCAGCGGCGGCGCAGGCTCGGTAAGCTGCTGGCTCAACTGCGCCAGTCGGGCGTTGAGTCGCTGTTTTTCTACATCGTCAGGGGTAAATACGCTGGCCTGAATGCGGGTACTTTTCTTCTGGTGGTCGATCACCATCAGCGTTTCAGCCAGATAGAAGCAGTAGTCAGGGCAACGGTTGCCCGCTTCAAGTTGTGGTAACTCTTCAAAACCGGCAACCAGGTCGTAGGAAAACAGACCGCCAAAGAACATGGCTTCACGTTCTTGCGCAGGAACATTAACCAGCTCCTGCAATAAACGGAAAGCATCAAATACGGAAAGGGAGCATAAGCGAGCGTCTTCATCAAGCAGCGGGCTGACGGCAGGGAATCGCAGATGACGGCCATTTGGTTGTTGTTCGTTCTCAACGCCAGCTGGCAGAGCGGCATCCAGCAGGGGCAGCAGCGATGCGCCGTTTGCGGATAATGCCTGAATAGTGACAGCGTCACCGAGGGCGGTAATGCGTAATGCGCTGTCGACCAGCAGCAGGCTTTTCAGATCGTCTTTGCTGTCGATATCGGCAGATTCCAGCAGCAGCGTGGCCGGGCGTGCGCCACACACCTGGTGAAACAGCGCCGTTGGATTTTCACGGTAGGCGGCATCGCAGGCTAGCAGTTCGAGTGTCGGTTTTTGAGTTTGCATCGTTATTCTCATTAATTTTGTTCAAAAAAAAGCCCGCTCATTTGGCGGGCCGGGTATCTGGTTGCATATTGCAGACGTAAGACACTGCCCGAAATCAGGAAGTGCGCCACCAACCGTGCAGAAAAAATGTTGCTTTCATCTCAGATACCTTCTTCATGTGAACTTGCGTACTAGTTAACTAGTTCGATGGAATAAAGTCAACACCTGATTTCAGTATATTTGTCGAAACCGCTATGATGAGCGTGTTAAGACATTTATTGAAACGGGAGCCGCCTTGAGCGACACGAATTACGCAGTGATTTATGACCTGCACAGTCATACTACAGCCTCCGATGGACGATTAACGCCAGAAGCCTTAGTACACCGTGCGGTAGAGATGCGAGTCGGTACACTGGCGATCACCGATCATGACACCACGGCGGGTATTGCGGCGGCAAGAGAAGAAATTTCACGTTCGGGTTTAGCGTTAAATTTGATCCCCGGCGTCGAAATATCAACGGTCTGGGAAAATCATGAGATCCATATAGTGGGTCTGAACATTGATACCGCCCATCCAATGATGCGCGATTTTCTGGCGCAACAAACGGAACGTCGTCAGCAGCGCGCACGCCTGATTGCCGAACGGCTCGATAAAGCGCATATTCCCGGGGCGTGGGAAGGGGCGTTACGTCTTGCTGATGGCGGGGCGGTTACCCGGGGCCATTTTGCGCGTTTTCTGGTGGAATGCGGAAAAGCCACAACCATGGCGGATGTCTTTAAAAAATATCTTGCCCGTGGGAAAACCGGTTACGTTCCGCCACAGTGGTGTACAATAGAACAAGCTATTGATGTCATTCATCATTCTGGCGGTAAGGCAGTTCTGGCTCATCCTGGGCGGTACGATCTTAGCGCTAAGTGGCTGAAAAGACTGGTTGCGCATTTTGCTGAACATCGCGGCGACGCGATGGAAGTGGCACAGTGCCAGCAGTCTCCCAATGAACGCACCCATCTGGCGACGCTTGCGCGTTCGCATCAACTGTGGGCATCGCAAGGGTCTGATTTTCATCTACCCTGTCCATGGATTGAGCTGGGGCGTAAACTCTGGTTGCCCGCAGGCGTAGAAGGCGTCTGGCAACTCTGGGAACAGCCCGAGACCACAGAGAGGAAAGTATGAGCCAGTTTTTTTATATTCATCCCGAAAACCCACAACAGCGACTGATCAATCAGGCCGTTGAAATCGTGCGTAAAGGTGGGGTGATCGTCTATCCAACCGATTCCGGCTATGCGTTGGGCTGCAAAATTGAAGATAAAGGCGCGATGGAGCGCATTTGTCGCATTCGTCACCTGCCGGACGGGCACAACTTTACGCTGATGTGCCGTGACTTGTCTGAACTGTCGACCTATTCGTTTGTCGACAACGTGGCCTTTCGTTTAATTAAAAACAACACGCCGGGCAACTACACCTTCATCCTGAAAGGGACGAAAGAAGTGCCACGTCGACTGTTGCAGGAAAAACGTAAGACCATCGGCCTGCGTGTACCCTCGAATCCCATTGCGCTGGCGTTGCTGGAAGCGCTGGGCGAGCCGATGCTCTCTACGTCGCTGATGCTGCCGGGCAGCGAATTTACCGAGTCAGATCCGGAAGAAATTAAAGATCGCCTGGAGAAACAGGTGGATTTAATTATCCACGGCGGATATCTCGGCCAGCAGCCGACCACGGTCATCGATTTAACCGACGATTCTCCGGTCGTGTTGC
The DNA here is from genome assembly GCA_020099315.1 of Citrobacter europaeus. Taxonomy (NCBI): domain Bacteria; kingdom Pseudomonadati; phylum Pseudomonadota; class Gammaproteobacteria; order Enterobacterales; family Enterobacteriaceae; genus Citrobacter; species Citrobacter europaeus. The sequence goes on from CP083650.1 coordinate 2,173,391, forward strand.
GTGAAGGCGTCGGCGACGTTAAACCTTTCTTATAAGGACGCGAACCGCTATACTACGCGGCCTTAAAATGGCGCTGACTGGCGCCGTTGATTCTCCTGTTCGACGCCTGTGAAGGCGACATCTAAAGGAAGCTCTATGAGCGAAAAGTTACAAAAAGTGCTGGCGCGCGCTGGCCACGGTTCTCGCCGTGAAATTGAATCCATAATTGCCGCGGGTCGCGTGAGCGTTGATGGCAAAATTGCCACGCTCGGCGATCGCGTTGAAGTCACTCCGGGTCTGAAAATCCGTATCGACGGTCATCTGATTTCGGTTAAAGAGTCTGCGGAGCAAATCTGCCGCGTTTTGGCCTATTACAAGCCCGAAGGTGAACTGTGTACCCGTAACGACCCGGAAGGTCGTCCAACCGTGTTTGATCGTCTGCCAAAACTGCGCGATGCGCGCTGGATTGCCGTAGGGCGTCTGGACGTGAATACCTGTGGTTTACTGCTCTTTACCACCGATGGTGAACTGGCTAACCGTCTGATGCACCCAAGCCGCGAAGTTGAACGTGAATATGCGGTACGTGTGTTTGGTCAGGTTGATGATGCAAAACTGCGCGATCTGAGCCGTGGCGTGCAGCTGGAAGATGGTCCTGCGGCATTTAAAACGATCAAGTTCAGCGGTGGTGAAGGGATCAACCAGTGGTACAACGTTACGTTGACCGAAGGGCGTAACCGTGAGGTCCGTCGCCTGTGGGAAGCCGTGGGTGTGCAGGTAAGTCGTCTTATCCGTGTCCGTTACGGTGATATCCCGCTGCCGAAAGGCCTGCCGCGTGGCGGCTGGACGGAGCTTGATCTTGCCCAGACCAACTATCTGCGTGAGCTGGTAGAACTGAAGCCGGAAACGACCTCTAAAGTTGCCGTCGAGAAAGATCGTCGCCGTATGAAGGCGAATCAGATCCGTCGTGCGGTGAAGCGCCATTCACAGGTCGGCAGCAGCCGTCGTCCGGGCGGTCGTAGCAACAACGGTTAATCATGACCAGGCCTGATAAGCAAAGCGCCATCAGGCGTTAGCGTGGAGCCGGATGTGGTGCAAATCCTTATCCGGCCTACACTCAATAATCTATTCCTATTTGGGCTTTCACACCCGCTTCAAACGCGTGCTTGACCGGGCGCAGTTCGCTGACCGTATCCGCTAACTCCAGAATATCGCGATGGCATCCACGACCGGTGATAATGACCGTTTGATGGGCAGGGCGCGCGTTTAGGGCATTGATGACCTCTTCAAGCGGCAGGTAGTCGTATGCCACCATATAGGTCAGCTCGTCCAGTATCACCATATCCAGTTCAGCGTCGGCCAGCATCCGCTTGCCGTGTTCCCACACGGCCATACAGGCTGCGGTGTCGGACTCGCGATTTTGCGTTTCCCAGGTAAATCCTGTCGCCATAACCTGAAACTCTACGCCGTGGGGTTCGAGTAAGTTTCGTTCGCCGTTTGGCCACGTACCCTTAATAAATTGCACCACACCGACTTTTTTACCGTGGCCTACCGCACGCGTGGCGGTACCAAACGCAGCGGTGGTTTTACCCTTACCATTTCCGGTGAACACAATAATAATCCCGCGCTCATCCTTCGCTGCGGCAACACGGGCGTCAACCCGGTCTTTTACGCGCTGCTGGCGCTGCTGATAGCGTTCTTCACTCATTGGGCAATTCCTGGTTTACGGCCCGGTTGGGCATCGAAAGTCATACCGGTTTTACGGCGGCTGTCATCGCCCATCAGCCACAGGTAGAGCGGCATAATATCGGCGGGGGTTTTCAATTTGTTCGGATCTTCCGTCGGGAACGCGCTGGCTCGCATACCAGTACGTGTACCGCCTGGATTGATACAGTTTACGCGCAGGTGACGGTTCTGATATTCATCTGCCAGAACCTGCATCATTCCTTCGGTAGCAAATTTGGAGGTAGCATACGCCCCCCAGTTGGCGCGCCCCTGGCGGCCAACGCTTGAAGAAGTAAAGACCAGCGATCCGGCATCGGATTTGAGCAACAACGGCAACAATGCCTGGGTCAGCATAAAGGTGGCGTTGACGTTTACCTGCATCACGTCCTGCCAGACCTGCGGGTTTTGCTCACTCATCGGACAAATATCGCCGAGTAGACCGGCATTATGCAGTACGCCATCCAGACGCGGGAAATGCGCGGCAATACGCTGTGCGAGCTGGTGGCATTCATCAGAAGTACAGGTGAGCAGATCCAGCGTGAACCAGTGTGGTTGCGTACCGTTTTCATCGGCAATGGTGCGGGCAACCTGACGCAGCTTTTCTTCATTACGCCCTAGCAGAATAACGGTCGCGCCGTAACGCGCATAAGTTTGTGCGGCCTCACGTCCGATGCCGTCGCTGGCACCGGTGACCAGAATAATACGGTCCTGTAGAAGGTCTTGTTTAGGTTGATAATGCACGGCTACTCCTCGGCGACGCCTGGCCATCTCGTTCGCGATAACTTTTGGGCTTTATGCCTTAAACCCTGTTCTTTTTCAATCAGCCAAAGGCAATAACACCGCAAAATGAACGCTTTGTCATGCTTTTTGCTGATTCCTTGCGGGGTGGATGAAACAAGACGGGTTAACAAGGCTGTTGTACACTGAGCGAAAGTAGCGTTGTTTAACCAAGGTGGGTCTCGTGGAATTGTTGTCTGAATATGGGCTGTTTTTGGCAAAAATTGTCACTGTCGTGGTGGCTATTGCGGTGATAGTTATGCTGATCGTCAACGCGACACAACGCAAACGTCAGCGTGGGGAATTGCGGGTTATTAATCTCAGCGATCAATATAAAGAGATGAAAGAAGACCTGTCGCTGGCCCTATTGGATGGGCATCAACAAAAGTTCTGGCATAAGGCGCAGAAAAAGAAACATAAGCAAGAGGCTAAGGCTGCCAAAGCTAAAGCAAAACAGGGAGACAGCACGTCATCTGATAAACCGCGTGTATGGGTACTTGATTTTAAAGGCAGTATGGATGCCCATGAGGTTAGCGCATTACGCGAAGAGGTGACGGCGGTGCTGGCGGTCGTTAAACCTCAGGATCAGGTAGTGGTTCGTCTGGAAAGCCCGGGCGGTGTGGTACACGGCTATGGCCTGGCCGCGTCGCAGTTACAACGCCTGCGCGATAAGCAGATCCCACTGACCGTCACGGTGGATAAAGTCGCTGCGAGCGGCGGATATATGATGGCCTGCGTGGCGGATAAAATTGTCTCTGCGCCGTTTGCCATCGTCGGCTCTATTGGCGTCGTGGCACAGATCCCGAACTTTAACCGCTTCCTGAAAGGGAAAGACATTGATATCGAACTGCACACGGCCGGACAGTATAAGCGTACGCTGACGCTGCTTGGCGAGAACACGGAAGAAGGGCGGCAGAAATTCCGCGAAGACCTGAACGAAACGCATCATCTGTTTAAAGATTTTGTGCAGCGCATGCGTCCGACTCTGGACATTGAGCAGGTAGCCACCGGGGAGCACTGGTTTGGGCAACAGGCGCTGGCAAACGGGCTGGTGGATGAGATTAATACCAGCGATGAGGTGATTCTCAGCCTGATGGAAGGTCGCGAAGTGTTTAACGTACGTTATCTGCAGCGTAAAAAACTGATGGACCGTTTTACCGGCAGTGCGGCCGAGAGCGCCGATCGTTTACTGCTGCGCTGGTGGCAGCGGGGTCAAAAGCCGCTGATGTAAATTGACATTGCCGGATGGCGCGAACATCGTCATCCGGCAAATCATTTCTCGCGTTAATCGATCAAGTGATACTTTTCAGAAAGTACATGCGCCAGGTGTTTAAACATATTAAACACCGCCGTACTTTTGGCCGTTGGTAGCCCTTGCTCGTCTAAAAAGTAATCTCCGCTGAAAACCAGCACGCCATTTCGCTGCGTAACGCCGGTGGCGACAATCCCCGCCAGCGTGTCCTCATGCTCACGAATGATTTTGTTGGCTTCAATCAGCAGTGTTTCGCGATCGATGGGTTGAGTGTCTTTTTGCATTATTTACTCCTTAAACAAGGACATTAGTCTACGCCGAGCCCGGCTTGTGGGCAAATATTCCCTGACTTAAATGAAGGCTTTAGGAGGGGATTGCAACTGGCGAGATTTGTTTTTGCATGCTAATAAAGTTGCGTAACGCATTTTATCAGGTACAGTGTGACGCTTTCGTCAATCTGGCAACAGATTTGCTTGACATTCGACCAATACTCCGTCGTGCTATAGCGTTTGTGAGCAAAAAAGCCTGTTAACTCAGTAACATGAGAGTTACATTACAAGCGCGAATCAGTTTAAGGGGTTGATATCCGCCGACGCAGAGACCATATCGATGTCTCGTCGCCAGTGGAAGGTGAATCAACGTGCGACGCATTCTGGAAGAATCAAATTAGGTAAAGGTGAATATGGGTAAAGCTCTTGTCATCGTTGAGTCCCCGGCAAAAGCCAAAACGATCAACAAGTATCTGGGTAATGACTACGTGGTGAAATCCAGCGTCGGTCATATCCGTGATTTGCCGACCAGTGGCTCAGCAACTAAAAAGAGCGCCGACTCAACCTCCACCAAAACGGCTAAAAAGCCCAAAAAGGATGAACGTGGCGCTCTCGTCAACCGTATGGGTGTTGACCCGTGGCACAACTGGGACGCGCGCTATGAAGTGCTGCCCGGTAAAGAAAAAGTTGTTTCTGAACTGAAGCAACTGGCTGAAAAAGCAGACCACATCTATCTCGCAACCGACCTTGACCGCGAAGGGGAAGCCATTGCGTGGCACCTGCGGGAAGTGATCGGCGGCGATGACACCCGTTACAGCCGCGTGGTGTTTAACGAAATTACCAAAAACGCTATTCGTCAGGCGTTTGAAAAACCGGGCGAACTGAATATCGACCGTGTGAATGCGCAACAGGCGCGCCGCTTTATGGACCGTGTTGTGGGCTATATGGTGTCGCCGTTGCTGTGGAAAAAAATTGCGCGCGGTCTTTCCGCTGGCCGCGTACAGTCGGTTGCTGTGCGTCTGGTGGTTGAGCGTGAACGCGAAATCAAAGCATTCGTTCCAGAAGAGTTCTGGGAGATTGATGCCAGCACGACTACGCCAGGCGGCGACGCGTTACCGCTTCAGGTAACGCATCAGAATGACAAACCGTTCCGCCCGGTCAACCGGGAACAAACGCTTGCCGCCGTTAGCTTGTTGGAAAAAGCGCGCTACAGCGTCCTGGAACGTGAAGATAAGCCGACCAGCAGCAAGCCGGGCGCGCCGTTCATCACCTCCACGCTACAGCAGGCTGCCAGCACGCGTCTGGGCTTCGGCGTGAAGAAAACAATGATGATGGCGCAGCGCTTGTATGAAGCGGGCTACATCACGTATATGCGTACTGACTCAACCAACCTGAGCCAGGATGCGGTGAACATGGTTCGCGAGTACATCGGCGATAATTTTGGCAACAAGTATCTGCCGGAGAGCGCGAACCAGTACGCCAGCAAAGAAAATTCGCAGGAAGCGCACGAAGCTATCCGTCCTTCTGATGTCGCCGTACAGGCGGAATCGCTGAAAGATATGGAAGCCGATGCGCAGAAACTGTATCAGCTGATCTGGCGCCAGTTTGTTGCCTGTCAGATGACGCCAGCCAAATATGACTCCACCACGCTGACCGTGGGCGCGGGTGATTTCCGTCTGAAGGCGCGTGGCCGTATTCTGCGCTTCGATGGCTGGACCAAAGTAATGCCTGCGCTGCGTAAGGGCGATGAAGATCGCATTTTACCGGCGGTAGATAAAGGCGATACGTTGACGCTTATCGAACTGACGCCAGCGCAACACTTTACCAAACCGCCTGCGCGCTTCAGCGAAGCTTCGCTGGTTAAAGAGCTGGAAAAACGTGGCATTGGTCGCCCATCCACGTATGCGTCGATCATCTCTACGATTCAGGATCGCGGTTATGTTCGCGTTGAGAACCGTCGTTTCTATGCTGAAAAAATGGGTGAAATCGTCACCGATCGTCTGGAAGAAAACTTCCGCGAACTGATGAACTACGATTTTACCGCGCAGATGGAAGACAGTCTCGACCAGGTGGCAAATCACGAAGCCGAATGGAAGGGCGTACTCGACAACTTCTTCACTGATTTTACTCAGCAACTGGATAAAGCTGAGAAAGACCCTGAAGAAGGCGGTATGCGTCCGAACCAGATGGTGCTGACCAGTATTGATTGCCCAACCTGCGGACGCAAGATGGGTATTCGTACCGCCAGTACCGGCGTTTTCCTTGGTTGTTCCGGCTACGCGCTTTCCCCAAAAGAGCGTTGCAAAACCACCATTAACCTGGTGCCGGAAAACGAAGTGCTGAACGTGCTGGAAGGCGACGATGCGGAAACGAACGCGCTGCGCGCCAAACGACGCTGCCAGAAGTGCGGCACGGCGATGGACAGCTACCTTATCGATCCTAAGCGCAAGCTGCATGTATGTGGTAATAACCCTACCTGCGACGGCTATGAGATCGAAGAGGGTGAATTCCGTATCAAGGGTTATGACGGTCCTATCGTTGAGTGCGAGAAATGTGGCTCTGAAATGCACCTGAAAATGGGACGTTTCGGTAAGTACATGGCGTGTACCAACGACGAGTGCAAAAATACCCGTAAGATCCTGCGTAACGGTGAAGTCGCTCCGCCGAAAGAGGATCCGGTTCCGTTGCCAGAACTGCCGTGTGAAAAATCTGACGCGTATTTCGTGTTACGTGATGGTGCTGCGGGTATCTTCCTGGCGGCAAATACGTTCCCGAAATCACGTGAGACCCGTGCGCCGTTAGTGGAAGAGTTGTACCGTTTCCGCGATCGTCTGCCGGAAAAACTGCGCTATCTGGCAGATGCGCCGCAGACCGATCCAGACGGCAACAAGTCCATGGTTCGTTTCAGCCGTAAAACTAAGCAGCAATATGTTGCCGCTGAGAAAGACGGTAAGGCTACCGGCTGGTCCGCGTTCTTCGTTGATGGCAAATGGGTAGAAGGGAAGAAATAACAGCATTCTGGCTGAATTTCTCCTCAAAGGGTCGCGTAAGCGGCCCTTTTTGTTTCTGGCGTATTATTTTTTTTCATCACTATACAGCTCACATAGAAATGATATAGTGGTTATAGTTAACACACTTTTTATTATTAAATCGTATTAGCAGCGCCAACGAGCCTGCTCTGAAACGATGATTTGATGGCGCAAATCGGGATGGCTTAACATGAAATTACAGCAGCTTCGCTACATTGTTGAGGTGGTGAACCACAACCTTAATGTCTCCTCAACCGCGGAAGGGCTTTATACCTCCCAGCCAGGTATCAGTAAGCAAGTTCGCATGCTGGAAGATGAGCTTGGCATCCAGATTTTTGCCCGTAGCGGTAAGCACCTGACCCAGGTTACGCCAGCGGGACAGGAAGTTATTCGTATTGCGCGCGAAGTTTTGTCCAAGGTCGAGGCCATTAAGTCCGTAGCTGGCGAACATACCTGGCCGGACAAAGGCTCATTGTATATCGCTACTACCCACACTCAGGCGCGTTACGCGCTACCAAACGTGATTAAAGGCTTTATTGAACGTTATCCTCGCGTCTCATTGCATATGCATCAAGGATCGCCGACGCAAATCGCCGAAGCCGTCTCGAAAGGGAATGCAGATTTTGCTATCGCGACGGAAGCTTTGCACCTGTATGACGACCTGGTGATGCTGCCTTGCTACCACTGGAACCGTTCGATTGTCGTTACGCCGGACCATCCGTTGGCGGGCAAATCTTCCGTATCTATTGAGGAACTGGCGCAGTATCCACTGGTGACCTACACCTTTGGATTTACCGGGCGTTCGGAGCTGGACACCGCGTTCAATCGTGCCGGACTGGAGCCGCGCATTGTTTTTACCGCGACCGATGCCGATGTCATCAAGACCTATGTCCGTTTGGGTCTCGGCGTGGGGGTCATTGCCAGTATGGCGGTTGATCCTGTGTCCGACCCTGACCTGGTTCGCGTTGATGCGCATGACATTTTCAGCCATAGCACCACCAAAATTGGTTTTCGTCGCAGCACCTTTTTACGCAGTTACATGTATGATTTTATTCAACGTTTCGCACCGCATCTGACGCGTGATGTGGTGGATACGGCGGTGGCGCTGCGTTCCAACGACGATATTGAAGCCATGTTTAAAGATATTAAATTACCTGAGAAATAATAACGACTGTAACCTCGTCGGTATCCTTAAACATAAATCGATACCGACGACAGAATCTGAACTATTCATTATTTTTCATCTCTATATTAACCGTATATTGTTTATGGTGAAGTCTCACTAAAGTAGTTTCAAATTACTAAGCGCGCCAAAAATCCTTCACAAATATTTATAACCGATCAAACTATTAATTTATTTATCAGGTCGAGCACGAAAATTATCTGGCTTTTTTTCACCTTTTTTATTAGGATTCCTCCTATCTGATGATTAATTGTACCAATTGTTTGGTGCCTAAATGATAAGTGATTTCGATAGTATGAGGTTAGCGATGCCTTCAGGAAACCAGCCAGCACGCCGGGATCCCGCAATGAAACGTAAAGCCTGGTTCGCTGTGTTTCTTGGCTCTGCGATATTCTGGATCATCGTCGCGCTCGTGGCCTGGAATGTGTGGGAGTAGGTGATGTCCACACCGGAACAACGCTCCACCGCAACGCCATCTCCTGACTCTCGTGAACATGAGAGTCAACGCGACGCAGAGAATAAGCCGAATATTCCTGTGACCTGGAAACTCTCTCCTGAACAGCGGGCCTTTATCGATCTGTTTGCTGATGATGATGAACAGAAACAATAATTGATATGTTTTTTATTACTATTATTAGCCCACCGTCTCGTATCTCTACTAATTAATTCCGAACAAGCGCCCTGAGCCACGTTAATCCGCGTATTATCGAGTGGCCGTTGTCTGTTACACATTCACCGTTTAAATTTTCATTGCTTTAACCTTTCTCTCGCCATTGACTTCACCTGCCACTTTTATCAATTTGAGTTGTTATCAAAGCGTTACATTTTGTTTGTGTTATCTTTAATACTAACCCTGAAGAAAATCAGGGGATCCAACCCTGTCATTTAAGGAGGAGCTATGTCGTCGACCCTACGAGAAGCCAGTAAGGACACATTGCAGGTTAAAGATAAAACCTACCGTTACTACAGTCTGCCGCTGGCCGCGAAATCACTGGGTGATATCACCCGCCTACCTAAGTCGCTAAAAGTTTTGCTGGAAAACCTGCTTCGTTGGCAGGACGGAAATTCTGTTACTGAAGAAGATATTCATGCGCTCGCGCATTGGCTGAAAACCGCCCATGCCGATCGTGAAATTGCCTATCGACCTGCTCGCGTTTTGATGCAGGATTTTACCGGCGTGCCGGCGGTGGTCGATCTGGCCGCCATGCGCGAAGCGGTGAAACGTCTGGGTGGGGATACGGCAAAAGTGAATCCGCTTTCGCCAGTGGATCTGGTCATTGACCACTCGGTAACGGTGGATCGTTTCGGTGATGATGATGCTTTCGAAGAAAACGTTCGTCTGGAAATGGAACGTAACCATGAGCGTTATGTGTTCCTGAAATGGGGACAGCAGGCATTTAGTCGCTTCAGCGTTGTGCCGCCGGGGACGGGGATTTGCCATCAGGTTAACCTTGAATACCTGGGCAAAGCCGTCTGGAGCGAGTTACAGGACGGTGAGTGGGTGGCTTATCCCGATACGCTGGTCGGTACCGATTCTCATACGACGATGATTAATGGTCTCGGTGTACTGGGCTGGGGCGTTGGAGGCATTGAAGCCGAAGCGGCAATGCTGGGTCAACCCGTCTCAATGCTTATCCCCGATGTTGTGGGCTTTAAACTGGTGGGCAAGCTGCGGGAAGGTATCACCGCGACTGACCTGGTTCTGACCGTCACCCAGATGCTGCGTAAGCACGGCGTGGTCGGTAAATTTGTTGAATTCTACGGTGATGGGCTGGACACCTTACCGCTGGCCGACCGGGCAACCATTGCGAATATGTCGCCGGAATACGGCGCAACCTGCGGTTTCTTCCCGATCGATGACATCACCCTCGAATACATGCGTCTGAGTGGGCGAAGTGAGGAGCAGGTTGAGCTGGTCAGCGCTTACGCCAAAGCGCAGGGCATGTGGCGTAACGCCGGCGATGAACCCGTATTTACCAGTTCGCTGGAGCTGGATATGGGCAGCGTGGAGGCAAGTCTTGCCGGACCAAAGCGCCCGCAGGATCGGGTGGCGCTGGCTGATGTACCGAAAGCTTTTTCGGCCAGTAATGAACTTGAGGTGAATAGCTCGCTGAAAGACCGTCAGCCCGTGGACTACACCATGAGCGGCCAGCAGTATAAGCTGCCGGACGGTGCGGTGGTGATAGCCGCTATCACTTCCTGTACCAACACCTCCAACCCAAGCGTACTGATGGCGGCGGGGCTACTGGCGAAAAAAGCAGTGACGCTGGGTCTGAAACGTCAGCCGTGGGTAAAAGCCTCGCTGGCGCCTGGATCGAAGGTGGTCTCTGATTATCTGGCACAGGCCGGGTTCACACCGTACCTTGATGAGCTGGGATTCAATCTTGTAGGTTATGGCTGTACCACCTGTATAGGTAACTCTGGGCCTTTACCCGATCCTATCGAGACCGCCATCAAAAAAGGCGATCTGACGGTAGGGGCGGTACTTTCCGGCAACCGTAACTTCGAAGGTCGTATCCATCCGCTGGTGAAAACTAACTGGTTGGCGTCTCCGCCGCTGGTGGTGGCTTACGCGCTGGCGGGAAATATGAATATCAACCTGACGAAAGATCCGTTAGGCCATGACAGAAAAGGCGATCCCGTTTACCTGAAAGATATCTGGCCGACAGCCCAGGAAATAGCCCGTGCCGTAGAGCAGGTCTCTACCGCCATGTTCCATAAAGAGTATGCTGAAGTGTTTGAAGGCACGCCAGAATGGAAAGCAATCCAGGTTGATCGGGCTGATACCTATGGCTGGCAGTCTGACTCGACCTATATCCGCTTGTCGCCATTCTTCGATGGTATGCAGGCTACGCCAGACCCGGTTCAGGACATTCACGGCGCGCGTATTCTGGCAATGCTCGGGGATTCCGTCACCACCGACCACATTTCTCCTGCCGGCAGTATTAAACCAGACAGCCCGGCGGGGCGTTATCTGCAAAGTCACGGCGTTGAACGTAAAGATTTTAACTCCTACGGTTCACGACGCGGGAATCATGAAGTGATGATGCGTGGTACCTTTGCCAATATTCGTATTCGCAATGAGATGGTGCCCGGCGTGGAAGGCGGCATGACGCGTCATTTGCCGGGAACTGAAGTGGTGGCTATCTATGATGCGGCCATGCAATATCAGCAGGAGAACGTACCTCTGGCGGTTATTGCCGGGAAAGAGTATGGCTCCGGTTCCAGCCGCGACTGGGCGGCGAAAGGCCCGCGCTTGCTAGGGGTTCGCGTAGTTATCGCTGAGTCTTTTGAGCGTATTCACCGCTCTAACCTGATTGGTATGGGGATTTTACCGCTGGAATTCCCGCAGGGCGTCACGCGTAAAACGCTGGGATTAACCGGTGAGGAAGCGATCGATATCACGGACTTACAAAACATTAAGCCGGGGGCGACAGTCCCGGTGAGTATGGTACGCCCGGATGGGCGTAAAGAGGTGATACTATGCCGCTGTCGTATTGATACCGCAACGGAGCTAACGTACTATCAAAACGATGGTATTCTGCATTACGTGATTCGTAATATGTTGAATTAAAATGCAAAAAGCCTGCGAGAGCAGGCTTTTTTACCAGTGCTGGCAATGCTTATTTGCTCAGCAAATGTCCCATCTTGGCGGCTTTGGTGTCCAGGTAATGTTCATTGTTTGGGTTACGGCCCACAATCAACGGCACACGTTCAACAATATTGATTCCTGCTTCGGTCAGGATTTCTACTTTCTTCGGATTATTGGTCAGCAAACGAACTTCATCCACACCCAGCAGCTTGAACATATCCGCACACAGCGTGAAATCGCGCTCGTCTGCCGCAAATCCCAATTGATGATTAGCTTCAACGGTATCATAACCCTGGTCCTGCAACGCGTAAGCGCGGATTTTGTTGAGCAGGCCGATGTTACGTCCTTCCTGACGGTGATAAAGCAGTATCCCTCGCCCTTCTTCAGCAATATGGGTGAGGGCCGCTTCGAGCTGGAAACCGCAATCGCAACGCAGGCTAAACAGCGCATCGCCAGTCAGACATTCCGAGTGGACGCGCGCCAGGACAGGCGTTTGGCCTGTAATATCGCCAAAAACCAATGCGACATGATCGTGTCCGGTTGCCAGTTCTTCAAATCCCACCATCAGGAAATCACCCCAGGGGGTTGGCAGTTTGGCTTCTGCCACACGTTTAAGCTGCATGTAATTCTCCAGATTATGCTGGCACTCGTCGTGCCTTCGCCTGTCGGCTTCTGTTCTGTATTACACTATTTTGCCATAAGGCAACGACGTTCACCTAATCGCGACCAAGGATTCGCTTTTGGAATGGCACAAAATTGTCAATTTTCCCGGCATGCGTAATTTTCAGTTATGATTGTGAGACTTATCGACGAAAGGAGAGGCAATGCTTTCTATTGCAAAGCGCACCGCAGTTGGGGCTGGACTACTACTTATCATGCCGGTTGCCGTATGGGTATCTGGCTGGAGCTGGCAGCCGGGACACAATGTCTGGTGGTTAAAGTCCTTGTACTGGGTAACGGAAACCGTGACGCAGCCGTGGGGAATTATCACTCATGTTGTTCTCTGCGCATGGTTTCTGTGGTGCCTGCGCTTTCGTCTGAAAGCCGCAGTGATGTTGTTTGCTATTCTGGCGGCAGCGATTTTAGTCGGGCAGGGCGTGAAGTCCTGGGTCAAAGACAGGGTGCAAGAGCCGCGACCTTTTGTCATGTGGCTGGAAAAAACGCACCATATTCCGGTTGATGAGTTCTACACTTTAAAACGTAAAGATCGTGGGCACTTAGTCAAAGAACAATTGGCAGAACAGCAGGATATTCCAACGTTTTTACGCAAGCACTGGCAAAAAGAAACGGGGTTCGCTTTTCCATCCGGGCATACGATGTTTGCCGCCAGTTGGGCTTTACTGGCAGTAGGATTGTTATGGCCGCGCAGACGTACGCTGACAATTGTTTTTTTGCTGACCTGGGCCACCGGCGTTATGGGTAGCCGCTTGCTGTTAGGCATGCACTGGCCCCGTGATTTGGTGGTGGCAACGCTGATTTCGTGGCTGCTGGTGACGTTGGCGACGTGGCTTGCGCAGCGGGTATGCGGGCCATTAACACCGCCAGTACAGGAGAAAAAAGAAATTGCGCAGCGAGAACAAGAAAGCTAGCGATGATTGATTTTTCAAATTTTGCCCTTAAATCAGAAAGTGGAAAGCGCTTTTCCGTTTCGCACTCGTTGTGAAAATGGTAATTTAAAGGGCTCAACGCGGTAAGTTGGACACGATTTATTCGCTCAAACCACATAACGGGAAGTAATGTGAAATATTTACTCATTTTCTTACTGGTGTTGGCGATTTTTGTTATTTCGGTGACATTAGGCGCGCAAAACGATCAACAGGTTACGTTTAATTACCTGCTGGCTCAGGGTGAGTATCGTATCTCTACGCTGCTTGCTGTATTGTTTGCCGCAGGTTTTGCGATTGGTTGGTTAATTTGCGGCCTTTTCTGGCTGAAGGTTCGTGTGTCTCTTGCGCGCGCCGAACGTAAAATCAAACGACTGGAAAACCAGCTTGCGCCTGCGACCGACGTTGCGGTTTCTGCCGATTCGTCGGTTGTGAAGGAATAATTATTTATGTTGGAGTTGTTGTTTCTGCTTTTACCTGTAGCCGCTGCCTATGGGTGGTATATGGGTCGCAGAAGTGCGCAACAAAACAAGCAGGATGAAGCTAACCGTCTTTCCCGTGACTATGTCGCCGGGGTTAACTTCCTCCTGAGCAACCAACAAGACAAAGCGGTGGATCTGTTCCTTGATATGCTAAAAGAGGACACAGGCACCGTTGAGGCTCATCTCACCCTCGGAAACCTGTTTCGCTCTCGCGGTGAAGTCGATCGCGCAATCCGCATCCATCAAACGCTAATGGAAAGTGCCTCGCTGACCTACGAGCAGCGTTTACTGGCCGTGCAACAACTGGGACGCGACTACATGGCCGCGGGTTTGTATGACCGCGCTGAAGACATGTTCAATCAGCTGACCGATGAAACTGATTTTCGCGTCGGCGCATTACAGCAGCTGTTGCAAATTTATCAGGCCACCAGCGAATGGCAAAAAGCCATTGATGTCGCGGAGCGTCTGGTGAAGCTTGGCAAAGACAAGCAGCGTAATGAGATAGCCCACTTCTATTGCGAACTGGCCCTACAGCAAATGGGTAGCGACGATATGGATCGCGCCATGACGCTGTTGAAAAAAGGCGCAGCGGCAGATAAAAACAGTGCGCGGGTATCCATCATGATGGGGCGCGTGTATATGGAGAAAGGTGATTACGCAAAGGCAGTTGAAAGCCTACAGCGGGTGATTTCCCAGGATAAAGAACTGGTCAGTGAAACGCTGGAAATGCTGCAAAGCTGCTACCAGCATCTGGGGAAAAACGATGAGTGGGTGGAGTTTTTGCGTCGGGCCGTTGAGGAGAATACTGGCGCCGCCGCCGAACTGATGCTGGCTGATATTCTTGAAGCGCGTGAGGGTGCTGAGACAGCTCAGGTTTATATCACTCGTCAGTTGCAACGCCATCCTACGATGCGCGTGTTCCACAAACTGATGGATTACCATCTCAACGAAGCAGAAGAAGGGCGTGCCAAAGAAAGCCTGATGGTTCTGCGCGATATGGTCGGGGAGCAGGTACGCAGCAAGCCGCGCTACCGCTGCCAGAAGTGTGGTTTTACCGCGTATACGCTGTACTGGCATTGCCCATCTTGCCGTTCATGGTCAAGCATTAAGCCCATTCGCGGACTTGATGGGCTGTAATTTTTAAAAAAATCTCACTTTAGTTACAACATACTAGTTATATTTAATAAATCCATCCTCCAACTCCGCTGCCAGTTTCGCCTGGCAGAAATGTAATCGCGCCTGTTAATTTTCTATTACCGCAGGTAGAATGCACGCCGTTTACCCATTTCGCGCCGCCGGAGGCGCCCATCCTCAAGAAGGTCTGGTCATGACGTTTACTGCTTCATCTTCTTCTCGTGCTGTTACTGATTCTCCTGTCGTTGTCGCTCTCGATTATTCCAATCGTGATAAAGCATTAGCTTTTGTCGACAGAATTGATCCTCGTGATTGCCGTTTGAAAGTGGGCAAAGAGATGTTCACGCTTTTTGGACCTCAGATGGTTCGCGATTTACAACAGCGTGGCTTTGATGTCTTTCTTGATTTGAAATTTCATGATATTCCCAATACCACCGCGCATGCCGTTGCAGCCGCAGCCGATCTTGGTGTGTGGATGGTTAACGTTCATGCCTCTGGCGGGGCACGTATGATGACCGCAGCCCGTGAAGCCTTACTCCCTTTTGGCAAGGACGCGCCGCTGCTGATTGCGGTAACGGTTCTGACCAGTATGGAAGCCAGCGACCTCGCCGATCTTGGCGTGACGTTGTCACCTGCAGAGCATGCTGAGAGACTGGCGCGCTTAACTCAACATTGTGGTCTGGACGGGGTAGTGTGTTCAGCGCAGGAAGCGGTGCGATTCAAGCAGGCGTTTGGTCAGGCATTTAAGCTGGTGACGCCAGGGATTCGTCCGGAAGGTAGCGAGGCGGGCGATCAGCGTCGTATTATGACGCCGGAGCAGGCGCAGTTAGCCGGTGTGGATTACATGGTGATTGGTCGTCCGGTCACGCAGTCTGCGGATCCCGCGCAGACGCTGAAGATGATCAACGCCTCCCTGAAACGAGGTGCGTAAATGAACGACTCAAACTCTCGTCTGGTCTATTCAACCGACTCCGGGCGTATTGATGAACCGAAAACGGCGCCTGAGCGCCCAAAAGGTGATGGCATTGTGCGTATCCAGCGCCAGACCAGTGGCCGCAAAGGTAAGGGAGTGTGTCTGATTACCGGTCTTGATCAAGACGATGCCGAACTGACCAAATTAGCCGCTGAACTGAAGAAAAAGTGTGGGTGTGGTGGAGCGGTAAAAGACGGTGTGATTGAAATACAGGGTGACAAACGCGACCTGATTAAATCATTGCTGGAAGCCAAAGGAATGAAGGTTAAACTGGCAGGCGGTTAATAAAAAAAGCCACGGAAAAAATCCGTGGCTTTTTAATAATACAGACCTGAAAAAGTAAACGTATTATTATATCGAGCCGTTCAACCGTAGATTATTTACCCACCTGGTGGCCAATTATACCACCTACTGCAGCACCACCCAGCGTACCCAGCGCACTGCCATCAGTCAGGACTGCGCCACCCACTGCACCCGCACCAGCGCCGATAGCGGTGTTACGGTCTCGTTTGGACCAGTTAGAGCAGGCACTCAGAGACATTGCCAGAGTAATTGCCAGAATGGCGGCGGTCATTTTTTTGCTCGTTACTAACATAATACTTTCTCCTGAATTATTGATTCACGGAATCCAGTGTTCTTTAAGAATAGCGCTAAATTAAGACTATAGAAGATATTTCCGTGAAACCGTGTAGCGAAGGCATTACAAACACTATCCTGAAGTAGGATGTTCGTTCCTGTTATATCGCTAACATTAATTTTACGACTTTATCCTGTTAACGACAGGTAAAAAGTCTTAATTGGACTGTCAGATAACTCTCAGAGAGGAGATGATTTGCCTGCTGACAAATCATCTGCTGAAGATTTTATGCGTGGGCATCAATGATATTGACGGTCAATCCTGAATGCTCGAGCTGCATTTGCACGCTGGCACTGAGTCTGGAGTCCGTCACTACACGGCTGAATCGCTCTAACGGACCCAACGTGTAAGGGTGGATGGCTTCGAATTTTGAGCTGTCGGTTAGCACAATGACTTCTGCGCCTTTTTCCAGCACCGCGTTAACCACGTCAGAACGCATCATGTCGCGTCCGGTAAAGCCGGTGTCTGCTTGCCAGCCATCAATGCCGATAAAGGCCTTGCTGAAGTGTACCTGCTGGATAAACTGGCGAGTTAAAGGGCCGACCATACTCTCGCTTTTTTTCTGGTAAATTCCACCGAGAAGAATTACCTCGCAGGAGGTTTCTTTCAGCAGATGGGCAATGTAGCTGCTCACAGTGATAATGGTGACATCCTTTTGCTCAGCCAATGTTCTGGCCAGAAGCGCATTGCTGCTGCCGTTTTCAATGAACACGGACTCGCCTGGGCTTACCAGCGATGCGGCGAATTCAGCCAGCTCACGCTTCAGGGTGAAATTGGTCATCATGCGTGTTTCAACATCATCGCTGTTCAATGAAACAGCAAAGCCGTGCGCTCGGCGTAAATAACTCTGTTTTTCCAGCGTGTTCAGATCCTGTCGGATCGTCACTTCTGATACGCCGGTGAGTTTTGCCAGATCGGCGACGCTCATCTGACCTTTGTCGGTCACCATCTGCAAAATAGATTGTTGTCGGGAATTCATAGTATTAATTTTATAGCGATATCGTATCGGAAATTAAACGGAAACTGCATTATCCGCAGTTTGCTGATAGCAGCGACATCAAAAGTGCGATGTCATCAGATCTCCCACGGAGCCTTAGGCTTTTTCGCCAAAGATTCGGTATCTTCTTTGACAGTGTTTAACAGTTCAGCCTTCAGAATTTCAAGGTTATGGATGGCTGAGTGGTAATCACCTGCAACGAGGATATCCAGCACGGTATCAATACGTTCGGCCAGACGCTGAGCGTCGATATCAGACATGGTCATCATCCTAATGGCAATAGAGTTTGAATTTCATGATGCAGAATTTCATGGCAAAAGAGAAGGGAAAAATAGTATTAACCTGAACGATTGGAGAATATTATATATTCTGTGATTACATGCAGATAAGATCTCCATGTAATGTCCATTTATGGCTATTCACTACGTATAATTTCTCTACATTAACGCAATTTTTTACTCAGATGTCGGCGATACCAACGTTCAAATGCGGCTGCTGGCATTGGTTTAGCGAATAAAAACCCCTGACGCTCATTGACGCCATTTTTGGTCAGAAACGCATCCTCTTTCGCGCTTTCCACGCCTTCAGCAATCACCTGCAGGTTGAGCGCCTGTGCTACTGCAACAATGGCTCGCACCAGCGACTGTGAAATGGATTGCTTGTGTACATCTCGGACAAAGGTCTGATCCAGTTTAATTGCATCCAGCGGGAAGCGGGCCAGTTGCGACAGCGACGAATAACCGGTACCAAAATCATCCAAATGGATTTGCGCTCCCAACTGGCTAAATTGCTGAATAACGGACAACGCCAGTTGTTCATTTTCAATCAGGCTGCTTTCCGTTAATTCAACATCGATGGGGCAATACTCAAAGTTGAGTTCCTGAAGTACCTGCTTCAGTGCGGTAAAAAGCGTCTGGTCGGCGAGCTGGCGGGCAGAAACGTTTACCGCCACGCGCAGGTTTATGCCCTTGGCGCGCCATTTCGCGACCTGGCGCACTACGTCGAGAATAACCCAACGACCCAGCGGGACGATGAGCCCCGATTCCTCGGCGTAGGAGATAAACTCCAGTGGGGGAATGAGGCCACGTTCCGGGGACTGCCAGCGTACCAGCGCCTCCAGACTACGCACTTCACCGCGCCAGGTTATCTTTGGCTGATAATGGATAACCAACTGATCGTTTTCCAGCGCCTTACGCAGATTGGTATCCAGCCACAGATATTCAAATACGCGCTGATTCATTTCCGGAGAGAAAACACAAAACTGTCCGCGACCGCCTTCTTTTGCGGTGTACATGGCTGTATCCGCATTACGAATGACGCTCTCGCAGTCCTGACCATGCTGAGGGGCGAGGGAAATACCAATAGAGCATCCGGTATAGATTTCAATCAGGCCGATGCGAAATGGCTGGCGCAGGCGCGTCAGAATGCGTGATGCGGTAGCTTCCAGTGTGCCCTGGGATGTTTCGGTGGCCAGGACAATGAATTCATCGCCGCCAAACCGCGCCAGTATCTGGTTGTCGTCGAGACAACTGAGGATTGCCAGCGATACGCTTTGTAATAATTGATCGCCAAACATATGCCCGTAGGCATCGTTTACCTTTTTGAAGTTATCCAGATCGAGGTACACAATCCCGACCTGCGTATCGCCTGCGTTCTCAATCGCATTGCCGATCAGTTCATGAATTGCGTTGCGGTTAGGTAAGCCTGTGATGGAGTCGGTATTTGCCAACACCCGCAGTCGCTCCTGCGCGCGGCGTTCTTCAGTGATATCGGTCCCGGAACAGATCAGAAATATTTCGTTCTTGCCGCTACCGTTATGCACAAATTTATTGCGAAACAGAAACAGACGCTGGCCTTTGCAGGTTTTCACCCAGCGCTCAACCTCATACGAATTACCTTCGCGGAAAAAGACCTCGATATTGCGCCGTGAAGCCGCAGCCTCACGTCGACTCATAAATAATGTGAATACACTTTGGCCAATAACTTCACGTTCTTTGAGGCCAGTGTACTCTTCACACAGGCGATTAAACCGCTGAATGTTGCCCATCCGGTCAAGAATGACAATAACGGAATTGGCTTCAGAAACGACCTGTTCGGCAAAAGAGAGCCCGTGAGCCAGGTCGCGGGCGACGGAAGGGGTGTCATCCCAGGCGGATGCGCTTCCGGCCCATTCGCGTTTATTGATTTTTCGACCGACCAGATGCACTGGTATGTCATCATCTTCAATGGGCAACGT
The DNA here is from genome assembly GCA_020099315.1 of Citrobacter europaeus. Classification (NCBI taxonomy): domain Bacteria; kingdom Pseudomonadati; phylum Pseudomonadota; class Gammaproteobacteria; order Enterobacterales; family Enterobacteriaceae; genus Citrobacter; species Citrobacter europaeus. Next base: position 2,193,257 of record CP083650.1, read on the forward strand.
CATTAACAGACTTGACGTAATCACCGTCATCTCGCGAATGCGATCGGCTTGTTCAGGTGATAACTCGATGGTCTGATCGGCGCCTGACGTTTCGTCGATAGAGAAATGCAGGATGTTGCAATCCTCTGACAAACGCCAGTAGGGGTTATGAGTGCCCACATAGCTATACAACGTAACCAGCTCCCGGACGTCTTTCATGATGTGTACTATCCCGTTTAAAGCGCATAGAGCCTCAAAAGTAAGGGTAGCCATGATTCATTCAGGGTGATTATGGCTGAACGTATTGTTTTTTTTATATATTTATGTGTAATCCAGAATCCGTAAAAAGCAAAGCAAACGGAACTGAAAATAGTAAAAAAATAATTTTGACCGATTGAAAGAAGTGTAGTGCCTGGTGGGAATTTGGGCGGAAAAAAGAAAACGACCTTTCACAAAATGAGAAAGGTCGCTGGATTACGACATTTTACATGGCGGGACGTGCGATAACGCTGCGGGTTTCCATCCGCACTTCGGCGATAGTTACGTCAATCACATCCGTGACTTTGTAAACCACTTCACCTTTAATTTGTACAGTGCCGCTTTCCTGGCTGCATACCAGTTCGTCACGAACGGCGTGCAGGAACGGGGCAGGAATAAATGCAACAGCGCCATTATCAATTAAACGCACACGCATGCCGCCACGGCTGACGTCAATGATCTCGGCGGCAAAGCGGGTATCGGTCCCGGCTTTGTCGCTCAGGAAACGGGCGTATAACCAGTCACCAACATCACGCTCAGCCATCCGGTTCAGGCGACGACGTTCCGCCATTTGCACGGTGGTATCATCCTGAGGGCGGGCGATGTTTTCACCTTTGATGACGGCCTTAAGCAGGCGGTGGTTGATCATATCGCCATACTTACGAATAGGAGATGTCCAGGTGGCATAAGCCTCCAGACCCAGCCCAAAGTGCGGACCTGGCTCGATACTTATTTCAGCGTAAGACTGGAAGCGGCGAATTCGACTGTCGAGGAAACCAGAAGGCTGCGCATCCAGTTCGCGGCGCAGTTTGCAGAAACCTTCCAGCGTCAGGACCTCTTCGGCATCCACGTGCATACCATGGGTTTTCAGCAGCGCGGCCAGAGCGTCGGCGTTAGCGGGGTCAAATCCCATATGGACGTTATAAATACCGAAGCCCAGCTTGTCGCGAAGCACGCGGGCGGCACAAATGTTCGCCGCAATCATGGATTCTTCCACGATACGGTTTGCGATGCGGCGTGGCTCTGCGACGATGTCCAGCACTTCGCCTTTTTCACCCAGAACGAAACGGTAATCCGGGCGATCTTTAAACACCAGTGCATGATTATGACGCCACTCACCACGACTCAGGCAAATACGGTGCAGCAGGCGGATTTGTTCAGCAATCGCGTCGTTTTCAGGCTGCCAGTCGCCTGCGCCTTCCAGCCAGTCGGAGACGTTGTCGTAGACCAACTTCGCTTTCGACTCAATCGTTGCTGCGAAGAACGTGATGTTGTCTTCAATCGCGCCATCCGCGGTGATGGTCATCCGACATGCCAGAACCGGACGCTCAACGTTTGCACGCAGAGAGCACAAATCGTCAGACAGTTCACGTGGCAGCATCGGGATATTGAATCCCGGCAGATAGTTAGTAAACGCGCGAATTTTTGCCGTTTTATCCAGTTTGCTGCCTTCTGCAATCCAGGCGGTAGGATCGGCAATGGCGACAGTTAATTGCAATTTGCCGTCGGCCAGTTCTTCAGCATACAGCGCATCGTCCATATCTTCGGTGCTGGCGCTGTCGATAGTGACAAAGTTGAGGGCGGTTAAGTCCTCACGAACCAGACCTTCATCCAGCATCTCAGTTGCCACACCGTCCGGTGCTTCTTTTTCGAGATTATGGCGTGCCAGCGTGACCCACCACGGAACAAAGTGGTCATCAGCAAACGTGATAAATTGGGTTAACTCGGCATAGAAGGTGCGATCGCCTTTCAGCGGGTGGCGGCGCATTTCAGCTACGGCCCAATCACCTTCTTTAAATTCATGCTCGACGCCGCGGGCGGCACGGCAAGGAATAGCATCTTTCAGTAACGGATGATCTGGCACAATCGCCAGGCGGTCATTTTTGCCCTGAACTTTACCCACGAAGCGCGTCAGGAAGGGTTCGATCAGTTCTTCCGGCTCGGCAGATTCACGATCTTTTTCTGTATGGATAACCGCTACTATACGGTCGCCATGCATGACTTTTTTCATCTGCGGGGGCGGAATGAAATAGCTTTTTTGTGCATCGACTTCCAGGAAGCCAAAGCCTTTTTCCGTGGCTTTTACCACCCCTTCAGCACGTGGCGTCTGGGAATGCAGTTGCTGTTTAAGCTGCGCTAGCAGCGGGTTGTCCTGAAGCATAATTGTCTATTTTCGTGGCTAAAAGAGCGGCTGACAGTTTTACGCGATTCTATCAGTTGCGGCAAGCGCTCTTTCAGTAAGTGGATCGGTTAACAAGTCTCGCCCAGCGCGATTTTCAAGCGATTCAACCATCCGCACAATCCGCTCCAGGCCAGCAGGTTAATCGCTTGTTCAGAGGAGATGTCCTGATCGAACAAGGGAGTTAACAGCGCGGCGCTAAAGCGGTCAGGCGCTCGGGTTAGCCATTGTACCGCCTGCAGGGTGACGCGCTCAACCGGATGTCGTTGTTCCCAACGCTGTAATTCACGCTCATCCAGGCGAAGCAGGGCGATGACCTCGGCTAATTCATTTGCTGTGTGAGTATGTTCATTAAAGCAGGCCACGCTGCCGTTAATCCGTGACGTCATTAGCACCGTCAGAGAAAATGCCCGCGCCGGTACAGCGCTGCGCCGGGTACTGGAAATAAGCGTCGCAAGTAAATCCAAAATGACCGGTGAATGAATCAGTAATGGCACCAGAGCTTGCAGTTCATCGGGATAACGTCTGGTCGCCGCCTCATCAAGACCAGGATGTTTTTCTATCGGGAATGGCGCAGCGTGCCAGGTTGTGTTTGTTGCATTAAATGGCGCAGCGTGAGCGAATTGCTGTATATCCAGTCCCGGAATTCGGCGTACCGGATGTCCGGACCAGGCCTGAAACAGGGCTACGATACGGGCCTGAAAACCGACGAATCCGATAATTTGATTCATCAAAATGGTATCGCTGGTGGTCAGCCCGACAGCATCCAGGTGCTGGCGATCGCGTGCACCTATCACGGCAGGAGAGCTGGCAAGTTGACGCGCATATTGGGTGATTTGCGCCAGTCGATGGTTACTCTCCCGTGAGGAGTCCGGCCCAGGAAGCGGTGTTAAACGTGCGGCATAGTGATTACACAATCGCTGGACGCCATACACCTGAGCGACAGTTAAGGCTGTACTCATCCGATCATAGGCGCTGAATGTGTGCATCTGATCCTGGTTTACATGAGCCGGGAAGAGGATCTGGGCGAGTTTACGGGCAGGAGTTAACCAGGATTGAAAAGGCAAAAGGGCGTCATCAGGTATCGCCAGATCCAGTAAAAAGCTGTCGTCGACATGAGCGGCTTCCGGCACCAGCGGCAAAACATCTTGCGGGTACGTGCTGGATTGCGTCTCATGATACCAGTGGCTTTTGCCTTCAATTCGGCGTTGTTCCATGGGCGGTCCTTGGTCTAAAAAGTGGCGACCCGGACACGTCGTCATACCACTACGCCGGATCGTTTGCGCTGCAATATCCTGACGTAAGCAGAAGAGGGGATGAAAGATTGTTACGTGATAATAAATATCAGAAAAGCATATATGGCGGCGGGTAGAGAAGAGTCATGGGCGGGTTAATTCCGCCCATTGGGGACTTACGATTATTTCAGTTCCAGCTCGTTCATAGCCGCGATGCTGAAGCCACCATCGACGTGAACGACTTCACCAGAGATGCCGGCAGCGAGATCGGAGCACAGGAATGCCGCGGAGTTACCCACATCTTCAATGGTTACAGTGCGGCGAATCGGCGTAACCGCTTCACAATGCGCCAGCATTTTACGGAAATCTTTAATGCCGGAAGCGGCAAGTGTCCGGATAGGACCTGCGGAAATAGCGTTCACACGCACGCCTTCAGGACCCATCGCATTAGCCATGTAGCGAACGTTCGCTTCCAGAGAGGCTTTCGCCAGGCCCATCACATTGTAATTAGGGATGGCGCGCTCAGCGCCTAAATAGGATAGCGTCAGCAGCGCAGAGCCTGGATTCAGCATGGAACGGCAGGCCTTTGCCATCGCTACAAAGCTGTAAGCGCTAATGTCATGAGCAATTTTGAAGCCTTCGCGGGTGACTGCATTCACGTAGTCGCCATCCAGTTGGTCAGCGGGCGCGAATCCAATTGAGTGAACGAAACCATCGAATTTCGGCCAGGCTTTGCTTAGTTCCGAAAACATTGCATCAATGCTGGCGTCTTCCGCCACATCACACTGCAGTACGATGCTGGAACCCAGTTGAGCTGCAAATTCTTCCACGCGGACTTTTAGTTTGTCGTTCTGGTATGTGAAAGCCAGTTCTGCGCCTTCGCGATGCATTGCCTGAGCGATACCCCAGGCGATAGAAAGTTTGCTGGCAAGACCCGTTACCAGAATACGCTTACCGGAAAGGAAACCCATAGTTTTAATCCTTATGGTCATTGCTTATTTTTAGCAATCAATGAGTTATGATCACAATTTCAAGCTTGCCCGAAATGGGGCTGCAATTATATCCCACTCTTTGTTCCTTGTAGAAGAGTAATCAGCCCGCAGTGACAATCACTACCCATGACATATGAGGATCATACAAGCGCGGAAGGATGGAGAAAATACAAGGCTTTAAAGGCATCTCAATGGTATTATTAACTGCTAGCTTATGTTTATAAACATAGCAAGGTAGGAACTTTCTTAAAACAAAAAATATGACCAGATTCAGTTCTTTATGATATATTGTTTTTATCGATCGATATTGATACATTGATCGATATTATTGATTGATTGTGATTAAAAGTGCATTATCAGGAAGTTATGATCAATTGGAGTGGTCTTATGCACTATCATTTCATCGCGGAACCGATGAGAGACACAACTGATACGTTACTGGGAGTTGAGATGAGCGCCCGGTTTACTTCAGATACGGTTTCTCCGTTACATCCGGAGTTCATCATTTCAGCGTGGAATAGCGAACAAAAACGTCATTTCATGCTCGAGTAAATTCGATTAATTGCCGAAAAACGTGACTGGTTTGAAAGCCACAACCTTTTCTGTACTCTGAACCTTATTGATGAAATGGCGCTACTGGCGATTGGAGACCCGATCGTCAAATCGGCATTACATGCAATGCCATTTGTTGCACTGGAACTTTCAGAACGCTTTCTGACGAATACGGTGTGTCTGAATAATCTACTGATTAATTCACTTCGCGACGGCCCAAACGCATTATGGCTGGGCGATCTGGGTTCCGGCAGCATTGGTGCCAGTCCGCTGGTGTGCGGTCGTTTTGACGTTGTGAAGCTGGATCGTGGTTTCTTCCTGGAGCAGGTTGAAAAACCAATGTTCCCGGTGCTAATGAAAAACATTCGTGAATATTGCGACCGTATTGCAGTGGAGGGCGTGGAAACAGCACGTCTTATCGACGAGGCAGGCGCTGCGGGTGTTTGGGTGATGCAGGGAACCCTTTTCCCTTCGGTTGCTTTTAGCGAGGTAGATACACTGCTCTTACCCAGCGTTTGCCACTGAGTGCAAAATTGCCCTCCGCTGAAGGAGGGCTGCATCTGCTAGCGATCTTTACGCCACGCGTCAGCGGTAAGCGCTTCGCCGAAATGGCCTGCAATCAGGCGACGGGTAAGCTCATGCAGCGGCGAGGCCAGAACATCTGCTGTGCTGCCGCGTTCAACCACTTCCCCCTGGTGCATGACTAATACCTGATCGCTGATATGCTTCATCATGCCAATGTGCTGGGTCACATAAATATATGAAATACCCTGTTTTTCCTGCAATTCCAGCATCAGATTGATGAGCTGCGAACGCATCGACATGTCGAGAGAGGCCAGAGCCTCGTCGGCGATAATTACTTTGGGTCGTAAAATGAGCGCTCGAGCAAGGCCCAGACGCTGTTTTTGTCCCGGGGCCAGCATATGCGGGTAATAACTCACATGGTCAGGCAGCAGACCCACCATACGCATGGTCTCAACGATCTGCTTGCGACGCTGTTCCGGCTCGAGGTCGGTGTTAAGACGTAGCGGGAAATCGAGGATCTGTGAGATACGCTGCCGCGGGTTAAGTGACGTTGACGGATCCTGGAAAATCATCCTGATACGCTGACTACGGAATGAGTAATCGCCATATTTTAACGGGTGATCGTCAATCAGTACCTCACCGCTGGTGGGCTCAATCATACCGGCCAGCATCTTCGCCAGAGTAGATTTACCAGAACCATTTTCGCCTATCACGGCGAGCGTCTGACGCTCGCGCAGGGTAAAGCTCAGGGGCTTAACGGCTTCAACGGTCTGACGGCGAAATAAGCCCGTCCGGTAGCGAAAGGTTTTGCTCAGATTACGAACTTCGAGCAGGGTTTCTACCATCTCACTCTCTCTCCATATTCAGCGGGAAATGACAGGCGTAGAGATGATTCTTTGCTCCGGTCAGTCTTGGGGTTTCGATACATTCGCGCTGAGCATAAGGGCAGCGCGGCCCCAGACGACAGCCGATAGGTAATTGTTCCAGCAATGGAATTGCTCCTGGCATGGTATTCAGGCGGCTTTTGTGCGGCATTGCGCTACCAAAATCAGGAATGGCGCGAATCAACGCCTGAGTGTAAGGATGATGCGGAATCGTCACCAGGTCCTTACTGGGCGCAGTTTCCACCGTTTGCCCGCAGTACATCACGTTAACTTTGTCTGCCCACTGGCTGAGCATTTGCAAGTCATGGCTTATCAACAAAATGGTGGTGTTGCTGTTTTGATTTAACCGGGTCAGCAGGCGGAAAATTTGCGCCTGAGTGGTGGGTTCCATCGCGTTCGTCGGTTCGTCGGCAATCAGCAAGCGTGGCTGATTAGCCAGGGCGATAGCGATCATCACCTTCTGGCATTCGCCGTCGGTGAGTTCGTACGGGAAGCTGCGCATGGCATCTTTATGATCTTTTATCCCGACGCGGTGCAGGAGTTCAATCGCGCGGCGTTTGCGCCAGCCAATGCGCTGCCACCAGCGGCCCTTGTAGGTCCATGCCGGAATATTTTGCATTAGCTGACGTCCGATGCGCTCGGAGGGGTCGAGACACGATTGCGGTTCCTGAAAGATCATAGAAACGTTATGACCGACCAGCTTGCGTCGTTCACGAGCTGAAAGGCGCAGCAGATCGATATCATCAAAGCGCATACGGTCTGCGGTTACGCGCCAGTTATCTTTAGCAACGCCGCAAATGGCCTTGGCGATCAGGCTTTTTCCGGACCCGGACTCGCCGACCAACCCGCGGATTTCACCTTCATTGAGGGTCATGCTGACGCGGTCAACCGCCTTTACCCACTCGTCGCCAGTCCTGAATTCAATGGTCAGGTTACGGATATCCAGTAATGGCATTATTCCACCCCCGCAATAATTGCGCGGCGCACGCCATCACCCAGCAGGTTAACCAGCAGCACGCTTATCATAATCGCTGCACCTGGCAGCATCACCGTCCACGGCGCGACATAAATCAGCTCCAGCGCGTCGCCCAGCATGGCTCCCCATTCTGGTGACGGCAACTGTGCGCCAAGGTCGAGAAAACCCAGCGCGGCGATGTCCAGAATCGCCATCGACAGCGCACGGGTAATTTCGGTGATAAGCCCGGCGGTAATATTGGGCAGAACGGCGAACCACAGAATATTGAGTGTGGTTGCGCCGTCCAGACGAGCGGCAATAACGTACTCTTTTTCCAGCTCGTCATGCACCATGCTGTAGACGGAGCGTACCATGCGCGGCAGCAGCGCCAGCCAGACGGCAAACATCGCGTGGGTCAGATGCGGCCCCGCAAAGGCCACCACAATAATCGCCAGCAGCAGCGAAGGGATCGAGAGCAGAGTGTCCAGAATGTGGTTCAGCACCGCGGAGCGCAAACCGTGCGTCGCTCCGGCAACCACGCCCAGCAACAGACCACACAGGGTAGCGGCAAGGGTGACGACAAACGCGCCGCCAACGGTCGGGGCCGCACCGCTGAGCAGGCGGCTTAACACGTCACGCCCCAGATCGTCAGTTCCGAGGAAAAATGAGACTTCGCCATAGCGCGACCATGACGGCGGTAAAAGCTGATAACCGAGAAACTGCTGGTCGATGCCATAAGGGGCAAACCAACCGCCAAAAACACACAGAATCGCTAATCCCGCGCAACCATACAGGCCAATCATCGCCGTCGCATCGCCGTAAAAATTACGCCACGCGGTGCGCAGCGTTCCCGGTGGGCGCTTTTCGCTGTAGACGCTATCGTAAGGCATACCATTCCTTATGTTTCAGAGGGTTAGCCATAGCACCCAAAATATCAGAGATGACGTTGACGATGATCACCAGTGAGCCAATCACCATAACGCCCGCCGAAATCGCCGCGTAATCCTGCTGGCGAATCGCGTTAATCAGCCAACGGCCAAGGCCAGGCCAGCTAAAGACCATCTCGGTGATCATCGCCAGCGTCAGCATGGTGGAAAACTGTAAACCCAGGCGCGGGATCACCGGCGGGAGGGCGTTGTGCAGGACGTGACGGCGCAGAATTGTTAAGCGTGACAGACCACGCGTGGCGGCCGCTTTGATGTAGTTTTGATCAAAGACCTCGATGGTGCTGATACGCATCAGGCGAATAACTTCGGTGGTAGGGGCGACGGAAAGCGTCAACACCGGGAGCACCATGTGCCGGATTGCGCTGACCAGCATTTCATCGCGCCAGGGCGAGTCGGAGATCCACGCATCAATAATGGCAAAACCGGTAACGGGTTTTACTTCGTAGAGCAGATCAAAACGGCCCGACACGGGAAGCCAGCCGAGGGTCAGTGAGAAGAGCAATGTCAGCAACAGCGCCAGCCAAAAAACCGGAATCGAAAAACCCATTAGCGCTAATGCGCTGATGCAGCGGTCCTGCCATTTGTTCCGCGTGATGCCTGCCAACATACCAACGGGGATCCCGACCATCAGCGCAAAACCAAAGGCCAGAATGCACAGTTCCATTGTCGCCGGGAACACCTCCTTCAACTGTTCTGAAATCAATTGGCCATTAATACTGGAGACGCCGAAATCCCAGTGGATGAGGCCATTGAACCAGAATACCCAGGCGTTCCACAGTGATGCGCCCTGTAACGGCGCATGAGGTGTGAAGTAGCTTAGACTGAATCCAATAAAGGTCAGAAAGAACAGGGTGATCAGCAGCAATAAAAAACGGCGCAAGGTGAAGATAATCATGGTTTTTTCACCTCATCTTTCTTTTCCCTGGAAACCCCGGCAAAAGAGGCATTACCGAACGGACTGAGCACCAGCCCTTTGATATCGTAGCGGTAAGCCTGCAGACGCAGTGAAGAGGCCAGCGGCAGGATTGGTAACTCTTTCGCGAGAATATTTTGCGCTTCGTCATAGGCATCAATTCGCGATGAGAGCTGCTGCGACGAGAGGGCTTTGCGCAGAACGCTGTCAAATTCCGGATTACACCAGTGGGCGAAGTTGGTTTGCGAGTTGATGGCGGCACAGCTTAGCAACGGTCGGAAAAAACTGTCAGGATCGTTACTGTCCGTCGCCCAGCCGGATAACGTCAGATCATGGTTCATATCCATTAATCGCGCCTCCTGAAATCGACCTTCTACCGGAATGATTTTCACTTTCACACCCACCTGAGCCATATCTGCCTGAATCAGCTCGGCGGTTTTCAGCGGACTTGGGTTCCAGGCCTGTGAGCTGGTGGGAACCCAAAGCTGCAAGGTCAGGTTCTCCAGCCCCAGCGCTTTTAACTGTTCGCGCGATTTTGCCGGGTTGTACTCTGTAATTTTAGCTTCGTTGTCATAAGCCCACGAGGCGCGAGGCAAAATAGATGCTGCGGTTTCCGCCGTCCCGTAGTAGATGGACTGCATCAGTCGTTGGTTATTAATGGCCAGCGCCAGCGCATGCCGCACGGCAGGGTTATCCAGCGGCGGTTTATTGGTGTTGAATGCCAGATACGCGATGTTCATCCCCGGACGCAGTGTCAGACGCAGGCGTGGGTCATCACGCAAAATGCTGAGCTGGCTGGCGGCAGGCCAGGCCAGAACGTCGCACTCGCCGGTCAGGAGTTTCGATAAGCGTCCGGTGCCGCCGGAGCCAAGGTCCACAACCACCTGCGGCATCAGCGGAGTACCACGCCAGAATTTTTCATGGCGCTGCAGTCGAATATATTGGCCGGCGCGATTCTCCGAAAGCTGGTACGGGCCCGTGCCGACGGGTTGTCTGTCGAGCAGTTCCTGGCGATCCTGTTTTGCAAGGTTAGCCGCATATTCCGCTGACATCACCGAAGCATAGTGCGTGGCAAGGTGCCACATAAAGGAGGCATCGGGCTGGGTTAAGCGAAATTCAACGGTGTTATTGTCCAGCTTGCGTACGCTTTGGACATTATCGGCGAACTGTAAACTGTCGAAGTAGGGGAAACTACTGCCGTTCACATTATGCCACGGATGCTGGCGATCAAAGATGCGCTCGAAGGTAAACACCACGTCGTCCGCATTCAGTTTACGGGTGGGGGTAAACCAGGCAGTCTTCTGAAACTGGACGTCACGACGCAGGTGGAAGCGGTAGGTTGCGCCGTTATCCAGCACCTCCCAGCTTTCGGCCAGCTCAGGCACCAGTCGATAGGTGTACGGGTCGACATCAAGCAGTCGGTCATACAATTGGGCCGCCAGCGTGTCGACGATGAGGCCGCTGCTCGCTTTTTGCGGATTGAACGTATTGACCTGCCCGCTGACGCAATAGACAAAGCCGCTGTCACGAATATCAGCGTGCGAAGCCTGTTCAGGCGCGGCAGCAGCCTGACCACTCAGAAATCCAGCCATCACGATCAGAGATGATAAAACCAGGCGCATAATTTTAAAGGATTATAAATAAAGAGGCTATCTTACTAATACTTAATGACATTTGCCATTACCGTTTGTGTTTGGGGGCAGCAAGGGTGATAACCGCGAATTCAACATCGCGACATGTTCAACATTCATACCCGCTATCCACTTTGAATCTACTCTGTTAACTATCTTAGCATTTTCATGACCCATCTGACTCGCTTAAACGCGTGATTCGCTGGCAGACAGAAAAACGTGAGGGAAAAGAGGGGAGGAAATGACCATGACGGGCAGAAGTGAGCATTAGCAAAATCGTAGGAATAAAGAAAATCGACCGGGAAGAGTGGCTTCCTTCCCGGTTATTGCGTTACTTCTGTATCTTATTTACGCGAACCACTGGTGGTTGCATTTTCGCATCGAGGCTACCGTTAATACTGATCATGTGATCGGGTTTAACCGTTCGGCCATCGAAAACCGCGTGTGGAATTAAAGTCTGGATACTGCCGGTTTTATCACGAAAGATAAATTTGTCTCCGCCTTGATCCTCGATGAGATTACCTCGTAGAGAAATGGTCGCACCGTCATGCATCGTTTTGGCCTGTTCGACAGTCATGATTCTTGCATCTTCGGTCCCACGATAACCTTCATCCAGAGCGTGGGCTGGCGGTGGAGCTGTATCATTTTTCAACCCGCCGTTATCATCAGCAAGCGCTGGCGACAATAAAAAACAACATAATAATGGCGTTATGGATAATTTCATACGTTCTCCCTTTTGCCTGGGGTGAGATGTAAATTGTGGTTGCTATTTATTAATACTGCGAACTGGATAAGTCTCAAATGATATTGTTCAAATTAAGTCTAACGTTGGTGGGGATATAAGCGTAACGGTAGGGGGAAGTAGGGAGGGGAATATTCCGAGAAAATTAAGTACTGCTGGGGAATATCGGTCATGCCATTCATTTTGGTCTACGCTTATTAGTCTTTGTGATAAATAAAGAGAGGTAATTGCATGGCTGGCTTAAACAAGGAAAAAAAGACCATCAATAAAACCAATTCTGCGCGTTTTCCGGCGCCGCCTTTTCAACAGCAGCAGCAGCCCTTTCCAGGGCTCGCGGGGAAAATGCAACCGCGTCCCGACCATGGAGAAGACAGCTATCAGGGAAGCGGTCGCCTGAATGGGCGCAAGGTATTAATTACCGGTGGGGATTCAGGGATTGGTCGTGCTGTTGCTATTGCCTATGCTCGTGAAGGCGCTGATGTTGCGATCAACTATTTACCTGAAGAAGAAGACGATGCGCGTGAAGTGGTCGACCTGATAAAAAAAGCAGGCAGAAATGTTTTGGCCATCCCCGGAGATATCCGTGATGAGGCTTTTTGCGGTCATCTGGTAACACAGGCGGTAAAAGGACTGGGAGGGTTGGATATCCTCGTCAATAATGCGGGTCGTCAGCAATTTTGTGAGTCAATTGAGGAACTCACCACAGAAGATTTCGACGCAACATTTAAGACCAATGTCTACGCTATGTTTTGGATCACCAAAGCGGCCATACCCCATCTTTCACCAGACAGCGTGATAATTAATACCTCCTCGGTACAGGCTTATGAGCCAAGTGAAATCTTGCTTGATTATGCTCAGACTAAAGCAGCTATCGTGGCATTTACTAAATCGCTGGCGAAACAGCTGGCCCCGAAAGGGATCCGTGTTAATGCCGTCGCGCCGGGTCCATACTGGACGGTGCTGCAGTGTTGTGGCGGTCAACCGCAGGAAAAGGTGGAGAAATTTGGGGCAAATGCGCCGCTGGGACGTCCTGGACAACCGGTGGAAATCGCGCCGCTTTATGTCACCCTGGCCGCTCAGGAGAACAGCTATACGTCTGGTCAGGTCTGGTGTTCTGATGGGGGAACCGGAACCCTCTAACGTTTATGCTCTGTACGTCGAAAGTGACTTTTAAGGCAAGGACGGACACTATTGTATAAGGACGGGAGCGGTACTTACCGCTCCGAGAATGCTAACCAATCACCGCGATGCCAAGCCGCTCCATCAGCAACGCTGCCTGATAGCTATCCAATTTGACGCCTTGTAAATCTACACCCCGAATATCTAAATCACCCAGTTCTGAATTGGTCAAATCACAGTGCGTGAAGTTTGCGGCCCGCCAGTCGAACGCTGAAAATTCACCGCCCGAGAGATCTGATCCACTGAACGTTGCACCCGCTACCTGAGTTCCCATCCAGCGGTTTTCCCACAGCTCGCACTTTTCCAGGACAACCTTCGAAAAGTTGGCGTAGCTTAGATTGGTATTCGTGATGTATGCGCTGCAAAACCAGGTCCGCGTGGTGATCATGTTCATAAAACTCGCGCCGCGAAAATCTGAACCCTGCGCGCGGCAGTGGCGAATTTCAATTCCCAGGGCACTGACGTTGCGAAAATCCGCCATGGATAAATCGCAACTTTTAAAAATGGCATCTTTCAGCATTGCGCGACTAAAATTACACCCTTTCTGGCTTTCGCGATCATAAAACTGACAGCCGATAAATTCAGTGCCGCTAAGATCGGCCCCTGAAAAATCACAGTTAAAAAAAGTACTGTTTTCAACTTTTTCCCCGGTGAAGCGGTTTCTGTCAATTTTTTCGCTAACTAGTGCCAGAGTCATAATGATATACCTGTTTTTTTATACAGTAATTTCATCATGGTAATCTGTTTTAACGCTATGCGTCAAATCCTCCAGTATAACGTCGGCGAAATTGTCCTAAATCTGGTGTTTCTTCAGCAAGGCACGAAGCTGATGGTAAGTCAGACCCAGTAGTTCAGCGGCCTTTTTCTGATTAAATTTCGCTTGCTGCAAGCTGGTTTGTAAAAAGTCTTTCTCTTGTTGCTGCTGGAATTCACGCAAATCCAGCGGTAATGCTGCAGATGCCAGCGTTGTTTCCTCTACCTGCGGCTGCGCAACATGGCGACGGAAGGGGTCGATGATTATCTCATCCAGCGGGTAATCGCTGGTACCGTGCCGGTATACGGAACGCTCCACGACGTTTTTTAGTTCACGAATATTGCCCGGCCAACGGTAGTGGAGGAGGGTCTCCCTGGCCTCGGCGGTAAACCCCGGGAACAGCGGTAACCCGATCTCGCGACACATCTGAATGGCAAAGTGTTCGGCCATTAACATGATGTCGCTTTGACGCTCGCGTAACGGGGGAAGTTGCACCACGTCAAAGGCCAGACGATCCAGCAGGTCTGCGCGGAAAGTGCCTTCGCTGACCATACGTGGCAGGTCGGCATTGGTCGCACAAACCAGGCGTACGTTAACCTGCAACGGCTGGCTGCCGCCAACGCGCTCCAGCTCGCCATACTCAATGACGCGCAACAGTTTTTCCTGCACCAGCATGGGGGCAGTCGCCAGCTCGTCAAGAAACAGCGTGCCGCCATCGGCGCGCTCGAAACGTCCAGGGTGGCGTTTTTGCGCGCCGGTAAAGGCACCCGCTTCGTGACCAAACAGTTCGGAATCGAGTAAGTTCTCGTTGAGCGCCGCGCAGTTAAGTGAAATAAACGGGCCTTGCCAACGCGTAGAGAGGTAGTGCAGGCGGTTGGCAATAAGCTCTTTCCCTGTACCTCGCTCACCGATAACCAGCACAGGTTTATCCAGTGGCGCCAGATGAGAAACCTGCTCCAGCACTTCAATAAAGCTGTTTGCTTCACCCAGAAGATTATCTTTGTATTCTGCCATGATGAAATTCACCATTTGTTAGTGTTATTCACCAATTTACCCTAATTATCTCGACAGGTAAAATTAGATATAATTATTAAAATCAATGGGATAAAAAGTTGGCACGCCAAGTGCATTACGAAATCAGCAGGGCATAGCCCGATATCAGAACAGTAAGTGAGGATTACATTATGGGTATTTTTTCTCGTTTTGCCGACATCGTGAACGCCAACATTAATGCGTTGCTGGAAAAGGCTGAAGATCCGCAGAAGCTGGTGCGGTTAATGATCCAGGAAATGGAAGATACGCTGGTTGAGGTGCGTTCAAATTCCGCACGCGCTCTGGCAGAAAAGAAACAATTATCTCGCCGTATTGAACAGGCCAGCGCGCAACAGGCAGAGTGGCAAGAAAAAGCCGAGCTGGCGCTGCGTAAAGAGAAAGAAGATTTGGCGCGTTCTGCGTTAATCGAAAAACAGAAACTGACTGACCTGATTGCTTCTCTGGAGCATGAGGTGACGCTGGTTGACGATACGCTGGCGCGTATGAAAAAAGAGATTGGTGAGCTGGAAAATAAACTCAGTGAAACCCGGGCTCGTCAGCAGGCGCTGATGCTGCGTCATCAGGCAGCGAGTTCTTCGCGTGATGTCCGTCGTCAACTGGACAGCGGTAAACTGGATGAAGCGATGGCGCGCTTTGAATCTTTCGAGCGTCGTATCGATCATATGGAAGCTGAGGCTGAAAGCCATAACTTCGGTAAACAAAAGTCTCTGGATCAGCAATTTGCTGACCTGAAAGCAGATGATGAAATCAGCGAGCAGCTGGCGCAACTTAAAGCCAAAATGCAGCAAGACAAGCAATAATAACATCTGGCGGCGCCCGAACGCGCCGCCGCTCATCACCTGTAAGGAGTACTCATGAGCGCGCTATTTCTGGCTATCCCGTTAACCATCTTTGTGTTGTTCGTTTTACCGATTTGGCTCTGGCTGCATTACAGCAACCGTTCCAGTCGTGGCGAACTGTCGCAAAGTGAACAGCAACGTCTGGTCGAACTCAACGATGACGCACAGCGGATGCGCGAGCGCATTCAGGCGCTGGAAGACATCCTTGATGCTGAACATCCAAACTGGAGGGACCGCTAATGGGAGGCGTTAACCTGAACAAAAAACTGTGGCGTATTCCGCAGCAGGGCATTGTGAAGGGGGTTTGCGCAGGTATTGCGCATTATCTCGATGTACCTGTGAAGCTGGTACGGATCCTGGTGGTGTTGTCAGTCTTTTTTGGCCTGGCCTTTTTCACCTTCGTCGCCTACATCGTGCTGACGTTTGTGTTAGACCCGATGCCGGACAATGTGGTCTGTGGCGAGCAACAGCCATCTAGCGGCGAGCTGTTGGATGCTGTCGATCGCGAACTGGCAGCAGGTGAAAAGCGTTTGCGTGAAATGGAACGTTATGTGACGTCTGATACTTTTTCATTACGTAGTCGTTTCCGCCAATTGTGAGGTTAGACATGAACAATCGCTGGCAACGTGCCGGGCAAAGGGTTAAGCCGGGCTTTAAAATAGCAGGTAAGCTGGTGCTTTTGACGGCGCTTCGTTACGGCCCGGCAGGGGTAGCAGGGTGGGCGGTGAAATCCGTCGCCCGACGCCCGCTAAAAATGCTGCTGGCGTTGGTTCTGGAGCCGGTGTTGAGTCGGGCTGCAGCAAAATTGTCGAAACGCTATTCTGATAATCAAACCTGATATCTGAATCAGCAAAAGCAAGCAACAATTAATCAACATTCCATCAGTTAATTTGCGGCAGCTCACAAATACGATTTTTTGGCTGCCAAAATTCTTTTTTTACCCCCCTCCAGACCACCTCAGCTGATTGACAGCTTATTTTCCGCAGAGTAGTCTCTTGATTCATGGGACCGCTACCACGAGAATTGAAGGTGAACCAAAAAATCCAAAAATGTCTGACAGAAGTTTATGGTGATACATTTACTTCATGCCACTATGAAGCGCTGCTTGCACGTTTAGAGAAGTCACAGGGATTAATTAAAAAGATCCGTAAAGCGCATTGGGATGAGGGCGATGTCGTTCTTATTACCTACGCCGATCAATTCCACGGGGCTGGTAAAAAACCGCTGCCTACATTTAATCAATTTTATAATGAATGGCTTAAGACGACATTTTCTCATGTGCATCTGCTGCCGTTTTATCCGTGGTCATCGGATGATGGGTTTTCCGTGATTAATTACCATCAGGTTGCCGAAGAAACGGGTGACTGGAATGATATTAAGGAATTAGGTGAATCCAGTCGACTGATGTTTGATTTTGTTTGTAACCATATGTCAGCTAAAAGCGAGTGGTTTAATAATTATTTACAACAACTTGACGGTTATGAAAATTTCTTTATTGCAATGGATCCTGATACGGACCTGAGCAACGTCACACGTCCACGCGCATTACCGTTACTGACGCCGTTTACGCTAAAAGATAACACCGTACGCCATTTATGGACGACGTTCAGCGACGACCAGGTCGATCTCAATTATGCCAACCCGGTAGTACTACTGGCGATGGTCGATGTGCTATTGAGCTATCTTGAGCAGGGCGCAGATTATGTCCGCCTGGATGCAGTTGGCTTTATGTGGAAAGAGCCAGGAACGAGCTGTATTCATCTGGAAAAAACGCATCAGCTTATCAAACTATTCCGCGCTATTGCTGACTGTGCGGCGCCTGGCACAGCGATTATTACCGAAACGAACGTCCCACATAAGGATAACGTGTCTTACTATGGTAATGGCCGTGATGAAGCGCATATGGTGTACCAGTTCTCGCTGCCGCCGCTGGTGCTGCATGCGGTACAACGCCAGGACACGTCGACATTGTGCCAGTGGGCGCAATCACTGGAACTGCCGTCTGGCGAGACCACCTGGTTTAATTTTCTCGCATCGCATGACGGTATTGGTCTCAATCCATTGCGCGGTTTGTTGCCTGAAGACGAGATCATGCGTCTGGTGACAGAATTACAACAGGAAGGCGCACTGGTTAACTGGAAAAATAATCCTGATGGTACTCGCAGTCCGTATGAAATTAACGTGACATATATGGATGCGCTAACGCCAGGAAATTGTAGCGATGCTGAGCGGTTTTCTCGCTTTATTCTCGCACATGCCATTTTGCTGAGTTTTCCTGGTGTGCCGGCGGTTTACATTCAAAGCATCCTTGGATCACGCAATGACTATAAAGGTGTTGAGACGTTAGGTTATAACCGTGCGATCAACCGCAAAAAATATCAGATAAGACAAATAGAAACGGAACTGGCAGATGAAACCAGTTTGCGTAACGCTATTTATCATGAGTTATCCCGACTCATTGTAATACGTCGTAATAATAAAGCATTCCACCCTGATAGTGATTTTCAAATTTGCAATGTTACACCAGCCGTCATGCAAATTAAACGTACGGCGGAAACAGGCGAGGAAATTACTGGACTATTTAATGTCAGCGGTCATACGCAAACCATTTGCATTGATATTGAAAATGGATTTGATTTGATTAGCGGTGAAACTATTTCAGGTAAAGAATTAACGTTGTACGCCTGGCAGGTCATGTGGGTTAAGTAATAAAAAGGAACATTTCATGCTTAAAGCTAAAATTGTGCTGATTTCAGCACTGGTTTCCTGCGCCCTGGTTTCCGGGTGTAAGGATGATAAAAAGTCCTCTGTCGCGATTGAATTTATGCACTCTTCTGTCGAGCAGGAGCGGCAAGCAGTTATTGCAAAACTGATTGAGCGTTTTGAAAAAGAAAATCCGGGCATCAGCGTCAAACAGGTTCCTGTGGAAGAAGATGCTTACAACACCAAGGTCATCACCCTGGCGCGCAGCGGTTCACTGCCTGAAGTCATTGAAACCAGCCATGACTACGCGAAAGTTATGGATAAAGAATCCCTTATCGATCGTAAAGCGGTGGCGCAGGTCATCAACGGCGTCGGTGAAGGTACTTTTTATGATGGCGTCCTGCGTATTGTGCGTACTGAAGACGGTAGTGCATGGACTGGGGTTCCGGTCAGCGCCTGGATTGGCGGGATCTGGTATCGCAAAGATGTGCTGGCAAAAGCTGGACTGGAAGAACCAAAAGACTGGCAGCAATTGCTGAACGTGGCCCAGAAGCTCAACAATCCTGGCAGTAAGAAATACGGTATTGCGCTACCCACGGCAGAAAGCGTTTTGACCGAACAGTCATTCTCTCAGTTCGCGCTCTCTAACCAGGCCAACGTTTTTGATGCGCAGGGAAAGATTACGCTCGACACCCCTGAGATGGCGCAGGCGCTGCAGTATTACCGCCAACTTGCCATGAACACCATGCCGGGCTCTAACGACATCATGGAAGTCAAAGACGCTTTCATGAACGGCACGGCGCCAATGGCGATTTATTCCACCTATATCCTCCCGGCGGTGATCAAAGAGGGCGATCCTAAAAATGTTGGCTTTATGGTACCGACGGAAAAAAATTCCGCGGTTTACGGCATGCTGACGTCGCTAACCATTACTGCTGGTCAAAAAACCGAAGAGACAGAAGCAGCAGAGAAATTTGTCACCTTCATGGAGCAGGCCGACAACATTGCGGATTGGGTCATGATGTCGCCAGGGGCTGCGCTGCCGGTCAACAAAGCGGTGGTGAATACGCCGACGTGGAAAGATAACGCCGTTATCAAAGCGCTGGGTGAATTACCCGATCAACTGATTGCCGAACTGCCGAATATTCAGGTCTTTGGCGCTGTCGGTGATAAGAACTTTACCCGCATGGGCGACGTAACCGGATCGGGTGTTGTGAGTACCATGGTGCACAACGTCACGGTAGGGAAAGCTGACCTTTCATCGACTATCAAGGCCAGCCAGACAAAACTGGATGACCTCGTTGAACAGCGCTAATGGGGAAATGGAAAGCCGTGATGAATAAGTTCTTTTCAGGTCGATCTGATATGCCATTTGCCATGCTCCTGCTGGCGCCCAGCTTACTGTTATTGGGCGGTTTAGTGGCGTGGCCGATGATATCTAATATCGAAATCAGCTTTATGCGTCTGCCGCTTAATCCGCAAATTGAGTCTACGTTTGTCGGGCTGAGCAACTATATCCGGATCTTATCCGATCCTGGATTCTGGCATTCGCTATGGATGACGGTCTGGTATACCGCGCTGGTTGTGGCAGGGAGCACGGTACTGGGGCTGGGAGTGGCGATGTTTTTTAACCGTGAGTTTCGTCTGCGGAAAACGGCGCGCTCACTGGTCATCCTCTCTTACGTAACGCCATCAATTTCGCTGGTGTTTGCCTGGAAATACATGTTCAACAACGGCTACGGCATTGTGAACTACCTCGGCGTGGATCTGTTGCATCTCTACGATCAGGCGCCGCTGTGGTTCGACAATCCCGGCAGCAGCTTCGCGCTGGTCGTGCTGTTCGCCATCTGGCGCTATTTCCCATACGCCTTTATCTCGTTTCTGGCGATTTTACAGACTATTGATAAATCGTTGTATGAGGCGGCAGAAATGGACGGCGCGAATGCCTGGCAACGGTTTCGTATCGTCACGCTGCCGGCGATTATGCCCGTGCTGGCGACCGTGGTCACGCTACGTACGATCTGGATGTTCTACATGTTCGCCGATGTTTATCTGTTGACCACTAAAGTCGATATTCTCGGGGTCTATCTCTATAAAACGGCGTTTGCATTTAATGACTTAGGCAAAGCGGCCGCGATCTCTGTCGTCCTCTTCGTCATCATTTTCGCTGTAATCCTGCTGACCAGAAAACGGGTGAACCTCAATGGCAACAAATAAGCGCACGCTTGGCCGCATTGGCTTTTACTGTGGATTAATTGTCTTTCTGGGCATCACGCTATTTCCATTTTTTGTGATGCTGATGACCTCATTCAAAAGCGCAAAAGAGGCGATCTCGCTGCATCCGACGCTGTTACCGCAGCAATGGACGCTGGAACATTACATCGACATCTTCAACCCGATGATTTTCCCGTTTGTTGACTACTTCCGTAATAGCCTGGTGGTATCGGTCACGTCATCGGTGGTGGCGGTATTTCTGGGCGTGCTCGGGGCATATGCGCTTTCCCGCCTGCGTTTTAAGGGACGAATGACCATCAATGCCAGCTTTTATACGGTGTACATGTTTTCAGGGATCCTGCTGGTGGTGCCGCTTTTCAAAATCATCACGGCGCTCGGTATTTATGACACCGAAATGGCGTTGATTATCACCATGGTCACCCAGACGCTGCCGACCGCGGTGTTCATGCTGAAAAGTTACTTCGACACTATTCCGGATGAGATAGAAGAAGCCGCGATGATGGATGGGTTGAATCGTCTGCAGATCATCTTTCGCATTACCGTGCCTTTGGCGATGTCTGGTCTGGTTTCGGTCTTTGTGTACTGCTTTATGGTGGCGTGGAATGACTATCTATTTGCCTCGATTTTCCTTTCCAGCGCCAGCAATTTTACCTTACCGGTCGGTCTGAACGCGCTGTTCAGTACGCCTGACTATATCTGGGGACGCATGATGGCTGCATCGTTAGTCACTGCATTGCCGGTTGTCATTATGTATGCGCTTTCCGAACGTTTTATTAAAAGTGGTTTGACCGCAGGCGGCGTGAAAGGCTAAGCGGCCAGTTTAATTAAGGAGTTGTAAATGAAGAAGTTAGTTGCCACAGAACCGCGCGTTGCGGCGTTGGTGGAATATGAAGACAGAGCGGTATCCGCCAATGAAGTTAAAGTACGCGTTCGCTTTGGTGCGCCGAAACATGGCACGGAAGTCGTCGATTTTCGCGCGGCCAGCCCGTTTATTGACGAAGATTTTAACAGCGAATGGCAAATGTTCATGCCGCGTCCGGAAGGGGCGCCGCGCGGGATTGAATTCGGCAAATTCCAGCTTGGCAACATGGTGGTAGGCGATATTGTTGAGTGTGGCAGCGATGTGACCGAATACGCCGTTGGCGATTCAGTTTGCGGCTACGGTCCTCTGGCTGAAACGGTTATTTTTAATGCGGTGAACAACTATAAATTGCGCAAAATGCCGGAAGGCAGTTCGTGGAAAAATGCCGTTTGCTATGACCCGGCACAATTTGCCATGAGCGGTGTGCGCGACGCCAATGTGCGTGTCGGCGACTTCGTAGTCATCGTGGGTTTAGGTGCGATTGGTCAGATTGCCGTCCAGTTAGCTAAGAAAGCGGGAGCCTCGGTGGTTATTGGCGTGGATCCGATTGCTCATCGCTGCGATATCGCACGTCGCCACGGCGCGGATTTCTGTCTGAATCCTCTGGGCACCGATGTGGGAATGGAAATTAAGAAGCTGACCGGCAAGCAGGGCGCGGATGTGATCATCGAAACCAGCGGTTATGCGGATGCGTTGCAATCGGCGCTACGTGGTCTGGCCTATGGTGGAACCATCTCCTATGTCGCTTTCGCGAAACCTTTTGCAGAAGGGTTCAACCTTGGGCGTGAAGCGCACTTCAACAACGCCAAAATTGTCTTCTCCCGCGCCTGCAGTGAACCAAATCCAGATTATCCGCGCTGGAGCCGCAAGCGTATTGAGGAGACCTGCTGGGAGCTGTTGATGAACGGTTATCTGAACTGTGAAGAACTTATTGACCCGGTAGTAACTTTTGCCAGCAGCCCGGAAAGCTATATGCAGTATGTGGACCGACATCCGGAAAAGAGCATCAAAATGGGCGTGACGTTTTAATTAAGGAATGCAGAAAATGAAAATCGGAACACAGAACCAGGCTTTTTTCCCGGAAAACATTCTTGAAAAATTCCGTTATATCAAAGAAATGGGGTTTGATGGTTTTGAAATTGACGGCAAATTGCTGGTCAATAATCTTGCAGAAGTAAAAGCGGCAATCAAAGAAACGGGGCTGCCCGTCACGACCGCCTGCGGCGGATATGACGGCTGGATCGGTGATTTTATCGAAGAGCGTCGTTTGAACGGTTTACAGCAGATTACCCGCATTCTCGAAGCGCTGGCCGAAGTCGGTGGGCAAGGCATCATTGTACCCGCGGCATGGGGCATGTTTACCTTCCGCTTACCGCCGATGACGTCCCCGCGTAGCCTGGAAGGCGATCGTAAGGCCGTCAGTGATTCATTGATTTATCTTGATAAAGTTGCCGAGCGTACGGGGACGGTGGTGTATCTGGAGCCGCTCAATCGCTATCAGGATCATATGATCAACACCCTGGCGGATGCCCGTCGCTATATCGTGGAAAACAACCTGAAGCATGTGCAAATCATTGGTGATTTTTACCATATGAATATCGAAGAAGACGATATGGCACAGGCGCTGCACGACAACCGCGATCTGCTGGGTCACGTCCATATTGCGGATAATCATCGTTATCAGCCGGGGAGCGGTACGCTGGATTTCGCTGCGCTGTTTGACCAGTTGCGTGAAGATAATTATCAGGGTTACGTCGTGTACGAAGGGCGCGTGCGGGCAGAGAATCTGCCGGAAGCGTACCGTCAGTCACTGGCCTGGCTGCGTACCTGCTAAGAGGATTTCCGTGAAAAGTGCACTGACAAGCTCTCCGCTACGCGTCGCCATTATCGGCGCCGGGCAGGTGGCGGATAAAGTTCATGCTTCGTACTACTGCACCCGTAACGATCTGGAACTGGTGGCTGTCTGCGACAGCCGCCTGTCACAGGCGCGGCTGTTTGCAGAAAAATACGGTAATCCGCAGGTTTGGGACGATCCTCAAACGATGTTACGTGAGGCTAAGCCAGATATCGTCAGTATTTGCTCGCCCAATCGTTTTCATTATGAACACACCATGTTGGCATTGAACGCTGGGTGTCATGTGATGTGCGAGAAACCTCCGGCGATGACGCCAGACGAGGCGCTGGAAATGTGTCAAACGGCGCGTCGGATGGGAAAAGTACTGGCTTATGATTTTCATCATCGTTTCGCACTGGATACGCAACTGCTTCGTGAGCAGGTTATGGCCGGTGTGCTGGGTGAAATTTATGTCACCAATGTCCGTGCTTTGCGCCGCTGCGGCGTGCCCGGCTGGGGGGTGTTTACCAACAAAGAACTGCAGGGCGGCGGGCCGTTAATTGATCTTGGTATTCATATGCTGGATGCCGCCATGTATGTGTTGGGGTTCCCGGCGGTAAAGCGCGTTAACGCGCACAGCTATCAACGCATTGGCACGCGTAAAAACAGCGGCCAGTTTGGGAAATGGGATCCCGCGACGTATACCGTGGAGGATTCCCTGTTCGGCACGATTGAATTTCATAACGGCGGTATCCTGCGCCTGGAAACCTCTTTCGCGCTGAATATCCCGGAACAATCGATTATGAACGTTAATTTCTGCGGCGATTTGGCGGGGGCAACGTTATTCCCGGCCCAGGTCTACACCGACCGCGATGGTGCGCTTGACGTGCTGCTTGCGCGCGAAATGGCTGATGACAACCGTCATTATCGCAGCATGGACGCTTTCGTGAATCATGTCCAGGGTGAGCCTGTCACTATTGCTGACGCAGAACAAGGCGTCGTTATTCAACAATTGGTTGCCGCACTGTATCAATCGGCTGAAACAGGGACCTACGTAGACTTATGACGAAGCCAGTAATGCTAACTGAACCGGCTTTTTGCCCACACAGCCTGAATAAATATGCGTCACTCATGACGACCGGCAACGGTTATATGGGCATTCGCGCCAGCCACGAGGAAGCCTACACCTTACAAACTCGCGGCATGTACCTTGCAGGACTGTATCACCGGGCAGGGAAAGGCGAAATTAATGAACTGGTTAATCTGCCTGATGTGGTGGGAGTCGAGATTTCACTCAATGGCGAGATTTTCACACTCAGCGGCGGTGTGATTGAAAGCTGGCATCGTGAACTGGATTTTGCCAGCGGAGAATTACGCCGTACGCTTACCTGGCGTGCGTCTGACGGGGCGCGTTTTGCCATTGAGAGCAGGCGATTTGTCTCGGCACATAAACTGCCGCTGTTTGCTATGGAAGTTGTCGTAACACCACTGGATGCCGATGCCAACATTGGTATCTCGACCGGTATTGATGCCACGATCACTAATCATGGTCGCCAGCATCTGGACGAAACGCAGGTCCGGGTCTTTGGCCAGCATCTTATGCAAGGGATTTACACCACCCAGGACAATCGTAATGACATCGCTATCACGACATATTGTGATGTAGATGGCGCGGCGCAGCGTTGTTTCACCGCGAAAGAGCGCCGGTTGTTACAACACAACAGCGTGCATGCGCAAGCCGGGCAGCGCGTCACGCTGACGAAAATGAGCTGGGTAGACTGGGCGAGCGAACGCAACCTGTCGCTGGAGACCTGGGGACGTCAGTCACTGCGTAACCTGGAATCATGCGCCCAGGAGGGATATGACGCACTGCTGGCTGAGTCGACCGCCAACTGGCATGCCTGGTGGCAAACTCGTCGCGTTCAGGTTACCAGCACGGATATCAGCGATCAGCGGGCGCTGGACTATGCGCTCTATCATCTGCGTGTGATGACCCCAGACCACGATGAGCGCAGCAGTATTGCGGCCAAAGGTCTGACGGGCGAAGGGTATAAAGGGCACATCTTCTGGGATACTGAAGTCTTTTTGTTACCGTTTCACCTGTTTACCGAACCGAAAACCGCGAGAAGTCTACTGCGTTATCGCTGGCATAATTTGCCCGGCGCGCGTGAGAAAGCCCGCCGTAACGGTTGGCAGGGCGCGCTTTTCCCGTGGGAAAGCGCTCGCAGCGGTGATGAGGAAACGCCTGAATTCGCGGCGATCAACATCCGTACCGGGCTGCGGCAAAAAGTGGCCTCCGCGCAGGCTGAACATCACCTCGTGGCGGATGTTGCCTGGGCGGTAATCAATTACTGGCATGCCACCGGGGATATGAACTTTATGTCCCGTGAAGGTATAACGCTGCTTCTGGAAACGGCAAAGTTCTGGATAAGCAGAGCGATCATGGTCAACGGTCGTTTAGAGATCCACGATGTGATTGGCCCGGATGAATACACTGAGCATGTGAACAACAATGCGTTCACCAACTACATGGCCTGGTACAACGTAGAGCAGGCGCTGGGTTTTGTCCGTCGGTTGGGCTGCGGCGATGACACGTTTATTCATCGCGCAGAGCATTTTTTACAGCATCTCTGGCGACCGGAAGTTCAGCCCGATGGCGTGCTTCCTCAGGATGATACCTTCCTGAACAAACCGGTTATCGACCTGTCGCAGTACAAAGCCAAAGCGGGCAAGCAGACCGTTTTACTCGATTACTCCCGTGCAGAAGTCAATGAGATGCAAATTCTCAAACAGGCCGATGTAGTGATGCTGACCTACATGTTGCCGGAGCAGTTTAGCCCGCAAACCTGTCTGGCTAACCTGCGTTTTTACGAGCCGCGCACAATACACGACTCGTCTTTGAGTAAGGCGATCCATGGGATTGTGGCTGCACGTTGCGGTGATTCGGCTCAGGGGTATCGGTTCTGGCGCGAAGGATCGCTTATCGATCTTGGGGATGATCCACATAGTTGTGATGACGGAATTCATGCCGCGGCGACGGGGGCCATCTGGCTGGGCGCAATTCAGGGATTTGCTGGTGTGAACGTTCGCCACGGAGAGTTACATCTTGCGCCTGCATTACCTGCTCACTGGCAAATGCTGTCTTTTCCGCTGCGCTGGCAGGGTTCCGCTATGCAGATAACTATCAACGCTGCCGAAATCCGTATTCGCAGTGCTGAGCAAATTTTCCTTTGGGTTAATGGCGAAAAAATCTCCGTGCAGGGGGAGGCCGTAATCAGTAATGACGCCATTATTTCGCCCAGTTATGGGACCGCTACCACAAGAAGGGGCGATGAATGATACTCAAACCACAGGCCATCATTTTTGATTTAGATGGCGTGATTACCGACACTGCGCATCTGCATTTTCTCGCCTGGCGGCAGGTAGCCGCTGAAATCGGGGTTGCGATTGACGAAGCATTTAATGACAGCCTGAAAGGGATTAGTCGCAGCGAATCGCTACAGCGTATTTTGCGCCATGGTGGGAAGGCGGGGGCGTTTTCTGCTGAGGCCTGCGTACAATTGGCCGAGAGAAAAAACAGACTGTATGTCCATTCTTTGCGCCAGTTGACGGTGAACTCGGTATTGCCGGGAATACGTGAGCTGCTGATGACGCTGCGGGAAGAGCGGATTCCAGTGGGGCTGGCCTCTGTGTCGCTCAATGCCCCTGCGATTTTACAAGCGCTTGATCTTAGCTCTTATTTTGATTTCTGTGCAGATGCGGCGCTGATTTCCCGCTCGAAACCAGATCCCGAAATATTCCTGGCCGCGTGTTCGGGCCTTGGCGTTGACCCGCAGCAGTGTATTGGCATAGAAGATGCACAAGCGGGAATTGATGCAATCAACGCCTGCGGCATGCTTTCTGTCGGCATCGGTACAGGGCTGAATGGGGCAGGCTTGCAGCTTCCTGCAACCGAATTTCTGACGTGGCCGTGCTTATCGGCTTTCTGGCAACACGACAAGTAAAGGATTCAACATGGCACAGCTTTCGTTGCAACACATTCAAAAAATTTACGACAACCAGGTACACGTCGTTAAAGACTTCAATCTGGAAATCGAAGACAAAGAGTTTATTGTTTTTGTTGGACCTTCCGGCTGCGGGAAGTCTACTACGTTGCGCATGATCGCCGGTCTGGAGGAGATCAGTGGCGGAGATCTGCTGATTGACGGTAAACGGATGAACGATGTGCCGGCGAAATCGCGCAACATTGCGATGGTTTTTCAGAACTACGCGTTGTACCCGCACATGACAGTCTATGACAACATGGCGTTTGGCCTGAAAATGCAGAAAATTGCCCCTGCCGTGATTGAAGAGCGTGTCAACTGGGCGGCGCAAATCCTTGGCCTGCGCGATTATCTGCAGCGTAAACCTGGCGCGTTATCCGGTGGACAGCGTCAACGTGTGGCGCTGGGGCGTGCGATTGTTCGTGAGGCAGGGGTCTTCCTGATGGATGAACCCTTATCGAATCTCGATGCCAAACTTCGCGTACAGATGCGGGCAGAAATCAGCAAACTGCATCAGAAACTCAATACCACCATGATATATGTTACCCACGATCAAACCGAAGCCATGACGATGGCGACGCGTATTGTGATTATGAAGGATGGCATTGTTCAGCAAGTTGGTGCACCGAAAACGGTTTATAACCACCCGGCAAATATGTTTGTCGCCGGATTTATTGGCTCACCGGCTATGAACTTTATTCGTGGCGCGATTGACGGTGATAAGTTTGTCACAGAAACACTCAAATTAACGATTCCAGAAAATAAATTAGCACAATTAAAAGCTCAGGGTTATGAACATCAGGCGGTCACGCTGGGAATTCGTCCTGAAGATATACATCCGCAGCTTAATAATGAAAATAGTGTATCGGCAAAAATTAGCGTTGCAGAATTAACCGGCGCTGAATTTATGCTTTATACCATTGTTGGGGGGCATGAGTTAGTGGTCCGTGCTGGGGCAGTGAATGATTATCACGCAGGAGAGAACATCACTATTCATTTTGATATGGCGAAATGCCATTTCTTTGATGCTGAAACTGAAGTGGCTATTCAATAAAATTCCGGGGGGATAATCATCCCCCAAGCCTTGGGGCATTTTTGCGAGTATTTTAACAAGGAATAATAATGAAAACCCTACTGTCTGCTACTGCGCTGATTATGAGCGCAGGGATGGCCTGCGCGCAGGCTGCTGAAAAGAATGACTGGCACTTTAATATTGGTGCTATGTACGAAATAGAAAACGTTGAAGGTCAGGGCGAAGATATGGATGGACTGGCTGAGCCGTCCGTCTATTTTAATGCGTCTAATGGGCCGTGGCAAATATCGCTGGCCTATTATCAGGAAGGACCGGTTGATTACAGCGAGGGGAAACGTGGAACCTGGTTTGATCGCCCGGAACTGGAAGTCCGCTATCAATTTCTGGAAAGCGAGGATGTTAATTTCGGCCTGACCGGTGGTTTCCGTAATTACGGTTATCACTATGTCAATGAACCCGGAAAAGACACCGCCAATATGCAGCGCTGGAAAGTTCAGCCGGACTGGGATGTTAAACTGACCGACGACCTGCGCTTTAGCGGTTGGCTGGCGATGTATCAGTTCGTTAATGATTTGAGCACCACTGGCTACTCTGATAGCCGCGTTGAAAGTGAGAGCGGTCTGAATTATACGTTTAACGAAACGGTGGGTTTAACGGTTAACTATTACCTCGAACGCGGTTTTAATCTGGCTGATTTGCGCAATAATGGTGAATTCTCAACCCAGGAAATTCGTGCATATTTGCCGCTGTCTTTCGGCAATACCACCCTGACGCCGTATACCCGTCTGGGGCTTGATCGCTGGTCAAACTGGGACTGGCAGGATGACCCTGCACGTGAAGGCCATGACTTCAATCGTCTCGGTTTACTGTATGCATATGATTTCCAGAACGGTTTATCAATGTCGCTGGAGTATGCCTATGAGTGGGAAGATCACGACGAAGGCGAAAGTGACAGATTCCATTATGCTGGTATAGGCGTGAACTACGCATTCTAAAAGAAACTGGGGCATTAATGCCCCAGTTTTTACACCAGTGAGTCGGCCAGCGATATGTGTGTGCTCACCGTGATATTCTTTAATCCTTTCTCGCCTGCGATCAGGTTAAATAATAAATTACAGCTTTGCTCGCCCAACTGCTGGGTAGGTACATCAATTCCGCCTGGAACCGGTGTCAGCATAAACGATAACAGCTCATTACTGTAGCCTACGACGGCAAGCTGTTGCGGAATAGTAATATTCTTCTCAGCCGCCACGCGATATAAGCTCATTAATTTCAAACTATCGGTAGCAAATACAGCGTCGGGTAACGGTTGTTGACTCAGTAATTTTCGTGAAGCGAGCAGGGCTGTTTCATGGGTATAGCCACCGTCAATAATCCATTCATCACGCATATTAATGTTATGCGCCTGAAGACTGGCTTTATAACCGTTCACGCGATCGATAGAAACATGAACGTCAAGCGGCGCATGCAAACAGGCTATATTACGGTGCCCACTTTCAATCAGCGCATTTGTCAGAGTAATACTGTCGCGATAGTTATCTGTGTCTACAGAATAGACATTGGCGTAGTCACCTTCAACTTTCCCAATAACCACAACCGGGACGTTGTATTTATCCAGACGTGCAAAAAATGATTCATCAGCAGGAGAGCTCAGCATAATGATCCCTTTGATCAATTTCTGCTTAATCTTGCTCTCACATTTTTGTAAATCATCTTCGGTGCTTCGCGACGTCTGCAATATGACATCAAAACCGACTTCTTCGGCCTTGGCCGTAATGGCATGCAGTACTTCAGAGAAAAACGGATTACCGGCGGTAGTTTTTGCAGAACGGGTAGATATCACCATTATTGCATCAAACCCGGAAGAGGTGAGCGCGCGAGCAAGTTTATTAGGCTGATACTGTAACTCATCAATAGCGCGCAGCACCTTTTCAAGCGCTTCTGGCGAGATGTTGGTTTGCTTATTCAGCACGCGCGATACCGTGGATTTTGATACGCCAGCGGCTCGTGCAATATCATAAATGGTAGGAGACATAGATCCCAAGCTCCGTCCGAGAGTCAATGGCGGACATATTATGGAGTTAATTGGCGAATGACAACAATCTCGGAATGCGGGTAGAAAAATCAAAAGGCTAACTGCAGTACGTGTCACCTGAGGAACAATCGTCCGCACCTGCAGACGGTGATAATGTGGTCGCAATATTTTCTTAAGAACAAGCGTATAGTGTGGTGGTTAAATCCAACAATCAGTCGGGAAGATATTATGTTGAAAAAAGGCGTATTAGCGTTGGCACTGGTCATTGGCATGCCGGTTTTTGCAGCCGAACACTGGATTGATGTTCGTATTCCTGAACAGTACCAACAGCAGCATATTCAGGGGGCCGTCAACATACCGTTGAAAGAGATGAAGACGCGTATCGCAGCTGAAGTTCCTGATAAGAACGACACTGTGAAGCTGTACTGCAACTCCGGGCGTCAATCGGGGCAGGCCAGGGATATGTTGACTGAAATGGGCTACACGCAGGTGACCAACGAAGGAGGCATCAATCAGATAGCGCTTCCTAAAGTAGAGAATAAATAAACCGCCCGCATTCATTCTGCAGCAGGCGGTAAGAATAATGCCGCCTGATACAGCTCAGGTAGTTGATAAGTAAGAATTGACCCCTATCTTTACTTCCTGTTTGTTATAATTTCTTCGGTTCCTTCAGCAAAACGGGATGGCGATGAAGCGACTTAAAAATGAACTCAATTCGCTGGTTAATCGCGGCGTAGACCGGCATTTGCGCCTGGCTGTCACCGGACTTAGCCGCAGCGGTAAGACGGCGTTTATCACCGCGATGGTAAACCAGTTACTCAATATTCATGCCGGTGCGCGTCTGCCGTTGCTCAGTTGCGTGCGCGAAGAGCGTTTGCTTGGCGTTAAACGGGTTCCACAACGCGATTTTGGCATTCCGCGCTTTACCTATGATGAGGGACTGGCGCAGTTGTATGGCTCACCGCCGACCTGGCCGACGCCTACGCGCGGTGTGAGTGAAATACGCCTCGCGCTGCGCTACAAATCCAATGACTCTTTATTGCGCCACTTTAAAGACACCTCCACGCTGTACCTGGAGATCGTCGATTATCCGGGAGAGTGGCTGCTCGATTTACCGATGCTGGCCCAGGATTATCTGAGCTGGTCGCGGCAAATGACCGGGTTATTGCAAGGGCAGCGGGGCGAATGGTCGGCAAGATGGCGTCAGTTATGCCAGGGGCTGGATCCGCTGGCGCCTGCTGATGAAAACCGTCTGGCGGAAATCGCTGCCGCCTGGACTGAGTATCTGCATCAGTGCAAGCAGCAGGGGCTGCATTTTATTCAGCCGGGCCGTTTTGTCCTGCCCGGGGATATGGCGGGCGCGCCTGCGTTACAGTTCTTCCCGTGGCCGGACGTTGATGCTTATGGTGAATCGAAGCTGGCCCAGGCAGACAAACACACCAACGCGGGCATGCTGCGCGACAGGTTTAACTATTACTGTGAAAAAGTCGTCAAGGGATTTTATAAGAATCACTTCCTGCGCTTTGACCGCCAGATTGTGCTGGTCGACTGCCTGCAACCGCTCAACAGCGGGCCACAGGCGTTTAACGACATGCGTCTGGCGCTCACCCAACTGATGCAGAGCTTCCATTACGGACAGCGCACGCTGTTTCGTCGGCTGTTTTCTCCAGTGATCGACAAGCTGCTGTTTGCCGCTACCAAAGCCGATCACGTCACGGTGGATCAGCACGCCAATATGGTGTCGTTATTGCAGCAGCTGATCCAGGACGCCTGGCAAAACGCCGCGTTCGAAGGTATCAGCATGGATTGTCTGGGACTGGCATCGGTACAGGCAACCACCAGCGGCTTGATCGATCTGAAGGGCGAGAAGATCCCGGCGCTGCGTGGTAATCGGCTGAGCGATGGCGAACCGCTAACCGTTTATCCGGGGGAAGTACCCGCGCGTTTACCCGGACAGGCATTCTGGGACAGCCAGGGCTTCCAGTTTGAGGCGTTTCGCCCGCAGGTTATGGATGTCGATAAACCCTTACCGCATATTCGTCTTGATGCCGCGCTGGAGTTTTTAATAGGAGATAAATTGCGATGAGCGAGCCGTTAAAACCGCGTATCGATTTCTCAGGTCCGCTGGAGGTGGAGCAAAACGCGGCGTTTAAAGCGCAGCAGATGTTCAATGAGACGGAGGCACAGACTTTTTCTCCGGCGAAAGTGGATGAACCACTGGAAGACGAAGGTCAGGCTGAGGCCGTCATTGATGCGGCCTTACGCCCTAAACGCAGTCTGTGGCGTAAGATGGTGATGGGGGGCCTGGCGCTGTTTGGCGTGAGCGTCGTCGCGCAGGGCGTGCAGTGGACCATGAACGCCTGGCAGACTCAGGACTGGGTCGCGCTGGGAGGATGTGCCGCTGGCGCATTGATTATCGGTGCCGGTGTTGGATCGGTTGCGACCGAGTGGCGTCGGTTATGGCGCTTGCGCCAGCGCGCGCACGAGCGTGACGAAGCACGAGATCTGCTCCACAGCCATGGAACCGGAAAAGGTCGTGCATTTTGTGAAAAGCTGGCGCAGCAGGCGGGTATCGATCAGTCCCATCCGGCGCTACAGCGCTGGTATGCCTCAATTCATGAAACGCAGAACGATCGCGAAGTGGTCAGCCTGTATGCCCATCTTGTGCAGCCAGTGCTGGATGCGCAGGCCCGACGTGAGATTAGCCGTTCAGCGGCAGAGTCCACACTGATGATTGCCGTCAGCCCGCTGGCGCTGGTGGATATGGCGTTTATCGCCTGGCGCAATCTGCGGCTGATCAATCGTATTGCATCGCTTTATGGCATTGAACTTGGTTATTACAGCCGCCTGCGCTTGTTCCGACTGGTGCTGCTGAATATCGCTTTTGCCGGGGCCAGTGAGCTGGTGCGGGAAGTAGGAATGGACTGGATGTCGCAGGATTTAGCCGCCCGCTTGTCAACGCGTGCCGCACAGGGCATTGGCGCGGGGTTATTAACGGCGCGACTGGGCATTAAAGCCATGGAACTGTGCCGACCGCTGCCGTGGATAGATGACGATAAGCCGCGACTGGGCGATTTTCGCCGTCAATTGATTGGTCAGGTGAAAGAGACCTTACAAAAGAACAAATCTCCACGCGAAAGTTAACTAAAATTGGGCGCCAGTTGTTTAAGTTTACGCCCCGGCGCCCAATTTTCCAACGAGCTGTCAATATTTGTTGACAGAGTTCTTCCTGCAAACGAAATACTGTCTTATCATTTAACACATAATCCCTTGTCCAGGTGAAGGTTCTTATGCGTTTGGAAGTCTTTTGTGAAGACCGACTTGGTCTGACCCGCGAATTGCTCGATTTATTGGTACTCAGAAGCATTGATTTACGCGGTATCGAGATTGACCCCATCGGGCGAATTTACCTCAATTTTGCGGAACTGGAGTTCACTAACTTCAGCAGCCTGATGGCTGAAATCCGCCGTATCTCAGGGGTTACGGATGTGCGTACCGTGCCCTGGATGCCCTCCGAGCGTGAACATCTTGCGCTGAGCGCGCTGCTTGAGGCATTGCCAGAACCGGTCCTTTCTCTGGACATGAAAAGCAAAATCGAGATGGCGAACCCTGCGAGTTGTCAGCTTTTCGCGCACACTCAGGATCGGATGCGCAATCATACCGCCGCCCAGTTAATCAACGGGTTTAACTTCCAGCGCTGGCTCGAAAGCAATCCACAGGATTCTCATAGCGAGCATGTCGTTATTAACGGCCAGAACTTCCTGATGGAAATTACGCCTGTCCATTTGCAGGGTGAAAATCAGGAGCAGATGCTGACCGGTGCAGTTGTCATGCTACGTTCCACCCTGCGGATGGGACGTCAGCTGCAAAATATGACGACCCAGGATCTGAGCGCGTTTAGCCAGATTATTGCCGTCAGCGCCAAAATGAAACACGTGGTGGAACAGGCGCGAAAGCTGGCGACGCTGAGCGCGCCGCTGCTGATTACCGGTAATACCGGCACCGGCAAAGATCTCTTTGCTCATGCATGCCACCTGGCCAGTCCGCGTGCGTCGAAACCGTATCTGGCGCTCAACTGCGCGTCAATTCCTGAAGATGCGGTCGAAAGCGAACTGTTTGGCCATGCACCGGAAGGCAAAAAAGGCTTCTTTGAGCAGGCGAATGGCGGTTCGGTTCTGTTAGATGAAATTGGCGAAATGTCGCCGCGAATGCAGACCAAATTGCTGCGTTTTCTCAATGACGGCACGTTCCGTCGGGTGGGGGAAGATCACGAGGTTAACGTTGATGTCCGCGTGATTTGCGCGACGCAAAAGAATCTTGTTGAGCTGGTACAAAAAGGACTTTTCCGTGAAGACCTCTATTATCGTCTGAATGTACTGACGTTAAACCTGCCGCCGCTGCGCGATTGCCCGCAGGATATTATGCCGCTTACCGAACTGTTTGTGGCGCGCTTCGCCGATGAGCAGGGCGTGCCACGTCCGAAGCTGTCCGCTGACCTCAGCACGGTGTTAACCCGTTACGGCTGGCCGGGTAACGTGCGTCAGCTTAAAAATGCCATCTACCGGGCACTGACCCAGCTTGAAGGTTATGAGCTGCGGCCGCAGGATATCTTACTGCCAGATTACGATGCGGCAACGGTTGCGGTCGGAGAAGAGGTGATGGAAGGGTCGCTGGATGAAATTACCAGCCGCTTTGAACGCTCAGTGCTGACGCAGCTTTATATGAATTATCCAAGTACGCGCAAACTGGCCAAGCGCCTCGGCGTTTCGCATACCGCGATTGCCAACAAATTGCGTGAGTATGGTTTGAGCCAACAGAAAAAAAGCGAAGAGTAATGCCGTAAATAAAAATGCCTCCATTCGGAGGCATTTTTGTATGCAGACGCAGCTTACGCTTTCAGTACGTCCAGCGCCGCTGTGTAGTCTGGTTCGTTGGTGATTTCATTGACCAGTTGGCTGAAAACAACGTTGTCATTTTCATCGATAACGACCACGGCACGTGCGGCCAGGCCTTTCAGCGGGCCTTCAGCGATTTCAACACCGTAGTTTTTCAGGAATTCTGCGTTGCGCAGGGTGGACAGCGTGATAACGTTGCTCAGACCTTCCGCGCCGCAAAAACGAGAGTGGGCGAATGGCAGGTCGGCCGAAATGCACAGTACGACGGTATTGTCGATTTCTGTCGCCAGTTGGTTAAACTTACGTACCGATGCCGCACAAACGCCGGTATCGATGCTTGGGAAAATATTCAGCACTTTGCGCTTGCCTGCGAACTGGCCCAGCGTAACGTCAGACAGGTCTTTAGCCACAAGGGTAAAAGCCTGAGCTTTGCTTCCAGCCTGAGGAATAGAGCCGGCAACGGCTACCGGGTTGCCCTGGAAATGAACGGTTTGTGACATGGTTATCTTCCTGTTTACATATAGTTAACGTCAGGGCTAGTTTATGCCATCAGTAGTTAACACGGCAAACGCTATTTGCGGATATCCGCTTCAGGTACTGCATTAAGGAAAACAGATGAGAACAGTTAAGGTGTATGAGGAAGCCTGGCCGCTGCACACTCCCTTTGTTATCGCCCGTGGGAGCAGAACCGAAGCGCATGTGGTGGTAGTTGAAGTCACAGAAAACGGCGTCACCGGTATCGGCGAGTGCACACCGTACCCGCGCTACGGTGAAAGCGATGCTTCTGTGCTGGCGCAAATTATGAGCATTGCGCCACAACTGGAAAACGGACTGACCCGTGAAGAGCTGCAAAAGCTGCTGCCAGCGGGGGCTGCGCGTAATGCTGTGGACTGCGCGTTGTGGGATCTGAGTGCGCGCCAACAGCAGCAGCCGTTGGCGGAATTGGTGGGAAGTGAACTGGCGGAAGTGGTGACGACGGCGCAAACCGTGGTGATTGGCTCGCCGGAACAAATGGCGGCGAGCGCGGCTGCGTTGTGGGAAAATGGCGCGAAACTATTAAAGGTTAAACTGGATGCGCGATTAATCAGCGAACGGATGGTCGCTATTCGTGCCGCGGTCCCTGATGCCACGATTATTGTCGACGCCAATGAATCCTGGCGGGCAGAAGGCCTGGCGGCACGCTGTCAGCTCCTGGCTGATTTAGGTGTGGCGATGCTGGAGCAGCCGCTGCCGGCGCAGGACGATGCCGCGCTGGAGAATTTTGTGCATCCGCTGCCGATCTGCGCGGATGAAAGCTGTCATACCCGCAGCAGCCTGAAAGCGCTGCACGGGCGCTATGAAATGGTGAATATCAAACTGGATAAAACAGGCGGCCTGACGGAAGCGCTGGCGCTGGCAAATGAAGCTCGCGAGCAGGGATTTGCGCTCATGCTGGGCTGTATGCTGTGCACCTCCCGGGCGATCGGCGCGGCGTTACCCCTTACGCCGCAGGTTAGCTTTGCCGATCTTGATGGTCCTACCTGGCTTGCCAGCGACGCGGAGCCGGCACTGCATTTTACGACCGGACACCTTCATCTCTAGGGTGCCAGCGCAGGAGATTGGACATGGCCAGCAGGTATTTCTCGCTCGCTTCATCTGATGAAATGGGGGGGAATTCGGCGGTTATGCAGTGTAAGTTCAGATCTGCGCACCAGCTTCCAAAAGAGCCGGGCGTTTCATAACCTACGCTGGTAACGAGGGGCAATTCAAACGACTGCGCCAGCCACGCGCCTAATTCGCTGCGCCTGGGATCTTCAATACAGGCCAGCGGATCGTGAAAAGAGACTACCCACGCCGGATGAATTCGGTGAATAAGTTGGCATAGCGCCTGGGTTTCCGGTTCTGAGCCCGGACTTTCGCCGGTCAGCAACACCACATCGCGTTCTTCTGCGCTGCTGTTCCAGCGATACACCGTTTCGCCCGCTTTCCAGTTTGCGGCGGGAAAGTTACGGTTTAGATCCACGCCGTTGGCATTTGCGCGTAGTCCGAGCTGGCAACCGTCAGGGTTAACGGCCAGCACCACATGGTGACGACGCAAGGAAGGGTTAAGCGTACGCAATGCGCAGGAGAGAGTGACGACCGATGCGTTTTCGTCGCCGTGCGTTCCTGCCAGTATCAGGCCGCTTTCACGATCGGCTGCCAATGCGGGAAACCAGATTAACGGCGCGCCTAACAATGAACGTCCGTAATGTTCGGTCCCAGGTGGAAATGCGCCGCGCTCGGCACGGGGGCGGGTAACGGTCATAGTCATCTCTGAATGCATGGGTTATTACTCGCAGTGTTGTGCAAAATGTATGGATAATCAAATCGTTTTCACACACTTATCTTTTCAGGTGTAATATCACTTTCTTGTCGGAAGTTAATTGCATTTCCTGCTGGCGATACAAATAATTACACATTCACTTAGTAGCCGGAATTGAGGGTATTTTATGCAGCATTCTGTTTCAGTAACCTGTTGTGCGCTGTTGGTAAGCAGCATTTCATTATCCTGGGCTGCTGATGTTCCCAGCGGAACGGTACTGGCAGAAAAACAAGAACTGGTGCGTCATATCAAAGACGAACCTGCGTCGCTGGATCCGGCAAAGGCCGTCGGGCTTCCTGAAATTCAGGTTATTCGTGATTTATTTGAAGGGCTGGTCAACCAGAATGAGAAGGGCGAGATTGTGCCCGGCGTCGCCACCCAATGGAAAAGCAACGATAACCGTATCTGGACCTTTACGCTGCGTGACAATGCGCAATGGGCCGATGGTACGCCGGTAACGGCCCAGGATTTTGTCTATAGCTGGCAGCGTCTGGTTGATCCGAAAACGCTGTCGCCGTTTGCCTGGTTTGCTGCGCTGGCGGGAATTAGCAACGCGCAGGCGATCATCGATGGGAAAGCCTCTCCGGATAAGCTCGGCGTTAGCGCGGTTGATGCGCGTACATTAAAAGTCCAACTGGATAAACCGCTGCCCTGGTTTGCCAATCTGACGGCGAGTTTCGCGTTTTATCCGGTACAAAAAGCTAACGTTGAGAGCGGTAAAGAGTGGACCAAACCGGGCAACCTGATCGGTAACGGCGCCTATGTGCTCAAAGATCGCGTCGTCAACGAAAAACTGGAAGTTGTGCCGAATACGCATTATTGGGACAACGCCAAAACGGTGCTGCAAAAAGTGACCTTCCTGCCAATTAACCAGGAATCGGCAGCAACCAAGCGCTACCTTGCTGGTGATATCGATATTACCGAGTCCTTCCCGAAAAACATGTATCAGAAATTGTTGAAGGATATCCCGGGCCAGGTTTACACCCCGCCGCAGCTTGGTACTTACTATTATGCCTTCAATACCCAGAAGGGACCGACGGCAGATTCACGCGTGCGTCTGGCGCTTAGCATGACTATCGATCGTCGTCTGATGGCGGAGAAAGTTCTGGGAACCGGTGAAAAGCCCGCATGGCATTTTACGCCGGATGTCACGGCAGGATTTGTGCCGGAACCTTCACCGTTTGAGCAAATGAGTCAGGAAGAACTGAATGCGCAGGCGAAAACGCTGCTGCGTGCGGCGGGCTATGGTCCACAGAAACCGCTTAAACTGACGCTGCTGTACAACACCTCTGAAAACCATCAGAAGATCGCTATTGCTGTCGCGTCGATGTGGAAGAAAAATCTCGGCGTTGACGTAAAACTGCAAAACCAGGAGTGGAAAACCTACATCGATAGCCGTAATACCGGTAATTTTGATGTGATCCGCGCTTCCTGGGTAGGTGATTACAATGAGCCATCTACATTCCTGTCGCTATTAACCTCGACCCATACGGGTAATATCTCCCGCTTTAATAATCCTGCTTACGACAAAGTGTTGACCCAGGCTACTCTGGAGAATACGCAGAAAGCGCGCAATGTCGATTATAATGCCGCGGAGAAAATTCTGATGGAACAGGCACCTATTGCGCCGATTTATCAGTATACCAACGGACGTTTAATTAAACCGTGGTTGAAAGGATATCCGATTACTAACCCTGAAGATGTCGCATACAGTCGCACAATGTATATTGTGAAGCACTGAAATAGCTCGCTCGTTCGGGAAGTGGTACTGGCTATTTCCCGAACAAATAAGGCTGTGACGAAGGTGGGGTTATGAAAGCAATGGAAAAGTATCATCCGATAGATTGCGATCTTCATGATTACCTGGAAATCGCCTGTATGTACCACTATTTGTTGCGCATTGAGTTAACGGATAGCACATGTTTTGATGCCAAAGCGCTGACAACCTGTACCACCGCCGATAAAGAAGAATTTCTGCTGGTGGAGCTGCATGAAAATGAGCAAAAAATTCGTCTGGATTGTCTGTCATCAATCACCGCGCTGACGCCAGGGGCGTCGTTCAGCACAGTGAGATTTCGATGAGCCATACGGCCATATTGAAAGGGACGTAGCGCCGCCGCTACACGGTATAAATCCGGATGTCGTGCGCCTGGAAAGCCGTGGCATACTCTTTGCTGATATTTTCCTCGACGACAATTACATCAATATTGCTGCTTTCAGTGACGACATAACGGGCAACTGCCGGGATTTTCTCCGCCGTCAGCGCGACGATAGTTTCATTACACTGCTTGATCACCGCTTTTTTGAACTCACAATCCGCGTAATCAAATCCCGTTAATCCGGACTCGGGCGACATCGCGCAGCCGCCAATAAATCCCTGATCGAATAAAATACCCTGCACCTGTGAGATGGCTGGGGCGCCCACACACCCTCCCGAAGATCGCTGTACCGCGCCGCCCAGCATAATGACCTCAAACAACGGCTTTTTTAGCAAAGCGGCAGCAATCTCCGGTGAGTTTGTCACTACGGTTAACGCCAGCTCGGCGGGCAGGGCTTCTGCCATCGCCAGGTTGGTACTGCCGGTGTCAATAAAAATGCAGCTTCCCGATTTGACCAACCGGGCACATCTCTGCGCGATGTTGCTCTTTTTCGCCACATTAATATTCTTGCGCACGGTGATGTCTTCGGACTCAGGGAGTGCAATGACCGCGCCGCCATAGACCTTTTTGCACACGCCATCTTTACTCAGTTCATGCAGATCACGGCGGATTGTATGTTCAGAAACACCTAACCTGCTGGCAAGTTCGGAACAGATGACTCTGCCGTTTTCCTGCAGGATCTGATAGATAAGCGCCTGGCGTTGTTCCGGGAACGCTGCGTAATCGAGCATAAACACTCCAGAGAAAATAAAAATAGAGCAACAACAAGCATGATCGTGCATTATGGTTCGCGATGTCAACATCCCTGTGGGGAACCTATTTTTTTGGTTACAGCAAGTAGAGGTCAGCTATGAAGGTTGCGCATATCGCGTTATGGACATTGGATCTCGAGCAGCAAGCTCAGTTCTGGGTTACGTTTTTTGACGCAAGGATCAACGAAAAATACTGCAGTAAAACCAATCCTGGATTTGAATCCTATTTTGTCAGAATGGGTGAAGATATCGCGATTGAGTTAATGACTAAGCCCGGGCTGACAAAACATACTCCGGACAATAACACCTCAGGGTGGGTGCATCTCGCCATTTCCGTTGGCGGTAGCGAAAATGTTGATGCTATGGCGATGCGTGCAAAAGAACAGGGTGTATTAGTTTCTGGCCCACGCACCACAGGTGATGGCTATTACGAAGCGGTAATACGCGATCCGGACGGTAACCTGATTGAAATTGTGGCGTAGAGCTTAACGCAAGCGCCAGGAGATAAATCGTACGCTTATTATTAATGAGTATGATTCATAAGTTTGTCCTTCTTTCCACCTCTAATCACCAGCCTGTCGAGTCTCTATAATTTTTATAGTTTTCAGCATCCGGTGGCGCATGCCGCCACCGTTTTGGAGAGTCGAAATGCAAAATCAACTGAATACCGTGTCCAGCGCTGATGCGGAGATTATGAATCACCAATTTGATGGCAACAGCGTCTTTCCGCGAGGGGAGAAAAATGAAGCGTATGCGAAGTATTTCACTGGCGACAGCTATCTGACCATGCTCTCCAAGGAAGGTGTGGTAATTGGCAACGTAGCATTTGAGCCGGGTTGCCGTAACTTCTGGCATATCCATCATCAAGGGGGACAAATATTGCTGGTGACTGGTGGAAGAGGCTGGTATCAGGCATGGAGTCAACCGGCGCGTGAGCTGAAAACCGGTGACGTCGTACACATCCCGGCAGGCATGAAACATTGGCACGGCGCCGCGCGTGACAGCTGGTTTGCCCATATCGCGGTTGAAATCCCGGCGCCTGGCGCATCGAATGAGTGGCTGGAACCGGTGAGCGACGCTGAGTACAACCTGTTGCCCTGAACTATGCTGGTTCTGGTAATACCCAATCCCTGAGGAAATCTACATGGTCATGAACGTGAAGGGTTATGCCGCGCTGGCGGTGAAAGAAGATTTAGTCCCACACAGTTTTGTTCGTCGCGATCCGCGTGAAGATGATGTGGTTATCGACATCTTATACAGCGGTGTTTGCCACTCGGATATCCATAACGCCTACAACGACTGGGGTGGCGCTAAATATCCGATGGTACCAGGCCATGAAATCATTGGCCGCGTGATACATGTTGGTAAGTCGGTAACGAAATTTAAAGTGGGCGATCTCGCCGGGGTCGGCTGTATGGTCGATTCATGTCAACATTGTAGCGCCTGTGAACAGGGATTAGAGCAGTATTGCGAAGAAGGCAACACGCTGACGTATAACGATACCGATCGTCACGACGGTTTACCCACTTTCGGCGGTTATTCTGACAAGATTGTCGTGACTGAAAAGTTTGTTGTGAAGGTTCCTGAAGGTATCGATTTACGCGGTGCCGCACCGCTGCTATGTGCCGGGATCACCACCTGGTCGCCGCTGCGTCACTGGCAGGTTGGGGAAGGGAGTAAAGTCGCGGTTGTCGGGCTGGGCGGCCTTGGGCATATGGCGATCAAACTGGCTAATGCGCTGGGTGCTGAAGTCACGCTGTTTACGCGCTCGCCGGGTAAAGAAGCCGATGCCCGGCGTCTGGGGGCCCGCCATGTTGTACTTTCGACTGACAGCGAGCAGATGAAAGCCTCAGCGAATCAGTTTGATCTGATTATTGATACTGTCCCGTATGTACATGACCTGAATCCGTATATTCCAACGCTGGCGCTAAGCGGTACGCTGGTGCTGGTGGGTTATCTGGGGGCATTGGATCCCTTCGTGAACTCGGTACCGTTAATCCTCGGACGACGGTCTGTAGCGGGATCGGTTATCGGCGGTATTGCTGAAACCCAGGAGATGCTGGATTTCTGCGGCCAGCACGGTATTACAGCCGATGTTGAAGTGATCAATATTCAAGATATTAACCATGCCTGGCAACGGATGTTGAAAAGCGATGTCAAATACCGCTTTGTAATTGATATTGCTTCATTGAAATAAATACAAATAAAGACGCGGATTTCCGCGTCTTTTCTTTTGTTAGTGTGTCGAGGACGATGCTTCAGGATTATCCATATACAGTGTCTGGCTGGGGAAAGCAAAGTCGGCGCCGTTTGACTGGACAATCGAAATAATTTTCAAATAAACGTCTTGCTGTACCGCGAGCCATTCCTTCCAGACGGTGGTTTTCGTGAAGCAATACACCATGATATTCAGCGATGAATCGGCAAATTCATTGAAATAAACCAGCAGGGTTTGTTTCTGGTCTATTCCCGGATGATTTTGCAGCATTTGTCTGACCGATTCGACAACAGCAGCGACTTTATCGGCATCTTCATATCGTAACCCGATCACCGTTTTGATGCGGCGGTTCGTCATCCTGCCTGGATTTTCTACGCTGATGGAGGAGAAAATCGAGTTTGGGACATACAACGGACGATGATCGAAGGTGTTTATTTTGGTCATTCGCCAGCCGATTTCCGTAACCGTGCCTTCAATATTGCGGTCTGGAGAACGGATCCAGTCGCCGATGCTAAACGGTCTGTCAAAATAGAGCATAATTCCTGAGAAAAAGTTGCTCAGAATGTCTTTGCCCGCCATACCGACAGCGATACCGCCGATGCCGCCAAAGGTTAACAGGCCGGATAAGCTCATGCCGAAATGCTCGCCATACAGCAAAATGATGGCAACGATGATGGTGATCTTGATAATTCGCGACAGGATCCTCGCGCTGGTGATATCTCTGCCTTTATTGATCTGCGTCTTTTCAAACTGATTAATCACCAGAAAAAGTTTGATAGTCAGGATTAGCGCAATCAACGAGGTGCAGATAAAGTCGACCACGCTGGGGGAGATAAATTTCAGGCTGTAGCTTTCGATAACGTTATTAGCAATACTGCCAAACGTCCCGATGATAATGGCATAGACAAAAAATTGCGCTGCGTGAAATATGAATCCTTTACAGCGCCGCTCTCCACGATGATACCAGACGCTCATCAGGACCAGCGCTGCGCAGCTGCTGAGAATTACCGTCAAATTAAACGCATTATTTATAAACAGTTCAGCGATCATGATTCTTCCAGGTAGCTCCGTGGTAGTTAAATATCATCTGACATCCTCATCATCAAATATTTTACTCAGTTCAGGCGGTCAGATCATTAATCATCAGGAGAGATATATAATGCAATTAGCGCTATTTTCGGGGAAATAGCGCAGGCATCACCTTTGTGAGCAGTTTATGTAGCAGACAGTCAGTTGATGTCATGGTATTGTTAGCGCAAAGTAACAGGGTTTTCATCTGCAAAAGGACAGTACTATGATCATGGCTAAGCTGAAGACAGCGAAGGGACGGAAGTTTCTGTTGTGCCTGCTTG
Source organism: Citrobacter europaeus (assembly GCA_020099315.1). NCBI lineage: Bacteria > Pseudomonadati > Pseudomonadota > Gammaproteobacteria > Enterobacterales > Enterobacteriaceae > Citrobacter > Citrobacter europaeus. Next base: position 2,237,336 of record CP083650.1, read on the forward strand.
GGGTGTTTATTATCGCAGCGTCGGTCGTGACGCGAGCGACGATCGGTGGCGTTATTGAACAGTATGACATTCCGCTATCCGACTGGACCGCTTCAATGTACGCCATTCAATCTGCGATGATTTGTGTCTACAGTATGGTATTTACGATTCTGTTGGCTATCCCGCTGGGTATCTATTTCCTCGGCGGTGAGGAACAGCATTAAACGTTTGTTATGCCGGATGAGGTCGCCATCCGGCATTGAGTTGAGCGGTTAATCGTCTTCTTCGTCGTCCAGTTCAACGGGCGTCTGATATTCATCCGGCTTGATGACCAGCAGGTCGCAGCGTAGATGATCGATAACCTGTTCTGCGGTGTTACCAAGAAACGCGGCAGAAATCCCGGTACGACCAACGGTCCCCAGTACCACAATACCCGCCTGCAAGTGCTCGGCTAAATCGGGAATGACCTCTTCAGGCAATCCTTTTTCAACGTGCGTCACTTTCTCATCGATACTGAATTTCTGGCGTAACGCCTTCATGGCCAGCAGATGCTGTCCACGGATCGCATCGTTATAAACGCTGGGGTCAAATTCAGGCAGTTCAATTGCGATGTTGATTGGCGTAACAGGATAGGCGCCAACTAAATGCACTTCAGTATGGTTAACCTGTTCTGCCAGTTGGATCGTTTCTTTGACCAGTTTTTCATTGAGCGCATTGTGATAAGGCTCTTCACTGGCGAGGTTAACCGCAACCAGCGCTTTGCCACCTTCAGGCCACGGCTGGTCTTTGACCATCCATACCGGACTTGGGCATTTCCGCAATAAATGCCAGTCGGTGGGGGTGAAAATTACGGCTTCGAGGCGGTCGTGTTGGTGCGCCATCTTGAGGACCAGGTCATGTTGAGCGCTAATGACTTCCTGGATGATGGCTTCAAAGGGACGGTTGTGCCATACCACTTTAATTTCAAGGGGGATCCCTGCTTCGATATAGTATTTCGCTTGTTCACGGATCCATGCTGTTCGTTGACTGATGACCCCCTGACGCATTGCCGTACGCTCATCGGGCGACAGCAGGGTAGTCATCTCGTAGGAAAAGTCATAGATCGGCAAAAAGGCTTTAATTTTGCCACCAATCCGTTGATGCAAATAAACAGCTCGCCGTAATGCTGGTTGATCGTCCTGGTTCGGGTCGATGACGACCAGCATATTTTTATACATAGCCATACAGGGTCTCCTTACAACTGTCACTGCAGTTTGTAATTAAAAGAGTAACCCAATAATGTGGATTGAAACAGGGGATAACCTCCTGCCAGATCAATAAATCGGGAAAATTTAGCGATTTGACAGAAGGATAACAGAGATGCTTGCGGAAGGATTACGCAACGTTACGCGTGTGGCCAGCAAGAACTGCCAACGCGTCGCTATTCTCAATAGTGATGTATTTACCTTTCACTGCCAGCATACCGCTTTTCTGGAAACGACCCAGCAGGCGGCTGATGGTTTCGACCGTCAGACCGAGGTAGTTACCGATGTCGCCACGGGTCATGGTCAGGCGGAATTCACGAGGCGAGAATCCACGCTGGGCAAAGCGACGAGACAAATTGTAGATAAAGGCCGCCAGGCGCTCTTCTGCATTTTTCTTCGACAACAGCAGGATCATGTCCTGGTCGCCTTTGATTTCGCCACTCATCAGACGCATCATCTGCTGACGCAGATTTGGCATTTTGCCGGACAGGTCATCAAGGGTTTCGAAAGGAATTTCGCATACCATTGAGGTTTCCAGCGCCTGGGCAAAGCTCGGGTGATGTCCGCTGCCAATCGCGTCAAAACCGACCAGATCGCCCGCCAGATGGAAGCCAGTAATCTGCTCATCGCCTTGTTCGGTAATGGTATAGCTTTTAATCGTTCCGGAGCGGATAGCATAGAGTGATTTAAGCTCATCACCTGCTTTAAAGAGCGTCTGCCCCTTTTGGATAGGCTTTTTGCGCTCGATGATGTTATCGAGCTGGTCAAGCTCATGCTCGTTAAGTGTGAACGGGATGCAAAGCTGGCTGATGCTGCAATCCTGGCAATGGATAGCACAACCGCCAGACTGAATGCGCCGTATAATTCGCTTTTCCGGGATCATAGGTCTGCTCAAGCCGTAATTGATATTTGTCAATTTTAACATCTTTTTGGTGAGCACGTAAGCCTGAGCTACTCCCAATAGAGAATAATTCAGGCATAACTGGAGTGAATGTTTGTATCTGCTTGATTAACCACACTTAATTCGGGGTCGCATTATGCGGAAGTGTGATGAATAAGGCATTAATTGCCTGGAATCTAGAGTAGCAAATAACCTTCGTGGCGCAATAACCACTCTTTTCGTTGTACGCCACCGGCATATCCGGTCATGGTGCCGTTACGTCCGATGACACGATGACAGGGGACCACAATGCTTACTGGATTGGAGCCATTAGCTGCACCGACGGCTCTTGCAGCGCCGGGGCGTCCCAACTGTTCGGCCAACTGACCATAGTGCATGACCTGCCCACAGGGGATAGTGCGTAATGCTTGCCAGACTTCACGCTGGAAAGGCGTGCCAGCGGTTGCCGTTTCCAGCGTGTCAATAATGCTGAGGTTCCCGGCAAAATACTCCGAAAGCTTATCGCTTAATCCGCCGGGGTTTTTGTTTGCAATGCGCAGATAACCTTGCGCGCGGTAATGAATATCCAGCAATTGTTCCATACGATCGCGGTGCTGATCCCATTCCACCGCGCGCAGGCGAAATTGCTCATCACAAATAACCCACAGCGGGCCCAGCGGCGTGTCGATGATGTCTTCCAGTAAGTTAAGCATCCATATCTCTCATTACAGCGTTCAGGCGAGGTTACACATTATCACGCCAGTGACCGTCGCAGCTATACCCCTAAAAACGGAGATCGGCATGTCGTGAGTAGATCTTTTCAGCGGAGTGAAGCGGATGAATTACTGGAAATAATCGTAAACCGTTGTCGGTATAATTGTGCGCGGTTATGATAACGTTCGTCGTAATTCGCTGGAGGATGAAACATGAACCTTGATGATGCTTCGCTGTTTCTTGATGCTATGGGGGATGTTCAACCGCTGAAGGGCTGCGCCGATGTACACTGGCAGCCAACGCGCAATATCCGCACTCCAGCGCGTATAGATATGTTGCAACTGGACAACTTTCTCTCGACGGGGTTTCTCGATATTATCCCGTTGAGCGAACCGCTGGAGTTTCGTCGCGAAGGTTTGCAGCACGGCGTGACTGACAAACTGCGAAGCGGAAAATACCCGCAGCAGGCGAGCCTTAATCTCATCCGTCAGCCTGTAGAAACATGCCGTCAGATGTTATTCAGTTTTATACTGCAGGCGCAGCAAGATGGGTTACGTAACGTGCTGGTGATACACGGCAAGGGGCGTGATGATAACTCCCATGCCAATATTGTGCGCAGCTATGTGGCGCGTTGGCTGACGGAATTTGATGACGTACAGGCCTACTGCACCGCTTTGCCGCATCACGGCGGCAGCGGGGCATGTTATGTCGCATTACGTAAAACCGCGCAGGCAAAACAGGAAAACTGGGAGCGTCACGCTAAACGCAGTCGCTGAGCAACCTGGTTCATCAGGCGGCCAGCACTCTGTTCCTGCCTTCGTTCTTGGCTTTGTACAACGCGTCGTCCACGCGTTTGAATAATTCATCAATACTTTCGTTTGTTTCGTGCCGCGCAACGCCAATACTGACGGTAAAGCGGGGAAGACCAGGGAGCGTCACCCTGGCGACCGTTGCGCGGATCACCTCTGCAAGATTGAGTGCGGACTCCAGCGAGGTTCGCGGCAGAAGCAGTACAAATTCTTCACCACCCCAGCGAAAAATAAGATCGTCTTTTCGCGCACACGATTCCAGAGTGCGTGCCAGAGCGCAAAGCACCTCATCGCCTTTTAAATGACCGAAGAGATCGTTAATGCTTTTAAAACGATCGGTGTCGATCAACAACAGGCTGTAGTCCTGCGTCAATGAGATCGCATGCGTTGGTTCGGGCTCTGTTACCTGATAAAAATGTCGGCGGTTCAGTAATCCCGTTAAGGCGTCACGCAGTGCTGCTCGCTCAAGCTCCTGCTCCAGTCGTTTTTGTTCGGTAATGTCATGAATGATGCACAACATGAGTTTATTACCGTAGATTTCAATCGGTCCGGCGTAGGTTTGTACATGACGCGAGCTGCCGTCTGCCAGTTTATGAACAAAATGCAAAGGTTTATGGCCGCCGGGCAGGTGGGCGATTTCATGCATTACCGGCAGTATGTGGCGCCCCAGCATGTTGATTTCCCAGGTATGTTTCTGACACATCACGTCATGGCTGTATCCATAAAAATTGAGGGCACTGAGGTTCGCATCAACGATTAGGCCATCGCGGGACGGATCGATAAGTAACATTGGCGCGGAGTTGGTCTGGAAAAAACGCGCATAAAATCCCTGCTTTTTTCGTTGATAAGTTGCTGAACGGCTCGCTTTCAAACCCTGCGCTGCAGGCGTCTCAATGCCTTCAAAAAGGATGACGTCACCCACATCTGGCAACGTCCTGATCGACAGGCGACAGGCCATTGCGTTTTTTTCGCCGTCGCGATAAACCGTGAGAATTTCTACAATACCGTGATGATTTCTCAAGTCGCTGAGATACATAGTTAAATCATTTTGCGCATGTGTTGAAAATAGGCCGTTACGCAGTGGGGAAAAACAGAGATCCTGCATTAGCTCCCGTGCAGCGTTATTAGCGAAGACCAGCTCTTCGGTATGCGGCGAAACAATCCACACCGGAAAGGTTAATAAATCCAGTGAATTCAGCTCGGTTGTGCTCATCGATAATCCCGTTATCTTTATCTGCTGTGCAGCCCATTTAATGGCGAATATTTTAGATATCGCAGTCTCACAAGGTTATTGATTGTCGGTGAGACAAGGGTTGTACGACTGGCTTTTGTTTGATGCTGTTTTCTGGTTGTAGCAGTTCATGAATCTTATGCGCTGGCAGCGGTTTTGCAAACAGGAATCCTTGCAGCATGCTACACCCCATTTGGGTAAGAAGTATTTCCTGCTCCTGGGTTTCTATTCCTTCAGCTACTACGCGCATATTCATGGAGTGAGCTATATCAATAATGGTAGACACAATTTTTGTATTTTTGCTGTTCTCGCTAATATCTTTGACAAATATCCTGTCGATTTTTAATTCCCGCGCCGGGAGAGACTTCAACATCAATATATTTGAATAACCAGTGCCGAAATCATCAATAGAAACGGTGATCCCCAAAGCAGAAAAAGCATTCAGTATTTCAATACTGCGTTTTAAATTTTTTAGCGCAGTGCTTTCAGTGAGTTCCAGCGTAAGGCTGGCCGGTGAAAGTTGATATTGCGCCAGGGCATTACACACAACATCAATAATATCATGCTGTTCAAACTGGGCGGGAGAGAGGTTAACGGCAAGCGTCCATTCTGTATTTCCTTGTAATTTCCAGTGATGCAACTGCATGCACGCCTGCTGGATAACCCATTTGCCGACGGGAATAATCAGGCCCGTTTCTTCCAATGCAGGAAGAAATTCAGCTGGGAGCAGCATGCCGCGATCCGGATGATGCCAGCGTAATAGCGCTTCAAAGCCGGTCAGAGAATGATCTCCGGCAGTATATTTAGGCTGATACCATAGCTCAAACTGGTCGCGTTCAAGCGCTTGTGACAGTTCCTGAAGAAATGTCGGCGGCGTATCCGCGATAGCTTCCATCTCGGGACTATAAATAGCCCAGCCGTTTCTGCCCGCCTGTTTGACATGATACATCGCCATATCGGCCTTCACTTTTAGCTCATGCAGTGTAGAACCATGTTCTGGATAAATACTGCTCCCCGCGCTTAACGAAACCCGAATGGTATGTCCGAACAAGGTAAAAGGGTCGCCGATCGCATCGGCAATCCGCGCCAGCAGGGCAGAGATAGCCTGCTGATTGCAGTCCGGAACCAGCAGGATAAATTCATCTCCTCCCAGTCTTGCCAGCGTCATTGAGTCATCAAGGCAACTATAGATTCTTTGTGTACTGGCAATCAGCAACTGATCGCCGATGTGATGTCCCCAGGTATCGTTAACGACTTTGAAGCGATCGAGGTCGATGAACACCAACGCGAAATGCTGTTGATGCAGTTTGGAATGCCGCAGGCAGGCCTGTAAGCAGGTGTCTATTTGCGTTCGATTGGCAAGTCCGGTCAGCGCGTCGAAGTGGACCTGGTGTTCAAGCTGGCAATTCAACTGATGCAGATTGTCGGCCAGTCGGGAGGTGCGCAGTTGCGAATCCACCATCGAAACCACCAGCATGATCCCCAAAATAATCAGCGTGACAGCGCAGACCCACACAGAGAGTTCGAGGGTACTGAGCCCATCGTGTGCAGTATGTCCAAAATGGGTGAAGGATGCCGCTCCCATACCGGTGTAATGCATCGAGGCTATTGCCAGCGCCATAATAAGGGCAGCAATAAGCCGGTTAATCAGCGCGCGACGGGTGTTTTGGCGTAAATGGAAAGCCAGCCATAAGCCGACGCCAGACGCAACGATGGCAATGATCACCGAGAGTAAAATCAGTGAGTGATCCCATGCGATAGCCACATGTTCGATTATGGCGTACATGCCGACGTAGTGCATCGTGACAACGCCAGCGCTCAATATACCAGTGGCAATGACCAGCCGTTTTGTTGATAGCGTATGACCTGAAATAGCGATATTGATAGCGAGAGTCGCAGAAATGAGCGCAATAAAGAACGAAAACACCGTGAGTGCTAAGTGGTAATTGATCGGCATACTCATTTTCATGGCCAGCATACCGATAAAATGCATCGACCAGATCCCCATACCCAGCGTAGCGCCGCCAGAGAGTCGCCAGAAGGTAGATTCACGTCTGCTGGAGATTGCTACTTTACCCGCACTGTCGAGGGCTATAAAGGAGGCAATAAACGCGACAACAAAGGAAATCCCAATCAATACTGGGTCCCACGACACGTGCAACATCTTGCTACCTATCGAAAAAAAGCCGTGATGGTAAATCTAGCAGGTTTTGTCCAGTTAACCTGATAAAATCAGGTATGTTCTTGTGTTTTTACAATGAGTATTAGAAGTAAGGGCCAGATATTGAAAATAACAGGCCATTACTAATATATCTATTCATAAAAATTATAATTCTGTGTGTTTTATGCTCGTCACGTGCTCGCCATCACAAAAATCTGATAGCGGGCATCATCGTCTCTGTTTGCGGGATAAGGTACTGAGTTATTCTAAATAAACAGTGCAATTTATCGTCTTAAGTAAAAGGATCTCTGGCTCTCATTGAAAGTTAAGCTTTCATCACCGAGCTATGGAAATCTGTATTGCAGATGCTATAAAAATAACATCCACGTTATTTCTTGGTGTACAGGACTAAAATGTTAAATGATATTAGCGTCAGAACCTTTATTATTTTATTTCTGATCATTACGGCGGTTGCACTCAATCTTGTTGAAATAATTTTCTCCGCCACCCCAGAAATCATTATTGGCACTAATGCGGTAAGTATTATTTCTATATTGTGTTTATGGTGGTACATGACGAAATATCTGGTCATGCCGATTAATACGGTTAAAAGAAGCATTGAAGAAGTGACGTCCGGAAATCTGGCAATCAGTATTCCAGAGTTTGGCAATAACTGTGCGGGTAGACTAATTCCTGGTATCAATAGTTTATCAAGTAATATCTCAACACTCGTTAATGAGATCAGAACATCCTCGCAAACGGCGATGGCGCTCTCTGAACAGCTTGCAGAACGCAGCGCTGAGCTCTCTGTGAAAACAGAACAGCAATCCGGAGCATTGATGCAGACAGCTGCCAACATGGATGAAATAGCGGTTAATACGCGAAATAATGCTGATAACACGCAAATAGCCAGCGCCCAGGCAACAATTGCCACGCAATGCGCCCGTCAGGGTGGCGAATTAATGGTGCAGGTAGCGACAAATATGCGATCAATCACCGAATGCGCACAACAGATGACAGAAATTATTACGCTAATAGATGGTATTGCATTCCAGACAAATATTCTGGCCCTGAATGCTGCTGTAGAAGCGGCGAGGGCTGGTGAACATGGTAAAGGTTTTTCCGTGGTTGCCGGTGAGGTAAGAATGCTTGCGCACCGCAGCGCAGATGCAGCGAAGAATATTAAGCAACTGATTGCCCAAACCCATCAAAATGTTCAGCAAGGCGCAGCTGTTGTGCGTGAAGCTGAAAAAAATATGCATGATATTGTCGGAGGGGCCGGGCAATTAAACCAACTGATGAGCGAGATATTAACCACCACGCAGGAGCAGGAGAAAGGGATTATCAGAATCACCCATGCTCTGGCCGAACTGGAAAACGTAACCCAAAGTAATGCCATCATGGTTGATGAGCTTTCTGATTCCTCAGGTATCCTGAAAAATCAGGTGATTGACCTTCAATCGCGAACGCATAAATTCCGCTTAAGTCATGCTCTTGAGTCAGAAAGACGCCAGCAGGCTTAACTGGGGAATCTCGTAAACAGCGCCGCATTCGTCGGCGCTTTGCTTGTTATCAGATATTTTTATGAATCATTTCAGCACAATGGGACAATGAGATATTGCTTAACATATTCTGACGGCTAGACTAACGAAAAAAGCTGAATGTTTGTGGAGGCGCTGTGGAAGCCATTAAGGGAACGGATGTTAATGTGCCGGATGCCGTGTTTGCCTGGCTGTTGGATGGTCGGGGTGGGGTGAAACCACTGGAAGATAACGATGTTATCGACAGTCAGCATCCCTGTTGGCTACATCTTAATTATACTCATCCTGAAAGCGCGCAATGGCTGGCGACAACACCTTTACTTCCCAATAATGTGCGTGATGCGCTGGCAGGTGAAAGCACGCGCCCACGCGTCAGCAGAGTTGGGGAAGGTACGTTGATTACACTGCGCTGTATCAATGGCAGCACCGATGAGCGACCTGACCAACTGGTGGCGATGCGTTTATATATGGATGAACGTCTGATTGTCTCAACACGCCAGCGTAAAGTGCTGGCGCTGGATGATGTTGTCAGCGATCTCCAGGAAGGTACGGGACCGGCTGACTGTGGTGGTTGGCTGGTGGATGTTTGTGATGCGCTAACCGATCATGCCAGCGAATTTATCGAACAGCTGCACGACAAAATTATCGATCTGGAAGATAACCTGCTGGATCAGCAGATCCCCCCGCGTGGTTTCCTGGCATTACTGCGTAAACAGCTCATTGTGATGCGCCGTTATATGGCGCCGCAGCGCGATGTCTATGCTCGTCTGGCGAGCGAACGGTTGTCCTGGATGACTGACGACCATCGGCGGCGAATGCAGGATATCGCTGACAGGCTGGGGAGAGGGCTGGATGAAATAGACGCCTGTATTGCCCGGACCGGTATTATGGCGGATGAAATTGCACAGGTGATGCAGGAGTCTCTGGCTCGCCGAACGTATACAATGTCATTGATGGCAATGGTTTTTCTTCCCAGTACATTTTTAACCGGGCTGTTTGGCGTTAACCTCGGCGGTATCCCCGGCGGTGGCTGGCCGTTTGGTTTCTCACTTTTTTGTATTCTGTTAGTGGTCCTGATTGGTGGTGTTACTTTATGGTTGCATCGTAGTAAATGGTTGTAACAACTACGTTTTTTAGTGACTTTCTGGCATGAAAACGTCCTGGTTTTTGAGCGAGGTCAATAAACCATCTACCTATTCGGGGCAATATCTCTCTCGCAGGTGAATGCAACGTCAAGCGATGGGCGTTGCGCTCCATATTGTCTTACTTCCTTTTTTGAATTACTGCATAGCACAATTGATTCGTACGACGCCGACTTAGATTAGTCGGCTTTTTTTTGCCTGCATGAAATCAGCGTCTACCCTAAAAGAGTCAACCTGAATGACTGGAGGGGTATATGACCTGTCTGATTGCAACGTCGCACACTGATTCACTACCGACTGACCCGGTTCCCATTCCCGATCCCATTCCTCGTCCGCAGCCCATGCCGGATCCGCCGCCGGATGAAGAGCCGATTAAATTGTCGCATCGCGGGCGCAGATCTGCGAGGATACGCGCCTGCTGAATGTGAGTTTTTACCGCGAGATTAAATTGTGACCGCTTTTTCAACCCTGAATGTTTTACCTGCTGCCCAACTCGAGAATCTTCACGAGCTGGGATATCTTGAAATGACGCCTGTTCAGGCTGCTGCGTTACCGGCAATCCTGGCGGGGAAAGATGTTCGCGTGCAGGCTAAAACCGGCAGTGGCAAAACGGCGGCTTTTGGTCTTGGATTGCTACAGCACATCGATGCCGCGCTATTTCAAACGCAGTCGCTGGTACTGTGCCCAACGCGCGAGCTTGCCGACCAGGTTGCGGGTGAGCTGCGTCGCTTAGCGCGTTTTCTGCCAAACACCAAGATCTTAACGTTGTGCGGTGGGCAACCCTTTGGCGCACAGCGCGACTCCCTGCAGCATGCGCCACATATTATTGTCGCCACGCCGGGGCGTTTACTCGACCACCTGCAAAAAGGCACGGTTTCTTTAGACGCCCTGAATACGCTGGTTATGGATGAAGCCGACCGCATGCTGGATATGGGCTTTAGCGATGCGATTGATGATGTTATTCGCTTTGCGCCAGCATCTCGTCAGACCCTACTGTTTTCGGCAACCTGGCCGGAAGCTATTGCCGCCATTAGCGGCCGGGTGCAGAGAAATCCATTAACGATCGAAATTGATACGGTTGATGCGCTGCCGGCGATTGAACAGCAGTTTTTCGAAACCTCCAGCCACGGAAAAATTCCACTACTGCAAAAATTACTCAGTCAGCATCAGCCTGCCTCTTGCGTGGTTTTTTGTAATACCAAAAAAGATTGTCAGGCCGTGTGTGACGCACTGAATGCGGCGGGGCAAAGCGCACTTTCACTGCATGGCGATCTTGAGCAGCGCGATCGCGATCAGACGCTGGTACGTTTTGCCAACGGCAGTGCGCGCGTACTGGTTGCCACCGATGTGGCCGCGCGTGGTCTGGATATTAAATCACTTGAGCTGGTGGTGAACTTCGAACTGGCATGGGATCCGGAAGTCCACGTCCATCGTATCGGACGTACTGCGCGTGCCGGCAACAGCGGTCTGGCGATTAGCTTCTGTGCTCCGGAAGAAGCGCAGCGGGCCAACATTCTTTCTGAAATGCTGCAACTGAAGCTGAACTGGCTGCCTGCGCCGGCTAACGGCTCAATCCTGCCGCTGGAAGCCGAGATGGCGACGTTATGCATTGATGGCGGTAAAAAGGCCAAAATGCGTCCCGGCGATGTTCTCGGCGCGCTGACCGGCGATATTGGTCTGGATGGCGCCGACATCGGCAAAATTGCCGTTCATCCGGCGCACGTCTATGTCGCCGTTCGCCAGACTGTAGCGCATAAGGCGTGGAAGCAATTGCAAAACGGTAAGATTAAAGGCAAGACTTGCCGGGTTCGGTTATTGAAATAACTGCCCGTTGGGGCGCCTGATGGCGCTCCGCTTATCAGGCCTACAGGCGCTTGTACGCATTGTAGGCCTGACAGACGCTTACTTCACTTCCACCACGTTCAGACGCAGCTCATCCAGTTGAGCATCTTCTTCTTCTGGCTGCCAGCCCGCAGGCTGCAGCGGGATCTCTTCACGATCGAACGCTAAGTCACCACCGTCAACAACCTCTGAACCGTGCTTAATACCTTTAAAGTCGAACAGATTGATATCGCTCAGATGTGAAGGCACAACGTTCTGCATCGCGCTGAACATGGTTTCAATCCGGCCAGGATAGCGTTTATCCCAGTCGCGCAGCATATCGGCGATGACCTGACGCTGCAGGTTAGGCTGTGAGCCGCACAGGTTACACGGAATAATCGGGAAACCCTTTGCTTCAGAGAAACGCTCGATATCTTTCTCACGGCAGTAAGCCAGCGGACGGATGACGATATGTTTGCCGTCATCGCTCATCAACTTCGGCGGCATGCCTTTCATTTTCCCGCCGTAGAACATGTTTAAGAACAGCGTTTGCAGGATGTCGTCGCGATGGTGGCCGAGCGCAATTTTGGTGGCGCCTAATTCAGTTGCCGTGCGATACAGAATGCCGCGACGCAGGCGAGAGCAGAGTGAGCAGGTCGTTTTACCTTCAGGGATTTTATCTTTGACGATCCCGTAGGTGTTTTCTTCGACAATCTTATATTCAACGCCCAGATTTTCCAGATACTCCGGCAGAATGTGCTCCGGGAAGCCGGGTTGTTTCTGATCGAGGTTAACCGCAACTAAGGAAAAACTGATCGGGGCGCTTTGCTGCAAATTACGCAGTATCTCCAGCATCGTATAGCTGTCTTTCCCGCCGGAAAGACACACCATAATGCGATCGCCGTCTTCGATCATATTGAAGTCGGCAATGGCTTCCCCGACGTTACGACGCAGACGTTTTTGTAATTTGTTCAGGTTGTATTGTTCTTTCTTTGTAGCTTGTTGATTATCTTGCATTCTTACCGTTCTCAAAAACCAAAGGGGCATAATAAGGGGCAAACTTCCATCACAGGGCTGGTTTGTTATTCAACATTGCAACCCGATCGCCATTCATTTCTTTAATCCATGTACTGTAGACTTCGGACACTATTTGCGCGTTTTCATGCCCCATCTGATTAGCTATAAATGATGGGTTTGCTCCGGCCATTAGCAGCCAGCAGGCAAAAGCATGTCGCGTATGGTACGGATTACGGCGACGAATACCAGCACGTTTTACAGCTGCGTTCCATCTGGCACTGATGCTACTCATAGAGTAGTAAGGTTTTTGCTCTCCGTGACCAGACCAGAATGAACAGGGAACCGCATAATTGAATAAAGGTGCGTGGCCCCGGGCGGGAAGTAATTAATCAACCGAAGGCGGATATTGAAGCGCTGAAGATATTCGTGGAACCGCTCACTGCCAGATAATTCATTTCTGAACCATCAACGTGTAGTGTCTGGAAGCAAAACCACAAGGTGTGGTGAACTGCCGCAACCATACCGTATGCAAGAGCATGGCTGCGGCCAACTGGCAAACATCCGATAGTGCGAGTATTGAATGATTGCCAGTCACAGCGGATTGTACTTAAGCAATATGACGGTTCAAGGCGTTTAATCTGAAACCAGCCACATATCAGCCTCTTCAAACATTTCCTGCACCGTTCGGCTTATCTGTTCTTTCTCATGCTTGCTGGCGTCAGTATTGATCGCCGGCAGTGTCATCATCGGTTTAACCCGAACATCAGCATCGGGGAAGATCCGGTGAACCCTCTTAGTTAACTCGCCCAGAATGATATCTTTTGCACCGGGCAGACCATCAAAATTCCTTTTGTCATAAACGAGTTCCACGAACATTGCTTATCGCTCTTTTTGCTGGATGTATATACAGTATTTATACTCTGTTTTTATCCGGGTTTCAAGAGAGGGCGTAATGATGTCACGACATAGCCATATTGAAATGGCCTTGTATGCTTCGATCAGGAATCGTGGGGAAAATGAGGGCGAAACAAAAAGCCCGCAGCGATGTGCGGGCCAGACAGATTAGCGAACTACCAGTACCGAACACTCCGCATGACGCACTACGGCTGCGGCGTTAGAACCCAGCAGGTAGGTGGTGATGTCGGGTCGGTGTGAGGCAATAATGACCATATCAGCCGGTAATTTTTTAGCGATCTCCAGAATCTTGTCTTTCGGTGCACCTTCTGCAACATGAACGTGCATTCTGTCCGTTGGGATATTGAACTTCTTGATAATCTCTTCCAGTTGAGATTTCGCTTCGGCTTTCAGATCCTCCATGGCCGGTAACTCTGCCGAGTAGGCCAGTCCCAGAGAAGCATAATAGGGCAGTGACGGAATGACGGTCAAAAAATGGACCTGTGCATCGTCAATTTTTGCCTCTGCTTCAACATGGGCGATAACGCGTTGAGTTAATTCTGAGTCTGAAATATCGATGGGTACAAGAATCGTTCTGTTCATAAAACCTCCTGTTTAAGCATCCTCCTAAAGCTTACCGCGTAATGGCACTTTATGTACAATGACAACGATCACATTTTGGCATCACTTTATTTTAATTTCAGGAAACTTTCCTTTTATTACTCCATCGTAAAATCGACCTTTAGAAACGACGCTGAGGAAATCACGAAAAATACGGGCAGGCACATGCTGATATTGCAGGGTCGCCAATTGGTGAAAGCGAATTTCTAGCGTACGGGAGGATTCGTCATAGCCGACGGATGCAATACGGGATGATTTTACAGGATGATGATTCATTGCAGGTATCCTCTACTACCGATCTTAATGCAAGATATCATCTATCAGAGAAGTGTTTTAGCGCAACAGATATAATGTTTTGATCTGAATAAAACAGAATTGTTAGAACATAAAGAGAGCCCGCTGTTGCCAGCGGGCTGAGGGATTAGAACTGGTAAACCAGACCTACTGCGACTACGTCATCAGTAGAGATGCCAGTATCTTTGTAGAACTGATCATCTTCGTCCAACAGGTTGATTTTGTAATCAACATAGGTGGACATGTTTTTGTTGAAGTAGTAGGTAGCGCCGATATCAGCATATTTAACCAGATCTTTATCCTGACCAGCGTTGCCGTTGTATGTCAGGTCCTTACCTTTAGACATCAGGAAGGACACTGCCGGGCGCAGACCAAAGTCGAACTGGTACTGTGCAGTCACTTCAAAGTTCTGGGTTTTGTTTGCAACACCGCCCTGATCAGTATTCGCCATTGAACCATACGGAGTCATGTTACGGGTTTCGGAATACATGGTTGCCAGGTAGATGTTGTTGGCGTCGTATTTCAGACCAGTAGTCCATGCGTCAGCTTTATCGCCGCCAGCAACTGTACCGCCAGCAGTAGTCTGCTCGTTAGTACGGTCAGAAGTGGTGTACGCCGCACCGAAGCTTACGCCCATACCCAGATCGTAGGTAGAGGAGATACCGAAACCGTCACCGTTAGAGTTCTGGACGTTGCGGTCACTACCGTTACCGGTGCCTTCTTGTTCATCACCTGCTTGTTCGTTCGCGCCCTGATATTGCAGTGCAAAGTTCAGACCGTTCACCATACCGAAGAAGTCAGTGTTACGGTAGGTTGCTACGCCGTTCGCACGGCCGGTCATGAAGTTATCTGCTTTGGTGTAAGAGTCGCCACCGAATTCTGGCAGCATATCGGTCCAGCCTTCAACGTCGTACAGTACGCCATAGTTACGACCATAGTCGAATGAGCCGTAGTCGCCGAATTTCAGACCGGCAAATGCCAGACGAGTAAAGTTGTTGTTACGGTTGCCTTCAGTGGTGTTGGCATTAACCTGATATTCCCACTGGCCATAACCGGTGAGCATATCGTTAATCTGAGTTTCGCCTTTGAAACCGCCACGAACATAAGTCTGATCGCCATCGCTGTTAGCGTCATCAGAGAAATAACGCAGGCCGTCTACTTTGCCATAGAGATCTAATTTGTTGCCATCTTTATTATAAACTTCAGCCGCGTGAGCAGCGCCTGCAGCCAGCAGGGCAGGAATTACGAGAGCCAGTACTTTTCTGTTCATTGAAATAATCCTTTAGTTTTTTTATTAACCTGTGACTACCCATGTAGGGAGTAAAAGCATGCTAAAGGAGAAGTTCCGTAAAGAGATAAATATGAATTGTTACGCCTTAAGTAAAACCTTAAATAAATAATTCTACGGAAATGATGATAATTGCGATGAATGTGTTGTATGAAAATATATAAAATAAAAATTATACAAGTGAATTGTGTTGGGCTATTCTGCGCGTGTTATATGCCTTTATTGTCACGTTTTATTTTTCGTTGACCTATTGATAGCTATTATTAATTAGCCAGCGAATAAATTGACAAGCCCGAACGACTGTTCGGGCTTTTTTTTTGGTTCCAGGTTAATACTGAGATAAACGTATTACTCAGTACCGCTCTTTTCCGCTTTTCCTGCCAGTTGGGCCAGGAAGTCGTAACGCTTTTGTAGATCGGCGGCGGCGTCTTTCCACAGCTGTTCAGCCACTTCTGGCTGTTGAGCATTCAGACGACGGAAGCGCTGCTCGTTAAGCAATGTCTCGGCCAGGGCGTCTGACGGTGGGCGAGAGTCCAACGCCAGCGGCAGTTTGCCTTCGTCTGCGCGACGTGGATCGAAGCGGTACAGCGGCCAGAATCCGGTCGCCGTGAGCTGACGCATCTGATCGTGGCTTAGTGCGAGATCGTAACCGTGCTCCTCGCATGGGCTATAGGCGATAATCAGCGACGGCCCCGGATAGGCTTCCGCTTCCTGAATAGCTTTCACCGTCTGGTTCAACTGAGCGCCCAGAGAAATCTGTGCAACATACACGTGACCGTACATCATCATGCTGACGCCAAGATCTTTGCGAGCCTTGCGTTTGCCATGCTCACCAAATTTAGTGACGGCTCCGAGCGGTGTGGCTTTCGACGCTTGCCCACCTGTGTTGGAGTAACACTGAGTATCCAGCACCAGAATATTGACGTTCTCGGTCAGGCTTAGGACGTGATCCAGGCCGCCAAAACCAATATCGTAAGCCCAGCCATCACCGCCAATCAACCAGATAGATTTCTCGACCAGCGCGTCGGCGTCGGTTAACAACTGCTGTGCGCCTTCGACATCCTTCAGGTGCTGGCGCAGTGCTGCAACTTGCTCACGACGTACCTCTGGCGTGGCTTCAGCGTGCAGGGCGTCATTCAGTTCAGCCGGAATGCTATCGGCAAACTGTTCCAGCAAACGCATGACGCGCACACGATGCTGATCCACCGTCAGGCGGAAGCCCAGACCAAACTCGGCGTTATCCTCAAACAGTGAGTTTGCCCATGCAGGTCCGCGACCATTGGCGTCGGTGGTATACGGCGTTGAGGGCAGGTTACCGCCATAAATTGATGAACACCCGGTCGCATTGGCGATCAGCATGCGGTCACCGTACAACTGCGTGAGCAGTTTGATATACGGCGTTTCACCGCAGCCAGAGCAGGCGCCAGAATATTCAAACAGTGGAGTGATCAACTGCGAGGTACGAATATCAATACGCTCCAGCTTCGTGCGATCGATTTCCGGCAGATTGAGGAAGTAGTCATAGTTAACTTTTTCCTCTTCAACATGCTCAAGGCGCGACATCATATTGATGGCCTTGATCTCCGGGTTCTGGCGATCTTTCGCCGGGCACACTTCAACGCACAGGTTACAGCCGGTGCAATCCTCTGGCGCAACCTGCAGGACATATTTCTGACCGCGCATATCGCGTGATTTCACATCCAGAGAATGCAGGCTGGCAGGGGCGTTTTCCATCGCTTCTGGTGAAACCACTTTGGCACGGATAGCCGAGTGCGGGCAGGCGGCAACGCAGTGGTTACACTGAGTACACAGCTCTTCTTTCCAGATGGGGATCTCTTCTGCAATATTGCGTTTTTCCCAACGCGTGGTGCCCATCGGCCAGGTGCCGTCTGGCGGCAGTGCTGAAACGGGGAGGGCATCGCCGAGACCGGCGAGCATCGCCGCGGTGACGGTTTTCACGAAATCAGGTGCGGCATCAGAAACCACCGGTGGGCGGTTGGCGCTATGCGGATCAACGGGCTGGAGCGCCACTTCGGCGACGGATTCACGCGCCAGGGCCAGCGCCTGCCAGTTACGTTCCACCAGATCCTGTCCTTTACTGCTGTAGCTTTTCGCAATCGCACCCTGCAATTCGATCAACGCGCTGTCGCCGGGTAAGATTTGCGTCAGATGGAAGAACGCCATCTGCATAACGGTGTTAATACGCGCAGCCAGGCCGCACTCGCGGGCAATTTTGGCGGCATTAATGACGTAGAAACGGGCTTTCTTTTGATTCAGTACAGCCTGAACTTCCTGCGGCAAACGCGACCAGACTTCATCCACGTTATACGGGGTATTAAGCAGGAAGATACCGCCTGGTTTCAGGCGCTCGGCCATTTGATACTTATCGATAAATTGCAACTGGTGACAGCCAACAAAATCGGCTTGCGACACCAGATATGCTGAGCGAATAGGTTGCTCACTGACGCGCAGGTGAGAAACCGTCAGGCCGCCTGCTTTTTTCGAATCATAGACGAAATAACCCTGCGCATACCACGGCGTAGAGTTACCGATAATCTTGATGTTGTTTTTGGTAGCCGACACGCTACCGTCGCTGCCCAGCCCGTAAAACAGCGCTTCGAGCTTAGCGCTACCGGGTAGCGTGTTTTCTGGCAGCGGTAGCGACAGGTTAGTGACATCATCATAGATCCCGACCGTAAAGCGAGGCTTCGGCCTGGCGTTACTCAGCTCATTAAAGACCGCCATGACGCAGTCCGGGCCAAACTCTTTGGAGGAAAGGCCATAACGCCCGCCAATCACGCGCGGTAGCGTTTCTCGCTCGCCGCAGTTAAAGGCTTCTGCCAACGCGGTCATCACATCCAGATATAACGGTTCAGCCTGCGCGCCAGGCTCTTTGGTGCGATCCAGGACGGCAATACTCCGTACCGTTTCCGGCAGGGCGCGTAGCAAATGTCTGGCAGAGAATGGGCGGAACAAACGCACTTTCAGAACGCCCACTTTCTCGCCGCGCGCCAGCAGCTCTTCAACGACTTCTTCACTGGTGCCAATTGCCGAGCCCATCAGAATAATGACGCGTTCTGCCTGCGGATGGCCGTAATATTCAAATGGCTGGTACTGGCGACCCGTCGCAGCGGCGAAGTCGTTCATTGCCTGCTCGACGTGATCGTAAACCGCGTTGTACCACGGGTTAGTTGCTTCGCGTGACTGGAAGTAGGTGTCAGGGTTCGCAGACGTGCCGCGAATAACCGGATGCTCAGGATTAAGTGCGCGGGCACGGTGAGCATCGATTTCCGCCTGCGGCATCAGTCCGAGGATCGTGTCATCGGCCAGCGGCACTATTTTATTAATTTCATGCGAAGTACGGAAACCATCAAAGAAATGAATAAACGGGACCCGGCTTTTGAGGGTGGCCATTTGCGAAATTAGCGCAAAGTCCTGTGCTTCCTGGACGCTGCTGGCACACAGCATTGCGCATCCCGTCTGGCGCACCGCCATCACGTCAGAATGATCGCCAAAGATCGATAATGCGTGAGTGGCTATCGTACGCGCCGCAACGTGTAGTACAAACGGGGTCAATTGACCGGCCAGTTTGTACAGCGTCGGGATCATCAGCAGCAGGCCCTGCGATGAGGTGAACGACGTAGAGAGCGCACCGGTCTGCAATGCGCCATGAACGGTCGCTATCGCACCGCCTTCCGACTGCATTTCCACGACGCGAGGAGTATCCCCCCACACGTTTTTAAGCCCGTTCCCGGCCCAGGCATCTGCCTGTTCAGCCATAGTCGAACTTGGCGTAATTGGGTAGATGGCGATAACCTCGCTGGTACGAAATGCGACTGAAGCAACCGCACCATTACCGTCAATTGTGATCATACTGACACCCTTACATTGCGCAAAAAGAGGGACACGCGTAACAGCGGCGAGTCCTGTAATTATCTTTCTATTTTAGCAAAAGCCGTTCAGACAGATTTTCGCTTTTGTGTCCCTGGAATTAACAGAATGAATGGTTTGATCAAAGGAGCAGGCAAAAAATTGCCAGAAAATGTAAACAACGCGCATAAATGCGCATATTGCCTCTCGACGGCGGTGTTTCCGCTGCCTATTATTTATGGCTGTGTCGTTTGGTTAATATTCAGAGGGGAGTAAGATGCGCGCAGCGTTTTGGGTAGGGTGTGCCGCGTTATTATTATCGGCTTGTAGCAGTGAACCTGTTCAGCAGGCAACCGCCGCGCATGTCGCACCGGGGATGAGGGCTGCAATGTCCAGTTCTGGAGAAGCTAATTGCGCCATGATTGGTGGTTCGCTCTCCGTTGCCCGTCAACTGGATGGTTCAGCTATCGGAATGTGTGCGTTACCCAACGGCAAACGCTGTAGTGAGCAGTCGCTTGCCGCCGGAAGCTGTGGCAACTATTAAGCCAGCGCGTTTCTTACATTAAGTCCGCGAGTTTATACGTCAGCGTTTGTTCTGCTGTCGCCAGCGTTAACTGGTCAGCAGTCAGATCAACCTGTGCGCCTTGCTTAAACATTTCGCTGACGATCCCGTCGAGCGCGTTAAGCTGTGGATCGGCGCACATCATGCGGGTCATCGCCATATCTTTTACCTTCAACTCGCCGTCGGACAGTTTGCCCTGACCGTGGAATTGATTACACATCTTTCCCGACACCGTCATGTTTTCACCAAAACTCAATTCGGGCGGGTTATTGGCGACGGTGACGGCCTTACCATTCACGCTCTGTAAAACGAAGCGGTGATGCTGCAACTGATCGCGATTGACGGAAACTTTTCCATTGCTCACACAGCCAGCCATCAGCATGCTGAGCGCAATCAACGTGACAACTTTCTTCATTAAATTTCTCTACGTTTGTGACGGGATACATTCAATATAATAATGATACTGAATGTTTTATCATCGGTGATTGTCTGAAAATGCCCCCCTGAAGTCAGGGGAGCACTGGGATTAAAAGAGGGCGTTTGGACAGGTTTCGCCTTTGGAGATTTGCGCCAGATTTTGCAGCGTAGTCTCAGAAATACTGGTCAATGCTTCGGCGGTCAGGAAGGCCTGATGACCGGTAAACAGCACGTTATGACAGGCCGACAGACGACGGAACACATCATCCTGAATCACGTCATTGGATTTATCTTCAAAGAACAGATCGCGTTCGTTTTCATACACGTCCATACCCAGAGAACCAATTTTCTGGTTTTTCAGCGCATCGATAGCGGCTTGCGAATCGATCAATGCGCCGCGGCTGGTGTTAATCACCATCACGCCATTTTTCATTTGCTCAAAGGCTTCATGATTGAGCAGATGATAATTCTCCGGCGTTAACGGACAGTGCAGGGAGATGACATCGGACTCTGCGAACAGAGTTTTAAGATCGACATATTCAACGCCTAACTCCAGCGCAGCTGCGCTCGGGTAAGGATCGAACGCCAGCAGACGCATACCAAAACCTTTCAGGATACGCAGCGCAGCAATCCCGATTTTACCGGTACCGATCACCCCGGCTGTTTTGCCATACATGGTAAAGCCGGTCAGGCCCTCAAGAGAGAAGTTGGCATCACGGGTACGCTGATAGGCGCGGTGAATACGGCGATTCAGCGTCATCATCATGCCAATCGCATGCTCAGCGACGGCTTCAGGTGAATAGGCCGGTACACGTACGACCTGCAGACCCAGCTCTTTTGCCGCGTCGAGATCGACGTTATTAAACCCGGCGCAACGCAGCGCGATATATTTCACGCCATGCTTTTTCAGCTCTTCCAGAACAGGGCGACTGCCATCGTCGTTGACGAAAATGCATACGGCTTCGCAGCCATGGGCAGTCTTCGCTGTTTTTTCCGTCAACAGAAAGTCAAAGAATTCAAGTTCAAAACCAAAAGCCTCGTTAACCTGCTGCAGATACTTCTTGTCGTACTGTTTTGTACTATAGATGGCGAGTTTCATAAGACTTTCTCCAGTGATTTTGAGGTCACATTAATCCAATTCAAATTATTTTACAAAATCTAAAAAGTTATTGATAGTCATAGGCGTAATGAATAATTTCAGCGCATCTGTTGTTAGTGTGGGCAGGTTACTCAATTTCAACAACCGGATATTTTTCCATCCAACTCAACCCCCAGATATCGCCGCAGATAAAAAGCCAGCCGAATCACATCCGGAAGGCTACGCTTATACAGGTAGCAAATATCGGGAGGGGTCATGTTAACTCACTCTGAAGCAAAACGATGGGCCACCTTAATGCTCAAGGCGGCATTATGCGATGGTATGAAACCTGATGAGATTTCCCGGCAGGTACATCTGGTCTGCGATCATCACGGTAGGGAGTGCCTCGAAGAACTTATCGAGGAAATTCTGATCGAAGCAGGTCGTATAGGACCTAAACATAGCGATGGACAACTGAGGCCTCATTGAGTCTGAATCTTACTATTCCCGACGGCACGTGTAACAGCGTGCCATATAATATAATGATTTATCTCATTGAATTAAATGATATTTTCCTGGTTCTCTTTCATTCATTAACTCTGTGTATACTTCATGGGAATTTATTCTTAATGTGGGCATATCCTGTTAAACATGCCACAATACTGGCCTAAACCGGCTTAAATTTTCGCTAAATCAGGATATTAACTACCCATGAAGGGTAAATATAAAGCCGTTCTGGCACTCCTCTTATTATTAATTCTCGTGCCGCTGACGCTGGTAATGACGCTTGGCCTGTGGGTTCCTACGCTGGTCGGCATCTGGTTACCGGTTGGCACGCGTATCGCGCTGGATGAGAGTCCACGGCTGACACGGCATGGGCTGCATATTCCGGAACTCCGCTATCTGGTCGATGATTGCCCGCTAGCGCGCATTACTCAGGCGGATCTTTCCCATCCCAGTCGTTGGTTGCTCAATGTCGGGGCTGTGGAGCTGGATTCAGCTTGCCTGGCCAGGTTGCCGCAGACAGAATCATCCCCGGTAGCGCCCAAAACGTTGGCAGAATGGCAATCTATGCTGCCCAATACCTGGATTAACATCGACAAAGTCATTCTCTCTCCCTGGCAGGAATGGCAGGGAAAACTGTCGCTCTCGCTAACTCCCTCTAGCCAGCAACTGCGCTACCAGGGTGAAAAGGTTAAATTCCAGGGGAGCCTGCATGGGCAAAATCTCACGGTAAATGAGCTGGATATCGCCGCATTTGAAGGGCAGCCGCCGATAAAACTGGTCGGTGAATTTACCATGCCGCTGGTTCCCGATGGATTACCGGTGAGCGGTCATGCGGTTGCTACTCTGAGCTTGCCGCAGGAGCCAACGCTTGTGGATGCCGAACTTGAATGGCAAGAAAACAGCGGACAACTGATCGTCATGGCGCGAAATAATGCCGATCCGCTGCTTGATCTTCCGTGGGAAATAACCCGTCAGCAATTAACCATTAGCGACGGTCGCTGGAACTGGCCTTATCAGGGATTTCCGCTAAGCGGACGGCTGGGCATGAAAGTTGAAAACTGGCAGGCCGGGCTGGAAAATGCCGTGGTGAGCGGACGTCTGAACATACTTACTCAAGGCGATGCGGGTAAAGGAAACGCCGTATTAACGCTGGGGCCGGGCAAGTTGGGTGTGGATAGTAGCGATATGCCGTTGCAGTTGATCGGCGAGGCGAAACAGGGCGATCTCATTTTCTACGCCAGGTTACCCGCCAGACTCACCGGCAGCCTGAACGACCCGCAACTTGTTTTTGAGCCAGGGGCGCTGCTGCGTTCACGCGGACGGGTGATCGACTCGCTGGATATTGACGAAATTCGCTGGCCTTTGGCGGGCGTAAAGGTAACGCAACGCGGCGTGGATGGCCGTCTGCAGGCTATATTGCGCGCGCATGAAAACCAGATGGGCGGTTTTGAATTGCATCTGGATGGTCTGGCAAATGATTTTCTCCCCGACGCGGGTCGCTGGCAGTGGCGATATTGGGGCAAAGGCAGCTTTACGCCGATGCATGCGCGTTGGGACGTGGCGGGTAAGGGGGAATGGCATGACAATACCCTGAAGCTTTTTGATCTCTCCACCGGGTTTGATCATCTGCAATACGGCACCATGCAGGTGGAGAACCCGCGCCTGGTGATGGACGAACCCATTGTCTGGGTGCGGGATGCCAACAAACCGACGTTTAGCGGTGCGCTGTCACTGGACGCAGGGAACACCACTTTCACCGGGGGAAGTGTGTTACCACCGTCGACCCTGAAGTTCAGTGTGGAAGGCTCCGACCCGACGATTTTCCAGTATAAAGGCCAGCTCCACGCGGGGGCGATTGGCCCTGTACAGCTAAATGGTCGTTGGGACGGGATCCGACTGCGCGGACAGGCCTGGTGGCCAAAACAATCGCTCACCGTCTTTCAACCGCTCATCCCACCTGACTGGAAAATGAAGCTACGTGAAGGGGAACTGTATGCGCAGGTAGCGTTTTCAGCTGCCCCGGAACAGGGCTTTGAAGCCGGTGGTCATGGGGTATTAAAAGGCGGTAGCGCCTGGATGCCCGATAACCAAATTAATGGCGTCGATTTTGTGCTGCCTTTCCGGTTTAGCGAAGGCGCATGGCAGTTGGGTACGCGTGGGCCTATTTCACTGCGTATTGCGGAAGTGGTTAATCAGGTGACGGTGAAAAATATCGCCGCCGATCTGCAGGGGGCGTATCCCTGGAGCGAAGCTAATCCGTTACTGTTAAGCGATGTCAGCGCCGAACTGCTGGGGGGCAAAGTCATCATGCAGCAACTGCGGATGCCGCAACACGATCCTGCATTATTGCGGGTGCAGAATATCTCCTCGAGTGAGCTTATCAGCGCGGTTAACCCCAAGCAATTCGCCATGTCTGGCCCGGTCAGCGGCGCGTTGCCGTTATGGCTGGATAACGAGAAGTGGATCATTAAAGACGGATGGTTAACCAACCCGGGGCCGATGACGCTGCGTATTGATAAGGATACCGCAGATGCCGTCGTCAAAGATAATATGGCGGCGGGTGCGGCCATTAACTGGCTGCGCTATATGGAAATAAGCCATTCCTGGACGAAAATAAATCTGGATAACCTCGGCGTTTTAACCATGCAGGCAAACGTGACTGGTAATAGCCGGGTGGATGGCAAAGTGGGGACGGTTAATTTGAATTACACCCACGAGGAAAACGTCTTTACGCTCTGGCGCAGTTTGCGTTTTGGCGACAATTTACAGGCATGGCTTGAACAAAATGCAGCGCTGCCGGAACCCCATTGCCTGGAAGGCAAGGAATGTGAGGAACAACAATGAAAACGATAGCTGCCATGCTGGGTCTGCTGGCTTCATCTCTGCTGGTCGGGTGTACTCCAAGAATCGAAGTGGCTGCGCCAAAAGAGCCGATCACGATTAATATGAACGTCAAAATTGAGCATGAGATCCATATCAAAGTCGATAAAGACGTTGAGAGCTTATTAAAATCGCGCAGCGATCTGTTCTGAGGTCACAATGAAAAAACAGCTTGTAGCGATCCTTTTGGCGTTGAGTTTTTTGAGCGGCAACGTGTGGGCATTGACCCTGAGTGAAGCCAGAACCGAGGGGCGGGTGGGCGAAACGCTTAATGGTTATCTGGTGGCATTGCAAACCGACGCAGAAACGCAGGCGCTGGTGAATGAGATTAACAAAGCGCGCAGCGCCAGCTATCAGCAACTGGCCAGAAGCAACAACATTCCGCCTGATGAAGTGGCGAAAATGGCCGGGCAAAAGCTGGTTGCTCGCGCGAAACCAGGAGAGTATGTGCAGGGTATTAATGGCAAGTGGCTGAGAAAATAATCAACGGAGTTGTAGATAGAATCCGATTTCTGTTTAATCCAAAGAAAAGTAATAGGCGGGTACTGTTAATTAATCCACTATAGTCAACACCGTAAATTATCAAGGAGTGATGATGACGCTTTATCAGATCAAGCCCGCCTTCCAGGCACTTCTGCGCCCATTAATGTTCTGGCTACATAAAAAAGGCGTCACGGCGAATCACGTTACCCTTGCCGCAATGGCACTCTCTTTTGTGACCGGCGGCGTACTGGTGATTTTCCCCCAGCCTGAATACTTTGTTCTCCTGCCCATCGTGCTGTTTATTCGAATGGCGCTCAATGCCCTCGACGGTATGCTGGCGCGTGAATGTCACCAGCAGTCACGCCTTGGGGCCATTCTGAACGAGAGCGGGGATATTCTTTCAGATATAGCGCTTTATCTGCCGTTTATGCTGCTTCCTGACAGTAATGGATTGCTGGTTATGGTGATGCTGTTCTGTGCGGTAATGACGGAGTTTTGCGGCGTTCTGGCACAAACGATTAATGGCGTTCGCAGCTATGCCGGGCCGCTGGGGAAAAGTGACCGGGCGCTGGTATTTGGCGCATGGGGTCTGGCGCTGACTCTGTGGCCGCAGCTTGTACAGTGGAACAATGTGCTGTGGAGTGTTGCTATTCTCCTGCTGCTATGGACAGTGATTAACCGCTGTAGAAGCGCATTACGCGAAGAGGTGGCGCAATGATGATGCTGGAGACGTCACTCGCGGTCATTTTTGCACTGCTGCTGGTTGCAACAGCGGTGAATGGATTACTGGTGTGGCAACGACCGGATAAAGACTGGCGGGAACTGACATTACGTATACGCACCTGGTGGATAATCATCGTCCTGTTTTCTCTGGCGATTTTAAGTCCGCACTGGTTGGCGCTGACCTTTTTCGCGCTGGTCAGCTTTATGGCGTTAAAGGAGTTTTTAACGCTGGCGCCGTCGCGTCAGACCGATCGCATGCCGCTGCTGTGGATGTTCATTGCTATTCCAGTCAACTACTGGCTGATCGGTATTAACTGGTACGGCATGTTTGTGGTGTTTATCCCGGTCTACGCTTTTTTATTCTTACCCGTGCGGATGGTGATTGCGGGCGATACGCAGGGCTTCTTGCGCTACGCCTCGCAGCATCACTGGAGCCTGATGACCACCGTTTTTGCCTTCAGCCATGTCGCGTTTTTGCTGGTTCTGCCTGATGATGGTCAACAAACCGGCGCATTGCTGGTGCTGTTCCTGGTTGGCTTAACGGAATTCAATGATATTGCGCAGTACCTGTGGGGCAAATCGATTGGGCGCATCAAAGTGATCCCCAGAGTCAGCCCTAATAAGACACTGGCGGGACTGGTCGGCGGCGTAGCGACCACCACGCTGATGGCGGCGCTGCTTGGGCCGCTGATGACGCCGTTAAGCATTCCGTTGTCGCTGCTGGCGGGCTTTATTATCGGCATCAGTGGTTTTTGTGGCGATGTGGTGATGTCGGCAATCAAGCGCGATATCGGCGTGAAGGACAGCGGAACATTGCTGCCAGGTCATGGCGGGATCCTTGACCGACTGGATTCTCTGATCTTTACCGCGCCGGTGTTTTTCCATTTCATTCGCTACTTTTGCTATTAACTTATGCTGAACTCAATTCTGCGAACCCTGTTTACGCTGTGCATCGTCTGGCCGGTGATTTGGCTGTGGCTGGGGCTGCGTATCAGGCACCGGGAGCGTTTGCCTACCCGCGGCCCGGCAATTATTGTCGCCAATCACAATAGCCATATGGATGTTTTTGCGCTGCTTTCGCTCTTTCCGCTGCGCCGTCAGGCGTCGGTTCATCCGGTGGCTGCCGCTGACTATTTCCTGCGTAATAAAGCCATGGCCTGGTTTGCGCTAAATATTCTTAACATTATTCCCATTTCGCGAAAGGGCGGAGAAGCCAATCCGCTGGCGCAGTGCGAACAGGCATTACGCGACGGCAAGATCCTGATCCTCTTTCCGGAAGGCACGCGGGGCGAGCCGGGGAAACTGTCGCCGCTGAAATCCGGATTGTGGCATCTGAGCCAGTGCGTACCGGAGGTACCGATTATTCCCGTCTGGCTGCGTGGTACCGAATCTGTCATGGCGAAAGGGAATCGTATCCCGCTGCCGCTGTTTATTGATGTCAATATAGGCAGTGCGTTGTATTTTCACGGGGATAAAGCCCTCTTCATGGACGGACTCAGACAGCAACTGTTGCTGTTGGAGCAACAAACTAAAGGATTACATTCGCATGAGTGATACACGCGTACCTGACGAACGTCATTTTGTGACCAGTGACAATACCGAACTGTTTTATCGCTACTGGCCGGCAATTGCCCCTGGCGCAGCGCCTAAAGTGATCGTCATGTTCCATCGCGGACACGAACATTCCGGGCGGTTACAGCATATTGTGGACGAGCTGGCGATGCCGGATACCGCATTTTATGCCTGGGATGCGCGTGGTCATGGCCACTCTCCGGGCCAGCGCGGCTATAGTCCTTCTCTGGCGCGCTCGGTACAGGATGTCGAAGAATTTGTGCGTTTCGCCGCTGCAGACAGTCATGCCGCCATGGAAGATGTGGTGGTGGTGGCGCAAAGCGTTGGCGCGGTACTGGCCGCGACCTGGGTACATGACTATGCTCCCGCTATTCGCGGATTAGTACTGGCATCACCGGCCTTTAAAGTGAAATTGTATGTGCCGTTTGCTCGTCAGGGGTTGGCGTTAATGCACCGACTGCGCGGCCTGTTTTTCGTTAACTCTTATGTTAAGGGTAAATACCTGACGCATGACGTCGATCGTGTGGCGAGCTTTAACCTCGATACCCAGATAACCCGGGCTATTGCGGTTAATATCTTGCTGGATCTCTACAAAACGGCAGAACGCATTGTCAGCGATGCCGCCGCCATTACGATGCCTGTGCAGTTGCTGGTCTCCGGCGATGATTTCGTTGTGCATCGCCAGCCGCAAATTGATTTTTATCAGCGTCTGCGAAATCCCCTCAAAGAGCTGCACGTGCTGCCGGGTTTTTACCACGACACGCTGGGCGAAAAAGACCGGCACCTGGCGTTCGATAAAATGCGTGATTTCATTTCTACGCTCTACGCTATGCCTCCACAGCGTTTTGATTACAGCAACGAAGATCGCTGGAGCCCTGGCGCCGATACCTGGCGGATGCTCAACGGGGGACCCGCGCCGTATTCTCTCGACGATATTGCGTACCGTGGCCTGCGCTACGGAATGAAGCTTCTGGGCACACAATCAACAGGCGTGCGTCTTGGATTTGAAACCGGTTTTGATTCCGGTAGCACACTGGATTATGTCTATCGCAACCAGCCGCAGGGCAACGGTGCGCTGGGGCGTTTAATCGACAAGAACTACCTGAACAATGTCGGCTGGCAGGGGATCCGCCAGCGTAAGATTCATTTGCAGATGCTGATTAGTAAGGCTGTTGCACAGTTGAATGAGCAGGGCACGCCGGTACATGTGGTGGATATTGCTGCCGGACATGGACGCTATGTGCTTGATGCGCTGGAAGGCGAAAAGGCGGTACGTTCAATTTTATTGCGTGATTACAGTGAATTGAATGTGAATAAAGGTCGGGAAATGATCGCCAGCAGAGGCATGGCTGACATTGCGCGTTTTGAGCAAGGCGACGCCTTCAACCGCGAACAACTGGCGGCGCTGGAGCCTCGTCCTGGTCTGGGGATTGTCTCTGGTTTGTACGAGCTTTTTCCTGAAAATGCGCTGGTCAAAAACTCTCTGGCCGGGCTGGCAGAGGCGATAGCGCCGGGGGGCGTATTGATTTACACCGGGCAGCCGTGGCATCCGCAGCTTAAAACGATAGCCTGGTCGCTGACCAGTCATAAAGACGGCAAAGCATGGGTTATGCGCGTGCGTACACAGGGTGAAATGGACGCGCTGGTCCGCGAGGCGGGCTTTGAGAAGTGTACCCAACTGATTGATGAGTGGGGTATTTTCACCGTTTCTATGGCGGTACGCCGTGCATCCTGAACAGCGTAAAGTTATGGTGCAGGCGGTAGGCTGGTTACTGCTGCTGGCGCCATTTTTTTTCCTTACCTACGGCAAGGTGAATCAATATACCGCCTGGCAGGATGCTCATTATCAGAACGTTGGCAGCATCGTTTTTGCCTGGGAATCTGCCATTCCTTTTATTCCGTGGACCATCATCCCGTACTGGAGTCTGGATCTGTTTTACGGGTTATCTCTGTTTGTTTGCACTACACGTTTCGAGCAGCGTCGGTTGGTGCTCAGACTGGTACTGGCATCGTTGATTGCTTGCGCCGGTTTTTTACTGTTCCCGTTACAGTTTACCTTTACCCGCCCCGA
The DNA here is from genome assembly GCA_020099315.1 of Citrobacter europaeus. Taxonomy (NCBI): domain Bacteria; kingdom Pseudomonadati; phylum Pseudomonadota; class Gammaproteobacteria; order Enterobacterales; family Enterobacteriaceae; genus Citrobacter; species Citrobacter europaeus. The sequence continues at coordinate 2,267,135 of CP083650.1, forward strand.
AGTGACGGGCGCGGCGGGTTGGCTGTTTGCTCAGCTCGAACAGTTCGATCTGCCTTATAACCAGTCGCCGTCGCTGCATATCATTCTTTGTTGGCTGCTGTGGCGGCATTTCAGTCGCCATCTGTCCGGCGGCTGGCGCAGACTGTGCGATGGCTGGTCTCTACTGATCGCGGTATCGGTGCTGACCACCTGGCAGCATCACTTTATCGATATTATTACCGGGCTGGCGGCAGGAATGTTGATTGACTGGATGGTACCGGAACAATGCCGCTGGCGCTGGTGCAGACCGGATGCAGCCCGTCAGAGGCTGATGCGCCGTTACCTGCTGGGCTCGGCATTATGTTTTATTACTGCAGCGTTGCTGACGCCATGGCTGCTATGGCCAGCGATGGCCTTGTTGATGGTCGGCTGCGGTTACGCGGGATTCGGCGCGGCGGTGACGGCGAAAGATTCGCAGGGCAGGCTTTCTCCCGCGGTTTACTGGCTATCATTGCCGTGGCGTGCGGGAATGTGGCTGTCGATGCGCTGGTTTACCCGCCGTATACCGGCAGTAAGTCAGGTTGTGGCTGGCGTATATCTCGGCAGTTTTCCGCGCTCGGTACCTGCGCAAAAGGCGGTGCTTGACTTAACCTTTGAGTTTTCACGTGGGCGGGCGACGTCCTCGCGTACTTATCATTGCGTACCGATGCTGGATTTAGTGATCCCGCATGAAGCTGAACTGCAGCAGGCGGTTAGCACTCTGGAGACTCTGCGTGAGGAACAGGGAACGGTGCTGGTGCACTGTGCCTTAGGGCTGTCGCGCAGCGCAATGGTGGTTGCAGCGTGGCTGTTGCGTTATGGCCATGCGGCGACGGTAGAGCACGCCGTGGCGCAGATTCGGGCGAGTCGGCCACCGGTGGTACTGACAGATAAACATCTGGAGATGCTGCGACAATGGCAACAGAAAGTGACAATGTAACGAATGGTGATGTGCTTCAGCATGCTCTGCTGCGGCATACGCTGGCAAGCTGGCGCTTCATGCTGCTTTTTTCCCTCCCGCCGATGGCATGGGTGCTGTTTGTTGCTCCGTCAGGAGTACTGCGTGCCGTCATGGCATTGCTGTGCGCTGTGGCCTGGTTTGGTTGCTGGCGACTGTGGCTCGACGAGCGCTATTTTTCGCTGATTAATCCGCAAAACAACGAGCAGGCCGGAAGTGCGCTGTGTTTTATCTGGCGACGTGAACGGTTGAAAACGTTAACGCTGGCTGAACGGCAGTCCGGCGCATTGAAACAGTTTCGTCATACGCTCTACATGATTGCGATTTTGTGGGCTTTCTGGCTGATGCTGTTGATGTAGCATTCATCTGGATTATTCATCAACATCGCAATAGTTGCCACACGGCATCAAATTCAGGCTGATATAGTTCTATATCGGTCGCGATGCGGAGTGAGATCATGTGGCTTCTCAAGTGGTATGTCTGGAATCGTTGGGTATTCAAGCTATTAAGCCGGGATGTCGCCGAGCCAGAACAATTTTTGCTGCATTGCTGGGAAGAGAATCTGGCGAAATGCAGGGATTATGCAACCATCTGGCGTGATATTAATCGCATTCACGGCAAACAGGTTCGGGTGCAGGTAAAGAAGTAAATACTGGAGAAACCCTCCCACCGGATGGTGAGAGGGTGAATTATCAGGCAGCGACGACGCTGTCGATAGCGGCTTTCGCATCGGACTGCGCTTTGGTCGCCACTTCCGGACCGTACGCAATGCCTTCCGCAAAGACGACGTTCACGTCGGTGATGCCGATAAAGCCCAGGAATACGTTCAGATACGGCGTGATCAGGTCGGTCGGCGTATCTTTATGGATACCACCACGGCTGGTCAGTACTACTGCGCGTTTCCCTGTTACCAGACCTTCCGGACCTTTCTCGGTATAACGGAAGGTTACGCCAGCACGGGCAATCAGGTCGAAATAGTTTTTCAGCTGCGTTGGGATGTTGAAGTTATACATCGGCGCGGCGATAACAATTACATCATGCGCTTTCAGCTCAGCAATCAGTTCGTCGGACAACGCAAGCGCTTCTTGTTGACGCGGAGTCAGCGGCGCATCGCTCGGGCGCAGGGCACCCACCAGTTCGCCATCCAGTACCGGAACAGGATTTGCAGCCAGGTCGCGGACGGTGATTTCATCAGCGGAGTGCTTTTCACGCCACTGTTCAACAAAATAATCAGACAACTGACCAGACTGAGAGTACCCTGCCAGAATACTGGATTTCAGAACTAATACCTTGCTCATGGGTGTTTCCTTTTATGTGTTTGAAGGGGTTATGCCCCGTTGCTTGTTGACACTTTATTCACAATCCTGTCGCAGTGATAGCGCAATATATCGAATCCTATGTTCGAAATTATTGAACAACACATGAAAAGCGCCGATGTGGTACTCTATACCTATCATCTAAAAGAGATTTAACCCGGCAGAGCACTGCCTTTTAACGCTATGACAGAACAACAAAAATTAACCTTCAACATGTTGCAGCAACAGCTGGATTCACTGATGCTGCGTGACAGACAGCGTTTTGCCCGCCGCCTGCACGGTGTTAAGAAGGTTAAAAATCCTGATGCACAACAGGCCATTTACCAGGAGATGGCAAAAGAGATTGATCACGCAGCCGGTAAAGTTGTGCTGCGTGAAGCGGCGCGTCCGGTCATCAGCTATCCGGAAAACCTGCCCGTCAGCCAGAAAAAACAGGATATTCTGGAAGCGATTCGCGACTATCAGGTGGTGATTGTTGCCGGTGAGACCGGGTCAGGTAAAACCACCCAGTTACCCAAAATCTGTATGGAGCTCGGACGCGGGATAAAAGGGCTGATCGGCCATACCCAACCGCGTCGACTGGCGGCGCGTACGGTAGCGAACCGTATTGCGGAAGAACTGCAAACCGAGCCGGGCGGCTGTATCGGCTATAAGGTCCGTTTTAGCGATCATGTCAGCGACAACACGATGGTGAAGCTGATGACGGACGGTATCTTGCTGGCGGAAATCCAGCAGGATCGGCTGTTGATGCAGTACGACACTATCATCATCGATGAAGCGCATGAACGCAGCCTGAATATCGACTTTCTGCTCGGCTATCTGAAAGAGCTTCTGCCGCGCCGTCCGGATCTAAAAATTATCATCACTTCGGCGACTATCGACCCAGAGCGTTTTTCTAAGCATTTCAATAATGCGCCGATTATCGAAGTCTCCGGTCGAACGTATCCGGTGGAAGTTCGCTATCGTCCGATTGTTGAAGATGCAGATGATATCGAACGTGACCAACTGCAGGCTATTTTTGATGCTGTAGAGGAATTAGGCCGTGAAAGTCAGGGCGACATTCTGATCTTTATGAGCGGCGAGCGCGAAATCCGCGACACCGCCGATGCCCTGAATAAGCTGGATTTACGCCACACCGAAGTGCTGCCGTTGTATGCGCGTCTCTCCAATAGCGAGCAGAACCGCGTGTTCCAGTCGCACAGCGGTCGCCGTATCGTGCTGGCGACCAACGTGGCGGAAACGTCGCTGACCGTACCGGGCATCAAGTATGTGATTGACCCGGGCACTGCGCGTATTAGTCGTTACAGTTACCGCACTAAAGTCCAGCGTTTACCGATAGAACCGGTGTCACAGGCTTCCGCTAACCAGCGTAAAGGTCGCTGCGGTCGTGTTTCGGAAGGGATCTGTATTCGTCTGTATTCCGAAGATGATTTCCTGTCGCGCCCGGAGTTTACCGATCCGGAGATCCTGCGTACTAACCTGGCGTCCGTTATTTTGCAGATGACGGCGTTGGGGCTGGGCGATATCGCGGCGTTTCCGTTTGTTGAGGCGCCGGATAAACGCAATATTCAGGACGGCGTACGCCTGCTCGAAGAGCTGGGGGCGATAACCACCGACGAACAGGCAACCGCTTATAAGTTAACGCCGTTGGGCCGTCAGCTGTCGCAACTGCCGGTGGACCCGCGTCTGGCGCGCATGGTGCTGGAAGCGCAAAAACATGGCTGTGTGCGTGAGGCGATGATCATTACCTCGGCGCTGTCTATTCAGGATCCGCGCGAGCGTCCGATGGACAAGCAGCAGGCTTCCGACGAGAAGCATCGCCGTTTCCATGACAAAGAGTCTGATTTCCTCGCATTTGTGAACCTGTGGAACTATCTCGGCGAGCAGCAAAAAGCGCTGTCGTCAAACCAGTTCCGTCGCCAGTGCAAACTTGATTTTCTGAACTACCTGCGCGTGCGTGAATGGCAGGATATTTACACCCAGCTGCGTCAGGTAGTGAAAGAGTTAGGGATCCCGGTTAACAGCGAACCAGCTGAATACCGGGAAATCCACGTCGCGCTGCTGACCGGTTTACTGTCGCATATCGGGATGAAAGATACTGATAAACAGGAGTTTACCGGTGCGCGTAACGCCCGCTTCTCGATCTTTCCGGGCTCCGGTCTATTTAAAAAACCGCCGAAGTGGGCGATGGTAGCGGAGCTGGTGGAAACCAGTCGCCTGTGGGGACGCATTGCCGCGCGTATCGATCCCGAATGGGTGGAACCAGTTGCCCAGCATCTGATCAAACGTTCATACAGTGAACCGCACTGGGAACGTGCGCAGGGCGCGGTGATGGCAACAGAAAAGGTCACCGTCTACGGTTTACCGATTGTGGCGGCCCGTAAGGTGAACTACAGCCAGATCGATCCCGCACTGTCGCGTGAGTTGTTCATCCGCCATGCGCTGGTGGAAGGTGACTGGCAAACGCGCCATGCGTTTTTCCGCGATAACCTGAAGCTACGGGCGGAGGTGGAAGAGTTAGAGCACAAATCGCGCCGTCGCGACATTCTGGTCGATGATGAGACGCTGTTTGAGTTTTACGACCAGCGCATCAGCCATGATGTGGTCTCCGCGCGTCACTTTGACAGCTGGTGGAAAAAGGTCAGCCGTGAAACGCCGGATCTGCTCAACTTTGAAAAGAGCATGCTTATCAAAGAGGGCGCGGAAAAAATCAGTAAGCTGGATTACCCGAACTTCTGGCATCAGGGTAACCTCAAACTTCGCCTGAGCTATCAGTTCGAACCGGGAGCTGATGCGGACGGTGTGACTGTGCATATTCCGCTGCCGCTGCTCAATCAGATCGACGAAAGCGGTTTTGAATGGCAAATTCCGGGGCTACGCCGCGAACTGGTGATCGCCCTGATTAAGTCGCTGCCGAAACCGGTACGACGCAACTTTGTGCCTGCGCCGAACTATGCCGAAGCGTTTTTAGGTCGCGTCACGCCGCTGGAACTGCCGCTGCTGGACGCGCTGGAGCGTGAACTGCGCCGCATGACCGGCGTTACCGTTGACCGTGAAGACTGGCACTGGGATCAGGTGCCCGATCACCTGAAAATCACCTTCCGGGTCGTGGATGATAAAAATAAGAAGCTGCAGGAAGGGCGTTCGCTGCAAGATTTGAAGGATGCGCTGAAGGGTAAAGTTCAGGAAACATTGTCTGCGGTGGCGGATGACGGTATCGAACAAAGCGGGTTGCACATCTGGAGCTTCGGTCAGCTTCCGGAAAGTTACGAACAAAAACGCGGTAACTATAAAGTCAAAGCGTGGCCAGCGCTGGTGGATGAGCGTGACAGCGTCGCCATCAAACTGTTTGATAACCCACTGGAGCAACAGCAGGCGATGTGGTGTGGTTTACGCCGCCTGTTGTTGCTGAATATTCCATCACCGATCAAATATTTGCATGAAAAACTGCCCAACAAAGCCAAGCTGGGATTGTACTTTAACCCGTACGGTAAAGTGCTGGATTTGATTGACGACTGTATCTCCTGCGGTGTGGATCAGTTAATTGACGCCAACGGCGGTCCGGTGTGGACCGAAGAAGGCTTCACCGCGCTGCATGAGAAAGTGCGGGCTGAACTGAACGATACGGTGGTGGATATTGCTAAGCAGGTCGAGCAGATCCTGACCGCGGTATTTAATATCAACAAACGTCTGAAAGGGCGCGTGGATATGACCATGGCGCTGGGGCTTGCGGATATCAAAGCGCAGATGGGCGGGCTGGTGTACCGTGGATTTGTTACCGGCAATGGTTTCAAACGTCTCGGCGATACGTTGCGCTATTTGCAGGCTATCGAAAAACGCCTGGAGAAACTGGCTATCGACCCACATCGTGACCGTGCGCAAATGCTGAAAGTAGATAGCGTGCAGCAGGCCTGGAAGCAGTGGCTCAATAAACTGCCTCCCGCGCGGCGTGAAGATGACGATGTCAAAGAGATCCGCTGGATGATAGAAGAGCTGCGCGTCAGCTATTTTGCCCAGCAGCTTGGTACGCCGTATCCCATCTCCGATAAACGTATTTTGCAGGCGATGGAGCAGATTACAGGGTAATACGGTGCTGGACTGTAGGCCGGATAAGGCGTAGCCGCCATCCGGCCTCTGTACCCGGTAAAGAATAAACGCCAGGAGTTATAAGTATGAGTCAGTTTCCGATACTTGCCGCAACCACCCTCGCGGCTATAAATACCGTAGGGCGATGGTTGGCGCAGAATGATTTTACGGGGAATATCACCGTTCAGTCAGATTGCGTGATTCTGGCAGGGAATGCGGTTATTCCGACTATCGACGCCGCCTGCCGGATCGCCAAAGAGCAACAGGTTCCCTTGTTGATTAGCGGTGGTATCGGCCACTCCACACGATTTCTGTATGACGCGATTGCAGAGCATCCTCGTTACAACATCATTCGTACCACCGGACGTGCGGAAGCGGCGATCCTTGCTGATATCGCTCATCAGTTCTGGCAAATCCCGGGAGAGAAGATTTGGGTGGAAGACCAGTCAACAAACTGCGGCGAGAATGCCCGATTTAGCTGTGCATTACTGAATCAGGCGACAGAAAGTATTCATACCGTCATTGTGGTGCAGGATCCCACTATGCAACGTCGCACGATGGCAACGTTTCAGCGCGTGACCCGCGATGAGCCGCATGCGCCGCGCTGGCTGAGTTTCCCTGGATTCATCCCCGAGTTGGCCCAACGGCAAGACGGCGTGGATTTTGTGCCAGCAGCAGAAGGTTTGTGGTCGGTAGATCGCTATCTTTCTCTCATTACCGGTGAGCTTCCGCGCTTGCGTGATGATGCCACCGGCTACGGACCTTGCGGCCGCGATTTTATTGCCCATGTTGATATTCCTCAGAACGTTGAGCAAGCCTGGCAGCAGTTGCAAAATGACACCGCGCTGACTGACTTACTGGAAAGCCGTTCTCTGTAATTCCTGCTGCCCGTTTGTTGATGTTTTGCGGCAAACGGGCAGAAATCCCACCTGGTTTTTCTCTTTATCCTTACTTTGCCAGACGCTTTTATGAAGCCGCTCACAGAACAGCCACTCCGGCCATAATGTGACAGGCATGATTGATATTAATTAACAATAGTTTTACTTGTTAAAAACAATTCAATCACAGGAGAGCCGCATGTCAGTACCCGTACAACATCCTATGTATATCGATGGGCAGTTTGTGACCTGGCACGATGACGCCTGGATTGATGTCGTCAATCCGGCCACAGAAGAGGTGATCTCGCGTATTCCCGATGGCCGCGCCGAAGATGCGCGTAAAGCTATCGATGCGGCGGAACGCGCCCAGCCGCAATGGGAAGCGCTGCCCGCCATTGAACGGGCGAACTGGTTACGCAAAATTTCTGCGGGTATTCGCCAGCGAGCCAGTGAAATCAGCGCGCTGATTGTGGCGGAGGGCGGAAAAATACAGCAACTGGCAGACGTCGAAGTCTCGTTTACCGCCGACTATATCGATTACATGGCGGAGTGGGCGCGTCGCTATGAAGGCGAGATCCTGCAAAGCGATCGTCCGGGCGAAAATATTTTGCTGTTTAAACGCGCTTTGGGCGTGACTACGGGCATTCTGCCGTGGAACTTCCCATTTTTCCTGATTGCCCGCAAACTGGCTCCCGCATTACTGACGGGGAATACCATTGTCATTAAACCGAGTGAATTCACCCCGAATAACGCCATCGCCTTTGCCAAAATTGTTGATGATATCGGCTTGCCGCGCGGGGTATTTAATCTGGTCCTGGGGCGCGGTGAAACGGTCGGTCAGGAGCTGGCCGGAAACCCGAAGGTCGCCATGGTGAGCATGACCGGTAGCGTCGGCGCGGGGGAGAAAATTATGGCCGCAGCGGCGAAAAATATCACTAAAGTGTGTCTGGAACTTGGCGGTAAAGCTCCGGCGATTGTGATGGATGATGCGGATCTCGAGCTGGCGGTGAAGGCCATTGTCGACTCCCGTGTGATTAACACCGGGCAGGTGTGCAACTGTGCCGAGCGCGTGTACGTTCAGAAAGGTATTTATGATCAGTTCGTCAATCGTCTGGGCGAGGCGATGAAAGCCGTACAGTTCGGCAATCCGGCGGAACGCAACGACATCGCGATGGGACCGCTGATCAATGCCGCTGCGCTGGAGCGTGTCGAGCAGAAAGTTGCACGGGCGGTGCAGGAAGGCGCCCGTGTGGTGTTGGGCGGTAAGGCCGTTGCCGGCAAAGGTTATTACTACCCGCCGACGTTGCTGCTAGACGTGCGCCAGGAGATGGCGATTATGCACGAGGAGACGTTTGGTCCGGTGCTGCCGGTGGTGGCGTTTGATACGCTGGATCAGGCGCTGACGATGGCTAATGACAGCGACTACGGTCTGACCTCATCGATCTATACGCAGAATCTGAATACGGCGATGAAAGCCATTAAAGGGCTGAAGTTTGGCGAAACCTATATTAACCGAGAAAACTTCGAGGCGATGCAAGGCTTTCACGCTGGCTGGCGCAAGTCCGGGATTGGCGGGGCCGACGGTAAACACGGTCTGAACGAATACCTGCAAACGCAGGTGGTGTATTTGCAGTCCTAAGTTTCTCGCCGGGTGAGCCTGTACGCCACCCGGCGCAATTCTCACACTTTGGTGGCGATCCAGTTCATCATCATTTCCGGCCAGATGGCCAGCGGTAACCCTTGCGCATCGCGAATACCAAATCCGTGCTTACCGCGTTCAAACAGATGCATTTCGACCGGAATGCCCAGCCCACGTAGCGCATTAAAGAAAACCAGGCTGTTTTCCACCTTCACCGCCGGATCGTCGATGGCGTGTAGCAGGAACGTCGGCGGCGTTGTGTTATCCGCTCGTTCTTCAAGAGAATAGCGCTGCAGGTCTTCTTTTTTGGGCGTAGCGCCAACCAGCTCCAGACGAGAGCCCGGGTGACCGATGTCTTCGCGCAGGGTGACAACCGGGTACACCAGCGCCATGAAGGCAGGGCGCGCAGGTTGCTCGTCTACGTCATCAATTGGCGTATAAACCGATTCGGCAAACCGGGTTCCCAGACTGGCGGCTACGTGACCACCGGAGGAGAAGCCCAACACCCCGATACGGTCAGGGTTAATTTTCCATTCATGGGCGTTGGCGCGAATGTAGCGCATGGCGCGTTGGGCATCGGCCAGCGGTGCATTGGCGCCTTCTTCGTGGCCATCACCCGGCATGCGGTAGGTCATCACAAACAGGGTATAACCGCGGGCGTTAAAGAACGGTGCCAGTGCGCTGCCTTCTTTATCCATCACCACGCGACGATAAGAGCCGCCAGGGGTAACAAGGATCCCAATACCGTTAGGTTTGGCAGGGGCGTAAACGGTAATTTCCGGGGCGCGAATGCCGGTGACCGCGCGATCGTAATCAGACGTTCCGGTATGTCGGGGTTCAGGCGTAAATACCGCATCGCTGTTTTTTGCTCCGGGGGCTTCACCCTGTGGCCAGAGGGTAAACGTGGAAGAAAGGCTAACGGCGTGCGCCATCATTTGAGTCAATTCTGAATGGGGCAGATTCATGCTATGTGTTCCTTACAACCGCAAAGGAACATCATAAAAGATGGCAGGGCGTAAAGCAGTGATACGACAGGCGGTCACGACTGCTTTACGCATTTGCTTTATGATTTTGTGAGTAAACGCCAGGTTATGTCAGATTCCAGCGTCGTTTGATCGGATATGTTGCTAAAGGCGCTGTCCTTCAGTACAGGAAATAAGGTTACCGTAAAGCTGACTTGCTGGCCCAGAGGCACCTCGTTATTTTCAACGGCGATGACGGCCTCGTTATTGTGAATATAAAGAGGATTTGTCGTACCGCTTGCAGGTGAGAAATTCACCTGATCGGTTGTTTTGCCAACCGTGTAGCTTTTGCCATCCACGATCATATTACTGACTTTTACGCCTACGCCTCCCTGTTCGCCAAATTTGAAACGACCTTTCTCACCTGCAGAGCCGTTTAACAGTACGGCCACGCGCTGTTTCTCTGGGCAGTAGATATTCACGTTTACTTCACGCTCTTCCAGCTTATGCCAGTTTTGCTGTGAACTTACGATGCTCTCACGCTGGATCCGGGCGTAGTTAACTTCACTACTTGAAAGTGTAATATGACATTCATCCTCACAGGCATAGGCAAGTGATGACGCCAACAATGTTATCAAAGTTAAAGCGGTTAATCGTACTGACGCGCTAAAGGCGGTTTGAATCATCACTGGCACACTCCGTTGGCTTCTTCATAAAATGCCTGTTCATCTCGTGTTGGATTCAGAGTGAAATCAATCTTGCATAGTTTGCTATCGTTGTTATCCATGGCATACAGTGCGTCAAGCTGATCTGCATCCGTCAGAAATACATGTCCATCATCCACGCTGGTTACGATGTAATTTTCTTTTCCATCAACAATAGAGAGGCCCTTAGCCAGCGGTGTACCGTCCGGGTTTTTAACGCGCAGCATCACGAGACGGCTGTTCAGCACTTTGAAACTGACCTCACTTACCGAAGCATGTGCAGCAGCAATGTATTTGGTTCCATTTGCCAGCGTCATACTTTGCGGCAGTTTGTTGGCATTAATCTCCAGGCGCGAATTACGCCATTCGGTCAGGCCGGGCACCACGGCTTGTCCCCAGAAATCAGTCCAAATCGTGCCTTGCGGTGTTTCAATTTCAACGCCGCTTGTATGCTCATTTAGCCGGGCAATGGCAAAGGTATCCCGGATGGAATAGGGAGAGAACGTCACTCCATTTTTATGCGCGACGATGCCGCCTGATAATGTAGCGTTGTAGTTGCGCTGATGGTCGCTGCTGTTACCCACACCAAGTCCCAGTTGGGTATAATGCAGGTTAGAGTTCAGATTGCCATTGAAGCTGTTAGTCCGGTCCTCATCGTCCCGATCGGCGGAGATCGAGTAATTCGTATTTTCCGTTAACTGACCGGCGTTTTGTACGCCGTAGGTTGTGCGGTCATCTTCTTTACGCATGTAAGTGCTGATGCTTTGTCCGCTACCGAGTGGAATGCTGAGGTTAACGTACAGTAATTCGTTGTCCTGATCGTCATCGACATTCCCGACAGCGCTCTGCCAGTTGACGGTAACGGAAGCGTATTTAAAGGTTTTCCCCCAGGAGAGCAGCAAATAGCGGCTGTCTTCAGCGTCGCCAGCCCTCTGGTTATAGTTAAAACCTGCGCTAAAAGCGCCAGCCAGGGAAGAGCCCCAGCTTAGTGTTCCCGAGTACATATTATCATATGGCTGATAATCTTCATTCAGCGCATCGGACAACTCCCGATACCCGTTGTTGTAATGGGCGGCACTCACCGATAAGCCAACGCCTTCCGTCAGCCTGAGATCGCTTTGCAGCTCGCTTTTAAACCCGTGGCTGTCCTCACCAAATTGCTCCTGGCTCGCGGCGGCGCTTGCGGAGACGCTGAAGCTCTCATTGAGCATATATTCTGAGCGGACACCCGCGGCCTGGTAATCTTCAGCCAGCATACCGGAGGCGAGCAAGTTGGCGTTTTGCATTATTCGCCACCCGTCGGACAGGCTGACAACCCACGGGTTATCATAATCACCGTCAATATCCCGGACGCGACCGGCAGATACCGTCAGTCCCTGTGGTCGCGACAGCTGCTGCGTTCTTACGGCAGACGCCGGAACAATAAAACGGCTGCTGGAGCCATCGGTTTCGAACACGGTCACGTCCAGCGCGACGTTGTTACGCGCGATGGGAACATCTTCAAGAGTGAAGGGGCCTGCATTTACCAGCGTATTGTAAATCAACTGACCGCTCTGGCGGACTTCAACGCGCGCCTGGGCGCTTCTGGCAATACCTGAGACATTCACCCCAGAACGGCTTCCCAGCAGACCGTTGGTTGGCATTAACTGCACGCCGGTAACGGAGACACCGCTCAGCACATCGGAGTTGGCGTTGATTTCACCGACCTGGAGGGTCTGTTTTTGTTCGGCAAACACATGCTCGGCAAAAGTATAAATACTGTCAGTGCTTTTTGTGCCGTCATCATCGGCAAGAATATAGCGACTACGCAATGCCCAGCCGGCAACGTTAAAGCCGCCTTCCAGGCTTGCCTGGGAATACTGGCGGCTGTCGCCCCCCTGAAATTCATTTCGGGTGCTGAATAATGAATAGTTCAGTAAACCGGCCGTGCCGCCATGCTGAAAGTTTTTACTGTCAGCCGCAAAATTATCCAGCGCCGTTTCTGGCAGATAAAGCGCTACCGTATTTTCACCGGGCAGGGCATTAACAATAGCCTGGGGATAATCATCACGAATATCATGACATTGTTCATCTGCCTTGAGTGGAACAGGCATCAGCCCGGCAAAGTCCAGAAAATCTTTATCAATACAGAGTGTGCCGTCTTCCCCAAAACGTACGGCAGCGGTGCCGCGCGTTTTATTATTTATTTTTACCTGAACGGAATGTGTTCCCGGTAAAAAACGTGGGGATTTGGCGAAGTAACGATTAAGATCCTGGCTCAGGCCACGATTTTTAATTATGTCCGTGTCAAAAGTGACCTCGCGGGCGCAGAGGTCGGCTGAACTAAACAGCAGCAGAGGAAATGCGCCAGCCATAATTATCTGAATAGAAAGCGCCAGACGGCTTTTATTGTACAAAGTCGTACTCTCTTATTATTTATGGTTTAATTCAGCAATAAAGCTTGGAACTTCTACTCCATAGCGACTGGCAGGGAAGAATTTGACTTGTTTATCACCACCAGTGTCTTTACTTAGCGTCAGAGTGATGGACTCGCCGGGCAGAATATGTGTTTTGCCAATGTCAGTCGTCGTTTTTGATGGTAAGAAAACGGCATTTTGCGCCAGTCTGACTACATATTTACTGGGGTTGGATAAAGTAACTGTTTTACCAGACTGACGCCATTCCAGATATTTCCACGCATCGGTAACAACCGCAAGCCTGGCCGGGCGAATCAGTACGGGAATATCCTGGCGAATATTGATGCCGATTTTAATCCGATTATCATCGCTTTTCGGCGGTATTCCTTCAAATGTGACGCGCTTATAATGTTCAACATCCAGCGGTTCATTGCTTTGTAAAATAAAACGCAGTTGCTGTGTTTGTTGTGGTTCAAGACGAACAACAGGTTGCGTCACAATAAGTTTTAACCCCTGATCGTCCTTTATATCTATCACATTGGTATACAGCAGTGATGGATGGTCGTCCGTGTTCTTGATATTGATGGTTCCGCTGTGGGTGGCTTCGTCGATCACCAGCAGGCTGGTTTCGGGGACCATGCCAGCCGCGAAGGCCGGTGCCTGCGATATCAATAAAGCACTCGCCAGAACAGCGTTGAGCGTGGTGTTTTTGAATAACATAAATCGTATCTCCTTGATAAAAATAACATTCCATGTTTAGCGTGATGCCTGAAAAAAGAGTAAACGGGATCCGTTTACTCTTGGTGCGATCGCCAGGCTAAATTACAGATAACGCAGGCTGATGGTTACCTGACCATTGAGGTTGGTATCGTCAGTAATTGCGAGGGTCGCGGTATCCTGAATCGCCAGAGATGTCACCAGCGGGAATGTTGCGCTCAGGAACGCCAGCGGCTCGGTGGTACCCGTAGTTGCAACGGTGATGTCACGTACGTTGCTACCCTGGGTCGCGCCATCAGCGCTTTTCGTCCAGTCGCCGGTTTTATTTTGCTGATAAATCGTATCAACTGTGTTGGTATCAGCAACGACGCCGCTGGTTTTAACAAACAGGGTGTAAGCGCCAATTTTAACGTTGCCGCCGGTTAACCCTACGCCGTAGCTCTGCGCACTGCCGAGATAGGTGCCGCCGGTAAAGGTAGCGTCATTCACCGTGATATCCGCACGCGTGTCCGCGCGGTCATCGACCATATTCCAGGACACTTTGGTGGCGGAGGCGCAAGTAATGGTCAAATCAATATCTTTCTGACCCAACTGATTGACATCCGATGCAGACAGAGATCCCAGGCGAATAGTGCCATAGTTAACGACACCGCTATTGCTCAGCGTGGGAGTGCAGGCACTGTTAGTCAGTAATCCTTTCACTTTTAATACGGCAGTCGGGTCTGCTGCAAAAGCGGAAGTCACGCACAGGGAAAGTGCCGTCGCAAGAAGCAGTTTTTTCATTTGTTAATCCTTAACATTAAAATACAGACGTTATTTAAGATTTATGCTCAGATGAATTAGTTAAATAACGTAATTACAGATAAAACATGGTAAACGTCGCCTGACCATCCATATTGGTATCGTCAGTAATTGCCAGCGTTGCTGTATTTTGAATTGCCAGCGTGGTAACCAGCGGTATAGTCACCGTGGTGAATGCCAGTGGTTCGATGGTACCAAACTTGCCAACGGTGTATTCATATTCGTTATGCGCGAACGTTGTTTTGTAACTCACTGACGTCATCATGCTTCTCCATGTATTAACGCCGCCATGGCCGTAACGAACGAGCAGCGTTGCGGAGGCTCCGTCAGCAGTGACCGTTTCCGATGCTGCACGGATGCTATAGTTGCCAATATTGACGCCGTTGGTCGTTTTACCTACGCCAAATATGAGAGGTGAGGCACCAATTACTCCACCATCCGTTGCCGCGTTTTCAATCATAATACCCGCCACGCTGTCAGTACGGTCATCGGAAACCTGAAAACCCAGTTGCGTTGGCGCCGGGCAGTTAATGACCAGATTGGTTTCTTTAGCGCCCAACTGATTATTGTCCACTGCGGAAAGCGCACTCAAGTGAATTGTGCCGTAGTCGATAGTTGCGCCACCGCCGATTTCTGGCGTACAGGCAGAGTTTGTTAACACGCCCTGGACTTGCAATACGGTCTGATCTGCGGCAAATGCAGATGCTGTGCACAGTGATAGCGCAGTAAGAAGAAGTGTCTTTTTCAATTGTTAATCCTTAACAAATGTTATCGCTGAGATAATCTCTGGATATCTTAATAGTTTATGTATGAACTCAATGTATAAACCGAATTCATAATATATTGGGGAAGGCGATACTGGCAATTAAGTAAAATTAAATATCAAATTTACATATTTTAACATTTTGGATGTGAATATATTTATGGCGTGGATTTTTTTTGCTTATGTAGCGAAACACAATAATGACAGAGAAAAGGTGAACCGTCATGATGCCAATGACTACATAACGGTTACTCAACGCAGAATTGAGTAACCGGATGTAATTAACCAGCTAGATCTTGATAAACTTATCCAGCGTACGAATAAGTTGGGTGACAAAACCGTATTCGTTATCATACCAGGCGACGGTTTTTACCAGTTGCAGATCGCCCACTTCGGTAATTTCGGTTTGCGTTGCATCAAATACCGAACCGAAATGCGAGCCAATGACATCTGACGAGACAATTTCTTCGTCGGTATAACCAAATGATTCATTATTTTGCGTGGCTTTTTTCAGCGCGTTGTTAACCTCTTCAGCGGTGACTTTTTTACCCAACACGGATACCAGCTCGGTGACGGATCCGGTTTTCACCGGCACACGCTGGGCGTGGCCTTTTAATTTTCCGCTCAATGCCGGAATGACCAGACCAATGGCTTTGGCGGCTCCGGTGGTATGGGGAATGATGTTCTCCGCCGCCGCGCGTGAGGCGCGCAGATCTTTCCCGCGTGGGCCATCAACCAGCGACTGTGTCCCCGTGTAGGCGTGAATGGTGGTCATGGTGCCAAGCTGAATACCGAAGCTGTCGTGCAGCGCTTTTACCATCGGCGCCAGGCAGTTGGTGGTGCACGACGCCACTGAAATAATCCGATCGTTCGCCTCCATAGTGTCGTCGTTGACGTTAAAGACGATCGTCTTCATATCGCCGGCAGGGGCGGATATCAGGACTTTTTTGGCCCCAGCATCCAGGTGCGCGTTGGCTTTTTCTGTCGAGGTATAAAAACCGGTGCATTCGATGATTATCTCAGCGCCAGTGGTTTTCCACGGAATGTTTTTGGCCTCTTTTTCCGCGTAAACGGCGATCTTTTTGCCATCGACAATCAGCGCGTCTTCGGTAAAGTCGACGCTCCAGGGAAACGGCCCGTAGTTTGAATCGTGTTTTAACAGATAGGCGAGAATTTTGGGCGAGGTGAGGTCATTAATGGCGACAACCTCCACGCTGCTTTTGACTTCCAGTAGCCGACGCAATACCAGACGACCGATACGACCAAAACCGTTAATGCCAATTTTACTCATGGTTTTCTCCTGTCAGGATGGGGCGGTACGACATATTTTCCCTACCAGGCTTAGTTCAGACAGGCATTCAGGGCAATAGCTGTTCTTGCGGTTAAGCGTAAGCGACTGAAAATGGGTGAACAAAAGTTAATGAATTTTTAACAAAAGCCCGTTATGTTGACGCATTATTGTTTTTATTCAGGAAGTGTTATGGGGAATAAGTATTCTGGCCTGCAAATTGGTATTCATTGGCTGGTCTTTTTGTTGGTTATCGTGGCGTACAGCGCCATGGAGTTTCGCGGATTTTTCCCGCGCAGCTATCGCCCCTTGTTCAACATGGTGCACGTCTCCTGCGGTATCACTATTTTAACGCTGATGGTGGTGCGTCTGCTGGTCAGGCTGAAATACCCGGCTCCGCCGATTGTGCCAAAACCGAAGCCGATGATGACCGGAATGGCGCATCTGGGGCATCTGGTTATCTATCTGTTGTTTATTGTTCTGCCGATTATTGGGCTGGTGATGATGTACAACCGGGGTAACCCGTGGATTGCATTCGGCATCGTTATGCCGCATGCGGCAGAGGCCAACTTTGATTTAGTGGACATGCTGAAGTCCTGGCACGTGACGCTGGCAAATCTGGGTTATTTTGTTATTGCCCTGCATGCCGCCGCGGCCCTGATGCACCACTATTTCTGGAAGGACAATACGCTGTTGCGCATGATGCCGCGTAAGCGTTCCTGACGTAACGCCCCGCAAGCGCGCAATGTCGTTCAGGTTGAACATGTGATTCTTGATCAGGGTTCCGTTCACCTCAGCCGTATCACTTTTCTAAAGCACAGATACCCGTGAACGTGCAAGGGAGGCTCACCGCCGCCTCCCTTGCATCCCAGGCTCCCGGCGGGAAAATCGTCGCTGCGCGAGTTATTCGTCTTATGCCGTCTGCCTGTCGGGTCGGGGCCGAGCCTGCGTCCCTGTAGGCCGTCCCCTCTGCCCGCATCCCTGCGGGCAGACCCGGTCAGCCGTCAACGACTCATCGATTTTCAGCCGGACCGGAGTCATTGCTTCAACGCTCTGACTTCCAGTTAAATCTGTTTTGCTGTTCAGACCAAAAACGCAGATAGTGAGGTGTGGGCTGGCCCGGCTGAAAATTGCCGACGTGTTTCCGTAAGGCCGGGAGAACCCGCAGGGATGCGGGTTCAGGGCGCGCTTTGCAAGGACGCTTCATCGCGCCCGGCCCGGAAGCCTGAAGGAATAAGCGGAGGACAAAATTGCCGGGAGCAATTTTGAACAGCGCTTACGCTGGCCCCGAAGGGGTGAGCCCCAGGGATGGGGCGAATATTCCACGAAGTGGCAATTTTCCCGCCGGGAGCCGGGATTGTTAAGGGTGCGGCGATAGCACCCTTAACACGTTCACTGGCGTTCAGTGTACAGAGAAGCGATACGGCTGAGGTGAACGGAACCCTTTCCCTGAAATAGCATATTTATTACCTACGCCAATACCGTCCTTATCGTTCCGGCTAAATGAACGTCTTCCTTTGCCGAATAAAACAGAAATTATTTTTCCAGATGCGATAAAAGCTTACCGACGAGATGGCTAAACAACGCTCAGTTCGCCACTCACGTCACTTGATTGCTGCGCTCATTAAAACTACTGTATATAAATACAGTAAATAAGAGGCAGATTATTATGTTGTTTTTCCAGCCTGCGCAACACCGCGAAATCAAATGCTTACCGCTATTCAGAGACGTTGTACCCTGTGGCTTTCCTTCTCCGGCGCAGGACTACGTTGAGAAACGAATCGATCTCAATGACCTGCTGGTGCGCCATCCCAGCGCAACCTATTTTGTAAAATCATCTGGTGAATCCATGACAGGAGCAGGGATTGGTGAGGGCGATCTGCTGATTGTCGACAGTGCCAGAAAGCCCACTCACGGAGATATCGTTATTGCCGCTATTGAGGGCGAGTTCACCGTTAAACGCCTGCAATTACATCCGGTGGTGATGCTGAAACCAGAGAACAGCGCCTACGCGCCGATCATGATCGGCAGCGAGGACTCGCTGGATATATTTGGCGTGGTGACATTTATCGTTAAAGCGGCTGGGTGATTATGTTTGCTCTGGTGGATGTTAATTCATTTTATGCCAGCTGTGAGTCGGCATTCCGACCCGATCTGAAGGGCAAACCCGTTGTCGTTCTTTCAAATAACGATGGTTGCGTCATTGCCAGCAGCGCGGAAGCGAAGGTTCTTGGCGTTAATATGGGCGCTCCGTACTTCAAACAGAAAGATCTGTTCAGGCGCTACGGCGTGTTCTGCTTTAGCTCGAACTACGAGCTGTATGCGGATATGAGCAGCAGGGTGATGTCGATTCTGGAGGAGTTGTCTCCACGCGTGGAGATATACAGTATTGATGAAGCCTTTTGTGACTTAACGGGCGTGCGAAACTGTCGGGATCTTACGGATTTTGGTCGGGAAATCAGAGCAACCATTTTACAGAAAACACGTCTCACGGTTGGGGTCGGCATCGCCCAGACCAAAACGCTGGCCAAACTGGCAAACCATGCTGCCAAAAAGTGGCAGGAACAAACCGGCGGAGTCGTGGATCTCTCCAATATTGAACGTCAGCGTAAGCTGATGGCTGCACTGCCGGTTGATGAAGTCTGGGGTGTTGGACGCCGTATCAGTAAGAAACTGGACGCCATGGGCATTAAAACGGTCCTCGATCTGGCAGATACCGACATTCGCTTTATTCGCAAACATTTCAACGTCGTGCTCGAGCGCACCGTACGGGAATTACGCGGTGAGTCTTGTCTGGCGCTGGAAGAGTTTGCGCCAGTTAAACAGGAAATTATCTGCTCAAGATCGTTCGGTGAAAAACTTACCGAGTACAACGCCATGAGAGAGGCAATTTGCACTTATGCTTCACGAGCGGCGGAAAAGCTGCGCAGAGAACACCAGTATTGCCGGTTTATCTCTGCGTTTATCAAAACCAGTCCGTTTGTTTTGAATGAACCTTATTACGGTAACAGCGCGTCGATAAAACTGCTGACGCCAACTCAGGACAGTCGGGAAATTATTGCTGCAGCCACGCGCAGCCTGGACGCAATATGGCGAGAGGGGCGGCGTTATCAAAAAGCCGGGGTCATGCTGGGAGACTTTTTTAGCTCTGGCGTTGCGCAGCTTAATCTTTTTGATGACAACGCGCCGCGGCGTAACAGCGATAAACTGATGGACGTACTGGATACGCTTAATGCGGAAAAAGGTAAAGGAACGCTCTATTTTGCCGGGCAAGGTATACAGCAACCGTGGGCGATGAAGCGGGATATGCTTTCGCCGCGTTATACCACGAGATACAGTGATTTATTGCGCGTGGGGTAGGGTTTGTTATCAGCTCCATACTCAGGTCACGCAGCGCCGTAGCATATCATTGGGCAATTAAGAGAATAAGACCGCTAAATAATAGCGGTCTTATTGATTTTATTTAGGCCCTAATTCCTGCGTTTCTTTTTCATTAAGTTCAACCTCTCGATACCAGCGAGGATGGTGTTTCTTCGCCCAACGTCGACTCACTTTCCCTTCGATCATGCCTTTAATTGAACCTTTCACCCAGAACGCCATGTACATATGAATCAGTATGGCGTGGATTAGCACAATTGCTGCTGTCGCATGGATTAACAAACTCCAGCGAACTATGGTAATTGAGAAGTAATGGGCAAAGTAGGGCCGCCAGATAATAACGCCGGTAACCAGCAATACCAGAATCAGGCTCATGATACTCCAGAACATCATTTTCTGACCTGCGTTATACTTTCCAACATCAGCAACTTTGTGCTCATTGCCTTTAAGTACCTCAACGATCCCTTTAATCCAGGGGAGATCCTGTTTATCGGGAATATTGTGATGTACGAAACGGACGAACATAAACATCAGCACGACGAAAATCATCACCCCGAAAAACGGATGTAAAATTCGCCCCATTTGCGGCGTACCGAAGGTTTCGGTGAGCCATTGCAGCGTCGGGAAGAACAGCGCAATACCGGAAAGCGACACAAGGAAGAAGCTTATCACCACCGTCCAGTGACAGGCCCGGTCGATGAATTTGGTGCGCAGAATCATTTTGCGTTTACTCATGACCGTTCTCCTCTTCATCATCATCCGTCTCTTTGTTTGGCCCGACGCCCACGTAGTGGTAAATCAACCCGGCAAAGGTGGCGATAAATCCAGCGGCGGAGAGCGGTTTTAGGATCCCCTTCCACAGATTCACCGGCGCGGCGATCGTTGGATCGTCCGGTAGGTTGTGGTACAGCGACGGCTGGTCCGCGTGATGAAGCACATACATCACGTGAGTGCCGCCGACCCCTTGCGGGTTGTAGACGCCCGCATTGGCATAGCCGCGTTTTTTCAGCTGCATAACGCGAGTATCCGCCGCGTTCAGCATCTCTTTTTTAGTCCCAAACTGGATGGCGCCGGTCGGACAGGTTTTCACACAGGCAGGTTCCTGACCTACGCTGACCCGGTCGACGCACAGCGTACATTTGTAGACCCGGTTATCTTCAGGATTAAGCCGTGGAATATTGAACGGGCAGCCAGCAATGCAGTAGCCGCAGCCAATGCAGTGCTCTGACTGAAAGTCGACAATCCCGTTGGCGTACTGAATGATTGCTCCGGCGGATGGACAGGCTTTCAGGCATCCCGGGTCGGCACAGTGCATGCAGCCGTCTTTGCGGATAAGCCATTCCAGCTTGTCGTTCTGGGTGGTTTCGCTAAAGCGCATTACCGTCCAGGACTTAGCACTGAGATCGGTCGGATTGTCGTAGACGCCGTTGCAGTAGCCTACTTCATCGCGAATATCGTTCCACTCTGAGCAGGCCACCTGACAGCCTTTACAGCCAATACAGGTGGTGACATCAATCAGTTTCGCCACTTCAGCACGGTAATCCCGCGCCTGGGGCGGTGGCGTGATACTGTTCGTCGCCGAGCGTTTAATAATATCTTGTGATTGCATTGTCATGAGTTCCCTTCCTTACGCTCGCTCGATGTTGACCAGAAACGCTTTATATTCCGGTGTTTGCGAGTTGGCATCACCCACCGATGGCGTTAAGGTATTAGCGAGGAACCCTTTGCGCGTAGCACCTTCAAAGCCCCAGTGACAAGGGATACCGATAGTATCGACCTGCTTACCATCTATCATCAGCGTTTGTAGACGTTTAGTGACTACCGCCTTTGCTTTGATAAAGCCGCGTTTCGACGTCACTTTCACTGTATCACCTGCCGCAATGCCTTTTTCGCTCGCTAGCGCCTCACCGATTTCGATGAATTGATCGGGTTGAGCGATGGCGTTGAGCAGTGCATGTTTGGTCCAGTGGCGGAACAGTTCGGTAATAGAGTAAGTTGTGGCGACGTACGGGAAGGCATCCGCTTTACCCATATTGGCGATATCGTCATGGTAAATACGTGCAACCGGGCTGGATACAACATCCGGGTGTAGCGGGTTGGTACCAATAGGCGACTCAATGGGTTCGTAATGTTCCGGGAATGGCCCGTCGTTCATTTTGTCGATGGAGAACAGACGCGCTACGCCTTCCGGGTTCATGATAAACGGACCAACGTTGCTGCCCGGTGCGGCCTGGCCGTAGTCGGCTACGTCCATACCGGCCCATTTTTTGCCATCCCAGTGCAGCAGGGCGCGTTTTGGATCCCATGGTTTTCCTGATGGATCGGCCGAAGCGCGGTTGTAGAGAATACGGCGGTTGGCAGGCCAGGACCACGCCCAGCCCGGTGTGCAGCCCAGACCATACGGATCGCTGTTGTCGCGATTGGCCATCTGGTTACCCTGCTCGGTCCAGCTTCCGCAGTAAACCCAGCAGAAACTGCTGGTCGAACCGTCATCGCGCAGCTGTGCAAAACTGCTGAGCTGCTGGCCTTTTTTGGCAATAAGCTGGCCTTTGTCATCATAAAGGTCTTCAAGTGCCTGGCCATTTGCTTCACGCGCAATCTCTTCCGGGTGCGGGTCGTAGGGATCTTTATAATTCCAGGCAATATTCAACAAGGGCTGTGGATTCGCGCCGCCTTCTTGCTGATATAGCTCGCGCAGCCGCATAAACAGGCGGCCAAGGATCTTCCCGTCATGTAAGGCTTCCCCAGGTGGTTCTGCTGCCGCCCAGTGCCACTGTAACCAACGCCCGGAGTTAGCAATTGAGCCGTTTTCCTCAGCAAAGCAGGAAGAGGGCAGACGGAAAACTTCGGTCTGAATATCTGCCGGTTTCACATCATTCATTTCGCCATGATTCTGCCAAAAATTGGAAGACTCAGTGACCAGGGGATCGATAACCACCATATATTTCAGTTTTGAAAGCGAGCGGGATGATTTGTTTTTATCGGGAAACGCCGCCAGCGGATTAAATCCCTGAACGATGTAACCATTAATTTTCCCTTCAAGCATCAATTCGGCCTGAGTCATTACGTCATACAGGCGATCCCATTTAGGCAGCCAGTCGTAACCCCAGTTATTTTTCGCGGTTGCGCGATCGCCCCAGAAACTTTTCATCATGCTAACAAAGAACTTCGGCGTATTTTGCCAGTAGTTGACCTCATTCACGCCTAGCGCAGGCGGCGTGATTTGAGAAATATAGGTCTGGTAGTCTGGCTGTTTTTCCGATGGTAGCGGCATATAACCCGGCAGGTTCGTCGATAACAGGCCAAGATCGGTATAGCCCTGAATATTGGAGTGGCCACGTAGGGCGTTAACGCCACCGCCCGCCATGCCTATGTTGCCCAGCAGTAATTGGAGCATACCGGCGGCGCGAATAATTTGCGCTCCGGCGGAGTGGTGAGTCCAACCCAAAGCGTAAAGGATAGTTGCAGTGCGGTCAGGCACACTGGTGCTGGCGAGAATTTCGCAGATACGATTGAAGTCTGCCAATGAGGTCCCACACAAGCGGTTAACCATTTCGGGCGTATAGCGTTCGACATGGGCTTTCAACAGATTCAACACGCAAAGTGGGTGGTTTAGCGAGTCATCACGCAGGGCGTAACCCTGCTCATCAAGCTGATAAAACCAGCTCGACTTATCATATTGACGTTTCTTATCGTCGTAGCCGCTAAACAAGCCGTCATGGAACTGATAGTCATCACGGATAATCAGACTGGCGTTAGTGTAATGACGAACATAGTCGTGCTGTACTCGGTCGTTTTTCAGCAGATAGCGGATCACGCCTAGCAGGAATGCGGTGTCGGAACCAGCGCGAATTGGTGCGTACAAATCAGCGACTGCGGCGCTACGGTTAAAGCGCGGGTCGACCACCACCACGGTGGCGTCGTTTTTAGTTTGCGCTTCGACCACCCATTTAAAACCTACCGGGTGCGCCTCAGCGGCATTGCCACCCATAATAAGCACTACGTTGGCGTTTTTGATATCGACCCAGTTGTTGGTCATTGCGCCACGCCCAAAAGTTGGTGCAAGAGCAGCAACGGTGGGGCCATGACATAATCGTGCCTGACAGTCGATAGCGACCATCCCTAATCCCCGAGTAAATTTACCGTCGAGGATCCCGGTTTCATTGCTTGCCGCTGAAGAACATAGCATGCCTGTAGTGGGCCAGCGGTTGACGGTAACGCCCTGGGCGTTTTTCTCAATAAAGTTGGCATCGCGGTCATCTTTCATGAGTCGGGCAATACGGTTAATCGCATCGTCCCAACTAATACGTTGCCATTTATCCGAACCCGGTGCGCGATATTCGGGATACTGCAGACGCGTTTCACTATGAATATAATCCAGCACACCAGCGCCTTTCGGGCACAACGATCCACGGCTCACCGGATGATCCGGATCGCCCTCAATATGGTAGATACTTTCTTTGACGTTTTTGGCTGTATCGCCAAGGCTGTACATCAGCATGCCGCAGCCTACTGAGCAGTACGTACAGTTATTACGCGTCTCTTTTGCTTTTAAGAGTTTATATTGACGGGTTTCCGCGTGAACGGAAAAAGATGATAAGAATCCGAGAGATGCAACAGTTGTTCCTGCCATACCGCCCGCACAGATTCGAAAGAACTGCCTCCGGCTGAGCTCCATTTTTTCTCCTGCTTAAACTTAAGACATGAAAAAGGATGGTTATTGTAAGGTTAAATTGTTTTATAAACCATTAACTTTTAGTGGTTATTGACGTGAGAGAGTATTAGTGCTGTTAGCCTAGAATATAGATTAGTAAAAAATTGATCATGTCAGGTTGGTTGCCGATACGTTCGATGAATGGTGTATTCAGGACCTGACAATATCAAATGCCTTCGAATCCACTTATGACAAAACTGGAGAGTGGAAGAGGGTTACTAAACGTTTAAACTAACTCATTGATATTTAATAAATCATATATTTTACAGCTAAATAACAAATCTGATAGTATACCCCCCTATAGTATTAGGAGGGCGTATGCCGCATTCACCTGAAGATAAAAAGCGCATTCTCACCCGTGTACGCCGTATTCGCGGTCAGGTTGATGCGCTTGAGCGCGCGCTGGAGTCCGGCGAACCGTGCCTGGCTATCCTGCAGCAAATTGCCGCCGTGCGCGGCGCATCCAATGGCCTGATGGGCGAAATGGTTGAGATCCACCTGAAAGACGAACTGGTCAGCGGGGAAACGACGCCAGACCAGCGTGCCGTGCGTATGGCTGAAATCGGCCATCTTCTGCGTGCTTATCTAAAATAACACCATCACCTCGCAATAATGGGAAGAGACAAATGAAATCACGTGCAGCAGTTGCATTCGGCCCCGGCCAACCGTTAAAAATTGTCGAAATCGACGTCGCACCACCAAAGAAAGGTGAAGTGCTGGTTAAAATTACCCACACCGGCGTGTGTCATACTGACGCTTTCACGCTCTCCGGCGACGATCCGGAAGGTGTGTTCCCGGCGGTACTTGGCCACGAAGGTGGCGGTATTGTGGTTGAAGTGGGAGAAGGCGTCACCAGCCTGAAACCGGGCGATCATGTGATCCCGCTGTACACCGCTGAATGTGGCGAGTGTAAGTTCTGTAAATCGGGTAAAACTAACCTGTGTCAGGCCGTACGCGCGACCCAGGGCAAAGGTTTGATGCCGGATGGCACAACGCGCTTCTCGTACAACGGTGAGCCGATTTATCACTATATGGGCACCAGTACCTTCAGCGAATACACCGTTTGTGCGGAGATCTCTCTGGCGAAGGTTAACCCGCAGGCTCCGCTGGACAAAGTGTGTCTGCTGGGTTGTGGCGTGACCACCGGTATTGGAGCGGTCCATAACACCGCAAAAGTGAAAGAAGGCGATACCGTAGCCGTATTCGGTCTGGGCGGTATTGGTCTGGCGGTCATTCAGGGCGCGGTGCAGGCGAAAGCCGGGCGTATTCTGGCCGTTGATACCAATCCGGAAAAATTTAAGCTGGCAGGTGAAATGGGCGCGACCGATTTCATCAACCCGAAGGATTACGACAAACCGATTCAGGATGTGATTGTCGAGCTTACCGACGGCGGCGTGGACTTTAGCTTTGAATGCATCGGTAACGTTAACGTGATGCGCGCGGCGCTGGAATGCTGCCATAAAGGATGGGGCGAAAGCATCATCATTGGCGTGGCGGGAGCAGGGCAAGAGATCAAAACGCGTCCGTTCCAGTTGGTAACCGGGCGCGTCTGGCGCGGTTCTGCGTTTGGCGGCGTGAAAGGCCGTACCCAGCTCCCAGGCATGGTTGAAGAAGCTATGAGCGGGAAAATTCAGTTGGATCCCTTTATTACCCACCGTTTACCGCTGGAGCAGATTAACGAAGCGTTTGAGTTAATGCATCAGGGTAAGTCCATCCGTACCGTTATCCACTTTGGCGATAACTGATTCATTGGCCAGCGGATTTCACCGCTGGCACTTTCCTGAATTTTTTAGAATTATGTTGTGAAAGTGTGACGAATCCGGCGCTTTTCACGGTAAGTAAACTTCCCGGATTGCCGATGACTATCTAACGGGCGTGTTTTCACGCATAAACCCTACAAGAGAGTCGACGGTCATGGACAACACTACATCGATGCAAGCCCAGAATAAACTGGGCTTTCTGCATCAAATCCGGCTGGTTCCGCTGTTTTCCTCCATTCTCGGTGGCATCCTTCTGCTGTTCGCCTTAAGTTCCGGACTGGCAAGCTATTTTCTTATGCAGGCCGATCGCGATCAGCGCGACGTGACCGATGAGATTCAGGTCAGGATGGGGTTATCTAACAGCTCTAACCATTTACGCACCGCACGTATCAACATGATCCACGCCGGCGCGGCGAGCCGTATTGCCGAAATGGATGACATGAAGGCCAATATTGCCGAGGCAGAAAAACGGATTAAGCAGTCGCAGGACGGTTTCAATGCTTATATGTCACGCGCGGTAAAAACCTCTGCCGATGAAGCGTTAGATGCTGAACTGAGCGCCAGCTTCAAAGCCTATACCGACGGCTTACAGCCTATGTTGAAGTACGCTAAAAACGGTATGTTTGAAGCGATCATCAATCATGAAAATGAACAGGCCAGACCGCTGGACTCTGCTTACAACAAGGTGTTGTTAAAAGCGATCGACATTCGTACCGCAAGGGCGAACCAGTTAAGCGAACAGGCGCACCAACGTACACAGCTCGGCATGGCTTTTATGCTGGGTGCATTCGTTCTTGCGCTGGCGCTGACCGTAATGACGTTCATTGTTCTGCGTCGTACCGTCATTCATCCTCTGCTGCGCGCAGCCCTGCGTATTGAGCAAATTTCCGCAGGGGATTTGACCATGCAGGAGGAACCGACCGGGCGCAGCGAAATTGGTCGCCTGAGCCGCCATCTGCAGACAATGCAACGATCGCTTGGGAAAACGGTGGGCACTGTACGTCAGGGGGCGGAAGAAATTTATCGCGGTACCAGTGAGATTTCGGCAGGGAACACTGATCTGTCTTCACGTACCGAACAACAGGCCGCGGCGATTGAACAAACGGCGGCCAGCATGGAAGAGCTGACGGCCACGGTGAAGCAAAACGCCGACAACGCGCATCATGCGAGCAAGCTGGCGGAAGATGCTTCCGGCAAGGCCAGCCGGGGTGGTCAGATGGTCTCTGGTGTGGTGAAAACCATGGGCAATATCTCAACGAGTTCGAAGAAAATCTCCGAAATCACCGCCGTGATTAACAGCATTGCTTTCCAGACCAATATTCTGGCGCTGAACGCAGCGGTCGAAGCGGCGCGAGCAGGAGAGCAGGGGCGCGGGTTTGCCGTCGTTGCCAGTGAAGTACGTACGCTGGCAAGCCGCAGCGCTCAGGCGGCAAAAGAGATTGAAGGATTGATCAGCGAATCGGTCCGACTGATTGACCAGGGCTCCGGAGAAGTCGTCGCGGCGGGCAATACGATGACGGATATTGTCGATGCAGTAAAACGCGTCACCGACATCATGCTGGAAATTGCGGCAGCCTCTGATGAGCAGAGCCGGGGTATCGTACAGGTGAGCCAGGCGATATCAGAAATGGATAAGGTTACGCAGCAAAATGCCTCGCTGGTTGAAGAAGCATCGGCTGCGGCAGCCTCTCTTGAAGAGCAGGCGGCACGCTTAACACAAGCCGTTGGCACATTCCGGTTAACCGGGACAAGCGCAATTAAACGCGCTCCGGTGACCACTACTGCGGATCATTCTCGTCCGCAGGCGGCAACGGCCAGCGGCGATAACTGGGAAACGTTTTAACAATAAATAAAGGGACCATCTGGTCCCTTTATTTTTGGCATCAAAACGGTACGGTTTTACGTATTGCGGCGATAAGGATCTGCGCGGCCTGAGAGAGTTGCACATCGACCCGGGTAAGAATCCCGATGGGTTCACCCGCACCGTGGGTGGGAATCGGTAATGACACCAGCGTCGCCTGGCGTAAATCTTCTCTAACCGCGCCTGAAGGGACAAACCATACATAGTCGTAATCAACTGTCAGTTGGCGGGAGAGCGATGCTGACAGCGTTTCAATACAGCCAGGCGGCATTTTACAGCCCTGACTTTGCAACAATGCCTCTGCGTGCTGGCGAGGCGCGGTTCCTTTTGGTGAAACCACCACCGGCCACTCCATGACCCGGCTCAGCGTAATGGTTTCTTGCAACAACGGGTGGTTAGGGCGCACAACCAGTTTGAGCGATTCCAGAAACAATAATTCGTAGTTCAGACCGACCATCAATTCCGGATCGGCCATACGGCCAATGCCGAGGTCAATTTCCCCTGACTTTAAACCCGCCAGGATCATGGGATTACTCATGGTGGCAACCTGCAGCGTGGTTTCCATTTGCTGCTTATGAAACGGGCCAATGACCGCCGGCAGGATGCCCAGAGCCGCGGTGGGTAAGGCGCCAACCCGTACGACATCAGTCTGCGACTCTTCACGCTGGTTTAACGCTTGCCCGGCGGTGTTAAGCGCATCCAGCACTCTTACTGCGTGGGTAAGAAACTGCTCTCCGGGCAGCGTTAACTGTGCACCGAGGCGGCCACGCTCAAAGAGCCGGGTACCGGTCAGTTGCTCCAGTTCATTTAGCGTTTTGGAGAGGGCCGGTTGGCTCAGGTTAAGGGTCTCAGCCGCGCGCCCCAACGTTCCCTGCTGTGCAACGGCGACAAAAGTATGAAGGTGGCGCAAGCGAATGCGCTGATTGAACAGAACATTTTTTTCCATAAGCGATGTTAAAAACAGAGCCGTATCGGTGACAAGTGAAGTTGTTCGTTTCTGATAACCTGATAGCAAAATATTATTAACATTTATCATGTTTTACTTACAACTAATTTGTTTTGCTTATGTTTTGTACAGCGTTGCTGGGGGATGGGATCATGGAAGGGAATGGGCCAGGTCGATATACTGTAGGTATTGTTTGCTTTTGAACCATTCTCTTCACAAGGCACTGATTAATGATACATGTAATAGGGCACCTTAACCCCGACAGCGATGCCATTTGTACTGCTGCCATGACGGCGCGTTGGCTTACTTTACGTGGCCAACAGGCGACGGCATGGCGTCTGGGCGAACCGAACCGCGAAACGCAATTTATTTTTGAGCATGCGGGGCTGGAAATGCCTGAACGGCTGACGTTCGAACTGACCGATAGTGATGTCTGGCTGGTCGATTTTACCGAGCCGGCCCAGGGGCCGGAATCGCTGGCAGAAAGTAACGTGGTGGGAATTATCGATCATCACCGACTCGGTGGATTAGTGACTCGCCTGCCGCCAGAAGTGTGGGTGAAGCCCGTCGGCAGCAGCGCGACGCTGTTATGGCAACTGATGACGGAAGATGAGCGTAACCAGCTGTCTGCCGCTGAGGCCGTTTTACTGCTGGGCGCCGCGTTGAGTGACACTGTCACGCTTCGTTCGCCAACGACCACCTCCGACGATCGCCTGGCCGTGGATGAGCTGGCCCAAAAAACCGGTGTGGACCTTGACGCTTTTAGTCGCGACCTGCTGTCTGCCAAAACCAGCGTGGATGGGATGAGCGCCCGCGAACTTCTGCACAAAGACATTAAAACTTTCACTATCCATGGACATTCGGTCTGTGTGGCGCAGCTTGAACTGTATGCGCTGCAACAGGTGGATGCCGTGCTGGCCGATCTTCGTCTGGAAATGGCGCGCTATGCAGAGGAAAAGAATGCTGCGCTGGTGGTACTGATGCTCACCGATATTAATCTGGGCGACACCAGCTTGTGGTTCGCCGGTTCTGAGCTCGCAGACATCCCGCAGCCCTGCAAAGTTGAAGGTATGCTCAGCCGTAAAAAACAGATGCTGCCCTGGCTGGAAAGTCATTTAAAACCACGCCAGTAGGTTTTGTTCGCCGTCTGTATAGGTGGGAAGTTTACGCGGGGTCACACTTTGTAAATTCTTCCCACCGGAGTCAGCGGCGTTCTCTACACTCCAGGTAATATTCACTGGAGACATGACATTATGGCGAACACCATCACGGCAGATGAGATTCGGGAACAATTTTCGCAGGCAATGTCAGCAATGTACCAGCAGGAAGTCCCGCAATATGGCACGTTGCTGGAACTTGTCGCTGATGTGAATCTGGCGGTACTGGAAAATAATCCCACTCTGCATGAAAAACTGGCTAATGCAGATGAGCTGGCCCGACTCAACGTTGAGCGCCACGGCGCTATTCGGGTGGGTACTGCGCAAGAACTTTCTACGCTGCGCCGGATGTTTGCCATTATGGGCATGTATCCGGTGAGTTATTACGATCTCTCCCAGGCCGGCGTGCCTGTACATTCCACCGCTTTTCGTCCCATCGACGATGCGTCGCTTTCGCGCAACCCGTTTCGGGTATTCACCTCGTTATTACGACTCGAATTAATCGAAAACGCCGCGCTGCGGCAGAAGGCCGCGGAGATCCTCGCAAAACGCGACATTTTCACCCGGCGTTGTCATGCACTGCTGGATGAGTTTGATGCGCAGGGCAGTTTTACGCCTGAGCAGGCGCAGGAGTTTGTGCATGAGGCGCTGGAAACTTTTCGCTGGCATCAGCATGCCACGGTCGATGAAGCGACCTATCACGCATTACACAACGAACACCGGCTGATTGCCGATGTGGTGTGTTTCCCCGGTTGTCATATCAACCACCTGACGCCGCGTACGCTGGATATTGACCGGGTACAGTCAATGATGCCGGAATGCGGCATTGAGCCGAAAATATTGATTGAAGGGCCGCCGCGCCGCGAGGTGCCGATTTTATTACGTCAGACCAGTTTCAAAGCGCTGGAAGAACCGGTGTTGTTTGCCGGAGAAATGCGCGGCACTCACACGGCGCGTTTTGGCGAGATCGAACAGCGCGGCGTGGCCCTGACGCCGAAAGGCAGAGCGTTGTACGACGAGTTGCTGAATAACGCGGGAACGGGAAAAGACAACCTGACACACCAGCTACATCTTCAGGAGGTGTTCAAAGCCTTCCCGGACAGCGAATTCCTGCTGCGCCAGCAGGGACTCGCCTGGTTCCGCTATCGTCTGACGCCATCAGGCGAAGCGCATCGGCAGGCGATTCGCCCGGATGACGACCCGCAGCCGCTCATTGAACGGGGCTGGCTGGTTGCGCAACCCATCACCTACGAAGATTTTTTACCGGTGAGCGCCGCGGGAATTTTCCAGTCTAATCTGGGGAATGAAACTCAGGCTCGCAGCCACGGGAATTCCAGCCGCGACGCGTTTGAACAGGCATTGGGGTGCGCGGTTTATGATGAGTTCGCGCTGTATCAGGAGGCGCAAGATCGAAGTAAACGTCGGTGTGGTTTACTTTAATGGAATTTACATGGGATTCGATCTGTTCCCATCGACATAAAATATTTTCGATTTTGTACAGATAATCGGCGACCAACAATTGGATTATTAATGAATTTTGTCTAGAGTGAGCGGTCAGAAATGTGCACTCTCTTGCCGCTGATTTTGACCGGCGCGGGACCATTTACACGACCAGAAGGACTCACTTTCAGGCATGAATCGCAGACGATTTATTAAAGGTTCAATGGCAGTGGCCGCCGTGTGCGGAACCAGTGGTATTGCATCACTCTTTTCCCGCGCCGCCTTTGCGGCAGAGTCTGACATTGCAGACGGAAAAACCGTACGTTTTGATTTTTCCGTTCTGCAATCGATGGCCCATGACTTAGCACAGAAGCCCTGGGGCGGCGCACCGCGCGCGTTACCGGACACGCTGGCGAAACTGACGCCGCAGGCCTACAACAGCATTCAATATGACGCAGAGCAGTCTCTGTGGAACAACGTTGAAAATCGTCAGCTTGATGCACAGTTCTTCCATGTGGGAATGGGCTTCCGTCGCCGTGTACGCATGTTCTCGGTTGATGGCACTACGCATATGGCGCGTGAAATTCACTTCCGTCCGGAACTGTTTAAATACAACGATGCGGGTGTGGATACCAAACAGCTGGAAGGGCAGACTGACCTCGGATTCGCCGGATTCCGCGTGTTTAAAGCGCCAGAACTGGCTCGCCGCGATGTCGTTTCTTTCCTGGGCGCCAGCTATTTCCGCGCCGTGGATGACACCTACCAGTACGGTTTATCGGCCCGCGGTCTGGCGGTAGATACCTACACCGACAGCAAAGAAGAGTTTCCTGATTTCACCTCTTTCTGGTTCGAAACGGTTAAACCGGGCGCAACCTCCTTTACCGTGTATGCGCTTCTCGACAGCCCTAGCGTAACGGGCGCATTCAAGTTTGTGATCCACTGCGAGAAAACGCAGGTGATCATGGATGTACAAAACCATATTTACGCGCGTAAAGACATCAAGCAGCTCGGCATTGCGCCGATGACCAGCATGTTCAGCTGCGGCAATAATGAACGTCGGATGTGCGACACTATTCACCCGCAAATTCATGACTCCGATCGTCTGGCGATGTGGCGGGGCAACGGCGAGTGGATCTGCCGCCCGCTGAATAACCCGCAAAAACTGCAGTTCAACGCCTATACCGATAACAACCCGAAAGGGTTTGGCTTGCTGCAGCTCGATCGCGACTTCTCCCATTACCAGGACATTATGGGCTGGTATAACAAACGTCCAAGCCTGTGGGTCGAACCGCGTAACCAGTGGGGCAAAGGGACCATCGGCCTGATGGAGATCCCAACGACCGGTGAAACGCTGGATAACGTCGTCTGCTTCTGGCAGCCGGATAAGAAGATCAAAGCCGGCGATGAGCTGGAATTCAAATATCGCCTGTACTGGAGCGCTCAGCCGCCGGTGCGTTCGCCGTTGGCTCGCGTGATGGCGACCCGGACTGGCATGGGCGGTTTCCCGGAAGGATGGGCGCCGGGCGAGCACTACCCGGAAAAATGGGCGCGTCGTTTTGCCGTTGATTTCGTCGGCGGCGACCTGAAAGCGGCTGCGCCGAAGGGTATTGAACCGGTAATTACGCTCTCCAGCGGTGAAGCGAAACAGATTGAGATCCTCTACGTGGAACCTATCGACGGTTATCGCATTCAGTTTGACTGGTATCCGACCTCTGACTCAACCGATCCGGTAGATATGCGTATGTTCCTGCGTTGTCAGGGCGACGCCATCAGCGAAACCTGGCTGTATCAGTACTTCCCGCCAGCGCCGGATAAACGTCAGTACGTTGACGACCGCGAGATGCGTTAATCACTTCCTTTACGGCTCTCCAGATGGGGAGCCGTATCTGCAATCCTCCTCATAACGACTCTGTACACTATTTACTCGATCCTGTTCGCATTTTTCTGTATGCCAAATGGGTACTCTGTGGGTGTGTATTTCTTATACACATTCTTGTCCACTAACAGGGAGAAAGTATGTTTCCAGAATACAGAGACCTTATTTCCCGACTGAAAACCGAGAACCCTCGCTTTCTGTCCTTATTCGAAAAACACAACAGCCTTGATCATGAGATCTCCAGACTGGAAGGTTCGGATGGTCGGGGGTATAGTTTGGACATTGTTCGCCTTAAGAAACAGAAACTCCACCTGAAGGAAGATCTGCTCAAAATATTGCAAAAAGAGAGTGTCAGCGAGAGCTAAGCAAAACGGCACTTGCTGTGTAAAAGGGCTTCCAAAAGGGAAGCCCTTCCTGTTTTTATTTAATGAGATTAACCAGCATAACGGAATGAAAATGTCAGAAGTGATTACCATCAATGACACGTTAGAACTGCGTGCCGTAGAAGAGCAACACGTCACACCTCTGCATCAGTTGGTGCTTAAAAATAAAACCTGGCTCCAGCAGTCGCTGAACTGGCCGCAGTTTGTTGCCTCTGAGGAAGACACCCGCAAGAACGTGCAGGGCAATATGATGCTGCACCAGCGCGGTTACGCCAAAATGTTCCTTATTTTTGCGCAACAAACTGTGGTGGGCGTCATCTCGTTTAACCAGATAGAACCGCTGAACAAAGCGGCT
This sequence comes from Citrobacter europaeus, assembly GCA_020099315.1. NCBI lineage: Bacteria > Pseudomonadati > Pseudomonadota > Gammaproteobacteria > Enterobacterales > Enterobacteriaceae > Citrobacter > Citrobacter europaeus. The sequence continues at coordinate 2,301,531 of CP083650.1, forward strand.
TATATTGGCTACTGGCTGGATAAGGAGCAGCAGGGAAAAGGCATCATGACCCTGGCGTTACAGGCATTGATTCATCATTTTGCACAGCGTCAGGAGATCCGCCGCTTTGTGATTAAATGTCGTGTGGAGAACGTTGAGAGCAACCAGGTGGCGCTGCGCAATGGCTTCCAACTGGAAGGGTGTATGCAACAGGCGGAGTTCCTTAACGGTGATTACCATGATGTGAATCTGTATGCCCGCATCATTGATGGTCCCTCAGAATAAGCCTGCGATAGGTGTGCGCGTAATGCGCTGCTCACCGTTGATCACCTTCGGCCCGCGCAGATGAATAGCATCGCCATCAAACGCTTCAATGTGCGCCTGGCCGGTTATTTCAATATGATGCTCGATCAGCACTTCGCCCTGCACGCAGGCGTGACCTTCAATCAGGATATGACCATCAAGCTGGAGCGGCCCACCGCGTAAATGCGCGTGACCGCCGACCAGCACATGGTGTTTCAGCACGCAGTTACCTTCAACCACCGCGTGCTCCGCCACCTGCGAGCTGTAGCGCAGGGTAGGAATAGCGTCTTCTCCGGTTCCGGCGACGACGCGCGCATGGCCGTAGACTTTGGCGCAATCGCAAATCCAGACATTATTCTCTTCATTACCTTCCACCCGGGCGAACTCAAAAACTTCCGCCCGATGTTCGATAAACGCATAGTTGATTTGCGCATCGCCATAGATCTGCGCCTGATGAACCACCCGAGAATGACTGACGGTGGCCCGTTCGTAAATTTGCAGAAGCTGGTCGCGTTCACGGGTTAGCCCCCTGGCGGCGATGATTTCAGAGCCACACATAACGCGCGCATCACCGAAGAGAAGGCACTCACCGCGAACCACCGAATCCTGAATGGTGACGTTGTCACGTATTTGCGCGTTGTGGCTGATTTCAGCCCGGTCAATCCACACGGCATCGCTAATCTGCGCGCCATCTCTGATTACGCTTGACTGGGTAATGCGGGCGTTTCCTGTAATCGTCGCCCCGGCAAACGCGAGCGCGTTTTCATCGTAAATCCAGCAGTCGCCGCTTTGCGACAATACGCATTCGTCATCAATCCAGCCGCCCGGTGTACCGGCCAGGACATCACTAAAATCAGTGAGCGCAATGATTTGGCGTAGTAATACGCTTTTTTTATTGCCATTATCCTGGTAACTAAAGGAACGAGGCTCATCGCCCAGACGATATTTGGTCATAGCTCATTTCCGTGTGGCGCACCTTAGTTAAACGTAGCAAAGTTTTCCGCACTGGCTAAATCAGCGGAAATTCCATAAAATGCATTTCAAATATACTTTAAAAAATAAACAAAATGAGTAAGAGCAAACAGAGTGAGCGGGTCCTCAATCTTCCGGCCGGTTATTTTGGCATGGTACTGGGCATCATCGGGATGGGATTCGCGTGGCGTTATGCCAGTCAGGTGTGGCCAGTGAGCCACCGGATTGGCGACGGTTTAGTGATTCTCGCCATGGTCATTTGGGGGCTGCTGACGCTAGCCTTTCTGAGCCGTTTACTGCGTTTTCCGCATAGCGTATTGGCGGAAATTCGTCACCCAGTGATGAGTAGCTTTGTCAGTCTGTTTCCGGCCACCACGATGTTGGTAGCGATTGGTTTTGTCCCATGGTATCGACCACTGGCAATTGGATTGTTCAGCATTGGGGTGGTGATACAGCTGGCATACGCGGCCTGGCAAACGGCAGGGTTATGGCGCGGTGCGCATCCAGAGGAAGCCACCACTCCGGGTCTGTATCTGCCAACTGTCGCCAATAACTTTATCAGCGCAATGGCCTGTGGAGCGCTTGGTTTCAATGATGCAGGATTGGTGTTTTTGGGCGCAGGGGTATTTTCCTGGCTCAGCCTGGAGCCAGTGATTCTGCAACGTTTACGTAGCTGCGGCGAGCTGCCTGCGGTTTTACGAACCTCACTTGGCATTCAACTGGCGCCTGCGCTGGTCGCTTGCAGCGCCTGGCTTAGCGTCAACGGCGGCGAGGGCGATACGTTAGCTAAAATGCTGTTCGGCTATGGTTTGCTGCAACTTCTGTTCATGCTACGCCTTATGCCGTGGTATTTGTCACAGCCATTTAATGCGTCTTTCTGGAGCTTCTCGTTTGGCGTGTCGGCTTTGGCGACAACAGGGCTGCACCTGGGGCACGGAAGCGATTCGGGATTTTTTCATACGCTGTCGATCCCACTGTTTATTTTTACCAATTTTATCATTGCATTATTACTGGTACGTACGTTTGCATTGCTGATGCAGGGAAAACTGCTCATCCGCACGGAGCGTACTGCATTACTGAAATCTGAGGATAAATAATGACCCTTTGCGACGAAAACTACTTTACTGAGAAATACGATTTAACCCGTACACATTCCGATGTCGTTGAAGCGGCAAAAATTGTAAAACCGGGAAAAACGTTGGATCTGGGCTGCGGTAACGGTCGTAACAGCCTGTACCTTGCGGCAAACGGTTATGACGTGACAGCATGGGATAAAAACCCCATGAGCATCGCTAATCTTGAAAGGATCAAAGCCGCTGAAGGGCTGACTAATCTGCAGGCGAATGTTGCGGACCTCAACGCATTACGCTTTGATGGCGAATATGATTTTATTCTGTCTACCGTTGTGCTGATGTTCCTTGAAGCCAAAACTATCCCTGGCCTTATTGAAAATATGCAACGTTGCACGAAACCGGGTGGATATAACTTAATCGTTGCGGCGATGGATACCGATGATTTCCCGTGCACCGTTGGTTTTCCGTTCGCATTTAAAGCCGGAGAATTACGCAACTATTACAACGGGTGGGATCTGCTGAAATATAACGAAGACGTGGGCGAACTTCATCGTACGGATGAAAACGGTAATCGAATTAAACTGCGCTTTGCCACAATGCTGGCACGTAAAACTGCCTGAGTCTCCCGTCTGGGTTAACTCTTTCTGCGTTCAGCATTTTTTGTGCTGAGCGCAGAGATAAAATTGTGCGGTGCTTACCATTTTTAGTACATCTAAAATGAAACTGTTTTGCTATCCTTTTTAGGCATCATTGCGAAAACTAAAGGGATCGTTTCATGCGTACTCAAACTTTATTTAAAGTTGCAGTGCTTACTGGCTTGTTGGCATTATCCGGCTGTGCGTCAAAAGTAACCGAGCCGGAAAAATATTCTGGGTTTTTAAAAAATTACTCTGATCTGAAGGAAACAAAATCAGCATCGGGACAAACGGTACTCCGTTGGGTTGATCCGAGCTACAACGAATCCAAATATGACAACATTGTTTATAACCCGGTAACGTATTATCCGGTTCCTAAGCCTACTACGCAGGTAGGGCAGCAGGTTCTTGATCAACTGCTGACCTATACCAATACACAGTTGAAATCCGCTATCAGCAAGCGTAAACCGCTGGTGGCTACCCCTGGACCACGTAGCCTGATTTTCCGCGGAGCGATTACCGGTGTTGCGACCAGCAAAGAAGGGCTGCAGTTCTATGAAGTGGTTCCGGTTGCCCTGCTCGTTGCAGGAACGCAAATGGCGACGGGTCACCGTACCATGGATACCAACCTCTATTTCGAGGGTGAGTTGATTGATGCGGCGACCAATAAACCAGTGATTAAAGTTGTACGTAAGGGTGAAGGCAAAGACCTGAACAACGAAAGCACGCCGATGGCGTTCGAGACTTTGAAGAAAGTTGTTGATGACATGGCGACTGATGCCACCATGTTTGACGTGAATAAAAAACCATAATAATAATGAAAAACGCACCATCCCTGGATGGTGCGTTTTTTTATGCCGTCCGGCGTCGATATAATAGTTTACCCATCAGCGCTTCTGGTCGGGCAAACATCACCATGTTCCCCAGTAATATCAATACGAGTCCGGCAATCGCATTAACCTGCCAGACGTATCCTTCATACAATGTTGATAGCGTCAGCGCGACCAACGGGAAAAGCAACGTACTGTATGCCGCCTTACTGGGGCCAATGCGACCTACCAGTGTGAAATACGCGCCGAAGGCAATCACTGAGCCAAAAATAGCCAGATACAACAGCGCGCTAAGATAGCTGAATGTCCACTGCGGCGTGAAGTTGTCACCGCGCACCAGCGCAATGGCGGCGATCAGCAGCGTACCGTACAGCATGGCCCAACTGTTGGTTGTTAACACTTCCAGCCCTTTTTTCTGGTGACGCAGGCTGATCATATTACCCAATGAGAAGCCGAAGGTTCCCAAAGCGCTTAAACCGATGCCCAGCAGCAGTGAATGGTTGAACCCGCTGTTGATCAAATCTTGCCAGAATAGGGTAACAATGCCCGTCAGTCCCAGACCGGCTGCAATATAAAAGCGCAGCGGTGGTTTTTGCCCAAAAAAGATGAAGCTATTGATCGCATTGAACAGGACTGCCATTGAGAAAATCACCGACTCCAGGCCGGTATTAATCCACGCTGCAGCGGTATAAAAGCACCAGAAATTGAAGCAAAAAACGCATCCGCCCTGTAACAGGCAAAACAGATGATCGCGGCCAGACAGTTTGCGTAATTTACCGCTAACCAGCAGGATAACTATCATCACCGAACTGGCAACGGCAAAGCGCCAAAAAATAGAAACCGGCGCAGAAACCGGGCCTTGCTGCAAATAAATCGCAATCCATGTCGTTCCCCAAATGACCACCACCAGGCAGTACAACAGTGCGTTCATACAACTCTCTCTTTTTGTCGTCAGGCTCACACTGTGTCATGTCTGGTGGCAGGAGGCTTTCATCGGCTTGCGGCGGACTTGCAAAATCTTGCGCTTTTTTAGCGTAAAAGCGAAAAGGCAGCTGTTAACAATATGTGGCTGTTATAGACTGAAAGCCTGCTAACTTATTTTGAATGTGATGGTATGCCTCAGCCCTACGATGCCTTTGAAAACTTACGCAAACATAATGCCGTGCTGCATGAATCGGTTGCGTTACATTCAGGGATCCAACTGGCGGCCTGGTCAAATAAGCGTGATACCATCACTCAGTATTGCGATCACCATACGCTCAGTTTATACATCGCGGATGGCTACGAGAGTTACCACAAAACGGCGGGAGGCTGGAAGAATGGCGGGGGACCTGACCGTTTTTGCCTGATGCCGAAAGAAAGCGAGTCAAGTTGGGATATCCGCGACGATCTCTCCTTTGTTCACCTGTATTGTACCGACGCTCATCTGCGCGAAGTGGGTGAAAAAGTCTGGGACAAAAGCCCCTATAGCTTTACGCTGGACGAGCATACATTTGGCAGTGACCCGGGGATCACGGCGGTTTACCGTCAGTTTTTGCTTGGTAACGACTGGCAGCAACCGGCCAATCATCTCACGCTCAGCGCTGCCTCTTCGCTGCTGTTAACGCATCTGATCCAGCATTACAGTAATGTTCAATGGCGACTGCCTACCGTCACTGGAGGACTGGCGCCGGCCACCTTACGCAACGTGCTGGCCTATATTGACGCGCATCTGGCGTACCCAATAACCCTGAGCGACCTCGCAAGCGAGGCGGCGCTTAGTGAATTCCACTTTGCCAGAATGTTTCGCCAGTCGATGAAAACGGCACCGCATCAGTACGTGATGCAACGCCGTATGGCGCTGGCGCAGCATCTGGTCTGTTATTCTTCACGCAGTTTGTCGGACATTGCGATGGCCTGCGGATTCAGTTCTGCGAGCCATTTTAGTAATCGGTTTAAACAGGTAACGGGTAAAACGCCAACGCAGTTACGTGCGGCGAAATAACGTCAACACTGCGTAGCAGATACCGCCGACCACTAATCCCCAGAATGCAGAGCCAACACCCAGTAACGTCAGGCCGCTGGCCGTGACCAGAAACGTAACAATAGCTGCATCGCGCTCTGCTTCATTATGCAATGCCTGATATAAACTACCGCTAATCGTCCCGAGCAAAGCAAGACCGGCCAGCATCTGGATCCAACTTACCGGCAGGGCCGCCATCATTCCTGTGACCGAACCGCCAAACACCCCAGCCAGAAGATAGAAAACACCAGCAGCGGCGGCGGCGAGCCAGCGCCGTTTAGCATGAGGATGCGCTTCGGGGCTTTGGCAAATTGCGGCGGTGATAGCGGCAATGCAAATGGAATAGACGCCAAACGGTGAAAACAACATGGCCAGCAGGCCGGTAAAGACAATGAGTGGTGAAACGGGTAACGAATAACCCGACGCATTCATAGTGGCAATACCTGGAGCATTTTGCGAAGCCATAGTGACCAGAAACAGCGGTAGTGCAATGCTGATACTGTGGGCCAAAGAAAAGTGGGGGGCAATAAACGCTGGCATCACCGGCGACAGATCCACTCCGCTAGTGACAACGTCACCTTTCATCAGTGCGATAGCAATACCCGCCAGCATCGCGGCGATCGTTGCATACCGTGGGGCTGTGACTTTAAATACCAGCCATGCCACCAGCATACTACCGCACAAAATAAGCTCACTGTTGAGGCTATTAAACGCCTGCAGACCAAAACGCAGCAGGATCCCAGCCAGCATGGCTGATGCCAGTGAATGGGGGATTATTTTCATCAGACGGGCAAACAGCCCGGTTACGCCGCACAACACAATCAACGCATTAGCTACGATAAAAACGCCGATGGCATCCTGAATTGTGACGCCTTGCAGGCCCGTCACCAGCAGCGCAGCGCCGGGCGTTGACCAGGCTGTGAGCACAGGAGCGCGATACCATAATGTCAGCGCCAGCGTACTGACACCCATTGCTATTCCCAGCGCGGTCATCCAGCCCGCGATTTGTTCAGTCGTCGCACCTGCGGCCAGAGCCGCTTGCCAGATAATGGCAGCCGAGCTGGCGTAGCCGACCAGGACAGCCACGAAGCCCGATAGTACGGTGGGCAGAGGGATGGAAAATGCACGCATAGTGACTCCGTGTGCGTTATAACGGTCAATCACTGTAGCACTGTGCGTTATAGCGTACAAGTGTTAAGCTGTAGCCCTGAGAAGGGATAGTTAGGAAGGAGAAAAATGGATAACTTAACCCACTATCTGGCCACAACGCTCAAGACGCTACGTCACCAGCGGGAATGGAGTCTGTCGCGTCTGGCGGAGGAAACCGGCGTGTCGAAAGCCATGCTGGGGCAAATTGAGCGCAACGAATCCAGCCCAACGGTGGCGACATTGTGGAAAATTGCCACCGGACTGAACGTCCCGTTTTCGACCTTCATTTCACCACCGGAGTCAGACAGTGCGCCAATATTTGATCCCCAGCAGCAGGCGATGGTCGTCACACCGCTGTTTCCGTGGGATCCGCAGTTGTGCTTCGATCATTTTTCGATACTGCTGGCACCCGGCGCGCTCAGTGAATCGACTCCGCATGAAACCGGCGTGATAGAACACGTGGTGGTGATAAATGGGCTGCTGGATATGTGTATTGAGGGACAATGGCGCACCATTAAACCCGGCGAGGGGGTGCGTTTTGCCGGAGACAGGGCGCATAGCTACCGTAACGGTCACGAACAAACAGCGCACTTTCATTCGCTGATCCATTACCCGCGTAGTTAATCGGGAAAACTATTCCGAAAAGCCGCGCTTGTGACTACAATAGCCGCCATTTTTATCGCTTGTGGATGATAACAACTGTATGCGCCAGCAGCCTCATCACCTTGAATTGTTAAGCCCGGCCCGGGATACCGCCATTGCGCGTGAAGCCATATTACACGGCGCAGACGCTGTGTACATTGGCGGACCGGGTTTTGGCGCGCGCCATAACGCCAGTAACAGCCTGAAAGATATCGCCGAACTGGTGCCTTTCGCTCATCGTTACGGGGCGAAAATCTTTGTGACGCTAAATACGATCTTGCATGATGATGAGCTGGAGCCCGCGCAGCGGTTAATTACCGATCTGTATCAGACCGGCGTTGATGCCCTGATTGTGCAGGACATGGGAATCCTGGAGCTGGATATTCCGCCCATTGAGCTGCATGCCAGCACTCAATGTGATATTCGCAGCGTCGAGAAGGCGAAGTTTCTTGCTGATGTCGGATTCACCCAGATTGTCCTGGCGCGCGAACTGAGCCTTGAGCAGATCAAGGCCATCCATCAGGCTACGGATGCGACTATTGAATTTTTCATTCACGGGGCGCTGTGCGTCGCTTATTCAGGCCAGTGTTATATTTCACATGCGCAAACCGGACGCAGCGCTAACCGCGGCGACTGCTCTCAGGCTTGTCGCTTGCCGTATACCCTGAAAGACGATCAGGGGCGCGTGGTCTCCTATGAAAAACACCTGCTGTCGATGAAAGATAACGATCAGACCGCCAACCTCGGCGCATTGATTGATGCTGGTGTGCGTTCCTTCAAAATTGAAGGGCGCTACAAAGACATGAGCTATGTGAAGAATATTACCGCGCATTATCGTCAGATGCTGGACGCAATCATTGAAGAGCGGGGCGATCTGGCCCGTTCTTCAGCCGGGCGTACCGAACATTTCTTTACGCCATCCACGGAAAAAACCTTCCATCGCGGCAGTACCGATTACTTTGTGAATGCTCGTAAAGGTGATATCGGCGCATTCGACTCACCAAAGTTTATCGGTTTGCCGGTCGGCGAAGTCCTGAAGGTGGCAAAAGATCATCTCGATGTTGAAGTGACAGAACCGCTGGCTAACGGGGATGGCCTGAACGTGTTAATCAAACGCGAAGTGGTCGGATTTCGCGCCAACACCGTAGAAAAAACGGGGCACAATCGTTATCGGGTATGGCCGAATGAAATGCCCGCCGATCTGCACAAAGTACGTGCCAATCACCCGCTGAACCGCAACCTCGATCATAACTGGCAGCAGGCATTGACCAAAACCTCCAGCGAGCGGCGCGTCGCGGTCGATATTGAGTTGGGTGGCTGGCAGGAGCAGTTGATCCTGACGCTCACCAGTGAGGAGGGGGTGAGTATTACCCATACGCTGGATGGCCAGTTCGAGGAAGCGAACAATGCGGAAAAAGCGTTGAGCAACCTGCAGGATGGTCTGGCAAAGCTTGGACAAACGCTTTATTACGCCCGCAGCATTCAGGTGAATCTGCCGGGAGCGCTGTTTGTGCCAAACGGTCAACTGAATCAGTTGCGACGTGAAGCGGTCGACATGCTGGATGCTGCACGTTTGCAAAACTATCAGCGTGGTCGCCGTAAACCGGTTGTACAGCCGCCGCCGGTTTATCCGCAAACGCATCTGAGCTTCCTGGCTAACGTCTATAACCATAAAGCGCGTGAGTTTTATCACCGTTATGGCGTTCAGCTGATTGATGCCGCTTATGAAGCACATGAAGAAAAGGGCGATGTGCCGGTGATGATCACTAAACATTGCTTGCGTTTTGCGTTTAACCTGTGTCCGAAACAGGCGAAAGGGAATATCAAAAGCTGGAAAGCCACGCCGATGCAACTGGTTAACGGCGATGAGGTCCTGACGCTGAAATTTGATTGCCGACCATGCGAAATGCACGTGATCGGCAAGATGAAACATCACATTCTGAAGATGCCGTTGCCGGGCAGCGTGGTGGCTTCCGTCAGCCCCGAAGAACTGCTGAAAACGTTGCCAAAGCGTAAAAACTAAAGGTCAGCTCAGATGAGTATCGGGCTTGCGTGATTTTTGCCAGTAATGGTGTTCGCGAAGATCGGCGGCGGATTCTTCCGCCGTCACTCGCAGTTCATCGCTGTCGGCGGTATGTCGTAGTAAGTGATCGGCATCCTGCACCTGAAGATACTCATGTCCCTGATTAGTAGCGAAAAGCTGACCGGAAAAAAGCGCGCTGGCCAGCAATAACACCGTTAACCCTTTCTTAAACATCATGCACCCTCTGGTACGTTAGCTGCGGAATTGGCGATAATTTCGCCTGGTGACTATTCAATATTTTAATCGGCATAATGACAATCTCTGTTTTGTCATTTCGATGTTTTTTACATTTTTGTTTAGCCAACGTTGGGATTTGTCACAACCGGGTAGCGCGACGCTGCCCGGTTGTTATCAGGGAGAGATTCAGGACTTAAATCCGGCGGCCGTCATCAGGAGACGAAAGAACATACCAACGGCGGCGAGAGCCAGCACGCTGCCGCCCCAGAGGATCACCAGCCACATCAGGCGTTTCCAGATTGTTTGTTGCATCAATGATACCCCTCACCATGTTGAACTTTGCCGCGAAAAACGTAGTAACTCCAGAAGGTGTACACCAGGATTATCGGGATAATCAGCAGTGCGCCAACCAACATAAAGCCCTGACTTTGCGCCGGAGCCGCCGCCTGCCAGAGCGTAATGGACGGCGGAATGATATGTGGCCAGATACTGATCCCCAGCCCGCTGAACCCAAGAAAAATCAACCCCAGCGTCAATGCAAAAGGCAGCGTATGGCAGTGATGCTGCCCCAGTGAACGCCACAGCCAGATGCTGATAAGCGCAACCAGCAGTGGAACCGGCATCAGGAACCACAGGTTGGGCAGGCTAAACCAACGCTCGGCAATCGCACTGTGCGCCAGCGGCGTCCACAGGCTGATAATGGCAATGACAACCAGCATCGTCAGCAGCAGTTTTTTTGCCACACGGCGCATTTTTTCCTGCAACGGATTTTCGCTTTTCATCACCAGCCACGTCGCTCCCAGCAGAGCGTAGGCTACAACCAGGCCAACGCCGCAGAACAGCGTAAACGGGGTCAGCCAGTCGAAAGGACCGCCGCTGTAGCTGCGTCCGGTGACGGAAAATCCATTGAGTACGGCACCCACCACGACACCCTGGGTGAATGTCGCGAGGATTGAACCGCCGAGAAAAGCTTTATCCCAGAATGGTCGATGCGCCGGCGTGGCTTTAAAACGAAACTCGAAGGCGACGCCGCGAAAAATCAGGCCGATTAGCATCAGTGTCAGCGGGATCGTCAGCGCATCGACAATCACCGCATAGGCCAGGGGGAAAGCGCCGAATAATCCGGCTCCGCCCAGCACCAGCCAGGTTTCATTGCCGTCCCATACCGGGGCGACGCTGTTGACCATCACATCGCGGTCATCAGAGTCCTGAATCGCCGGGAATAAGATACCGATCCCAAGATCAAAACCGTCCATCACGATATACATCAACGTGGCGAACACGATAATTACAAACCAGATAACTGATAAATCGATACCCATTAGCGGTGTGCCTCCGGTTGAGAGTCGAGGACGGCAGCAGAAAGCGGCCGGGCAGGCGTGCCGGTGGGCGGAACGGTCGGGTCATCTTCCTGCGGCCCTTTGCGGATCAGGCGGATCATGTAGCTGTAACCCACGCCAAACACCGAGCTGTACACCACAAAGAAGGACAGCAGGCTGATACTCATATGTAAATCGCCATGGGCGGAAACCGCATCCTCCGTACGTTGCAACCCGTAAACCACCCACGGCTGACGGCCAACTTCAGTAGTCACCCAGCCAGCAAGGATGGCAATCAGACCGGAGGGACCCATCCGCAAGGCAAAGCGTAGGAAAGGGCGCGAGGTGTATAAACGTTGCTTATAGCGCAGCCACAGAGCAAATGCGCCCAACAGGATCATCAGCATGCCCAGTCCGGCCATTATGCGAAACGACCAGAACACCATGGTAGAGTTGGGCCTGTCTTCTTTAGGAAACTCTTTAAGGGCCGGAACCTGCTTATCCAGACTATGCGTCAGGATCAGACTACCCAGCGCCGGGATTTCCAGCCCATAGCGGGTGCGCTCCTGCTCCATATCCGGCCAACCGAACAGCAATAGCGGAGTAGGCTCACCGGGCGGATTTTCCCAGTGTCCTTCAATCGCGGCAATTTTTGCAGGCTGATGCTTCAGTGTATTCAAACCGTGCATATCGCCAATCAAAGCCTGCAGTGGGGCGACGATTAACGTCATCCATAGCGCCATTGAGAACATGGCGCGAATAGCCGGAGTGTTATTCCCGCGCAATAAATGCCATGCGCCCGACGCTGCGACAAACAGCGCGCTGCTCAGGAAAGCGGCAACGGACATATGCAGCAAACGATAAGGGAATGAAGGATTGAAAATAACGGCGAACCAGTCGACGGGAACGACCTGGCCGTTAACTATTTCGTAACCCTGCGGCGTTTGCATCCAACTGTTGGAGGCGAGGATCCAGAAGGTAGAAATAATAGTACCCAGCGCAACCATACAGGTCGCGAAGAAGTGAAGCCCCGGGCCAACCCGGTTCCAGCCAAACAGCATTACCCCGAGGAAACCTGCTTCAAGGAAGAAGGCGGTGAGCACTTCATAGGTCAGAAGCGGCCCGGTGATGCTACCGGCGAACTCGGAAAAACCGCTCCAGTTGGTGCCGAACTGATAGGCCATCACCAGCCCGGAAACTACGCCCATCCCAAAGTTTACGGCGAATATTTTCGACCAGAAATGGTATAGCGAGCGCCAGACGGGATTTTTCGTTTTTAGCCATAACCCTTCGAGCACCGCCAGATAACTGGCGAGGCCAATGGTAATGGCCGGAAAGATGATGTGAAAGGATACCGTAAACGCGAACTGGATCCTTGCCAGGTGAAACGCGTCAAGACCGAACATGCTTAACTCCGCAGGCAAAATTGATTTAGCGCAATTCTAAGGCTGCGAAGCACTGGAAGGCAGAAACAGAACAGTTCTTTTTAACCATAACAGTTGTCGCGCTGTTATAGATTGGCCCGGCTGATATGAAATCTGGAAGCTGGGTTCCCGTTATTGAATAGCGTCCTTCCCACGCTAGTAATTTTGCGATGTTACTAGCAAGGTAATTAAAGAGTAATCATAAATGTTTACTTTGTGTGTATAATAGACGACAGGGAGGCGCAGTGAAGCAAAGTGAGTTCAGACGCTGGCTTGAATCTCAGGGAGTTGAAGTTACAAACGGCTCAAATCATCTGAAGTTGAGGTATCAGGGAAGGCGTAGCGTTATGCTCAGGCATCCTGGTGATGAGATAAAAGAGGCTCTGCGAAAAGCGATCCAAAAGCAGCCAGGCTTACAGTAATCATCATCAATATAAGGCTGATTATATGAGAAATTTTGAGAAAATCATGCGTTATCCCGTTAATCTAGTACCCGCCGTGGAAGGTGGGTTTGTGGTGTCTTTTCCGGATATTCCTGAAGCATTAACTCAGGGAGAAACCCGTCATGATGCTTTGCAGGCTGCGCAAGCCGCATTGGTCACCGCTTTTGAATTCTATTTCGACGATAACGAACCGATTCCTTTGCCTTCGGCGGTTGTCGCTGGCGCTGACTATGTGGAAATACCACTGAGCGTTGCGTCTAAAGTTCTGTTGTTAAATGCCTTCCTTGAATCGAATATTACCCAGCAGGAACTGGCAAACAGGATCGGCAGGCCTAAGCAGGAAATCACTCGCTTATTCGATTTAAAGCACGCGACAAAAATTGATGCTGTGCAGATAGCTGCCCGCGCCTTAGGCAAAGAACTGTCATTAGCGATGTTGTAAAACTGTTAACTATAACAGTTATATAAAATACCCTGATTATGTAAACTGATATATACAGTGGTTGTCACCGACACCGGTAATCAGGACAAAAAATGAAAAAATACCAGCGACTGGCTGAGCAAATTCGCGATCAAATCGCGTCTGGCGTATGGCAGCCCGGCGATCGCTTGCCATCATTGCGTGAACAGGTGGTCAGCAGCGGCATGAGTTTTATGACCGTCGGACACGCCTACCAGTTGCTGGAGAGTCAGGGGCGAATTATCGCCCGACCACAGTCGGGTTACTACGTTGCTGCGCGCCCTGAACGTGAACTGGCCGCGCCGCAGGCGCAGGTAATGCGCGATGAAGCGGTGGATATCAACACCTATATTTTTGATATGTTGCAGGCCAGTCGGGATGCGTCAGTGATGCCATTTGCCTCTGCATTCCCCGATCCGCGTCTGTTTCCCCTCCAGCAGTTGAACCGCTCGCTGGCGCAGGTGAGTAAAACCGCCACCGCCATGAGCGTGATCGAAAACCTGCCGCCGGGAAATGCTGAACTGCGCCATGCCATTGCCCGTCGCTATGCTCAACAGGGGATGACCATTTCACCTGATGAAATAGTCATCACTACCGGTGCGCTGGAAGCCCTCAACCTGAGCCTGCAGGCAGTTACTGAACCGGGGGACTGGGTGATTGTCGAAAACCCGTGTTTTTACGGGGCGTTGCAGGCCCTTGAACGATTACGCCTGAAGGCGCTTTCGATCGCCACCGACGTAAAAGAGGGGATCGATCTTACCGCGCTGGAGCAGGCGTTGCAGGAGTATCCGGTCAAAGCCTGCTGGCTGATGACCAATAGCCAAAATCCGCTTGGTTTTACGCTCAACCCAGAGAAGAAGGCGCATCTGGTCGCATTGCTGGAGAAATACCATGTAATGCTGATAGAGGATGATGTCTACAGCGAGCTGTATTTTGGCCGTGAAAAACCACTGCCCGCCAAAGCCTGGGATCGCGCCGACAGCGTTTTGCATTGTTCGTCTTTCTCGAAGTGCCTGGTGCCCGGATTTCGCGTTGGCTGGGTAGCGGCCGGGAAGCATGCCCGGCGTATTCAGCGACTCCAGCTAATGAGCACCTTATCCACCAGTTCCCCTATGCAGCTTGCACTGGTGGATTACCTCTCAACCCGGCGCTATGACGCACATCTGCGTCGCTTACGCCGACAGCTGGCGGAGCGCAAACAGCAAGCCTGGCAAACGCTGCTGCGTCATCTTCCGGCGGAAGTCAAAATTCACCACAACGACAGCGGCTATTTCCTGTGGCTGGAACTGCCAGAACCGCTTGATGCAGGCGTGCTCAGCACCCAGGCGCTGGCGCACCATATCAGCATTGCGCCGGGAAAAATGTTCTCGACCTCGGGGAGCTGGACACGTTTCTTCCGTTTTAATACCGCATGGCACTGGGGGGAACGTGAGGAACAGGCTGTAAAACAGTTGGGAAAATTAATTCGCGAGATGATGAAATAAAACATAACGCGCTATTTAATATAAAAGAATGGCGCGTTCATATTTCAGAAATAGAGGATACCTCGCCCTGATGTTATTTATATCGGGCGCTACCATACAAAAAATCAATAGTTATTACTATTGCCACCATTGCATCTAACTCTTTGTCTATACTCCAGAAGATAAAATCCCCGGTCAGCGTCAGTAGCGTAATGAGCGTTAGCTCACAACCTGATTAAATTTCCTTGCGCCAACAGGAACGCTTACCACACCCCGACTATTTTTAGGAAAGGACATATATTTACGGCAAGGCTGCCGCTCAATATTTTTTAGACAGGAGTAAGACGTTATGAGCAAGCAGCTTGCCCTCAGTAGCCTGTGCGCACTCAGTATGACGCTGATGACTGCACAGGCAGCCGAACCCCCGACATCATTAGATAAACCGGAAGGCCGTCTGGATATTATTGCCTGGCCGGGCTACATCGAACGTGGACAGACCGATAAACAATATGATTGGGTCTCGCAGTTTGAGAAAGATACTGGCTGCGCGGTCAATGTCAAAACGGCGGCCACATCTGATGAGATGGTCAGCCTGATGGCAAAAGGCGGCTACGACCTGGTTACCGCTTCCGGTGACGCCTCATTGCGTCTGATTATGGGTAAACGCGTTCAGCCGATTAATACCGCGCTGATCCCAAACTGGAAAAGCATCGATCCACGCGTGGTAAAAGGCGAGTGGTTCAACGTTGGCGGAAAAGTTTACGGCACGCCGTACCAGTGGGGACCAAACCTGCTGATGTATAACACAAAAATCTTCCCAACGCCGCCAGATAGCTGGAGCGTGGTTTTTGTTGAACAAAAACTTGCGGACGGGAAAAGCAATAAAGGGCGCGTTCAGGCCTACGATGGGCCGATCTATATTGCCGATGCCGCGTTATTCGTTAAAGCAACTCAGCCGCAGCTGGGCATTACCGATCCCTATCAGCTCACCGAACAGCAGTATCAGGCGGTTATCAAAGTTCTGAGCGATCAGCACGCGCTAATCCATCGCTATTGGCATGATACCACCGTGCAAATGAGCGACTTTAAAAACGAAGGTGTGGTGGCGTCAAGCGCATGGCCTTATCAGGCTAACGCTCTGAAAGGGGAAGGCCAACCTATTGCCACGGTTTTCCCAAAAGAAGGGGTTACCGGATGGGCTGATACCACCATGCTGCACAGCGAAGCGAAACACCCGGTATGTGCTTACCAATGGATGAACTGGTCATTAACCCCGAAAGTTCAAGGCGACGTTGCGGCCTGGTTTGGTTCTCTGCCAGTAGTGCCTGAAGGCTGTAAAGCCAGCCCGTTGCTGGGTGAAAAGGGCTGTGAAACCAACGGCTATAGTTACTTTGACAAAATTGCCTTCTGGAAAACGCCGATCGCAGAAGGTGGCAAATTCGTTCCTTACAGTCGCTGGACGCAGGATTACATCGCCATTATGGGCGGTCGTTAATTCCGCTGGGGGTTTTATGACGTACGCAGTGGAGTTTCATAACGTCTCGCGTCTGTACGGGGATGTTCGTGCAGTTGATGGCGTAAGTATTGCGATTAATGACGGTGAGTTTTTCTCTATGCTGGGGCCATCCGGCTCCGGCAAGACCACCTGTCTGCGCCTGATTGCAGGGTTTGAGCAGCTGTCAGGCGGCGCAATCACCATTTTTGGTAAGCAGGCCAGCGAATTGCCGCCCTGGGAACGGGACGTCAATACGGTATTTCAGGATTACGCGTTGTTCCCGCATATGTCGATTCTCGACAACGTCGCCTACGGGCTGATGGTCAAAGGCATTGATAAAAAACAGCGCCACGCCAAAGCGCGAGAGGCGCTGGATAAAGTTGCGCTCGGTTTTGTTTATGAACGCAAACCGTCGCAACTTTCCGGTGGTCAGCGGCAGCGCGTGGCGATTGCCCGGGCGCTGGTCAATGAGCCGCGCGTCCTGCTGTTGGATGAACCGCTCGGGGCATTGGATCTCAAGCTGCGTGAACAGATGCAGTTGGAGCTGAAAAAATTACAGCAATCTCTTGGTATCACCTTCATTTTTGTCACTCACGATCAGGGGGAAGCCCTGTCGATGTCCGATCGTGTGGCGGTGTTTAATAACGGTCGCATCGAACAGGTGGATTCTCCGCGCGAACTGTACATGCGTCCGCGGACACCGTTTGTGGCAAGTTTCGTCGGGACGTCCAATGTCTTTGATGCCACGATGTCAGCGAACGTTTGCGGGTTACAGGGGATGTTCTCCCTGCGCCCGGAACATATTCGTTTGAATGATGCCGGGGGAGAAGTCCAGGCTACGGGAGTTATCCAGGCGGTGCAGTACCAGGGCGCGGCGACACGATTTGAACTGAAACTGGCCGGTGGTGAAAAGTTGCTGGTTAGCCAGGCGAATCTGACGGGCGAAATGCTGCCCTCAACGTTGTCGCCAGGTCAGCAGGTGATGGCGTCGTGGTCACGCGACGTGATGGTACCGCTGGTTGAGGAGAGGTGAATGGCTATGAATGTCTTACATTCGCCTCCACAGTCGACAGGTCTGAACCGGATTTCAGGTTTCTTCTGGCGTAATCCGGGGTTGGGGCTGTTTTTGCTGCTCCTCGGACCGCTGATGTGGTTTGGCATTGTCTACTTCGGCTCATTGCTGACGCTGTTGTGGCAGGGTTTTTATACCTTCGACGATTTCACCATGTCGGTCACGCCGGACCTGACGCTGGCGAATTTGCAGGCGCTGTTTAATCCGGCCAACTACGACATCATTTTGCGTACCCTGACGATGGCGGTGGCGGTCACCATTGCCAGCGCGATTCTGGCGTTTCCGATGGCGTGGTACATGGCGCGCTATACCAGCGGCAAAATGAAAGCCTTTTTTTACATTGCGGTGATGTTGCCGATGTGGGCCAGCTACATCGTTAAAGCCTACGCATGGACGTTACTGTTGGCTAAAGACGGCGTGGCGCAATGGTTTTTAACCCATCTGGGGCTGGAGCCGCTGCTGCTCTCGTTTCTGACGCTGCCTGCCGTCGGCGGCAATACGCTGTCGACTTCAGGGTTAGGGCGCTTTCTGGTGTTCGTCTACATCTGGCTGCCGTTTATGATCCTGCCGGTACAAGCCGCGCTGGAGAGACTCCCGCCGTCGCTATTACAGGCCTCCGCTGATTTAGGCGCACGTCCGCGTCAAACTTTCCGCTATGTGGTCCTCCCACTGGCGATACCCGGTATTGCGGCAGGCTCGATTTTTACCTTCTCTCTGACGTTGGGCGATTTTATCGTGCCGCAACTGGTGGGGCCGCCGGGCTATTTCATCGGCAACATGGTGTATTCGCAGCAAGGGGCGATTGGCAATATGCCGATGGCGGCGGCATTTACTCTGGTGCCGATTGTATTAATCGCACTGTATCTGGCGTTCGTGAAGCGTCTGGGAGCTTTTGATGCACTCTGAACGCGCACCCTGGTTACTCAAACTGGCGGCATGGGGTGGGGTTATTTTCCTGCACTTTCCCATCCTCATCATCGCCACCTATGCTTTTAATACTGAGGAGGCTGCTTTTAGTTTTCCACCGCAGGGGTTAACGCTGAAGTGGTTTAGCGTTGCAGCGCAGCGTGGCGATATTCTGGAATCGGTGACGTTGTCACTTAAAATCGCTGCGTTGTCGACAGCTATCGCCCTCGTTCTGGGGACGCTGGCCGCTGCAGCACTGTGGCGCAGGGACTTTTTTGGTAAAAGCGCAATATCGCTGTTGCTGCTGTTGCCGATCGCGCTGCCGGGGATTATTACCGGCCTGGCGCTGTTGACGGCGTTTAAAACCATCAACCTGGAACCCGGTTTTCTTACGATCGTCGTGGGCCATGCGACGTTTTGCGTGGTGGTGGTATTTAACAACGTCGTGGCGCGTTTTCGCCGTACCTCATGGAGTCTGGTTGAAGCGTCTATGGATCTTGGCGCCAATGGCTGGCAAACCTTTCGTTATGTCGTGCTGCCAAACCTGGCATCGGCGCTGCTGGCGGGGGGGATGCTGGCGTTTGCCTTGTCGTTTGATGAAATCATCGTGACAACGTTCACCGCCGGACATGAAAGAACACTTCCTTTGTGGCTGCTCAATCAGTTGGGTCGACCACGAGATGTGCCTGTCACCAACGTTGTGGCATTGCTGGTAATGCTAGTGACGACACTGCCAATTTTAGGGGCCTGGTGGCTAACGCGTGAAGGCGACACTCTCGCTGGAAACGGTAAATAAACGACGATATGGGAAATTGCTATGCAACATCAATTACTGATTAATGGCGAGCTGGTCAACGGTGAAGGTGAAAAGCAGCCAGTCTATAACCCTGCCACTGGTGAACTCATTCTGGAGATTGCCGAAGCCTCAGCCGCGCAGGTTGATGCCGCGGTACGCGCAGCCGACAGCGCGTTTGCCGCCTGGGGGCAAACCACGCCAAAAGTGCGTTCAGAACTGCTGCTGAAACTGGCTGACGCAATCGCCGATAACGCGCAAACCTTCGCAGAGCTGGAATCACTCAACTGTGGTAAGCCGTTGCACTGCGTCCTCAACGATGAAATTCCGGCAATTGTCGATGTTTTCCGCTTCTTTGCCGGGGCGGCTCGTACCCTGCAAGGACAGGCGGCCGGAGAGTATCTGGAAGGGCATACGTCGATGATCCGTCGTGATCCGCTGGGCGTGGTGGCCTCTATTGCACCGTGGAACTATCCGCTGATGATGGCGGCGTGGAAGCTGGCGCCGGCACTGGCGGCGGGTAACTGTGTGGTGATTAAACCGTCAGAAATTACCCCGCTGACGGCGCTTAAGCTGGCTGATTTTGCCAAAGATATTTATCCGGCTGGCGTTATCAACGTGCTGTTTGGCCGTGGCAAAACGGTAGGCGATCCGCTGACCGGTCATGAAAAAGTCCGGATGGTTTCTCTGACAGGCTCCATTGCGACCGGTGAACACATTATCCAGCATACCGCGCCTTCGATTAAGCGCACGCATATGGAACTGGGCGGCAAAGCTCCGGTCATCATTTTTGATGATGCCGATCTGGATGCTGTGGTGAGCGGCGTGCGAACTTTTGGCTATTACAACGCTGGACAAGATTGTACCGCGGCTTGTCGAATTTATGCCCAGAAAGGCATTTATGACGCGCTGGTCGAGAAACTTGGCGCTGCGGTAGCAAGCCTGAAAATCGGCGCACCGAATGACGAATCGACCGAGCTGGGACCGGTAAGCTCGCAGGCGCATCTCGATCGCGTGACGAAAGCGGTCGATGAAGCCAAAGCGCTGGGGCATATCAAAGTCATCACCGGTGGTAAAAAAGTGGATGGCGCAGGCTACTACTTTGCTCCGACGCTGCTGGCCGGGGCAAAGCAGGATGATGCCATCGTGCAGCGGGAAGTTTTCGGCCCGGTGGTCAGCGTAACCGTATTTGAGGATGAGGATCAGGTGCTGGCGTGGGCTAACGATTCGAAATACGGCCTGGCCTCTTCCGTCTGGACCCGGGATGTGGGACGCGCGCATCGATTTAGCGCTCGCCTGCAGTATGGTTGCACCTGGGTCAATACTCACTTCACGCTGGTTAGTGAGATGCCGCACGGTGGGCAAAAACAGTCTGGTTATGGCAAGGATATGTCGGTTTATGGACTGGAGGATTACACGATTGTTCGCCATGTCATGATCAAGCATGAGTAATTTCTTAAGCGCGAACGGTAAAGGGGGCACGGATAGCTAAATACTGGCAAACGTGTGTCGATACTATTCGCGCCACTGGCCTCGTCGCCATCGGACGGCGGTAAGTTGGAAATATCCGCGAGGTCAGGCTAATTGAAACAACAAAGCCCCAGCTTAATGTCGGGGCTTTGTGCTTTCTGGTTTACCGTCCGGGTATCAGCGGCGCAAGCTGCAAAGCCAGGCGAGTAGCGCACAAACGCTCAGAACCAGCCCCAACTGTTGCACCATGCCTGCCAACCCCAGCATCATTCCCAGTAACAGGTAATAGCTCAACCCGAACAACGCACCGGCAGCACCGGCTTGTTCACGGTAGTGACGCAGCGCCTGACTCAGCACATTAGGAATCGCGATCCCATAGGCTAACACCACGCCGAACACCGGCAGCAGGATCCACGCGCAGTGCTGTAGCCACCACGCGACGAGACCTGACAACGCTGCCAGCGCACAGGCATAACGTACCAGTTGTTCCGGTGTAAGACCTGCCGTTAGCAACCTCCGGTTCAGCAGGCTACCCGACAGTGAAGACAGCGCAAGTAACACTCCTGTCCAGCCAAAGGCTCGGGAACGCCATCCCAACTGCCCGAAAAGAAATGGCGCCAGGCTGTAATAACTAAACAGCATGGTATTTAACAACGCGACCAGGATGGCATTTTTCCACAGCTCACCGTCCCGCGCCATACGGGGAAAGAGCACCGTCATCCGTGGGCGGACCGTATTCTCCGGCCTTGTTTCCGGCAAAAGGGTTGCTGTCAGTATTAGCAGTAGCAGCGCCAGCAGCATAAGGGCAACAAATACACCAGTATGACCGTACAGGCTTACCAGCCAACCTCCGCTTAGCAGGCCGAAAACCGGACTCAATGCCAGTGCGGCGCCCATCACAGAAAAGACGCGGGATAGCGCGGGTGATTCATAACTGTCCCTTAGCATGGTCTGTACCACCACTGACCCGGCAGCCGCTCCGATGGCGGAGACCATCCGTGCCAGCAGTAAAACGCTGAAGTCGGCGGCAACAATGGCTAAGGCACAGCCTGTTCCATAACAAATAAGTCCTGCCAGCATAGCCCAACGTCGCCCGATGCAGTCGCTCAGCCAACCCCACATCGCCACACCGACGGCGAAGGCAGCAAAGTAAACGGAGAGTGTTTGAGCCGCACGCTCACTGCTGATGTGAAAAGCAGTGGCGATACCTGGCAGTGCCGGGCTGTAGATGGTTTCCACCAGTTGCGGGAACATAATCAGTAGCGTAAGAAGCCACAGCGGCGGGCGGCGAAGCGTATTCATACAATATCCAGAGAAACAAAACAGGCGGGCATTATTGCTGAAAGGGGTGTGTCTCATTACCATTATCAGGACATTAAATATCAAATATCGGACAGATAATGAAAATTGCGCCTGATGATGCTTTCGATGCGGATAGCTTTGACAAACCGGTAATCGGTATAGCCGCCGATATGGGGCTACATGATTCAGGACGGCACAGCCACCTTCGTCATCAGCTACTTTTTTCGGCTGCGGGGAGCATTACGATCGAGCTGGAGCAGGCTCTGTGTCTGTTACCGCCACGGCGTGCGGTTTGGATCCCGGCCGGGACGGTACATCGCGCCATAATGCGAGGGGGGATGGCTTATCGTTCTTTGTACTTTTCAACCGCATTGCCATTATCTGAGTTACCGCTGCAGATAGTCGAGGTTAACCCTCTCTTTTTTGAAGTGATAGAACGTATGGCTTTCTGGCCATGGGATATGCCAGCCGCGCAGCAGGCCAGCCTCATCACCGTTTTTTGTGAGGAAATACGCGCCGCCCGCAGTGAAAACTGGACGTTGCAGTTTCCCTCAGATCCGCGGTTGAACGTGTGGCTAGAGGGATTACGTATGGGCGAACTCCCACCGCGACTGAATCAATTGTCCCGACGGGTTGGGGCATGTGAGAGAACAATCGGTCGAATATTTACCCGGGATACCGGGATGAATTATCAGAACTGGCGGCAGCAATTCAGGTTGCTAAAAGCCATGGAGATGCTGGCGGATGGATGCCCTATTAGCCAGATGGCGCAATATCTGGAGTTTGTCAGCGACAGCGCTTTTATCGCGTTCTTCCATCAACATACCGGCACAACGCCGAGCCGTTATTCGGGCAATATAATGCCGCAGAAGGATTAGGGACATTACATACTAAGGATAATTTACCCGGCGGCGGGAGAGTGGGAAGATCGTGCACTAATGGCAGAGAGAAGACCCCCTCTGCCAGCGGACGCTGCAATTAATCAACAAGAATCACATCAAGCAAACCAGCCGAACCTTGCGGAAATCAGACTGAAAAGTCCTACAGCAGCAAATATATTTATCAGCACCACAGTTTTACTGGAAACATTCATTTGTGCCACCTTTCGTTATAACCCCTATGGGTATAGTACGGGTTATAACTATCCGCAATAGTACGGATTCTGAACATAATGAAAACGGCTTGTTTTCCCGCTGTTTCCCTTAAAATAATTAATAAAACTTGATGTGGGTCATGAAAAAGAGCATATTGCGCGCGATTTTACCTTTCGGCCCGGACGCCTTACATGTCTCTGTACCAAAAAATGTTGGTTTTTTACGCGGTGATGGCCGCTATCACGGCAATCATCACCTGGTTTCTTTCCCGCGATAAAAAGCGAATTCGTTTTCTCAGCGCGGTATTAGTCGGGGCGACCTGGCCGATGAGTTTTCCCGTCGCGTTAATGTTTTCTCTCTTCTGATGACGGCGTTAACGCCGTTTCAGGAGGAAAACAGGGCATCTAATCGTTTTTTATCGGCTTCGCTGACATCCTGCGGATGCTGATATCCCACGTTTTCATTGGCGCGGGTATACAACGCGACCAGCCAGTCGTAAACGTACCGGCTTGCGCCGTGCGAAGGTTGTTCATCCAGCTTCGTCAGGCGTAACATCGGCTGTTGCTTCGGCGCGCTAAAAATAGCCGATCCTTTTTGGATCCTGCTGGCAGGACGCTGTTCTTCGGCGACATTGGCAAATCCAAGCCAGGTAATAAAATCACCAATATCGGCGTGAAGCTGCGCGGCGCAGACGTTTTCTCGCTGCATAATGCGCTGTAAGCGTTGCGGCATCTCCAGGCGATAGCTGGCGGTGACGAGGATATCGGCGACCTGCCTTAGCGTACGCGGTTCGAGACGTAAACGACGGGCATTATTCTCATCGCGACACCACTGGCGCACGTGATTAACCCACATTTTGTGCGCCTGATAACCGCTCTCTTTGCTATCCGGTGAGAGCGGTGTGTCACGCACCTCGGCAAACAGGTCAATCTCCTCATTAAATAACCCGCTTACCTGTTCCTCGCGTGGCTGCTGAACCCGCAGCAGCGACTCAAAGAGACGCATCGGCGGGAGCAAACCATCCAGGAGTTCACCATGCTTTGCCGCCTGAGCTTGTAGCTGGCGGATCACCCACTCATTGCCTCCAGATTCGGTCTCAACGGGATTAATCCAGCCGATCAGGGTTTCGCGTACGCGCTGCTGGTGCTGCTCACGCAGGGAGGTCAATCTGGCCTGACGCTGCTGTGGCGAAGTTGCCTGAGTCAGCCATTCGACAAGGCGTTGTAAGCTATGTTTATCCAGCGCCTGCAGCGTGCCCCAATGTAGTCCGGGTTTGCCCATTAATTGCTGCACGGACTCATCAAGATTTTGCTGGGTGCTAAAGCGTGCATCCTGCGGGGTAATGGCCCAAACCACGCCCGGCAATGCGGCATCATGGACAGGCTGAGTATCGTTAACCCAGCCCAGTAGCTTGCGGGTGATAGCAGGCGTCTGGGAACGGGTCGATACCGCATTACAGATTAAGAGCACATCCGGTTGCAGATGCTGGCGATAATATTCCAGCATCCAGTCTAATTTGGCCTGCCACAGCGGATGGGAATGCGCATCCGGGGCGAGGGGGATATCGAGCAGATCGACATTCTCCAGTACGGCGTCTTCAACCGTCAGGACCAGTTCGCGCGTCAGCAGCGCCAGTGACGCCTGCGAGAGACTGACCGCATTGAGCAACTGATGGTTTTCAATGGGATGAACCACCACATCGCTCTGCGCCTCATTGCCAGTCAATGCCACCTGAGTCAGGAAACTCTCGGCAGGTAAACCAAAATGGTCAACCAGCAGGCTCAACGGAGCCGCCAGTTCCTGCGCGTTCCCGGTTTGTTGCAGCGTATGCGCCAGCGCCAGCCACTGCTGCGTGAGCTCTGGTTGTTCTCCCCACAGTAACGCCCAGGCGTTTGCCCGGGTCGTCAGATCCAGTGCCGGCAGCAGTGTGGCAAACTGATGCCAAAGCGCATCGTCGATTTGCTGCTGGTTGGCTGGCACGCTGGAGCGCCAGAAACGGCCAATTGCTGCAACATCGTGTGCGGTAATTCCCGGTACCGGATGACGCTGACGCAGCGTCTGCCATTTTTCCAGGCGCGCCTCAATAATCGATTTCTCAACCTGGCGGTTGTCCGGGAGGGCGCAAAACTGGGTAATAAAAAGCTGTACCAGTTCGGCTTCACTAAGTAATCGCAGACGCAACGGCCATTCACTATCGAGCGGATTTTCATCACGCGTAAAGCGGATCGCCATATTGGTTGGCGCATGGCCAGGATTAATATGCGAAAAATAATCAAAACTGCGATCCGGGGTAACGATATTCACTTTGCCATTGGCATTGCTGCACAACGCCGCGAGCAGGTGTGCTTTTGCCGATTGCGAATGCCCGTATAACCCAACGCATCCTTGCGATGAAAAGGTCGTCTTCAATGCAGCTTCATTCACGGCGGCGAGGGTGAGCTGCGCCAGCAGGGCATCGGCTTCATCATCAAGACGCGCCGAACGTTGACGGGTATCAGCGACCCATGTGATGGCGGCCTGCGCGGTGTTTAACATCTTACTCATTTCAGGTACACGCTCCCGCTATCAATCCAGTAATGGCTACCGCTATGGCGACGGTCTGCCAGCGTATTCAGTTTTAACGTTAAGGCATTGGCGGCAACGGGGGTGCCATCCTGTAACCAGGCATCGCTCAGCACGAAGAATTCCGGGCCGTTTTCTTTGCTACCGCCGCGTAGCTGCAGCCGTACATTCAACACGCCATCTCCGGCGATGGTTTTTGCCAGTTCGGCAGAATTTATGCTGAGCGTATACAGCGGCGTGGCAGGCCAGCGGCTGTTTGCCAGTTGGCGGAAACCTAACGTCACGTTGCCACGTAATGGGAAGTGCAGGCGGGCATCCAACTTCGCGCCGGGTTTATCCAGATCGATATCGTGATACCAGATGTTCTCATCGCGCAGGGTATTGACCGTATTATCCAGCACGCCGAGATAACGTACGGTCGAGTAAGCGCCGATGTCGGCAGCTTTAAAGTTAAAGCGCGGCAAGCGCAAATCCAGCGCCAGGCTGCACAACATAGCACCGACTGCCGCGGTGGATTTGGGGTTACCAATCCGCCCCTGTTGGCTAAACGGATACCACTCATGTACACGGTAGTTATCCATCCAGATCATACGATTAACCGGAACGGGCTGCAGATGGCGGATCAACGCCTGTACGCCCGGTAAACAGGCGGGCCTGCCTGTTACTAATAAAATATCGCAGCGATAGTGTGAAATGGCCTCACAGACCGCGTGTAGCGGGGAGGTCAGGGTAAATTGCCCCGCCAGTAACGCCTCTTGTAACTGTCTGAACTGCACCTGTAGCGGTACACTCCGGACATCAAACGCTGGCGATCCTGCTGGTAACGCATGATCGATAGCTTGCTGAATGTAATTCATTACGTTGCGCGTGGGTTGCTGGCTCAGGAGTTCGCCAAAGGTGGCATGCAACCCGGCTACCGGATCGTTAATATCGCTTTGTTCCCAGGCTGAGAGTACCGCATGACCAAGCGGCATAAAGAGCTGTAATGCCGTTTGTTGACGCAGAATCGCCTGGGTGTCGATACGCCCGGAATCGCCAAATAGCGTGGCCAGCAATGCGGCGGCATCGGTCACGCCAGCCTGTTGTAAGCGGGTTTGCAGCGCGGGCAACACGCAGCGCTGAATCACGTCCAGCAGCATGTCGTCGCCCGCGACCTTAAAACCTTCACGGAACAGCAGATGCGGGGTAATTTTGACGTTCGCGCCAACGCCGTCATCAAGCTGATAATGGACGACGGCCATATCCGTTGTCCCGCCGCCGATGTCGATCGATGCCACGCGCAACGCTCGGCCTTTAGTCTCACCAGGCTCCGGCAAACGGTCCGGGCGGGCCAGGGCGTTAAAGAATGATTCGGTGTGACCATCGTAGTGAGAGATAGCTTCGTTATACAGCCACACCAGTTGCCCACAGCTGGCCTCATCCCATTCCATCTGGATCTCCGGTACGGGAACCACGCTCTTTTCCTGCTGCTTACGGGTCGTAAAATCTTCATCCTGCGGATGCCAGCCCATCGCTTTCCAGACCAGCGCAATAGCCTCAAACATGCGCAGGCGGAAAATCTCGCGCTCCTGTTTGGGCATCGCCGACGGCAGAGTCAGGATCAGCGTCCGCAACTGACGAGGAGACGCCGGGAATCCGAGGCGCAAACGCGTCGCCACGCTGTTGATTTGCCCCAGCGCCTGGGCCAGTATTTCGCACAGCATATGCGTCATCAGCGTGCTGCGACTGTATTGCGGTGAGAACACTGGCAGACGATCGTCCTGCGGCAGACTGAACAGCGGTTGACCGTCATCGTTCATCAGGTTCATCAGCGGGAAGGCGGTAGCCAGCGGTTCGCGCTGGGTTTTGCCATTCATCTGGCTAAAGCGCCAGTCATGCAGTACCGGCGTTTCATCCCACAGATAACGGCGCGGGCTGGAGATCCCACTGCTGCCTTCGGTGCCCATGCGCTGCATCGCCAGCTTTCGGGCTTCGTCGCCAACGCGAACAATCGACGGCCAGATAAAGGCATCATCGCGACCGCTCTCAACGGAAAAGTGCTGCTTGCCAAAACGGGCTTCGGAAAACTCCAGCCGGCTGGTAAACAGCGGATCGTTAAGGAACTGTGGCTCACTTAAGGAACGCACCTGCAATTCAGCGGTCTGGCGTAGTCCGTCATTGGCATCGCCGTGATCTTCAATCAGGACGCCACAGGTATGGGTATTACCGATATCCAGGATAAGATCGACCGGAATGGCGGGCGTGCTGAGGGTATGGGTGACCAGTTTCACTTCCGGGACAGAAAGCTGCTCGCCTAACAGGGTCAGAACATTCAACCAGTGCGCCTGGTATTCAAAGTTACGCAGCGCCTGCTGGATCTCTTGTTCAGAGCGATTCTCATGTTGAGTGACATGATGCATAAAGGATTCGCGCAACCAGCCGTCAATCCAGGTCTGGTCGAGGAAATCAGCAATTTCGTTGTCATGCCAGGCTAGCGCAAACCGTGTACCGTTTAGCAGGTCATTTTCGTTGGGGGTTAATGCCGCAGGGGCATTTTCAGTGAGCTGGCTGTCCAGCGCCACGGTAACGCGGTGAGTGTTGCCCGCGCTGTCAGGTTGCGCCAGTTTTCGTACCTGTACGCGCGCCCAGTTATCCGGGCCTTCAACAAACGTTCGCGGCGGGTTAAAGCGCAGGAACGGCAGCGGCAGCCAGACGCCGTCGAGCACGTCCAGGGAATAATGCAGCATTTGGGTGCTTTCCGGCTTTACGACTTCGGGCTGACCGCCGGTGCTGCCTGGCAGGGTATAGCGTCCCGTTGTCAGATCGAAGTCCAGCCGTAGCAGGGGGCCGTTGGCCGTTTTGCGCACAAAGCGGCCATGATGCGCAGACTCCTGCGGCGTCAGGCCAAAATCCAGAAATTGCACACCGCTATTGGCGATGAGCGTCACGCTCTGTTTGTAGTCACACAGATTCACCAACATAAAATCAGGCACCTATCTTTTTGATCGTCAGAGGGATTTCCGCGTGAGCGTCATATCGTGCGGTACAGGCGGCGACGTCATTGGTTCCCGCTTTGCAGGTAATTTCAGGCATCGGATAACGAGAACCGTCCGTACAACGGGCATTGCCGCGACTCTTAATCATTAATTCACCTGACTGGTGCAAACCGGAGAAAATCTCGGCGCGACAAACGATATTGTCGCCATGAACCACGCGCGCAGTGCCTTTATTGGTCTGGATCTGATAGCGCAGCGACGGCGCTTTACCGCTAACCGGATCTTTAACATCGACTATGACGCGCCAGTTGCCGTTAAGAAAACGCGTCGTTCCAGCCTTCATCTGGTTGGCGTCCATCACCAGCGCATCTTTTGGAATAGCAGCGATCACAACCGGCCCTTCGACGGGTTTCTCTTTTTTCGCAGCCGGGATCACTTCAGCCCGATGCAGCGGCAGTGCCGATGTCAGTTCTGGCAGCGGCGCCACATCAGCTTTCGCAACCTCGCCGTGAGGCACTACGGGTACGGGCTCGGCGGTTTGTTGCTTCCACAGCAGTGGTCCAACAATGGCGGCAACGATCACTGCGGCAACGGGCAGGCTCCACAGCGGCAGGCGGCGTGCGGGCTTTTTCTGTACCGGGGGCGGTGTAACTTCAGGTTCGTTAACAACGACCGGGGGTTGAGGTTCAGGCTCTGCCGGTTTAGGCAGCTCAACGACCGGGGTCAGCAAAGGCGCGTCGGCCTCGGCGAAGGTGATTTCCGCGGTGGTTTCTTCTTCCGGTTCAGGCTCTGTTACGGTGATGACCGGAGGATTGTCAATAAGGCGCAGGCAATCAAGCACATCGTCGCGAGGATTTTCATTCAGATTGACGAAGCCCCAGAACGTAATAACGGGTTTGCCATCAACCAGAAACACGTGGTTTTCACCAGGAAACTGGATGGCTTTTTCGAGCAGTGAGCCAAATAGCTGCAGGGAGGTTTTACCCGATTGCAGGCTTTTACGGCTCAGGGCCGCCGCATTTTCCAGCGTGCTCCCCAGATAGCGCAGCGCACGAAAACGTGCATCTTCATCAGCGGCTTTCCACGCAACGGCTTTCCCTTCAACCCGCGAGTACCAGTCCACCCGATCGCCGCTGTCGTTAATTTGTGGGATCGCCAGACAATCCACCATCGCCTGCTGTTTGCGTAGACGAAGCGTTTCACGAATTTGCAATGCTGAATCAAACACGGCCTGACCGCCGCCGCCCACGGCCTGATAGTCATCCAAATTGCCGCTGCGCAAGAGAGTTTTTGCCACGTTGTTACCCCTTAGACTTCTTCACGTATCTACTTTACGTTTTATAAAAACGAGCAAACGGTGGAAGAGAGGCAAAAAGGGGCGAATTTTCATGGCATAGAGTGCCGGGAAAAATCTTGACGTTTTGAAAAAGACTTAAGGGAAATTAATTCGCTCAGGCTGATGAATTATTCAGCGAAATACACCAGATTAGAATAACCTGATAGTGATTTGTTATTGGTCAGTTTTTGTCAGCTATGCTCTGATATTCCAGTTAATAATAAAATAAGAAGGCTTATAACCATGATTGCAAGGAAAACGTTACTCGCGCTGGCTCTCAGCGCCGTCTTACCGTCAGGCGCAGCGTTCGCGGCCAATACTGACACCATCATCTACTGCTCAGAAGCATCGCCGGAATCTTTTAACCCGCAAATTGCCAGTTCCGGTCCATCGTTTGTGGCCAGTTCACAAGTGCTCTACAACCGACTCATCAACTTCGACCCGGTAAAAAATACGCCAGTACCCTCTCTGGCAACGGACTGGACGATTTCCCCGGACGGTAAAACCTACACTTTTACCCTGCGTCAGGGCGTAAAATTTAACAGTAATAAATTCTTTAAACCGACCCGCGACTTCAACGCTGATGACGTGATTTTCTCGGTATTACGGCAGAAAGATGCCGATCATCCGTATCATAAGATTTCTCAGGGAAGCTACGAATACTTTAACGATGTCGGTCTGGATAAACTGATTAAAGAAGTTAAGAGGGTCGATGACTATCACGTTCAGTTTGTCCTCAATGAACCTAACGCCGCATTTCTTGCCGACTGGGGAATGGATTTTGCCTCCATCCTCTCTGCCGAGTATGCCGACGCGATGTTGAAAAAAGGTACCCCGGAAAATGTCGATAACTGGCCGATTGGCACCGGGCCATACGTGTTGCAGCAGTACAAGCAGGATTCGCAAATCCGCTATCTCGCTAACCCTAACTACTGGGATGGCGCTGTCCCAACGAAGCACCTGATCTTCTCCATCACGCCAAACGTTCAGACCAGATTGGCAAAACTGCAAACCAATGAATGCCAGATAATCCCGGCGCCAGCCCCCGTACAATTTGACGAGATTAAAAAGAATAAAGATTTGACGCTGCATTCAGTTGAAGCGCTAAACGTCGGGTATCTGGCGTTTAATACCGAGAAAAAACCGTTTGATAACGTGCTGGTACGTCAGGCGCTAAACTACGCGACCGATAAAAAGGCCATTATAAACGCTGTCTTTTTAGGTTCCGGTACGGTGGCAAAATCGCCGATTCCACCGAATATGATGGGCTTTAATAAAGATCTGCAGGATTACGCTTACGACCCGCAAAAAGCGAAAGACCTGCTGAAGCAGGCTGGGCTGGAAAATGGCTTTGAAGCGACGCTGTGGTCAATGCCGGTTCAGCGCCCATATAACCCGAACTCCCGACGAATTGCCGAGATGATCCAGAGCGACTGGGCAAAGGTTGGCGTGAAGGCGAAAATTGTGTCGTACGAGTGGGGCGAATATCTCTCCGGAATGCGCAAAGGTGAGCATGACACCGCGCTGTTCGGCTGGATGTCAGACAACGGCGATCCGGATAACTTCGCCGATGTACTGCTGGGCTGCGACAGCATTAAAACCGGATCTAACGCCGCGCGCTGGTGCGATAAAGAGTATAATTCGCTGGTGCAAAAGGCGAAACTGGTAAGCAAACCAGAGGAACGCGCCGCGCTTTACCAGCAGTCGCAAGAGATTTTTTACCAGCAGGCTCCGTGGATTGCATTGGCAAACGGCAAAACGTTCTACGCTACGCGCAGCAACGTTAGCGGATACAGCGTCAGCCTGATGGGCAGTGATTTTTCAAAAGCAAAATTAAATTAATGAGTTAAGGAGAGGTTATGTCGCATCTGGATGAGGTTAGCGCACGTGTTGATGCCGCCATTGAAGAGAGCGTCATTACGCATATGAACGAATTGCTGATTGAACTCAGCGATGATGCCGCGCTGAGCCGGGAAGAACGCTATACCCAGCAACAGCGTTTGCGTACGGCGATCGCACATCATGGCCGTCAGCATAAAGAGGATATGGAATCCCGTCGCGAACAGTTGACCAAAGGCGGCTCTATTCTCTGACTTTTTGTTGCCTCTTATCCGGCCTGCATGCACGTTTCGTAGGCCGGATAAGCGTAATTAAAATGAGCGTCTCGCCACCAGCCAGGCCCCGACGACCAGCAGCACCGCGCCGCAGACCGGACCCACCAGCGCTCGCAGCGGCACGCCGTGGCTGCGCAGAATATCCAGCACCAGTCCGCCGATTAACTGGCTGGCCACCAGCACCGCGATAGTGGTCGCAGCCCCCACATTTTGGTACCCACTGATACTGGCAAAAACAAAGAACGATCCCAGTAATCCGGGGATTAGCGTCCACCAGCGTACGCTGGAGGCCAGCTCACCAAATCCCGCCGCACCTTGCTTAAACCACAGTATGCTGACAAACAGCACGATCCCGACCAGCGA
Source organism: Citrobacter europaeus (assembly GCA_020099315.1). Classification (NCBI taxonomy): domain Bacteria; kingdom Pseudomonadati; phylum Pseudomonadota; class Gammaproteobacteria; order Enterobacterales; family Enterobacteriaceae; genus Citrobacter; species Citrobacter europaeus. The sequence goes on from CP083650.1 coordinate 2,333,967, forward strand.
GTTAAGCAACATGGCGATGAGGATCGTCGAGGATGTCTGCGTAATGCGTACCATCAAGGTATTTTGCACCACCAGACCAATACCTGCGGCAATCAGAAAGGAGAGGGTCAGCGTCTGGTTCATCTGCTGGCATCCGGATCGCGGCGATCGTCTAATTGTAATTGCATGAAGGTCAGATCCAGCCAGCGACCAAATTTGGTGCCAACCTGCGGCATTTGCGCGGTAATTTTAAAACCCAGCGTGCTGTGCAGATGTAGCGACGCCTGATTCTGAGACTCAATGCCCGCCACCATCACGTGCTTGCCGCACTCGCGCGCTTCTGCTATCAGTCTGCTGAGCAGCGCTTGTCCCAGGCCCTTTCCCTGATGATCCGGATGTACGTATACCGAATGTTCAACAGTATGACGGAATCCATCAAAGTTTCTCCAGTCGCCAAAGGAGGCGTACCCCGTGACCACGCCACGGTCTTCACTCACCAGCACCGGATAGCCCATCAACTGGCGGGCTTCATACCAGGAGATACGGTTTTCGGCATCGACGGTTTGATCGTTCCAGATAGCCGCCGTATGCAGTACCGCGTGGTTGTAGATTTCTGCAATGGCGGCACAGTCTTCTTTGCTGGCAAATCGAATTGACATGTTGAACCTCAGGGATTGTTCACTATAGTATTACAATATGAATACTATTGAAGACAGCATAAATCAACGGATCGGAGCAAGAATTCGCATTGAGCGGGAATCTCGCGGCTGGTCACTGACGGAACTTGCCGAGCGAGCAGGGGTGTCGCGGGCGATGATCCACAAAATAGAGCGCGGTGAGAGCAGCCCAACGGCCACGCTGCTGGGCAGGCTCTCCGGAGCCTTTGGTATCAGCATGTCTATGCTGATTGCGCGGGCCGAAATGCAGGAGGGCAAGCTGCTGCGCTTCGCTGACCAGCCCGTCTGGCACGACCCGCAAAGCCACTATCTGCGCCGCCATGTTTCACCGCGCAGCGATCTGCCTATCGATCTGGTGCAGATAGAATTGCCTGCCGGTAGCGATATCCCAATGCCAGCCTCTTCCTACGTGCAGGCCAGACAGCTTATCTGGCTACAACAGGGAGAACTCGTCTTTGTAGAAGGAGACGTACGTCATGAAATGCAGGCGGGCGATTGTCTGGAACTTGGCCCGCCGAATGACTGTCGATTTATCAATGAAACCGCGCAACCCTGCGTTTACCTGGTTGTGCGGTTAAATCATGCCGTCAGCTAAATGGCAGGCACAGGCTGCTACTATTGATGGATTCATGCCAAAAGCAGAGGAGCACATCATGGGTCAACAGACTAATCGTAATCGTCGCTGGGTACTGGCTTCCCGCCCGCATGGCGCGCCGGTTGCGGAAAACTTCCGTCTTGAAGAAGATGAGGTGGCAACGCCGGGTGAAGGCCAGGTTTTACTGCGTACCGTTTTTCTTTCCCTCGATCCGTACATGCGTGGCCGTATGAGCGATGAGCCATCTTACTCCCCACCGGTAGAGATTGGCGGCGTTATGGTGGGCGGCACCGTAAGTCGAGTGGAGTCATCCAACCATCCTGACTACCAGCCTGGCGAGTGGGTGCTGAGCTACAGCGGCTGGCAGGATTATGACATCTCCGACGGTAGTGGCCTGGTGAAGCTTGGCGATAATCCCGAGCATCCTTCCTGGGCGCTGGGTGTTATGGGGATGCCCGGTTTTACCGCTTATATGGGGCTGCTGGATATCGGTCAGCCGAAAGCGGGAGAAACGCTGGTGGTAGCCGCCGCGACCGGCCCGGTTGGCGCAACGGTAGGGCAGATTGGTAAGCTCAAAGGCTGCCGGGTGATCGGCGTTGCTGGCGGGGCAGAGAAATGTCGACATGCCACCGAAGTACTGGGTTTTGATATCTGTCTCGATCACCACGCGCAAGATTTTGCGCAACAGCTGGCAAAAGCCTGCCCGCAGGGGATTGATATTTATTACGAAAACGTTGGCGGTAAGGTATTTGACGCAGTCCTGCCGTTACTCAACACCTCTGCGCGCATTCCGCTTTGCGGACTGGTCAGCGGTTATAACGCCACATCGCTTCCGGCAGGACCTGACAGATTACCTTTGCTGATGGCAACGCTACTGAAAAAGCGTATCCGCATGCAGGGCTTTATTATTGGTCAGGATTACGGTCACCGCATTCATGAGTTTCAGCGGGAGATGGGGCGCTGGGTTAAAGAGGGCAAAATCCATTACCGCGAGCAAATCACCGACGGTCTGGAAAATGCACCGCAGACTTTTATCGGTTTGCTGACCGGTAAAAACTTCGGCAAGGTGGTTATTCGTCTTGCCGATGATGCGTAAAAACTGATGGCGGGAGTCATTCCCGCCAGTTTTACTCAAAATGCCAGGCCAGATTAATACCTACGCCATAGTTTCGTCCTGGCGCCGGTTCGTAGTATCTGCCATTTGACTCATTCACAATCACCGAGCCGACATAAGTTTTATCGAACAGATTATCTACCCGACCGAACAGGTCTACCATGAGACTGCTGTAATAAAATTTATAACCGATATTCAAGCCAACAACGGTATATGACGGGGCTTTCGCCGTATTTTCATCATTGGCCATAATGTCGCCCATATAACGAACATCTGCTCCCGCATACCAACCTTCATCAGGAACGTAGCCCAGTGACGCAAATCCCATGTTTTGCGCTATGCCGGGCAGTCGGTTGCCATTGCAGTTTTGATCCCCACAAACGTTGCTGCGGTAGGTGGCATCCAGCCAGGTCCATGACGCTTTTGCGCGCCAGTTTGCGGCAAAGCGTTGGTCCCAGGATAACTCGCCTCCCTGACGGCGAGTTTTTCCGGCGTTTTTATACGTTGTCCGTCCGCCGTTGCTGCTGTCAACGACGATTTCGTCGTCCGTGTTAGTCTGGAACAAGGCCGCGGTAAACAATCCATCGCCAACACGTGTTTTGCTACCGATTTCAACGGTGTCACTTGTGGACGGCTGTAAACCAAAATTCATGCCGCTTTGGCCGTCGGAACGGTAGGACAGTTCGTTGATGGTGGGTGTTTCGAACCCGCGACCCGCGGCCAAATAGACGTTCCAGGCATCGGTGATGGCATATTTTAACGATCCGGCAGGCAACCATTGGTGATAGCTGGCGTCACCGCTGTCATCTCCGTTACCGGGCGTAATATAGCGATCGTTAGAATCAAACCACACTGAACTGTAACGAACGCCGGCATCCAGTGAGAGTTTCTGCGTTAATTGCCACTGGGTTTGCAGATAGGGGTCGACATTCCACATCAGGTTGCGTTCGTTACGGCGTAAGTCGCCTTTTTGCCCATACTCCGGCACGCCATCATCAAGACGGAAGTTATTGTAGCCTTTACGGTTTTCGCTCATGTTTTCATAATTCAGACCGGTGGTGAAAGTCACGGGTATGCCCAGCTCACCCCGATGAGTCCAGCGGTTGTCTATCCCCTGATAATGACGTTGCAGGGTAATGACGCCTCCCGCATGAGACGGTTTTAACTGTGGAGCCATCGGGATTGACTGATACTGAGTGGTTTCACGTTCCCCCGCATAGGTCATGATGCTGATATCATCCTGCGCGCTAAGCTGGCGTTCATAGCGCAATCCCGCCTGGGTCTGCTTGATGGTTTTTCGCGTATCGAATTGCTCAGCGCGGGGCGATTGCTGCGGATCGACCTGCCATTCCGACTCGGTAAGACCGCCGGGATCGTCGGCTTTACTGTCTACACTATTGAAAATCAGAGTCAGTTTGCTCGCATCGTCTATGCGCACGCCAAGTTTGGCATTGGCCAGATTTTTTTGCGCGCTACTGTGATCGCGATAACCGTGGGTGGTAAACCGGGTTGTTGAAACGGTGTAATCCACATCGCCTTGCTGAGTACCATCGCCCAGAGCTCCCGTTGCTTTTAACCCGTAGCGCCAGGTGCCAAAACTGCCGTAATAACTACTGGCTTCAATGGTTGGCGGCTCATGTCCCGTTTCAGTACTGACATTCATCACTCCGCCGGACGCATTGCCATACAGAGCAGAGAAGGGGCCGCGTAAAACCTCAATATTTTGTACGCTGCTAATGTCGATATTGGATGTTTGACCCTGTCCATCCGGCATGGTTGCTGGAATACCATCGACGTACAAACGAATACCGCGGATACCATAAGTGGTTCGCGAACCAAATCCACGAATCGATAGCTGGAGGTCCTGGGCGTAATTCTGTCGGTTTTGTACCTGTAGCCCCGGGACGCTGGTCAGGGATTCAGACAAGTTAATGCGCGGCGTTGCCAGACGCATATCCTCCCCGTCAACAACGCTGACGGCAGCAGGAGTATCCAGCTCAGAAAAGGACTGTGGCGTCGCACTCACGATCAGCGTTTGATCGTTTATCTCACTTTCTGCCAAGGCAAAAGGCGAGAAGAAGGCAGGCAATAAAGAAACAGGAACAACAGTATAGCGGGCTGAAAAAATCGTCATGAATAAGGCCAGTTATGATGCTTACGTTGAAAAACGAACGGTAAGCATGTGAATTTTTTTATAAAAGATGAATTTTAGCGCTGCGTAATTGCGGTAATTTTTCGGGCAATGAAAACGATTGTAGTCAATATGTGAAGAAGTGCTCCACTTTGCGATGAATAATGATTACTATTCTCATTCCAAAAAAAGCAAAACCATGATTTTGCTCATTGAAGCTATGTGAAGCAGTAACAAACGAATTTATCAAAGGGAGTCGTCATGTCTTTACGTCATCTGTTTTCACCGCGTCTGCGTGGTTCTTTACTGTTAGGTTCACTGCTCGTTGCATCATCTTTTACTACGCAGGCTGCAGAAGAACTGCTGCGCAAAGCCGTGGGCAAAGGTGCCTATGAAATGGCATACAGCCAGCAAGAGAACGCACTGTGGCTGGCGACCTCACAGAGCCGCAAACTGGATACCGGCGGGGTGGTTTATCGTCTTGACCCGGTCACCCTCGAAGTGACTCAGGTTATTCATAACGATCTCAAACCGTTCGGCGCCACCATCAACAACGCCACGCAAACGCTGTGGTTCGGCAACACGGTAAACAGCGCGGTAACGGCGATGGATGCCAAAACCGGCGCGGTGAAAGGACGCCTGGTACTTGATGCGCGTAAGCGTTCTGAAGATGTTCGCCCGCTGCAGCCGCGTGAACTGGTCGCCGATGATGCTACCAACACCGTATACATTAGCGGTATTGGTAAAGAGAGCGTGATTTGGGTTGTGGACGGTGATGCTATTAAACTGAAGGACACCATTCAAAATACCGGCAAAATGAGCACCGCTCTGGCTGTCGACAGTAAAGCTAAGCGCCTGTACACCGCCAATGCGGACGGTGAATTCATCACCGTCGATACTACCACCAACAAAATTCTCAGCCGTAAAAAGCTGCTGGATGATGGAAAAGAGCATTTCTTCATCAACCTGAGCCTGGACACCGCGGGCAACCGCGCCTTTGTCACCGACTCTAAAGGGGCGGAAGTGCTGGTCATCGACACCCGTAATGGCAACGTTCTGGCAAAAGTCGCTGCGCCAGAATCCCTGGCCGTACTGTTTAACCCGGCACGTAATGAAGCCTACGTGACCCATCGTCAGGCCGGCAAAGTGAGCGTGATCGACGCGAAAAGCTATAAAGTCGTTAAAACGTTCGAGACCCCAACATTCCCGAACAGCCTGGCGCTCTCCGCCGATGGTAAAACCCTGTACGTCAGCGTGAAACAAAAATCCACTCGCGAGCAGGAAGCCACTCAGCCGGACGATGTTATTCGTATTGCGCTGTAATATAAATGGAGGGGGAAACCCCTCCTGTCATTTCTCTAAACCCCACGATACGCCTCGTTACACCCCGCCAGTAGCCTCACCCACTTCAGGGACTTACACTACGCCCTCAACGGCTAACTGAATAACGCAGGAATACCATGAAAAAGCCACTTATCTGTCTGTGTGCAGGCGTGATGCTGTTTACCCTGGCAGGATGCACCACCGATTACGTCATGACGACGAAAAGCGGACAAACCATCACCACCCAGGGTAAGCCAAAACTGGATAAAGACACGGGAATGACCAGCTATACCGATCAGGATGGGAATGCGCGGGAAATTAACAGCAACGACGTTGCGCAGTTGATTGAAGCGAACTAAAAAAGAAGGCCTGAAGGGGTAACCTGTCAGGCCTTCTGCCGTTATGGCGCGGTGCGGTGGATTTCTGCAACGCGTTTACGAACGCCGAACCAGCCCGCAACCAGCAGGATAGCAATCAGCGGTAATGAGGCGATGGTATAGGTGCCGTTCGGATAATCAAACGCCATCAGCACCAGAACGCTCAGCAGGAACAGCAGCGTTAACCAGGAGGTAAATGGCGCGCCCGGCAGTTTAAAGCTGACGTCTGCCGTTTTGCCTTCTTTTATGGCCCGGCGCAGACGCATCTGACAGACCATGATAAATCCCCATGACGCAATAATGCCTAATGACGCGAAGTTCAACACGATCTCAAATACCTGCGACGGCACCAGATAGTTCAGGAAAACACCGACGACATACACGACCAGCGTGGCGAGGATCCCAGCCCAGGGCACCTGTTGACGACTCATTTTAGCCATAAATTTCGGCGCCGATCCGCCCATCGACATGGAACGTAAAATACGTCCGGTGCAGTACAACCCTGAATTAAGGCTGGAAAGCGCCGCGGTGAGCACCACAATATTCATGATACTGCCAATGTACGGCACGCCCAGTTTGGAAAAGAAAGTAACAAACGGACTTTGCCCCGCCTGATAGGCGTTCCATGGCAATAACAGAACCAGCAGTACGACAGAACCCACATAGAACAGACCAATACGCCAGATGACGCTATTGATCGCTTTCGGCACCATCGTTTGCGGATCTTTGCACTCACCGGCGGCTGTACCCACCAGTTCAATAGAGGCGAATGCGAAAACCACACCCTGTACCAGAACTAACGCAGGCAGCAGGCCATGCGGGAAGAATCCGCCGTTGTCGGTAATCAAATGAAAACCCGTGGCGTTACCGTCCAGCGGTTTTCCGGTGCCTAAAAAGACGGTACCCACTACAAGGAAAATGACAATTGCCAGCACTTTCACCAACGCAAACCAAAACTCCATCTCTGCGAACCATTTCACGCCGATCATGTTCATGGTGCCGACAATGGCCAGCGCGCCGAGAGCGAACACCCATTGCGGTACATCACCAAAGGCGCCCCAGTAGTGCATATACAACGCCACCGCGGTGATATCGACAATACCGGTCATTGCCCAGTTGATGAAGTACATCCAGCCCGCCACGTAGGCGGCCTTTTCGCCGAGAAACTCGCGGGCGTAGGAGACAAAACTGCCGCTGGAAGGGCGATGTAAAACCAGCTCGCCGAGCGCGCGCAGTATAAAGAACGAAAAAATACCACACACCAGATAGACCAGCGCCAGAGCGGGGCCGGCCATCTGCAAGCGTGCGCCAGCGCCTAAAAACAGCCCGGTACCAATTGCGCCACCAATGGCGATCATTTGTACCTGTCGATTGCCCATCGCTTTGTGATACCCCTCTTCGTGGGCATTCAACCAGCGTCGTTTCGCCGCATGTTGCTCCGCGGCTTGCGTGTTGTTTGTGTTCATTACGATTCCTGTTGACCTGACAAAATACAAAATCCTTTTTGCCGCACCAGTTGCGGCGAAAACAGCCTTACCCTTCATGGTGTTACGGAGTAAAACGGCCGGCCGAGCATCCTACATTCAATTGATCGGTTCCGCAAAGCCCCGATAACAAGAATTCAGCATTTTTATGCAGCCACAGCTGGTGCGGTGTGGCCTCGATTCAGCCAATAAAAGAGAAGGGTGTTAATACATGGAGAGGCGTGCGCTTATCGAGACATTTACCCGATAAGCGCTGCAACGTTATGCTGATACGCCAAAGACCTGAACGGCCTGCTGTAAGCGCGATGAACGCTGGGTCAGATCGGCGGTAGCGTCGGTGACGCGCTCCACCATCTCGGCATTATTGTGTGTCATGGCGCCAACGCGTGAAATCGAATCGTTAATCAGATCCAGCGCCTGGGTTTGCTCGCGCGTGGCCAGACTAATGTCTTTGATCATCATCGACATCTGCATTACATCGCCAATCATCCCGGTGAGATGCGTTTCCGTTTGCTCCACCATTTTGACGCCGCTGTTAACGTTAGCGACATTCTTCTCAATAAGCTGTTTAATCTCTTTTGCCGCCGACGCCGAGTGCTGCGCCAGATTGCGAACTTCTGCCGCGACAACGGCGAAGCCGCGCCCTGATTCCCCGGCTCGTGCGGCCTCAACCGCGGCATTGAGCGCCAGAATATTGGTCTGAAAGGCGATGCTGTCGATAACGCCAATGATGTCGACGATCTGTCCATTGTCACGCGATATCGCCTGCATCATGGCGATAGTTTGTTTCATGATATCGCCACCTTCTGCTGCGTTGGCGCTGGTTTTATCGGCCATAGTCATAGTATGTGCCGCGGTTTCAGCGGTTTGCTGTACCGCACTGCCAATTTCTTCGATGGCTGCAGCCGTTTGTTGCAGGTCGGCAGAGGTTTCTTCTGAACGCTTATGCAGCGCTGTACCTTCTTTTGATACCCGCTGACTGATAGCGCGAATACCGGTTATTTGCTTACTGACGTCATCGACCAGAGAATTCAGATTAAGCCCGGATTGATTAACCAGACGCATCAGCATTCCGATCTCATCCACCCGATTTAAATGACAGTTATCAGGTTTTCGCCCCGATACCACTTTCTTCATTTGCGTCAGTAGCGTATTAACTGGCTGACAAATTTGATACTTAAGGTAAATAGCAAGCATTAGAAATAAGAACAACAATCCACCCGCCTGAATAAATGGATTGACAGGGGCGAAGATAAATAACAAAGAGAACAGGGAGATTACCCCTAAAGAATAATTGACGCGCTGACTAATACTCAACCATTTAAACATTGATGCCCATGACAATATGCCGCGACGAATCATAATGCCCTTAAAAAGTTGAAATCCTTTAAGCTGCTGATTATTAATTTTTTGATATAAGCTTTCGCTTTGAGTTATTTCATCGCGCGAAGGAACGGTACGCACCGAGATGTAGCCAGTGAGCTTTTCATTGTGCCAGACCGGCGTAACGTTGGCGCGAACCCAGTAATGGTCGCCATTCTGCCGGCGATTTTTCACCATCCCTGTCCAGCTGTCTCCCTGCTGTAGCGTGTACCACATATCGGCGAAAGCAGCCGGAGGCATGTCGGGATGGCGAATAATATTATGCGGTTCGCCCATTAACTGATGTTCGTCAAATCCACTGGCATCAATAAAAGCAGAGTTGGCGTAGGTAATATGACTTTCTTTATCCGTCGTTGAAAGCAGCGTCGCTTTGCCGTTAAGTGTGTGCTCAATTTGTGTAACGGGCATGTTACTTTTCATAGAGGCCCCATGATGGTATGTATAATCCATACAAAAATCCCCGCAATAAAATCGGGGGATATTAAAAAGCTGTTTTAAACCGTTTTAATAAGAAACGCTGCATTCTCTACTAATCATCATTGCTGTGGAAGTATTTAAATTTAAAAAAACCAGGTGAACTATTCATTCAGCGTCATAAAAGTGAAACATTTAATACAACCGCATAACGTTGCAAGTCGTTTAACCTGACTTAACGTAAATCGCGCTAAAAAACGTTTTCGTAAAAAGAAAACTGGTATGAAATTATTTTGATGCTATTTCTGTGAAACCAGTAACCCTATTATATTTTGTAGGCCATAAAGTCCGGATTTGTTCCGCTGAGTGTTCCGACCAGTAAAACAAGCCCCTGGTATTATCCCTGATGGCAACAGGGTTGGTTATCTACTTTTTAGCTGAACAAATGTGAATTAAATGTTTCTGTATGGTTATTCAATAAATTAATAATAAAGACATGTTAACAAGCATAGGCCCGTAACATGTCATATCGCCTGAGTATTCTGGATAAAAGCCCCATCGGGGAAGGTGAAACCGCCGCGATGGCGCTTGACCGGACGTTGCGTCTGGCGCAACTGGCAGAAGAGTGGGGATACCATCGTTTCTGGATCGCGGAACACCATAATACGCCACAGCTGGCCAGTCCATCGCCGGAGTTGGTGATCGCCTGGATCCTCGGGCAAACCCAGCGTATCCGCGTAGGTTCCGGCGGCGTGATGTTGCAACATTACAGCCCGTACAAAGTGGCGGAAAACTTCAATCTTCTGGCATCACTGGCCCCTGGACGTGTCGATCTCGGCGTAGGGAAAGCCCCTGGCGGCTTACCGCTTTCGACCCAGGCGTTACAGCAGGGACTACATCAGGATGAAAAAGGCAGTTTTGCTGACCAGCTTTCCCAGCTTAACGACTGGCTGGTGCTGAGTGGAACGGAAAGTGGGGTGACGGTATTCCCAACGCCAATTCCACCGTTACCGCCGGAAGGATTTGTGCTGGGAGCCAGTGTGCAAAGCGCTCAATTAGCAGCGCAATCCGACTGGAATTTTATCTTCGCTGCGCACCTTAACGGTGACAGAGCGTTATTGCATGACGTTTTGTCTTTCTGGCAGGCCCACAGCACATGCCCGACGATAGTCGCCGTCCAGGTGATTGTGGCGGACAGTCACGACACCGCTGCGCAACTGGCGGAAAACGTACAAATCTGGGGCGTAGAACTGGAAGATGGTCAACGTGTCACAGTAGCCAGCGAAGAACAGGCGCTGGCATTTGCCGCACAGGCTGGCAGTCCCCCACGCAAAATAGCGCGTCGTGAGCTGGCGTTGTTACACGGCACCGCTCAGGAAGTGATGGCAAAGTTGAATGCTCTGCATACGCAATTTGGTATTGACGAGTTCATTATCGACACGCCAGTGGCGGAAGGGCACGCGCGTCTGACATCGCTGCGTTTGTTGGCGCAAGCCCATAACGCCGTGGAGGTGCTCTGATGACCCTCGGCTCAACGCTTATCGACTGGCGTCGTGAATTACATCAGCATCCGGAGCTTTCCCTGCAGGAGGAAGCAACCACGGCGCGCATTCACGCCTGGTTGCGCGCAGCGGACGTCGACATTTTGCCGTTTGAGTTGAAAACCGGTCTGGTCGCGGAAATCGGCCAGGGAGAAGATATCATCGCGCTGCGCGCGGATATCGATGCGCTACCAATTGAAGAAAGTGCCGATGTTCCGTTTCGCTCCCTCACGCCGGGTGTGATGCATGCCTGCGGGCACGATGTTCACAGCAGCGTCATGCTTGGCGCTGCGCTGCTGCTTAAACAGCAGGAAACATACCTACCGGGGCGAGTACGTATTTTATTTCAGCCAGCTGAAGAGAGTTTCGGTGGCGCAAAAACGCTGATCCGCGCTGGTGCGCTACAAAACGTAGCGGCTATTTTTGGTATGCACAATGAGCCGGGTTTACCGGTGGGCGAATTTGCCACACGCGGCGGCGCATTTTATGCCAATGTCGACCGCTTCGTACTGCGCATTAATGGCAAAGGTGCACATGCGGCGCGTCCGCATGAAGGCAAAGATGCCATCCTGCTCGCCAGCCAACTGGTAACGGTGTTGCAAAGCGTTGCCAGTCGCGACGTTAACACGCTGGATTCAGTCGTGCTAAGCGTAACCCGTATTCAGGGAGGAAATACATGGAACGTATTACCAGAGTCCGTTGAGCTGGAAGGGACGCTCAGAACGCACAGAACCCAGGTACAGCAGCAGGTTAAGGCCCGAGTTAATGACATCGCTGCCGGATTTGCTCACGCCTTTGGCGCACAAATCGACGTAATCTGGCATGCGGGACCGACCGCGTTGGTAAATGATGATCGTTGGGCCGGTATTGCCACCGCGGTGGCGAAACAGTCAGGTTATACCACCCACCATGCCGATCTGCATATGGGCGGGGAGGATTTTGCCGTCTACCTGCAAAATACGCCAGGCGCATTCGTCAGTATTGGCAGCGCCAGTGAATACGGATTACATCACCCGGGATTCAAACCGGACGAGCGTTTAATTGAACCTGCCGCGCATTATTTTGCGCAGTTAGCAAAAACGGCATTCGCACATCTTTAAGTTTACCTGTTGGGTAGGGGGTATTATGGCTGAAAATCGGCAACTACGGCTCGGCACTATTCTGCATGGCGCATCGGGAAATATGTCCGCATGGCGTCATCCAGCGGCTCAGGCCGATGCCAGTATTAATTTTGATTTTGTCAAAGAGACAGCGCTTATTGCGGAAAAAGGGAAGCTGGATTTTATTTTTGTCGCCGATGGTCTGTATATTAATGAAAAATCAATCCCGCACTTTTTAAATCGTTTTGAGCCGTTAACGGTATTATCCGCTTTGGCCAGCATCACCCAGAATCTGGGGCTGGTTGGCACGGTGTCCACCTCATACAGCGAGCCGTTTACGACCGCACGGCAGTTCGCCAGTCTGGACCACCTCAGTCAGGGGCGCGCAGGATGGAACGTGGTTACGTCGCCTCTGGAAGGATCGGCAAAAAACTATTCCCGTGCTCAGCATCCAGAGCATGCTCAGCGTTATCGTATTGCCGATGAATATTTAAAGGTAGTGAAAGGATTGTGGGATTCCTGGGAAGACGATGCTTTTACCCGTAATAAAACAAGCGGGGAATTTTTTAATCCGCAAAAACTGCACACGCTTAACCATCATGGAGATTATTTCCAGGTCGCTGGGCCATTAAATATTGGGCGTACGCCACAAGGCCGTCCGATTATATTTCAGGCGGGCGCTTCAGCAGATGGCAAGAAATTAGCGGCGGAGCATGCTGATGCCATTTTTACCCATCAGGAGTCGCTGGCAGAGGCGAAAGCGTTCTATCAGGATGTAAAAAGCCAGCTGGAAAACGCCGGACGACATCCCGATCAACTGCATATATTCCAGGGCGTTAGCGTTATTGTTGGCGACAGCGCGGAAGACGTTGAGCAGCAGTATCAGACTACCGCTGCGCTGGTCTCTATTACCGACGCACTGAACTACCTTGGTCGCTACTTTGAACATCATGATTTTACCCAATATCCGCTGGATGCACCGTTCCCGGATCTGGGCTCTCTCGGGCAAAACAGCTTTCGCAGTACGACTGATGAGATCAAACGCACTGCGCGTGAGCGTGGCTTAACTCTCCGCCAGGTTGCACTGGAGGCGGCCAGCCCACGTCCGCGCTTCAGCGGCACGCCGCAACAGGTTGCCGACGGTCTGCAGCAGTGGTTCGACGAAAAAGCCGCTGACGGTTTTATCATCCAGGGCGGAACGCCGGATACCTTCCCGCGGTTTGTCGAACAGGTTGTCCCCGAGCTTCAGGCGCGCGGCCTGTTCCGCCATGAATATCCCGGTACGACCCTGCGCGCAAGTCTGGGATTAGCGACACCTGCAAATCAATTCACACAATAAGAGAAAACGCTATGCAGAAAAAATCAGTATTCCTCGCGCTGTCACTGGCTTTCAGCGCTACCGTCTGGGCAAATGAGGTAACGATCAACGGCACGGGCGTAAGCCTGGAAGCGAATAAAGCGCCGATTAATACGGTAAAAAATCCGCAGGCGATTGCACAGTTGCCAGCAAACCTGCACCTGGCCGTACCGGGCAAATTCACCGTGGCGATTGCCGGGCTCAGCCAGCCGCCGCTGACCGTCTTTGCCGATGACAATAAAACACTGATCGGCAGCGAGGCGGACATCGCGCGTCTGGTGGCAGACAGTCTGGGGCTGGAGCTCAACGTTGTACCCACGTCATGGGAAGACTGGCCGCTGGGCGTCACTTCCGGCAAATACGATGCCGCGATCAGCAATATTACCGTCACCAAAGCGCGCAAAGAGAAATTCGATTTCGCGACGTACCGGAAAGACTCTCTTGGCTTTTATGTCAAAACCGGCAGCAAGCTGAAGAAAATCGATCAGGCGGAAGATATCGCCGGTCTGCGCATCATCGTCGGTTCGGGGACGAACCAGGAAGCCATCCTGCTCGCCTGGAACGATGAGAACGTGAAGAAAGGGTTGCAGCCGTTTACGCCGGTGTATACCAAAGACGATGCCGCGCAAACCCTGGCACTGCAGTCGGGCCGTGCCGATGCCTACTTCGGGCCCAACGTTATTGGCGCGTGGAAAGCCGCGCTCAACGGTAAAACACAATTAGTGGGTAGCGTTGATGGCGGTTGGCCAAAAGCGGCGCATATTGCCGTGACGCTGAAAAAGGACAGCGGTCTGGTTTTGCCAGTACAAACTGCCCTCAACGGGGTCATTGGCAACGGCGACTATGACAAGGTGCTGAATCGCTGGGGTGAAGGGGTGGAACGTATTCCGCAATCTGAAATAAACCCGGCCGGTTTAGGCGACTAAGGAGGTCATCGTGAGCGATAAATTTCGCGTGGTCTCACCTGAAGCCAGCGAACTGCAGCCCATTTTGAACGGTCTGTTCGGTGAATATGCCGCCCGCTATGGCGATTATTTTTCTCGCGACGCTGAAGTAGAACTGACGGAATGGTATCTGGCGCCTCAGGGACTTTTCGTGGTACTGGAGCGCCGCGGTGAGATTATCGCCACCGGAGCTTACAAACCTTACGACAAGGACACCGCTGAGATTAAGCGGATCTGGACGAAAAGCAGCCTGCGTCAGCAGGGGTTGGCGGCGCGTGTGGTGCAGGAGCTGGAACGCCGGGCGCTGCTCGCGGGCTACAGCCGGATTTATCTGACCACGGGATTTCGCCAGCCGGAAGCCGTCCGGCTTTACTTAAGTCAGGGCTACGATCCGCAATTTGATACGACGCGCGATCCCGAAGAGTACAGCCTGCCGCCGTTTGATGGCCGGCTGCGCTTTACCAAACTGTTAACTATCGCCGGTCAGGCCAGAATCGCCTGAGGAGAGAAGATGAAAACGACGGATAGCATTAAAGTCGTACCGGCGCGTTATCCCATGCGCACCGTTGGCGCGGTCATTGCTTTGTTTGTTCTGGCGGTGATTATCCAGTCTGTGGCGTTTAATCCGCGCTGGGAATGGGGCGTGTTTGCCCGCTGGTTCTTTGATCCGGTTATCTTGTCCGGCCTCGGGCAAACGCTGTTACTGACGCTTATCGGGACGCTGTTGAGTATTCTTATCGGCGGTCTGTTGGCGCTGGCACGGCTTTCATCTTCCTGGCTGTTGAACTTTCTGGCATGGGGATACATCTGGCTGTTTCGTTCGTTACCGCTGATTGTGGTGCTGATCGTTTTATACAACTTCTCCTATCTGTACGACACGCTGGCGATTGGTATTCCGTTTACGCCCATTCAGTGGGGAAGTTTTGAGACCATCAATGTGCTCGGCCAGTTTTCCACTGCGGTGATTGGCCTGACACTGGTGCAAAGCGCCTATACCGCTGAAATTATTCGGGGTGGATTTTTAGGGGTCGATCACGGTCAGTATGAGGCAGCGGCAGCGCTGGGTTTACCGGCATGGCGACGTACGCTGCGGATTATTCTGCCGCAGGCGCTGCGCACCATTTTGCCTGCTGGCTTCAATGAAATCATCAGTCTGGCGAAAGGGACAGCGATGGTATACGTGCTGGCAATGCCGGAGCTGTTCTATACCATCCAGATGATCTACAACCGCACGCAGGAAGTGATCCCGCTGCTGATGGTGGGCGCGGTATGGTATCTGGTGATCACCAGCGTTTTGTCGCTAATTCAGCACCTGGTCGAACGCGCGCTGGCGCGCAGCGAACGACGTTCAGCCATCAATACTGCCCGAGTGAGTCGTGCAGAAAAACGCAGTCGTCAACATCCACAGCAGGAGACCGTCCATGTCCCACTCGCCTGAAGGCCATATTTCCATTACCGGCGTCAGCAAATACTTTGGCCGCCACAAAGCATTGGATAATGTGTCGCTGGAGATCCCTCCTGGTACGGTAACGGTCATTCTCGGGCCGTCCGGTTCAGGGAAATCCACACTCCTGCGGACCATCAACCATCTGGAACGCGTCGATGAGGGATTTATTCAAATCGATGGTGATTACATTGGCTATCGTCGGCAGGGAGACACGCTGTATGAGCTGAAAGAGGCGGAAATTTTGCGCCAGCGCGTTAACGTCGGCTATGTGTTCCAGAATTTTAATCTGTTCCCGCACTTAACCGTGCTGGAGAATTTGATTGAAGCGCCCATTGCGCACGGTCTGGCATCGCGAAAAGCCGCCACCGAGCGAGCATTAACTCTGCTTGATGCGGTAGGACTGCGGAATAAAGCCGATGCCTGGTCGCGACATCTGTCCGGCGGTCAGCAGCAGCGGATCGCTATTGCCCGTGCGCTGGCGCTAAATCCGCGCGTTATGCTGTTTGATGAACCGACATCTGCGCTGGATCCTGAACTGGTCGGTGAAGTGCTGGATGTCATTAAAGCACTGGCACAGTCGGGAACCACGTTGGTTGTGGTGACGCACGAGATTGGCTTCGCCCGGGAAGTCGCGGATCAGGTGGTGTTTATGGTCGATGGCAAAATCGTCGAGCAGGGCAGCAGCGAGCAGGTGTTGAATCATCCACGCCACACACGTACCCAGCAGTTCTTGTCGAAAGTGCTGTGAGTTTCAGGGAAAGATGGGCATGTCTGCATAGGATGTCGAATGCTGCTCTACACTTAGGGTTTTAACTTTGTGGGGTGCAGCATGATTAAGGTCTATGGGGTACCGGGCTGGGGATCGGCCATCAGTGAAGTGATGCTCACACTGGCGGATATCCCTTACCGCTTTATTGATGTGGACGGTTTTGACAGCGATGGTCCTTCGCGGGAGTTGCTTAAAACAATGAATCCGCTATGCCAGGTGCCCACACTGATACTGGAAAATGGCAGCGTGATGACGGAAACGGCGGCGATCGCGCTGATGATCCTCGATCGTTGTCCAGCACTTTCACCACCCGTTGGGCACGCCGAACGCCAGCAGTTTCAGCGTCTGTTGATATGGCTGGTGGCAAATGTCTATCCCACGTTTACCTATGCCGATTACCCACAACGCTGGGCACCGGACGCCCCGGCGCAGTTGAAAAAGAACGGTATTGAGTACCGTAAATCGCTTTATATATGGCTGAACGACCAGCTAAGCGCCGAGCCGTACGCGTTCGGGGAGCAGTTAACGCTGCTGGACGTTTATATTGCCGTTATGCGCACCTGGGGACCGGGTCATGACTGGTTTCAGGACAACACGCCGAATATTAGCGCTATCGCCGATGCGGTTTGTCAGCACCCACGGCTGCGTACTGTACTGAAAAACAATAAGATTATTTAAATAAAAAAAACGCTGTTCCGCAGGAGTGCAATTCCCGGAACAGCGGGCGGACTATCGCCATAAGTTTAAATTACGCAACAGAAGGGGTGAGCGTAATACGATCCAACGGACCCACGATAAACAGATAGGAAACCAGGCCGATCAGCCCCATCGAGCCGACATACAGGATGGCGTAATCAAAGGACTGGGTATTCGCCAGAATGACGCCGATCACCAGTGGTGTGATGATACTGGCCATATTGCCGCACATATTGAATACGCCTCCTGCAATGCCAAGCACTTCTTTTGGTGAGGTATCGCTGAGAACGCACCATCCCAGATTGCCAAAGCCTTTGGCGAAGAACGCCAGAC
Source organism: Citrobacter europaeus (assembly GCA_020099315.1). Classification (NCBI taxonomy): domain Bacteria; kingdom Pseudomonadati; phylum Pseudomonadota; class Gammaproteobacteria; order Enterobacterales; family Enterobacteriaceae; genus Citrobacter; species Citrobacter europaeus. Next base: position 2,351,631 of record CP083650.1, read on the forward strand.
TCATCGCGGCGATAACCACAAATTCTGACGATGTGTAATTCGCGATAACGATGACGCAGGAAAGCAACATCCCACAGATAACCGGCAGCTTACGGGCAATTGTCAGGCTGTAGCCGCGTTTTAAAAGCCAGTCGGAGAAAACGCCGCCCAACAATCCACCGATAAAACCGGCAATGGCAGGGATACTGGCGACAAATCCCACTTTAAGGATCGACATGCCTTTAGCCTGATACAGATAGGTAGGAAACCAGGTCAGGAAAAACCAGGTGATTGACGTCACGCAGAACTGTCCAATATAAACGCCAATCATCATGCGGTTGACGCAGACGCTTTTGATTTGCGCAAAGGTAATTTTCTGTGGCTCTTTTTTATTACCCAGCGACGGTTCGCCACCGCCTTCCCTGATATAGTCAATTTCCTGCTGGTTTACCTTCGGGTGATGCATAGGGTCTCTGACCTTCACCAGCCAGAAAATGCCAAGAATAACGCCAATCGCCCCAATGTAATAAAAAACAAAGTGCCAACTTAGATTATGCAAAATAATCGTCATTAACGGCGTAATAATCCCTAACGAGATATATTGTGCGGCCTGATAGACAGAGGTAACAAAGCCCCGTTCGTTATTAGGAAACCACTGCACGCTTAATCGGCTGTTGGCCGGAAAGGCTGGAGCTTCAATCGCCCCCATCAGTAGTCGTAAGATAATCAATACGACAAGTGGGCTGGCGTACAGATAAATGGTGCCCTGAAACATCGTTACCAGCGACCAGCCAATCAATGCGCAGCCGTATACCAGACGAGAACCATAGCGATCCAGGAGCCAGCCGCCGGGCAGTTGCATAATGACATAAGAAATACCGAAGGCAGAAAAGGCCAGCCCCATGGCTTCAGGATCAAAACCTAATTCTTTGCTCATAATCGGAGCCACGACGGATAATGTCGCGCGATCGGCGTAATTAAATACGGTAGCAAGAAACAGAAATATCAGAATGCCGTAACGCACTTTTGTACGCTTTATTATTGTGTTCATCACCCACTCCTTTCATAAGGTTGAGAGCGTTTCCGTAGGGAAGAGGGCGGGTATTACTTACCCGCCAAATAAATTAAGGACGTTTACCAAACTCGCAGGTCAATTGTGTCCAGCGGCGCGTCTGCTCGCTGATGCTAAACCCCAGGCCATGACGGTCGGAAACCCACATCCGGCCATCACGCAACTCAAGCTGTTCATTAAATAACGGGTTCAGCCATTCAAAATGTTCCAGCCATGGCTCAAGGGGATACGCTGCGGACAGATGCAGGTGAACTTCCATGGCGAAGTGCGGAGCCAGTTTGCGTCCGTGTTTCGCCGCCAGGTCCATAATTTTCAGGAACGGTGAAATTCCCCCCACACGCGGAGCATCGGGCTGCACATAATCGCTGGCATTTCCGAGGATCAACTGTTCATGTTCGCGGAAGCTGGTCAACATTTCACCGGTGGCAATCGGGGTGTCAAGCGCGGCGGCCAGTTGGGCGTGACCTTCAACGTCGTAGGCGTCCAGAGGCTCTTCAATCCAGATCAGATTGAACTGCTCCATTTTACGTCCCATACGGATGGCGGTTTCCCGGTCCCACTGCTGATTGGCATCGACCATCAGCGGGAAGTCATCACCCAGCGCTTCACGCACCGCGGTTAAGCGACGAATATCCTCAGCGCAGTTTGGTTGACCAACCTTGAGCTTGATACCGCCAATGCCGTTTTCACGGGAAATAACCACGTTTTTAAGCACCTGATTCAGCGGGGTATGCAGGAATCCACCGGAGGTGTTGTAGCACTGCACGGAGTCCCGATGCGAACCCAGCAGTTTTGCCAGCGGCAACCCTGCACGCTTGGCCTTCATATCCCACAAGGCGATATCGATAGGGGAGATTGCCTGAACCGCCATGCCGCTACGTCCCACGGAGGCGCCAGCCCACAGCAGCTTGGTGTAGATCTTGTCGATATCGTTTGGGTCTTCGCCTAACAGGTTATCGGCAATTTCTTTGGCATGCGCATAGATCCCCTGACCGCCAGCCCGCTTTGAGTAACTGAATCCAACGCCTTCAAACCCGTCACGGCTGCGGATCTCGGCGATGATAATGGCGACTTCGGTTAGAGGTTTCTGACGACCGGTCAGCACTTTGGCATCGCTTACTGGTGTTGCCAGGGGAAGGAAAGCGAGGGATAGCTTAACCCATTCGATCCGATCGCCGGTTTCTGCCGCGGTTTTTGCATTGGCCGATTTGGCATAGGTCACGGCATCAGAATTGGCACTTAAAGACATAATGTTCTCTCCTGGTGATAACAAATGATTGCGCTATCATTTTTAATGTTAGCGCAATCACTGTGCCAGTGAATTGACTGCGATTTGAACAATTGCTCACAAATACTGAGAGAAAAGGGTGGTAAATTATAAACGACGTCACATTCCAATACTTTATGGAGAAATGCACAAATCGTTGTGATTGCGCTATCATTTTGAGCGGCGATAATTAACTAAGCTGCTGTTTTCCCTGCATTATCACCGAGCGACGCTGGCAATAGCCCAAATCATGATGAATAATGCCAGGATACATCGGCGATTTTTGACAAGGGCATCGACAGTGAAAAACTCCAGACCTCCGCGCGCCCCCACGCTGGAAGATGTTGCCCGTACCGCGGGATTGTCACCCATGACGGTGAGCAGGGCGTTGAATACCCCGCAGTTGGTGCGCCCGAAAACGGTGGAAAAAGTAATGCAAGCGGTACGCACCACCGGCTATATTCCCAACGCGCTGGCCGGCGGACTGGCGTCACGACGCAGTAAGCTTATCGCCGTGGTGGTCCCGCAAATTAACAACAATATGTTTGTCGATACCATCCAGTCATTGAGCGATGAACTGGCTGAACGCGGATACCACATCTTACTCTGCGTGTCGGGTTATACGCCGCAAACAGAGGCTGAGCTGGTGGCGACACTGCTTTCTCGCCGCCCGGATGGCGTACTGCTCACCGGCATTCATCATACCGCCGAACTGAAAAAGGTGATTCTTAATGCAGCCATTCCGGTCGTGGAGATCTGGGATTTAACGCCAACACCTATTGATATGCTGGTCGGATTTTCGCATGAAAAAGTCGGGATGGCGGTGGCAGATTATTTGCTGGAAAAAGGCTATCGCCGTCCTGGCTTGCTATGGACAGCCGATCGTCGGGCAGGCCAGCGTAAACAAGGACTGTGCGATGCGCTGAGTCGTCATGGTATTGCCGCTGAGGCTCAGGTGGATGTCCCGCTACCGGCCTCTCTGGCATTGGGGCGCAGCGGATTAGCTCAACTATTGGCTGAAGGCGCTTTTGATGTCATTGTCTGTAGCTCAGATACGCTAGCCCAGGGGGCGATCATGGAAGCCGAAAGTCGTGGTCTACGCGTGCCGCAGGAGTTAGCGGTTATCGGTTTTGGCGATCTCGATTTTGCTGCCAGTAACCGACCAGCCATCACCACCGTCAGCGTCGACCGACGGGCCATTGGACAACGTGCCGCCTCTCTGCTTGCCGATCGTATCGAACAAATCCCGCGTGAAGACGATATTATTGATGTCGGATTTCACCTGGTTGAACGAGAGTCCGCATAAGTTACCTGCATCCCAAAACATTAAGGAATCTGCTATGCCGCACGTTGATATTAAATGTTTTCCCCGCTCCCTTACCGACGAACAAAAAAATGCGCTGGCGGCGGATATTACCGAGGTCATTATTCGTCATTTGCAAAGCAAAGACAGTTCCGTGAGCGTGGCGCTCAATGAAATTGAGCCCGAGGCGTGGCAGGGCGTGTGGGATGCGGAAATAGCGCCGCAGATGGCAAAGTTGATTAAAAAACCCGGCTACAGTATGTAAGAAAAAACGGGCGGATAATCCGCCCATTTTCGTTGTGATTACGGCGTAACGATGTTGAACCAGAATTCGAACTTATCCATATAGCCGAGCATGGCATCAAGCTTGGCGCCGTCACCGGTTATCTTCACATCACCGCTGTCTTGCGCCTGTTTTAGCGTCACTTCCTTGAGGATGATTTTGTTCAGCGTGTCGCGATTCAGCGTGACGGTGGCGTCGGCGTCTTTTGCCTCGGCATTGGCGGTATGGTTCAGTACGCCATTCTCCAGCTCAAGTTTGTATTTACCACCGTCGCTACCCAGATCGATGTTAAACACCGACTTCGCATCGCCCGCTTTTTGTCCGTTGATATGCACCGCCAGATAATCGAAGAACATTTCCGGCGTCATGGCGCGAACGGTATCCGGGCTGGCGGTATTCGGGGTTGGGCCTTTGACTACGCCGTTACGCAGCTCTTGCGCCCCGGTCAGATAGAAGTTACGCCACGGGCCGGATTCAGCCTGATATCCCAATTGCTCCAGCGCATCCGCTTCCAGATTACGCGCGGCCTGGTTATTCGGATCGGCAAACACCACTTTGCTCACCACCTGAGCTACCCAACGGTAGTTACCCTGGTCATAGTCGGCTTTTGCTTTCTGCAAAATGGCGTCCGCACCGCCCATGTAGTCAACAAATTTCTTCGCAGATTCTTCCGGCGGCAGTTCATCCAGCGTTGCCGGGTTGCCGTCAAACCAGCCGAGATAGAGCACATAGGTTGCTTTTACATCATGGCTCACGGAGCCATAGTAACCGCGGTTAGCCCAGGTGTGGGCCAGTGAGTCCGGTAGCTTAAAGTTTGCGGCGATCTCATCGCGGGTCAGACCTTCGTTAGCCATGCGCAACGTCTGGTCGTTGATGTAACGGTACAAATCGCGCTGGCTTTTCAGCAGGCTTACAACCTTGTCATTACCCCAGGTAGGCCAGTGGTGCTGCGCCATCAGCACTTCTGCTTTATCACCCCAGCGGACAATCGCTTCGTTGATGTATTTGGACCACGGCAGCGGTTCACGGATTTTGGCTCCGCGCAGAGAGTAGGTATTGTGCAGGGTGTGGGTGACATCTTCAGCAGATTCAATCAGTTTCTTCTCTTCGATGTACCACAGCATCTCCGAAGGCGCTTCAGAACCCGGAGCCAGCATGAAATCATAGGTCAGGCCGTCAATGACCTCTTTTTGTCCATCTTTCTCAATGATATTCGTTGGCGCAATCAGGGTAACGGTTCCCGCAGAAGTTGTGGTTCCCAGTCCCGCGCCGACCTGACCTTTGACATCAGGTTTTAGCAGGTTGCCGTACATGTAGCTCGCGCGACGGCTCATGACGTTACCTGCCATGATATTCTCAGCGACCGCTGCTTCCATAAATCCGGCAGGCGCATAAATTTTCACTTTGCCCGCTTTAACGTCGGCTTCATCAACAACGCCGCGTACGCCGCCGTAATGGTCAACGTGGCTGTGGGTATAAATCACCGCGACAACCGGTTTTTGACCGCGGTTTTTAAAGTAAAGATCCATCCCGACCTTAGCCGTTTCTGCAGAAACCAGCGGGTCAACGACGGTAACGCCTTCTTTACCTTCAATAATGGTCATGTTCGACAGATCGAGGTTACGAATCTGGTAAACGCCATCCGTTACTTCAAATAGCCCGCTAATGTTGATCAACTGGGACTGGCGCCACAGGCTCGGGTTTACCGTATCCGGCGCTTTATCGCCTTCTTTGATGAACGCGTATTGCTGCGGATTCCAGATAACATTTCCCTCTTCACCTTTGATCACTTCCTGCGGGAGTGGCGCGATAAAGCCTTTGTGGGCATCGGTAAAGTCGGTGTTATCGGAGAATGGTAGTTGGTTGTAAAGCGCGTTGTTGGCTTGTTGCGTGGCGGCGGTGGCGTCTTTGGGAGCTTCAGCGGCCATAACGGGAACAGAAAACGATGTGAGTAACCCAGCCAGTATAAAACTCTGTGCGATTCTATTAAGTTGCATCGTAAAACCTCTCTGACACTTCATAAGTAGAGTTGGGGGATGCTGCTTTCACGGATAATGTTTTGATTAGATATTTGCGTTAGTGCAAGATTAACTATAATTCACGCGAATGATTCAGCAAGGAAGGAGGGAGAATTTATCTGATTGGTTTTTCAGCAGTTTTAAGAAAACAGTTGCGGATGACAGCGGAGAACTGCCATCCGTTGGCAGAGTATCATTCACCAGCGATAAAACGCTTCCCGCTGGAGACAAACGTTCCGGCTCCAAGGTGATGCAACGTATTGAGCTTGCCATCATCAAACTGCCAGCGTCCTTCGACAAAGGCTCTCTCATCAGCGGCAGCCGAGACGACTTCCCCAAACAGCGTGTCATATTTTTCTAGTGCCGCAGTGGCCGGCAACAGGCGACATTCCATCCAGGCCAGGCATTTCGCTTCTATCAGCGGTAAACCCAGGACCGGTCCTTGCACTACGGGAATGCCGTAGCAGTTGAATTTATCTTCCGCTCGACCAGAAACGCTGCCTACGGCCCAGGTCCAGTTGACGGCGGCAACGCCCGGAATAACGATGCCGAATTTACCGCTACGTTCGATTAGTTCACGCGACCAGGCGGTCTTATCAACAACAATTGCTACCCGCGGTGGTTCAAACTCCACGGGCATTGACCATGCCGCTGCCATCACATTGCGCCGCTCGGTATGCTCATCCCGGCTGGTTATCAATATCGTAGGACCGTGATTGAGTAGCCGACTGGCGTGTTTTAATTCGATCGGACGAAAATGGCTCATGGATGCTCCTTGGCTGAGAGATAACACACCACAATAAACATAGATATTAACGGTATTAGCGATTTTGTCGCCTCACCAGGAGGAACAACGCACAAAATCGACGGCGTAAATTTAAAAATGCGTTATAAGTACTGCATTAACCGAACAGGAACTCCGTATGACGCCTTTTTTAACCACTTATTTTGCCCGTATTGGTTGGTCAGATTTGGCCTGGGTCGACATTGAAACCTTACGAGCGCTGCATTTATTGCACAACGCCGCCATACCTTTTGAAAACCTGGATGTATTGCTGCCCCGTGAAATGCAGCTTGACGATTTGTCGCTGGAAGAGAAGCTGGTAACGGCGCGTCGCGGCGGTTATTGCTTTGAACAGAACGGAGTGTTTGAACGAGCGCTACGTGAGATCGGTTTTAACGTACGCAGTCTGCTCGGGCGTGTGGTACTGGCAAATCCGTCAAGCCTGCCGCCGCGCACGCATCGTTTGTTGCTGGTCGAGTTACAGGGAGAACAGTGGATTGCCGACGTTGGCTTCGGCGGGCAAACGCTGACGGCGCCGATTCGTCTGCAGGCTAACATTGAGCAGAAGACGCCACACGGCGAGTATCGGCTGATTCAGGAAGGTGAAGACTGGATCCTGCAATTCCGTCATCATGAACACTGGCAATCGATGTACCATTTCGACCTGGTGGTACAGCACCAGAGCGATTATCTGATGGGCAACTTTTGGTCTGCTCACTGGCCACAATCGCATTTTCGCCATCATCTGCTGATGTGTCGTCATCTGCCTGACGGCGGGAAATTAACATTAACCAATTTTCACTTTACCCATTATCAGGATGGACACGCGGTGGAGCAGATTAATCTGCCGGACGTCGCCAGCCTGTATGCTTTGTTGCAAGAACGTTTTGGACTAGGCGTGGATGATGTGAAGCATGGGTTTACACTCGGTGAGCTGGCGACGGTTATGGCGGCGTTTGATACGCATCCGGAGGCGGGAAAATAGGGGCATCGTAAGTCATGCCGGATGCGGCGTCATCGCCTTATCCGGCTTACGGAAATGATTAAAAATCTATTGCCCATTCTGCGTGAAACAAGTTCACCGCCGAACCGGTAATGGTGACTTTTTCCGGCAGGTTTTCACGGATAGTCACCGTTACATCAACAATCCCGTCACGCCCGAGCGCGCGGCCCTGATGTCCCTGAACACGTAACGTTTCCCCATCATGCGCCATCCAGGCCCGGTAAGCGCAAGCGCTACCGGGCAGCAGAGGAAATTATCGGCGGGAACGCACTATTTGGTAGCGACGGGTAAAGTACTCAAACGGTGCACTCCAGACGTGGACCAGGCGAGTGAACGGGAACAGCAGGAAGATAGTCATCCCAAGAACCAGATGCACACGGAAAATCAACGCCACGCCATCCAGATGCGCAGATGCGCCGCCCTGGAAGGTCACCACCGACTGGGCCCAACCGACCAGTTTCAGCATTTCACTGCCGTCTGGATGTTGCGCAGAGAACGGGATGGTGGTTAAGCCGAGGATACACTGAATCAACAGAACGCAGAGGATCAGAATATCGGCGGTGGAAGATGTCGCACGAATACGCGGGTTGGTCAGACGGCGCACCAGCAAACCTGCGCCACCAACCAGCGTTAGCACGCCGCATAGCCCACCGGCAATCATTGCCATCTGTTGCTTTACCGCAATCGGCAGGAACCAGGCATACATCCAGTGCGGCGTTAACATGCCGAACAGGTGTCCGAAAAAGATCCCCAGAATGCCGATGTGGAACAGGTTGGACCATAATACCATACCGCGTTTGTCCAGCATCTGGCTGGAAGAGGCGCGCCAGGTGTATTGCCCGTAGTCATAGCGTAGCCAACTGCCGAGGATAAACACCGTCCCACACAGATACGGGTAGATATCGTAAAAAAAGACGTTCAGGTACTGTATCATTTCGGGCCTCCCGCGCTGACGTCGACATACTGCGGCGCCACGTCCTGGCTAAAGCGTCGTTGATAGTTTTGTAACGGTGAACTGTCGCAGGCGGTGGCGTTATCTTCGATAAACTTCACCTGTTCCTCTTCCCAGACTGCATCCAGCGCCTGACGGGTATCATCGCGGGTTTCCGCGCCAACCTGCTTAGTGACACTGTCACTTGAAAGAGGGCTTCCGGCAAGCAGCAGCAGGGCGTCGAACAGTTGATACCACGGTGTATCGCGCTGTTTTAAGCGCCCACCCAGTAACGCCAGAATCGGTGCGACGTTCTGCAGTCCTTCTTTGGCCTCGGCCTCCGGCAGCACGCTCAGATACTCCAGATACAACGGCAAATGATCCGGCAGTTCGCGGCAGTCAAGCTGTAGCCCGACCTTTTCGTACTGTGCCAGCAGATCAACCATCGCCTGGCCCCGATCACGGGACTCGGCGTGGACGTGTTCAAACAACAGCAGAGAGGTGGCCCGGCCCCGGTCGAATATTTCGCACCATTCGGCTTGTTTATCCAGCAGTGGCGCATTGAGCAACCCCTGGCTAAATTCGGTAAGCATAGGGGCATCGCTGGCCACAAGCGCCAGCGCCTCGTCTTTACACTCCCACAGCAGCTCGTCGGGATATTCCATCAGCAGGCCGATAACCTTCAGGATTTGCATTATTCCCCCTCCGCTTTATCGCGCACTTCGGTGATGTCGATGGCATCAATACGACTGCTGTTAAACAGGTTGAATTTGGTATCTGAACCATGGCAGCCGTCACCAAAGGTAAACCCGCAACCATTTTTCTCCGGGAAGGCGTCACGCGCCATTTCACGGTGACTGGTTGGGATCACGAAGCGGTCTTCATAGTTGGCGATGGCCAGATAGCGGTACATCTCCTCAACCTGCTCAACGTTCAGACCCACTTCCTCAATCGCGCGGGTGTCCGTCACGCCTTCGACGGTTTGCGCGCGCATATAGTGGCGCATGGCCATCATCCGTTTGAGCGCGCGTAGCACCGGACCGGTATCGCCTGCGCTTAGCATGTTGGCGAGGTACTGAACCGGAATTCGCAGTGATTCAACCGCAGGAAGAATGTTGCCATTGTGCGGCAGCCCGCCCGCATCAGCGACCGACTGAATCGGTGACAACGGCGGAACATACCAGACCATCGGCAGGGTGCGATATTCCGGGTGCAGCGGCAGCGCCAGCTTCCAGTCCATCGCCATTTTGTAAACTGGCGAACGTTGGGCCGCTTCGATGACGTTGTGCGGAATACCTTGTTTTAACGCTTCTTCAATGACCGCCGGGTCGTGCGGATTAAGGAACACATCGCACTGACGCTCATAGAGATCGGTCTCATGCTCGGTGCTGGCCGCTTCTTCAATACGGTCGGCGTCGTACAGCAATACGCCGAGATAACGAATACGTCCAACGCAGGTTTCCGAACATACCGTCGGCTGGCCAGACTCAATACGCGGGTAGCAGAAAATGCACTTCTCAGACTTACCGCTCTTCCAGTTAAAGTAGATTTTTTTGTACGGACAACCGCTGATGCACAAGCGCCAGCCGCGACATTTGTCCTGATCGATCAGCACGATGCCATCTTCTTCACGCTTATAGATGGCACCACTCGGGCAAGTGGCGACGCAACTTGGGTTCAGGCAATGTTCGCACAGGCGCGGTAAATACATCATGAAGGTGTTTTCGAATTGCCCGTACATCTCCTTTTGCATTTTCTCAAAGTTACGGTCGCGGGCGCGTTTTGAGAACTCGCCGCCCAGCAGCTCTTCCCAGTTGGGACCCCAGATTATCTTGTCCATCCGTTTACCATCAATCAGCGAGCGCGGACGTGCGGTGGGCTGATTCTTGCTTTCCGGCGCGCTATGCAGATGCTGATAATCGTAGGTAAACGGTTCATAGTAGTCGTCAATTTGCGGGATCACCGGGTTGGCGAAAATTTTGGTGATTACGCCCATCTTGCCGCCCAGACGCGGTCTTATTTTGCCGTTAACATCGCGAACCCAGCCGCCTTGCCACTCTTCCTGATCTTCCCAGTTCTTCGGATAACCTATACCCGGTTTGGTCTCGACGTTGTTAAACCACGCGTATTCCATCCCTTCACGTCCGGTCCAGACGTTTTTGCAGGTAACGGAGCAGGTGTGGCAGCCGATGCACTTATCCAGATTAAGAACCATGCCTACCTGTGAGCGTATTTTCATTTTTTCGCCTCCTGTACCTGATCGCGACCTTCATCATCCAGCCAGTTAATATTTTTCATTTTTCTAATCATGATGAACTCATCGCGGTTAGAGCCGACCGTGCCGTAATAGTTGAAGCTGTATGCCAGTTGCGCATAGCCGCCAATCATATGCGTGGGTTTCGGGCAGACGCGGGTGACCGAGTTATGGATCCCGCCACGCATTCCGGTGACTTCCGAGCCGGGGATATTCATGATTCGCTCCTGAGCGTGATACATCATGGTCATTCCCGGCGGCACGCGTTGACTCACCACTGCACGCGCGGTAAGCGCGCCGTTGGCGTTGAAGGCTTCAATCCAGTCGTTATCCTCAATGCCCAACTCTTTGGCATCGGTCTCGCTGATCCAGACAATGGGTCCGCCACGTGACAGCGTCAGCATCAGCAGGTTTTCGCTGTAGGTAGAGTGGATCCCCCATTTCTGGTGTGGGGTCAGGAAGTTGAGCGCTTTTTCCGGGAAGCCGTTAGGCGGAACTTCGCGCATTTCGCTGACGCTGCGGGTATCAATAGGCGGGCGATACGCCACCAGACTTTCACCAAACGCACGCATCCATGCGTGATCCTGATACAACTGCTGGCGACCGGACAGGGTACGCCAGGGGATCAGCTCATGGACGTTGGTATAGCCAGCGTTATAAGAGACATGTTCACTTTCCAGCCCAGACCAGGTAGGGCTGGAGATGATTTTGCGCGGCTGGGCCTGAATATCGCGAAAACGGATCTTCTCGTCTTCTTTGTTCAACGCCAGATGCGTATGGTCGCGTCCGGTCATCGCCCCCAGCGCTTCCCAGGCTTTCACCGCCACCTGACCGTTCGTTTCCGGCGCCAGGGCAAGGATCACCTCAGAGGCATCCAGCGCGGTGTCAATTAGCGGTCTTCCTTTCGCCGGACCTTCGCGCTTGGTGTAGTTAAGCTTGCCGAGGAAATCGACTTCCGCCTGGGTATTCCACGCTATGCCTTTCCCACCGTTGCCGAGCTTGTCCATGAGTGGACCAAGTGAAGTAAAGCGTTCGTAGGTGGCAGGGTAGTCGCGTTCCACAACGGCGATATTGGGCGCCGTTTTCCCAGGAAGAAGATCGCATTCGCCTTTGCGCCAGTCCAGAATGTCAAACGGCTGCGCCAGCTCTGCCGGGGAGTCGTGTTGCAGCGGTTGCAATACCACATCCGTTTCTTGTCCAAGATGTCCGACGCAAACTTCAGAGAATACTTTGGCGATGCCTTTATAAATTTCCCAGTCGCTCTTCGATTCCCAGGCGGGATCGACCGCCGCCGACAGCGGATGAATAAACGGATGCATATCCGAGGTGTTCATATCGTCTTTTTCATACCAGGTAGCGGTTGGCAAAACGATATCGGAGAACAGGCAGGTGCTCGACATACGGAAATCGAGCGTGACCAGCAGATCAAGTTTGCCCTCTATCGCCGCCGACTGCCATTCAACCTCTTCAGGTTTGATACCCTCGCTTGAGCCAAGCGCTTCCCCCTGGATCCCGCTTTCGGTACCCAGTAAATACTTGAGCATGTATTCATGCCCTTTACCGGAGGAGCCGAGCAGGTTAGAGCGCCAGACGAAGAGGTTGCGCGGATGGTTGCTACCGCTATCCGGCTGCTCGCAGGCAAAACGAATATCCCCCGATTTCAGCGCCTGGGCGGTGTATTGCGCAGGAGACAGCCCCGCCTGTTCGGCTTTTGCTTTAACGGTCAGTGGGTTGAGGTTAAGCTGCGGCGCGGACGGCAGCCAGCCCATCCTTTCTGCACGCACGTTAAAGTCAATCAAATGTCCGGTAAACTTCGACGCATCGGCCAGCGGAGAGAGGAGTTCTTGCGCGGTGAGTTTTTCATAACGCCACTGGCTGGAGTGGTTGTAGAAAAACGAAGTGCTGTTCATCTGACGGGGTGGTCGGTTCCAGTCGAGCGCAAAGGCCAGCGGTAACCAACCTGTTTGCGGTCGCAGTTTCTCTTGGCCCACATAGTGCGCCCAGCCACCGCCGCTTTGCCCCACGCATCCACAGAACACGAGGATGTTAATCATGCCACGGTAGTTCATATCCATGTGATACCAGTGGTTGACGCCAGCCCCGAGAATGATCATCGAACGGCCATGCGTTTTATGCGCCGTATCGGCAAACTCGCGGGCGATTTGTTCGATATGACGGCGTGGCACGCCGGTAATTTGCTCGCCCCAGGCAGGGGTATAGGCTTTCACTTCGCTGTAATCTTGCGCGCTATGAACGTCATCCAGACCACGGTCGAGGCCGTAATTCGCCAATACCAGATCATAGACGCTCACCACCGGGCAACGGCTGCCATCGGCGAGGGTAAGATGTTTTACCGGCAGTTGACGGATCAGCACCGGTTCTTGTTTTACGCTGCGAAAATGCGGGTTTTCATTTCCGCCAAAATAGGGGAATGCCACGCCGGTCACTTCATCATGCTGACCGAGCAGCGAGAGAGTAAGCTCAGTTTCCGCGCCAGCCGCCAGGGGTTCCAGGTTCCATTTGCCTTGCTCACCCCAGCGAAAACCGATAGATCCGTTCGGGACAACCAGTTCGCCAGCACTGTTAAAGGCTACCGTTTTCCACTCCGGATTGTTGCTTTCACCCAGACCATCGACAAGGTCTGAGGCGCGCATCATGCGTCCAGGCACATAGCTGCCATCTTCCCGGGCATCCAGTAAAACCAGCATCGGCATATCGGTATAGCGACGACAGTAATTGAGGAAATAATCGCTGGGATTGTCGAGGTGGAACTCTTTCAGGATGACGTGGCCCATTGCCATCGCCAGCGCACTGTCGGTGCCTTGCTTAGGTGCCAGCCACTGGTCGCACAGTTTAGCGACTTCCGAGTAATCCGGTGTAATGGCAATCGTCTTGGTGCCCTTGTAGCGTACTTCGGTGAAAAAGTGCGCATCTGGGGTACGGGTCTGCGGCACGTTAGAGCCCCAGGCGATGATATAACTGGAGTTATACCAGTCGGCGGATTCTGGCACATCGGTTTGCTCACCCCAGGTCATTGGTGAGGCGGGCGGTAAGTCGCAGTACCAGTCATAGAAACTCAGGCAGGTTCCGCCCAGTAGCGAGAGATAGCGTGTACCTGCAGCATAGGAGACCATCGACATCGCAGGGATCGGGGAGAATCCAGCCACGCGGTCCGGGCCATAGGTTTTCACTGTCCAGACGTTAGCGGCGGCAATCAACTGATTAAGCTCTTTCCAGTTGGAGCGGATAAAACCTCCGCGCCCGCGTACCTGCTTGTAGCTCTGGCATTTTTGCGGGTCGTTCATAATGGATTCCCAGGCCAGCACCGGATCGGGCTGGCGGGACAGGGCATCGCGCCACAGTTCTATCAGACGTTTACGCACCAGCGGATACTTCAGGCGGTTGGCGCTGTAAAGATACCAGGAATAGCTGGCGCCGCGCGGGCAGCCGCGGGGTTCATGATTTGGCAAGTCAGGGCGGGTTCGTGGGTAGTCGGTTTGCTGCGTTTCCCAGGTTACCAGTCCATTTTTGACGTAGATTTTCCAGCTGCATGAGCCGGTACAGTTAACACCGTGGGTAGAACGCACAATTTTGTCGAACTGCCAGCGCTGACGATAACTGTCTTCCCAGTCCCGGTTGGTGTGCATCACTTGCCCGTGCCCCTCGGCAAACGTATCGCCCTTTTGTTTAAAGTAGCGAAAGCGGTCTAACAGTTTACTCATGACATAACTCCTGCTTCGATAATATTGCCGACGGTGAATCGAACTCCCGGCCTGGCCGAATGTCCGATCCTGCGGTATCCATTTCGTTATTTTTTTTGTGATTTACGGCCATAGACCAGCCAGGTCACCAGCACGCAGACGATGTAAAACACGAGGAATATTTTCATGGCACCCACCGGAGAGCCTGTCAACGCCAGTGATGAGCCAAACGCTTTAGGGATGAAGAAGCCCCCTACAGCGCCAATGGCTGAGATGAATCCCAGGGCGGCGGCGGTATCGGTTACCGCTTCACGTTGAGCCTGCTCTTCGGTACCACCATGCAGCTTCACCCGGTAAATCGTGATTTTGCGAAAGATCACCGCAATCATCTGGAAGGTCGACCCGCTTCCCAGACCCGCGGTCAGGAACAATCCCATAAACACCAGGTAGAAAGCGACAAAGTTCCCTTCGCCTGATCCTGGCAGGGTGAGAAACAGCAGGGCGCTAAACAGCGCCATAAAGATGAAGTTAATTAACGTGACGCGTACACCGCCGAACTTGTCAGAGATAACGCCGCCCGCCGATCGCGCAAGCGCGCCGATGAAAGGGCCGAAGAACGCCAGTTGCAGGATATTCACGTCAGGAAACTGGGTTTTTGCCAGCATGGCAAAACCTGCAGAAAAACCGATAAATGAACCGAAGGTGGCAAGATACAGCAGGCTTAATAACCACAGATGAAAACGCTTGAGGACCGGTAATTGGGAAGCGATCGAAGCCTTCGAACTGGCAATGTCGTTCATTCCCATACCTGCCGCCACGGTGGCTATCAGCAGTAACGGCACCCAAATCCATGCGGCATTGGCCAGCGACAATAACGAGCCGTCAGCTTGCGGTACGCCCTGAACGCCCAAAAAGGTAAAGATGGGCAGAAAGATAACCAAAGGCGCAATCAACTGCATTACGCTGACGCCGAGGTTTCCGAGACCGCCGTTTACGCCTAACGCACTGCCTTGCTTCGCTTTGGGGAAGAAAAAGCTGATATTGCCCATGCTGGAGGCAAAGTTAGCGCCAGCAAAACCACACATCAGCGCAATAATAATAAATACGCCAAACGGAGTAGCGGTATTTTGCACGGCAAATCCGAGCCAGACGCAGGGAATAATCAGAATGATCGTACTGAAAATGGTCCAACGGCGCCCACCAAATATAGGTACCATAAAGGAGTAGGGAACGCGCAATATTGCACCAGAAAGAGAGGGCAATGCCGTTAATAAAAACAGTTGGTCGGTGGTGAAATTAAAGCCTATTTTATTCAGATTGACGGCAACGGCGCTGAACAACATCCAGACGCAGAAAGCAAGCAGCAAGCAACTCACTGATATCCATAGGTTTCTGCGTGCAATGTGCTTGCCTTTGTTTTCCCAAAAGCCGGGGTTCTCTGGTTTCCAGTCAGTTAAAAGATAACGATTATTTTTCTCATTTGATGATGACATATTATTCTCCATGCACATGCCGTTCATGAAAAAGAAATAAACGCATGCAGCGCCGCGCGGCTTCTTTTTAGAAACTATTGAAAAGTTTTAGGAATATTGACTGAAAGAATAGATAAAAAAGCGCAATAACGCGGCGTGATGGGAGAATTACATGCTGCTTAAGTGTTACCAATTGTAAACATAAAAAGTGCATTATGAATACATCTCTAACATCAGTTACATAACTTCAGTGCCAACATGTGATCAAGGTTGTGATGTAGGGCTAGGTTATCAAGACACATCTCTTTTTCGTCAGAGTTTGATTACTGTTTTACTTTTGAGTATCCACTTCGTTGCGGGCAGGAGAAAGAGGTGTCACGGTATCTCAAGATCAGTCCAATTATTGATATATTCTGATTTTTCACATCCACATAGTTTTAAAATATTTATATGGTAATTTACATGATAAAATAATTTCAGTTGACATGAAATTAACGGCGTTCAAAAAAGGATATGAAATGCTTTCTTTAAATTTCAAAAAAAATCTCTTATCGTTATCTATTCCATTGTTTTTAATTGGTTGCAAAGAAGCAGAGATTAAAGGTGAGTGGATAAATCCAGAAGGCAGCTTTAATAAAAGCTATATTGTTTCATTAATAACCAGCGCTGATCAAAATTTGACTTCAAAAGATATTGAAGTTTCTGAATTAGAAAGTTCAGGTAATGACCATTTTTTTTATGTAACGTTAGTAGATAAGGGCTACACTCAAGAACAATTGGAATCGTTGGTATCAAACGTTGAACGATTAAAAGATGCCCGGAATACAAATTTAACCGTCAACTTTACTAATATAGCCAATGCGAAAGATGCGAGTGAAAGAGATTTGCTTAATGTTGTACAAAGAGCTGGCATGGAGAAAAATGGCAGCCAGTCTACGAGTTTGAACTGGGAAAAAGCGGAAGTTTCTGTCTATACTCAGAAAATAAGTATTACGGGATATACGGATCCCTATAGCGACTTTAACCCAAAGGTATACTGCCAACTGACCGTACCATTAACCAAAAGGTTAAATGATTTTATCATTGATAAACCGTTTCCATATATCACATCACACGATATTCCGGAAAATATCGCCAGTGCGATGTCGCCAACACAATTAGATAAATATATCAAAGACGAAAATGGCCTCCGCCGCTACGTAAACGTTGGTCTGGAACTTAAAGGTGCCACTTATCCTCACAAAACAGTATTTGGCGATGGTTTTTTAACAAAATTTAAAGAAAGCAATGACATTCTCACTCAATCATTACCAATGACTTATAATATCGATGCACAAAGTATCTATTTTAATTTCGGTGATATCCCTAATACTGAAGTCGTTTCAGGATTGAATGATTTTGGTGGGGTAATACACGATAAATGCGCTAAGCTGATTAAACAAGCAGCTCCGGAAATCGATAAAAAATGGAGTTCTGCAGTTCAGCTAGCACGGGTTGGTAGATTTACAATAAACCCTGAATGGATACCACAAGAATAGCATTATCATACAAAGTAACTTCTGGTGATTGAACGTATCATCCATGAGATGAAATAGTTCGTCGCTTTTGAGCGGGTTATGTAGTGGTGCGGCGCTCATGATGGAAGAAGTTCCAGCGTAATCATACGGTCAAGATGGCGATCGAATGCAGGATCGGCCATTTCCTCAATGCCTAATATGTACATACCATCCAGACCGCAGACCAATGCGATTAAGCGCCAGGCGACGTCGGCAGCATCTGGGGTGGAGGAAAACTCACCGGCTTTCTGTCCCTGAGTGATGATGTTGGCGGTTTCTTCGTGCCACATCCGCATGGTCAACAGGTAGGCGCTTTTGATTTCTGGATCTTTACCCGCCACAACCTGCGCTTCACGCCATAGCTTAATATAGGGTTCGAATCCGCCATCTTCGCTGCCCAGCATGGCATGCAGTCGCTCACGAAAACTGGCATTTTCACTGACCAGTTCCGCATCGAGCAGGGTACGGATCAGACGTACAAATGCCTGGGATTTAAGTTCGCCGGCAGAGGCAAAGTGGTGGTGTAGTTGGCCCGTTGCCACATGTGCTTCAGATGCAATGCGTCGCACCGTCATCGCGGTAAACCCTTCCTCAAGCGCGACACGCATGGCCGCCTGCAGAATAACTTCCCGACGTTCATCCCGATTCAGATAGCTCATCTTTCCTCCTGTACTCGTGTATCACGCAGTCTAACAAAAAGTTGGACATATGTTCAATTTTCCGTAGGATCGCTCAAGTTGGACGTGTGTCCAGTTTAAGTTTCGTTAGGGAGTTTTATGTTTCGTCAGTGGTTAACGTTAGTCATTATTGTGCTGGTCTACATCCCTGTTGCGATTGATGCAACGGTGCTGCACGTTGCCGCGCCCACGCTGAGTATGACGCTGGGTGCCAGTGGTAACGAGCTGCTGTGGATCATTGATATTTATTCCCTGGTAATGGCCGGTATGGTATTGCCAATGGGCGCGCTGGGCGATCGCATCGGCTTTAAACGCCTGCTGCTGTTAGGCGCTGGACTGTTTGGTCTCGCATCGCTGGCGGCCGCTTTTGCCCACAGCGCAAGCTGGCTGATAGCCACCCGGGCGGTATTGGCGATTGGCGCGGCGATGATTGTGCCGGCAACGCTTGCGGGGATTCGCGCCACGTTCGCAGAGCAACGGCATCGTAATATGGCGCTCGGCGTCTGGGCCGCGGTCGGTTCTGGCGGTGCGGCATTTGGCCCACTCGTTGGCGGGATGCTGCTGGAGCACTTCTACTGGGGATCCGTGTTCTTAATTAATGTGCCGATTGTCCTGGTGGTAATGGCCTTAACTGCACGCTTAGTGCCGCGTCAGGCCGGACGTCGCGATCAATCGTTAAATTTTGGTCATGCGATAATGCTGATTGTCGCCATTCTGCTGCTGGTCTACAGCGCTAAAACCGCCCTGAAAGGGCATACGGCGACCGTTGCGATCGCGCTGACGTTGTTAACCGGCGCTTTATTGTTGTGGCAGTTTGTCCGTATCCAGCTAGCTGCTTCCCGCCCGATGATTGATATGCGGTTGTTCACGCATCGCATTATCTTAAGCGGCGTAGTGATGGCGATGACCGCGATGATAACTCTGGTAGGGTTCGAGTTACTGATGGCTCAGGAGCTACAGTTTGTTCATGGTTTAACGCCTTATCAGGCGGGCCTTTTTATGCTGCCGGTGATGCTGGCAAGCGGCTTCAGCGGACCGATTGCCGGCATGCTGGTGTCACGTCTGGGATTACGGTGTGTGGCCACGGCGGGCATGGCGCTGAGCGCCGTTAGCTTTTACGGCCTGGCGATGACGGATTTCAGTAGCCAACAGGTACAAGCCTGGATTTTGATGGCTTTGCTCGGCTTCAGCGCCGCCAGTGCGCTTCTGGCTTCAACGGCGGCTATCATGGCGGCAGCTCCGGCAGAAAAAGCCGCAGCCGCGGGCGCCATTGAGACGATGGCTTATGAACTGGGCGCCGGGCTTGGGATCGCTATCTTTGGTTTGCTGTTAAGCCGCAGCTTTTCAGCCTCGATTCTGCCGCCAGTTGGCCTTAATCCGCAGGAGATAGAACGAGCCTCATCGTCAATGGGTGAGGCGGTGCAGTTGGCGCATTCGCTCCCATCGTCGCTGAGTGAGGCGTTGCTGTCGGCTGCTAAAGAAGCCTTTACCTGGTCGCACAGCGTAGCCTTAAGCAGCGCCGGCAGCATGCTTATCGTATTAGCGGTAGGAATGTGGTTCAGTCTGGCAAAGGTACAGCGTCAATAACTAATGAGCTAAATGACAGGGGTAATCCATCTCTTCGACTTCTTTCCCACTGAGTCGAGCGTATTGCCCCGTCAGTCTCCAGAATGCGGGCTGCGTTTCCGTATAGATCTCTGCCGCTAACACCAGGCGGCGGCGATCTACCTCATTAAGCTCCAGCAGCGTCCACGGCACAAAATAGCGATCGCTGCCCGTCAGGGTAAACCACAGCGGGCACCCGCAACCAGAACAAAAGAAACGTTCACCACGATTTGAAGAAGGAAAGTGCGCAGGTTCTGCTGAATCTGGCGACATCAGCGGATGACTGCTGGCTTCCAGATACATAGCGATGCCGCCCGACCACTTCTGGCACAGGGTGCAATGGCAGGCATAGACATCCAGCATTTCGACGTCGACGGTAAAATGACTCTGTCCGCAAAGACAACGACCAGTGAATGTCTGCACGGCATACTCCTTATGACCGAGTCTACATTAAGAGAAAAAGCCAGCCCTGGAAGGACTGGCTTTTTATTCAGGCTACAACAAAATTAGAACTGGTAGTTCAGACCAACAGCCACGATGTTGTCAGTGCTTACACCGGCAGCGCGGGTGAAGTTGTTGTCGTCCAGCAGATTGATTTTGTAATCAACGAAGGTAGACATGTTTTTGTTGAAGTAGTAGGTAGCACCCAGGTCTACGTATTCAACCAGATCCTGGTCGCCGAAGAATGCAATGTCTTTACCTTTGGATTTCAGGTAAGCGATGGACGGACGCAGACCGAAGTCGAACTGGTACTGAGCAACAGCTTCAAAGTTCTGTGCTTGATTTGCAATACCATTGATCTTACTACCGTTAACAGTACCACCAAAGGTAGTCATGTTACGGGTTTCAGAGTAGGTAGTTGCCAGGTAGATGTTGTTCGCATCATATTTCAGGCCAGCAGCCCAAACTTCAGCATTCTTACCGTCAGCTTTGAACAGACCATTGTGGTTGTTCTGAGAATCAGTACGGTCAGATTTCGCATAGGTTGCACCTACACCGAAGCCTTCGTACTCATAAGTGGTAGACAGACCGAAGCCGTCACCGTTAGCTTCTTTGTCGTTGCTACGGTCGTTTTTACCCTGGTACTGCAGGGCAAAATTCAGACCTTCAACCAGACCGAAGAAGTCGGTGTTACGATAGGTTGCAACGCCAGTAGCACGCTGGGTCATGAAGACGTCAGTCTGGGTCCAGGTATCGCCACCGAACTCTGGCAGAACGTCGGTCCATGCGCCGATGTCGTATGCTACGCCGTAGTTACGACCGTAGTCGAAAGAACCGTATTCAGCGAATTTCAGGCCAGCGAATGCCAGACGAGTTTTGTCTGCTTCGGAACCCTGATCTTCAGAACGGTTGCCCTTGAATTCATATTCCCACTGACCGAAACCAACCAGTTGGTCGTTGATCTGGGTTTCGCCCTTGAAGCCCAGACGCGCGTAGGTTTTGTCGCCATCGCTGCCGTTGTCGTCAGAGAAGTAATGCTGAGCGTGAACTTTACCGTAGATATCCAGTTTGTTTGCGTCTTTGTTATATACCTCAGCTGCGTTTACCGCACCTGCCGCCAACAGGCTAGTCACTGCCACTGCAACTAATTTAAGTTTCATTCTAAATAATCCTTATAATTTTTTCTTGGTGTGTTTCCTAAACCATTGCTAAACGAATGGGTTCGTCAATGGCAAACTATTTTTAAATGACGCAGTGGTATAAGTTCAATAATAAGTTTCATATTATTGCGAAATATTTGAAGTTGTGTGATCCAGATCTACATAATATAGCTGATTGTATTAATCATAATATGTGACAGATCTGAATGGGTATATTTACATACGGGACTATTGTGCGGGCTATGGTTTAAATGGTGTTAATTTCGTAGGTGTAATATATACAAGTGAAGAGATTATAGATGACCCGGTAATACTTTCGGACGTTAATTAATTACCATATATTTAACATTTAATTAAACAAATATAAACATAATTCGCAGGTAGGATGGACAAATATTATTCATCAATTTGCCTAAAGTATAGCCGGGTTTTATTTGTTTGTGATAAAACCCGACTTTTTATCAGGCTCGTCGCGTTGCCAGCCAGCAAAGCAGAGAGCCTGCGCAGACCATCAGCGCACCTTGCCAGAACGAAAGCGACAGCGGGGCGCTGAGCAACACAGCGGCCAGCGCGGAGGAGAGCACCGGGGTAAAATAAGACCCAACAGCCATGACGGTCACGTTGCCGTGCAAAATGCCAATATTCCACGCAGCATAGGCAAATCCTAACGTTAACGCTGCAGTGAACATTTTAATCGTCACCGAAGTACTGAAAACCATTTGCGGTTGAGGGGTAATAAAATAGTAAACCCACAAAGTTGCTGCCGTCAGTAAAACGAACACGGTGATGCCGTTAAAGCCTTTTGCATATTTATTGGTCACCGTGCAATACGTTGCCCAGATAAAAGCGCCGAGAAAGGCGAGAAAATAGCTGAGCGGACTGCTGGCAACATTGCTGATAATTTCATCAAGGTTAAGGCCATTTTCGCCACCCAACACCCAACACACCCCGGTCAATGCGATAATTAATCCAGGGATTACCAGCCAGGTTGTTTTTTGACCATTAAATAAAATAGCAAACAATATCGTCAGACTTGGCCAGAGATAATTAACCATACCGACTTCAATAGCCTGGTGACGAGTAGCCGCATAACCGAGAGCCAGCGCTAAACAGATTTCATAGCTAACAAAAAGCACGCTACCGGCGATTAAATAGCGAACAGGTATTTTCCTGATATTCGGAAAGCCGACGGTAAAAATCAGTAACAGGCCGCTTAACGAAAAAATCATTGCCGCGCCGCCCGCAGGACCCAGCCCTTCACTTACTCCACGCATGAGTCCGACCATAGTGCTCCAGAGCACTATGGCAATGAGCCCAATTAACGTTGCTTTTTGTTTTGTCATTCTGATTGTCTGTCCATGGTGCTGGCAAAAAATTAAGCTGAAATTTATAGCACTTTTATACCGTAGCGCGCTAATCAATTGCCTTTCCCATACTCCCTTATGGGTACAAAGGTTAAACAAAGTGCACTATTTAGTAGCGGAACCGTTTCGTTATTGATTTGACGCAAAAAAAATATGGATATAGCTGATAGTTTCGTCGCGAAGTTGTACATGGCATCTTTCAGACTGCCGCGCTCGCGCAATTTGAGAGATTTCCTGTACGAACCCCTGCAAAAAAGAGGAAAGCAATGGACGTCAGCCGCAGACAATTTTTTAAAATCTGCGCGGGCGGTATGGCGGGAACAACAGTAGCCGCTCTGGGTTTTGCACCCAAAATGGCACTGGCTCAGGCGCGAAACTATAAGCTGTTACGCGCCAAAGAGATCCGAAACACCTGCACATACTGTTCCGTAGGTTGCGGGCTATTAATGTATAGCCTGGGAGATGGAGCAAAAAACGCCAAAGAGTCGATTTACCATATTGAAGGGGATCCGGATCATCCGGTGAGCCGCGGGGCATTATGTCCTAAGGGCGCAGGATTACTGGATTACGTGCACAGTGAAAACCGTCTGCGTTACCCGGAATATCGCGCTCCTGGTTCCGACAAATGGCAGCGTATCAGCTGGGATGAAGCATTCACCCGCATCGCGAAGCTGATGAAAACTGACCGTGACGCCAACTTTATTGAGAAGAATGAGCAGGGCGTAACGGTAAACCGCTGGCTTTCAACCGGGATGCTATGCGCATCTGCGGCAAGTAATGAAACTGGCATGCTGACGCAAAAATTTGTGCGCTCACTCGGCATGCTGGCAGTAGACAACCAGGCGCGCGTCTGACACGGACCAACGGTAGCAAGTCTTGCTCCAACATTTGGTCGCGGTGCGATGACCAACCACTGGGTTGATATTAAAAACGCTAACGTCGTGATGGTGATGGGCGGTAATGCCGCTGAAGCACATCCGGTGGGATTCCGCTGGGCGATGGAAGCCAAAAACAACAATGATGCCACGCTGATTGTTGTTGACCCTCGTTTTACTCGTACAGCCTCGGTGGCGGATATCTATGCGCCAATTCGTTCCGGCACGGACATTACGTTCCTGTCCGGCGTCTTACTGTACCTGATTGAAAACAACAAAATTAACGCTGAATACGTGAAGCATTACACCAACGCCAGTCTGCTGGTGCGGGATGACTTTGCTTTTGAAGACGGTCTGTTCAGCGGCTATGACGCGGAAAAACGCCAATACGATAAATCGTCCTGGAACTACCAGTTCGATGAAAACGGCTACGCGAAACGCGATGAAACGTTAAGCCATCCTCGCTGCGTGTGGAATCTGCTAAAACAGCACGTTTCCCGCTACACGCCAGATGTGGTGGAAAACATCTGCGGTACGCCGAAAGAAGACTTCCTGAAAGTCTGCGAAGTACTGGCTTCCACCAGCGCGGCGGATCGCACCACTACGTTCCTGTATGCGCTGGGCTGGACACAGCATACCGTAGGGGCGCAGAACATCCGTACCATGGCGATGATCCAGTTGCTGCTCGGCAACATGGGGATGGCAGGTGGCGGGGTTAACGCCTTACGTGGTCACTCCAACATTCAGGGATTAACCGACTTAGGTCTGCTCTCTACCAGTCTGCCAGGTTACCTGACGCTGCCGTCAGAGAAACAGACGGATCTGCAAACCTATCTGGCTGCTAATACGCCAAAAGCGACGTTGGCCGACCAGGTTAACTACTGGGGTAACTATCCGAAGTTCTTCGTCAGTCTAATGAAATCTTTCTACGGCAATGCGGCGCAGAAAGAGAACGACTGGGGCTTTGAGTGGCTGCCGAAGTGGGATCAGTCCTACGACGTCATCAAATACTTCAACATGATGGATAGCGGAAAAGTCACCGGCTACATCTGTCAGGGCTTTAACCCCGTTGCGTCCTTCCCGGACAAAAACAAAGTGGTGCAGTGCCTGAGCAAACTGAAGTATCTGGTGGTTATCGATCCGCTGGTGACCGAAACCTCAACGTTCTGGCAGAACCACGGTGAATCAAACGACGTCGATCCGGCATCTATTCAGACCGAAGTCTTCCGTTTGCCATCGACCTGCTTTGCGGAAGAGGACGGCTCCATCGCCAACTCCGGCCGCTGGCTGCAGTGGCACTGGAAAGGTCAGGACGCACCGGGTGAAGCCCGCAACGACGGCGAAATTCTGGCCGGTATTTACCATCGTCTGCGCGACATGTATCGCACTGAAGGCGGTAAAGCGATAGAACCCGTTCTGAAAATGAGCTGGAACTATAAGCAGCCGGACGAACCGCACTCCGAGGAAGTGGCAAAAGAGAACAACGGCTATGCGCTGGAAGACCTCTATGATGCCAACGGCGTGCTGGTTGCAAAAAAAGGTCAGTTGCTCAACAGCTTTGCGTTGCTGCGTGATGATGGTTCTACGTCATCGTCCTGCTGGATTTATACCGGTAGCTGGACCGAGCAGGGCAACCAGATGGCCAATCGCGATAATGCCGACCCGTCAGGTCTCGGTAATACGCTGGGCTGGGCCTGGGCATGGCCGTTGAACCGTCGCGTGCTGTATAACCGCGCTTCGGCGGATCCACAGGGTAAACCGTGGGATCCAAAACGCATGCTTATCCAGTGGAACGGTACGAAGTGGACGGGGAACGATATCCCGGACTTCAATACCGCAGCGCCAGGCAGCGGCACCAATCCGTTTATCATGCAGCCGGAAGGGCTGGGGCGTCTGTTTGCTATCGATAAGATGGCGGAAGGTCCGTTCCCGGAACACTACGAGCCGATGGAAACTCCGCTGGGTACTAACCCGCTGCACCCGAACGTGATCTCCAACCCGGCAGCGCGTCTGTACGAAGCGGATAAGCTCCGCATGGGTACGAAACAGGACTTCCCGTACGTCGGGACGACCTATCGTCTGACCGAACATTTCCATACCTGGACCAAGCACGCATTGCTGAATGCGATTGCCCAGCCAGAGCAGTTTGTGGAAATCAGCGAAACGCTGGCGGCAGCGAAAGGTATCAACAACGGCGATCACGTGAAAGTCAGCAGCAAGCGTGGATTTATTCGCGCAGTTGCCGTGGTGACCCGTCGTCTGCGTACTTTGAACGTCAACGGTCAGCAGGTTGAAACGGTTGGGATCCCAATCCACTGGGGCTTTGAAGGAGTCGCGCGTAAAGGCTATATCGCCAACACCCTGACGCCGAATGTCGGTGATGCAAACTCGCAAACGCCGGAATACAAAGCGTTTTTAGTTAACATCGAGAAGGCGTAAGGGAGGCGAACATATGTCTATGGAAACGCAGGACATCATCAAAAGGTCCGCAACAAACTCCATCACGCCGCCGCCTCAGGCCCGTGATTATAAAGCGGAGGTCGCGAAGCTGATCGACGTTTCCACCTGTATAGGCTGTAAAGCTTGTCAGGTGGCATGCTCAGAGTGGAACGATATCCGCGATGAAGTCGGCCACTGCGTCGGGGTGTATGATAACCCCGCCGATCTCAGCGCCAAGTCCTGGACGGTGATGCGGTTTACCGAAACCGAACAGAACGGCAAGCTGGAGTGGTTGATTCGTAAAGACGGCTGTATGCACTGTGAAGATCCGGGCTGCCTGAAGGCATGCCCGTCTGCCGGAGCTATCATCCAGTACGCCAACGGGATTGTCGATTTCCAGTCAGAACACTGTATTGGCTGCGGCTACTGTATTGCCGGGTGTCCATTTAATATTCCGCGCCTCAATAAAGAGGATAACCGCGTGTATAAATGTACGCTGTGTGTGGACCGGGTCAGCGTCGGGCAGGAACCTGCCTGCGTGAAGACTTGTCCGACCGGAGCAATACATTTCGGCACTAAGCAGGAAATGCTGGAAATGGGCGAACAGCGCGTGGCAAAACTGAAGGCTCGCGGTTTCGAACACGCCGGTCTCTACAATCCGGAAGGTGTGGGTGGTACGCACGTTATGTACGTTCTGCATCATGCCAACCAGCCGGAGCTGTATCATGGCCTGCCGAAAGATCCGCAGATCGATACCTCTATCAATCTGTGGAAAGGGGCGCTGAAACCGCTGGCCGCTGCCGGATTTATCGCCACCTTCGCCGGGCTGATTTACCACTACATTGGTATCGGCCCGAATAAGGAAGTGGACGACGACGAGGAGGATCATCATGAGTAAGTCGAAAATGATTGTGCGCACGAAGTTTATCGACCGCGCCTGTCACTGGACGGTGGTGATCTGCTTCTTCCTGGTGGCGTTGTCGGGGATTTCTTTTTTCTTCCCGACTCTGCAATGGCTGACGCAGACCTTCGGTACGCCGCAGATGGGACGCATTTTGCACCCGTTCTTCGGCATACTGATCTTCGTGGCGCTGATGTTCATGTTTGTACGCTTTGTTCACCACAACATCCCGGATAAAAAAGATATCCCGTGGCTGAAAAACATTGTGGAAGTGCTGAAAGGCAATGAACATAAAGTGGCGGATGTGGGCAAGTACAATGCCGGGCAGAAAATGATGTTCTGGTCAATCATGAGCATGATTTTCGTGCTGTTGATTACTGGTATCATTATCTGGCGTCCGTACTTTGCGCAGTTCTTCCCGATGCAGGTTGTGCGCTATAGCCTGCTGATCCATGCGGCGGCGGGGATTATCCTGATGCACGCCATCCTCATCCATATGTATATGGCATTCTGGGTGAAAGGATCGATTAAAGGCATGGTTGAAGGGAAAGTGAGCCGTCGCTGGGCGAAGAAACATCACCCACGCTGGTATCGCGAAGTTGAAAGACAAGAAGCGAAAAAAGAGAGCGAGGAAGGGGTTAACTAACTCCTGACGTTCCCTGTACGTAATGGCGCTACCGATGTAGCGCCATTTTTTTGCCAAAAAAACGTCATGTTTCTGTCATCTGCTGAACGTAAGGTGTTGTCTTTCCAATAATAGAAGAGTTAAAAGACAATGCATCTGGTGAAAAAATTACTCGCAGTCAGCCTATTTCTTTGTGCATCCGCTCAGGCGCAGAATGTCCTCGAATTTCCGCAGCCGGAGAATAACCCGGAAGAGTTTTATGCCGTGACCGAAATCCCGGCAGGTGGAATAATCAAATATGAAACTGACGCCAAAACCGGTTTTATCATTGCCGATCGCTTCCAGTCCATGCCGGTTGCCTATCCCGCCAACTACGGTTCTCTGACCCAGTCTTTAGCCGGTGACGGCGACCCGCTGGATGTTATCTTTTATACCCGCGCGCCGCTGACTCCGGGAACGTTGATTAAGCTGCGCGCTATTGGCGTACTGAAGATGATCGACGGCGGTGAAAAGGACGACAAAATTGTTGCCGTTCCGGCCAGTAAAATTGACCCTACTTATGACAACATCAAAGAGCTGAGCGATCTGCCAAAGATTGAAGTTCAACGTCTGGAATCTTTCTTCCGCGTGTACAAAGATCTGCCGGAAGGGCGCAAGAAGGTCGAATTAAACGGTTTCAACGATGCCGCTACGGCGAAGCAAGAGATCAAACAGGCCTGGGAGGCCTGGAAAGAGAAAAAACCGCAGCAATAATTAGCATGCCGGATGGCAAAAGTTGATCCGGCATTCAACTTTTATCATTGTACTGCCAGCTTACGCAGGCGTGAAATATCCACGCTTTTTTGGGCCTCTGCCAGACTCCAGGTATTTTGCAGGTTTAACCACATTTCGGGTGAACTGCCAATCACCACAGAGAGTTTAATCGCCATCTCAGGCGTCAGGGCCGCTTTCCCGGTTAATAGTCGACTTGCCGTTGAAGGTGCAATTTCCATAGCCCTGGCAAACTCGCGCAGGCTGACATTGAGTTCGTCCAGCGCTTCCTGAATGATATCCCCAGGACGGGGATGATTTGCCATCTTCATCAATGATAGTCCTCGTAGTCCAGTATGTACGCATCGCCATTGACGAATTCAAACGTAATACGCCAGTTACCTGAAACAGTAATTGCCCATATGCCGTCACGCTCACCCACCAGAGGATGTAGCTTATAGCCGGGCATATTGATATCTGTAACCTTACTTGCCGCATCAATAACGGCAAGCCTGTGTCGTAATCGTCGGACATGCTTCGCCATAACGCCTGATGTTCGCCCATAAAGAAACAAATCGCGCAATCCTTTGTGTCTGAAGTTCATGATCATCCATATCTTCCTTGTTCCTTCAAGAGGAACATTACCATTAATGTTCCTTTAAGCGCAACACCAGGATTGCGATGTTTTAAATTTTGCGGCGAATGTGCAAAAAGAAAAAGGGAGAAGGGGAATATCTGGAAAGCGTCACGCAAGAATTGCCGGATGACGGGCCTACACGCGCATTTTGCTGATGTAGGCCGGATAAGCTTGCGCCATCCGGCAATGCGGTTTACTCCAGTTGTGAGTTCAGACGCTCAATCTCCTTCCGCCATTGTGCCTGTAACAACGGCTTTTGATGTTTTGGCTTGCGCGCAAGATCGTCGGCCAGACGTTGCTCCAGCTCGAGGAGTTGTTCCAGCAATCCATCGCTGTCAACGCTGATTTCGGACCTCGCTTCGACCACCGTTTTGGGAACAGTTATCTCAGAGGATGTTTCCCGAATACGCGCATTGACCGCGTCCAGATCGTGCCATTCGCTCAGTTCGCCATTGTCGATTAACCAAAACCGGTTACAGCTTTGGCTGATAAGCTGACGGTCATGACTGACCAGCAACACGCCGCCGTTATAGCTCTGCAGCGTTTCTGCCAGCGCTTCTTTACCTTCCATATCCAGATGGTTGGTCGGTTCATCGAGCATTAGCAGGCTGTAGCGCGCAAGCGTCAGACCCACAAACAGCAGCCGGGATCGTTCACCGCCGCTTAATGTACTGACTCGCTGCGCATGTCGGACCCACGGAAAACCCGCGCTAATCAGCGCCATCTTGCGAATCTCCGGCTGCGGGGCAAACGCTTCCAGCGCGTCAAATAACGAATCGTTGTCTGCGAGCTGATGCAGCGTCTGGTCGTAATACCCCAGCGTAACGCGCGGGTGTAACACCAGTGAAGGTGATGCCATCTGTGACTGAAACTGTTGCCAGATAAGCCTTAACAGCGACGATTTCCCGCAACCGTTACGCCCGACAATCGCCACGCGATCGCCACTTTTTAACCGGATACCGGCAATGGAAAACAGCGTATCAGCGCCGGGAGCAGGGGCTACGGACAGATTTGTCATCTCCAGCAAACGATCCGCACGCAGAGCATCCCCCTGCAATGTTAGCGTCCACTGACTCCCTGACGTCACTTCCGTCTGTACCTCTTTCAGGCGTTGTACCTGTTTTTCCATCTGTTTGGCCTTGCGGGAGAGATCTTCGTTGTCGTAGACCCGCCCCCAGGTAGCCAGCCGCCTGGCGCTGGCGGCCACACGGTCGATCTCCTTTTGTTCAGCCTTATGGCGCAAAGCATCGCTGACGTCTCTTTCTGCCAGCGCCTGACGCGCCGCGCTACAGGGCAGATCAAAAGCATGGAGAGTGCGATCGCGCAAGATCCACGTTCCGTGAGTCACCGCGTCCAGCAGCTGCGGGTCGTGAGAAACCACCACAAAACTGCCAGACCAGTTCTGTAAGAACTGTTCCAGCCACAGTAATGTGGGCAAATCCAGGTGGTTACCCGGCTCATCCAGCAGCAGTAAGTCAGGATTTCGCATCAGCGCCCGCGCTAATAGCAGACGCGTATGTTGGCCGCCGCTCAGCGTTTGTGCTGTCAGGGATAAATTCTCCGGCGTGAACCCCATTTCGGCAAGCAGTGCTTCAACCCGCCACTGCTGAGCTGCGCGTTCATGCTCGGGAAGTTGAGCGAGAACGGCTTCCTGCAGCGTAAGCGGCAGTATATCGTCAGGTAGATGTTGTTCCACACGAGCGAGATGACAGTGATTCGCCTGCGCGATTGCCCCACTGGTGGGCGAGATCGTGCCGTCGAGCAGTTTTAACAGCGTGCTTTTGCCACAGCCGTTGTAACCGATAAGCCCGATGCGGTCGCCTTTTTTCAGGGTAAAGGAAAGATCGTCGAATAGCGTGCCGAATGCCGTATCAACGTGTAAGGATTGTGCGGTTAGTAATGTGCTCATTGTTGCTTACTCAAGAGTTACAGGCGTGAAAACGCCTCGTCAAACATCGCTGACGATAACCCGGTAAGCCCGAGAGAAGGGGATTTAGAAGTTAGCTTCGCTCAAGCAGAAGTTATCGCAGCACGATACCGATAACGCTTGAGCACTGGCGATCGCCAAAAGCATGTGAAACGATAAAACGTTCACAGTACAGCATAAGTATCCTCCTTTTGTTTTTCAGAATGTTGATCGGTAGCGAAAGTGTAATCGCAAGTTACGCGGTCGCGCAAGCTTTGCACGCGGCAGCATTGGAACCGTAAACACTGATACGGGAACAGTTACCTTGATTCAGAAGGAATGAACGCAGATTATTCATGCGAAAGTTAATTTTCATCGCGTCAAAAGTATGAGTTAAGGATCACAACAACGATCTACATTCTCCAGTATCCTCTGCACACTATTTTATTATTTGGAGAATAGATAACATGAAAAAAACAATTACATTAACGATGATTGCGCTGGGATGTTTATTTGCAAATGCACAGGCAAGTGAAAAACTTGCGGGTAATGAGATACTTAAAGTTCAAAAAGGTGGGGTTCCCGACAAAATTTACACGCAACAAAAACCTCATTTAAAGATTGCCACCTATAACATTGGTAAAAATGAAGCCTCTGCTGATGTAGCGGATTTTACTGCACTTAATTCGGCGATTGAAAGAATAAATGCCGATATTATTGCGGTTCCGGAGGTTGATAATAAAACAGGTCGTAGCCAAAAAATTGATCAACTCAAAAAAATCGCTGATGCCAATAAACTGCATTATGTCTTTGGAAAAGCTATCGACTTTGACGGCGGTGAATACGGATTAGGTCTTCTTTCCAAATATAAAATACTGCATTCGCAGGTCGTGAAATTACCGTCGGGTGATGCAGAACAGCGTGTGGCATTACTGGCGCAGATAGATGTTCCCGGCTTTGATTCCGCACCGATCATCATGGTAACTCACCTCGACTGGCAAAAAGATCCAACCATGCGAACTGAGCAGGCGCGTTACCTGTTAGATATTAGCATTGGTGACGCAACAACAGATTTCCCGGATATCGCATCTTCAATTAAAATCCTGGCGGGCGATTTCAATTCAACCCGGGATGAACAACCCCTTAAAGAAATACGTTACTTTTTCAATGAAGTGACGAAAGAGGGAATTGATACGCGCAGTTGGCCAGCCGTTAACCCAGCGATTGATATAGACCATATTTTCACATTTAAAGGGCAAAAGTGGAACGTCAAAAATCTGCAGATCCCACATAATTCATCCGAATTTACGTGGTCTACGGCGAGCGATCACCTGCCGGTTATTGCTGAGCTTGAACTTTCAGAGCAGTGATCCACATACAGCCTTTTGTTCATCAAACGCTTAACATTGCCCGGCAGCAGTTTGCCGCCGGGCAAAGCGTCAGATAGAAGTACGACGGTAGTCGCGATATTCCGCCTGCCAGAAATTATCGTCAATCGCCTGTTGTAGCGCTTCGGCGGACGTTTTAACCGCCACGCCTTGCTGCTGGGCCATTTTCCCCACGGCAAAAGCGATGGCGCGCGACACCGTCTGAATGTCTTTCAGCTCCGGTAACACCAGTCCTTCGCCGTTGAGCACCAGCGGTGAATACTGCGCCAGCGTTTCGCTTGCCGACATCAGCATTTCATCAGTGATGCGCGACGCGCCAGAAGCAATAACCCCCAGACCGATACCCGGGAAGATATAGGCGTTGTTACACTGGGCGATCGGATAAATTTTCTCTTTCCACAGTACCGGCGCGAACGGGCTACCGGTCGCAACCAGCGCATTACCTTCTGTCCAGGCGATAATATCCTGTGGCGTAGCTTCTACGCGGGAAGTCGGGTTAGACAGCGGCATGACGATCGGACGCGGACAATGTTTATGCATTTCGCGAATGATTTCTTCTGTAAACAGGCCGGTCTGTCCGGAAACACCAATCAGGATATCCGGCTTAACGTTGCGTACCACGTCGAGTAGCGACAGCACATCTTCTTGCGTATCCCAGTGCTGGAGGTTTTCTCGTTTTTGCACCAGTTTGGTCTGGAAAGAGAGCAGGTTCGGCATCTTATCGGTTAACAGGCCAAAGCGATCAACCATGAATACGCGTTGACGCGCCGCTTCTTCGCTTAAGCCTTCACGCTGGATTTGCGCGATGATCTGCTCGGCAATCCCGCAACCGGCGGAACCCGCCCCGAGGAAGACGATATTTTGTTCGCTCAACTGGCTACCGGCCGCGCGGCTGGCAGCAATCAGCGTGCCAACGGTCACCGCCGCGGTACCCTGAATATCGTCGTTAAACGAGCAGATTTCATCGCGATAACGGGTCAGGAGAGGCATGGCGTTTTTCTGCGCGAAGTCTTCAAACTGCAACAGTACGTCCGGCCAGCGATGCTTCACGGCCTGGATGAATTCATCGACAAATTCGTAGTACTCATCATCAGTGATGCGCGGATTACGCCAGCCCATATACAGCGGATCGTTGAGCAGTTGCTGATTGTTGGTCCCGACGTCAAGTACCACTGGCAGGGTGTAGGCCGGGCTAATTCCGCCACACGCGGTATACAGCGACAGTTTACCGATTGGAATCCCCATTCCGCCGATGCCCTGATCGCCAAGACCCAAAATACGTTCGCCATCGGTAACGACGATAACCTTGATATTGTGGTTAGGAACGTTTTGCAGGATGTCGTCCATATTGTGGCGGTTCTGATAAGAGATAAATACGCCGCGCGCGCGACGATAGATCTCAGAGAAACGCTCACAGGCCGCGCCGACCGTTGGGGTGTAGATAACCGGCATCATCTCATCGAGGTGATTATGCACGAGTCGGTAAAACAGGGTTTCGTTGGTGTCCTGGATGTTACGCAGATAAATGTGTTTATCAATTTCAGTTTTGAATCCCTGATATTGGATCCAGGCGCGTTCGGCCTGTTCTTCAATCGTCTCGACCACTTCCGGCAGTAACCCCAGCAGGTTGAAGTTACGGCGTTCTTCCACACTGAAAGCGCTCCCTTTATTCAGTAAGGGGAATTCCAGCAGTACCGGGCCAGCGTAAGGGATGTAAAGGGAACGCAGTTTTTTAGTTTCGTTTTCCATGTCACTCACTCTTTTTTGAATAACCGTCCCTGGCACTCTTTATGATCGTATGTGGCCTGTTCGCCAGGGAAACGGGCGAAGTATAAAGCATTGTGAATGGGTAAAGGGGTTTTATAAGCAAAAACACCACTGCGGTTGCAATGGTGTTTATCTCGTTATTCAGTCAGACGTGCGAAAGGTCTACTTGCCGTCAGCGCGGCGCTTTCTTCCGGTAGGATTATTGACCACGCTGGTTTTGTCACCTTCGGTCACGGATTTACGTTGATTTGAGATTTTGTGGTCCAGTCCGAGAATATGACGGGCCTGACGGTTCGATTTCATTCTAACTCCTTAATCCTGTTACTGGTTTCAAGGGCGAGCCCGTATGACAACGGACGAAATACAACCTGATAGAAAGCCGATGTTCAAAATAACGGCTTTCTGGATGGTCGGTCATTTTATCTGAAAGGTCAATGCTTAAGCGGCAAATGAGAACTTTCCCGTATGTGCCATGCTTTTTCTCAGCCGTCCTATACTTGTAACTCCAACGACAACACAGGAGAACGGTAATGACTATCCATAAGAAAGGTCAGGCACACTGGGAAGGCGACATTAAGCGCGGTAAAGGTACCGTATCGACCGAAAGTGGCGTGTTGAATCAGCAACCGTATGGGTTTAATACCCGATTCGAAGGGGTGAAAGGCACCAATCCCGAGGAGTTGATTGGCGCGGCCCATGCGGCCTGCTTCTCAATGGCGCTTTCTCTGATGTTGGGCGAAGCGGGTTTTACGCCAGATGCCATTGATACCACTGCCGATGTTTCTCTGGATAAAGTGGATGCCGGGTTTGCTATCACCAAAGTCGCGCTGCACAGCGAGGTGAGCGTCCCGGGGATCGATGCCGCCACGTTTGACGGCATTATCCAGAAAGCGAAAGCGGGCTGCCCGGTATCGCAGGTGCTGAACGCGGAAATTACGCTGGATTATCAGTTGAAGTCTTAATCGTGGCGTGCCGGATGCGACTGCGTCTTATCCGGCACCAGATGATGTTATTGCGCTACCCAACCGCCATCCATATTCCACGCAACGCCTCGCACCTGCGCCGCGCCGTCTGAGCACAAAAATAGCGCCAGCTCACCCAACTGTTCCGGCGTGACGAATTCGCGCGACGGCTGCTTTTCCGCCAGCAGGGCGTCACGCGCGGCTTCAGGCTCAGCGCCTTCGGCAATTCGTTTATCAATCTGCTGCTGGACCAGCGGTGTGAGCACCCAACCGGGGCACAGCGCATTGCAGGTGATGCCCGTTTGCGCGGTTTCCAGCGCAATGGTCTTGGTTAGTCCCACCACGCCATGCTTCGCTGCCACATAGGCGGACTTCTCTTTTGAGGCCACCAGCCCGTGAACAGAAGCGATATTAATAATGCGCCCCCAGTTACGCTTACGCATGCCGGGAAGCGCCAGGCGCGTGGTGTGAAAGACAGAAGAGAGATTAATGGCGATAATCGCGTTCCATTTATCAACCGGGAAGGTTTCCACCGGTGAAACGTGCTGTATCCCGGCGTTATTAACCAGGATATCCACACCGCCAAATTCGCTTGCAGCATAGCGCATCATGTCAGCAATTTGCGCTTCATCGCTCAGGTCCGCGCCATGATAGCCCGGCGTTTTGCCATACTGCGCCACGGCGTCTTTGGCGGCTTCAACATCGCCAAACCCGTTAAGGATCAGGGTTGCTCCCGCTTGCGCCAGCACCTGTGCGATGCCTAATCCGATACCGCTGGTTGAACCGGTTACAAGGGCAGTTTTTCCCGTTAAGTTCATGATGATTCTCCTTAAACAATTCCGGTGGTGTAGAAGACGCCGATAACAAACAGCACGGCCAGACTTTTAATGACGGTAATGGCGAAAATCCCACCGTACGCCTGACGATGGCTGAGACCGGTAATGGCCAGCAGGGTAATGACCGCGCCGTTGTGTGGCAGGGTGTCCATACCACCGCTGGCCATTGACGCCACGCGGTGGAAGACTTCAAGTGGGATATTGGCGGCATGGGCAGCGGCAATAAAAGTGTCAGACATGGCGGCGAGGGCAATACTCATCCCGCCAGACGCCGAACCGGTGATCCCGGCAAGCGTGGTGATGCTGATAGCCTCATTGAGCAGTGGATCGGGAATGGCCGCCAGCGCTTTGGACAACACAAGGAAACCCGGCAGGGCGGCGATCACTGCGCCAAAGCCGTACTCTGATGCGGTGTTCATCGCTGCGAGGATCGCACCGCCAACCGCCGTTCTGCTCCCTTCCGCCAGACGACCTTTAATGTTGCGATAGCCGAAGAGTACCACCAGTAAAATTCCAGAAATCAGCGCCGCTTCTACCGCCCAGATAGCAGTGATTTTACCGACTTCGGTGGTAATCGGTTTGGCAAGACCCGGAAGCTCTAACTGATGCGTGGCGCCATACCATTGGGGGATCCAGCGGGTGAACAGCAGGTTAAATACGCCAACCAGGATCAGCGGAGAGATAGCAATTATCGGGTTCGGCAGATTAATGTTATCTGGCGTTTCGGGCTCGTTTAACAGTTCAGTGCCATATCCTTCATTCTTCGACTGGGCTTTACGACGCTGGCGCTCGAGATAAACCAGACCGACAACGATAATAAACACGGAACCTATCAAACCCAGCCACGGCGCGGCCCAGGCGTTAGTCCCAAAGAAGCTGGTCGGAATAATGTTCTGGATCTGCGGCGTGCCTGGCAGGGCGTCCATAGTGAAAGAGAAGGCCCCCAGCGCAACGGTTGCCGGGATCAGGCGCTTTGGATATTACTCTGGCGGAACAGTTCCGCCGCAAACGGATACACCGCAAACGCCACTACAAACAGCGACACGCCACCGTAGGTCAACAGCGCACACACCAGCACAATCACCGGGATGGCGTGGCGACGGCCGAGAATGTTGATGGCGGCGGCGACAATGGAGCGTGAAAAACCAGATAACTCGATTAACTTGCCAAACACTGCTCCCAGCAAGAACACCGGGAAGTAAAGCTTCACAAAACCGACCATTTTTTCCATAAACAGGCCGGTAAAAGCAGGTCCGACGGCGCTGGGTTCGGTAAGCAATACAGCACCTAATGCCGCGATGGGGGCAAAAAGTATGACGCTATATCCGCGATAGGCTGCCAGCATCAGCAGGCCCAGCGCTGCCAGGGCGATTAATACACTCATCATGACTCCTCAATATCATTGTTATAGTGGGGTACAGAAAGAGAAGTTACGGTTTCAGGGCAAAGCGCAGCTGATGCTCTCTGCGTTGCTGGATATATTCCTTGCGCGAATCATCCCAACGATAAAATCCCTGACCGCTGCGTAAACCGGTATCACCGTTGGCAACTTTGTCAGCGACCAGCGACATCATGTCGCTACCGGTTGCCAGTTCCGGTAGCAGATGCCGACAAATATCCTGCACCGTAGAAAGTCCGGTCATATCTGCCGCCTCCAGCGGACCAACCATCGCATAGCGACGACCAAGCGAGGCGCGCATGACCTGGTCCACCACCTCTGCGCTGGCGATACCGCTTTTGACGATATGCAACGCTTCGCGCAGCAGGGCAAACTGCAGGCGATTACCAACAAACCCCGGTGCGGCGCGATCGAGCACCACGGCTTCCAGTTGCATTGAAAGCAGTCGCTGTTGCAGCGCATGCAGGTATTCTGGCTTCGTGGCCGTGCCGGGGACAATTTCGACCAACGGAATAAAATGCGGCGGGTGCCAGAAATGGGCGATCAGCAAGCGTTCGGGATGGGCGAGCTTTTCTGCCAGCGCATCCGGCGGCAGGCCGCTGGTATTACTGGCAATCACGGCCTCCGGCGCGATCAGCTCTTCCAGTTGCGCATACAACGCGTGCTTGAGTTCGAGTCGCTCCGGGATGGCTTCAATCAGCAACCCACACGCGGCAATATCTTGTAGCGAGGTAGTGCCATGCAGACGGCTCACAACCTGTGTTTTTTCGTCTGCGGCAAACTGTTCGGTAGCAATCAGTTCATCCATAATGCCGCTGGCAACGGCGCCAATGTCCGCAATGCGGCTGCTGTCGGTGTCATACAGCCAGACATCGTGACCATACCGGGCGAAGTGAGTGGCAATACCGACGCCCATCAAACCCGCACCCAGTACGCAGATAGGTTTACTTTGCATGAGATGCCTCCTGCGAACGTTCCACCGCCAGTGCTACGCCCTGACCGCCGCCTACGCACAGCGTAGCCAGCCCTTTGACGGCATTGCTGCGGGACATTTCATGCAGCAGTGTCACCAGAATTCGACAACCTGAGGCACCAATGGGATGGCCCAGCGCAATCGCTCCGCCGTTCACGTTCACCCGATTACCGTCCCAGTTCAGGGATTCGCCAACCGCCAGCGCTTGTGCGGCAAAGGCTTCGTTGGCTTCAATGAGATCGACATCATTTAACGTCCAGCCCGCTCGCTTCAGGCACTGGAGTGACGCTTCTACTGGCCCAATGCCCATAATCGCAGGGTCGACGCCGGAGACGGCGTAGCCCGCCACCCGGCCCATAACCGGCAGGTTGAGTTCTGCCGCTTTGGCGGCGCTCATCAACATTACCGCGGCGGCGCCATCATTGATTGACGAGGCATTCCCGGCGGTCACCGTGCCGTTACCTGGGCGAAATGCTGGCTTGAGCTGCGCCAGTTTATCGGCCTGAGTATCCGGACGTGGCTGTTCGTCATGATCCACTACACGCGGCGGTTTTTTGCCCTGTGGGACGCTGACCGGCGTGATTTCCGCGCTAAAACGACCACCTTCAATGGCGGCGGCGGCTTTTTGCTGGGAGCGAAGGGCAAAAGCGTCCTGCTGCTCACGACTAATGGCAAACTTATCCGCCAGATTTTCGGCGGTAATACCCATGTGATAGTCGTTGAACGCATCCCACAGACCGTCATGCACCACGCTGTCTTTCATGCTGGCATGACCCAGTCGCAGGCCCGCCCGAGCGCCATCGAGAAAATAGGGCGCATTGCTCATGCTCTCTTGCCCACCGGCAATCACGATTTGCGCATCGCCGCAGCGAATAGCCTGTACCGCCTGATGCACCGCTTTAAGGCCCGAGCCGCACACCAGATTAATGGTTAACGCCGGCGTAGTTACCGGCAGGCCTGCGCGTAATGCCGTTTGTCTGGCCGGATTCTGGCCGCAGCCCGCCGTCAGGACCTGACCTAAAATCACTTCATCAATTTGCTCAGGGGTTACGGCTGTTTTTTCCAGCAACGAACGGATCACCACCGAACCCAGTTCAACCGCCGAAAGCGGCGCCAGTGCGCCATGAAAACTGCCAATCGGGGTGCGCGTTGCCGCGACAATAACAACATCCTGCATGGTCAGCTCCTCAGCTAAAGTGCATTTCGGGGACATTTTCGGGAACGATCAGCTTGCCGGCGGTTCTGGCGACAATCTCATCCACACTGATGCCCGGCGCACGCTCACGCAGAATGAACGCGCCGTCGGCAATTTCCAGTAGCGCCAGATCGGTAAGCACGCGTTTAATGCAGGCTACGCCGGTCAGCGGCAGGGTGCAGGCGGGGAGCAGTTTCGACTCTCCGCTTTTGGAGGCATGCGTCATCACCACGATGATGTTGTCGGCTCCGGCAACCAGGTCCATCGCGCCGCCCATGCCTTTCACCATTTTTCCGGGGATCATCCATGAGGCGATATTGCCGTTAACATCCACTTCAAATGCGCCAAGCACCGTAAGATCAACGTGGCCGCCGCGGATCATGGCGAAAGATTGCGCCGAATCGAAGATCGCCGCACCTTTGCGCGCCGTCACGGTCTGTTTCCCGGCGTTGATCATGTCAGCATCAATTTCATCTTCCGTAGGAAACGGGCCCATACCCAGCAAACCATTTTCCGATTGCAGCATTACGTCCATGCCATCGGGAATATAGTTCGCCACCAGAGTGGGGATACCAATCCCAAGGTTGACGTAATAACCGTCGCGCAGTTCGCGGGCAACACGCATCGCCATTTGTTCACGCGTTAACATGGTCAGGCTCCTTTCTGGCGCAGGGTGCGTTGTTCAATACGTTTTTCAAACTGCCCTTGAATCAGGCGGTTAACGAAAATTCCTGGGGTGTGAATTGCGGCGGGATCCAGCTCTCCGGGAGGGACAATTTCTTCGACTTCCACAACGGTAATACGCCCGGCGGCGGCCATCAGCGGATTAAAATTCTGCGCGGTGTGGCGATAAATAACGTTGCCGTACCAGTCAGCTTTCCAGCCTTTAACCAACGCAAAATCACCGGTTATCGCCTGTTCTAAGATGTAAGGGCGTCCGGCAAACTCGCGAACTTCTTTGCCTTGCGCAACCGGGGTCCCGTATCCGGTTGCGGTATAGAATGCCGGGATCCCCGCACCGCCCGCACGCAGTTGCTCTGCCAGCGTGCCCTGCGGCGTCAGGATAGCTTCCAGTTCACCATTAAGTACCTGTTGCTCAAAGAGGGCGTTTTCACCCACATAAGATGCGACAACCTTGCGTACCTGGCGCGTTTCCAGCAGTACACCAAGGCCAAAACCATCCACGCCGCAGTTGTTTGACACAACCGTAAGCCCTTGAACCTCCCGACGACGTACTTCGGCAATCAGGTTCTCAGGGATCCCACATAAGCCAAAACCGCCAGCCAGCAACGTCATGTTATCGGTTAGTCCTTCCAGCGCCTCTTGATAAGTGGCAACCCGTTTATCCAGTCCAGCCATACACTTGCCCCTTCTGTTGTCCTTGCTGACATCATTGGGGGTGAAAAATGATTTGTTAATTTTAAATTTGTGACTCACTCATTGGGTTTTTTTATCAATTTAATGTTAATTAAAGGTATTCAACAAGTTAAGGGAATGCGAAATGGGAATGAGCATCAAACAGTTACGCGCGTTTTTAGCGGTAGCTCACACTCTGAATTTTGCTCATGCCAGTGAACGACTGAATATGTCGCAACCCGCACTAAGTCTGGCGATTAAAGGACTGGAGGATTCGCTGGGCGGGGCGTTACTGTTGAGAACCACACGCAAAGTGACCCTGACGCAAGAGGGCGAAACGCTGCTGAACATGGGGCGACAACTGCTGGCGGACTGGGAAAATACGGAAGAGGCAATGCGCCAGCGATTCACGCTACAGCGCGGGAAAATCTCTATTGCCGCCATGCCCTCATTCGCTGCTAACGTCCTGCCATCGGTACTAAAAACGTTTCGGGACTCCTACTCCGGTATCAACGTAACGGTTCACGATGTGATTAACGAACACGTAATTGAAATGGTCAGTGAAGGGCGGGTAGAGATGGGGATTGCCTTTGAGCCGGACTATTCAGGTCATCTGCATTTCACGCCGCTCGGTGTGGATCGTTTTATCGCCATTGTGCCGCCAACGTGCCGGCTGGCGGGCAGGGATCGTATTGCGTGGCGCGAACTGTTAACGCTGGATTTCATCACACTGCAACGTCCTTCTGCCGTGCGCCTGATGCTGGAAGAACAACTGGTGCAAAGTGGACATACGCTGGAGGTGGCGCTGGAGAGCCATCAACTGGTGACCATTGGCCGGCTGGTAGCCAACGGACTGGGCGG
Source organism: Citrobacter europaeus (assembly GCA_020099315.1). NCBI lineage: Bacteria > Pseudomonadati > Pseudomonadota > Gammaproteobacteria > Enterobacterales > Enterobacteriaceae > Citrobacter > Citrobacter europaeus. The sequence continues at coordinate 2,393,371 of CP083650.1, forward strand.
CAGTGCCGTACCCGCCCTGTGCCGTACGCAAATGACCGAGCTGGGCGCTACCTGTATCGATCTGGATACGCCGGTGATCCAGCGGCGGATCGGCGTTTTGCGTTCGGCGCATCATAAGTTGTCCACCGCCTCAGAAGTGTTGGTGGATTCACTGAAAAAGGCCTATTGCGCCTGATGCTCTCACGCATTACGCCAGCCGTTAAGGTTATGCCAACGCCCGCCAGCAGCGAACCTCACATCCGGTGTCACTTTTCAGCAATGGCTGTTTCTGCTCACAACCGCGGGTTGCCAGCGGACATCTGTCACGGAAAAAGCAGCCCTGAGGCAGCGTACGGTTCCCCGGGAGTTCGGTTTTGCGCAACACCAAATCTTCCGCCAGCGGTGCGCCCGTTTTGGGGACCGAGTCCAGTAATAATCGCGTGTAGGGATGAGCGGGCTGAGTGAGTACCTGCTGCGCATCGCCGAGCTCGACAATTTGCCCGAGGTACATTACCGCCACCCGGTCGCTCATATGGCGGACCACCGACACGTTGTGCGATATCAGCACGTAAGTCAGATTCCTGCGCGCCTGCAATGACACCAGCAGGTTGAGAATTTGCGCCTGCACGGAGATATCCAGCGCCGAGGTAGGTTCATCGAGAACAATCACATTGGGCTCTGATGATAGCGCCCGGGCGATGGCAATACGCTGACGCTGTCCGCCAGAAAACGCATGCGGCAGGCGATCGAGGTATTCCGGGCGAATCCCCACCTGGCGCGCCAAATCCTCGGCAAGCATGCGTCGCTCACGCTCCGGACTCCGCTTTTGGATCCACACCGGCTCGGTCATTATCCGCCACACCGGTAAGCGCGGATCCAGCGATGAAAGGGGATCCTGAAAGACCATCTGCATACCGTTGTGCTGCGTGTCCCCCCGGCAAGCATAGTTACCCTGACTGGGTTTCAGCATCCCCATCAGCAGTTGCGCCAGTGTACTTTTTCCGCAGCCGGACTCACCGACAATCCCCAGCGTTTCTCCCTGACGGATCTGTAAATCCAGGCCGTTGAGCGCATGCACCCGTTCCGTTACTTTGCCGAGCCAGTTTTTACGCGCAGGGAAGTTGACATGAACATCCTGCAGCGCCAGTAAAAAATCAGACATGTGTTGTCTCCAGTTGCGGATACCAGCAGGCAGATTGTTGATCCGCGCCTCCCTGACTGCTTAACGCAGGCGTTTCTTCACAACGTGGGCCAGCGGCAAAGCAGCGCTCGCGAAATGCGCATCCGGCCGGTAAACAGGTTAAGTTCGGCACGGTACCGGGAATTGCGGGCAGTAATGCGCGTGGCTCACCGTGTTCCGGCGCGCATTTCAGTAGACCAATGGAATAGGGATGCGTTGGGCGTTGAATAACAGTTTGCGTCGGGCCACTCTCAATCACACTCCCGGCATACATGACGTATAACCGATCGCATAACTGTGAAACCACCGCCATATCATGGCTGATAAATAATACGGCTGTCCCGCTGGCGCGCGCTTTTAACTTCAGCAAACGCAGCACCTGCAGTTGTACCGTGACGTCCAGCGCGGTGGTCGGTTCATCGGCAATGATAAGCTCCGGCTCGCACGAAAAGGCCAGGGCAATCATTACCCGCTGACGCATCCCGCCGGAAAGCTCAAACGGGAAACGTTTCATGACTTCCGACGCGTCCGGGATTTGCATTTCGTCGAGTAAAGCGATGGCTTTCTGACGAGCATCCGTGCGGCTTAACGCCTGATGATGGCGAATAACTTCCACCATTTGCTGACCTATACGTCGGGTCGGATTCAGCGCCGTCATGGGTTCCTGAAAGATCATCGCCACACGTGCGCCGCGCCATTGGCGCATTTGCTTCTCGCTGGCGTTGAGCACATCTTCACCCAGCAGCGAAACGCGCCCCTGGTGAATATGATAGCTTCCCTCCGGCAACAAACGCATGGTGAGCATAGCCGTCACGGACTTACCGGAACCGGATTCACCCACCACGCCAACGATTTCTCCGCGGTTGATATGCAGCGATACATGGTTCAGCGCATGCACGTCAGCTTTATAGCCGGGGAAACTCAGATGCAAATCTTCAATTTCCAGCACAGGTTGTGTCATGACTGTTTTCCTCCGGCTTTCGGATCCAGCAGATCGCGAATACCATCGCCAAAGAGATTAAAACCCACGGCGGTAATCAGAATGGCGGCGCCAGGAAAAGCGCAATACCACCACTGATCAAGCACGTAGTTGCGGCCAATTGCGACCATCGCCCCCCATTCAGCACTGGGCTGCTGTGCACCCAGACCAATAAACCCGAGCGTGGCGGCCATCAGGATCGCGCTGCCGATGTCCAGCGACGCCTGCACAATGAGCGGCGGCAGAGAGTTACGTAAAATGTGCCAGCTAATCAAATGCCAGCGTGAAGCCCCGTAGGTTCGTGCGGCCTGCACATAGGTAAACTGGCGCACCACTAACGTTTGACCGCGGGCGAGGCGCACATAAAACGGAATACGTACGATGGCAATCGCCAGCATGGCGTTAAACAGGCTTGGACCCAGCGCGGCGGCCAGCGCCATCGTCAGCACCAGCGAGGGAATAGACAGCATAATGTCCATTATCCGCATAATAATCGCATCGGCACGTCCGCCCATGACGCCAGACAGACACCCCAGCAGCGAACCCAATCCTCCGGCAATACCCACCACCACCAGCCCCGCAACGACCGACTGCTGACTTCCCACCAAAACGCGACTGAACAGATCGCGGCCAACTTCATCGGTACCAAACCAGTGCGCGGCTGACGGGGGTAGCAGACGTGCACTCAAATTGATAGCATTGGGATCGTAAGGGGTTAGCCACGGCGACAGCACCATTAGCAGTAGTATCAGTACAATGATGACCCCGCCAACCATCGTCAGTGGGCTGCTTTTCATCATCCAGAACAGTTTAGCCCAGTCCGTGCGGCGGCGTGTTGTCTGAGGGGCGGTCGGCGTTTCTTGTGTGAGCATCATTGTGCGCCTCCACGTCCAATTCGTGGGTCTATCCACAAATAGAGCAAATCCACCACCAGGTTAACCAGCACATAGGCGAAAGAGACCACTACGGCAAATCCCATTACCGCCGGGAAGTCGAGCGCCTGAATCGACGTCACCACCCACGCGCCCATGCCTGGCCAGGCGAAGACCGTTTCAGTCAGCACCGCGCCGTAGAGCAGATCGCCTAATGCCAGGCCGAGAACGGTTATCGAGGGGATGAGCGCATTAGGCAACGCGTAACACAATACGATGTACCAGCCCGGCAGCCCGCTGGCGCGAGCGGTACGAATGTAATCTTCACTCAGTTGCTCAAGCATGGCGGAGCGAATCTGGCGAGCGACAATCCCCAGGTGCACAAATGCCAGCGTCAGTGATGGCAGGATCAGGTGCTGAAGCGCATTGAAAAAGACTTCGCCATTGCCTTCCAGCAGTGCATCTATCAGATAGAACCCGGTAACGTGAGCAGGCGGATCCAGCCAGTCGTCTAAACGCCCGCCGCCGGGTAAAATTTGCAGATGCCCATAAAACAGCACGATAACCCCCAGCCCCAGCCAGAATGCAGGCGTGGAGATGCCGGTGATCGCCATCAGGCGAACGAGGTGATCAAGCCAGCGGTTGCGCCATACTGCAGATAAAATACCTAACGGAATCCCAATAATCAGCGCCAGCAACAAGGAGCAGAAAGCCAGCTCAAGGGTAGCGGGGAAGAAAATGCGTAGCTCATCCAGTACCGGACGTCCGGTGCGAATAGAGATGCCTAAATCGCCATGAAAAATGTCGCTGACATAGCGAAAAAACTGCACATACAGCGGCTGATTCAGCCCCAGCTGTTGGCGAATATTTTCGACAATTTCATCGCTGGCGCGATCGCCCGCCAGCAGCCGCGCGGGGTCGCCTGGTATCAGGTGTGAAATAATAAAGGTGATTACGCAAACACCGATAACCACCAGAATAAGTCCCCAGCATCGCTGGCGTAAAATACTCCAGAACGTCATTAGCTTCCCCTTGCGGAGCCAGAGCGGCTCCGCATCAACGTGGCTTATTTACTCATGGTGGAGATATTGAAGACCTGTTCCAGCATCGGATTGAATACAAATCCTTTGACGTCTTTGTTCATCGCCAGCTGATAGTTTTTCTGGAATAGATAGATGTAGGCTGCTTCATCAATCACGATGGTTTGCGCCTGCTGGTAGTCATTGGTTCTGGCAACCTGATCGGTCGTGGCCAGCGCGCTACGCAGGAGTTTATCGACCTCAGCGTTTTCATAGAACGAACGGTTACCCGGCAAGCCTTTCTTGTCTGACTCAAACCAGTAGTTCATAAACATGTACGGGTCGGCGAAGTCCGGGCTCCAGTTGCCAATGGCAATGTCGTAATCGCCTTTACCCACGCGGTCACGCATAGTGGCGTTCGCCAGTTTTTCCAGCTTCACCTTAATGCCCAGTTTGCCAAGGCTTGCCTGGGTCGCGAGCGCGATAGGTTCCCAGTTAGGGTCATTATCAGAGTACAGGAAGCCCAGGCTTTCAGGTTTGGTGGCAACGTTGTCCAGGGCCGCTTTCGCTTTGGCTTCATCGAAGCTGTACTGCATGGCCTTGTCGTCAAAACCCCACATGCCTTCAGGGATCGGGCCACGCATTTGCTTCCCATTGCCGCTCAGGATCCCGTTGACCATGCCTTTATAATCGGTGGCCCACGAGATGGCGCGGCGTAAATCCACCTGATTGAGCGGGGCCTTACTGTTGTTGAGATACAGATAGGTCACGCGCAATGAGGGGTAATCCGCTACGTTCACTTTGCCTTCTTGTTTTAAGGCAGCCAGTTGGTCAACAGGAAGCGCATCGGCAATGTCGATATCGCCACGCGACAATTGCAGGCGGCGGGAGGCGCTTTCACCGATGATTTTTACCGAAACCCGCTTAAACGTCGGTTTAGTGCCGGCATAATGCGGGTTAGGCACCAGCACCAGCTGTTGTCCTTTTTGCCAGCTTTTAAGCATGAATGGCCCGGAACCCGCCGTGTTCTGCGCGAGGAATCCGCGGGCATCGTCTGCGGCATGCTCTTTTAAGATAGCCGGGTTAATAATTGAAGCCCCGTCATTTGCCAGCGTATACAGAAACGGAGCAAACGGCTGGCTCAGGGTAAATTTCACCGTGGTGTTATCGATCGCCTCAACCTTCAGGTCTTTCGGGAACGCTTCTGCGGGACCCTGACCAATTTTGAGCAAACGTTCGAAGGATTGCTTTACCGCATCAGCCGTCACCGGCGTTCCGTCGGCGAATTTGGCATCGTTTTTCAGAGTAAACGTCCACTCTTTCTGGTCGTCCGAGGCTTTCCAGCCACTGGCTAAATCGCCTTCAACTTCCGTGGAACCTTTGCCACCATCGGTTTTGTACTGAACCAACCGCTGATAAGAGGGATAGGTGACCGTCCAGTCGTTGTTATCGATGGTCACGGCGGGATCGAGCGTCTGAGGATCGGCGGCTTTACCAATCACCAGCATGTCTTTAGGCACGGCGGCCTGCGCGGCGGGTAGGGCAAACGCCAACGCAACGGCTATCAGAGCGGGGCGAAAAAACGCGTTTAACGCAGGTGTAGTCTTCATAACCAGGCTCCAGAATTAAAGGGGATGTTGTGTTGTTATGGGTGAAGCAGGGAAACAGGCTATCTGGTCGTCAAGCAGCGGATAACGAGCGGCATCAGGTAATTCAAAATGCCACCACTCGCTGTTGATACCGACAAAACCGCCCCCGAACATAATGGCATTGAGCAGCAGCCGATTGCGCTGCGCAGCCGGAGGAACAGAAGGGTGCCAGGCATGGGAACGGTCGTGCATTTCATCAAAACCGGCCCCCATATCGAGTAGAACGCCACGATCGTCCATTAACGTAACGTCAATGGCCGTTCCGCGACTGTGATTGGATCCTATCGCCACATCAACAACGTACTGGGGATCAGGACAGGCATTCCACAGTACCGCCTGCGCCTGCTGAGGGCGATACGCGTCGTACACCACCAGCGACAATCCCGCCAGTTGCGCAATACTAATGCTTTTAGCCAGCGCGGTTACCGCCTCGGCGTGCAACAGGCAGCGCGCTTCCCGATAGATAGGTGCACCGGTAATGTTGTCGGCAGTGGCGTATTTAAGATCGATATGCAGCGACGGAAATATCACCGACAGATCGACCAGTTCTGGGGTTTCTGACATAGCACGTTTCCTGTTCATTGTTCGAATTGACCAAATTGTTGTTGTAACTGGCGATTGGTTTGCAGGCGTCCTGCGAGGGAGTCACCCAGTTGGGCCACCACCGCAGAGAGTAATAAATTGAACAAACAACTCACCGGCGCCAGTGAGTCCCAGAAATGTCCGGTGTCGGTTTTTACCTGAAGTAAATCAATAGAATAGTCTCTGGCCCATGGACACCACACATCGGTGATTAGCGCCAGCGGAATGCAACGTTCCGTGGCGACGCGGCAATATTGTCGCGAGATAGCGGAATAGGCGCGCATATCGGTGATCACCACGTAAGGCTGGGTGAATCCCGAATTCAGCGACTCCACCCAACTGCCGGAAAGCCCTTCGGAGTAGCTAACTTTAGGTCGCAGGTATTCCAGGTGACTAAAAAAGGCGTTGGCGATCCCACGGGTGGACTGGATCCCGAGAATATACACGGCTTCCGCATGCGCCAGCTGCTGCGCAATGCGTAAAAACGTTTCGCTTTGTGCAAGTTGATAGACGTGGGTAATGGCGTCGATTTCCAGTAACAGCGACTGCTGCGCGCGATCCGGCAGGCTTTGCTGTTGGTGCCAGGAGTCTAGTCGCTCGTTCATTCCCCAGGGCTGATACGGGACAACGGGTAGCTCTCGCAGACTGGCTTTTGCATCTTCCAGATTGCGAAACCCCAGTTTACGCAGATAGCGTCCAACGGTAATACCGCTGGTTCCGGTTGCTTTAGCGATACCATCCGCGGTTTCAAAAGGGATCTGTACAGCATGGGCTAACAGCCACCCGGCCACGCGCTTTTCGCTGGGCGTCAGCTGGCTAAAGGTCTGCTCTATGCGGGTAAACAACTCAGGTTTCGCTGTCATTACCTTCTCGCTGTTAGTTGTCTGTCAGATTACGGTTCACTGTTAGCAAATTAACAATGCAGGACGCGTGCCAGGTCGGTAACAGCGGCACACTGGCTGTTTTTGTTAAAACAAACTCATATTCGTTAACTAATGATCAACATTTGTGCAGCGTAGTTCAGTTTTGGTGCAGCGGCAGGGGGAGCGGGGCAGGATTCTGTTGATTTCGTCGGAACGATCACATTGTGGCCACGTTTTACGCCCAAACATCAGAATCAGTAATGTGAAATATAAATTTCAGCTATATCCATGGCGGCAATCTTTATTCTCATGATGGTAGGGGTATTATTTTTGCGAACTACATTAACGGTTTGAAGCGCAAGTGTAGATATTATTTATATTATAAATGGAGTTCTACAATGAATAAATTTTCTCTTTCTACAGCTGGTATTCTGGTCGCAGCGCTGTTAACCAGTGTCAGCGTCAATGCAGCAACTGATAACGCTAAAACTGAAGTGACTCCGAAAGGCATGAGCTGCCAGGAGTTTATTGATTTGAACCCGCAAACTATGGCTCCGGTGGCTTTCTGGGTGCTCAATGAAGACGAAGACTTCAAAGGTGGCGATTACGTAGACTATAACGAAACCGTGACGACTGCTGTTCCCCTGACCGTTGAACTTTGTAAAAAACATCCTCAGAGTGAATTAAGCAAAATAAAAGACGAAATCAAAAAAGAATTATCCAAATAAGATTAAGTTGTTATTAAAACCCAGCCAGAGTGCTGGGTTTTGCTATTCGTGACAACGTCACTTATTTGTTTTGTAATACTTAAGAAAACTTTATAAAGATATAAACTCCTGTGCCGATACTGGATAAAAGTTAGCCTTTTGCAGAAGGAGTTTGTATGGCCTGGTATCCTACTCGTATTTCAACGCGTTTAACCATCGGCGGCATTCTGCTGCTTGCAGTCACGAGCCTTGTGATAGTGGTGATTATGCTCTGGCGTGGTCAGCCGCGCGTCGTTGAAATCAACACCGCCCTGATCGAAGAAACAGGGCAAGGTTTAACCCGTCAATTGAGTACCGTATTGTCCAGAATTGAAGGCGAGACCGTCAGCCTGTCACGGCTGGCTGAGGTGCTGCCAAATGATGAATCTCTGTACCAAAACGTCGTTCCACATCTGATTGGTGAAGGTAAAGACTCGATTATTACCGGCGGCGGCATCTGGCCAGAACCTGATGCCTTCACCGCTGGTGTAGAGAAAAGAAGCTTTTTCTGGGCGCGTAATGCTGAAGGAAAACTGGCGTATTCCAACGACTACAATGTCGAAGGATCAAGCGGATACCACAATGAAAGCTGGTATCAGCACGCCAAAGGGCAATCACAAAACAACTGCCTATGGTCTGATGTTTACCAGGATGCCAGTTCTGGCGTCAACATGGTGACATGCAGCGTGCCTTATCAACTGGCGGGCAAGTTTGCCGGGGTCGCCACCACCGACATTCGCCTGGATAATGTCGCTACTTTCATGCAGCAGCAGGGCAACAGCACCGGCGGCTACGCGTTTGTGGTAGACAAGCAGGGACAAATTCTCTATTTCCCGCAGGCCGACCTGGCAAAATATAAAACCATTAACGATCTGGCGCAAAGCGCGCAATGGCTTATCCCGGTGGAAAAGGGGCTGAAATCTCTGCGCCCGGCCGATGGGGTGAAGACGATTACGCTTGCAAACGACAACGTTCTGAATACGGCGTCACGGGTAATGCTGTTCCCGATGGCGGATACCGGTTGGGTTGTCGGTCTGGTGACACCTGAGTCGCGTATCGTCGGCCTTGCCAAAGTAATGATGCAGGACGTCCTGGAAGTATTAATCCCGATAATGACGTTGTTGCTGGTGGGATCCTGGCTGGTGGTTCGCCGACTGATTTCACGTCTCGATGATACCCGTCAGGCTCTTGATGACATCGCGCAGGGCGAAGGCGATCTTACCCGTCGTCTGGATGTTCGCGGCAAAGATGAGATCTCTGCTATTGCCGAGGCGTTTAACCTGTTCGTCGATAAAATCTCAGCCATTCTGATCACCGTCAGAAGCAGTAGCACAGTGGTGGCGAATAACGCCGTTAGCCTGGCTGACAGTAATATGGAGCTTTCATCTCGCGTAACGCAGCAGGCTGCTGCTCTGGAAGAGAGTTCGGCGGCTATGGAGCAGTTAAATGCGACCGTTCATCAAAATGCCAGTAACACACAACTGGCGGATGAGCTATCCGACAGTACCGCGCAAACGGCAAACCGTTGCGGCGATGTGATGCAGGGCGTGATCTCTACGATGGATAACGTCAGCGCCTCATCCGGCAGAATGGTGGAAATTGTCGCGGTCATCGACAGCATTGCGTTCCAGACCAATATTCTCGCCCTGAATGCCGCGGTTGAAGCCGCCAGAGCGGGTGATGCTGGCAGAGGGTTTGCCGTCGTGGCCTCAGAAGTGCGCACGCTGGCTCAGCGCAGTGCCACTGCTGCCCAGGAAATTAAAGCGTTGATTGATGAATCCGTTTCTCATGTAGGTAGCGGAAGTCAGCAAATCCACACTGCCGGCGAACGTCTGGGAGAACTGGTGAGCAATGTGCGTCAGGTGCGCCAGTTGATGGGGGAAATACGCGTTGCGGGTGAAGAACAACGTAAGGGCGTTTCCGAAGTTACGCTGGCCGTTACCGAAATGGACAGCACCGTTCAGCAAAACGCCTCATTAATTGATGATGCCGCAGCACGGACGCAGGCGCTGAAAGAGGAGGCGGAACAGTTGGCACTGCTGGTCTCATCCTTCAGATTACCTGAGCCTGGCGTTGCCGGATAACCACACCCTATCCGGGTACAGGCAATGTGCCCGGATAACTCCAGTATAATGGCCCTTAAGCAAGATTTTCCGGTTTAACTCCCTTTTATTGTGCCTTATAAGGCTTTGAATCATTCCCCGCTTAACTCTATAATATTGGGTGTAAAGTCGTTTATATCCCAATAAGAGCCAATATTATGGATTTAACGCTAAATACTGCAGCCGATATCGTCAAACTACTTTGCGACAGATTGCGTAAAGAACGACTCGCCCGGCAAATGACGCAGGCTGATGTTGCCGCGCGTTCAGGGGTCGGTGTGAATACCGTTTCGAATCTGGAAGCGGGGAAAAATGTAGGATTTGAGAATCTGGTCAAAGTCGCGATGGTGTTAGGCTATGGCGATGCGCTGGAGGGGTTATTCAAACCCAGGATTGATAGTCTCGATGATATTTTGCGTTACGAAAAGAGCGCAGCACGTCAGCGGATCAAAAGGAAAAATTCTGATGCCTGAGCAAGTTGATGTCTTCTATGAAGGCTGGGGTGAGAAATGGCTGTGGGGCAAACTGGTGTCTTCCACAGCCCTGACCGGACGTCCGTTGATCGCCTTTGAATACAGTGAAGAGGCCTTACGTAAGGGGCTGGAACTGTCCCGACTGATGTTACCGCTAAACGGTCCCCGTTTACGCAGGGATTTCCCGGCTCATCAGTTGGGATTACCAGGGCCGGTCTATGATTCGCTACCTGATGGCTGGGGTATGCTGTTGATGGACCGACTATTTAAACGCCGCGGGCTCAACGCAGCACGCATTGGTCCATTGGAGCGCTTAACCTGGGTCGGCAACAACGCGATGGGCGCCATGACATTCCAGCCCGTTCAGTCAGATGTCGAGACGCTGTCAAAAGAGGATGTTCCTCTCGCACAACTGGCCGCGGAGGTTCAGGAAGTCCTGAGCGGGGAAGGCGGGGAATTCTTGCAAAAACTACTCCAGATGGGCGGTTCGCCACAGGGAGCAAGGCCTAAGGCGCTACTTTATCGTGACACTGTCACGTCTAAATTCACCACGGCGCCGCTACCCGGGAGCGAAAGCTGGCTGATTAAATTTCCCGCCAGGCATGAGCATGCTGAGGTATGTGCCATCGAAGCGGTTTATGCTGAATGCTTGCGCCAATGTGGGATCACCACGCCAGACACGGCGTATTTTAATCTGCCCGGCGGACAGGCTGCATTTGCCACTCGCCGTTTCGACCGTGACCAGTCGATACGTATTCCTATGCAGAGCCTGGCGGCACTTACCGGGGCAAATTACCAGATACCCGGCGCTTTAGACTACCGGGATTTTCTGCGCGCTACGCAGATTTGTACCAATGATGTCAGAGAAAAGGCAAAAGCGTTCGAACGCGTGGTTTTCAACGTAGCATTTAACAACCGCGACGATCATCCGAAGAATTTTGCCTATTTAATGTCAGCTGATGGAAACTGGACTCTGGCTCCGGCCTACGACGTCACCTGGTGTGAAGGGCCTGGTGGATATCACCAAATGGACGTACTGGGAGAGGCGCTGGATATCGAAAGAAAGCACCTTCTGTCGCTAGGCGTTCAGGAAGCTGAGTTATCTGCTGATCATGTGAACGGCATAATCGAAAAGGTCTGTCACTCTGCCACAGGATTGAGCGCTGTCGCCAGGGATAAATATCCCGATCAGATAACGCAATCCACGCTGAATACGATACAGAAACAAATTAATGATAATGTCCGCCGGTTAATGTCCCGGTGACGCAGATATAGCCGCTACACTTACCGGAGAATTAAAGCTGAGCGGGGCAATGTTATGGCTGAATTTGTCTTGGGTATGCTGGAACACACACCAGTTTGGGTGTATCTGTTGTTTGTCTTTCTGCTTTACCGGGGGATTAAAGCCAGAACGCCCGCCACCGTCACGCTGGAAAAACTGGCGCTAATCCCCGCTATTTTTCTGTTCTGGGATATCTACGATTTAATCACTTATCGCGATCCGACCCTCATTACCTATATCCAGTGGGTAATAGGTATTATCAGTGGCGCGATAATTGGCTACATGTTGATTAACCCCAGCCGTTTGAGTCGAGGTAGCGCACCGCGGAGTATTCACCGTCCGGCGGACTATTCCGCATTGCCGTTTATGCTGCTGGCATTCAGCGTTAAGTACGTACTTGGCGTACTTAACGCCGTTTCCCCCGACGTTTTACGCCAGCCCGCAATGAGTGCCATGGCTATCATTACTGGCGGCATCTTCGCCGGTGTTTTTGTGGGGAAATTTAGCCGCTACGTGAGCGTCTGGCTCAGGCTTCGCGGTCAGGACAACCATTAGCGCCCCCAACGATTGCGAATGTAGGTCACGGCTTCCTGCGTTTGCGGCTGATTAAGGTAATCTTCGCGAAACAGAATTGTGCCATTAATGTGCGGTTCAGACTCGTTCAGATCGAGCTGTTTTTTCAGCTCCGGTACGCCGCCTTTGACCGTCCAGTCCGGCTCTTTTCGCGACGGTTCGCCGACTTTATACAGCGCCACCCCAATATACAGGCGGGTGTTGGTTGATTTGACGACATCAGCCCACCATTTTGCCAGTACATCGTAGCGCGCCGCGTCGCGGGCAAAAGGCCAGTACAGCTGCGGAGCGATGTAGTCCAGCAGACCTAGTTGCACCCAACGACGGGTGTCAGCATACGATTCATCATACGCTGCCGCACCGCGCGTGTCGGAACCTGCCGGATCGTGCGAACGGTTGCGCCACACGCCCGCAGGACTGACGCCAAACTCGACTTCAGGTTTGAGTTTCTTGATGGTCCGCGAAACCTGGGCGATCAGTCGTTGCGTGTTATCGCGCCGCCAGTCCGCTTTGGAAGCGAATCCCTGGCCGTATCTTCTGAAGGTCTGAGTGTCGTTGAGCGCAGATCCGGGAGATTCGGTATAGAAGTAATCATCAAACTGCACGCCGTCAACCGGGTAATTCTCAACGACTTCAGCCACGATGCTGGTTATCCAGTCACGCACTTCGGGAATACCGGGATCTAACACAAAACGCTCACCCGAGGTGCGGATCCAGTCCCGGTGCAGGACATAAACGCTGGAGGGCGTCTGCGTCAGGGTATTGTTTAGTTCGGTGACCGTCGAAGGCCTGGTGTTCACGGACACGCGGTAGGGGTTAAACCAGGCATGGACTTTCATGCCGCGTTTATGCGCTTCATCGAGCATAAACTGGAGTGGATCGTAACCCGGATCCTGACCAATCCTACCGGTCAGGGTATCTGACCATGGCAAGATTTTAGACTGCCACAACGCGGTGGCATCAGGTTTCACCTGGAAAAAAACGGTGTTAATACCAAGCCGCTTCAGGTTGTCCAGCTTGTCCGTCAGCGCTTTTTGCTGCTGGCTGATGCGAGCGGCAGGCGAACTGATGTTGACAGATGAAATCGGCGGCCAGTCCAGACGCGAAACCGTTGCCAGCCAGATACCACGCACCGGCTCCTTGCTTTGCTGTGGTTTACTCACCGGAGGCTGTGGCGTAATTCTGGAGCCGGGCGGTTGCGATGAACAACTGCCCAGTAGCAACATACTGCCTACCAGCAGCGCGAACCACTTCATGTTGGTTAGCGGCAGCCTGGCGCGGGAACGGGCGAGAACATTCGCCAGTTTTTTCTGATAATTTCCTGAAATAAAACCGGATGCTGACATCAGATTTTGCTCTTAATTCTTCTTGTTGCGGCTGTTAGCCCATGGGTCGAAGGCCGGTTCGGGGGTGTTGTTTGAGACCTGGTCATGCAGCGAATCAAGGTACAGCGCTTCGACTTCTGCCCGCGCCCACGGCGTACGGCGCAAAAACTTCAGACTGGATTTAACGCTCGGTTCATTTTTAAAGCAGTTGATATTAATGCGTTGCGCCAGTTCAGCCCAACCATAACGATCAACCAGGGCATTGACCTGCATTTCAAGCGTTACGCCATGTAATGGGTCTTTAGAAATATGAGCATTCATATGAAGTCCAGTTCAGTGGTTCCAGATTTTACGGGAAGAAGGTTACAAGAAAGCAAAGCTGCCAGCAATGGCAGAAACCGGCATGGCGCGACAAGACGAGCACCCAACCGGCAATGGATGGATCAATACTCTTTAAAGGCCAGTTCCAGACGGGCAATCAACGGTTTAAACAGGTAACTCATCAGGGTTCGTTCACCGGTCTTGATCGTCACGCTGGCGGGCATTCCCGCTTTAATTTTGTAATCGCCCAGCAAACGCGCGCCCTCTGCTGAAACCTGTACTTCAGCAAGGTAGTAAGGCTGCTGTGTGGCCTCATCAATTAAACGATCCGCCGAGATGGTGAGAACCCGGGCCGGGACCGACGGTAACAGCGCGTGGTTAAGGGCAGGGAATAGCACATCAACGGTTAAACCGGGGACCAGTTTATCAATGGCGTGCACCGGTATTTTGGCATCGATTTGCATCGGTTGCCCGGCGGCAACGATATCCATTAAATGTTCTCCAGGCTGGATGACGCCGCCAACGGTACTGACTTTAACATCCAGCACGATGCCGTTAATCGGCGAGCGGATCTCGGTGTTATCCAGTTCATGACGCGTGGATACCAGTTCATCCTCCAACATTGCCACCTCTTTTTGGTTTTCGGTCAGTTCAGACTCAACCTCACGTAAATATTGATGACGCACCTGGTAGGCTTTAATTTTTAATTCATTCTGCTGGGATTTCAGTTTGGCAATATTAAGTATATCTTCTGAAACGCTGCTGGATATTTCTGCTGCTTCGCGCTCAAGCACCAGTAACTGCGCTTTGGGGTAATAGTTTTTTTCACTCAGTGCGCGAATAGCACCCAGTTCCCGGTTAATCAGATTGAACTGGCGGTCGCGATAGCCTTTTATTTTATAAAGATTATCCGTTTGTCCCACCAGGCCATCGAGCGTCTCCTGAATCATCGATAGTTCGTCCTGAATGGTCTTGCGGCGCGTATCGAAAAGTTTAGCCTGCAGATTTCTCACTTCCGCCAGCCGTTTATTGCCGGAGAACTGCTGCGTCAACGTCGTATTAAAGCCGATTGTTTCCAGACCATCGCGTTCTGCCAGCAGGCGGTCTTCAATACTTTTAGCAGAAATATACTGGGCATTTAAGGCGCTGAAACGCATTTCGAGCTGCATTTTATCCAGCCGGACGAGAACCTGGTTTTTCTTCACCAGGTCGCCTTCTTTGATAAAGATATCCGTTACCCGACCGCCACTCAGATGCTGAATGGTTTTACGGTTACTCGATACGGTTACCGTGCCATCGGCGACCACGCCCGCATCTAACGGCGCTTGTACAGCCCAGAGGATAAAGCTGCCGACACCCAGCATAATGACGATCACGCCCCGAATAATCGGCGACCAGATATTGGTATCTACGCCAGCGGAGGCCGCGTTGTGGGGATTCTTTTTCATCATCAGGCCTCACGTTGCTGTTCAGTAGTGGATGGAGAAGGCGTAGCCACCGGTTTCAGTACGTTGGCCTGACGCAAATGGGCAAAAACCTGATCGCGGGTGCCAAACTCCTGTATAGCGCCATCGTTAAGCAGCAAAACTTTATTGACCACGCCGAGCAGCGTGGGTCGGTGCGAGATAATGACGGTAGTTTGTCCCTGCGTGCGCAGGGTATTGATGGCTTTAATGAGTGCGAACTCCCCCGCGTCGTCAAGATTGGCATTCGGTTCATCAAGCACGATAAACGCAGGGTTGTTGTAAACGGCGCGAGCCAGCCCGATACGCTGTCGCTGCCCGCCGGAGAGCTGGTACCCACCTGCGCCAAGCGGTGTGTCGTATCCTTGCGGCAAACGCAGAATCATCTCATGTACGCCGGCCAGCAGGGCGGCAGCGACGATAAGCTCACTGTCATTTGTGGTGAAACGGGCAATGTTTTGCGCGATGGTGCCGTCAAACAGTTCAACATCCTGCGGCAGATAGCCAATGGACGGACCCAGCAGTGCTTTATCCCACTGACAAATATCCGCCCCGTCTAATCTGACCTTTCCTGATAACGGCTTCCAGACGCCAACCAAAACCTTGGCCAGCGATGTCTTCCCTGAGGCAGAGGGACCGATAATCCCCAGCACTTCGCCTTGTTCCAACTGGAATGAGATATTACGCAATAGTGGGGAAGACTGACCGGGAGCCGCAGCAAAAACACCTTCAACGCTGATGTTGCCGTTCGGACGAGGCAGGGTCAGCACCTCTTTCGGTGCCGGATACTCTTTCAGCAGGTCAGAGAGCTGGTGCCAGGCGCTACGAAACTGCACAAACTGCTTCCAACTGCCGATCACCTGTTCTACCGGGTTCAGGACGCGGCCAAGAATAATCGACGCGGCAATCATCAGGCCCGGGGTAATATGGCCGCCGATCACCAGTAAAGCCCCGGCGCCCAGCGCAATCGACTGCAGCAACACCCGCACAAAGCGGCTGAGACTGCTTAACCCG
This sequence comes from Citrobacter europaeus, assembly GCA_020099315.1. Lineage (NCBI taxonomy): Bacteria > Pseudomonadati > Pseudomonadota > Gammaproteobacteria > Enterobacterales > Enterobacteriaceae > Citrobacter > Citrobacter europaeus. Next base: position 2,409,793 of record CP083650.1, read on the forward strand.
GCCGTTTTGTCGGCAATCAGCGTTTGTAACGCCAGCACTTTGTTATGCTGTTCCTGCCAGTTGGACTTCAGGGTTGAGAGCATTCCCATCGCCTCAATGGCATCGGAGTTTTGTAGCTGTTTATTCAGTTTACTGGCATTGTTAATCGTTAAGGCGTGCGCTTGTTGAATAGGGCGCTTGGTAGCGATTTCCGAGACCAGCGTCAGAATGAATAATAACGTTATTCCACCGAGGGAGAGATAGCCCAGCAGAGGATGGACCAGAAAGGCGATGAACAGATATATCGGCGTCCAGGGAATATCCAGCAGGGCGAACAGACTATTCCCGGAAAGAAACTGACGGAGCTGATCCAGTTCGGCTAAAGATTGCGCCGGGTTATTATCACCGGTAACCATCTTTCTTTTAAATGCCGCATTAAAGACTAACTGGCTTAGCTTTATATCCAGCCGGTTGCCAAGCCTGACCATGACCTGCGCGCGGGCGGATTCAATCATGGCTATAACGATGTACAAGCCGACAATCAATAAGGTTAGCATTAACAGCGTGGTGGTATTTTTACTCACCAGCACGCGGTCGTATACTTGTAGCATATAAATTGCCGGCGCCAGCATAAGCATATTAATCACACAACTAAAAAACAGCAGCATCAGAAAAGTGGGTTTCGTTCCTTTGAATGCATCATTCAGTTCTGTTGGCGTATGCTGGCGCGACATAGTCTTCTCCTTATACGATCAATGAACTATTGCCATTGTTGCTGGCAAGGGTGGTGGGCATTTCCAGATAAAAGTCACCAATATTCACGGTGGTCGAATTGACGCCCACTAATGTGATGGTGTCAGTGCCGATAGTCACAATAGTGTTGCCATTGTTTCCGGTGATAGACACGCTGCTGGCAAAATTACCCGCGTTGATGCCTAACAAGACGAGATCGAGGAAGTCCTGGCCGCCGTTGGGGTTACTGTCAAAACCGGTGATCCGGTCCTGCCCAAAGTTAGCACCGAAGGCGAAGATATCGCTCCCGGCCCCTCCGTCAAGAATGTCGTTACCCTCCTGGCCATTGAGAATATCGTCGCCGCTACCGCCGGAGAGGGTATCCGCGCCCGCGCCGCCAATCATGACGTCGTTGCCGTTTCCGCCCTGCAGGTTATCAGCGCCATCTCCGCCATCGAGGAAGTCATTCCCGGTACCGCCAAACAACTGGTCATTACCTCCCATACCAAACAGATAGTCATTGCCGGAACCGCCCGTAATGGTGTTAGCAATAGCATTCCCGGTACCGATAAAGCTGCCGCTGCCGGTAAAGACCAGTTCTTCCACGTTGTCAGTGAGGTCATAGCTGCTGAGGCCGGTACGCACAATGTCCGTACCGCCATTCACACCTTCAATAACCACATCACCGAAATCATCAACGATGTAGGTATCATCGCCCGCGCCGCCGGTCATACTGTCGGCGCCAAGACCACCATCAAGCGTGTCATTACCCGCATCCCCCTGCAGGATATCTTGCCCCGCCTGACCAGACAGACTGTCGTTACCCGCACCGCCCACGAGCAGATCGTCACCTGCGCCGCCCAACAAAGTGTCATTCCCACCTTCACCGCGCAGAATATCGCTCCATGCGGTACCGACGAGCATGTTCGCGCCGTTGGTACCGACAATCAGATCGCCCACAGGCTGTGTGGTGGTCGAGGTCAGAACAACAGGGGGGTTGCCTTCATCGTCGACGACGGTAACCACCACCTGCAGCGTTCGACCGACCATGGCCTGGCCCGGCGTATAGGTCGCGGATGTCGCGCCGTTAATGTTGACGAATCCGGTTGGCGAACTCATTCTCCATTGATAGGTGAAATTACCGCCGCTCAGACCGTCTGCGTCCGCAATGCCCGAAACCACCGCGGTCAGCGTCAGACTTTCAGTCGGAGTGAGGTCATTAATTACCGGCGCACCGGTGGTGGCCTGATTTCTCGGCAGGATTGCCTGAGTTTGTGCCGACACCAGCGTTTCTGCGTCACCCATACGGTCGTTAAAACTGGCTACCACACGCAGCGGCGCGCCCTGAATAGCGCCAGGCACTCTGAACTCCGCACCGGTTGCCTGATCCCGCCATTGGCCGTTGACGAATGCCTGCCAGGTCATCGTGATGGCCACATCCGCTGCCAGCCCATTACCGTCCAGCAAATTCGCCACGTTGACGCGCAGCAGATCGCCCACCGAAGGGTTAGGATTGCTGATGGTGAGATCGCCCGTCGCTTGCTGCGCCGTCACCCACAACTGCTGAGCATCGCCAAACTCCAGTTTTTCGATGTTCAACAAACGATCAATGCCATCATTCAGGTTCAGCGCGGCATTGGGCGTAGCGTGATCGACACGCAGGCTACCGTCAGCCATACGGGTGAAGACATAGTTGCTGCTGACATCACGGTACACCGCAACGTCGGTTTCCGTGCCGTTACCTTCATGCAGAATTTCGCGCACAATCGACAGTTGATTCGGTTTCAGCGTGCCAGCAAGCATGTACGACTTCAGTTCGGTCATGCCTTCGGCGCTGGTGAGTCCTGCCATACCGGTAACGGCAATACGCACGTTGAGCCACGCATCGCCATCAATAATATCGTTACCAGCTTTACCCATAATGCGGTCGCTACCGCCGCCGCCGAGTAAAATATCGCTACCATCATCAGGGTTCAGTAGCACCGCGTCCGGGTTAGCAGAACGTTCTACGCCGAGAATGGCCTGAAGCCCGTTGATCCGGTCCGCACCTTCCTGGGTCAGGTTGTTAGAGAGGGGAACACCCTGAACCGGGGCGGTGCCTATCGGCTGTTCCGTCCCGGTCAGGATATCGTCGTATTTCCAGCCCGACAGCCCCTCAACCAGGTCAAAACGATCGCGCAGAATAAATTCCTGCTGGTTAACGAAAATTGGGATCCCAAGATCAGAGTTAGCGCCGTTTGGGTCGCCTTTATGGATAGCCCAGTCGAAACCGGCCATACCATTATTACGCTGGATCCCCGCGCCCTGAACCATGATGTCGTCACCAGCTTCGCCATCGTAGTCGGTGTCGTTACCCTGACCGTTAAGGACATCGTGACCGATAATGGTACTGTTGAAGAACAGCTCAGAGTTATCACCCGCCAGCGTGTCAAACCCGTCGCCGCCTTCCAGCCAGTCATCGCCTTCGTTGCCCATCAGGAAATCACCACCCGAGCCGCCAAGCGCAAAGTCATTATCCTGACCCGAGAAGACCTCCTGCGCATCTTCACCGACCACCACGAAGTCGCTGCCGCTGCCGCCAAAGACCAGATCGTTGCCATTTCCGGAGAAAATAACGTCATGTCCGGCATCGCCGTGCAGGAAGTCAGCATCGCCAACGGGTGTACCGGTATCGGTAATAATGTCATCACCGTCACCGCCGTGGACCACATCGGCTTCGTCACCGCCGTCCAGTCGGTCATCTCCGCCATCGCCCCACAGGCTGTCGATCCCTTTACCGCCGATTAACGTATCGTTGCCTGCCGTTCCGCCAAGTACCACATGCCCATCACCGGTATATTTCAGATAACCACCGTCCGCAAAGCTATCGCCGTCAACATCCGCGCCAGGGTCGCGACGCACCAACAACGGCGAGAGCAGATCTTTCAGCGGATTACCCCATTTCGGGTCGATTTCCGTTTGCAGCACGCGGTTCACTTCAAAAATATGGTCCGGCGTCTGGAACAGGTTGGCGGGCAGGTGAGAGGAACCCTCCTCACCAAGATCGCTGTTACGCATTACCAGCGCGGAAAACGAGTTGGCCTCCAGTTCATTGAGTAAGTTCAACCCCTGAACGCGGCTCAGGTAGTAGAAACGATCGCCGTCCTGCAACATTTCCATTTGCGTTTCAAAAACAAAGTTGAAGGTTGAACCCAACATGCCGCCAAATTCATTTTTGCGCTCAGCCAGTCCGCCAATCCAGAAATCGACCATATTCAGGCCGGTTTCTTTCGTTGCCCACGCCCCGGTGCTATTAAAGAAATCCATTGCATCCGCAGGTGGGGCGTTATTGGCATCGCCAAACAGCAGGAAGTTAACCGCCGCGCGTTTACCTTCAAGGCTGGTGGCATTGAGGATCAGTTCATGCTGACCGTAAGCGGCCATAAAGTTAATAATAGAGGCCGGGTTTTTCAGGTAGGTGGTAAAGTCAGCCCAACTGGTATAGGGGCGTAGTTGGCTATCACCGCTTAATGCAAAAAACTGCTCGCGAGCCTGGTTCAGCGAAGGCATTGCCGTATCACGGCCACGGGCAATATTAAGCGCGCCTAAATCAAGGGGCAGGCCGATGAGATTATTACGCAGAGCATCGGTAATAAACTCATCAATTTCATTGCCCACCTGACGCGTCATACCACGCACAATCGCGCCGATGGCCTGGTCGTCAGTGACGGTGGCACCGTTGATTTCATTGAATGCCACAGGATTCAGGAACGCGGCTATCAGGCCGATATCGCCGCTTTGCATATCAATGTTGGTACGCGCCACGGTTTCTGTCAGCATTGAATGCCCGAAACGGTAAACCACGTGCGCAAACTCGGCAAAGATAAGGGGGTTAATATCCGCCGTGTTGGAGAAGACAAACGGATCGACGGCGGGTTGTACGGTACGTGCAAACTCCTCAAACACGAGGTGCTGGTACTGCATTTCCGTGGAGAAGCGACCGGCCTGGAATAAGTACTCGCCATTCCATACCAGAGTACTGGTATTGGCAGGCATCTCAGTGATTTGGTGATTCGGCATCAACCACTGGTTAATGAGGTCGATGTCGCCGGTTTCCAGCAGTGTGGTTTTATACTGTTCAACCAGGCGATTATGTTCGCTGTGAAAAACGGCATGCACAGCGGTTAAGCCAATGTTTTCATTACCACGCCCATCGCCGGTGATAAAGTGGCGGTCGAGCAGTTCGTTATCATAGGTTCCCGCAGGTTGCGCTCCTTCGCCGCCGATAGCACTGTCATCATCCGCCAGCAGGCCCGCTTTTGGCGCGGCAGTATGAGCAATATCATCCAGAAACGCGTGGCCGGTGCGGAACGTCTCCGCAGGTAACAGGCCGCCATTGGCTTCAACCAGGCCGTTGGTGGTCACAATCTGTACCTTCCCGTTTTCACTTAAAATCAAATTACCGTAGCGGTCCGTTGCCAGCAGAGGAACATTAAAAACATCCTGATCGGTGAGTTTTATACCCAGTAGAGTTTCAGCCTGATTTTTAACGTCAGCCCAGGTCGCCAGTCCTCCGTTAGCGCCGCCTAACAGATTTCCCGTTGGCTCGGGTTTACCGTCAATGATTACGTATTCGCGGATGAAAATCTGATGTGAAGGGTGGGAGGTGTAGGTCTGGTTTTGATCAATGAAAGGGGTTGTCAGGTTTACCGTCTCTCGGTTTTCGTTGACCGTCGCCCGGGTTAATAGCATAAAGTTTGTATCCGACCCCTCAACATATAATGGGTCGTCTGGCTGTAGCGGAATGAAAACAATACCGTTGCCACCTTTCGGTATCAAATCCAGACCGTGGTCGAAAAACTGACCAAAGAAGGTCATCCAGCCATTAAAAGCGGGGGAAAGTCCAATATCCGGAGACTGGTTGGGAATAGATAAGCTGCCTTCTCCTGTAATAGTACCACCACCAGGCGCATCTTTTAATGCGTTGAATACCTCCAGAGCCGCCGGGTTTGAAGCCGTCTGGTCCGAAATTAAGTTACTGATAATTCGCGGGTCAGCATCAATAACCATCCCGCCAATTTGGATATAACTGGTCATTTCATCCGCGTCTTGCCAGTTTAATGCGGTTAATCTTGGCATAGTCTGGTCGGCAGAGCCGTATAACTCTTGACCCGGTAAAAGGTTATTCCATGAACCATCCACCGTACGAAGGCCATAAGGTAATAGCGGACTGGAGACTAATTCTCGAAGCATTTCATCATTAACGCTACCATCCGCGTTAGTTGCCGCTTCGGATATTTTGATCTGCTTAAGAATAAAAGCCAGATCGTGCAGAGTGACAGTAAAGTCATATTGTGAGGCCATAAGTCATTACCCCTATCTTTACCTGTATTAGCTATCATCACTCTTTTCTTCTGCTTACAAAAGCGGACAGAAGAATGAGTCGCATCAGATATCTGATTGTTAGTACATGATTAAGCTCCGTATTTTAAAACACAAACGATATCCACGACCGGAATGGTGTTATTCTCCAGATATTTAACCAGACCAATAAGATATTCACCTCACTTATGAATTGGGTTTTAGTGACCAATGCTAACCGTGCCTTATTGAAATTAAAGGCATATTCGGGGCGCGAAGTTTTGAGAAGACGAGGTCTTCTCAAGCAGTGAATGTGTAGGTTTTTTTAAACTCAGATTACATTTATGTGATGATCATAACTATGGTTTTTCCGTTGCCGACTTCACTCATACTTTTTTATGAAAACATTAAATTTTCATTTCTTTACATTTGAATTAATGCCAAATTTCTTATTAAGAAGAATTCTCATTAAGGCGATATTTAAGAGAGCAGGGGCAGATTATAAAATTTAATATTGGATGAAACTTAACGCGACATCATTCCAGAGGCCTGATTATGCTATTAGCGTAAATCAATACTGTGTGATAACTGGCCTACGTTTTGTTAAGTTCCCATCCAGACAGGTAATACAATGAAAAAAAATATAATTCTTCTTTCCGGAATGCTCTTTTCGGCATTCGGTAACGCCAGTACGCTCTATTTTTATGAAGTCGGAACGGAGGATACAGCACTCGCTGGTGCAGGGCAGGCCGCTCGCGCTCAGGATGCCTCAACGCTATTAACGAACCCAGCGGGAATGACCCGTCTGTCTGACCATATGGTCAGCGGAGGGTTGCAGGCGATGGGGGGAGATATTCCCTATACGCTGAACAATAGCGCTGACGAAAGGCAAAGTCCGGGGAACGTAATGACGCTGTTCCCCAATTCCAGTATGTTTTATGCGCAACGCCTGAGCGATACCGTTTCAGCCGGGCTGGGATTATATGGCAACTATGGGTTGGGTATCGATTTTGGCAACTGGGCCGGGGATCGGTTGATTAAACAAAGCACCCTGGTTGCGATGACGCTGAGTCCAGGCGTTGCATGGAAACTGAGTGACAAGGTGTCGGTTGGTGCTGCTGCGGGTTTGAACTACGGTTTTCTGTCTTTAAAAAGAAATGTCGACGGCCACGATGAAAAACAAAGCGATCATGACTGGGCGATGAATTACCGCCTTGGCTTATTGATGGATTTAAATGACAAAACACGGGCGGGCATAACCTGGAGCAGCAAGACTGATTATCATTTCAATATTGACGGCAAAGCGCGTTTCCCACATCTACCTAATATTGGCTATGACCTGCCGATTTCCGCCCAGGTCCGCGCGCCACAGCAGGTAATGGCTAGCTTGGTTCACGATATTAACCGAAGATGGTCAGTGATGGGGGATCTTGGCTGGCAGGACTGGAGTCAGTTTGGTAGCCCTCAGATTACAATAAATGGTCAACCTGACGATCGTGATAATAGGCTGAAAGATACATGGCATACGGCGGTGGGTGTGCAATATCATCCCGATGAGCAGTGGCGAATTAATGCCGGGGTCGCATTTGACAGTTCACCGTACAAAACACAAAGTAATGCCGCGCTTTCGTTACCGACCGGGGATGAATGGCGATTTGCCACCGGAGCTCAGTACCAGATTACCCCAGCCAGTAATATCGGGGTAGCCGTTGAGTATTTGCATATGCAGTCATCCAGCGTTAAATCTGATATCTATGCCGGTGAGTATAAAAATCCGTGGCTTTGGTTTGCCAGCGTTAACTACAGCTATCAGTTTTAGCATCGTTGTTATCAAGTCGAAATGTTATGTATTGTCAATAATCACCATAGCAAAGCATCCATGCACTAATGTTCAGTGAACGTCTGCTGGTGGCCTTCTAAAAAAATCATTTAAATAAAAATAAATTTGTACTTTTAGTATTGCGCAACCTATGGTTTTAATATGAGGCTGTACTATTCTTCATGGAATATACGTAGAATCATAGCGTTATCTCAATCAAAAGAATACAGGTTTGAACATGCAAATTTCACCCCCGGTACGCCCTGAACAAAGCATACAACGTTTAATGCAAGTGCTTGAGCCAATTGCAGAAAAGCTTAAGGTTGTACCTCGACGCCGTATCATGTGGAAATACAAAAATAAGCCTCAGCTATATCTTTTCCTGCAAGGAGAACTCTCCATCTTACGTTCGTCTGATGGCCTGTTAATTGTGACTGTCTATGAACCTCATCTGTTCGGTATTGCCGAGATGATCCAGCCGGTCCATGGTCACTTATTACGCGCAGAAGCCGAGTCGACAATATTACGCGTGGATGCCGATAAAGCGCGAGAGCTCTTCCATCAACAAGGGTTGTGGGAAGATGCGGCGGCTGTGCTTTCATATCACACGGGTTATCTCTTTTATCGCGATGATCTAGTGGTACAGCAGCGTACCTATTCGGTGATACGAAACCATCTCGAGGAAATGATTTTGTTACCGGAAGAGACCCGCAAACGCATGTCTATTTTGGATTACATTCAGGATCGCACCCACTTATCACGCAGCAGCGTTTTAAATGTCATTTCAGCCCTAAAAAAAGGAGGCTATATTGATTTTGAACGCGGGGGATATCTTACCACCATCAATAAATTACCTGAGCGATTTTGAGTAAATCCAAAAATAAATTAAAAAGTAATTATCACCACAACTTAAATACCCTATTGTAGCGACACGTTATTTGTATCAATCGTAACTGAAAGCCTCGATAGGAAAATCATGAAAAAGACGCTTATTACACTTATTATTGCTAACGCTTTTACAGCCACAACCGCTTTTGCTGCAGCGGATGTCGGAACCTGGTATGCTGGCGGGAAATTTGGTTGGTCACACTATTTTGACTCCAGCACCACTCAACAGAGCAATAATCACGGTGAAAAATTTGGTAATGTTGGCACCGATGGCGATAATGTTGGTGGCGGTGTATTCACCGGTTATCAAATTACACCATGGCTCGCCGTTGAAGGTGGTTATGATTATTTAGGTAATATGCAGTTCAATGGTAAAAATGGCGCATCAGGTTCGCAAATGAAAAGCCAGGGGCTGCAACTCACACTGAAAGCAAGTTATGGTCTGAACGATGCCTGGGATGTATATGGTCGGGCAGGTGCCATGGGATATCGCGCAGAGTCCGATATTAAAGGGAATAATCGTTTTGATACCGGTGTCCGTCCGGTAGTGGCGGTAGGTACTGAATATGCCTTTAATAATAATTGGGCAGGGCGCCTTGAGTATCAATGGGTAAGCAATGTCGGTAACGAAAACCAGATTGGAGCAACCAGCGATGTCAGTTCTGTTACGGCGGGGCTGTCATATCGTTTTGGCCAGCATGACTAACCTTAGTTAATCAAACAGCCCATATTTAAGAGCCTCCACATTCATCAATGAGGAGGCTCTTTTATTATTCAATAAGAGAATTAACCGACTGATTGATGCTCAACAGACCCGTTTGATTATGCTCCTTATAATAAAAATTGTTCATCTGTTGCATTTGCTCAAGCTTAGATAATGAAGCATACACCTGGTATGCCTGGCTATGAACATCAAACATCTCATTACGCTTAACATCATGAAGATAATCACTTTTTAGCGTGTTTGCCACGTTTTTAATTTGCAGTTTATTTTCTTGATATAACGACAAGGATCTCGAATTACTGCTCGATTTAGTCACGGAGTTATTCTGGATAACAGGAATAATCATTTTATTAATTCTAATTACTTTCTCCGGTGGCGAAGAGCTACAACCAGAGAGGGTTCCAATGATGAGTAATAGATAAAGTGCACGCATATTTATTGACCTAAGGAAATGGATGCCAGTCATTATCTTTTTAAACAATCCATTGTCTACGGATGATTTATTTAAATAAAAATTTATAATTAAATATTTTTTAATGATACTGGCTTATAAGGTTATGTTAACCTTTCAATACTCAATCACGCCGTCCTGATAAACATCGCATCGCAGATGCATGTCAATAATCAATGAAGCAGTTTTGATCCTGCTTGAAAATTTATTATTAGCAGAGAATTTATGAAACTAAATAAACGAGTAAGCTATCTGGCTTTAGCCGGTGTCTGTTCGACATCGTTAATGTCACTTCCTGCAATCGCACAGGAAGGGGCAAAAGATGCTACAGCTCAAACCAAAAGCGCGAATGATGCCTTATACGGGCAATTGCCATTCACTGATAAAACAGATTTCGTAAATGCCCATAAGGGATTTATCGCTCCGCTTCCCGATGAACTAATCAAAGGAAAGCAAGGGAACATCGTTTGGGATCCGCAGCAATATGCTTTTATCAAGGAAGGCGAAAAAGCTCCCGCTACGGTTAATCCAAGCCTGTGGCGTCAGTCGCAGTTGATCAATATCGGTGGTCTGTTCCAGGTAACCGATGGTGTATATCAAATCCGTAATCTGGATCTCTCGAATATGACGATAATGGAGGGGAAAGAGGGAATTACGGTCATTGATCCGCTGGTATCGGCAGAAACGGCAAAAGTCGGAATGGATCTTTATTATGAAAATCGCGGTAAAAAACCCGTTGTTGCCGTCATTTATACGCACAGCCATGTTGACCACTACGGCGGCGTACGTGGTGTCGTGGATGAAGCTGATGTTAAATCCGGCAAAGTGAAGGTATATGCACCGGCTGGTTTTATGAAGGAGGCCGTATCTGAAAATATTATGGCAGGTAACGCCATGAGTCGCCGGGCCAGTTATATGTATGGCAATCTGTTAAAACCGGATGCAAAAGGTCAGGTAGGTGCAGGCCTTGGTACGACAACCTCTGCGGGTACGGTGACACTGATTGAACCTACTAATTACATTACCCACACCGGGCAGAAAGAAGTTATCGACGGTCTAACCTATGATTTCATGATGGCGCCTGGTTCAGAAGCGCCCTCTGAAATGCTGTGGTATGTAGAAGAGAAGGGAATGATTGAGGCCGCTGAAGATGTAACCCACACGCTGCATAACACCTATTCGCTGCGGGGCGCGAAGATCCGCGATCCGCTGGCATGGTCAAAATATATCAATGACGTTATTGGCCGCTGGGGAGGTAAGGCGAGCATTATTATTGCTCAGCACCACTGGCCAACCTGGGGTAATGAAAATGTTGTGAAGTTAATGAAGAGCCAGCGCGATATGTACCGTTACATCAACGATCAAACATTGCGGATGGCTAACCAGGGTCTGACTCGTGACGAAATCGCCGCTAACTTCAAACTGCCGTCTGGTCTGGAAAAATCATGGGCCAGCCGCGGATACTATGGTTCCGTTAGCCATGACGTGAAAGCAACTTATGTCTTTTACCTCGGCTGGTTCAACGGTAACCCGGCAACGCTGAACGAACTACCGCCAGTAGATGCCGCGAAGAAATATGTCGATTATATGGGAGGGGCCGATGCCATCATGCAAAAAGCAAAAGCGGATTATGACCATGGTAATTACCGTTGGGTGGCGCAGGTGACTAACAATATCGTCTTTGCGGATCCGAGCAATAAAGAGGCTCGTAATCTGGAAGCCGATGCTCTTGAGCAGATGGGTTACCAGGCAGAGTCCGGTCCATGGCGTAATTTTTATCTGACTGGTGCGCAAGAATTACGCAATGGTGTGGTAAAAGGCGCAACCCCCAATACCGCCAGCCCGGATACGGTTAAAGCTATGTCGCCGGAAATGTTCTTCGATTATCTGGCTGTACATATTAATGGCGAAAAAGCGGCAAATGCCCAGGCTGTCTTCAACGTTGATTTAGGCGCTGACGGTGGTAAATACAAGTTGGAACTAGAAAACGGTGTTCTTAACCATAGTGCTGATACTCAGGCCAGTCATGCTGATGCCTCCATTACGCTGAATCGGGCGACGTTGAACAAAATTATCCTGAAGGAAGAATCGCTGAAGCAAGCGGAAGAGAAAGGTGAGGTACAGATCACTGGCAATCACGCCAAACTTGACGAGTTCGTCGGATATTTAGACAGTTTTGATTTCTGGTTTAACATTGTGACGCCTTAATTGTAGATAGAAATCATGTAATAACCCGTCAGCAATGACGGGTTTTTTATTATTGCTGCGGTTCAATTATTAAGAATAAAAAAGATCTGAAATATAATGTGGGAATATTTTATCCATAATGTTAATAATTAATGTAATTAAAGTAACACTCCATATAATCTGTATATTTTTGTTTTCATGGACGAGAGTTTGTGTATCATGATATAATGCGGCGGAAAAATATGCAGGTTATTAACCTGTCCGTAGCATAAATGAATTTTTGAGGAGACCATTCCAGTGGGACGTAAATGGGCAAACATTGTTGCTAAAAAAACAGCTAAAGACGGTGCAACGTCTAATATATATGCAAAATTTGGTGTAGAAATCTATGCTGCCGCTAAGCAAGGTGAGCCTGACCCAGAATCAAACTCAGCTTTAAAATTCGTTATTGAGCGTGCAAAACAAGCCCAGGTTCCTAAGCACGTTATTGATAAAGCAATCGATAAAGCCAAAGGTGGCAGCGATGAAACGTTCGTACAAGGGCGCTATGAAGGCTTTGGCCCAAGTGGTTCACTGATTATCGCTGAAACATTGACTTCCAATGTTAATCGTACAATTGCTAATGTCCGCTCAATCTTCAATAAAAAAGGCGGGAATATTGGAGCAGCAGGTGCAGTCAGCTATATGTTTGACAATACCGGGGTGATTGTATTTAAAGGAACAGACCCTGACCATATTTTTGAAGTTTTGCTGAATGCCGAAGTAGATGTCCGCGATGTAACCGAAGAAGAAGGGAACATCGTTGTTTATACTGAATCTACAGATCTCCACAAAGGAATTGCTGCTTTAAAAGAAGCTGGCATTACTGAGTTCTCAACAACAGAATTAGAAATGATTGCTCAATCAGAAATTGAACTTTCACCTGAAGATTTAGAAATCTTTGAAGGACTCGTTGACGCTCTTGAGGCTGACGATGATGTTCAAAAAGTATATCATAACGTTGCAAACCTTTAATTGTAAATTAAAAGGGAAGTGTCATTGTGGCTGATTTTGAACTTACAAATTTGTTATAAAAACATCCAGCCAGATGCATTGATTATAAGAAATAGATAAAGTTTACGTAGAAAATCCAGGTGACTGTCTGTTTTACACTCAAAGCAGACAGTCATGTTCACTGTTTGCCCACAGGATGAGTCAGGGCGTTCTTTTCCCGGGAATCAAAAACCGCCTCCACGTTCAAATGCGACTATAGGTTTGACCTTGTCGTTTATCATCACCGTTACCAACCCTTGAAAATGTATCCAAAGGATAGCCGGGTCGGGCTAATTCGTAACAGCGGACATCGCATCAGAGAGACTATAGATATCAAACGAGTTTTTATTCGAAGGATCTGACTGAAGCTTTACCGCAGCAGTCGCAAGTAAACACACGGATTGCTCAGCGCATTGATGAGCAGGAAAAAATAGCGGAAGCGATTTTACGCTGAAGTTAGTTTCATTAAAGGATTCTGTGAAGATTGCTGGCAGACAGTTGGTGGCCAGGACCGCATGTATGAGTTCGACGAACAGAAACTGACGCCATGTTTCCGGCACCAGAACGGATAGAAAACTTATTCGCTTTAACCGAAGCCGGATTGGGGAAGGGTAAGCACGCGAGTGAGCGCCATATGCTGAGGGCCATGAACTGAGAGATCATTAGATTGCATTTAACTTATGTTGTGTATAAAAATGGTTCATAGATGATATCATTAATAGGTCCTTGTTTTTAAATTAATTTAATCATTATTAATCGTTTTGTCAGAAGTTTACTTCATGAACCAATTAAATATTGCCACTCTGAGCCAGTCAGATGCCAATTGGTCGTTTTGATTTATGTACCATCTGTAACTCCTTGAGCAAAAAATAGGGCTGGATTTTCACAGTTAGCAGAGGCCACCAGAAAAGCATAGTTTTATCCCTGAATGAACTGGCGATAATGAATGTTGGGTATCCACTCTATGCTATGAGTTCAACCGATGGAAAGCGTTGCAGCTACCCGTTGAACTCCAAGACAAAGCAGACACTGCGCACTGTAAGCTTTCGGTCATGTCAAAAGCGAGCAGAGTATGGGTAGCACTGGATTCATTATAGTGTTGCAGGTAAGTATTCATAAATCGACGTTATATAGTGATAATACGACAACTTAAGTTTGTTACCTTTTTTTAAGATAACAATTGGTATATAACCTATTTGACAGAAATAATAAGTTTCCTAAAAGTGAAAACTTTAAAGGCATTCCTTTAACTTATTTTTTTGTGACAGATTGGATTGTTACTGCATATGCAGGCAAAACCTACTTCGAACCAGTTCTAACTGGTTTGGGTGGGTTTTTTTTGTTTTCTGAAAGGTAAAACCCCTATGAAATATCAGTCACTTGCAGAGTTCATAATTAATGGTGTTGGTGGGCGTGAAAACATTAAAAGTGTTAGCCATTGTGCAACAAGACTTCGTTTTGAATTGATAAGCAACACAAATGCTAATAAAAAAGAGCTTCATGATCATGCAGATGTAATTATGGTTGTTGAAAGTGGTGGCCAGCTACAGATTGTCATCGGTAACAATGTTTCCGAGGTGTATCAGGCAATTGAGGCTTTAGGGGCCACGGACAAGTTACTTCCTGATAATGTTGAGGACAATGGTGATAAATCAAAAGAAAACTTGTTCAGCCGCCTAATTAACGTAGTTTCTGGCATTTTTACGCCTTTTTTGGGTGTACTTGCTGCCTCAGGTATACTGAAAGGGCTACTAGCCCTTTCAGTGGTCTGTGGAGTAATGTCTGAATCAAGTGGAGCCTTTAAGATTTTCTCAGCTGCCGGGGACGCTTTGTTCTATTTCTTTCCTCTGGTGCTGGGTTATACGGCGGGTAAAAGATTCGGTGGTTCTCCGTTCCTTTCCATGGTGATTGGTGGCGCTTTAATGCACCCAAGCATGATTTCGGCTTTTGATGCTCAACTACAGTTGGGGGGGACGTCAGACACCTTTTTTGGTATCCCAATTACATACATTAATTATGCTGGTTCAGTTATACCCGTTATTTTCGCATCGTGGCTCAGCAGTCTTGTCGAGAAGAATTGTAATAAAATACTGCCGTCAGCTGTAAAAAATTTATTTACACCGTTTATCGCACTAGCCGTTGTCGTACCATTCTCTTTTTTACTCATCGGTCCCATTGCTACCTGGCTTAGCGAGTCAATGGCGAACGCCTTCCTGGCCGCATATGAGTTTGCGCCAGCTGTCGCGGGTATCATAATGGGGGCGTTGTGGCAGGTCTGCGTTATGTTTGGCCTGCACTGGGGTCTTGTACCCGTGATGCTCAACAATGTCACTGTGTTGGGTCATGACATTATGCAGCCATTGCTGGTGCCTGCTGTTGTAGGACAATTGGGTGCAGCTTTAGGTGTGTTTCTCAAAACAAAGGATCCGAAGTTAAAAACGCTCTCAGGTTCAGCAGTGAGTGCAGCTATATTCGGCATTACAGAACCTGCTGTATACGGTGTCAACCTACCGAACAGGAAACCATTTATTTTCGGATGTATTGCTGGCGCTGTTGGTGGGATGATCGTCGGCAGCTTCCGCGGCAGTATTTACTCCTTTGGACTGACCAGTTTCTTTACACTTGCACAAATGATCCCGCCTACCGGTATGGATATGACCGTATGGGGAGCTATTATCGGTACGCTTGTATCGCTGATACTTTCCACTGTCCTGACACTGTTTTTTGGTTTGCCAAAGGCAGAACAGGCCATAATAGATAAAAATGACAATAGTGAAATAATTATTCAATCCCCGTTAACAGGGAAAGTTATCAACATCGCCGAGGTTAAAGACCACACTTTTTCAAGTGGGTTATTAGGTCAAGGTGTAGGGATTATTCCAACATCAGGTAAAGTTGTTGCGCCATTTGATGGCGTAATTTCATCCCTGTTCAGTTCTAAACATGCAATCAATATGGTTAGTGATAATGGTGTCGAATTATTAATTCATGTCGGTATAAATACGGTCAGGTTGAATGGTGAAGGGTTTATTGCTCATGTTAAATCTGGCGATAGCGTCAAAGCCGGAGAGCTTTTGCTTGAATTCGATATCGATTTTATTCAGAAGGCAGGATATTTACTGGATACACCAGTGTTGATTAACAATAGTGATAGTTACAACGCGATACGTCTGACAGAAGAAGATAAAGTGACCAGTAACGCATTCTTAATGAGCATCAATAAATGATGGAGGATAAAATGAAAAGATTTCCGGATAATTTTTACTGGGGTGGTGCCATCGCTGCAAACCAAGTCGAAGGGGCATGGAATCAGGACGGAAAAGGACTCTCAACCTCCGATGTTCAACCTAAAGGTATTTTTGGTGGAGTGATTCCGCGTAAAGAAAACGTTAGCAGCATCAAAGATGTTGCCATCGACTTTTATCACCGGTATCCGGAAGATATAAAGCTATTTGCCGAAATGGGGTTTACCTGTCTGCGAGTGTCCATTGCATGGGCGAGGATTTTCCCTGATGGCGATGAACAAACTCCAAACGAAGCCGGTCTCGCTCATTATGATCGGTTGTTCGATGAGTTGCTTAGCCATGGGATTACCCCTATGGTGACGCTATCTCACTACGAGATGCCGTGGAATTTAGTCACGCGTTACCATGGCTGGGGAAACCGGCTTCTTATTGACCTTTTTGTTAAATATGCAGAGACAGCGTTTGAGCGCTATAAAGATAAAGTTAAGTTATGGTTAACATTCAATGAAATAAACATGTCTCTGCACGCACCTATGACTGGTGTTGGATTACCGGAAGGCAGCAGTCAGTCTGAAATATATCAGGCGATCCATCATCAACTGGTGGCCAGCGCTATTGTGGTAGGGAAATGCCATGAAATTGTTAGCGATGCAAAAATCGGTAACATGCTGCTGGGAGGACTATTGTATCCGCTTACCTGTAGCCCGGACGACGTTCTTAAAGCTATGGAAGAAAATCGCGGTTGGCTGTTCTTTGGTGATGTTCAGAGTAGGGGCTGCTACCCTGGTTATATGCTGCGTTTTTTCCGTGAAAACATGATTGAACTGGATATAACAGAACAAGACCGTGAGCATCTTAAGACGAATACGGTCGATTTTATCTCCTTTAGCTACTATAACAGTGGTTGTGCCAGCACGGATGACGAGATTATTGAAAAATCGCGTGGAAATATACTTAGCATGATTTCAAACCCTTTACTTCCGTCCTCTGAATGGGGATGGACTATTGATGCGACGGGGATGCGAATCTTGCTAAATATCCTTTGGGATCGTTATCAAAAACCATTATTTATTGTCGAGAATGGTCTGGGGGCAAAAGACACTCTAAAAGATGACTTCACTGTAGATGATGATTACCGTATTGCATATTTGAACAACCACCTGTACCAGGTATACGAAGCAATAGAAGACGGTGTCGACGTCATGGGTTACACGTCTTGGGGCCCTATTGATCTAGTAAGCAACTCCACGGCAGAACTAGGTAAACGTTACGGATTTATCTATGTAAATCGCGATGATAAAGGACATGGTGATCTTGCTCGTTACCGCAAGGCAAGTTTTTATTGGTACCGTAATGTTATTCGCAGTAACGGAGAAACGCTGGTTCCCAAATTGTGATTTAAAAGAGTAGATGGTTGAGCCTTCTGGTTGCTGTAGGCGGTACCATGAAGCCTGATGGAGTAAACCCCGCTCAAACGAGCGGGGTTAAGGTGAGCGTTTCAGATTGTCTTATTTCTACCTGCAAAGATACCAACTAGTGCCATAATTGCAGCCAATAAAATCCCTGCGTACAACGTTGAGAGCCAACTTCCTGATAGTGCATACATTTTACCAGCCAGGGCAGGTCCAAATGCTCCAATCAGGAAGTTAACACACTGAGCCATACCTGATAGTGATGCGGCTTCTTGTGGGCTGGATGTTCTGAGACCGATGAACATCAGTGAAAGGATCAATGCTCCCCCACTTCCCATTCCAAATATAAAAGCCCAAATAAACGCAAATGATGGCTGATAAATAAATCCGCCCAGCGCCACTAACTGAAGAATGCTCAAAAGAGCCGCAGCAATACGTTGATCCTTCATTCTGGCAACAATTGGACCAAGGACTAACCCAGGCACGATTGAGGCAAGTTGCATAAAGCCATGTATAGATCCTGCCGCTTCTCTGGTGTTACCTGCGTCCGTTAAAATAGAAGGTAACCAGGTCACAATTGCATAAAATATTATGGAATTCAGTGACATGAATAAGGTCACTTGCCACCCTAGGATCGAGGACCAAACGTTTTTGTTGCTCTTCCCAAGGGAAGTTGTTATGGGAGATAGATTACCTTCCCGGCCTATTCTTAAGGTCACTAGAAGTAGCGCAATGCCAGGGAAAATCAACGAGCATACCAGCGCGGTCTGCCATCCAAAATAGTTCATCAGAGGCACCGCTGTTGCTGATGTTAAAGCAGCTGAAAGCCCGATAGCCATTCCATAATTGCCGGTAACTTTGGCAATTTTATTTGGGAAGTCGCGTTTTACCATTCCTGGTAGCAGAACGTTACCTATAGCGATGCTAACGCCAATCAACACTGTGCCAAAGTATAATTGCCATTCCTGTCCTGCGGATCGTATGCAAACGCCAACAATCATAATAAGCAGAGCTATTACAATTGATTTTTCAAAACCGATATACCGGGACAGTTTTCCTGCAAAAGGAGCAATCAGTCCTAACGCTATCAGAGGGAAGGCGGTTATGAAACCCGCCATAGTACTTGTCATTGATAATTCTGACTGGAGTGTTTGCACCAGGGGGCCTACACCCAGTATTGGGGCTCTAAGAGTCGTTGCAATTGCCAGCAAGCCGATAAGTATCAACGCTGGCTTTTTGACTTGTGCCGCGAGATGTTTTTGTTCCATGAAAAGTCTCTATATGTATTAACGTTGGCCTAAGGTAACAATTTGTACGATGGGGTAATATAGATATAATGACTTCCTATACCTAAAAACGGACAAAATGATGAAGCCAGAACGAATGCCTAAACTTTGGGATTTTGATGGAAATGATACTCTGGGACCAGTTGCAGGGATGAAGATTGGTATGCACGTGGATGAACAACTTCCATTCCATGTTCACCGGCATGGTCAGCTTGTTATGTCTCTATCTGGCGCTGTTTCTTGCGAAGTTGTAAACGAACTCTGGATGGTTCCACCTCAATGCTGTGTCTGGATTCCTGGTGATATGCCACATAGTATTCGTGCTACAACGGATGTCAGGCTATGTATGCTTTTTATTGAGTCTGTGTTTTCTGCAGTATTACCACACTGTTGCTGTACCATCTCCGTTTCTCCATTAGTGCGTGAGCTAATTTTAGATATTACTGAACAGCCATCAGATTATATGAAGGGCAGTTTGACGTTTCTTAAAGCTTCAGTCCTTCTTGAAGAATTGAGCAAGATGCCTATTGAAAATTTTTGTTTACCAATATCTAAAGAACCTAGACTAACAAAGATAATAGAGACATGGCTGGCAGATCCTTCAGACAGAAGAACATTGGCTGAGTGGAGTAAATATCTAGGTATGAGCAGCAGAACATTATCACGATTAGTAGTGAAAGAGACAGGATTAACTTTTGGCAAATGGCATCGACAATTGCATTTAAGCATTGCTATGCGAAATCTATCTAAAGGGGACTCAGTTCAAAGAGTAGCTAATGATTTAGGTTATGATTCAGTAAATGCATTTATAACAATGTTCAAAAATTTAGCAGGAAAACCACCTGGAAGATACTTTGCGGATCGAGGCTAAATTATTCTTTGATAATTTCTTTTACAAAGTGTGCCATGGGTAATGATAAATTACACCGTATTTTATACTGGAAATTAATATGTGTGCATTATTCCTACATGCACCATACAAGTGCCATAAATATATTTAATATGCTTCAATCGTGAATTTTTACAGTAAGTTTGAAATATATCAGTTTGATATCAGTCATGTTGACATATGCGGCTAATATGAGATACATATATTTTCAGATTGCTTTCTGCAACTTTCCTCTTGTTTTCACTTGCTATTGTCACTAACAACCCATCTATTCTCTTGTCATGAATCTTTAGTTCTTTATGGCATTTGGTACAAATGAGTTTTACATTTTTACCTTCGTCACATTTTTCGTAGCGACAAGATCTTTCATTACTTGTTATTTTTTGTATTTTTCCTAATTTAACAAGGTTTGCGACCGCTTTATATATCATTGATTGTGGTATATCATATCCTTTTGCTAAGCAAAATTTGAATATTTCTGTAACGGTAAAGTCTCCTGTATCTAGTTCATTAATTACTTTGAATATCATCTGATCATATATTGTCGCATTTTTCATATTAATATTTACTTGCTTTTAATGAGTTGATTAGGTTTAAATGTAAGTTTATGGTTTGCTAAAATTAATTCTTTCAGTAGGTGTTATCATGTTTATAAATTTAAATGCTCAAGAGGTTGTGGTTGTAAATACTATCGATATGGCTGGAGAGGAAAAATTAACAGCCATGGATGTTTATAATTCTCTACAGTCAAGTAATAAAATCGCGCAGTCTACCGTGTATAATATACTCAGGCGCCTGGTACATAAAGGAGTGCTAATAAAAGTACTAACTTTATCTAACGATGCTTTTTATGAAATCAAAAAAATAGAAAGGAGTAAGCATATCTCTTACATCTATCCAAGAAAGATCATTGAACTTACTGATACTCGCCTTGATACCTTAATAAGTCAAATTGCCGCTGAGCTTGATGCGAAAATGCTGGATTATGAAATATCTTTAATTCTTAAGTAGAGTCAGAATATGAAGCAGAACGTGTCAACGTACTGCCTCATATTTTTTAGCTCACTCTTTCTTTGGCAAAAATACTGTCATTAATCCAATCAGAGGCAGGAAAGAACATAGTTGGAAGACCGTGTCGATTCCAGAATGATCAGCAATAACACCTAGCCCTGCTGCACCAAGTCCACCCATGCCAAATGCAAACCCAAAGAACAGACCTGAGATCATACCAATGCGGCCAGGTACGAGTTCCTGAGCAAATACTAATATTGCTGAAAATGCAGATGAAAGTACCAGACCAATTATTATTGTAAATAAACAGGTCATTTCCAGATTCAGATATGGCAGAAAAAGACTAAATGGCGCAGCGCCCAGGATTGAACACCATATAACCTTTTTCCTTCCGAAGCGATCCCCTAGTGGCCCTCCAATTACCGTTCCGGCTGCAGCTGCAAACAGAAAAGCAAAAAGATAGAGCTGTGCCTTTTGCACAGGCAAATTAAACTTGTTGATGAGATAGAAGGTGTAGTAACTACTCAAGCTTGACATGTATACAAACTTGGAAAATATCAATATCAGCAAGACACTGATGCCAGTGATAATCGTTTTTCTCGGAAAAGGTGATATTTCACTTGCAGCATTTGCAGGCCCTGTGTTTTTAGTCTGTACCCTGTACCATCGGCTAACCTGCATTAAAATAATCATAGCTAGCAAGGCTGCCAGCACAAACCATGCCACATGACCTTTGCCGTACGGTGCAATAATTATCGCAGCCAGTAAGGGCCCTAAAGCGCTACCAAGATTACCCCCGACCTGGAATAGTGACTGAGCCAGCCCGTGTCTGCCGCCTGAAGCCATTCTTGCTACTCTTGACGATTCGGGATGGAATACAGACGAACCGGTACCTACTAAAGCAGCCGCAATCAGTAATTCAGGATAGGTTTGAGCTAATGAGAGCATAATCAGACCTACGAGTGTAAATCCCATCCCGACAGGTAAAGAACGCGGTTGTGGATATTTATCAGTATAAATGCCAATAAGAGGTTGCAACAGGGAAGACGTGACCTGAAACGTTAATGTAATCAGGCCAATCTGCACAAAGCTGAGTGAAAACTCAGGCTGTAGCAATGGATACAGAGCCAGGAGTAGCGACTGTATCATGTCATTCAATAAATGAGCTGCGCTTATTGCC
Organism: Citrobacter europaeus; assembly: GCA_020099315.1. Taxonomy (NCBI): domain Bacteria; kingdom Pseudomonadati; phylum Pseudomonadota; class Gammaproteobacteria; order Enterobacterales; family Enterobacteriaceae; genus Citrobacter; species Citrobacter europaeus. The sequence continues at coordinate 2,431,968 of CP083650.1, forward strand.
CCCAATATTTTGAATGACGTTTTCGCTATTTTAGGAATGTGTAGTGGATCGGCAGTGACGGTTTTACTTGAGTTCATTAACATGTTTCCGAAGAGGCATGGTGTTTAACATGACAATATCAGAAGGCCTGATTCCTATCAGGCCGTCTGGCTGTGACAATCAGTTTTTGAAACTCTTTTAGTTATCTTCTGTTTTCGACATAACTACTGTAACTATGGAAGCCGAAAGCAGAACAACGACGCTGAGTGAAATGAAAGCATTCGTCAGACCAATAAAATGCGCTGCATAACCAATCAACGCTGGCCCAAGCAATACCCCTAGGTACCCGAGAATACTTGCTGCTGATATAGCCAGTGTTGCTGGCATCGATTTTTGACGCCCAGCCAAAGAAAACAGTACAGGGACGACATTACCGGCAGCAAAACCAGCCACTGCCATTGCAGCAAGAACCCACTCGTAAGTGTTGAAAACAGTCGCAAGGTAAATACCAATAGCGGTGAATACCACTCCGGAAAGGAGCATGGATTTTTCACCCATAATGGTAACCACGCGGTCGCCGATAAAGCGGCTCAACGCCATAGCGATTGCAAACACCACATATCCTGTTCCTGCCACACCAGCTGCCACGTTTTTCACTTGAATCAGGAAGATAGCTCCCCAGTCAAGCATGGCTCCTTCCGCAAGGAAAATAATCATTGCGAGCACACCGATCCCAATAACCTTGCCTTTTGGCACCACGAAAAGTGGATGATCTTCTGTCGAGCGGTTGGTGAAAAAACCCGATGCAGCTAAAGAGATACTAATCAATACAACCAGCGCGGCTGCACCAGCGGCGATTTTGATATCCAGTCCTGAAGCAATCAGTAACGTAACAAAGCTTGCGCCCGCAAGTCCGCCGATACTGTAGAAGCCGTGAAAGCCAGACATCATTGGACGGCCAGCTGCATTCTGTACTTCAGTGCCATGAATGTTAGCTGCGACGTCCGTTGCGCCAATTGACGCTCCGAAAAGAAGCAAGGTCAGGCCCAGTGCTATTGGTGTAGAAACCATTGCAAGTAATGGCAAAGCAATAAATAAACCACACGCACCCGCAAGGATTATTTTTTTGCTGCCGACTTTACCTGCGAGCCCACCCGCAGTAGGCATACCAACCACGGCACCAAGTCCCAGGCAAAGCAGAATTGAACCCAACATGGCAGAATCAGCATGGATCCGTTGTTGAGCATAAGGTACTAAAGGTGCCCAGCAGGAGAGGCTAAAACCTGCTATAAAAAATGCTACACGTGTAGACCATTTCGCGGAACTCAGCTTTTTAGCAAGCTGAGCGTCGTTGATGCTATCAACGTTGCTTTCATTTTGACTCATAATCATTCTGTTCCTGATAATCATTTCGATTGAGGACAGATTCTACGTATTGTATGCTTGGTAAAATTTATCTGTTATGACGAAATATGTCGATAAATCGCCAAAATTCAGCTAACCCTGATAATGCTGCTGCTCTGATCGTAGGTCAGACAGAAATTTGTGAACCTTACACAACGGCACAACATAGTCATCAGCGGCATCAATTGATTTATGCCACCCGTGGGGTGGTTCATATGTCTACTGCTGTTGGGGAGTGGATCTTGCCACCGAGTCGTGCGCTATGGATCAGCGGCGGCACTAAGCATGCACTTACGGTCAAGCGCCCGGCAGAAATCAATATTCTTTATATTGACCCAGTTATCTATCCATTCACTAGCTTTGCTCAATGTTGTGTCGTTGAGGTCACCGCCCTGGTACGGGAGTTGATTGCAACCTGTTCCCAACATGCCTGGGATTATGAAACTAATACGCCTGAATACAGGCTTTCTACAGTCTTGATCGACCAGATCAAAAAGCTTGATCTCTCTCCGCTTGATTTGAATCTTCCCAGAGATGAGCGCGCGCTGAGAGTGATAGAGCTCTTAAAAAAAGACCCGGGAAACCGGGATCCTCTTAACGTGCTCGCTCGCGAAGTGGGGGCGAGTGCACGTACGATTGAGCGCATTTTCTCAAAGGAAACGCATCTATCTTTTGGCGCATGGAGACACCGTCACCGTATGCTGTTCGCCGTCGAAAAGCTGGCTTACGGTGAAAATGTCACCCGAGTCGCACTTGAGGCAGGCTATGAATCATCCTCAAGCTTTATTGCCTCTTTTCGGGCGATGTTTGGCACTACGCCATCGCGCTATTTCCGATTTGAATCAGCGGCTTCGAATTAGCCATAAAAAGAATGGAACGCCAACTAATGCCGCGATTAAGCCCGCAGGTAATTGCCATGGAAACACAGCCATTCTACCTACCCAGTCTGATACGACCATCAGACTGGCTCCTGCCAGGCCTGCTATTGCCAACTGTCCCGTCACTCTCCTGAAGCCCAGATATCTGGCAATATGCGGAGCCATAAGGCCGACAAAACTTAGTGGGCCGACAATGAAAATGGAAAGGGCGGTTAGCACAGCCGCAAGTGACATTAACGCGAGACGGCTCAGTGACAGGGGCACTCCTAATGAACGCGCAACAACCCCGCCAAATGGAAGTAATGACAGCCATCGATGAACCAGCGGAATACAAAAGGTAAGCACTAGCGCAGCCAGAGACACGCTAATAGCTTTTTCAGCCGTTAAACCATATGTTGAACCCGCAAACCACGATAGCAGCATGGAGGTTCTGGGATCGCCACCTGAAATCATAAGCATTAGTAAAGCCAGAAATGCAGCGTTTAGTGCCATCCCGGTTAACATCATACGTTGGGGAGAAAAATCTCTGATACCAGCTATGGTGGTAACAATGATCAGCGTGGCCACTGAACCCAGACAGGCTGCAGGAAAATACCAGGCTGTTATGTTTCCAGGAAATGCCAGCATTCCAATCACCATACCTGCTGCCGCACCGGTACTTACGCCCATGACCTCCGGGCTGGCTACCGGGTTTCCGGTCAGGCGTTGAATAATACAACCAGCAAGGGCGAGCATGATTCCTGCAGAAAACGCGCCAAGTACCCGTGGGATTCGGAACGAAAGCACGGATTCTGTAGCCCAGGCCCAGCCGTTAGCATTTTTCCCCAGCCCTGATGCTAATAGCGTCAGGGCTGAAAGCATAATTACACCTGACAAAAGCCATTTTTTCAGGCTTCTTTTGGAAGCTGAATAGTTTTCAGATTCCCCGGCTGTTGAATACATACGCTCTTTGAGCCTGGGAAGTAATAAAATGAGCCCTGGTGCACCAACAACGGCCGTGACAGTGCCAGTAGGGATCTCCTTCCAGTAAGATGCCAGTAAAATGACGATTTGATCCGAAATGAAAAGCAACAGCGCGCCGGTTACTGGCACCATCATGATCAGCGTTACCAGACGTCTAACACCAAGTAGCCTTGTAATTAGAGGCGCAAATAGCCCGATGAATCCAATGATGCCAACAGATGTCACCAGAGTAGCCGTAAGGTATATGCCTACCAGAAGCGCAAAGGGCCGTATGAGCTGAAGCTTAAGCCCCAGGTTTCTGGACATCATTTCATCCATGCCAAGTAACGTCAGGGGCCGATGTAGCGTTAGAATAATGATGAAAGAAATCAACAACTGCGGAAGCAGGCGCAGGACGACTGCCCAGTCAGTTTGCGTCAGCGAACCTGTTCCCCACAGAAGAACGCTCTGTAATCTTTCGTGAAAATACAGACCAATCAGTTGGCTGACAGCGCTGCAGTAAAGGGTCAGGACTAACCCTATAAGAATCAACCCTACCGGAGAAAGCTGTTTTCCTCGCGTCATAAACGCGATGACAGCCCCCATAAAAACAGCGCCAAGGAGCGAACCCGTACCTGGAGAAATTATATTACAACCCCAGAGAGTCGCCATTGTCATGCCTAGCTGAGCCCCGTTAGCAATACCTAGTGTTGAGGGTTCTGCCAGAGGATTACGTAGCACCTGCTGGAAAAGCAGACCGGCCAGCCCAAGCCCTGCACCGATCATCACAGACATCGCTGAACGGGGTAAAAAACTGTACTGAAGTAAGGTTATTTCAACCGCGTAATGTGTATTAAAAGGACTGTAAGCAGCCCACAACTCTATCGGTAAAATGTGATTTACGTTGAAAATGACTAAGATACTGGCCGTTATCACCGCGACGGGTAAGGTGGATAAGCGAAGAGAAATCATATCTCCTCCAGAATTGCATCAAGCAGATGGCAAAAGCGCAGCGCTGTTACTGGACCTCCGTAATACCAGATACCGGGCACCCGTCTGAAACGCTCTTCTTTTACAAAAGGCATCATCTTCCAGAGTGCGGTATCTGCAAGGTTTGCCATTGTTGTATCATCATTTTCAGTGAAGCAAATAACCTCGGTTTCTTGCAGACCTATTAGTTGTTCTATCCCAACGACCGCACTTCCCCAGAAACTGGTGTCTCCCTGCCATCCTCCCGGAATACCTGCTTTGCTCATAACCTCAAGAAACAGGCTATTTTGTCCAAAAACCAGAGCATGTCGCTGGTCAACAAGCGACATTAAAAGTAGTGGTCTTCTTTTCTTTTGAGCATATTTAAGCCTCAGTGCAGAGATTTCTGACTCGATGGTAGCAATTATTGCTTTCGCCCTGTCGTATCGACCTAATCGGACAGAGAGCGCCGTCAGGGATTGGCAGGACGTTGTGAGCGGTCTGCCATTTTTATCGCTGTATACAAGACCAAAAGATGGGGCAATCGAGTTATATACTGACGGTGAAGGGCCGTAACCTTCCGCGTAAACGATAAGATCGGGTTGCATCGCTGCTAAAAGTTCCGTATTTGGCTCTGTTCTTAAACCGAGTTCCGTGGAGCCATCAGGCAAGACGGGCTCCTTAACCAGTGATCGGTAATTCTCAATTTCTGATACAGCAAAGGGCATAACACCCAGCGTCAGAAGCATTTCAACAGCCAGCCATTCTGTGGCTGCTATTCGCTGCAGATCGCGCGAGGGAGCGGGACTTTTACCGACCGCAGGTAACCCCAGGAATAAGGATAAGCCAGCCAGATACTTTAAAAATTGCCGACGTTTAAAATCTGCCACTGCAGGGGAGGGGTTATTACTGAACATAACAGACAGGATGCCCTTCAACCGGATGGGAAAAGGTACCCATCTGAATACCATAAATAGTATTTAATGACGCCGGTGTAACAATCTCAGCGGGCGAACCCAGAGCAATTAAATGTCCGGATTTAAGCGCGAGAAGATTACTGCAATATCGGGCTGCCATATTTATATCGTGCAGTACCGCGATGATTGTGATTTCCTTTAGATGGCATAATTTTTTTAGCAGACACAATATTTCAGACTGCTGGGCAATATCCAGCGCTGAGGTCGGCTCATCAAGTAAAAGACATTTAGTGTCTTGTGCAAGAGTCATCGCAATCCATGCTCTTTGCCTTTCACCGCCGGACAAAGAGTCAACCAGCCTCTTAGAGAGTCGTGACAGTCCTGTGTCAGCGATTGCTTCATCAACTTTCTGCATATCGTATTGGGTAAATCGGCCCAGTGCGCCATGCCAGGGATAGCGTCCTAATGAAACCAACTCCCTGACTGTCATGCCCTGTGCGGCAGGGAGGTGCTGAGGTAGGTATGCAACTTCGCGCGCAAATTCAGCATGTCCCCATTGCTCGACAGGACGTCCCTGAAATATAAGACTCCCCGTTGAAGGAGAAAGATGTTTGCCAAATAGCCTGAGCAGCGTTGATTTACCCGAGCCATTATGCCCTATCAGGGCGTTAAATTCCCCGCCTGGGATAGTGACCGAGGATGGATATAATAATTGTTGTCCGTTAATTTGAAATGCTGCTTCTGACAATAGAAATAGCGCATTGTGTTTTATCGTATTGTTCATCAGACCCTGTAAAGCGGGCAGGTGCCTGCCCGTTTACCCTCAGAAATGGAACGTGGCAGTGGCTGTCATCTGGCGCCCAGCGCCACGGAAACAGCCATAGTCGGCAAAACAGCTTGAAACGTATTTTCGGTCCAGAATATTAGTAACGTTAAGAGCAATGTTTGCCCCTCTCAGTCCGAGCTGGCTAAGTTCATAGCTAACCAGTCCGTTCCAGACGGCAACACTACCCACTTTGAACGTATTCTCTGAATCCCCCCAACTGGAGCCAATAAAACGCCCTCCGCTTCCAAGGGTCAACCCATTCAGTGCTCCCTGACTGAAGGTGTAGTCGAGCCAGAGGGAAGCCTGATGTTCAGGAACCTGATCAGGCGTCTTTCCCTTTAGTTGTGTGTCTTTGGTATATTCAGCGTGTGTATAGCTGTATGAGGAAATTAAGTTCAGATTATCCGTTAATCCGGCTTTCGCTTCGAGTTCAATACCCTGGACTTCAATTTCACCAGCGGCCACTTTAAACAGAGGGTTATCTGGGTCTGTTGTCAGATTATGCGTTTTGGTGAGTTGATATACTGCTGCACTGAGCATGGCAGAACGTCCATGTGGCACATAGCGCACGCCCGCTTCGTACTGTTCACCTCGTGATGGTGCATAGGAGACCGGAGGAGTTGAAGATAACCCGAAGCTGTTAGGTTCAAATGACTGGCTGTAGCTGATGTAAGGTGTGATGCCATTATCAAACAGGTAATTTAATCCACTCCGCCAGGTAAACTGATGGTCGTTTCGGGAGATACCGGTATTTGTCTGGCGAAGATAGGTTTCCTGACGTGACCAGTCATAGCGTCCCCCCAGCGTGAGCAACCAGTTTTCATACTGCGCCTGATCCTGTACATAAATACCTGTCTGACGAGTCTTGTCATGCGCATAAGGTTCTGCGTCACCAAAAGCAAAATCATTCTGCTCTGGATTATACAAATCCAGAGATGTCGCAGAACCATACAGGTTACTGATGTCATTGTTTAAATTTCTGTAATCGATACCTGATAAAAGAGTGTGGTCAATATTCGCTGTGTGAAAATCACTCTCAAGCTGAGTATCCACAGAGAAACTATTCATCCGCTCGTTATCAATAAATTGCCCGCGCGAGATCGTGTGATTTAAATCGGCAGAAGGTACATCAGGGCAATCAGTCGTGGAGCAAATTCCTCTTCCATAGACACTTTGCTGTGACGTTTTGACTCTGGAATAACGCAGGTTCTGCCTGAACGTATAGTTGTCGGACAATACCCGTTCGAAGCTATATCCTACGGATCGCTGGTAACGTGACCAGGTATTATTGGGTGCGCTGTCGTCAAAATCGTCAGGCAGTCTAACCCCGTCAGGCAACGGATCTAAAGTACCTTGTCTTGGCATCCATCCATAATATCCCACCTCAGGTTCGTTCTGAATGTTGGACAAGAATGTAAACGTTGTGTTTTCGTCCGGACGCCAGGTAAAAGAAGGCGCTATTGCGAAACGCCGCTGCCTTGAAAGGCTTTGTTCCTCATCGGAAGAACGGGCCATCCCTGTAATCCTGAAGGCGTAAATCCCCAGGTCATCCAGCGTGTCACCGAAATCGAAACCAGTTTGCATGAGGTTATTCGATCCCATTTTAAACTGCACTTCGCGTACTGGAGTGTAGATCGGGCGCTTGCTTACCATCGAAACAATGCCACCAGGATTACTCATTCCATACAGAACTGAGGCGGGGCCTCGAAGTACCTCAATCCGTTCGAGCAAATAGGGTTCGGTCGACATCTCGTTCCAGTTGTCGCCAGTGAGTTTGAGGCCATCCAGATAGTTGTTTTGTCCCTGTCCGGATGAAAAACCACGAATCTTAACCATATCAAAAGCGTTAGAGCTACCTCTGTCAGATACGGTTACTCCTGGCGTATATCCGAGCGCGTCCTTTAACGATTTAGGCTGCAAAATATCGATTTCTTTTCGGGTGATCACGGAAATGGACTGGGGGATATTTTTTATATCAGAACTGGTTTTTGTACCCGTAGCCGACTTTTTGGATACCAGCCCAGGAGTTGCTCCCCAGGGGTCTTCGCTGCTGTTTTTTTCAGCATCAGCGCTGACCAGAATGCTATCTTCTGCGTATACGGTGTTTGCTGTAAGAGCTGACAGTAAGGCGATTTTCAGGGTTACAAAAAGGGGGCTTAGTCCAGATACTTTGCGAGACGCGTTTACAGAAGAGCGATACATGTTTTGTTCCTGGTATAAACAACCTGAATGCCAATGAGAGTGATTTTTATTCACATCGCAGGGCGGAGTGGCCCCGGTTTGATCGTGGATACAGTATTATTTTGTTCTGGCAGAGAATATTGATAAAGCGACAAATAACATTGCTATCTCGCCATGCTGAACTTTAAAACGAAAGGTGAAGGATTTATATGATAAGAGGGAGTGTTTCACCTTGGTACAATAGGCGTTAAATGAAAAATTAGCGCTTAAGAATGTAGGTTTTACGACATCATATGTTTAATTGTCGCCAGCGACACAAGTAATTAATTGATAAATATGCGCCAAATCAATTGGTTATGTCTGGCAATCTTTATTTGGGCATTCAATTTGTGATTGACCCAATAAAGATGGAGCCTTAACATAGTATTAACTTACTGTGCAGGTGAACTGATAGTTCAGCACATTCCTTAAATGATTCAGTAGAATCATTAGCAATGTGAGGATACTCATGAAAATTCAACTGTCAGGTTTCTGTGTAATATTTAAATCAGTTATTCATTCTGTTTTGACTCCATTAAATCAAAGAAAACGTTGCCGCTCAGATGATTTTTTTTAACGCTAACGCTGGTTTTGCTCGTTTTTGCTGAGCTCTATTTGAAGCAGTCTACACATTCTCTGCATCATTCCTGGCGCTCTGCGTGGAATTGAAAATTAGATAACGATGGTTTAAATATGAAACAGATAGATCAAAAAAAGAACATTCTCATTTGTGGATCAGGTATTGCCGGACCAACACTGGCATTTTGGTTAGCTAAGCAAGGGCATAAGGTCACTGTCGTTGAGCGAGCATCAAGCTTACGCTTAACGGGGCAAACTGTAGACATTCGCGATGAAGGCCGTGATGTGGTTGAGCGCATGGGGCTTCTTAAAGACATTTCAGAATTAATGACAAATGAAGAGGGTTTGCGCTTCGTTGACAGCAAAAATATCATTCAGGCTGAATATCCAAGTGCAGGTGGGAAGAAGTCATTTGTTACAGATATAGAAATACTCAGAGCCGACTTATCGACGCTTCTGCTGAAATCGACACAAGATGATGTTGAGTATATTTTTGGAGATTACGTCACTTCCTGTCACGAGAATGAAGCTGAAGTCATTGTTAACTTCAAAAATCATGCTCAGAGAACTTTTGACCTTATGGTTATTGCTGAAGGTATGCGGTCATCCACGCGCGAACTCGTTTTTGGTAAGGTTCCTGTTCATCACATTGGTCTATACACTGCCTATTTTGCGATGCCTTATCAGCCTCAGGATGGGACATGGGTGCGCTGGAACAATTGTACGGGTGGAAAGTCTATTCTGTTACGCCCGGACCAGGGACGCTCAACCCGGGCATATCTGTATATCAGAAGCAGTAATCGAGGCATTGACCTTACAGGCCGAAGTGCCGTTAATAGCTTCATAAAAAGCACTTTCAGGAACGATGGCTGGGAAGCACCACGCATACTTGAAGAACTTGATAAAACTGACGATATCTTCTTTGAAGATCTTGGGCAGATACGAATGGACTCATGGTCCAGGGGAAGAGTCGTATTGCTTGGGGATGCGGCTTATTGCGCGACGCCTGTAAGTGGTATGGGTACCACTCTTTCAATCGTAGGTGCATATATTTTGGCCAAGTCACTGTTGACCAGTGAGGATCATCATGCTGCATACAAAGCGTACGAGCAAAAAATGCGACCCTATGTGCAACAAGCTCAGTCGATAAAACCCTGGACTATACGACTCGAACAACCTTCAACCAAACTGGGTATTGCGCTATTTTATAGGTGGAAGCGACTAGAAAAGACGAAGCTCATGCAGTTCCTTATGAGTCCTTTTGGGCCTAAAAGAGAGCATGTGGATTTTTTGGGCGCTCCCATCGTTTACGACACAGACATCACTCGCACACCTGAGAAATCAACTTTGTAGGAAATAGATTCAGTCAGCGAGAGCTAAGCGAGTCGCTGACTGCGTTGCTATTGATTTAATTTACTACTCGAATACATTTGCAAAGAGAATTAGTTTCGATTACAGGCCTTGATATGATTAAGCAAAAAACTATCAGAACCTCTGTTTCAATGACAGGCATAGGGTTACATAGTGGATTAAAAGTCCAAATGAATGTCATTCCTGCAGGAATCAATACGGGGATCGTTTTTCGTCGTGTTGATCTGCACCCAGCAGTCGATATTCCTTTACGTGCCGAAAGTATTAATGAAACGACGCTTGCTACTACTATCTTCAATGATGATGGTGTACGAGTTTCAACAATCGAACATTTACTCTCGGCAATATCTGGGTTAGGAATCGATAATCTTTTGATCGAACTTAACGCAGGTGAAATTCCCATTGTAGATGGAAGTTCTGCGCCATTTGTATATTTACTGCTCAATGATGCAGGTGTCATTGAGCAGAGTGCCCCTAAGAAATTCCTAAAAATTAACGAAGAAATACGTGTAGAGCTTGACGATAAATGGGCAACCTTAGCCCCCTTTAACGGTTTTCACCTGGATTTTACTATTGATTTTAATCATCCAGCGATAAGTTCGGACAATAAAAGATATACAACCACCTTGAATCCTGAAGTTTATATCGCTGAAATCTCCCGGGCCCGTACGTTCGGTTTCTTGCGCGACGTTGAGTATCTTCAGTCGAAGGGCTTGGGTCTGGGTGCGAGTTTAGACAATGCAATTGGCCTTGATGAGTTCCGGGTGCTGAATAAAGACGGGCTGCGATACGAAGATGAGTTTGTCCGACATAAAACACTCGATGCAATAGGAGATCTTTTTGTCTGCGGCTATAACATTTTGGGCGCGTTCACCGCATATAAATCCGGTCATGCTCTTAACAATCTCCTCATCAGAAGTGTTCTACAAAATCAACAGTCCTGGGAGTTCGTACAGTTAGATACTGCGCCGTTTTCCGAAGTGCTGACAGATTCCATGATAGAGCTTGCTTACGCCAGATAGTTTTTTCTATACAACTTTATTGCCAGAACATGGCTTAGGAATCGGGCAGCCCTTGTGGCTGCACTTGAGGTCAAGCGGCACTGGAGCCTATCATAATTTATAATCGCTGCAGTAAATGATTAACTCCCTCTGATGCAGCATCAACTGCGCCCGCAAGATAACCTGAAAATTGTGGCGACCATTCACTGGCAATCCCCGTCATTTTACCTGCCCAAACTCCGTTCACTGGCGTCTGTTCAGGTAATGAATGCCCAAACTCCTGCCGCAAATCCTGTTTTGTCGCCGTAAAAGGATCGGCTGCCCAGTCTTTTATAAATTCTCTTAGTGGGTCTGCCGCAGACTGGCCAAACAATCGTACAAGCTGTTCCCGGCACATCTGCATAAGTACAGCTTCAGAGACTTTCCTTCTCGCTTGTGCTGGCACACCGATAAAACCAAATATCGCGGTGATACCTGATTCTGGCTCGGACACATCGTGAATTTCTACCATAGGCCCAATCTGACTGCTTGCATCACCAGAGAGATTTTGTTGCTGCAGGAAATCTTTATTATATAAGGCGACATATTTAGCATGGGGAGCCATCCATGTTGGGATCTTACTCCAGCCTGTAAGCAGCCCATCTGGCAACGCCGGTTTGAAGTCAATTCTTGCCGCCTGTGCGGGTGGCAGAGCCAGCAGGAGGTGATCACAGGCGTAGGCCATGCTTTTACCATTTTCCGCTCGGCTCTGCACCAGTACTTCTTCACCCTTACTGGAGACTGCCATAACCTGCTGGCCGAGCATAATTTTCCCGGACGGGATCTGACTTTTCAACGCAGATGTCAGGGCCTGCATACCGCCTTTTAGCCTGAATGATGGTGGTGATGTTTCATACGATGGATAACGTTGTGGTGCAGAATGGCAATGGCGTTCAAACATCATTTCTCCCGGGCGAGTCTGCGGGATAAGAGAGAGATCGAGCGCATTAACAAGGCGCGCGAGTTCGGGCTGCATATCAGGCCAGAACCATGTAGCACCCATATCGACATGAAGTCCGTCAGGGGTGTTTGCTAACATCTGGCTTGAAAGGACACGCCCGCCGGTTCTTTCTCTTGCCTCGAGTATCGTACAGGCCACACCCGCCTTTTGAAGTAATGTCGCGGCGTATAAACCACTCACGCCTGCGCCGATAATAACAACTTTGCCGCTCATGAAGTGACTCCGAACAGGGTTTCTGGGCTAAGATGTCCCGTTTTCAAATAGAGAAGAGTATCCGTCCCAGCGGCCAGCAATGCGGGCATATCTCCTGGCGGCAGCCGTAACCAACTACCTTTCTCATATTCGCCTTGCGGATCTGTGAGAGTCCCTTCCAGTATCATCAGCTCTGCTCCTCCAGTCAGGGGAGTACAAAAAAGACGCTCTCCAGGCGCGATTTTCAGTAGCATGACGGTTTCAGATGTGCTGGAGAAAAGAGGGCATACTTGTCTTCCCGGTTGACCGTGCCAGTTCGACATATCCTTCGTATTGATTCTTAAAGGCTGCCGTTCTTCAGGATTCATCTGGCGCAGCTTCACGAAAATAGTCGTACCGCCATGACTCGAAGGTTGGTGAGAAGAACCATCCGGGCTGCGCAGGTACCAGCCTGCCGGATAATTTGTCCCGTTCTCAGTAAAGATGCCGCTCAGGACAAGAATTTCTTCTCCACCAGGGTGATTGTGTACAGGAAACATAGAGTCAGGGGCATACCTGACAAGACTGGTCGCGCGGGCCTGCTCGCGGCCGATTCTGTCGAGCATCACTCGTTCGACACCAGGCTGAGGGGAAGCTACCCACTGGTAGCGGTCAGGCGTCATTACAGCACGCTGTGAAAAATCTGAATTCAGTAACATCATATTCATAATATGGCACCCTTGCAGGTGCCCTTTAGGGGTTATTTGTTCGGCAGGCTGTCGTAAACATCCAGGGCACGTGCAGTGTATGTCAGCGCTGCACCAGTGTTCAGGTTAATGGCGACGGCCAATGCCTCTGCAATCTCTTCTCGGGTGGCTCCGTGCTTAACCGCAGCATCTACATGCACGGCCAGACAACCATCGCAGCGCGTGGTGACGGCGACGGCCAGCGCGATCAGTTCGTGGGTCTTGGGATCGAGATGTTTATTCTCAGATGCGCCTTTGTCCATCTGCTGAAAGCCTTTCATAAATTCTGGCTGTAATTTGGCAAATTTACCGATGGTTGCGAGCAGGCCGCTGCGATATTCATTCCAGTTTAAAAACATGTTGGGCTCCGGTTGGTATAGGTTTCAGATAAAAATGACGTCCCTTGCCAACGTCTCTGGCGCATTAGTAAGGGTGTATATCATTCACTGGGGACGATTATCAGAAAGCCCGGTAACTTCAACAAATCAGATATTCTTGCGAAGCGGTGAAGAAATTCTATGTCGTGAGGTTGGTAGCGGAAGGGGCATCACGCGGTCGAGTAATGCCTGTACCTGGATATTATTCACTTTCCGACAGGACGTCCTGAAGTAGCCAGTCGTGAAAAATATTAACTTCACTACGCATAACCTGCTGCTGCGGGGTCACCAGATAATACGACCATTTTAGCGGCCAGCGATAGTCGGGCTGCAGCTGCGCAAGCTGTCCGGTTTCGATAAGTTTCTTCACCAGAGCATATCGTACGATAGCTACACCACGACCGCTCAGAGCGGACAGAATCACCGCTGAGGTGGAATTGATATGAAGTCCGCTTTCAAGTGCCTCGGGGGCATTCACAGTCTGGAGCACCTCGTCCCACGATGGAAAATCTGCGCCGGGGTGAGGGGTATCATCATAAATAAGCTTTTGCGTGGCCAGCCACTCGCCACAGGTTATTTTGCCTTCCGGAACAAGACGCGGACTGCAAACCAGTACGGCTTCTTCATCCATCAGCCAGGTTTTATTGACGCCCGGCCAATCCCCCTGTCCACAACGGATACCGATATCCGCCTCCCCGTGCGACACGTCCATTAGTTTTTCCGTAACGTTAAGCCGCAGGTCGATACTTTCATGGGTTTCTGAGAACCGGTTCAGTCGTTCCATTAGCCAGTTCATCATCAGTACCTGAGAGGCGGTTACTACGACGACCGAACGCGCGCGACGTCCGCGTAGTTTGTTCAGTCCAGATTCCAGTTTGTCCAATCCCTGGGTGATGTCCAGCAGGGCTTCCTGTGCTTCATCAACCAGCGTCAGGCGCTCCTTCCCTGAACGGGTGCGGTGAAGAAGCGGATGTCCCACCCAGTCTTCCAGTGCGCGGACAAGCTGGCCTACTGCGGCTGGCGTGACGCCCAGCTCCTGTGCCGCGCCAGTAAAACTTCCATGCCGGGCTGTAGCTTCAAAAGCATGCAGCCATTTCAGGCGATTTAGCGATCTCATTTCATATTTCCTGACTCATTATTTTCTTCAGTATACGTTAACGAGAAAGATTTTCTTTCCTGCGTCGCAATTTCTTCTCAGTCGTTAATACCGGGGGAGGGTGGCATTCTGATTTCACAGGATGAGGGGGCTGCCTTCTCATCAATGACAATCCAATGAATGTAAAGAGGTTAGCGATGAACGCATCTTTCTCCGGTAAAAAACTGTTAGTGGTCGGCGGTACGAGCGGTATGGGTTTCGAAACGGCGAAACTGGTTCTGAAAAATGGTGGCAGCGTGGTGCTGGTTGGCAATCGTCAGGACAAGGCTGAACAGGCCCGTCAGGCGCTTTCTGCTGATGGTCAGGTCTCCATCATCGTTGCTGACCTGATGAAAGAAGAAGGCATGCAGCACGTTATTAATACTATCAACGCGGAACATAAAGACATTAGCCTGCTGGTGAATGCAGCGGGTGTGTTCTTCCCGAAACCCTTCGTCGACAATGAAACGTCTGACTACGACATGTATATGGACATTAACCGTGCGACCTTCTTCATTACCCGCGACGTGGTGCGCAATATGGTAGAAGCCGGTATTAAAGGTTCAATCGTTAATATCGGTTCAATGTGGGCGCAGCAGGCCATCGGTGCCACTCCTTCTGCTGCTTATTCCATGGCGAAAGCCGGTCTGCACGCACTGACCAAAAACCTGGCGATTGAGCTTGGCGAAAAAGGGATCCGCGTGAATGCCGTTTCTCCGGCCGTTGTTCACACGCCGATTTACGAAGGCTTCATTCCGAAAGACGACGTGAAGGACGTGATGAACAGCTTCGACAGCTTCCACCCGATTGGCCGTGTGGGTACCCCGGTCGATATCGCGGAGACCGTTGCCTTCCTGCTTTCTGACAAGACTGGCTGGGTCACCGGCGCCATCTGGGATATCGATGGTGGCGTGATGGCTGGCCGTAACGCCTGATGACTCTGCCGCACGTGGGCGACCGCGTGCGGCACTGGAGTACTTATGCAAATCCAGACCGCAAACTATGACCTTGTCACCACATGGCAGGGGGGCATGGCCAGCCGCACGCGCTGCCAGTCTATGACGGGGGACAAGCGTCAAAGCCACGTTATCGATTCAGATGAACCTGTCGCGCTGGGTGGCGAAGGGCGGGCGCCCGGCCCTCAGGATCTGATGCTGGCAGCTTTTAACGCCTGCATGACGGCCGCCTTTGTTCAGGAAGCCATTAGTGCGGGCATCACGCTGACCCATCTTGATATCGAGACCCGCGGTGAACTCCTGACTGGAATGCCCCTTATCTGTAAAAAAAACACTGATGCCTCTGTTGGCAGGCTGCAGTATGCCATTCACGTCAGCGGGGAAGGGACGGCCCATCAATTCGAATGCGTCCATCAGCAGGTCATTAAAGCCTCCCTTAACCGTTGGTTATTGGCTCAGAACATGACGATAGAGGGTGATTTGATTCTTATCTGACGCTCCCCGCTCTTTGACCGGTGAATTTAAGAATAAAAAATATCGCGCTATGCAGGTCGTGGCCCCCGGCGTGCTGGAAATGACGGAGCAGCCCATAACGACGCAGGCTGGCTGCTATCGTTTTGTTGTTGTAGACCGGGAGCTCATTCGCAAGTCGTGGCGCACCATACCGTTGTTTTGCATCAGTGAATGCCCTGAGAACTGCGGCATCACAGGCCAGAAGGAAGTGCTGTCGCGTGTTTATCTGATGACGCCGGGAGCACCAGGCGCACCAGCCTCTGCGGGCCACGCGCAGCACCCGACACATGGCTTTGATGCTGAACCCAGCCTGATGCTTTTCGATACAAAGGAGCGAAAGTATCTGCAGCAAAAGATATTCTGATTTCCAGGCTGTGTACGGGGTATGGTGTCAGACCTGATGAGGCAAGACGAGTAAAGGAGTTAGCTAAATATCCCGTGATATGCAGGATGCTATGTCGGGAGAGCGAGTGAACTTGGACGAGTTTTATTCGCGGTCCAGGCAGTTAGTGGCTGGCACATGCGTAGGTATTGGACAGGGGCACATTGTCATTCAGGAGAATATCTACGACTGAGTGATCATTGATGAGGCGGCGCGCTCGATTGCAAGCTGGGGCATTAAACCTCATATATAGTATTGTTATGAACAAAGTAGCCGACAAACATAACGTCCAGCAAGAAGAAGATGGGGGATGGGTAAGTGTATGATTAATCGTAGTCTGCGGCCAATTATGAACTAAATGTACGACAGACCTAATGCAAGAAAAGGGAGGTATCTCAAAATTCACAACATGCTGATTTCTGTGGCTGAACCAGATATCCATGAAGTAAAAGATCTATGGAGGTTAAATTTAACTTATGTTGTGCGAAAACTCAGTTCATAAGAAACGCATGTCATAACTCATTGCTTTATTGAGTATTTTTAATGTAAATCTAACCTCAATTCAAGATCACTTCATGAACTACTTAGTATTGTTAACGGGGCATGGTGCAGGACATCTCATCAACGAAATTGCTCACTTGATGGAGCATGTTGATGACGGGATGGTAGTCTGTATACACCTTCATTGAGTTTCGATGTCCATAACCAACTAATATTGAAAGGTCAAAAACAGCCGTCACATATAATCGATTTCACCGGGGGAGGCAGGGCAGTCAAGAATTTACTAAAGCTTACCGGCTGACTTTCTCAGCACAGTAATATCCCTCTTGGGTGATTGCCCGAACATCCGCGTATATTCCCGGCTGAAATGGGACAGGCTTTCGTAACCGACAGCATAGGCTGCTGTGGTGACATCGTAATGTTCATTCAGCATCAGTCGCCTGGCTTCATTGAGGCGCAGCCATTTCTGATACCGTAGCGGGCTCATGCCCGCAAGCTGCCTGAAGTGTTGGTGGAAAGAGGGCGTGCTCATTTGCACCCGACCTGCCAGTTCTTCTACGCGTAAAGGTGATGCAATATTGGTCTTTAACCAGTCAATAGCTTTACCGATACGGTAACCATGGCCGTCTACTGCTGCAATCTGTCTGAGATGATCGGACTGATCGCTCATCAAAAGCCGGTAATGTATCTCTCTTTTAATCAGCGGCCCGAGAACAGGAATGGCTTCAGGCTCGTCAAGTAAAGAAAGCAGACGGCAGAAAGGCTCCAGCAAAACATCAGTAATAGTTCCTATACCGACACCCGTTCCCGCGTCTCGTTTTTTAACCGGCGGCAGGCTTCCCTGTGCAATTAATTCCATCAGTACGCGCTGGTCAAGTTTATAGGCTGCGCCCACGCAGGGACGGGATGTCGAAGCCTGTAATATTTCCGAGCTGGCTGGCAGGTCAAGAGAGGTGATCAGGAATTTTTCCGCATTGTATTCGTAAGGTTCACCACCAACCCACATGATCTTCGCGCCATCGGCCACCAGAACGATACTGGGAGGGACAAGGCAGCTTACCGGAGAGGCGGGTTCGTTTCGGCGGAACAATTCGAGTCCTTCTACGGCTGTAGGGAAATCACCGGTGCAGGGAGTGCGCTGAGCAATATCGACCGAAAGTTCACCCAGTAGTTTTTCAACCGACTTGTCAGAAATCATTCTGTAATGCCTCACATTTGTTATGTCTTTTGACGTTAACAACTTAGCAGCTATGAAAATTGAAATATACGCTTTGAGATCAGGTTCAGAGGATCAGGCAAATAATGCAGAGTATTTTAATAACACCTTCCATTAAACGAACTCAAAATAACAACACCGAAATGAGGCTTTGTCCTTTAAGCCAGGGATTACCGCGAGCAAATTTAACCCGTTCAGGTTAAGGGCATTTTTAACTGCCAGACAGGTTATCCGGAGGAAAATACGTGAAAGAGTTTACTTTCTACAACCCAACCCGAATCGAATTCGGTTCCGGAAAAGAGGATACTATCGGTGTACACATTGCCAGTGCTGGCGCACGTAAAGTCCTGCTGTGCTACGGAAGCGAACGTATTAAACGAGAAGGCCTGTTCGATACGGTCAGCCAGAATCTTGCCGATAACGGCATCGAGTATATAGAACTTGGCAGTATCGTAAGTAATCCGGTGATATCCAAAGTCCGTGAAGGAGTGGAACTGGCGAAACGCCATAACGTGGACGCTGTCCTGAGCGTTGGAGGCGGCTCCGTACTTGACAGTGCTAAGGCTATTGCGGCCGGTGCACATTATAATGGGGACGTCTGGGATTTATTCGTTAGTAAAGGCGAGCTTTCCTCTGCTTTACCTTTGTTTGCCATTCTTACTCTGGCCGCAACGGGAAGCGAAATGAACCCGTATGCCGTTGTCACCAATGAAGAAACACATGAAAAATTATCGTTCGGTAACGACTACACGCGTCCGGTGGTATCCGTACTGAGTCCGACACTGATGGCGGGCGTCTCCCGCGATTACCTAGTCTATTCTGCCGCTGATATCATTTCACACCTTATCGAAGTGTACTTCACTGCAACAGTTCAGCCTGAAATTCAGTCGCGTCTGGTTGAAGCACTCCTGAATACGGTAATTGAAACCACACCAACGCTCATCGCCTGTCCGAATGATGAGGCTGCGCGTGGGGAATTTGCCTGGGCTGCAACCCTTGCTCAAAACGGTTTTATCCTGTCAGGCTGTGCCGGATTCAGTTATCCGAATCATGCAATCGAGCACTCTTTATCCGCACTTTTCAACGTCCCGCATGGGGCAGGGTTGTCCGTTGTTATGCCCGCCTGGATGAAATGGTACAAAAACCGAAATACACCGCAGTTTGAGCGTTTCGCAAAATATGTGTTCGGACTCAGTTCGGCAGACGACGGCATCGCAGCGCTTGAGAAGTGGTTCGAAGAAATTGGTACGCCAACACGTCTTGAACAGCTGAACATCAGGGAAGCAGATCTGCCCGCTATCGTTGAGAACGTCCAGATCAATGTCAAAGCGTTTGGTATTGCCAGTGATTACCCGCCGGAAGTTGTAACTGAAATGCTCATGCATGCTGTCTGAAACATAACCCTCAACATCCAATGAAAGGTTTTAAAATCATGAAGGTAAAATCTTCAACGCACTTTTTTAATGGCGCAATCCTTGCCGGAGCGATGGCTCTGATTTCAACAGAAGCGGCGGTCGCCCAGCCTGCACAAGGCACACCAGATTCTTCAGTCCGACTGGTTCAGACGTGGGATAAAACTTTCCCAAGGAGCGAAAAAGTGGATCATCAAAAAGTTACTTTTAAGAACCGTTACGGCATTACACTTGCCGCTGATGTATATCTTCCTAAAGATCGCGGGAACAAGAAGCTTGCTGCGCTTGTGATTTCCGGGCCATTTGGCGCGGTAAAAGAGCAGGCCTCAGGTCTCTATGCTCAGACCTTAGCAGAGCGCGGATTCGTGACGCTGGCATTTGATCCGTCTTATACCGGTGAAAGCAGCGGTGAACCCCGCAATATTGCTTCACCTGATATTAATACCGAAGACTTTATGGCCGCAGTCGATTTCATTGGACTGCAACCTTATGTGGATCGTGAACGTATCGGTGTCATCGGTATCTGCGGCATGGGTGGGATTGCCCTGAACGCAGTTGCCGTGGATAAACGCGTAAAAGCGGTCGTTGCCAGCACCATGTATGATATGAGCCGCGTGATGTCGAAAGGCTACAATGACAGCGTAACACCGGAGCAACGCGAACAGGCGCTGGAGAAGATGAGCCTCCAGCGCTGGGAAGATGCGGCAAACGGCAAACCTGCATACCAGCCAGCCTATAATAAATTGAAGGGCGGTGAAGCACAGTTCCTGGTGGACTATGCGGACTATTACATGACCAAACGCGGCTATCATCCACGAGCCGTCAACTCTGGTAACTCATGGTCCGTGACAACGCCGATGCCCTTCATGAATTTCCCGCTCATGACCTATATTAAGGAAATTTCTCCGCGCCCGATCCTGTTCCTCCATGGCGAAAAAGCACATTCGCTTTATTTCTCCAAAACAGCTTATGAAGCGGCAAATCAACCAAAAGAGCTTCTAATTGTTAAAGATGCCACACATGTCGATTTATATGATCGTATGGATAAAATCCCGTTCGATAACATCACTGCATTTTTTAACAAAAATCTTAATAAGTAAGCCATAGCACCATCCGATGTTTTCAGATGTAGTGTCTGCGCGACATGCAAGAGAAAAAAGCAACCGTTTATGAAAGAGGAGAGGTTTATGTTCTGGAACTCTGAAGTATTAACAAGAATAGATGCTGCCGATGACCTTAAAATCGCTCCGTATCATCCCGATATGAATACGACCGGTACGCCGACATGGATTTGGGAAGTGCAGGTGGATAACCGACTTTTCGTCCGAGCCTATAATGGTACCAGTTCAAAATGGTATCAGGCTGCATTGTCCCAGCAAAAGGGTAAGATACTGGCTATTGGACAGGAGTTCGACGTCCTGTTCGCAAAACCATCAGACCTTAAGCTTGAAAGTAAAATTGACCTGGCTTACCTGAAAAAGTACTCCGGCAGCAGCTATGTTTCCGTAATGACAGGGACTCGCGCCAGAGCGGCAACGATTGAGATTTTACCTTCGTGATTTGCTGTAAAAGCGATACTGCGTGTTCTGTGAGGCAAAATCTGCCTGTAAAACTTTAATTTCCCTGATACTGGAGACAAGTATGAAATCACTCTTTCCGGGCTATCCTGTTAAAATGCTGGCGCTTTTTCTGCTGGTCTTAGTGATGCCACTAAAAGCGGCCATCAGTAAAGAGAAAAGCCCTATAAGAACACTTGTAATCGTTTCTCATCCGTATCCGGAGCGGTCCGTTATGGTTAAAGGGCTACAGCAGGCGGCTGAGAGCGTTGATGGAGTGACTGTTCGTAACCTTGAAACCCTCTATGGTTTTGATACACGCAAAATAAACGGTGATGAGGAAAGGCGTATTACACGCGAAAACGACAGGATAGTGTTTATCTTTCCCACTCACTGGTTCAATATTACCCCAATGATGAAATCGTATATGAATGACACATGGGGTAGCGTTGGCCCAGATTTATGGAAGGGTAAGGAAATGCTTATTGTTACTACTGCTGCCGGTAACGACTCAACTTACGGAAAAAATGGCAGAACAGGTACAGAGCTTGCCGATATTTTCACACCCATGAAAGCCAGTGCATTACATGCAGGCATGACATGGCTACCACCTCTAGTTTTCCAGGGGGTAAGTGCGAGCCAGTTGCCTGAATATCAGCGCCAGCTCATCGAGCGCCTGTCAAAGTAAGATATCTTACAACATTATTGAACGCCTTCTTAATTGAAAGCGTTCAACTCGGAAGCTAAAAGAACAGCGCGAGCAGGCTCTCGAACAGATGAGTTTTCAGCGTTGGAAAGATGCGGATAACGTCAAACCAGCTTATTACAATAAATTGAAGGGTGGGGAAGCACAATTTCTTGTAGACTTTGCGGACTACTATATGCCTAAGCACAGATATCATCCACGTGCCGTCAACTCAGGAAAATGATGGCTGAGAAGGTGAGGGTTTTAGAATTTTTTTCGCAGGCCTATAATACCTCACACTTTTGTAACGCTTACGATACCACCATGGCATATGGCTATGTTAATAATCTCAGATGGTTGAGAACTATGCCTCTTATGAGTTCGATTTTAAGCTGCAGCCGTTTGTTGCCTATAACTCGCAGAAAGGGAGAAATATTGGTTCAAATCCTACTGTGACCAGCACACCGAAAAATATCTCGATATCGATGCTACTTACTACTTCAACAAAAATATCAACATTGTTGTGGGTTTCAACGTAATCAACAACCGCGAAATGATAAAAAGGCAAAGATTTTGAATTCCCTTTGCCCTTTTTTCAGAACGATACCTCTTTTGTGATATCAACCGATGCGGTTGATTACATCATTGGCTGCTCCCAGGAGCCCCGGGTATTCACACCGGCTTCCAGAGAAAGCTGTTCGATTGTGGCGATTTCAGCCTCTGTCAGTTCTAAATTCGCTGCAGATGCAGCATCGGCGATATGGTGGACTTTAGTTGCGCCAATGATCGGCAAAGTCCCTTTGCCGATTGCCCACGCAATGGCAACCTGGGCAACGCTGGCACCTTTCTTTTCACCAATCGTTTTCATCGCATCGGTCAGTTTTTGCAGTTGCGGTAAAACTTTATTATAGGTTTCAGCACGCCCGCTGCCCTCTGGCATTGGGTTCTGAGGGTTGTAACGGCCACTCAGTGCCCCCTGCTCAAGAACCATATAGGCAAAGAACTGAATATCATGTGCTTTGCAGTAATCCAGAATGCCGGCATTTTCCGAATCGCGATAAAGCAGGCTGTAATGGTTCTGAACCGCGCTGACAGCAAAGCCCGCTTCGCCCAGAATGGCATTGGCACGCTGGATCTGAGCCAGATTATGGTTGGATACGCCAACACGCTTCACTTTGCCACTTTTGAGCAGTGGGATGAGGCCCGGGGTCCATTTTTCAACGTCAAAGGGATTGTGGATCCAGTAGATATCAATGTCATCCACGCCAAGACGCTTAAGACTGTCTTCAAGCATGGCTTCGACGGGTTTTTCCTGTTTTAAATCAGCAATCTGGGGCGTAAATTTTGTTGAAACAATAATCTCTTCACGCGGGTATTGTCGTACAAGTTTCCCTACAGCTTCCTCTGAGCTTCCCATGCCATACACTGCAGCCGTATCCCATAAATTCAGTCCGGCCTGCATTGCGGTGTCAAACACGTCTTTCATTTGTTCGTCAGACAAGCTGTTGCCGAAAACGGTATCTCCACCCGCAAATCCGGTCCCCCATGACCACGTGCCCAAGGCAATTTTTGGTAACTTTTTCATCTATCAACTCTCCTGTGACGAAATGAGTGAAGCAATATAACCCTGAGGATATTTACAATAATGTATTCTCAGCAGGATCTTCTGAAACCGATACGCGTATGTATTGATCCGGAGTGCATAACGAACAGGGCATCTCAACGCGCGGAATAAGTATATACCGTGCATTAAAAACGTTTAGGGCATGCATAGTTGATTTATAATTAACATAACGTTAAGAATCTATGCCGGTTTAACGGCTGTTTTTTTGCGGCAACATATTAATGTACCCTGTGGGCGACTGACTTCGGAGCAACTACGTAACGGAAGGAGACGGAAGCGCAGTCATCAGTATGAAAACAGTTAATCCGGGATTTTACCCCGGCAGGGGGAACGGCTTGATCATCAGTCACCGGATTTAACCGGTGAACTGGTGGATTAAGAATAATGTTGCAGTTCATCCAGTGAATAATGAATGGATTCATCCTGTTTAAATGCGGCCAGTAAATACTCCACCGTCGCTCTTACGCGCGGCGCAATGAGTGCGCGATGTGGATACTGGATAACCAGTTCGTAACTGCCCGGATCATGCTGACCTAACAACACCGTTTTGAGTTTTCCGCTACGCAGACTTTCCAGCGCATGATGCACGCCAACCTGAGCGATCCCCATGCCAAGGCACGCGGCCTGGATCTGCGCTTCAGGCGCAGACAATGTGAGCACAGGAGAATCGGGCTCCATTGTGGTCAGGCTGCCATCATTCATCCGAAATCCCCATGGGGTTAACTTACCGCCAAGAAACCGGCGGGCGATAAGATTATGACGTTTCAGATCTTCCGGTATCCGGGGAGTACCGTGAGCCTCAAGATAGTCTGGTGATGCGACTAACACCATACTCAACCGGCAGACCGGACGGGATACAAGAGATGAATCAATGATACGCCCCCCCCGGATGGCTAAATCATAGTTATCCCTGACCAGGTCAACGACCCTGTCATCAAAATCGACCTCCACGGACAGCGCCGGATAACGGGTACGAAGACCCGGGAGGACAGGTATAAGCTGATCACGCCCGAATGCGGCACTCGTCGAAATGCGTACATGACCACTCGTTTCCATCTTTCTGGCAATAACCGTGTCAACGGCAGTATCCAGCGCCTCAATAGCGATTCTGGCCTGTTTCAGAAAGACCTCCCCCTCTTCCGTGATACTGAGCTTTCGGGTCGTCCGGTTCATCAAGCGGATCCCGAGCGCCTGTTCCAGGCTCGCGACATTCTTACTTACTGCCGCAGAACTGATCCCCAGCGCCCGTGCGGCTGAGGCAAAGCTGCCAGCATCGCTGGCCTCCACAAAAGAAAGGATCGCGCGTACGCGTTGAGAGAGTTCCATAAGTCATTGTCCTTTATTGCCAGAAAAGTCGTTCAACATCGTCGTTTCCTGCACTTAATGTTAAGAGGAGGCTCATCACTGTCGAGCAGAGCGTTAAGAATACGACGAACATTATCATACCTCACCTCTTAGATAAGCGGCGTACACCAGAGAGCATATGAGGTTACGTTCGCACAAAAGAGAAAAAAACAGGTGTAATTTAGCGGGAGACGATTCAGGCCACAGACCACAGCGGACGCATATTCCTGATATAAATAAGTTACCCTGTTAATTAGTGTAAGAATGAACTGTCTAAGGCAGTAATTTTATTATCTTTACTTAAACTTACCATTCTGAGCTTTGTAGCCTAAAAAGAAATAATGATTATTAACTTGTAGTTGATTATGTATCAACCAGCGTCAGCGTTTACCTGACATAAAAACTGCTGCATACTCCTTTCCGTAAACTTAACCATGGTCTGATGTCAGAATGTCGTCAGAGCATAATAATAAAATCACATAACACACCATAATTATCTCCCGGCCCTGCCAGGATGGTGTCATTTTCTTTATAAACTGCCTCCCGGGCTTAATATTGATGAGGAATACCTTATGAAATCACTGAAAACCATTATCGCGGTACTGGTTCTGGCTTTTTCTGCACACCAGGTTAATGCTGCCACACAGGTTGCACATAACACCAGTAATGTAAAACAGGGTGTTGTTTCGGTAACGGGCGCATCAACAGTCGATGAGGCTGTAAACAGTCTTTCAGAAAAAGCAGATAAACAGGGTGCCACCGCATTCAAAGTCATTTCTTTGGGTGGGGATAATAAGTTATTTGCGGTTGCTGAAATCTATAAATAACAGACCTGATGGAGAAGGCGGTAATGATATTGAACTTACCGCTCCTCTCCGGGCATCCCTGCAGCTTTTTCACAGGAAGTGCTATGGTAAAACTTGAGAATATCATCGATGAAATCATCTTATGGATTGATACCAACATACATAAACCTATCCGTATTGATGATGTCGCGGCACGTGCTGGTTATTCTAAATGGCACCTTCAGCGCGTGTTTATGCAGACCATGAATATCACCATGGCCTGTTATATCAGGGATAAAAAATTATCACTTGCCGCACACGACCTGCAACACACTCACGAAAGCATCATATCCATTTCAATGAAATATGGATTTGAATCTCAGCCTGCATTTACCCGCTCTTTTTCCCAGAAATATCATGTGCCACCGGCACAGTACCGGCGTTTATCCAATATCTCTGAACGCCCTCAAAACAAACATTAACTGTTTACCAGGGTTCTCCTCAATGTCCATTTTCTTTATTAAACGCCCAATTTTCGCCTGGGTGCTGGCTATCATTGTCATGCTGGCCGGGATAATCGCTATCCTTAAACTGCCCATCGAACAGTATCCAGATGTCGCTCCGACGGCCATTCAGATACAGGTCAATTATCCGGGAGCCGATGCGGTGACAATGCAGAATACGGTGACCCAGATCATTGAACAGAATATGACGGGTCTGGATGGATTGATGTATATGTCATCGACAAGTGATTCATCAGGGGCGCTACAGCTGACGTTATCCTTTGAAAATGGTACTGATGCTGATATTGCACAGGTTCAGGTGCAGAACAAATTACAGGTTGCCACACCGTTACTGCCGCGTGCGGTTCAGCAACAGGGCATCACGGTGCGAAAATCTTCAAGTGCCTTTTTTCAGGTTATCAGCTTTTTTGATGAAACCGGCCGGATGTCCATGGATAAGGTTGCCGACTATGTCGCGTCAAATATCAGGGAGCCTGTCAGCAGGATAAATGGCGTCGGGAACACAACTCAGTTTGGCTCGCCTTTCGCCATGAGGATCTGGCTCGATCCCAATAAGCTTAACAGCTATCAGCTGACCCCTGCTGACGTGTCAAGGATGATTGGCGTTCAGAATGCTCAGATCCCCGCAGGCCAGCTCGGAGGAGCCCCTTCTGTCAGTGGCCAGCAACTCAATGCCTCTATTATTGCGCAGACACGTCTGACTTCTCCGGAAGAGTTCGGGAATATCCTGCTTAAAGTAAACCCTGATGGCTCAGAGGTGAAACTGCATGATGTAGCGCGCGTGGAGCGCGGTGCAGAAAATTATCAGTTTGTGGTCAGCGCCAACGGTAAACCCGCGTCCTCGCTGGGGATCCAGCTGGCGAGCGGGGCCAATGCGATTGATACTGCACAGCTCATCAAAGACAGGCTGGCAGAGCTTGCGCCGTTCTTCCCTCCGGGATTAAAAGTCGTCTACCCCTATGACACAACCCCGTTTATCAGCATATCGATTCAGGAGGTGGTAAAAACGCTTCTGGAAGCCATCGTGCTGGTCTTTCTCGTCATGTATCTTTTTTTGCAGAATTTCAGGGCCACACTGATCCCGACCATTGCAGTCCCTGTCGTGCTGCTGGGGACATTCGGCGTACTGGCAGCGTTTGGCTACTCCATCAATATACTGACCATGTTCGGCATGGTGCTGGCTATCGGGTTACTGGTGGATGACGCTATCGTTGTGGTTGAAAATGTCGAAAGGGTGATGGCAGAAGAGAATGTGGGGCCACGAACCGCTACCCGGCGATCGATGACGCAGATACAGGGGGCGCTTGTCGGGATTGCGATGGTATTGTCCGCGGTTTTTGTCCCGATGGCATTTTTTGGCGGCAGTACCGGCGTCATTTACCGCCAGTTTTCCATCACCATTGTCTCCGCTATGGTTCTGTCCGTTCTGGTCGCCCTGACCTTAACCCCGGCGCTCTGCGCGACACTGCTGAAACCCGGTCACCGGCCAGCACAGCGAGGACTGTTTTACTGGTTTAACCGGATATTCAGCAACAGCAGTGCCCATTACTCCCGTTCGGTAGCGGCCATGCTGACCCGCACGGGCCGTTTTCTGTTGTTGTATGGCTTGCTGGTTATCGGAATGGCCATACTTTTTGTCCGTATGCCAACCTCATTTCTTCCGGCAGAAGATCAGGGGATTTTTGCAACCCAGGTGATCCTGCCCCCCGGTGCAACTCAGGAACGGACCCAGAAAATCCTTGATCAGGTGAGCCAGTATTATCGCGAAAAAGAAAAGCCGAATGTGCAGAATGTCGTCACCGTCAACGGTTTTGGCTTCGCCGGTCGGGGACAGAATATGGGCATTGCCTTTGTCGGGCTTAAACCCTGGGATGAAAGACGGGGGCCAGAGAATTCAGTGGATGGCATTGTCAGCAGGGCTACACAGGCATTTTCATCGCTTCCCGATGCGCTGATAGTACCGTTTAATCTGCCGCCGATCATTGCGCTTGGTAACGCAAATGGATTTGATTTTCAGCTGCTTGATCGTGGCGGTCTCGGTCATGAAAAACTGATTGAAGCACGAAATACATTGCTTGATAAAGCTCGCCAGCACCCGGATATACTCACCGGCGTACGTCCGAACGGAATGGAGGATATGCCTCAGTTCAGGGTCAGTATCGACCAGGCAAAGGCGTCGGCAATGGGCATTTCCCTGGAGGATATCAATACGACGCTCAGCACGGCATGGGCCGGAAACTACGTCGACGACTTTATCGATAACGGACGGGTCAAACGGGTATATGTCATGAGTGATGCTCCCTGGCGCATGCTGCCGGATGATATAGCTAAATGGCATGTAAGAGCGGTGAACGGTGCTATGGTTCCCTTCTCTGCCTTTTCTGCAGCCAGCTGGGCATATGGTTCGCCACGACTTGAACGCTATAACGGGATACCTTCTGTTGAAATTCTGGGGCAGCCGGCTCCCGGAAAGAGTTCCGGAGAAGCGATGGCTCTGATGGAGGAACTGGCGTCAGAGCTTCCGGAAGGAATAGGTTTTGACTGGACGGGGATCTCATATCAGGAAAGACTCAGTGGCCAGCAGGCTCCGGCGTTGTATGCCTTATCGCTGCTGATTGTCTTCCTGTGTCTTGCCGCTTTATATGAAAGCTGGTCAATCCCTTTTTCTGTCATTCTGGTAGTCCCCCTGGGTGTGGCCGGGGCCATACTGGCGACCCAGTTACGGGGGCTGAATAACGACACTTATTTCGTGGTAGGGCTGTTGACCACCATTGGATTGTCAGCCAAAAACGCCATTCTTATTGTGGAATTTGCTAACGATAAGATGATAAAAGAAGCCAAAGGGCTTACTGAAGCCACCTTGGAAGCGGTCAGCCTGCGTCTGCGGCCCATTCTGATGACCTCACTGGCGTTTATTCTTGGCGTTATGCCTCTGGCCCTGAGTACGGGAGCAGGTTCCGGAGCCCGTATCGCTGTCGGAACCGGCGTGATGGGGGGCATGGTGGCCGCGACCGTTCTCGCAATCTTCTTTGTTCCGGTGTTCTTTGTGGTGGTTCGCAGGCGTTTTCCGCCGATCCCGCAACGTGAAGACAGCGATCAGGATTAGACGCTGCGGGTATCAAAAATGGCAGGCTTTGGTGGCCTGCCGTAACCTTCGCAGCTGCACAGTTAGCACAACCTGTGCAGCTGATTATCAACTTCTGGTTATGCATCCTTCAACCATACCCCTCATTAAAGTTACCAATAAAAGCGCGCATACTTCACTCATCACGCGACAGTTTCGATTGTCGTGAAGTATAGGGAGCATGTAATGCAGAATTTTGAGTTTCATAACCCAACCCGGATAATTTTTGGCGGGCAAAGCACCGGAGCCATCAATAACCTCGTCCCTGTGGATGCCAGAGTCCTGATCCTGTCTGGCGGTCACAGTGCTGAGCGTAATGGGACGCTGTCAGAGGTCCGTCTGGCGTTAGCGGGGCGTGAGATTTATGAATTCAGCGGTATCGAAGCGAATCCGACCTGGGAAACATTAAGCCGGGCAGTGGCGCTTGCCTGCGACAAGCGAGTCTCTTTTTTACTGGCTGTTGGGGGGGGCTCAGTTATTGATGGCACCAAATTTATTGCGGCAGCGGCAAAGTATTCCGGACACTCGTGGAACATCCTGGCTGACGGAGGCAGCAGCGTGACGGAGGCATTACCCTTTGGTGTGGTGCTGACGCTGCCCGCAACAGGTTCAGAAATGAACTCCGCTGCCGTGATCACCCGAAAAGCAACGAAGACGAAAGCGGTTCTGCAGACCCCCTTTGTGTTCCCCCGGTTTTCCATCCTGGATCCGACCAGGACCTATACCTTGCCTGCCCGGCAGCTTGCCAATGGCATCGTTGATGCATTTGTACACGTCGCGGAACAATACCTGACCTGGCCCGTCGAAGCCCGGATCCAGGATCGTTTTGCCGAAGGAGTGATGCAGACTCTGGTGGAGATAGGCTCGAAAGTGGTACATGAACCCGCACAGTACGATTCCCGGGCAAATCTTATGTGGGCCGCAGCCATGGCACTGAATGGTCTGATTGGTGCGGGCGTACCTCAGGACTGGACAACGCATTATATCGGTCATGAGTTGACGGCGTTATATGAAATCGATCATGGGCGCACTCTGGCAATTATTCTTCCCTCTGTCATGGCGTTATATCGTGACCGTAAACGAGAAAAGTTACTCCAGTACGCATCACGGATATGGGGAATTGCGGAAGGTGATGAGAATGAAAGAATTGACCTGGCGATTCAACAGACACGGCGCTTTTTTGAAAGTCTGGGGATAAAAACCCGTCTTTCGGAATATGGGCTTGGACAGAATGCTGTCAACGCCGTCACTGAACAGTTAATAAAACATGACATGACCAGTCTGGGCGAGCATCAGTCAATTACGCCAGAGCAATGCAGAACAATTTTAGAAGCATGTATCTGATGCTTTTTTAAATATACAACCGGAGATCAGCATGGAAAATCAAATCCCAGCTTATTTTATCTTTGATGTGAAAATAAACGACCCTGAGTTACTGAAACCGTATCAGGAAAAGGTCGAAGCAAGTTATAAACTTTATGGCGGCACACTCCTGATTTTAGGTGGTAATGCAGAAACGGTTGAAGGTAAAGAACCTGACGGTATTTTCGTTATGCTACGCTTCGACAGCCGCGAGCAGGCTAAGGCGTGGCACAGTTCTCCCGAATACCAGGCAATCATTCATCATCGCCATGCTGCAGCGAAGACTCACGCATGGCTTGTAGACGGTGTACCAGAAACACCAACTAAATGAACGGAAGTTAATATAATGAAGACATTAGTTATTGTTTCACATCCGTATCCAAATCAGTCTACCGTGATCCAGGCTCTTCAGAATGCCGTACAGGATCTGAAAGACGTGACAGTCCGTAACCTGGAGTCGCTCTACGGAAATAAGACTGAATCCATTAATATTCAGGCTGAACAGGATGCCTGTAACGATATGGATCGTATTGTTTTCCTGTATCCGACACACTGGTTCAATCTGACGCCTATGCTGAAAGCCTATCTCAATCAGGTGTGGACATACGGATGGGCGTTTGGCCCCGGCGGTGAGGCGTTAAAAGGAAAAGAACTGCTGGTTGTGACCTCCGCCGGCGCGAGTGAATTTACCTATTCGCATGAAGGGTTAATTAAAAGCTCAATGGAGGAAGTATTGACGCCTCTGAAAGCAAGTGCCCTGTATGTAGGGATGAAATATGTTCAGCCGATTGCCTTTTTTGAGGTTGCGTCTGCTGACCAGGAAAAAATCAATCGTTTTCAGAAAACACTGTCAGACCGTCTGGCTGCCTGATACCAAATACTAGGAGGAATTATTATGTCGACCGAGAAAAAAATCGCCCTGATTACAGGTGCGAATAAAGGCCTGGGCTATGAGATTGCCCATAAACTGGGTTTACAGGGTATTACCGTATATGTAGGGGCACGTAATGAATCCCGCGGTAAAGCGGCCGTTGAGAAACTGATTGCGGAAGGTGTGGATGCGCGTGCAGTCCTGATTGATCTGGATAAAAAAGAAAGCATCGAACAGGCGGCTCAACTTATTGAAAAAGAACACGGCCACCTGGATATTCTTGTCAATAATGCCGGCGTAATTGATCCGCAGGACGGTGTGCCTTCAACAACCTCTGTTGATACCGTCAGACGGACGTTTGAGACCAACTTTTATGGTGCACTTGAGGTTACGCAGATTATGCTGCCGCTGATTAAAAAATCCCCGGCCGGACGTATTGTCAATATGTCCAGTGGTCTGGGTTCACTGGCCTTAAATGAAGATCCTTCGTGGGAATTTGCGGACACAAAACTGATTGGCTATAACGCGTCAAAAGCTGCACTTAATATGCTGACCGTGCAGCTGGCCTGGGAGCTTCGGGATTCACCGGTAAAAGTCAATGCAGCCAACCCTAACTTTACCGATACCGAACTCGTGCCTGGTGCAGTTGGCGGGCGACCTGTCTCTGAAGGAGCCAGAACCGCAGTTGAACTGGCACTTCTGCCATCTGATGGTCCTACCGGTGGCTTCTTTGAAGATGGTGAAGTTGTACCGTGGTAGAAAAAATTATTAAAAATTAATTATTAATTAACTTAACGACAGGGATGTTTTTTTACTGGCAAAGAAACACTTTTTATTACATGTGAAAAAGGAGATGTTATGAAAAAAGTTGTTTCCAGCATACTGTTCAGCCCGGTATTGCTAAGCAGCTACGTTATTGCAGCAGACATATCTGGCAGCAAAAGTCCAGTGAGTCTTAATACCAATGAAAATTCCGGGATCATTATTTCTTCAGGTCAGGAAAGAAAGACAACCCAGACGCCAGTGGCGCATTTTACAGGTCGTGTGTTCCTGGATCCTCTTTTTCTGAACCTTGCATCCCCTCAGCGTCTGAGCGGCTCAATGGTCACCTTTGAACCTGGCGCCCGTACAGACTGGCACACCCACCCGGTAGGGCAAACTCTCTATATTACCTCCGGAAATGGCTGGGTACAGGAATGGGGAAAGGCGAAAATTTCAGTAAAAGCCGGTGATGTCGTGAATTTTTTACCCGGTGTTAAACACTGGCATGGTGCCACCATGGACAGCATGATGAGCCATATTGCCGTTCAGGAAAAAAACGACCAGGGGCAGAATGTTGACTGGCTTGAAAAAGTTACCGAACTGCAATACACACAGAAACTGTCACAGGGGGAGAAATGAATAAGTCATCATTACTTATGCTGATAGCCACAACCACGCTTTCAGGAAATATCTCCGCCATGGAGGAAGATAAAACATCAAAAATTTATGCTAACCCAGCCAGAGAAAGCGTTGCTGAAGTGGCTCCCGCGCTCCAGGCCTATAGCCAGGCCTTCATTCATAATGATTTATGGAATCGTACTGAGCTGTCAAGAAGAGACAGAAGTCTGATTACCATGGCTGCGCTGATAGCCAGAAATGATACAACAGAATTACCGATGTATACCGAAATAGCGCTTGATAACGGCGTCAGTCCCGCCCAAATATCAGAAATGATAACCCATCTTGCATTCTACGCTGGACAGCCAAACGCCTACTCAGCAGCCGTAGCAATACGACCTGTTTTTAAGAAAAGGGGGATTAGGTCTGAGGATTTGCCAGGCAAGGATGTTAACCTGTTACCGCTTAATGCGGAGGTAGAACGTGCACGTGAAGCCGATGTCAATAAAGAATATGGTTCAGTGGCACCGGGAGTAATCAAATACACCACAGAGGCTTTGTTCAGGGAATTATGGTTACGCCCTGCACTGGCGCCAAGAGACCGAAGTCTTATTACCGTAGTTACTCTAGTCACTACAGGTAATGTCGGGCCCGTTCCCTATCACTTAAACAGGGCTATGGATAATGGGCTCGAACAGGAACAGGCTTCGGAAATACTTACACAGCTGGCATTTTACATTGGCTGGCCTAATACTTTTGCTGCAATGCCATATTTTAAGAAGGCTTTTGACGCCCGCAATCTGCGTTAAATTTTTACCTGTACGGGTTCTGTGATAAGTTTTTTACAGGGCTTTAATTATTAATTTATGAGCCTTCTGACACTGATCTTATCAGTCATTAACCATGACTGTCGGCAGGCTCTATTTTAAATAGAGGAAGTATGAATATTACTCTTCGTTATGTTCTTTTGGCATGCCTTTTGGGGTTAGGGATTACCTCAGCCAGTGCCAGTCAGCCTACCGCTAACGAAAAAAAACCAGCATACTATATTGCAGAGTTTCAGTTAACGGATGCTCAAAGTATAAAGCCTTACAGTCAGAACGTAGAGGCAACCTTTAAGCCGTTCAGCGGGCGTTTCATTGTTCGTGGAGGTAATATGGATGTTAAGGAAGGATTTGGTGCACAAGGGCGATTAATCATTATTAAATTTGACTCATTATCTCAGGCAGAAGCATGGTACAACTCACCAGAATATCAAAAACTGATTCCGGTGAGGCAGCGTTCAGGCAACACCAGAACCTACATTGTGGAAGGACTTCCAGAATAGTGATAATTCATTGAACAGAATTAATTACCATAAAGCTTTCTTAAAAAGCTTTATGGTTTTTGTTTGCTATTTGACAATGGAAATATTGAAATTATATCCCCCGATGTTTTTTGATATCTGAAATAGTAATGTGGAGTACATTTCCGTAGCTCTTGATGTTATTATGCCGCCTAAATCCATGATACTCCCATCTGGCCATCCCAATTGCATAAGTAGTTCTTTTATCCTTGATTTAGCGTCGTTACTTTCTGCGGACATAAACACATTATGTGAGCCTGGCAGCAGTGCAGGATTAAGCATGATAGAATAAGCCATCGTGTTAAGGGATTTAACAACATGCGAGTCGGGGAATGTCCGTTGAATCTGTTCGCCCAGGCTGTCATCATTGGCAAATGTCAGACGCGGTATATCATCGGGGGAATAGGTGAGGGGCAGCGCAAGATCCAGGATAATTTTACCTTTCATATTGTCCTTACCTACCACACTCAAGGCTTGTAGGGTATTTGAACCTTCTGTTGCGTTTACGATGATTTCGGCAAACCGACCAGCATCAATAAAGGAAACAAGATTAATTTCAGGGTGTTCTTTAGCCCAGAATTGCCAGGCGGGTATACCCTTAGCATCAGGAGAGGTACGGTGACGCGTAGCATCCACATTTCGGGTTCCCACTACTACATCATGTCCTAAATCTGTCAGGCGCAGCGCAAAGGCGCGTCCGACCATACCGGTACCAATAATCGAAATTTTCACTCAGACCTCCAATCAAAGAAATTTTAACCCAATTTACTATGTGTGCTAAAAATATCATAAAAGTAAACAACGCACTATCCTCTACTATTTCTTTATAGTTATTCCATACAGTCAACAATAAAATGTTTTTAAGTTGTCCCATGGAGTAAAATCTTAAATGTATCTCTCCCTATTCTTCAGGAATATTGATTCATTATTGTGTTCAACAGCAAAGAACAATACTTTCACAGACGCAAGTAGCAGAATAGTTAGGTCGTGGTATAGAAAACTTGGATGTGATGAAAGGTCTTCATAAGAGTTGTCATGAATCCCTGGTAGAAAATCATTCGATTTTCTACCAGGGAGAATTTCGAGTTAGCCTGTATAATCCATATTGAAAAGTTGGTTCCAGGGCGCGGAAGTGGGAATGATTTCTTTCAGGAATGTACTGAAGACTTGAACGTTCGGATTTCCCCGTCGGCTTTCAGCCCAAAATGCGGTAATATTATGCCGCACGGCCCATCTTTCAGGCATAACCGGAACCAGTTCTCCACTCGCCACGTGCTGTGTAGCAAGAAATGTAGGTAGCATTCCTATTCCACCACCATGAAGGATTATGGCCAGCACGGCTTCAGGGCTATTAACGGTGATGGCTGCGATTGGATCAACTTCAGTTATTACGTCATTTTCACGAAAATGCCACTTCATGATCTGTCCTGTGCTGTGATATCGAACCCTGACTAGCTCATGCCCTGCTAATGCCTTAGGTGTTTCCGGCACGCCTCTTTTTTCGAGGTAGCCAGGCGAAGCGTAGGCGCTAACAATATTCGGCGTAAGAGGGCTTGCTATAAGTCTGGAATCAGCAACTGGACCTATGCGTACCGCCAAATCAATTCCTTCCTCGATCAGATCTGTCATCATGTCTGAGAGACTTAGTTCAACGCCAAGATTCGGATATCGCCTGCGAAAATCGGGTAAATGGGGTGCAATAAGACATTTGCCGACTGGAATAGAAGCTGTCACTTTAATCAGGCCTGCCGGCTCGTGACGGGCAGCAAAGGCAGTCTGCTCGATATCCTCAGCTTCGCGAAGTAAACGCACAGCTTTCTCATAAAGCTCGGCCCCTTCCGGTGTCAACGTAAGCGAACGTGTAGTTCGGTTAAATAATTTAATACCAAGTCGTTCTTCAAGTCTTTTGACGTTTTTACTTACGGCAGAGGGGGAAATAGACAAAACACGGGAAGCCGCAGTGAAACTACCAAGAGATGCAACGCGAGCGAATGAAATGATACCTGCGAGTCTGTCCAGCGTCAGATTTTCCACATTAGAACTCCGTTCTTTACAGGATTATACTAAGCACTTGAATAAGTTAAGTATCTGTCCTTCCGGCTTGGCTATGCCAATGAAAGCACCTTCAGTACCGTCTTTAAGCGTGTCAATGGGTTTTCTCCAACGGCGCATCGCATGCAATACCGTGAAGGGCCTGTTTATCCGCTTCGTCCTTATGTTGCTGAAAATGACTGACTGGCAGTGCCCTTCCTTACAGTATACTTTCACGAAAGTATCGTGGACTTATGATTATTATAAATCGCATCTCACAGGGTTAAAATCTTCCTTTCGCATCAGCCCGGCGGTCACTGTCTTGCAGACATTGCTGGCAGGCTGACATGAATGATGTTTTTCGTCTGATGACGAAAATAATACTTAAACGGGGGAGATTAAATGACAAATTCACCGACCTGCAAACAGTTGTTTACTCTCGCAGCCTGCCTGGGGATTGTTCTTGTCCAGCTTGATGTGAGCAGGACGTGCGCTGGATGCAATTGCACCGGTGGCGAACAATCTTCTCATGCAAGCCAATACAGCCTTGATTGTATCAGATCATGAGGCTGCAATCGCTGCGATCACAGATATCGTCGAACGAGTGTTCACCTTTTATCCGTTTGAGCCAGACATACTCCCAGCGAACTGGCGTGAAATCCTCAGAGGTTGGCTGCTCGGGCATCCGTTGGCAATGATGATCGCCGGAGATGAGGTAGACGCATTGCAATTTATTGAGGCCGGTCTGGGCTATCGTCTTCCTTGGGCTATGGAGGCGTTGCGGGTACGTACCACCGCCAACGGTGATACCGTAGGCATGCCTCCACTAGCGTTGGAGGATTATGAACTCGGCCTTGCTGTTCCAGCTGTCGAAACGGGGACAATGAATCACTCCGCCTCAATTCTGATCCAGACGGGTTCAATTCACGACTGGCCGCCATCAAAGCCGTCACCGATACGGCTGCTAACTTCACAAATGGGGCGGAATTGCGCGATTGGTTGCGTTCACCTTGTCTCGCTAACTATTCGAAATGAATCGCCACGGTTTTAACAGACACCTCAGAGTCATTTATGGAGTGACCACGCTCCGGTAGACAGTTTCTGTCCTCACGGCGAGGCCTTTTCGAAGGCCTCCGGGCTGACGCCACCGAGGTGGCTGTGGCGTCGGTTACGGTTGTAGAACACTTCAATGTAATCGAAAATATCCGCCCGGGCCATGTCCCGGGTTTTATATATCCGCTTCCTGATGCGCTCTTTTTTGAGTGAACTGAAGAACGATTCTGCCACTGCATTATCCCAGCAGTTTCCTCGACGGCTCATGCTTGGCGCCAGATTGTTGGCCTGGCAGAACCGCTGCCAGTCATCACTGCCATACTGACTACCCTGATCGCTGTGCACAGTGACGTTTTCTGAAAGCTTTCGCCGCCAGACCGCCATCAGCAACGCATCCAGTGCCAGCTCGCGCGACAGTGTTGGTTTCATCGACCAGCCCACCACATTACGGGCGAAGAGATCGATGACCACTGCCAGATACAGCCAGCCCTGCCAGGTGCGGATATAAGTAATATCTGTTACCCAGACCTGATTGGGCTTTACCACAGTAAATTCACGCTGTACGCGGTTAGGCGCTATCTCCTTAAATTCAGGGGTAAAACGTGGTGTGCCCATAGACTTCTCCTATGCTCAAACTATAGGGCAGATTTGTCTACGGGCTCGGGGGCACTCCACAGGAGGGGTTCCATTGGCCAGGAAATGCAGGTCAGTTGCGGGTATAACTTCGTGGCCAACGGTGAATCCTCAAGACTGAGGAGGGATACCTCCTGAGGCACGGCAATATTAAATTCTCGGAACAGGCGCATGGTCTCTGCAGCATAAGCATCACGCTTAACTACGATGGAAGAGAACTTGCTCAGACTATTAATAAGCGTCAACAGCGCGCGTTCGACATTCTCATTGGCTGTTAATACCAACTGGTGATTAAACGGAAATGAGTAGTTCTGCAACACGTTGCGATAACCTTCAACCATTCGCTTGCTTGCGTCATCCGTCTCGTTATCGATAACCAGCGCGATGTTGCGATGGCCTTTACCTATCATGTAGCGGCAGGCGCTCTCCGTAGCAAATGCGAAATCTTAGCCCTGACTTTTCGCATCCACCACGGGTCGGTCGAAAGAAATCACATTATCGCCACTGCCCGGTACAACTGGTCCGAACACCACAACGGCGGCGCATTGCCGTTGTAAATCATCTACCGAAGCTGCATGTTCGACGTCATTAGGGGCAGTGCCTGACGTACAGCCCTATCAAATAGCCTAGCTTCTATCACCATTCTTCACGCCTTGCCGGTGAATCAAACTCCTTTTCAGCCAAATTTGAAGCCTTTGTATAAGTTGAAATAGATCCAGAACTAAGCGAAATCTCCACTCCTAAAATATTTAACACGTTGTATAGACGCTGAAAACTTGCTTTTGAAGGGTTTGCTTCAAGGCGAGCATAAGTCTGCTGAGTGACACCCAACCTGGCGGATAATTCTCTTTGAGTTAATCCTTTTGATTTACGAAAACCAATTAAAAGTGGCCGTAACTGGCTAAGAAGTCTGACCGGGAAAACATTATCCATAAGTAGGTGACCATGTCGATTATTTAAAATAAGTTCACATTGCGTAAAAAAACAGCCTTCAGGGTGTTTTTTTTACTTTACAGCTCTTAAGTTGTAAGGATGAACTCGTTGTTTAATTTGTTGCATTAAAGTGTTAAAGGTTGCATCTGGGACTGACTAAGATTATATTTTTCAGGACTAGCATATAGTGGTACACGCTGCTAACACTCATATTATTGAGGTTTATCAGTGCATGAAGGGAGAGGGCAGGGTCGGTCTTGCCCTCTCTTTTTCATGACTGTATTAAACTTCAAATCCTTTTTAAAGCTCATTGCCTTATTGCAATGTTTTTATTAACAATCCCAATCAGTGTGTTTATTTTTTCATTTATCTTAATATGTCTTTTATCTTGCTCAAGAGAAAGTTTCCTGAATTCATTTTCCCTGCTCGGCACGGCAATTATCAATTCTTCATAAATTTCTTTTGCTCCTGACACTTTTTCCAATTCACTGCTGTATTTTTCAATGAGAGATCTTATTTGAATGTTTACATCACTGTGTTCATGGCTGGTAGCACTTGAAAGTTGAAGGGAGGTTTTGTGGCTTGCCTCAATTAATTGCACATTTTCTTTTGCTATATTGAATTCTGATGTGATTGAGTATAAATATTGATACACGCCTGATTTTCTTACTTTATTTAATAATCCTTTTTTTACTAGATATTGAGTTTGGTTATAAGCAAAAGCTTTTGCCTTTCGATAAGTTTTCGGGAGTGAAAATCGCTCCACAAGAATTTTTGCTACATCATTACTGGTGAAGTTATCCTTGCCAATGTGGATTATTGCAGAAAATATGTACGACTCAGGGTTGGATACTCGACTATTCATATGACTAAAACAAGGCAGTTAACTTAGGATTGCTAAGTATACAACAATGGCAGATACTTAGACAATCTAAGCATTCGAGGCCAATGAAGATGAATCAGTGTCTGAAAAAAATCCGATACCAGAAAGACTTAAGGAAGCGAGATGCAGGGCGGGTTTATCACAGCGCTCATTGGGCCTCCTTGTTGGGTTTGATCCCGCTTCGGCTAGCAGTCGTATGAATCATTATGAGAAAGGGCGCCATGTCCCCGATATTGATACGCTTCGACGGATGGCGGCAGAGTTAAACGTGCCGTTGAACTACTTTTTTTGTGATGATCAGACCACAGCTGAACTTGCATTACTCATATCACGGATGACAGAGGAAGAGCGAAGTAATCTTATCGAAGCACTCAAAAATGCATCCAGGCGAAAAGCATGCTGACAAAAAATGATATTACACATAAAGTGACTGAACTTTTTGAAGGTAACGAAAGTGTAGCATTACACTGATGCAATGAACCAAGCACGGCATCACAGTGGAAGACGCCCTCTCAGATAACAAACTCAAAAGAGGGAGCCATAAATATATGTTTATCAATACAACCAGCATTCTGCCGACAACCGGGAAGCTGTCGGCTAAATCTTCTATGTCAGAAATATGACTACTTATGTAGTTCCCGAATCATATGGTTGGCCAACAGGCTTTCCACCGGTATAACCGAATTGATTTTTACCGCTTTGACAATTTCTATCAACGAAAGGGTATTTTGCGCTAATTGGTCTCGCAATTCACTTACTTCAGCCTGCAACTGCTGGTTTCTGGCCAGCAAAGCCTGACGGGTTTTGCGGTTGACGTATTGCTGTTTTTCTTTTGGGCGTAGATTCAATGGGCCAAGTTGCTGATCAACATAGGCAGCAATTAGGCGTTTACGCTCTAGGCTGCTCAGCGTACTTAAACCACCGTTAACGATACCTTTTGCCTTGAGCCTAATATGCAGGGCCTTGGCGGAAATAGGGGACTTGTCAAAGCCTTCAACCAGCATCAGTTGTAATTCGTGCTCAATCAGTGTGTTCAGTTCCTTGCCGCGCATCAGTCTTTCTCCTGCATCAATTGTTGGTATTCAAGTGCAAAAAGCTGGGCCAGTGTACGGACTTTGCCCTCGGTGATTACTCCACCAGACAACACACTCTCCGCAGCAACCAGTTGTTGAGTCTTGGCACGACGATGCCATTGTGCTTGTATCGCCTCGAGTTGCTGTAACCGTCGTTCGATGTCGGCCAGTCTGGTCTGGTAATCAGGCTGATGTTGAGTAAGTTGGGTCAACTTCGAATGTGCTTGCTGTAAAGCCTGTTTTTTGGCAATCAGATTTGGTAGCTCATCTATCCGGCCTGTCAGCGTGAAATGTTCACAAAAGGCAGCACTCTGGCATTTCAGTCGATAAGGACATCCCCAGAGGTTAACTTCCCGCATACAGGAGCCAAATTTCAGCGGATACAGCACGGCATGTCTTGCCACCATGTCAGAGGCTTGCTCTGGTCCTTCTGCGTCGCGGATTTCTTCAAAGGCGGCAGCAACATCTTCAAAGAGGCCGTTAGCAAATGACGCCTCGACAAACCTGGCTACATCATCCCGATCGTCAAAAGTATGCAGGTTGGCTTTGATGGTATTGTCCAAAGTCATGTGTTCCGTGACCGCCAGTTGGCCGGTCCGTTTGACGATTTCCAGTGGCGTAGCAATGGAGGACGAAGAGGGCGCGGCAGTTAGTGCTGTCGATATTGGCTGCAAGGGCACCAACGAGGCGGCTTTTCGCCGTTCTGCAAGCGCAAGATGTTGATAATGCTGATTCTGCGTGATGTCCACTCGACCCATCAACATTGCCTGTAAGTGGTCAGAGATATCCGCAATAGCAAGAAAGGTATTGATGTTGTGCCGGGGAATGTGGGTACGCATCCGCGTCGAGGTGCCATCCTCCTCCAGTAATTGATATTTGCTGAATACTGATCCATCAGGCTCAACATTGCCTAAGAATTTATTCATAAGTGTGTTAGTGAAGGGTATCGGTGTAGCAAGCAAAGCCAGAGTGCGCTTTAATGCCAGCGAACCCTTCTCGTGTAGAAATAGCAGGTCCTCGTAGTTAACTTGGTAGCGTTTGCCATTTTCCATCCAGGCGTGTGTACAGGGTTCGTTGGCATTCGCCAGGCCAAATTCAGTCTTAATGTAATAATTGAG
This sequence comes from Citrobacter europaeus, assembly GCA_020099315.1. Taxonomy (NCBI): domain Bacteria; kingdom Pseudomonadati; phylum Pseudomonadota; class Gammaproteobacteria; order Enterobacterales; family Enterobacteriaceae; genus Citrobacter; species Citrobacter europaeus. The sequence continues at coordinate 2,473,787 of CP083650.1, forward strand.
ATCAGTCTTGGAATAATAGATAGATTTGCTGTTTTTCGGGCCTGGTATTTCTTGAACGGGCAGCACACCTCTTTTGCTAAGGGCTTTGGATGTTTTGTCCCGTTGTCCTGCCCGGCCCCGAAAACTTGAGGTAGTTTGGGTGATGTACTTCACCACATCATCCAGTTCGACTCGTTCACCGGGCATGTTGCTGATGGCCTGTGGCAGGTAATCATCAAAAGATTTTGCCCGTAGATAAGTAAGATGGCTTCGTATTGGTGCGGTCAACATTTTAACGGTACTGAATATATTCTCGACCAGCGGTACTGCCAGTGGTTCTACCCAATGCGTTCGCTCCCCGGCACCTTTGACACCAACATAACGGATACCAAGAAAATAATCGGGTAATCCCTTGTCCTGAAATCGTTTACAGATTGCCGGATCATCAATCTGGCGTTTAAACAGGGCATCCTGTCTGAGATTAAACGCTTCAATGGAGCGAAAGCCGGTAATAACCAATAACAACAGGCAATTCAACGCGATTTTCTCAGCATCACTTTCCACCCGCTGGATTAATGCAACTATGTTCAGAAATCCGCGAATGGTAATCAACGCATCTTCACCATCGGTAGTGGTATCAGACAGCTTGGCCTGCTGTTTCAGCGCCATGGTTTCCCGGGCTTTGCGGGTCAAGTTGGTTTTGTTGGTATACTTCACATCAGAGTTGTATTGCAGTTTAACCAACGTAAATGTGAAGTGATTGACCAATTTTTGAAGGCTAACGCACCGCCCTTTATAGTTAGCTGTATTGGGGTCACCAGGAGATGAAACGCTACTGAGAAGATCCATCGCTCGTTGAATGACAACTGTGCTCAGGTAAGATGGATGGGTCTGTCCTGTCTCATAAAGCATCGCATGGTACCATCGTTTCAGAATCATTAAAGTTGCCTTTGCCACCGCTGGCGACATACTCCTATTTCCCTGTCGGTAAACCACTACCAGCATAGCTTTCATGAACTGACTATATTCTTTGTCGATGGGCAGATGTTCTACAATACCTTTGAATCTGTTCATCTCATCAAAACGTAATGTATTTCTGCCGTTCCCTCGCAACCATCCACTTCCCTGGTTACCACTTACCCAGATATGATCATTCCATGTTTGGGCAAAATCAGCAGACAGGTGCTGTTCGAACCATTTTTTTTGCTCTTCAATAAAAGCCTGAAAATGCTCAAAGTGATTTTTCATTGGACTTCACCTGTTCTGATGAAAACGGCAGCGGGCGATAACAGACTCAATTTCAAACTGTGTGGTTTCATGGATTAAAATGAGCGGATTTCGAGAATTACCTACACCGTCTGAAATAGCGATTAGTTCATCGACTTCTTTTTTGACGCATTCAAGTAGAGCCTGATGTTCACCATCCGTAAAAGGGCGATAATACAGACAGCCGTAACAAGAACGCACTTCGCTGAAAGGGCATGTACTACTGTTCCTGGAACAACCACCAATTTTATCATGCAACTCGTCACCAACGAGTCCCACCACTGGATGGCCTTTCCAATGTGCTGAGTCGACCAGTTCCCCAGTGAGCATCATAGCCACCATATTTTGCCAAACGGGATTCGACCCAAGCGCTTTAGCACGGATCAAGGCCAAGGCGGGAGTTGCCATAATGTAGTATTTAGCTACGGCAAGAGAGGTGTGCCCCAGTACATGTGCTATCTCTTCAGCGCTAGCACCTTGCATCGCCAAAGAGTGCCCAACATTGTGGCGTAAATCAGTGGGTATAATTGTGGGCAATGCAGCTTCGCCACATGCTACGGCGGCTTGATATTCAGGAGGACAGAAATTTAGGATTGCCTGATTAATTGCCTGAGACACATAATGCGGAGCTGAAACGCTGAAATCGAATAGTTTATCTTCGGGGTTTTTCTTGTATCTCACGGTATAGTTCATAATTAACTCCCCAATTTCTGGGGGGATCGCCAGAAATAACCGCTCTGTCGTCACTCGTCTTTGTTTAGCATATGGTAAAAAAACACTGTATCGAATCAGACCAGATTCCTGATTTCGTGTATCGATACGAACATCTTTGACCGCCAGCCTAGCGAGTTGTGCTGGGCGTGCACCCGTTACATAAGCCAACCCAAGGATAGCTGCATTTCGCACTTCGCTGTGACTGAAACTTTTGCCATCGCGTAACAACGAAGCCATTTCAAACAGTCCATTGCAAATCATGTTTTTTTCAAGAGGGTCAAGAATATTATCGATTTCTTGGTAAACCCCCCAATGTTCGAGATACGGTCGAGGGACGAACTCAAGATCATCGTAATCTTCAAGATTGAAACCTGGGAATGTTTCAGCACAAAGTATTTTTAATCCGAATAACACGGAATAAAAAGTAGCATTATCAATATCCTCTTTTTCGATAAATAATCGGAGCGTACTAAGCGAAAACCCACCATGTTCTCGACAATATGAAATGATATTCCTCCAATCAAGGTGCAACGCTGGAAGTTTGGTTGGAAATCTAGTCGATGCATATTTGAAACAGATATACTTATTTAATTTATTTGAGATATGATCTTGATTGAAAACAAGATATCGCCGACTGCCTGAATAATCGAAAGCCCATTTATCTCCTTTGTTAACAATATATTTATCATCAAACTCCATTGCCGTTTTTAGATAAATTCGATCAGGAATATCGAGTTCAAAGATAGCCTGGGCTAAATCAGGAGGGTAACCTGAGTTCCCTTCGTCAGATTTTAATGCATTATCAAATGATGTCATCGTTATATCTATCCATTATAGTATCTAACGTATTATGTAGCGCTGCATTGTCTTGAATAATTCGTTGGACATTGGCAGCATTAGCCTGCTCAGACAGGAAACGTTTTGCGTATAGATCAGGCATTTGACTTGTCGGACTCCATCCACCCATCAGTCGTAGTTCATCTTTGGCTTCTTCCATTATCCCTGAGAGGGAAGGGACTCCAGCAATAAAGTGTGTTTTATTTTGCTGGCGTTTCAAATATTTTGAATGCCATATTTTTTGCAATGTCAAAAAGGCCCAAGTATGTCGGGTTGTATGCGGAGTCAATCGTTGCAACGAGTCAGAGTACAATGGTGATTTGTACTCTGGATATTGGTTAGTGAAGACCTTATCGACTTTCGAAAAAATAGAATGAACTGATGTGTAGGACAAAGGCTTCGCTGACTGTTGACTCGATGTAAAGATGAAATCGTGTTTATCAGTTTTTGGTCGAAGCTTTGCTATATAAATGCTTAAAAAAATATAATCCTGCTTATCGAGCTCCAACACACGATTAGCCCATGCATTTTTGAGAGATGGCGCATTCTTTCTTGGTTCGTATGCCTCGTCGACAGTTGTCACAATCAAACTAAACTTATCACCTTTTAAATTAGGTTTAATTGAGCTGCACTCTAACAACAATAGCTCACCTGTTCGTAAACCATAATTTAACAACAGACGAATAATCAAAAAATTGCGGAACTGAAGATGCCCGGAAGGGAAAGGATTTAGCGGGTTATGCTTTTGGGCAGAAGAGGGGGTTATTATTCCATACAGGCTGAGCACCATTGCCCCAGACAAACTCTGAAATCCTTGGCTGCTGTGACTATGTAGCGAAAATTTGTTTGATGTAAGCGTTCGATAATTCTCCCGGCAAAGCTGTAAACGGGTGTGTAAACGCGAAGCCAAAAGTGATAATGCTTTGGGAGAGTCATCCCGGTATGCAGGTGATATGTAGGTGTTAACCAAAAAAGAAATGAAATGGATCACAGCACGAACTCTGACTGTATGAGTTAAGCTATTGGCTTTTGTGACTCTCGTTAAAGACAACACATTTGACTGGACGTTATGGCCATTTTCTAGATACATCCAAAATGCGGGCATTTCACCGACAGCAATGTCTGGATTGTGGTCAGATGAATAGAAGCTGTAGCAAAACGAGACACCATACTTTTGCCTCCAGAATTCGTAAAAAAACTTCACAGATTGAAGTGAAGCTGACTGTGTGGACAATGAGCGGAAAGCCAAATGGTCAATATGGTACCTAAGGGGATACAGCAACGGCAGAGAGGTTTCCAAGTCCATCAGGATCCATCGTCTTTTACGGTCTGAGATAACCAACTGCTTTAGTGAATACACAATATTTACCTCAAAATTAACATGGATATGAAGAGAATGTACTCTGTACCTAATGCAAGAAACGAGAGGGAGATCAGAAATCCTAACGTATTGATTTATCGATTAGTGGGAGTGTCTTATGAACTTATTTACCACAGTAGGTGATTTAACATAATATACATTATGCGCACCAAGATGGGATGAGGAAGAATCTAAGGGTTTTATGGTAGTCCTTGTGCTGCTCAATAATGATGTCGAACCGTTGTTTAAAGCGCCGCGACCTAACTGATATCTATCTCCCTTATTTATTCTGTGCGTCCCGGCATTGAAATGTTTCATTTAAAAACGGAAAGCAGCATGTCGGCGATTCTAAAGCAGATGCATGTAATCGTTATATACTGCTCCATGAGGCATCGCTCACTTTCAGAAAAACGGTAATAAAATTGACCACTATCCAGACAATGCGTAATAAAAATGCTCAACCCATCCAACGCCTGGCACTCTTACTGCTCTTTGCCTGTACGCTAACGGGATGCGTATTGACCCGCGTTTCCGACAGCGCACATGCCAAAGAAGTCGACAGCCTGAATGTTGTTGGTCTGAGTCTGGATGCCGCGAGACAAAGAGCGACTGAAAAAGGTTTTGTATGCAGCGAATATAGCAATCTCAATACGGTTGTCACCGATTATGGTCAACATCGATGGCTGCAAACTGAATGCAGCAAGAAAAGTGCTGAGCAATTTTGTCCGCAAACGCGTTTTGTGGTTCTCAATGTCGATCCTGAAACGAACAACGTCGTAGATGTGGGTAAATACATCGATCAAAACACCTGTTTTTGAAACCTGAACACCGGCACCGGCACTGACTGTTGTATTAGATTGAGGACGCTAACTTGCTTATCAAAATCGTTATCGCAATGAGCGCATTTGCAGGAAATTCAGTGCTTTGCCGAATCGCGCTAAAGGGTATGCACGCCGATGCCATTTCTTTTAGCAGTCTCAGGTTAATCAGTGGTGCGATTGCCCTTTATTTATTCATCACGATAGCATCTGAGAGTAAAAAAATAGAGTTTAGATGGTTAAACGCCCTGCTACTTTGCATTTATGTTTTCTCATTCTCCGTTGCCTATGTTTCGCTCAATACCGGCACCGGCGCCCTGCTGCTCTTTGGTACCGTTCAGCTCGTCATGACGGTATGGGGATTAGCTCAGAAAGAAAAACTCGTAATATTAAAAATAACAGGGATTCTGGGAGCATTGGTTGGAATAGCGATATTGCTACTTCCTGGTGCTGAGCGGCCTTCCTTGTATGCCTCAGTCATGATGATTATTTCCGGTGTTGCCTGGGCTATGTACAGTATCGCAGGGAAAAAAATCACGCATGCCGTAGCCTCAACGAGTGGTAATTTCATCCTGACGGTCCCGGTTGCACTGATTATTCCCCTCATCTTTCATACCCATCTTCACATTGATATAAACGGAATCATGCTGGGAGTATTATCAGGCGCACTAACATCGGGAGGCGCTTACCTGCTCTGGTACTCGCTTCTTCCGTTGCTCAAAGCCACGACGGCCAGTACCATCCAGCTCAGCGTTCCTTGTCTCGCCACGCTCGGCGGGATCGTGTTTTTGGGTGAAACGCTCACCGCCAGGATCCTTCTTGCAAGCATTATTATTTTAGCTGGAATAGGCTTAGTTATTTTTTCTGATATGAGAAAGGGTTCAAAATAGTCTGACTAATTATCGGCAAAGACGATACAGGACGTGTTGTGCTAGCCGATGATCAGACGGCAACGCGGGATGCAGGAACTCTTCAGTCTTATTCATGCCCAACCGTATCATCAGGCGCTCTGACGGTTTATTCAGTACGGAAGTAAATGAAACCACCTCACTTAACCCCAGCTCCTCGAAAGCAAACGTCAGGCATGCCTCGGCGGCTTCCAATGCCAGCCCCTGGTGCCAGTAGTCTTTAGCCAGACGCCAGCCTATTTCGGTACAGGGTGAAAAGTGAAATTTATCAGGCTGTGGATGTAAACCTACACACCCCACAAACTGGTGTGTTTCTTTAAGTTCAACGACCCAGAATCCCCAACCGCGCTCTGTAATGCCTTCCTCGAACCTTGCAGCCAGGTTGTCGCTTTCCGTTCGTTGCAGCGGAGTCGGAAAGAAACGCATCACGTCCGGATCGGCATTTAGCGCAGCAAACGGGGCTCTGTCTTTGGCTTCCCACTGGCGTAAAACCAGTCTCGATGTTTCCAGCATATTTCTGCCCTTATCTTTCATTTTCATATAATCTTCTAAAAGAAATGGCTCATCGGCAAGGATTTATGCACCCTTTCCGCCTTTTTCTCTCATACTGGAGATTCATTCATGGCCGACTGGAACCCTTCGCTTTATCTGCAATATGAAACTGAACGTTCAAGACCCGCTGCGGAATTACTCAGCAGAGTGGCGTTAGAGAGTGTCCGTTCAGTCGTCGATCTTGGCTGTGGTCCGGGAAACAGTACGGCATTGCTATATCAGCGCTGGCCCTCGGCTGTAATAACCGGAGTTGATTCCTCACCCGCCATGCTTAATGAGGCGCGAAACGTATTACCGACATGCCGTTTTATTGAAGCGGATATCAGTAAGTTCCAGGTAGAGCATCCCGTAGATCTGCTTTATGCCAATGCGTCATTACAGTGGGTACCCAATCACTATGAACTGTTGCCAAATCTGGTATCGCTTCTTGGTCGCAACGGCGTTTTGGCCGTGCAAATGCCGGATAACTGGCTGGAACCCACGCATGTTCTGATGCGCGAAGTAGCTTATGAACAGGGTTATCCCGACCGGGGCCGGACGCCACTTCCAGGCGTACACGCCTACTATGATATCTTGAGCGAGGCAGGTTGTGAGGTAGATATCTGGCGCACAACGTATTATCACATTATGGATTCTCATCAGGCGATTATCGACTGGGTAAGTTCTACAGGCCTGCGCCCCTGGTTGCAGGATTTGAGCGAAAGAGAGCAACGCCAGTACCTGGCGCGCTACCACGAACTCCTGCAGGAGCAATATCCATTACAGGAGAATGGCAAAATTTTACTGGCGTTTCCGCGAATGTTTATGGTTGCCAGACGCAATAGTTAAGCGTTAATCATCAGACAGATCACAGGAATGAACTATCGTCTATGCGCGCCCTCGCCTTTTTATTATAAGGTTCTAGTGGCAATGGCATGCATCTGCTAGTGTCTTGCCACGTATTTCTGACGGGAGTTGTTATGTCTAAAGTCTACATTGGTGGGTGTCTGTGTGGCTCGATCCGCTTCACTGCCAGCAGTCCTAATAATTCCCATACCTGTTCCTGCGATATATGCCGGAAACATACTGGCGTGCCGACCGTCGTCTGGATTGAGTTTGCTGCAGAAAATGTAGAATGGACGGGAAAAGCCGGAAAACCGACAACCTGGCGCTCATCTGAAACGACCAGTCGGGCCTTTTGCCCTCAGTGCGGGAGTTCCGTGGGCGCCATTGATGACGCCCCGGTAATTGCACTTTTAGCCGGAGCTTTTGACGATCCTAACGATGAAGATCTGGCCCCAGAGTTTCATTCGTTTTCCGATATGCAACCCGCCTGGTGGCAAAACGAACGTCGCTAAGTGAGTTGATAATGTTTATCCGGCATGTGTTTTGCTGGCACATTTGTTTCATCGTTCATTTGCAGTAAATCGATTTCAATAGCATTGCAAATCGCATCCAGCGGCAGGTCGTTGTTCTCTGTACCAAACGGATCTTCCAGTTCTTCTGCAAGCGTGTCGAGCGAAATAAAAGTGTAGGAAATAAGCACTGAAATGAAAGGTGTCATGTAGTGCAGATCCACCACTAAGGCGAATGGCAACATGATACAAAACAGGTACACCGTGCGATGAAGGATCAAAGTATACGCAAACGGGACCGGAGTATTCGCAATCCGCTCACAACCTGCCAGCACCGCAGACATATCATTTAACCTATTGTTTAAACTATGGAATAATATATCTGATAGTTGTCCATTACGCCTGCGCACGGCCAACCACTCCCCCATCAGCAACAATATGCGGTTTGCCGGTGATTGTGAGGCAAATACCGTCTGCAGATCTTTCTCGCTGAGGTACTTCGCCAACGGCGCTGCCTGCGGTTTTCGGCGTAAAGTCATGCGTAAACAGTGGGCAAACGCGATTTGCAGACGAACAAACTGCCCCAGTTCGACGTCATCCGGTAAGGTGGTCTTTACCTCTCGTAAAAGCGATCGGGAAGCAATCATCAACTGCCCCCAAAGGTGGCGGGCCTCAACGTAACGTGAATAGCAGGCGTTATTGCGAAAGCCTAAAAAGATAGCAATAGCCACGCCGAGAATGCTGAACGGCGCCAGCGTAAATTTAATACCCAGCATCGTATACCACGGAAGCATGATAATAACGGCGATGGAGAGCAGGAAGTTCAGCAACAGACGTGAAAAGATTTTTGATAATACGGAACCATGCCAGACGAAAATCAGGCGTAGCCAGTGTTGTTGGGGGCGAACGATCATGGTTATCTTCGGAAAAATGTGAAACCCGTCACATTAGACGCGATAGTGATCAATGTTGCAAGTTAATCGCAACATTAACTAAACATCTTTTTCCTGCCAGACAATTCCCGCACCTGAGTTACAGAATGGCTTAGTATTTAACATACAATAGTATGTTGTAACTAATAATTGTTTTGCAAAAAACCCGGCCTGAGCCGGGCTGTTTTCTTAGCACAGTGGTTTAACGGCTTCACGCATGCCTTTTGCCAGAATGGTATCCAGATCGGCAGAAACCTGCTCCACCAGCCCAGAAACCTGAGTCAGGTCCTGCTCCCAGTGCTCTTTAACGCCCAGTACAGATTTAACCAGATCTTCGGTGTTTATCTGGCGGTCATGATGCTGAGACCAAAGCTGTTGAAAGCGCTCCACCCAGTGCGCATCATCCTGAACCGGATATGACTCACCGTTACGCTCTCCACGATAAAAGGCAATCAGCGCGGCAAGCGCAAACGTCAGGCGCGCCGGCAGTTTGCCGCTGGCCTGTTGCCCTGCCAGCAACTGCGGCAATATACGGGTACGGAATTTAGTCATGCCGTTCAGGGCAATCGACAGCAGCTGATGCTTGATGTACGGATTGCAGAATCGACCGGTCACCGCGCTGGCGAAAGATGCCAGCTCATCGCGAGGTAAATCCAGTACCGGAATGATCTCTTCATAAATAGCTTTTTCAACGAAGGCGCAAATCTCTGCGTCATTCATCGCCTCACCCACAGTATCGAGCCCTGCCTGCCAGGCAACAGGAACCAGTGCGGTGTGCGCGCCGTTGAGAATGGCCACTTTCCGTTCTTTGTACGGTTTGATGTCATCAACAATCAGGACATTGAGCGGATATTTATCCAGACGCAGTTCGGCGGCTAATGACTTTGGCCCCTGAATGACAAACAGATAGAAGTGTTCAGCCGTATCCAGGAATGCATCATGATAGCCAAGCTCAGCTTCAAGTTGCGCTACTTCGTCACGCGGATAACCGGTAACAATGCGGTCCACCAGCGTGGAACAAAATGCGTTGGCTTGATCCAGCCACTGAATAAATGCTTCCGGTAGCGCCCACTCCTGAGCGTAGCGCAGGACCAGTTCACGCAGCGCATCACCATTGTAATCAATCAGTTCGCAAGGGATGATTATCCAGCCTTTATCCGACGCACCATTAAAATGGCTGAACCGCTCGAACAGCAGCCGGGTCAGTTTAGCGGGATAACTCACCGCCGGTGCATCCTCAAACTTATCGCCCGCGTGGTAACTGATGCCTGCTTCAGTGGTGTTAGAAAAAACAAAACGCATATCTGGATTATGCGCCAGCTTCAGGAACTCATCGTATTCGCTATAGACGCTGATTTCGCGGTTAACTGAACGAATTAAACGAGCATCACTTACGGCATCGCCCTTCTCATTCAAGCCACGAATAATGGTGGTGTAGAGACCATCCTGTGTACTCAGCGATGGTGGGAAGGTACTTTCGATAGGACGAACAATGACCACACCTGCGTTCAGATCGGTATGCTCATTCAGCAGATCAACCTGCCAGTCAACGAAGGCGCGCAGGAAGTTTCCTTCACCAAACTGAATGATGCGTTCAGGATACTGAGCACCGGGGAAATCGCGACGATTTAGTGTTTGCACAATGGGTTCCCTTTATGATTAGTCATACAACCTGATTGAATTGGTCCAATAGGTTAGCAAACTTTAATACATTGAAACCCTGTTTTGATCAATCCCCGATAACAAATTAGAGAGTTTTATAGAAAAGTGTGGTCCCGGTCAGCGTCCCGTCGGGCATTTTGGCATAGTCGGGTATCACCCCAACTTTTTGCCATCCGCAATTGTGGTAGAACAACTCAGCGCCACTGCCCGTGGCCGTATCAAGAACCAGCAGCGTCTTACCTTGTTGATGCGCGCAACGTTCGAGTCCGTTCATCAATTCCCGGGCCACACCGCCCCGTCGCGCAGAGGTGTGAACCAGTAGTTTGGCGACATCCGCACGATGGGGTTGGTTTTCGGGTTGATCGATAATGAGCTGGACGGTACCAACTAGAACCCCCTGTGCGTCCTGTGCCCCCAGAACAATCCTTTCTCCACGGTCGACACTTTGCGCGACGCTCATCCAGAAAGGTCGTGACTTTTCACTCGTAAAAGGCAGCATAAAGCTGACAGAGGCGCCATCATTGACGCATGTTTCAAGGATGTCGCTGAGCTCGTCGATTCTCGACAGAATCTGTGCCGTACTCATCACAAAGCAGGGTTTGCAGGTAGCCATTTTTTCTCCTTAGATTGACCCCTTTATACTGCTTTTAACAAAAGCACAACACAAGGAGACATATCATAGGATTATGTTATCTATGGCTTATTCATTTGAAGCACTAACCAGTGATAAATAACCATGACAACGTAACGTTGCTGCTCATCGTTAAGCGCGACACCCTGAGGAATATCATGCCATTTCGCCAGACAGCCCCGACAACAGGTGGCCGTGGCATGTTGAGCGATAAAGACCGGATGCCCACGCATGGGCGTCTGCTTACCATCATTGACCGGTAACGCCGGGGCCAGCCGTTTGGCAATAAAATCCGCAGCGTGTTGCTCGATAACCGGCGCACCTTTATCCAGACAATACTGCCTTTCTTTCTGACCAAGACGAAACCGCGAGCGAAACGTTGATTTCGCCAGCCTGGCAAAAAGAGGATCGAGCGTATTCATCAGTAAACCGAGCGCCCCAGTTGTTGTGTTAATTGCTCCAGCACGGCGATACCCGCCAGCGAATTTCCCGCAGGATCCAGTTCCGGACTCCAGACGGCAATCGCCATCTCGTGGGGAACGATAGCCACTATACCGCCGCCAACGCCAGATTTCGCCGGTAAACCTACTCGCCAGGCAAATTCCCCTGCGTTCTGATACATGCCACTGGTAGCCATCAACGCGTTGATCTGCCTGGCCTGCATGGGCGTAACCACGGGCTCCGCAAGATGAAAGGCGTGTCCCTGATTTGCCAGAAAGACGAACGTACGCGCCAGTTCTACACAGCTCATTTTCAACGCACAATAGTGAAAGTAATTTTGTAAAACGGTGGTCACATCATGATGGAAATTGCCAAATGATTTCATCAGCCAGGCGATAGCCGCGTTACGCGCCGAGTGCTCAAACTCAGAACGCGCCACTGTCGAATCATAGGCGATATCCGATACGCCGCTTAACGCCCTAACCACTTCCAGCATCCGTTGACGCGGTGCGCTCAGTCGCCCTTGCAGCATGTCGCAAACCACCAGCGCCCCGGCATTGATGAAGGGATTACGCGGGATCCCCTGTTCCATTTCCAGCTGTACCAGGGAGTTAAAAGGATGACCGGATGGATCCTTGCCGACACGTTGCCAGATCTCATCCTCCTGATAATGACGCATCGCCACGACCAGACTGAGCACCTTTGAAATTGACTGAATAGAAAAGCGCTCTTGCGCATCCCCCGCCTGATAGTGCTGTCCATCGACGGTGCAAATGGCAATACCCAGTTTTGAACCGTCCACGGAAGCTAATGCAGGAATGTAATCAGCGACTTTACCTTGACCAATCAGCGGACGAACCTGCTGCACAATGGTCTCTAAAATTGAATTGTCCATGGCCCTGGCCACAACATGCTCCTTGCTCGCAGGTATGAAAGGCCTGCGAGTATAACAGAGCTGAATACGCAGCGTCAGGCCGGAAGGCGGAATCTGGCCACTGCCTGCATAAGCTGGTGAGATTCATGATGTAGCTGCAAGGAAGAATTGGATGCGGCATTCACCAGATCGCTGGTTTGCCGGGCCTCTCCGTTCAGAACATGAAGCTTACGAGTCAACTGGTGAATACTGTCCCCCTGATTTAACGTTGCCGCCGAAATATCGTTCAGCAATGCGCCGAGGTTTTCCACCAGCGAAATAACCTGCTGTAGATTCTCATCCAGCCCGTTTACGGCATGAAAGCCCTCTTCAATGCCCTGTAAAGAGTGTTGAATGAGCGCCTGAATATTCTGCGTCGACTGACCGCTTTTTCGCGCCAGAAGTCCAACTTCTTTGGCGACCACTGCAAACCCGCGCCCTTGTTCCCCAGCATGTGCAGCCTCGATTGCCGCGTTCAGTGCGAGGATGTTTGTCTGAAACGCGATGTTGTCGATTAGCGTTATAATTCCGCGCATTTCAGACGAGCGCGTCACAATCGCCTGCATTGACGCATTTACCGTCGCCATCATTCGGTCTCCGCCCGCCGCAATATCACGGGCCTGTACAGCACGCTGATTCGCCAGTTGAGCAAAGCCACTGTTATCCTCAACATGCGTTTCAAGGAAACCAATATGCGAAGTCACGGTACTCAACTCTTCACTTTGTTTCGCCGATTGCTGATACAACTGCTTATTATTTTGCGCAAGTTCGCTGATGTTCCCCACCATTGCGGTTGTGGCGTCATTCACCTGCTGTACCAGCGCGCAGAGTCCCTGCTGCATTGCAGCAATTCGCAAACTTAATTGCATCACTTCCCGATTGAACTGACTCACCTGCGGAGCTGGTCGGGAAAGATCGCCTGCCGCTAAAATATCGATATGATCGATCAGCCGTCGCAGCGGTGTTATCACCCAACGAGACATACTGCGCCAGACCAGCACAGCGATAACCACCAGCACCAGAGGAATAAACAAAAACAGATGCTGTAAACGCTCAAGACTGGTCAACAATTTCTGACGCCCGACTTCCGCATGTCGCCCACTTTCCTGCTGAAAGCGGGCGTAGTTGTCGTTAAAATCTGACTGAAACGCCTGTACGGGCACGGCAAAAAAAGCGTCAATCGAACCGGACTGCATCAGCCCGTCCGCCTGTTCCTGAATGCCGCTATAAAAGCGCTGATAGCTCTCCGTGAGTTCTGGATCCGGCTGCGGTTTTAAATGACTCCATGCATCCCATGCGGTTTTTGACTGTGTCAGCGCCCGATGAGCCTCCTCCATTAATGGCCGCCAACTTCCATCAGAGCCGGTGGCGGCATCCTGCATAAAATAAACTCCAGCCCGGTTAAGCAGATCGCTGGCAGACAATAATGCCACCCTCGCTTCATCGATCTTCGCCTGCTGTATTAGCGCGAGCTGATTACGACCTTCATTATGCTGCGCGTCGCTGACTGAGGCCGAGAGCATCAAAGAGGACGCGACCTGCAATACAGAGAACAGTGCAATTATGCAGAAAATACCAGTTAACAAACCAAACTGACGGGGGATCAGACGTTGAAAAATTTGCGTTATGTTCATATTACTCTTCTGTATCAAAGCGTTAGACGCGAATATACGGAGAGTAAATGACAGAAAAATTGCAGAAATAAGACAGGTGCCCCCGATGGAGGCACCCACACCATCAGAGGCGGTTTTTCCAGACGGTCTGCACGTTACAGAACTCATGCAGGCCAAAGTGAGAGAGCTCGCGGCCAAAACCACTTTTCTTCACGCCGCCAAATGCAACACGGGCATCGCTGGCACTGAAGCCATTGATGAATACGCCTCCACATTCCAGGCGTGACGCCATATTCTGCGCCAGCGCTTCATCTGCGGTGAACACCGTGGCGGATAAACCGAAATCACTATCATTTGCCAGTGCTAAGGCATGTTCCGCATTCTTTGCCACGGTAATCGCTGCAACCGGGCCAAACAGCTCCTGACGAAAAGCCGTCATCTCTGGAGTGACATCACCCAGTACCGTCACAGCATAGTAATTGCCGTGGCCTGCAATTTTTTCCCCGCCAAGAAGTAATCGCGCTCCTTCAGCAAGGGAGGCTTCAACCTGCTGATGAAGCTCATCACGCAGATCAAATCGCGCCATCGGACCCAGATCGTTTTCTTCGTTCAGCGGATCGCCCATTTTGAGCGCGCTCGCGGCCGCGACAAAACGAGCCGTAAATTCTGCCGCAATACCTTCTTCAATAATGAAACGCTTGGCTGCCGCACACACCTGCCCAGTGTTCTGGTAACGCCCGGCAACTGCCGCCTTAACGGCCAGGTCAAGATCAGCATCATTAAGGACAATAAACGGATCGGAACCACCCAGCTCAAGCACACATTTCTTCAACGCCGCCCCTGCCTGAGCGCCAATCGCCGCACCGGCACGAACACTGCCCGTCACCGTTACCGCCGCAATACGCGGGTCATTGATCATCTGACTTACCCCAGTGTTGTCGGCATTAACCCAACCGTAAACCCCGGCGGGAACGTTCGCATCAGCAAATACCTGGGCGATAATCGCAGCACAGCCGGTTACATTCGGTGCATGCTTTAACAGGTAGCCATTTCCGGCCAACAGAATCGGAATAGCGCCACGCAGTACCTGCCAGAGTGGGAAGTTCCACGGCATGATCGCCAGAATGGTTCCTACGGGGCGGTACTCAATCACCGCCTGATTGTTTTCCACCAGCGTAGGTTCAGGATTGAGCATCGCCGGGCCATGTTCGGCGTACCAGTCGCACAATGCGGCCGATTTGGCAACTTCACCCCGTGCCTGCTTGATGGGTTTGCCCATTTCGCGGGAAATACATTGCGCCATCTCTTCCGCACGATGACGCAGAGCCTGCCCGATATCACGCAGCGTTTGCGCACGGTGTTCAACGGAAGTATGTTTCCATTCGCTGTAGCCTTTCGCAGCAAGGCTCAGCGCATGTGCAATCTCTTCAGCGCTCGCCCATGGCATCGCTGCCAGCCTTTCTCCATTAGCAGGATTAACGGAAATCGCATGTGTTGCTGCTGTGATAGTCATAGTTGCCTCTCTTTATCGCAAGGTATGGTTATATCATGCGCATATTTACTCTTTCTGAAAAATGAATAATATTAACCACGCCATTCACGAATAGAGAACAACATGGATCTGACGCAACTGGAAATGTTCAATGCCGTCGCAGAGACCGGCAGTATTACGCAGGCGGCCGCAAAGGTGCATCGCGTGCCATCTAATCTCACCACCCGCATTCGCCAGCTTGAAGCCGACCTTGGCGTTGATCTGTTTATTCGTGAAAACCAGCGTCTGCGGCTTTCCCCATCCGGGCACAACTTTTTGCGCTACAGCCAGCGGATCCTCGCACTGGTTGAGGAAGCGAGAATGGTCGTCGCCGGGGATGAACCTCAGGGGTTGTTCTCTCTTGGCTCGCTGGAAAGTACTGCCGCTGTGCGAATCCCCGCCACGCTGGCGGAATATAACCAGCGTTACCCCAAAATTCAGTTTGCGCTGGCGACAGGCCCTTCGGGCACGATGCTGGATGGTGTGCTCGAGGGGACGCTGAACGCCGCCTTTGTTGACGGTCCGATTACCCATCCTGGCCTTGAAGGAATGCCGGTCTACCGTGAAGAGATGATGATTGTCACGCCGCACGGTCACCCTCCCATCCAGCGGGCCAGTGATGTTAACGGTTGTAGTATTTACGCCTTTCGCGCCAACTGTTCCTATCGCCGCCACTTTGAAAGCTGGTTTCATGCCGATCGCGCAATGCCCGGCACCATTCATGAAATGGAGTCGTATCACGGAATGCTGGCCTGCGTTATTGCCGGCGCGGGTATCGCGCTGATCCCGCGCTCGATGCTGGAGAGCATGCCTGGGCATCATCAGGTCAACGCCTGGGCGCTAAGCGAAAACTGGCGCTGGCTGAATACGTGGCTGGTCTGGCGCAGAGGCGCAATGACGAGGCAACTGGAAGCGTTTATTGAGGTCTTGAACCCCCAGTTGTCGCAGAATAGGGATTAACTGGCAATCGTCAGTTGGCAGGGTAATTGTTCTAGTTGCTCGCGCACGCCCTCATTGAGCCGGGCATCGGTCACAATATCCGTCAGCGCATTCAAATGGGTAACATTAAACAATGACCACGCGCCATATTTTGAACTGTCTGCCAGCAGTACCCGGCGACTGGCGTTGGCAATCAGGTCACGTTTTACCCCGGCCTTCTCTTCCGTCGGCGCGGTGATCCCACGCGCCAGATCCCAACCGTTACAGCTTAAAAACGCGATATCCGGCCAGACGCTCTGCAACAGTTTACGCCCATGCTCGCCGATGCATGACTGGCTGGAGTCATCAATCCGCCCGCCAATGATCGTCACTTCAATTTGTTTAAACTCGGAGAAAAAAAGTGCGATGTGCAGATCGCTGGTGATGACCCGCAGCGGCAGATGGGTGAGCTGACGAGCCAGTTCAATCATTGTCGTACCTGCATCCAGAACAATAGAATCCCCTGCCTTCACCAGGCTTGCTGCCGCGCTGGCGATCGCTTGTTTTTCTTGCAGACTGCGTTGCATTTTCTCATGCGTAGTAGGCTGCGATGGGATAAATCGGTTAAGCGTCACACCACCATGGGTACGGCTGATCACGCCTTCCTGATCGAGTTTAATCAGGTCGCGACGAATAGTCGCCGGAGAGGCGCCCGTCACGGCAACCAACTGTTCTACCGTCGCCAGATTATGCCCTTTCAGATAATCCATAATCTGTTCTAACCGATTATATCCCTTCATTTTAATCCCGCGTGATTTGCATTGCTAACTGGATGGACACCGCCATGCTCTCAGACTTGGCTTTACCTGTCCAGGCAATATCAAACGCCGTACCGTGGTCTGCAGAGGTGCGAATAAACGGTAACCCGGCGGTGATATTCACCCCATCATAGAATCCAAGCAATTTTAGCGGAATATGCCCCTGATCGTGATACATCGCTACCACCATGTCGTACATTCCTTCGTGGCACTGCATAAATACCGTATCCGGTGGGCACGGCCCGGTGACATTTAGTCCCAGCGCCTGCATAGTCTGGATTGCGGGTCCAACTATTTTGATTTCTTCATCGCCAAAAAGACCATTTTCTCCAGCATGTGGATTCACCCCCGCCACCGCAATACGCGGATTTTCATACCCAACGCGACGCAGGAAATCATGTGCTACCTGAATAACAGTTTTCACCCGCTGTTCGCTGAGCGTATCCAGGAATGTTCGTAACGCAATATGGGTGGTGACATGGATGACTTTGAGCTGGTCGGTATACAGCACCATTGCATAATCTTTACTGTTGGTCAGTTGCGCCAGCAGTTCGGTATGCCCAGGATAATGATGACCCGCCAGATGTAATGCTTCTTTATTCAGAGGCGCAGTGGCTATCGCTTTAACTTCGCCATTCAGCGCCAACTTCGTGGCACGTTTGATACAGCGATAAGCCAGATCCCCGGCCTGTGCTTGCACTACACCGGGCTGGAGAGAATCTGGATCGGCAAGCGGTTCATCAATGACATTGATTACACCTGCGGCGAATTGCGCCTGGGCTACACTTTCAATCACCCGAAGTTCCGCTGGCGGTGTTATATTCAATGACTGGATCCGTCGCAGCGTCTGCACGCATCCAACAACAATGACCGGCGCGCCAGAAAGCTCTCCCTCCGCCAGTGATTTAAGAATGATCTCCGGTCCAATACCCGCCGGATCGCCCATGGTTACCGCAATAGTGTTATTCACTCATTTTCTCCTCAACATAATTCAAAACCTGACGCAAGGTCGTTTCGTCACCAAACCCCCCTGCTTTTGTCATAACCGGGCGCTGCCAGTATCCACCAACAAAATGACCATACGGCACGCACTGGGCCACACGGTCGCTGATACGAAATCCTGTTGCTCCGAGCGCTTCAGCAACCGCCATAGCAACATCGCCGCCAGAGAGATACAGCGCAGCGGGTGAGATATCATCAGCAACCTGTCGGGTAAGTTGCCCAAGGAACTGGCAGATTTTTTCGCCCAACTGAGCGCGACTTACCTGCCAGCGGGCGCAAAGATGCGGAATATGGTGCCGCGCATCAGTATCAGGACAAGTGTGAACAATGCAGTGTTTACCGGATGCCAGAACGCCAATAATGCGGGCAACGTACCCCGTCACAGCCCCCTTCAACATATCTTCGATATCAATGAATACCGTCTCTACCTGCGGGTTTCTGCGCACAACAGCAATCTGGCGTTGAGCAATTTCACTCATTGAGCCCACAATCGCCAGTAAACGCCGGGAAGATGCCGTCTGGATATGGCGAGCCAGTGCGTCACAGATTCCTGCTGACCCCACCAAAAGCGGCGTATCATTTCGCTCCCTTGCTTCAACAACAATGGCATCGAGATCGGCATTACTCTGCGCATCAACCACCCAAATTTGCGGCATATCAGCGGCAGGTTCTGTCAGGCGTTGCAAATAGTCACTCAGTGACATAGCCCGGCATGTGATGGTGGTTTGTGCCTGAAGTACCGCACAAATATCAGCGCTAGCTACCGGGGTTTTCGGGTCACTGGCAAATTCGGTTTGGGTAACCGGGACACCGTTGATAAGGCAAAGACCTTCTTCAGTCGTCCGACCGGCCAGGGGAAACGCTGGCGCAACAATGGCCAGATTTTTACCGGTGACCTGCATTAACGCCTCAACTTCGGCCCCTGGGTTGCCACGTAATGTGGAATCCATTTTCTTTAGCCACAGCGCCCGCGAGTCTGCATGACAGGCAAGCGCTAAAGCTCTCACGCGGGAAGATGCCTGCGGTGCATCCAACGCACGACTATCACTGTTAACGACCAGTACGTCGGTCTCCTCGGTGGAGGGTAACGTGAAGGCGACATTCACCGTCATTCCCGTCAGCGCAAGGCTGACCCCCGCATCGTTCCCCCCGGTAAAGTCATCGGCGATAACCAGGATTTGCGGTCTAGCTACTTGTTTACTCATCCATGCTCCGGGTCGTTATGTGTTGTTAATGATTATATTCAATCACAATTGATTAAGTGTGAGCAAGCTCAAGTTATTCAGTTCCGAGATAAATTATAAATTTAGCCCATGATGTCATCGTTCCTGAATCACAGTGAGCGAATTCAATCACTCAAACAACAGGAGAATGTTGTGGCAACAATTAATAGCACCGTGATCAGCGGTTCGCATGCCATCCCCGCTCTGGAGCCATTACTGAGCGGTAAACGCCAGTTACTGCTGGTAACTGATGCAAATATTGTTCGACTGGATGCAGTAGCGCAGATCCGTACCCTGCTGGCTAATGATGGCCGTCAGGTGACACTGATTGATAACGTACCCGCCGAGCCGGGACATCATGACGTCAGCAAACTCGTCAAACGCGTGGCTGACCTCAATGTGGAAATGGTGATAGGCATTGGCGGCGGTAGCGTACTGGATGTGGCGAAACTGCTCTCCGTCTTATGTCACCCTGAGTCCCCGACGCTTGACGCCATGCTGGCAGGTGAAAAACCGCAACAACGTGTGACCTCCGTGCTAATCCCCGCCACAGCAGGCACGGGTTCAGAAGCCACTCCAAACGCGATACTGGCCATCCCCGAACAAAACACCAAGGTGGGTATCATCTCCCCGGTGCTGCTGCCGGATTATGTCGCCTTGCTACCGGAACTCACCACCAGCATGCCAGCGCACATCGCCTCATCCACCGGCATTGACGCGCTCTGTCATCTGATTGAGTGCTTTACAGCAACTATCGCCAACCCAATCAGCGACAACGCTGCGCTCATCGGTTTACAGAAATTGTTGAAAAACATCGAAACCTCGGTTAATGAACCGAACAATTTGCTGGCTAAACTGGAAATGCTGTGGGCGTCATACTATGGCGGTGTAGCGATTAATCACGCCGGTACACATCTGGTTCATGCGCTCTCTTATCCGCTGGGGGGGCGATACCATCTCCCACATGGTGTCGCTAACGCGATTCTGTTAGCACCCTGCATGAAGGTGGTTCGCCCTCACGCGGTCAACAAATTTGCCCAGGTCTGGGATCTGCTACCTGACGCCGATCGCACACTCAGCGCTGAAGAAAAATCTTTCGCGCTGGTGGAGTACTTCTCCGCGCTCGTGAAACGGCTCAACCTGCCCGACAACCTGGCAACGCTTGGCGTGCCCTCCACTGACCTTTCCGCGCTGGCCGATGCCGCGCTTAACGTAAAACGTCTTATGAACAACGCGCCCTGTCAGGTGAGCCATGACGATGTTAAGGCTATTTATCAAACACTTTTTCCAGAACTGATTACCAAAGGAGTGAATCATGAGTAAAAAAATCTGTGGCGTACTGACGGCAATCGTCACCCCTTTCGATAACGAAGGGGCATTAAACCTCACCGAACTCAAAAACCAGGTTAATCGCCAGCTAAACGCTGGAAACGGTATTTTCTGCGGCGGCACCAATGGCGAGTTTTTTGTACTTAACGAGGAAGAAAAAATAGCGGTGACCCGTACTTGCGTTGAGGAAGTTGCTGGACGGGCAAATGTGGTGGCGCATATTGGTGAAATCTCAACCCGTGAAACCATTCGTCTGGGTAAACAAATAGAAAAACTGGGCGTCGATGCCGTATCGGTGATTACCCCGTATTTTGTTCCGCTCAAACAGCAGGAACTGATTGCCCACTATACCGCGATTGCCGACGCGCTATCGGTGCCGGTATTTCTCTATAACATCCCGGCACGTACGGGTAACACCATTGAACCGGCAACCGCAAGAGTGCTGGCGGCGCATCCCAACATCATTGGCATCAAAGACAGCGCCGGTAGCTATGAAAGCCTCGGTGGATTCCTTGACGCCGTCAAAGATATTGAAGGTTTTGATGTGTTGAATGGGCCGGATTCGCTGATTCACCAGGGATTCGTTGACGGTTGTTCTGCCTGTATTTCTGGTCTGGCAAACGTGGCGCCAAAAGAAATTAATGCTATCTGGGCGCGATTCAAGGCCGGTGATATTGCCGGATCGCATGAGGCACAGGAAAGCGTCACGGGTTTGCGAACCGATCTCTATAAAGTTGCCTTCTCGCCCGCTGCAGTCAAAAAAGCGTTGCAAATCATGGGGCATGAGGTTGGCGCAAGTCGTTACGCTGTCACGTTTAACGCACAACAGGAAAATCTGATCCAACAGATTATCAATAACTATCTGCAATAACCTCTTTTACAGCGGCGGTAACGCCGCTTAACTAACAGGATTGTATTATGAACGTCATCTGTACTTCTCCGTCATTTGCCAAATACGATCGGCAGCCAATCGAGCAACTGCAGGATGCGGGTCTTAAATTAATCATGCTTCCCGCAGATATCGGACGAAAAGAACTCGAACCATACCTTGCAGACACGGTGGCGATGATCGTTGCCTTCACAGAGGTTAATGCTGAATTGCTGGCAGCGGCCCCTCAGCTGAAAATCGTCTGTAAGCATGGCGTCGGTGTCGATAACATCGACCTGGATGCCACCCGGGAAAAAGGCATTTATGTTACCAATGTGCCGGATGCCAACAAACATGCCGTCGCCGATTTTGCTTTTTCATTGATTCTCAACTGTGCGCGGCAATTACCCGGTGCAATTGAGCAAACTCGCGCCGGAAATTGGCCACGTATTTTCGCCTCTGATGTCTATGGCAAAACCATAGGTATCATTGGGCTGGGCAACATAGGTAAACAGGTCGCGCTACGTGCCCGCGGTTTCAACATGCGCATACTGGCACACGATGCCTGGCAGGATGAGTCATTCGCCAAAGCAAATTGCGTTGAGTATGTCTCATTAGATGCTTTAACAGAAAACAGTGATTTTATTACCCTCCATACACCGCTAACCCCTGAAACAAAAAATCTCTTTGATTTGGCCCGCATGCAGAAAATGAAGAAAAGCAGCTATTTAATCAATGTTTCACGCGGTGGTGTCGTTAATGAAGAGGATCTGTTCCAGGCGCTGACTCAGGGCGTTATTAAAGGAGCTGCAGCCGATGTCTTTATACAGGAGCCCTGCAATTCACATCCTTTGTTTGCCCTTGAAAACTTTATTCCGACGGCGCACATCGCAGGATATACCGAAGGTGCGGTGAGCAATATTGGAGAGCAATGCGTACACAATATTATTGCGTGCGTCATACATCAACATAAGCCGCAAAACATTATGAACTCACTCTAAAAGAACGGTAAAAATGTACCCTTCATACTAAAACAATAAACATCTACCATGGGCCAAATATATGAATAATTTAGCTGAAAAATCCCGAATTCGCTGGTGGATTGCGGGATTAATGTGGCTTGCTATTGCAATTAACTATATTGACCGAACGGTATTATCAGCTGCTGCTCCGCATCTTATTGATGAGCTTAAGCTCGATCCCGAAATGATGGGGTTTATAATGGCAGCATTCTTTTGGTCATACTCCTTATTGCAAATACCTGCAGGCTGGTTCGCCGATCGCTTCGGCCAGAAAAAAGGTCTGGGCATTGCCGTAGCGTGGTGGTCAATAGCCACATCAATGATGGGGCTGGCCACTGGTTTTAAGTCGCTGCTGGCACTCAGACTGGCTTTGGGCGTGGGTGAAGCCGCTGCCTATCCAAGCAATGCGGGGATCGCCGCACGATGGTTCCCTGACAGAGAGCGAGCAACTGTTTCCGGGTTGTTTGACAGTGCCTCAAAATTCGGCGGAGCCGTTGCCATGCCGCTGATCGTCTGGATGATTTATCAATTCGACTGGCGATTAACGTTTCTTATTATTGGTAGCGTGGGAATTTTATGGGTCATTGCGTGGTATTTTATTTATACCGAAAACCCGGAAGATCACAAAAAAATCAGCCCGGCGGAAGTGAAACATATTCGCGAGGGGCAAAAACAGAAACATGGTGATAAATCTGTATTACCCATGCGATGGTATAAGTTGCTACGCTATCGCAATATCTGGGCAATGTGTATCGGTTTTTTCACCATCAATTACACTTCGTATTTCTTTATTACCTGGTTGCCGACCTATCTGGTAAAAGACAAAGGTATGGATTTTATCAAAATGGGTATGGTCGCGGCCCTACCATTGCTTTGCGGAATGGTGATTGAAGTGTTCGCAGGTTGGGCGTCGGATCGCATGGTACATAAACGGATATTATCGCTCACCGCTACAAGAAAATTATTCCTGACTATTGGTTTATTGATGGCTTTATGTATTGGTTTTGCCCCCTTTACTGACTCCGTTTTCATGACTGTCTTTTTACTGTGTGTAGCTAAATCAGGAACTACCGTCGCGGCCTCACAGGTCTGGGCATTACCAGGCGATGTTGCCCCCAAAAACAGCGTGTCGATTGTTGCCGGGTTACAGAATACCGTCTCAAACATGGGCGGTGCAGTCGGCCCGATTATTACAGGTGCAATCGTCGCTGCCACGGGTTCATTTACGTGGGCTCTTGTATTTTCCGCGGCACTCGTCGTACTGGGTATTTTGAATTACCTGTTTTTAATGGGCAAAGTCGAACCCATCGTTGACAGCGAGTATGACGCATTGTGCATGAACCAGGCACGACAGCATTAACACCTGCAATTACTTTGCTCTGTTTCCCGGTCAGTCATCGTACTGACCGGTTCCCCGAAAAACCGCCAAACATTCAGCAGAATAATGTGATATAAATCACGAAATGATTGTATTTTCGCCAGCAAACGTTTTAAGATCGTGACCTTACCTTTTCGCAGCTAATCCACCTATTTGATATGACAACAGACACTGTTTCCCGCAAGGTCGCGTGGCTACGGGTAGTTACGCTTGCCATTGCCGGTTTTATTTTTAATACCACTGAGTTTGTCCCTGTCGGTTTGCTGTCCGACATCGCACAAAGTTTTAATATGCAGACCGCGCAGGTCGGGATCATGCTGACGATCTACGCCTGGGTTGTGGCTCTGATGTCGCTGCCTTTCATGCTGCTTACCAGCCAGGTAGAACGACGTAAACTTCTGATCTGCTTGTTTGTGGTGTTTATCGCCAGCCACGTACTCTCTTTCCTGGCATGGAATTTTACCGTGCTGGTAATTAGCCGTATTGGTATTGCTTTTGCGCACGCCATTTTCTGGTCGATCACCGCCTCGCTGGCGATTCGCCTGGCACCTGCCGGGAAACGCGCGCAGGCGCTCAGTCTGATTGCGACCGGCACCGCGCTGGCGATGGTGCTTGGTCTGCCTATCGGGCGGATCGTTGGCCAGTATTTTGGCTGGCGCACCACCTTCTTCGCCATCGGTATGGGGGCGTTAGTTACCCTGCTTTGCCTGATTAAGCTCCTGCCCAAATTACCCAGCGAGCATTCTGGTTCATTGAAAAGCCTGCCCGTGTTATTTCATCGTCCGGCGTTAATGAGCCTGTATCTGCTGACAGTGATTGTGGTCACCGCGCATTACACGGCCTACAGCTATATCGAACCGTTTGTGCAGACCGTCGCCGGGCTGAGCGCAAACTTTGCAACCGTGCTACTGCTGGTTCTGGGGGGTGCGGGAATTGTCGGTAGCGTCATTTTTGGCAAGCTGGGTAATCAACATGCATCCGTACTGATTAGCAGCGCCATTGCCCTGCTGACGGTGTGCCTGGTGTTGTTACTTCCCGCCGCGAACAGCGAAATGCATCTGGCCGTCCTGAGTATATTCTGGGGCATCGCCATTATGTTGATAGGTCTGGGTATGCAGGTCAAAGTGCTGGCGCTGGCCCCGGATGCCACCGACGTCGCAATGGCCCTTTTCTCAGGCATTTTTAATATCGGTATAGGGGCTGGCGCGCTGGTGGGAAATCAGGTGAGTCTGCACTGGTCAATGTCTACGATTGGTTATGTCGGCGCAGTGCCTGCCGTTTTGGCGTTGATCTGGTCGATAATTATCTTCCGTAAATGGCCGGTATCACTGGAAGAACAGCCTCAACATTCGTAAAAAAAACCGTGCCCGGCAGGCCATGCCGGGCGCGTTGTTTTAAGCGTAAGTTTTAATGATTTCCAGCACGCCGTTAATAATAAACTGCACGCCCATACATACCAGCAGGAAGCCCATCAGACGGGAAATCGCCTCAATCCCGCCTTTACCGACCAGGCGCATAATCCCACCGGAACTGCGCAAACTGCCCCACAGGATCACCCCGACTGCCGCAAAAATAATCGGCGGCGCGACCATGATCACCCAGTCCGGAAACTCGGAACCATGACGCACGGTTGACGCCGAACTGATGATCATTGCAATCGTACCCGGACCCGCGGTGCTTGGCATGGCCAGCGGAACAAATGCAATATTGGCCGTCGGTTCGTCTTCGAGTTCTTCTGATTTGCTTCTCGCTTCCGGAGAATCATGCGCCTTCTGCTGTGGAAACAACATCCGAAAGCCGATAAACGCAACGATTAACCCACCCGCAATACGTAGCCCGGGAATCGAAATCCCAAAGGTGTTCATCACCAGTTGTCCGGCGTAGTAAGCCACCATCATGATAGCGAACACGTAAACGGACGCCATGAGTGACTGACGGTTACGCTCTGCGCTGTTCATGTTGCCGGCAAGGCCAAGGAACAACGCCACGGTGGTTAACGGGTTTGCCAACGGTAACAGGACTACCAGCCCCAGTCCTATTGCTTTAAACAAGTCCATCATAATGTCATCTTTCCTGTGCGTTAATCGTCAACGGCAAGTATACGGTGAAATCCGGGAGATAAGCCATTTTCGCGCTGTAAGGATTCATTTTTCATCTGCAGGTATAAACCATAATTATCAAACCGTTAAATTTACACACGCCAGGTGTTCGGCCTGATGCTTTAGCAAAACGTGGCATTTGCCGACTCATTCATTTGACTTATATTTGCCTAAGCAATAATATCAGCCGTGACTAACTACTTGCCAGGGCAACCATTGTGAAAAGCACCAGTGATCTGTTTAACGAAATCATCCCACTGGGTCGTTTGATCTACATGGTTAATCAGAAAAAAGATCGTTTGCTAAACGACTATCTGTCACCGCTGGATATCACGGCATCGCAGTTCAAGGTGCTTTGCTCCATCCGTTGCGCGGTGTGCATCACCCCTGTCGAATTGAAAAAAGTGCTGTCTGTCGATCTCGGCGCTCTGACGCGGATGCTGGACAGACTGGCCTGTAAAGGCTGGATTGAAAGGCTTCCGAATCCACATGACAAGCGGGGCGTGCTGGTGAAACTCACCGAGCATGGCGCAGCAATTTGCGAGCAGTGTCATCAATTAGTAGGGCAAGACCTACACCAGGAACTAACAAAAAACTTAACGGCGGATGAAGTGACCACGCTTGAGCATTTGCTTAAGAAAATCCTGCCGTAAACAGAAAGAGGTATGACGATGTCCAGACGCAATACTGACACAATCACTATTCATAGCATTTTGGACTGGATCGAAAATAACCTTGAATCGCCGCTCTCACTGGAAAAAGTGTCAGAGCGTTCAGGTTACTCCAAATGGCACCTGCAACGGATGTTTAAAAAAGAAACCGGTCATTCACTGGGCCAATACATCCGCAGCCGTAAAATGACTGAAATAGCACAAAAATTAAAAGAGAGTAACGAGCCGATCCTTTATCTGGCGGAACGTTACGGCTTTGAGTCTCAGCAAACGCTGACCCGAACATTCAAAAACTATTTTGATGTTCCGCCGCATAAATACCGTATGACGAATATGCACGGCGAATCGCGCTATTTGCTTCCACTCAATCAATGTAATTGCTAATCGCCAGTTAACGACGTAACCGAGGAAATCATGAAACTTCTGTCTTATGCAATGCTGGCCCTGCTGTTTGTTGTTTCGGGCCAGAGCATGGCGGAACAGACCGCGCAGCCTGCCACACAAAACAGTCGCGACGCGATGATTATGCCGCCAGCGCACGATCAGTCCCCGTTCGATTTTAATCATATGGGTGCAGGCAGCGACAAATCCGACGAATTAGGTGTGCCTTATTACAATATGCGCAACCTGTGATTTTTTTGCCCCGTCACTGCGGGGCTTTTTTTATCCTCTCGCCTGCGCAGTCTTACGCAACCGAAAGCCAAACACATTGATATACAACCCCGCCATGATCAGTAACGCACCAAGCAGTTGCAATCCGGTCAGCGTTTCATCCAGCAGCACGGCCGCGCTCGCCAGTCCAACCACCGGTACCAACAGCGACAACGGCGCGACACGCCAGGTCTCATAACGCCCGAGTAAAGAACCCCAGATACCGTAACCCACAATGGTCGCCACAAACGCCAGATAGACCAGTGACAGAATGGTGGTCATATCTATTGCCACCAGACTTTGGGTAATTTGCGCCGGTCCATCGAGAAGTAATGAGGCCAGGAAGAATGGAACAACAGGAATCAACGCACTCCATACCACCAGCGACATCACGGCCGGGCGTGACGGGTGCTGCATGATTTTTTTGTTAAAGATATTACCGCAGGCCCAGCTCAGCGCCGCCGCCAGCGTCAGCATAAAACCGAGCATGCCGACATGCTGTCCGTTCAGACTGGCCTCAATCAACACCAGCACGCCAAAGACCGCCAGCGCAATTCCTACCAGTTGTTTACCCTGCAGACGCTCGCCAAAGGCAAATGCCCCCAGAATGATGGTGAAAAATGCCTGAGCCTGTAATACCAGAGAAGCTAACCCGGCAGGCATACCGAATTTGATGGCGCTAAAGAGAAACGCGAACTGCCCAAAACTGATGGTTAGTCCATAACCGAGTAGTAGCGAAAGCGGTATTTTCGGACGGGCAACAAAGAATATCGCCGGAAACGCCACCAGTAAAAATCGCAGTCCTGCCAGCATTAAGGGGGGCATATTGTGCAGCCCCACTTTAATGACAACAAAGTTCAGCCCCCAAACCACAACGACCAGTAACGCTAATAACCCGTCTTTACGCGACATACCACTGCCCCTGCAAATATTAAATTTTTGTAAACAAGTTAAAGTAACGGAAATCGTTGTGCCGTAACAGATCATTAATTCAGGTAGGCCACACAGGGCGTTTTCGGACAACTTATTGAGTGTACATCACACTTTTAGCATGCTATTTGTTTTTGATATCTAAAAAAACATAACAACATGCATTGTCGGGCAGGAAAATGAATATCTCTTTGAGAAGGTCCACTCTCGCGTTACTCGCATCATCATTGTTATTAACGATTGGCCGTGGCGCCACGCTGCCATTTATGACTATCTACCTCAGTCGACAGTACAACCTGAGCGTCGACCTGATCGGTTATGCGATGACGGTCGCTCTGACCATTGGCGTGGTGTTCAGCCTTGGCTTTGGTATTCTGGCCGACAAGTTCGATAAAAAACGCTACATGCTGCTGGCTATCTGCGGCTTTGCATCAGGCTTTATTGCTATTCCACTGGTGCATAACGTGGTGGTGGTGGTTCTGCTTTTCGCTCTGATCAACTGCGCCTACTCCGTCTTCGCCACGGTTTTGAAGGCCTGGTTTGCCGATAACCTCTCCGCGACCAACAAAACGAAAATTTTCTCGCTTAACTATACCGTGCTGAACATTGGCTGGACCGTTGGCCCACCGCTGGGCACGCTGCTGGTGATGCAAAGCATTAACCTGCCGTTTTGGCTCGCTGCGGCTTGTTCAGCCCTACCACTGGTGTTTATCCAGACCTGGGTAAAACGTTCACCGGCAGCATCAGAAGGTTTAAACGCCGCGGTTTGGTCCCCCTCGGTACTACTACGCGACAGAGCATTATGCTGGTTTACGCTATCCGCATTCCTGGCGTCATTCGTTAGCGGCGCGTTTGCGTCCTGTATTTCACAATACGTCATGGTGGTTGCTGACGGCGATTTTGCCGAGAAGGTGGTGGCAGTGGTTCTGCCCGTCAACGCCGCTATTGTGGTATCACTGCAATATGCCTTCGGCCGCAGGCTCACCGCCACGAATATCCGCCCGTTAATGACGGTGGCGACGCTGTTCTTTGTGGTTGGCCTGGTTGGCTTCACCTTCTCCGGTAATAGTCTGTTGTTATGGGGGATATCTGCCGCCTTTTTCACTATTGGTGAAGTTATTTACGCGCCAGGTGAATACATGCTCATCGACAACATCGCGCCAACTGGCATGAAAGCCAGTTACTTTTCCGCTCAGTCGTTAGGCTGGCTGGGCGCAGCGGTAAACCCATTAGTCAGCGGCGTCATTTTAACTACATTGCCGCCGTGGTCGCTGTTTGTGGCGCTGATGGTCGCAATCATCCTTGCCTGGGCGCTAATGATAAAAGGCATGCGCACCAAACCCTGGGGACAGACAGCGGTCTGCTAATGAGTAAAGCGACAGAGCCGAAGCCGCTCTGTCGCATATTTCAAATGGCGACCAGTCCCCGGACGCCCTCGGTCTCCATATTTTTGCCGTCGCCGCTTTGAATAATAATGCCGCGCGACATAATCAGATATTTATCGGCCAACTGCTGCGCAAAATCATAGAACTGCTCCACCAGTAAAATGGCCATATCTCCCCGGTGCGCCAGTTGAGAAATCACCTGACCAATCTCTTTAATCACTGACGGCTGGATCCCCTCAGTGGGTTCATCGAGGATCAACAGCTGCGGGCGACTTGCCAGCGCCCGTCCAATCGCCAGTTGCTGCTGTTGCCCACCGGACAAATCACCGCCCCGCCGGTGCTTCATCTCCTGTAAAACCGGAAAGAGCGCGTAGATATCATCCGGAACGCATCGGGCCTCCTGTGCTGAAAAACGGGAAAGGCCGAGCAACAGATTCTCTTCCACCGTCAGACGTGGAAAAATATCGCGCCCCTGTGGGACATACGCCACACCGGCCCTGACCCGCTGATGTGGTTTCCACTGAGTGACATTTTTTTCCTGCCAGAGCACGCTTCCACTACGGGCAGGAATAAGCCCCATCAGGCACTTCAGAAGCGTCGTTTTCCCCACGCCGTTACGCCCCAGCAGACATGTCACCTCGCCGATACGCGCGTCAAAGTTCACACCTCGCAGAATATGACTGCCACCATAATATTGATTCAGTTCTTTCACCTGCAGCATCTGCACCCCTTAACGTCCGAGATAAACTTCAATAACCTGCTCATTGGCCTGCACTTCACGCAGACTCCCCTGAGCCAGTACACGTCCCTGATGTAATACCGTGACGCGATCGGCGATGGTTTCGACAAATCCCATATCGTGTTCAACAACCATCAGGGAGTGCTTCCCGGCAAGCTGGCGAAACAGCTCCGCCGTGTATTCCGTCTCCGCATCCGTCATACCCGCAGCAGGCTCATCCAGCAGCAGTAAATGAGGTTCCTGAACCAGCAGCATGCCAATTTCAAGAAATTGTTTCTGCCCGTGCGAAAGCAGCCCGGCGCGACGGGCCCGCTCGTTACCCAGGCGCAACAGCGCCAGTATTTCATCAATACGATCCCGCTGTTCGCCTGTTAGGCGCGCCCGTAGAGAGCCCCAGACAGATTTATCGCTTTTCAGCGCCAGCTCCAGGTTCTCCTCCACCGTTAACGCTTCAAATACCGTGGGCTTCTGAAATTTCCGCCCAATCCCCTGACGTGCAATGGCGATGGGATCCAGCGTTGTTAAGTCGGTTGACTGATCGTATATCGCACGACCGCTTTGCGGCCTGGTTTTGCCGGTAATGACATCCATTAGCGTCGTTTTTCCGGCGCCGTTGGGACCAATGATGCAACGCAACTCCCCAACGCCAATATTGAGCGTGAGATCCGTTAACGCCTGAAATCCATCGAAATTAACGTTAATTTTTTCCAGCTGTAACACGGGGTCCGTTTGGTCGCGAAACCGATCCCCAGGCATCTGGCGAGTGAAAAGTCCTTCATCTGGCTGCATTATTTGTCTCCCTTGCGAAACAGGCCAATCACGCCGCGAGGTAAAAAAAGCGTAACGCCGATAAAGATCAGGCCAAGAAACAGCTGCCAGTATTCCGGCATGATGACGGTAAACAGGCTTTTAGCGCCATTCACCAGTACGGCGCCAAAAACCGGGCCGATCAGGGTTCCACGCCCGCCGAGCGCAACCCAAATCGCCGCTTCAATCGAGTTAGTCGGCGACATTTCGCTGGGGTTAATGATTCCCACCTGTGGAACATACAGCGCACCCGCCAGACCGCACAGCACGGCGGAAAGCGTCCACACCAGCAGCTTGAAACCTTTTGGATCGTATCCACAAAACATCAGACGATTCTCGGCGTCGCGTACGGCAGTCAGAATACGACCAAACTTACTGCGGGCCAGCGCCAGCCCCAGCCATATTGCCAGAACCAGCAGCAGGACTGTCGCCAGAAACAGCGCAATACGGGTTGAGGTCGCGGTCACCGGGAATCCCAGAATGGTGGTAAAGCCAGTAAAACCGTTATTTCCTCCAAAGCCGGTTTCGTTACGGAAAAACAGCAGCATTCCGGCGAAAGTCAGAGCCTGGGTCATGATGGAAAAATAGACCCCTTTGATTTTTGAACGGAAGGCAAACCAACCAAATACCAGGGCCAGCAGGCCCGGCACCAGCACAACCAGCAGCATCGCCCAGATAAAGTGTTGCGTCCCCCACCAAAACCAGGGCAGCTCGGTCCACGACAGGAACGACATAAAGGCCGGTAACTCTTCGCCGGAGGCCTGACGCATCAGGTACATTCCCATCGCATAGCCCCCAAGCGCAAAGAAGATACCGTGGCCCAGCGAAAGCATTCCCGCATAACCCCACACCAGATCCAGCGCGACCGCCACAATGGCATAGCAGAGAATTTTTCCGGCCAGCGTCAGCGTCCACACCGATATGGCCAGCGGATGTTCCGCAGGTAACAGCGCCAGAAACGGCAGAACAATCAACGCGAGCAATAAGCACAGTCCCAGGACGCGTGTCGCCCGCGGCGCTTTACGCGCCAGCGTCAATGTCATTGGCATCGTCATCAGTCAATAACCCTCCCTTTTAGCGCGAACAGCCCTTGAGGACGTTTCTGAATAAACAGAATAATCAGCACCAGAATCATAATTTTGCCGAGAACCGCCCCCACCTGAGGCTCAAGAATTTTGTTGAAGATCCCCAGCCCAAACGCGGCGGCCACACTCCCGGCGAGTTGCCCAACACCGCCCAGCACCACCACAAGAAACGAATCGATAATGTAGCTTTGCCCCAGTTCCGGTCCTACGTTGCCTAATTGCGAGAGCGCGACGCCCCCCAGCCCGGCAATCCCTGAACCAAGACCAAAAGCCAGCATATCGACGCGTCCGGTAGGTACGCCGCAGCAGGCCGCCATATTGCGATTTTGCGTCACTGCACGCACGCGCAGCCCGAGACGCGTTTTATTCAACAACAGCCAGGTGAAGAACAGCACCAGCATGGCAAAGCCAAGCACCACAATTCGGTTCCACGGCAAAATCAGATTGGCATAAACCTGAATGCCGCCGGAAAGCCATGCCGGATTGGCGACTTCAAGGTTTTGCGCGCCGAAGGTCATACGCACCAACTGGATCAGCATCAGACTGATCCCCCATGTCGCCAGCAGTGTTTCGAGTGGACGTCCGTATAAATGGCGAATCACCCCGCGCTCGAGCAGCATTCCCACCGCCGCGGTAAGTAAAAAGGCGACCGGAAGCGCAATAACCGGATACCAGGCCAACCATTGCGGGAAAAACTGGCCGATAATCTGTTGCACCATCCAGGTACAGTAAGCGCCAAGCATTAACATCTCGCCATGCGCCATATTAATGACGCCGAGTAGCCCGTAGGTAATAGCCAGCCCCAGTGCCGCCAACAGCAAAATTGAGCCCAGCGACAGCCCCATAAATGCCTGTCCAAGAAGATCGCCAACCTTCATGCGATGCGCGATGGAATTCAGGCTTTCGCCAGCGGCCGCACGAACGCGCGCATCAGGTTCATGTTCAGCCTGGGTGAATGGCAGCAGGCGTGCCTGGGTTTCAGGATCGTTTGACGCCCCGAGAAGTTCGATGGCCTGCCGTCTGACCTCTGGCAAGGTGCTGGTTAGTTGCAGGTTTGCCAGTGCAATCTCCAGCGCGGATTTCACGCCAGCATCTGGCTCCCGGGCCAGTTGTTGCTGCAAAAACGGCAGCATGCCCGGCTGTGCCTCACGTTGTAATGTACGTGCTGCCCCTTTTCTCATGGTGACACTGTCACTTAAAAGTTGATGAACGGCCCACGTTCCGGCCACCAGATTACGCAGGCGGTTAGTCAGGCGGACTTTTTTAAGCTCGCCGGACGGAGATGCCGCGACTCCTAACGGCTGTACGTGCGAGTCGTCCACGATGAACGCATTTTTCGCGTCATCGGTCAGCAGGTTCTCATCTCGCAGCGCGCTAAGCAGCGGCATACGCTGAACGTCTGGATTCACCGCCCATTGTTCAAGCAAGGCGGCCTGCTGAGTTCGGCTGCCGGCGGTAAAGGTATCGGCATCTGCGGCCTGCGCTATCCACGGCATAAACCACATCAGCAACAGCACACCACGAATAAAACGCATAGCTTTCATAAGCGTTCTCCAAAGCGTTGCCCTCCCGCGGGAGGGCGTAAGATCAGTTGCTGGCGGTTTTCACGGGCTGGTCAGATTTTTTATCATTACCGGCGATGTACGGACTCCACGGCTGGGCGCGGACCGGCTCATCGGTTTGCCACACCACGTTAAACTGGCCGTTGCCTTCAATCTCGCCAATCATGACGGGTTTATGCAGGTGATGGTTGGTTGCATCCATGGTCAGGGTAAAACCTGATGGCGCAGCGAATGATTGCCCCGCCATAGCGGCGCGAACTTTATCCACATCGGTAGTTCCGGCTTTTTCTACCGCTTGCGCCCACATATGCAGGCCTACCCAGGTGGCTTCCATAGGATCGTTCGTTACCACCGAATCCGCGTTTGGTAGCTTATGGGCTTTGGCATACGCCCGATAATCCGCGACGAACTTTTTATTGGCCGCATTATCTACGGACTCAAAGTAGTTCCACGCAGCAAGGTTGCCCACCAGCGGTTTGGTATCAATTCCTCGTAATTCCTCCTCACCCACGGAGAATGCCACCACCGGAACATCGGTGGCTTTCAGCCCCTGGTTCGCTAACTCTTTATAGAATGGAACGTTAGAATCCCCGTTGATGGTTGATACCACCGCCGTTTTCCCCCCTGCGGCGAATTTTTTAATACTGGCGACAATGGTCTGGTAATCGCTGTGTCCGAATGGGGTATACACCTCTTCGATGTCTTTATCGGCAACGCCTTTCGAATGCAAAAAGGCGCGTAAAATTTTGTTAGTCGTACGCGGATAGACATAGTCCGTACCCAGCAGGTAGAAGCGCTTAGCGCTGCCGCCGTCCTCACTCATCAGGTACTCAACCGCCGGGATCGCCTGTTGGTTAGGCGCCGCGCCGGTATAGAAGACGTTAGGCGACATCTCCTCACCTTCATATTGCACCGGGTAAAACAGCAGACCGTTTAATTCTTCAAACACCGGTAAAACAGATTTACGCGAAACCGATGTCCAGCAGCCGAAAACCACCGCCACCTTATCCTGACTCAGCAACTGACGTGCTTTTTCAGCAAATAACGGCCAGTTCGAGGCCGGGTCAACCACTACAGGCTCCAGCTTTTTACCCAACACACCACCCTTCGCATTGATTTCATCAATGGTCATCAACGCCACATCTTTCAGCGGCGTTTCGGAAATAGCCATCGTGCCGGATAACGAATGCATGATGCCAACTTTAATGGTGTCGGCTGCCTGAACGGTAAAACTCATTCCCATTGCTACTACAGAGGCGGAAAGCGCAAAAGCTTTTAAAAATGTACGACGCTGCATAGTTTCACTCCTGAAATTAGACTTGCTGAAAGCTCCGGTGCAGCCGGGCAGACAAAACGGTGCAAATAAAGGGTATTCAGAAGTGATAAGGCAAAAACGATGCCAGATATTAAAACATCACATAAAATCAATAGATTAGCGCATCGTTTACAAAGATTAGTATTAAAATCTCCCACCAGAAGGATTAATCAAACGAAAAATTGAACCACCATGAGACAACTCTGCATTATAAACGTGCAACAATCTGTGTCTGCAGCACACCGTGATAACGGCGTCTCCGGGTTGAAAAGCAGGGTTATTTGCCTACAGATAAATGTGTCTCGTCACTATTATTTATTTTTCCCGACGCCATCACGTCAAAATTTTACTTTTCAGCCAAAATAATCACACAGTTCAGCCTTTGTTTAAGATTGAATTGCTACTATAGTCATAAGCGAGGTGAACTTAAGGTAAGAGAGGAAACTCACAGATAAAGGAGCATTTACTATGCTGGGTAATATGAATATTTTTATGGCTGTTCTGGGAATTATTTTATTTTCCGGTTTCCTGGCCGCGTATTTTAGCCACAGATGGGATGATTGATGAACGGAGATAGTCCTGCACCGACCCGGCCCCTTGTAGCGTAACTGCACAAGGGGCCATTTTTTTTACCTGAATCGCCCTCCTGGCACTTTTTCCCTGGTTTACAGATAAAAAAAACCGCCGGATAAACCAGCGGTGAATGCTTGCATGGATAGATTTGTGTTTTGCTTTTATACGCTATCTGGCAATTCCCTGCGAAGATAACGGATATTTGACTAATCTATCATCGACAACCCCAATGAAAGTTAAACGAAACGCAACTACCTTGAAACGGTGTTCGCAAATCTCACGCGCTCAAGGGGTATGAGATCTCATCACTGGCGTCAACCAGAGTGATCCGCTCGCGTTCATCCATGAACATACAGCGATTCCTGCCGGTCTGTTTTCCTTGATACATCGCGTTATCAGCCCGACCAAGAGCGGTATCCAGCGCTTCTCCCTGTTGAACTCGTGTTATTCCAGCCGTTACCGTGATTCCGATCTCTCCATCAGCATAGGGTATTTTTTTCTGGCCAATAAGCTGACACAATCGCAAACCTGCCTGGCAAGCCTGTTCATCCGTTTTTGTGCGGATGATGATAATAAACTCTTCACCACCGTAGCGGTAAGCCACCTCATCATATCGTGTCCATGACAACAAATTTGATGCCAGAGCGCGTAGTACCACGTCCCCCACCAGGTGACCATAAGTATCGTTAATGTGCTTAAAACGGTCGATGTCCAGCAACAAGATATAGAGATTAAGCGGCTCGGCATCGAGTAACTGCTGGTCAAAAGACTCATCGAGCATTCTTCTACCGGGTAAGCCTGTTAATACATCGATATTACTGCGGATGTTCAGTAAATATATTTTGTAGTCCATTACAGCAGACGTAAATGCCAGTAACGCGTCCTGGAAGCTGTCGAAATGCCATGAATGGCTACGATTCTCCACTATTGCCAATAGCAACTCCTTTCCTAATAAATGCATCTTTTCATGGGCTGCATTTATCTTACTTACATAACTACAATCATCCTCATTGTGCAATGGATGATAATTAAGCCACTGTCCAAATTGACAAACAAAATGAGAGTTGTCACCTACAATATCCGGCTGAGTGACATCGGAGGACACAACGCAGCGGAACATTTTCACCATCCATTTATAGTGAGCATCAATGGACTTGTTCAATGCTAGCAAAATCGCATCTATTTCCGCCGTATTTTTCATCATCACGACCTCCCTCCCTGTTCGAGCGTCTCAGATGTAATTATCTTAACGACAAAAAAGAAAATTTATGTAAATTTTTTAATAGTAGTTATTAGACAACAAATTAACGCCTCCTTCATTATAGGTCGCAAGATGATTGAAACTCACATTTAACCATTAAATATCAATGAGATATATTAATCACCCCTTTCCTTGTTTCATATTTAATGAAACGAAAACATATCAAGCAAAACAATATACAACTCGGACAGCATAGTTAAAATGAGAATAAGCGTTATCAATTGGAACGATGAACACAAGATAAAAAACCGGGCATCACGCCCGGTTCTTCTCGTCATCTAAACAAACCTTACGCGCTCAAACCACGATGTTTGAGCATCGGCTCCATTTGTGGATCGCGTCCGCTCCAGTGGCGATAAAGCACAGCTAAATCAGTGCTATTCCCGCGCGACAAAATCGCATCGCGGAATTTCTGCCCGTTTTCCCGGGTTAATCCGCCCTGCTCTACAAACCACTGATAGCCGTCGTCGGCCAGCATTTGCGTCCACAGGTAGGCGTAATAACCAGCGGCATAGCCGCCGCCGAAAATATGGGCAAAATAACTACTGCGATAACGTGGCGGCACGGCCTTGAGATCCAACCCTTCGGCCACCAGCGCCTGCTGTTCAAATTGATCGACCGGATGACATGCGTCGCTCATTTCCAGAGAGTGCCAGCGCATATCCAGCAATGCGGCGCTGAGCAGTTCAGTCATGTCGTAACCTTTGTTAAACAAACTTGCCTGCTGCATTTTATCTCGCAATGCCTGCGGCATGTGCTCCCCGGTATCAACATGCCGGGCAAAACGGGAAAAGACTTGCGGATGACTCGCCCAGTGCTCGTTGATCTGCGAAGGGAACTCGACAAAATCCCGCGGAGTATTGGTTCCTGAAAGTGTGGCATAACGCTGAGTGGCAAACAGACCGTGCAACGTATGTCCAAACTCATGAAATAACGTAATAACATCATCCCACAGCAGTAACGCGGGCTGCTCTTTTGCAGGTTTTTGATAATTACAGACGTTGTAAATAACCGGTCTGGTTTCGTTAAGTAGCGATTGCTCAACAAAATTACCCATCCAGGCTCCACCGCTTTTTGATTCCCGGGCAAAGAAATCACCGTAAAATAACGCCAACCCTATGCCATCATGATCGAATATTTCCCATACCCGTACATCCGGGTGATAAACAGGAATGTCGAATCGCTCCACGAATTTGATGCCATAGAGCTGATTGGCCGTCCAGAAAACGCCCTCGTTCAGTACCGAATCCAGGGAAAAATAAGGTTTGAGCTGAGCCTCATCAAGGGCATATTTCTCACGACGGACCTGCTCGGCATAAAACGACCAGTCCCAGGCCTCGGCGCTAAACTGCCCGTCTTGCTGAAAGATAACTTTCTGGATTTCAGCCTGCTCATCTAACGCTCGCGCTCGCGCGGCCGGAACAATAGACCGCATGAATGTCAGTGCCGCTTCCGGCGTTTTTGCCATCTGGTCGGCAATTTTCCATGCAGCGTAATTAGCAAAACCGAGCAGTTTCGCCTGCTGCATCCGGATCTCCACCAGTCGCTGAATAATAGCCCGAGTGTCGTTAGCATCATTGTTTTCAGCCCGTGTCCATGCGCGGGTGAAAAGATTTTCACGGGTCTGACGATCGCGTAATACCGCAAGCGCTGGTTG
The DNA here is from genome assembly GCA_020099315.1 of Citrobacter europaeus. Taxonomy (NCBI): domain Bacteria; kingdom Pseudomonadati; phylum Pseudomonadota; class Gammaproteobacteria; order Enterobacterales; family Enterobacteriaceae; genus Citrobacter; species Citrobacter europaeus. The sequence goes on from CP083650.1 coordinate 2,512,571, forward strand.
CTGAGTGGTGTTTAATAACGGGATAACCCAACGCGCTTCAAGCCCTTTTTCCCTTGCAGTTTCGGCGGCAACAGCAATTTCCTCTGTGCTGAGCCCGTCCAGATGCCGGACATCATCCACCACCATAGCACCAGACTTGTTCGCCGCCAGCAGGCGTTGATTAAACTGGCTGGTCAGCGTGGCTGACTCCGTATTAAGCGCTTTAAGGCGGGCTTTATCCGTCTCATTCAGACAGGCGCCGGCCAATACAAAACGCTGGTAGACGACTTCCAGCAGGCGTATTGATTCGCTATCCAGTCCTGAGGAACTGCGCCGTTGCCAGACGTTTTCGACGCGGGCGAAAAGCGCACTATTGAGATAGATATCATTGGCAAGGCTCGCCAACTCTGCGGAAAACTCTTCGTCAAGGCGTTGTAGTTCATCGTTGGTGTGCGCCGCCGTCATCGCAAAGAAAACGCTGGTCACCCGCGTGAGCAGCGCGCCACTTTGCTCAAGCGCCAGTAAAGTATTCGCAAAATCAGGGCGCTGCGGGTTTTGCACAATCCCTGCGATCTCTGCGCGCTTTTGACGCACACCTTCATCGAACGCAGGACGATAATGTTGCACGTCAATCTGATCAAACTGCGGCGCCTGATAAGGTAATGTGCTGTGGTGTAAAAAAGGATTCGTTAACGACATCTTTCACTCCTGAAAACGATTTGTTTACCAGAGTAGACTTCCCACGAATCGACCGCAATCGTGTTAAGCAGCAATAGCTCTGAACGGAAGTGACGTGCTATGGTAGTACTACATAAAAAGCGTTGAGGAACAGTGAGATGATCGTTTTAGTAACCGGAGCAACCGCAGGTTTTGGTGAGTGCATTACGCGTCGTTTTATTGAGAATGGGCATAAAGTTATTGCCACCGGACGCCGCCAGGAGCGCCTGCAGGAACTCAAAGATGTGTTGGGTGACCGTCTCTATACTGCGCAACTGGACGTACGTAATCGTGCATCAATTGAAGAGATGCTGGACGCCTTACCTGCTGAATGGCGCAATATTGATATTCTGGTCAACAACGCGGGTCTGGCGCTGGGCCTTGAGCCTGCTCATAAAGCCAGCATTGAAGACTGGGAAAATATGATCGACACCAACAACAAAGGCCTGGTTTATATGACCCGTGCTGTTCTGCCTGGTATGGTTGAGCGCAACCGCGGTCATATTATCAATATTGGTTCTACGGCGGGCAGTTGGCCATACGCTGGCGGTAACGTCTATGGTGCAACCAAGGCGTTTGTTCGCCAGTTTAGCCTGAATTTACGTACTGACTTACACGGTACTGCGATTCGCGTCACCGACATTGAACCGGGTCTGGTTGGCGGTACGGAGTTCTCAAATGTCCGTTTCAAAGGCGATGACGCTAAAGCTGAAAAAGCTTACGAAAATACCACAGCGCTGACCCCGCAAGATGTCACTGAAGCGGTATGGTGGGTGGCGTCTTTACCCGCTCATGTCAACATTAACACCCTTGAAATGATGCCTGTGGCACAGTCTTTTGCCGGACTGAGTATTCATCGTGGCTAATTTCTCTGCCCGGCCTTGCGCCGGGTATAGATAGCCTGAAATAAGTGATAAAATACCTGGGTTAACTCTCTAAAAAGTAAGAATGAATGACCGTAGAAACGCAGCTCAACCCTACACAGCCAGTAAATCAACAGATTTACCGTATTCTTCGTCGTGATATCGTGCATTGTCTGATTGCGCCCGGTACCCCGTTGTCGGAGAAAGAGGTTTCCGTACGCTTTAATGTGTCACGCCAGCCGGTACGAGAAGCATTCATTAAACTGGCAGAGAATGGCCTGATTCAGATCCGTCCGCAGCGTGGCAGCTACGTGAATAAAATTTCGCTGTCGCAGGTACAAAACGGCTGTTTTGTTCGCCAGGCAATTGAATGTGCCGTGGTCCGCCGCGCCGCATCATTGATCACCGATAAACAGTGTTATCAGCTCGAGCAAAACCTGCATCAGCAGCGCATTGCGATTGACCGCAAGCAAATTAATGATTTCTTCCAGCTTGATGACGAGTTTCATCAGAAACTGGCTCTCATCGCCGAGTGCCAGCTTGCCTGGGACACCGTCGAGAATATTAAGGCCACGATCGACCGCGTTCGTTATATGAGCCTGGATCATATTTCCCCGCCAGAAATGCTGCTGCGTCAGCATCACGATATCTTTGCCGCACTTGAGAAACATGATGGCGATGCCGTTGAGCGTGCAATGATGCTGCACCTCCAGGAAATTGGTGAGTCCGTTCAGTTGATCCGTCAGGAAAATAGCGACTGGTTCAGCGAAGATTAATACCACACTCACCTCACATCGAGGTGAGTTTCTCCTGTATGTTTCCCTCTCCCGCACATCTGCATAAAAAAAGCTGTGATTTTGATCGAAAACAAAAAAAATCATTAACGAGAAGCGTATTTATATTGCGCCCGTTACGTGGGACTAAAAGCCCACGGGCTTTGACGGTAAGTTGGAAAGGAGAAAACACCATGAAAACATACGATCGTAACCGCAACGCAATCACCACTGGCAGCCGCGTCATGATTAGCGACTCCGGACTCACAGGCCGCATTACAGCGATAGATACCGATGGCCTGACCGCTGAGCAAATTCGCCGCGGAAAAACAGTGGAAATCGAAGGGTGTGAAGGTAAATATGCCCCCCTCGAACTGATTCGTTTGGGCATGAACTAATTGGTGTGAATGCCAGAAAACAATGCGCCATCTGGCCCGTTTACAGCCAGATGGCGACCTGAAAGGTGTTCTTCTTTACTTCAGTTTTGCAGCATACTTCGCAACCGTTGCCTTCGCCCCTTCTGCCAGTAAAGCAAGATACGCTTGTGTGACCTGGTTTTTGAACCGTTCAACCTGCGGCAGTTCACGCCCAAATATAGCATCGATAGCCAGCAGCGCCTGAACGCGCTCTTCACCTTCGTTACTGCTACGCACTGCATTCTGGATCACCGGCAACAGTGGATCGCTAATTTCAATCGCCTGGCCCTGTTCATCCACACCGCCGACGTAGCGCATCCAGCCTGCCACGCCCAGGGCCAGTAACTCAAAGCAGCTACCGTGTACAATGTGCCAGCGAACGGAATCAAGCATACGCTGCGGCAATTTTTGACTGCCATCCATAGCAATCTGCCAGGTACGATGACGCAGTGCCGGGTTGCTGTAGCGCTCAATTAACAGATCGGCATAGTGCTGTAGATCCACGCCCTTAACTTTCAGGGTTGGCGCTTGTTCCTGCAGCATCAGCGCGCGGGCGGCAAGACGATAGTTTTCATCGCCCATACAGTCGTTAATGTGCTGATACCCAGCCAGATAGCCAAGATAAGCAAGAAAAGAGTGACTGCCGTTAAGCATACGCAGTTTCATCTCTTCAAACGGAATAACATCAGCGACCAGCTCCGCGCCAGCCTTCTCCCATTCAGGGCGACCGGCGACAAAGTTATCTTCAATAACCCACTGACGGAACGGTTCGCATGCCACGCCTGCCGGGTCGCGAACGCCGGTGATGCGTTCAATTTTGTCCAGCGTATCCTGGGTAACCGCCGGGACGATGCGGTCAACCATTGTTGAAGGGAATGTCACATGTTGTTCAATCCACGCAGCCAGATCAGCATCTACCGCCCGGGCATACGCAGTGACAACATTGCGCATCACATGACCGTTTTCTGGCATGTTGTCGCAAGACATCACGGTAAAGGCGCCTAAACCCGCACCTTTGCGACGCGCAAGAGCCTCAACAACAACGCCTGGCGCAGTTTTTGGTTGTGTAGGGTTTTGCAGATCGGCGGCAATCATTGGGTTGTCTAACATCAATTGACCGGTCGCCGGAGAGTGGCAATATCCTTTCTCGGTGATGGTCAGGGAAACGATCGCAACCTGCGGTTCGCACATCGCGGCCAGTACGCTTTCCAGACCATCAACCTGCGCATGCAGGGCATTTTTCACCACGCCCACGACTCTTGCAGTCCAGGCATCCGCAGACATTTCTGCAACGGTATACAGATTATCTTGCTGTTTGAGATCGGCAATCTGCTGCTCACCGCCAATCAGGTTCACTTCGCAATAACCCCAGTCACTGTCATGTTCTGCAGCCAGAATATCAGCGTAAACCCCCTGATGTGCGCGGTGAAACGCGCCAAAACCCAGATGGACAATACGCGGAACCAGTTTTGTACGATCGTAGTCGGGAAGCACAGCCTTTGCTGCCAGGAGCTTGTTTTGCATGGTATGGCCTACTTATCAATGGAATCAGGACTGTCTCAGAGTAACGCCTGTATGGTTGTATGTTTTGATTTGCATTAAGCTTTTTATGATTGGTATGACATCATGAAAAGCTGTGTAATAGCATGGACGGCGTAAGAGACATCCATCCATGCTACTGTCTGGCATCAGTTTGTCTGAGTCACCGAGCAACGAACCTTCTCGGCTTTATTCACCTCGGCAGCATCCTCAAGCACGCTCAGATCGCGGTCTTTCACTTCCGGCATCAGCAACGCGGAAATCAGACCAATCAGTGAGTAGGCGATGACCATCACCAGAATTGGCCACCAGGAATTTGTCATGTTGCAGAAGATACCTGCCAGAACCGGACCAAAACCAACGGCAACCAACCCGCCCGCTTCTTTTGAGATCGCCATGCGTGTGAATCGGTTACGGGCACCGAACATTTCCGCCATGGTAATATTTTCGAGAGCAAATAATCCCAATACGGCAAAGTTATGAATAACAATAAGTGCCGTCATAATAACGCCCGGGCTATACGTTTTATCCACGATAATTGACAGCATCGGATAAGCCAGGATAATTGCTGAAATATTCAGAATAATATAAGGCAACCGACGACCAAACTTATCAGATAACCAACCGAGCAGCGGTATGGTAATAAATCCAAGTACCGAACTAATCATTAGGGCATCGGTGGGTATTGATTTATCAAATAACAATGTCTGTACTAAATAACCGGCAAGAAAGGTTTGGATTAACCCGGAGTTGCCCGCCTGACCAAAGCGTAAACCGGTTGCCAGCCAGAAGGATTTACTGGTAAACATCGCTCCCAGCGTATTTTCCGAAGCATTGTTTAATGCCGACGCATTTTCTTCATCATTAACTTTCTCAAATACCGGGCTTTCTTTGAGATTCATACGTAACCAGATGGCAAAAATCATCACCACGACACTTGCCAGGAACGGAATTCGCCAGCCCCAGGCTAACAGCTCTTCGCGGTCAAGAGCGAAGAACATCACCGCCCAAATGGCCGTTGCGCTAAGGGTTCCACAGTTGGTCCCCATAGCAACAAGCGAAGAAATGATCCCGCGTTTACCTTTTGGCGCATATTCAGCAAGCATGGTACCCGCGCCCGAGATCTCAGCCCCTGCGCCAAGCCCTTGCACGATGCGCAGCGTCACCAGCAATACGGGGGCAAAGATGCCAATTTGCGCATACGTAGGCAGTACGCCTATTAAAGTTGTACAGATCCCCATCATGGTGATAGTAATAAACAGCACCTTTTTACGGCCAATGCTGTCTCCCATTTTGCCAAATATAAATGCTCCGACGATACGAGCAATATATCCTGCACCGTAGGTACCCATCGCTAAAATGAGCGCCATCGCGGCAGACTGTTCCGGGAAAAATATCTCATGGAATACCAGCGCGGCACCCAAGGAATATAACTGAAAATCCATAAATTCGAGCGCAGTTCCCAACCATCCGGATACGGCAGCTCTAACCAGATCCATCGTCGATCTTTCGTGCTTTTCTTGGTTCATATTGGCTATCTCTAAGAGGTAAGATGCGTACCACTTACTCGCAGTTATTTATATTATTCAGAGAATGTGAGTAAAACTTTGCAGCAGCGCTGCTGATCTTTCTCAAACAATTCAATTGCGTCTGTAACGTGGTGATAGTCAAAAGTATGGGTAATAAGTTGATTAGGATCGATAAGTCCGTTAACCAACCAATCAATAACAACCGGGAATTTGTTCGCATTTAATCTTGAAGAATAAATTGAAAGTTCTTTCCCGGTAATGCCTTGTTGAACAATCTGACAAGGTTCACTGGAGAAACCCATCAGAACAATCCGCGCGGCTGGCGATGCCAGCGTGATAGCCTCCTGTAAAATGGATGGATGACAAGCCGCATCCACGATGATGGTCGGTTTTAGCCCTTTTTCCGTCAGAAAATCCTGCAGCGATTGCCGACTATTATTGATGGCCCAGTCTGCACCGCACTGCTTTGCCATATTCAGGCGTTCATCGATTCTGTCGGCAATCACCACTGTTTTTACTTTATAGACACGTTTAAGCGCCTGTACGGTGGTCAGCCCCATAGGGCCCGCGCCATAAATTAGTGCGATATCGTTCTCTGTTGGGTTAATTTGCCCTGTCACGTTTGCAGCGATGGTAAAAGGCTCCACCATAACGGCATGTTCATCAGGCACTGCATCCGGGATAGTCCAGGCATTTTTCGCCGGTACCACGGCGTATTCGCTGAAACCGCCATCGCGATGCACACCCAGTACCACTAATGACGTGCAGACGTTAGGTTTACCAATTGAACAGGGATAACAATGTCCACAGCTGATGACCGGATCAACAGACACGCGCTCACCCATTCGTGAACAGTCCACGCCGTCGCCTACCGCATCAATTACGCCAAAAAACTCGTGGCCAATCACCCGCGGGTATTGTGCAAATGGATTGTGTCCGCGATAAATATGGCTGTCAGAACCACAAATTCCCGCCAGTTTCACCTTTACCCTGACCTCGCCGGCTGAGGGTTCAGGTATCGGTCGCTCGGCAATATTCAGCACATTCGGTTTTTCAATCACAATACTTTTCATAGCAACTCACTCCTTACCAGTTCCACAATGTGCCATCTTCCAGGCGAGCAACGGGCAGATACGCAGGATCATACGGATATTTCGCCGCCAGTTTTTCGTCAAACTCGATCCCAAGACCGGGTTTGTCTCCTGGGTGCATATAGCCGTTATCAAAGGTCCAGTTATGTGGGAACACTTCCAGCATCTGCTCGGAATATCCCATATATTCCTGTACGCCAAAGTTCGGCACCCACAGATCAAAGTGCAGCGCGGCGGCCATGCATACTGGTGACAAATCGGAAGGCCCATGTGAACCGGTACGTACCTGATACAGCGAGGCGAAATCGGCAATCCGGCGCATACCGGTGATACCACCCGCATGGGTGATGGTGGTACGGATATAGTCGATCAGTTGTTCTTCAATCAGCTGTTTACAGTCCCAGATACTGTTGAACACTTCCCCTACCGCAATCGGAGTGACCGTATGCTGGCGGATCAGGCGGAAGCACTCCTGGTTTTCAGCCGGGGTTGGGTCTTCCATCCAGAACAGACGGTATTGTTCAATGCTTTTGCCGAAACGGGCCGCTTCAATAGGCGTCAGACGGTGGTGCATATCGTGCAGAAGATGTTCGTTGAAACCAAACTTATCGCGTACGGCAGCAAACAGTTTTGGCGTGAAATCCAGGTATTTCTCCGTTGACCACAACTGCTCTTCCGGCCATTGCCCTTTGGTGGCCGGTTCATAGGCCTGTCCTTTTCCTTTAGACATGCCGTAAGTGGTTTTCATGCCAGGTACGCCACACTGTACGCGAATGGCTTTAAAGCCCATCTCTTTATGACGCGCATAGTCTTCGAGTACGTCATCAACGGTATGGCCTGTGGTGTGACAGTAGACCATAACCCCTTCACGAGAAGCACCGCCGAGCAACTGGTACAATGGCATATTTGCCGCTTTCGCTTTGATGTCCCATAGCGCCATATCCACTGCGGAAATCGCCGACATGGTGACCGGACCACGACGCCAGTACGCGCCTTTGTAGAAGAACTGCCAGATGTCCTCGATTCGGTGTGCATCCCGGCCAATTAGCTGCGGGCAAACATGATCTTTCAGATAGGACGCCACGGACAACTCGCGTCCGTTTAATGTGGCATCTCCCAGTCCGGTGATGCCATCTTCTGTCGTAATTTTCAACGTTACAAAATTACGCCCCGGACAGGTGACAAACACTTCAGCCCCAACAATCTTCATTTTTTATCCCTTACATCTGTTCTTGTGATGCAGGAAATTTACCCAACTGAGCTACTACCATACAAGTATAATGATCAAAAAAGCGCTGATTGATCACAAAAAAGGCGCTATGCGCGCCCCCATCCAGCCACAATGATCAGCATGCCGCACAGCGCCACCACCGCGCCTGACCAGTCATACAGGCTCAATTTTACGCCATCGACAATGCGTAGCCATAGCAGCGCGGTCACCACGTACACCCCGCCATAGGCTGCATAAACACGTCCGCTTGCTGCCGGATGCAGCGTCAGCAACCAGACGAATAACGCCAGTGACACCCCGGCGGGTATCAGTAGCCAGGCCGTAGCCCCTCGCTTAAGCCAGAGCCAGGGTAAAAAGCAGCCAATGATTTCGCATAATGCGGTGACGAAAAAAAGCAAAGTAGTCTTAAGCATTGATGTTATTCAGTTACCTTAGGTTTAAGCATGATACGACAGAATATTGCCAGCGTATCCATATCCGCTGAGTGGGTATGCCCGGAAGCCGGAATAGTGTAGAATTTAACCCTGTTTTATCGTTTTTTCCCTTTCCCATAAAAGGAATTCGCCATGAAAATTACACTGACCAAACGCCTGTGCCTGACGGCTATGCTGACGCTGGCTGCGGCTGTGTACACCTCTTCCGCATTCGCTGAAACCAGTAAACTGATCATTGAATCCGGAGACAGTGCGCAAAGTCGTCAACAGGCAGCAATGGAAAAGGAACAATGGAACGATACGCGTCAGCTACGCCAGAAAGTTAATAAACGTGTAGAGAAAGAGTGGGACAAAACCGACGCGGCGTTCGATAGCCGTGATAAGTGCGAACAGAGCGCTAATATTAATGCGTACTGGGAACCCAACACCCTGCGCTGCCTTGACCGCCGTACTGGCCGCACCGTTGCCCCATAATCATTGCACGTTGAAGGATATTGAAAGGATACGATATGACTAGCGCCCTCAGTGTTAAGTTGCGCCCGCTGGAGCGTGAAGATTTACGATTCGTCCATCAGCTTGATAATAACGCCAGCGTAATGCGTTACTGGTTTGAAGAACCTTACGAAGCGTTTGTTGAGCTGTCAGACCTGTACGACAAGCATATTCACGACCAAAGCGAACGTCGCTTCGTGGTGGAGTGTGACGGTGAAAAAGCCGGTCTGGTGGAGCTGGTTGAAATTAACCATGTGCACCGTCGGGCCGAATTCCAGATCATTATTTCGCCTGACTATCAGGGCAAAGGTCTGGCAACGCGCGCGGCAAAGCTGGCAATGGATTACGGCTTTACCGTACTCAACTTATATAAGCTGTATCTGATCGTTGATAAAGAGAACGAAAAAGCCATCCATATCTATCGTAAACTCGGCTTTATGGTCGAAGGTGAGCTGATTCATGAATTCTTTATCAACGGCCAATACCGCAACACTATCCGCATGTGCATCTTCCAGCAGCAGTATCTGGCAGAACATAAAACGTCAGGTCCTAACCTGTTGCAACCTACCGCTCAGTAAAGGCGATTAGTAGTAATCGATAGTGTTTTCAATTGAGTAATGATGTTCAACTGCCGGCTTAACGCTCTCGTCAACGATAACGAGCCGGCAGTTGACAGGATTAGCATAGTCATCGTACTTGCACGTTTGTTTGACATTACCTAACGGATGATCGTTGAGCAGGCTCACTGCGGTGTAATCCAGTTTCTTCAACGGGTCGACCGATGGTTTGGCATCAACCTGCAAGGTATTGTCCTTATTGACGGTTGTTTTGCCCAACGGGTAGCCTTCCGCATCATAGCGATATTTCACTTTCATCTCTTTTCCCGTGGCAGAAACAACGAAACCGTTATCGTCGGTATCCCACACCACACCCGCCGCAGGCAGCTCTGCTAACTGGCATTTACCCTGTAAGCGGATCCGTTTTTCCAGCGTTTCGGCATCCCGATAATAGTTAGCATCCAGGACCAGCGCCATACCGGTATTGTTTTCGATATCATGCAACTCAAGCGTATCGAAGCACCCTTCCTGTGAGAGCGTACCGACAACGCGTTTGGTGACTTCACCTTTGTCATTAAGCAGCGTCTGGCTGAAATCTTTTACCGGCCCGCGCAGAGGATCGAAATCAAATTCATTGGAAAAACTGGCCATTTCCGGCGTAAAGGAATCCAGGCCTTTGGCGTTATCACACCCGACCAGTACGACACACAGGAATCCTAACAGGGTCTGTTTCTTCACATTTTTCACCGGGATAAGAAGATAATTCTCAATCATATTAGCAAATACAGTTATTTACACCAGAAATGCTAATCTTAGTCTATATCGATAATAAAGGAGCTGATGATGAAATACATAACAGGAATTGCCGCGCTCTTACTGGTAGTCGCGTCCCCGCAGGTTCTGGCGGCACCGGCGTCATGTGAACGCGTGAAAAGCGATATCGAACAGCGCATCATTAATAACGGCGTGGCAGAATCCAGCTTTACGCTGAACATTGTCCCCAACGATCAGGCCGATCAGCCTGATTCACTGGTCGTGGGCCATTGTGCAAACGACACACATAAAATTCTCTATACCCGTACCAACAGTGGCAACGCCCCTGCCAATAGAACCCCAGCACAGGATGGACACGTCGCCGAACCGCAATAAATTACACCCTCCGTGCGCGGAGGGTCACTCCAGTTTGATATGCATTAATATGACATACTCATAACCAGGTAAACTCAAACCATTATTAGCATGCTATTAATTTCGTTATAGAAATTAATATATAGCGATAACTATAATGGAGTGAGTTATGTCTGAAACTGAGCAATATGGAGGCATCAGCCGCAGGACGTTAGTGAAATCCTCGGCAATCGGTTCGCTGGCGCTTGCTGCAGGTGGGCTGTCGTTACCTTTCGGAATGCGCACTGCAGCCGCTGCGGTACAACAGGCGCTACAACCTGCTGAAGAAAAAGTGGTTTGGGGTGCTTGTTCGGTGAACTGCGGCAGCCGTTGTGCCCTGCAACTCCACGTCAAAGATGACGAAGTCGTATGGGTGGAGTCCGATACGACCGGAGACGACATTTACGGTCAACACCAGGTTCGCGCCTGTTTGCGTGGGCGCTCAATTCGTCGACGGATCAATCATCCGGATCGCCTGAATTACCCAATGAAGCGCGTGGGCAAACGCGGTGAAGGGAAATTCGAGCGCATAACCTGGCAGGAAGCGCTGGATACCATCAGTGCCAGTTTGAAAAATACCGTGCACAAATACGGTAACGAGGCCGTGTATATCAACTACACCTCTGGCATTGTAGGCGGCAACATTACTCGCTCCTCACCTTATGCCTCGCTGGTGGCTCGCCTGATGAACTGCTATGGCGGTTTCCTGAGCCATTACGGCACCTACAGTACCGCGCAAATCGCGGCGGCAATGCCTTACACCTACGGTTCTAACGAAGGCAACAGCACTTCCGATATCGAAAACACGAAGCTGGTAGTGATGTTCGGCAATAACCCTGCCGAAACGCGTATGAGCGGCGGCGGAATAACTTATTTCCTTGAACAGGCCCGGGAGCGCTCTAATGCCCGGATGATCGTCATTGACCCGCGATATACTGATACCGCAGCGGGTCGTGAAGATGAGTGGCTCCCTATTCGTCCGGGAACTGATGCCGCATTAGTGGCGGGAATCGCCTGGGTCCTGATTAACGAAGATCTCGTCGACCAGGCATTCCTTGACACGTACTGCGTTGGTTATGACGAAAAAACCCTGCCCGTCGACGCGCCGGCTAACGGACACTACAAAGCCTATATTCTGGGCAACGGTGATGACGGTATTGCCAAAACTCCGCAATGGGCTTCACATATCACCGGGATCCCAGCCGAACGCATTATTAAACTGGCACGGGAAATCGGCAGTACAAAACCGGCATATATTTGTCAGGGTTGGGGGCCGCAACGTCAGGCTAACGGTGAACTGACCTCACGCGCAATCGCCATGTTGCCAATCCTCACCGGCAACGTCGGCATCAACGGCGGCAATAGTGGTGCACGAGAATCAACCTACACCATCACGATTGAACGTATGCCGCTACCAGAGAACCCCATCAAAACCCAGATATCCTGTTTTAGCTGGACGGACGCAATCGCCCGGGGTCAGGAAATGACCGCTACCCGCGATGGCGTACGCGGAAAAGATAAGCTCGACGTGCCGATTAAATTTATCTGGAACTACGCGGGCAATACCATCACCAATCAGCACTCAGATATCAATAAAACGCATGAGATCCTTCAGGACGACACGAAATGCGAAATGATAGTTGTCATTGAAAACTTCATGACCTCTTCAGCCAAATATGCCGATATTCTACTGCCTGATTTAATGACCGTTGAACAGGAAGACATCATTCCAAACGACTACGCGGGCAATATGGGGTATCTCATTTTTATTCAACCTGCGACGTCGCCTAAGTTCGAGCGCAAACCGATTTACTGGATAATGAGTGAAGTTGCAAAGCGTCTTGGCAATGATGTGTATCAACGGTTTACGGAAGGTCGTACCCAGGAGCAATGGCTTCAGTATCTGTACGCGAAAATGCTGGCTAAGGACCCCGCTCTCCCTTCTTATGACGAGCTGAAAAAAATGGGGATCTATAAACGCAAAGATCCAAACGGGCACTTTGTCGCCTATAAAAAATTCCGCGACGATCCGCAGGCCAATCCGCTTAAAACACCGTCGGGTAAGATTGAAATTTACTCCAGCCGACTGGCGAAGATTGCCAACACCTGGGAGTTGCAAAAAGATGAAGTGATTAGCCCGCTTCCCGTTTACGCCTCAACGTTTGAAGGATGGGATGACCCAAAACGCAGTTCTTTCCCACTGCAAATGTTTGGCTTCCACTACAAATCCCGTACGCACTCCAGCTACGGCAATATCGATGTTCTCCAGGCGTCCTGCCGTCAGGAAGTGTGGATAAACCCGGTCGATGCCCAAAAACGGGGGATTGCAAATGGCGATATGGTGCGGGTCTTTAACGATCGCGGTGAACTGCGCATCCCTGCGAAAGTGACGCCGCGGATCCTGCCCGGCGTAAGCGCAATGGGCCAGGGCGCATGGCACGATGCCAATATGGCCGGCGATAAGATTGACCATGGCGCCTGCGTCAACACCTTGACCACTCAGCGCCCGTCTCCTCTGGCAAAAGGCAATCCACAGCATACTAATCTGGTCGAGATCGAGAAAGTTTAAGGACTACCCTATGACAACTCAGCATGGATTTTTTATTGATTCCAGCCGTTGCAAAGAGGACGAAACGTTCTCGATGAGGAAGTTTTCAGGGCTGGCGCTGGGCTTAGTATTGTCAGTATTTGAAAGTCCATTTCGAGACACATTAATAAGATCGCCCCACACTTTGATACGCATTAATAAAACATACCTATAAATGGGTAAACTCGTCCTACAATTAGCATGCTATTTATTCATTATATAATTAGATATATAGCGATGATTTCAATGGAGTGAGTTATGTCTGAAACCGAACAATCCGGAGGCATCAGCCGTAGGACGTTAGTGAAGTCCTCAGCTATCGGTTCACTGGCGCTTGCCGCGGGTAGCCTGTCCTTACCCTTTGGTATGAGATCCGCTGCCGCGGCAGTACAACAAGCGATGCAACCGGTTGAAGAGAAGGCTGTCTGGAGTTCCTGTACCGTTAACTGCGGCAGCCGTTGCCTTTTACGTCTGCACGTTAAAGATGATGCCGTTTACTGGGTAGAGTCTGACACAACGGGCGATGATACCTATGGTAATCACCAGGTACGCGCCTGCTTGCGCGGCCGATCGATCCGTCGCCGGATGAATCACCCTGACCGCCTGAAATATCCAATGAAACGCGTAGGCAAGCGTGGAGAAGGAAAATTTGAGCGGATCACCTGGGATGAAGCGCTGGACACTATTAGCGGTAATTTGCAGCGGATCCTGAAGGATTACGGCAACGAAGCGGTCCATGTGCTGTACGGTACAGGTGTAGATGGTGGGAATATTACAAACTCCAACGTCCCCTATCGCTTGATGAATTCATGCGGCGGCTATTTGAGTCGCTATGGTAGCTATAGTACCGCGCAAATCAGCGCCGCCATGAGTTATATGTTTGGTGCTAACGACGGCAACAGCCCGGACGACATCGCCAATACAAAACTGGTTGTCATGTTTGGCAACAACCCTGCCGAAACCCGTATGAGCGGCGGTGGTGTAACCTGGTATGTTGAGCAAGCCCGCGAACGTTCTAACGCACGAATGATCGTTATCGATCCTCGTTATAACGATACTGCCGCTGGTCGTGAAGATGAATGGCTTCCTATTCGACCAGGAACTGACGCTGCACTGGCTGCGGCAATTGCCTGGGTGTTGATCACCGAAGATCTCATCGATAAACCTTTTCTTGATAAATACTGCGTCGGCTACGATGAAACCACTCTTCCCGCCAGTGCACCGCGTAATGCGCACTATAAGGCATACATTCTGGGGGATGGGCCAGACGGAGTTGCCAAAACGCCAGAATGGGCTTCTCACATTACCAGCATTCCGTCTGAGAAAATTATCCACTTAGCGCGTGAAATCGGCGCAGCGAAACCCGCTTATATCTGCCAGGGCTGGGGACCGCAGCGTCACTCCAATGGTGAACAAACCGCTCGCGCGATTACGATGCTCTCCGTTTTAACCGGCAATGTGGGGATAAACGGTGGTAACTCAGGGATGCGTGAAGGGACGTGGGATCTGGGCGTGGAATGGTTCTCCATGTTAGAAAATCCGGTTAAAACGCAGATATCTGTCTTTACCTGGACGGATGCTATCGATCATGGCGCAGAGATGACCGCGACCAGAGATGGTGTTCGCGGCAAAGATAAGCTGGACGTGCCTATCAAATTTATCTGGTGTTATGCCAGTAATACGCTCGTCAACCAGCATGGCAATATCTCGCATACCCATGAAGTCTTACAGGATGACAGCAAGTGCGAGATGATCGTCGGTATTGAGCATTTTATGACTGCCTCCGCAAAATACTGCGACATCCTGCTGCCTGACCTGATGCCAACCGAACAGGAAGATCTCATCTCCCACGAGTCTGCCGGGAACATGGGGTATGTCATCCTTGGTCAACCTGCGACTTCGCCAAAATTTGAACGTAAACCCATTTACTGGATGCTCAGTGAAGTCGCCAAACGTTTGGGCCCGGATGTGTACCAAAAATTCACCGAGGGTCGTACACAACATGAATGGGTGAAATACCTTCATGCCAAAACCAAAGAGCGTAACCCGGAAATGCCGGATTACGAGGAAATGAAAACGACAGGCATATTCAAGAAAAAATGTCCCGAAGAACACTATGTTGCCTTTCGTTCTTTCCGGGAAGATCCCGCCGCTAACCCATTGAAAACGCCATCAGGGAAAATTGAGATTTACTCTGAACGGCTTGCCGTCATCGCAGAAACATGGGAACTCAAAGACGACGAAATTGTTCATCCTCTTCCTGCTTATGCCCCAGGCTTTGACGGTTGGGACGATCCTAAGCGCCAAACGTATCCACTGCAGCTCACGGGGTTCCACTATAAGGCGAGAACCCACTCCAGCTACGGCAATATCGATGTTTTACAGCAGGCTTGCCCGCAGGAGGTCTGGATAAACCCCATTGATGCCAATGCACGTGGTATTCGTAACGGCGACACGGTAAGGGTGTTTAACAATAATGGCCAGATGTTGATCAGCGCGAAAGTTACACCGCGCATTTTGCCCGGCGTCACAGCTATCGGACAAGGTGCCTGGCTCAATGCCGATATGTTCGGCGATCGGATCGATCATGGTGGTTCCATTAACATTCTCACGTCGCATCGACCTTCTCCATTAGCGAAGGGGAATCCATCCCACAGTAATCTCGTTCAGGTTGAAAAGGTATAAGGACTAACCCATGACAACTCAGTATGGATTTTTTATTGATTCCAGCCGTTGCACCGGGTGTAAAACCTGCGAGCTGGCCTGCAAAGACTACAAAGACCTCACCCCCGACGTCAGTTTCCGGCGGATTTACGAGTACGCAGGTGGTGACTGGCAGGAAGATAACGGCGTCTGGCACCAGAATGTTTTCGCCTATTACCTCTCCATTGCCTGTAACCACTGCGAAGATCCAGCCTGCACCAAGGTTTGCCCCAGCGGAGCCATGCATAAACGTGAAGATGGTTTTGTGGTGGTTGATGAAGACGTTTGCATCGGCTGTCGCTACTGCCACATGGCCTGCCCGTATGGCGCGCCGCAGTACAATGCCGCCAAAGGACATATGACCAAGTGTGACGGTTGTCATGACCGCGTCGCCGACGGCAAAAAGCCCATCTGCGTCGAGTCCTGCCCGCTGCGCGCGCTGGACTTTGGTCCCATTGATGCACTGCGCAAAAAACACGGTGAGCTGGCGGCAGTCGCTCCGCTGCCGGGCGCGCATTTCACCAAACCGAGCATTGTGATCAAACCCAACGCCAATAGCCGCCCGACCGGGGATACCACGGGTTATCTGGCAAATCCGAAGGAGGTGTAACATGGGCAATGGATGGCATGAATGGCCGCTGGTCCTGTTTACGGTGCTCGGCCAGTGCGTGGCTGGCGCGCTGATAGTGAGTGGCTATGGCTGGCTGACCGCTAAAGACGGAATGGCAAAACAACGTATCGTGCGCAGCATGTTTTTTCTGTGGCTGGTGATGGGCATCGCCTTTCTCGCCTCGGTAATGCATTTAGGTTCACCGCTGCGCGCCTTTAACTCGCTGAACAGGGTCGGCGCATCTGCGCTGAGTAATGAAATCGCCAGCGGTTCTCTGTTTTTCGCCGTCGGCGGCCTGTGGTGGCTGGTGGCGTTTCTCGGTAAAATGCCCGCAGCGTTAGGTAAAATCTGGCTGCTGGCTGGCATGCTGCTGGGCCTGGTTTTTGTGTTGGCGATGACCAGCGTCTACCAGATAGATACCGTTCCGACCTGGTATAATGGCTACACCACGCTGGCATTTTTTATGACACTGTTGCTAAGCGGACCACTGTTTGCCGCCCTGCTGCTGCGCGCCGCGGGTGTTTCTTTTAACGCCGCCAGATTCGCCAGTATCAGCGTTGTGGCCCTGCTGGTGGCGGTGGCCGTTATTGTCCTGCAGGGTGTATCGCTCAGTGATATTCACAGCTCGGTACAAAACGCCAGCGCGTTGGTTCCCGACTATGGCAGTTTACAGGTCTGGCGTGTCCTGTTGCTGGCTGCGGGTCTGGGTTGCTGGATATGTCCGTTAATCCGTCGCAAAGAGCCGTCAGTCGGCGGACTGGCGCTGGGCCTGGTTTTAGTACTTGGCGGTGAAATCATCGGCCGGGGTTTGTTTTACGGTTTACATATGACAGTCGGCATGGCTGTTGCAGGTTAACTTTTGGGTGCGGGGTAACCCGCACTGTTCAGGATTTTTTGCATGACCCATTTTTCGCAAGGTGACAACTTTTCTACCGCAGCGCGCGTACTTGGCGCGCTGTTTTACTATGCGCCAGACAGCGTGGAAGCCTCTGCAGTAGTCAGTGCGTTAAGGGCCGATGGCTGGCAGGCGCAATGGCCGCTTGATCAAGCAACACTCTCCCCGCTGGCAGCACAACTGCAAGCCGAGACCGATGAGCCTCTGCCGCAGGCCTGGCAACGCTTGTTTGTCGGTCCGTATGCGCTACCTTCTCCGCCCTGGGGATCCGTCTGGCTGGATCGTGAAAATGTGTTGTTTGGCGACTCCACGCTGGCTCTGCGTCAGTGGATGCGGGACAACGGCATCCAGTTTGCCATGCAGCAAAATGAGCCAGAAGATCACTTTGGTTCGCTGCTATTGTTGACAGCCTGGCTTGCTGAGAACGAACGCCACACCGAGTGCGAACAGCTGCTGGCCTGGCATCTTTTCCCGTGGTCATCGCGCTTCCTTGAGGTATTTATCGAAAAAGCTGACCACCCGTTTTACCAGGCGCTGGGTGAGCTGGCGCGCCTGACGCTGGCCCAGTGGCAGTCGCAGTTACTGATCCCGATAGCTGATAAGCCCCTGTTTCGTTAATTTCACGACAGGCAGGATGCATCCTGCCTGTCGTGCATCCTGTTGCGCACGCTGAGCTTTTGCTTCTGTTGTCAAATAGCCGCAAAATACAGCGTCTGAAACTTCCTCTCTGGCCACACATGCATCATTTACATGCTTATCCAGACCTGCGCGCCATGTTTCGCCGCCTGCTGATTGCCGCGCTGATTGGTATCCTTGCTGCGTTGGCCGTAGCAGGATTTCGTCATGCTATGTTTCTTCTCGAATGGTTGTTCCTGAGCAACGACACCGGGAGTCTGGTCAATGCAGCGACAAACCTTTCCCCTTTAAGACGTATGCTGACGCCTGCATTAGGGGGGCTGGCGGCAGGATTGCTGCTTTGGGGATGGCAAAAGTTCAACCGTTTACGCCCGCAGGCTCCCACTGATTATATGGAGGCCCTGCAAACCGACGGACAATTTGACGTCAGTGCAAGCCTGGTGAAATCGCTGGCCTCGTTACTGGTCGTTGCCAGCGGGAGCGCCATCGGGCGTGAAGGCGCCATGATTTTACTGGCGGCGCTTGCGGCCTCCTGCTTTGCTCAACGTTTTACCCCGCGTACAGAATGGAAGTTATGGATTGCCTGCGGCGCCGCTGCGGGTATGGCCGGAGCGTACCATGCTCCGCTGGCAGGCAGTTTATTTATTGCCGAAGTGTTGTTCGGCACGTTGATCCTGGCGTCATTGGGACCGGTGGTGGTCTCCGCCGTCGTCGCTCTGCTCACCACCAATGTGCTGAGCGACAGCAATGCGCTGCTGTATGCCGTGCACTTCACACGGGAGCTGCATGTGCTGGAATACGTCATGATCGTCAGTACGGGTCTGGCTGCCGGCGTTTGCGGACCGCTTTTTATGTGGTTAATGACCGCCAGTCATAATGTTTTTTTACGCTTTAAACTCTCGCCCCCGTGGCAACTGGCGCTTGGCGGGCTGATCGTTGGCCTGCTGTCATTACTCACACCAGCAGTCTGGGGTAATGGCTACAGCGTGGTGCAGTCATATTTACTTTCCCCACCATTGCTGGCCGTGGTGAGCGGGATCTTCATCTGCAAATTACTGGCTGTGCTTGCCAGCAGTGGATCCGGCGCGCCAGGCGGCGTGTTCACGCCAACGCTGTTTGTCGGTCTGTCGGTGGGCATGCTGCTGGGACGGGTATGGGGCTTGTGGCTTCCGGGTCCGGATGAGATTGCCATTTTGCTGGGATTAACGGGGATGGCCACGCTGCTGGCAGCAACTACGCATGCGCCAATAATGTCGACGCTGATGGTTTGTGAAATGACCGGGGAGTATCGTCTACTCCCCGGATTGCTGATTGCCTGCGTGTTGGCGTCAGTGCTGTCGCGAACGTTACGCCAGGACTCTATCTACCGACAGCACGCTGCCGAGCATTGACAGACGGATGTACTGAGACAGCTCGCGCTGCTCTGCACGAGGCAGATAAGGTAGTTCGCCGATTAACGGAGCGGGTAATTTTTTACTTAGCACATCAATGATTTCCGCATAATGCGCCAGCCCCGGGTTGATTCGGTTCGCGACCCAGCCAATCAGCGGCAGTCCGTCGCTGGCAATCGCCTGTGCGGTGAGGATGGCATGATTAATACAGCCTTCCTGGATACCCACCACCATCAGCACCGGCAGTTGTTCCTGCACCACCCACTCCGATAACGGACGCAGATCGTTCATCAGACTGCGCCAGCCTCCGGTACCTTCCACGACAACATGATCGACTTTTTCGCTGAGGCTTGCGAGACCGTTGGATAACAGAGTGTAATTGACCGGACCACTATGCGCTACGCTACTTTCGTCTTCGCTGAGCGCAATCGGGTTGACCGCTTCGTAAGGCAGTTCGATAGTGGACACGCTTTGCAGCACCAGCGCATCTTTGTTGCGCAGGCCTTCAGGTGTCTCTTTGCTTCCTTTGGCTACGGGTTTGTAACCCGCAACGCTTTTACCCCCTGACGCTAACGCTTGTAGTAATGCGCGGGAAACCACGGTCTTCCCAACAGAAGTGTCTGTACCTGTAATAAAGAAACGCTTCAGCATCACTAACTCCACCGTTATGCTTTGAAAATATAAATCAGGAAAATAAAACAGTGGAGAAAGTCTAAGGTATGATGACGAGAATCAGCTTGAGATAGCGCAATTTTTCGTACAACAGTTAAAAAATGTTAACCCTGTAATAGACGAATCAACAAAGAACCGTTATACATCGCGTCCTTAACGAGCGCGGCCCCCGCCATCGTCCCTTGATTGGTGAATTGCGTACTTTCAACGACTATATGCTGACTGTAGGCCGGGAGCGCCTGCTGACGAATGCTGTCAGCAATAGTGGGGAACAGAATATCCGACGCTTTACTGAGCGGAGAACCAATCAATATCTTTTGCGGGTTGAACAAATTCACCATGATGGCCAGAATGCGTCCGACGTGGGTCCCTACGCCGCTAATGATATCTTTCGCCAATAAATCACCCTGCATTGCCGCCAGACACAGTGCGTCTACCGTCAGCGGTTGTCCGTGTAAAGAAGAACTCATTGACTGCTTCAAGCGCACCTGCGCCAGTTCGAGCACGCTGTCGACGCTGGCGATCGTTTCCAGACACCCATGGTTACCGCAGTAGCAGCGTTTACCGTACGGATCCACCTGCGTATGGCCAATTTCCACCAGGCTACTGCTACCAGCATGCAGTAAATGACCGTCAGTGATCACCCCGGCACCCACGTTATGATCGATCACCACCTGGATGACGTCGCGCGCGCCGCGCGATGCGCCGAAAAGCGCCTCAGCCATGGTCCAGGCGCTAATGTCATGCTGAATATAGACCGGTACGCCAGTATGGTTCTCAAGCGCCTGGCCCAGCGGCATCTCTTTGACATCTTCGTAAAATGGCATGCGATGCACGATACCGTTTTCAGTATCAATAATGCCGGGTAAGGTGATGGCGATGGAGGTTAAGCGTTCCAGCTTTTGTTGGTGCCGGATGAAAAACTGGTCGACCTGAGTAATAACACGTTCCAGCAGCGGTGTTTCACTGACCAGCGCCATTTCGAGACAATCTTCTACCACCAGTTTGCTGCTCAGATCGCGCAGTGCCAGAAAGATCTCGCCGCGACTGATACGAATGGATAAATAGTGCCAGGCTTCCGTTTCAACAACCAGCCCAACAGCCGGACGCCCACGGCTGCCCGCTTCCTTGATTTCCAGCTCTTGCACCAGGTGCGCTTCGAGCATTTCGCGGACAATTTTAGTAATACTGGCTGGCGCCAGTTGCGCCAGGCGAGAGAGATCAATACGCGATACCGGACCCAGCTGATCAATCAGGCGGTAAACTGCGCCAGCATTGGTCTGCTTAATTTGATCGATATGCCCAGGCTGACTATCAGCAACCACCACTTACTCCCTTTATTTTCGCGCTCCGAAATAATCTGCGGGCTATGGTGAAGCACTTCAATGGCTTCCGTCAACTTTTTACTTAGCCTTGTGATTTACTGCACATTTTCGCTCATTTTTAAACTAAATTAATCGCCTTAACGACCGCCAGAAGCTGTTCCCGAAAGCGTTGCGCGGCGTGACTTTGCTCATGATGCTTTGGCCACACTAACCACATTTCTGAAACGGCATCTTCCTCCGCTATCGGGATCCAACACATTTCATACAATTGCACCCGTTTAAAGGAAGCGGGAAGAATGGAGACACCTAATCCTGCGGCCACCAGCCCGATGATAGTCATCGCCTCACCAACCTCCTGAGCGATAGTCGGCTTCAGTCCATAGCGACGCATCAGGCCAAGAATATCGTCATACAACCCCGTCCCTACATGGGGGTCAAAAAAGACAAATGGCTCATTGGCCAGTTCCGCCAATGTGACCACGGGCTTTTGCGCCAGCGGATGCGTACGCGGGATCATCGCCATCAGCGGCTCATGCAGAATGATTTCATGCTCCAGCGTTTCAGGAAGCTGTGTGTTGCGCAGAAGTCCCAAATCCAGCGTTCCTTCATTAAGCGGAGCAATTTGCTCGCGCGTATTCATTTCGCGGGTTTGCATATGCACTGCAGGGTAGCTTTGGCGAAACACGGATAAGGTATCTGAAACCGCTTTGATAAACGGTGCCGAAGACGTAAAACCGATACGCAATTCCCCCGCTTCTCCCAGATGAAGCCGCTCAGCCCTGGCAGCGGCTTCATTAACCAAACCGAGGATTTGCCGACTGTCCGCCAGGAACTGCTTTCCGGCAGAGGTCAGCGCCACGCTGCGATTAGTCCGCGCCAGAAGCCGGGCGCCGACCTGCTGCTCCAGGATTTGGATCTGCTGGCTAAGCGGCGGTTGCGATATATTCAGCCGCGCCGCCGCCCGACCAAAATGCAGCTCTTCGGCAACCGCTACAAAGTAACGTAAATGACGCAGTTCGATATTCATATTTTTAAGATATCATTTGAGATTATTAATATATTAGACAGAATATTGTGATTTTCATACTCTTAAGGCTAGTCCTGTAGAAGTTTTGATTGAGCAAGGATTTCAAGTGAGCCGTACAACAACTGTCGATACCGCGCCAACCAGCGATGTTGATGAACAGATAGTTACCCCGCCGGATGGTTTTATCAAACGCGGAACATCCCCATTTATGCGCGTCACTCTGGCGCTGTTTTCCGCCGGGTTGGCGACTTTTGCTCTCCTCTATTGTGTGCAACCCATACTACCAGTGCTCTCAAACGAGTTTGGAGTCTCTCCTGCCAGCAGCAGTATTTCGCTTTCCATCTCAACGGCGATGCTGGCGATCGGTTTACTGTTTACCGGTCCACTTTCCGATGCGATAGGCCGCAAGCCGGTAATGGTTACGGCGCTACTGCTCGCGTCCTGCTGTACGTTGCTTTCGACGATGATGACCAGTTGGCACGGTATTTTAATCATGCGCGCGCTGATAGGGCTTTCGCTCAGCGGCGTGGCGGCAGTGGGAATGACCTATCTGAGCGAGGAAATTCACCCCAGCTTCGTCGCCTTTTCAATGGGCTTATATATCAGCGGTAACTCAATTGGTGGTATGAGTGGTCGTTTGATCAGCGGCGTTTTTACCGACTTTTTTAACTGGCGTATCGCGCTGGCGGCGATTGGGTGTTTTGCCCTCGCCTCCGCGCTGATGTTCTGGAAAATCTTACCGGAATCACGTCATTTCAGACCAACGTCGCTACGCCCGAAAACGTTGTTTATCAACTTTCGTTTGCACTGGCGCGACAGAGGGTTGCCGCTGCTGTTTGCGGAAGGCTTTTTACTGATGGGGTCGTTTGTCACGCTGTTTAATTACATCGGCTACCGTCTGATGCTCTCTCCGTGGGAACTCAGCCAAGCGGTGGTCGGCCTGCTTTCCGTAGCGTATCTGACCGGGACCTGGAGTTCGCCGAAAGCGGGTTCTATGACTACCCGCTATGGACGTGGCCCGGTAATGCTCTTTTCAACCGGCGTAATGTTGGCTGGACTGTTGATGACTCTGTTCACTTCGCTGTGGTTGATCTTTGCCGGGATGCTGCTCTTTTCAGCCGGGTTCTTTGCCGCGCACTCTGTGGCAAGCAGTTGGATTGGACCGCGGGCAAAACGCGCTAAAGGTCAGGCGTCTTCCCTGTATCTGTTCAGCTATTATCTGGGTTCAAGCATTGCCGGTACGCTGGGCGGCGTATTCTGGCACAGCTACGGCTGGAACGGCGTGGGTGGATTTATCGCCCTGATGCTGGTGCTGGCATTGCTGGTCGGCACACGTCTGCACCATCGTCTGCACGTTTAATCTACGATGCCCGGGTTCCGGGCATCACCTTCATCAACCAGGCTGTAACGTCTGAGCCGCCATTTGCAGGGCAATAACCGTCCCGTTCATCACTATATGCAGCATAACCGGCATCAACAGCCCGTTACTTCTCAGTCTGGCGATGATCAAAACCTGCGACACAAGAAACAACATCAGCAACGTGCGCAAATCCACATACTGTGTATGCATGATGGCAAAAATGACCGATACCACCACCGACGACAGCCAGGTTTTATTATTGAACCAGTACTGGAATGCGTTGAATAAACAGCCCCTGAAAACAATTTCTTCATAAACTGGCGCAATAAATATCAGAGTCAGAGTGGATAACCACAGCGCGTAGCTGTTTAGGGATATCTGGCTGGTCACCCACGCTTCGGTTTGTCTGAGGCCCAGAATCCATGGCAGGATGAGCTGAATAAACAACAGCGCCACGAACAAAATGGTAAACCACCTGGCGTTGAAAATTCCTTTGCCCAACCCCTCTCTTTTTCTGAAGAAGAAATAATACAGCGGAACCAGCACAACAAATTCCAGCGCAAACAGCAGCGGAAAAAGTAGCCCTTTGGCAAGCAGTGTCTGGCTCGCGGGGAAAAATAACGGGGTAAACGTGAGACCAAACATCAGTAAAAACATGGAAAAACAGCCAGCAACCGCTTTGGTTCTGACGATATACAGGTTGTCGGCATCCTGTGACATACGATCTCCTTGCGCTTATCAAAGATAAGTTGATGAATTATCGATATATGATAAAAATTCTCATTATCACTGACAACCTACCAACTTTTACGCAATGGCCACGGGTTCACACGAGGATTGCGGTATAGCGCTTATCGCCAGAACATTATCGTCAGCTATTTAGTGGAGAATCCGCCAGCGGCAATGAAAAACGGAAACAGGCCCCAGCCGTGGAATTAGCCAGGCTGATATCCCCCCCATGCAGCTCGAGCATTCTACGCACAATCAGTAAACCCAGTCCGCCGCGCTCTGCCCGCTGCTCACGGGGAATTAACGCGGTCGGGCGTTGAAATAATACTTCTCGTACAGCCTCTTCTACTCCTGGCCCACTGTCCTGCACTTCTGCTAATAGGCGGTCTGCATCACGCCAGACTTTCAACCGCACCTCACCCCCATCAGGCGTATGACGGATAGCGTTATCCAGCAAATTCGTCACGACTCTTTCCATCATCGACAAATCTGCATTCACCAGCGGTAGCGGTCCCATTACCTCAAGATGCAACTGCAAATGACGCGTAGCAACAGGGAGATCAAACTTCTGCGCCACATCCTGGATCAGCTCGCCAATAGCAAATCGTTCACGCTGCGGTTTTATACCGCCATGCTCAAGCCTCGCCAGTTCAAACAGCTGTTGTGACAGATGGCGAACCTTATGTCCCTGGCGCAGCGCGATGCTAAGATAATGCCGATTTTCCTCCGGCGTCATGGTATCGGCTTTCAGCGACAGCATTTCCAGATATCCCAGCAGGGAAGTCAGCGGCGTACGTAAATCGTGCGAAATATTGGCTATAAATTCTCTGCGCTGACGATCGCTATCCGCTAATAAATCCCATTGCAGGGCAATTTTCTGCGCTAATTCGATAAACGCATTGTTCAGCAATGCTATTTCATTCGCCGGTGCCGGTTCGGGATCTTTTTGCGCCAGCTGTTTGATGACGCTAATGCTGTCTTGCTCCAGTTTAACCACCTGTCCTGTCAGTCTTTTCACCGGGTTCGTCACCCATCGCCACACCAGGAATCCAGCGATTGCGCCGGCTAATAAAACCAGTATTAACGTCCAGGCCACGGTATTCCAGAGCGTTTTTTGCCAGGCGGTATTCGCCAGCGTATTCAGGTCTTCGCCCTGCAAAATAATGTACAAATAGCCATGCAGCTCACCGTTCAATAAAACTGGCGCGGCGCTGAATACTTTTTGTTGGCTGCTGCGCGGATCGTTGCCGTATACGGGCAGTTCATCCGAATTAAGGAAAACCTGAATCGGCTGTACGCTAATTTTCTGTCGCTGAATATGCCCGGGCGGGGCGGCATCGGCGAGTATTTCACCTGACGGAGAGACCAGATACAGCTCCACGCTTGGGTTGAGCGTCATCAGGTGATTAAAAAGTCCTTTTAAGATCTGGCGATTAACCTGACCACTGGCATCAATAAGCGACTCACTTTTGACAATTTTGCTCGCCAGCTCCAGTGAAAGTCTCTGCACCATGGCGTCGCCATACTGTTTACTGCTGCGGATCTGGACAACGCTGACGGTAACAGCGCAAATCAGCATAATGGCGGTAAAGACAAGGGTCAGGCGCTGGCTTAGCGACAGGCGATAAATCATGGCTGATGCTCCGTGTTAACCGCAGCAAGCTTATAGCCCCGTCCCCAAACCGTGAGAATAATTTCCGGCTCCGCAGCATCTTTTTCAATTTTGGTCCGCAGGCGATTGATATGACTGTTCACCGTATGCTCATATCCTTCGTGCTGATAGCCCCACACCTGATCTAACAGCGCCTGACGCGAAAAGACCTCCCCTGGATGACGAGCGAAAAAATAGAGCAGATCGAATTCACGCGGCGTTAAATCAAGCGATTTACCGTGCTGGCGGACTTCCCGGGCTAATGGATCAATCTCTACGCCATGGAGGGTGATAATCCCCGCTTCCATACGCAGGTTCTGACTCATAGCCTCCTGACGGCGAAACAGTGCTTTCACTCGGGCCATCAACTCGAGCACCGAGAAAGGTTTGGCCAGATAATCATCAGCCCCCATTTCCAGTCCCAATACGCGATGAGTTTCACTGGTACGAGCGCTGATAATGATGACCGGAAGATAGAAGCTCATTTGACGGATCCGACGACAAATCTCCAGACCGTCCACGCCCGGCAGCATCAAATCGAGGATAACGGCATCCCAGACATGCTTCTCAAGTTGCTCAAGCGCTCGTGCCCCATCAGCCTCATGAATAATTTCGTACCCTTCATCCTTCAGGCTCAGTTGCAAAAGTGCGGCAATATCGCTGTCATCTTCCACCAAAAATATCTTTTTTGCGCCAGCCATCAGTGTCATCCCCCTCTCATCATGCTGAAAGCTTACCTCAGGCAAGGGGCGGAAGTTATCACAAAATTTTTAACTTTTCGTGAGGATCCTGGGATACGCAGGCGCACAGTATGTCGTTATCGACACGCCAGACATCAACAGGGAAACGTCGCTTTGTTTTCCCTACTATGAAAATAAAAAGGAAACGTTATGCTGAAAAAACGTCCACTTCGGGAAGCTGATGTTACAGCCGAGTCAGTATTTTTTATGCAACGACGACAGATCCTCAAAGCACTTGGGATAGGCGCGGCGGCGGCGTCGTTGTCTGCCCCGACACAAGCCAGTTTGTTAAATTGGTTTAAAGGCAACGATCGTCCGCCTGCACCGGCGGGCAAACCACTCGGGTTTACAAAACCCGAGCTTTGGCAAAACAGTCTGCCCCTGACGCCGGAAGACAAAGTGACGGGCTACAACAATTTCTACGAGTTTGGTCTGGATAAAGCCGATCCTGCCGCTAATGCCGGTAGCCTGAAAACCGATCCCTGGACGTTGACCATCAGCGGTGAAGTGAACAAACCGTTAACGTTGGATCATGATGCGCTGACCACTCGTTTTCCATTAGAGGAGCGTATTTACCGGATGCGTTGCGTTGAGGCATGGTCGATGGTTGTGCCATGGGTCGGTTTTCCTTTGCATAAATTATTGGCGCTGGTTGAGCCAAACAGCCACGCCAAATACGTCGCCTTTGAAACTCGCTACGCTCCTGATGAAATGCCCGGCCAGAAAGATCGCTTCATTGGTGGTGGGTTGAAATATCCCTATGTTGAAGGTCTGCGTTTGGATGAGGCTATGCACCCACTGACACTGCTGACCGTGGGCGTGTATGGCAAAGCGTTGCCGCCGCAAAACGGGGCGCCGATACGCCTGACCGTACCCTGGAAGTACGGCTTCAAGGGCATTAAATCGATAGTCAGTATTAAGCTCACGCGCGAGCAGCCGCCGACCACCTGGAATATGTCAGCGCCGAACGAATACGGTTTTTACGCCAATGTAAATCCGCAGGTCGATCACCCTCGCTGGTCTCAGGCCACAGAGCGTTTTATCGGTTCGGGTGGCATTCTCGATGTACAGCGACAGCCCACATTGCCTTTCAATGGTTATGCAGATGAGGTGGCCTCTTTATATCAGGGTATGGATCTACGGGAGTACTTTTAAGTGAGGCTAACCGCAAAACAGATAACCGGCCTGAAAGTACTGCTGCATCTCGCCGGTTTTTTACCCCTGCTGTGGCTCTTCTGGGCCACACAGCATGGCGGATTGGGGGCCGACCCGGGAAAAGATATCCAGCACTTTACAGGCATCACCGCACTGAAGTTTTTGCTGGCTACCCTGCTGGTATCACCGCTCGCACGATACGCAAAGCAGCCTTTGTTATTTCGCACCCGACGGTTGTTAGGCTTGTGGTGCTTTGCATGGGCTACGTTGCATATGCTCAGCTATGCGCTGCTGGAGTTGGGTATGCAAAATCTGGGATTGCTAGGACATGAACTGGTTTCACGCCCATGGCTAACGCTGGGCATGACGGGTTGGATTATCTTACTCCTGCTGACGCTGACCTCCACGCAAGCCGCGCAACGTAAAATGGGCAAACGCTGGCAAACGTTGCACAACTACGTCTACCTGGCCGCCATTTTGCTACCGCTGCATTACCTGTGGTCGGTAAAAGTGTTATCACCGCTCCCCATTATCTACGCCATTTGTTTTGTCGTGTTGCTGGCTTTTCGCTATAAAAAGCTGTTACGGAAAACCAGGTATAAAGGTGTGTTTATGAAAAGTGAATGAATCACGGTAAACTTCTTACTACACCTAAGCAGAACGAGAACAAAAAATGAGTAACAATGATAATTACCATCAGCTTTCTCAGACATTCAACAGGTTCACCATCCTGAAAAACTAACAGCGGCGGACAAGAAGGCATTTCGCAACCTACTTTCGGAATTCGTCGTGTCTTGAGTATGTTATCCTGAGCTTGATCAGATGAACCAGGAAAAGGATTTCATGATGAAAAGGCTCAGTTTTAGCCGCATTCTTAAGAGGTGCGGTATTATATTCTTATTATTCTTCGTTTTTTTGACGCAAATGTTCTACAGCAACGGCTTATATAAAAGCGCTATTTGGCTTGACGGGCTTTATCGGAAGCACACACAAGGCCCCTCCTCATCTGTCACCGCCTTGATGACGCCGGAAACTGTCGAAAAGAACAAATCACTTATTAAGCAAAGCATCACGAATGACGCCATTTTTATTGAGGGCGGCGAATTTACTATGGGTCCGGATAACTGTGATAATTATGCGCCAACGCTTTCTCAGTGCGCTGGAGCTCCTGTCTATCAGGTCAAGTTAAGTAATTATTCACTGTTAAAGTTTAAAATCACCAACCGTGATTTTGATACTTTTCAGGCTGATAATGATCAATTTATCAATCCGCATCATGACCGTTTTGATTCTGAACGCTGGGAGAAAATTCATCAACATGGCAATCTTCCTGCCATCCTGAATTGGAATATGGCTAATGATTATTGTCAGTGGTTAGGGAAGTTAACGGATTTGCCTGTTGCGTTACCCACCGAAGCACAGTGGGAATATGCCGCAAGAAATCGTGGTCAGTACGTTGGGTTTATGACCGACAATAATACAATAGAACCCGGAGTTAATGTTTCTTCTTTCGAAATGAGGCAAGCAATCAAGGACGGCTTTCTCACTCCTGTTGGACAATTTCCACCTTCGCCACTTGGATTATACGATCTCTCCGGCAATGGCCTCGAGTGGGTTAATGACTGGTATTCGAGAGACAAACCTGCCGGCACCGGTCCTTTCATTGACCCCAAAGGACCGGCAATAGGGTATTTAGACAGTGAAGGCCCTGCGAAAGTCTTACGCCCTTATCAACCCAATGCTGATTCATCAGGTTTTGGCGTGACTGTGCACGATCGTTATTATGCTGCCGTTTCTGCTTCTGTTGACTCCGCCAGTTCTTACACGGCCCGCTGCGTTATTAATCATTCGCAAAGGATAGCGACTCATGAGTAAAAAATATTTATGGATTTCATTTCTTATCGCCGCGTTGTTGCCATGGCTGTTATTTTCTGATGCTTTGCACGATAACGTCAGCCGACTGTTCGCCCGTGTTGGCTCAATATTTTCAACCAACGATACCAACGGCCTGGTCAGGCAAACCCAGGCCGATATGATCGAGATTAAGGGTGGCTCATTTTACTTTGGTAAGTTTGATACTGAATATGGCAAACAACGTTATGCCGAACTGCGGTTCAATTACCCTTTAGAACTGAGAGAAGTTACCATTGATAATTTTTCAATGACAAAATATCAGGTTACTTACGGGGATTATGCTATCTACACGCAAGTCAACGGCAAAGATCCTGTAGAGGTCACCGATCCAAATCAAAAAGAACTGAAAGAGGACCGTGTCCCGGTTTTACTCACCTGGCAAGAAGCGCGGGATTATTGTCACTGGTTGGGCAAAACAACTGGGAAGACAATGGATCTACCTACCGAAAAACAGTGGGAATATGCTGCCCGTAGCCGAGGCCAGTTTATTCTCTACCCCACGGACACCGGCATCGTAGAACCCGGAAAGAATGTACCATTGGAAACTGACAAAGAGCGAACAGACTATTCGGTGTTGCAATATAAACTGATGTCCGTGGGGAAGTTTCCTCCAAACCCACTTGGGCTCTATGATCTAGCCAGCAACGGAGATGAGTGGACGCGTGATATTTATCAGGAGACAGGTTATTGGGCTGATAACGATAAATATAAGAACGACAGAGTGGTACGCTCCCAGTCCATGAGTGCACACGGGGGGGCACCAACAGTTTCACGCAGTTATGACGACAAGCAAGCCAGGAACACGGCACGGTGTGTCATGGAACCTTAAGCGCGATGCAAAACAGATGACTGAATGAACAAGAAAACTAAGCGTACTGTTTTTTCTCCACAGGTAGCCTTCTTTTCTGTAGCCGCTAAGATGGGTGCATAAATCGTGTATAAATCACGGTAAACTTCTCACTACACCTAAGCAGAACGAGAACAAAAAATGAGTAACAATGATAATTACCATCAGCTCACCCGCACGTTCCTGCGGCTCTCTCGCTTCTCCCACCTCTCGGCAATAGCCAGTTGGGACATGTTTACCATGATGCCATCAGGCGGCAGCAAAGCTCGCGGCGAAGCGCTTGCCGAGCTGAGCGTGCTTGAGCATCAGCTGTTAACCGACCCGAAGGTGGCAACGTGGATCGCCGCAGCGCAACAGGAAGATCTCAACGATGTTGAGCAAGCGAACCTTCGCGAAATGTCGCGGCTACATCATCAGGCATCCCTATTGCCCGAATCGTTGGTAGAAGCAAAATCTCTTGCGGGAAGCCGCTGCGAGCATGCCTGGCGTAGTCAGCGACCCGCGAATGACTGGGAAGGATTTGCCGAAAACCTGAAAGAAGTCGTGCAGTACAGCCGCGAAGAAGCCCGACTTCGCGCAGACGCAAAAGGCTGTTCGCCTTATGACGCGCTACTGGACATCTTTGAGCCCGGAATGACCAGCGCCCAACTGGATGTCCTGTTTGCAGATGTAAAAAGCTGGCTGCCCGATCTGCTAAACAAGGTGGTGGCAAAACAGTCTCAGCAGTCGCTCATCCCCCCGGTTGGCCCCTTCCCAACCGCTATCCAGCGAGAGTTGGGGCTTGAAACGATGGCGCAGTTGGGATTTGACTTTACGGCTGGCCGACTGGATATCAGCGCACACCCCTTCTGTGGCGGCGTGCCTGAAGACGTTCGTATTACCACTCGCTATGATGAAAATGAATTGCTCAGCGCACTGTTTGGCGTGATTCATGAAACCGGTCATGCCCGCTATGAGCAAAATTTGCCACGTAACTGGTTAGGGCAACCTATCGCTCTGGCACGTTCAACCGCCATTCATGAGTCCCAGAGTCTGTTCTTCGAGATGCAACTGGGACGCAGTAAAGCCTTTCTGACACGGTTAATTCCTGCTGTAACGCGCCACTTTGGCGATCAGGCTGCATTTGAAGAAAGCAATTTCATCGCCTGGAACCAGCAGGTTAAACCCGGGTTTATTCGTGTTGATGCCGACGAGGTGAGCTATCCCGCTCACGTGATCCTGCGTTATGAAATCGAACGCGCGCTCATCAATGGCGATATTGAAGTGGATGATATCCCGGCATTGTGGAATGAGAAAATGCAGGCCTGGCTGGGGCTGTCAACGATCGGAAACTATCGTAACGGTTGTATGCAGGATATTCACTGGACCGACGGCGGCTTTGGCTACTTCCCTTCCTATAC